>NZ_NWUC01000009.1 GCF_002750855.1 Neopararhizobium haloflavum | reverse complement strand
CATCGACAACCCGTTCGGCACGAGGTCGTCACCCATGTCTTAGGTACATTCTGTTACCCATGTCTCCGGGTCGTACCCAGGAAAAATGGTGAGCCCGCAGGGATTCGAACCCTGGACCTACTGATTAAAAGTCAGTTGCTCTACCAACTGAGCTACAGGCTCACGCGCGGCCTTGCGGGCCGCTGGCGATTGGCGCGGAACATAGGCAGGGGGCCGGGGCGGGTCAACTGCTAAAATGCCCGTCCGCATCGGGGTCGAAGGCTTTTCGTCGCAGCCCGCGAAAAGGTGACTGGCCGCAGCCATTCATGATGCCTAAAAGGACGAGACTTCAGGAAGAAACGGCCGGGCCGACGTGACGATTGCCGACATCTCCATATTCACGGCCATTCTGGCGGGAGCGATTTCGTTCCTGTCGCCCTGCGTGCTGCCGCTGGTCCCACCTTATCTGTGTTACATGGCGGGGGTGAGCGTCGAGGACTTCCGCGCGTCCGATGGGGCCGCGGCCGTCGGCGCAAGGCGGGCGGTTTTGCCGGTGGCGCTGATCTTTACGCTCGGCTTTGCAACCGTCTTCGTCGCGCTCGGCGCCGGCGCATCGCAAATCGGGGCCGCCCTTCGAACCCACACGATGCTGCTGTCACAGCTTGGCGGCGCCGTGATAATCCTCATGGGCCTCCATTTCCTCGGCGCGTTCCGGATCGCCGCTCTCAACCGGGAATGGCGGTTTCAGGGGGGCGGGCGGCCGGCGACGCTGACGGGCGCTTATATGATGGGGCTGGCCTTCGCTTTCGGCTGGACACCATGCATCGGTCCCGTGCTCGGTGCGATCCTCGGTGTTGCCGCTTCGCGGCAGACGGTCGACGAGGGCGCGATGCTGCTCGCCGCCTATTCGCTCGGGTTGGCGGTCCCGTTCTGGATCGCGGCTGCCTTCTCAGGCCGGTTCATGCGGTTCCTCGTCCGGTTTCGCCGTCACCTCGGCCTGGTCGAAAAAGCGATGGGCGGCCTTCTTGTCCTTGCAGGCGTTCTGTTCCTGACCGGCGGCATGGCCCGCTTCGCCTTCTGGCTGCTCGAGACGTTTCCGGCGCTCGGCATGATCGGATGATGCCGTCTCGCCGCGTCTTGAGCAAAATTCATGGTGTTGCGGTGCTTCCGCGCGGCGGCGAAATTCTCTAAGTTGCACCGCACAGCAATCGCGCAATTGAGCTGAACGGTCCGCGTCCCGATGGCAGAAAAGAAGCTTCGCATGCCGCTGACGCTACGGCTGCGCAACTATTTCCTCACGGGCCTGATCATCTGCGCCCCGCTGGCGATCACCATCTATCTCACCTGGTCGTTCATCATGTGGGTCGATGGCTGGGTGAAGCCCTACGTTCCGCGAATCTACAACCCCGATTCCTATCTGCCATTCAGCGTTCCAGGCTTCGGGCTGCTTACCGCGCTCGTCTTCATCACGGTGGTCGGTTTCCTGACAGCAAACCTGATCGGCCGCACGTTGGTGGGATATGGCGAGAGCATTCTCGATCGCATGCCGATCGTGCGTAGCATCTACAAGGTTCTCAAGCAGATCTTCGAGACGGTGCTGGCAGAGCAGTCCAATTCCTTCAAGCAGGCCGGCCTCATCGAGTACCCACGACTCGGCGTCTGGTCGATCGTGTTCATTGCCACCGAAAGCAAAGGGGAGGTGGGATACAAGTTGGAAGAGCGTGGTCAGGAAACGGTGGCCGTCTTCGTTCCGACGACGCCCAATCCCACGTCAGGCTATCTCCTCTTCGTCGATCGCAGGGACGTCGTGCCTCTCGACATGTCTGTGGAAGATGCAGCCAAGATGATCATATCCGCAGGACTTATCGCGCCCGACTACCAACCGAAGCTGGCTTCGCTCGCCGAGGCCAGCCAGGCACGGGAAACAACGGGGAAGGCCTGAAGCGGTGCTCATCCGGCGCGCAGCAACCGGATCGCTTCGTCTCTGCGAAACAGATAGAGCAGGGTGCGCAGCGCCATCCCTCGCGCCGATTTCAACTCCGGATCGGTCTCGATGACATAGCGGGCATCGTTGCGGGCCAATTCCAGCAAATCGCCATGGGCTTCCAGGCTTGCCAGCCGAAATCCGGGCGTGCCGGACTGGCGCGTTCCAAGCAGTTCGCCTTCGCCGCGCAGCTTGAGGTCTTCTTCCGCTATGCGAAAGCCGTCTTCACTTTCGCGCATAATGGACAGTCGCGCGCGTGCGGTTTCGCTCAAGGGAGCCTTGTAGAGCAGAATGCAGGAGGACGCTTCCTGCCCCCGGCCCACACGCCCGCGCAACTGGTGAAGCTGCGCCAGACCGAACCGTTCGGCATGTTCGATTATCATGATCGTGGCATCGGGCACGTCGACGCCAACCTCGATTACCGTCGTGGCGACGAGAACCTGTGTCTGTCCCGATTTGAACGCCTGCATGGCAGCGTCCTTTTCAGGGCCCGACATGCGCCCATGCACAAGTCCGACCGCCGGCCCGAGCCTGGCGGAAAGCGTCTTGTGGCGGGCTTGGGCCGACATCAGGTCGGAGGCGTCGGTCTCCTCGACCAATGGGCAGATCCAGTACGCCTTCTTGCCCTCGCCGACGGCCGCCTCAAGGCGCGTGACGATATCGTCGATGCGCTCGTCGGGCAGGCTGACAGTGCTGATCGGCTGTCGCCCCGCCGGCTTCTCGTCAAGGCGCGAGACGTCCATGTCGCCGAATGCGGCCAGCACGAGGGTTCGCGGTATCGGCGTTGCGGTCATCACCAGCATATGCGGCGCGGTTCCTTTTGCCGTCAGCCTCAGACGCTGGTGGACGCCGAACCGGTGCTGCTCATCGACGACGGCCACAAGCAGATTGGCGAAGGTGACGCTTTCCTGGAAGAGCGCGTGCGTTCCGATGATGATCTGCGCACTTCCGTCTGCGATGCGGCCGAGCGCGGCGGCGCGTTCACGACTGGATGCGCGTCCCGTCAGGATCTCGACAGAGACATCCGTCGACGCGATCATCTTGCTAATTGTCGCAAAGTGCTGACGTGCCAGTATCTCGGTCGGCGCCATGAGGACGGCCTGGCCACCCGCCTCCACCGCCGTTGCCATCGACAACAGAGCAACAGCCGTCTTGCCGGACCCGACATCGCCCTGGAGCAGCCGCAGCATGCGTTCATGACGGGCAAGATCAGCCGCGACATCGCCGATCGCCGCCTGCTGTGCACCCGTTAGCCTGAACGGCAGGGACTGAACAATCGCCCCGACCAGCCGCCCGTTCCCGACGACGGGGCTGCCGGGCAGGCGCCGGACTCTTTGCCGGACCAGCGCCAGAGAGAGTTGACCTGCCAGCAACTCGTCGTAGGCCAGCCGCCGGCGGCTCGGCGCGCGCGGATCAATGTCGCCGGCGACATGCGGTCCATGAAGGTCTGCAAGCGCTTCGGCGAACGCCGGGAAAGTGTTCCTCGCCTTGAGGGTCGGCTCGTGCCAATCGCTGAGCTGCGGCAGTCGCCCGAGTGCATCTTCGATTGCCCGCCGAAGCACCTTTGGCGAAAGGCCCGCCGTCAGCGGATAGACAGGTTCCACCAATGGCATTGCCGCCGCCTCGGCCAGAGCCAAGATATGGTCGGGATGCACCATGGAGGCGCGCCCGTTGAACCAGTCAACCTTGCCGCTGACGATCACGTTCTCGCCGACCGGCAACAGGCGGTCGAGCCAGGCGGCCTTGGCCCGAAAAAAGGTCAGAGCGATTTCGCCCGTGTCATCGTGTGCGAAGACCCGATAGGGCACGTTGGACCGGCCTCGCGGCGCCGGCTCATGCCGGTCGATCCTGACGTCGAGCGTGACGATGGTACCCGGTGGAGCCAGCGCAATGCCCGGCCGTCGGCGCCGGTCGATTATCGAGGTCGGGGCGAGCAAAAGAAGGTCGATGACCCGTGTCTCTTCGGCCGTTTCGCGACCGGCGACGCGGGCGATCAGGCCGGCAAGCTTCGGGCCGATTCCCGGCTGCGTGGAAACCGGCGCAAAGAGTGGATCGAGTTCGGGTGGTCGCATGGTGCGCACATTGGCGCCGAATTGATCGTGCCGGCAAGGCTGACAAGCCGTTTCGCCTTGGCTATAGAAGCGCGATCAACAGGAAGCTTTCAATGACCGGAACGACAATGACGAGCGCCGGCCTCGATCCGCGCCGCAGGCGTTTGCTCTTCCGCGCGTGGCACCGGGGCATCCGCGAGATGGATCTGGTTCTCGGCAGCTTCGCCGACCGGGAGATCGCCAAGATGGACGAAGCCGAGCTCGACATGTTCGAGAGGCTTCTGGAGATCGACGATCGCGAAATGGTGAAATGGGTAACCGGTGAAGCGCAACTGCCGCCGCATCTCGATACGCCGCTCTTTGGCCGCATTCGCGCATTCAACCCCGACATTCTCGGTGCCAACGGATAGAATGATGATCGAAGGTCTGTCGCTCGACATCCTGACCGCCAATCGGGCGTCGGTCACGCTCGCCCATGTGCCGGCGGGAGCGGAACCACTGATCCTTGCGGAAATGGCGCGGGCCGGCCGCTCGCTGGCCTATGTCGTCTCCGACGGTCAGCGCATGAGCGAAATCGAGCAGGCGCTGAAATTCGCCGCGCCAGAAATCCCGGTGCTGCAACTGCCGGCCTGGGATTGCCTGCCCTACGACCGCGTCTCGCCCAGCACGGAGGCGGCCGCCAGACGCATCGCCGCTCTCGGCGCGTTGATCGAGCACAGGAAGGCACCGCACCCAGCCATCGTCATCGTGTCGGTCAACGCCCTGATCCAGAAGGCGCCTCCGGTCGCCATGATGGAGGGGGCCGGGTTCGTTGCCAAGGCGGGCAGCCAGATCGGCATGGAAACGATCATCGAGCGGCTGGCCGCCCATGGCTTCGAGCGGGTGTCGACGGTCCGGGAAGTCGGTGAATTCGCGGTGCGCGGCGGCATCCTCGACGTTTACGTTCCCGGCTCATCGGAGCCGGTGCGTCTCGATTTCTTCGGCAATACGCTGGAGACCGTACGCAGCTTCGATCCCGCAAGCCAGCGAACGACCGGCCAGGGCAAGGTGCTCGATCTCAATCCGATGAGCGAGGTGACCCTGACGCCTGAAACGATCAGCCGCTTCCGCACGAATTACCTGGCCAGTTTCGGCGCCGCCACCCGCGACGATGCCCTCTACCAGGCGATCAGCGAAGGACGGCGCTATGCCGGCATGGAGCATTGGCTGCCGCTTTTCTACGACGAACTCGATACTGCCTTCGACTATCTGAGCGGTTTTGCGATCGTCACCGACCATCTGGTCGGCGAGGCGGCGACGGAACGCACGGCGCAGGTGAATGACCATTACGAGGCGCGCCGCCATGCC
Organism: Neopararhizobium haloflavum; assembly: GCF_002750855.1. Lineage (GTDB taxonomy): Bacteria > Pseudomonadota > Alphaproteobacteria > Rhizobiales > Rhizobiaceae > Georhizobium > Georhizobium haloflavum. Next base: position 133,683 of record NZ_NWUC01000009.1, on the reverse strand, counting down.
GGTGAACAGTCCGGGGCCGGGCAGGGGACGCCATACAAACCCGTTCCGCCGCGCATGCTCTACCTTGAATCCGATGAGGTCATGGCGCGGATCGATGCGCTGCACGGTATCCGAGTCACGCCATTCGACGAGCCGGAAACAGGAGGGCGGCGGGTCGTCACCTTGACCGCAAAGCCGGGGCCGCGTTGGGCTCGAAAGGTCGAGGAAGCGCGCCAGGCCGGTAAGGCGACGGACGATCGTGAGAATATCTTCGAAACGGCAGCCCGCCATATCGCGAGCAAGCGCGCGGATGGAGCGAAGGTGCTCGTCACCGGTTGGTCGGAGGGCTCGCTGGACCGCCTGCTCCAGGTTCTGAACGAACATGGCCTCGAGCGTGTTCGCCGCATCGAATCGCTGGACGAGGTCGCGAAGCTCGCGAAGGGCGAGGCGGGCGCCGCAGTGTTGCCCCTTGAGCAGGGTTTCGAGACCGGCAATCTGGTGATCGTCGGCGAGCAGGACATCCTTGGCGACCGCCTCGTCCGACGGGCACGGCGCAAGAAACGCGGCGCCGACTATATCTCCGAGGTGGCAGGTCTCGACGAAGGATCAATCGTCGTTCACGCCGAGCACGGCATCGCCCGCTTCATCGGACTGAAGACAATCGAGGCCATGGGCGCCCCGCATGACTGCCTCGAGCTCCATTATGCAGGTGAGGACAAGCTCTACCTGCCGGTGGAGAACATCGACCTCCTCTCGCGCTATGGCTCGGACGCGACGGAAGTTGCGCTGGACAAGCTCGGCGGCATTGCATGGCAGGCACGCAAGGCCAAGCTGAAGAAGCGCCTTTTGGACATGGCCGGCGGGCTCATCCGCATCGCTGCCGAGCGCAGGATGCGGACCGCGCCGGCACTGACCACGCCGGACGGTCTTTATGACGAGTTCGCCGCACGGTTCCCCTATGACGAGACGGATGATCAGCTGAACGCGATCGAGGCGGTTCGAGGCGATCTCGGCGAGGGCCTGCCGATGGACCGGCTCGTCTGCGGCGACGTCGGGTTCGGAAAGACCGAGGTGGCCCTGCGTGCGGCATTTGTCGCCGCGATGAATGGCGTTCAGGTGGCGCTCGTCGTCCCGACAACGCTGCTGGCGCGCCAGCACTATAAGACGTTCACCGAGCGGTTCCGCGGCCTGCCGATCCGCATCGGGCATGCCTCCCGCCTGGTCGGATCCAAGGAATTGGCGCTGACCAAGGGTGAAGTTGCCTCGGGCAAGTGCGATATTGTGATCGGGACACACGCTCTGCTCGGTTCGTCGATCCAGTTTGCCAATCTGGGGCTTCTGATCATCGACGAGGAGCAGCATTTCGGCGTGAAGCACAAGGAGCGGCTGAAGGAGCTCAAGTCGGACGTCCACGTCCTGACGCTGTCCGCCACGCCGATCCCGCGCACGCTGCAACTGGCGATGACCGGGGTGCGCGAGCTGTCCCTGATAACGACGCCGCCGGTGGACCGGCTAGCCGTGCGCACGTTCATCTCTCCCTTCGATACGCTGACGATCCGCGAGACGCTGCTGCGTGAACGCTATCGCGGTGGCCAGAGTTTCTATGTTTGTCCGAGGATCTCAGATCTCGAGGACGTTGCCGCGTTCCTTCAATCGGACGTGCCGGAACTGAAGGTGGCGGTGGCACACGGCCAGATGGCGCCGGGCCAACTCGACGACATCATGAACGCCTTCTACGACGGACGTTACGACGTGCTGTTGTCGACGACGATCGTCGAATCCGGCCTCGACGTCCCGCGCGCCAACACCCTCGTCGTCCACCGCGCCGACATGTTCGGCCTCGCCCAGCTCTACCAGTTGCGCGGCCGGGTCGGTCGATCGAAGGTGCGTGCCTTCGCGCTCTTCACGTTGCCGGTCAACCGGATGCTTGCGCCGATGGCGGAGCGGCGCCTGAAAGTGCTGCAGTCGCTCGATGAATTGGGTGCCGGCTTCCAGCTTGCCAGCCACGATCTGGACCTTCGCGGCGCCGGCAACCTGCTTGGTGAAGAACAGTCCGGACACATCAAGGAAGTCGGCTTCGAGCTTTATCAGCAGATGCTGGAGGAGGCCGTCGCCGAACTCAAGGGAGAAGACGAGGTTCGTGATACCGGCTGGTCGCCACAGATCACGGTGGGCACTCCGGTCATGATCCCCGAGGACTACGTGCCCGACCTTCATTTGAGGCTGGGCCTTTATCGCCGCCTCGGAGAGATCACCGATCTTGGCGACATAGACGGGTTCGGTGCCGAACTCATCGACCGCTTCGGCCCGCTGCCGAAGGAGGTCGAGCACCTCCTCAAGATCGTCTACATCAAAGCCCTCTGCCGCATCGCAAACGTCGAAAAGCTCGACGCGGGGCCGAAAGGCGTCGTGGTCCAGTTCCGTGGCAAGGAGTTTCCCAATCCGGCCGGGCTGGTTCAGCACATCGCGCGGCTTGGGAATGACGCGAAGATCCGCCCCGATCAGAGCGTCGTCTTCATTCGCGAGCTCGGCACCGCCGAGAAGCGCCTCGCCGGTGCGGCAGTGATCATGACAAAGCTGGCCGACATCGCAAAAGAGGCGTGAGACGGCGCTGCATGTGACTCTGACCGTAGGCGGCGACACGGAAAGCCGCCTTGGTGTTCGTCTGCTTTTCAACGTCGCTCACCCTCAAAGTCGCGGATGACCGCTTTCAAGCAGCTCGACCCCGAGGCGCGGATGGACGATGGTGCGCGATTTCCCCTGCCATGCGGCCGTGTTACACCCGCACTGAAACGCTCATCGAGAGGATGTACGAACCCATGTCATTTCTGTCCCGTCTCTTTGGAATGGGCGGCGAAAAGGCGGCCACGTCTTCCTCGTCCGCGGCCTCTGATCCGGAAAACTACAAGGATTGCACGATCGTTGCAGCGCCCGTTGATGAGGGCGGACAATGGCGTGTGGGAGGAACGATTTCCCGGAGTGTGGACGGGCGAACGGTTAAGCGCCGCTTCATCCGTGCGGACCTTTGCATGTCGCAAGAAGAAGCGGTCGCTGTCAGCCTTCGCAAGGCCCGGCAGATCATCGACCAGAATCCGCGTCTCTTCGCCGATCCTGACGATACCTCTCCCGTCTGATCCGTGTCCGCAGTCCCGCTGATCGTGCTGTCAGGCTGCTCCGGCGGCGGAAAGTCGACACTTCTCGACGCACTTTCACGCCGTGGCTATGCGGTTGTGCCTGAAGCCGGGCGGCAGATCGTGCGCGAAGAATTGGCCGAGGGCGGCACGGCACTGCCTTGGCGAGACGTGGAAGCCTTCATCGATCGTCTGGTGCAGCGCTCGATCAATGCCTATCGGGAGGTGCCGCGCGGAAGCGGCCCCGTCTTCTTCGACCGCGGTCTGGTCGACGCGCTCTCGCATGCCGAATATACGGGCTGGGGACGCGCAGATGAGCTTGAAACGTCGATCCGGCAATACCCGTATCACCGCAACGTGTTCATGACACCCCCGTGGCCGGCGCTTTATGACAATGAGCCGGAGCGCAACAAGTCGTTCGAAATGGCCATTGCCGAATATGAACAATTGCGTCGGACCTATGCGCGGCTTGGGTACCGGCTGGTCGATCTGCCGCTCCGATCCGTGGACGACCGCGTTGCATTCATCGAGTCGCATGTGGCGCGGGCCTGAGCGGGAGGCAGCGTCAGGGCATCTCGACAATGCGGCGGATCTCGCCCCGAGCATTGGCGGTCCAGTCCGTGGATCGTTCGATCATGCGGTGGATACGTGGCACCGTGCCGCTCTTTTGGACCAAGCGGATTTTCTCCGAGACGATTGCGTCAGCCTCGGTGGTCCGCTGGTGATAGCGCAGATACTCGGTCCATGTCGGCAGATGATAAGTTTCCTGCCACAGTTCGGGATCCTCCAGATCGCGCATGAGTGACCACTGTCGCGCACCGTTCCGATACCGAAGGCGCCGCCTGGCTGCCATGGCGCTGAGGAATTCGGAGACCATCTCGTCCTCGATCTGATATTCGACCATGATGACCACCGGCCCGCTTTGCGGCTTGATGTCCATTGCCAGATGCGGCTCCTGCCACCGATTGAGCGGGTCGAGCTTGAGCTTTGGAGGGGCGGGCAATGGCAGCAAAAGTCCGAGCGCGGCCCCTGCCAGCATCAATCCGCCTGCCACCAGCAGTGCGACGTCGGCTCCGTGGCTTTCTGCGACGATGCCCCAGATCCAACTGCCGAGGGCCATGCCGCTGAAGGTGGCCATCTGGTAAAGGGCGAGCAGGCGCCCGACGACCCAACGCGGGGTCGAAAGCTGTACCGTTGTATTGAACAACGACAGAGCCATGACCCAGGCTGCCCCGCCAAGCGTCAGGGCGAGGACAGTCACGATTTGCCAAGGGCTGGTTGCAGCGATGAAGGCGCAGACGGCAAAGGCACAGAAGGCGATGCGTACCAGGGTCTCGCCGGCAAACAGGCGACGAAGACGCGCATTCGACAATGCGGTGCATACCGCTCCGAAACCGAAAGCGCCAAGCAGCAGCCCGTAGAGCGTCGGTCCGCCGCCAAGAAGGTCCCGTGCGATAAGGGGCAAAAGCGCCATCACCGAACTGGCGGTCAGGCCGAAAATGGCGCTGCGCAGCATCACGGTTTCGATGTTTGGAGACATGATGAGATAGCGCAGTCCCGCCACCATCGCCGAGCCAAGCCCCTCGCGCGGAAGGCGGCTCTCCGGAAGACCGGGTTTCCACCGGATGAGGACGAAGATCAGGCCGAGATAGCTGAGCGCGTTGATTGCGAACGCCGCCGCCGCACCGGCAGCCGCCACGATCGCGCCGCCGATCGCCGGGCCCACGCTGCGCGACAGATTGAAACCCATCGAATTCAGGGTAACGGCGGCCGGAAGGTCGTCGCGCGGCACCATATCGCCGACCGAGGCCTGCCAGGACGGGTTGTTCATCGCCATCCCGCAGCCGATGAGGAAGGTGAAGGTGAGCAGCGACCACGGTGTCAGGAGGTCGAGATAGGCCGTCAGGGTCAACAGGGCAGCGACGACCAGCATGAAGCTCTGTGCCAGAAGCATGACATGGCGCCGGCTGAAGCTGTCGGCGACAGCGCCGGACAACAGGGCGAAAAGGACGATGGGCAGGGTCGTCGAGGACTGTACGAGCGCCACCATCTCGTCGGATTGCGCAAGCTGGGTCATGAGCCAGGCGGCGCCGACCGTCTGGATCAACCCGCCGAAATTGGATGCCATGCTGGCCATCCAGATCGCCCGGAACGTCGGGTGCTTCAATGGCGCAATCGGCGAGGAAATATCGGGCCGCGACGGCGTGTCTTGCATGCAGTTTCCGTTGATTGGTCGGGTGCCGCCATCCTTGGTTCGAGCCGGCGGCCACCGATCGAACTTATCGTTGGCAAGGTCGCGGGGAAAGGCACAACTTCATGCCAAGTTGATGTCGAGACCGGTGTTGGGGCGGTCGATCACGTCACGAAGCGCGAAGGATGAGTTGATCCGCACGACGTGGGGCAGGGCGGAAAGCCAGTCGCGATGCAGCCGCTCGTAATCCTCAAGGTCCTTTACCACGACACGCAGGACATAATCGTATTCGCCCGACATCAGATAACATGAAAGAACATTGGGGCAGCGCTGCACCGCCTTCTCGAACTCCGTCAGCGTTTTGGCGAATTGGCCGGACAGGGAAATGTGGACGATGGCGGTCATCCGATAGCCGAGCGCCTTGTCGGAAAGGCGCGCGTGGTAACCACGGATGACGCCCGACTTTTCCAGAATATCCAGACGGCGCGAGCACGCAGAGGGCGAAAGCCCAACGGCCTCCGCCAGGTTGGCGTTCGAAATGCGGCCATCAGACTGAAGCCGCTTCAAGATAGCACGATCGATTGCATCGAAAACCATGTGCCGCACGTTCTTCGAAAAAAGCCAAGTTCTAAGCAAGAATAGCCTAGTCCGGTGGCTGCGGCAAACGCATTTGCAAGGACATTCGAAGCGCCATGTGGTGGAATCGGTGCGATGGCGGAGGCGGTCCGCCCGCTGGCTGATGGAGGATCAAAATGCGCGTTGGATGCCCGAAAGAAATCAAGAACCACGAATACCGTGTCGGCCTCACGCCTGGCGCTGTTCGCGAATATGTCGCCCATGGCCATGAGGTCATCGTCGAGACCAGGGCAGGTGCCGGGATCGGCGCCGACGACAACGCCTACAAGGCTGCCGGCGCCAAGATCGCCCAGTCGGCCGAAGAGGTCTTCACCCGGTCCGACATGATCGTGAAGGTAAAGGAGCCTCAGGCATCGGAATGGGTTCAGCTGCGCGAGGATCAGATTCTTTATACCTATCTCCATCTGGCTCCTGACCCGGAGCAGACGAAAGGTCTCGTCGGGGCGGGGGTGACGGCGGTCGCCTATGAAACGGTGACGGATGACAATGGTGCCCTGCCACTTCTTGCACCCATGTCCGAGGTTGCCGGGCGCCTCGCGATCCAGGCAGGCGCGACAGCGCTGCAAAAGGCCAATGGCGGCCGCGGTATTCTGCTTGGCGGTGTTCCCGGCGTGCTGCCGGCCAAGGTCTCGATCATCGGCGGCGGCGTCGTTGGTCTGAACGCCGCCAAGATGGCGGCCGGTCTCGGCGCCGACGTAACGATCCTCGATCGGTCGCTGCCTCGGCTTCGTCAGCTCGACGACATCTTCGCCGGGCGCGTGCGCACCCGCTTTTCGACGATCGAGGCGTTGGAAGAAGAGGCCTTCGCCTCCGATATGGTTGTCGGCGCGGTCCTTATACCCGGTGCTGCGGCGCCCAAGCTGGTGACGCGTGAAATGCTCTCCGGCATGAAGGCCGGCGCCGTAATCGTCGACGTGGCGATCGATCAGGGCGGTTGCTTCGAGACGAGCAAGCCGACAACCCATTCCGAGCCGACCTACGACGTTGATGGCGTCATCCACTACTGTGTCGCGAACATGCCGGGAGCCGTGCCGATCACATCGGCGCATGCCCTGAACAACGCGACGCTTTATCACGGCCTGAAGCTTGCCGATCATGGGCTGAAGGCGATTGCCGAGGATCGCCATCTGCGCGCCGGCCTCAACGTCCATCGTGGACGCATCACGAACCGGGCCGTGGCAGAGGCGCTGGGATACGAGATGATCGAGCCTCAGGCTGCCCTCAAGGCAGCCTGAGATCGAATGCGCGGCGCGGACAGGCTTCGCCGCGCTTCACTCTCAGGGAAGCTTTGCCAAGCGGACGTGGTCGCGATCCGTCAGGGGGTGGATGAACGTCTCGCTCTGGCCGGTCGGCGAGAATCCCATTTTCTGATAGAGCCGCAGCGCCGCATGATGATCGAGCGTGCAGGTGTTGACGGTGACGCGCTCAGGCTCAAACGCCCAGGCCGTGTCGATGGCCTGTCTGAGAAACCATTTGCCGAGTCCACGCCCCTGGGCATGCGCCATCAGTCCGAAATAGGCGAGATCCACCGTCGTGTCGTTTTCCCGCTTCAATTCAAAGAAGCCAGCCGGCGCGCCGTCCAGGTAAAGCACATCGATGCTGGTTGCCGGATCGTGAATGACGCCGGATAGCGTGTCGTCATCCATGCGCAGGCGATAGACCCAGTGATAGTCGCGCCCGACGCGGTATTGCAGGTAACGGTAGAAGTGGAGCGGCATCGATTTGGCGCGCATGAGCGCCGCCTGCACATTCATCGGTAGCGCGGCATGGACCCGTGAAGGCGCCGACATGGCGAGATACGTCACCGTGGTGAGGAGCGGCGGGGCAGCCGCCTTGCGCGCCACGCGTCCTACTCCTTCAGCGAGGAGGCAGCCTCGTCGAGGATGCCGTGGCCTTTCTTCACTGGCGTGTCCTCGCGAGCGCCCCACTCCGACCAGGATCCGTCATAGAGCCGGTTGTCCTCATGCCCGAGCGAATACAACGCCAGCGTGATGACGGCGGCGGTGATCCCCGAGCCGCACGTCGTGACAACGGGCTTGGCGGGATCGAGCCCGGCCTTGCGAAGTGTGGTGCGAAGGCTTTCGAGGTCTTTCAGTCGGCCATCGGTGGACAATGAGAAGACGGGCACGTTGGCAGCACCGGGCATGTGCCCCGATCGCATGCCGGCGCGGGGCTCGGGTTCTTCGCCGGTGAAGCGGCCATGCGACCGCGCGTCGGCAATCTGGGCAGAACCATCGTCGAGAATGCGCCGCATGTCTGCAAGCGTCGCGACGGCCTCTCGGTTGAACGTTGCCTCGAACGATCCCGGGGCGGGCGTGCTCGCCCGGTCGGTCACCGGGTGGCCATTGGCCCTCCATGCGTCGAATCCGCCATTGAGGACGCGGACGTTGCGTGCACCCATGACCGTCAACAGCCACCATAGGCGCGGCGCCGTGAACATGCCTATTCCGTCATAGACGACGATCTCGTCCTCATTCGAAAGGCCGAGCGCCCGCATGTGGCGCGAGAAATCTTCGGCCGTCGGCACGGTATGGGGCAGGGGTGATGACGGATCGACCACACGGTCGTGGTCGAAGAAGACGGCACCGGGAATATGTGCTGCGTCGTATTCCCTCTTGGCGTCACGCGCCTGCGCTGGAAGATACCAGGAAGCGTCGACGATCTTGAGCCGCGGTTCGCCCAATCTGGGCCCGAGAGCCTCCGGCTCTATCACGAAACGACTGACTTCAGACATGCCCGGACCCTCCTTGCTTAGCGACACGACCGTCGGCCAGATGCATGATTTTACTGCGGCAGTGGGCCGAAGCGAATGCGAAAGCGGCGGTTTTCCTTGCCCTTCTTCTCGATCTTGCCAATGTGTATCTCACCCACCTCCTGCGTCTCCGAGACATGCGTGCCGCCACAGGGCTGGCTGTCGACCGCCGCGTTTTCGCCGATGCACACGAGCCGGATTTGGCCGGCCCCGCGCGGTGGGCGCACGTTTTTCGATTTGACGATCCCCGGGTTGGCATCGAGTTCAGCTTCGGTGATCCACCGGGTGAAAACCGGATGATTGTCGCGGACAAGCGCCATGAGCTGGCCGGTGATGTCGGCCTTATCCATCGTTTCGGCCATGTCGAAGTCGACCCAGCTGTCCTCTTCCGAAACCGACGCCCCGGTGATGGGGTAGGGGCAGATCACCGACAACAGGTGGCAGGCAGTGTGCATGCGCATCAGGCGGTAGCGACGTTCCCAATCCACGTGCAGGACCAACGTCTCGCCGGGTTCGGGCCGTGGTGCATCCGTTGCAGGCAGATGAATGATTTCAGCCTTCGTCTGACCGGTCACGGTCGCCGCGATGGCGATGCGGCTGCCATCCGCACGCTCGAAGTAGCCCGTATCGCCGGGTTGCCCGCCCGACGTGGCGTAAAAGCATGTCTGGTCGAGTATGATCCCGCCCGCTTCATTCACCGCAAGGACGCGCGCCTCGGCCGTCGACAGATACGCATCATCCGTAAAGAGCTGTCGCGTCTCCAGGCTCACGACTCAACGGCCTCGAACGGGACGTCGAAGTGCGTCTGGTGGTCGATCCATTGCGGAACGGGCAGATCCTTGGATCTGAGGAAATCGGGATTGAACAGCTTCGACTGATAGCGATTGCCGTAGTCGCAAAGCACGGTCACGATAGTATGGCCCGGACCCATCTCCTTCGCCATCCGAATGGCGCCGGCGATGTTGATGCCGCTCGAGCCGCCAAGGCACAGACCCTCTTCCTGGACGAGGCCGAAGATGAGGGGGAGGGCCTCACTGTCTGGGATCCGGTATGCCAGGTCCGGTGTAAACCCTTCGAGGTTTGCCGTGATGCGCCCCTGGCCGATGCCTTCGGTGATGGATGAACCGGGCGAGGTAAATTCACCGCTGGTATAGTAGCTGAAGAGTGCCGCGCCTTCAGGATCGGCGATGCCGATCTTGATGTCCGGGTTGCGCTCCTTCAAGGCCATGCCAACGCCTGCCAGTGTTCCGCCGGAACCCACCGCGCAGATGAACCCGTCCACCTTGCCGTCGGTATCGGTCCAGATCTCTGGCGCCGTGGTAGCGATGTGGGCATCGCGATTGGCCGTATTGTCGAATTGGTTCGCCCAGATCGCGCCGGCTTCGCTGCTGGCTGCCAGCTGTTCGGCCAGCCGGCCGGACAATTTCACATAGTTGTTGGGATTCTTGTAGGGCACGGCCGGCACCTCGACCAACTCTGCGCCCAGCAGCCGGATGGCGTCCTTCTTTTCCTGGCTTTGGGTCTCGGGAATGACGATGACTGTCCGGTAGCCGAGCGCCTTGGCGACGAGTGCCAAGCCTATGCCCGTGTTGCCGGCCGTGCCCTCGACGATCATGCCGCCAGGCCGCAATGCACCACGTTTTTCCGCTTCGCGGATGATATAGAGCGCCGCCCGGTCCTTGACCGATTGGCCAGGATTGAGGAACTCCGCCTTTCCGAGAATGGTGCAGCCGGTCTCTTCCGACGCCCTTTTGAGCTTGATGAGCGGTGTGTTGCCGATGGCGTCCAGGACGGAGGGGAGAAAGGACATGAATGCTGCCTTCTAGATGCGTCTCTACGGTAGTCGGCAGGTTGTGCGTTCTCAAGTCTCCCATTGCAAGAAATGCTTTTCGGCGTGATCCCGCAGAGAGGGAAATGCCGTCCACCAATCCGGTGCCAAGGTATGTTGTGGGCAGCGCGAGTGATCCGATTTGCTGCTTGTGTCGTAAGGCCGGTAGGATCGAATGAAGCGATCAAACGATCGAAATTGCCTGGCGGGGGAAGATGTCAGGCGAAACCGATAGGGCAATCATGGTTCGTGAGCATATTGACACGATTGACGCGTTGATGGCGCGCTATGTGGCCGGTTCGTTGCCGGCACCGGCGCGTGTCCTCGTGAAATCGCATCTGGAAATGCGCCCGGAAGCGCGCGGGTTCGTCAAGGACCTGGAAAGCTTGGCCGGCGAGGCGTTGGAAGCTGTGGAGCCGGAGCCGATCGGTGATCGGGACGGTGCACTGCAAGGCATCTTCTCGTCAAACGATATTGTCTTGCCAATGGCGCCCGAAAAGTCGGCAGAAGACGCAGCGGACCTTCCAGCTGCGCTGCGCGACTTCATCGGATACGGGATCGATGACATTCCATGGCGCACAAAGATGCCTGGCTTCAAGGAATACAACATCGGCGACGTAGACGGGTGCACGGTCAGCATGTTCTGGATCCGGCCCGGACGCGCCATACCCGCGCATACCCACCATGGATGCGAGATCACGCTGGTGCTGCGCGGCGCTTTTTCGGATGGGGTCGGGCGCTACGGCCCAGGCGACATCTCGGTTGCGGACGATGACGTGGATCACCGCCCGGTCGCCGAGAACGCGGGGCCTTGCATCGGGTTTGCTGTCACCGATGCGCCGCTGAGAATGACCGGTTCGTTCCGTCAGCTGATCGGTGACCTGATCGGCTGACCAAGGCTGCCCGCCGCGCCAAGCTGGCCTCTTCAGGAGATGAATATGGGTTATGTGGCCAAGCCTGAGGACGGCGTTGCATGGGTGACCGGCGCGAGCTCCGGGATCGGCAAGGGTCTGGCTCAAGCGTTGGCGCGCGAAGGGTTCACGGTCATCGCGACGGCGCGCGGACAAGACAAACTCGCCGCGCTGGCGGCTGAGGATTTCGGCAAGGGATCGATCGTTGCCATGCCTGGGGACGTCACCGACGCTGCCGACCTGCACCGCATTGTGGAGACAATCGATCGGGACTATGCGCGATTGGCGCTGGCCGTATTCAACGCCGGTGTCTATCTGCCCGTTCATGGGAACGGACTCGACACGACCGATTTTCAGAAAAGCTTCGACGTGAACCTGAATGGTGTCGTCAATGGGCTCGTGCCGGCAGTCGCCTCGATGGCACGCAATGGCAAGGGGCAGATCGCTATCGTCTCGTCGGTCACCGGCTTCGGCGGCTTGCCGACCAGCGCAGCCTATGGAGCGACCAAGGCCGCGCTGACCAATCTCGCCGAAAGCCTCAAATTTGACCTCGACAAGATGAATATCCGGCTGCAGATCGTTCATCCTGGCTTCGTCGACACGCCGGCCACGGAAAAGAATGAATTCGCAATGCCTGCCCTGATGCAGGTTGAGGACGCGGTGGCGCGGCTGGTAGCCGGCCTGAAATCGGACCGCTTCGAAATCATTTTTCCGCGTCGTTTCACGTTCGTGCTGAAGTGCTTGCGGCTGTTGCCTTATCCCGCCTATTTCTGGGCCATCAACCGCGCGACGGGCTGGCGGAATCGGCCGCTCGATTGATCTGCGGATCGGCTTCGATGCTCGATCTCAGCCGTCCATGCTCGGCTTCATCGAGAGGAAAGTTCCACATGATCGCAACGGCGACGAGCTTCAGGGCGATCGGAACCCAGGCATAGAGCAGCGCCAGCGCGAGCAACGCGCTGCCCTCCTGCGACGAAGACTGCGGGTCGAAGCCGAAAAGGGCAAGCGCAGGGAAAATCAACCCGGCACCCACTGCGAGCGACAGCTTCGTGGTCAGGCTCCAGGCTGCAAAATAGATGCCTGAGCGTTGCTCCCCAGACGCCGCCGTATCGACATCCACAACATCCGCCTGGATCGAGGCGGGAAGTGACAGGTCAAATCCGAGGAACAGCCCGGTTGCGACACACATCGCGCCGAATAGATATAGCGCGCCTTCCGGCAGCAGAGGGGCGGCGACGAAAAACGCGCAATTGGTCAACATCGCATAGCACCACGCACGATGCTTTCCGATCCGGTCCGCCAGGCGAAGGGCGAGTGGGACGCCGGCGATACCGGAGAGGAAATAGATGAAGAGCAGGGGGCCTCGCGCCTCGGGCAGCGCGAGACGCTCGGAAACGAAATAGAGGAAAAGAGTGGCCGGAATGCCGTTCGCCAACCCGTTGACGAAATAGGCCGCGATCAACCGCACGAACGGGCGGTTGTCAGCAATGTGTACCAATCCCGCTCTCAACGCGACGCGCTGGCGGGTATGTTCGACCGGTTCCGGAACGAAGATCACGGTTATTGCACCGAACAGCGGAAGGGTCAGCGCGATGGCGATCGCGAGGGCTGCAAGTCCGTGTACGCCTTCGCTGGAGGAAAAGCCGATGGAGAAGGGAAGTGCAATGGCAATGAGCGTGCCGGTGAGAATGAACCCCTCGCGCCATCCGGCCAGGCGCGAGCGTCCGCGATAGGTGGTCGAAAGTTCTGCGCCCCATGCTGTCAGGGGGATAAGCGAGGCCGTATAGCCAAGTGAGAGCGTCATCCCCCAACCGAGCAGATAGAAGGCGCCAGCGTCCTGCGGCGGCCAGAAGAGCATGAACCCGGCGATCGCGGTCAACGGCAGACTGAACGCGAACAGCGCGCGGCGGCGGCCGAACCGGGGCCGAAAATGATCGGCAAACCAACCGACCAGCGGGTCGTTCAGTGCATCGAACATCCGTGTGAGAAGCAGAATGTACCCGACCGTCGCCAGCGAAAGACCAAGGGTTTCGGTGTAGAAGGTCGGCACCAGAACATAGAGCGGCAGCGTAAGCGCCGCGAGCGGGATGCCGGGCAGCGCGTAGGCCGCCAGAACACTCAGCGGCAGCCGGTCGCCGTAGCTTGAGGCGGCAGAGGCGGAGGGAGCGCGGCCCGTCACGGCCCGACCATGCGGCAGCAGATTAAGGTCATGCCCCTCCTACGCAGAACACCTCACGCGTAGACCACCTGCCGGACGTTGATATTCTCGGCACGGAATCCGGCTTCACAGTAGAACAGATAGAATTCCCAAAGGCGCTTGAAGCGCTCGTCGAAGCCGAGGGGGCGGATGGTGTGCCATTTGTCGCGGAACCGTTCACGCCATTCTGCCAGCGTGCGCGCATAATCTGCCGCGAATGCCCGTTGCTCGACGATCGCGAGACCCGCGCGTTCCCCGTGCTCCCTCAAATGATCATGGGTCGGCAGCATTCCGCCGGGAAAGACGTATCGCTGGATGAAATCGGGCTGGCGTCTGTAAATGGGAAAGACGGAATTGGCGATCGTGATCGCCTGGATGCCGGCCCGCCCGCCCTGACGCAGGCATTCACGCAGTTTGCGGAAATAGGTCGGCCAGAACTTCTCCCCGACAGCTTCGAGCATCTCGATGGAAACGATCCTGTCGTAAACGCCGGTTTCATCGCGGTAATCCTGGAACTTGAAGTCGACCCGCTCGCCAAGACCGGCTTTCTGGATACGCTCACGCGCGAAGGCGAGCTGCTCGCGGCTGATCGTCAGGCCAGTGACCTTGCACCCGATCTCGGTCGCGGCAAACTCGGCGAACCCGCCCCAGCCACACCCGATCTCCAACACGTGATCATTGGGGCCGATGCCGGTCGCTTCCGCGAGCGCGCGATATTTCGCCGTCTGTGCCGACTGCAGATCGTTCGCCCCGGTCTCATAGAGCGCGGACGAATACGTCATGGTGGGGTCGAGCCATTGCGAATAGAACGCGTTGCCGAGGTCGTAATGGGCCGAGATGTTCTTCTTCGACTGGCTTTTGGTATTGATGTTGAGGAAATAGCGGATCTTTTCCAGCAGATAGAACAGACCCTTGCCGCCGGTCGCATATTTGTCGCCAAGGTCCATGTTGACGATGAAGAGCTGAAGGAAGCCGGTAACATCCGGACTGTCCCAGTCGCCGTCCACATAGGATTCGGCCACGCCGATGGTTCCCCGGACGAAGGCACGCTGAGGCAGCTTCCAATTGTGGAGAATGAGGCTGGCATCGGGGCCGGACTGCTTGCCGTCCACACGGAACACCCGTCCGTCGGGGAGCCTGAAGGTCAGGCGCCCATAGGTCATGTTGATCAACGCCGTCAGCGTCAGCTTCGCGCGTCGGGGCAGGCCCTGAATCAGCGACCCGATATTGTCCGCCGTCAGGGATTTTGCATTGGAGAGGGAAGTATTCCAGTCGATCGCATCTGTCCTCATGCCGTTCTCTTGCAATGCTTGCCGGCGCGGCCGTCTCGCGGGCGGTCCGGATCGTTGATATCGGGCGCCGCGTCCTCGAAGCTCACCTTCGCGGGAGGGGCTGAGCGCGGAATGTAGCGCGCACCCTTGAACCACAGCCGAAGAGCCTCGAAGTGAATGCCCACGATAATCTTCCACGTCTGAAAGGGTATGCGCAACAAGCAATTGGCAAGGGTCCTGCTTGTCATTTCGAGGCGTCGGCCGGAATAGGTGGCCGAGAGCAGCGGGCCGTCGCGGTCGGTTTCGAGGATTCGCCAGTGCATGGTTTCACCGGGTGGACGCATGCGGAAATGGTAGCGCATTTCCATGCCGATGAACGGCGACACATGGAACAGTTTGGCGCGCTCCTGCCGAATCCCTGCATCGCTCGACTGGCCTGGCTCGACCGGGCACACGTAAGTGTGGCGTTCTCCGAAGGTGTTGCGCACCTCGTAGATCAAGGCGACGACACTCCCTTCGGCATCGAACGCGTAATACACCGAGAGCGGGTTGAAGACCTGCCCGAAGACACGCGGGTAGCAGGCGAGCAGGACGCGGGCCGGGCGTTCGGCGAGACCGGCGCGGGCCAGGAGACCGTCGACATAGGCCCTGAGCGTCGGAGTGTCGCCATCGATATGGTCGCGCGTGTGGAAGGAAACGAAATTGATACGGTCGACTGAAAACAGCCAGGTCCCTTTTCCCGCTTCGTTCAATTGGTCGAGATCGATCAGGATGTTGAAGACGCGGTAGTTGAAACGATGTGACATCGGCTTCAGCCGGGCATGCATGACCGTTCCGGTGTAGATCGATACTGCCTGCCGCTGCGACGCTTCGCGGGGTGCGGGAGCGGCCACGACAGGGGAGGCTGGCGTCGATCTTCCAAGGTTCGCACGAGCGGTCATGATGCTATTCTATTCGGCTGCAGCCATGAATGCAGCCTGCGCGTCGCCGTCCTGACGCCACGGGATGACGCCGCCGAGCATTTCGGCAGCGGCCAGCCCCGACGTCAATCCGTCTTCATGGAAGCCGTAACCCGTCCATGCGCCGGCAAAGAAGGTTCCGTTCCGGCCCTGGATCTGCCGCAGCCGCAACTGCGCCTGGCATGACTCGGTCCCGAATTGCGGATGCTCATAGGAATACTCGCCAAAGACCGTTCCTGATTCCGGCTCCCGGTCCGGATTGAGGGTGACGAAGAGGGGGTGGCGCCGGTCGATGCCCTGAAGCCGGTTCATCCAGTACGAAACTGCGACATCACCTTCGCCGTCGCCCCTGCTGGAGCGCAGATAGTTCCACGATGACCAGACCTGCTTGCGCTTCGGCATGAGTTTGGGGTCACGATGCAGGATCACGCGATTGGGTCGATAGGGGATGGCGCCGAGGATCGATTGCTCAGTCTCATTCGCATCATCGAGCATGGCCAGCGCCTGATTGGAATGGGCCGCGATCACGACCCGGTCGTAAATGCTCTCATGTCCCGAGGCATCGAGGATATGAACCTTTCCCTCAGCCCGCCGGATCGAGCGCACGGCGCAGTTCAGCCGGATGCGGCCGGAGAGCGGCGCCAATAGTGCATCGAGATAGGTCCGCGCACCGCCGGTGACCGTGCGCCACGGCAATTGCTTGCGGTAGACGAGGCGATGGTTGTCGAAGAAGGCGACGAAACGCTCTGCCGGAAAATCCAGCATTCGGTTGGTGGGTGACGACCAGATCGCCGCGGCCATCGGGATGAGATAATTGTTGGTGAATCCCGGCGAGAAGCGACGCCAGTTGAGATAGTCGCCGATCGACATATTGCTGAGATGCCCCTCGGCGCGGTCGACCAGGCATAGTTTGTTGAAGCGCAGGATTTCGCGAAGCATCAGCAGGAAAGTCGGTCGGAACATGTTGCGCTTCTGCGCAAAAAGGGTCCGCAGACCGTCGCCGCTCCATTCGAGCCGGCCCTGGTCGAGCGACAGCGAGAAGCTCATATTGCTCTCGTGGGTGGCGACCCCCAAATGTGCGAACAGGGCCGTCAGGTTGGGATAATTCACCTCGTTATAGACGATGAACCCGGTGTCGACCGGGATCCGGACCCCGTCATAATCTACGTCCACAGTTGCCGTGTGCCCGCCGGGGCGGGCTTCTTTCTCGAAAAGGGTGACGTCGTGGACAGGATTGAGCGCCCATGCCGCCGATGCCCCGGAAATGCCGGAACCGATGACTGCGACCTTCAATCGTCGTCCCGACCCGACGTCCCCTGCTTCCATCGAAAGGCCCTTGGGCGGCGTGTGCAGTGTCATGCGTCATCCTTGATCTTGTCGTAGGCGGTAAGTGCCCGTTGGCGTGCGGTCTGGTGGTCGACGATCGGTTTCGGGTAGGTCTCGCCGAGCTTGATCCCGGCCGCGTCCAGGATGTCGTCTGCCGCATCCCACGGCTTGTGGATGAACCGGTTTCCCAGCTTCTCCAACTCCGGAACGAACTGACGGACGTAGTCTCCCTGCGGATCGAACTTCTCGCCCTGGATGACCGGATTGAAGATGCGGAAATAGGGCGCCGCGTCGGCGCCGGAGCCGGCGACCCACTGCCACTGCGCCGCGTTCGACGCGGGGTCGGCGTCAACGAGCGTATCCCAGAACCAGCGCTCGCCTTCACGCCAGTGCAAGAGCAGATGCTTGGTCAAGAAAGACGCGCAGACCATCCGCACGCGATTGTGCATCCAACCGGTTTGCCAAAGCTGGCGCATGCCCGCATCGACGATCGGATAGCCCGTACGACCTGCCTTCCAGGCGTTAAACGCGGTCTTGTTCGATGACCATGGAAAGTCGTCGAACCGGCTGTTGAAATTGCGTGTCGCCAGTTTCGGATTGTGGACGAGAAGATGGTAGGCGAATTCTCGCCAGCCGACCTCCTTGCGAAAGGTGGTGCGCGCATTGTTGCCGACGGTCTTCGGCCGCCGTTTGGTGGCTTCCCAGATCTGGTACGGCGTGATCTCGCCAAAGGCGAGGTGAGGTGAAAGCCGGGATGTGCCTTCGCGATCGGGAAAGTCCCGCGCATCGTCGTAGTCCACGAACGGTCCTTCGATGAAGTCGTCCAGACGCTCATGCGCACCCGCCTCGCCAGGGCTCCATTCGGCAAGGATGGATTTCGACCAGTCGGGTCGTCGGGGAAGCAGCGCCCAATCGGACAGGTCGTCGGATTTGATCGATTTTGCTTTCCTCTTCGCCTTTTCGGGCGGATCGAGCGGCGCGCGCGGCTCGCCAAGCCGCTCCAAGGCGCGCCAGAAGGGAGTATAGACCCGATAGGGCTCATCCTTCCCCGTCGTGACGGCGCCCGGTTCGTGCAGCAATTGGCCGTCAAACTGGCGAACCGCGATTCCCCGTTTGCCGAGATCGTCCACCATGGCGTCGTCGATCTTGATCAGGGAGGGTTCATAAATCCGGTTCCAGAAGACATGCCGCGCGCCGAGCGCCTCAATGGCGTCGGAGATAGCGCATTGCATGTTTCCGCGCTTCAGGACGAGTTGGACGTCCAATTTTCTCAGAGCGCCGGCTAGCGCTTCCAGCGAGTGGTGCAGCCAGACACGCTGAGCGGCGCCCATGGGCCGCTCGCCGGCTTCATCATCGAGCACGAAAAGCGCGGTGACCGACCCGCCGGCGCCGATTGCTTCGCTCAGCGCAAGATTGTCGGCGACGCGCAAGTCCCTTCGAAACCAGACGAGTGTCGACGTCGTCTCAGCCTCTTCCGCATCATGATGATCAGACGCCATGGCCCCATCTGCATATTCAGTTGTCGCGGAGACGTCCGCGCCCGAAGCTGCTGGCGCAACTCGTCATCTGTTACGGCCTTACGACCGGAATAGATCAAAGGTTTCAGAACCAAACGCGATTCATGCGGGCATGCCGATGTTGGCTGGTCCCCAAGCAAGGTGCCGGCACACGTTGCGCAGAATGCCTCGATCCTGCCGACGACGATGAGACGACCGCAGTGCGGTCAAAGTGCCAGCTGCACTGCCGCGGGGACGTGATCGGACGGCTTTTCCCAACTGCGCACGTGCGTCTCCACGGACGCGGTCGAAAGTCGATCGGCGGCTTCAGGTGATAGCAGAAGATGATCGATCCGGATGCCGTTGTTCTTCTGCCAGGCACCGCCCTGATAGTCCCAGAAGGTGTAGATGTCCGGCATATCGCTGACCGCGCGGATCGCGTCCGTCATGCCTATATGTTCCAGCAGTCGGTAAGCGCGGCGCGATTCGGGCTGAAACAACGCATCGTTCAGCCACACGGAAGGGTCACGGCAATCAAAGGGCTCGGGAATGACGTTGAAGTCGCCTGCCAGGATCAGCGGTTCTTCCAGAGCAAGCCGCTCCGTCGTCCACTCGCGCAGCCGTTCCATCCATTCCAGCTTGTAGGGGAATTTCGGCGTATCGACCGGATTGCCGTTCGGCAGGTAGAGGCAGGCGACACGAAGCGCGCCGTCTGCCGTCGAGAACACGGCTTCCATGAACCGCGCCTGCTCGTCCTCGTCATTGCCCGGCAGGCCGCGGTGGACTTCGTCGGGAGAAACTTTCGAGAGGATCGCAACACCGTTGAAGCCCTTCTGGCCATGCGTCTCGACATGGTAGCCCAGAGCCTCCAGCGTCTGGCGCGGAAAGCCATCGTCCTGGCACTTGATTTCCTGCAGGCAGACGATGTCCGGATCGCTCTCTCGCAGCCAGGCAACAAGATTGTCGATCCGGGCGCGCACGCCATTGATGTTCCAGGTGACAATCTTCATGAGGGCAATCAGATGGAGAAACTTGTGCCGCATCCGCAGGATGCGATGGCATTCGGGTTCTTGATCTGGAACGACTGACCCATCAGATCATCGACAAAATCAATCTCCGAGCCTTCCATGTAGACGATGGATATCGGATCGATGAGAACACGGGCCGAATCGCGCTCCAGAACGATGTCGTCGTCTTCCTTGTCGCCAACGAGATCGAACTTGTAGGAGAACCCCGAACAACCGCCGCCTTCGACGGAGACGCGAAGGGCAGACTTGCTGTCATCCTTGGCGAGAATCGCCGCGACACGTCTTGCCGCGGCTTCGGACAGAGTGATCTTGTGCTGATCGGTTTGGGTCATGGCATGCTCCAGGCCTTGCCATCGCAGGTGGCAAGTCGCATTCGAGTGTTGCTCCATAGGTATGAAGTGGCGCCGGGATGGTCAATGGCGCAAGCCCACGGGAGAGTGAACGGAATGCTGGATGAAACGCAGCTCGGCTTCGGGCTTGCACAACGTGCTCCCTATGCCAGCGATCCCTGGAAGGGCCGCGGGCGGCTGATCCGCGAGGAGGCGAGCCGCACACGCTCCGATTTTCAGCGCGACCGCGACCGCATCATTCACTCCACCGCTTTTCGTCGCTTGAAACACAAGACGCAGGTCTTTGTTGCCCACGAAGGCGATCACTATCGAACGCGGCTGACCCACACGATCGAGGTCGCTCAGATCGCCCGGGGGCTGGCGCGGGCCTTGAAGCTGGATGAAGACCTTGCTGAAGGTGTAGCGCTTGTCCACGATTTCGGCCACACGCCGTTCGGGCACACCGGTGAGGAAGCACTCGATCAATGCCTCGGCGATTTCGGCGGATTCGACCACAACGCACAGTCGCTGCGTGTCGTTACCCGGCTCGAGCGGCGCTATGGCGCCTTCGACGGATTGAACCTGACATGGGAAACGCTGGAGGGCCTTGTAAAGCACAACGGTCCGCTGATCGGCGCCCGTGCCGCCAAAGACGAGCGCGTGCCGCAACCGGTCCTCGATTACTGCCGACTCCAGGACCTTGAACTGGATACCTTTGCGAGCCTCGAGGCACAGGCCGCTGCGATCGCCGACGACATCGCCTATAACACCCACGATATCGACGACGGGTTGCGGGCCGGGTTACTCAGCCTGGAGATGCTGGAAGACGTTCCGTTCCTGCGCGAAATGTTGGGCACCGTCAGGCAGCGATTCCCCGAACTCGACCCGGAGCGCACGGCGCATGAGATCATGCGTCGACAGATCACGCTGATGGTCGAAGACGTCATTTCCACGGCGCAACAGCGCCTTGCGGAGGATGGTCCGCAATCGGTCGATGCCGTGCGCGCAGGGGAACGACCGATTGCCGTCTTCTCGGCGGCGATGTCCGAGGCGGACCGATCGATCAAGGCATTTCTCTATGAAAACCTCTATCGTCATCCAAGCGTGATGGTCGTGCGCGAACAGGCATCCCGGATCGTGCGTGATCTGTTCGACGCGTTCATGCAAGACCCTACCGCGATGAAGGGGCACTTCTGGCAACAGGGCGCGGACGACGACGATCCGGGCAGGAAAGCGCGGCACGTGGCGGACTATCTTGCCGGAATGACGGACACCTATGCGCTTTCCGTGCACCGCCAGTTGTTTGACCACACGCCCGATTTGCGATAGCGCAAACGCGATTTTCAAAGCCTTTCAACCCCGCTTCACGGTGGTTGCCGACCTCTCGGCCGAAGGCGCACGGATGGAAGCGGATGAACCTTTTCAGTGATTTCGAGCAGCGCATCAGGAATGCGATGCAAACAATTGATGTTATTAACTCCCAGGACGATCTGCCATTGGATCGCGTGACGGTCGAGCCACCGCGCGATCCTTCACACGGCGACATCGCGACCAATGCGGCGATGGTGCTGGCAAAGCCGCTGCGCCAAAATCCGCGCGCATTGGCAGACCTGATCGGCGACGCATTGAAGCAGGATCCCGACATCGCGCAACTCACCGTTGCCGGACCTGGTTTCATCAATATCCGCCTGTCGCCCGCCTACTGGCAGAAGGTTCTCGCATCGGCGATCGCCGCGGGCGAGGATTTCGGCCGCAGCCTCGTCGGGAGCGGGCACACGATCAACGTCGAATACGTGTCGGCCAATCCGACAGGACCGATGCATGTCGGCCATTGCAGGGGGGCCGTGGTCGGGGACGCGCTTGCCAATCTCCTGGCATATGCGGGCTACGACGTGACCAAGGAGTACTACATCAACGACGCTGGCGCCCAGATCGACGTGCTGGCGCGATCGGTGTTCCTGCGTTATCGCCAGGCACTGGGCGAAACGATCGAGGCGATCCCGTCAGGGCTTTATCCGGGTGAATATCTGGTGCCGGTCGGGGAAGCCCTTCGCGATGAGTTCGGCGATTCCCTGCGGCAGATGCCGGAAGAAGAATGGCTGCCGATCGTCAGGGACCGTGCCATCGCCGCGATGATGGCGATGATCCGGGAAGACCTTGCCGCGCTCAATGTGGAGCATGACGTGTTCTTCTCGGAGCGCTCCCTGCATGCCGAGAATGGCGCACCGATCCTGTCCGCGATCAACGACCTGACGTTCAAGGGTCATGTCTACAAGGGTAGCCTTCCGCCCCCGAAAGGCCAGGTTCCGGAAGACTGGGAAGACCGGGAACAGACATTGTTTCGTTCGACCGCCGTTGGCGACGACCTTGACCGACCATTGGTCAAGTCGGATGGCAGCTTCACCTATTTTGCGGCTGACGTTGCGTATTTTCGCGACAAATACGCCCGCGGATATGGGGAGATGATCTATATCCTCGGCGCGGACCACGGCGGTTATGTCAAGCGGCTCGAGGCCCTGGCGCGTGCCGTGTCCGGCGGTAAGGCCAAGTTGACGGTGCTCTTGTGCCAGTTGGTCAAGCTATACCGCGGCGGTGAACCTGTCCGCATGTCGAAGCGCTCCGGTGATTTCGTCACGCTGCGCGAGGTGGTCGACGAGGTTGGGCGCGACCCGGTCCGGTTCATGATGCTCTACAGGAAAAGTTCCGAGCCGCTCGATTTCGACTTCGCCAAGGTGACGGAGCAGTCCAAGGACAATCCCGTCTTCTATGTCCAGTATGCCCATGCGCGCTGCCACAGCGTTTTCCGGCAAGCGGGCGAAGCGTTTCCGGATCTTGCGATCGAGGGACTGGATATCGGGTCAGTCGACTTCCGCTCTGCGATGAGCGAGATCACCGATCCGAGCGAGCTGCAACTGATCGCCAAGCTTGCGGAATATCCGCGTGTGGTCGAAAGCGCCGCGCTCAGCCATGAGCCGCATCGCGTCGCGTTTTATCTCTACGACCTCGCAAGTGCCTTCCATTCTCACTGGAACAAGGGCAAGGACCAGCCGGACTTACGCTTTATTAATGTTAACAATCGAGACTTGAGCATCGCCAGACTGGGTCTGGTGCGAGCCGTCGCCTCAGTGTTGAAGTCTGGATTGACTTTGACGGGCACGGACGCACCGCAAGAGATGCGCTAGCAGCCACCTTTTACCCACAATAATCTGGCAGAAGAGGCTGGATTAGCGTGCGAGTGAACAGTCATGGCTGAAAATCGGGATCCGCGATACACAGGCAAGGAGCCGTCGTTTCTCTCGGACGACGATCCTCTGGCTGAGCTCGCTCGCATCGCCGGCTATGAGGCGCCGCGGCGAACGCAGCCGGAGCCCCAGATCGACGTGCTTCCTGAAAATTTCGACCTCGACCTTGAGGCTGAACTGTTGCGCGATCTCGCAGACAACAGCGCGCCAGAGACGGGGCCGTCTGCGGAGCGCGACGACATCGATCCAGAGGTGCTGCCGGCGTTTCTACGCTCCGAGCGCCAGCCTTTGGAGAATGATCGGCCCGACCAGCAAGGCTTGACGGAAGATGCCGTTTCGCCGCTGCCGGAGGCGTCGTCCGCCATGCAGGACAGCAATCCGCCCGCTGATGAAGGCGCAGTCAGCCGTGAGCCGGAGCGCGAGCCTGAACCTGTGATGGCCACGGTCATCGAGCGGCGCGAGCCGATGGGTGAACCCGGCGGCGATATCGCCGAGGAGTGGACCGATCTTCCCGAGTGGCCGTCAACGCGTCCGGCCCAGGCATCGCGCGGCATCGACGACGTGCCGGATCCCTATTTTTCCGCCTCGCCGCCGGTCGAGCCGCTGGAGCCTCAGCCGTCGCATGCTACGGCATCGGCTCTCGAAAATGATCAGCCGGATGCGCCCGAAGAGCATCGATCGGAACCATTCGATTGGTCCGAAGACGATGCGCGGGCGGACGCCGCCATTGCGCGATCCTATGGCGACGACATGGCTGAGATGGAGTATGACGAACCACTCTCTCAAGCGCAGGATGACGAACCGGCACCGGTCGACCCCGTGCATCAGCCGACCGGATCGCTCACGGGCCCAATGGCCGAAACCGGCCCGGACGAAAGTCACGATGCCGTTTTTCGCGATTTCGAGCATTATGCAATCCCCGAGCGCGCGCCTGAGCCAATCGCCGATGATGCGGCACCGACTGTTGCTGCGCGGTCCAATGAGTGGGATATCGCCGACGAACTCGAACAGGCCTTTGCCGAACTGAGCGACGAGGATACCGCCGTCCAATCCGCCCCATGGCGGCCGATCGCACTCGATCCATCGAGTTTTCGCAATATTGAACCGTTCCGTCCGGTAGATGAGACGTCGCGAGAGCAAGAGCCGCCGGTTCCGTCGGCTGCTTACAGCGATTATCCGGCGGAGCCTGACCAGATGGCGGCGGACGGATGGGATGACGCGGGTGCGGAATTCGCGGAGCCCGATGACCACCGCCAGAACGATGCCTTCCCGGAGCCGACCTATGGCACGGCCGTCAGCGATGACGACGGCCTGGATTTCGATTTCGACGGATTCGAGATGGAGATGGAGCAGGCTGCCGAGGCGTTGTTGGCCGATGAGCGCGAAGCGGAAGACATGCGCCGCAGCGAAGAGCCTGCGCAGCCAGTCCCAGCGCCCAACGTTGCGACAGTCGCTGCGGCCGCAGTGGTGACAGCGCCGGCCGCAGCCTACGAGGCACCGGTCGAGGCAGCCGCAGTCAGCGACGAAGATCTTGTGTTCGATGTTCGCGACGTTGCTGATATGGGCGATGTCGTCGAGCCGGTTCGCGACATCGATGTCCCCGATTTGCCCCTGGACGAAGAGCGCAGCGACGCCGATCCGTTCGACATGAGCGACTTGGAGAACGAGTTCTCGGAAATCCTCGCTCAAGGCGATGCGGTGTCGGTATCGCCAGCGCAGACGGATGAGCGCTCTGCAGTGCCAGAGGCGGCGTCGGCCGCCGTCGAGCCGGAACAGATCGACTTTGCCGAGTATGATTTTTCAAGCGCGCCGGTGTCCCCTCCAGTGCGTGGCGATGGTTCGTCGGACGCAGAATTTGCAGCGGGACGCGACGCAGCCATGCCGCCGCGTGAATCCGATCTGGACTTCAGCGATTTCGATCACCCGTTGCCGGCCGCAGCCGGATCACGCGGCGGCTTCGCAAAATGGAAGATCGGCGCGGCCGCCGCGGCGGTCCTGCTGTGCGGTGTGGCGCTGATAGCAGTATTTACCGGCGAGGACGGAACCTCGGGAGCGGGCGAGCCGCGCATCATCGCGGCCAATGAAGAGCCGATCAAGATCGCGCCTGAAGACCGCGGAGGGCGCTCTGTCCCCAATCAGGATCAGGCTGTCTACAACCAGGTCGATGGCTCGGGTGGTGACGACGACGTGAATCTCGTCTCTCGCTCGGAAGAGCCGGTCGATGTCGTTCAGCGCACGGTCGATCCCCAGGTCCTGCCGCTCGAGGGGCGACCGGCCTTTGAACCGGAGCAGGCTACGGATGTGGCGGAAGCTGCGCCGCAGAGCGGCGATGGCGAAGCGATCGATCTGGCCGCGCTAGCGGGTGGCACCGCTTCGCAGGCCGTCGAAGAGCAGGGTGAAGACAACCGGCTCGGCGTGACGCCGCGCCGCGTTCAGACATCCGTGGTGCGCGCCGACGGTACATTGGTGCCACGCGAGAGCACAGCCGAGCCTGCAAGCGATACACCGCCGCTCGGCGGCGTGTCGGAAATCACCAGCGATGCGGCAAACGAAGCGACACGCCTGATCGAATCCGGGCAACAGACCGACGAAACGCCCGCCAGTGTCAACGGCATTCCGCTGCCCCAGGAGCGCCCAGAAAGCGCCAACGCTCCGATCGACCCCAATGCCAGATTGACAGCCTCGGCGGACAGTCAGAGCGGCCAGGCGATTTCGGCGCCCGTACGCACGGTGCGCACAACAACGCTCACCGGCGATGGCCAACCGACGCCGGGTGATCGCCCCTCCGAGCAGCCCGTCGATATCGTCGGAACCGGGAACACCGAGCAGGCTTCCGTGGAAACGCCGGCACCCTCGGATGCGCAGACGCCATTCGACAATCCTGGCGGCTATGTCGTGCAGATCGCATCCCAGCCAACGGAAGAGGGCGCCCGGTCCACCTATTCGAGCCTCGCGGACCGCTTCGGCTCGATCATCGGCGGAAGAGCCATGCAGATCCAGTCGGCCGACATTCCAGATCGTGGGACCTTTTATCGGGTCCGGGTCGCTGGTGGCACAAGGGCGGAGGCAACGGCGCTCTGTGAGCGCTACCAGGCGGCAGGCGGCAGCTGCTTCGTGGCCCGCTGAGCGGCACGCCATCCAGTCTCAAAGCTGTTGATCGCGTGGTCTTCGATATCGGATCGTGGGACGACGGCGCTATGCTGCTGCAATGACCGAATCAAAAGCCATGATCGTCGGCCTGGCCGGCGCGGAAATGACACCGGCCGAACTGGCCTTCATCGCTGACCAGCGGCCGTGGGGTTATATCCTCTTTGCGCGCAACATCGTCGATGCCGATCAGCTTAAGCGGTTGACGCAATCCATCCGCGATGCATCGGGGCGTGATGACGTTCCCATTCTGATTGATCAGGAGGGGGGGCGTGTCCAGCGGCTGAAGCCGCCGCTGGCGCCCCTTTATCCCCCGGCCTCGATCCTGGCGCAGATTTACCGCACCGACCGCAAGGCCGGACTGAGAGCGACCTGGCTGATGTCCAGACTGCACGCGTTCGACCTTCAGCGGTATGGAATCAATGTCGACTGCCTCCCGGTGCTCGATATACCCGTCGCGGGCAGTCACTCGATTATCGGCGACCGCGCCTATGGCGCCGACGCGGATGTGGTCATCGCGATGGCCTCGGCTGCGGTCGACGGATTGATGGCCGGCGGTGTCCTGCCAGTCGCCAAACACGTACCCGGCCACGGCCGGGCAAGGTCTGATTCGCATCTCGAGCTTCCGGTCGTCGACACAGCTCTCGATGAGCTGGAAGCAACGGATTTCAAACCCTTCGCGGCGCTCAGCGGCGTTGCAATGGCCATGACCGCGCATGTCGTCTACTCGGCAATCGATGCGGCCAATCCGGCGACGACATCGAAGACCCTGATCAGTGATATCATCCGCAGGCATATCGGCTTCGACGGTCTGCTGATGTCTGACGACGTCTCGATGAAGGCGCTGTCCGGAACCTTCGAATCGCGAACGGCTGCGATTTTCGCGGCGGGTTGCGACGTCGCCCTGCATTGCAACGGCGACATGGATGAAATGCTGGCGATCGCAGGGGAAACACCGGTTCTTGCAGGTGATTCCCTGCGCCGCGCCAACGCGGTATCCGCATGCCGCCGACCTGCCGACAATGCGAACGAAGCGGCCGCGCGCGACGAATTTGACGCCCTGCTTTCCAGTGGCGCGATGGCCTGAAAGGGAGAAGCGCCGTGTCTTCGGCATTGGACAGCAACGCACGCGCAGCGATGGAGCCGCCCTGGGACGCGCCGGTGCGTGAGGCGGCGGAAAGCCCGTTGCATGTCGATGTCGACGGGTTCGAGGGGCCGCTCGATCTTCTGCTTCATCTGGCGCGTCATCAGCGCGTGGACCTGTCCCGGATTTCCATCGTCGCGCTGGCGGATCAGTACCTTGCGTTCGTCGACCGTGCGCGGCTGGTGCGGCTGGAGCTGGCCGCAGACTACCTGGTGATGGCCGCGTGGCTGGCCTATTTGAAATCTCGACTCCTGATTCCTCAGCCGGCAAAGGGCGAGGAGCCGACAGGCGAGGAAATGGCGGCGCAACTGGCCTTCCGGCTGAAGCGACTCGAGGCGATGCGTGATGCGGCAACGCGTCTCGTCAATCGCAACCGCCTTGGTCGGGATGTCTTCGCGCGCGGCGCGCCCGACGAACTCGTGGTGGAGAAACGCTCGGAGTTTCAGGCATCGCTCTACGACCTCCTCACGGCTTACGCGTCGCAACGCCAGCGTCAATCCGTCACAGCCGTCACCATCGCGTCGCGTCGCGTCTGGTCCCTGAGTGACGCGCGTACGATCCTCACCCGAATGATTGGTGAGATGGCGGACTGGACCGCGCTCGATGCTTTTCTGCTGCGCTATCTCAGTCGACCCGAGGATCGTGCCAGTGCGATGGCCAGTTCGTTTGCCGCGACGCTGGAACTCGTCCGGGAAGGGCGGCTGGAGGTGCGGCAGGATGTGGCCTTCGCGCCGATCTACATGCGCCGCAGTACGCCAGCCGCCGACGCTCATGGCGCCGATGAACCATCGTTCGGGAAAGGCTAGGTCATGGCCGAAATCTACGCCCTTGGAAACATCGGACCGTCAGGCGCGGCGGCTGAGGCCAGTCTTCGCGAGGCGATGCGAATTGTCGAAGCGATTGTATTTGCGTCGGCCGAGCCCGTCCCCGAATCCCTGCTTGCCGCAAGGCTTCCGGCAGACGTGTCGGTGCGCCTGGTCCTGGATGGTCTTGCAGCGCGCTATGCGGGCTGCGGCGTCAATCTGACGCGTGTCGGCGATTGTTGGGCGTTTCGCACGGCACCGGACCTTTCGTTTCTGGTGCACGACGAAAAGCATGAGGTCCGCAAGCTGTCGCGGGCGGCCCTGGAGGTGCTGGCGATCATCGCCTATCATCAGCCAGTGACACGCGCCGAGATCGAGGACATCCGTGGCGTCACGACGTCCAAGGGCACGTTGGACGTGCTGCTGGAAAGTGGTTGGGTGCGAATGCGCGGAAGGCGGCGCACGCCCGGACGACCCGTCACTTATGGAACGACGCTCGCCTTCCTCGATCACTTCGGATTGGAAGAACTGGGCGATCTTCCAGGCGTGGAGGAACTGAAGGGCGCAGGACTTCTCTCACCGCGCATTCCGGCCGGCTTCACGGTTCCGGTCCCGTTCGCCGATGACGAACTGGCTGAGGACGAGGAACCGTTCACCGACAACGACCTTGAAGATCTCGGTCTGCTGGCGCCGAAAGGCGGCGAGGAATAGCATACGTAATCCGGAATAAATCCGTCGTGGCTGCGTTCGGCAGTCAAGGCGGTGGTCTTCTTCAACACAGTCATGCGCCATTTGCCGCGATTGCGGAGGCCGGACTATTGGGCTAACGAGCACGAGATAGTTGTTTGAAAGGCGGACCCGAAAGGCTTACATCACAAGCGGGTTCGACCAAGGGAGATGGTTATGGGTAGTTTCAGCATCTGGCATTGGCTGATCGTTCTGGTCGTCGTTCTGCTTCTTTTCGGCCGCGGCAAGATTCCCGAGCTGATGGGCGATGTTGCCAAGGGCATCAAGAGTTTCAAGCGCGGCATGTCGGACGACGAACAGCAGGATGCGAAGACGGTCGAGCACCAGAACGACGAACGCAAGGACCGCGTCAGCTAGGCTGTTGCGGTTGATGTCGTGACGGGGTGAGGGAGTCCGCGTTCGCATGTTGGATCTTGGATGGTCTGAAATCCTCGTCATCGCCATCGTGCTGATCATTGTTGTCGGTCCGAAGGACTTGCCGCGCATGTTGCGCAGCTTCGGTCGCACGATGACGAAGCTTCGTTCGATGGCGGGCGAATTCCGCAGTCAGTTCGATGACGCTTTGAAGGAAGCCGAACTCGATGACGTGCGCCAGACCATCAACAGCGCCCGAAAGATGAATCCGGCGCGCGAGTTGCGCGACGCGATGAACCCGCTCAAGCAGGCTGGCGAGGAACTGCGCAGCGATCTCGATCGGACGATGAAGTCGGGCAAGCCGGCGGGCGCTGCGGATCAATCCGGAAAAACGCTCGCCACGAAGGACCCGGCCGCACCTCAGGCGCGTTCAGAGAAAGCCGCTGAGAGCCAAAGCGGGCTGAACGGCAAGTCGGCCGCGGGAAACGCGGCACAAGAGACCGCAAGCGCGAAAGCCCAGCCAAAGCCGGCACCGGGTACGACCACCAAGGCGAAGCCGACAGCGGGAACGAAGAAGACGGCAGCAGCATCCAAGGCTTCGGGAGCCTCGGCGCGCAAGGCGCCGGTCAAACCCAAAGCGGTCAGGGCCGCACCGAAGAAAACTGCGGCAAGCAAGAAGACGGGTGACGCGTGAGCGCGGATATCGACGACAAACCCCAGCCGCTGATCGAGCATCTGGTTGAACTCCGCCAGCGCTTGATCTGGGCTGTCGGTGCCTTTTTTGTCGCGTTTCTGGTCTGCTTCTTCTTTGCCAAGGGATTGTTCAATCTTCTGGTCGTCCCTTTCGAATGGGCGGTCGACTGGGCTGAACTCGACGGGCGACAGGTCGAGCTCATCTATACCGCGCCTCAGGAATTCTTCTTCACACAGATCAAGATCGGCATGTTTGGCGGGCTCGTTCTCGCCTTTCCGATGATCGCTGCGCAGATTTACAAGTTCGTTGCCCCAGGCCTCTACAAGAATGAACGACAAGCCTTCATTCCGTTCCTGGTCGCGTCCCCGATCCTCTTTCTGATTGGCGCGGCGCTCGTTTATTTCTTCTTCACGCCGATGGTCATGTGGTTCTTCCTGGCGATGGAGCAGTCGGGCGCCAATGGCGAGGTCGCCATCCAGCTCCTGCCGAAGGTGTCCGAATATCTCGGCCTGATCATGACGCTGATCTTCGCCTTCGGCCTGGTGTTCCAGTTGCCTGTCGTCAGCACATTGATGGTACGGGCCGGCCTCATCACAGCGCAGACCCTCGTCGACAAGCGCAAATTTGCAATCGTCATCGCGTTCGTGGCCGCCGCGATCCTGACGCCGCCTGATCCGGTCAGCCAGATCGGTCTCGCGCTGCCGACGATCCTGCTCTATGAAATCTCGATCTATATCGCCAGGCGAATCGAGCGACGCCGCCCGGCATCGTCCGCGGCGACAAGCGACGGGCCTTCCGATTCGGAGTAAAATCGCGTAGAGCCTGCGGCGACTTCAACCTCCGGACTGCTGGACTTTTCAATGCTCGACATAAAATGGATTCGCGATCACGCCGATGCGCTTGACGCGGCGCTGGCAATGCGCGGCGCCGAGCCGGCGGCCGCGCGGTTGATCGAACTCGACGAGACGCGCCGCCAAACGGTTCAAAAGCTTCAAGACATGCAGTCCCGCCGCAACGCCGCCTCGAAAGAGATCGGTGCCGCGATGGGGGCAAAGGATGCCGAACGGGCGGATGCGCTGAAGCAGGAAGTCGGTGGGCTGAAAGCTGCCATGCAGACCGAGGAAGCAACGCTCGAAAAGGCAGAAAGCGATCTAGGAGAGGCGCTCAGCGGCCTGCCGAACCTTCCGGCCGAAGACGTGCCTCAGGGCAAGGATGAAGCCGACAACGTCGTTGTCCGGACGGTTGGTGATAAGCCAATCTGGAATCATCCGCCGCTGCAGCATTTTGAGATCGGCGAGGCGCTGAATCTCATGGATTTCGAAGGTGCATCGCGTATTTCGGGCAGCCGCTTCACGGTCTTGAAAGGCCAGTTGGCGCGTCTGGAGCGGGCGCTTGGCCAGTTCATGCTGGATCTTCACACGAGCGAGAATGGCTATCTCGAGGTAAGTCCACCGCTTCTGGTGCGTGACGGCGCTCTCTTCGGCACGGGTCAATTGCCGAAGTTCGAGGAAGACCTCTTCAAGACGACAGATGGGCGCTATCTCATTCCGACGGCGGAAGTGCCGCTGACCAACCTGGTGCGCGAGCAGATCGTCGAAGAGAAAAGCCTTCCAATGCGCTTTGCGGCTCTCACACCCTGCTTCCGTTCGGAAGCGGGCTCTGCGGGACGTGATACGCGCGGGATGCTCAGGCAGCACCAGTTTCTCAAATGCGAGTTGGTTTCGATCACCGATGCCGAAAGCTCGCAAGCCGAACATGAACGCATGACAGCCGCCGCGGAGGAGGTCCTCAAGCGACTTGGTCTGCATTATCGTGTCGTCATGCTGTGCTCGGGCGACATGGGGTTCAGCGCACGCAAGACGTATGACATCGAAGTGTGGCTGCCCGGACAGGAGACCTATCGCGAAATCTCGTCCTGCTCGGTATGCGGCGATTTCCAGGGGCGGCGCATGAATGCGCGATACCGTCCCGATGGCGAGAAGGGCACGCGGTTCGTCCACACGCTGAACGGGTCGGGAGTTGCCGTCGGCCGTGCCCTGATCGCGGTTTTGGAGAATTATCTCAACGCCGATGGTTCTGTCACGGTACCGGCCGTGCTCGTTCCCTATATGGGCGGGCAGACAACGATCAACGCCGCCATCTAGGCCAGCCGAGAGGACCGGAAATCTTGCGTATCTTGCTGACGAACGACGACGGAATTCATGCCGAAGGACTGAAAGTGCTGGAGCAGATCGCCCGCACACTGTCCGACGATATATGGATCGTAGCCCCGGAAACCGACCAGAGCGGTCTTGCGCATTCCCTGACGCTCTCGGAGCCGTTGCGGCTGCGCAAGGATGGGGACAAGCGCTATGCTCTGCGTGGGACACCGACCGATTGCGTCATCATGGGCGTCCGCGAGATCATGGATAGTCCGCCGGACCTGGTGCTCTCCGGCGTCAATTCCGGGCAGAACATCGCCGAGGACGTTTCCTATTCCGGGACGGTTGCCGGTGCGATCGAGGGAACATTGCTCGGCATTCGCTCTATCGCCCTCAGCCAGGCGTATGACTGGCAGAATGGCGATCGGGAGCTTCCGTGGGAGACGGCACAAGCGCACGCGCCGGATCTGGTGCGCCGGCTGATCGAACTCGACCTGCCGAGAGACACGTTCTTGAACGTCAACTTTCCGGCCTGCCAGAAGGATGCTGTCGCCGGGATAGAAGTCGTGTCACAGGCCCGCCGCAATCACGGTCTCGTCATGGAGAAGCGCTCCGACGGCCGCGGATTTCCTTACTACTGGCTGCGTTTTTCGCGTGACCCGAGCGAGGAGGCTTCTCCTGGTACCGATCTCGAGGCACTTGGCGACCGCCGGATCGCGGTCACCCCCCTGAAACTCGACATGACGGACTATGCATTCCAGTCCAAGCTGACGGATATCCTGTCCGTCAATGGCGGGTGAGGGCATCGCCTTGATGGGAGCAAGCGGCAGACAGGAACTCGACGAGATCGAGGGCTTCGCCGGTCTGGTCCTTCGGCTGAGGCGCGAGGGCGTGGCCGATGCCGAACTGCTCAAGGCCGTCGAGCAGTCGCCACGCTCCTATTTTGTCTCTCCCGCCTTCGCGGGAGCCGCATTCTCGCAGCGCACGATTCCGATCGAGTGCGGCACATTCCTCGAAGGCGCAGACCTCATGGTGCGTCTGCTTCACATGCTGGAGCTCCAGAAGGGCCAGCGGGTCCTGGAGATCGGAACGGGATCGGGTTTCGCGACGAGCGTGATGGCACGAATTGCGGACCGGGTGGTCAGCCTCGAGCGTTACCGCACACTCTCAAGCCTTTCGCATCAGCGGCTGGAGCATTTCGGTTTGCGCAACGTTTCCCTGAAGGTCGCTGACGGCCGGAACGGTGCACCGGGCGAGGGGACGTTTGACCGGATATTCGTCGCGGGCGCGTTCGAGACGGTTCCGCGACAGTTCGTCGATCATCTGGCACCAAATGGCCTGATGCTCGCGGGCATACGCAAGGAGGGTGGGCATGTTGTCCTGACCCGGCTCACGCGAATCGGCAACCGATTCGAACGTTCGGATGGATTCGCGCTTCCGTACCTCCCGCTGATCCCCGGGATCGCTGCTCGCCTTTGAGCCTATCGCCTCGATTTGATGCGTCCCCGCCACAAATCCATGTCGTTTCGCGCCGCCTTAACCAGCCAGTAATACTAACGCGCTTTAATTCCATGCAATGAGTTTTGCGTTTGCGTGGGGCTATTTATGCGGAAGATTGCTGTGCCTGTATC
This sequence comes from Neopararhizobium haloflavum, assembly GCF_002750855.1. Taxonomy (GTDB): domain Bacteria; phylum Pseudomonadota; class Alphaproteobacteria; order Rhizobiales; family Rhizobiaceae; genus Georhizobium; species Georhizobium haloflavum. The sequence goes on along the minus strand of NZ_NWUC01000009.1, from coordinate 99,746 downwards.
AAGAAATTCGATTGGGAGGGTTGCCGGCGCCGCGCTGGTTGCCAGCCTTCTTGCAGGCTGCAGCGCCGACTCGCTGCGCTTCCAGGATGGTTACTACGGGGCCGATCAGCTGACGACGGCATCCGTTCCGAAGCCTCAGGCCGATATCCAGAACGGCCAGTCGGCCGGAACGGTCCCGGCAGGCGGGTACCCGGCCGTCGCTGGCCAGAACAGTCCCTCGCAGCCTTATCCGGGCGATGCGTCTGCTAACGACCGTTATGCTCTGGCACCCGTCAGCGGCGGCCAGTCCATTCAGCAGTCCAGCCTGCCGCCGGTTGGCGCATCGCAGCCGCAGACCGCCGCGCAGCGCCAGTTGGCTGCCGATCCCTTGACGACCAGTGCAACGCCTGCGTCGGGCGACCGCCCGAAGGGTTGGTCGACGGAAGGCGCGCCTCGCGTGACGATGCAGGCCAATGAGACGATTTACAGCATATCGCGCCGTTACGGCGTGCCGGTCGACGAGATCATGCGCGCCAACGGCATCTCCGACGCGACGAAAGTCGCGCCAGGGCAGCAGCTCGTGATCCCGGGCTTCAGCCGCGGTGGCTCCATGCAGGCGGCAGCGCCATCGCAGCAGGCTCCGCAGGCGCAAGCTTCTGTATCGTCGACGGCTGGCCAGACGGATCCAGCCCTCACAGAACGCTCCCTGAACGAGCAGGCAGCCGCCATGTCGGCTCAAGCAGGCGCGTCATCACAAGCCGGCGGCAGCTACACCGTTCAGTCGGGTGACACGCTCAGCAAGATTTCGCGCCAGACTGGCGTCTCCGTCGCACAGATCCGCTCGGCCAACGGCCTTTCGGGAGATGCCATCAGGATCGGCCAGACGCTTCAACTCGGCGGCGCCGGGCAGACGCAGACAGCCTCGGCGGCACCGAAGCAACAGACCGACCCACAACAGACCGCATCCGTTGAGCCAGCACCTGCGGTCGAGACGGCAGCGGTCGAGACTGGCGCGACGAAACCCGCCGGTTACACGCCGCCGTCCAAACCGGAAAGCGCCGAGATGTCCGAGGCCGTCGGCCAGGACATGGCTGCGATCGCACCCGACACCACCGGCATCGGCAAATTGCGCTGGCCCGTCCGTGGGCAGGTTGTGACGGCCTTCGGCGCGCAGGACGGCAATGTGCGCAACGATGGCATCGATATCCTGGTGCCGGAAGGCTCCGAAGTGAAAGCAGCCGAGAACGGCGTGGTGATCTATGCCGGTTCCGGCCTGAAGGAATACGGCAATACGGTTCTTGTGCGCCACGACAACGGGCTGGTCACGGTCTACGGGCACGCCAAGGAGCTTTCCGTGAACCGCGGTGACACGGTGTCACGCGGCCAGGTCATTGCCCGCTCCGGCATGACCGGCGCGGCCAGCCAGCCGAAGCTGCATTTCGAAGTGCGCGAGAATGCGACGCCCGTCAATCCGACCGGCTTCCTTGAATAATCGACGGTACAGCGATGCGTGGGAAAAAGGGGGCAGCCAAAAAAGCTGTCCCCTTTTGCGTTGTCAGAGTGAAATCCCCGATCGACCGGCAACATCCTGGGTGAACTGCCAGGCGACACGGCCGGACCTGTCCCCGCGGGTGGTCGCCCATTCCAGCGCCTCGCGCCGCAATTGGTCGCGATCCATGCTGAAGCCGTAGTGATCGGCATAGCCGAAAACCATGGCGAGATAGTCATCCTGGCTGCATTTGTGGAAGCCGAGCCAGAGGCCGAAGCGATCCGACAGCGACACCTTCTCCTCGACCGCCTCCGACGGATTGATGGCCGTCGAGCGCTCGTTCTCCATCATGTCGCGCGGCAACAGATGCCGCCGGTTCGATGTCGCGTAGAACAGAACGTTCTCGGGTCTGCCCTCGATGCCGCCATCAAGCGCCGCCTTGAGCGACTTGTAGTCGGTATCGTCATGATCGAAGGAGAGATCGTCGCAAAAGAGCAGAAAGCGGATGGCGCGATTGTCTCTGAGAAGACCCATCAGGCGCGGCAGGGAGGCGATGTCCTCCCGATGGATCTCGATGAGCTTCAAGGGGGCCCGCGACGAGGATGCATCGGCCAGCAGAATTGCGTGGGCGGCCTTGATCAACGAGGATTTGCCCATGCCGCGCGCGCCCCACAGCAGGACATTGTTCGCCGGAAGACCTTCGGCAAACTTGCGTGTATTGTCGACAAGGATGTCGCGCACCCGATCGACGCCCTTGATCAAGGCGATGTCGATACGGTTGGGCTGCGTCACCGGTTGCAGATAACTGCGGCCGGGCTCCCAGACGAAACAGTCGGCCGTGGACAGATCGCTCTCGCGCTGCGCAGTACCGGTCGCCCGTTCGATGGCCTGACGCAAGTGCCGCATCTCTTCCAGAAGGTCGCGCAGTAATACATCCGTCATCGCATTCCCCATTGCATTTGATCGCGCAGGCGCGGTAGCACGACCGTCCGAACCGCGAAAGGGCCCGGTTCCGCGCGATCAGCGGCATTGACGCGCAGTTGCATTCGGGACGTTCGTGGCTATATTCCGCCCACCAAACAGACGGCGGCAAGCCGCAAAGACCTTCACCTTAAGGAGTTCCTCCATGTTCGTGACCCCGGCCTATGCGCAAGCTGCTGGCGGCGGCGCCGAGATCGTCATGTCGATCCTGCCGTTCATCCTGATCTTCGTCATCATGTACTTCCTGATCATCCGGCCGCAGCGCCAGCAGATGAAGAAGCGCGAGGAGATGTTGAAGAACATCCGCCGCGGCGACCAGGTTGTTACGGGCGGCGGCATTATCGCCAAGGTGACCAAGGTCGTCGACGACACGGAAGTGGAGGCGGAGATCGCCGAGGGAACGCGCGTGCGGGTAGCTCGAAGCCTGATCGCAGACGTTCGCGTCAAGGGCGAACCCGTCAAAGAATAGAGGCCGCAGCGCCGCACAAATACCATGGAGCGGGCCTATGCGTCCGCTCATGGTGCGGTGACCGCCGACCCGCCGCCTCAACTGGACTAGCACCTCATGCTCTATTTCGCCCGCTGGAAAACCGTACTCATCTGGCTCGTCGTTCTGGCCGGCGTGATCATGGCGGCACCGAATCTGGTGTCGCAGGACCGCCTGAACGCCATGCCCGATTGGTTGCCGAAGCGTCAGATGACGCTTGGCCTGGATCTTCAGGGTGGCGTGCATCTGTTGCTTGAGGTCGATCGCGCGGACATCGAGGAAGAGCGGTTGCGCACGGCGGAAAGCGATGTGCGCCAATTGCTGCGCGAAGCCGGGGTAGGCTACACCGGACTGTCGGCCAGTGATGGCCGCGTACAATTCCGTGTGCGCGACGAGGCCGAGATCGAGACGGCGCGCAGCGCGCTCGAAGAGCTGACTCAGCCAGTCAGCACCAGCATGTTCGCGGGCGGTTCGATCACCGAACTGGAGGCGAGCGAGCCCGAGCCGGGCCGGCTCGTCTACACCTTGACCGAAGCCGGCATAGACCACCGCGTATCGACCGCCGTGTCGCAGTCGGTCGAAGTGGTCCGCCGACGGATCGATGAACTCGGCACGACCGAACCGGTCATTCAGCGCCAGGGGACGAACCGCGTCCTGGTCCAGGTGCCCGGCGAAGCCGACCCCCAGCGGGTCAAGGACCTCATCGGCCAGACGGCAAGGCTGGCGTTCCGGATGGTCGATACGTCGATGCCGGCGCAGGAGGCCGCAAATGGACGCCCGCCGGCCAATTCCGAAGTACTTTACTCCGTTGAAGAGCCGCGTGTTCCATACCTGGTCGAGCGGCAGGAACTGGTCTCCGGCGAAAATTTGACGGACGCGCAGGCCGGGTTCGACCAGCGGACCAACGAACCCATCGTCACGTTCCGCTTCGACACCCGCGGCGCGCAGCGTTTCGGCGCGGCGACGCAGCGCAATGTGGGCGTGCCCTTCGCCATCGTTCTCGACAATGAGGTCATATCTGCGCCTGTGATCCGCGAGCCCATTCTGGGCGGTACCGGTCAGATTTCCGGCAGCTTCACGGCCGAGACTGCCAACGATCTTGCGATCTTGCTGAGGGCAGGGGCATTGCCCGCCGATCTGACCGTCATCGAGGAACGCGCGATCGGCCCGGGCCTTGGCGCCGACTCGATTTCCGCTGGCCAGACCGCCTCGCTGATCGGCGCAGTTCTCGTCGTCGCATTCATGATTGTTGCTTATGGCCAGCTCGGCGTCATTGCCAACCTTGCGCTGATCGCCAACGTCACGCTGATCATCGCGGTGCTGACGCTACTCGGCGCGACGCTTACCTTGCCTGGCATTGCCGGTATCGTCCTGACGATGGGTATGGCCGTTGACTCCAACGTTCTGATCTTCGAACGCGTGAAGGAAGAACAGCGACAGGGGCGAAGTCTCATTCAATCACTGGATGCGGGCTTCTCCAGAGCCATGGCGACGGTCATCGACGCCAACATGACCACCCTGATCGCCGCCGTCATCCTCTTCTATCTCGGCTCTGGTCCGGTTCGCGGCTTCGCCATCACGCTGGCGATCGGTATCATCACGACGGTCTTCACCGCATTCACGCTGACGCGCTGGCTCATCGCTGCGTGGCTGCGCCGCATGAAGCCGAAGCAGATCCCGAATGGATTGGCGACGCTGGTGCCGGCGAATACCAGCGTTCCTTTCATGAAAGCCAGGAAGCTCGCCTACGTATTTTCGATCGTCACCACGATCGCATCGATCGGTCTTTTCTTCTCCATGGGGATGAACTACGGCATCGATTTCCGAGGTGGTTCGAGCATAGAAATTCAGGCGCTGGATGGCGAAGCCGATGTCGCGGACGTCCGCGACCGGTTGAACGCGCTCCAGATCGGCGATGTCCAGGTTCAGGAGTTCGGCTCGGCAAGCGATCTTCTCGTTCGCATCGGGGCCAGCGAGGACGACGAGGGCGCGCAAGAAGCGATTTCGCAAGCCCAGGCCGCCCTGCAGCAGGACTATGACATCCGCCGCGTCGAGGTGGTGGGACCAACTGTATCGTCGGAATTGGCGACCGCCGGCACGATCGGCGTTCTGGCAGCGCTTGTCGCGATGCTGATCTACATCTGGCTGCGCTTTGAGTGGCATTTCGGGCTCGGCGCCATCGTCACGACCGCGCACGATGTCGCATTGATGGTCGGTTTCTTCGTCATCTCCGGGATCGAGTTCAATCTCACCAGTATCGCGGCCATTCTGACCGTGGTGGGTTATTCGATCAACGATACCGTCGTGATCTACGACCGGGTGCGCGAGAACCTGCGACGATACAAGAAGATGCCGATCATCGAATTGCTCGATCTTTCGATGAACCAGACATTGTCGCGCACGATCCTGACCGGCGTCACGACGCTTCTGGCGCTGACATCGCTCTATATCTTCGGCGGTGAGGTCATCGCATCCTTCACCCTCGCGATGATCATGGGGATCCTGATCGGCACCTATTCATCGGTATTCGTGGCCGGTCCGTTGCTCGATCTGTTCAAGCTGCGGCCCGGAACCTTCGCTGAGGACGACGAAAAGTCCGATGCCGAGGTCGCGTCGCAAACGCACCCATCGCGTCAGGGCACGGTCTGAGGCCCTGCCGATGGCCAAGGGTATCGAAATCCGCGATGCGCATTTTCCCGGCAGAGCGCCGATCGACGCTTATGGCAATGGCGGGTTTCGCTTCGCAGACATGTCACACCGGGGCTCGCTTCTTTGCCTGCCGTCCGGCATCCATGGCTGGGCGGCGAGCGAAGAGACGCTCTTCGATCCGGACCAGTTCGCCAAGGTGCTGGCGGATGCAGGAGAGATCGAGACACTGCTTATCGGGACCGGGCGCGATATTCGTCTCATCCCCAGCCAGATCAAGACGCTGCTCCGCGACGCAGGGATGACATCCGACCCGATGAGCACGGGCGCGGCCGTTCGCACCTACAACGTCATGCTTTCGGAATCGCGTGCGGTAGCGGCCGCGCTGATAGCCGTTTGAGACCAGAGATGAGCGACGCTGGCAACGTTGCCCCCGAGCGCATCGCCGAATGTTTCGCCTATTGTCTCACGCAATTGCGGGACCTGGATCGCGATCGTTATCTTGCTTGCCTTCTGGCTCCAGAAGCTGCTCGTGGGCCGCTGGCCACGCTCTATCTGTTCAATGCCGAGATCGCGCGACTGCGCGAGCTTGTCACGGAGCCGATCGCCGGGGAAATGCGCATCCAGTGGTGGCGCGACGTCGTTACGGCACATTCTGAGGATGGTCCTGCCGGAAATCCTCTGGCAGAAGCTCTGACCCACGTGATTGCCGCACACAAATTGCCGGTTTCTACATTCGCGGCCTATCTCGATGCGCGTACTTTCGATCTCTATGATGATCCAATGCCCGATCGCCAGACTTTCGAAGGCTATGCCGGCGAAACGGCGTCGGCGCTGATCCAGCTCAGCTTTCTCATTCTCGCGCCGGAGACCGCGTCCCGTTCGGCCCATGCGGCCGGCCACGCCGGCGTTGCCCAGGCGGTGGCGGGAACCTTGCAGATGATGCCGATCCATTCGGCACGAGGTCAGGTATACGTACCAGGCGACCTTCTCGCTGCCTGCGGTCTTGATCGCGATCTTCTCTTCGGTGATCCGCCACAAGAAGGGTTGCAACGTCTGGTGGCGGCGCTGGTGGCGTACGGCCGTGAGCATCTGGACGAGGTGAGAAACGCTTCGGTGCGACCAACGGGGGATGCGTTCGCCGCGCTGTTGCCGGTCGCGCTCGCCGAGCCGATATTTCGACAAGCCGAGCGCCGACGCGGGATCGACCCTCGGCACGAGGCGCCGTCCATCGCACAATGGAAACGTCAGTTGATCCTGCTGAAGGCGCGCGTTACGGGGCGCATCTGAGCGTTCGGACACGACTTGAATTGTCCATCTTTCCCTGCAAGCCTTGACGTGGACGTAAGGCCAACGCTCCGTTTTGCGTCTATCTTGGGGAAAGGGCCAGGAGATGAGTCTCAGCGTGCTCATTGCGATCAGTGTTGCCGTTCTGTGCGTCATAGCCTTGTCGATCCGAAAGTCGGGGACGGAGACTCGCAACTCGCGGATCGACGATGCCGGAGCGGCGATCGTGGAATTCGGCAAGGCCTATCCCGCCCTTGCCATTCGCAGCGTTGTGATGACGGCGGGGCATGAGGCTGCTTTCCTCCGTCTGGCTGACGGGCGGGCCGGCTTCGTTCAGCCGGTCGGACGGCATTTTCTGACACGGTTGCTGCCGGCGAACGCCGTCCGTGTCGCTCCTTCGCCTGATGAGCGCACACTCGTGCTCGATTTTCGTGAAGTGAGTTTCCCCGGCGGAAGCTTCCGGTTCAAGAGCGCGGCTGATGCTGCGGAGGTCGCGCTCTGGCTCGTAGGATCGCTTGCAATTGAGAACCGTTCCGACGAACGAGCCGGAGATGGTGGCGGCGATGCATGATCTCTCCGCAGATCGTGCAATCGCCGGATGGCGAAGCGTTGGCGCCGATATGTTGGCTGGGACGCAGCACGCGATCGCCCGGTTTCCAGTGGCGGCCCTGGTGCTTCTGGTCATGGCCGTCCAAGCCAATGCGGCTGTCGGAGGCTGGGCTTGGGCCGAGCGGCTGTTCGAAGCAAACGGTCTACCACTGGCCACCTCAGCGATGGCGGCGCTTGCCATCGCGCTCACCTGTGAATCCCATGATATCGCCCCGGCGCTTCGCCATGCGGCGTCGTTGCTGGCCGCCGCCGCCATTTATGCGATCGGCCACTTCGATACAGCGGTGCATCTCTACGAATGGACATTTCTGGCTGCAATAGCCGGATTCGTGCTCGTCGGACCTTTTATTGCGCGCGGGACGAGCGACGGATTCTGGATGTTCGTCGTTGCGGTGATGTTTGCCGGCCTGCTCGCACTTTTCGCGCTTCTGCTCATCGCCGGCGGCCTCTCCGCGATCGTTGCCAGCTTCAGCTATCTTTTCGGAATCGAGGTGCCCGAATCCCTTTATGGCCATGTCTGGATGACCACCGGCCTTCTGGCCGCGCCGCTCTTCGGAATCGGGCAATTGCCGCGAACATTCGACCAGACGATCACGGAGGCTGCTCCGCGGCATGTCGAGGCAAGCCTGCGCACGCTCGGCGAGTTCGTGGCAGCGCCGATGATCCTGATCTACGCCGCATTGCTGCATGTCTATGCGGCCAAGATCATTGTCTCGGGTGAATGGCCCGAGGGACAGGTAGGCTGGCTCGTCCTGACTTTCGGGTTCTGCCTTTTCGCAGCCTTGATGGTTCTCCATCCCTTCCTCAGGGCATCGCGGCCGCCGATGCGTACGCTGATCCGCATCTGGCGCTTTATTCTTCCTGTGCCGGTCGGACTGCTGTTCCTTGCGGCCTATCAGCGGATTGCTGCATACGGCATCACGCCGGAACGTTACCTTCTGGTTCTTTTCGGCCTGGTTACGTTGATCGTCGTCGTCCTTCAGCTGTGGTCCCGTTTTCGCGGAGACATCCGGCCGATGGCAGCATTGCCGGTACTCGCCTTGCTGATCGCCTCCTTTGGTCCGTTCGGCGCAATCCAGACATCGATTTCCAGCCAGAGCCACCGGTTTGAACGACTGCTCGGCAATGATGGACGCGTTGCCGATTCACAGCAGGCTGAGGCCTCGTCGATCCTCCGCTTTCTCGAGACGCATCACGGCCTGGATGTGGTGGCGCTGGACGAGGCCGACTTCAGCGACGCGGACGCCGACGGCGCTAGTCCCATCGAGCAGGTCGCATCGGCCTATGGTGTCGATCTTCAGGCCGGGTTCAGGGTGGATGGACCCAATTTCAGCCGTGCAATGCCGGAATCGCCGGCAATCGATGCTTCCGGTTTTGACGTTGTCATCCCGAGCCTCGCGATCGGAACGAATGCCTCGCAGCCCATCTCGATGCCCGGCGGTGCAGAGATTTCCATCGAACTCGAAGGCAGTGCCATTCTCGTGCATCGCGGCGAGACGACGGTGCGTTTTGCGCTCAGCACGGACCAACGCGCTGTCTGGGCGGATGGCGGCGAGCGCGGGGGCGAACGTGTCGATCTGTCGTCGGGCACCAAGCGACTGGCGCTGGTCGCCAGCCACGTTCACGGCCGAAGGGATGGACCGACCGTCGACAGCGTCGTCGCGACCGTTTTGCTCAATCAGGCGGATTGGAATTAGAATTAGGAGCGATGAGAAGTCCGGAATCTGCAGAGACGGTCTACTCGGCAGCGATTCCCGGCTGTTGGAGGCCCAGCCATTCCGCGCAATCGGCTAGCGCGCGCCGTGCGGTCGCCCGTTTCTTGGCAATCGCCTTGTCCTTGCCCCGGAATCGCTTGACCCCTTCCGGCTTGACGATCGCACCGGCATCGAGCGGCGGGAACAGCCCGAAATTGATGTTCATCGGCTGAAACGACCGCTTGCCGGGCTCATCATCGGAGACCAGATGGCCGCCCGTGATATGATTCAGCAGGGCCCCCATCGCCGTGGTTCCAGGTGGGAGCGACGGTTGGCTGCCCAGCGCCTCGGCGGCAGCAAATCGTCCCGCAAGCAGCCCAACGGCCGCCGATTCCACATAGCCCTCACAGCCGGTGATCTGACCTGCGAAACGGATGCTGGCGCGTGATTTCAGCCGCAGAGAAGGGTCGAGCAGAACCGGAGAATTGATGTAGGTGTTTCGGTGTAGCCCACCGAGCCTTGCGAATTCCGCATTCTGAAGGCCGGGGATCATACGGAAAACGGCCGTTTGGGCACCATATTTCAGCTTTGTTTGAAAGCCGACCATGTTGAAAAGCGTTCCAAGCGCATTGTCCTGGCGTAGCTGCACAACGGCATAAGGCTTTTCGTCGGGTTTGTGGCTGTTGGTCAGCCCCATCGGCTTCATCGGCCCATGCCGAAGTGTCTCCGGTCCGCGTTCTGCCATGACCTCGATAGGCAGGCAGCCGTCGAAATAGGGCGTGCCTTCCCATTCCTTGAACTCGGTCTTCTCGCCGGCGATCAGCGCATCGATGAAGGCGTAGTACTCATCGCGCGTCATCGGACAATTGATGTAGTCCTTGCCGGTGCCGCCTGGACCGACCTTGTCGTAGCGCGATTGATGCCAGCAGATGTCCATGTCGATCGAATCGGTATGGATGATCGGCGCAATGGCGTCGAAAAAGGCGAGAGCGTCGGCGTCGGTCTCATGTTGGATGGCGTGCGCGAGGGCAGGCGCGGTCAGTGGACCCGTTGCGATGATCGTCGAGGCCCATTCGGCGGGCGGCAGCCCCGGCACCTCTTCCCGCACGATTTCGACCAGGGGATGGGCTTCAAGCGCCTGAGTGACCGCATCGGAAAACCCGTCGCGATCCACCGCCAGAGCGCTGCCCGCAGGCACCTGATTGCGGTCGCCGCAGGCCATGATGAGCGAACCGGCAAGCCGCATCTCGGCATGGAGCACACCGACGGCGTTCGTCTCGCTGTCGTCGGACCGGAACGAGTTCGAGCACACGAGCTCGGCGAGCCCGTCGGTCTTGTGCGCATCGGTCGGAGTAACCGGGCGCATCTCGTGCAAGATCACCCGCACACCAGCTTCCGCGATCTGCCATGCGGCTTCCGAGCCGGCAAGACCGCCTCCGATCACATGAACAGGCGTCGCGGCGGCATCGGGGAGGGCATCGTTATCCATCGTCATCGCGGGCTTCTAGCACGCTCGTCCGATCGCGCCAACGCACCGCGGCGCGAATATCAGCGCGAGGTGCGCGAGCCAAAGGTGTGGGTGACGTCGTAGCGCGTCAGACCGATGTCCTCGAGAGCCTCGTTGGAGAGACCACGGAGTTGGCTCATCGTGCGGCGGTGGTTCAGCCACGCGCGGGCGGAGGCGATCATGCTCATGTCAATGTTCCTGTGAGGCGACCGCGATAGTGCGGTGCAGCATTGCGCCCGATATAGGCGCCCAATCCTTGCGCATGAAGCGCAAACATTAGGCGTCAGATATGCAGCCTGCGCGCTGCTTGCAGAGAATGAAGGCGCACGGTTCATCGTGCGAAAAAAAACGGCAGAAAGTGAAACGGGCAACGCCAATACGGCGGCGGCGGCGCAAGGGGTTTCATAACGAAAAAGCCCGCCGGCACGATCGTGCCAGCAGGCTTTGTGAAATGGCCGACAGTTGGGAGGAGAAGGGCTGCCGGCCTGTTCGGCGAACGCTGGGAGGAGGAGCGTTCAAGCCGAATTCTAAAAGCCGCTTAGATTGCGGCCCGAGCGATCCGCGAGATGTCGGCGCGATTGACACCGATATCGCTCAGCTCACGGTCCGACATGCGGTTCAGTTCGTTGCAGGTCTGCCGAAACTTGCGCCAGTTGTTGAAAGAGCGTGTCACGTTCATCGTCTTCATCCTTCTTCTTGCGGCCGCGTCAGCGCGGCTGAATTCGATAGCCGGAACATAGGGAGTGAAGCGGCATTTGTGCAGTGCGAAAGAAGCATCTTGGCTATGCACCCACTGCATGAGAAACCGTGCGGAAATTAACCGGAGCTTCACACCAGCCGCTTGGGCCCTGCCGACCCTGTTTCCGAAGCAGCGATCCGCGCCTTGCCTGTCCGGCCTGGACAAAAAATAACGCCCGCCGGGGGAGGAGATCCGGCGGGCGCTACTTATGGTGATGGATGGTTGGGAGGAGGATAACCATCCATCGTATCGAAGAGGCAATGGGAGGAGGAGATTGCCACTCCGAATTCCGGTGCCGATTAACGCCCGGTCGGCGATCGAATAATCCTTAAAACCATTCGATGGTCTCATAATAAGCGATTCGAGAACTTTGTGCAGTGCAATATTCACATGGAAGCTATGCACCTTACGCGGTTCTCGACAACGTCAACAAATTCGCCTTCATGAAAGAAGGTCAACGACTTGCCGACCTGTCATCGCCGTGACTTTGCATTTAGGTACGATGACGCACCGCGGGAAGGGGCTGGGCATCATTTTTCTTCACGCCAAGCTCTGCCGGCTGCAGCGCGCCGCCCACCGCCATCAAGGTAGGGCTGGCGGCAGGGCGATTGGCAGCATTTTTCCTTTGAACGTCAGGAATCGAGTGATATAGAGACGCGCGCTCGAGGATGCCCTTGCAGCGTCGATCGTCCTATGGGGTATCCGAGCGGGTGTGGTGGAATTGGTAGACACGCCAGATTTAGGTTCTGGTGGCGCAAGCCGTGGGGGTTCAAGTCCCTCCACCCGCACCAGAAACGATCGAACGCCGCTTCAGGCACAATGAATTCAGGTTCAGCGCTCCACCCGCGTCGAGCGCTGCCAGACACTATCAAGAAGGTTTGACAATGCAGGTTACCGAGACCCTGGCCGAAGGCCTGAAACGCGAGATCAAGGTCGTCGTTCCGGCTCAGGAAATGGAGCAGAAGCTCAACGAGCGGCTGGCCGATGCAAAAAGCAAGGTGCGGCTGAACGGCTTCCGGCCCGGCAAGGTGCCGATGTCGCACCTCAAGAAGATGTACGGCAAATCGTTCATGGCCGATCTCGTCAACGAGATCATTCGCGACAAGCCGAGTGCGATCCTCACCGAACGCGGCGAACGGTCTGCTACGCAGCCCGAGATCAAGATGACCGAGGACGAAGAGGAAGCGAACGAAATCCTCAACGCCAAGAAGGATTTCGAGTTCTCTGTCGCCTATGAAGTCATTCCTGCGATCGAATTGCAGGACAACTCCAAGCTCAAGGTCACCCGTGAAGTCGTCGACGTTCCGAACGAGGAGGTCGAGGAACAGGTGATGCGTGTGGCGGAGAATGCCAAGACGTACGAGACCAAGAAGGGCAAGGCGGCCGACGGCGACCGCGTCACCATGGACTATCTCGGCAAGGTCGACGGCGAAGCATTCGACGGCGGCAAGGACGAGAACGCGGAACTGGTGATCGGCTCGAACCGCTTCATTCCCGGCTTCGAAGAGCAACTGGTCGGCGTCAAGGCTGGCGATGAGAAGACGATCACCGTCACCTTTCCCGAGGACTACCCGGCCGCCCACCTTGCCGGCAAGGAAGCAACATTCGACGTCACCGTGAAGGATGTCGCAAAGGCTGCGGAGCTGAAGATCGACGACGAGCTTGCAACGAAGCTCGGGCTGGAATCAGCCGACAAGCTGCGTGAAGTCGTGCGCGGCCAGATCGAAAGCCAGTACGGCCAGATGACGCGTCAGAAAGTGAAGCGGCAGATCCTCGATCAGCTGGATACGCTCTATAAGTTCGACGCGCCGCAGACCCTGGTCGATGCGGAGTTCAACAACATCTGGACCCAGATCACCCGTGACCTGGAACAGTCGGGCAAGACGTTCGAGGACGAAGACACGACCGAAGAGGCCGCGCGCGAAGAATACCGCAAGCTGGCCGAGCGTCGGGTTCGTCTCGGTCTGGTTCTTTCCGAAATCGGTGAGAAGGCCGGCGTGACGGTTTCCGATGAGGAGATGCAACGTGCTGTCTATGACCAGATCCGGCAGTATCCCGGGCAGGAAAAGCAGATCCTCGAATACTTCCAGAAGACGCCGGGCGCCGCGGCCTCGCTGCGCGCTCCGATCTTTGAAGAGAAGGTGATCGATCACCTGCTCGGCGAGATCGAGGTGACGGACAAGACCGTCACCAAGGAAGAATTGATGGCGGATGAAGACGAGGACGGCGAGGCAAAGGCCGAAGCCGCCGACAAGAAGCCCGCCAAGAAGAAGGCCGCACCGAAGAAAAAGGCTGCTGCCAAGAAGGACGAGTCTTCCGACGAAGCCTGATCGCGACCATCTCGATGAGGAGAAAGGCTGCCATGCTCACGCATTGGCGGCCTTTTTCTTGGCCATGGCTGCGTTAGGGTTAACAGATTGTTGATGTTGAGCTGCATCCCACCTTGTGGCATCGTGGCTCATCTCCAGTTCGACCATGTTTCCGGCATCCCAGCCTGAAGCTGTTGAGGCCGTCCGATACCTGCGGACGGCCTCTTTTTTTAGCCCCGGTCCGGCAGAGCTGTGCATCGAGGCCGGCGATTTGACTTCGTCATCGCACCATACCAAGTCTGGAAAGCCTGCGTTCCCGTGGAAGGGCGGGGTAACCATTTGGAGAACCGAATTTGACGAACGATGCCGAGCCCGACGCCCAGTCCTTGCATCCGCCGATGCAGGAGGCGCTGAGGGAGCGTCCCAGGGAGCCGATCTTCAATCTCCCCCGTATCGTGCTGATCTTCATGGGCATCGTGTGGGCGGTCCATCTTGCACGGGTCGGTCTGCTGGACCGTGGGCAGGATTTGCGCGTGATTGTCGAAACGGCATTCATTCCGCTTCGTTACGCCGTTCCACTGTCTGACCAATCGCCGGCCTGGCTCTGGTCTCCGGTCACCTATTCGTTCCTGCACGGCAGTTTCGCGCACCTCATCGTCAACTCGGTTTGGATGGCTGCGTTCGGTGCGGTTGTCGCACGTCGGATCGGAACGGCGCGCTTCTGCGCGTTCTGGATCGCTACGTCGGTGGCGGCGGTTACGCTGCATCTGGCGCTTCACTGGGGCGAGGAAATTCCTGTAATCGGGGCGTCGGGCGTCGTTTCCGGTCTGATGGGCGCGGCTGCGCGATTTGCGTTTCCCGAAAATGGGCGTTTCCGTCGCGACAAGGCGCACTTTCTGCCGCGCTTGTCGATCGCCGAGTCCCTGACCAACCGCACCGTTCTGATCTATCTCGGCATCTGGTTCGGCATCAATGCGCTCGCCGCGCTCGGGTTTGGTGGCGACCCCTCGGGAACGATGGATATCGCATGGGAGGCGCACATCGGCGGCTTTCTGTGCGGCTTCCTGCTCTTCGCCGTGTTCGACCGGCGGGACTGGCACTGACAGGCCATTTTGATCATGCGGATGGACCGAACGGCCGGCTTGCAAATTGCCGCATCGCGCCGCACGATCATGATGGTGGCCGGCTATGGTGCCGTGCGGGGCAGGAACTGGCGTGGAGGATGCGATGACGGTGAAGGTAATTCTGGACGAGAAGGGCCGGGAGGTCGAAACGCTTGAGAGATCGGCCACGCTGGCCGCTGCCGCTGCTGTTCTCGCGCGTAAGAAGATCGGCGCCGTCATTATCGTAAACGCCGAGCGTCAGATCCTCGGTGTCTTGTCCGAGCGGGACATCGTCCGTGCCGTCGCCGAAGCCGGGGCGGAGGTGCTGGGCCAGCCGGTGTCGAGCGCCATGACGCGGAAGGTTGTGACCTGCCGCGAGACTCACACCGTCAATGAAGTGATGGAGATCATGACCAACGGACGATTCCGCCATTTGCCGGTGGAAATCGATGGCAAACTTGGTGGCATTGTTTCCATCGGCGACGTGGTGCGCAGGCGCATCATGGAGGTTGAACGCGAAGCCGAGGACATGAAGGCCTATATCGCGAGTTGACCGCGCGTCAGTTTACCCTCGGAAGGGTCAGGTGCGCGTCAAGACCGCCCGACGCTCCGGCAGTCAGACTGAGTTGTCCTTGGTAGAGTTGCACGAGGTCGTCGACGATCGCCAGACCGAGCCCACTCCCGGGCTTGGCCTCATCCAGACGAACGCCGCGCGATCGGGCGGCATCGATCTGAGCCTTCGACATGCCGGGACCGTCATCGGATACGGAGATTTCCACCGAGTTGGCCGAGTTGGTCGCATGGATCACGACTGTTGAGGCTGCCCATTTGCAGGCGTTGTCGATGAGGTTCCCGAGCATTTCCTCCAGATCCTGGCGGTCGCCGGCGAAGAACGCGTCACCAAGGCTCGTGACCGAAATCGAGATGGCCCGATCAGCGTAGACCCCTTTAAAAACGGGCAAAAGGTCATCAAGTGTTGCGCGGACCGGCGTTCGTGCGCCGAGTATGCCGTGAGCCGCGGCCGATCGGGCCCGGCGCAGATGATGGCGGATGAGACGGTTCATCGTCGCAGACACCTCCGCCAGCCTTCCATTGCATCCCTCGTTTCGCGCGGCAATCTCGTTTTCGAGGACGGCGAGCGGCGTCTTTAGTCCGTGGGCAAGATTGCCGACGTGAGTCCGAGCGCGCGCAATCACGGATTGATTGTGATCAAGCAGCGCATTCAGTTCTTTCGCGATCGGCCTGATTTCGCTGTAAGTTTGCGGTGGAATTCGCTCTCGATCACCGCGCCGAACTTCTGCAAGATATCGTCCGAGCCGCTGAAGCGGCGCAAGACCGAAATGGACCTGAAGGGCAATTGCCAGTGACAGACCGGTTGCCAGAAGGAGGAGAGAGACGATCAGCGGCTCCACCACGGAGGCAACTTCCTCATCGATCACCGCAACCGGCATGGCGACGATCACGCGCAGACGCTGCGTGCCGCCGGGCACGGTGAAATCCCTGGCCATGCGGCGAATCATTTCCCCGCCCGGGCCGCCGACCTCTTGCGTGGTGATCGTTCCGTCCGGCTCTGCAACCGCGAGTCCAAGATCGACATCCCAGAGCGAGCGGGAGCGGGAGAGAACCTCCTGCGCATTGTTCAATTGCCAGTACCACCCCGAGAGCGGCTGATCGAATCGCGGATCGACGACCGAGTTGGAGATGACGAGATTGCCGGCCTGGTCGAATTCAGTGCCGGCCATTACGGCGACCATGGTCGCTGAGAGCGCCTCGTCGAACGTATGTTCGACGAAATTGCGCAGTAGAGAAGAGATCACGAAGCCTGCGACGATGATGGCGACCGTGGTCCAGACGATCGCGAGAACGATCAGCCGCAGCCGGAGTGAGCGCATTGTCATCGAGTCTCGCCACCACCGGCGGACAAACGATAGCCCTGGCCGCGGATCGTTTCGATCATGTCGCGACCGATCTTGCGGCGAAGCCGCCCGATGATCACCTCAATGGAGTTGAAGTCACGATCCGTATCGCGCTCGTAAAGATGTTCGCTGAGCTCGGTTCGGGTGATCGGACGTTCGGCGTGGTGGATCAGATAAGCGAGCATCCGTGTCTCGAATGCCGTCAGCTTGAGCGGCAGTCCGTTAAACGTGATGATCGCAAGTTGCGTATCGAGCGTCAGCGCCCCGCATGTCAGTTCACTGGTCGCATGGCCGGCGGCACGCCGCACCAGGCTGCGGCAGCGAACCACGACTTCTTCCATCCGGAACGGCTTGACGACGTAGTCGTCCGCTCCGGCACGAAAGCCGCGCACCTTCTCTGACCAGTCGTCGCGTGCCGTCAGAATGAGAACCGGGACGGTACGTCCGGCCCGCCGCCAGCTTTCGAGCACGGAAAGGCCATCCTTTTTGGGCAGGCCGAGGTCGAGCACAACAACGTCGTAGGTTTCGGTGGACCCGAGGAATTCGCCTTCCTCGCCGTCATGGGCGACATCGACTGCGAAGCCGGCCATGGTCAGGGCCTGCCTGAGTTGCTCGGCGATCCGCGGATCATCTTCGACGGCCAAAGCCCTCATGGTAAGCGTCTCGCGTCAACGAGACCGCGCCCATCAGCCTCAAGGATCGTTCCGTCCAGGGCATCGATTCGAATCTTCAGGATGTCGCCACGCTCTGTCAGCATACGAAGCTCGAATACCACGTCGGTCTTTTCGTGCGGCCGGCCGGCATCGATGGCGGCTTCGATGATGGTGCCTTTGAACCGCTCCTGAGCCTTTTCCATAGCCTCGGCGATGGAAATCGTTTCCGACTGTGCGGCGCGCCATGCCGATTGGACCCGTTCTTCCACCGCGGCGGGCCGCTCGCCGGCCATCAGCGGGAAAGGCGCAGCTGCGCTGGCGGCGGATGTCATCAACATGAAGAGGCTTCGCTGGAATGTCGATCGCACTATCATGATCAGATTATAGTTCAGGCTGATTGAACGGAAGTTGAACCGAACGGTTTCCCAGCGGTTCAGCCTCTCGAAGCTAAGGTCCAGTCATCGTCAACGACCGCTGCCGGTCAGCTGGCAGCGCACAGAAGGAAAATGACTGTGAAGAACACGCTTTCAAGAAAATCCATCTTCGCGGCTGCCGGCATACCGATACTGATGCTTTCTGGCTCCGTGCTGGCGCAGACCGTGTCCATCGAGCAGCTCGATGCTTCGGGTGGGCTTAGCATCGAGGGGGAGGTCCGCGACGTCTTCGGGAACCGCTTCGTGATCGAGGACGACACCGGCCGCATTCTGGTCGAGACGGGACCCGCGCGCGGTCAGTCGTACGACCTGCGCGAGGGCGAGCGATTGACGGTCTTCGGGGAGCCCGATGGCGATAGCTTCGATGCCTTTCGGATCGTGCGAGAGGACGGAACGGAGATTGAAGTGCGTCGCCCGAGCGGTCCGCCGCCGTGGGCCGGCCAGGGTGAAAGCGGGCGGCAGGCACCGGATGGACCGCGCCAGGCTCGCTTGAATGAAGACGAGGCAGCGGCCGTTCTTCGCGATGCAGGGTTCTCCGATGTGCGATTGGAAGAACGCGACGAGCATCATTACGAGTTCGACGCGACAGACGTCGACGGCCGGGCCGTCGAGATCGAGCTGATGTTCGACGGATCCTTCAAGAAGGTCGAGGTCGACAGCGGCGGTGCGGCACAGAACGCTGATTTCCGCGCGCTTCTGCCGGAAGGCGTACAACGCGCGCTCGATGAACGCGGCGTTGTCGACATCCGCGAGTTCGACGCCAAGCCCCGACACTATGAAGTCGAGGGTTTCGATGCAGAAGGGCGTGAGATCGAGATGGACATCGAGAATGACGGCCGCATCCGCAAGGTCGAGATCGATGATCGCGCTGCTCCGCCCCAGGCGACCGTCGACGAGGCAGGGTTGCGCGAACGCGTGGAGGCGAACGGTTACACGTTCGAAGGCAATGTCGAGCGCAAGCCGCGCCATTTCGAGGTTCGCGCAACAAATCCGGAAGGCGAACCGGTGGAACTGCATGTCGATCTCAACGGCGAGATATACAAGGAACAGCTGCGCCGCTGATTTGCACGTGATGTCCGATGAGGGCCGCTGGAGCGTTCTCTTCCGGCGGCCCGGATCACCTGCGGCGAAATGTGGCCGCGGTGTGGTCGGTCAACTTGCCTTGCTGTGAGGCGGCGTGTAGTCCTAAGCGGCGATCGGGAGCTGACTTCCGAGAACCAAGAAGACGACATGATCGCGGACATTTTCCGCGTCTCCAGGGAGGACAAGCAATGTCGACAATGTTCACCAAGGCAGCCGCCGGTGCGCTGGCGCTCGGTTTGGCGATGGTGCCGATGACGGCCAAGTCGCAGGAATTCATCAATGTGCTGACGGGGGGCACCTCGGGCGTGTATTATCCGCTCGGCGTCGCGCTTTCCGAGATCTACGGCGACAACATCGAAGGCGTTCGCACCCAGGTCCAGTCGACCCGCGCGTCCGTCGAGAACCTGAACCTTCTGGAGCAGGGCAGGGGCGAGATCGCCTTCTCGCTCGGCGACTCCCTCGTGATGGGCTGGGAAGGCAATGAGGAAGCCGGCTTCCGGGCGCCGCTGCAGAAGCTGCGCCGTGTGGCCGCGATCTATCCGAACTATATCCAGCTGGTCGCGACGGCCGATTCCGGCATCACGACGCTTGCAGACCTGGAAGGCAAGACACTCTCGGTCGGTGCACCGGCGTCGGGCACCGAGCTGAACAGTCGCTCCATCCTCGCAGCCGCGGACATGAGCTACGAGGATCTCGGCCAGGTCCAGTATCTGCCGTTCGCCGAATCGGTCGAACTCATGAAGAACCGTCAGCTCGACGCCACCTTGCAGTCCGCCGGGCTCGGCGTGGCATCCATTCAGGACCTGTCGACGACCAATCCGACCACGGTCGTGGAAATCCCGTCCGACCTCGTTGAAAGCATCGGCGCGCCCTATGCACCCGGCGTCATCCCGGCCGGCACCTACGAGGGCCAGGATGAGGACGTGGAGACGGCGACGGTCGTCAACTATCTCGTCACGCACGAGGACGTCGATGAGGAGACGGTCTACCAGATGACCAAGCTTCTTTTCGAGAACCTCGACCGCATGGTTTCCGCTCACGCGGCCGCCGAGGCGATCAGCATCGATGCCGCCGTGGACGAGAACCCCGTTCCGCTGCATCCGGGCGCAGAGCGCTACTACAAGGAAGAAGGCTTGATCGACTGATCGTCCGCTTGACCATGCGATGACGACGATCTGATTGGTGCGGCGCTCCGGGATTTCTTCCGGAGCGCCAGCTGTTTTCGGCGTGGGATGCGTGCTGCAGTCCGGGCGCCAGATTGAGCGAGCAAAGACGATGCCCGATACCACCCAGCGTGACCTTCCGATGGACGCGGAGCTTCAGGCCCCGCCCGATGTCGACGCGGAGCACGGTTTACCGGGCGGGTTCGGCAAGGGCATCGAAGGCAAGATCGTCTTCCTCATCGCCATTGCCTTTTCCGCGTATCAGCTCTGGTTCGCCGCCTACCATCTCTTGCCCAGCCAGACGGCGCGAGCGATGCATGTCGGCTTCGTCCTGCTCCTCGGCTTTGGCCTTCTTTCCAGCCTGAAGGGCGGCGCGCTGCCATTGCGCATTGCGCTGTGGACGGCGGGAATTCTCGGGTTCCTCGGCGGCCTCTACTATCTGGTCTTCTACGAGGAATTGATCCTGCGCGAAGGCGGCTGGTTGTTGCCGCAAGATCTCGTGATCGGCACGATTATGATTGTGCTCGTTTTCGAGGCAACACGGCGGCTGATGGGCGCGGCGCTGCCGATCATTGCCGGGATATTTCTGCTCTACGGCATGTTCGGCGAGTATTTTCCCGGCGTTCTCGCCCATCGCGGTTATGGCTTCGACCAGATCATCGGTCATCTCGCATTCGGCACCGAGGGCATCTACGGAACGCCGATCTATGTCTCGGCGACCTATATCTTTCTGTTCATCCTGTTCGGCTCGTTCCTTGAACGCGCCGGAATGATCAAGCTTTTCACCGATGTGTCGCTCGGCCTCGTCGGGCATACGCGCGGCGGGCCGGCCAAAGTCGCGGTCGTTTCCTCCGGATTCATGGGCACGATTTCCGGTTCGGGTGTCGCCAATGTCGTTACCACGGGCCAGTTCACGATCCCGTTGATGAAGCGGTTCGGCTACAAGCCGGCATTCGCCGGCGGCGTCGAGGCGGTTGCATCGATGGGCGGGCAGATCATGCCCCCGGTGATGGGCGCGGTGGCCTTCATCATGGCCGAAACTTTGAACATTCCCTACACCCAGGTGGTCATCGCCGCGATCGTGCCGGCAATCCTCTATTTCACTTCCGCGTTCTGGATGGTGCATCTGGAGGCCGGAAAGCGCGGACTGCTCGGCATGAAACGGGAGGAGTGTCCAAGCGCACTCGGCGCCTTGAAGGCCGGTTGGTACCTCATCATTCCGCTGGCGATCCTCGTCTACCTCCTGTTCACAGGCTACACTCCGCTCTTCGCCGGCACGATGGGACTTGCGCTGACGGCAGTGCTGATCCTCGGCGGCGCCATCGCGCGCGGCCTGCCCCGTCAGACGATCCGCATCCTGTTCTGGGTGCTCCTGGGGCTCTTGTGTGCCGCGTTCTTCCAATACGGCGTCGACATCATCATCCTGACGGTTGCAGGTCTCGTCCTGGTCAACGCCTTCGTCAAGGGCGGCCGCGCCACGCTCGCCGATTGCCGCGATGCGCTGGCCGACGGTGCAAAGAATGCCCTGCCGGTCGCCATCGCCTGCGCCATGGTCGGCGTGATCATCGGCATCCTGACGCTGACCGGCGCGGCCTCCACATTTGCGTCTTTCATCGTCAGGGTCGGAGAGGCGAATCTTTTTCTTTCGCTGGTCCTGACCATGTTCACATGTCTGGTGCTGGGCATGGGCATCCCGACGATCCCGAACTACATCATCACCTCATCGATCGCCGGGCCGGCCCTTCTGGAACTCGGCGTGCCCTTGCTTGTCAGCCACATGTTCGTCTTCTACTTCGGCATCCTTGCCGACCTGACGCCGCCGGTGGCGCTCGCTGCCTTCGCCGCAGCTCCGATCGCGAAGGAATCGGGAATGCGCATCGGCGTGCAGGCCGTGAAGATCGCGCTGGCCG
This sequence comes from Neopararhizobium haloflavum, assembly GCF_002750855.1. GTDB lineage: Bacteria > Pseudomonadota > Alphaproteobacteria > Rhizobiales > Rhizobiaceae > Georhizobium > Georhizobium haloflavum. The sequence goes on along the minus strand of NZ_NWUC01000009.1, from coordinate 77,757 downwards.
GCTTCGTCATTCCGTTCATGGCGGTCTACACGCCGGCACTGATGCTGCAGGACGGTGGGCCCCTGGCAGCGGCGATCGGCTATTGGCCGGCCGTTGCCTACATCGTGTTCAAGACGTTGCTGTCCATCGGCCTGTGGGGCGCGGCGGCGATCGGTTTTCTGCTCGTTCCCCTCAACTGGACTGAGCGATGCGTGGCGACGATCGCGGCCTTTACCTTGGTCCTTGCCATGCCGGTAACGGACGAAATCGGCTTCGCGCTGGCCGCAGGGGTGATCGGCTTTCACTGGTGGCGTGCCAGGGCCGTGCGCCACGCCCATCAGACGATTCCGGAATGATGCTCTGTCTGGACGCCTCCGGCCGCACGGTCGCGCTGGCGATAGAAGCCTTCACTCTGATCTGGTCGCATTCGGTTGAGAAGACCGAATGGCGTGAGGACTGGCGTGTGGGTGAAAAGGGACTGTCGATCGTCCAGGCGAGCGTCGAGGGCACAGGCGCGGGCATGGAGATACCTGAAGGCGCCCGGCGCGAAGGCAACGCTTGGGTCTATGTGCCCGACATGGCGCCGCTTGAGGAAGTGCGCTTTGCCGATGCAGGGCTCGGCAGCGACTGGACCATCTGCTGGAACGAACAGTGTCACCGGATGAATAGCGTGATCCCGACGAAGGGCTCCGGCCTGGTCATGCGGGCCTGCACCGCGGCAGAAGGCGATTAGAGGCGCGAATCACGCAGTCTCATGAGGGGCAGCACCGAGCCCGCGCTGTCTGGCGACAGCCATCAAGACCTTGCGCAGCCGGAAGCGCTCGATCGATACGACCGTGCTGCGATCGGACGCCGCGAATTCTTCGTCAAGTTCGATCAGAGCAGAGTGGAGGTCGTCATCTGATACGCCGTAATCTTCGGCGAGATAACGCACCATTCTGGTAAAGCTCTCGGACATGGATCACGCTCTCCGGTTGGGTGATGGCGGTTCAAACGATGGATACGACGACCATCACGACGGCGAAAACCGAAAGAGCCGTCGCGAACACGTCAGTGGCCTGGCGGGAAAATTCGTCCATGAGACCTCTCCATTTGTTTGCGCCGTTAACACCCGGAGCGCCCAAATGGTTCCACAATGCAGCCACATTGCTTAAGGCCGAGGTAATAAAATTTTAGGGAATGATGGCGGAGGAGGTGGGATTCGAACCCACGGTACGGTCTCCCGCACGCCGGTTTTCAAGACCGGTGCCTTAAACCGCTCGGCCACTCCTCCGAACCGGGTCGTTCTGCGCGAATCTCTCCGCGATTGCAAGAAGGCGCATAGGCAGATGACACAACGTAATCATTTGTGAATACGCGTAGCACCAATAAGTGCGGTCTCGCCAAAACCAAACGTGGCCTTTGACCGTTGTTCTTCAAAGGACCGCCCAACTCTTGAGGAGATCGCACAATGGCCGCGACGAAGTCCGTCACCGCGCTAAGCGCCATCGTAGCGCTCATGATGGCGCCGGCCCTGGCGCAAGACATGAGCGGCGAGCAGCTGGAGAGCCTCGTCAGCGGCAAGCGTGTCTACCTTCAAACGCCCTATGGCGGCGAGTTTCCGCTTGTTTATGCATCCGACGGCTCGGTAACCGGCGATGGATCGGATCTCGGCCTGGCGCGCTTTTTCGCACCACGCGAGACGGGCAACTGGTGGGTCGACGGCGCGAATCTGTGCCAGCAGTTCCCGACATGGTACGAGGGGGAAGCCTCTTGCTTCACCATCGAAAAGACCGGCGACAACACGATCAACTGGCAGCGTGACGATGGCCAGTCCGGCACGGCTCGCATCGAGGGCTGACCCTCGATCAGGCCGATCCCGATCACAATCGCCCAGATCCGTTCAGGACGATCTGGTTCACTCCCCCCATTTCTGCCATGTTCCCGCTGAAATTGACGATTTGATAATCTTTCGGGGACATCAGATCGTTCACGGACGAAGCATCGTCGTCCGGGCGATCCGACAGAATGAGTGCTGGTGTGGGACACGATCTTTCGCAGCGAGGGGCTGCGCGCTTGCCGAGTTTGAATGCAGCGACGCTGCTGCAGATGCGGCAACCATTGTTTCGGATAGCGGCAGTCGCCGTGGTCTGCAGCGGCGTCGCCGCATGCAATACGACCAAGGCGGTCACCACCGAGGACGATGCGGCCGCCGCCGAAATCAGCGAGACCACAAAATTCGCTGCCGTCGAATACGGTGTGCCGGCGAGCGAGCGGGTGACCACCAGCAAGTCGGTTCCCAAGGGCGGTGGCCGGGAGATGGTCGGCAAGCCCTACAAGGTGCGTGGGAAGTGGTACACGCCCGCAGAAGACCCGGACTACAACAAGAGTGGCCTGGCGTCCTGGTACGGCCCCAATTTCCATGGGCGGAAGACGGCCAACGGCGAGATTTTCGACCAGTACCACCTGTCGGCGGCCCATCCGACATTTCCGCTGCCGAGCTATGCACGCGTCACCAACGAGACCAATGGGAATTCGGTGATCGTTCGCGTCAACGATCGCGGACCGTTCGCCCACAACCGGATCATCGACGTTTCCAGCAAGGCCGCCGACCTGCTCGACTTCAAGAGTTCGGGTGTTGCCAAGGTGAATGTGCAGTATGTGGGTCCTGCGCGCATGGACGGGCACGACATGCCCTATCTGATGGCCACTTACCGGCCGGCCGGTGATCGTGGCCCGGTCGTCGCCCCGGAAGGGGTAGTGGCATCGGGCGTCATGCTGGCCATGACCGAGACCTCGCCCGCCATGCCGGGGGTCGCCAGCGATGCGCTGGCCGCCCAACCGGCCCTCGTGCCGGCCGCCAACGACGCGGTGACCGAGGCGCCGGCGCCCGCCGTAGTGGAAGATGTGCCGGCCACCACGACAGTCACATTGTCCTTGCCGCAGACCGGACCGTTGCCACCGGAACGCCCTGCGGAGGCTGGCATCGAGGCCGTTCAGCCAGCGCCTGGGCAGACATTGTCAGCCGCCTATGCTGCCGAACGCATTGTCGCGTCCTCCGCGCCGTTTCAGCGGGTCCTTCAGCAGGATCGTGACGCGTTGACATCCGCTGCGATCGTCGGAGCCTGGAAACGGCGGATGCCGTCGGATCGATAAGGGCGACGACGCTGCGTTTGATCAGCCGCATTGATCGCCCATCGCCGCGTTGATACTCTGGCCAGGTAGGGATTCCCGCCTGGGGTTTAGGTCATGAAATTTCGGACGCGTCGCGGCCTGTCGTCGCTCGTCTTGATTGTCGCGCTGCTTGCCGCGATCGCGCCGATGTTATTCAGCGGAACGGCGCGCGCTCAGCTTTTCGAGACGCGCGCGGCTCAGGCCTATCTTGTCGAGGCCGAGACCGGCACGGTTCTCTTTGCCAAGAGCGAGAATGAGGCGGTTCCGCCGGCCTCCCTGGCAAAGCTGATGACGATGGAGCTTGTCTTCAACGCGTTGAAGTCGGGCCGATTGACACTCGACGACACCTATGCGGTCTCGGAAAACGCTTGGCGCACCGGTGGCGCCATCTCTGGCACGTCGACCATGTTCGCGGAACTCGGCTCGTCGATCCGCCTCGAAGATCTGATCCAGGGCGTCATCGTTCAATCCGGCAACGATGCCTGCATCATCATCGCTGAGGGCATGGCCGGGTCGGAAGAGAATTTTGCGCAGCTGATGACGGAACGGGCCCGTGCGCTGGGTATGGAGACCTCGGTCTTCGGCAATGCGACGGGACTGCCGCATCCTGATGCCAAGGTGACGATGCGTGAACTGGTCGAACTCGCCCGCCATATCCACGCGTCCTACCCGGACTACTACCACTATTATTCGCAGCCGGAATTCACCTGGAACGGCATCAGGCAGCGAAACCGCAACCCACTCCTGAGCGCCAACATCGGTGTGGACGGCATGAAGACCGGCTTCACCGAAGAGTCGGGCTACGGCATTGTTTCGTCGATCGAGCGCAACGGGCGCCGGCTCTTTCTGGCAATGAGCGGCATGGAGAGCGAGCGCGAACGGGCAGAAGAGGCACGCAAGATCCTCGAATGGGGATTGCGCTCTTTCGAAAGACGCGCACTGTTCGCCGCCGACGAAGTCGTTGGAGAGGCAAGCGTCTATGGGGGCACGCAGGCCGGCGTTGCGCTCGTCGCGCAGCGCCCGATCGATATCTTCGTGCCGACGGCAAACGCCGATCGGCTCACCGCGCGCATCGTCTATGACTGGCCGCTTCGCGCGCCGGTCGAAACCGGTCAGCCTGTCGGCCATCTGCGCGTGTGGATCGGTGAGACGCTCAGCCAGGAAACGCCTCTTTATACCGCGGAAGCAGTCGAGCGCGGCCCGATCCATCGACAGGCCCTTGATGCGCTGCAGGAGCTGATGCTGTTCTGGCTGTGACGGCACAGCGCGCGAGCAAGCCTCAGGCGGTTCACCTCACCGATGAAATCCATTAAGACGTCCGGGGACGATGGCGTCGGAGCCTGCCCGCTTCCAGCCCGGCTGGAGTTGATTGGGGGCAGCACAAGATGGTGACCAGCAGGATCATGGATTGACGGACGGTCGCGGCGTATTCATCACATTCGAGGGCGGCGAGGGTGCCGGCAAGTCGACGCAGATTCGATTGCTCGCACGGAGTTTGCAAGAGCGCGGCCACGATGTGGCGGTGACACGCGAGCCTGGTGGCTCGCCCGGTGCCGAGGCCGTGCGTCACGTTCTGTTGTCCGGCGCGGCGGAAGAATTCGGCGTGCGGATGGAAGCGATCCTCTTCGCCGCTGCGCGATGCGATCATGTGGAGGTCTTCATCAGGCCCGCCTTGTCGCGCGGCACCATCGTCCTTTGCGACCGCTTCATGGATTCAAGTCGCGTCTACCAGGGAGTGACCGGCAATCTCGACCCGCGTTTCATGGAGACGCTGGAACGCGTCGCGGTCAACGGCATGGTGCCCGACCTGACGATCATCCTCGATCTGCCAGCCATCGAGGGACTGAAGCGCGCCCGGCAGCGCGGCGAAGCGTCTGCTGCGCCCGACAGGTTCGAGAAGGAAGCCATCGCCACCCATGAAAAGCGCCGTGAGGCCTTTCTCGATCTGGCAGAGCGGGAGCCGGATCGCTGCAAGGTGGTGGACGCCCTCCAGCCGGTCGACGCCATCGCCGCTGCCATCCGGAGCCTCGCCGATGCGACGCTCGGCGACAAGATGCGACCGCGACGAAGCGGGGCGGCGCGATGAGCGAAAGCACCGTTCTCGATGGCGCGGTTGATCCGCGCGCCAACCCTGTTCTTGTCGGACACGAGGCAGCGCAGAGCTTTCTTGCCCAGGCCTATCGCAGTGGGCGGATCCATCATGCGGTCTTGATCGAAGGGGCACGCGGCATCGGGAAGGCCACGCTGGCATTTCGGTTCGCCAATCATGTCTTGAGATATCCAGAGCCGCATGACGCGCCAGCCGAACTCGCCGAAGCGCATCCCGAGTCAACCGTGTTTCGACATATCGCGTCCGGTGCCTCTCCCGATCTGCTCCATCTGGAGCGGCCAACAGACGAGAAGACCGGCCGTGTCAAATCGGCGATCACTGTCGACGAAGTACGTCGCGCCGGGCGATTTTTTGGGCAGACCTCCGGCACTGGAGCCTGGCGCATCGTCATTGTGGATCCGGCCGACGATCTCAACCGATCAGCGGCAAATGCGATTCTCAAGATGCTGGAAGAACCGCCGCGCCGCTCGCTCTTCCTTGTTCTATCGCACGCACCTGGACGGTTGTTGCCGACCATCCGTTCGCGCTGCCTCTCGCTTCGTCTTTCGCCTCTGACAACGGATGAAGTCGATCAGGCACTGCAGGCACTTCCGGCGGGTCAAGGTACGTCCGCAAAGGAACGCTCGCGCGCTGCGGAACGGTCGGACGGCAGTGTCCAGCAGGCCGTCATGATGCTGAATTATGGCGGCCTCGACATTGTCGATGCTTTCGAAGCCATCATGGCGGGCGATGCGACCAGCTCTCGGCTGAAGGTCCACGCGCTGGCCGATACGCTGTCAGCCAAGGATCGCGACGATCTGTTCACATTCTTCTGCGATCACGTTTCCGTCTGGCTCGGCGACCGTGCGCGTATGGCGGCTGCTGCCGGCGATATCCAGGCCGCCGCGACCGATGCGGCGCTTGCCGAACGCATCGCGAACGATGTCACGGTAGCCGGTGCGTATAATCTCGACCGCAAACAGACGGTTTTGTCGCTCTTTTCTTGCCTCTTTGCGGCGCGGCTCCCATAGCCTCGGTGCGCCTGATGTCCTATGAGAGAGCGCACACGACAAGGCCTTCAAGAAATAACGGCATCGATACCCATGCGTTCAGACAATCGCTATTACATCACCACGGCCATTTCCTACCCGAACGGTACCCCGCATATCGGTCATGCTTATGAGTTGATCGCGACCGACGCGCTGGCGCGCTTCCAGCGTCTCGACGGGAAGGATGTCTTCTTCCTCACCGGTACCGACGAGCATGGTCAGAAGATGCTGCAGACCGCACGGCGCCTCGGCCTGGAGGCGCAGGAGCTTGCTGATCGAAATACGCTCGAATTCAAGAAGATGGCGACGTCCTTGAATGCTTCGAATGATGATTTTATCCGAACCAGCGAGGCCCGGCACCACGCGGCCTGCAAGGCCATATGGCAGCGTATGGAAGCGGCGGGCGACCTTTACAAGGACACCTATGCCGGATGGTATTCGGTCCGTGACGAAGCCTACTACCAGGAAAGTGAGACCGAAACGCGCGACGACGGCGTGCGCTACGGGCCGCAGGGAACACCGGTCGAGTGGGTCGAAGAGGAGAGCTACTTCTTCCGCCTCTCCAAATTCCAGGATCGACTGCTTCGGCATTACGACGAATGTCCCGATTTCATCGGGCCTGCCGAACGACGCAACGAGGTGATGGCTTTCGTCAAGGGTGGCCTCAAGGACCTTTCCATGTCACGCACGACGTTCGACTGGGGCATCAAGGTTCCCGGCGACGACAAGCATGTCATGTATGTCTGGGTCGATGCGCTCACAAACTACATAACCGCAGTCGGCTATCCCGATGAAAACAATGAGAGATGGGGATACTGGCCGGCCGACGCTCACATCATCGGCAAGGACATCATCCGTTTCCACGCCGTCTACTGGCCGGCGTTCCTGATGTCGGCGGGCATCGAGCTTCCGAAGCGCATCTATGCCCACGGGTTTGTGTTCAACAGGGGCGAGAAGATGTCCAAGTCGGTCGGCAACGTTGTCGATCCATTCGCACTGGTTGAGCATTTCGGGCTGGATCAGGTGCGCTATTTCCTGCTGCGCGAAGTTCCGTTCGGTCAGGACGGAAACTACAGTCAGGAATCGATCGCAGCGCGCATCAATGCCGACTTGGCCAACGATCTCGGCAATCTGGCACAGCGATCACTCTCGATGATCGCCAAGAACTGCGAGGGCAGGGTGCCTGTTCGCGGCTCGCTTGCGACCGAGGATGAAGAGATCCTGGCCGATATCGACGGCGTATTGACGAAGGCGCGCGAGGAGATGTCGACCCAGGCCATTCACAAGGCGCTCGCGCGCGTCTTTCAGGTGGTGGCCAATGCCAACCGGTATTTTGCCGGCCAGGAACCATGGGCACTGCGCAAGAGCGATCCTGAACGCATGAACACGGTGCTCTACGTTACGGCCGAAGTCATCAGGCAGGTCGCGATTCTTTGCCAGCCCTTCATGCCCGGCTCGGCGGCCAAACTGCTCGATCTGCTTTCGATCGACGAGGCGAACCGTGGCTTTGGAAGATTGGGGGAGGCGGGGCGCCTGGCCTCCGGAACGCCGCTTCCCAAGCCGGCCGGGGTCTTTCCGCGCTACATCGAAGCTGAGGAGTGAACGCCGCATGCTGGTCGACAGTCACTGCCATCTCGACTTTCCGGACTTTGCCGAGGAGCGCGATGAGATTGTGTCGCGCGCACGGGCATCTGGCGTCACGCGTCTTGTCACGATCAGCACGCGTGTGCGGCGCTTCGCGGATATCCTCGCGATCGCCGAACGCTATGACAACGTCTATTGCTCGGTCGGCACGCACCCGCACAACGCTGCTGAGGAAGCTGGGATCGAGGCGGAAGAACTGATCGCGCTTTCGCAGCATCCCAAGGTAGTGGCGATCGGCGAGGCAGGGCTTGACTACCATTACGACAAGGCGCCACGCGAGTTGCAGGCAAAGGGATTTCGCACGCACATCGCCGCTGCCCGTGCGACGGGCTTGCCGCTGGTGATCCACGCGCGCGACGCCGATGACGATGTCGCCGCGATCCTGGAAGAGGAAACGGGCAGGGGGCCCTTCCCCTTCATCCTGCATTGCTTCTCGGCTGGAAGACACCTTGCGGAAAAAGGCGTCGAACTTGGCGGCTATGTCTCCTTTTCTGGCATTCTCACGTTCAAGAAGTCCGATGAGCTGCGTGCGATTGCCAGGGACGTGCCGATGAACCGGCTGTTGGTGGAAACCGATGCGCCCTATCTCGCGCCGACGCCGCATCGCGGCCGGCGCAACGAACCGTCCTACGTTGTCCATACGGCGAAGGTTCTTGCCGACACGCTTGGCATTTCCGAGGCGGAGATGGCGCGGCAGACGACGGGCAACGTCGAGCGGCTCTTCACGAAGATGCCGCCCATCGAAGAGCACGCGGCGTGATGCGCGAGGTGATCCGCCGCTTCACCATCCTCGGCTGCGGGTCTTCACCCGGAGTGCCGCGCATCGATGGTGAATGGGGCGCATGCGATCCCGCCAACCCGAAAAACAGGCGAAGCCGCGCATCCTTCCTGATCGAACAGATCGATCCTGATCGCGGGACGACGACGGTGGTGATCGATACCGGGCCGGATTTTCGCGAACAGATGATCCGCGCGGATGTTCAGTCGCTTGACGCGATCTTCTACACCCATCCGCACGCAGACCATATTCACGGGATCGACGATGCGCGGATCTATGCGCTGCGCAAGCGCACGCAGATTCCGATATATGCCAACGCCTTCACGATGGAGCGGATCCGGCAAGGCTTCGGCTACTGCCTCGATACCCCGGAGGGAAGCGACTACCCGCCGATCGTCCGGCCCGAGATCATCGCGCAGTCCGATTCAGCGATCGTTGTCGAGGGCGACGGCGGTCCGATCGAACTGGCGCCGCTACGCCAGATCCACGGCGCCATCACCTCGCTTGGCTTTCGTGTGGGCGATGTGGCTTATTGCTGTGATATCAGTGGGTTTCCGGAGGAAACGCTTCCAAAACTTCAGAATCTCGACGTGCTTATCATCGATGCGCTGCAATACAAGACGCATCCGAGCCATCTGTCGCTGGACGAAGCTACGGAATGGATCGAACGGCTGAAGCCGCACCACGCCTATCTGACGCACATGCATATTCCGCTTGACTACCAGCGTGTCCAGGACGAAACGCCCGACCACATCGAGCCGGCATTCGACATGTTGCGCTTCGAGCGTTCGATCACTGTCGGAGAAGTGTGATGGACGATTCAGCACCGAAGACGAGCGCCGAGCGCGTGGCACTGAGCGCCGCTCGACTCGGGCTCGCCATCAATTTGCAGGTTCTCGACCAGTCGACGCGCACCGCCGATGAAGCTGCCAAAGCCTGCGGATGTGGTGTTGCGCAGATCATCAAATCACTGGTCTTTGTCGATACGCTCTCCGACCGGCTCATTCTCATCCTGGTATCGGGCGCCAACACCGTCGATATCGATGCCGTCGGCGCACGCTGTGGGGTTCGATTGGAGCGCTGCGATCCACGCCGCGTACGCGAGCAAACCGGATTTGCAATCGGCGGTGTGGCGCCGATCGGGCATCTGAATCCGATCCGCACCCTGATGGATCGAACGCTTCTTGATCATTCTTCGGTGTTTGCTGCCGCTGGACGACCGGACAGCGTATTCGAGGTCGATGCCGGGCAGCTTGCCGATGCGACATCGGCCGAACTCGTTGATGTCGTCTCATCCCATGGCACCAGATAGTTCCATAATATATCTTATGCCACTGAAGCTTGGGGCGGGTACATAGACTCCTAGCACGATATTCTATGACGATCGTGAAGTTTGGGATGTAAGCCCTTCCCTTGGTTCCCTCGCCACCGTATTTGCCGTGACGTGCAATAGCTGGAGCGCGTTCTATGGATTTCATACCTCTGATTGACCGGTTCGGCGAAGGCGGTGCAGCGCTCGTCGGCGGGCTGTCACTTGGTATCCTCTTTGGTGCGGCGGTCCAGAGAACCGGCTTTTGCACACGTATGGCCGTGATCGACATGGTCCGGCTTCGCAGCCTCTACGGTCCCGCCACATGGATTGTCGGCTTCGCGTCCGCGCTGCTCAGCGTCCAGCTGATGCAGGCGCTGGGCATCATCGTCATCGGTGACAGCCGGTATTTTGCCACCGGCCAAAGTCTTTCGGGTGCAGCTGTCGGCGGCGCGATCTTCGGCGTCGGTATGATGCTGACCCGTGGTTGCGTCTCGCGGCTCATCGTCCTGTCGGGAGGCGGAAACCTGCGCGCGCTCTACGGCATCGTTGTCGTCGCACTTGCCGCTTTTGCAACGCTCTACGGCTTCCTCGGTCCGATCCGCGAATCGATCGCGAGTTGGGTGAGTTCCGCCGCAATTGGCGGCAATGCGATTGTCGACCACACGGGCGGCGGAAATTTCACCGGAGCGATCTTTGCCTTGGGCGTTACAATCGTGGCGTTGGCGTTGGCCGCGCGCGCGCGTCTTGGCGTTCTCCAGACGATCGGCGCCGCCCTGGTTGGCCTGGCCGTTGCCGGCGGCTGGTATTTCACCGCCACATTGTCGCAGCAGGTCTTCGACCCCATCGCCGTTGACAGCATGTCGTTCATCCGCCCTTTGGCCCAGTGGTCAGGCTACGCCTTCGGCGCCGCGGAGCTACCGACATTCGATAGCGGATTGGTGGTTGGCGCCTTGGTGGGTGGGCTCGTTGCTGCCGTAGCATCGCGCAGCTTCCGTATCGAGACCTTCGCGCAGACGGGATCGCCTTCCGTCTTGCGCTACACGGTCGGCGCCGTGCTGATGGGCAGCGGCGGTGTGCTCGCCGCTGGCTGCTCCATTGGCGCCGGTCTGACCGGCGGATCGGCGCTGGCGGCGTCCGGTTTGATCGCCCTGACGGCCATGGTCATCGCCGGCGCGATCACCGATACGCTCGTCGACCGGCCCTCGGTCGACGCCATGGCATCGGCTGCGCAGCCGGCCAATCGCTAAGAGAACGCCACGAGATGGCTGTCGCCGAGCTTGTGGATATTCGTGTTCCCGGCGTGCAGCATGGTATTTGACGGCTAAGGTCCTTGGTAATTAGGAGGCAGTTCACCTCTCGCTGCCGCAATGGGACCCAAGGGCCAATCACATGCAGCCTTCACGCGATATCGCCGTCCTGATCGACATCATGGCCGCCCTCAGGACGCCGGGCACCGGTTGTCCCTGGGACCTCCAGCAGGATTTTCAGTCCATCAAGCCCTATACGATCGAGGAGGCCTATGAAGTGGCCGACGCGATCGAACGCAGCGACATGGATGATCTCTGCGACGAACTCGGTGACCTCCTGCTGCAAGTCGTCTTTCATGCCCGCATGGCCGAGGAAGATGCGGCTTTTGATTTCGGCGAAGTCGTTCGCGCCATCACCGCGAAGCTGATACGGCGACATCCCCACGTCTTCGGCGGCCAGGACACCGATGATCCGGCTTTGGTGAAGATCAACTGGGAATCGATAAAGGCCGAGGAGAAGACCGAGCGGGCCGAGCGACGCCGGGCTCGCGGCCAGCCGATCGACGAAGCGGACGGACTGCTGGACGGCGTTCCCCGTGCCCTGCCCGCTTTGACCGAAGCGCTCAAGATCCAGCAGAAAGCCGCTAGGGTCGGTTTCGACTGGAAGGAGGCCGGTCCGATCATCGACAAGATCGAAGAAGAGATCGGTGAGTTACGTGCAGCGATGACGGCCGGTCGTCACGCAGCCGTGTCGGACGAGCTAGGCGACGTGATCTTTGCCGTGGCAAATCTTGGCCGGCATCTCGACGTCGATCCGGAAATCGCGCTGCGCGACACCAATGCCAAGTTCAGACGTCGTTTCGCTCATATAGAGGCAAGCCTGGCGGCAGAAGACATCGCGATCGCCGACGCCGGGCTGGAGCGGATGGAGGCATTGTGGCAGGCGGCCAAAGACATCGAGCGCGCAATCGACGCACCGGCGGCAGATCGCTCGCGCAGCGCCTAGACCGCTTTACTCTTGTATAGGCAGCGGCTCAGTTGTCGCTCGGGGAGCGAAGCTGGCTTTGAAGCTGAACGTCATCATACTCGGTGATGTCAAACGTCAATCGGACTGAGCCATCGTCCCTGTCGTCGCGCTCGCGGACCGTGGCGCGGTCGTAGATCCACGACAGCACAGCCTGCTGATCCGGCGCGATGATCACTTCCCGCGTGACGATTTCCCCCGATAGCGCCTTTTCGATGCGCTCGAGAAGACGATCACAGCCTTCTCCGGTCAGCGCCGATGCCGCCAGCGCATTCTTGCTCTGGCGCGCCTTTTCTCTCACCGCGTCCGCAGCTTCCGCGGATAGCCGATCGATCTTGTTCCACACTTCGAGAATCCGGTGGGATTTCCCCTCCCCGATTCCGAGTTGCGCGAGAATGGCAAGCACGTCGGCAGCCTGCGCGCCGTTGTCGGGATCGGACATGTCTCGGACATGCAGGATCAGGTCGGCCTCCAGCACCTCCTCAAGCGTCGCGCGAAATGCAGCGACGAGATGAGTCGGAAGGTTCGAGATGAAGCCCACCGTATCGGACAGGATCACGGTGCGCCCTTGCGGCAGTCGCATGCGCCGCAAGGTGGGATCGAGCGTGGCGAACAGCATGTCCTCAGCCATCACATCAGCGCCAGTGATCACGTTGAACAGCGTCGACTTGCCGGCATTCGTGTATCCGACCAGCGCGACGATCGGATGCGGGACCTTCTTGCGCTTCGAGCGATGCAGTTGGCGCGTACGACGGACCTGCTCCAGCTCGCGCTCGAGCTTGACGATCTTGTCCTGAAGAATGCGGCGGTCCGCTTCGATCTGCGTTTCGCCCGGACCGCCGATGAAGCTGGTCGAGCCACGCTGACGCTCAAGGTGCGTCCAACTGCGCACCAGCCGCCCCCTCTGATAGTTCAGATGCGCAAGCTCGACCTGAAGCACGCCTTCCCGCGTCGATGCGCGGCTGCCGAAGATTTCCAGGATCAATCCCGTCCGGTCGATGACCTTGGCGTGCCAGGCTCTCTCCAGATTGCGCTGCTGAACCGGCGTCAGCGCATGGTCGACGACAACAAGACCAGCATCGTTGGCGTCAAGCAGGGCTGCAATCTCCTCGACCTTGCCTTTGCCGATGAGAGTGGCCGGTTGCGGGCGATTGACCGTCACGAGAAGCTTTTCAGCGATCGTCAGATCGATTGCCGACGCCAGACCGACGGCCTCTTCGAGGCGCGCGTCGTTGGAGCGCGGCGCGGCGGGCAAGGTTTCACTGTCGCCCGTAGCGCGCAAGATCGGCACCAGAACAAGCGCACGCCCATCGTCGCGAAGCTTCCGCTTCGTTCCCTCCGGGTTCAGTTCGTCTTTGTCGTGCTGTTTGATGGTCCGTCAGCCTGTCGTCACGCGTTGGCGCCGGAATCCTCGCTTTCAAACATCTGCAAAGGTTGCCCCGGCATGATGGTCGATATGGCGTGTTTATAGACCAGCTGCGAGTGGCCGTCCCGCCGCAGAAGAACACAGAAATTATCGAAGGACGTGACGACACCTGTCAGTTTCACGCCATTGATCAGGAAGATCGTCAGCGAAATCTTCTGCTTGCGGACGGTGTTTAGAAAGAGATCCTGCAGGTTTTGAGAACGTTCCGCCATAGCGCCGCATCTTTCTTTTTTGCCGGTTTCGTCCGAACCGGATTTCCCCGCTTGCATTGACGAAGCAATGACTTAGAAATGTGCAGAAGCGAGGGTCCCCTTAAGCTGCCGTGGTATCAGGTTGGTGTCTTTTCCGCAACGTCAAAAAAGGCGTCGCGGAGTTCGCCGCAAACGTGTCCCGGATGTCCGTTGGCGATCGTCGCGCCATCGATCGAAACGACGGGGATGGCTACCGACGAAGCCGCGCTGATGAAGACTTCCCGGGCCGCCTTCGCCTCGTCCACGGAAAACGGGCGTTCCTCCACTTTCAACCCCAGCTTGTCGGCGACATCGATCACCGTGGTGCGCGTGATGCCACGCAGAATGCCGAAATCGGCCGGCCGGGTGACGAGCGTCTTGTCCGCCGTGACGATCCAGACATTGGTCGCCGCGCCTTCCTTGACCATGCCATTCTCATCGACGAAGAACGCCTCCTGAGCACCGGCGAGCTTGGCTTTCTGGCGGGCGAGCACGTTGGGGAGCAGTCCGACCGTCTTGATGTCGACCCTTTCCCAACGATTCTCCGGCAGCGTGATCGCCTTGATGCCAGTCTCGTTCTTCTTGATAAGGGTCGCCGGATTGATCTTCTTCGCCGTCACGACGATCGCAGGCGCGGTATCTTCGGCAGGAAAGACGTGATCGCGGCGCGCCACGCCGCGCGTCACCTGCCAATAGACGATGCCATTGCGCACCTTGTTGCGGCGCACGACCTCACGCAGGACCATCTCGAGCGCTCGCCGCTCCATCGGCCAGGCAATGTCCAGTTCTCGCAGCGAGCGGTCCAGTCGGTCGAGATGGCGGGTCATGTCCATGATATAGCCATGCCGGATCTCACAGACCTCATAGACGCCATCGGCGAACTGATAGCCGCGATCCTCGACATGAATGGCGGCCTGCGCGAGCGGGCGATAGCGGCCGTTGACATAGGCAATACGAGACATGCGGCATCTTTCTCAGTTCTGATAGCCCGAAGAGGCGGCGAAGGCGGATGAGACCGTCGAGACGAAGCGAATACTCCGACCTCAGCGGTTCAGCCAATAGCTGACGTTGATTACGGCAAACACGAGAAGAACTTCAAGGCGGCCGATCGTCATGAGAACAACGGCTGGCGCATAGGCGGTGATCGGCAGATCGGCAAAGGCCGGCCAACCGCTGAGGTAGCCGGCATGGCTGGCAACGCCCTCCCCGACAGGACGCAGTGAATCGTAGACCGGGCCCGCACCGGAAAAGAGCGAGATGGCCATCGCCAGCCCACCCTCGAAATTCGCCGCCGACAGGGTGATCAGGACGGTTCCGAGCGCGACGCACAGCAGGGCCAGGACGAAATATGCCCAGATCGCACGAATCTCGGCGTCGTCGATATGTCTGCGACCGAATTTCAGCTGTGAAATGCCGCTTGGATAGATCAGTCGGTTCAACTCGGCACGTGCATAGGTCCACATGCTCGCCAAGCGGTAATATTTGATGCCGCCAGCGGTGGAGTAGACGCTTGCGCCGATGAAAATGACGAGAAGAACGGCAAAAGGCGGAAAAAGCCCGATCACGCCGGGCCGACTCTCGATGCCGCTGGTCGAGACCAGAGAGGCAGCCGTGAAGAACCCTTCAAGCAAGGCCGCAGCGATCCCGCGCATCCCGCTGCCCGCCGATTCGGCGATTGCGGCAGCATAGAAGAGCGTCAGGCACGCGATGACGCTAAGAACGAGGGTGGCCTCCCGATTGCCGTAGATCAGGCGTCGGGGGCTGCGCAGGATGTTGCGTCTCCAGAAAACGCTGAGCGTGCCGAAACAAAAGCCGATCGCGAGAACCAGCATTGCGCCTGACCCGATATGCGTGTCCAGCGGATCCTGAAACGGCAGGAACCCGCCCGTCGCGATGCTGACCATGGCGAGCATCATCGCATCTCCGGGATGAACGGAGAAGAAGATCAGCCCGAGCGCGATGACGACGGTGAGCGCGCCATACTGCCACAAGACCGACGAATAGGCTGACAGTGCGCCCCAGTGTCCGTCCCGATGGTTCGATGTCCCCCGACGGCGGCCACTTGGCCGCAGACCACCGAACCCGGCCGGAGCGAGGACATGGATGATCGAGATCAGTGTCAGGAAGCCGCCATACCATTCCAGCGAAGAGCGCCAGAACAGGAAACCGACCGAGAACCGGTCGCGAACCAGCACGGTGGCTCCCGTCGTGGTCAGCGCCGAGACGGCCTCGAACCAGGCGCCGCCGGGCGGCAGGCCCGCGAGCACCATGAGGCAGACGGCCGCGACCAACGGCGTACAGACCCAGATCAGCACGAGCGAAACGAAGTTCAGTTCACGCTCGACGCCCCTGATCCGGCCAAGAAGCGCCGCAATGATCATGACGCAGACGAAGGCGCCGAGACCGCCCACGAGCCCCATTTCGATGGCGAGATCGCGCTCCTCGAGCGCGAGGTTGATCAGGATTGCGGGGATCAGGAGAATGAACAGCCCGCCGGAACTTAGCGTGACGAGGAAAAGCGGTCCCATCGTCTGGATCAGAAGAATTCAAGGCTGACGCGGAACATCTGCTCCACATGGCGAACGGAGCGCCCGCGCGCGAACATGACGACCCGATCCTTGGCCTTGATCTTGGTTGCCCCGTCCGGCTGAACCACCTTCTTGTCACGGTAGATCGCGCCGATGCGCACGCCCTCGGGCAGATCGAGCTCACGCAGTGGCTTGCCGACCAGCGGCGAGGTATCCATGGCTTCCGCTTCGATCACCTCCGCATCGCCGCGTTCGACGCTGTAGACCGCTCGAATGCGACCGCGACGGACGTGTTGGAGAATACGCGAAATGGTGACGGCGCGCGGATTGATATGGGCATCGATCCCGATCGTCTTGGTGAAGTCCTGATAGCTCGGATTGTTGATCAGAACGAGATTGGCCTGGCAGCCAAGTCTCTTCGCCATGACGGAGGACAGGATGTTGACCTGGTCGTCATTGGTCAGGGCCACCATCAGGTCCGCATCGTGAATGTCGGCTTCCGTCAGGATCTGCTGGTCGAGCGACGAACCGTTGAGCACCACGGCCCGGCGCAGCTTGTCCGCGATCGCTACGGCGCGTGCACGGTCATGCTCGATGATCTTGATCTTGATGTTGGGCTGCCGCTCCTCTATCGCGTTGGCGACGAAATAGCCGATATTCCCGCCGCCCGCGATGACGATGCGCACGGCTTCCGGCTCCTCGTGACCGAAAAGGCCGAGCGTGCGTCGCACATGTTCCCGGTCGCAGATCACATAGGCCAGGTCGCCGGTCTGCAACTGATCGCTGGAATGGGGAACAGTCAATTCGTCATTGCGCACGATGCCGACGACCGTCGCGGTCAGATCGGGGAAGAGTTCGGTAAGCTGCTCCAGCGGTGTGTTCACGACCGGGCAGTCTTCCTGACACTCGATCGCCACCATCGCGATCGCATCATTGGCGAAGCGCACCGCATCCGTCGCACCAGGAAGAGCGATGCGGCGCAGTACCATCTTGCCGACTTCCACCTCCGGCGAAATGATCACGTCGATCGGCATGTGTTCGCGCGAGAACAGGTCGAGATAGTGCGGCGCGAGGTAGTTCTGGGCGCGGATGCGGGCGATCTTGGTCGGCACGTTGAAAAGCGAATGCGCCACCTGACAGGCCACCATGTTGACCTCATCCGAGAGTGTCACGGCGATGATCATATCGGCTTCTTCGGCGCCTGCCTGCGCCAGCACCTCGGGATGGGCGCCATGCCCGACATAGCCGCGCACGTCGAGCGTATCGCGAATCGCATGGATCAGGGATGCGGAGGTGTCGATGACGGAGACGTCATTTTCTTCTTGCGAGAGACGCTCTGCGATGCCGAAGCCGACGCGTCCCGCGCCGCAGATGATAATCTTCATGCCGTCCTACGTGCCTTGCCGCCAACGATTGCGGATCGGGCGGCAGCATAGTGTTCCACTGCGTGCTCGGCTAGAGCGTTTCGAACGCAACAGAACGCAGAGCGGGACGCCTCGGCGCAAGTGGCAGTTCGAGACGGATGAGCGCTCGTTCAAACGCCAAGCGACTTGAGCTTGCGATGCAGCGCCGACCGCTCCATGCCCACGAATTCCGAGGTGCGCGAGATGTTGCCGCCGAACCGGTTGATCTGAGCGATGAGGTAGTCCCGCTCGAACATCTCACGGGCCTCGCGCAGCGGAAGCGTCATGATGTGGCTGTCGCCACGGCTAGGCGTCTTGGGCAGCATGTCGCCGATCTCGGTCGGAAGCATATCGGCAGACACCGGCTTGTCGGTCCCGTCGTTGCGCGCGAGAATCATAAGTCGTTCGATGTTGTTGCGGAGTTGCCGGATATTTCCGGGCCAGTCATGTGCCTGGAGAACCGCCATCGCATCATCGGCCACCGGACGAGGACGGATCCCGGCCTGCTCGGCCATCTGGCGCATGAATATGTCGACCAGGAACGGAATGTCCTCACGCCGCTCGGCGAGCGAAGGCACTTTGACAGGCACAACGGCCAGGCGATGATAAAGATCCTGCCGGAAACGCCCTTCGGCGATGAGGTCCTCGAGGTTGCAGGCGGTGGAGGAGATGATCCGGACATCCACCTTGACCCGCTTGGAGCCACCCACCCGCTCGAATTGCTGATCGACCAGAACGCGCAATATCTTGTTCTGCGTCTCGCGCGGCATGTCCGCTATCTCGTCGAGATAAAGGATGCCGCCATGCGCCTCTTCCAGCGCACCGACCTTGCGCTCATGGCCATTGTTGTTTTCCGTGCCGAACAGCGCGATTTCCATTCGCTCCGGCGTAATCGCCGCCGCGTTCATGGCGACGAAGGGGCCCGCGGCCCGCGAGGAACTCTTGTGAATGAGGCGCGCCACCAGTTCCTTGCCGCTGCCCGAAGGACCGAGGATCATGATACGGCTGTTGGTCGGCGCGACCTTTTCGATGGTGCCTTTGAGCTGCGATATCGCGATCGATGTACCGATCAGTTCCGCTGGATCACCAGACCGGCGCTTCAGTTCGCTGACCTCGCGCTTCAGCTTGGATGTCTCGAGCGCCCGCTCCGCCACCAGAATCAGGCGATCGGTTTTGAACGGCTTCTCGATGAAATCATAGGCGCCGCGCTTGATTGCCGAAACCGCCGTCTCGATGTTGCCGTGCCCCGATATCATGACGACGGGCAGATCCGGATAGCGCTGCTTGATCTCGTCCAGCAGAGCGAGCCCGTCGAGACGGCTTCCCTGAAGCCAGATGTCGAGAAAGACGAGGCGCGGCACGCGATCCGTGATGGCCTGCAGGGCGCTGTCGCTGTCGAAGGCGGTACGAGTTTCATGGCCTTCGTCGGACAAGATCCCCGCGACGAGCTCCCGGATATCTTCTTCATCATCGACCACAAGAATATCAGACGCCATTGTCGGCCTCCTCAGGCATTTTAATTTCTGCTTCGCCCTCAAGACCTTCGGGGCGCAACTTCACGCGAACCATCGCGCCCCCATGCGCATCGAAATCCTGTGGGGCGTCGTGTAGCTCCAGCGAACCATGGTGATCCTCGACAATCTTCTTGACGATCGCGAGACCAAGTCCGGTGCCTTTCTCACGCATGGTGATGTAAGGCTCGAGAATGCGGTTGCGGTTTTCTGTCGGCAGGCCGCGTCCATTGTCGATGATGTCGACGATGGTCATGTCCCCTTCCCGGCTCGCCCTGACGGCGATGCGCTTGCCGTCGCGCACGGCATCAGGCGGCACCGCATCGATCGCCTCGGTCGCATTCTTGATCAGGTTTGCAAAGGCCTGGCCAAGCATGCGCCCGTCATACATGCCGTCCATCGGCTCGTCACCAAGGTCCTGGGTAAAGGCGATGTCGTTGCGGCTCACCTCCCGAAGGAAGACGGCATCCTTGACGATTGCGCGCAGATCCTGCCGCTCCTTGGTCGGCTTCGGCATGCGTGCGAAGGCGGAGAATTCGTCGACCATCTTGCCGATATCCTCGACCTGCCGAACGATCGTATCAGTGCACTGGTCGAAGATGGTCCGATCGTCCTGATCGATCTGCTTGCCGTACCGGCGACGAATCCGCTCTGCGGAGAGCTGAATCGGCGTCAGCGGATTCTTGATCTCGTGCGCGATGCGTCGCGCGACGTCCGCCCATGCGGTCGAGCGTTGGGCGATCACGAGATCGGTGATGTCATCGAGCGTGACGACGTAGGATTCATGCTCCTCGTAGGATTCTTCCCGCGTCACCTGGACGTTAAGTGTGCGCTCCTTGCCTGCCCTTATCACGGTGACCTGCTGGCGCGTTTCCGGCCTTGCACGCGCGACTGCCTGCGCCATAACGGCATCGATCTCGGGCGACACCTCGGCGAGACGATGGCCGACAAGGGCGCCGGGATCCACGTCGAGCATGATCTCTGCTGAGCTGTTGCTGATCGAGATCCGGCCATCGCGCTCGACGCTCATGACGCCGGCCGAGACGCCTGACAGCACGGCCTCGGTGAAGCGCCGCCGCTCGTCCATCTCGTCCTTGGCAGTCAGTATCTCGTCGCGTTGCGTACGGATCTGCACCACCATGTTGTTGAAGGTCTGAGAAAGATGCGCCACGTCTCCGTCGGAGCCCCGCACCGGCACGCTGACGGAAAAATCCCCTGCAGTCACATCATCGGCGGCGCCAATGAGAAGGCGGATCGGTCTGACGATGCGGTCGGCAACGGCGATCGCGGTCCAGATCGCGGCGAGGAGAACGATCAGCGCGAAGCCGAGATAGAGAATGCCGAACGCCAATTGCAGCGGCGCGCGATTGGCTTCGAGCGTTTGATATTCCGCGGTGTTCTCCTCCATCAAACGCATGGACTGAATGACGTCGGGATCCACCGCACGGATCGTATAAAGATACGCCTCGGGTATGTCCTGCAGTTCCAGGACCGCTCCGACGAGGTTCGTAACGCCCGGCGGAATGAGTGTTGGACGGCCGTCTCCGGCAGCCTCCAACGCATCCTGGGGAATGGCAGGCAGCGGCCGTTCGACATCGATATCGGCCTCCATGATCAACGAGCCGTCAGGTCGCACGAGGAATGCGCCAAGCAGCCCCCTGCCCGTTGCCTGTCGGGTCAGCAACAGTTCGAACCCGCTGCGGTCCAGGTTGTAGAGGGAGCGTGCATTGTCGAGGTCGTTTGCCATCGACACGGTCTGGCCCTGAAGATAGCGGGCGTTCTCCATGACGTAGGCCTCGGCCACGTCCAGCGAGGAATTGACGATCGCCTGTGTCCGCATCGAGAACCATCGGTCGAGGCCGATGTCCAGCGTGATGCTGGCGACGATCGCGACCAGGATTGCGGGCACGATCGCGACGATGGAGAAGAGCCCGATAATGCGCACATGAAGGCGCGCCGCCGCCTTGCCGCGCCGTCTTGCAATCAAGACTCGGCGGACCTCGTAGCCGATCAGCCCGAGAAGGCACAGCACGAAGCCCAGATTGACGACCACCGCCGTCATCACGACTTCGTTTTCCGGCGGGATCGGCGTAAGGCCCATCAGGACCACGAAGGACACCACCGCGCTGATCAGGGCGGCGATGACGAGAATTACGCCCGGCAATGCCCAGAGTTTGCGCTGTTCCCTGGATGCGCCCCCCGGCAGGGTCGCCCCGGAACGGATTTGATTTGGCAATGTCTCGCTGATCGCCATGCCCCGCCGCAGTCATTGAAGAATCACGGCCCTATCGACCGTACGACGTTGCCATAGAGCAACGATTTGTGGCGAAAGTGCAACTATTCGGGAAACGGCGTCAAGCCGAGCGCTGACTGCGATAGACCGAGACGCCGAGTTCGCGAATTTTCTTGCGAAGGGTATTGCGATTGAGACCCAGGAGTTCGGCTGCGCGGATCTGGTTGCCGCGCGTCGCGGTCAGGGCCGCCAGAATCAGCGGATGCTCCATCTCGTGCAGCACCCTGTGGTAAAGCCCAGGCGGAGGCAGATCGTCGCCGAACTGGGAGAAATAGGTTCGCATGTTCTCCTCGACGGCTTGCGCAATGCTCAGGGGACCGGACAGCCCCTCGCCGCGATCCAGCACGCTGGCCGGTGCTTCGGTGCGCAATTCGTTCTCGATGATCTCGCGCGTGATGACTTCCTGCGGATAGAGCGCAGTCAGCCGTCGCACGACATTCTCAAGTTCGCGCACGTTGCCGGGCCAGGCATAGACCTTCAGCATCTCCAGTGCGTCGCCGTCGAAGCGCTTGACGTCCAGCCCTTCCTTTTCTCCTTGCTGGACGAAATGGCGAACAAGATCCGGCACGTCTTCGGCACGATCGCGCAAGGGTGGCAGGCGAAGCGGCACCACGTTCAAGCGATAGTAGAGATCTTCGCGAAAAAGACCCTGATTGATGGAGGTCTTCAGGTCCTTGTTGGTCGCCGCGACGATACGGACATCGGTCTTGATCGGCGTCCGCCCGCCGACGGTCGTATATTCACCCTGCTGCAGGACACGCAGCAGGCGGGTTTGCGCCTCCATCGGCATGTCGCCGATTTCATCGAGAAAGAGCGTGCCGCCCTCCGCCTGCTCGAAACGTCCCGTCGAGCGGTGGTGCGCTCCGGTGAAGGCGCCTTTCTCATGCCCGAACAGTTCCGACTCGATCAGATCGCGGGGAATGGCCGCCATATTGATGGCGACGAATGGTCCGTTGCGACGCTTGCCGTAGTCGTGAAGCGCCCGCGCGACCAGCTCCTTGCCGGTGCCCGACTCGCCGGTGATCATCAAGGTGAGATCGGTCTGCATCAGCCGCGCCAGGACACGGTAGATCTCCTGCATGGCAGCGGAGCGGCCGACCAGGGGCATGCTTTCATGCTGGTCCGGTTCGGCCGTGGCCGCCTTGCGCTTCGGCTCGGACAAAGCCCGGCCGATGATTCCGATCATCTCGGTCAGATCGAATGGCTTGGGCAGATAGTCGTAGGCGCCCTTTTCGGAGGCCTTGATGGCGGTCATGAACGTGTTCTGCGCACTCATGACCAGTACCGGCAGGTCCGGCCGCGCCTTCTTGACACGCGGCAACAGATCGAACGCATTCTCGTCGGGCATGACCACGTCGGTGATCACGAGATCGCCGTCGCCAGCGGCAATCCAGCGCCAAAGCGTCGAGGCATTGGATGTGATTCTCACATCGTAGCCCGCACGGGTCAGCGCCTGATTGAGCACGGTGCGGATGGCGGCGTCATCGTCGGCGACGAGAATGGTTGCAGATTTCATCGGCTTTTCGCGGTCCCGTCGTCTGGCCAGAAGTCGGTTTCCTTGGACATCGGCATGAGGATACGGAATGTGGTCCGGCGGCTCTGCCGCTCGCATTCGACGATGCCGCCATGGGCTCCGACGATCTTTGCCACCAGCGCCAGCCCAAGGCCCGAGCCGTTCGTCTTCGTGGTGATGAACGGGTCGAAAAGATGCGGCAGAAGATCGTCCGGCACGCCAGGGCCGTTGTCGTGGACGCAGAATTCGAGCGGCAGCGACACCTTTTCGCGGGAGCCGGGCACAGAAAGGCGGATGCCGGGCCTGAACGCGGTGGTCAGTTGAATCTCCCCGTCCGGCGCATCACCGATCGCCTCGCAGGCGTTTTTCACCAGATTCAGAAACACCTGGACGAGCTGATCGCGATTGGCGAACACATAGGGCAACGAAGGATCGTAGCTCTCGGCAATCCGCACATCCCGCGCGAACCCCGCCCGTGCTACGGCCTTGACGTGATCAAGCACCGAATGGATGTTCACCGGCTGACGATCGACCGGTCGCTCGTCGGAGAAAACCTCCATGCGATCGACCAGTGAAACGATACGGTCCGTCTCATCCCGGATCAGCTGCGTCAACGCGCGATCCTCGTCGTTCACGGAACTTTCGAGGAGTTGCGCCGCGCCGCGGATGCCGGACAGCGGATTCTTGATCTCGTGCGCCAGCATCGAGGCGAGCCCGGTGACGGAACGGGCAGCGGCGCGGTGCGTCAACTGTCGATCGATCTTGTCCGCCATGGTGCGGATCTGGAAGACGACGACGACCGCATCATCATGATCCGCGTCGCCGGCGACAGGCGCCACGTAAAGATCGACGAGCTTGTCGGTACCCAGCTTGGGTGAGCTGAGATCGACCTTGTATTCGTTGATCGGACCGC
The DNA here is from genome assembly GCF_002750855.1 of Neopararhizobium haloflavum. Classification (GTDB taxonomy): domain Bacteria; phylum Pseudomonadota; class Alphaproteobacteria; order Rhizobiales; family Rhizobiaceae; genus Georhizobium; species Georhizobium haloflavum. The sequence goes on along the minus strand of NZ_NWUC01000009.1, from coordinate 53,665 downwards.
TGCGTTCGCGGACATGATCGATCAGCGACAGAAGCGGGCTGCCGAAAGGTATGTACTGATCGATGGTATGACGCAGCAGCATGTCAGCGCTGACGCCGAAAAACGTCTCGGCAGCCCAGTTCGCGTAGGCGATGAAGCCGTTCTTGTCGACCATGATGACCGGGTGCTGGATGGTGTTCAGCACATTCGCGGTGATCGTCAGGCCGCCGGCCGGCAAGGCCGCTGTCCCAGATGCACGTTGTTTGACATCGATTGCCACTATGCGGCCTCTGGCATTGCGTAGTCGTTGAAGATGCTCTGCAGAGCCTCCGAAACCGCACCGGCATCCGGTGACGTCATCACCTTGCGCCTCAGCGCTTCAGGAGCCACCGGCGCGTGCAGAGCCATATAGGCCGCCAGATGCTTGCGCGCTTGCCGCACGCCCAACGCCGCGCCGTAATGGGAGAGGATCATGTCGTAGTGTTCCAGAACAATCGAAAGAATGGCGGCCGGCTGCGTCGGATGGTTCGTCGATCCCGCGAGAGCGCCGGGTAGCCATGGACGGCCCTGCGCAGCACGCCCGACCATGACGGCATCGGCCCCAGATGCCTCGACGATCGCACGACAGTCGGCGATGCTTTCGATGTCCCCATTGGCGACCAAAGGTACGGAGAGGACGTCCTTGACGGCACGGATCGCGTGCCAGTCGGCGCGCCCTTCGTAGAATTGGCAGCGCGTGCGGCCGTGGACGGTCACGAGCGCGACACCGGCATTCTCCGCCCGCGCCGCGATCATGGGCGCATTGATCGAATTGTCGTCCCACCCGAGACGCATCTTCAACGTCACCGGTATGTCTACTGCCCCGACCGTCGCCTCGACCAGGCCAAGCGCGTGATCCGGATCGCGCATCAGCGCCGAACCGGAATAGCCGCCGGTCACCCTCTTGGCGGGGCAGCCCATGTTGATGTCGACGATGTCGGCGCCCTCACCTTCCGCAATGCGCGCTGCCTCGGCCATCCATCCGGCTTCGCGGCCAGCCAACTGCACGATATGCACGAAACCGGCGTCACGGCGCATCCGGCGGACCGAATCGGCCGAACTACCGACGAGCTCGCGACTGGCGATCATTTCCGTCACGACCATTCCCGCCCCGAACCGGTGCGCAAGTTGCCGAAATGGCAGATCGCTGACGCCTGACATGGGTGCCAGCGCGACACGATTGGGCAGTGTTACCCCGCCTACGCGCAAAGGCCGGGAAAGATCCGTCAACGTGGAATGCATCTGTGAAAGGCACCTTTCGATCGTGCCTGTTTTTTAGCCATGATAGCCGGTCTTGCCAAGGGGCAATTGGCGTTAGCGCCAGAATTTTCGTGTGACGCGGCATTCGGCGTTCGCGCATTGGCGCAGCACACCCGCCGACAGTTGCCCAGCGGTGCGGGAAGCTCTTTCGCCTGCCAGGGAAAGGCACTAGACGATGGAATGGCAAATTCAGAAGCGCGCTTAGAGCGTCGCAATGCGTCAGGAGAAAGGCGGTTTCACGCGATGGCTTTGGAGATGAAGAGCGTCGGCGCGGTCATCGTCGCGGCTGGTCGCGGAGAACGGGCCGGCGATCCAGGAAATGGTCCGAAGCAGTATCGCGATGTCGCGGGGCGTCCGGTGCTCAGCTGGACGCTCGAGCGGTTCGCGTCTCATCCCGCGATCGGACCGATCGTCGTCGTCATCCATCCGGATGATGAGGCGTTGTTCGCGACGGCTGTCGCACGCTTGCCCGTTTCAGATCGGTTTCGGACCGTTTTCGGTGACCGCACACGCCAGATGTCGGTGCGCCGTGGCCTGGAAGCGCTCGCGGCGCATGCGCCCAGTCACGTCCTCATTCACGATGGCGTACGCCCATTTGTCGACGTTGCCATGATCGACCGCGTGCTGATGGGCCTTCGAGATGGCGGCGACGCGATCCTGCCTGCTCAGGCCGTCAACGACACGCTGAAGGCGGCGACCATCGGACGCCGTGTGATCAGGACCGTTTCGCGCGAAAATCTCTATGCGGCACAGACGCCGCAGGGCTTCGCGTTCGCCCCGATCCTCGAGGCACACAGGCGCGCCGCTGTATCGGCGGACGATGGCTTCACGGACGATGCCTCCATCGCCGAATGGGCGGACATGGTCGTGCGGATTGTCGATGGCTCAACTGACAATCTCAAGATCACGCTGCGCGAGGACCTCGCGATCGCCGATCGCAAGATGCATCGTTTGAATGGCATGGAAAAACCCGTCCTGCCTGACGTTCGAACCGGCAATGGATATGACGTGCATGCGCTCGTTCCGGGCAGCCAGGTGACGCTTTGCGGGGTCGCCATCGATCACGACAAGACGTTATCCGGCCACTCCGACGCCGACGTCGGCTATCATGCCCTGACGGATGCGCTCTTGGCGACGTGTGGCGCCGGCGACATCGGCGACCACTTTCCACCCACCGATGAAAAATGGCGCGGCGCCGCCTCTCGCATATTTCTCAGCAGCGCCCGTGATATCGTCACCAAGGCAGGCGGCACGATCATGAACGCCGACGTCACCCTTATCTGCGAAGCGCCGCGCATCGGTCCGCACCGTTCGGCCATGCGTGCGGCGATGGCACGGGATCTTCAGATTTCGCTAGCCCGCTGCTCGGTCAAGGCGACCACGAATGAAAGGATCGGGTTCGTAGGGCGCGAGGAAGGGATCGCCGCCATCGCAACGGCAACAGTGGTCTATTCGGAGATCGACAGATGAATGATGCCGACATTCAAGCTCTGGCAGAGGACGTCGTCAAGCGCGCCAGGGAACGCAAGGTGGTCCTCGCAACGGCCGAATCGTGCACCGGCGGCATGATCGCCGCCGCGATCACGGATATCGCAGGTGCTTCCGATATCTTCGATCGCGGTTTCGTCACCTACTCCAACGATGCCAAGAAACAGATGCTCGACGTGAAGAGCGAAACCTTGGGACGGCACGGCGCCGTCTCCAGCCAGACAGCCCAGGAGATGGCATTCGGCGCCTTGTCGAACTCTTCCGCCGACATCGCCGTCTCGGTGACGGGAATAGCTGGCCCAGGCGGCGGTTCGCCTGAAAAGCCGGTCGGACTTGTGTATCTGGCTGTATCCGAACTGGACGGCAAGACCCATGTGGTCGATCACCAATTCGGCGATATCGGCCGTGACGCAATCCGGCGGCAGACCGTTGGTGCGGCGCTCAAGGCCTTTCTGGCGGCGATGGACGGCGACTGATCAGGAGGAAGCCCCACTGGCGGATTGCGAGCGGCCATAGACCGCATCGGCACGGCGCTCGAAAGCCTCGGCGAATGTGCGAAACGCACGATCGAACATCGTGCCCATCAGCATCCCGAGCATGCGGCTTCGAAATTCGTAGTCGATGAAAAAATGAACCTTGCACGCGGCCGGGCCTACCGGCTCAAATTCCCATCGATTGTCGAGGTAGCGAAATGGACCATCGATGTATTTCACGTTGATCCTGTTTTCCTCTGGCTTCAAGAGCACCTGTGTCGAGAAGGTCTCGCGAATGGCCTTGTAGCCGACGGTCATGTCCGCAACGAGCAGCGCCTTGCCCCCATCGCCCTCCTTGCGCGAGCGGACGGACAGCGATTCACACAAGGGAACGAACTCGGGATATCGCTCCACATCGGCCACGAGCGCGAACATGTCGCTTGCTGAATGGCCTGCGGTGCGCGTCGTTTGAAACTGAGGCATTGCCGGTCAGACGCCCTGCTGCTTCAATTTCTTTTCCCTCGCCAGACGCAATTTGGCGAAATCGTCCCCGGCGTGGTGCGATGAACGGGTGAGCGGACTGGCCGAAACCATCAGGAAGCCCTTGGTGTACGCGACCGTCTCGTAGGACTTGAATTCTTCCGGCGTGACGAACTTGACGACGCGGTGATGCTTGCGGGTCGGCTGAAGGTACTGACCGATGGTCAGGAAATCGATGTCGGCGGTGCGAAGGTCGTCCATGAGCTGCAGGACCTCGTTTCGCTCTTCGCCGAGCCCGACCATGATCCCCGATTTGGTGAAGATCGTCGGGTCCAGTTCCTTCACGCGCTGCAGCAGGCGGATCGAATGGAAATAGCGGGCGCCTGGGCGGACGGTCAGATAGTTGGAGGGAACCGTCTCCAGATTGTGATTGAAGACGTCCGGCTTGGCAGCCACCACCTGTTCGAGCGCGCCGGGCTTGCGCAGAAAATCCGGTGTGAGAATTTCGATCGTTGTTCCAGGGGCCAGGCGTCTGATCGCCTCGATCACCTCGACGAAGTGCTGCGCGCCCCCATCTGCCAGATCGTCGCGATCGACCGATGTGATGACCACATGGTTCAGGCCCATTTGAGCGACGGCCTTTCCGACATTTTCCGGCTCGTCGGGATCGAGTGCATGGGGCAGACCGGTCGCGACATTGCAGAACGCACAGGCGCGCGTGCAAATCTCGCCCATGATCATGAAAGTGGCGTGTTTCTTGTCCCAGCATTCACCGATGTTGGGACAGCCTGCTTCCTCACAGACGGTCACGAGCTTGTGCGACTTAACGATTTCGCGGGTTTCGCGGTAGCCCTTGGACGTCGGCGCCTTGACGCGGATCCAATCTGGCTTTCTGGCGACCTCCGTATCCGGCCGGTGGGCCTTTTCCGGATGACGCACGCGCGCCGTGCCGCTTGCGATCGTATCGAGGACGGTGACCATTATCGCTCCCGTTTGCGGCCCATGGGGCCTCATCGTCACATGGTCAGGTTATAGTCACTCATCGATGCAAATGTAAGGCCGCCACGATGCATGGCGGCCTTCTTGAAACGCATAGCGAACAGGGTTTCTATCGCCTGATCGCACGACCCAGCGCAATCAGGATGCAGGCGCCGATAAACCCGACGATCAGGTATATCAGCACGCCGGTTCCCGTATAGATGCCGAGGATGCTCAGGAGGAAGTTGAGCAACGCAGCACCAATGATGCCCAGAATGATGTTCATGAAGATACCGTGATCGGTCTTCATGAACTTTTCGGCGAGCCACCCGGCAATGCCGCCTACGATGATGGCGCCGATCAGCCCCATTCCGTTCAGATCCATGACCCCGTCTCCTTTCGCGTGCGTGAAGTCGAACAAGAAACGTGGCAGGAAAGGGGCGGTTCCCGGTTAATGCGATTTTACTGATAAATCCGCCAGTTGCACATCATGCGTTGAGCACGCGGCCGTAGGCGTCGAGCACACTTTCCTTCATCATCTCGGACAAGGTCGGATGCGGGAAGATGGTGTGCATGAGCTCTTCCTCGGTCGTCTCGAGATTCATGGCCACTACAAAACCCTGGATGAGTTCTGTTACTTCCGCGCCAACCATATGCGCGCCGAGGAGTTCCCCCGTCTTCTTGTCGAAGATCGTCTTGATCAGACCGTTGTCCTCACCAAGCGCGATCGCCTTGCCGTTCGCGCCGAATTGGAAACGGCCGACACGGATATCACGGCCCGCTTCCTTCGCTTTTGCTTCCGTCAGCCCGACACTCGCCACCTGCGGGTGACAGTAGGTGCATCCGGGAATCTTGTTCTTGTCCATTGCGTGGACGCCCGGTACGGCGGCGATCTTCTCGATACAGATGACACCTTCATGCTCGGCCTTGTGAGCCAGCATCGGCGGGCCGGCGACATCGCCGATCGCATAGATGCCGTCGACATTCGTCTTGCCATAGCCGTCAGTGACGATGCAGCCCTTCTCGGTCTTGATGCCGAGTTTTTCGAGTCCGAGATTTTCGGTGTTGCCCTGAACGCCAACCGCGGAGATCAGCCGATCCGCCGTGATCTTCTGCGTCTTTCCGTCCTTCGTCTCGACATGGGCGGTGACGGAGTTCGCCGCCTTTTCCACCTTGGCGACCTTGGCGTCGGTTATGATCTTCATACCACGCTTTTCCAGCGCCTTACGGGCGATGGCGGAAATCTCCGCGTCCTCGACGGGCATGATCGTCGACATCAGCTCGACGACGGTGACGTCGCAGCCCATGGAGCGGTAGAACGATGCGAATTCGATGCCGATGGCGCCGGACCCCATGACAATCATGGACTTGGGCATTTCATTCGGAACCATGGATTCAAAATACGTCCAGATCAGCTTGCCGTCAGGCTCGATGCCCGGGAGCGTGCGCGGTCGGGCGCCGGTTGCGAGAATGACGTGCTTGGCCTGATAGGTCCCCTCGCCCTTGGTGCCTTTCGGCGCCGGCGGCTGCGGTTCCATGGCCTTCTTCTTCATCTTGGAGACCTTGATCTCTCCGGGCTTGGTCAGTTCCGCTTCACCCCAGATCACATCGATTTTGTTCTTCTTCATCAGAAAGCCGACGCCGCCGTTGAGCCGCAACGAGACGCCGCGTGAGCGCTTGACGACATCCTCCACTTTCGCGGTCATCTTGCCGTCCAATGTAAGACCATAATCCTTCGCATGATTGGCGTGGTCGAGGATTTCGGCCGAGCGCAGCAGGGCCTTGGTCGGAATGCAGCCCCAATTGAGGCAGATGCCGCCCATGTGTTCGCGCTCGACGATGGCCGTCTTCAAGCCCAGCTGTGCGGCGCGGATGGCCGTCACATAGCCGCCCGGCCCGGAGCCGATGATGATGACGTCGTAGCTGTCAGCCATGGAACGTTCCTTCCCGCAAGTTAAAGTCCGAGCATGACCCGGACGATTGGCGCCAGGCCCTTGCCGATGGCGCGCGTGTTTTCGGCGTCGAGGTGAACGCCGTCGAGTGGCGTCGTGGTGGCAACGGAGGCGGCATCGAAGAAGCCACAACCCATTTCGTCTGCCAGGTCGGCGTAGTAGGAGGCGATCATCTTGGATTCCTCGATCGATCCGGCATAGATCGCCCCGAAGATGGGGTTCGCCGTTTCACAGAGCACTGGCGGTGCGACAAGCAGGACGTCGGGTGGATCGCTTTCCTGGCGCCAGGCATGGTGCTTCACCTGTTCGACCAGGCGCTCCATGCCCAGCATGGCGTCGATCGCCCGGCCCGCCACCTTCGGCTTCATGTCGTTCGAGCCAAGCATGATGACGACCAGATCGAGCGGCTCATGGCTCGAAAGCAGCGTTGGCAGCATCTTGGTCCCGCTGCGCTCGGCCAGTGCCGTCGGGTCGTCATAGGCGGTGGTGCGACCGCCGAGGCCTTCGGCGATCACATGAACGCCATCGCCCAGCGCCTTCTGCAGTACGTTCGGCCAGCGATACCCGAAGGGATGCCGCCCGCCGGTCTCGGCGTCGGCACCCCAGGTAAGGGAATCGCCGAAGCACAGAACGGTCTTCATGACCGTTCTCCTAGACCAGCATACCCATCGGGTGCTCGATATAGCGCTTGAAAGCGGCGAGCAGTTCCGCCCCCAGCGCACCGTCGACACAGCGATGGTCGGTCGAAAGCGTAACGGTCATGACTTCCGCAATGGCAAGGTCGCCGTTCTTCACGACCGGACGCTTCTCTCCCGCGCCGACCGCCAGGATCGTTGCATGCGGCGGGTTGATGACGGCCGAGAAATTCTTGACGCCCATCATGCCCATGTTGGAAACCGCCGTCGTTCCGCCCTGATACTCCTCCGGCTTCAGCTTGCGTTCCTTGGCCCGTTTGCCAAGATCCTTCATCTCGTTGGAAATCGCCGACAGTGTCTTTTCTTCGGCCTTGCGGATGATCGGCGTGATCAGCCCGCCTGGGATCGAGACGGCAACGCCGACATCGGCATGCTTGTGCTTGACCATTGCCGACTCGGTCCACGACACATTGGCATCGGGAACGTCCCTGAGCGCGAGAGCCAGCGCCTTGATGACCATGTCGTTGACCGAAAGCTTGTAGGCAGGCTTCTCGTCCTTCGCGGGCGCCGCCTCGTTCAGCTGCTTGCGCAGCGCCAGCAATGCATCGAGCTCGCAATCGACCGCGACGTAGAAATGCGGGATCGTCTGTTTGGCTTCAACGAGACGTTTGGCGATCGTCTTGCGCATGCCGTCATGCGCGACGAGTTCATACGAACCTTCGGCGAAATTCTTAAGAACCTGCGCATCGCTCGGCGCCTTGGCCGTCGGAGCGGCTGCGCCATCGCCGACACTGCCAGCCGACTTCGCCGCACCGCCCTTTGCAGCCGCCTCGATGTCGGTTTTCACGATCCTGCCTTTCGGGCCTGAGCCCGAGACGGCAGAGAGGTCAAGACCGGCCTCTTTCGCCATGCGGCGCGCGAGCGGTGATGCAAAGATGCGTTCGCCGTTCTTCCTCGGCGCTTCGGTGCCGGCAGTCGGTGTCTTGTCGGCGATAGGCTTGGCATCGGCCGGCGCAGTCCCGCCATCCGGCTGCGCCTGTTTCGAAGCGCCCGCTTCGGACTGCGCATCCTTCTTACGCTCTTCCTTTGCAGATTTCTCGGCCGCACCGTCCGATCCGCCGCCCTTGGCAGCCTCGCTCACATCTTCACCCTCTTCGGCGAGTACGGCGATGACCGCATTGACCTTGACGCCCTCGGTCCCTGCGGGAACGACGATCTTGGCGACCGTTCCCTCATCGACGGCCTCCACTTCCATCGTTGCCTTGTCGGTTTCTATTTCGGCGATCACATCGCCAGAGGAGACGGTATCTCCCTCCTTCACGAGCCACTTCGCCAGATTGCCCTCTTCCATTGTCGGAGACAGGGCGGGCATTGTGATGTTGATTGGCATCTCGTCCGCCCTCCCTCAGGCTTTGTAAGTGACGGCTTTCACTGCATCGACGACTTCCTGGACATTCGGCAGTGCCAGCTTCTCCAGATTGGCCGCATAGGGCATCGGAACATCCTTGCCGGCGACCGTGACGATCGGCGCATCTAGATAGTCGAAAGCCTGCTGCATCACGCGGGTAGCGATTTCCGTTCCTACGGACGACTGCGGGAAACCCTCCTCCACCGTCACCAGGCGCCCCGTTTTCTTGACCGATTCGATGACGGTCGGCAGGTCCATCGGGCGGATCGTGCGAAGGTCGATCAGTTCGACATCGATATCCATGCCGGCCAACTCTTCGGCGGCCTTCACGGCGTAGGTCATGCCGATGCCGAACGAGACGATCGTTGCATCGCTCCCGGTCTTGTGGATGCGCGCTTTGCCGATCGGCAGGACGAAATCGTCCATCTTCGGCACATCGAATGTCTGTCCGTAGAGAATCTCGTTCTCCAGGAAGATGACCGGATTCGGGTCACGGATTGCGGCCTTGAGCAGCCCTTTTGCGTCGGCAGCCGTATAGGGCATCACGACCTTCAGTCCGGGAATATGACCATACCACGCGGCATAACACTGAGAGTGCTGTGCGGCGACGCGCGCCGCTGCACCATTCGGACCACGGAAGACGATCGGCGCACCCATCTGGCCGCCGGCCATGTAGAGCGTCTTGGCTGCAGAATTGACGATCTGGTCGATCGCCTGCATCGCGAAATTGAAGGTCATGAATTCGACGATCGGCTTCAGCCCGGCCATTGCCGCGCCAACGCCCACACCGGCAAAACCATGCTCGGTGATCGGCGTATCGACGACGCGCTTGGCGCCGAATTCGTCCAGCAGGCCTTGCGTGATCTTGTAGGCGCCCTGATATTCCGCGACCTCCTCACCCATGATGAATACGTCGCCGTCGCGGCGCATCTCCTCGGCCATCGCGTCGCGCAGCGCTTCGCGCACGGTGGTAGGCACCATCTCCGTGCCTTCGGGAATGTCGGGATCGGACTGCACGTCCGCTTTCGGCAGCGCCGGGGCCTTTTCCGACTTGTCGGACGCGTCCTCGGCTTTGTCGTTGTCCTGCGCATCTGATGCGGAAGCGTCCGACGACTTGGCAGCATCCTTCTTGCCGCCACTGGCGGCAGCTTCCGCAGCGTCTTCGCCCTCCTCGGCAAGGATGGCGATCACGGCATTGACCTTGACGTTCTCGGTTCCTTCGGAAACCACGATCTTTGCGATCGTGCCTTCATCGACCGCCTCGACCTCCATCGTCGCCTTGTCGGTCTCGATTTCGGCGATCACGTCACCCGCGGTGACATTGTCGCCTTCCTTCTTGAGCCATTTGGAAAGTGTGCCCTCTTCCATCGTCGGCGACAGCGCGGGCATCAGAATTTCTACGGACATGTGCGTCTCTCCCGCGCGCTTAGATCAGAATGTCGGTGTAGAGCTCGGACGCGTCCGGCTCCGGATTCTGCTGGGCAAAATCAGCGCTGTCGGCGACGTTGTCGCGAACCTTCTTGTCCATTGCCTTGAGTTCGTCCTCGCTTGCCCATTTCTTGTCGAGGAGTCGCTTGCGAACCTGCTCGATGGGATCCTGTTCCGAGCGCATCTTCTGCACTTCGTCCTTCGTGCGGTACTTGGCCGGGTCGGACATCGAATGCCCGCGATACCGGTATGTGAGCATCTCCAGGATGATCGGACCGTTTCCGGAACGGCAGTGCTCGGCGGCCAGATCGCCCGCAGCCTTGACCGCACGCACGTCCATGCCATCGACCTGAATGCCGGGAATATTGAACGACGCCCCGCGCTGCGAGAAATCCTGCTGTGCCGAAGCGCGCGCCACCGACGTACCCATGGCGTACCGGTTGTTCTCGATGATGTAGACGACCGGTAGCTTCCAGAGCGCCGCCATGTTGAAGCTCTCATAGACCTGGCCCTGATTGGCCGCGCCGTCACCGAAATAGGTCAGAGAGATGTTGTCGTTCTCGCGGTAACGGTTGGCAAAGGCAAGGCCGGTCCCCAGCGACACCTGTGCGCCGACAATGCCATGGCCACCGTAGAAGCCCTTCTCTTTCGAGAACATGTGCATCGAGCCGCCCTTGCCGCGCGAATAGCCATCCTTTCGCCCGGTCAGCTCTGCCATCACGCCGCGCGGGCTCATGCCGGTCGCCAGCATATGGCCATGGTCGCGATAGCCGGTGATGACCTGATCGCCTTCCTTCAGCGCCATCTGCATGCCGACGACGACCGCTTCCTGCCCGATATACAGATGGCAGAAGCCGCCGATGAATCCCATGCCATAGAGCTGGCCGGCCTTCTCCTCGAAGCGGCGGATCAGCAGCATATCGTTGTAGGCCTGGAGCTCTTCCTCCTTCTTGAAGTCGACGGGCGCAGGCGCGGCGATTGAGGATTTGCCGCTGCCGGATGTCGATCTTGCAGGAGACTTTCTTGCCGATGTCGCTCGACGAGCGGAAGACGACGCGGACTTGCGCGGAGCCATGCATTCCTCCCAACACAACGTTTCTTGTTGCAGGAAAGGTAAGCTAAAGCTTGGAAAGCAGCAACAGCGCAAATGCATAGCTTGCTTGCAAGCTATCTCATTGAATTTTATGAACTTAGTTCGAATTAACTGAATTTGCGTTAATTCATATCAGCGGTATATCGTGATCTCGTTATCGCGCGAGACGTTGAGCAGGGCGCGCGCCTGCTGATCCAGCATGTCGCGTTCAAGCGTCGCGCTGTCGAGAAGCGCAACGCGCCGCTCCATCTGCTTGCGCTGCTCCACCAGATCGGCAAGCTTCGCTTCGAGCTGCATGGATCGGTGTTCCAAGTGCATCTTGGAATTCAACCCGAACGCGCCATGCACGGCATGGAAGCCGAAATAGGTGAAAAACGCAATGGCGATGGCCGGCACCACGAGACGGCCGATCGGGGATTTCTTTTTTTGCCGGGTCCACATTCTACGCACTACTTCTGGATCGAGGAACGCCTGGAGCATGCCACGAACGTGCTTAATGGACGGTTAGCGGCGGCCGAATGCAAATGGCCCCGTCCGTTGTCGGGGCCATTTGAGATTGGATACGTTCCCTCGTCGCTGAGCAGCAATCGCCGGCTCAAGCCCGCAGAATGTCGGTCCCGGCGTACCTAGCCTGAACGCCGAGTTCTTCCTCGATCCGGATCAGCTGGTTGTATTTGGCGAGCCGGTCGGAGCGGGCGAGCGAACCCGTCTTGATCTGACCGCAGTTGGTCGCGACGGCGAGGTCGGCGATCGTTGAATCTTCCGTTTCGCCAGAGCGATGTGACATCACGGCGGTGTAATTCGCCTTGTGCGCCATCGTCACCGCTTCGAGGGTCTCGCTCAATGTGCCGATCTGGTTGACCTTGACGAGGATCGAGTTCGCTACGCCCATCTTGATGCCGTCCCTCAGGCGGGCCGGGTTGGTGACGAAAAGATCATCCCCGACGAGCTGACACCTGGAGCCGATCTTTTCGGTCAGAGCCTTCCAGCCATCCCAGTCGTCTTCGGCCATGCCGTCCTCGATCGAGATGATGGGATATTTGCCGGCCAGTTCGACCAGATAATCGGCCATGGCTTCCGGCTCGAGTGTGCGCCCTTCGCCCTTCAGCACATATTTCCCGTCCTGGAAGAATTCGGTGGACGCGCAGTCGAGAGCCAGGAACATGTCCTCGCCGGGCGCATAGCCCGCCTTCTCGATCGCCTTCATGATGAAATCGAGGGCGGCGGGGGCGCTTTCGATGTTGGGGGCGAATCCGCCTTCATCTCCGACATTGGTGTTGTGGCCTTGCGCCTTGAGTTCCTTCTTCAACGTATGAAAGACCTCGGCGCCCATCCTTACCGCATCCTTCAACGTCGGCGCGCCGACCGGCATGATCATGAATTCCTGGAAGTCGATCGGATTGTCGGCATGCTCGCCGCCGTTGATGATGTTCATCATCGGCACAGGCAGGGTGTGCGCATGGATCCCGCCGACATAGCGGTAGAGCGGCAGTGTATTCGCCTCCGCGGCTGCCTTGGCGACGGCGAGCGACACGCCGAGGATTGCGTTGGCGCCGAGGCGGGACTTGTTCTGCGTCCCGTCGAGTTCGATCATCAGGTTGTCGATGTGTATCTGGTTTTCCGCTTCGAGACCGGACAAGGCATCGAAGATTTCGCCGTTTACCGACTCGACGGCCTGCTCGACACCTTTGCCGAGATACCGCTCGCCGCCGTCACGCAGTTCGACCGCCTCATGGGCTCCGGTCGAGGCGCCGGACGGCACCGCCGCACGCCCCATCGACCCATCTTCCAGTATGACATCGACTTCGAGGGTGGGATTTCCCCGGCTGTCGAGAATTTCACGTCCGATGATGTCGACGATGGCGGTCATGGCGTTTCCTTTCTGGCCGTTGGCAGGCAAGCGCTGAATTGCCTGCCCTCTTAACGCAGATGAAGGAAAACACAATGCGCCCGAGCAGCCGGGCTGTGCGGCTGCGAAACGAAGACGGCTCCGTTCCAGGAAACGAAGCCGTCATTCCGAGCTTTTATACCGTTGATCAGTAGGCGCTGGCGGCTTGATTGACTGGATTGAGCGTCATTGACGTACCGGCGGCCGCAAGGTTCAGGCCGAGCTGTCCGGTGACGCTCACCGTCTGGAGGTGAACAGATCCGGATGTTCCGCCAACCAGAACGTTTGCGCCCACACCGGCGCCAACCGTTGCCTCTGCGGAAATGCCTTCGTAGAGGCCGCCGAGCGAACCTTCGTGATAGCCTGCAGTCGGGGCGAACACAGCCCAGACCAGCCGCTGGTTCGACGTATAGCCGAGATCGACGCCAAGCTTGCGGATCGTCCCGCTGTAGGCATCCAGCGGTTCGCTGCCCATGGCTGAACGGAAAACGCAATCGACCGACTTGGCCGACCCGATGACGTAGCCAAGCCCGCTGCCGACCGAGCAGTCGAGAAAGCCGATGCGAACACCATCCCGCGGGCCCGTTTCCTGATAGACCATAGGCGCTTGCGGCGCGGGAGCCGGCGCGCCCATGTCCGCGGCCTGGGCCAGCGCTGCTGCGCCGAGTGTTGCGGAGAGGAACGTCACGGTGGCGACTAGCTTCTTCATTCTGATACTCCTTGATGCATTGCGCTGGGCGAAGCGGCGTTCCACCCGCGCACCTGCCCGGAAACGCACGTGAGGAACAATCGATCCCTGCACAATCAAGGCGATCTGATGGCAGCCAGAATTACCAAGCGTGTTGATCGCGACATTGCCTCGGGTTGTCGCTGGCTCAGCGTTTTGCCACGGCGTCGAATGCCATCAAGCGCTCAAGCAGGCGACGCATCTCCGTGAGCGGCACCATGTTTGGCCCATCGGACGGCGCGTTGTCGGGATCCTCGTGAGTCTCGACGAATACGCCGGCAACGCCCACGGCAACGGCGGCGCGGGCCAGGGTTTCGACAAACTCGCGTTGGCCGCCGCTCGAACCACCCTGCCCGCCCGGTTGCTGCACCGAGTGCGTCGCGTCGAAGATGACCGGTGCTCCGAGGGCCGCCATGATCGGCAAGGACCGCATATCCGAAACAAGCGTATTGTAGCCAAAAGACGCGCCGCGCTCTGTCAGCAGCACGTCGGAATTGCCGCTTTCGGTTATCTTTTCCAGCACGTTCCGCATGTCCCATGGCGCAAGGAACTGCCCCTTCTTCACGTTGATCACCCGGCCGGTGCGTGCGGCGGCGATGAGGAGGTCCGTCTGGCGGCAGAGAAAGGCCGGGATCTGAAGGATGTCCGCGACCTCCGCGACCACCGGGCATTGGGCTTCATTGTGAATGTCCGTCAGGATCGGCAGCCCAAGCTCCTTCTTGATGTCCGCAAACACCGCAAGGCTTTTTTCCAGCCCAAGGCCGCGCGTCCCGCCGAGCGAGGTGCGATTGGCCTTGTCGAAGGAGGACTTGTAAACAAGACCGATGCCAAGTTCGCTGCAAAGCTCCTTCAGGCTGCCCGCCATCATGAACGCGTGCTCGCGGCTTTCCATCTGACATGGCCCGGCAATCAGCGTCAGCGGTCCGCTGTTGGAAAAAGTGGCGGAACCCGCCTTGACCTCGGCATTGGGCGCGACCATCAGTCTACTCCTGCTCGAAGATGAAGAATGCGCCCTGGCCGATCGCCGGATCGACGACAATGCGCTCACCGATCTGTCGATAACTAATGCCATTGCGATTGAATGCCGCGGTCGGGATAGCAAGGTCCTCGACCCCGAACACGATACCTTCAAATCGCAAGCCCCGGCCATGCGGGGCACGTGTGGAGCCGAAATAGGCACGAAACCCTTCAGGGGTCAGGACGGATATCGTTGAATTCGCCGATGCGAGGTCCATCCCGAAGGAGTGCGATTGAACCTCGCGCTGGCCAATGACGTCCTGGAGCAGATACTGGAAATCCGTGGGGTTCGGTTCCACGGCAACAACGCGAGAAATGCTCATCGCGCCATTGTCATGCCGCTGCAGGGCCGACCGGTCGACCCTCGGCACGTTGATGCGCTGGCAAGTGAAGAAAAACGCGTCCGGCGCGCGCAAATCCGCCGCGAACGCCAAGCGGAAGGATGCCTCTTCTTCCGCGCCGTCCGGTGCGCGAAACGCGCGGGAAAATGTCAGCATGTCGCCCGCGGAAATCCCTGCCGCCGCGAAGGCGCGATGATCAGCCTCCGCATCGTCGGTACCCATGACGATGGCGGAGAAGCCTTCCAGTCCTCGGCGGAACCGGAACGCCTGGTCGCGAGCCACGAAAACGTTGCCGGCGCGCGCCTCGGCTTCACAGGTCTCGCGCTGATGGATCGCCAACGGCTCAACGAAGGTATCGTCCGCGAAATACACGCAGGCGTTCTCGGTGCCGAAAGGGTGTTCGCCGCGCGGAGCGACGGTGAAGCCCAGCGCCGTATAGCGTTCGCGCGATGCATCGAGGTCGGCAACCGGCAAAACGAGGTGATCGAGGGAATGAAGCATCAGGGACCAACCATGCGAGCGGGCGAAAACAATGGCTGCTCATGCACGGCAGATCGCCTCCTCGTCAACTCCTGCCTGCGCAAGCGCAAGGTGCGCGGGCATGAGCGGTTCAGAACAGCCGGCTCTGCTCCACCGCCGCTTCGATAAAGCTGGCAAAGAGCGGATGCGGCTCCAGGGGGCGGCTTTTCAGCTCCGGGTGATACTGAACACCAATGAACCAGGGATGATCAGCATATTCGATGGTTTCCGGCAGCACACCATCCGGCGACATGCCGGAGAAGGTGAGCCCCGCCTCCTCCAGCCGCTCCTTGTAGTCGACATTGACTTCGTAGCGGTGGCGATGGCGCTCGGAAATGTCCGTCGAACCATAGACTTCGGCGATCTTCGTACCTGCCTTGAGGTCTGCCTTGTAGGCGCCGAGACGCATCGTGCCGCCGAGATCGCCTGCCGCGGACCGCTTCTCCAGCATGTTGCCCTTGAGCCATTCGGTCATCAATCCGACGACAGGTTCCTTTGCCGGACCGAATTCGGTGGACGAGGCTGCCTCCATGCCGGCAAGCGACCGGGCCGCCTCGATGACCGCCATCTGCATGCCGAAACAGATGCCGAAATAGGGCACCTTGCGCTCGCGCGCGAACCGGGCGGCGAAGATCTTGCCTTCCGCGCCACGCTCGCCGAAGCCGCCGGGAACCAGAATGCCGTGCACCTTCTCCAACCAGGGCGCCGGATCCTCCTTCTCGAAAATCTCCGACTCGATCCACTCGAGCTTGACCTTCACGCGATTGGCGATCCCGCCATGATGCAGCGCTTCGATCAGCGACTTATAGGCGTCCTTGAGGCCGGTATACTTGCCGACGATGGCAATCGTGACGGTGCCCTCCGGCGTATGGATCCGATCCGAGACCTCCTGCCAGCGCTCCAGCCGCGGCTTTGGGGCCGGTTCGATGGCGAACGCAGCGAGCACCTCGTCGTCGAGACCTTCCTTGTGATACGCCATCGGCACATCGTAGATGTTGGCAACGTCAAGCGCCTGAATGACGGCCGAGGGGCGGACGTTGCAGAACAGTGAAAGCTTGCGGCGCTCGTCCGACGGGATTTCTCGATCAGCACGCACGAGCAGGATATCCGGCGCGATGCCGAGGGCCTGCAATTCCTTCACCGAATGCTGCGTCGGTTTGGTCTTTAGTTCACCGGCCGCCGCAATGAATGGCATCAACGTCAGGTGCACGTAGATCGCATTGCCACGAGGCAGGTCATTGCCGAGCTGGCGGATCGCCTCGATGAACGGCATTGCCTCGATGTCGCCGACCGTCCCCCCAATCTCGCAGAGCACGAAATCATACTCGTCATTGCCGTCCAGCACGAAATTCTTGATTTCGTTGGTGACGTGCGGAATGACCTGGACGGTCGCGCCGAGGTAGTCGCCGCGGCGTTCCTTGTCGAGAATGTTCTTGTAGAGCCGGCCGGTGGTGATGTTGTCCGACTGCGTCGCCGAACGGCCGGTAAATCGCTCGTAATGGCCGAGATCAAGATCGGTCTCCGCCCCATCGTCGGTAACGAAAACCTCACCGTGCTGGGTCGGGCTCATCGTGCCCGGATCGACATTGAGGTAGGGATCGAGCTTCTTCAGCCGCACGCGGTAACCGCGCGCCTGCAGCAGTGCGCCAAGTGCCGCTGCTGCAATGCCTTTGCCGAGTGAGGAAACCACGCCGCCAGTGATGAATACATATCGCGCCATGGGCTTACCTCGTTAGTCTCTCAGTCATGATTCCGCCAGTCGAAAATGCGCTGGCGTGGCAAATTCTGTGGACGCATCGTCGCGCGATGCACAAAGAAAATGCGGCGCCGAACCGGCACCGCATCGAAAATGGTTGACCCAGCCGGATTATTGGCCGGTCGGAACACCGGGGCTGGCCGGCTCGCTCTGTGGCGCGCTATCACCCGCATCACCTTCCGGCGCGACCTGATCGGTGTCAGCGTCGGCGCCTGTGGCAGGGGCCGCCTCGCCTTCGTCCAATGCTGCGGGAACGTCGGCCTGGCCATCGGGAGTCGTTTCCGTCTGAGGCGCACCCGAACCGCCGAGCTGGTCAAGAATCCCCTCGCCGCTGCCTTCCGTCTGCTGCTCGATCCGGTCGAGGATGCTGCTCGGTCCCTCTGAATAGCGAGCCAGAATGCCCAGCGACAGGGAGGTGATGAAGAAGGCAAACGCCAGAATGCCGGTTATCCGCGTCAATGCGTTGCCCGATGAGCGCGACGACATCATGTTGCCGCCACCACCGCCAATCCCCAGGCCGCCGCCTTCGGAGCGCTGCAACAGAACGACCGCGACGAGCGCGAGCACGATCATGAGGTGGATGACGATCAATACGGTTTGCATAGGCAATTCCTGCCGGATTTGGCAATGTTCGGGAAATCAGCGGCTGCTCTACACGAGCACCGTCGGCTTTCCAACCCCATTGCGTGGGGCCCGGCGTCTTTTCCGTGGCCCATCAAGATGTCAGAGCGAGTTGTACGCGGCACAGATGGCGAGAAAGTCGGTTGCTTTCAAGCTGGCGCCACCGACAAGTGCCCCGTCGACGTTCTGGATCGCCATGAGCTCGGCCGCATTGCCAGGCTTGACCGATCCGCCGTAGAGCAGACGCATATGCCGGGCTTCTTCACCAAGACGCTCGAGCAGACAGTCCCGTATGAACGCGTGAGCCTCCGCCACGTCGGCGACTGTCGGCGTCACCCCGGTTCCGATCGCCCAGACCGGTTCATAGGCAATGATCGTATTTTCTGCCGTCGCTCCGTCGGGAACCGACCCGGCAAGCTGTTCACCGATCACCGGGAGCGTGTTGCCGGACTTTCTGGCTGCCTCCGTTTCCCCGATGCAGATCACCGCGCACAGTCCGGCGCGCCAGGCCGCCTCTGCCTTGCGAGAAACGGTTTCGTCGTCTTCCCCGTGATCGGCGCGTCTTTCCGAATGTCCGACAATGACGTGAGTGCCCTGGCAATCCTCGATCATTTCGGCGGAAACGTCGCCGGTGTGCGCACCGGCCTCCTGCCAATGACAATCCTGCGCACCGACAAAAAGCGGACTGTCCTCAGCAATCGCCGTCGCGACATAAAGCAGCGTCGTTGGCGGGCAAAGCAGCATGTCGATGGCTTCAAAGGCCGAGGCGCCCGCCCCATCGGCGATATCGCGGACCTGATCGAGGCTTTCGCGCAGCCCGTTCATCTTCCAGTTGCCCGCTACCAGCGGCTTGATGCCTGGGGTCATGCCTTCCTCTTCTCGCTCGATGGCCTTGATCGGCTTCGCTCTATCAAACTGGCGCTGCAAAGCAAACGCACGATAGGAACTGGCATTTACGCCGGGACCCTTCGTCGCTAGAACACGGACGCACTGGCATTCGCCATCAAGGGAACAACGAAAAGACATGCTGACACTGCTGCGAAAAGGCGCCCAGACCTGGGTGGCAAAAATTCTCTTTCTCCTGCTTCTGGCGTCATTTGCCGTCTGGGGGGTAAGCGGATCGATGTTTTCAGGCGGCGGCGACACGGTGGTCACCGTAGGCGATACCGAGGTGTCGGCGACGGAGTTCCGTCTTGCTTACGATCGCCAGTTGTCGCTGCTCTCCCAGCAGTTCGGCCAGCGCTTGTCCAGCGAACAGGCACGCGCATTCGGCGTCGAGAACCAGGTTTATCGACAGATGGTGGCCGGCGCGGCGCTCGACGAACAGGCGAGCGAGATGGGACTCGGGCTGTCGGAGGATCGACTGGCAGGCCTCATCGCGGAAGATCCGGCCTTCCAGGGCACTGACGGACGTTTCGACCGACAGAACTTCGCGATGGTCCTCAACAATGTCGGCATGAGCGAAGACGACTATATTCGCAGCCGCCAGCAAGATGCGGTTCGCACGCAGATCATCGAAGCCGTGGGCGACGGCTTCGCCTATCCAGATACAATGCTGGATGCGATTGCGCGCCACCGGGCAGAGACCAGAACGCTCGATTACGTTCTCGTCGACGAATCCATGATCGAACCGGTCGGCACTCCGGACGACGAAACCCTGCAGGCCTATTTCGAAGAAAACAGCGATCGCTACCGTGCGCCAGAGTATCGTAGTTTCGCCTATGTCACATTGACGCCTGAAGCAGTGGCCGATCCGCAGTCAATCTCGGACGAAGCCGTAAAGGCCGATTACGAGGCGCATGCAGACCAATTCACGACGCCGGAGCGTCGTACGCTGGACCAACTCGTCTTTTCCGACCCGCAAGCGGCCGAGGCCGCCGCTGACGCGATCGCCGATGGCGCCAGTTTCGAAGATGTCGTCGCCGATGCCGGGCGGACCATGGAAGATGTCCGCATCGGCAGCTTCACCCGCGACTCAATGTCCAATCCCGCCCTTGCCGAGGCGGCCTTCGCCATTCCCGCGGAAGGCGGCGTCAGCGATGTCGTAGAGGGACCTTTCGGCCCCGTGATTTTGCGCGTTGCGGAGATCGAGGAAGGCAGCAGCGAACCTTTGGCACAGGTCGAGCAGCAGATCCGCGAAGAATTGGCCCTTCGTGACGCAAGCGACATCATTTTCGATGTCTACAACAGCTACGAGGATGCGCGCGCCGGTGGTGCGTCCCTGCAGGAAGCGGCACAGCAGCAGCAACTGGAGCCGGTCGTCGTTGAGGCGATCGATCGCAGCGGTCAGACGCCGGACGGCGAGATCCTTGAAGATCTGCCACTGTCGCAGCAATTGATCGCTGACGTCTTCGAAAGTGACATCGGCGTCGAAGCACCGGCGCTCTCGATCGGGTCGAATGGCTATGTCTGGTTCGAAGTCCTCGACATCGAAGAGGAGCGCGACCAGTCTCTCGATGAGGTTCGCGACGAAGTCGTCGCTGATTGGCAGGCGGAACAGACTGCTGCCGCGCTGGAGGCGCGCGCCGCGGAACTGCAGGAAAGACTGACCGATGGTGAGGCGCTGCAGGCGATCGCTGCCGATCTCGATACGACGGTGCAGACGGAATATGGTCTCCAGCGCACGTCCGAGGATCAGATCTTTGGCCCGGCCGCCATTGCCGCGGCATTCGGCGGTCCCGAGGGACACGTGGCCACCAGCCGAGCCGCCAACGGCTCCGGCCATGTATTGATGCAGGTCGAAGAGGTCGCGATGTCTGCCTCCAATGCACTGTCGGACGAGGAACGAGAGGCGATTGCGCAAAGCGGTTACAGCGACCTGCTCGACCAGCTCGTCAATTCGCTGCAGACGCGCTATCCGGTTCAGATCAACCAGTCGCTCGGCCAGCAGGCCTTGTCGTTCTAGACACCGGCAGGACGTCCAATGGCCGATATGAAGAGCTACATCGCAAAAGCCGCATCGGGCGAGGCCCTCAGTCGCGAAGAAGCACGCGCCGCCTTCGACGTGATGATGTCGGGCAATGCGACCCCGACGCAGATCGGCGGCCTGCTGATGGCATTGCGCGTCCGGGGCGAGACGGTCGACGAACTGGTCGGCGCGGTTGGAACGATGCGTGCCAAGATGACGCCGGTCGAAGCGCCCGCAGATGCGATGGACATCGTCGGCACCGGCGGTGACGGCTCCGGCACGTACAACGTATCCACGTGTACCGCCTTCGTTGTCGCCGCATGCGGCATACCCGTGGCAAAGCACGGCAACCGCGCCCTTTCGTCCAAATCCGGTACGGCCGACGCCTTGATGGCGCTCGGTGTGAACATCGAACTCAAGCCTGCGGGAATCTCTGCGTGCATTCGCGAAGCCGGCATCGGCTTCATGTTCGCCCCGTCCCATCATGCCGCCATGCGCCATGTCGGCCCGAGCCGCGTCGAACTCGGTACGCGCACCATATTCAATCTGCTCGGACCGCTTGCCAATCCGGCCGGTGCCAAACGGCAATTGCTCGGCGTCTTCTCCGCCGACTGGCTCGAGCCGATGGCCAATGTCTTGAAGGACCTAGGCTCCGAGCGCGTGTGGGTCGTCCATGGTGATGGCCTCGACGAGATGACGACAACAGGAACGACAAAAGTCGTCGCGCTGGAGAATGGGACCTTGTCGCGGTTCACTATCGAACCGGAATCGGTCGGCCTGGCCCGTGTTGAACTCGATGCCCTGAAAGGCGGCGATGGGGCGCACAACGCCCGGGCGTTGCGTGAAGTGCTGTCGGGCGCGCACAATGCCTATCGGGACATCACCGTTCTGAATGCCGCAGCATCGCTGGTCATCGGCGGCAAGGTGGACCGGATCGAGGATGGAATCGTGATGGCACAACAGGCGATCGATGAAGGGCGCGCGCTGGCGGTGCTCGACACGCTCGTTGCCGTATCGAATCGGCAAGGCGTCTAGGAGGATCACCGTGACCGACATTCTCGCTCGGATCGAAATCTACAAGCGCCAGGAGATCGAAGCCGCCAAACTTGCCCGTCCGTTGGCCGATCTGAAGGCGGCAGCTGGTGATGTGACCGCCCCGCGTGGTTTTCTCAATGCCCTGGAGACACAGCGGTCACACGGCAAATACGCGCTGATTGCCGAAATCAAGAAGGCCAGTCCATCGAAGGGGCTGATCCGGGCCGATTTCGACCCGCCGGCATTGGCCAGGGCTTACGAACAGGGCGGCGCCGCCTGTCTTTCCGTACTGACCGACACGCCGTCGTTCCAGGGCGCCCCGGATTATCTGACCGAGGCGCGGGCTGCGACCAGCCTTCCGGCGCTGCGGAAGGATTTCATGTTCGACCCGTATCAGGTCTTCGAAGCGCGAGCATGGGGCGCGGATGCCGTTCTTCTGATTATGGCATGCCTCACCGACGACCAGGCCGCACGGCTCGAAGCTGCAGCCATGGAACTCGGCATGGACGTGCTGGTGGAAGTGCATGATGCAGCGGAGATGGAGCGTGCCTTGCGCCTGACATCCCCCTTGATTGGAGTGAACAACAGAAACCTGCGCACCTTCGAGGTCGACCTGGCAACGAGCGAGACGCTGGCCGGCATGGTGTCCGACAGGCACCATCTCGTCGCCGAAAGCGGCATATTCACCAACAGTGACTGCGCACGCCTTTCGACCGTAGGCATAGGCAGTTTCCTGGTCGGCGAAAGCCTGATGCGCGCTGATGATGTCGAAGCGGCAACCCGTGATCTGATTGAAGGCTCCGAGACGCTATCGCGGGCGGCCGTTTGATGACGAGCCGCGCAAATCCGCATTTGACGCATATCGATGCCTCCGGCCAAGCCAACATGGTGGATGTCGGCGACAAGGCTGAAACCACCCGTCTCGCGGTGGCCGAAGGCTATGTTAAGATGAAGGATTCGACGCGTGATCTGATCCTTGCCGGCAATGCGGCCAAGGGCGACGTCCTCGGCACCGCCCGCATCGCCGGCATCATGGCCGCCAAGCGGACATCCGACCTTATCCCTCTTTGCCACCCCCTCATGCTGACCAAGGTGACGGTAGACATTGCCGATGCACCCGATCTTCCCGGCTTTCGGGTTGAGGCGAGCGTGAAGCTTACCGGACGCACCGGCGTGGAAATGGAGGCACTGACTGCGGTCTCGATTGCCTGCCTGACGATTTACGACATGGCGAAAGCCGTCGACAAGGCCATGGAGATCGGCGCGGTTCGGCTCGTTTCCAAATCGGGCGGAAAGTCCGGCGACTGGCGGCGGCCCGGCGGTACGGAGGACTGATCCGGTGTCGCTCTTGCCCGTGGCCGAAGCCCTGGAGCGTCTCCTCGCCAACGCCGCACAGATCGAGACGGTCGAGATGGTGCCCCTGCGCGCCGCCTGTGGCCGGGTTCTTGCACGCGATCTCGTCGGACAGCGTGATCAACCGCCTTTCCCTGCATCTGCCATGGATGGATATGCCGTTCGTGCCGCGGACGTGGCGCCGGGCCGAACGCTTCAGGTTATGGGCGAAGCGGCCGCCGGCCATCGCTTCAGCGGTCGGATTGGAGAAGGCCAGACCGTGCGGATATTCACCGGCGCACCCGTGCCGGACGGAGCCGACGCGATCCTCATTCAGGAAAACGCGGAAGTCGTGTCCAGCGATCGCATCGTCGCAAGAGAATCCGTCGATCAGGGCCGCTCCGTGCGCCCGACGGGCCTAGATTTCCGGGCCGGCGAGACACTTCTGGCGGCTGGCTGTGCACTTGATCCCGGCCGGGTCACGCTTGCCGCTGCGGCCAATCTTGCCGAACTGCCGGTGATCCGCAAGCCACGCATTGCCGTTCTGGCGACGGGCGATGAACTCGTGGCACCTTCCGGCATGCCGGCACCGGATCAGATCATCGCCTCGAACAGCTACGGCGTCATGGCGATCGCCGAGGCATGCGGCGCCGAGGCGATCGACCTCGGCATTGTCGCCGATCAGCGCGATGCGCTCGATGGCGCGATCGCTCAAGCCGAGAGCCAAGCCGTCGATGTCCTCGTCACGCTCGGTGGCGCCTCGGTCGGCGATCACGATCTGGTGCAGGCCGCCCTCGCCGCCCGCGGGATGAATCTGGCTTTCTGGAAGATTGCCATGCGGCCTGGCAAGCCGCTCATGAGCGGACGTCTCGGACCGATCCATGTGCTTGGATTGCCTGGCAATCCGGTGTCCAGTCTGGTCTGTTCACACTTGTTCTTGAAACCATTGATCGCGCGATTGGGCGGCCAGGCTCATCGTGACGACATCCAGAGCGCCCGTTTGGTGATGGACGTGCCGGCCAATGATCACCGCCAAGACTATTTGCGGGCGCGGCTGGTACGCGGCGACGACGGTGTGCTCTTCGCTGAAGCGGCACCCCGACAGGATTCCTCGATGATGCGCGTGTTCGCCGAAGCCGACGGCCTTATCGTGCGTCCACCAAATGCGCCGGCGGCGCGAAGCGGCGACATGTGCGAGGTCCTGCGACTGCGGCCCATCTGAAGACGAATCCAGCGTGGGACTTGCGGAACACAACTGGAACAGATACAGTCTGTTCCGTCTTTGTTTCTCCGTTCGATCTCATCCGCAGAAGGGCATCAGGCACGCCATGCTGACGCGCAAGCAACAGGAACTTCTTCTCTTCATCCATGAGCGTTTGAAGGAAAGCGGCGTTCCTCCCTCGTTCGACGAGATGAAGGAAGCTCTGGACCTGGCCTCGAAGTCTGGCATCCATCGGCTGATCATCGCGCTTGAAGAACGCGGCTTCATCCGCAGGCTACCAAATCGTGCGCGTGCTCTTGAGGTTATCAAGCTTCCTGAAAGCTATGCGGCGTCATCCCCGCGCAAAGGCTTCTCACCAAGCGTCATCGAGGGCTCGCTGGGAAAAGAGCAAAAGCCTGCCCGTTCACTCCCGCAGCCGGCACCTTCACAGGACAACGCGTCCGTTTCAGTGCCGGTCATGGGCCGGATTGCAGCCGGCGTGCCGATTTCCGCAATCCAGAACAATACCCATTCGATCACCGTTCCGCCGGACATGCTTGGTGCTGGAGAGCACTACGCTCTCGAGGTGAAGGGTGATTCGATGATCGAAGCAGGGATATTCGATGGCGACACCGTCATCATCCGCAACGCGGTCACCGCGACGCCAGGCGAGATCGTCGTCGCACTCGTTGATGACGAAGAGGCGACGTTGAAACGCTACCGGCGCAAAGGCGCCTCGGTGGCGCTCGAAGCGGCAAACCCCGCCTATGAGACCCGCATTTTCGGGCCCGACCGCGTCAAAATTCAGGGCAAGCTCGTCGGTCTCATTCGTCGGTATCACTGATTGATCGTCACGTCCCCGGCGGGGTGATCGGCGCTGAATAGCTTCGGCTGCGCCAGTCATAATAGCGGTGCACGGTCCATGGCCGAACGGTTCCGCCAACCGCTGTTTCTATGACGTAGTTGATCGGGCCATTGCCGATACGCACCCCCGCCGCATTGCCATTTGGCGCGGTGTCGTGCGCGCCTTCCACGTCCCCAGCCTGTGCGGCCGTCGCCAGAATTGTTTCGCGATCCGCCGATCGCTGCGCATAGAGCGCCGCCGAGCCTGTCTGACGCAGCATGGTGCCGGTAAGGAGCAGCCCGCCGGATCGACAGGCGGGCGTGGCAATTGCCGCGGGTGTGATGATCACATCGGCCAGATCACATGCGACGCCGATATAAGCCAGGTCCTCGATGGTCGCGATCAGGCCGCCACGCCAGTCGCGACCGATACAGAATCGATCGTCAATGCAGCGGAACTGTGGATCGGCGTTCAGCGCGTCGATTTCCCCCCGGACGAGGCGCCTTCGTTGCAGATAGTCCGGATCACGCAGACCGTCGTCCACGCCAGCCGAGCCCACGCGGTTATCGGGCGTAATGATTGGCGGATGATGCGTCGCTCGACGCGTTGCCGATAGCCATTGGTCGAAGACGAAGGATGGTGGCCGCGCCCTGTTGGTGGAAAGTCCGCCCGGCGCGTCCAGTGCCACCAGGCGGCCGTCCTCGGAGATCAGGACGACCGGACGTCGGACAAGGTCATCCTGCATCAGCAGCAATCCCACCGCAGCCAGCGGAACCAGCGCAGCAGCACAGATCGCGGTTCGCGTGAAGACCAGAATGACGAGCGAAGCACTGAGCAGCGCTGTAACGACGAGCGGAACCTGTCCCGTTGCCACATCGCCGCCGATGCTGGCCACCGTGTGGCCGATGGCGATAACGCCGTTAAGTCCGAGTTCCATGAGCGTCAGGAACGGCCGGTCCAGTCCGAACGGCATGCACAGCAGCGCAAGCACGCCCGCCGGCATGACGATCGCCGAGATGATGGGCATGGCTGCGATATTGGCGATCAAGCCGTATCCCGACATTCGATGAAAATGGTGCGCCGAGAAAATTCCGGTTGCCAGGCCCGCAATGAGCGAGGTCATTGCCATCGCAATGACGAAGCCAAGCAGCCGCCGCCCCCATCCACTGGAGCTGCTGCGCTCTTCGATGTCGGGCCGCAACAGCTGGCGGCGGGACCAGGCGCCGTAAGCTGCGATCAGTGCCGCTGTCGCAGCGAAGGACATCTGGAATCCTGGCGACGTGACCGCCGACGGCGCGATGATGAGGATCAGGATCGCGGCAATCGCCACGTTGCGCATGGTCAGCGCCTGGCGGTCGAACAACACGGCGACCAGCATGATGACGACCATGATCCAGGCGCGCTGCGCCGAGACCACGCCGCCAGAGATCGCAAGATAGAATGTCGACGATCCTATGGCGCCAAGAGCGGCAAACTTCTTGATCGGGTGACGGTGCACCAGCCCCGGCAGCAAGGCCAACGACCATCGCAAGCCTTGAAACATGATCCCGGCGGCAAGGCTCATATGCAGCCCGGAGATCGACAGGATATGGGCAAGTCCGGTCACTCGGAACGCTTCTATGGTCTCCTCGCTGATTGCGCGCCGATCCGAGACGGTCATGGCAGCAGCAACCGCTCCGGCATCGCCTTCCATGACATCGCGCATGCGGAAAGCGATCGTTTCCCGCAGCAATCGGATCTGGCGCTCAATCGTTCCCAACACGCCGAGCCGCTGATCGGCATCACCCAGATTGTCCGGTGGTCCGTAGAAAAAGCCGAATGCCCCGATGCCACCGAAATAGGCGTTGAAGGAAAAATCAAATGTTCCGGGCATCGCCGGACCCGAGGGTGGAGACAGGCGGGCAAGGCCGCTGATCTGCTGACCGATGGCGGCCACGTCGTGATCGCTTCTTGCCAGGATCCGGACGCGCTCGGGCGGGCGCCCAAGCATGGGGTCGTCAGTTTGAGAAACCGCGATCGTATATCGCCAATGGCCGCGAAAATCGATCTCCCGCGCCTCGACGACACCGGTGATGTTGGTGACGACCGAATTGTCGAGCAGGACCGTCTCTTTGCGCAGCACCTCAATCTGCGCGCAGACGAAGCCGGCACCGACGATGGCGAGCAGTTGAAGAAGGTAGCGCCATTTCGGCGCGCGGTCGCTCACCGCCCATGCAAGCAGCGCCAGGACCACAGGCGGCAAAACGAGGACGATCAGTGCGACATCGCGATCGAGCCCGCGCCAAAGAGCGGCCCCGATGCCGAATGCCACGGCGTACCACAGGAAGCCTTGCCCATGCGCCTGCTCCGCTACGAGTGCACGCGCCCAGAGCGCCGTCAGACGGGACCAGACACGTGCCGCATCCCATCCGGGCGTTGTGGCATGGCTCCGAACAGATCGATGCTGTGCTACCCCCATCGGCTTGCCCCCTTCTTCGGCAACCGCTATCCGCCGAAGTGCAACCTCAAGGCGAGCATACATGCTCGCTCTTGCGCTGTCGCCCGACTATGTTACATGACCGCCACGAATGGGACGGCCTTGGCCGGACCCGCGACATCCGCACATCTCAAGGTATTTTTGCATGTCAGATGGCATCGTCACGCGCTTTGCGCCCTCGCCCACCGGCTTTCTGCATATCGGCGGCGCCCGCACTGCGCTGTTCAACTGGCTCTATGCGAGAAACCGGGGCGGCAAGATGCTGCTTCGGATCGAGGACACCGACCGCAGCCGCTCGACCGATGAGGCCGTCGACGCGATCCTCGATGGGTTGTCATGGCTGGGACTGACCTGGGACGGCGAGCCGATCTCGCAATATGGCCGCGTCGACCGCCATCGCGAGATTGCCGAAGAACTCGTTCGCCGTGGCGAGGCCTATTATTGCTATGCGTCGGCGCAAGAGCTCGACGATATG
This sequence comes from Neopararhizobium haloflavum, assembly GCF_002750855.1. Classification (GTDB taxonomy): domain Bacteria; phylum Pseudomonadota; class Alphaproteobacteria; order Rhizobiales; family Rhizobiaceae; genus Georhizobium; species Georhizobium haloflavum. Next base: position 25,312 of record NZ_NWUC01000009.1, on the reverse strand, counting down.
CGCGAAGCCCAGCGCGCCGCCGGCAAGCCGCCGCGTTATGACGGCCGGTGGCGTGACCGCGATCCGTCAGAGGCGCCGACGAACATCAAGCCGGCGATACGCATCAAGGCGCCGCGCGAGGGCGAGACCGTCGTACGCGACCTTGTCCAGGGCGACGTCCGCTTTCCCAACGCCGACCTCGACGATTTCATCATTCTGCGGTCCGATGGCAACCCGACCTATATGCTCGCCGTCGTCGTCGACGATCACGACATGGCGGTGACCGATATCATCCGAGGCGACGATCATCTGACGAACGCTGCCCGCCAGACCATCATCTACAAGGCCATGGATTGGGACGTGCCATCGATGGCGCACATTCCGCTGATTCACGGACCCGATGGCGCGAAGCTGTCCAAGCGCCATGGCGCGCTTGGCGCAGAGGCTTATCGAGCCATGGGCTTCTTGCCGGAAGCGTTGTGCAACTATCTCGTTCGTCTCGGCTGGAGCCATGGCGACGACGAGATCATCTCGATCGACCAGATGATCGAATGGTTTGACGTCAAGGACATCAACAAGGGCGCGGCACGTTTCGACATCAAGAAGCTTGAGGCCATCAATGGCCACTACATCCGGCAGGCCGATGACCAGCGGCTCGTTGACGCGCTGATCGGCCTTCTGCCCGAGATGGAAGGCGGTGCATGGTTCCTCGACCGAATGACCGCCGAGAGGCGAAAGCAGCTGCTTCTGGCCATGCCGGGACTGAAGGAGCGCGCCCGCACGCTCGTGGAACTGGCCGACGGAGCGCGGTTTCTGTTCATCGAGGCGCCCATCGAGAACGAGGATAAGGCAGAGGCGATCCTGGCCGAAGGCGGCCGCGATGTCCTCAGGCCCCTTCTACCGCGTATGGAGGCAGTGGAAGACTGGGAGATCGAAACGCTGGAGACGCTGGTACGCGATCATGCTGAAAGCCTCGAACTGAAACTCGGCAAGGTCGCACAGCCGCTGCGTGCGGCCCTCACCGGCCGTACGACATCGCCTGGCGTATTCGACGTCCTGTGGGTCCTCGGCCGCGAAGAATCATTGAAGCGGATTCGCGGGCAGACCGCATAACATTCTGAATCCAGAGCAAATCTCTCAAGCCTGCTCATTTGTCGCGCGTGCCGATGCGGTTGACCGAAATTGCACGATTTCGGCACTGCACTATTAGCCGTGCGCATAACTTGGCAGGGGGGGAGAAATCATATAGCAAAACGGCCAGCTACGATGGGTGCTGCTCGCGCCCGTCCGCCTTACACATTGGGAAGGGTTCAGTATGACAGATAGCAGCGCCAAACTCTCCGTCGACAACAAGGAAGTCGAACTTCCCGTTCGGCAGGGGACGATCGGGCCTGAGGTCTATGATATTGCCGCGCTTTACAAGAACACCGGTGCATTCACCTATGACCCCGGTTTTACGTCGACGGCATCGTGTGAATCGAAAATCACCTACATCGACGGCGACCAGGGAATCCTGCTGCACCGCGGCTATCCGATCGACCAGCTTGCTGAACACGGCGACTTTCTGGAAGTCTGCTACCTCCTGCTTTACGGCGAGCTTCCGACCAAGACGCAGAAGGATGATTTCGACTACCGCGTGACGCATCACACGATGATTCATGAGCAGATGTCGCGATTCTTCACCGGCTTCCGGCGTGACGCGCACCCCATGGCCATCATGTGCGGCGTGGTCGGTGCACTTTCGGCCTTCTATCACGACTCGACAGACATCACGGACCCGCACCAGCGGATGGTCGCCAGCTTGCGCATGATCGCGAAGATGCCGACGATCGCGGCGATGGCGTTCAAGTACCATGTCGGTCAGCCATTCGTTTATCCGAAGAACGATCTCGACTACACGGCCAATTTCCTGCGGATGTGCTTCGCCGTTCCGTGCGAGGATTATGAGGTAAATCCTGTCCTGGCCCGCGCGATGGACCGCATCTTCATTCTTCATGCCGATCACGAACAGAACGCGTCGACATCGACGGTTCGCCTTGCCGGTTCCTCCGGCGCAAATCCGTTTGCATGCATTGCAGCCGGCATCGCCTGTCTTTGGGGACCGGCCCATGGAGGGGCCAACGAAGCCGCCCTCAACATGCTTGCCGAAATCGGCTCCGTCGATCAGATCCCCGAATACATAAAGCGCGCCAAGGACAAGGACGATCCCTTCCGTCTCATGGGATTTGGCCACCGGGTCTACAAGAACTACGACCCGCGCGCCAAGATCATGCAGAAGACCACGCATGAGGTCCTGGCCGAGCTCGGCATCAAGGATGATCCGCTGCTGGAAGTCGCGATGGAACTGGAGCGCATCGCGCTGACGGACGAGTACTTCATCGAGAAGAAGCTCTATCCCAACATCGACTTCTATTCAGGCATCACCTTGAAGGCGCTTGGTTTCCCGACCACGATGTTCACCGTGCTTTTCGCGTTGGCCCGTACCGTGGGCTGGATCGCGCAGTGGAACGAGATGATCGAGGACCCCTCTCAGCGCATCGGACGCCCGCGTCAGCTCTATACGGGCGAAACCGAACGCGACTACGTCCCTGTGTCCAAGCGGGGCTGATGAAGATGCCGTCAGCGCGCGCCCGGCGTGTGCTGACGGCTCACCTTTTCAGGACGACGGAGCGGCCCTTTGCATCTTGAACTCCTCGTCAACGCGCTTGTCACCATTCTGGTGACGATCGATCCTCCGGGTCTTGCTCCAATCTTTCTCGGGCTGACTCCCGGCATGAGCCGCGCGCAGCGCATTCAGGTCGCGTTCCGCGCCTGCCTGATATCAGGCACCATCCTGATCGTGTTTGCCCTGGCCGGCTCAGCCATCCTCTCTCTTTTCGGCATCACCCTCGGCGCCTTCCGCATTGCCGGCGGCATGCTGCTGTTCTGGATCGCATTCGAGATGATCTTCGAGAAGCGTCAGGAGCGGCATGAGAAGAGTGCGGAGCGCGCCGTGACGGCCGACCATATCTCCAACATCGCCGTCTTCCCGCTCGCCATTCCGCTGGTGGCAGGTCCTGGTGCGATTTCGGCGATCATCCTCCTGTCGGGCTCTTTTGCTGCTCCCCTTGCCCGAATGGAGCTCGTCGGCGTGATCGTCTTTTGTATCGCCATCCTCTTTGCCGCACTTGTCATCGCTGACAGGCTCGACCGGTTCCTGGGGGAAACCGGACGCATGATCCTCACGCGGCTCCTGGGCGTCATTCTGGCGGCGCTGGCGGTTCAATTCGTCGTCGATGGGATCGCCAGTCTCGAAATCTGACGGGCGAGGCAACTGCGAGCGCGAACGCCCGCTTTCCTCACTGTGAGCGGCGCTGCGCGCGTCTGCGCCCATACCAAAGCGCCAGTGAACGACGGCGCCGCCGGATGAAGGAGAAGTCCTGCGACAGGACGAGCAAACCCACCGGGATCATCCAGAAGCCGAGGATCGGCAGGAACCCCAAAAGCCCTCCGACGATCAAGCCACATCCGACCGCTATGCGATAGCCCCGCGAACGCGGAAGCCGTACCACCCGCCCCAGCACATGGAGTTCGGCCCTTGCGGGATTGTAGTCGAAAGTTCGACGTCTCGTGGTCGTGCTCATGATACGGTCCGGCTCTTCAAGGTGACGGCTTCCAGCGAACCGCGACGCTCCAGATGGCAATGCGCACGTTCCTACACAAGCCTTTAGAACTTTTTTTGACAAAGGCCTTGGCAAATCGGAGAGGGTTTTGTTATAGCCACGCCAAGCTTTTGAACAAGCTTTTCCCCGGTAGCTCAGTGGTAGAGCGCTCGACTGTTAATCGATCGGTCGCTGGTTCGAATCCGGCCCGGGGAGCCACTTTTTCCTTCCAGGAAACAGTACGTCACGGCAACCTGGTCGCGCAGATGGCCGCGTCAGAGGTGGGCGAACGCTGCATGGACATTGGGCTTTGTCGCCAGGCCGAAATCGCAGTTTCAGCATCACTTCTCCGACTGAGCAGTCCACGTTCACGCAGAATCGATTTCCCGCCCGCGGCACATGCGTCTATGGTGAGGCTATGCGCATCCTGCTCGTCGCATCGTTTCTCTTGCTGATGCCTGCTATCCCAAGCTGGGCGCAGGATGGTTCGCCAGCAGCGTCCGTCGTTACGGAAGCAGCACCCGTCGGCACGGATGGCGAAAGCGATCAGCGCGAAGATCCACCGATGGGTCGCGGTGGCGAGTGCCGGCACGAAGGCAACCGCATCCCCCAGGGTGAGAGGATTTGCATCACCGCCAATGGCGAGACCTTCTCGGCCCTTTGCGGCATGAGCCTCAACAACACGTCGTGGATCCGCCAGGACGCAGGCACCGCCTGCCCTTAGCGCGGGATCGTGCTCGTAAGGCTATTCGACCGTCTTGGCCGCCAGATCCTGGGCAAGAGCAATCGCCGTGCGGCGATCCTGTTCGTCCGACAGCGAGAAGGCCTGCTCCTGCAGCGTCCTAATCCAGATCTTTTCGGTTTCGCCAGCAGCTGCCAGTCCTGCCGTCATATAAGCCAGGCCACGCACCGCGTGCCCCTCGCGAAAGAGGACGTGACCAAGAAGCGCCGTCGCGCCGGCATGGCCCGTCTGACGAGCGCGATTGAGCCACCGCTTGGCCTGATCGGCGTCATCGTCTCCGCCACGACCGTCCAGCATCATGCGGGCCAGTTCGAACTGGGCATCGGATATCCCGAAAGCCGAGGCAGCATGAAAATAGAGCTGTCGGGCCTGAACAGGATCCGGTGCAATCGGACTGTTGGGGATGCCACGCTTGTAATAATCCGCCAGCGCCATAAGAGCATTGACGAAATAGCCGGTATCCTCTGATCCGGGTTCGACGCCTTGGCGGGCGATCTGGTCATAGATCTTGAACGCCTCGTAGTCGTCCTCCTTCACCCCGTCGCCATACGCATACATGCTGGCAAGCGCCCAACGCGCCCCGGGGTGGCCCTTCTCCGCGGCATAGCGGTAGGCTTCCATGGCATCGTCCTTGTTCCCCTTCTTGTAGGCTGAGAAGCCGAACTTGAAGAGGTCGAACGGGCCGGAGTCGCGGTTGACCCCCGCGTCGGGATCGAAGGCACGCGCCGTCGGCGAAAGCATCATCGTTGCGGCAAGCATTGCCACCGCGCCAACAAGGCGCGGCAGGCCGGTCCTGGCGTGGGCTGACTCAGATATCGGCATAGCAGTGTTTTTCTTTGGCTCCACCCGGATGGGTGACGGCGCCATGACGTGCCGATCCGACGGTTTGCGCGTATTTCCACAGGACACCCGAGGACGAGTCGGTCTCGCGCGATGTCCAGGCCTTCGCCCGCTCTGCGAGCTCGTCCTCGCTGAGGCGCACGTCGAGCGTACCTTCCACGGCATCGATCTCGATGATGTCGCCGTCACGGATCAATGCAATCGGCCCTCCAACGGCCGCCTCTGGGCCGACATGGCCGATGCAGAATCCGCGTGTTGCCCCGGAGAACCGACCATCGGTGATCAGGGCAACCTTGTCGCCCATGCCTTGTCCGTAAAGCGCGGCTGTAGTCGACAGCATCTCGCGCATACCAGGCCCGCCCCTCGGTCCCTCATAGCGGATGACCAGGACTTCGCCTTCTTCGTAGCGCTTGTGGGTGACAGCGTCGAAGCATTCCTCTTCGCTATCGAAACAGCGCGCGGGCCCGCTGAATTTCTGGTTCGCCATACCGGCAACCTTCACGATCGCACCGTCCGGAGCGAGATTGCCCTTGAGGCCGACGACGCCGCCGGTCTTGGTGATCGGCGTGTTGGCAGGCCGGACGACATCCTGTTGATCATTCCAGGAAACATACTCCATGTTTTCGGCGATTGTGCGGCCTGTGACGGTCATGCAATCGCCATGAAGATGGCCGTGCTCCAGCAGCGTCTTCATCAGCAAGGGTATGCCGCCGGCCTCGAACATGTCCTTCGCGACGTATTTTCCGCCGGGCTTCAGATCGGCGATATAGGGCGTCTTCTTGAAGATTTCGGCCACATCGAACAGATCGAAATCGATCCCGCATTCATGTGCGATCGCCGGAAGGTGCAGCGCGGCGTTCGTCGATCCGCCCGATGCGGACACGACAGCCGCGGCATTTTCGAGCGCCTTTCGCGTGACGATGTCGCGCGGGCGGATATTCGCAGCGATCAGCTCCATCACCTTCTCGCCCGATGCGTAACAGAAACGGTCACGGATTTCGTAGGGGGCGGGAGCACCGCAGCTATAGGGCAGCGCCAGCCCGATCGCCTCGGCGACGGTCGCCATCGTGTTTGCCGTGAACTGCGCGCCGCACGATCCCGCCGACGGACAGGCATGCTGCTCGATCTCCAGCAGGTCCTCGTCCGACATGTCACCGACCGAATGCTGACCGACGGCTTCGAAGACGTCCTGAACGGTGATCTGCCGCCCCTTGAAGGTGCCCGGCAGGATTGACCCGCCATAGATGAAGATCGACGGGACGTTGAGACGGACCATCGCCATCATCATGCCGGGAAGTGACTTGTCGCAACCGGCAAGACCAACGATCGCATCGTAGCAATGGCCACGCATCGTCAACTCGACGCTGTCGGCGATCACGTCGCGCGAAACGAGCGATGCCTTCATGCCCTGGTGACCCATGGCGATGCCGTCAGTGACCGTGATGGTGCAGAATTCGCGCGGCGTGCCATGTGCCGACGCAACGCCCTTCTTGACGACCTGCGCCTGCCGCATCAGCGATATGTTACACGGCGCGGCTTCATTCCAGCAGCTCGCAACCCCGACCAGTGGCTGGTTGATCTCCTCACGCGATAGCCCCATCGCGTAAAGAAACGAGCGATGTGGCGCCCGTGTGGGACCTACAGTTGTATGTCGGCTCGGCAGTCTCGATTTGTCGAACGTTTTCGCGTCCATTCCCTCACCCCAAAACACCAGAATCCTAGCCCCTCATTCCAACAGTCAGCTGGAGGAATTCCCCGTGGGCCGTGAAAGTGCTGCGCCCCGTTTGTGGCGGGACAACGGCATTTTCTACTGTCCAAATCCTAGCAAAGTTCTGAAACGATCAGTGTGTCTGATCTGCCACAAATCGAGAGTGTTTCATCGCGACACACTCCGTGAAACGCGCAACGCAAAAAGCCCCGGCTTCGATGCCGGGGCCCTTAAAATGCTCACGATATGAGGAGCTTAGAAGCGAACCTTTGCGCCGATCTGCACGGCGCTTACAAGGTCGTCCTCAAAGTCGTAACTGACATCATCACCGAAGGTGACGCCATCGCGCACAACAACGCCGGATGAGCCGGACGTCAGCCAGCCGACCGCGCCGCCGAAGCGCAGTTCGACCGTCTCGGTTGGGGAATAGGCCAAGCCGCCAGACACGGTCCAGGTATCGGTTTGCGAGCCGATGCCCGTCGACGTGCCACGATCCCATGTCAGCGAGACAGCACCACTCAAGGTTTCGGAGAACTGATGGCCAATGCCGCCGGTGATGGTCCAGCCATCGCGGTAGAGAAGATCGAGCGACGTGACATCCGTACCGCCGTTGAAGTTGCACGCCGCAACGCCGCGAGTGACTTCGGGGCAGAAGGCAACGTTCTGAAGCACGCTCCAGTCGACCCACTTGACCGAACCGAATGCCAGCCAGCCCGGCGCAATGCCCGACTGGAGCTTGAGTTCCAGCGACTGCGGCATCGTTGTCTGGCCGAATATCGGCGTCGACAGGCCAAGGAAAGGATTGGTCGGGTCGATCGCGCCGGGAATCTGGCGAAGGTCCAGCGAGCCCGTGATGTCGTCGAGTTCGACCTCCGAATTGTAGACCAGGCTCGCTCTCAGCGCGATATCGGGGATTTCGTAGGCCGCACCAACGCGGTAGCCATATCCGTCGCCTTCAAGCTCCAGTCCGCCGATGCCGGTGCCGGCGCCCGGCGCCAGGAGTGGAACCGGCGCAACGAGACGGTTCTTGAACCCCGAGACTTCCTGATAGAAGCCGCCACCGATGATGCGGAACTGTCCCGGCCCCGCGTCCAGGCTGTAGGAGCACGTCAATTCCAGGCTGTAGCTCTCGACTTTCGTCTCGATGTTGTGGTTCGCGCCCACCCAGTTTGCGCCCGGGTTCGTGTGCGCGCCCCAGGGCTGGCCATAGCCGGCAAGACAGTCGACGTCCTCGGTCAGACCGGCCTTGAAGCCAAGGCGTGGAACCCAATACGATTCTGTCTCGCGGACATCGTCGCTGGCGCCGCCCCCGATGCCGTTGGCGCCAAGCCCATCCGTCGGATCAGTGTCGACGGCGTTGTTCAGATCGCGCTGCGGTACGACGTATGTCGCCGTCGCGTCGGCGGCGAACCGCGAAGGATCGAAAAGCAGGTCGATATTGTATCCGCCACGCTCCAGCCCCCCAGCCATCGCCTGGCTCGACGCCGTGATCAAAAGTGCTGCCGCCGAAAGTGTCAGTACGCCCCGCACCATCGAGTTCCCTCCCCTGAGCAAAGTCTTCATCCTGACATTGTGGGTAGCAACTTCCTAACAGATCGCAAGTGCGGCTCGCGACGCAACGCCTGCGGCGCTCCCGGCAAGGCCTGATGAATGGCGGGGTATGGACCGGTTTTCGAAAGGATTGACGTGATCTGTCTCTCGATCGAGGCATTCCGGCCCCAATATCGCGCAATTTTCGCCACAATAGAGGCATTTGTTGCGGAACTGTCACAATTGCCGCAAAAGACACCGGCTCGGCTGAACCTGACGTAATCTGTCCTTACGTCACTTGCTCATCCGGTGATCGACGGCTTGCCGCAAGCAATCGTATGGACCCCTTTGAAAGCCGCCATCTCGATTCGGGACAGGACGCGACCGCCATGCGGCGATCGCCCAAAAGGCCCTTCGGCGTTGGTCAGACTGCTTCGTCCAATCTCTGGCGCGCCGTCGTGAGCTGGTTGCGGCGCACCTCCAGTTCGCTTCGCTTTTCCCGCTCCGCCTCGACGACATCAGGGTTGGCATTGGCGACGAATTTCGGATTGCCGAGCTTCCGGTCGATCTTGTCCAGGTCCTGATCAAGCTTGGCGATCGCCTTGTCGATGCGTGCGCGCTCGGCATCAAGATCGATCAGTTGCCCGAGCGGCAGACAGTATGTGGCGTTTCCGGAAACGATCTGTGCCGAGCCGCGCGGTGCATCATCGGCATGGAGGATGGTCTCCACCCGAGCGAGCCGTGAGAATGCGTCCGCATGTCGATCCAGCCGTGTCCGCGTCGTATCGTCTGCGCCGACGACGATAAGGGGCGCGGTCGCCGCCGGTGGCACGTTCATCTCCGCGCGCGCGGAGCGAATGCCGGACACGACCTCAACAAGCCAATTCGTCTCGTCGGCCGCTTCGCGATCCTCGAAATCGGTCCTCGGCCAGCCGGCGTGACAGAGCAATTGATCACGCCCGCGCGCGGCGGCCGTGTGCCCCCAAAGCTCCTCGGTCATGAATGGCATGAACGGATGGAGGAGCCGATAGATGTTGTCGAGAATATACCCTGCGCAGCGTTGAGCCTCGTCCTTGGCCGCCTCGTCCGCGCCGTTGAAGATCGGTTTCAACAGCTCGAGATACCAGTCGCAGACCTGGTTCCACACGAAACGATAGGCACTGCCCGCTGCTTCGTTGAACCTGTACTCCTCGATCGCCCGGGTCATTTCCTGCTCAGTGCGGGTCAGTTCGGTCAATATCCACCGATTGACGGGAAGCGTCGCCGCCGACGGATCGAAGTCCGTGCCATGGACGACACCGTTCATTTCCGCAAAGCGCGTTGCGTTCCAGAGCTTGGTCCCGAAGTTGCGGTAACCGGCGATCCGTGCCGGGTCCAGCTTCACGTCGCGGCCCTGCGCCGCCATGATGGCAAGCGTGAAGCGCAATGCGTCCGCGCCATATTCGTCGATCAGCTCCAGCGGGTCGATGACGTTACCCTTGGACTTCGACATCTTGGCACCGTTCTTGTCCCGCACGAGTGCGTGCACGTAGACAGTGTGGAACGGCTCTTCATGCATGAAGTGAAGACCCATCATCATCATCCGGGCAACCCAGAAGAAAATGATGTCAAAGCCGGTAACCAGAACGTCGGTCTGGTAGTAGGTGTCGAGTTCAGGCGTCTTGTCCGGCCAGCCGAGCGTGGAGAACGGCCACAGCGCTGATGAGAACCAGGTATCGAGCACATCCTCATCGCGCGTCAGCAATTCGCCGGGCTGGAAATTCTCCAGCCGCTCCTCGACCCAGGCCTTCCATGGACCCTCGTGCGAAATGTAGTGCTGGATGGCGGCGTGAAGCGCTTCCTCTTCGCTCTTTTCGACGAAAACAGTCCCATCCGGCCCGTACCATGCCGGAATTTGATGACCCCACCAGAGTTGGCGTGAGATGCACCAAGGCTGGATGTTCTCCATCCACTCGAAGTAGGTCTTTTCCCAGTTCTTCGGGACGAAGTTGGTGTGCCCTTCGCGCACCGACGCAATCGCAGGCTTTGCCAGCGTTGCCGCGTCGGCGAACCATTGGTCCGTCAACATCGGCTCGATGACGACACCGGAACGATCCCCGAAAGGCTGCGTGATCTTTCGCGTCTCGACGAAGGGTATGGCCTCTCCGTCCGGCCCGCCTGCCATGACAGCCAGGCCCTCGGCGTTGATCTCAGCGACGATCTTTTCGCGCGCCGCATAGCGGTCCAGCCCGCGGTAGGAATCAGGCACCAGGTTGATCGCGTCGACAGTTGCCTCATCCGGCAGGTCGCCCGATCGGACAATCTCGGCAGCTTGCGCAGCGCAAGTGGCATAGTCTTCGCCATCCGCCCGCATCGCCGCCGTGAGGTCCATCAGCCGATAGAGCGGAATTCCGTTGCGTTTGGCGACGGCGTAGTCGTTGAAATCGTGCGCGCCGGTGATCTTGACGGCGCCGGACCCGAAATCGGGATCGGGATATTCGTCCCGGATGATCGGGATCAAGCGGCGATGCTCCTTGGGTCCGACCGGAATTTCGCACAGCTTTCCGATAATCGGAGCATAGCGTTCGTCGGAGGGGTGAACGGCAACGGCTCCATCCCCCAGCATCGTCTCCGGACGCGTCGTCGCGATCGAGATATAGTCGCGCGTCTCCTGGAAGACGACGTTCCCATCGGCATCCTTCTCGACATACTCATAGGTTTCGCCGGCAGCCAGCGGGTACTTGAAATGCCACATATGGCCGTCGACATCGCGATTCTCGACCTCTAGATCGGAGATCGCGGTCTCGAATTTCGGATCCCAGTTGACGAGCCGTTTCCCGCGATAGATGAGGCCTTCCTTGTAGAGCGTGACGAAGACTTCCAGGACAGCCTTCGACAGCCCCTCGTCCATGGTGAAGCGTTCGCGCGAGAAGTCGGCTGAAGCACCGAGGCGCTTCAACTGATTCATGATCATGCCGCCCGACTCGTCCTTCCAGTCCCAGACCCGCTCGACGAAGGCCTCGCGCCCCATCTCGCGACGGCCGGGCTCCTGGCGCTCCATCAACTGGCGCTCGACGACCATCTGCGTGGCAATCCCCGCATGATCCATGCCGGGCTGCCAGAGCACATTCTTTCCGCGCATGCGCTCGAAGCGGATGAGAATATCCTGCAGCGTGTTGTTGAGCGCATGGCCCATGTGCAAGGAGCCGGTGACGTTCGGCGGCGGTATGACGATGGTGTAGGGTTCCGCCCCGTCCTTCGCCCCGGCGCCGGCCTTGAAGGCGCCATCGGCCTCCCAGCGCTGTGTGATCTTGGGCTCGATGGCCCGCGCGTCATAGGTCTTGTCGAGCATGGATACGCCGCTTTGTCAGGATACTGTCGAAGGCGGTGTAAACCGGATGACCGCAGCCAAGTCAACTGCGGCGGTTGCAGGCGCAACCGTCGACGCGTCTCGTTCAAAAACGCCGACCTGAGGAAAGGAACCGCGCGTGATCAGCGCCGGCTGCCACGCGCAACGCGTTCGATCTCTTCGCGCACCAGCCGCTCGACAAGCGTCGGGAGATTGTCATCGAGCCAGTCACGCAGCATGGGACGGAGCAAATCCTGGGCGATGTCGTCGAAGGACCGCATCTGGCCGCTCGCCATTGCCGAATTGAGATCATCGAATGCAGCGGCGACCTTCGCGCCCGTCTCGTGGGAGACCAGCGCCTGATCCGCCGCAGAAGAGATCGGCTCTGGCTGCCGGGGTGCCGTCTCCTCCGTCACCGCAGCCGTTTCAGCGTACGAAGGGCTGGTTGCGGCGAACGGGGCTGCAGGCTCGACATCTGGTTGCTCGGCTGGTTCCGACGCGTCCATTTCCGGCTCGTCCTGCCAGGATGGCGTCGACAATTGCGCTGCGACCATCTCGGCCACGACCGGCTCGATCGCGTCGAGCTCATCGACAGCATCGTCCCGCCCTGTCTCGGCCACTGAGCGCGTGTCGTTTGCCGCGGCAACATCGTTTGCCGCTGCAACAGCGACCGGATCGCTTCGGCCGGCACTGGTCTCGGCATTGCCGCGCAAACGTGCAGCGACGTCTGCAAGCGATATGGCCCGCGTCGGGCTGGGGACAGGCGCGCCGCGCTCATCTTGCGGCTCGGGCAGTGGATCTGGTTCTTCGAACGCCGGTTCCGGCGCGGCTTCCAACACGGCGGCCTGCGCCGGCTCTGTTTCGAGAGGCACGCTTGCCAGTTGCGGCCGCGGTTCCGGTTCTGAAGCGGCAGTGTCGTTGCTCTCGATGATCCGGCGTATCGACGCCAGGATTTCCTCCATCGTCGGTTCGCGCGCCGCACTGCTCGTCTGTGCCATGGGACTGTGCCTCTGCCTGCATCGGGGCGACTGTTCACCAACCGGCCCGTCGAATCATTCGTCCAATGATAAGAGATTGATGGCACAAAAAGAATCCCCCGCACCCAAGGGGTACGGGGGATGCACAGAAATTCTTACGATCGGAAATGCAGCGTCACCGGCCGTCGATCGTGCGCAGCCCGTACCACTTGTCCTTGACTGCCTCGTAGTGAACCTCCGGGCGGTACTCGGCGACCTGCAGGCCAAGTCGGTTGACCAGAAGCCGGCCCGTCGTGCTGAGGACAGCATAACTTGCCACGATCGAATCGCGCTCGGATTGCACGAGGGTTTCCCGCGCATTGAGTACGTCCTGCTGCGCGTTGAGCACGTCGAGGGTCGTCCGCTGGCCAACGTCACGCTCTTCGATGACACCGGAGAGCGCCAGATTGGATGCATCAAGCTGAGCGCGGTTCGCCGAAATCGCGGCGCGCGACGCTTCCAGCTGGGTCCAGGAGGTGACGATTGCCTCGCGCAGCGTGTTGCGCGCGACATCGACGTTGATGCGCGCCTGGCCAAGCAGCTCCTTGCTCTGACGCACGCGGGCCGATGCTGCCCCGCCCTGGTAGATTGGCACGGAGAGTTGCGCGCCCACGGTTGCCTGTGTTCCGCCAGTCTGCAGATCCCGGCCGAACGAGCCGCTGACCGTGACGCCGGGCAGCAGCGAGCCTTCCGCTTCCTTGACGGCAAAGTCCGCCGCATTCATGGCGTATTGGGAAGACTTCACGAGCGGGTGCTCAGCCAGGCCGATGGTGATCGCGCTTTCCAGCGAATTGGGCAGCAACTGGCTGGACGCGGAGGATGGCGTCAGCGAACTCGGAGGAGCGTTGCCGACGATCTGGAAATAGACCGCCTCGGATGACTTCAACTGCGCCGACGCGGCCACGAGGCCCGCCTCGGATGCAGCAAGCTGCGCGCGCGCCTGGCTCACGTCCGTACGCGTCCCCTCACCGACGTCGAACCGCGCCTGCGCCGCGTTAAGCTGCTCATTGAGGAAGTCGAGGTTCTGGCGGCGGATTTGCACGATCTGGCGGTCGCGCACCACGTTCATGAAGGCCTGGACGGCGGAAAGCAGGATTTCCTGTTCCGTATCGCGCAGCTGCTCCTGGCCGGCGAAGACGTCGGATTGCGCTCCGAGAACAGCATTGCGCGTCTGAAAGCCGTCAAAAAGGGTCTGGTTGATCGAGACGCCCAGCGCCGCGTCCACACCGTCATCGGTTGCGACGTCGGGGTTCGTCTGTGTCGCGGTATAGTCGAGCTGGGCGCCGATCGTAGGGCGGTATCCCGATTTCGCGATCGCCACCCCCTCGTCTGTTGCCCTGAGACCAGCGCGCGCGGCGTTCAGGTCGGGATTGTTGTCATAGGCCTGCGACATTGCCCCCAGGATCGATTCGGCTCGCGCTTCCCCCGGCGCGGCGATGAATAGCGGCACGACAGCAAAGGCCAACAGCGCCGCACGAATTCGTCTCATACTCGATCTCCTGATTGATTCACAAAGGCAGCTCGCTGCGAGAATGCGAACCAACGTAGAACCACAGTCTGCTTATGCACCCCACCCAAGGATATGCACAAGGTATTGCTGAAGCTTCAACGAAGTCTGGTTGCCGACGTTGCGGCCACGCAACAGCCCGTATCACGCGCAATACGCACCGTTGCAAGCTGAACTTCTGCCTTAAAAAACAAACTCTTTCGACAGCTCAAACCCCGGCAGCATGCGGACCGCCGTGTTGAAGATCGCACGCGGCGACGTCGTCTCGCCGTCGCGAAGATAGAGCTTGGCGCGCGAAGCATTGCCCGCCCCTTCGACGACGACCAGTCGCCCGCCCTCGCGCAGCTGATCGAGAATCACTTGCGGCACATATTCCACGGCACCGGAAAAGACGATCGCGTCGTAGGGCGCTTCGTCAGCGTAGCCTTCAGCCAATGGGCCTTGCACGACAACGACGTTGTCACAGCCAAGTTCGGAAAGCGTTTCGCCTGCCTTGGCTGCCAGGGCGGCATCGCTTTCGAGTGCCACGACCGAACTCGCCAACTGCGACAGGATGGCCGAACCGTAGCCGGTCCCGCAACCGATCTCCAGGACCACGTCGCTTGCTCTGATATCGGCAAGCTGCACGAGCTTGGCGAGCGGGGCCGGCTCCATGACGTAGCGTGCCGGTGCGCTTTCGCCAGCCGGCGCGATCTGGATATCCTCGTCGATATAGGCAAGATCGCGCAGATGCTCGGGCACGAAAGCTTCGCGCGGCACATCGCCAAATGCGTCAAGCACCGGATGCGACGTCACGTCCATCGTCCGGATCTGATTGTCGACCATCCTGGCGCGCGCTGTCTTGAAATCTGTGGTCATGAGCCAATTCCCCGTGCGTTGACTGTCTGATAGGCCGGGCGCCGCACGGTTTCAAGCGCGATCGAGCCGATTTGAACACCCGAGTGTCCCGTCATCGCTACCAGTCTTTATTCAGGGAATGTTTGGAGGCCTCGCCCGGAATTGAACCGGGGTACAAGGATTTGCAGTCCTCTGCGTAACCACTCCGCCACGAGGCCTCGCTGCCGCTCATCCGTGCGACGTTCGGCATTTAGCCGCAATGAGCGCGCACATCAAGTCCGCCGGCCGCCATCCTCAGGTTTTTGCTGGCATCATATGGCGTCAGGCATCCATCTCGGCATAAAAGTCGAGAACTGCCTTCTTGAAGACGCGGTCTCCGACAGCGAGCATGTGGTCACGGTTGGGGATATCGACTGCGCGGGCATTGGGCAGCAGGTCCGCCATTCCCTTTGCAGAGCCTGCAATATCGTCGCGTGTTCCCACACCGATCAGAACCGGCATGTCGAGCTTCGAGATCGCGTCTGCATCAATCAGGGTCCGCGATGTCGTGATGCAGGCCGCAAGCGCCTCCCGGTCGCTTTTTGTCTGCTCGGCGAAGGAGCGAAACATGCGGCCTTTCTCATCATCGACGTCTTCGATCGATGGCGCCCTCAGCGCCTCGGCAATTGGTGCCCAATCGCCGACACCTTCGATCATGCCCATGCCAAGACCCCCGAAAACGAGAGAGCGCACAAGCTCCGGACGTTCGAGAGCCAGGAAGGCCGAGATTCGCGCTCCCATGGAATAGCCGAACACATGCGCCTGGCCGAGACCGAGGTGATCGATCAGCGCTGCAACGTCCTTTGCCATGATGTGGGGATGGTACGCTTCGGGATCATGCGGTTTGTCGCTATCGCCGTGGCCGCGATGATCGAGCGCGATGGCGCGGTAGCCGGCTTCCCGCAACACCTTGACCCAACCCGGATAGACCCAGTTGACATGCGC
The DNA here is from genome assembly GCF_002750855.1 of Neopararhizobium haloflavum. GTDB lineage: Bacteria > Pseudomonadota > Alphaproteobacteria > Rhizobiales > Rhizobiaceae > Georhizobium > Georhizobium haloflavum. The sequence goes on along the minus strand of NZ_NWUC01000009.1, from coordinate 9,200 downwards.
ATTCGATGCAAAGCCGTGCACCAGCACCACCGGCCGCCCAGCCGCTGGTCCGTCCTCGATATAGGCAAGGTTCAGTCCGCCAGCGTTGAAAGTCTTCATGGGCATGCGGTCGAAATTCATGACGTGTCCTGATCCTGGCCAAGTTTCACTGAGCCTCCTCTAACGGCTGCGCCCGGTCGTGAAAAGCGGAGAGAGTGCTTGTGGCCGATGAGGACGGCACCGGGGTCTACACAATGCGGCGGCCCCGCTATAAGGTCCGGCGCAAATTGTCATCCAAACGGAGCCTTCCCATGGCCGGTCACGGCATTCCTCATTTCCAGAACGACGCGGGGCACGAAGCGATAGAGATCGGTGTGCGCGAGTTCATGTGCGTCGGCGCCACGCCGCCCTTCGACCACCCCCACGAATTTCTCGACATGGGCGATGACAGCGAGAAGGTCTGTCCCTACTGCTCGACGCTCTACCGGTTCAATCCGGATCTTGGTGCTGCCGAGACCAGGCCCGCAGGATCCGTGTTTGATCGTCACGTCGCCTGATCCGATCGATCGGCAATGACCATCCGGCATGTCGCCATCGTCGGCGGGGGCATCGCGGGCCTCACGACAGCCCTCGCCCTCGCCCGCCTCGACATCCGCACGACCGTGATCGAAAAGACGAGTCGGTTCGAGGCAGTCGGAGCCGGCATACAGCTCTCGCCGAACGCCTCGCGGTGTCTTTTCAAGCTCGGCCTGCAGCAGGCACTTGTCGCCGCCTGGCATGAACCTCCACGGATAAGATTGTCCTCCGGACGAAACCGGCGCCAGATTGCCGAGATGCCGCTGGGTGATTTTGCGCGCCGGCGCTGGGGAGCCCCTTATGGTGTGCTGCACCGGGCCGATCTGCAGCGCATCCTGCTGGGCGCGGCCGAAGCGTCCGGTCTCGTCCACTTCGTCATGAACAGTCGATGGCATGAAGGTGAAGAGCGATCGCCCCGCGAGGCAGTGGCCGCGGCGATCGACGAAAGCGTTGATCTCATTGTCGGTGCCGATGGCGTGCACTCCGCCACGCGCCGCTTTATCGCCCCCGCCAACAATCCCAGGTCGACCGGGCGCATCGCCATGCGCATGACCCTCAAGGATGCGGCACTCCCGCGCTGGCTCGATCCTGAGGAACTGACCGTCTTCTTCGGTCCATCGGCCCATCTCGTCGCCTATCCGATGAAGCGACAAGGCGAAATCAACCTCGTGGCAATCTGCGCCGGATCCGGCCGCGAACCGGCCGCTCTGCCATTGCTGAGAGCAGCGTTCTCCAGGTGGGACGGCGAGATAAGATCATTGTTCTCCTCAGGCACCGACCTCGGCGCGTGGCCGATCTACGACGTCACCGACGGCCCTTGGCGCAATGACGGGGTCGTGTTGATCGGCGATGCGGCCCACGCCATGCCCCCCTATGCGGCGCAGGGCGCGGCGATGGCGATCGAGGACGCATTGGCACTGGCCGAATGCATCGCAGAGGTCTCCGCCACCAGGAGCATAGAGGCGACACTTCGTCTCTACGAAGCCAGGCGCAGGCCGCGCATCGATAAAGTCCGCCGGCGCGGCGCGGTCAACCGCCTCGCCTATCACGCAAGGGGTCCCTTGCGTCTTGGACGGGACGTGGTCCTCGCCCTGCGCCCGCCCGAGCACCTCGCTGCCGACTTCGATTGGCTCTACGGCGAGCATCCGTCAGCCTGAGAAGATGTCGGCCCAGGCCGCTCAGTGCAGGATCTGGCTGAGGAAAAGCTTGGTCCGCTCGTGTTGCGGATTGTCGAAGAACTCCGCCGGTTCGTTCTGTTCCACGATCTGTCCCTGATCCATGAAGATCACGCGGTTTGCCACCTGGCGGGCAAAACCCATCTCGTGGGTCACACACAGCATCGTCATCCCCTCTTCAGCGAGGCTGACCATCGTGTCGAGAACTTCCTTGATCATTTCCGGATCGAGCGCTGAGGTCGGCTCGTCGAAAAGCATGATGCGCGGGCTCATGCAGAGCGAGCGCGCGATGGCCACGCGCTGTTGCTGCCCGCCCGACAGCTGACCCGGATATTTGTGGGCCTGCTCTGGGATCTTGACGCGCTCCAGATAGTGCATCGCAATCTCCTCGGCCTTGCTTTTCGGCATCCGGCGAACCCAGATCGGCGCAAGCGTGCAGTTTTCAAGGATCGTCAGATGCGGAAACAGGTTGAAGTGCTGGAACACCATCCCGACTTCACGGCGCACCTCGTCGATCTTCTTCAGATCGTTGGTAAGCTCGATGCCGTCGACGACGATGCGGCCTTTCTGGTGCTCCTCCAGCCGGTTGATGCAGCGGATCATCGTGGACTTGCCGGAGCCGGACGGCCCGGCAATGACGATCCGCTCTCCGCGCATGACGCGCAGATTGATGTCCCGAAGCACGTGAAAATCGCCGAACCATTTGTTCATGCCGATGATATCGATCGCGACATCCGTGTCCGACACGGTCATCTTTGAGTGATCGACGGCAGCTGCGGTGTCAGCCATGGTGTTCTTCCTCACTTATCGATGGCTCGTGTCGAGGCGGTTCTCCATGTAGATGGAGTATTTCGACATGCCGAAGCAGAATATGAAATAGACGAGCGCCGCGAAGGCGAAGCCGGTGACTGCCGTTTGCGGCGACGACCAATTCGGATCGGTAAAGCCGAGCTGGACGATGCCGAGCAGGTCGAACAGCCCGATGATCAGAACCAGGCTGGTGTCCTTGAAAAGGCCGATGAAGGTGTTCACGATCCCCGGGATGACCATCGTCAGAGCCTGCGGCAGGATGATCAGACGCATCTTCTGCCAAAAGCCGAGCCCCATCGCATCCGCCGCTTCGTACTGGCCTTTCGGGATGGCCTGCAGGCCGCCGCGAATGACCTCCGCCATATAGGCCGAGGCGAAGAAGGCCACGCCGACCAGTGCGCGAAGCAGTTTGTCAAAGCTTACGCCTTCCGGCAGGAAAAGCGGCAACATCACCGACGACATGAACAGGATGGTGATCAGGGGAACACCACGCCAGAATTCGATGAAGACGATTGACGCGTATTTGACGAACGGCAGCCGCGACCGTCGGCCGAGAGCCAGAATCACGCCGAGCGGCAGCGAAACGACAATGCCGACAATCGCCACCACGAGGGTCACCAGCAAACCGCCCCAGCGGTCCGTCACGACGACCGGCAGGCCGAAGTATCCGCCGACAAGAAGCACATAGGCCACGACCGGGAATACGATCAGCAGGAAGATCGCGTTGAGACGCTTGAAGGGCACGCGCGGAATGAGCATCGGGATCGTACCGGCGATCAGCAATATGCCCGTCAGGTCGACTCGCCAGCGCTCACCCAATGGATACCGGCCGTACATGAACTGCGCGAATTTCGCTTCCACAAACGCCCAGCATGCGCCGCGGTCCTCGCCCAGGCAGGCCTCGCGGTTCGCCCCGTCCCATACCGCGTTGAAGAACGCCCAGTTCAACAAGGGTGGCAATATCCAAGCGAGAAAGAGGATCATGACGACAGTCAGGATCGTATCTGGGACACTGGCAAAGAGATTGACCCGAATCCATTGCCCGATGCCGCCTTCGCGCGTCGGAGCTTCCTGCTGTTCGATGAAATCGTCCCGCACGAACGCCAGCTTGGTTGTCGCGAGATCCGCTTCGGAGTGTGTATCAGACATGTCGCGGCTCCCGTCCTATCGTTCGACCAGCGCGACGCGCGAATTGAACCAGTTCATGAATGCCGATGTGAGCAACGACAGCGAGAGATAGACAAGCATGGTGATCGAGATCACTTCCACCGCCTGCCCCGTCTGGTTCGCGACCGTCCCAGAGAAAACCGAGACGAGATCGGGATAGCCGACGGCGATCGCCAGCGATGAGTTCTTCGTCAGATTGAGATACTGGCTGGTCAGCGGCGGGATGATCACGCGGAGCGCCTGCGGAATGATGACGAGCCGCATCGTCGTATTGGGACGGATGCCGAGCGAGTAGGCAGCTTCCGTCTGCCCTTTCGATACGGCCAGAATACCGGCCCTGACGATCTCGGCGATGAACGCCGCCGTATAAAGCGACAGGCCGAGCAGAAGCGCCATGAATTCGGGCCGCAACGTCGACCCGCCGACGAAGTTGAAGCCTTTAAGTTCCGGATATTGCGGCGTGAACGGCGTACCCATCAGGAAAAGGACGACGAGCGGGAGGCCGATCACGAGCCCCAGCGCCATGCGGATGGTCGGAAAGGCTTGACCGGTCGCCATCTGCCGTCGTTTGGCCCAGCGGGCGATGACGATCGCCGCGCCGATCCCGATCGCGATCGAGGCATAGACGATGCCGGCACCGGCCTCGGGCAGCCATTGCGGGATGATGAGGCCACGGTTGTTGAGCAGCACCGAGGCATTAAAGAGTTCCAGCGACCCGCGCGGCGCCGGCAGCGTCGACAGGACCGCCTTGTACCAGAAGAGCAACTGAAGCAGCAGAGGAATGTTGCGCAGCGTCTCGACGTAAACGGAGGCGACTTTACGCACCAGGAAATTCTTCGAAAGCCGGGCAATACCGACGATGAAGCCGAGCACCGTCGCGCAGGCAATGCCGATCGCCGCCACGAAAATGGTGTTCAAGAGACCAACGAAAAACGCGCGTTGATACGAGCTGTCACTGGTGTACGGAATGAGTGTCTGGCCGATATCGAAGCCGGCGCGCTCACCCAGGAAGCCAAAACCGGATGCGATCCCGGCATTGGCCAGATTGGCTGCGGCATTCGCGATGCCGGAAACCACGAGATAGAGGATGAGGAGAGCCAGCAGCACCTGGAAGACGATGCCCCGGATCACCGGATCGTACAGCAGGGAGGCACGCGCGGGTTGGGACGCGTCGGAATCGAGTGTTGTCACAGCCATGATGGCCTACTTTCCATTGCGGCAGCGCTCGCCCGCGCACATGGGCGCGATGTCGCCGAAAAAAGCCTGAACAATTGGCCTGCGCATTGCTGCGCAATCATTGAGAGCAGCTCCGGTGCGCCGCCAGGGGGCGCACCGGAGCCATGTCGCGTTCGGCTAGAAGCCGTGGCGCTCCACTTAGCGGACCGGCATGGCGTACTGGACGCCGCCATCCGTGTAGAGCGCATTCAGGCCGCGTTCGATCTGCAGCGGCGTCTCCGGACCGACGTTACGCTCGAAGATCTCGCCATAGTTGCCGACATGCTTGATCGCTTTGAGAGCCCAGTCGTTCTCAAGACCGATGTCCTCGCCGAAGGTGCCTTCCGAGCCGACGAGACGGCGGATATCCGGGTTCTCCGATTCCGTCATTTCTTCGACGTTCTCGGAGTTCACGCCCAGCTCTTCAGCCGAAACCAGCGCGTAATAGACCCACTTCGCGATGTCGAACCACTGCTCGTCGCCCTGGCGGACCGAGGGTCCGAGCGGCTCCTTGGAGATCAGCTCGGGAAGGATCATGTGATCGTCCGGATTGTCGAGCTGGAGGCGGATCGAGGCAAGACCGGAGCTGTCCGTCGTGTAGACGTCGCAGCGACCGGCGTTGTAGGCAGCGTTGACCTCTTCAAGGCCTTCGAACACGACTGGATTATAGTCCATGTTGTTGGCGTTGAAGTAGTCGGTGAGGTTGAGCTCGGTCGTGGTGCCGGACTGAACGCAGACCGAAGCACCCGACAGCTGCAGGGCCGAGGTCACTTCCAGTTCCTTGGGAACCATGAAGCCCTGACCGTCGTAGAAGGTCACGCCGACGAAGTTGAGGCCGAGGTCCGTATCGCGGCTCATCGTCCATGTCGTGTTGCGCGAAAGCACGTCGATTTCGCCCGACTGCAGTGCCGTGAAGCGCTCGACGGCGGAGAGCGGCGTGAAGCGAACGGCCTCCGGGTCGTCGAAGATCGCCGCGGCCAGTGCCCGGCAATAGTCCACGTCGAGACCGGTCCAGTCGCCCGCGTCATCGGTGTTGGAGAAGCCGGCCAGACCCGTCGAGACGCCGCACTGGACGTAACCGTTTTCCTGCACGCTCTCGAGCGTCTGCGCCGACGCCACCTGCGCGCCGAGTCCCAACGCGACAGCGCCCGCCGCAGCCGACAGAATAATCTTTGTCATCTCTGTACCTTTTAACTGTTGCCCTCTGTTTTATCCTGACGGGAAAACCGGTCCTTCGAAGCGCTTTGAATGGCGCCAAATCCCTCTTTCTCTCCGTCAGGCCGCACTATCACATGCTGAAATCCGTCCCCGGTCAAGTGCACGCAATGCAGAAATAGAAGGCAGTAACAAAATTTGGGCGCGAATCTCGGCGGGCGCGATTTTCGCTCGGGCCGCTTGCCGTCCACCGGGCGGCCTGCCAATTGGACATTGGCGCTGCGCCTTTTATGGTTCGGCGCAGACATGGCGGCCACGCGCCGCGCAACGCATGAAAGGCTGATGAGCATGAACAAGAAGGCGACGACGACAATCGCTGGCCCCAACACGCGCCTGACCCACGCCGGATACGATCCGCGCAGTTTCCACGGCTTCGTCAATCCGCCCGTCGTCCATGCCTCGACCGTCCTGTTTCCCGATGCCAAGACCATGGAGACGCGCGACCAGAAATACACTTACGGCACGCGCGGCACGCCGACGACCGACGCGTTGGCCGGCGCCATCGACGATCTGGAAGGATCGGCCGGGACTATCGTCGTGCCCTCCGGCCTTGCCGCTGTCACAGTGCCGCTGCTTGCCTTCCTCAGCGCAGGGGATCACGCGCTCATCGTCGATTCGGTCTATTTTCCGACGCGCCACTTCTGCGACACCATGTTGAAGCGGCTCGGCGTCGCGGTCGACTATTACGATCCGGCCCTCGGCGCGGACATCGCCAAGATGATGAAGCAGAACACCAAGGTGGTGCTCACCGAATCGCCCGGGTCCAACACGTTCGAGATGCAGGACATTCCCGCCGTCGCCGCCGCCGCCCATGCCCATGGCGCGGTCGTCATGATGGACAACACCTGGGCAACGCCTCTCTTCTTCAAGCCGCTCGATCACGGCGTCGATATCTCGATCCATGCGGCGACCAAATATCCTGGCGGCCATTCCGACGTCCTGCTCGGCACAGTCTCGGCAAATGCCCGGACATGGCAGACACTCAAGGATGCCCAATACGCGCTCGGCGTCTGCGCCGCGCCGGACGATTGCTATGCCGTGCTCAAGGGTTTGCGCACGATGGGCATCCGGCTGGAGCGTCACCAGGAAACCGCGCTTGCCCTTGCCCGTGCGTTGGAAGGGCGTGAGGGCGTGGCGCGCGTTCTCCACCCGGCCCTGCCGAGCCATCCCGGCCATGATCTCTGGAAGCGTGACTTCAAGGGTGCGAGCGGCCTTTTCGCAATCGTCCTTGCAGGTGCCGACGCCGATCATCACAAGCCGAAGGCCCACGCTTTCCTCAATGCCCTGCGCATATTCGGCCTCGGCTACTCCTGGGGCGGCTACGAAAGCCTTGCCGTCCACGCCAATCTGTCCGATCGCACCGTCGCCTCGCCGCCAACGGAAGGCCCGGTGATCCGCCTTCAGATCGGCCTTGAGGATGAAGACGACCTGCTTGCCGATCTGGAGCGCGGACTGGCGGCGGCGGCCGCTGCTTGACCGCCACGCCGGAACCATCGCCTCCGTTCCGGCTTCTTCCTCGGACGACACCAGAGCGAACACCGAGGAGACACCCGATGAAGAAGATCATCTACGCCCTGATCGCCAAGCGCCTGTGGAACTGGTTCCGCCGTCGCGGCACTCAGCCTCAGCGCCCGCAACGCTGATGGCACATATAAGCCGGCATGCCATTCTCCTGCTGTTTGCCGTCGCCGCGCTCACTGGTTGCGGCGCCGGCGCCATGCCGAACGTCAACGACAGCTTTGACGATCTTGCCTGCGCTTCGCGGGACTTTCAGGGAGAGGAATCGTGCTGAGCAGAAATCGGCGATCGCATTAACGCGATCGTTACGTTTTTCATCAAATGGTACGCGCCAAAGCATGAGGTTGTTGAATGCGTACCATGCTCATCGCACTGCTCCTGATTATCGGGGGCTGCGCAAGCGCGCCGTCGCAAACGGGTAACGTCTGCGCGGTCTTCGATCAGAAAAGTGGCTTCATCAACAACTGGTACCGGGATGCCAAGCGCGCCGAGCGCATGTATGGCGTGCCCGTGCCGATCCTGATGGCCACGATCAACACCGAATCCAGCTTCAAGGCGCGCGCCCGTCCGCCGCGCAAGAAGCTGCTCGGCGTCATTCCGTGGAAGCGCCAGTCGACGGCCTATGGCTATTCCCAGGCGCTCAACGGAACCTGGTCGGAGTATCAGACGAAGACCGGGCGGTTCGGCGCCAGACGCGCCGATTTCGGCGACGCCGTCCAGTTCGTTGCCTGGTACCACGCGCAGAGCAACCGGCGGAACGGCATCGCGCTCAACGACATGTACAATCTCTACCTCGCCTACTATTCCGGCCACGGCGGCTATTCACGCGGCGCCTGGCGAAACAGCTCCATCGCCAAAAACGGCGCCAGCCGCGCCGCCGGCATGGCCCAAAAGTACGCCAATCAGATGCGTGCCTGCGGCATGACCTGACCGCTCGAAATCGGGCTTTTTCATCGGCGACCATCAGGTGCCAAAGTCGATGGGAACGCCGACGAGAATCTATCCGCATTGCCTCCATTGCAGCGCGAGCCAGGGCGGGCTGGTTGGAGCCTATCGCCGGAGGATTTCTGAATGACGATCAAAAGAGCCGCTGTGTTGCTCGATTATTGCAGCTTCTACATTGCAGGTGTGGACGAAGTGAGCGTCCCCCTCGACCACGACCTGCGTGGTGTCGTGGCTTCGGACAACTGCATCAACGTCAGCGCCCTTCCTTGGAATGAGGGCGAAACGACCATCACGCTCGGTCGTTTCGAGGAACTGCCTCCGCAGGCCGCTCTCCCGAGATTTGATGGCGTGCTCCGTACCCCGGAATATCGAGTGGACCTCTTCGACGCCAACATGCCGGAGATTCTCTCGATGGAGGTTCCCGATGCGCGGACAAGGGTGCGCATCTGGATGAATCGTCCTCTTTGTCCGGATGATGTGATCATCGCCCTGGGATGACCAGAGCAATTTCCTTGAACTCACTTCGCCGAACGGGCTCTACAACCTGTCGAAGCTGTCGGTGTTCTGGCTAAGGCTCGGCATCGCGATCGAGCGCATCAG
>NZ_NWUC01000008.1 GCF_002750855.1 Neopararhizobium haloflavum | reverse complement strand
GCCGCGCCGCGCTCGCCGGCCAATGCGTCGGAGACCGCCAGTTCGGCAGCCTCGAGCGTGTCGCTTTCCGGCTTCAGGAACCCCGCAATGGCCTTCTGCGCCTCGTCCTGGGCAACAGGACCGTGACCGAGGACATCGACCAGCATCACGAGATGGCCGTTTGCGGTAGGACGCGTTGCGAACGCATCGCCGCCGACGGAAAAGCCCGGCTTCGGCGCGATCAGGCCGGCAAGGTTGGGCAAGGGCAGGGCCGTGGAAGCGCGCGCCAGGAAAGTCGCGATCAGCACGGTGCCTTCGTTGTCGGAGTAGATGTCGAGATCGTCCGATTGGCGCCGGATCGAGCCCAGACCCACGCCCATGCCGCCATCGGCCTCGGCGGCGGTCGAATATCCGTCCGCCATCGCCTTCTCAACCGAAGCGATGCCGGGACCGGAATCGACGGCCACGACCTTGATCGCGCGGCTGGCCGGAGGATGCGCCTCGAGGATGAAGATGCGCCCGCCCTTGGCATGGCGCGTCAGATTGGTGCCGGCCTCGGTGACAACGAGCCCGACACGGTCGACGACTTCGTCCGGAAAGCCGAGATCCTGCGCGAAACGGATCGCGGCGCGCCTGGCCGATCCGATCTGGCTCGGCTCCTCGATCGGCTGGGAAATCATCGCAGGCGCGTCTCCAACACCACGGTCGTTCCTTCTCCAACACGCGTTTCAAGCTCGAAACGGTCGACCAGCCGCTTCGATCCGCCAAGGCCAAGGCCCATGCCGCGGCCCGTGGAAAAACCGTCCTTCAATGCCGCGTTCGTGTCGACGATCCCCGGTCCGCGATCCTCGCAGCGCGCGATGATCGAGCGGTTGCCGTTCAACCGGCCCATGCCGATAACCATCACGCCGCTCGACGCATGGACGATCGCGTTGCGCGCGATCTCCGAGACGGCCGTCACGAACCGCGTCTTCACGATGGCCGACGCGCCGGCCGCGTCAAGCGCCTGCATGGCAATCTTGCGGGCGTGGGCGACATCGGCAGGCTTGCGCAGCGAGATTGTCCACGTCTCGTCATTCACGTCGTGCTCTGTCTCGTTCGGCGGAAATCATCATCATCGCCTTGTCGGCATTCAGCGCGGTTTCGATCTCGCTCAAGGTCATGCCGAGCTCGACCAGCGTCATGGCGACGGCAGGCCGCATGCCGACGAGGATCGTGCGCGCGTTGAGCACCTTGGACATCTCCGCCATCGCCGCGAGCATGCGCCCGGTGAAGGTATCGACGATCTCGAGCGCCGAAATGTCGATGATGACGCCGTGGGCGTTCTTGCGGGCGATCTCGTCAACCAGCTGGTTCTGCAGCGTCATCACGGCGCTGTCGTCGAGGTCGTCGCGGATGGCGACGATGACGCAGCCGGTGATCGTGACGATCGGCGAGGACCCGAGATCGGCGGAAAAACTCATAGCCCGTTGAGCCTCGTCGAAACGCCGATGCGCTCGAACGCATAGGCAAGGCCGCTCTGAAGATCGACGCGGGTGACGACGTTGGGCAGTTCGACGCCGAGATGGACGATCGTCTGCGCGATCTTGGGGCTGATGCCCGAAATCACGCATTCCGCGCCCATCAGGCGAACGGCCGCCGCGGTCTTCAACAGATGCTGGGCCACCATGGTGTCGACGGTCGAAACGCCGGTGATGTCGATGATGGCAACTTCGGCCTCGCGCTCGACGATCGCCTGGAGAAGGTTTTCCATCACGGTCTGTGCACGGAAGGAATCAAGCGTACCGAGCAGCGGCACGGTGACGATCCGGTCCCAGATCTTGACGACCGGGGCCGACACTTCGGTCATCTCGCTCTGCTGGCGCTCGATGATCGCCTCGCGCTCCTGGACGTAGCAATCGAAGGCATGCAGCGCGAAATTGTCGACCACGCGCGTCGCGTCGGTGATCTGTTCGACAAGCTTGGAGGGCTCTTCCGATAGGAGTTCGCGCAGCGGGGTGAAGAAGGCCTGCTTGAGCGAGGAGACGAACCACGCCATCTCGGTCGGCGAGACGCCGCGCTCGGTGCGGTTCTTGCTGATTTCGCCGAGCGTCTGGCGCACGCCGTCCCAGGCGGGATTGCCGAAATCAAATTCGCGGTCGACGCGCGCGTCTTCGGCGGCACGGGCGATGGCCGATAGAAGGTCGCGGCTCTGCTTGGCCGTTTCCTCGGCCGAGATGATGTCGGTGCGCTTGATGCCTTCGCGCGCCTGAACGCGCAGCCAGGCCGACAGGATCTTCTCGAAATCCGATTTCAGAATGCTGGCAATGTCGATGGTGTCCGATGCCATGATGGTCTCTTGTTCTCATCCGATTGAAAATGCGGAACGCCGGCATTGTCCCGATGCTGGATGCCCCAGTTGCTGCCCCCTCACTATCGACATTCTATTCAGGAATGAAGCCTTATTGTTTCCAATCCTCGATTCATCGGAGACAGGCTCGCTTCACACGTGATGCATTGGCATCCTTACCGGCCTTCGTCCCCTCTGCTTGACAAGCCGGCCCCGCGACGCGCAGGATTGCGGCCATTCACCAGGGGGGTCCCGACAAGGGGCTGAGATTCTGCTTCGCCGCAAGGCAGCGCAGTGACCCGTTGAACCTGATCCAGTTCATACTGGCGTAGGGACGGTGCGGACGTTGCGCGGCGGCAGCCTTTCGAGGCTCAAGGACCATCCGGCAAGGTCACCTCATCTCTCACGTTTCGGAACTGGGTCTCCATTGCAGAGAGGCAAGGGAGCAACCCCGATGACGATTCACGACTCAAAGTTTTCCGACGCAACGCCGACGGTCACGACCGGTCCGCTGCCCGCATCCACGAAAGTGTTCAAGCCCGGCACGATCCATCCCGCGATCCGCGTCCCGATGCGCCAGATTGCCGTGCACCCCAGCGCCGGCGAGCCCCCGGTGACGGTCTATGATTCCTCCGGACCCTATAGCGATCCGGCCGCCGAGATCGCGATCGACAAAGGCCTGATGCGGCTGAGGAGCGAATGGATCGCGGCGCGCGGCGACACCGAAGCCTTGGACGGACGGGTGGTGCGGCCAGAAGACAACGGCTTTGCCAGAGGCGAGACGCGCGTTGCGGAATTTCCCGCGCAGCACCGGCCGCTGCGCGCGATCGGCGCAAACGCCGTGACGCAGATCACCTATGCCCGCGCCGGCATCGTCACGCCGGAGATGGAATTCGTGGCGATCCGCGAGAACCTCGGTCGCGCCGAACTGAAAACCCGGCTGGAACGCGACGGCGAGGATTTCGGCGCCGCGATCCCGGATTTCGTCACGCCCGAATTCGTGCGCGAGGAGGTGGCGCGGGGCCGGGCGATCATTCCGGCCAACATCAACCATCCTGAGTTGGAGCCGATGGCGATCGGCCGCAACTTCCTCGTCAAGATCAACGCCAATATCGGCAACTCCGCCGTCACCTCCTCCATGGCCGAGGAAGTGGAAAAGATGGTCTGGGCGATCCGCTGGGGCGCCGACACCGTGATGGACCTTTCCACCGGCCGCAACATCCACAACATCCGCGACTGGATCATCCGCAACGCGCCCGTGCCGATCGGCACCGTGCCGCTCTACCAGGCGCTGGAGAAGGTCGGTGGCATCGCCGAGGACCTGACATGGGAGGTCTACCGCGACACGCTGATCGAACAGGCCGAGCAGGGCGTCGACTATTTCACCATACATGCCGGGGTTCGCCTTCACATGATTCCACTCACCGTAAAGCGGGTGACCGGCATCGTCAGCCGCGGTGGTTCGATCATGGCCAAGTGGTGCCTGCATCACCACAAGGAGAGCTTCCTCTACGAGCACTTCGAGGAAATCTGCGATATCGCCCGCGCCTACGACGTATCGTTCTCGCTGGGCGACGGCCTGCGCCCCGGCTCGATCGCCGACGCCAACGACGCGGCGCAGTTCGCCGAACTGGAAACGCTGGGCGAACTCACCCGGATCGCCTGGGCGAAGGATTGCCAGGTGATGATCGAAGGGCCGGGCCATGTGCCCATGCACAAGATCAAGGCCAACATGGACAAGCAGCTCGCCGTCTGCGGCGAGGCGCCGTTCTATACGCTCGGACCGCTAGCCACCGACATCGCGCCCGGTTATGACCACATCACCAGCGGCATCGGCGCGGCGATGATCGGCTGGTTCGGCACGGCGATGCTCTGCTACGTCACGCCGAAGGAGCATCTCGGCCTGCCCGACCGCGACGACGTGAAGACCGGCGTCATCACCTACAAGATCGCCGCCCACGCCGCCGACCTCGCCAAGGGCCATCCGGCGGCGAAGCTGCGCGACGACGCCTTGTCTCGCGCCCGTTTCGAGTTCCGCTGGGAGGACCAGTTCAACCTTTCGCTCGATCCGGAAACCGCCCGGTCCTTCCATGACGAGACGCTGCCGAAGGAGGCGCACAAGGTCGCGCATTTCTGTTCGATGTGCGGACCGAAATTCTGCTCCATGCGCATCTCCCACGACATCCGCGCCGAAGCACAGAAGGAGGGCATGGCAAAGATGGCGGAGAAATACCGCGAGGGCGGGGATCTCTACATGCCGTTGCCGCAGGCCGAGGCGATCGGAAGGCAGGACTGAGCGATGCACATCCTCGTAAAGGGGGCCGGCGTTGCCGGCCTCGTCACGGCACATGAATTATTGCGGCGCGGCGCGGCCGTAACCGTCGTCGATGCCGCGCCCTCGCTCGGCGGCGGGGCATCGTTCATGGCCGGCGGCATGCTGGCACCCTGGTGCGAGCGCGAGAGCGCGGAAGAAGCGGTGATCACGCTCGGCAGCATCGCCGCCGACTGGTGGGACAATGCGGTGCCGGGGCTTGTCCTTCGCAACGGAACGCTGGTCGTCGCGCCGCCGCGCGATGCCGCCGAAATCGACCGGTTCGCCCGCCGCACGCGCGGTTACCGACAAGTCGGCGCCGAAGAGATCGCACGCCTGGAACCGCACCTTTCCGGCCGGTTCTCGTCCGGTCTGTTCTTCCCGTCGGAAGCCCATCTCGATCCGCGTACCGCGCTCTACCGGCTGCACGAAAAACTCGCTCGCTCGGGCGTTACGTTTTCCTTCGGTGCCACCACGGCAGATGGCCGGTTCGACGCTGTTATCGATTGCACCGGCATGGCTGCCGCCTCTGCCTTGCCTGCCCTGCGCGGCGTGCGGGGCGAGATGGTTTGCCTTCAAACGAACGAGGTCGAGTTCGCCCGCCCGGTGCGTCTCATCCATCCGCGCTTTCCGCTCTACGTGGTGCCACGCGGGCAGGGACGCTTCATGGTGGGCGCGACGATGATCGAGAGCGACGATGACGGCCCGCCTTCCGCGCGCTCAGTGATGGAACTGCTGAATGCAGCCTACGCCGTGAACCCTGCCTTCGGCGAGGCCCGCATCCTCGAGACGGGCGCTGGCGTGCGCCCGGCCTTTGCCGACAACCTGCCGCGCATCGAAAGAAGCGGCGGCACGCACCACCTCAACGGCCTTTTTCGCCATGGCTTCCTGCTGGCACCGGCCATGGCCGGCAGGCTCGCCGACCGTATTCTCACGAACAGGGAGAGCGACAATGCAGGTTATCGTCAACGGCAGATCGCTTGAGGCGCGCGCGGCGACGCTGGCCGCGCTCGTCGATGAGCTTGGCTATTCCGGCGCCTGGTTCGCGACCGCAATCAACGGCGATTTCGTGCCCGGCCCCGCCCGGCCTGACGTGCCCATCCGCCAGGGCGACCGGATCGAGATCCTTTCACCGATGCAAGGGGGATAGACGATGGCCTTTACGATCTACGACGACGTCTTCGCATCGCGGCTCATCCTCGGCACCGCGCAGTATCCCTCGCCGGCGGTGCTCGCCGATGCGGTGAAGCGCTCCGGCACGGCGCTCGTCACCGTTTCGCTTCGGCGTGAAAGCGGCGGCGGCGACGCGTTCTGGCAATTGATCCGCGATCTCGGCGTCATGGTGCTGCCCAATACGGCGGGCTGCCACAGCGTGCGCGAAGCGGTGACGACGGCCGAGATGGCGCGCGAGCTCTTTCAGACCGATCGCATCAAGCTCGAAGTCATCGGCCATCACGACACGCTGCAGCCCGACGTCTTCGCGCTGGTCGAGGCGGCCGGCGAGCTCACCGCCCGAGGCTTCAAGGTCTACCCCTATACGACAGACGATCTCGTGGTCGGCGAACGGCTCGTCGAGGCCGGGTGCAAGGTGCTGATGCCCTGGTGCGCGCCGATCGGTTCTGCGCGCGGGCCGCGCGACCTTCATGCGCTCCGCGCGTTGCGCGCCGCCTTCCCCGAGATCCCGCTGATCGTCGATGCCGGCCTCGGCCGCCCGTCTCACGCCGCCGCGGTGATGGAACTCGGCTTCGACGGGGTGCTGCTCAACACCGCCGTCGCCAGGGCTGGCGATCCCGCGGCAATGGCCGCAGCCTTCGCCAGCGCCGTCACGGCCGGCCGCACCGCCCATCACGCCGTTCCACTGGAGCCGCGGGACATGGCGGTGCCCTCCACGCCGGTGATCGGCCGGGCGGTGTTCGCATGAAGCTCGATCCGTTCTATCTGATCGTCGACAGCGCCGAGTGGATCGACCGGCTCGTACCGCTTGGCGTCAAACTCGTGCAACTGCGCATCAAGAACGCGCCGGATAACGCCCTGCGCGCGCACATTCGCCGGGCACGCGAAACATGCGCTGCCTGCGGCTGCCAACTGATCGTCAACGACCATTGGCGACTGGCGATCGAGGAAGGCTGCGATTTCGTTCATCTCGGACAGGAAGATCTTGTCGGTGCGAACCGTGCGGCGATCGCCGATGCCGGGCTTGGGCTCGGCCTCTCGACGCATGACGAGACCGAGCGCCTGGTCGCGCTCAAGGCAAAGCCCGACTACATCGCGCTCGGTCCCGTCTACCCGACGATCCTGAAGAAGATGAAGTGGGCGCCGCAGGGCGTTGAGCGCATCACCGAATGGAAGGCGGCAATCGGCGGACTGCCGCTCGTGGCGATCGGCGGGTTGACCCCCGCACGTCTTGCCGGCGTCTTCGATCATGGCGCCGACAGCGCCGCCGTCGTCACCGACATCACGCGCAACGCCGATCCCGAATCGCGCACGCGCGAATGGCTTGCGGCCACGGCGCCGTGGCGGTGAGCGGCGCGCCGCAGGTGCTTGTCGTCGCCGGCTCGGACTCCTCCGGCGGGGCGGGCATCGTGCGCGACGTCGAGACGCTCGCCGCCTTCGCGGTGAAGGCATGCGTCGCGGTGACGGCGGTGAGCGAACAGACCCACGATCGGGCCGGTTCGATCGAAACCATCGATGCGCCGCTGATCGCCGCACAGATGCGCGCGGCGCTTGAAGCCAACGACGTCGGCGCGATCAAGATCGGGCTGTTGCGCGATGCGGCAAGCATTGCCGCGGTCGCCGATGTTCTGGCCAGCGTGCGCACGATCCCCGTGGTCGTCGATCCGGTGCTTCTTTCCTCATCCGGCCGGCGCCTTGCCAGCGCGGAAACTGTCGAAGCGCTGCGCCAGCGCCTGTTTCCGCTCTGCCGTCTCGCAACGCCCAATCGCCATGAACTCGCCGAACTGTCGGGGCGCGCCGAGGCGGAAGACGAGGCGATGGCGGATGAACAGGCACGCATGGTGCTTTCGGCCACGGGCCTTCCCGCATTGCTCGCCAAGGGCGGACATGGCGCAACGCAGGACGCACGCGATCTGCTCTATGAGGGACAAGGGCTCACGGCGACATTCACCGCGCCACGGCGGTCCGGCACGATGCGTGGCACGGGCTGCATGCTCTCCAGCGCCATTGCCGCATCGCTTGCGATGGGCGCGCCGCTGACCGAAGCGATCGTGGCGGCGAAGCGGTATGTTGGCGAATCGTGGCCGGACTGAAGACTCACTCGCGCTCCAGATTGCGGAAAAGGCTGACGACGTGATCCTGCGCGACGCCGATGTGATAGCGCAGCGCTTCGAAGAGGTCTTCCCGGTCACGCCGGCGCGCTGCGGCAACGATCGGCTCATGGGTCTCGGCAATGCGATGCGGATCGTCGTAGAGCTTGCCGATCAGCGTGATGCCGATGCTCATCTCGGCGGCAAGCTCGTTATAGACCTTCATCAGGCGCTTGTTGCCGCTGGCCTCGCACAGCATGCGATGGAACGTGAAATCTGCAAAAATCTGGTCCTCGATCGATCCGGCATCGGCCAGTTCGTGAAGGCGCTCGACCTGCTTTTCCAGCGCAGTCACCTCGCTCTCGGACATGCGGTCGACCGCGATCCCGGCGGCATGGAGTTCGAGACAGATCCTCAGATCGTAGATGTCGCGCATCTCGTCGCCGGTCAACTTGCGCACGAAGAACCCGCGCCGCGGGCTGGAGACGATCAGTCCTTGGTTTTCCAGAAGACGCGCCGCTTCGCGCACAGGCGCACGGCTGGTACCGAATTCCTTGGAGAGTTGAAGCTCGGTCACCCGCTCGCCGGGCTTCAAGCGGCCGGTCACGATCGCATCCGTCATCTGGCGCGATATCTGCGTCACCAGATCGGTGGTTCTGATGGCCGAGAACGTGCGTGCCGCACGGCCGCCATCCGGGTTGATCTGGTCCATGCCACGTTCCTCGTTATGCATTTCGCGCATCCTTGAGAACACGCACCGCCGCGATGGCGAGATCATCACAGCAATGAAACCCTGTCGAGAGCCACAGGCATCCTACAACCGAACTTTGCGGATTGTCGACAATTGACATCGATACGACGCTGTGGTTGCCTTTCGATCCATCGCCATGGCGTGGCGTGATGGATCGAACATAAAGGAAAGGGCAGCGATGACCGTTCAATCCCTTCGTGAGGACGAGGCCGGCTTCGACCAGCCGATCGAACGCATCCAGCTCGCCGCCGCCTATCGACTGGTTGCCCACTTCAAGATGGACGACAGCATCTTCACGCACATCTCCAGCCGTGCGCCGAGCGGCGAGGGCGAACACGCCTTCCTGATCAACCCGTATGGCCTGCGCTTCGACGAGGTGACGGCGAGCAATCTGGTCGCCGTCGATCTTGACGGGAACATCCTCAAGGATGCCTATGGCGCCGGCATCAACAAGGCCGGGTTCACCATCCACAGCGCCGTGCATGCGGCGCGGCCCGAAGTGCATTGCGTGCTTCATACGCACACTGTGGCAGGCGTCGCCATATCCTCCATGGAGGAGGGGCTGCTGCCGCTCAACCAATGGTCGCTGCAGTTCCACAACCGCGTCGCCTTCCATGATTACGAAGGCATCGCGCTCGACCTGGCCGAACGCGAGCGGCTGGTCGCCGATCTTGGCGAACGCAATGTGATGATCCTGCGCAACCACGGCCTGCTCACCTGCGGGCGCTCGGTCGGCGAGGCCTTTCAGCTGATGTTCAACATGGAGCGCGCCTGCCGCGCCCAGCTCGCCATCATGTCGTCCGGCGGCACACGACGCGCCGTCAACGGCCAGCTCGCCGAGAAGACCGCGCGGCAATACGAAAGCTGGGGCGCGGGCCACAGCCCGGAGAGCCGCAACCCGGAATGGGACGCCTTCCAGCGTCTGGCGATCAAGGAATATCCAGACCTCGTCAACTGACTTCATTGCAAGCCATCGCGGGACAAAGAGGCGAATGCCCGGTCCGCTCCGAAACAGGGGAACACAACGACATGAAGACCAGACTCGCACTTCTTGCGGCAGCACTGATGCTGTCGACCTCAGCCTTCGCGCAGCCCGTCGAGGGCGGGCGCGCCAATGTGGTCATCCAGCCCGAGCCGCCGAGCCTGATGATGGGCCTGGTGCAGAACGGACCGACCCAGATGGTCGCCGGCAACATCTATGAAAGCCTGCTGCGCTACGACGAGAACCTGGAGCCGATGCCGCAGCTCGCCACCGACTGGGAAATCTCCGAGGACGGGCTGACCTACACGTTCCATCTGGCCGAGGGTGTCAAATGGCATGACGGCGAGGATTTCACTTCTGAGGACGTCGTGTTCTCCGTCGATGTCTTCCTGCGCGAAACACACGCGCGTCTGCGCCAGTCGCTGGAGCACGTCGAATCGGTCGAGGCGCCCGACGATCACACGGTCGTCTTCACGCTGAAGCAGCCATTCGGCCCGTTCATCGGCATCTTCGAGGCCGGCACCATGCCGATGATCCCGAAGCACATCTACGAAGGCACCGATTTCGCCAACAACGAGATGAACAACACGCCGATCGGCACCGGTCCGTTCAAGTTCGAGGAGTGGGAGCGCGGCTCGCACATCCTCCTGACCAAGAACGAGGACTATTACGAGGAGGGCAAGCCCTATCTCGACGAGATCTACTGGCATGTGATCCCCGATGCCGCCGCGCGCGCCGTCGCCTATGAAAACGGCGTCGTCGATATCCTGCCCGGCGGCTCGGTCGAGAACTTCGACGTCGAGCGCATCGCCAATCTGGAAAACAGCTGCATCACGGAAAAGGGCTGGGAGTACTTCGCACCGCATTCCTGGATGTGGCTGAACAACCGCGAAGCGCCGTTCGACGACGCGCGGTTCCGCCAGGCGGTGATGTATGCGATGGACCGGGAGTTCGCCCGTGACGCCCTTTGGGCCGGCCTCGGCCAGGTCGCGACCGGGCCAGTCGCCTCCTCGACACGCTTCTACACCGACGATGTGACGCAATACACCTACGATCCGGCCAAGGCCGAAGCGCTGCTCGAGGAGATGGGCTATGACGGCGAGCCGGTGCGCCTGCTGCCGCTGCCCTATGGCGAAACCTGGCAACGCTGGGCCGAAGCGGTGAAGCAGAACCTCGAAGAGGTCGGCATCCCCGTCGAGATCGTTTCCACCGACGTCGCCGGCTGGAACCAGCGGCTGGCCGAGTGGGACTACGACATGGCCTTCACCTACGTCTACCAGTATGGCGACCCGGCACTCGGCGTTTCGCGCAACTACGTGTCGACGAACATTGCCAAGGGTTCGCAGTGGAACAACGTCGAAGGCTACG
The DNA here is from genome assembly GCF_002750855.1 of Neopararhizobium haloflavum. Taxonomy (GTDB): domain Bacteria; phylum Pseudomonadota; class Alphaproteobacteria; order Rhizobiales; family Rhizobiaceae; genus Georhizobium; species Georhizobium haloflavum. The sequence goes on along the minus strand of NZ_NWUC01000008.1, from coordinate 212,410 downwards.
AGAACGAGGAAGTCGACCGGATCTTCGACGAAGCGGCCGTCGCGGTGACGCCGGAAGAGCGTCAGGAGCTTTACACCGAGGTTCAGAAGATCCTCGTTGACGAGGTGCCTGTCGCGTGGATGCTGGAACTCGGCTTCCCGACGATCCACCGCTGCAACATCAAGGATCTCGTGACAAGCGCGATCGGCCTCAATGACGGGTTCAAGAACGCCTATATCGAAGAGGCCGAATAGCCCGCCGCTATCGTCGCGCGCGGCTTTCACAAGCCGCGCGCATCCCATCCTTGACCGGCGCGCCGGTCGAAAGCCGATGGTTCCGATCGCCCCATGGTTCGCTTCATCATCTCGCGTCTGATCAAGGCCGCCATCCTGCTTCTGGCGATCCTGACGCTGAACTTCCTGCTCATCCACGCCGCACCGGGCGACCCGGCCGCCGTCATGGCGGGCGAGGCCGGGGCCGCGGATGAGGAGTTCATCCGCCAGCTGCGCGAGCGGTTCGGCCTCGACAAGCCGCTCATCACACAGCTCGGCATCTATCTCGGCGGCGTGCTGCAGGGCGACCTCGGCTTTTCCTATCGCCAGCAGGTGCCGGTCGCGGACCTCATCTTCGACAGGCTGCCGGCGACGCTTCTGCTCACCATGACGGCGTTCGTCATCGCCCTGACGCTCGGCACACTCGCAGGCGTCCTCGCCTCGGCCCGCGTCGGCAAATGGTCCGACACGTTCATCTCGACGGCAGCGCTGCTCTTCTACGCGACACCGCTCTTCTGGGTGGCGCTGATGGCCGTTCTGGTCTTTTCCGTCCATCTCAACTGGCTGCCGGCGTTCGGCTTCGAGACCGTCGGGTCGGGCTATACCGGGTTTGACCGGGCGCTCGATGTCGCCCGGCACCTCGTGCTGCCCGCCGTCACGCTCGGGCTGTTCTTCATGGCGGTCTACATGCGCATGACACGCGCCTCGATGCTCGAAGTCAGCCAGCTCGATTTCGTCAAGACCGCCCGCGCCAAGGGGCTGAAGAACAGCATCATCCAGCGCCGCCACATCTTCCGCAACGCCATGCTGCCGGTCGTCACGCTCGCTGGCCTTCAGGCGGGCCAGCTCGTCGGCGGCGCGGTCCTGACGGAGACCGTCTTCGCCTGGCCCGGCATCGGCCGGCTGATGTTCGAGGCGTTGCAGCAGCGCGACTACAATCTGCTGCTTGGCGTCTTCTTCGTGTCCGCCGCCATGGTGCTGCTGTTCAACCTGATCACCGACATTCTCTACCGTGTCGTCGATCCGCGCATACGGGTGGCATGATGGGCGATTTCTGGAAACGTTTCAGCCGAAACCGCGGCGCCGTCATAGGCCTCTTCATCCTGCTGCTCGTCGTCGTGGTCGCCGCGATCGCGCCGCTCCTCTTTCCCGACTCGCCCTGGCGCATGGTGCAGCGGCCCTTCCTGCCACCTTTTGAAATGAGCGAATATCCGCTCGGCACGGACACGATCGGGCGCAACGTCATCTCGGGTCTCGCTTATGGCGCGCAGGTCTCGCTTCTCGTCGGCCTCGTCTCCACTGTCGTGTCGCTCCTCATCGGCATTCCGATCGGCGCGCTCGCCGGCTATTTCGGCGGCTTCGTCGACGATGCGTTGATGCGCTTCACCGAATTGTTCCAGACGGTCCCCAACTTCGCGCTGGCGATCGTCCTGGTGGCGATCTTCGAGCCGTCGATCTATTCGATCATCGCGGCGATCGCGATCGTGTCGTGGCCACCGGTCGCGCGCCTGGTGCGTGGCGAGTTCCTGTCGTTGCGCCAGCGCGAATATGTCGAGGCGGCAACGCTTTCCGGGCAATCGCATGCGGCGATCATCTGGCGTCAGATCCTGCCCAACACGCTGTCGCCGATCATCGTGCTCGCTTCCCTAATGGTGGCGACCGCGATCCTTCTGGAATCCTCGCTGTCCTTTCTCGGGCTTGGTGATCCAAACCTGATGTCCTGGGGCTACATGATCGGCGCCGCGCGCACCGTCATCCGGCAGGCGTGGTGGCTGTCCTTCTTCCCCGGCGTCGCCATTCTCCTCACCGTGCTTGCGCTGAACCTGATCGGCGAGGGCCTCAACGATGCACTCAATCCGCGCCTTGCGCGCAAGGGCAAGTAAGGGGACGATGATGGCAACGCCGGCAGCGCGTATCGAACATCTCAAGATCGCCCTTCCCGAAGGCGCCGATCGTGCGCTCGCGGTCGACGACGTCAGCTTCGATCTGGTCCCGGGCGAGATCCTGTGCATCGTCGGGGAGTCCGGTTCCGGCAAGTCGATGTCGGCCAATGCCATGATGGGGCTTTTGCCCGACCTGGTGCGGCCGGTCGGCGGACGCATCCTCGTTGGCGACAAGGACATCCTCACGCTTTCCGACAAGGAGCGCCGCGACATGCGCGGGCGGGCGATGGCGATGATCTTCCAGGAGCCGATGTCGGCGCTCAACCCGCTGATGAAAGTCGCCGACCAGATCGCCGAGGTCTATGAGGCGCACGGACTTCTGACACCACGCGAGCGCAAGGACCGGGCGGTGCAACTGCTGACCGAGGTCGGCATTCCCGAGCCTGAAAAGGCGGCGCGCGCCTATCCATTCCAGCTGTCCGGTGGACAGCGCCAACGAGTGATGATCGCCATGGCGCTGGCGCTTGAGCCGAAGATCCTCATCGCCGACGAACCGACGACCGCGCTCGACGTGACGACGCAGGCGCAGATCCTCGACCTCATTCGCCATCTCCAGCGCGAGCGCGACATGGCGGTCATGTTCATCACCCACGATTTCGGCGTCGTTGCAGAGATCGCCGATCGCGTCGCGGTGATGCAGTTCGGCAAGATCGTGGAGGAAGGCAGCGTCGACGACGTGCTCGACCATCCCCAGCACGACTACACCAGGAAGCTCATCGCGGCGATCCCGCGGCTTTCCGCCGACCGGCGCGCGGCGATCGAGAAAGCGCCGATCCTCGCCGTCGAGGGGCTGAACAAGACCTACCACACCGGCGGTTCGATGTTCGCCAAGGGGCGCGTCGTCCATGCCGTCAACGACGTTTCCTTCGTGCTTGCCGACGGCGAGACGCTGGGCATCGTTGGCGAAAGCGGCTCGGGCAAGTCGAGCGTCGGGCGCTGCCTGGTGCGCCTGCTCGATCCCGACAGCGGCGTCGTCAAGCTCGGCGGCGTCGACATGGCGTACATGAAGGGCGAGGAGCTACGCCGCGAGCGCAAGCGCATCCAGATGATTTTCCAGGATCCCTATGCCTCGCTCAATCCCAGATCGCGCGTCGGGCGCATCCTGTCGGAAGGCCCGATGGCCCACGGCAAGCCGAAGGACGAAGCCTACCAGCGCGCCAGTGAGCTGCTGGAACTGGTCGGCCTCGACGCTTCGGCGATCGACCGCTATCCGCACGAATTCTCCGGCGGCCAGCGCCAGCGCATCGGCATCGCCCGCGCGCTCGCGCTGGAGCCTGAAGTCATCATCGCCGACGAGGCGGTCTCCGCGCTCGACGTCTCGATCCAGGCGCAGGTTCTCGACCTGCTCGCCGACCTCAAGGCGCGGCTCAATCTGGCGCTGGTCTTCATCACCCACGACCTGCGGGTGGCCGCCCAGGTCTGCGACCGCATCGCGGTGATGCAGAAGGGCCGGATCGTCGAGCTGGGGCCGGCCTACGACATCTTCAACGATCCCAGGGACGCCTATACGCGCTCCCTGATCGAAGCGATTCCCGGACGGGAAAAGGAACTGGCGGCGATGACAGGCTGAGCCGCTTGCCCTTTCGCCCCTCCTTGAACAACGGACCGCCCAACATGATCGACCAGGACCTATCCCGCGCCATCCTCCAATCCGTGGAGGACGGCTTTTCCGAGCAGATCGCGTTCACCTCGGAACTGATCCGTTTTCCTTCGCTGCGCGGCAAGGAAAAGCCGGCGCAGGACTTCATGCATCGCGCGCTGGCCGAGCGCGGCATGAAGGTCGAGACCTTCGCGATCGATGTCGATCGGATCAAGGACCATCCTGGATTCTCGCCGGTGACGGTGGACTACACCGACGCCGTCAACGTCGTGGCGACCCACGAGCCGCGCGAGGCGAAGGGGCGATCGCTCATTCTCAACGGCCATATGGACGTGGTGCCCGAGGGCCCGCATGACATGTGGGAAGTGAGCCCGCCCTACGAGCCGAAGGTTCAGGGCGACTGGCTCTATGGCCGCGGCGGCGGCGACATGAAGGCGGGCATCGCCGCCAATGTCTTTGCGCTCGATGCACTGAAGCGCCTTGGCTATCAGCCGGCGGCGCGCGTGCATGTCCAGTCGGTCGTCGAGGAGGAATGCACCGGCAACGGCGCGCTCGCCTGCCTGGTCGAGGGCTACGAGGCGGACGCTGCGATCATTCCCGAGCCGGAAGACGAAGCGCTGGTGCGCGCCAATTGCGGCGTGTTGTGGTTCAACGTGCACGTCTCCGGCCACCCGGTCCATGTGCGCGAGGCGGGCACCGGCGCCAACGCCATCGAGGCCAGCTACCGCGTCATCGAAAGCCTCAAGCGGCTGACGGAAAAATGGAATGCGGAGAAGAGCCAGCATCCCCATTTCGAGGATTTCGATCATCCGATCAATTTCAATGTCGGCAAGATCGAGGGCGGCGACTGGGCGTCCACCGTCGCCGCCTGGTGCAAGCTGTCCTGCCGGATCGCGATCTATCCCGGCGACGAACCGCGTCAGCGGGCCGACGAGATCGAGGCGCATCTGGCGCGCGAACTCGCGGACGACCCCTTCCTCGGCAACCGCCTGCCGCGCGTGGAATGGAACGGCTTCATGGCAAAGGGCTACGTCCTGGAAGAAGGCAGCGACGCCGAAACGCTGCTGGCCGAAACGCATCGCCGCGCCGCCGGATCCGAACTGGAGACGATCGTCACGCCCGGCTATCTCGACGCCCGCGTCTTCGTCATCTATGCCGGCATGCCGTGCCTCGTCTACGGGCCGATCACCGAAAACATCCACGGCTTCGACGAGCGCGTCAGCCTCGCCTCGATGAAGCGGGTGACAGGGGCGATCGCGCTGTTTATCGCCGAGTGGTGCGGACTGGAACCGATCGATGCGGAGCGCGCGGATGATGCCTAGCCAGGGACCGATCGAGGGCGTCTATCTCAGCACTGCGCTCAATCTCGAAAAGCTGTTCGCCGATGCCTTCGCGCCGCGCGGCGAGGAGATTCGCCTGCGCCGCCCGGAGGCCGTGGAAGACCCCGCGGCGGTGCGCTTCGCGCTGTGCTGGCATCCCGCCGACGACGCCTTCGACGCCTATCCCAACCTGTCGCTCGCCGCGTCCATCGCCGCCGGGGTCGACAATATCGTTACCTGCCCGAGCCTGCCGGAAGACGCCGTTGTCACACGGGTGCGCGACGAACACCAGGCCGACATGATGGCGGGCTTCGCGGCCTGGCACGTCATCTGGCATCACCGCAACATCGGCTTCCATATAGAGCACCAGGCGAAAGGCGCGTGGGCCCGGCGCGACCTCGGATCGTTCATCCCGCCGCGCGCGTGCACCGTCGGTGTACTCGGCTTCGGCCTGATGGGGCAGGCGATCGCCCGCGCCATCGCGGCGATGGGCTTTCCCGTCAGGGCCTCGGTGCGCAATGCGCGCAGCGCGCCGGACATCCCCGGCGTCACGCTGGAAGCGGGAGCCGATGCCGCAAGGAAGGTGGCGGCGGCTTCGCGCATCCTCGTCAACGTCCTGCCGCTGACGTCGGAGACGCGCGATATTCTCAACAGCGATCTCTTCGCCATCATGCCGCAAGGGTCGGTGCTGATCCAGCTTGGGCGCGGCGAACATCTCGTCGACGCCGATCTCGACAAGGCGCTTGCAAGCGGGCAACTGGCCGGCGCCTCGCTGGATGTCTTCCGCGACGAACCACTGCCGGGCGGCCACCCTTGGTGGTCCGATCCGCGCATCCTGATCACACCGCACCAGGCGAGCGACTGTTCCAGCGCGATGGTCGCCGAACAGGTGAGCCGCGCGGCGCGGGACGTCGTTGCCGGGCGCCGTCCGGCAACCGCGGTCGATCGCAAGCTGGGATACTGAGAGGAACGATGCGCGCGATCTTCGACGAACGCCAGCTCAACCACCGGCCCGCGCGCTATTTTCGGCGCGGCGCCTATATCACCCATCCCGAGCAGGCCGAACGTGCGATCCTCATTCGCGACATGCTGATCGCCAATGGCTTTGCGATCGACAGTCCCCGCGATTTCGGCGACGCCCCGATCAAGGCGGTGCACGACCCGGCCTATGTCGACTTTTTCAAGACCGCGCACCGCCGCTGGGTGGAAGCGGCGGGCGAGGCCGAACCGATCCCGACCTACCATCCCGGCCGCCGCGCCGGCCGGCCATCGCGCTCCATCTACGGTGAGCTCGGCTACTATGTGACCGACACGTCGGTACCGCTGTCGGAGGGCATGTACGAGGCGATCTACTGGTCGGCCCAGACCGCGCTCGAGGCCGCCGAACGGGTCTGCGCCGGCGAGCGGATGGTCTATGCTCTGTCGCGCCCGCCCGGACATCACGCGCTGAAGGACGGTGCCAACGGCTTCTGCGTCTTCAACAACGCCGCGATCGCCGCCAACCGGCTGAGCGAGCGCTTCGGCAAGGTCGCGCTGCTCGATATCGACACCCACACCGGCAACGGCTCGCTCGACATCTTCTACGATCGCGCCGATGTCTTCATGTGTTCCATACATGTCGATCCTTCCGACTATCCGACCTTCTATCTCGGCTACGAGGACGAGTGCGGGGAAGGCGCCGGCGAGGGCGCGACGCTGAACCTCACGCTGCCGTCGGGCGCCGACGAAGCGCTGATCCTGTCGCGCTTCGACGAAGCGCTTTCGGCGATCACACGGTTCGGTGCCAGGGCGCTGGTCGTCTCGCTGGGCTTCGATATGGCGGCCGACGATCCGCTTTCGGAAGTGAAGCTGACGGGGCGGGGCTTTGAGACCATGGCACGCGCGATCGTCCGCCTCGGCCTGCCGACCGCTCTGGTGCAGGAGGGCGGCTATCTCGGCCCCTCGCTCGCCAAGAATGCCGAACGTTTCCTCACATCCTGCCGCGACGAGCTCGCGCAGGGCCAACCCGATCGAGGTGCCGCATGACCCACCAGCCGAATTCCATCGAAGCGCGCGACATCGCCTATCACCTGCATTCCTACACCGACCAGCGCAAGCACGAGGCGCAAGGCCCGCTCGTGATCGAACGCGGCGAAGGCATCCATGTCTTCGACAATTCCGGCAAGCGCTACATCGAAGGCATGGCCGGGCTCTGGTCCGTCGCGGTCGGCTTCGGCGAGAAGCGGCTGGTCGAGGCGGCGACGGCGCAGATGGAGAAGCTGCCCTACTATCACACCTTCACCCACAAATCGCACACACCCTCCATCGAACTGGCCGAGAAGCTGATCGGCATGGCGCCCCTGCCCATGTCGAAGGTCTATTTCACCAACTCCGGCTCGGAAGCCAACGACACCGCGATCAAGATGATCCGCTACCGCTCCAACGCGCTCGGCAAGCCGGAAAAGAAGAAGATCATCTCGCGCATCAAGGGCTATCACGGCGTAACGCTGGCGAGCGCCAGCCTGACGGGGCTGCCGAACAATCACCGCTCCTTCGACCTGCCGATGGACGGGGTGCTGCACACGACCTGCCCGCATCATCGCGGCTTCGCCAAGGCGGGCGAGGATGAGCGGGCATTTTCCGCACGCTGCGCCGAGGACCTCGAAGCGTTGATCCTTTCGGAAGGCCCCGACACGATCGCCGCCTTCTTCGCCGAGCCGGTGATGGGCGCGGGCGGCGTCATCGTGCCCCCGGACGGCTATTGGGACGCCATCCAGCCGATCCTGAAGAAATACGACATCCTGTTCGTCGCCGACGAGGTCATTTGCGGCTTCGGACGCACCGGCAACATGTTCGGCACCGAGACCTATAATCTCGAGCCCGACATGATGACGCTGTCGAAGCAGCTCTCCTCGTCCTACATGCCGATCTCGGCGCTGATGGTGAACGAGCGCGTCTACGCGCCGATCGCCGATGAATCGCACAGGATCGGCGTCTTCGGCCATGGCTATACCGGCTCGGGCCATCCGGTCGCGGCTGCCGTGGCGCTGGAAAATCTCAAGATCATCGAGGAGCGCGACCTTGTCGGCAATGCCCGCGCCCTGGCGCCGCATTTTCAGGCACGGCTCAAGGCTCTGGAAAGCCACGATCTTGCCGTGGAAGCGCGCGGGATCGGCCTCATCGGGGCGCTTGAACTGAAGAACCCAGATCCGCAGGCGCCCGTGGGCGCGCTCGGCGGCACGGTCAACGCCGCGATGCACCAGCGCGGGCTCATCAGCCGCAACATGGGCGATGCCATGGCCTTCTGCCCGCCGCTGATCGTCACCGAAAGCCAGATCGACGAGATCTTCGACATCGCCGCCGCCGCGCTTGACGCCGTGGCCGGCGAGAAGGTGGCGGCATGAGCCTTGTCATCCGAAACGCGGAAGCGAAGGACGAGACGCGCTGGCGCGAACTCTTCGCGGCCTACAATCGCTTCTATCGCGCGCGCGTGCCCGACGACGTTGCCGGCGCCACCTTTGCCAAGATCCTCGACGACGCGCCCGATATCGGAGCGCTCGTCGCCGAGGTGGATGGCACGGTGATCGGCTTTGCCAACTACCTCTTCCATTCCTCGACCTGGAACACCAAGCCGTCCTGCTACATGGAGGACCTGTTCGTCGATCCCGATGCGCGCGGCGCCGGCGCAGCCAGGGCGCTGATCGAAGGGGTGGAGGCGGCGGCGCGCGAGAAGGGCGCGTTCCGTCTCTACTGGAACACCCAGGAGTACAACGCCCCGGCCCGCTCGCTCTACGACACCATGGTGCCGCGCTCGTCCTTCATCGTTTATCGAAAGGCGCTTTGACAAGGAAGGAACGGCCCGATGCAGCTTGAGGCCCTGTCATTCGACACCCCGGCGATGCTGAAGGAACTGAAGCCGTGGGTGGAGTGCGAAAGCCCGACATTCGATGCGGCCGCCGTCGACCGGATGATGGACCTGGCCGCCCATGACTTTGCCGTGGCCGGCGCCAGCGTCGAGCGCATCCCCGGCCGCATGGGGTTCGGCGGCTCGTTGCGCGCGAAATTTCCCCATCGCGACCACGGCAAGCCGGGCATCCTTTTCTCCGGCCATCTCGACACGGTGCATCCGGTCGGCACGCTGGACGTGCTGCCGTTCAGGGTCGAGAACGGCACCTGTACCGGCCCCGGCATCATGGACATGAAGGGCGGCAACTATGCCAGCCTGGCCGCGATGCGCCAACTGGCGCGCCACGGCATCGAGACGCCCTTGCCGGTGACGTTCCTTTGGACCCCGGACGAGGAAGTCGGCACGCCGAGCACGCGCGACCTCATCGAAGCGGAGGCGCAAAAGAACCGCTACGTGCTCGTGCCCGAACCGGCGCGGGCCGACGGCGGCGCGGTGACCGGACGCTATGCCATAGCCCGGTTCGACCTGAAAACCGAGGGCAGGCCGAGCCACGCGAGCTGGGCGCTGGCGGATGGACGCTCGGCGATTGCCGAGATGGCACGGCGGCTTCTCGATATCGAGGCGATGACCGGCGAGGACTGCACCTATTCGGTCGGTGTGATCCATGGCGGGCAATGGGTCAACTGCGTCTCTTCGCTGTGTACGGCGGAGGCCCTTTGCATGGCTAAGCGCCAGGACGACCTGAACGATGCCGTGGCACGGATGCTCGCGCTTTCGGGCGAGAGCGGTGGGGTCACCTTCACCGTGACGCGCGGTGTCACCCGTCCGGTCTGGGAGCCCGATGACGGCACGCTCGCGCTCTTCGAGGTCGCACGCGACATCGGCCGCGAACTCGGATTCGATCTCACCCATGAAAGCGCCGGCGGCGGCTCCGACGGCAACTTCACCGGCGCGCTCGGCATCCCGACGCTCGACTCCATCGGCGTACGCGGTCGCGGGCTGCACACCCTCACCGAGCACATCGAGATCGACAGCCTGCCCGAGCGTGCCCGGCTGATGGCGGGCCTGATCGCGCGCTTGACGTGACACGCTAGGGCCAGGCGGCGAAGGACTGGTCGCGGGCTGGCCGATCGCCCGCAAGGCGGCGGCGCCGGCCGGGGGCGATTCCTGTCTGGCGCTTGAAGAATCGGTTGAAATAGCCGGGATCCTTGAAGCCCAGCGCCTCGGCGATCTCGGCCGTCTGCAGGTTGGATCCGAAAAGCAGCGTCTCGGCTTCCTGGACGAGCCGGGCATGAAGCAGCCCTTGCGGGGTCTGACCCGTGGCACGCCTGACGGCGCTCGTCAGCCGCGCCCGCGAAATGCCAAGTTCGCCGGCATAGTCCTCGACGCGCCAATGGTCGCGCAGTCGCAGTTCCGCGAGGTCGAGGAAGCGCCGGACGATGGCCGACGGTGCCGCCTTGGCCGAAAGCGTCGCCGGCGCCGCGGCGCGCCACAGCCCGATCAGCAGCACCGCCAGATGGTGGCGACACACGGCTTCGAAGGCGCGTGCGAGCGTCGCGCTTTCACGGCCGATCGCCCCGATCGCTTGCGCCAGCTCCTGCGCGGCAGGTCCGGCAACCGCTCGCCCAGGGATGGGGCGCCTCAGCGTTTCCTTGATTTCCGCGCCGAGCGGACCGGCCGGCAGCGCCTGGCCGAGCGCCAGTTCGTCCGTCGCAATCCGTGCACCGCGCGTGCCCGCATTCAATGTCAGCCGGGCCGCGCCGCCGATCGGCAACCACAGGGCGCAGGGCGCGGCAAACGTGACGCTTGTCGTGTCCGATCGCAGTGACCCGCCGCCGGACAGAAGGACGATCGCATGATGCCGGCCGCCGTCGAGCGTGAACGCGCCCGTGGTCAGCGCCGGGCGGATGGCCTGCGCGTCCATCCCCACCACGTTGCGGGCGATCTTGATCCGGGCCATCGGGTTCCTCCGAATGGTAGAACGTTGACCACTCAGAAGTACAATTCTTTGTGCGCTGCGTCCATTTTTTCCAGGGCGGCGATCGCTATCGTAGCCTCGCCCGAGCTGCGGGCCGACAAAGCAGGAGGAAACGAGACATGGAACAACTGGGATTGAGCATCGGCGAGGCCGAAACGGACGCTTCCGACGGGCGCACCTTCGAGCGTCGCAATCCGATGACGGGCGATGTCGCGACGCGCGCCGCCGCGGCCAGCGTGGAAAACGCGAATGCCGCCTGCGACGCAGCCGCGGCGGCCTTTCCGGACTGGTCGAAGACCGCGCCCGGCGCCCGCCGCAAGATTCTCCTGGCCGCCGCAGATGCGCTTCAGGCCAAGGCCGACGCTTTCGTCGAGGCCATGGCGAGCGAGATCGGCGCAACCGCGGGATGGGCGCAGTTCAACGTGATGCTGGCGTCCGACATGCTGCGCGAGGCCGCCGCGATGACGACCCAGATCACCGGCGAGATCATTCCCTCCAACCGCCCCGGCTCGATGGCGATGGCCGTGCGCCAACCGGCAGGCGTCGTGGTGTCCATGGCGCCGTGGAATGCGCCGGTCATTCTCGGCGTGCGCGCGCTTGCCCTGCCGCTCGCCTGCGGCAACACGGTCGTCATGAAGACCTCCGAAATCTGCCCGCGCACGCACCGCCTGATCATCGATGCCCTGCACGAGGGCGGCGTGCCGAAGGGCGCGCTCAACGCGCTGTCCAATGCCCCTGAGGACGCACCGGAGATCGTCGAGGCGCTGATCGCCCACCCGGCGGTTCGGCGTGTGAATTTCACAGGCTCGACGCGCGTCGGGCGGATCATCGCCGAAACCGCCGGCCGCCATCTCAAGCCGGCGCTGCTGGAGCTTGGCGGCAAGGCACCGATGGTGGTGCTCGACGATGCCGACATCGACGCAGCCGTCGCGGCAGCCGCCTTCGGCTCATACATGAACCAGGGCCAGATCTGCATGTCGACGGAGCGCATCGTCGTCGACGAAAAGATCGCCGACCGCTTCGTCGAAGCCTTCGCCGCAAAAGCCGGAAGCCTCAAGGCGGGCGATCCCCGCGAGGGCAACACGCCGCTCGGTTCGCTGGTCGACGCCAGCGCCGCCAGCCGCATCAAGGAACTGGTCGACGATGCCGTCGGCAAGGGCGCGGTGCTGAGCGCCGGCGGCGGCGTCGATGGCTCGGTGATGGAAGCGACGCTCCTCGACAAGGTGACGCCGGCCATGCGCATCTATGGCGAGGAAAGCTTCGGTCCGGTCGTGACCGTCGTCCGCGTTTCAGGAGACGACGAGGCCGTGCGCGTGGCCAACGACACCGAATACGGGCTCTCGGCTGCCGTTTTCGGCAAGGACGTCAACCGCGCGATGGGCGTTGCCCGTCGTATCGAATCCGGCATCTGCCATGTCAACGGCCCGACCGTTCACGACGAGGCGCAGATGCCGTTCGGAGGCGTCAAGGACTCCGGCTATGGCCGCTTCGGCGGCAAGGCCGGCATCCACGAATTCACCGAGCTGCGCTGGATCACGGTCCAGGACGGCCCGATGCACTACCCGTTCTGACCAGATCATACGCCGGGCGGCGATCACGCCGCCCGGATGAAACGGCACCAACAGGCCGTCGCACCAGTCGCGTCAGTCCGGCGCTTCGTCAACGACCCGCAAACTTGGTCGCGGCGCTGGTTCGAGCGTATCGTAGATGACGGCAAGCGCGATCGTGGTGCCGATTTCCGGCAGCGCGACCAGCTGATCCAGCGCGTCATATTTCTCGACGTCCCACCGGCCTTCCGGACCACGCCGGTAGACCTTGACGGAAAGGACGTCCGGCTCGACCAGCATGATGATGCGAATGTCGCCATGACGCTGATACTCATCCAGTTTATCTGTGACGTCGACGGCAAGTGTGCCGGGCGAAGAGACCTCGACGACAATGGCGGGCAGAACAGCCGCCCGCGCGCGCGTCGGCGGGACCGCAATCAACCACCACGTCAGGATAGCGCACCCCATAAGGGCCGGTGCGCACAGCGGTATCGCTCGAGGTGGTACGGCAACCCCGGCGTTTCGCATCCGGCGACAGCGCCACGACAATATTGCTTGTCACCACGTTGTGGCTTTGCCTGGCACCCGCCATCATGCGGATCGGTACGCCATCAACCAGCTCATGACGCTCGCTCTGGCGGTCGAGCCAGGAGAGAAAGAGCTCTGCCGTCATCGGCTCGGGATCGACAATCCCCATCGTTGTCTCCTGTTGCCGCAGATTTGTTCCATCATGAGGCACTGACGCAGGAGCGCAAGTCCGGCGCTCCCAGCGCTGCCCGGCGGCTTATTGCGGTTCAAGGGTCGAATAATAGGCGGCCAGCGCTTCAATGTCCTCGGGCTTCAGGTGGCGGGAGAATTCGTGCATCGTCTCGGCGAGCGACGTGCCGCCGCGCTTTTCCTCTGCGAAAAGCTCTAGCTGGGTCTGGAGATAGTGGTGCTTTTGTCCGTCGATCGCGGGATAGGCGGGATTGCGATCAAGACGAGCGTGGCAGCTGTCGCAACTCGGGATGTCGTCGTCAGGCAATCCTTCCATGGCGATGGCGCGGCCGCGCTCGACCAGCTCGGCGCCGGGCGCCGTCCGCGTCTCCATGTCCGCGCGGGGAAGGTCCGCGTAATAGGCCGCAAGGTCGGCGAAAAGATCGGCGTCCGCATCGAGCGCGGCCTGGGTCATCACGCCGCTTTCCCGCCGGTTCGCCGCATAGGCGACCAGGCTTTCCTCCAGATAGGTCCGTTGCTGCCCGGCAAGAACGGGCACCGCATCGCCGCGCCCCATCCCATCCTCGCCATGACAGCGCGCACAATCGGCAACGAGCGTCTCAAGATCGTTGACCGCCGGCGCGACCGCATTCGCCGAACTGGGACCGTAGGCGAGATCGCGATACGCCTTTGCATCAAGATCGGGCATCTCACGCAGGAACGCGACCATCGCCCAGATCTCGTCGTCACGGTCCTGGGTCGGCCAGGCCGGCATGCCGGTGAAACGCACGCCATGCTTGACGATGCGGAAAAGCTCCGCGTCGGTCCATTTGTCGCTCGCCAGAACGTCGGACAGCGCGGGCGGCTCCGGCAGCATCTGGCGGGCCCAGGCATCGCGCGGCACGTCCGGCGATGAATGGCAGACCGCACAGCCCGTCTCGAAGTGCCCGGCGGCGGCGGCCAGGCCCTCACGCGGCAGCGGTTCCGGCACCTCCACCGGCAGGGCATAGGTCCTGACGGAAGACTGCATGGCGAAATGCAGGAACCAGTCCGTGATCTTCCAGTGCCCGGACGCCGCGCCGACATTGAAGAGCCCCGTCCAGACCGCGAAGACAGCTGCGAACGGCAAGATCGCCAGCGCGATCGCCACATGCTTCCAGCGGATATGCATCAGCGCGCGCCTCCTTCGTGCGGTGTCAGCTTCACGACCCTGGCGAGCAGCGCGACACCGCCCGCCAGATAAACCGCCGCGCCGAGAAGCAGCATGACCGTTCCGCCAAGCTGCTGGTCGGTCTCGGCCGTGAGCGTCACGCCGAAGCATGTCACTTCGCCGCTGCCGTAGAGGGCGCGCGGCGCAAGCGCCAGCAGCGCGCCGAGCAAGGTCATGTGCACGGATGTCAGGAGCAGGCCGAAGGCGCCGGCGCCGTCACGGGCGGTGCGATCGCCGGCCGTTTGTCCGCCGAGACAGGCGAGCCAGAGAAGGAGGCCGGCCGCCAGAAAGGTCGCCTGTTCGACGATCGCGGCCGGCGCGCTCGTATCGGCAAGGTTTCTCAACGCGGGAACGTGCCACGCCCACACGACGACAAGATCGATGACGGACGCGACGACGGGGGAAAAGAGCATTGGAACCCGATCGGACAGATCGAGCCGCGTGCCGGCAAGGCCAAGCCCGATGAGCGGGGCGGCAATCGCGACGACGCCCATATGCGTCAGCATGTGGCTGGTGAAGCTGGTCTCCTGCGCAAGCGGCAGGCTCCATGCGATGGCGAGCGCGAGAAGCCCAGCGATGAGTGCCGGACGGTTCACGGATTGCACTCCGTGATGATGGCCGCCGGCATCGCCGTGAAGATGACGGCGACGAAACTCAGCGCGCACAGGAGCAGCGTCGCAAATCCCTGGAATCGGTTGCGGTCGTGATGGCTCGGCTCGTCATGGGGCGGCTCGTGCGTGCCGAACCCCCATTGCCGCCAGGCAAGCCAGCCCGAACCTAGAATGGCCAGCAGCGCGATCACCGTGACAATGCCGATCCCCGAGCGCACGGTGATGAAATCCAGCCCTAGCGCATTGCGCTTGGCACAGAAGACCGCGGCACCGACATAGCAGACGAGAAAATGCACCGCCCAGATCGTCGGCGCGGTGAAGAGCGTCCAGAGGCTTTCCACTTCCTTCGGTATCAGCCGCATCATCGCCTCACACCGCCAGGGGGAACAGGCCGACGACGAGGAATGTCGCCAGCGCCGTCACCAGCATGAAATGCCAATAGAGAACGACGTTGTGGATATCGATGTCGTACTCGGCCGTCAGGCGGCCGGCAAAGCTGCCCGCCAAGCAATAGGCCTGCATGACGAGGCCGATGGCGCCGTGGCAGACCGTCCACAAGATGACGATCCAGACGATCGCCGGATAGACGTGGGCGGTCGGGTCCATCCCGTGCGCATAGGGTCCGTAGAGTCCGGCGCAACTGCCGGCCACGGTCAGGACCAGCGACACGCAGAGCCAGAGCCGCAAGCCTTGCGGCCGGTCGGCGCCGTTGGCGGCGCGCGAAAGCAGCATGGCGGCCCAGGCTGCCGCGAAACACGCGGCCGCCACGAGCGGCCAGAGGACACCAGGCCCGGCAAGGCCGTTGGTGAAGTCGTCATGGATCGTCCAGTAGAAGAAATAGCCGAACATCAGGCTGCCAAAGGCCGTGCCGTCGCCGACCATGGTGATGAACATCGCCCACCATCCCACCGATTTCGGTCCAGACACGTAAATCGGCAGCTTGAGCCCGAGCCCGACGTCCTTCTCGCGCTTTTCCGGAATGATCGCCGTGCCCGTCCAGAGCCAGTAGAGGATGCCGCCGCCGGCCAGGATGCCACTGCCCAGCGTCAGCCACCACCAGTGAAACGTGAGGAAGATGAAGACGCCGCCGAGCGCAAAGGCCGAGAAGATCGTCACATAGGCGGGTCCGGACACGCGCAGGCACTGGATCGGCTCGGCCGAGAGCACGCTGGTCACCATCGTCTCGCGCTGCCCTTCCTCGGCATCGGCGAGATAGTATCGCCCGGCATCGACATCGGCCATCAGTGTCGGCTGGTCCCAGAGCGGATAGCGGCTGCGGATGATCGGCACCGAGCGCACACCCCAGTCCTCCCCCGGCATCTCCGTCAGCCATTCCAGCGTGCCGGCGTTCCACGGATTGCGCGGGGCATAGGGCTGCTTCTTCTTCGGCCGCAGCATGTCGTAGGCGATGACGAGGACGCCGGCGGCGAAGATGAAGGCGCCGACGGTGGAAACGAGGTTCAAGAGGTTGAGGCCGAGTTCGTCGGGATAGGTGAAGATCCGGCGCGGCATGCCGCGCAGGCCGGACAGATGCATCGGGAAGAAGGCGACGTTGAAGCCGACGAACATCAGCCAGAACGCGATCTTGCCGAGCCTGTCGGACAGTTTGCGGAACGCGATCATCGGGAAGAAGTAATAGATGCCGGCGATGATCGGAAACATCACCCCGCCGATCAGCACGTAATGCAGGTGGGCGACGATGAAATAGGTGTCGTGCGCCTGCCAGTCGAACGGCGCCAGCGCCACCATCACGCCCGTCAGCCCGCCGATGATGAAGATCGCCAGCGCGCCCGCCGCAAACAGCATCGGCACGGAGAAGATCACCCGTCCGGCCAGAAGCGTCGCGATGAAGACGAAGATCTGCACGCCTGTCGGAATCGCCACCGCCTCGGACGCCGCGGAGAAGAAGGCGAGCGAGATCGACGGCAGGCCGGTGGTGAACATGTGATGCACCCACAGGCCGAACGACAGGAATCCGGTGCCGACCGCGGCAAGCACGATCCAGGAATAGCCGACGATCGGCCGCTGGGCGAAGGTCGGCACGATCATCGCGAGAAGGGCGATCGCGGGCAGGAAGATGATGTAGACTTCGGGGTGCCCGAAAATCCAGAAGAGATGTTGCCACAGCAGCGGATCGCCGCCGCGCTCCGGCTCGAAGAACGGCCAGTCGAACATCCGCTGCATTTCAAAGAGGATGTCGCCGGCGATCAGCGGCGGGAAGGCAAAGAGGATCATGCCGGCGACGATGAGGATATACCAGGCGTAAAGCGGCATGAGGTTGATCTTCATGCCGGGCGGCCGGCACTTCAGGACGCCGACGATCAGTTCGACCGCCGCGGCGATCGAGGCGACCTCGATGAAGGACAGCCCGAGCAGCCAGATATCGGCGCCGATTCCCGCTTCCTCCGACGTTGCCAGCGGCGGATACATGAACCAGCCCGAATTGGGCGCGGCGCCGAAGAAGATCGAACCGCAGACGAAAACGCCGCCAAGGATGAAACTCCAGAAGCCGAAGGCGGAAAGGCGCGGGAAGGGCAGGTCGCGCGCGCCGAGCATCTGCGGCAGGATGATGACGGCGACCGCCTCGAAGATCGGCACGGCAAACAGAAACATCATCACCGTGCCGTGCAGGGTGAAGGCCTGGTTGAAGAACTCGGCCGACACGAAATCGTTGTCCGGCACGCTCAGCTGGACACGCACGATCAGTGCCAGGACGCCGGCGAACAACATGAACAGGAACGCCGCGCCGGTGTACCAGACGCCGACCTCCGTATTGTTGACGGCCGTCCAGTAGCGCCAGCCCGTCGGCGTCTTCCATACCGCGCGCAGGCGCTCGGCCTGCGCCTCGCGCTCGCCGTCGCTGCGCGTGTCTTCGGGCAGGACGTCGGGCAGAACGCTCATTCAAGGCCTTTCAGGTATCGGGCGATCGTCTCGATCTCTTCGTCCGGCAAGCCGTGGAAGCCGGGCATGCGGATGCCGGGCTTGATGACATCGGGACGGCGGATCAGGGCGACGTAGGAATCGATCTCGTTTTGCAGGATGCCGGCGCCGAGGGTATCGCGCGAGCCGACATGGCTGAGGTCCGGGCCGATGACACCGTTAGCCTCGGTGCCAGTGATGGCGTGGCATGCCTGGCAGCCATTGCGCAGGAAGGCGTCGAGACCATCGGCCTTCGCGCCCGGCGACGGCCGGGCCTCGCGGGCCAGCCAGTCGTCGAAGGCGTCCGGCTCCATCACGACGGTCGAGAACACCATGAGCGCGTGCGAGGATCCGCAAAATTCCGCGCAGGGGCTGCGATAGATACCGGTGCGTGTCGCCTCCAGCGTCAGCGTGTTGTCGCGGCCGGGGATCATGTCCATCTTGCCGCCGAGCGAGGGGATCCAGAAGGAGTGGACCACATCCGCGCTCTTGAGCGTGAACACGACCCGCTCGCCGACGGGCAGGCGGATCTCGTTGGCAGCGACGACAGGGTCCTCGCCCGCGCGGTGATAGGTCACGCGCCACCAGAACTGCTCGCCGGTGACCTCGATCCTCAGCGCCGGTTCCTCGGCGACGGCCGTCCACGGCCGCAGCTTCGGCATGAGCGACAGGCCGTAGGCGAGAAGCAGCGTGAGGACCACGACGGGAAAGACGGCGCCGCCCCACAGGATCAGCCGCCCGGCCGCCCGCTCGGAGTGGGGTTCCCGCTTGATCCGCGTTGCATAGTAAAAGCCGCCCATGACGGCGATCCAGATCAGTGTGCCGCCGGCGACCATGACCCAGAACAGCGTCGCGACCGCTTCGGCCTCCGTGCCAGCCGGGTCAAGCGCCGACTGGACCCCGGCGCACCCGCTCAAGAGCACTGCGAAGGCGATGAGGAAAAGTTGTTTCAGTGGACGCCTCTCCCGCCTGCCGCGTGCGTCCGAAGCGACGCCGATACTCATGAGCCGTAAAGTGCACCACAACTTGTGGCATCGGCAAGAGACGGCAAGGCACCCGACGCAAAATTGTCGCTTTGGCAAAATCTTGAATTATCCTGACAAATATCGGAATGTTTTTTGACGTTCCGCGGGATTCATAACTTGATTCCAATTATCATGTTTTGTAAGTCCCTTCTCGACAGTTTCAGTCGGGGGATATTCCGTGGTGCTTTTTTCGCTTTCGCTGCGCCGTCATGCGCTCTTTACGACCTGCCTGGTGCCGCTTGCGCTCGCGCCGGCCGCCGCCCAGGAGGCGACCGATCTTGAGGTTCTGACGGTCGAGGACCAGTCGGTTTCCGCCGACCAGGAAACGGGCGGGCCGAAGGGCGAGACCATCGTGCGCCAGGCGACCATCGGCAAGGGCGACCGGGTGATCGCCGAAACGCCGCGTTCCGTCTCCGTTGTCAGCGAGCAGCGCCTCTCCGATCAGGGTGTCGACGACATCTCCGACGCGTTGTTCTATGTGCCGGGCGTCTACAGCGAGACGTTCGGTCCCGACACGCGTGTCGATTCCAAATATATCCGCGGCGTCTCCGCACCGCATTTCCTGGACGGGCTGCCGCACAATTTCGGCTTCTACAACAACAGCCGCATCGATCCTTACGCGCTGACATCCGTCGAGGTCATCAAGGGCCCGGTCGGTGCGCTTTATGGCGGCGGCGCGCTTGGCGGCCTTGTCAACCTGACGAGCAAGATGCCGCAGGCCGAAACCCACCGCGAAGCCTTCGTCGAAATCGGCACCGACCAGCGCAAGCGCACGGGTATCGACGTCACCGGCGCGCTCGATCAGAACGGCACCTGGCTTTATCGCTTCACCGGCGCCGTGCAGGATGCCGGAACGCAGATCGACACGGTGGACGACAACGGCTTCTTCGTGATGCCTTCGCTGACCTGGCAGCCGACCGACGACACCAAGCTGACCGTTCTCGGCTATTACCAGAAGGACGACGGCGAGCCGACCTCGCGCTTCATCCCGATCGAAGGCTCGCTGCTGCCGACGGACAACGGCAACTTCGTCGGCTACGACACCTTCGTCGGTGAGCGCGGGTTCGACACTTACGACACCGAAAAGGCCTCGATCACCGCGCTCTTCGAACACCGCTTCAACGATGTCTTCAGTGTCGACGTCGCGGCGCGCTACTCCGACAGCAACGTCGAATACGACCAGATCTATCCCTATCCGTGGAACGTGACGGGCGACAGCGTTCCGCGCCTGCTCTATTCCTCGCGCGCCTATCTCGATTATTTCGTCTCCGATGCACGGGTGAACGCCGATTTCGACACCGGCGCGCTGACGCACAATGCGGCTGTCGGTCTGGACTACCAGAACGCCACCACCCGCAACGACAGCATCTCGATCCCGAACTTCGACGTGTTCGATCTGATCAATCCCGTCTACGGCACGCCGATCCCCGACTTCGAGCGCGTCGCCGGCACCGATCAGAAGACCGACCAGACGGGCATCTATGCCTATGACCGGATCTCTTTCGACGACCGGCTGTTCGTTTCGCTCGGCCTGCGCCACGACTGGTACAACGACGCCGCCGACACCAAGACGACGGCGTGGAGCGGCAATGCCGGCGCGCTCTACCGTTTCGACAACGGCATCGCGCCTTATGTCAGCTACGCCACCGGTTTCACCCCGGTCGCGGCGGACACGTCCGGCTTCACCTATGATCCTGTCGAGGGACGCCAGATCGAAGCGGGCGTCAAGTACCAGCCGCCGGGCACGCCGCACCTCTTCACCGCAGCCGTCTTCGACATCCTGCAGACCAACCGCCTGCAGCCGAACCCGAACGGCGGACCGGGACTTCCCGACTCGGTGCAGACCGGCGAGACGACCATTCGCGGCATCGAGCTGGAGGCGCAGACGAGGGTCAACGACTTCGAGCTTCTGGCCGGCTACACCTATCTCGACACAGAGGACGAGACCACCGGCTTCCAGCTGGCGTCCGTGCCGAGCCATCAGGCTTCGGCATGGCTGACCTGGCGCCCGCAGGGCCAGCTGGAAGGCTGGGTGTTCGGCGGCGGCGTGCGCTATGTCGGCGACAGCCTCGACGGCGCCGACAATTTCGAAACGCCGTCCTACGTGCTTGCCGATGCGCTGGTCGGGTACGAGACCGAGACGTGGTCCGCTCAGCTCAACGTGCAGAACATCACGGACGAAGACTATCTGACGACATGCCTGGCGCGCGGCGACTGCTTCTACGGGCAGGGCCGGACGGTCAATTTCCGTCTCGCCACGCGTTTTTGAACGAAGGTCGACGAGGGGAGCCAACGCACCTTGACGCCACGACCAGCCACTTGCCGGCGGACCGACGGACCCGGATGCGAAAGCATCCGGGTTCGATCACGTCTCGGGAGGACATGACGATGCTCGACGTGCGCGACATCGCCGTCACCCATACCGGATGCACGGTGCTTTCCGTCGATCATCTCAGTTTTCCCGACGCGGGGCTGACGGCGATCCTCGGCCACAACGGCTCGGGCAAGTCGACGCTGATGAAGGTCATGGCCAGGCAACTGAAGCCCGGCCGGGGCCAGATCACGCTCGACGAGGCGCCGCTTTCCGGTTTCACCCAGCGCGAACTGGCACGGCGCATCGCCTATCTGCCGCAGCAATTGCCGGAGGCAGCCGGCATGTCTGTGGCCGAACTCGTCAAGCTCGGACGCTTTGCGTGGCGCGGCGCGATCCGGCGCTGGACGCCTGAGGACATCGCGGCCGTCGACGAAGCCATTGAGCTTACCGGGATGGCGCGATTTGCAGATCGCCAGGCCGACAGCCTGTCAGGCGGCGAGAGGCAGCGCGCCTGGGTCGCCATGCTCCTGGCCCAGGCGGCGCCGCGACTGCTTCTGGACGAGCCGACATCGGCCCTCGATCTCGCCCACCAATACGAACTCGTGGCGCTCCTCAAACGGCTCGACGAGACGGCCGGCCGCAGCGTCGTGGTCGTCCTGCACGACATCAATCTCGCCGCACGCTTCGCCGACCGGCTGATCGTCCTGAGAAAGGGCCGGGTCGCCTTCGATGGCAAGGCCGCGGACCTGATGCAGCCGGCCCT
The DNA here is from genome assembly GCF_002750855.1 of Neopararhizobium haloflavum. Taxonomy (GTDB): domain Bacteria; phylum Pseudomonadota; class Alphaproteobacteria; order Rhizobiales; family Rhizobiaceae; genus Georhizobium; species Georhizobium haloflavum. Next base: position 190,348 of record NZ_NWUC01000008.1, on the reverse strand, counting down.
TCTTTCCGACCTTTTCGGGGTCGCCATCGATCTCGTCGATCACGGACCGAGCGGCCGGCCGGTCGCCGTCGTCAACAGTTGAGGCTTATGCATGTTTCTCCACCGCTTCCCGCGCCTTGTGCTGATGCTGGCTGCTTTCGCGATCCTTGCGGTTCCCGCCAACGCCCTGACGATCGAGGATGACAGGGGCACGGTCGAGCTCGACGGTCCCGCATCCCGCGTCGTCGCGCTGTCCTGGGCGGCGGTGGAGCAGGTTGTCGGCCTCAACGTCAAGCCGCTGGCGATCGCCGATGTCGAGGGTTACCGCACCTGGGTGGCGCGCCCCGAACTGCCAGAAGGCGTTGCCGATGTCGGGCTTCGCAACGAGCCGAGCATCGAGCGCATCGCGGAACTGAAACCCGACCTCATCATCGCCACCGACGACCAGATCGATCTCGTGCCGCGCCTGGAGAAGATCGCGCCGGTGCTCTATTTCAAGCTGTTCAGTGCTGATCACGATAATTTCGAGGCCGGCAAGGCCGCGTTCCTGAAGGTGGCCGCTGCCCTGGGCAAGCGGGACTTCGGCGAAGAGCGGCTCGCAAAGCTCGATGCCGGGCTGAAAGCCGAGGCCGCCCGCATTACCGAAACCTTCGGCGACGATCCTCCCAAGGTCGCAACGATCCGTTTCATGACAACGGCGCTTGTGCGGCTTTATGCCGACAACGCCATGGCGGTGCACGCCGCCGAAGCGATCGGCCTTCAGCATCCCTTGCCGCAGCCGGCGACGGCGTGGGGCATTGCGCAGAAGAAGGTCGAGGACCTTGCAGCGATCGAGGATGGCATCGTCATCTATATCGAACCGTTCGACGAGAAAGGGGCGTTGTTCTCCGAACCGATCTGGCAGTTCATGCCTTTTGTGCGGTCCGGCCGGTTCACCGCGATCCAGCCGACCTGGACCTATGGCGGCCCTCTCTCCGTCGGATATCTCGCCGAGGCCATCGCCGATGCGGTGATCGATCTCGACGCACCGAAAGGCAACTAGGTGACGCAGGCGGCCGAGGGCCTGAGCGCCGTGCCACGGTCGGCGCACGCGCATGGCGCGGCAACGGGCAATGGCATGCTGGCGCATGCCGGCGCCTTGACGCTGGTGCTCGTCGCGTCGCTCGCCACACACCTCACGCTTGGCAGCGGCTTCATGCCGGGCCGCCATCTCGCCCTTCTTCTCGGCGCCGAGCCGGAAGCCTTTGCCGACGTTCAGTTCCTCTATGCGGAACTGCCGCGGCTTGCTCTCGCCATGATGATCGGCGGCGCGTTCGGGCTGTGCGGCAGCGTCATGCAACAGGCAACGCAGAACCGGCTGGTCTCGCCGATGACGCTCGGCACCTCCTCGGGCGCCTGGCTGGCGCTTGTCGTCGCGATGGTCTGGTTTCCCGAGGCGCGCGATACATTCGGCGCCTGGATCGCGATGGCCGGTGCCCTTTCTGCCCTCATGCTCGTGCTGTTCGTTACCGGCTTGACCGGCATCGCCGGCCTGCCGTTGATCCTTGCGGGCATGGCGGTCCATATCCTCCTATCCTCCATCGCCAGCTCGCTGGTCCTGCTCAACGATCAGGCGACGCAGACCCTCTTCATCTGGGGCGCCGGAGACCTGACGCAGACCGACTGGCGCTGGGTGACGTGGCTGTGGCCGAAGCTCGCGGTCGGGCTCCTGCTCTTCGTCGTGGCGCCGCGCGGCCTTGCTCTCATGCGTCTTGGCGCCGACAGCGCGGCGGCACGCGGGCTGCCTGTCGTGCCCTTTCTCGGCCTGCTGCTCATGCTCAGCCTCTGGATGAGCGCCAGCGCCATCACCGCCGTCGGCATCATCGGGTTCATCGCGCTCATCGCGCCCAACATCGCGCGCATCGCCGGCGCCTCGACGCCCGGCGCGGAGATGGCCTTCAGCCTCTTCTGGGGCGCCTGCCTTCTCGTTGCGACCGACGCGGCGGCGCTGGCCGCCAGCACATTCACCGTCAACCTCGTGCCGAGCGGCGCAGCCGCCGCGCTGATCGGCGCGCCGGCCCTCATCCTGATCACCGCGCGGCGCATGCGCGCAGCCGATCACACGCGCTTCTCCCTGCCGAAAGGCCCCGGCCATCTTCCAGCCTCAAGGGCCGCCTTGCTCGGCGCCATACTGCTCGCCATCCTCGCCGTCGCGTTCTTCATAGGACGCAGCGAAACCGGATGGACGATCGCCGCGCCGTCGGAGCTCGTCGCCGATCTGCGCTGGCCGCGGATCCTCGCCGCCACCGCCGCCGGCGCAGGGATCGCGCTCGCAGGCGTCATCCTCCAGCGGCTCATCCGCAACCCGCTCGCCAGTCCGGATATTCTCGGCCTGACCTCGGGCGCGGTGCTGGCACTGGTCGGAACCACCCTCCTCATGGGCGAGACGATCCGCACCGCAGGACCACTGATGGCGCTCGCCGGCAGCGCGGCCGTTCTTGCGATCCTCATCGCCATCGGCAGGCGGCAGGCCTATGCGCCGGGCCTCATGGTGCTGGTCGGCATATCGCTTGCGGCGCTTGCCGATGCGATCACCCAGTTCGCGCTTTCTGTCGGCGACGAACGCGCCTACCAGCTGGTCAACTGGCTGAACGGCTCGACCTATCGGGTCGATGCGGCCGGCGCGGTGACGCTCTGCGCCGTCATCGCGGCACTCGCGGCGATCACCCTTGCGCTGCGCCGCTGGCTCGGGCTGATCTCGGTCGGCGATGCGATGGCGGCGGCGCGCGGACTGGCCGTCGGGCCGGCTCGCCTCATCCTCCTCGTCATCGCCTGCGCCCTTGCGGCGGCGGTGACGACGCTGATGGGTCGCGTTGCCTTTGTCGGCCTCATCGCGCCGCAGGTCGCCGCGCTCATCGGCGCGCGCAATGCCAGCCATCAGGTCCCCGCCGCCATGGTGATCGGCGCCGCGCTGATGATCGGCGCGGACTGGCTGGGACGGACGATGATCTATCCCTTCCAGCTGCCGGCCGGCGCCATCGCATCGATGGTCGGCGGCTCCTATTTCCTCATTCTCCTGATGACGTCCCGCCGCCGGGCCTGACGGCTATCGCCACATGCCGCGCATGCGGGCCGTCAGATCGCGCGAGACGGCCGGCACGGGCGAGGGCTCCTGCGCCCCGGCCGAAAGCGGCGGCCAGACCTTGCGGTCGAACGCGTCGAGCATCGCATCGGTGATGAAGCGCGTGCGCTGGGCATAGACGTGCCGATCACCGGTCCTCGCCTGGCCGTGGGTGTAGAAGCGCTGCGGCACCATGAGGGTCAGGTCGTCCTTGGCCCGCGTCATCGCGACATAGAGCAGCCGGCGCTCTTCCTCCAGCTCTTCCGAATTGCCCGTCGCAAGGTCGGACGGCATGCAGCCATCGACCACGTTGAGAAGGAAGACGCTCTTCCACTCCTGCCCCTTGGCCGAATGAATGGTGGAAAGGATCAGATAGTCCTCGTCCTTCAGCGGTGGCCCGGCCTGGTCGCTCGTGGCATTGGGCGGGTCGAGCGTCAGGTCCGTCAGGAAGCGCTGGCGCGAGGGAGCGCTCGCAGCGATCTGCTCCAGCTGGATCAGATCGCCGCGCCGGATCGCGGCGTCCTCGTGCAGTCGCTCCAGGTGCGGCTCGTACCAAAGGCGCGCCGCCTCCAGATCGCCCGGCCAGCCGGATTGTCCGTCACGCAGTCCATTGAACAGCGTGACGAAGGCCGGCCAGTCTTCGGCCGCACGCTTGGGCGGAACGAAGGCATCGAGGCCGAGGCCGACGTCCAGCGCCTCGCTCATTTTCGTCATTGCCTGGTCGGCCGCGGACGGGCCGATGCCGGGGATGAGCTGCATGGCGCGAAAGCCTGCGATGCGGTCGGTCGGGTTCTCGGCAAAGCGCAGCACCGCCAGCATGTCCTTGACATGGGACGCATCGAGGAATTTCAGACCGCCGAACTTGACGAAAGGGATGTTGCGCCGCGTCAGCTCGATCTCGAGCGGGCCGGAATGGTGAGCCGTGCGAAAGAGAACTGCCTGCTGCTTCAGGGCGATCCCTTCCTCGCGTGCAGCCAGCACCGCTTCGCAGATGTGGGCGGCCTGTCCGTTCTCGTCGCGCACGGTGGTCAGGGATGGCTTCGATCCGCTCGCCCGATCGCTCCACAGGTTCTTGGTGAAGCGCTCGCGCGCCTCGCCGATGACGCGGTTGGCGGCGCTGAGGATCGGCACGGTCGAGCGATAGTTCCGCTCCAGTGTGACGAGCCGGGCAGGCGGCGCGAACAGACCGGGAAAATCGAGGATATTGCGCACTTCCGCCGCGCGGAAGGCGTAGATCGACTGTGCGTCGTCGCCGACGACAGTCACGCCCGCGCCCGTCGGCTTCAGCCCCGTCACGATTCGCGCCTGGAGCCGGTTGGTGTCCTGGTACTCGTCGACCAGCACATGATCGAAGCGGTCACCCATCTCCGCACTCAAGGAAGGATCGGCCGCCATCTCGGCCCAGTAGAGAAGCAGGTCGTCGTAGTCGAGAACGTTCGCCGCCTGCTTGGCTTCGACATAGCCGGAAAAGAGCGTCTTGAGCTCCGCTTCCCAGCCGACACACCACGGAAAATGCGCGGCAAGGACTTGCGCGAGCTCGGCCTGCGCATTGACGGCACGCGAATAGATCGCAAGGCAGGTGTTCTTGGCGGGAAAACGGCTCTCGGTGCGCGAAAGGCCCTGATCGTGGCGCACCAGATTGAGCAGGTCGGCCGAATCGGCGCGGTCATGGATGGTGAACGCCGGATCGAGACCGATATGAGCGGCGTAGTCTCTCAAAAGGCGCGCGCCGATCGCGTGAAAAGTACCGCCCCAGGTAAGCCCCTGCGCCAGCGTCTGACCCTGTGGTCCCATGACCTCGCCGACGATGCGCTCGACCCGCCGGGTCATGTCGTCCGCCGCGCGGCGCGAAAACGTCATCAGCAGGATGCGGCGCGGATCCGCCCCGTTAACGATGAGATGCGCGACCCGGTGGGCAAGCGTGTTGGTCTTGCCCGAACCGGCCCCGGCGATGACAAGCAGCGGCCCGGCCACCGCCCCGTCACCATGGAGAACGGCGCTGCGCTGCGCCGCGTTGAGGCGGGCAAGGTAGTCGGGAGACGAATCACGGACGGCAATGTTCATTGGCGCATGAAGCATCGTTTCTGCTTTGTTCGCAACAGCATGCAAATGGGCCGGCGGATGATCCGCCGGCCCATTGCTCATTTTCGTCACTTGATCGCGCGCGTTACTGCGGCATCAGCACCGTGTCGATGATGTGGACGACGCCGTTCGACTGCATGACGTCCGCCTGGGTGACGGTGGCCGCGTTGCCGCTTTCATCGAAGACGACGAGATTGTCGCCGTCCATCTGAAGCGTCAGCGTATCACCCGACACAGTCGTGACGTTGTGCTTGCCGCCATCGTCCTCGATCATCTGCATGGCGGCTGCGGAGGTCGCCTCGGCCGGGACCACGTGATAGGTGAGGATCTTGGTCAGCTGGTCCTTGTTTTCAGGCTCCAGAAGGGTCTCGACCGTGCCCTCGGGCAAGGCCTCGAAGGCCTCGTTCGTCGGTGCGAAGACGGTGAATGGGCCTTCGCCGCCGAGCGTTTCGACGAGACCGGCAGCCTGAACCGCCGCGACGAGCGTCGTCAGGTTGGATGCAGCGGACGCATTTTCGGGGATCGGCTTGGCCGGATCCATCGGTGCACCGCCGACCATGGGCATATCGCCCGATGCGGCCATATCGCCTTCGGCTGGCATCTCGGCGTCGGACGACATGTCGGAATCGCCCGTCATGCCGGAATCCGGTTCCATCGTGTTCGATGCACCGGGGGCATCCATTGCACCGGTCGATGACCCGGATTCCTGGGCTACGGCGACGGTGGCAAGGCTGGTGCCGGCCATGAGGGTACCGATTGCAGCAGCGCGGATAAGGGACTTGATCATTGTGACGTCTCCCGTCGGTTGTCCTCCGCCAGAACGGCAGAGTTCGAGGAAGCTACGGGACGGTCACAAGGCGAGTTTCACCTCGATGTGCAATCGCGTTGTCAAACCGATCACGTTGACGTCATCGCGCTACGGACGCACCCTGACGTCGAGCAGCGCCAGCGTGCGGTTCTCCTCGATGTGGCGGATCGCCTCGCTGAGCGCGTCCGGAAGGTCCGCGCCATCCGTCACGGTGCGGGCATAGGCCCGGCTGGCCTCGGCGACCTTGGTGAAATCCGGCACTGGAGAGAGCGCGGTCAGCGGCATCCGGTTGGTTTTCGACGCATAGCCATCGGGGTAGATGCCGAGGACGGAGTGGCGCACCGCGCCCCACTCGGCGTTGTTGACGATGACGATGAGAATGGGCAGGTCGAGCGCCTCGGCGATCTGGTGGCAGGCGACCGGATTTGCGAACATATAGGCGCCGTCGCCCATGGTCGCGACGATCAGCCGGTCGCGATCGGCAAGCTGCATGCCAAGCGCCGCGGGGAACGACCAGCCAAGCCCGCCCGAATGCGGCTCCTGATACCAGGCGCGGGGATGGTCGAGCGCCATCGGTGCCATCGGTGCACCGAGTTCGGAGAGGATGGAGGCGTCCCTGGACTTGACCGCATCGGACAGACACAGGCTCACCCAGTCCTTGGTCATGGGCGAGCCATTGCCCGCCTTGGCCCGCGCAATCGCCGCCTGGCGAGCGCTCTTGTTGTCGCAGGCGACACGCGTGCGGCGTTGCTCCACCACGTCGCTGTCGACATCGGCGGCGGAAAGGGCCGTGTCGAGCGCCATCAGGCCATCGGCGACATCTGCCGTGATCGCCAGGTCGCAGCGGAAATTGCGCACCGGAAACCGGCTGTAGAGCGGATCCTGGCCGAGATGGATCACCTTGCAGCCGGGCTGAAGTTCGTGGATGTCCGGGGACCATGGCGCAAGCGAATCGATGACCAGAATGGCGTCGGCCTTCTCGATCAGTGCTGCCGGGTCGAACGGCGCGGCCATCGGATGGTCGAGCGCGATGGCGAGCTTGACCGCCCAGTACTGGCAGACCGGGATGGCGTGGCGCTCGGCGATGGCCGCAAGCGCGGCAAAGCCCGCATCGGAGCCCGCGCCACGCTGCGCGATGATCAGCGGGTTCTTCGACGCAGCAAGGATCTTCGCCGCCTGTTCGATGCTCGGCTGATGCAGGCCGAGCGCCGGCGGCGTGATCGAAGCGGGCGCATCGAGCCCGTCGGCGGGGCAGGGCTGGCACAGCACCTCGCGCGGCAGGCTCACATAGACCGGCCCGCGCGGCGCCGCGCCGGCGATCGCATAAGCCCGGTCGATCGAGTCCACCACCTGTTCGGGAAAACGCAGTTCATAATCCCATTTGCAGGCCTCGCGCACCAGCGCCGCCTGATCGCGCATCTCCTGGCCCCAGCCGATCGGCACGGTGCGTGTGCCGAGCCGGCCCTTCTCCGTCGTCGGCGTGCGGCCGGAAAAAAGCAGCATCGGCACATGATCGGTTGCGGCGTTGATCGCGCCGAGCGCACAATTGGCGAGCCCGACATTGGTGTGCGCCATCACCGCCTGGGCACGGCCGGTAGCGAAATAATAGCCGTGCGCCATGCCCATCGCAGCCGCCTCGTGCGGCATGACGAGGGCCTGGGGAAGCTCCATGCCCTTGGCTTCCGCCTCGGCCAGCCCTTCGATGATCGGCGGGAAGTCCGTGCCGGAATTGGCGAAGATATAGTCGACGCCGAGCGCCTTCATGCGGGCCAGGAGGGCGCCGCCCGCCGTCATGCTTTGCGTCTCGCCCGCCACCGTGTCACGCTCGCCGGATCGATCCGCCGCTACCGTTTTCGCCATTCTTACGCCCATTCGTTACTATATTTGAAATCGTCAGTTCAATTATTGACAACCTGACGCGGTCTCGTCAATCTCCCTGCCAATGTCGGCCGGCAATAGACTTTGGGATGGCTTTGCACGGTCAACCGAAATCGCGCAGTGTGATACGCGCGCAAAACATCGCTGGGAGGAAAAACGATGCACAAGACTTTCAAGGTCCGGTCGGCCGCGCTGTGTGCAGGTGCCGCGCTCGGAACCATCATGCTCGCAGGTGCCGCATCGGCTCAGGACGAGCCGATCACGCTGACCCTTCACCATTTCCTCGGCCCGCAGGCACCGGCGCAGACCGACATGCTGGAGCCGTGGGCCGAGCGCATCGAGGAAGCCTCCGAAGGCCGGGTCGAGATCGAGCTTTATCCGTCCATGTCGCTCGGCGGACGCCCGCCGGAGCTGATCCGCCAGGTACGTGACGGTGTCGTCGACATCGTCTGGACGGTGAACGGCTACACGGCTGGCCTGTTCCCGCGCTCGGAAGTGTTCGAACTGCCGTTTATCCACACCAACGATCCGGTGGCGACGAACCTTGCCATGCGCGACCTCTTCGACGAGTACCTTGCCGAGGAATATGAGGGCATCAAGGTGCTCTTCACCCACGTCCATGCCGGACAGGCGATCCACACCGTCGACACCGAAGTGCGCACGCCGGAAGACATGGAAGGCATGCAGGTTCGCATCCCCACACGCACCGGCGCCTGGGTGGTCGAGGCGCTCGGCGCGAGCCCCGTTTCCATGCCCGTGCCGGACCTGCCGCAGGCACTTTCGCGCCAGGTCGTGGACGGCGCGCTGATCCCGTGGGAAATCATTCCGGCGCTCAGCCTGCAGGATCTGACGGACTACCAGATCGAAGGCGCCGACATGACGCGCTTCGGCACGACGACCTTCCAGGTTTCGATGAACCAGGCCACCTGGGATGGCCTGCCGGAAGACATCCAGCAGATCTTCGAAGACAATTCCGGCGAGGAGTGGTTGCGTGAGGTCGGCGAGATCTGGCGCGAGATCGACAATGGCGGCATCGCGCTCGCAACCGAAGCCGGCAACGAGCACATCACGCTCAGCGACGAGGAAACCGAAGCCTTCCGCACCGTTCTCGAACCTGTCGTCGATCGCTGGGTCGAGGAAGTGACCGCGAGCGGCATCGACGGCCAGGCACTGGTCGATGCGGCCCGCGCGGCCATTGAATCGCATTCGAGCGGCGCCGCCGCCGATGCGGGCGCTGATGCCGAAGAAGAAGACGCGCAATAGGCCGCAGGACCGATGAGCACAGAGGCTGAAGCACAAGACCATCCGGCGGGGCTGGCCCGCCGGATCATCGAATACTGGGCGATCGCCGGCGGGCTCGTGCTGTTCGCCGTCGTGTTCATCAACGCCTTCAGCCTCGTCAGCCTCATCTTCGCCGGGAGCCCGTTTCCCGGCGATTTCGAGATCGTCGAGGTCGGTGTCGCGATCACGGTCTTTGCGTTTCTGCCCTACTGTCAGCTGACCGGCTCCAACGTCACGGCCGACATCTTCACGGCCGGCGCGGGGCCGCGCGTTCTCCAGGTGCTCGCCGTCCTTGCCTCCCTCGCGGCGACGGGTTTTGCCGCGTTCCTGCTCTGGCGCATGTATGGCGGATTTCTCGACATGCGGACCTATCGCGAGACCACCGCGATCTACCAGTTCCCGCTCTGGATCGCCTACATCCCGATCCTGATCTCGCTCGTGCTTTATGTGATCGCCGCTGCGATCACGCTCGTCGACGCGCTCAAGGGGCGCGTTTCCGAAAGCGGCGAATTGCTGTGACGAACGCCCGGAAGGCTACCCATGGGAAGTGAACTGACGCTCGGCGTGTCCGGTCTCGTGCTGCTGGTCGTGCTGATCGCGATCCGCATGCCGATCGCCTATTCCATGATCATCGTCGGCGGCGCCGGCACGATGATGCTGTTCGGACCGGCGATCCTGATGTCGCAGATGAAGACGCTCGCCTACGGCATCTTCTCCAATTACGACCTGTCCGTGGTGCCGCTCTTCGTCCTGATGGGGCATCTGGCGACCCAGGCGGAACTTTCGCAGGGCCTGTTTCGCGCCGCCAATGCCTGGCTCGGCCGGTTCAAGGGCGGTGTCGCGATGTCGGCTGTCGCCGCCTGCGCCGGCTTCGGCGCGGTCTGCGGCTCCTCGCTCGCCACGGCCTCGACGATGGGTCAGGTCGCCCTGCCGGAACTCAGACGCTACAAGTATTCCCCGGCGCTGGCGACGGGAACGCTGGCTGCCGGTGGCGTACTCGGCATCCTCATCCCGCCCTCCGTCGTGCTCGTCGTCTATTCGGTCATCGTCGAGGCGAACATCGTCGACATGTTCGCCGCTGCCTTCCTGCCGGGCCTCATGGCGGTCGCGCTCTTCATCCTGACCATCGCGGTCTATGTCCGCGTCTTCCCCAATTCCGGCCCGCGCGCCGATCCGGTCGACCGCGAGGAATTCATCGCCGCATCGCTCGGTGTCTTGCCCGTGGTCGCCATTTTCGGCCTGGTGATCGGCGGGATCTATCTCGGCTTCTTCAATCCGACGCCAGCCGCCGCGATCGGCGTGTTCCTCGTCCTTGTCTACGGACTGGCCCGCCGGCTCATCTCGTGGCGCGGGCTGCGCGCGGCGATCCTTTCGACCGCCAAGACGTCCGGCATGATCTACATGATCCTGATCGGCGCCGAGCTCCTGGAAATCTTCATGTCGCGCGGCGGGGTTCCGCAGGCCGCCGCCCAAATGATGGCCGAAAGCGGGCTTTCCCCGCACATGATCCTGATCCTGCTCCTCATCGCGCTGATCTTCCTCGGCTGCCTGATGGACAGCCTGTCGATGATCCTACTCGCCATCCCGTTCTTCTGGCCCGTCATCTCCGGGCTCGATTTCGGCCTGACGCCGGACGAGACCAAGATCTGGTTCGGCATCCTTGCGCTGGTGGTGGTGGAACTCGGGCTGATCACACCGCCCGTGGGGATGAACGTCTTCGTCATCAACGCGATGGCCAAGGGCGTGCCGATGAGCGAGACCTTCAAGGGCGCGCTGCCGTTCTTCGGCGTAGAGCTCATCCGCGTCGCGCTGCTCGTGGCATTCCCCTCGCTCGTCCTCGCCCTTCCGGCGCTGCTGGGCTGACAAGGAGGCGGGAGGCGCCATGGCTGCGCAGATCAACGGATCGGTGGTCAAGGCATTCCAGGTCCTCAAGCTCTTTTCGGAAGCCAGGACAGAGATCACCGCGTCCGAGGTCGCGAGCGAACTTCACATGAACGGCGTGACAGCGCACCGCTTCCTGCGAACCTTGCAGCATGTCGGCGCCATCATTGCCGTGTCGAAGGGTGTCTACAGGCTCGGCTACGTCTTTGCCGATCTCGGGGACAGGGTGCTGCAGAACGACGCCCTGGCGCATTATTTCCAGCCCCGTCTCAACGCGATGACCGCCGAGATCAAGGAGGCGACCATGGCGACGGTGTTCCGCTCGGACATGGTGTTCTGCATTGCGCGTGCCGTCTCCACACGCTCGCTTTCCGTCGACATTCGCGTCGGCACGCAGCTCGAAGCCTATTGCACGGCACATGGAAAACTGTGGCTGGCGCACATGCCGGAGCACGATCTGCGGCGCTATCTGCAAGCCATCGAGCGAAAGCGCTTTACCGACACGACCCTGATCGATCCCGATGCGCTGGAGCGCGAGATCGATGCGGTCCGCGCGCGCGGCCACGCCATCAACAATTGCGAGCGCGAAGACGGCATCAAGGCGATCGCCGTCCCGGTGCTCACGCGTACTGGCAAGATGATCGCCGGGCTGTCGGCCTTCGGGCCGGCCAGCCGGTTCACCGATCCGTCGATGATGGCGGCGCTCGGCGTCCTTCAATGCGCCGCCTCGTCGGCCGAGCGCGACCTTTACGGCGAGGAAGGACTTTGATCCCAGTCAGGCGGTCTGCCTTTCGCGGTGGCCCTTGTCGTCGCGCCAGATGAAGCTGGCATCGAGGTCGGCGACGTTCGGACATCCCAGATGGCCGAGCACCCGGTCGAATTCGTCCTTGAGAACCTCGACCGCCGGATCGCCGCTGCCGGTCGCTGCCATCCCATAGAGAAACGGCCGGCCGGCAAAGACGAAGCGCGCGCCAAGCGCCAGCGCCTTGGCCACATCCTCGCCGGTGCGCACCCCACCGTCGACCATCACGGCCATGCGCTCTCCGGCCGCCGCGACCACCGCCGGCAAGGCGTCGATCGTTGCCGGCGCGCTGTCAAGCTGCCGGCCGCCATGATTGGAGACGATGACCCCGTCAACGCCGCGTTCGGCCAGCGCAGCCGCATCGGCCGGACCGAGAATTCCCTTGACGACGAGGGGCCCCTTCCAGCGTTCGCGGATGCGCGAGATCTGGTCGAGATCCACCATCGGCGAGATCTGCGCCGCCATGAAGGCGGCAAGCGACTGCGCGCTGGATGCCGGTGCGTAGCGCTCCAGGTTGACGATGCGCGGGATCGGCTTGCCAAGCGAGGCGAAGGACCATGCCGGGCAGCGCGCCAGCTGGAGGGCGAATTTCGGGCCCATCGGCATCGGCAGGCGGAAGCCATTGCGAAGGTCGCGCCGGCGCTTGCCGGGCAGGGCGACGTCGACCGTCACCACCAGCACATGGTAGCCGGCCTTTTCCGCGCGCGACAACAGGTCTTCGGTGACCGCGTCGTCCTTCGAGGTATAGAGCTGATACCAGCCATTGTCGCCGACGACGGGTGCCACGTCCTCGATCATCGTGCTGGCCGCCGTGCTCAGCACATGCGGGATGTCCGCCTTGCGCGCGGCCTTGGCGAACGCGATGTCCGTGCCCGGCCAGAAGAGGTTGGCAAGACCGATCGGCGCGATGCCGAGCGGCATGGCATAATCGCGGCCGAACAGGCTCACCCGGCTCGAGCGGTGTGCGATGTTGCGCGGCCCGCGCGGCATCATCTTGATGGCGCCGAAGCGTTCGACATTGCCACGCAGCGCGCTCTCCGTGCCGGCGCCCCCATCGCAATAGTCGAAGAACAGGCGCGGCACGCGGCGACGCGCATGGTCACGAAAATCGTCGATGGAAATGGGCAGAAGCGTGCTCATGCTGAAGCTCCGGAAGCTTGCTGCGCCGCGCGGCGGGCGCGAAAGGCCTTGATCTCCGCCCAGACCGACCAGACGACCGAGATGACGGCGACGGCGAGGAAGAAGGCGCAGAGCGGGCGGGTGAGGAGCGGCATGAAGCTGCCGTCATAGGTCACGAGGCCGGACCTGAGATTTCGCTCCGCCATCGGCGTCAGCACATAGGCGATGATGAACGGGCCGGGCGGAATGCGTGCCTTGTCCATCAGGTAGCCGAGCGCCGCGAACGCGAGCATCACGCCGATGTCGAAGAACCGGCTGGAGACCGAGAACGCACCGATGAAGCAGAAGACGACGATCGGTGGCAGCAGGTAGACCTTGTTGACATACATCAGCTTGGCCAGGAACGGCGTCGCGACCAGCATGATGATCAGCATGGCAATGTTGGCGGCAAGCGACCCGGCGATCACCGTATAGGCGATTTCCGGATTCTCGGCGAAAAGCAGCGGACCGGGATTGAGATTGTGGATCACCATCGCCCCGAGAAGAATGGCGGTGATGACGGAGCCTGGAATGCCGAGCGTGATCAGCGGCACGAGGGCGCCGACCGTGCCTGCATTGTTCGCCGTTTCCGACGCGATGATGCCTTCCTCGGCGCCATGGCCGAACTTTTCCGGTGTGCGCGACGTCGCCTTGGCGACAGAATAGGCGGCGATCGACGCGGTGGTCCCGCCAACGCCCGGCAGGATGCCGATCCAGGTGCCGATCAAAGCCGAGCGGACATAGGCCCAGGCGTAGTTGGTGATATCCTTGAGCTTGATGACGGCGAAGGCGAGACCCGCCTTGGCGGTCAGCCGCGTCTTCAGGTCCTCGCAATCGACGATCACCTGGCTGAGGACGAGAATGCCGAGGATCGCCGGCAGCAGCGTCAGGCCGCTGTCGAGATCGTTCTGCCCGAAGGTGAGGCGGATCGTGCCGGAAATCGGATCGATGCCCGGCATCGAGATCAGCGCCCCGAGGGCTGCAGCAAGGAGCCCATTCAAGAGACTGCCGCGCGAAACGGCGGCGATCAGCGTCAGCGCCACGACCGTCATGGCGAAGATCTCATAGGGGCCGAAACGCACCGCGATGAGCGACAGCGGCGGCGAGAAGAGCGCCAGGATCGCCCAGGCCACCATGCCGCCGACGAAGGACGCGGCGACGCCGATGCCGAGCGCGCGTGCCGGCTCGCCGCGTGCGGCCATCGGGTAGCCGTCGAGCGTCGTCATGATCGCCGCTTCCGTACCGGGCATGCGCATCAGCGTCGCGCTGATCAGCCCGCCGGTCGTTGCGCCGATATAGATCGAGATGAGGAAAAGGAGCGCGTCCCCGCCATCCATGAAATAGGTGGTGGGCAGCGCCAGTGCGATGATCATCGCGCCCGACAGGCCGGGGATGGAGCCGACCAGGATGCCGATCCCGGCGCCGAGGAAGACCCAGTAGAGACCGGCTGTGAAGACGTGAGCGTAGACGTCGAGCATGAGGGGAAAACCTTCCGCGATGCTGCTGCTTGGTGCGATCGGGATCGCCGCGGTGTCAAAGGTCGAGGAAGAAGAACTTCCGGAAGAAGAAATCCATGCCGAGGCTGAGCGCGATACACGCCGCCAGCATCAGGACCAGCGTCACCACCTTCGATCGGCCGGCTGCAAGCCACATCGCCGCGAACAGGAACAGCGCCGTCGTGATCCGGAAATCGGCAAGCCGATAGGACATGGCGCCGAGATAGACCCACATCAGAACGAACATGCCGAATGCCCGCCCGTAGTCCCGTGCCGGCGCTGCATCCGCCTCTGGGTCAACCGGCGCCGGGGGCAGCGGACGAACGAGGGTCGAAATGAGCTTCATGCCCGCAAGAGCCAGGATGATGACGCCGATCGCGCGGGGAAAGGCCGCCGGCCCGAGCTTTTCGTAGAAAGGCGGCGGCAGGGTCGAGGCGCCTTGAAGCGCCATGACGCCGAGGATGAAGGCGACGACGAGGAAGATGACTTCGGCGGGACGGTGACGCAATGCGTTCATCGCTGCAGCCTTTCAAAGAATGGCAAAGAGGGATGCCGCACAAGGGCATCCCTCCAGCGGATCGACGATGGCTTATTGCTTCGGGGCGCTGCCGCGCACGACGTCGGCGACGTCGACGAAGCTCTGGTAGTCCGCCTTGACCGCTTCGCGCAATTCCTCACCGCGCAGCAGCACGGTCTCTTCATTGCTTTCCGCGATGTACTGCTGAACCTCGTCGGTCTGGACGGCCGCCTCGATCGCATCGGCGAGAATGTCGATGTTCTCCTGCGGGGTACCGGCCGGCGCCCAGTAGCGGCGGGCAAGGCACGAGGTCACGTCGTAGCCGAGTTCCTTGGCGGTCGGAAGGTCCGGCGCGGCCTCGAAGCGTTCCTCGGTGAGCGATGCCAGAGCGCGCAGGTCTTCCTTGCCGCGGTCGAGCCACGGAGCGGACATCAGCGCCATGTCGGCAAAGCCACCCTTGAGCGCGGCGAAGCGCGCCGATGTCGCGCCGGTCGGCACGATGGTCCATTCCGCGTCCGCCTGGCGCATCAGCTGCGCGGACGGAAAATGGGTCACGCCGCCGATATCGTCGGCCTGCTTCAACGCGCCCGGATTTTCCTTGGCATGCGCGATCAGGTCCTCAAGCGAGGTGAACTCCGAATCGACCGGCACGGCGAGATACATGCAGCCCTGCGTCGCCTGGATGATCGGCTCGAAATCGTCGGGCGTGTACTCGACGCGGCCAACGGCCGAGACGGCGAACATTTCCTGGTGGATCTGCAGGATGGTGTACCCATCCGGCTCGGCATCGAGAACCTGGCGCGAGCCGACGGTGCCGGCAGCTCCTTCCGCATTCACCACCACCAGCGGGACCGGAAGCAGGTCGTTCTTCTCGATCGCCGCCTGGACGGCACGGGCAAGGCCGTCGCTGCCGCCGCCGGCCCCGAACGGGATCACCAGACGGATCGGCTTTTCGGGAAACTCGGCATGGGCAGCCGCCGTACCAGCCAGCCCTACGATCGCGCCGAGAAGCGCGGTTGTCACCAATCTCATGTCATTCCTCCCAGAATTCTCTGTGCATGTCGGAGACCGAATTTGCCGGTCTCTTGCTTGATCAACAGCAATCAGTTTGATATCCAACTTTCTCAATGTCAACTATCTTGAACGAGACGATTTTGTGGCAACCATTGCCACGCGTGGAAAATGGGGACGTGCGTGAACCTCGAAATCAAACAGATCACCGCTTATCCGGCCTTCATCCCTGCCAGCCTCAAGCTCGGCGCGGCGGAAGCCTCGACGGCGCTTTCCTGCATGGTCGTGGAAGTGGAGACCGCCGACGGCGTCACCGGCTATGGCTATACCGCGATTACCGATGAGGAGGTCGCCGCCGCGATCGTCAAGGAGGTTGCCGCTCCCAATATCGTCGGCCTCGACGCGCTCGACCGCGAACTGATCGCCGAGCGGCTCTACTGGCTTTTGACGCCGCGCGGACAGACCGGATACGCAAGTCACGTCGCCTCGGCCATCGACCTGGCGCTCTGGGATATCCTCGGCAAGGTCACGGGCCAGCCCTGCTGGCGCCTGCTTGGCGGCGCGCGCCGCGAGGTCCCGCTCTATGTGACCTTCGGCTTCGGCGCTTTCGACCGCGACCAGCTCGGCGATGCGGCCCGCCACCTCAAGGCCGACGGAGTCGAGCGCTTCAAGATGGTCGTCGGGCATCAGGCGCTGGCACGGCGCGACCAGGGCCGCTCGCTCAGAAGCGTCATCCTGGAGGATGTCGAGCGCGTGCGGACCGTGCGCGAAGCGATCGGCAGCGACGGCGAACTTTATGTCGATGCCAATTGCAGCCTCGATGCCGGATCGGCCCGTTGGCTCGCCGACGCGATGCGTGACCATGACGTGAGCTTCTTCGAGGAGCCGGTGCGCGACAACGATATCGGCCGCATGCGCGACCTGCGCGAGCGCTCCGGCATGCGCGTTGCCGCCGGCCAGAACGAGGGACAGCTGTTCCGCTTTCGCGATCTCATCGCCGGCGGCGCGGTCGACGTCATCCAGCCGAACGTCGTTATCTGCGGCGGCTTCACCGCGGCCACGAAGATCGCCGGCATGGCCCAGGCGCACAATGTCGAGATCGCCAATGGCGGCGCCTTTCCGTTCCACAACATGCATCTGCATGCCGGCCTCGCCAATGGCGGCCTGGTCGAATGGCACCTCATTTCGGTGGCGATGTGCGAGGAACTCTACAAGGGCCTGCCGCAGCGCAACGGCTCGATGCTGGCGCTGCCGGACACGCCCGGCCTTGGCTTCGAGGCCAATCGCGATGCCCTCAAGGATTTCGCGAGCCGCGAAACCTCGCGTGGCGCGGGCAAGGGGTAAGCAATCCGTGCGGCGCGTTTCGCGCGCCGCACACGCATGACGTGCCGAAACGGTGGCACGACCCCGATCGTCAGTGCTATGCGGATGAACCAGGCACGAGCAGGAAGGACGAGACCGGATGGAGCGAAGCGGACCGGGAGTAGCGGACACGGCATCACCATCACTGCGCGTGGTGGAGAACGAGGCGATCAAGCTCGGCCTGCTCGACGATTTCATCGGCTATTACCTTCGGCTCGCCTATGAGGAAGCCTTTCAGGACTTCACCCAGGAACTCGGCGCCGATTCGCTGAAACCGGGCAGTTTCGCGCTTCTCTCGCTCATCGTCGAAAACCCCGGCATAACGCAGACCGAACTGAGCCGCGCGGCCGGCCGCGACAAGTCCAGCGTGACGACAGCGCTGCGCCTTCTGGAAGACGACGGTCTGATCGAACGCCGGCGGCTGCCCGACGACCGTCGGTCCTACGCCAGCGAGGTGACGGCCAAGGGCCAGGCCGTCTATGGCCGGATCGCCGCCAAGGCGAAGATCCATTCCGACCGCCTGGAGACCATCGTCGGCGCCGACGACAAGAATGCGCTGCTGCGCGTCCTCAAGACGCTGATCGTGTCGCTGCGCCAGCGCGAGCGCTAGGTCGGCTCGATGGTGCGCGGCAGGGGATGCTTTTCCAGATTGGCGCGCATGACCGAGATGACACGCTCGAAGACGGCCTTCTCCTCCGCGCTCAATCCGATCGTGGCGCGCTCGGCGTGGGCGAGGGTGAGCGCCCTGACCGTTTCGTATTTGCGCCGCCCGGCCGGCGTCATCGAGATGGAGCGCACCCGCCCGTCGGCATCCACGCGTTCGCGCCGCAACAGACCGTCGGCTTCCATGCGCATGATCAGCCGGCTGAGCGTCGACTGCTCGATCATGGCATAGTTCGCCAGCTCGTTGACCGAGGCCTTCTCGTTGAAATCGAGCACCGCAAGAACGCGCCAGTTCGCGATGGTCAGACCATGTCTGCGCAAATCCTTGTTGAGCAGCTGGTTCATGCGGAAGGTAAGCCGGTTGGCCAGATACGGCAGAATCCGTTCCAGCACCACGCCGGTGCCCTCGACCTCGACATGCCGCGTACCGCGCGCTTGGGAGTCCTGCTGCGCGGAACGGTTGTGTTCGGGATGACTGCTCATGCTTGTCTCGATCGATGCAGGGGCCGCGAAAAGGCATTGTTTCCAACTCTTTCCTTAGAACGCTTCAGCTCTGCGCGGAAGTGGTCCGATCGGCGTCGTCCCCCACGAAGGAACGGATGGTCGCAACCGCACCGTCGAGTTCCGTGCCCTTCTCGTCCTTCAGTGCCGCATCGCGCAGCCGGCGGACCCAGTCGGCGGCATCGACGCGGTCCTCGACCAGGCGGGCTGCATCCAGCACCCGGTCGAATTTCGAAAGACCGCGCGCATGGGTGTCGCTATAGCCCTTCACCAGCCGCCGGCAATTGATCAGTTCGACCGCCAGCGCATAATCGTGGTCGAGCGCCTCATAGGCGCGTGCCAGCCAGCGTGCGCGGTGGTCGCATTCCATCTCGTGACGCAGCAACGAGCGGCGAAAGCGGCGCATGCCGGCAAGCCCGTATAGCATGAGGAAGGGAAGGGGGGCGTCGGTGCGCACCCGTCTTCCGCGATTGAACAGCCGGTCGATCAAGCCGAAGACGCGCGGGCTGGCCTCGACGCGGCGCCCGAGGCGGGCCGGCATCATGCCGCAGATCTCCTCCGCGCGCGGATGCATGAATTCGGTGATCTTGACGACAGCATCGTCCCCGACCCCGACATCGGCGCGCACGCGGGCAAAGCGCGAGCCGCGCGTCTTGAGATCGGCCACACGGATCACATCATCGTAGCACATCGCATTGGCGAGATGCTTGGCCAGCGCCACTGTGAAGGCGAACTGATGCATCGCACCGCCATGGTCCGCGTCGCGTGCCGCCGCTTTCTCGACCGCGGCAAGATATTCGTCGCCATAGTCGACATCCTGGAAATCGACGACCTTTTCGACACCGCGCCGTACCATGTCCTGCGCAGTCGCCGGCAGCAGGGCGATCCTGGCCGTCAGCCCGGCCCAGACTTCGACGAGCCCCGACGGGCCGGCAGGCGCAGGAGCGGCGGCGAGCGCAATCGCAGGGGCCGGCTCGGGCGCGGGTTCGACCGCACCGCCAGCACGATCGTAGGCGCTGGCGAAGGCCTTGAGGCTTGCTTCGACGCCACGCCCCGAGGCACGGATGGTCTGCTCGTAGGCCTCGCGTTCGAAGGGCAGGGCGCCGGATCCGGCGAGCGCGCCGAAGAGGCTGGCGGAGATGTGGCTCTTGGCCGCCGCCGCCACCTGCTCCATGTCGAAGCAGATGAAGGCGCGCGACATTTCCGCCGCCACCGGCAGCACCGCTTCGGTCCCGGCGCGCCCGTCACCGGGAACGATCTTCTCCGATACGGCGTACATGCGGTGGCTGGAGGCAATCAGCGTCGTGCGGTCCGATGTGACGAAGCCGCGCGTGATGGCGCGTCCCGCCTCCATGATCTCGGCGGCGATCAGGATGTCGACATCGCCGGGCGAAGGCATCAGTGCGAACACCGGCTCGCGCCCCTCGTCGGGCATCATCTCGACATAGTAGATGGTCGCGCCGGTACGCTGGGCCACACCGGGAACCGACGTGGTCTGTGCCCGGTAGCCGTTCTGCTCGGCAAGGTCGACGATCCAGTTTGACAGGACACCGCCACCCTGGCCGCCGACCGCGAGCACGGCCAGCTTGATCAATCCTTCGGGTGCGGGCCGCCCGCCCTCCGGCACGAAATCACGGATATGGGTTGTCATGCGCCCTGCCTCGCAAATGTCAGACGTTTGGCGGCGCGCCGCGCCTGGAGCCGGGCAATGAGCCGGCTGGCGAAACGGTGGAAGCGGTTCTCACCGGCCGTTGGATTGTGCACCACGTCGGCGCGGTAGAAGGACGGGCAGAGCACCGCCGCATCCGCCACCTCGCCGCAATTGCCGCAGCCGACGCAGGACTGGTCGATCGCCGCGACCGGATCGTCGCGCAACGGATCGTCCAGCTTCTTGAGCGACAGCGATGGGCAGCCCGAAAGGCGCATGCAGGCGTGATCGCCGGTGCAGACATCCTCGTCGACGCCGAATTTCGGCTTGACCACACGCTCGCCCGACTTCATCGCCCTGGCCATCGCCGGCTTTTCGCGGCGCTGGCGGTTGAGCATGCATTCGGACGAGGCGATGATGACCTTGGGACCCTTTTCCTTTGTGGTCAGGGCTTCCTTCAGCGTGTCGCGCACCTTGCCGACATCGTAGGTCCGGTCAATCTCCCGGACCCATTTGACGCCGATGCCGCGCACCGCGCCGGCGATCGAATTGTTGGTGGATTTCGACTTGTTCTCGGCCCGCGACGACAGAACATCCTGCCCGCCCGTGGCGGCGGAATAGTAGTTGTCGACGATCATGATCACGCCGTCGGACTCGTTGAAGACCGCGTTGCCGACGCTCGATGTCAGACCGTTGTGCCAGAACCCGCCATCGCCGATGATCGAGATCGGTCGTTTTTCGCCGCCGCCGTCGAAGGCGGCATTCGAGGCCGGCCCGAGGCCGAAGCCCATCGTCGTGCCGCCGATCTCGAAGGGCGGCATGATGGAGAACAGGTGACAGCCGATATCGGCCGCGATCTGGTGCGGCCCCATTTCCTCCTCGACCATCTTCATGGCCGCGAAGATCGGCCGTTCCGGACAGCCGGTGCAAAAGCCCGGCGGGCGCGGCGGAACGGTCTTCGTCAGGTCGACGCTCGGCGTCTCCGCGATCGGCCGGTTGGGCGCGCGGTGGCGTGCCGGCAGTCGTTCGCCATCATTGTCGCGCAGAAAGGCGCCAAGACCCTCGAGCATCGCCGATCCGGTATATTCACCGGCCGGCGGCAGATAGTCCTTGCCGCAAAGCCGCGTGCGACGGCCGGCCTTGTAGAGCATGAAGCCAAGGGCCTGCTCGATGTAGTTCGGCTGACCCTCCTCGACGACGAGCACGGCATCCTTGTCCTCGCAGAAATCGAGGAACTCATCGTCTACGAGAGGATAGGTGACATTCAGCACGTAGAGCGGCACATCCGTCTCGCCGTAGATGTCGGCAAGGCCGAGGCGCTGCAGCGCGCGGATGACGGTGTTGTACATGCCACCTTGCAGGACGATGCCGACACGGCCGTTCTGCGGGCCAAAGACCTCGTTGAGCTTGCGGCTCTTTATGAAGTCGACCGCCGCGGGCCAGCGCCTGGTCATCTTTTCCTGCTCGTGCGCGAAGGCCGCCGGCGGCAGCACGATACGGTCGGTCTTGCGCTTGGGATCCTTCAGCGCTTCGGCGACGCTCAGCGGCGGCGGCTGGTTGTCACGTGCGGTGAAGGCGCCGTGGACATGACAGGCGCGAATACGCAGTTCCAGCATCACCGGCGTGTTGGAGGCTTCCGACAGTTCGAAGCCGTCGCGCACCGCCTTGACCATGGATGGAAGATTGGGGCGGGGATCGAGCAGCCAGATTTGCGACTTCATCGCAAAGGCGTGACTGCGCTCCTGCATGATCGAGGAGCCTTCGCCGTAATCCTCGCCGATAATGACCAGCGCGCCGCCGGTCACGCCGCCCGAGGCGAGATTGGCGAGCGCGTCGGACGCCACATTGATGCCGACGGGCGCCTTGAAGGCGACGGCGCCGCGGATCGGATAGTGCACCGAGGCGGCCAGCATGGCCGCGGCGGCCGCTTCCGAGGCGTTCGCCTCATAGCGCACGCCAAGGTCGCCGATGATGTCCTGGGCGTCGGCAAGCACGTCCATCAAATGTGAGATCGGCGCACCCTGATAGCCGCCGACATATCCGACACCGCATTCCAGCAGGGCCTTGGTGATGGCAAGGATGCCTTCGCCGCGAAATTCCTCGCCGGCGCCGATCTTCAGCTGCTGCACCTCCTTTGCGAATGATCGTTCAGCCATCTTGCTCCATCCCTCAAACTATATTCATTTGCATATATTTACGCCAGCGACCGCGACCTGTCCATCCGGCGCGTGACCGTCAGTTCTGCAGAAAGGCCGGCAGCCACGTGCCGAGTGCCGGGATCAGGACAACCAGCGCCAGCACGAAAAGCTTGACCACGAGGAAGGGCGCGACCGCGGCGTAGATCTGTTTCATGGTGATGCTGTCGGGCACCACACCGCGCATGACGAACAGCAGCAGTCCGAAGGGCGGCGTCAGCAGCGCGATCTCCATCGTCAGGAGATAGATGACGCCGAGCACAAGGTCGTCGATCCCGACGGCCCGCGCCAGCGGCATGAAGATCGGGATCGTCACCATCAGCATCGATACCTGGTCGATGAAGCAGCCGAGGAACAGCAGGATGAGGATCATGCCGATGAGGATCTGATCCGGCGTGAGCTCCCAGCCGTTGATCAGTCCGATCAGCCCCGACGTCGCGCCCGAGAACGACAGAATCTGGCTGAAGGTCTGGCTCGCGGCGATGATGAACATGATCATCACCGTGAGCTTGACCGTTTCCATGATCGCCGTGGCGAGATTGGCGAAGGTGAGCGAGCGATAGGCAAGGCTTGCCGCGATCGCCGCGAAGCAGCCGAGCGCCGCCGCGTCGGTGGGTGATGCGATGCCGAGAAGCAGACTGCCGATGACGACCGCGAAGATCGCCGAAAGCGGCAGGACGTAGATGCAGAACGGCCGCCAACGCTCCCACAGCGTCATGGTCGGCTGATCGTCGGCTGGCGCCAGGTGCGGCTTCCACGTCGCGATGGACAGGATGAGGATGACGAAAAGGCCCGACAGGAGAAGCGCGGGCAGGATTCCGGCGACGAGCAGCTGCGAGATCGAGATGCCGGCGAGCGAGCCAAGCAGCACGGCAAGCGCGGAAGGCGGAATGAGCATCGCGATCGCGCCGGACGCCATGATCGGACCCATGGCCAGCGTCGGATGATAACCCTTGGCGAGCATCGAGGGCATCAGGGTCGAGCCGAGCATCGCGGTGTTGGCGATGGTCGAGCCGGACAGTGCGGAAAAGATCGTGCCGCCAAAGACCGTGACGACCGACAGCCGGCCAGGCACCTTGGCGACGATGCGCTCGACGGCATCGATGGCACGGTGCGCCACCTTGCTCTGGAACAGGATCTCGCCCATCAGGATGAAGAGCGGGATCGGCGCCAGAGGATAGCTGGCGACGGACTGCGTCGCGTTGCGCGCCATCTGGATGAGACCGTTCTCGCCGCCCAGGATGAAATAGGCACCGGCCACATTGACCGCGATGAAGGCGAAGGCGACAGGCAGGCCGGTGGCGAGAAGCGCGATCAGCGCGCCCAGCATCAGCGTCAGCGTCAGAACCCAATCCATGGCGTCAGAGCCCTGCCTGCTGGCGGTCGATTGCCGGGCCGCGGGCCATCCGGCGACCAAATTCGATGGCGAGCAGGAACCCGCCGATGACCGGCGCCGTCAACGTGATCCATTCGGGCAGCACGAGAACGCCGCGGATCATGGAGCCGCGTTCGAGCGCGATCAGCAACGCCTTGAGCGATGCCCAGGCAAAGACGAGCGACAGCACGGCCCCGAACGCCGATGATACAATGTCGACCCGGCGGCGACCCGGCGCGGAAAGGCCGGTCAGGAAGATATCGACGGCAACATGCGCGTTGCGATGAAGCACCCACGGCGCGGCGAGGAAGGTTGCGGCCATGAGGCCCATTTCGATCGCGTCGACCATCCCATAGAGGCTGTCGCCCAGAAAGAAGCGCATTGCCACATTGAGCGTCAGCGCGATGGTGATGGCGCAGAAGATCGCCCCCGCCAGAACGGCGAAGGCGAGAATGATCCGCTCGAAGACGCGATCGAAAAAAGACATCGGACCCGACTATTCGCCGAGGCAGCCGCGCAGCGTCTCCGCCACGTCGGCATTGACGGCGGAGATCGCGTCCCATCCGGCGGTCTCGGCAGCGTCGAGCCACTTGGCCTGCTCTTCCTCGCTGAGTTCGATCGTCTCGATCCCCGCTTCGGCCTGCTTGGCGGCCTCTTCCTCGTTGATCGTCAGATTGTTCTCGTTCTGCGCCTCGAGCCACGCCATGCCTTCTTCGAGCAGTGCGCGCTGTTCGTCGTCAAGGCTTTCCCAGCGATCGAGATTGACGAGGATGTTGACGTCGACCTGATAGAAGCCCGGATCGATGCGATAGCCCGTCTGCTCTTCCCAGCCGAGATCGAGGACGCCCTGGATCGGCCAGCCATAGCCGTCGATCGTGCCGCGCTCCAGTGCCGTGTAGACGTCGCCGGGCGGCGTGGTGACCGGGGTCGCACCGAGCGCCTCGAACATCGCCTGATAGACCGGCGTCGTGCGGATCGTCAGCCCCGACAGGTCGGCCGTCTCGAGCGGCTGCGTCGTATAGAGGTGGAAGTTCACATGGTCGCCGGTGCGGCCGAGATATTTGACGTTCATCCGCTCCTGGTGAAGCGTGTCGATCGTCTCGTAGCAGCCGTTCTCGCGCTGCTCCTGGATCGTGTTGCGCGCCAGCTTCAGCGCGTCGCCTTCCGGCAGCATGTTGGTGTAGAAGGCGGCGGTCACATTGGCGATGTCGACCACGCCGGAAGAGACCGAATTGCCGAGCTCGAAGGGCGGCACCGATTCCGGACCGCCGACGTTCTGGATCTGCAGGACGCCCTCGCCATTCTCGTTGATCCAGTCGACGAAGGCCTCATAGGGACGCGAAAAGGCGGTGCCGGTGGCAAAGCCGGTCGCGCCGCGCAGCGTCACTTCCTCGGCCTGGGCGTATCCGACGGTGACGGCGAATGCGGCCGCGCAAATGAGTGCATTCTTCATGGTGCAGTCCTCCCGTTTGGTTATCTTCCGCGCGCCCGCCATCTCCCCAACGGCATGAACGACACGCGAGATATATTCATTTGCATATTTCTAGAGAGCGCGATCCGATCCGTCAATGCCCGTTTAGAACACTTCTATTGAAGGCTCAGGCGTCGGCCAGCTTGAACACGTGATGATGGATGTATCCATCGAACATCTTCATCAGTTCGGTCGTGACAACACGGCTCTCGCAGCGGATTGGCGCGTCCAGCGCGCGCTGCAAGGCGGCATCGTCGGCGAACACCATCGCCAGCGACAGCGGGAAGGCGGGGGCGCCGTCGTCGCGGCCGGTCGCAAACATGACGCGAACGTCCCGCACGCCGGGAAACGTCCGCCACATCGGGATCAGGCGCTGCTCCACGAAGGTGCGGAACTCCGCCTCACGGCCGGCGTGAATGCGGCCCTCGAAGAAGGCCTGACGAACGATCATTGCGCGGCCTCTCGGACCGGGTGAACGACGCAATGCGGCGGCGTCCGACCGGCAAAATAAGCGTGAAGATTGTCGAGTACGATGGCGCCCATGGCCTGGCGCGTCTCAAGCGTCGCGCTGCCTTGATGCGGCATCAGCACGACATTGTCCAGTTCGACAATGGCCGGATTGATCTGCGGTTCGTTGAGGAAGACATCCAGTCCGGCGCCGGCGATGCGCCGGTCCTTCAGCGCCTCGATCAGCGCGGCCTCGTCGACGACGCTGCCGCGCGCCACATTGACGAGCGTGCCGTTCGGACCGAGCGCATCGATGACGGCGGCGTCGACCATGCCTTCCGTCTGCGGGTTGGCCGCGACGCACACCGCCAATATATCGGCGGCTTCGGCGAGGTCGCGCGGCGTGTCCGATCGCTGCCAGCCGCCGGCGTCGGCGACATCGGAGCGGTTCCAATAGGCAACGCGCATGCCGAACGCCTCGGCCCGCCGGGCCAGCGCCTTGCCGATCTGGCCAAGGCCGAGAATGCCGATCGTCTTGCCTTTCAGGCTCGTTGCGAGCGGCAGCTTGCCGCCCCTGGCCCAGTCCCCGGCGCGCACCATGCGCTCGCCTTCGCCAAGCCTCCTCAGCGACGCGAGCACAAGTGCCATGCCGATGTCGGCAACATCGTCGGTGAGAACGCCCGGCGTCGTCGTGACATGCACGCCGCGCCTGCGGGCTCTTTCAAGATCGACCTTGTCGGTTCCCACGCCGTTGACGGCGATGATGCCGAGATTGTCCAGCCGGTCGAACCAGGCCGGGTCAAGCCCCGTTCCGCCGCCGGTGACCACGGCGCGGATCGCCTCCGGCTGAGCGTCGGCGCGCGCACGGCCTTCCTCCTGCGTCATCCGGCAGACGTCATAATCGCGATCAAGCGCTGCCTCGATCTCCGGCAGCATCGGCTCGAACATCATGATCGTGGGTTTCATGGCCTTTGTCCTTCTCTTGCGCGCTCAATGGCTGATCTGGCCGAGGAAGGTGCGGGTGCGCTCGTGCTTGGGGTTGGAGAAGAAGCTTTCCGGCTCCCCAACCTCTACGATCTCGCCGCGGTCCATGAAGATCACCCGGTCGGCGACCTTGCGGGCAAAGCCCATCTCGTGCGTCACGACGAGCATGGTCATGCCCTCCTGGGCAAGGTCGATCATGGTGTCGAGCACCTCGTTCACCATCTCCGGGTCGAGCGCCGAGGTCGGCTCGTCGAACAGCATGAGTTTCGGGTTCATGCACAGCGCCCGCGCGATGGCGACGCGCTGCTGCTGGCCGCCGGAAAGCTGCGCGGGATATTTGTCCGCCTGCTCGGGAATGCGCACACGCTCCAGATACTTGCGCGCGGTCGCATCGGCGTCGGCCTTTGTCGTGCCGCGCACCTTCATCGGCGCGAGCATGCAGTTCTGCAGCACGGTCATGTGCGGAAACAGGTTGAACTGCTGGAAGACCATGCCGACGTCCCGGCGGATCTTTTCCACGTTCTTCGGCCCCGCCGTAAGTTCGATGCCCTCGACGGTGATCGTGCCCTTCTCCACCGTTTCAAGCTGGTTGATGCATCGGATGAGGGTGGACTTTCCCGAGCCCGACGGGCCGCACACGACGATTTTTTCGCCACGCGCGACCGTCAGGTCGATGTCTTTCAGGGCATGGAAGCTGCCGTACCACTTGTCGACATCCTTCATGGTGACGGCGGGGACACCGGCCTTCAGATCGCCGCGTCCACCCGGATCGCTGGTCGTGGTCATGGGTTGTATCCCCGCTATCGGTTGGCTTATTCGGCGCCTTCGACGACGAATTCGGGCAGCGGATTGCCGACCCATTCTTCATGCAGCGCATTGAGTTCGCCGCTTTCCTTCTTCCTGGCCAGGAAGTCGTTGATGTAGGTCATCAACTCGTCCGCGCCCTTGCGGGTGGCGATGCCCTGGCTCTGCTGCGCCAGCGAGAACTTGGTGGAGTACTGGTCGGGCGCCGCCTCGTTGATCTGCGCGATCACGGTGTTGGATGCACCGATCAGCGGCACCTGCCCCGACAGGAGCGCCTGGACAGCCGATGCGTCGTCGTCGAAACGCTGGATGTTGGCATCATCCGGCGCGATGGCGGTGATCGCGGTGTCCTGCGTCGAGGCGCGGGCAACGCCGATGTTCTGACCGGAAAGGGCTGCGCCATCAGCGATTTCAAGATCCGCATCGCCGAAGACGAAGATCTCGATACCGGCATAGGCTTCGGAGAAATCCACCTGCTCGGCCCGCTCCGGTGTGACGCCGAGGGAGGCGACGAGGATGTCGACCTGGTTGGACTGCAGATAAGGAATGCGGTTCGGCCCGGTCACGGCGACGAGATTCACGTCGACACCCATGTCCTCGGCCAAAAGCTTGGCCACATCGGCGTCATAGCCGTCGGGCTGGCCTTCCTGGTTGAGGATGCCGAACGGCGGAAAGTCGACCAGCATGCCGATGTTGATCGTGCCGCGTTCCTTGATTTCCTCGACGGTCTGGGCGCTAACGGCCGAGACGGCGAGAGAGGCCGAGATCAGTGCGCCCGCAGCGAGCGTTGCCGCCTTCTTCAGGATAGTCATTGTCAGTCTCCTTCCCTTGGTTTTGAGATGATGATGCGATGAAGTGTCAGCGCCGGGTCGCGACGGCGAAACGGCGCTCCATGCGCGTCGCCAGCAGCGAGAGCGGCCAGCACAGGATGAAATAGAGCGCGGCCACGATGCCGAAGACGGTGAAGGGCGAGAACGTCGCGTTGTTGATGATCTGCCCGGCCCGCGTCAGCTCGACGAAACCGATGATCGAGGCGAGCGAGGTGCCCTTGATCAGTTGCACGAGAAATCCGACCGTCGGCGCGACGGCGATGCGCGCGGCCTGCGGGAGAACCACCGAGACCATGCGGTCATAGTAGCCGATACCCAGCGCCCAACTCGCTTCGGACTGGCCCTTGGGCACCGCCTCGATGCAGCCGCGCCAGATCTCGCCGAGAAATGCGCTGGCATGCGCCGTCAACGCGATGGCCGCGGCAATCCACGGATTGATTTCGACGCCGAGGATGCGAAGCCCGAAAAAGGCGAGGAACAGTTGCATCAAAAGCGGCGTGCCCTGAAAGAACCGGATGATCGCCAGCGCCGAATATCGCAGCGGCTTGATCTCGGAAACGCGCGCCAGCGCGATCGCCATGCCGCCCACCGCGCCGCCGGCGAAGGCGACGGCCGAAAGCGCCAGCGTCCATTGCACCGCCGCGACGATGAACCAGAACTCGGTGATGCCGAACTGTCTGATCATACCGTGCTCCTAGCGTGCCAACGGGTAGTTGAAGGCCGTCCGCTGGATGGCGGAGAAGAGCGCAGAGAACCCGAGCGAAAGCACGAGATACATGCCGGTGATCACCAGATAGACCTCGAAGGAGGTGAAGGTCTGCGACTGGATGAGGTTACCGGCGGCGGCCAGGTCGGTGGCCGAGATCACCGACACCACGCTCGACGTCAGCATCAGGTAGATGAACTGGCTGGTCAGCGCCGGATAGATCGTGCGCAAGGCCGGCTTCATGATGATGTATCGGAAGATCTGGCCACGCTTCAGCCCGAGCGCCGTTCCGGCCTCGACCTGGCCCTTGTTGATCGACTCGATCCCGGCGCGAATGATCTCCGTGGCATAGGCGCCGACATTGACCGTGAGCGCGATCAGCGCCGCCGTGTTCGGATCGAAGCGCAGGCCAAGCGCCGGCAGGGCGAAGAAGATGAAGAATATCTGGATGAGGAACGGCGTGTTGCGGATGATCTCGATATAGGCGTTCACCAGGAAGCGAACTGGCGCGGGCCCGGCCGTCTTGCCGACGGCGCAGGCGATCGCGATCACCGTGCCGAACACCATGGCCCCGAGGGACAGCTGGATCGTCACCAGAGCGCCGGCCAGCAGCTGGTCGAAATTGGCGAAGACCGGCTCGAAATTGAACGTGTAGTTCACCGTCATACCTCCCGCCGCCCCTCCGAGCGGCCGACCGGGATCATCCCGTGTTTAGATCGATCTAAATGCAAAAGGCGCGCAGGTCAAGCATCGCTCTTCACGCTCTGGCAAGACTCCCGTTCGACGAAGACGGCCGGCTCGATGCGGTGCGCGTGGTCGGCCTCGGGTTCGTCCAGCCGGCGCAGCAGAAGTTCAGCCGCATGCGCCCCGACCCGATGGGGCTCCGTCGAAACGGAGGCGAGGGCGGGCCGCACCAGTTCGGCTTCCGCGACGTTGTCGAAGCCGATGAGCGCGATATCCTCGCCGATCGACAGCCCGAGATCGGACAGCCCGCGGTGCAGCCCGAGGCCGACCACGTCGTTGAAACCGATGAGCGCCGTCGGCGGGGGCGATCGCGCCACGATATCCTTGGCGGCGGCGCGGGCGGCCTGGTGCGTCAATGCGACCTCCATGACGAAGGACGCGCATCCCGCCACACCGGCAAGGGCATCGTTGAAGCCGGCAAGGCGATCGGCCTGGGCCGAATGGTGGCGATTGCCGCTGATGAAGCCGATGCGGCGGTGTCCTGCATCGATCAGATAGGCGGTCGCCTGGCGCATGCCGCCGCGATAGTCGATGCCGGCATAGTCGCTTTTCGTGTTCGGCACCATGCGCAGCGCCTGGACGAGCGGTAAACCCCATTTGGCCGCGTCGGAGATGATGCTGGGCGCGGTCGCTTCGGAGGGACACAGCACCAGCCCGTCGACGCCATGCTCGCGCATGCGCCGCAGGAAGCCCGTCTCCTTCTCCGCGCTCTCATGCGAATTGGCGAGGATCACCGCATAGCCCGCCGTTTCGAGGACCGATTCGATCCCGGCGATCATCACCGCGAAAAACGGATTGGACAGGTTGGGGACAATGACGCCGACGGTGCGCGAGCGCGCCGCGCGCATCCGCGCCGCGCCGAGATTGTAGACATAGCCGAGTTCGGCCATTGCCGCCTCGACGGTCTCGCGCGTCGTATCGCTGACGAGCGGGCTGTTGCGCACGACCAGCGACGCGGTTGCCCGCGACACGCCGGCATGGTGGGCAACGTCCAGAAGCGTGATGCGCTTTGCTTTGATCGGCTCGTCGCTCATGGGCCCTCCCGATTAGATCGATCTAATCGAGACTAGCCAATGCGAACGACCGCTGTCCAGCCCGCTGTTGCGCGAAAGCTCCGGCATGGCCCTCAGATATGGAGCGCCGCGCCGAGCGCCTTCAGCGCTGCTTCCTGGAGACCTTCGCCCTGCGTCGGATGCGCGTGGATCGTTCCGGCGATATCCTCCAACCGCGCGCCCATCTCGATCGCCAGGCCAAAAGCGGCCGAAAGCTCCGAGACGCCCTGGCCGACGGCCTGGATACCGAGCACCAGATGGTTGTCGGCGCGCGCCACGACGCGCACGAAGCCGCTTTCCGCCTCCATCGTCATCGCCCGCCCATTGGCCTGGAAAGGGAAAAGGCCGATCTTGATTTCGCGGCCGTTCTGCCGCGCCTCGTCCGGCGACAGCCCCGCCGTGACGATTTCCGGGTCGGTGAAGCAGACGGCCGGAATCACGCGCTTGTCGAAGGCCCGGCGATGGCCGGCGACAATCTCCGCCACCATCTCGCCCTGCGCCATCGCCCGGTGCGCCAGCATCGGCTCGCCGGTGACGTCGCCGATCGCATAGACGCCGCGCATGGACGTTCTGCAGGTCTCGTCGATGCGGAGCGCCCGGCCGTCCATGTCGAGGTCCAGTTCCTCCAGGCCCCAGCCGTCGGTCAGCGCTCGGCGCCCGACGGTGACGAGCACCTTGTCGGCGGCGATCTTTTCGCTCTGCCCGTCCCGCGTTTCGACGGTCAGGCCATTGTCCCTTGTCGAAAGGCCCTTCGCTTTTGCCGACAGCATGACGGTGACACCGAGGTCCTCGAGGCGCCTTGCAACCGGCCGCGTCAGTTCCGCATCGTAGAGCGGGAGGATGCGATCGGTCGCCTCGACGACGGTCACCCTGGCCCCGAGCTTCGCGAAGGCCGTGCCAAGCTCCAGCCCGATATACCCGGCACCGACGACCACGAGACGCTCCGGCACCGTCGTCAGCGCCAGCGCCTCGGTCGAAGAGATCACCGCGCCGCCGAACGCAAGGCCCGGCAGATCCACCGATTCCGACCCGGTGGCGATGACGATCGTTTCGGCGCGGATGATCTGCATGCCGGTCTCGGTCTTCACCTCCACCGTCTTGCCGTCGCGAAAGCGCGCCCAGCCCTGCACGGTCTTGACGCCGGCCTTCTTCAGGAGGCCGGAAACGCCCGTCGTCAGCCGGCCGACGATGCGATCCTTCCAGGCGATCGTCTTCGCCAGATCGATCGCAGGGCCCTGAAGGGCGATGCCGAGCGGGCTGTCGCCGGCGGCCATCGCCTTGACGCGCGCGAATTCCTCGGCCGCGTGGATCATCGCCTTGGATGGGATGCAGCCGACATTGAGACAGGTTCCGCCCGGCTTCTTCGCCTCGACGATGACCGTATCGAGGCCGAGCTGGCCGGCGCGGATGGCGCAGACATAGCCACCGGGACCGGAACCGATGACAAGCAGCTTGCAGGCGATTTCCTTCATCCTATCGATCCTCCACGAAGATCATCGCAGGCGTCTCCAGAAGCGCCTTGATCCGCTGCACGAAGACGGCGGCGTCATAGCCGTCGATGATGCGGTGGTCGAAGCTGCAGGACAGGTTCATCATGCGCCGCGGCGCGAAATCGGTGCCGTCCCAGTGCGGGCGCATCTGCATCTTGTTGACGCCGATGATGGCGACTTCCGGATGGTTGATGACGGGCGTCGTGACGATGCCGCCCAGCGCGCCGAGCGAGGTGATGGTGATGGTCGAGCCGCTGAGGTCCTCGCGCGAGGCCGTGCCTGCCTTGGCCGCCTCGGACAGACGGTTCAACTCGCCCGCGCAGTCCCACAGATCGCGCGCCTCGCAATGCTTCGCGACGGGCACCACGAGGCCTGCCGGGGTCTGCGCCGCGATGCCGATATGGACGCCGCCATGGCGGGAAACGATGCCGGCCTCGTCGTCGAACGTCGCATTGAACTGCGGCTGGTCGTCGATCGCCCTGACCATCGCGCGCATCAGGAAGGGCAGGAGGGTCAGCTTCACGCTGTCGGCCGGGCGCGACTTGTTCAGCGCCGCGCGCAGATCCTCCAGCGCGCTCATGTCGATTTCCTCGACATAGGTGATGTGCGGAATGTGTCGCTTGGCCGTTGCCATCTTCTCGGCGATGCGCCGGCGCATCCCGACAAGCTTCACCTCTTCGATGTCGGTCCGCCGGGCAAGGCCGGGTGCCGCGCCCGCCTGCGGGCCGCGGGAGATGAACTGGTCGAGGTCGTCATGAGTGATGCGGCCCGCCGGACCGCTGCCCGGAACCTGGCGCAGATCGATCCCGGCGTCACGGGCGCGCAGGCGCACGGCCGGCGAGGCGAGCGGCTTTTCGCCCGTCGGCCGCGGTATTCCGCCCGCCGACGTCCCCCGATTGCCGCGCGGCGGCGTGGAAGGACTATGCGGTTGCGGCTTGCCCTCCGCGGGCCTTTTCTCTGCCGACTTCGCGTCGGCCGAATCGGGCGCCTCTTCCTCCGGCGGTGGCGGGAGGTCCTCACCCTGCGCGCTCATGCCATCGGCCGCCGGCGCCTTTTCAGCGCCGTCATCCATGGGCGCGTCCGCCGATGGCGCCTCGCCGGTCCTGATCCTGACGATCGGCGAGCCGACGGCCACTACATCGCCGACCTCGGCGCCGAGCCATGCGATCTCGCCGTCAACCGGCGAGGGAATCTCCACCGTCGCCTTGTCGGTCATCACGGCGGCGACGACATCGTCTTCGCGCACCACGTCGCCAACCTTGACGTGCCATTCGACGAGTTCGGCCTCGGCGACGCCTTCTCCCACATCGGGAAGCTTGATGACGTGCTCGCTCATCGCCTTAAGCCTCCATCGTTTCGCGCAGGGCCCGGCCGACGCGGGCCGGTCCGGGGAAATAGTCCCATTCCTGCGCGTGCGGGTAGGGCGTGTCCCAGCCGGTGACGCGGGTGATCGGCGCTTCCAGCGAATAGAAGCAGTGTTTCTGCACCAGCGCGGCGAGCTCGGCGCCGAAGCCCGAGGTGAGCGTCGCCTCATGCACGACGACGCATCGGCCGGTCTTCTTCACCGAGGCGGTGATGGTGTCGAGATCGAGCGGTAGAAGGGTCTTCAGGTCGATGATCTCCGCGTCGATGCCTGTATCGGCCGCCGCGGCCTCGGCGACGAAGGTCATCGTGCCGTAGGCCAGCACGGTCAGAGCCGACCCCTCGCGGCGCAATTCGGCCTTGCCGAGCGGCACGGTGTAGTGACCGTCCGGCACCTCGCCGAGCGGATGCTTCGACCAAGGCGTCACCGGCTTGTCGTGATGGCCGTCGAAGGGCCCGTTGTAGAGCCGCTTCGGCTCCAGGAAGATCACCGGGTCGGGGTCCTCGATCGCCGCGATCAGGAGCCCTTTCGCATCATGCGGATTGGACGGCACGACGACCTTGAGTCCGGAAACGTGGGTGAACAGCGCTTCCGGGCTCTGACTGTGCGTCTGCCCGCCGAAGATGCCGCCGCCGGT
Organism: Neopararhizobium haloflavum; assembly: GCF_002750855.1. Classification (GTDB taxonomy): domain Bacteria; phylum Pseudomonadota; class Alphaproteobacteria; order Rhizobiales; family Rhizobiaceae; genus Georhizobium; species Georhizobium haloflavum. Next base: position 156,083 of record NZ_NWUC01000008.1, on the reverse strand, counting down.
CGGCATGCGCACCACAATCGGACAGGTGAAGCCGCCATTGGAGCGGTAGCGGATCCGTGCGGCCTCGGAAACGATCTGGTCGTAGGCCGGGTAGACGTAGTCGGCGAACTGCACTTCCACGCAGGGCTTGAGGCCATAGGCCGCCATGCCGATCGCCGCGCCGACGATACCGAGTTCGGAGATCGGCGCATCGAAACAGCGCGTCTTGCCGTATTTCTGCTGCAGCCCCGCCGTGCAGCGGAAAACGCCGCCGAAATACCCGACGTCCTCGCCGAAAACGACCACGTCGTCGTCGCGCCCCATGGAGACGTCCATCGCCGAGCGGATCGCCTCGATCATCGTCATGCGCGGCATGGGCGGTCTCCAGTGATGGTCGCACCTCGCCCCTTGCGGGAAAGGACGCGATTTCCTCGGCCCGGGCGAAGACCAGCTCCTTGGAGATCGCTCGTGAGGGGGCCGGTAAGCGGCACGATCGTGCCGCATCTTGATCGCACCATCACACACCCGCTTCCTGGCGCTGGCGCCTCAGATGCGGCGGCATGGTCTCGTAGACGCCCTCGAACATGTCGCGGGTGGACGGCTTTCCGCCCGAATGCAGCGTGCCGTGCTTTTCGGCTTCCTTCTGCGCCTGGATGACGCCGTCGAGCACTTCGGCCTCGGCCTGTTTGTGGCGATCGTCGCTCCAAAGGCCCTTGACGATCAGATGGTTCTTCAACCGGATCACCGGATCGCCGAGCGGCCAGGCATCGGACTCCGTCTTGGCCCGGTAGGCGGAGGGATCGTCCGAAGTCGAGTGCGCGCCGACCCGGTAGGTCACGTATTCGATCAGCGTCGGACCGAGGTTGCGCCGCGCGCGTTCCGCCGCCCATTTGGCGACGGCGTGGACCGCAAGATAGTCGTTGCCGTCGACGCGCAACGAGGGAATGCCGAAACCGAGCCCTCTCGCGGCAAAGGTTCCCGAGCCGCCGCGCGCGATCCCCTGGAAGGTCGAGATCGCCCACTGGTTGTTGACGATGTTGAGGACGACGGGGGCCCGGTAGGTCGAGGCGAAGACGAGGGCCGCGTGGAAGTCGCTCTCGGCGGTCGATCCGTCACCGATCCAGCCGGCCGCGATCTTCGTGTCGTTCTTGATCGCCGAGGCCATGGCCCAGCCGACAGCCTGGATGAACTGCGTTCCGAGATTGCCCGAAATGGAGAAGAAACCATGCTCCTTGGAGGAGTACATGATCGGCAACTGCCGGCCCTTCAGCGGGTCGGCCTCGTTGGAATAGATCTGGTTCATCATCTCGACCATCGGGTACCCGCCGGCGATCAGCAGGCCGGCCTGGCGATAGGTCGGAAAGTTCATGTCGCCCGGTTCCATGGCCTTGCGAAAAGCGCAGGAGACGGCCTCCTCGCCCATGTGCTGCATGTAGAACGACGTCTTGCCCTGGCGCTGTGCCGTCTGCATGCGCGCATCGAAGGCGCGCAGCGTCATCATGTCCTTCAGCCCGTCGCGCAGCGCCTCGTCGCTGAGGCTGCCGGCCCATGAGCCGACCGCCTCACCCTTGCGGTTCAGGACGCGGATGATCGAATAGGCGAGATCGCGGATTTCCTTCGGATCGACGTCGACGGGCGGCCGTTCGACGGAGCCGGCCTGCGGGATCTTGACGTTGGAAAAATCCGGCTGGTCGCCAGGGCGCACCTCGGGCTCGGGGACATGAAGCTGAAGCGGCTGGACGTCCGGCATCGGTCGCGCTCTCCCATCTGGCACATCTGCCCGAACGGTAGAGGCGTTCTCCGCGGAAATCCAGCCATGACGCGGACCCGCCTCAGCGTGCGGCGATGACGATCATTTCCACGCGGTAGTCGGGTGTGGCGAGCCTGGCCTCGCCGCAGGCTCTTGCCGGCGGGTTGCCCGGATCCACCCAGGCGTCCCAGACCGCATTCATCTCGGCGAAATCGGCCATGTCGGCGAGCCAGATCGTCGTCTGCAATATCTTCGATTTGTCCGACCCGGCCTCGGCAAGCAGCCGCTCCACGGACTGGAGGATCGCTTCGCTCTGCTTCGTCACGCTCTCGCCCGGCGCGCCCACCTGACCAGCCAGATAGACCGTGTCGCCATGAACGACCGCCTGGCTCATGCGCTTTCCGGGTTCGATTCGTCTGATGGTCATGTCGTTTGTCCTTTCGTCTCGCTTACTTACTGCGGGCCGCGCCCGATGCTATTCGCCGATGTCCGGCTCGACCAGTTTGGCAAGCTTGCGCAGCGATTCCTGCCAACCGAGATAGCACGCCTCGGCCGGGATGAGGTCGGGTATTCCGCGCTGCTCGATCCTCAGTTCCGTGCCCGTCGAGACCGGCTTCATGGTGACGGTCACCGTCATTTCGCCGGGCAGGTTGGCATCGTCGAAACGGTCGGTATAGACGAGCCGCTCGCCGGGAACGAATTCGACGTATTCGCCGCCGAAGGAATGGCTCTTGCCGGTCGTGAAATTGCGGAACGACATCCGGTGCCGGCCGCCGACTTTGGCCTCGAGTTCGTGGACGGTGCAGACGAAGCCGAACGGCGGAAGCCAGCTGGCGATGGCGTCGGCCTCGACAAAGGCGCGGAAGACCTTTTCCGGTCGCGTGGCGATGATCCGGTGAAACGTGACGGTGCTTGGCATTGTCCTGATCCTTTCCCTTGGCTCGGCCGCAGAGCGGCCCGATGGCCAAAGGACGAAGGAGGAGCACGCCTCCCGACATCGCGCGGCGCACGCATCCTTTTTTCTTGCACCGCTTTGTCTCAGTCAGGCGGCCGCGGCCTCACCAAAGCCGTTGAGAAAGGCCGTCAGGTTGTCGCCCAGCGCGTCGCAAAGATAGCCCCCCTCCTGGATGATGGCCATCGGCACGTTCAAGCCGGCGCAGGCCGCGCCGATGCGGGCGAAGCCCTCCGTCGTGACGCCGAGCCCGCCGAACGGGTCGCCTTCGAAGGCGTCGAGACCGAGCGCGAGGACCACGGCGTCGGGCGCATAGGCGCGGATACGCTTCAAACCCGCTTCCAGCGCTTCGAGAAAGACATCGTCCTTCGAGCCGCGCTCAAGCGGCAAATTCAGATTGTAGCCGAGGCCCGGACCTTCGCCGCGTTCGGCCGCATGGCCCCAGAAGAAGGGATAGAAGCGCACCGGGTCCGCATGGATCGAAACCGTCATCACGTCGGCGCGCTGGTAGAAGATGCCCTGCGTGCCGTTGCCGTGATGCAGGTCGACATCGAGTATGGCAACGCGGTCGGCGCTCTTGCGAAATTCCTGTGCCGCGATTGCCGAATTGTTGAAGAAGCAGAACCCCCCGGCGAGATCGGAAAACGCGTGGTGGCCGGGCGGGCGCGACAGCCCGTAGGCGGCCCGCTCGCCGCCATCGCGCACCAGCCGGGCCGCGCCGATCGCGCTTTGCGCGCTCCAATAGGCCGATTCGAAGGTGTGCTCGGAGATCGGGCAGGCGGTGTCGGCCATGTGATATCCGGCCTGGCCGACGGCGGAGGCCGGGTAGGGGAAGTCGCGACGGTCGGGATGGATGTTGGGGATCACCTCGGCAGAGGCGTCCGGCATGCGCTGCCAGCGGGTGTAGATGTTCTGCAGGAAAGCGATGTATTCGGGCGTGTGGACCGCGGCAATCGGGCCGAGCCCGTGATCGCTGGCATCGATCCGCTCCAGCCCGGCGGCCTTCGCCCCGCCGATCAGCCGATCGAGCCGTTCCGGCACCTCCGGGTTCGGTTTCTGCGCACCGGAGGAGAGAAACATGACTGGATCGTGCTGCTTCTGCCGGTCGGCATGGACAAATTTCATGAAATCTCCGTTTTCACCGCAAGGCGCTCGAAGGCCGCCCCGCTCAGATCGTGCACCGTGTCGCCATCCGCGATAGCAAATCCCAGCCGGTCGTAGAACCCGACGGCATCGTTGCCATTGAGAACCGACAGCCGCATGAAGCTGGCGCCGAATTGCGCCTTGCCGTGGGCGGCGGCTTCCTGCAGCAGGCGCCGGCCAAGCCCGCTGCCCCTCAGGCCGGCGGCCACATAAAGGTCCTGGACGTATAGACCCGGCTTGCCGCGCCATGTCGAGAAATAGGGAAAGAACAGGCAGAGCCCTGACGGCTCGCGCTTCGCCTCGGCGATCAGCGCTTCGAAGATCGGCCGTTCGGCACGCATGGCGCGGATGAAATCCTCGAGCGTCGAGCGATTGTCCTCAGGCGTGCCCTGCGCCTCTGCCAGTTCGCCGACGAGCCGGTGGACGATGGCCGCATCCGCCGGCCCGGCCAGCCGGATCGTCACCTCAGAACGCGACACGATCGCCTCCCTTGAGGTGCAGCATGTGGCGCGCCTCCTCAGACGACGCGATCTCGAAGCCGAGCTCTTCCAGGATCCGCCGCATGCGGCGCACCTGGTCGGCGTTGCTCTCGGCAAGCGCCCGGCTGTTGCCGTCGAAGAGACTGTCCTCCAGGCCGACACGCACATTGCCGCCGATCACCGCGCCCATGGTGCCAAGCGGCATCTGGCGCCGCCCGGCGGCCAGCACCGAGAACCGATAGTCGTTGCCGAGCAGCCGGTCGGCGGTCGCCTTCATGGCCATCAGGCTCTCCGCGCTGGCATCGATTCCACCGAAAACGCCCATGACGAACTGAAGAAAGACCGGCGGCTTGACGTGTCCGCGTTTCAGGAACCAGGCCAGCGTCTGGATATGGCCGACATCATAGCATTCGAATTCGAAGCGCGTACCGCAGCCTTCGCCGAGATCGGAAAGGATGGTCTCGATATCGCCGAAGGAATTCTTGAAGACCACGTCCTTCGTCGCCTCGAGGAACGGCTTTTCCCAGTCATGCTTCCAGTGCCTGTAGCGCTCGGCGAGCGGAAAGATGCCGAAATTCATCGACCCCATGTTGAGCGAGCACATTTCCGGCTCGGCGGCCCGCGCCGCCGCCAGCCGCTCGTCCAGCGTCATCTGGGAGGACCCGCCGGTCGAAATGTTGAGGATGGCGTCGCAGCCCTGCTTGATGCGCGGCAGGAAGCCCATGAAATCTTCCGTCCTGGCGCTCGGCTTCCCGGTCGCGGGGTCGCGGGCGTGCAGATGCAGGATGGTGGCCCCCGCCTCGTGCGCGGCGAGGGCGTGCTCGGTGATCTCGTCGGCCGTCACCGGCAGATGCGGGCTCATGGTCGGCGTGTGGATGGAGCCGGTGAGCGCGCAGGTGAGGATGACCTTCTCCGCCATGTCGCTCACCCCGCAACGAGCGGAAGATCGAAGCGGTGGGCGAGCGCCGTCAGGCTTTCCTCCAACGTCTCGATGATCTCGACGATATGGCTCTCGTCGACGATCAGTGGCGGACAGACCATGAAATGGTCGCCGCTGGTGCCGTGGGTGCGGCGCGAATAGATGATCAGTCCGCGCTTGTAGGCTTCCTCGACCAGGTGGACGTGCGCGTCGATCTCCTTCGCCAGTGGCCGCATCGTCTTGCGGTCGCAGACCAGTTCGAAGGCGAGCAGAAGCCCCTTGCCGCGCACGTCGCCGATGAAGGGGAAGCGATCCATCAGCCCTTCGAGCTGCAGCTTCAGTTCGCTCCCCATGCGCTCGGCCCGTGTGACGAGGTCCTCGCGCTCGATCTCCTGCAGAACGGCGAGCCCGGCGGCACATGCCAGCGGGTTGCCGGCATAGGTGTAGCCATGGATGAAGCCGCCGGCTTCCAGAACAGGCTCGACGATGGTCTCGTCGGCGACCATCGCGCCGAGCGGCACGTATCCCGATGCAAAACCCTTCGACATGGTGACGATGTCGGCCTTGAGGTTCCAGTGCTCGGCCGCCATGAACCGGCCGGTGCGTCCGGCACCGGTCATCACCTCGTCGAGAATCAGGAGAATCCCGAACTCGTCGCAGATTTCCCGGATGCGGGCATGATAGCTGTCCGGCGCCACGAGCGCGCCTGTCGATGCCCCGCCGATCGGTTCCATGATGAACGCAAGGACGCTTTCCGGCCCTTCCTCGATGATCCGCTCGCGCAGCATGTCGGCATATTTCAGCCCGCGCGCCTCGTCATCGAGGTTGTCGCGGTCGAGATAGGCGCGCGGCGCCGGCACCTTGGGCATCTCGCGCATCATCGGCGCAAACGGGTCGGTCATGGTGTGCATGCCGGTCAACGCCAGCGCACCGAGCGTGCCGCCATGATAGGACGGCGTGCGCGAGATCACCTTCCAGCGCGTTGCCTGATCCGTCGCGACCGCCCATTGGCGCGCGAGCTTGATCGCGCTTTCCACCGCCTCGGACCCGCCGGACACGAAGAACACCTTGTTGAGCCCTTTCGGCATCCTCTCGGCCGTCAGGCGCGCCAGCCGCTCGGCCGGTTCGTTCTCGAAATGCAGGCGATAGCCGAAGGTCGCCTTCGCCATCTGCTGGCGCATCGCTTCGAGAACGCGCTCGTTGCCGTGTCCGATATTGGCAACCATCGCGCCGCTCGATCCGTCGAGATAGCGCTTGCCGTCGACGTCCCAGATATAGACCCCGCGCGCCTCGCTGATCAGCGGCCGACGCTGGCGCGTCTGGTAGAAGAGATTGGATGGGGCGGGGGCGGCGGCGTTCATTCTCAACCCTCGAAGACCTGCTGGAGGAAGGCTTTGGTGCGTTCGTGCTGTGGTGCGCGAAAGAGCGCGTCAGGCGGACCTTCCTCGACCACGACCCCGTCCGCCATGAAGACGACATGGTCGGCGACATCGGAGGCGAAGCGCAGTTCGTGCGTCACGATGATCATGGTCATGTGCTCCTGAGCGAGCTGCTTCATGACCTTGTTGACCTCGCCGACGAGTTCGGGATCGAGCGCCGAAGTCACCTCGTCGAACAGCATCGCCTTCGGGTTCATGGCGAGCGCGCGGGCGATCGCGACACGTTGCTTCTGGCCACCCGACAGGCGCGAAGGATAGTAGTCGGCCCGGTCCGAGAGGCCGACCTTCTCGAGAAGCGCGCGCGCCTCGGCCAGCGCCTGCGTCTTCGTCTGCCGGCCGAGCAGCACCGGTGCCATCGTCACGTTCTCGATGGCGGTGAGGTGCGGGAAAAGGTTGAAGTGCTGGAACACCATGCCGATGTCCTGGCGCAGCCGGTTCAGGTGCTTTTCGCGCTGGCGGTGCGGCAGGTCCCTGTTGACCAGCGCGCCATCGAAAAAGATCTCGCCAGAGGTGACGTCCTCCAATTGGTTGATCGTGCGCAGCAGTGTCGATTTGCCCGAGCCGCTCGGGCCGATCAGCGCGACGATCTGACCGGGCGCGACATCCATGTCGATGCCCTTGAGCACTTCGACCGGACCGAAGCTCTTGTGCAGATCCTTGATGCGGATGATGGGGTCGTTGCTCATCGTCTGCCTAACGGTACTTGGCCGAGCGTCGTTCGACGGCCTTGACCGCCTGCTCGAGAACCAGGTTGAGGACATAGTAGATCACCGCCGCAGCGAGGTAGAATTCGAACGGGCGGAAGGTGTCGCTGATCGCGCGTTGCGCCGACAGCGTCAGTTCCATGACGCCGATGACGGAGACCAGCGAACTCTCCTTCAACAGCGCGATCATCATGTTGCCGAGCGCGGGGGCGACATTGTAGAGCGCCTGCGGCACGATCGACTTGCGCATCGCCTGGGCGTGCGAGAGGCCGAGGCTGCGCGCCGCCTCGTACTGGCCCTTGTCGACCGCCACGATGCCGGCGCGGATGATGTCTGCGTCATAGACCGCGAAATGCAGGCTGAGCGCGATGACGCCGGCGGTGAACGCGTTGAGATCGAGGCCGATCTGCACCAGCCCGAAATAGATGAGATAAAGCTGCAGCAGCAGCGGCGTGCCCATGAAGAGCCAGATCACGAAGGACACCGGCCAGCGCACGATCCTCATGCCGCTGAGCCGGAAGACGGCCATCAGCGTGCCGATGACGAGGCTGAGCACGATGGACGCGACGGTCAGTCCGACCGTCCATATCGCGCCCTGGACGAGCACGCCTTCGTAGCCGGCGAGAATGGAGAAATCGAGACCCACCGTCAGCTCTCCAGCGCCACGCGTTCATCGATCCTGTTCACCGCGAAGGAAACGACGGAAACGATGACGAGGTAGAAGAGCGACGCCAGGATGAACATCTCGAACGGCTTGTAGGTCGAGGAGATGTAGCGGTGCGCGGTGTAGGTCAGTTCGACCACGGAGATGGTCGACACGATCGCCGAGCCCTTGATCAGCGCCACCGCGTTGACCCCGAGCGGGCGCACCATCAGGCGCAACGCCTGCGGCAGGATCACGTTGCGCATCGACTGGACGTGGCCGAGACCGAGACACCGCGCGGCTTCCATCTGGCCCTTCTCCACGGCGAGGATCGCGCCGCGGATCGATTCGGTCATGTAAGCGCCGATGTTGATGCCGAGCCCGATCACCCCCGCTTCGAACGGTCCGAGCTGAAGGCCGATCTGCGGTCCGCCGTAGTAGAGCAGGAAAAGCTGGATCAGCGCCGGCGTGCCGCGAAAGATGCTGACATAGACGCGTGCCGGAAACCGCAGCAACACGTTTCGCGAAATGCTGGCGAGTGCTGCCGCAAAGCCGAGGCACAGGCCAAGGCAGATCGCCAGCGCGGATATCTGGAGCGTCACCCATGCCGCTGCGGCGAAGAACGTCCAGACTTTGGCGATCAGCGCGAAATCCATGCCGGGCTCAGTGGTGGTCGACGCGCTTGAGGATCGGCAGCTTGCGCATCTCGCGTACAAGGCCGAGCGTTTCCTCCACCGCCGCCTCGTAGAAGCGCTTGCCGGTTTGCGCATCGGCGACGGTCGGATCGCCCATGGTGCCGTCCGGCGACTGGGCCGACCACCAGCGCATCAGCATGGCGCGGCTGCCGCCGGCAGCCAGATCGAGGTTGAAATATCGGCTTTCCGGATCGTGGATGATCTGGCTCGCGGCCTTCTCCGGGTAGATGTGGTCGGGGTCGAGATGCATGTACATCGCCGCCTCGAATTCGCAGGCATGGGCGATGCCGCCCGTCGGCGATTTGCGCATCTCGTTGATCCGGTCCGACATCAGGTTCCAGTAGGACGCCGAAACGCAGATGATCTCGGTCTCGATCACCGTCTTGCGCGCCGCAAGATCCAGCACTGCATGGTTGGAACCGTGGCTGTTCAGCAAGAGGATGCGGCGAAAGCCGTGATGGGCGAGCGACTTTGTCACGTCGGTGACGAAGGCGATCAGCGTTTCCGGCTGTATCCAGATGACGCCTGGAAAATCCTTGTGGTGCTCGTTGAAGCCGTAGGGGATGGTCGGCATCACGAAGACCTCGTCCGGCGCCGCCTTGGCCACCCCCTCGGCGACCGAGGTGCCGAGCACGGTGTCGGTGTCGAGCGCCATGTGCGGCCCGTGGTCTTCCGTCGCCGAGACCGGCAGGATGACGACGCGGTCCTTGTCGGCGTCGCGGACCTCTTCCCAGGTCAGCTTTCCGTAGATGGGATTCATTGTTTTCTCGATAGTACGGAGCAGGAAAAGAGCCGCCGCCCGGCAGGAGATGACCGGACGGCGGGTTGCCTCAGATCAGCGAATGTCGGCGCCGACCCACTCCATCGCGATGTCTTCGTAGGTGCCGTCTTCCATGATGGCATCCAGCGCTTCCTGCATCGCGGCTTTCAGTTCCGGATTGTCCTTGCGGATGGCGATACCGACTTCGACGCTGCCGCCTTCGAGATCGGGCAGTTCCAGTTCGCGGATCGGGCGCCCCTCCTTGGTGATCGCCACGCGGCCCGGAATGGAATCGATGACCATCGCCTCGATCCGGCCGTTCTCCAGTTCGAGCAGAAGTTCCGGCAGGCCCTTGTAGGTCCGCAGATCCCAGCCCATGTCGCTCTGTTCACGCGCCCACTTTTCGTGGGTTTCGCCCAGCGTGACGCCGATCGTGGCGTCCTGAAGGTCTTCCAGCGTCTCAACGTCGGAATCCTCGGTGACGAAGATCGCACGGCCGGCATGGTAGTAAGGCCCGACGAAATCGACCGCCTTCTCGCGCTCCGGCGTGATCGACATCGATCCGATGATCGTGTCGTATTTGTTGGCGAGCAGCCCGGCGATGATGCCGTCCCAGGCCGTCGTGGTGACAACCGGCTCGACACCCATCCGCTCGGCGATCGCCTTGCCGATGGAGACGTCGAAGCCGACGACCTCGTTCTGGTCGTTGACCAGCGAGAAGGGCGGGTAGGCCCCGCTCGATGCAATGCGCAATTCGCCTGCTTCCTTGACGGCGGCGAGATCGTCAGCCATTGCCGGCGCACCGAGCGCCAGCGCCGAGACCGCAAGACCGGCTGCCGCCAGTGCCATTTGCTTCATCATCTTGAGTGGTCCTTTTCCCGATTCTGGAGGCCCTTCGCGTTATCTCGTTTGCCTTGATGCGGAAGCGGGCCGGAAATGGACATTGCGAAAGCCGGCGGCATTCTTCAAATAGATAATGACAATGAAAAAGATAGATTCAGAGAATGGGCACACCGTCGCCCGCCGCGCCGCTGCCCGCCCGGTGGCCGATCGTTTGTCGCGATTGCCCTATGACCTCGACTGGAACCTCATCCGCACGTTTCTGGTCATCGTCGAGGAGAACGGCATCACCGCCGCCGCCAACCGGCTGCGCCTTAAGCAGCCGACGGTTTCCAATGCGCTGCGGCGCCTTGAGGACCGGCTGGAAAAGCGGCTCGTGGCGCGCGGCGGCGGACGCTTCGAGGTCACCCCTGCCGGCCGTATGCTCCACGCCGAGGCCGTGGAGATCTTCGGCACGATTTCGCGTCTTTCCACGTTGATCCGCGACATGGACGAGGAGGTCAGCGGGCATGTCACGCTGGCGCTTGCCAGCCATGTCGTCTCGCCGCTGCTTGATGGCGTGCTCTCCGATTTTCATCGGCTGCACCGTCAGGCAACGATGTCGATCGACGTCATGACGAGCCGCGATGCCGGCACCGCGGTGCTGCAGCGCCAGGCGAGCTTCGCCATCTGCCTCGTCCATCAGCGCGACGCGCGCCTTTCCTACGCGCGGCTCTTTCGCGAATATTTCGGCTTCTTCTGTGGACCGGAGCACCGGCTGTTCGGGCGCAAGGACATTGCCCTGTCGGACCTGCGCGGCGAAACGTCGGTCTCCTTCCAGACCGACCAGCTGACAGACGCGCTGCGGGCCGTGACGCTCCTGCGGGCCGAGGCAGAGCTTGGCGAGAAGGTGGTCGGGGTCTCGTCCAATCTGGAAGAAGTGCGCCGCATGATCGTCGCCGGTCTCGGCATCGGGCCGCTGCCTGTTCATGTTGCAAGGCGCGACGTCGATGCCGGGCTGCTCTGGCCCCTGCCGCCCTATGACAATTTGCCGGCGATCGACATCTATGTCGTGCACAACCCCAAGACTCACCACAACAGGGCCGAGCGCGCGATGCTCGATCTGCTGCATCAGCGCATCGAGGCGCTGCCGATCGCCGAGCGCGACTACCGCGCCACCTGAACGGCCACGTCTGTGCAGGCGTGAAAGGGTCCTGGATCAGACGATCTGGAAGATCGCGCCATTGTCGCGGTCACGGCAGAAATCGACGGCGCTTCCGTTCCAGTGATAATCGAGGTGGCGGCCCTGCGCCGCATCGGCAGCCAGGTCGGGGTAGAAAAGGCCGGCGCAGTCTCCGCCTTCGAAACGCACGCTGCGATAGACGACGCCTTGCGCGCCGCCTCGGCGCAGTTGTGCGCCGAGCACCTGGGCGTTGGCATAATCGTCCGGATGGAAGACCGCATCTTCCGCATGAGGCCGCAGATCATGCAGGCGGCCAGACACCTTCATGATGATCTCGCGAAATTGCGAGGTCCAGCCCGGCGGTTCGCGCGTTGCCGCCATGAACCTGCCGTGGTGATGGATCGTTTCGAACAGCGCGACCTCGAACCGATCGCCGACATAAAGCACACCGTAGGAACCGTCGGAAAAGCGGCTCGGGCGGTCGCGGCTGACATGGGTGAAGGGAGCCATCAGATAGCTTGCCCCCGGCCCGCCGACGCGGCGTTCGGGCGGCACGAGATCGAGCGTCCCGATCGTTTCCATCAGGCGCGGATTGGTCTTCTGCTCGGCTGAGATCAAGAGCGGCCAGTCGGCCGGATCGGCGATATCCTCGAAGAGATCGATGGGAGGATGCACGCTGCGTATGATGCGCCGCGCTGAAGGCCAGTCGACATCGGCGGCGCCGACCGCATCCGGCACGATCACCAGCCGCCGCGCTCCGCGTCGAGATAGCGGCGCACCCGCATGAGATCGGTCAGCTCGCCGCCAAGCATCACCTCGAGCGCCGGACGACCGCCGAACGCATCGTTGTCCTTGCGCACCCAGTCATAGCCGCGCTGCGGTTCGGAAAAGATGATCCTCAGCGCCTTGTGAATGCCCATCAGGTTGGATAGCCGCGCCTTGCCGTCCCTGTCGATCCGACCCGGTCCGTCCGCCTTCCAGCGCCGATAGGTCCTGACCGGCAGATCGAGCAGGATCGCCGCCTCATCGTCCGTCACCGCCCAGCGCCGAAGGAGATTGACGACGGCGCGAAACATCGCCGCCGCTTCGGGCTCGGATATCGGCGAGGGAATGAACGGATCGGCCGGGTTGTCGACGCGCAGAAGAGCAGGCATGACATGGTCTCCTATATGGCCGAATATAGGAAGTATGCTGCCATTTGGCAATACTTCGTCAGACCACGAAGATCACGGCCAGCCCGGTGATCGTCAGGCCGGCGCGCCAATACCATGCCTTGCGCGCGATGACCCCGTAGGAAACCGCCGTCAGGCCGAGCGCCAGTTTCAGCGCCGTCAGAAGCGCCATGCCGGGCGCCCCGCCGAAGCCGATCAGGTCCGGGTTGGCGATCATCGCGAGCGGGATGATGTAGAGCCCGACACCGAGCGCCATCGCCGTGAAGGCGACCTTCAACCAGTTCTCGCCGATCATCCCGGCCGCGATGAAGACCGCCCCGCACACCGGCGGCGTGATGGTCGACAGAAGCGCGAACCAGAAAACGAAGAGATGCGCCAGCAGCGGTTCGAGCCCCAGCGCCGTCAGGGCCGGCCCGGCGACCGAAACGCAGATCACGTAGGCCGCCGTCGTCGGCACCTCCATGCCGAGCACCAGGCAGGCGAGCGCCGTCAAGAGCAGCGCCGGCCAGAGCTGGTCGCCGGCGACCGACAGGATCATCGACGTGATCTTGACGCCGAGCCCGGTCATGGCGAGCACGCCGATGACGATCGAGGCGCAGATGATGATCGATGCAATCAGCGCGATCTGCCGTCCCGCCGTCACCAGCGCGTCGGCCATGCGCGTTGTGAAGCCGGCGACGGAGAATTCCAGCCGCACGTTGAAGAACAGCAGCAGCGCACCGGCGAAAATCGCGATCGAAGCGGCATATTGCGGCGTGTTTCCGGCATGGAACATGCGCTCCATCAGAATCGCGAAGGGGATGAGGAAGAACATCGACGTGACGACGACATCCCGGCGCGAGGGTTGCTGGCTTTGCTCCAGCGGGCGCAGGTCGAACCGCGTCGCATAGGCGTTGATGCCGACCCAGACGGTGAGGAAATAGAGAAGCGCCGGCAGGATCGCCGCGGCCATGATGGCGGGATAGGGCGTGCCGGTCAGTTCCACCATGACGAAGGCGCCCGCGCCCATCAGCGGCGGCATGATCTGTCCGCCGGACGAGGCCACCGCTTCCACGGCGCCGGCAAGCTTTCGCGGGTAGCCGAGGCGCACCATGGTCGGCATGGTGATCGCGCCGGTCGAGGCGACGTTGGCCGAGGCCGAGCCGGAGATCGAGCCAAACAGCGCCGAGGAAATCACCGACACCTTGGCCGCACCGCCCGTCAGGCGCCCGGCCGAAGCACTGGCGATGTTCATGAAGCCGCTGCCCGCCTCACCGGCGTTGAGCACCGCGCCAAAGATGACGAAGATCGACACGACGGTGACGCCGACGCCCGTCAGCGACCCCCAAAGACCGCCCTCCGCCAGCGTCAGAGTGCCCATGAAGCTCGCCATCGGCAGGCCGGGATGGCCGAACTCGCCGGGAATGTACTGGCCGAAGACGCCATAGGCGAGCGCACAGGCGGCGACGATCGGCAGCGGCCAGCCGATCGCCCGGCGCGCCATTTCCAGCGCCAGAAGCACAAGGAAGACGCCGAGCAGCATCTGGAAGTTGCCTTCGACGAAGCCGTACTGGCTGCCAATGGCCGCCTCGTTGAGGGCGATATAGCCGCACGCCGCGACGCCAAGGGCTGTCAGCGCCATTCCGCTCAGCCGCTCGGCTTGTCCACGCGCGGAAAAGACGAGGATCCATGGCATGGCCAGCGCCATGTGGATCGGCCGGCTGACCAGCGCCGGCGCCAGCCCGTAGAAGATCAGTCCAAGATGGAAAGCGACGGAGAGCGCGCCGAGCACGATCCAGACCGGATGCGCACGCTTGTCGGCCCTGTGGCCGACAGGCGCTGCAAGCCCGTCGGAGGCCGCGGTCTTCATCGCGCCCGTCATCGTGTTTCCTCCCTCAAATGCGCAACGGGCCGCTCAAGCGGCCCGTGCCTTTCCCGCCGGAGCGTCCCACGCCCCGTCCGTTCGTTATTGCGGCACGTCGATACCGGCTTCCTCATAGTAGCGCAACGCGCCGGGATGGATTTCACCGGCGATGTTGGCGACCATGCTTTCGGTGATGCCGCCCCACCAGGGCGAGGTCTCCGCCAGCGCCTCGCGCCGGTCCCAGAATGTCTTGGTGATCGTGTAGGCGGTTTCTTCGTCCATCTGCGACGTCGTATAGGCGATCACCGGCAGGGATGTCGTCTCCACGTCCTCGTCGATGCCCGAATAGGTGCCGCCGGGGATGGTCTGGTGCGCCGCGCCCGTCTCGGCGATCTGCTCCTCGGTCATCGATACGAGGCTGACCGGCAGGCTTGCCGCCGTCTCAATGACGTTCGGCGAAGGAAAGGAACCGGCCGTGACGAAGCCGTCGATCTGCCCGTTCTTCAGCGCATCCGGCCCGGCACCGATCTCGGCGTCGGCCACTTCGATCTTGTCGGCAAGATCGAAGAGTTCCATGTAGCGCTCGGCTTCGCGCGCGCCGAAGCTGCCGCGGCCGATCAGCAGGGTCTTGCCCCCCAGATCGTCGAGCGAGATGACGCCTTCTTCACCTGCCACGACGATCTGCATGGTGATCGCCGGGATCGGGAAAAGTCCGCGGATCTCCTGAAAGTTCGGGCTGTTGCGCTCAGCGAAGGGGCCTTCGCCGGAAAGCGCCTGCGTCACGAGGCCGGGCGGCGTGGTGAAGACGTAGTTGCCCGTGCGCGCCGCCGTTTCCATGACGTTCTGCACCGAGCCCTGGCTTTCCTCCAGCGTCAGGATGACCTCGCCTTCGGTGCCGGCCTTGATCGCCTCGGAGAGCTCGACGCCCATCTGGTAGTAGGCCGTGCCGGCGGCGGCCGACTTGTAGGTCACGCGGGTCTCGGCTCCGGCCGTGCCGGCGGCAAGAGCAAGCGCCGCCGTGGCGGCGAGCATCGTTGCGATGGTTTTTCTCATGAAGGTCTCCCTGATCATTTGCCCAGTTCGTTGGTTGCGTTGATGATGTGCGCGCGCAGCGCCGCCTCGGCCTCGGCGGCCTTGTCGTCGAGCACGAGATGAAGGATTTCCTCGTGCTCGCGGAACGAGGCGTCGCCGGGAATCGCAATGGCGTCGAGCGCAGCCAGCCGGTAGCGGCGCGTAAGGTCGTAGAGGCTGGCGATCTGCGCCAGAAGCGCCGGCGAGCCGCAGGCCTCGCACAAGGACATGTGATAGTCGCGGTTGCGCTGGTCCCACTGCACCGCGTGGCGTTTGCCGTCGCGTGCCACCAGAAGTTCGAGCTCGCGCAGGCCGTGATGAGCGCCGACGACCAGCGCGCGCCAGTCGACCGTTGCGTTCTGCATCGACCATCGCAGGCCGACGCATTCCAGCTCGCCGCGCACCCGCGTCATGTCGCGGAGCGTTTCGCGTGAATAGGCGCTGACGAAAAAGCCGCGCTGGGGCAGGGCGGTGACATAACCTTCGCCGGTCAGCACCGAGAGCGCCTCGCGCATGGAAATCGCGCTGACACCGAAGCGCGCGCGCATCTCCTCGATGCCCAGCCGCTCGCTCGGCCGCCACTGGCCCAGCGAGATCTCGCTTCTCAAACGATCGACGATCCGCTTGACGACCGGCTGGCCGGCCGCCGCTTCCTCCACCCGCATGAACCCTCCCGTTCCCGCTTGTCACTATAAGGCCGGGCCTATAGTGATCAACCAAAATATATTACGATTTGAACGGGAGGGTGCGGCATGCGCGTCAGCGTGGTCATCGGCGCGTGCGGCGGTCTGGGTCGGGTGATCGTCGACCGGCTTTGCGCCCGTGGCGATCGGGTGCTTCTCCTCGACCACCCGGACAACACCGATGTCGCCGCCGGGCTGATCGGCGCCCTTGCCGACGCCGACGCGCGGTTCGTGCCGTGCGACCTCGCCTGCGCCACCAGCATCGAGACGGCCTTCGAAAGCGTCGGCGAGGAAAAGCGCCTCGACGTCCTCGTCAACGCCGCCGGCATCATCCGGCGCGGCGCTTTCGTCGAGCTTTCCGCAAGAGATCTCGATGCCGTCTTCGCCGTCAACGTGCTCGGCGCGTTCCGCGCTCTTCAGGCCGGCGCCCGGCAGATGATCGCCAGTGGCGGCGGGCGCATCGTCAACATCGCGTCCGTGCACGGCTTGCGCACCAGCCCCGGCCGTTCGGCCTATGCCGCGTCCAAGGGTGCGATCCTTTCCCTGACCCGCGCCATGGCCGTGGAACTTGGCAGCCACAACATTCTGGTCAATGCCGTCGCCCCAGGCCCGGTCACCGCCGGCATGCAGGAAGGCGAGGCCTCGGCAGCACGGGGCCTGTGGACGCGCGGCACGCTCGGCGGCCGCGTGGCGCGCGCGGACGAGATCGCCGATGCGGTGATGTTCCTCGTTTCTGATGCGAACGGGTTCATGAACGGCGAAACGCTGACGATCGACGGCGGCGCCTCCGCGGCGATCGCGGCACCGGCGATCTGAGCAGTCGCTGCAACTGGTCTTACCAATTTTCTCCTGTCAGCGCTGTGAGTGCCGCAAGTGGTCTTGACTCTGCGTCTTGGTGTGACCTAACTGGTCTTACCACGGTGGGAGGAGCCATGTCGGACGCCGGCATCAAGACGGAACTGGAAGCGGGCACGGCTGGCGGGTCGGAGCGCGTCTTCGCGTTCTTCCGCGAGCAACTGCTGTCCGGCGCGCTGAAACCCGGCGACCGGCTCCTCGGCGAACGCGAGCTCAGCCTGCAGCTCGGCGTCGGCCGGCCGCTCCTGCGCGAAGTCCTGCGCTCGCTCGCCATGCTCGGCTTCCTCGACATCCAGCACGGGCGTGGCACCTTCGTCAGCGCCCCCGACCTCGACGTGCTGGGTGATTTCTTCACCTTCGCGCTCGCCCAGGAAGGCAACGTGCTGGACGACGTCGTCAACATGCGCATCGCGATCGAGTGCCAGGCCATCCGCCTGGCCTGCCAGCGCGCGCACAGCAATGACCTGAAGCGCCTCGGCGAGAAGCTGAAGGCGCTGACCGAGACGCTGCACGACCCCGATCGCGGAGGCCTGTCCGACTTCGAATTTCACAACACGCTGGTCGCGTGCAGCCACAGCCCGTCACTGATGACGGTCTACCGCTCCATCTCCGACCTTCTGATGCGCAGCCATGTCGAGCGCCGCCGCGACACGGTGGAGGTGCCGGCCATCATCGACGACCTCGTGGAATCGCACCGCCAGGTCTTCCTGTCGATCATGGAGCGCGATCCCGATGCGGCCGAGGCGCGGCTGCGCGAGCATTTTGCGATTGGCGACGAGATCCGTCGGCAAAACCTGATCGCCACCTACACCCGCAGGACAGGTGATCGGACGACTTGAAATAGCCTCACAACGATAAAGGGATGGAGGAAATCATGCTGAACAGACTGACCCGCGGCCTCACCGCCGCAACGCTCATTGCCGGCCTTGCGACGGCATCGGCCAGCGCTGAGGAACTGCGCTATGCTCACGTCGGCGCGGAAGGCGACATCCAGACGCGCTACGCGGCGGAAGTCGCCGAAGAAGTCGCCGCGGCGACCGACGGCGCGCTGACGATCCAGGTGTTCCCGGCCAGCCAGCTCGGCGGCGTCGCGGAAATGGTCGACGGCGTACGCATGGGGTCGATCTCCATGGGCCACCACGACTTCGCCTCGCTCGAGCGCATCGTTCCGGAAATCGCGGTCTTCAATGCGCCCTTCATCTATCGCGACGGCGCGCATGCGGTTGCCGCGACCGATCCGGAAACCTCGCCGGCGCTGCAGGAACTCAACGAGCAGCTCGTGGCCGAGGGTGGCGTGCGCATCATCGGACGCATCTATCGCGGCGCCCGCCACATCTCTTCGAATTTCGAAGTGAAGTCGCCCGAAGATCTCGCCGGCAAGCCGTTCCGGGCCGTGCCGCTCGATCTGTGGATCTCGATGGTGACCGGCTTCGGCGCGACGCCGACGCCCGTCGAGGTCGCCGAACTGCCGACCGCCCTGATGACCGGCCTCGTCGTCGGCCAGGAAAACCCGCTGACCATGATCACCTCCAACAAGCTCTACGAGGTGCAGTCGCACGTCGCGATGACCGGCCACATGCAGTCCGTCCTCGCCGTCTTCGTCAATGAGGATGCCTGGCAGGCTCTTGACGAGGAGACACGCAACACCGTGACGGAAATCCTCGACGCCAAGGCCGATGAATCGCTGCAATGGGCAACGGATTCGGAAGCTGAACTCGTCAAGGAAGTCGAGGATGCCGGCATGACGGTCATCACCGAGGAAGACGGTCTCGACATCGAAGCGTTCCGCGAAGCGGTTCTCGCGCAGATCAACGAGGACTTCCCCGCCTATACGACCTATATCGAGCAGATCGCAGCCGTCGAGTAACAGGCCGATCCTCCCGACCGGCCGGCGCGCCTGACGCGCCGGCCGGCACATCCTTCCCGTCCGTCCGCTAGGAGACCGCCATGCGTCTCGTTCCCCGCGCGCTCGAAGTGCTGTGCGTCGCCATCCTGGCGCTGCTCGTCGCCGTTCCCTTCATCCAGGTGATCGCGCGCGACGTCTTCGGCTCGGCCATCGTCGGCGCCGAGGAATTCACGCGCTTCCTGCTGATCGCGCTCGTCTTCGCAACCTATCCGCTGGCGGTGCGCTCCGGCGAGAACATCGTCATGGGCGAGTTCCAGGAAGCGCTGCCGCGGCGCGGGCGCATCGCGGCACGCCTTGCCGTCTCGATCCTGGCGATCGCCGGCTGCGGCTTCATGGCCTTCGTGACGTTCGGGTCGATCTTCCAGAACCTGTCCAATGCGACGCCGACGCTGCACATCCCGTTCTGGCTGTTTCTCGGCTTCACCTTCTGCGGCTTTCTCGGTGCCGCGCTCGTCCACCTCGTCCATCTGCGTCGTCCGCCGCAGATCGACACAAACGTCAGCCTCTGAGGCAAGACCATGGGCCTTCTTCTCATCGGGGCGTTTCTCGTCCTCTTCATGCTCGGTTTCCCGGTGGTCTATGCCATCATCCTGCCGTCGATCGCCTATGTGCTGATCGAGGGCTTTCCGCTCGGCCTGCTTGCGCAGCGCGTCACCTACGCGCTCGACAGCTTCCCGCTGGTCGCGGTGCCGGTGTTCATCTTCGTCGGCAACCTGATGAACCTGTCGGGCATCACCGACCGCATCTTTCATTTCGCCGACGTGCTCGTCGGGCGCATCCATGGCGGCCTGGCGCAGGTCAACATCTTCTCCAGCCTGATCTTCTCCGGCATGTCGGGCGCCGCGCTCGCCGATGTCGGCGGGCTTGGCCGTATCGAGATCGCGGCGATGAAGAAGCGCGGATTTTCCGCGCCGTTCGCCGGTGCGGTGACCGCCGCCTCCGCCGTCGTCGGGCCGATCTTCCCGCCCAGCATTCCGCTGATCGTCTACGGCTCCGTCACCAGCGTCTCCATCGTTCAGCTGTTGATGGCGGGCATCGTGCCGGCGCTCATCTGCGTCGTGCTCCTGATGATCACCGCCGCCATCATCGCCATCGTCAAGGACATGCCGCGATCCGAGCGCTGGCCTTCGCCGCGCGAACTGTTCACGGCGCTCCTGCCCGCGCTGCCGGCCATGCTCGCGCCGGTCTTCATGATCGCCGGCATGCTGCTTGGCCTGTTCACCCCGACCGAAGCGGCTTCGGTCACCGTGGTCTACGTCATCGTCATCAGCACGCTCTTCTACCGCGAGATGACCCTTGCGCATGTGTGGGAAGCGCTGATCATCACGGCGCGTAGCACCAGCGCGATCCTGATCATCGTCGCCGCCGCCGCATTGTTCGGCTGGATTCTCGCCGTCGAGCAGGTGCCGCAGGATTTCGCCCGTTTCATTCTGTCCATCTCGACCAACCCGATCATCCTGCTGCTGATCGCCAACCTGATCTTCTTCATCGCCGGCATGTTCCTCGATTCAACGACCGCAACGCTGCTCGTCGTGCCGGTCATCGCGCCGCCCATGGTGCTTGCCGGCATCGATCCGGTGCATCTCGGCATCATCGTCATCTTCAACCTGATGCTCGGATTGCTGACGCCGCCCATGGGCCTTTCGCTGTTCCTCGTCTCGTCGATCGCCAAGATCACGCTCAGGCAGCTTTTATGGGCGCTCATGCCGTTCTATGTCCCACTGGTGGCAACGCTTGCCATCATCACCTTCTCGCCGGACCTCGTGCTCTGGCTTCCCAGCTTCATTCGCTAGAGCTCCAACACCAAGGATCATGAAATGCGCATCGTCATCGGATCGGATCACGCAGGCTTTCCCCTCAAGGCGGCGATCGTGGAGCACGTGCGCGCGCTCGGTCACGACGTCGAGGATGTCGGCTCGCACGACGACAAGCCGGTGGACTTTCCCGATATCGCCAAGCAGGTGACGTCGGCGATCACCAGCGGCGCCAGCGAGCGCGGCCTGATGGTGTGCGGCACCGGCGTCGGCGCCTCGATCGCGGCCAACAAGGTCAAGGGCATCCGCGCCGCCGTCTGCCATGATGTGCATTCGGCCCACCAGTCGGTCGAGCATGACGACGTCAACGTCATGTGCATCGGCGCCCAGATCGTCGGCGCCTGGCTCGCCAAGGATCTCGTCACCGCCTATCTCGATGCAGAGTTCTCCACCGACGAGGACTTCCGCCGCCGCGTGGAAAAGCTGCACGCCATGGATGCCGAACGCTGACGTTCGGAGGGCTCACACGCCGCCCATCGTCTCGCGCAGCGACGCGACGAACTTCTCGGCGAAGCTGGAAATGACCGCGTCGCGCCGAAACGCCACATAGGTGTCGAACCCGGTCGGTTCGTCGATCGGGATGACGCGCAGCATGTCGGGCGGGATATCCTGCACGGAGAAGATGTCGAGCACGGCGACGCCCGCGTTCTGGCGTACCAGCGAGATGACGGTCGAGGAGAAACGCGCCTTGATCGGAATGGTGTAGGCAAGGCCGCTGCGCTCGAAAAGCCCGGCCATGATCCGCCCGTAAGGGTCGTTCGGGTCGATGCCGATCAGCGGATAGCGGGCGATCTCGGCAACCGATATGCTCGCCATCCCGGCGGCCTCGTGCTCCGGCGCCACGACGAAGACGAGACGCCCGCGCGCCAGCGGCTCGAAGACGAGCGCCGGATGGTGCAGGCGGTAGCTCATGCAGACCAGCTCGCCGCGGCCCAGCATGAGATAGTCGATCGCTTCCTCCAGCTTCAGGATTTCGATGTTCATCGAAAGGTCGGGGCTCGTTCGGCGCATGCTCAGCACCGCGCGCGGCACCATCGCGTTGGCGATGCTCGGCACCGCGCCGATGCGCAGCTCCACAGACTGGCCACGCTCCAGGTTCTCGATCGACACGTTGAGATCGTCGATCTTCCGGTGCACCTCGTTGATCTGGTCGAAGACGTGCGTGGCTTCCTTGGACGGCACGTAGCGCCCGCCCTGTCGCACGAACAGCCGAAAACCGATATTGGTCTCGATGTGCTTCATCGCCCGGCTGATGCCGGGCTGGGACACGTTGAGCAGCCGCGCCGCGCCGGCAAGCGACCCCGACACCATGATGGCGCGCACGATCTCGATCTGACGCAGCGTCAGCACATCCCTCTCCCAAAGACCATCCACGATCAATTCTATAATGTCATGTTATAGGATGAGTTCAAATTGGTATTTGTGTTACCGTTTGTGCTGTGGCATGTGCCGAGGGCAGGCGCATCTCGGGAGGAGAGCCGCGAGCGCAGCATCTTCGCCGCGATGATGGACGCCTGCTGAAAAGACGCCAATCGGGAGGATTTCCATGATCAGGACACTTATTCTGGCGGGTGCGCTCGCCACGACCGCAACCGTCGCCGCCGCTCAGGACTATCCCGAGCGGGAACTTCTCGGTGTCATCATGTGGGGAGCCGGCGGCGCGACCGATGTCGTGGCCCGCGCCGTGACCCCTGCCGCCGAGGAAGCGCTCGGCACGTCGATCGTCATGCTCAACAAGGCCGGCGCCGCCGGCGCGCTTTCGACCAACTACGTCCAGGCCGCCCCGTCCGACGGCTACACCGTCCTTTACGGCGCGGAAAATCCGCAGCTTCACGGCGTCATGGGCATGTCCGAGATCGACTATGACGACTTCTACCCCGTCAACATTCTCGGCCGCGGTGTCGGCGTCATCGTCGCCAGCCCGGATGCACCCTGGGACAGCTTCAAGGACCTCGTCGAGGATGCCCAGTCGCGCCCTGGCGAGATCAAGATGGGATCGACCGGCCCCGGCGGCATTCCCTATACCATCGGCGCGATGCTGAGCACGGTAGCCGACTATGAAGTCACGGCGGTCCCCTTCGACGGCGAGGGACCTGGCCTCACCGCGCTGCAGGGCGGGCATGTCGATTTCATGCCGGTCGGCGCATCCGCGGCATCCGAGCTGATCGAGGCCGGCACCGTCAAGGCGCTCGCCGTGTTCAATGCCGAGGAGATCGAGGCGCTGCCGGGCGTTCCGCCGATCACCGCGGACTACCCCGAACTCGAAAGCCTGCTTCCCTGGGGCCCGTTCTACGGCATCTTCGTCAAGTCCGACACGCCGGACGATATCAAGGCCAAGCTGGTCGAGGCCTACAAGACGGCGGCCGAGACCGAGAAGTTCCAGCAGCTGATGGCCGACAGCACCAACATCATGATGAACATCTCCGGAGACGAGGCGAGCGCATTCCTCCAGCAGTGGCAATCGGCCACCGCCTGGACGCTCGCCGATGCCGGTGCCGTCAAGGTCTCGCCGGAAGACCTCGGAATCGAGCGCCCCTGAGGCCATTCCGTGACCCTTGGGCGGCCGGCACGGTCCGGCCGCCCTGAAGCCGCGCCAGCGCAGGAGGTGAAACCGTGCAGCAGCAACCGACACAAGCGCCCGGCGCCTTCGCCTTCGCGCTCGTCCTCGTTCTCGCCAGTCTCGTTCTCGCCCATCAGGCGTGGTCGATCTCCGGCTTTTCTTCGCTCTCCTCGGCCGGTGTCTTCCCGATGCTGGCGACGGGAACCATGGTCGTCACCGGGCTGATCGTGCTTCTCGATGCGGCGCGACGGCGCCGGGCGGAAAACGGCGCCTCCTTTTTCGCCGACGTGGTCGCGCCACGAATACTGCTCTTTGCGGCGATGATCATCGGCTACATGCTGCTGCTCCAGCCACTCGGCTTCATCCTCGCCTCGTTCCTCTTCCTGTTTGCCGGCATGGCGTTCCTCTGGCGCGGCAATCTGTTGCGCACCCTCATCGTCAGCATCGTCGCGGTGGCGGCCATCTACGTTCTTTTCCGCTACGTCTTCGTCGTCGTCCTGCCGCGCGGGGTGATTTTCTGATGGAAGGTCTCGGCTACTTCTTCATGGCATGGCTCGATCCGAGCCTTCTGGCGATGACCGCGATCGGTACGCTCGCCGGCATCTATATCGGTGCCATCCCCGGCCTGTCGGTGACGATGGCCGCGTCGATCCTGATCTCATTCACCTTCACCTGGGACGTCAACGACGCGCTGGCGCTGATCGCCGGGGTCTATCTCGGCGGCGTCTATGGCGGCTCGCGCAGCGCCATCCTGCTCAACATACCCGGCGCACCGAGCGCCGTCGCCACCGCGCTGGACGGCTACCCGCTGGCCCAGCGCGGCGAGGCGGGACAGGCGATCGGCCTCACGACGGTCATGTCCGTCATCGGCGGCTTCGTCGGCATTCTGGCGCTCGCGCTCGCAGCGCCGCTGATCTCGCAGTTCGCGCTCCTCTTTGCGCCGCGCGACTATCTGCTGATCGCCATCATCGGCATCCTGCTCGTCGGCACGCTGGCGTCGAGCTCGCTTGCCAAGGGCATTTTCGCGGCCGCGTTCGGGGTCGTCATCGGCCTTGTCGGGATGGATCCGATGACGGCGGAAGGCCGCTTCACCTTCGGTCAGTTCCAGATGATGGGCGGCATTTCCTACGTCGCGGCGATGATCGGCTTCTTCGGGGTCGCCGAGGTGCTCTTCCAGATGCGCACCATCCATCTGCCAAGCGTCAAGCAGAAGGTCGGTCGTCTCATCCCTGAATGGCGGCTGGTGAAGAAATACATCCCGCTGTCGCTGCGCTCCTCGACCATCGGCGTCGTCATCGGCGCTTTGCCGGGCACGGGCGGCGACATTGCATCGCTCATCGCCTACGACCAGGCAAAGCGAACCGTCAAGAACCCCTCCCGGCCCTTCGGCGAGGGCGCCTATGAGGGACTGGTCGCCCCGGAATCGGCCAACAACGCCGCGGTCGGCGGCGCTTATGTGCCGATGCTGACCCTCGGCATTCCCGGCGATGCCGTCACGGCGATCATCATCGGCGCGCTTTACATTCACGGGCTGAAGCCAGGACCGCTGCTGATGGTGGAGACGCCGCATCTCTTCTGGTTCACCGTCGGCTGCCTGTTCCTTGCCAACATCTTCCTGCTGATCTTCGGGCTGACGGGCGTCCGGATCTTCTCCAAGCTTGTGGAGGCGCCGAAGGGCGTCATCCTGCCGCTGATCGTGGTGCTGTCGGTCGTCGGCACCTATGCGGTGCAGAACAGCCTAACCGACGTCTACTGGATGCTCGCCTTCGGCATCCTCGGCTATTTCCTCAAGGTCTACGGGTTCCCCGTTGCGCCAGTGATCCTCGGCGTCATCCTCGGGCCGCTGATGGACACGTCTTATCGCCGCGCGATGATATCGGCGCGCGACGATCTCTCACGTTTCTTCACCGAGTTCTTCACCAGCCCGCTGTCTCTGGCGCTGACGCTGTTCCTGATCTTCATCATCGTCAGCCAGACGCCGCTGTTCAAACGGCGATCGAAAGCTGCCGAAGCGGACGGCTGAACGCCGTCCGTCAGCCGCCATGCTCGATCAGGAAACGGCCAATCTCGGCCGTCATCACCTCCCACGCCGGATCGTGGCCGAGGATGATGTGGTTCTCGCTCTCCAGCGTGACGAGACGGGCATTGGGAATGCCGACGGCCAGCATCCGGCCCTGGGCGAGGGGCACGCGCCGATCATGGCGCGAGTGCAGGACGAGCGTCGGGACACCCACCGCGCCGAGCAGGTGGCGCACGTCGATGTCGGCAAACACCTTGAGAAAGCGAACGGCATTGGCCGGTGAGGTCGTCTGGCGCTGGAACTCGTCGAACCAGGCCAGTTCGTCGGCGGTGGCGTTGGGCATGAAGGTCTGTGAAAAGATGTGCCGGTAGGCCGGATTGTTCTGGCCCCAGCCGTGATAGGTCAGCGTCATCACCGCTTCGCGCTGGCCGATCTCCTCCTCGCTCGCACCGATGCGCCAGCCATGGGCATAGCCGCCGATCAGCACCAGCGCGCTGACGCGCTCGGGATGGCGCACCGCGTAGTCGATCGAGACGGCACAGCCTTGCGACATGCCGATCAGCGGAAAACGATCGAGGCCGAGTGCGTCGACGACCGTTTCGAGATCCTCCACGAATGCGTTGAACGACAGATCCTCCACCTCCCAGTCCGACAGGCCGTTGCCGCGTTCGTCGTAGCGGATGAACCGCCGGCCGCGGGCATAGGACTGAAACGTCTTGCCCCAGATCGGGCTGTCCCAATCGAGTTCCAGATGGTTGAGCCAATTGGCGGTCTTCACCACCGGCGGTCCATCGCCGACGCTGGCATAGGCGATGCGCACCCCGTCGGGCGCCGTGCAGAAACTGATCGTCTGATGCTTGAGCAATTGGCGGGCGGATGGCGGCGCGATCGGATGATCGGCCACCCGGCGGCCCGCGCCATGCGCCTCAATCCGCGGCGTCTCCTCGATGGGGGCGACGCCGCTCGCCTGAGCCGTGCGGTTGAAGGCAGCTATCACCGAACGGGCCTCGTCCACGCGCCCGAGCGCCTGCAATGCATGAGCGAGGAACAGCGCCGCCGGCTCGCTCAGCGGGTCGATTTCCAGCCAGCGACGGCCGTAGCGGGGCCGCGCGACCGGCTCCAGATCGGGATGCTCGCATAAACGCTTGATCACCGCGAGGCGCAGTCGCTCGGCTTCGGCACGTTCTTCGATCAGCCAGAACTGATAGCTTTCCTGACGCGGCAGGTCGTACCCGTCGAGCAGAGGGGTCGCCAGCGCTTCCTCCATACGCTCCAGCCGGGCGACGGAAAGATCATCGCCATTTTCTATCGCCCGGCGGATGGCGATCAGGTCGACGTCGACCGTTGCCATGTCGAGAGCGGCGCGCTCGCGGTCGGCGTGGATACGGTCGAGCCCGTTCTCGTTGACGACCGCCCTCAGTTTGCTGAGCGACCAGCGCACCGCACCGCGCGGGTCGTCCGGTACGTCCCACAAGAGTTCGCAAAGCCGTTCGCGCCGGTGCGGCCGGCCGGTGAGTGCGAGATAGGCGAGAAGGGCGCGCGTGCGCTTCGATGAGGGCAAAGGGACCGCTTCGCCGGCCCGTCGAACCTGAAGCTCCCCGAGAACACTGATCGCCAGCCGCGGCGCCATGACGAAACCCGACGCAGTACGAAGCCCCCCGGCTCCGGGCGATGTGTCATTTTACACCTTGCCGCACCCAAATACCACGCTCGTTACCACGCTCGTTCACATGGGCCAGCGCGATAACGCTTTCCGTCGCAAGGCACCGCGCAAAAACGCCCCGGGCCCCGGCATTCATCATCAAAAACACCATGGCCGGGAAAGGCCGCTCAGAGGAAGGGACAGTTCCAATGACATATCTTGCAGCAGGCGCCGCATTCGCGGCAATTCTCGCAGCCGGCACCGTGTTCGCCGGAGAGTTCGACGCCGACAACGGCTTCGGCGATCATTCTCCGGCGTCGCAGGTTCTGACGGACCGCATCGGGTCGCAGGCGACGACGGGCCTCGACATGCGTCCCACCGCGGCCATTCGCGACGACGGCATGGGCCGCGGGGAATACTCCGCCACCTACGGCTTCGGCGATCATCCCAAGCGACACAGCACGCGGGCGCGCCAGTCGACGCTCGATGCCCTGCCGTCCTGGGTCCCGGTCCGATAAGGACCGGTGGGGGAGCCGTTCGGCCCAAGGCGCCCCACACATTGCGGCCGACGGTTCCCCATAGACGAAGCGGCCGGTCCGGAGAATATCCGGGCCGGCCGCTTCGCCGTCTGCGAAGGCCGTCAACACCGCAGATGTCCTCGCGTCAGCGCCTGTCGCTGACTTCGATCCCGATCTTGCCAATGTGGGCTTTCTGGAGGAAGGCCTCCTGAGCCGCCCGCAATTCGCGAAGTGGAAAGGTCTTGGCGACCACGGGCCGGATTTCGCCGGCCTCGATGTATCCGACCAGATCCGCGAAGACACGCCGCTCCTGCCTTGTGCTTCCGATGAGTGTGAGGTCTGCAAGGTAAAGCGTCCTCAGATCAAGCTCGACGATTGGACCGGCAATCGCCCCGGACGTGACATAGCGTCCTCGAACCCTCAACGTTTCCAGTAGTTCGGGCCAGCGCGGTCCGCCCACCAGATCGAGAACAACGTCGAATGCGCGTTCGGGAAGCGCTTCGCCCCGATCGAGCGCGTCGTCCGCGCCGAGCGCCTTCAGCGCATCCATCTTTTCAGGGCTCGTAACAACCGTCACATCCGCACCGCGTCGCTTGGCAAGCTGCACCGCAGCCGAGCCGACACCGCCCGATGCGCCGGTGATCAACACGCGCTCCGCACCCAGCGACGCACGCTGAATCATGCCTTCGGCGGTAGAGAAAGCGCAAGGGAAGGACGCAAGTTCGACATCCGTGAGGCGGCTGTCGACCGGCAAGGCATTGTCCGCTTCGACGGTCGTGTATTCGCAAAAGCCGCCATCGCGCTCTGAACCGAAAGTCTCCAGCGTGTCTGCGCCCGAGCCTGCCGGGCGGTACATCGGGCGAACGAGGACACGCTGACCTAAACGTGCGTCGTCGACATCTTCGCCGACCGCGACGATCTCGCCGCAGCAGTCCGCGCCTTGTATGCGTGGAAAACGCAACGCTCCGGCCCAGCCACCATCAGCGTCGGACGCCCCACCATACCCTTGTGTTGCGGCCGATCCCGTGTCGCCTCTGACGGACTTGGAATACCAGCCGGTGCGTGTGTTCACATCGGTGTTGTTGACCGCCGAGGCGCCCACCCGGATCAGCACTTCACCCTTCATGACAGACGGGACCGGTACATCCTCGCGCCATTCCAGCTTCTCGAGCCCACCATGGCCGGTCAGCACGATTGCACTCATCGTTTCAGGGAGAGACACCGCGGCAGCTCCTATGCAGCTCCCGTCTCTATCTAGGCAGTTCCAGCACGACGCATAGAGTCCTCGATGGCGATTCCGTCAGGTTGACGCCAGCAACGCCGCGAGGGTGCAGCCGCGCGTTCACAGCCGGCCGTCGCGCAGATCGGCGAAATAGCTGTCGCCGCCGATCTGGCCGCCCTTCAGCAGCAGTTCGAGCGGCGGGCGTTCGTTGCCGAAATGCGCCAGCGACACCGGCGATCCAGGGCTTTGCGGGACCGGCTTCCTCAAGGTCAGCGCCAGGACGCCGAGTTCGGCGACGGCATGGCTCGACGTGTCGCCGCCGGCAACGGCAATTCGCGACAGACCATGCCCATCGACCAGCCGGGCAAGAAGCGCACCAAGCGCCCGGCCCGTCGCGGCGCCGCCATCCTCTCCGGCGCGACCCGTCGCCGCGCCGAGTGCCGTATAGACAAGCGGGCTCTTGCCATCGCGCAGCGCCGCATCGGCCCTCGCGAGAGCTGCCCGAAAAGACGGCCCCTCAGGGCCCTCTGCGCCGAGAGCGGCGTGATCGACGGCAATGCCCTCGAACCCGGCGGCGCAGGCCGCGCGGATCTGGCGCTCCGTCGTTGGCGAGCAGCTGCCAGACACCACGGCGATGCGCTCCTGCGGCGCAAGTGGTTCGAATTTCTGCGGCGAAGCGCCGGCCAGGAGCGCATATTCGACACCCGACGAGCCGATGACGAACCGCCGGCCGGCATCTGCCATGGCGCGCAGCACAGCGCCCGCGCGATGTTGGCTCGTAGCATCGTGGACATCGACGAGGAGGCCGCGCGCGCCGCCCTCTGCTGCGTGTGCGATGCGCTTGGACCAGTCGCACGCATCGGCCGGCAGCAGCGCCACGGGATGATCGGTTTGACCGGCCAGATGGCGCAGCAGATCGGCTTCGCCCATCGGTGTTGCGGGATGGCGGCTCATGACGGGATGGCGGTCGATGCGATAAACGCTTTCGCCATAGGCGGCGAAGAGATGACCGTAGAAGGTATAGCGGCGAAGCTGCGGCGCGCCGACGACGATCGCCGCCATGTCCTGCCCGAAGACGTCGAGCCCGATCTCCAGCGCGCGGCCGATCGAGCCACGCTCCGGCGCGCTGTCGAAGGTCGAGCACACCTTGTAGTGGACGATCGTTGCCGGCTCGGCCGCAAGCCAGCGAAAGGCGACCGGCAGTTCTGCCGACATCCATTGAGGCGTGCGGCTGCGGCTCGACCCGGCGAGGCCGACCGCTGCAAAACCGGAAAAGCGCGCGCGCTCCTCGCGCGTCGGGATGCGGGTGAACAGCACCGTCGGCACGCCGTTGCCCGAAAGCGCCTCCATCACGTCGGTCGACCCGGTGAAATCGTCGCCGTAGTAGGCGAGCGAGAGAGCCTGCTTGCTCATCGCCGCTTGGCCTTGAACAGCTCGAGCGCCTGGGCGAGTTCGGGATGGCTTGCCGCGTGACGGTCGACGGGAATGCCGGCGATCGCGGCATCGGCCGCTTGGCGCAGGCTTGCAACGCCGCCGGCAACGCCGCCCGGATGGCCCATGATGCCGCCACCGGCGCAATAGATGAAGCCGGTGGAGGCAAGCGCCCGGTAGGTCGGCTCCATCTGCACCGCCGTTTGTCCCGACGAAAAGACCGGCATCGCCTTGAACGCGGGCAGCGGCGCGGCAAAAAGCGGCTCGCCGACGGCACGCGCCGAGGCGATGACCGAGGCGTCGCTTTCGGAGAACTTGTTGGCGATGCCGTTGACGTGCAGATGATCGGCCCCGGCCAGGCGCCAGAACTTCTGCCAGGCGGGATAGGCGATGCCGATATCCGGCGAGCGCTGATAAAGACCCCAGCCATTGCGGTGGCCGTGCAGCGGCAGTGCGGCATGACGGCGGATCGCCGCCATGCCGGCGAGCCCGATGGCATGAAGGCTCACCATCAGGCAGGTGCCGCCAGCCTTCGCGACGAGATCGGCATTGCGCTTCATCTCGTCGATCTCGCCGGTGATGTTGAAGGCGTACATCGCCTTGCGGCCGGTGCGCTCGGCGTGGCGGTTGACAACTGTCATCACCTTCTCGACGCGCTCGGCAAGCGGACAGTGGGAGCCGTTCGCCTGCAACTCGTCATCCTTGATGAAGTCGATGCCGCCGGCGATGAGCTGATCGGCGAGCGCCGCCGTCTCGTCGGGCGAGAGGCCGACGCTCGGTTTGACGATGGTGCCGATCATCGGCCCCGATGTCAGCCCGGCCAGCGCCAGCGTGCCTTCCACACCGAAAGCCGGGCCGGGGCAGGCACGGGCGAAAGCCGGTGGAAAGGTGATGTCGAGAAGGCGAAGCGCGGAGACCTCGGCAAGCTCGAAAAGGTTCCCCGCGACCGTCGCCAGCACATTGGTCAGCGACGGCCCCATGTTGGCAAGCGGCCAGGAGATGACGATCTCGCCGCGCTGGTAGCGGATGCCTTCTGTGACACAGGGCAGGGCAGGGCGGTCGGAGGCCGATCGCTCGATCACCGATTCCACCCGCGCGCCGGAACGGGCAAGCAACGCATCCGTTTCGCCCGGCAGTCGCATGAACGTGCCGGATGATTGTTCGCCCGCGATCACCGCGGCCGCATCGGCAAGCGGCAGCGGACTTTCCAGTTCGTAGCGCGCGACAAGTCTTTCCATCAACGGTCCCCCGATATCCCTCCGAGCCATTATCATCTTGTCATACCAGTTGACAAGTTCTTGCAGTCGCGTAGCTTTGGATAGTGGGCACCGCGCGGTTCACCCGCGCATGCGATCGCGCTAGAAAGGGCATCGTTCTGAGGAGAAACGGGAGCGCAATGGACAGCTTCAACGACGGCGCGCCCGGCGCGGACAGGATCGTTCGGCGCAAACTGTCCGACCAGGTTCTCGACCGCTTGCGCGAGATGATCGTGCGCGGCGAGTTGGCGCCCGGCGATCCGATGCCCTCCGAACGGGCGCTGATGGAGCGTTTCGGCGTCGGACGGCCGGCGGTGCGCGAGGCGCTGCAATCGATGCAGACCATGGGACTGATCACCATTTCCCACGGCGAACGGTCACGGGTCAGCCCGCTTTCTGCCGAGGCGGTCTTTCGCCAGGCCGACGCGGCCGCGCGGCTTCTGCTTTCCGCCTCGCCCGACAATCTGGAAAACCTCAAGGAAGCGCGGCGGCTGTTCGAACTCGGCATGGTCCGCATCGCGGCCGAAAAGGCGAGGCCCGACGATATCGCGGCGCTGCGCACGCTGATCGATGCGCAGCGCGAAAAGCTTGGCGACCCGCCCGCCTTCATCCGCGCCGACATCGCCTTTCACACCCGCATCGCAGGCCTTTCCGGCAACCCGATCTTCGTCGCCGTCAGCGAGGCGATGCTGAACTGGCTTTTCACCTACCACACCGATCTCTTGATCTGGTCGGGCCAGGAAGAGGTGACGCTGCGCGAGCATGCGCTGATCGTCGACCGGATCGGCGAGGGAGCCGAGACGCGCGCAGTCGAGGCAATGCGCGTTCACCTCGACCGCTCGGCCGATCTTTATCGCCATCATTGACGCCGATGACGGGGCCTTGGAGAGATCACCGGCCGCCTGCATCCTCCAGATGCGCCGTCACGATTGCATCGAACGATGCGTCCGGGACAAATCCGAGCGCCAGCGCCCGTTTGGCATTAAACGCCTTCGGCCAGGTCGAGATGATCGCCTCGATCGCCTGATCCGGCTGGCGGCGGATCAGGGCCACCGCCTCCTTGCCGCCGAAGCGTTCCAGCGCGGCAATCTCGTCGGCGACCGTCGCCGATACGCCCGGCATGGTGAGGTTGCGGCGCCCGTCGAGCTTGGCCGTATCGATCGCGGCGGCATGAACGAGATAGCCGATGGCCGCGCGTGGGCTGGCGAACCAGTGGCGCACGTCTTCACCGACAGGAAGCACCGCCTCCTGCCCGGCCAGCGGCTCGCGCAGGATATTGGAGAAGAACCCCGAGGCGGCCGCGTTGGGCTTGCCCGGCCGGATGCAGATCGTCGGCAGGCGCAGGCCGATCCCGTTCATGAAGCCGCGCCTGCTGTAATCGGCAAGCAGCAACTCGCCGATCGCCTTCTGTGTGCCATAGCTCGACATCGGCGTCAGGATCTGGTCGTCGCCGATGACGTCGGGCAGCGGAACGCCGAAGACGGCCAGCGATGAGGCGAAGACGACGCGCGGGCAATAGCCCGACGCCGCGTTCTCGACCCGGATCGCCTCGAAGAGCGCGCGGGTCGCATCGAGGTTGATGCGGTAACCCTTGTCGAAGTCCCGCTCGGCCTCGCCCGAGACGATGGCCGCGAGATGGAAGATGACGTCCGGCCGCCCGGCAAGAAGCCGCGCGGCGACACCCGCCTCGGCAATGTCCCCGGTCTCAACGCACAGGCGCCCATCGCCATCGCCGATCGCGGCGGGCGCCATGTCGAAGAGGGTCAGGCGTTCGAGCGGTACTCCGCCGGCCTCGCCATTCTCCAGCAACGCTTGCGCAAGGCGCAGACCGAGCATGCCGGCACCGCCGATGATGAGTATCTTTGCCATGGTCAGATGCAGCGGCCGCCGTCGACCTCGAGGCAGACGCCGGTGATGAAGTCGGCCTCGTCGGACGCCAGGAACCCGCAGGCCTTGGCGATGTCGATGGGCAGCGAAAGCCGGCCGAGCGGGATGCCGGCAATGACCTTGGCGCGCGTTTCCGGGGTGTCGTCGCCGGGCAGGAACTGATCGGTCAGGCCGGTCTCGCCCATCACCGGATTGATGGCGCACACGCGGATCTTCTTCTCGGCGAGCTCGGCGGCCATGGACTTGGTGATGGCGATCGCGGCGCCCTTGGAGCCGTTGTACCACACAAGGCCAGGGCGCGGGCGCACGCCGGCCGTCGAGGCGATGTTGATGATGACGCCGCCGCCATTCTTCTCCAGCACCGGCACACCGTGCATGGCGGCATGATAGAGCGACTTGACGTTGACGGCGTAGACCTTGTCGAAGGTCGCCTCGTCGACATTGAGCATCGACTGGTTCTTGTGCGTCGTGCCGGCATTGTTGACGATGATGTCGAGCTTGCCGAAATGCTTCACGGCCGCGTCGATCATCGCCTTGGTGTCGTCGCTTTTCGTCACGTCGGCCGTGAAGGCGCGCGCGGCATCTCCTATGGCGCCGGCGACCTTCTCGGCCGCATCAGTGCGGATATCGACGACCAGCACCTTGGCGCCTTCACTGGCGAAGTAATGCGCGATGCCTTCGCCATAGCCCCCGCCGGCGCCCGTTATCAGCGCGACCTTGTCTTTCAGTTTCATGGTTCACTCCTCGATGTGATCATTGGGGGCAGGCGGTGAAGGCCGTCATCGGTAGAGCCACTCGACGAGGCCAAGGGAAATGAAGGGAACATAGGTCACGAGCAGGACGCAGCCCATCACCACGGCCACCATCGGCACCAGCGCGGGGATGATGCGCTGGATCGATATGTTCGCCACCGCGCAGGCTGCGAAGAGATTGACCCCCACGGGCGGCGTGAACATGCCGAGCGCCAGGTTGACGACGATGATGAGCCCGAAATGCACCGGATCGACGCCATAGGCGATGGCGATCGGCGTCAGCAGAGGCGCCAGCACGAGGATTGCCGCCGAGGTTTCGATGAACATGCCAACAAGGAACAGGAAGATGTTGACGGCGAAAAGAAACGCCACCTTGTTGGTGAAGACCTGCTGCACCCATTCGGCGATGATCGACGGCAGGCCGCTGCGCGTGACGAGGAAGGAGAACAACCCCGCGCCGGCGATGATGATCATGATCACCGTGCTGGAAATCACCGACTGGCGAAAGGCCGCGTGGATCGAGGCGAATGTCAGCGCACGGTAGACGAACAGGCCGACGAACAGCGCGTAGACGACGGCGATCGCCGAGGCCTCGGTCGGCGTGAAGACGCCGCCATAGATGCCGCCCAGCACCACGAAGGGCATGAGAAGCGCCCAGAATGAACGCACCAGCGCCTTGAGGAATGGTTGGCTCTCGCGCCCGTCATCCTTGCCGTAACCCTTGATGCGGCACAAAACGAGCAGGTAGACGAAGAGGGCCGCCGCGACCAGGATGCCCGGCCCGACGCCGGCGAGGAACAGCTGGCCGATCGAGGTTTCCGTCGAAACGCCGTAGAGGATCAGCGGGATCGATGGCGGGATCAGGACGCCAAGCTCGGCCGAGGAGGCCTGGATCGCCGCCGCCGTGCCGACCGGGTAGCCGTGCTTGACCATGGCCGGAATCAGGATGACGCCAATGGCGAAGGTGGTCGCCACCGACGAGCCGGAGACCGAGGCGAAGATCATGCAGGTGATGACGCAGGTGCAGGCAAGTCCGCCCTGAATGCCGCCGACCATGGATTTGGCGAGGTCGACCAGGCGCTCCGAAATGCCGCCCGCCGCCATCAGGTTCCCCGACAGGATGAAAAGCGGCACGGCGAGCAGCGGGAAGGAATCGAGGCTGGTGAAGACCCGCTGCGCGACGAGCAGCAGCGGCACGCTGGAAAAGAACTGCACGCCGAAAGCGCTGGCGAGCACCAGTGATACGCCGATCGGCACGGCAAGCGAAAAGAGGATGAGCAGCGAAAAGGCGAGGGCGGCGTTCAAACCGATCCCTCCACGTTCTTCAGCTCGTCGTCATGCGCCCCCGCTGGCTCGCGCCAGACCTCCATCATCCGCGCGATGACGCCGAAAAGCGCCAGCGCGGAGCCGGCGGGAAGGGCGGCATAGACCCAGGCGATGGTGATGCTCATTCCGGCAAGGTTCTGGCTGCGTACCCTCAAGGCCATTGCTGTGCCATACCAGATCAGGATGGCGAGGAAGACAAGCGAGGCGACGCCGACGATCATGTGGACGATCCGGCGCATCGCCGGCGGGCTGAGGTCGACAAGAAGATCCACGGCGATCATCGAGCCCATGCGGAAGGCCGCCGCCAGCCCGAGAAAGACCATCCAGATCATGGCCGAGCGCGCGGCGACTTCCGACCAGGCGGACGGATGGCCGAGCACGAACCGGGTGACGACCTGATAGAAGGTAAGCGCGACGACCAGCGCCATGGCGATGATCGCCAGTTCCAGCGCTGTGCGCGTCAGGCGCCGTTCGACGGCGAGAAACCAGTGCATGGGAAGCTCCCTTAAGCCGGCCGCGACGGGCGCGGCCGACTCAACGGGTTTTTTCGATCAGGGCGAATTATTCCTGCGCTTCCTGGATGCGCGTCAGCATCTCCTCGCCATGCTCTGCGATGAAGGTGTCATAGGCCGGCCGCACCGCTTCGCGGAAGGCATCGGTATCGACCTCCTCGACGACTTCCATGCCCTTTTCGCGCAGCATGTCGACGCCGCTTGCCTCGTCTTCCTCGACCTTCGCGCGGTTGGCGGTCACCGCCGCGTCGGCCGCTTCCTCGAACCAGCCCTTTTCCTCGTCCGACAGCGTGTCCCAAAGGCTCGGCGAGGCAAGGATGATCCCCGGCGAATAGACGTGGCCGGTCAGTGTCAGATAATCCTGCACTTCCCACATGTTGGACGAGGTGATCACCGGGATCGGGTTTTCCTGACCGTCGATCACACCCTGCTGGAGGGCCGCGAAAACCTCGGGAAACGCCATCGGCGTCGGCGCCGCGCCAGCGGCCGTGAAGGCCTCCATGTGCACGGCGTTCTCCATCGTGCGCAGCTTGAGGTCGGCAAGGTCCTCGGGCGTTTCGATCGGGTGCTGCGAATTGGTCACGTGGCGAAAGCCGTTTTCGGCCCAGGCCAAGGCAACCAGCCCGTTCTCGTTGATCTTTTCGAGAAGTTCGTCGCCGATCTCGCCGTCGAGCACGGAACGTGCCGAGGCATAGTCCTTGAAGAGGAACGGCAGGTCGAGCACCAGCGTCTCGGGAACGAAGTTGCCGAGCGGACCGGTCGAGGAAATGACGAGTTCGACCGAGCCGATCTGCAGCCCTTCGATCAGGTCACGCTCACCGCCCAGTGCGCCGGCGGCCTGCTCGCGCACCTCGAACTTGCCGTCCGAAAGTTCCGAGAGTGTATCGGCAAAGGCCTGGACGCCGACGGAATAGTGCGAGCCCTGAGCGGTGGTGTGTCCGAAATTCAGCGTGGTCTGAGCCAGCGCGCCGCTGGCCGCCGACGCCGCGAGCGCCACGACGAAGGCGCGTGTGATCGTGCGATAGTGAAACATTGGTTTCCTCCCTGGTGCTTCTCCCCATCACGAGGCCGGGAGTTTGACGATGGCTGAGAATTCAGTCAACCTGTTTTACA
Source organism: Neopararhizobium haloflavum (assembly GCF_002750855.1). GTDB lineage: Bacteria > Pseudomonadota > Alphaproteobacteria > Rhizobiales > Rhizobiaceae > Georhizobium > Georhizobium haloflavum. The sequence goes on along the minus strand of NZ_NWUC01000008.1, from coordinate 119,035 downwards.
ACTTGACTTGGACTGGTATGATGATCAGCCTTTCCCGCCCTTCACGGCAGGTGCGCGGTCGGCGAGAAAGAGCGGTCTGACGTCCCGATCCTCAGATGAGTGAATGGAATGGACAAATCCGCGCCCGCGGGCCTTGCCGACTTCCCGATCGCCGATCTATCCGGCCCCAAGCCGGAGCGTCTGGCCGACCGCGTCTACGAGAACCTGTTCCACGCGATCGTCACCGGCATGATAACGGTCGGCACGCGTCTGCCTTCGGAGAACAGCCTGGCGCGAGAATTCGACGTCTCGCGCCCGGTGCTGCGCGAGGCGCTCGACAGGCTGCGCGACGAAGGCCTGGTCTCGTCGGTGCGCGGCTCTGGCAATTACGTTCAAAATCCAATCGGCGCGCGCCGGGAGGACGGGGCGGACGCTACGGATCGCGACGCGCTCGAGCGCATTGGCGACCTTCTGCGCGGCATCGAACTGCGCCTCATCATTGAACCGCAGGCGGCGAGCCTGGCGGCCAGGCGGCGCGGGCCCGCCGACATCCAACGCATGCGCGCCGCGCTCGACCGCTTCGACGAGGCGATGCGCCAGGACGCCATCCTGCACCATCACGACTACGCTTTCCACGAGGCCGTCGCCGCCGCCACCTGCAACCAGCGCATCGTCCAGACGCTGCAATCGCTGGAATACGACGTCTCGCGCTCGGTCAACCTGATGCGCTTTCTCGTGCAGTTCCAGCCGCTGGTCAGCACGGAGGCCGTGCAGGCCGAACACGAGGACATTTTCCGCCACATCGAGGCCGGCGCCGCGACCAAGGCCAAGCGCGCCATGCGCAACCACATCGAGCACGCACGCGTGCGGATGATGAGCAACCGGCCCGGCTTCTGACAGCCGGCGACCGCCACGCTTGCCAGGTCCGAGAAATCGCCGGCGGTCACGGCGGCCTCGTCGCGCCGGGTCCTGCGTCATCCTACCCGGCTCGCCCCGTCCCGATCCGCCGCACGAAAAAAGGCGCCGCAACCAGGGTCGCGACGCCCGTCCCGGGAGGGAAAAAGTCTGGCGTGTCAACCGTGCTTGAGCACCACCGTCTTGACCGTGGTGAAACTGATCATGCCTTCAAACGCCTTTTCACGGCCGTAGCCGGAGCGCTTCATGCCGCCGAAGGGCAGCTCGATTCCGCCGCCGGCGCCGTAATTGTTGATGAAGACCTGACCGGCCTCGATGGCGTTGGCGCAGCGCATCTGCCGCCCGCCATCGGCGGTCCAGACCGATGCGGTCAGGCCATAGGGCGTCGCGTTGGCAAGGCGGATCGCCTCGGCCTCGTCGTCGAAGGGGAAGGCGGCCAGGACAGGGCCGAACACCTCGTCCTGCGCCAGACGGCTTTCCGGCGCCGCTCCGTCGAGCAGCATCGGCGGATAATAAAAACCGCCATCCGGCGCGTCGGCTCCGAGCGCTGCCTTGGCCACAACCTTTGCGCCGTCCGCCAGCGCGGCGTCGACCAGCGTCTTGACGCGCGAGAGCTGCCTGGCGCTGATGATCGGTCCGCAATCGCGGTCCTCAGCGCCGGGACCGACGGTGAGCGCGGCGAACCGTTCGGCAAGCTTCGCCATGACATCGTCATAGATCGACCGTTCGATCAACACCCGGCTGCCCGCGGCGCAGGTCTGGCCGGCGTTCTGCACGATCGCGTTGACGATCACGGGCAGGGCCGCGTCGAGATCGGCATCGGCGAAGACGAGCTGAGGCGACTTGCCGCCAAGTTCCAGCGTCACCTGGACGTGGTTCTCGGCCGCGGCCCTGGCGACCGCCGTTCCGGTCTGCGGCGAGCCGGTGAAGGAGATGTGGTTGATGCCGGGATGGGCAGCGAGCGCCGCGCCGGCCTCAGTGCCGAGGCCACACACGACATTGAGCGCACCGGCCGGCAGGCCCGCCTCGATGGCGAGTTCGGCGATCTTGAGCGGCGTCAGGCAGGCGTCCTCCGCCGGCTTGACCACGCAGGCATTGCCAGCAGCCAGCGCTCCGCCGACGGAGCGTCCGAAGATCTGCGCCGGGTAGTTCCACGGAATGATGTGTCCGGTCACCCCATGCGGCACGCGCAGCGCCATGACCGTCATGCCCTTTTGATAGGGAATGGTCTCGCCGTGATGCTTGTCTGCCGCGGTGCCGTAATATTCGAAATAGCGCGCAGCGGCGGTGATGTCGGCGCGCGCCTGCTTCATCGGCTTTCCGGTGTCGCGGCATTCAAGATCGGCCAGCTCGTCGAAATGCGCCTCGATCAGCCCGGCGAGCCTGATGAGGATGCGGCCCCGTTCCAGAGCGGATTTTTCGCCCCAGGCGCCCTCGAAGGCAGAGCGGGCAGCCTGGACAGCCCGGTCGATCTCGGCCTTGCCGCCAGCCGGGATGCGGGCGAAGGCTCCACCCGTCGAGGGGTCGATGACGTCGATGCCGCCCGCCTCGGCCCGGTCCACCACCGCGCCGTCGATGATATGGCCAAGCGCCATCATGGCCGTCTTGTCGAGCATGTGATCCTCCGTCCGCCGTGCATCGCGCTGCCGCAAGTCCTGACGGCGTACTATGCGGTACGGCAAAGCGATGAGTCAAACAACTTTACCAATCGCCACGTCCCGGCGAGGGTCTCGGCCAAGGCTGGACGGAGGGCGGTGCGATCGGATATCGGGATGGCGGCGCGCTTCACCCTGGCAGGCGCGCATGAACGAGGAAAGATCGGCATGCCCAAACGTCTGGTATCCATAGGCGAAGCGATGATCGAGATGTCGGGCGGCGATCCCGACGGAGAGAGCGCCGGGGGACGCTGGCACATGGGCTTTGCCGGCGACACGCTGAACGCGGCCTGGTATGCCCGCGCCGCGCTGGCAGAGAACTGGACCGTCGACTACGTCAGCGCGCTCGGCAACGACCGCTATTCCGCCGCGATGCGCGCCTTCATGGACGACAACGGCATCGGCACCGGCGCGATCCGCACGATCCCCGATCGCCGGCCGGGCCTTTACTTCATCCATCAGGCGGACGGCGACCGGCACTTCACCTACTGGCGCGACATGTCGGCCGCGCGCTGCCTCGCCGACGACCCGGCCGCGCTGGCCAAAGCGATCGACGGCGCGGCGATCGTCTATTTTTCGGGGATCACGCTCGCCATCCTCACCGCGACCGCGCGGCGAACGCTGTTCGATGCGCTGAAAACGGCGCGAGCCGCCGGTGCCACCGTCGCCTTCGATCCCAACATCCGGGCGGCGCTGTGGCCGAGCGAGGATGCAGCGCGCGAGGCGGTGAGCGAAGCCGGCCGCGCGGCGACGATCGTGCTGCCGACCTTCGACGACGAGGCCCGCTTCTTCGGCGATACCGATCCTCATGCCACCGCCGCGCGCTATCGCGCTCTCGGCGCCGATGAAGTCGTGGTGAAAAACGGGCGCGCGCCGGCTCTGCTGTCTACGCCCGCCGGACAAGCCGAGATCGCGCCCGAACCGGTCAGCGCCGTGCTCGACGCGACAGGGGCGGGCGACAGCTTCAACGGCGCCTATCTCGCCGCCCGCGCCGAAGGCGCAGACTCCGAAGCCGCCGCCCGAAGCGCCCACGCCACCGCCGCCCGGTGCATCGCCCATCGCGGCGCGCTGGTGCCGTTCGATGTGCTCCGGAGGTGAGGGGGCAAACAATGCCCGTGCTTCACAGTCCCGGCACTTCTCGCTGCGCGACTGCAGCCATCCGATGGAGCTCCTTGGTGACCTGCCGCTCATCGTAGGGCTTTCCGAAAAAGCTGGCATCGACTGGTAGCCGCACGTTCCGATCCGCCACGTGGCCGGACGTCACGATGATGTGGATGGGCGGCCAACGATCGCGGATCAAGGCGGCAAGCTTCATGCCATCGATGCCTCGCGGCATGTCGATGTCCGTGAACACGATGCGAATGTCCGTACGGCTTTCGAGGATCCTCACGGCTTCGGTCGCGTCGCATGCTTCGAGCGCGTCGAAGCCGGCATCTTCGACGAGACCCACCGCTGCCATACGCAGGAGCGGTTCATCCTCGACGACAAGGACAATGGGCCGATGGTGAGAAGGCTGGATCAAACCGATACTGCCTTATGCCTGCTGCATCTGCGACAGCGGAGCCTGCATGCGAGCCACCAGGCCCGAATGTTCGTAACTGATGTCGACGCCACCGGTTCCAATCAAACCCATCCGAATCAGCCGCGACCCGAACCCGCGCTCTGCGGGCTCGTACACAGGCGGACCGCCCTTTTCGGTCCAACGCAACACGAAAGTGCGTTCAATCTCTCCCGGCTCGACTTGCCATTCAACGGAAACGCGGCCTTCAGGCACCGAAACGGCGCCGTATTTCAGGGCATTGGTTGCCAGTTCGTGGAGAACCAGCGACAGCGATAGCGTCGCCCGTGGCCCCATGCGCAGGTTCGGGCCCAGGAGAGTGAAACGCTCTGATCGATCGAATGTCGACAGCACCGCCGCAGTGACGTCCCGAACGCTCGCCTCCGACCAGTTCTGATTGAGCAGGACGTCGTGGGCCCGTGACAGCGCCCCGATCCGTTGGGTAAAGGCGTCCACCGCCTGGCGATCCGTGACCGGTCGAAGCGTCTGCGTGGCGAGGGCCTGGACCATCGCCAAGGTGTTCTTCAGGCGATGGCTCAGTTCCTGATTCAGAACTTCCTGATCTTTCCGGGCATTCAGCCTATCCATGCTCAGTTGAACCCGATCCGCCACCGACCGGACGAAATCGACGTCGCTGGGACTCCAGGCGCGGGGCGCCCGGTCGTGGGCGAAGAAGATCGCAATCGTCTTTCCATTGCTGACGACCGGGACGTTGATCATCGACATGACGTCGATCGATTGGAGGAATGCCGACACGCCTTCCGGAAGGGCATCGGTCCTGGCATCCTCGAACACGACGTTTTGCCCTTGCCGCAAAACGGCGCTGAATGGGCCATGGTCGCCGAATTCATGCGTGCCGGCGACACTCACCTGACCTTCGCTCACCCAGTCACCGTCGATCGTGATCGAGCGGGATTCGCTTCGCAAACGTCCGAAGCCGGCGCGGGTCACCTTCAGCGTGCGCGCCACGATCTCGCCGGAGATGCTGCCCATTTCAGCCGGGTTTTCGCAGGGCCGCAAGCGCTCGCCCAATTCCATGAGCGCCGAGAGACGTTCGGCGGCCGACGCATGGTGAGCAACAGAACGCCTGAGTTCGAGCTGCGTCATGACCTGCCGCGCCAGAAGCTTCAACGTACGAATCTGATGATCATCGAGATCGCGCGGGACGGTGTCCAGAACGCAGACGGTGCCGATTGGCAGTCCACCCGGCGCCTTGAGGATTGCACCCGCATAAAACCGCAGGCCACCTTCCGTGTGCACCAACGGGTTTCCGTCGAACCGCGGATCCTTCGACGCATCGTTCACGACCATCATGTCTTCGGCGAGTATGGCGTGCCCGCAGAAGGAGGTTTCAAGCGGCGTCTCTCGAACACCGAGCCCGACTTCCGCCTTGAAGAACTGGCGGTAGGTATCAACCAGGTTCACGACCGCGATCGGCGTGCCGCACACTTCCGCCGCCAGCTTCGCGATATCGTCGAACTCCTCCTCACGCGGCGAGTCCAGCACCATATAGCTGTGGAGCGCCGCCGAGCGTGAGGGTTCGTCCATAAGTTGTCTATCTGGCTTCAAGCGAATGCGACCCGGCGATTGATGAGACGACAAAAGGTCTCATCGCTTAGATCAGAATAAGAACGTTGGCGATACAGTATAAAGCAGAGACCAGTTTATCTTTTGTTGGACCGCGCCTGCACCATCGAACTCGTCACTTCACGCCGACATCGATGGTGAAACCGCGCGTTCGGCCTTCGTCGGCGGCGGCGCCCATCTGGTAGACGCGGATGGTATAGATGCCGTCCATCGAAAGGGTTCCGGAGAAGCTGCCGCCTTCCATGGAGCCGATGAAGATCGCCTCTCCCTCGCTGCCCGGCGGCAGGATGTTGAAGTAGACCGTTTCCGGATCGAGCGTGACCCGCATGACCTGGCCGCTGCGGACCGCCAGCTTGTAGTCGGCATAGCTGTCTCCGGTCACCGACGCTTCGATCGTCGTGCCTGTCGGACCAGCGGGAAAGCGCACCGTCTGTGTTTTCTGCGCGCCCGCAGCCGAGGGCAGCCAGGCGAGGAGGACGCAGACGGCGGCACGCGACATGGAACGTTTCATGGAGCCCTCGATGGCCGATGGTGCGCGCTGCGACAGGCAGCGCCTGTATGCGCCAGGATGCGATGCGACGCCGTCAAAGCGCGCCTTCGTCCGTCAGCGACATGACCTCGGCCACCTCGCCGCTGGAGACGAGGCAGCGCCAACGGGCGCGATCCGGCCCGACGCCGACGATCACCTCCGTGTTGGCCTGCGAGAAATCCGAGCTGAGCGTCACGACGTCGCCATTGTTCGTCTGGCGCGTCACCGCAAGCTCGCACGCCTGCTCGTCCGTGGCACTCCCGGTCCGCATGGGTGCGGGGTCTGGCGGGGACAGCGCGGGTGGCCCGGTGGTTTCCGAGCAACCCGCCAGCCCGGCGACCAGGACAAGAACGAAGGAACACCGCACGCCCATCATGACCGCACTCCCTGCCGATCAACAGACCCTGACGCATCCTGCGGCCAGAATGCGCCCATCGGACAGAGCTGACAATGCTGATTTCGTGGGGCGCCTGATGCGTCGACTGGGTGAGGGGTCTGGGATCTTGTTTCTTCCGGTGTTCGTCGGCTTCCGGCCGGGTTCGGGTCGTTGCCGATCAAGAGGGAGAACCATCGTTCCGCCAACACTGACGTTCACAACCGAACTGAGCACGGTTCGTGTTAATCTCGGTTTCTGTGTGATCGATTGTCGGCGAGGCTCTGCGAGGCAGCCACATGGTTCAGAGTTCGAAGCGCAACACGCTGTGGTGGCTAAAACTGGTGCTGTGCCTCGGAGCCATCGCAGTTGCTGGAATGGTGTTGGCTTTGGCTCTCGGCGCCACGCTCGACCCGACATACAGTTACTACGCGGCCATGTCGTCGTCGCTTTGGACGACGTTTGGGCCTCATCTCGTGATGCTTGCGTTGATCGCCGCGATTGTCGGCATTGCATGCTGGAGATTGGGATCCCATCGGCTCGGTCTCGCCGCAATTGTCATTTCACTTGCAGGAGTGCTGGCTTCGACCTTCATTGTCGGCAGCATCATGTTGGCGGCAGGCGCAGCGGGTGGAAGGATCAATCCTGTTACCGGTCTCTTCCTGGGAAAGATGGCAGAGCCGCGGCCCGATCAGATCGCGACATTTTCTAACGTAGAGGGCAATGCCCTTACAGCCGCAATCTATCTTCCGCCAACGCCGCCACTCGTCGCGCCCGTCTACGCTTATATTCACGGCGGCGGTTTCATGATCGGCACCAATACCGAGACTGCGGCCGATCTGCGCTGGTTTGCCGATCGTGGTTGGGTCGTGTTCAGCTTGAGCTATCGACTTTTCACACCTGATAACCCGACATGGAACAAAGCCCCAGTGGACGTGGCCTGCGGCCTTGCTTGGGTTTACGCTAACGCGGAGACGTTTGGCGGAGACCCGGAGCGTATTGTCTTGGCAGGAGACTCCGCCGGCGGCAATCTCGCCATCAATCTGGCCTATGGTGCAGCACTGGGCCGCGTACGGTCGAATTGCGGAAATGTGCCGGTGCCCAAGGCCGTCGTCGTACAATATCCTGCTGTGGATCCCGTCGCCACCTATGAACGTGGCTTCCCGGTGCCGGGCTTCGAGCCCCGAATGCTGATGATGGGATATGTGGGTGGCACGCCGGACGAATTTCCGGAAAGGATATCGGCGATCAGTTCGGCAACCTACATTTCGGCCGAGGCACCACCCACCTTGGTGATCGAACCAGAGAGAGATGGCCTCGTCGTGTCCGATAGCGTCTATGCGTTCGTCGAGGCGGCGAAGGCAGCCGGCGTTGAAGTCGATATCGTCCGCATTCCATTCGCCAATCATGTCTACGATCAGATCGCCTCAAACTCGATCGGCAACCAGGCGAGGCTGACAATAACGCATGAATATCTTCGCAAAAGGAACCTGGCGCCTTGAGCTGATGACAAAATTCGAAGCCTGACGTTCCAAAATCCGCCAATCCGTGTCCACCGAAGTCCGGCACCTCGGGCTTCTACGCCCCGCATTCAGCTGCATAAGTCTTCTTATGGAACTGGCACCACACCCTGGGTCGCGCCGTTCCACCATTCGCTAGAGCACGCCGTGGAGCCGTGCCGGGCCGGTCGGTGTCGGGCCGCTGGCGGTCTCGGCCTTTTCGGCGCGGCGCTTGCGCAGCTGGCCGCTCATCAGGGCGGCGAAGATGGCGAGGCCGAGGGTCAGCGCGGCATATTCGAGGCTGTGGCTGGTGTCCTGGCGCAGAACGACGAAGCCGAGCATCAGCACGGCCGAGCCGATCGCCATTGCGCGTTCGGTGAGCGTGAACATGGTCAGCGCACAGTTGAACATGGCCATCGTCAGCGCGCTCATGCCGACCGGCACCGCGATCAGCGCGAAGATGCCGTGGAACCAGCTGTCGGGCGCGAGCACCAGAACCGGGTTGTAGACCACGAGGAACGGGATGATGAAGCCGGAGATCGCGATGCCGAAGGCCCAGAGCGACGTCTTCATGTAGTCCGCGCCGGCAATGCTCGCCCCGGCGAGCGAGGCGAGCGCGACGGGCGGCGTGATGGCCGAGACGACGGCGAAATAGAAGGCGAAGAAATGGGCGCTGAGCGGCGTCACGCCCATGCGCACCAGCGCCGGCACGACGACGATGGCGACGAGCGCATAGGCTGCGCTGGTCGGGATGCCGAGACCGAGGATGATGGAGACCACCATGGTGATGAGAAGCGCCGGGAGCAGGCTGCCGCCGCTCAGCATCTCCACCAGTCCGGCGATCTTGGTGCCCATGCCGGTGGTGATCAGCGTCTGCGCCATCAGCCCGACGCAGGCGAGCGCGATACCGATCTGCGCGCCGACGATGGCACCGCGCGCCAGGCATTTGGCAAGCGCCAGCGGCGTCGGGCGGGTCTCGGGCGAGACATAGGCGAGCACGATCGCGACGATGATGGCCCAGAATGCCGAGAGATTGGCCGAATACTGCATGAGCAGCATCACGACGAGCACCGCAAGCGGAATGGCAAAGAGCGGCAGTCGGCGCAGGATGAGGCCGGTATCGACGGCCTGCACCGGCGCCTCGATCTTGTGGCGCACCGCGATGAGCTGGACGCTGAGCATGCAGCTCCAGAAATAGAGCATCGCCGGGATGAGCGAGGCGAGCATGATGCTGGCGTAGGAGATGCCGAGGAACGAGGCCATCAGGAATGCCGCCGCGCCCATGACCGGCGGCATCAGCTGCCCGCCGGTCGAGGCCGTCGCCTCGATCGCGCCGGCGACGTGCGGCCTGTAGCCCGTCTGTTTCATGTAGGGGATGGTGAAGGCGCCGGTGATCGCCACATTGGCGACGGCCGCGCCGGTGACCGTGCCGACGAGCGCGCTGGAGACGACCGCCGTCTGACCTGCCCCGCCGCGCAGATAGCGCCCGGCGATCTTGCCCAGTTCCTCGAAGAGATCGTGGACCTTCAGGATTTCCAGAAGCCCGCCGAAGACGACGAAGAGGAAGACGTAATTGGCGGAGATCGAAAGGAAGCTGCCGTAGATGCCCGAAAGTCCGACACTGAGATAGGAGATCACGTAGCTGAAATTGAACGGGCGGTGATAGAGCGGCCCCGGCATATGGTGGCCGAGGAAGAAATAGGCGACGAAGACGATGACGACGAGCGGCATCACCATGCCCCAGGCCCGGCGTGTGCCTTCCAGGACGACGAGGATCAAGAGCACGCCGATCAGGACGTCCGTCGGCTCGGGAAACCCGAGCACCATTTCAAGATGCGAGAGATTGAAGAGGATATAGCCGGTGGCCAGGAGCCCGGCCGCGAGGAAGGCGGTCGAGGCAAGGCGCGAGACCCATGTTTCGGCGGCGCGGATGCCGCCGAGGAAGATCAGCGCGATGAGGAAGATGAGATGGATCGTCTGGTGTTCGAACGAGCCGACCAGCAGGACCTGGGTGATCAGCATGTGGTAACCGACCGCGGCCAGGGCGACCGTCAGGATGAGCGCGTTGAGAACCTTCTCGAACGTCATGGGATCCACCTCCTCCATCCCGGCGCCAGTCGAGGCGCCGAGGGGTCCACCACGGGTACCGATGCGGATGACGGCGCCCGCCCGGCCATCCGGCGCAGGCGGGCGCGGCGGTCTTTATTCCAGGATACCGGCTTCCTGGTAGGCGCGCAGCGCACCGGGATGGAACTCCTCCCGGTCCCAGCCATAGACCAGCGCCTCGGGCGACATCAGCTTGCCCAGCGCGTGATATTCGGCGAACTCGCCGACATGTTCGATGATCAGCTTGGTGATCTCGTAGGCCGCCTCTTCGGGGAATTCCTCCGAGACGGTCCAGGAAATCGTGTCGGCAAAGCCTTCGAGCGGCTCGTCGCGGCCGGGCAGCGCCTCGGCGGGCAGCGTGATCGGCGTCATCGGCATGCCTGCTTCGGCGGTCTTCTCCACCTCCGCGGTGCCCCAGTCGAGGAAATGCGCCTCACGTCCCGAGGCGAGAAATTCCGACGTCTGCGGCGACAGTTCCATCTGCTGCGACAGCGGATCGAAATAGCCGCCGACGATCGCCGCATCGACCTGACCGTCGAGCAATGCCGTCACCGCTTCCTGCGTGCCGAGATACTGGATCGAGACGCTGTCGCCGAGCCCCCACCCTTCCTTGAGCAGCCATTCGGGCTGGATCGTCCAGTTGATCTGCGGCGGCCGGCCGAGCGCGACCTGCCGGCCCTCAAGGTCCGCGACGGTCTTGATCTCGGGATCGAGCGTCGCCAGGAAATTGCTGCCGAGATTGTAGTTGGCGAGCGCCTTGACCGGCGGCAGCTCTTCCTCGAAGGGCGGCTCGCCGCGCACGGCAAGCTGGCTGATCGCCCGGCCCGACCCGATGATCATGGTCTTGCGCAGATCCGGTTCACGCTGGAGCTGAATGTGGTTGAAGGCAAAGCCCGGGCTTTCGCTGTGGCTGACGCGGATGGTTTCGGAATTGGCGGCGACGATCTGTTCCAGCGCGCCGCCGAGCACGTAGGAGCCGCTTCCGAACGGTGCCGACATGAGGCTGAAATCCTGTGCGACGGCGCCTTGTGTGGCGAGCGCCAGCGCCCCTGCCGCGATCACTGTTCTCATTGCATACGCCATCTCGATATTCCTCCCAGAACGATTAGCGTTTTTCGACCAAAACTCCGTTTACCCGTTAAATTCGACGGGGTTTCCGCCATATCACGACGGTAGTCACGTCAGCATTATTCGTCCAATTGATACTCATAATCTGCCTTATAGGCTGCATGAATGCGCTGCCAAGGCCGTTCAGGCGGATCGCGCGAGGTTCGTCGCCGACGCCCCCTCACCGATCAACACGACATCGACAGCCGCCGCGCCGCTGGCGCTCAGCATCACCGGATTGAGATCGAGCTCGCTGATCGCGCCGTCGTACTCGGCGCCGAACCGCGAGACCGCGACCACCATCTCCGCCAGCGCCTTCGTGTCGACCGGGGCACGCCCGCGCACCGCGCCGAACATCGCGGCACCCTTGAGCCCGCCGATCATCGCATTTGCCTGGCTCGGCGTGACGGGGCATCTTGCGAAGACGACGTCCTTCAGCACCTCGATGAAGATACCGCCGAGACCGAGCATCACGACCGTGCCGAAGACCGGATCGTTCTTCAGGCCGATCACCGCCTCCACCGCGCCTGTGCGCATCGGCTGCAGCACGACGCCATCGAGCCGCGCATCCGGGCGATGGTGCCGCGCCGCCGCGTCCAGTTCACCAAACGCGCGCCGCACCCCAGCCTCATCGGCAAGGCCAAGTCTGACGCCGCCGATTTCCGTCTTGTGCAGGATATCGGGGGATTCCACCTTCATGGCGACCGGGTAGCCGAGCTCGGCTGCCGCGGCCACCGCCTCCTCGACCGACCGGGCAGCACGCGCCGGCACGATGGAGACGCCGGCAGACTGCAACAGCTCCGTCGCCATGACAGTCGGCACGATGCCGTCTTGTGTCAGGCGTGAATGCCCCGGCGCGCCTGAAGGCACATCGTGCTTGTCGTCCATATGCTGGCGGCGCGCGGCGGCAAAGCGCACAAGCCCCGCGACCGCGTCGACAGCAGGCTCAGCGCCGCGCAGCACGGCGATGCCGCGCGCACGAAGCGCCCTGAGCGCAGCTTCCGGCGCAGCCACCCAGGCGACCACGAACGGCTTTTCCACACGGGCCTTGATGTCCTCGAAGATCGAGACCAGCGTGTCGACATGGCCGCCCATGAGCTGCAGCCAGACAATGCCGACATCGACGGCCGGGTCCGCCAGCATATGGACGACGCTGTCGCTGAGGACCGCCGGATCGGCGACGAACTGGCCGGTGACGTCGACCGGATTGCCTGTGGCGCCGAAGCCGGGAATGGTGGCGGCGATCTTCGCCCGCGTGGCGTCAGACAATTCGGCGACCGTCAGCCCGAGTTCCTCGGCGCGGTCGGCCATGAGGACGCCAGCTCCGCCCGACTGCGTGGCGATGCCGACGCCGCCGCCAGCCGGCAATGCACAATTGGCGAGGATCTCGACGAGGTCCAGCATATGCTCCTCGTTGCGCGCGCGAAGGACGCCGTTCTGGCTGAGCACACCGTCGAAGACGATATCCTCGCCGGCCAGCGATCCCGTGTGCGAAGCGGCGGCCTTCGCGCCGGCACCGGTTCGGCCCACTTTGGTGAGAACCAGCGGCTTTCCGAGGTCCATTGCCTTTTCGGCAAGGCGCACCAGCCCCGGCCCGTCCTTCAGGCCCTCGATATAGCCGGCCCCGACCCTGATGCGCTCGTCGGCAAGGACCTCGCCCATCGCGTCGACAAAGGTGATGTCGGCCTCGTTGCCTGTGTTGACGAAATAGCCGAGGCCGAGATCGCGTGCCCGCGCCAGCGCGGAGATGGCCGTGCCAAAGGCACCGGACTGCGAGACGAAGGCGACCGGGCCGGCCGGCACTTCGCCGTCGACATACTGGCTGAACGTCCCGATCATGCGCTCGAACGCATTGAACAGGCCGAGGCAGTTCGGCCCGAGGAGCCGCACGCCGGCACTGCGCGCGACGCCGGCAAGCTCGGCTTCCATCGCCGCGCCCTCTGGCCCGACTTCGCCGAAACCGGAGGCGAAAACGACAGCGGCCGCGACCTTGCGCCGGCCGAGCGCGCGGATGGCGCCCGCGACCGCATCGGCCGGCAGGACCACGATGGCGAGATCGACGCCCTCCGGCAGATCGGCGATCGAGGCGAGCGCCGGGATGTCGCCGATGCGCTCGGCCTTCGGATTGATCGGAAAGATGCGGCCCTGATAGCCCTTGTCGATCAGATGCTTGATCGGGCGACCGCTGACCTTTCGGAAATCGGACGAAGCGCCGACGACGGCGACGGATTGCGGGCGCACGAGCCGTGATAGATCGGTTGTCATCTTGTCCTGGCCCCTCCCCGGCCGTCTTGCCAGTCCTGTCAGCGGAACGCCTGAATGTCCGTTTGCGCGCGGCCGAGAACCAACGCGTGGATGTCGTGCGTACCTTCCAGCGTGTTGACCGTCTCCAGGTTCATCACATGCCGTATGACGTGATACTCGTCGGCGATGCCGTTGGCACCATGCATGTCGCGGGCCGTGCGCGCGATGTCCAGAGCCTTGCCGGCGCAATTGCGCTTCAACAGCGACAGCATCTCCGGTGAAGCCTGCTTCTGGTCCCTCAACCGGCTGAGATGCAGGCACCCAAGCAGGCCGAGCGTGATCTCGGTCTGCATGTCGGCGAGCTTCTTCTGGATCAGCTGGTTGGCGGCGAGCGGCCGGCCAAACTGGCTGCGCTCCATCACGTAGCTTCGCGCCGCGTGCCAGCAGAACTCGGCGGCGCCGATCGCGCCCCAGCAGATGCCGAAGCGCGCATTGTTGAGGCAGCCGAAGGGTGCGGCGAGACCCCTGGCATGAGGCAACCGGTTCGCCTCGGGCACGAAGACATCGTTCATCGCGATCTCGCCGGTCGGCGAGGCGCGGACCGAGAACTTGCCCTCGATCTTCGGCGTCGAGATGCCGTCCATGCCGCGTTCCAGGATGAACCCGCCGATCACGCCGTCATCGTCCTTGGCCCAGACGACCATGATGTCGGCGATCGGCGAATGGGTGATCCATATCTTGTTGCCGAAAAGCCGCCAGCCGCCCGCGACCTTGCGCGCCCGGCTCTTCATGCTGCCGGGGTCGGAGCCGTGGTCAGGCTCAGTGAGGCCGAAGCAGCCGAGCAGCGTGCCCTTTGCCATATCGGGCAGATATTTGCGGCGCTGCGCCTCGCTGCCATAGGCATAGATCGGCGTCATGGCGAGCGTCGTCTGGACGCCGCAGGCAGAGCGATAGGCCGTGTCGACGCGCTCGAGCTCGCGCATGATCAGCCCGTAGGCCACATAGCTGATGCCGGCGCAGCCATAACCCTCGATCGGCGCGCCGAGAAACCCCATCTCGCCCATCTCGCGCATGATCGCCGGATCGAAGCTTTCTGTGCGGTTGGCGTCGCGAATGCCGGGCATCAGCCGCTTCTGGGCAAAGGCGCGGGCACTGTCGCGGATCATCCGCTCGTCGTCGGACAACGCATCGTCGATGCGGAACGGATCGTCCCACTGGAATGCCCCGCCGAGTTGCGTGAAGGCGGAAAAATCCTCGTCGGCGGCCGGCGCGGCGTGCATGGCGACAGTCATGGCAACGTCCTTTCCCTCAATGCTCCAGGCGTTCAATCACCACGGCGATCCCCTGCCCCATGCCGATGCACATGGAGACGAGGCCATAGCGCCCGCCGGTTCTCTCCAGTTGACGCACAGCCGTCAGGAAGATGCGCGGGCCCGATGCGCCAAGCGGGTGGCCGAGCGCTATGGCCCCGCCATTGGGATTGACGCGGCTGTCGTCGGCGGCAACGCCAAGACCCTTGAGGCAGGCCAGAACCTGTGCGGCGAAGGCCTCGTTGATCTCGATGACGTCCATGTCGCCGATCGCAAGGCCGGCACGCTTCAGCGCCTTGGTCGACGCCGGCACGGGGCCGTATCCCATGATCTTCGGCGCAACGCCGGAGACGGCCGTCGCCAGGATCCGCGCCCTTGGTGCGCGTTCCAGCTTCTGCTCCGCCTCGCGGTTGCCGATCAGGAGCGCGACGGCGCCGTCATTGATGCCGGACGAACTGCCTGCGGTCGTCACACCGCCCGCGTGAAGCGGCTTGAGCCCCTCCAGCGCATCGAATGTCGTCGCACGCGGATGCTCGTCCTTTGCCACGATCTTGGGGTCGCCCTTGCGCTGGGGAATGGATACCGGTGCGATCTCCTCGTCGAAATAGCCGGCAGCGGCCGCGCGGGCATAGTTTTCCTGCGAGCGCAGGGCAAAGCGGTCCGCATCCCCGCGGCTGATCGAATGGCATTCCGCAAGATTGTCCGCCGTCTGCGGCATCGAATCGTCACCGAAGGTCTTTTCAATCTTCCTGTTGGGAAAGCGCGCCCCGACGCCGGAATCGAAGATCTGCACGTTGCGGCTGAACGGGGTTTCGGCCTTGCTCATGACGAAGGCGGCGCGGCTCATGCTTTCCACCCCGCCGCTCATCATGACCTCGCCTTCGCCCGCCGTGATGGCATGGGCGGCGGAGGCGATGGCGCCAAGGCCGCTGCCGCAATTGCGCTGGACGACGGTGCCGCCGACCTCGATCGGCAGACCGGCAAGGAGCCCGGCATGGCGGGCGACGCAGCGGCTGTCCTCGCCTGCCTGATTGGCGCAGCCGACGACGATGTCCTCGATCCTGGGGCGCGCCGATGGGACGCGCAGCATGACGTCGCGGATCACGCCGGCCAGAAGGTCATCCGGCCGCACGCTTGCGAGCCCGCCGCCATGGCGTCCGAAGGGCGTGCGCAGTCCGTCGTAGAGATAGGCGTCGAGCATCAGGTCAATCCTTCAAACGTTTCGGTCGGTCATGTCAGGGACGGGTCCGGCGCCGTCAGCGAAAGGCCGAGCCGCGCGCGGCGCGAAAGCCAGGGACTTGGCCGGTAGCGCGGGTCGCCATACGCCGCCTGCAGGGATTCCAGCACCCTGAGGATGCGGTCCGCGCCAATCCTGTCGCCGAGGCTCAATGGCCCGGCCGGGTAATTGAGCGCGAGTTGCGGCGCCTTGTCGATGTCGTCCGGCGCGGCCGCCTGGCTCTGGGCGATCGCCGCGCAGATGTTGACGATCATCGCGACGATGCGCTGGGCGACGAAGCCCGGACTTTCGCGGATCACCGTCACCGGCACGCCGCCGGCGGCCAGCGCGAGCCGCGCTTGCGACATCACCTCTGGCGCGGTGGCCGCCGTTGGCATGACGACGCGCCGCCGGTCGAAGCCGAAGAGGCCGTCGACCGCCACGGTGCGGGCCGGGTCGAGGCCCTCGGCAAGCGCCGCGCTCGTCGCATCCTGGCCGATCGGCGTGACGACGCAGACCGCATCGCTGCCCGGTCTCGCCGCCTCGTCCAGTCTCGCACCGCCCGCCGCAAGCGCCTTCGCCAGCCCGCCGCCGAGACAGGCATCCGCACGGCTGACCCAGATGGGACGATCCGCCGTTCCGGCCGGCGCCGCCTCGGCTATCGTCACTGGCTTGCCGTCGGCATAGGCGTAGAACCCGCCGCCGGATTTGCGGCCGAGGACGCCGGCCGTCGCACGCTGCGCCATCAGGAGCGAGGGTCGGTAGCGCGGCTCGAAATAGAACTGGTCGTGGATGAGTTCGGTCGCCGGATGGGTGACATCGAGGCCGGTAAGGTCCATCAATTCGAACGGGCCCATGCGAAAGCCGACGAGGTCGCGCATGATGCGGTCGATCGCGGCGAAATCGGCGATCTTCTCGTCGGCGATATGGGCCGCCTCGATGGTGTAGCCGCGGCCGATCTGGTTGACGAGAAAACCCGGCGCATCGCCGACGCGCACCGGCTCGCGTCCCATGCGCCGGCCGACCTCGACCAGCCGCTCGCCGACGGTCGGCCCGGTCAAAAGCCCATCGATCACCTCCACCAGCTTCATCAGGGGCACCGGGTTGAAGAAATGCATGCCGGCGAAGCGTTCGGGGCGCCGGCTGCCCGCAGCGATCGCGGTGATGGAGAGCGAAGAGGTATTGCTGGCGAGGATGCAATCATCGCCGACCACGTCTTCAAGCTCTGCGAACACCGCCTGCTTGACGTCGAGCTTTTCGACGACCGCTTCGATGACAAGATCGCAATCAGCGAGCGCGCCGAGGGATTCGACCGGCGTCAGGCGCTGCATGGCGCCATCGGCCTCGTCCTTGGTCATCCGGCCCTTGTCGACGGCGCGCGTCAGAAGATCGCCGACGAACGTCCGGGCGGCATCGGCGACACCCGGCTTGGCATCCATGAGACGCACCGCATAGCCGCCGGTCGCCGCGACCTGCGCGATCCCCCGCCCCATCGCCCCGGCGCCAACGACGCCGATGGTTCTGATTTCAGCGGCATTGTCGATTGCCACGGCCCGCCTCCTCGCATTTTCGACCGGCGTCCCGTCCGGTCGCTCTCCTCATTGCCAGGAACGCTAGAAGCAGGCATGCTATAAGTCTAATTGAAGTCCATAATCGTCATTATTGATGTCATGAATTTACGGACGATCGATCTCAACCTGCTGCTGGTGTTCGAAGCGATCTACACCGAGGGCAACCTGACGCGCGCCGCCGATCGGCTGGCCATGAGCCAGCCGGCGGTCTCCAACGCCCTGGCGCGGCTGCGCGGGGCGCTCGACGATGCGCTGTTCCTGCGCACGGCCCGCGGCATGAGCCCGACACCGCGCGCCCGCCAGATGATCCAGGAGGTGCGTCAGGCGCTGGACCTGATCACCAGCGCGCTGCGCAACACCGCAGCCCAGTTCGACTACACCCAGTCGGACCGCATCTTTTCCATCGCCGCCGAGGATTACGGCGAAGCCGTGATCACGCCGCGCTTCATGGACTGGCTCACGGGCGTTGCGCCGCATATCAAGGCGCAGGTCCTGCCGAAGCAGAGCCTGGCGCTGCAGGAAGACCTCAAGGACGGGCGGATCGATCTGGCGATCGACTATTTCAGGGTCAGGGGCGAAGGCTTCACCAACCAGCACCTGATGACGGACGAACTCGTCTCCATGGTTCGCGTCGACCATCCGACGATCCGCGACACGCTGACGCTCGAGCAGTACATCTCCCTGCCCCATGTGGTGCTTTCGCAAAAAGCCCCGATGGTCGACCGGGAGTTGTCAAAGCGAGGCCTGTCGCGCAATCGCGCCCTGCATGTGCCGCACTTCATTTCCATGCCGCTGATCGTCAAGAGCACCGATTTCATCTGCACACTGCCGCGCCGCATGGCGATGCTCTACATGGAGCATTTTCGGGTCAAGGTTCTGAAATCGCCCATCGATTTTCCAAAAATCCCGATCTACGTGATCTGGAGCGACAACATGGAGCGTGATCCGGGGCACATCTGGCTGCGCCAGGCCCTGCAGGCGCTGTGCCATCGGCTTTAGGATCATCATCGAAATGAATGAACGCCATTTTGTAATTCCATTGGCCCAATAACGCCCCGAGCCGCTAGCGTCGCTGCCGTATCAACGGAGGAGCGAAGATGGCACTTGTCCTGCGTGAGGAGCCAGCGGCCGGCATCGTGGTGCTGCGGCTCAACCGCCCGGAAGCGCGCAACGCGCTCAACACGGCCTTGCGCGCCGAGATCGTCGCCCAGTTCCAGGCGCTGAACGAGGATGAAAGCCTGCGCTGCGTCATCGTCACCGGCGACGACAAGGCGTTTGCCGCGGGTGCGGACCTCAAGGAAGTGGTGGAGGATGGCGCCGTCGACATCATGCGCCGCCGGATCCGCCAATTCTGGAACGTCATCGTCGCCTGCCCGGTGCCGATCATCGCGGCGGTGCGCGGCGCTGCGCTCGGCGGCGGCTGCGAACTGGCGCTGCACGCCGACATCATCGTGGCGGGCGAGAACGCGCGCTTTGCCCAGCCCGAAGTGCGCGTCGGCGTCATGCCCGGCGGCGGCGGCACGCAGCGGCTCATCCGCGCGGTCGGCAAATACCGGGCCATGAAAATGGTGCTGACGGGAGAGCCGGTGACCGGCACCGAGGCCTTCGCAATGGGGCTGGCGAGCGAGGTCGTGCCGGATGGCGACGTCATGGAGCGCGCGCTCGAAATCGCTCGCACCATCGCGGCTTTGCCGCCGATCTCCATCCGGCTGACCAAGGAGGTCACGCTGGCCGGCGCCGATGCCTCGCTCGACACCGGCCTCCTGATGGAACGACGGCTTTTCGAGATGCTCTTTTCGACGGACGACCAGAAGGAGGGCATGCGCGCCTTCCTCGAAAAGCGCACGGCGGCCTTTTCGGGCAAATAACCGCAAGGCCCGGCAAGACCGACTTGCATGCCGCCTCCGCCTCGGGCAGGTCTGACGCATGGACATTCGCGACGAACGGGCCGGCGACGGCGACGACATTCGCGCGGTCACGTCGGCCGCCTTTTCCACCGTTCCCTATGCAAGCGGAACGGAGGCGGCGATCGTCGACGCCTTGCGCGCGGCCGACGCGCTGACGGTTTCGCTCGTCGCGGTCGAGGATGGAGCAGTGGTCGGCCATGCCGCGTTCTCGCCGGTGACGATCAACGGCAGACATGATGGATGGTTCGGGCTCGGCCCCGTATCTGTGCGGCCCGACCGGCAGCGACACGGCATCGGCCGGCAACTGATCGGCGTCGGCCTGGCGCGCCTTGAGACGCAGGGCGCGCGCGGCTGCGTGGTGCTCGGTGATCCGGCCTATTATGCCCGCTTCGGGTTCACACACGATCCCGCCCTCACATTCGAGGGCCCGCCGCCGATCTATTTTCAACGCCTCGTCTTCAGCGGCGCCGCCCCCACCGGGCGTGTCGCGTTCCATCCGGGGTTTGACGCCCAATAAGTCATCTCGTCATACCAGTTGACAAGGTGATCTTTCACTGCGATGGTCCTTCCCACACGTTTGGGGAGGACCATTCATGAAGATCGCGTTGATCGGCGCCGGCGGCAAAATGGGCGTCCGGCTATCGAAGAATCTCGTCGGCTCGCGCTATGACGTGGCGCATGTCGAGGTCGGCGAGGCCGGCCGTCAGCGCCTGAAGGCAGAAGTGGGCGTCGACTGCGTCGCGCTGGAGGATGCGCTCGATGGCGCCAAAGCCGTTATCCTTGCTGTGCCCGACACGGCAATCCGCAAGGTCGCATCGGGCCTGATCGACAAGGTCGCGCCGGGCACCATCCTCATGGCGCTGGATGCGGCAGCTCCTTTCGCCGGTCATTTCCCCGAGCGCGATGACGTCACCTTCTTCGTCACGCATCCGTGCCATCCGCCGATCTTCAACGACGAGACGGACATGGCAGCCAAGCGTGACTTCTTCGGCGGTGTCGCCGCGCGACAGGCGATCGTCTCGGCTCTGATGCAAGGGCCGGAGGAGCACTATGCGATCGGCGAGGACATCGCGAAAACCATCTTCAAGCCGATCCTGCGCGCCCACCGGGTGACCGTCGAACAGATGGCGCTGCTGGAGCCTGGACTGTCGGAGACGGTGTGCGCCACGCTGCTCGTCGTCATGAAGGAAGCGATGGACGAGGTCGTGCGCCGCGGCGTCGACCGCGAGGCGGCCCGCGATTTCCTGCTCGGCCATCTCAACATCCTCGGTGCCGTCACGATGGGCGAGGTCGAGGGCGTCTTTTCCGATGCCTGCAACAAGGCGATCGCCAACGGCAAGCCACGGCTGATGCGCGACGACTGGATCGGCGTCTTCGAACCGGGAGAGATCGCCGAGAGCATTCGCCGGATCACCTGAGCGATGCGGACCTGATGCGTCCGGGGCGAGGCCGGACGCGTTTTTCACATATTCGTTTCGAAGGTCTTTGAGGGAGGAAACCATGACTTTCACACGCAGAGTGCTTCTTGCCGGCGTTGCCGCCGCGATGATGATCGGCCAGCCCATGGCCGCATCCGCCGCCGATCTGATCGCCATCATCACACCGTCCCACGACAACCCGTTCTTCAAGGCCGAGGCGGAAGGCGCGCAGGCAAAGGCGGAGGAACTCGGCTACGAGACGCTGGTGCTTGTCCATGACGACGACCCCAACAAGCAGAGCCAGCTTTTCGACACGGCGATCGCACGCGGCGCCAAGGCGATCATTCTCGACAATGCCGGCGCCGACGCATCGGTCGCGCCCGTCCGCCGCGCCAAGGAAGCGGGCATTCCCTCATTCCTGATCGACCGCGAGATTTCCGAAACCGGCATCGCCGTTTCGCAGATCGTCTCCAACAACTATCAGGGCGCACAGCTCGGCGCCGAAGAGTTCGTCTCGCTGATGGGCGAGGAAGGCCAGTATGCCGAACTGCTCGGCAAGGAGTCCGACACCAATGCCGGCATCCGCTCGTCGGGCTATCACGATGTGATCGACCAGTATCCCGATCTGGAAATGGTTGCCCAGCAATCGGCGAACTGGAGCCAGACGGAAGCCTATGAGCGGATGGAAAGCATCCTGCAGGCCAATCCGGAGATCAAGGGCGTGATCTCGGGCAACGACACCATGGCGATGGGCGCATGGGCGGCACTGGAAGCAGCCGGCCGCACCGACGTCATCGTCGTCGGCTTCGACGGGTCGAACGACGTGCGTGATTCCATCAAGGCCGGCGGGATCAAGGCGACCGTGCTGCAGCCGGCCTATCGCCAGGCGGAAATGGCCGTCGAGCAGGCCGATCAGTATCTCAAGACCGGATCGACCGGCCTCGACGAAAAGCAGCTCATGGACTGCATCCTGATCAACGCCGACAACGCCGATGCGCTTGAAACCTTCGCGCTGACGAACTGATCCGCGATTATGCCTTCAAGGCGGGAAGCCCGCGCCTCTTCGACGCGGGCTTTCAGCAATTGCGTCCGCTGACGCGCGCCACAGGACGGATATCGGCATGCCCCTTCCCTTCCGGCTCACCCTCGCCCTCGCCCTCACGCTGACATCGCTGGCCGGCTGCAAGCTGGTGAAGAACGTCGACGAGGCGGGCGAAGGCTCTGCCGCCGGTGGCTCGTCCACGGCGCCGGCCAACGACATGGACGCGCAGGTCGCCGCCATGTGGGACGATCAGGTGATGGCGCATTTCAACGACGCGGCGACCGATCTCGCCACGCTTCTGCCGGCGATCGAAAGCGACATCGAGGCGGCCGGAGAGGAATACGCCTACCGCCCGGCGGGCAGCGGCGGCGCATGGAATTTCACGACTCAGTTCACCGGCACGATCGTCGCTGCCGACACCGAGACACGCGCGGCCACTGCCGATGTCGACATCGACGGCGACGGGGCGGGCGATGCGACGGTGCAACTCGGGCCGGTGCTGCGCGGCACGGCGCTTCGCGATGCGCTGCCCTTCATCGACTTCACCTCGTTCGGCGATCAGATCGCCTTTGCCCAGCTCTCGCGTTCGCTCAACACGCGCGCTTATGACGGCGCGCTGGCCCCGCTTGACCGCGACGATCTGGAAGGCCGGCAGGTCCGGGTCACCGGCGCGTTCGCGCTGAGCCAGGCCGGCGGCGAGATTCTCGTGACGCCGGTTGCGCTTGAGGAGATCGCGCCTTGAGCCCGAAAAGCCATCCGATCGGCCTGTCCGTGCGCGGGGCGAGCAAGGTCTATCCGGGCACCCGCGCGCTCGACAAGGTCGATTTCGACGTCCGCCTCGGAGCCGTCAACGTGCTGGTGGGCGAGAACGGCGCGGGCAAGTCGACGCTGATGAAGGTCATCGCCGGCGTCGAGAAACTCACCGAGGGGACCATCCTCCTGGACGGCGAGCCGGTGGTCCTTTCCGACACGCGCGATGCGGCGCGCCACGGCATCGGAATCGTCTTTCAGGAACTCAATCTCTTTCCCAACATGACGGTCGCCGAGAACATCTTCATCGCGCGCGAGAAAACGAGGCTGGGCGTCGATATCGACGGCGCCGACCATGCCGAGGCGACACGCGCGCTGATGCGGCGGCTCGAACACGACATCGCACCGGACGCGCTGGTCGGCGAACTCAGGATCGGCGAACAGCAGATCGTCGAGATCGCCAAGGCGCTGGCGCAGGATGCCCGCATCCTGATCATGGACGAACCGACTTCGGCGCTCAGCGCATCGGAAGTGGAGATCCTGTTCCGCGTGATCGCCGACCTGAAGCGTCAGGGCGTCGGCATCGTCTACATCTCGCACCGGCTGGAAGAGCTGATCCGTATCGGCGACTACATCACCGTTCTGCGCGATGGCCGGATCACCGGCGCTCAGGCCATGGACGGCGTCGATGTCGGCTGGATCGTGCGCAACATGATCGGCTCGGCCTCGAAGGATTTCGCCAAGGCCCAGGCGCACGATTTCGGCCCGGAGATCTTCCGCGCCGAAGACATCTGCCTGCCCTCGCGCACCGGCGCGCTTTCGGTCGACCATGTCTCGCTGTCGCTGAGGGCCGGCGAGATCATCGGCATCTACGGGCTGATGGGTGCCGGGCGCTCTGAATTCTTCGAATGCATCATGGCCCAACATCCGCATTCGACGGGCACCTTCCACGTCGAGGGCCGGCCGCTCGACGAACGCGACGTCAGCGGACGGATCGCCCGCGGCATCGCGCTGATCCCCGAGGACCGCAAGGCCGAAGGCCTCATCCAGATCATGGCGATCCGCGAGAACATGTCGCTCTCCAGCCTCAAGAGCTTCGCCCGCGGCTTCCACCTCGATCTGAGGCGCGAACGTGACGGCGTCATGGATTTCGTTCGACGGCTGACGATCAAGATCGCCAGCCCGGAGAACCCGGTCAGCTCGCTCTCCGGCGGCAACCAGCAGAAGGTGGTGATCGGCAAGGCGCTGATGACGCGGCCAAAGATCCTGCTGATGGACGAGCCCAGTCGCGGCGTCGACGTCGGCGCCAAGGCGGAGATCTTCCGCACCATGCGCCGGCTTGCCGCCGAGGGGTTGGGCATCCTCTTCGTCACCTCCGATCTGGAGGAGGTCATGTCGCTGTCCGATCGCATCGTGGTGATGTCGAACGGACGCATCACCGGCACGTTTTCGGGCGAGGACGCCCGCGAGGAAGACATCGTCGCCGCATCGGCCGTCGGCCACGCGCCGGCTCATGCGCCGGCCCATGCACCCGACAGCGCCACCGAGGAGGCTTATCCATGACGACCACAACCGCCACGGTCGGCGCGCCCGCTGCCTCACGGCAATCGCTGCTGCTGCTCATTCTCAAGATGCGCACCTTCATCGCGCTGATCGCGGTGTTCACCTTCTTCGCCTTCGCCGCGCCCAACTTCCTCAGCACCGCGAATTTCGTCATCATGTCGAAGCACGTCGCGCTCAATGCGTTTCTCGCCATCGGCATGACCTTCGTGATCATCACCGGCGGCATCGACCTTTCGGTCGGATCCATCGTCGGCCTGTGCGGCATGGTGGCGGGCTGGCTGATCCTCAACGGCGTCGATCTCGGCATCGGCTACACGCTCTATTTCAACATCTTCGAGATCATCGCGATCACGCTTCTCGTCGGTGTCCTCGTCGGCGCGGTCAACGGGACGCTGATCACCAGGCTCAACGTCGCGCCCTTCATCGCGACGCTCGGCACGCTCTATATCGCGCGGGGCCTGGCGCTGCTGTCGTCCGACGGGTCGACATTCCCGAACCTCAACGGCAATCCGGAGTATGGCTCCAACGGCTTTTATGTTCTCGGCGCCGGTTCCTTCCTCGGCATACCCTTCACCATCTGGATCCTGATCGCGGTTGGCTGCGGCGCGGCCTATCTCGCGCAGCGCACGCCGCTCGGCCGCCACATCTACGCCGTCGGCGGCAACGAGCGCGCGGCTGCCCTTTCGGGCGTGAAGGTCAAGCGCGTCAAGATGTTCGTCTACATGTTCTCCGGCTTCTGCGCAGCGATCGTCGGCCTCATCATCTCGTCCCAGCTCGTCGCCTCGCACCCGGCGACCGGCGAGACCTTCGAGCTCAACGCCATCGCCGCAGCCGTGCTCGGAGGAACCTCCATGTCGGGCGGGCGCGGCCGTATCGCTGGCACAATCGTCGGTGCCTTCGTCATCGGCATCCTTTCCGACGGTCTCGTCATGATGGGCGTATCGTCCTTCTGGCAGACCGTGATCAAGGGGCTTGTCATCATCGCCGCCGTCGTGGTCGACCAGGCCCAGCAGCGTCTGCAGGCGCGCGTCGCACTGCAGCAGCAAGCTGCGATCGGACGCTGAGAAGGAGAGACAAGGATGCTCAAGGGCGCGCTGATCGGCTGCGGCTTCTTCGCACAGAACCATCTCCACGCCTGGCGTGATATCGATGGCGCGCAGATCATCGCGCTTTGCGACCGGGATACCGCGCGGCTCTCGCAAACCGCCGACGCCTTCACCATCGCGCGCACCCATGACGACGCAGCACGGATGCTCGAAGAAGAAGATCTCGACTTCGTCGACATCGCGACGACCGCCGCAACGCACCGCCCGCTCGTGGAGATGGCCGCAAGCCACGGGCTCCACATCATCTGCCAGAAGCCCTTCGCCGAGACGATGGAAGATGCGGCCGCCATGGTCGAGGCTGCCGACCGCGCCGGCGTCACGTTGATGGTGCATGAGAATTTCCGCTGGCAGTCAGCGCTGCGCACCGTCAGGGCGGTGCTTGACGAGGGCCGCATCGGCGCACCGTTTTTCGGGCGCGTCAGCTTCCGCTCCGCCTACGACGTCTATGCCGGACAACCCTATCTCGCCACTGGCGAGCGCTTCATAATCGAGGATTTGGGCATCCATATCCTCGACATCGCGCGTTTTCTTTTCGGCGACGTCGCGACGCTTGCGGCTTCCACGAAAAGGGTCAATCCGAAAATCCGCGCAGAGGACGTGGCAACCATGATGCTCGTCCACCAGGGGGGCGCAACCAGCATCGTCGACTGCTCCTATGCCACGCGATTGCCGCGCGAGAATTTTCCCGAGACGCTGATCGAGATCGACGGCAGCGAGGGCACGCTGCGCCTTGGCGCCGATTATCGGCTGAGCGTGCACGACGGAGACGAAACCGGAGAAACGGACGTCGCGCCTCCGCTGCTATCGTGGGCCGAGCGCCCCTGGCACAACATCCAGGAAAGCGTCCTTGCGATTCAGCGCCATTTCGTCGACTGCCTGTCGGCCGGCCGCCAGCCGGAAACCTCCGGCCGCGACAACCTCAAGACGCTGGCCCTCGTCCATGCCGCATACGCGTCGGCCGAAAGCGGCGGCCGGACGATCGCCATGAGCGAATTCGGGACATGAACGGCGCTTCCGATCCATGCCGTCTCTACGGCACGGCGGTCCCCGCAGAACCCTTCCGCGTGCTTCGCGCCGGGCTGCTGACAGCACGCCTCGAGGCCGGCAATCTGCGCCACATCCATTACGGTGACACCGAGATCATCCGGGCCATCTCCTATGTGGTGCGCGACCGGGACTGGGGGACGCTGGCGCCGGTCATCCGCGATCTGTCCGTTCTGGAAGACAACGAACGGTTCAGCGTGTCCTATCGCGGCGAATGCCATGGGCCGGGCGCGACCCTCCTCTATCGTGCAAAGATCGAAGGCGATGCGAACGGCCGCCTGTCATTCTCGGTCGAGGCCATGCCGGACGGCGACTTTGAGACCAACCGCTGCGGCTTTACCGTCCTCCACCCGATCGGCGGTGTGTCCGGCGAGGCGGTGCGCGTCGAGCACTGCGACGGCGTGGTAGAGGCGGCGGCCTTTCCCGATCTCATCGAACCGTGGCAGCCCTTCAAGGACATCCGCGCCCTGACGCACTTTCCCGAGGGGCTCAGCGTGGATTGCCGGATGGAGGGCGATGCCTTCGAAATGGAGGACCAGCGCAACTGGTCGGACGCGTCCTACAAGACCTATGTGCGCCCTCTCGCCAGGCCCTGGCCCTATGTCATGCCGGCGGGCATCGCCGATCGCCAGTCGGTGACGCTGAGCGTGCGCGCGGCACGCAACGCGCCATCACCCGCCCCGCCATGCGACGACAGCCTTGCGGGCGATCTCCGCATGCCGAAGATCGGCCTCGTCATCGCCCCCGAGGAGGCTAGCGACGCGCTTGCCGCAATCGACACCCTGCGGGCGGTCGCGCCGCAGGTCATCCTCTGTCATTTCGACAGAATGGCCGGCCATGGACAAGACGCACTCGACGCATTCGCCGCGTTGCAAAGGGCCTATCCGGCAGACTACGAACTGGAGTGCATCCTCGCCGCCAACGGCGATCTCGACGAGGAGCTTGGCGGCGTGGCCGCGATGGTGCGCGCCGCCGGCCTGACGCTTGACGCGGTTTTCGTGTGTCCGTCCGTCGATCGCCAGTCGACGCCGCCCGGCAGCCGATGGCCGGCCTGCCCGCCGCTCGCGGACATCTATTCCGCCGCCCGCCGCGCCTTCCCGCACGTCACGCTCGGCGGCGGCATGGCGAGCTATTTCACCGAACTCAACCGCAAGCGCCCTCCCCTCGATCTGATAGACTTCGTCACGCACGGCACGGCACCGATCGTCCACGCGGCCGACGACATTTCGGTCATGGAAACACTGGAGGCGCTGGCCCACATCACGCGCTCGGTGCGGGCCTTTGCGGGGCGCGACATGGACTACCGGCTCGGCCCGACCACCATTGCCATGCGGCAGAACCCCTATGGCTCGCGCACGATGGACAACCCTGACGGCGAGCGCATCTGCATGGCTCATGACGATCCGCGCCAGCGCGGCCTGTTCGCCGCCGCATGGACGGCCGGATATGCGGCGGCCATCGCCGATGCCGGCATCACGCGCTGGGTCCCCGCTGCCTTTACCGGCCCACGCGGCATTCTCGCGGCGCAGGGCGGGCTCCTGCCGATCGGCGAGGTGATCGCGACGCTTGCCGGACTGTCCGGCAAGAGGCTCACCGCGCGATCGCTCGACAGAAGGCGCGCGACGCTCAGCGTTAAAACCGATGACGGGCCTGCCGTCCTTCTCGTCAACCTGACGGCGGCACCGATCGACATCGACGAGCCCACCTGCCGCCTCGGCCCCTTCGCGGTTCGCTTGATATCACCCTAAGTGGACCTGCAAGGCAGCCATGCGCCGGTTGAACGGTGTTTTCAGCATCGCGCCATTGATCCGGCCGGGTCCCGCCGCCATATGGCGAGGCCAAACGGAAAGGATCAAGACCATGCTCGCAAAAATCGCATTGGCCACCGCTGCCGCGATCAGCATCGCTGTGCCAGCCTTCGCCCAGGACGCGCCGATCCGTGTCGGCATGTCGGGCGGCTATTTCCCCTTCACCTTCGTGCGCCAGGACGAGTTGCAAGGCTTCGAGGTCGATCTGATGAACGCGATCGGCGAGGAACTCGGCCGGGAAGTCGAATTCGAGACGATGTCGTTCTCCGGTCTCATCGGCGCCCTGCAGGCCGGCCGGATCGACACCGTCGCCAACCAGATCACCATCACGCCCGAGCGTGAGGCCGCCTTCATCTTCAGCGAACCCTATGTCTACGACGGCGCGCAGATCGTCACGCGCGAGGGCAACGAGGGCGATATTTCGGGCCCCGACGACCTCTCCGGAAAGTCGGTCGCCGTCAATCTCGGATCGAATTTCGAGGACCTCCTGCGCGATCTGCCGAACGCCGACGAGATCGACATCCGAACCTATGAGAGCAACATCGAGCAGGACACCGCGCTCGGCCGGGTCGACGCTTTCGTCATGGACCGCGTCTCCTCCGCGCAGGTGATCGCGGAAAGCCCCCTGCCGCTGGCGCTCGCCGGCCAGCCATTCAGCGAGATCCGAAATGCCTATCCGTTCCGCGACGACGCGGAGGGCCAGGCGCTGCGCGACGCGGTCAACCAGGCGCTTTCGACGCTGCGCGAGGACGGCACACTGGCGGAAATCTCCGATAAGTGGTTCGCTAGCGACATCACCACGCAGGAGTAAGCCGGCATGCGGGCACTTGATCTGGACTACATGCTGGGTCTGGTGCCCGTTCTTCTCGGCTATGTCCCACTGACACTCGCCATGGCGCTCGCCGCCATGGTACTCGCCCTCATCCTGGCTTCGCTGCTGGCTGTCGAGCGCGTCATCCGCGTCCCCGTCCTCGATTCCGCTGTTGTCCTGTTCATCAGCTTCTTTCGCGGCACGCCGCTGCTTGTGCAGCTTTTCCTGTTCTACTATGGCCTGCCGCAGGTGCTGGCGTTCCTGACGCAGATCAACGGTGTCACCGCCGCCATCATGGGCCTGACGCTGCATTTCTCCGCCTATATGGCCGAGAGTATTCGCGCGGCGATCACGGGGGTCGATCGCAGCCAGTGGGAAGCTGCCGAAGCCGTCGGCATGACGCGCGGCCAGATGATGCGCCGCATCATCCTGCCGCAGGCCGCCCGCATCGCCGCGCCGACGCTCGTCAACTACTTCATCGACATGATCAAGGGCACATCGCTCGCCTTCACGCTCGGCGTCACCGAGATGATGGGAGCGACGCAGAAGGAGGCCGCCGGATCCTTCCTCTATTTCGAGGCGTTTCTGGTCGTCGCCATACTGTACTGGATCATCGTCGAGGCGCTGTCCTTCGGCCAGCGCCGGCTTGAAACCCGACTGAACAGGGCCTTCGCACGATGATCCGCATCCAGGGTCTGACCAAGCGCTTCGGCGCCAACACCGTTCTCGGCGGCATCGATCTCGACATCAAGGCCGGCGAGCGCATCGTCATCATCGGCCCATCCGGCACCGGCAAGTCGACGCTGCTTCGCTGCATCAATTTTCTCGACCGCCCCGACGCGGGGACCATCGCGATCGGCGATCTTTCGGTCGACGCAGCCAAGGCGACGCGCCGTCAAATCCTGGCGCTGCGCCGCGCCACGGCGTTCGTCTTCCAGAACTATTCGCTCTTCGCCAACAAGACGGCGCGCGAGAACATCACCGAGGCGCTGATCACCGTTCGTGGACAGTCGGTGAGCGAGGCTGATGCACGCGCCGACCAGGTGCTGCGCGAGACGGGCCTTTCCGACAAGGCGGGGTCATATCCGGCCGCGCTCTCCGGCGGCCAGCAGCAGCGCGTCGGCATCGGCCGGGCGATGGCGCTCGACGCCGAACTGATGCTGTTCGACGAACCCACCTCGGCGCTCGATCCGGAATGGGTCGGCGAGGTGCTGGACCTGATGCGCCGCGTCGCCGAAAGCCGCCAGACGATGCTGATCGTCACCCACGAGATGCAGTTCGCCCGCGAGATCGCCGACAGGGTCGTCTTCATGGATCAGGGACGCATCGTCGAAGAGGGCCCGCCGCAACGGCTGTTCGACGACCCGCAGGACCCGCGAACCCGCGACTTCCTGCGCCGGGTCACCTGACTTTTTGGCCAGGGCGCATTGACCAGCGCCCGACAATTGCCGCACACAGCCTCCTCGCCGCAAGAGCGGCGCATCGGGCATGGTGAGGAGGATAATTCATGGCCAAGCGGCGTGTCGTCGTGATCGACGAGGTGGGAGGCCCGTCGGTACTTAAGGTGCGTGAGGAGAACCTGGCACCGCCAGCGCCGGGCGAGGCGCAGGTCCGCCAGCGCGCCATCGGCTTCAACTTCATCGACACCTATCAGCGCAAGGGGCTTTATCCCCTGCCGCTGCCGACCGGTCTCGGCTTCGAGGCCGCAGGCGTCGTGGAAGCGGTGGGGTCCGATGCCGGCGATATCGTCGTCGGGCAGCGCGTCGCCTACATGAACGCCGGGGTCGGCGCCTATGCGGACCTGCGCAACGTGCCGGCGGACAAGCTGGTGACGATCCCTGACGGCATCGACGACGAAACCGCGGCAACGCTTCTGTTCAAGGGCATGACCGCGCAGTATCTCATCCGCCGCACCCACCGCGTTGCGTCCGGCGACCTTCTGCTGGTCCATTCGGCCGCCGGCGGTGTCGGGCAGATCCTGACGCGCTGGGCAACGGCGCTCGGCGCGCGTGTCGTCGGCACGACCAGTTCGCCGAAGAAGCGCGATGCGGTGCTTGCTGCCGGCTGCATTGCCGCGGTCGAAACAAACGATCCCGACTGGCCGAAAGCGTTCCTTGAGGCGACCGGCGGCGAAAAGGCACGCGTCGTCTACGATGCCGTGGGCAAGGACACCGCGCTCGCCTCGCTCGATTGCGCCGCGCCGTTCGGCCTGGTGGTCATCTATGGCTCGGCCTCCGGCAAGGCGCCGCCGATCGACCCGGAGATGCTGAACAAGAAGGGTTGTCTCTATCTGACGCGCCCTTCGGTTTTCCCGCACAACGCCGATCCGGCGATCTTCCGCGAGAATGCCGCCGACCTCTTCGAGGCGATCGCCAAAGGACATGTCGCCGTCGATATCGGCCAGCGCTTCGCGCTCGAAAAGGTGGCCGACGCTCACCAGGCCGCGGAAGAACGGCGCGCCAGCGGCGCGATCGTAATCGTGCCATAGAGCCGGAAAGGCAGATCCGCCGGCCCGCGACTCGATCTCTATTCCGCAGCCTGCAGGCGCGCCTCGCAGCGCAGGAGCATGCCGAAGAGGTCGCGCGGCTCGTCGGGGTCGGCGAGAAGGTCGAGGTCTTCGTAAAGGCCCGTATCGCGCAGCTTGTCGCGCACGTAGCGAAGGGCGGAGAAGTCCTCGATGGCGAAGCCGACGGAATCGAACAGCGTGATCTGGCGAGGATCGCTTCGCCCCGTTGCCCGCCCTGCGACGACGTCGGACAGTTCGGTGACCGGATGGTCGGCGGCAAGCTGCTGGATTTCGCCTTCGATCCGGGTTTGCGGCGGATATTCCACGAATATCGCGGCGCGCCTCAGTATATCGGGATGAAGTTCGGTCTTGCCCGGACAGTCCCCGCCGACGGCGTTGATGTGAATCCCCTCGCCGACCATGTTGTCGGTGAGGATGGTCGCGTATTGCTTGTCGGCCGTGACCGTGGTGACGATCTCGGCGCCCTCCACGGCATCCTGCGCGCTTGCCGCGTGCAGCATCTCGATACCGCGACCGGCGAGGTTGCGGATGCATTTTCGCGTCGCGGACGGATCGATGTCATGGAGCCGGACGCGATCCACGCCGAGGAGCGCCTTGAAGGCCAGCGCCTGGAATTCGGCCTGCGCGCCATTGCCGATGAGCGCCATGGTGCGCGCCTTTTGCGGCGCGAGATGCTTTGCCGCCACCGCCGACGTCGCCGCGGTGCGCAGCGCCGTCAGGATGGTCATTTCCGAAAGCAGCATCGGATACCCGTTGCCGACATCGGCCAGCACCCCGAAGGCGGTGACCGTCTGGCGCCCCTCACGCATGTTCTTGGGGTGGCCGTTGACATATTTGAAGCCGTAGAGCGTGCCGTCGCTGGTCGGCATCAGTTCGATCACCCCGTCGCGCGAATGCGAGGCGACACGCGGCGTCTTGTCGAACCGGTCCCAGCGGGCGAAGTCCTCCTCGATATAGGCGGACAGCTCGCCAAGGAATGTCTCGATCCCCACCTTGAGGACGAGCCGCATCATGTTGTCGACGCTGACGAAGGGGACGGTGTTCAAGGTGTCGGTCATCAAAAGCTCCGTGTCGGGCGGTCCATCACGCGGCGGCCCATCAGGCTTGCCGTCAGGTCGACCATCAAGGTGGCGGTGCGGCCGCGCTCGTCGAGGAAGGGGTTGAGTTCGACCAGGTCGAGGCTGGTGACCAGTCCGCTGTCGTGCAGCATTTCCATGACGAGATGCGCTTCGCGAAACGTCGCGCCGCCAGGAACGGTCGTGCCGACCGCCGGCGCGATCGCCGGGTCGAGGAAATCGACGTCGAAGCTGACATGCAGCATGCCGTTTTCCGCCTGAACGCGCTTCAGGAACGTGCGTAGCAGCGGCGCAATGCCGTGCTCGTCGATCAGGCGCATGTCGTTGACGCTGACACCGGCATCGCTGAGCGCGGCACGTTCGGCCGGATCGACGCTGCGGATCCCCAGCATGGCGATGCGCGCGGGATCGACCGGCGCGTCAAGCGGTGGGAAGACGCCGGAAAACCCCTTTTGCCCTGTGACGTAGGCCACCGGTACGCCGTGCAGATTGCCGCTTCTCGTCGTTTCCAGCGTGTGGAAATCGGGATGGGCATCGAGCCAGAGAAGAAAGAGCGGTCGGCCCTTTTCCTTCGCCCGGCGGGACAGACCCGCAACCGTGCCGGCCGAGAGCGAGTGATCCCCGCCCATGAAGATCGGCAGGCCGTCGGCGCTCGCCTCATAAGCCGCCGCGCCAAGCGCCTCGACCCAGGCGACCGTCTCCGGCAACGCTTTCAGCGCTGTATTGCCGTGGGCAAGGGGCATCGCGGGTGGACGCGCGACAGTGCCGAGGTCCAGAACCTCGTGACCGAGATCACCAAGCGCCCTCGCAAGGCCGGCGGTGCGCAGCGCGCTCGGACCCATCTCGCAGCCCATGCGCCCTGCCCCGTCCTCGACCGGTGCGCCGATCAGTTTGACACGCATGCTCCAACAGCCCCTCGATCTCACTTGCTTCGTCCATGAGCAAACCGTCAAATGCTGGCGGATGGAACAGAGCAGATTGACAAATATTGGATTTCGACTTGCCAAAACGGCATATCTGCTGCTCGATATGATCCATGGACGAACTCGACAACCGATTGATCACCCGCCTTCGCCATGACGGGCGGCGGTCCATCTCCGATCTTGCGAGCGATCTCGGCGTTTCGCGTGCCACCGTGCGCGCGCGCATGGAGCGGCTGGAGCGATCGGGCGCGATCCTCGGCTACACCGTGATCCTGCGCGCCGATGCGGTCGATCTGCCGGTACGCGGGATCATGATGATCGACATCGAGGGTCACGCGGCCGACCGTGTGGTGAAGGCGCTGGGTGGCTTTCCCGAAATCTCGGCGATTCACACGACCAATGGCCGCTGGGACATCGTGGTGGAACTCGGCGCCGCGACGTTGTCCGATTTCGACGCCGTGCTGCGCCGCATCAGACTGATCCCCGGCGTCGCCGGCAGCGAGACCAGCCTTCTGCTCGCCACCCCGCGCAGCACGCGCGCGGCCTTGCGCGCTTCCTGAAAGGACCGGCAGCAAATTCTCGATAAATGCCTGGGCTGAAACGGAAAAAGAGCCTGCCGCGGGAGGAGGTGCGGCAGGCTCTTAAACCAAGTCGATGGTTGGGAGGAGGAGAACCATCGACCGATATCGGGCGGCGCTGGGAGGAGGAGTGCGCCGCGTCGATGACCAATATCTAGGGGATCCCCACCCGAGTCGCCAGTGTCTTTGCTGCAATGCACCAATGCGTGAGACGCATGACTGGTTAACTTGCTCCGCGCCTGTTGCAATTCTGCGTCAATCCTCCGAGGCAACGCGGCGGCCGTCAGCGTCGTAGGCGAAGAGATGGTCCGGCACAGCCTTCAACCCGATCCGCTCGCCAGGCCTGACGGTTTCCTCGGGGTTGGCGCTGCGCACGACAACGGTCTCGCCGGCGTCCGTCTTCAGGTGCAGCAGGGTTTCGGCGCCGAGCGCTTCGATGAATGCGACGGTCGCGTCCAGAAGACCGTTGCCGACCGTGGTGCGCTCGACGTGCTCGGGGCGGATTCCGATCGTTACGGCGCGATCGAGACGATTCGGCCCCTGCCTAGCAAGCACGGAGCGCAATCTCTCGGCATCGAGGAAATTCATCGGCGGCGAGCCGATGAAGCCGGCAACGAACGTCGTCGCCGGATTGTTGTAGACTTCGAGCGGCGTGCCGATCTGCTCGGCCACGCCTTCATTCATGACGATCATCCGGTCGGCCAGCGTCATCGCCTCGACCTGGTCGTGCGTCACATAAAGCGAGGTGACACCGAGCTTCCTTTGTAGCGCCTTGATCTCCAGTCGCATCTGCACACGCAGCTTGGCATCGAGGTTCGACAGCGGCTCGTCGAAGAGAAAGGCCGAGGGGCTGCGTACGATGGCACGCCCCATGGCGACCCGCTGACGCTGGCCACCGGACAACTGCCGCGGCTTGCGGGCAAGATAGGGCTCAAGCTCCAGCATCCGTGCGGCGTCATTCACCTTCGCCGCAATGTCGGATTTCGAGATGCCGGCGATCTTCAGCCCATACGCCATGTTGTCGAAAACCGACATATGGGGATAGAGCGCGTAGTTCTGGAAGACCATGGCGATGTCGCGTTCGCGCGGCTCCAGATCGTTGACCACCCGGCCGCCGATCGCGATCGAGCCCGCGGTGACGGTCTCCAGGCCCGCGACCATGCGCAGCAGCGTGGACTTGCCGCATCCGGACGGCCCGACAATGACAATCAGCTCGCCATCGGCGATATCAGCGCTCACACCGTGGATCACCTCGGTCGGGCCATAGGATTTGCGGATGTCGCGAAGAGCGATTTCAGCCATGACGTTTCATTTCTCGCTTTCGACCAGGCCCTTGACGAAGAGCCGCTGCATGAAGAGCACGACGGCGACCGGGGGGAGCATGGCGAGGAGCGCGGTCGCCATGATCACCGGCCATTCGACCGTCTGGTCGCCGGTCGGCAGCATGTGCTTGATGCCCATGACGATCGTGTTCATGTCGGCATCGGTGGTAATGAGGAGCGGCCAGAGATACTGGTTCCACCCATAGATGAAGAGGATGACAAAGAGCGCCGCGATGTTCGTGCGCGACATCGGTAACAGGATATCGCGGAAGAAGCGGATCGGCCCCGCCCCGTCGATCCGCGCCGCCTCGACCAGTTCGTCCGGGATGGTGAGAAAAAGCTGTCGGAACAGGAACGTTGCCGTGGCGGAGGCGATCAGCGGCAGGATGAGGCCGGTATAGCTGTTGAGCAGCGAAAGATCGGCGGCGACCGCATAGGTTGGTACGATGCGCACCTCGACCGGCAGCATCAGCGTCAGGAAGATCATCCAGAAGAAGAACATGCGGAACGGAAAGCGGAAATAGACGATCGCATAGGCCGAAACGATCGAGATCGCGATCTTGCCGACCGTGATGCCGAGAGCCATCACCAGAGAGTTCCACAGCATGCGCCAGACCGGCGTTCCGTAGCCCTGGAAGATGGCGCGCGTGTAGTTTTCGATCAGATGCGGCCCGGGCAGAAGAGGCATCGGCGGGCGCACGAGATCGCCCTGCGTCACCGTAGACGCCACGAAGGCGACGTAGATCGGAAAACACACGATCGCGATGCCGGTGATGATGCCGGCATGCAACGCCACCCGGCGCCAGCCCTTCTTCTCGACCATGCCGCTCATCAGTAGTGCACCCGTCGTTCGATATAGCGGAACTGGACCACGGTGAGCAGCCCGACGATGATCAGCAGGATCACCGACTGGGCTGCCGAAGAGCCGAGATCCTGGCCGACGAAGCCGTCGGCATAGACCTTGTAGACGAGGATCGTCGTCGATTGCTGCGGCCCGCCCGCCGTGATGGTATGGATGACGCCGAAGGTCTCGAAGAAGGCGTAGACGACATTGACGACCAGCAGGAAGAAGGTCGTCGGCGCGAGCAATGGAAAGACGATCGTGCGGAAGCGCTTCCAGAACGAGGCCCCATCGATTGCCGCCGCTTCGATCACGCTGCGCGGTATCGATTGCAGGCCCGCGAGGAAGAAGAGGAAATTGTAGCTTATCTGTTTCCATGCAGCGGCCAGGATGACGAGCGTCATCGCCTCGCCGCCGTTCAGCGTGTGGTTCCAGTCATAGCCGACCTGCGCCAGATACCATGGCAGGATTCCGATGGACGGATTGAACATGAACAGCCAGAGGACGCCGGCGATGGCGGGCGCGACGGCATAGGGCCAGACGAGCAGCGTGCGATAGGGGCCAGACCCCTTGATGACGCGGTCGGTCATCACCGCGAGCCACAGCGCGAAGCTCATCGAGATCAACGTGACGAAGAAACTGAAGATCGCCGTCGTCCCGAAGGAGGAGAGATAGTAGGGATCGCTCAGCAAGAACTCAAAATTGCCAAGGCCGACGAACTGGGTGCTGAGTCCGAAAGGATCAGGGATGAAGGCGGATTGGTAGATTGCCTGTCCGGCAGGCCAGAAGAAGAAGACGATCGTCACCACGATCTGCGGCGCCAACAGCAGATAGGGCAGCCACTTGTTGTTGAACGTCACGCGCTTTTGCATGTCATCCCCACTGGCAGGACATCACCCCGGAAGCGAGATGGCCGCTTCCGGGGTGATGGTCAAGTCGAGGCCTAGCGGTTGGCCTGCTCGAAGCGGCGCAGCAACTGGTTGCCGCGCTCGACGGCGGTGTTGAGCGCCTCTTCGGCGGTCTTGTCGCCGGCCCAGACTGCTTCCAGCTCCTCGTCAATCACGGTGCGTACCTGATCGAACGAGCCGAGGCGCACGCCCTTCGAATTCGGCGTGGGCTCCTTGCCGGTCATCTGGATGATGGCGATGTCCGTCCCCGGGTTCTCCTCGTAGAAGCCCTGCTCCTGCGACAGCGTGTAGGCGGCCGTGGTGATCGGCAGATAGCCGGTGTCCTGGTGCCACTGCGCCTGGATTTCCGGGGTCGACAGGAAATTGAGGAAGGCGGCGACCCCTTCGTATTTCTCCGGCTCGTGACCTTCCAGCACCCACAGCGACGCACCGCCGATGATCGTGTTGTAGGGCGCGTCCTCGATTTCGCCATTGTAGGGCAGCGGACGGATGTCGAAGGCGAATTCGGCCTCGTCCTTGACGCCTGCATAACCGGCGGAGGATTCCGTCATGATGGCGCATTCGCCGGCGCGGAACGGCTGGCCCGCCTCGTTGCGGCGCCCCGCATAGATGAAGCGGCCGTCCTCAGTCCACTCGCCAAGCATGGCAATGTGGGCGATCTGCTCCGGACCATTGAACTGCAACTCGGTATCGAAACCGGCGAAACCGTTTTCCTGCGAGGAGAAGGGAAGATTGTGGTAGGCGGAAAACGATTCAAGCTGCACCCAGCTCTGCCAGGCGGTCGTGAACGGGCAGCTGCTGCCGCCTTCCTTCAGCGCGGTGACGGCCTCTTCCACCTGTGCCCACGTTTCAAGCTCCATGTCCGGATCGAGGCCGGCTTCCTCGAACGCGTCGCGGTTGATGTACATCACCGGCGTCGAAGAGTTGTAGGGATAGGAGAGCATCTCGCCCTCGGTGTTCGAGTAATAGCCGGTAACGGCAGCGAGATAGGCGTCCGGATCGAAGTCGGCCCCGGCCTCCTCCATAACTTCGAAGACCGGCTTGACGGCGCCTTCGGCGGCCATCATCGATGCGGTGCCGACTTCGAAGACCTGCAGGATGTGCGGTTGTTCGCCGGCGCGGAAGGCTGCGATGCCCGCGTTCAGCGCTTCGGAATAATTGCCTTTCGGCGCAGCGACCACCTGATAGTCACTCTGGCTCTCATTGAATTGGGCCACCTGCGCGTCGAGAAGTTCGGCCAGCCGCCCGGTGAAGGCATGCCAGAAATCGATCTGCACCTGCGCCGAGGCAGGCGTCGCGGTCAGCAAAGTCGTTGCGGCGAGCGCCGCGAGGGTCAAGCGTGTCATCAGGTTCTCCCGTCATGTGTCTTGTCGACGGCGGCGACCGTAAGCAGCGCCTCGCGATCGGGCAACCGAAATGCGCACCAATATGAAGATGAAACGCAATAAAACGAAATGATCGACGGACAGGCGCACCCTGTACGCGATTTCGTGGATAACCCTGTCACAATGCGACATGCAGGGTCACGCCGGATGCACCAAGTGCCTGTTCCAGCATGCGCCCCGGCGGCGAGTCCGTTATCACCGCATCAAGGTCCGACAGCGGGCAGATGATCGACAGATAGCTCTTCTCGAATTTCGAACGGTCGATCAGCAAGGTCGTCTGGCGCGCCTGGGCGATCATCACCCGCTTGATGGCACTGGCGGGGCGGTTGGCGTCCATGATGCCCGCTTCGGCAATGCCGCTCGCGCCGATGAAGGCGTGGTCGGCATGGTGGCGCCGCAGGAACGCCTCCGTCTCGTGGCCGTAGACGGCCGCCTCGCTGGCGACGAAATCGCCCGGACAGATGATCATGTCGATCGTTGGCTGCTGGCCCAGCGTGGTGGCGACCGACAGGCTGTTGGTCAGCACCGTCAGCGGCACGTTCAGCATCGCCAGCGCCTTGGCGAACTGGGTCGTCGTCGAGCCGGCGTCGATCATCACCACCTCGCCCGGTTTGACCAGCGAGGCGGCACGGCCTGCGATGCGGGCGCGCTCGTCCACGAGCCGCTGGTTGCGTTCGCCGAAGGGCGGCTGGAAGCCGACCGTGGAGGCTGCCGCGCCGCCATAGG
This sequence comes from Neopararhizobium haloflavum, assembly GCF_002750855.1. Classification (GTDB taxonomy): domain Bacteria; phylum Pseudomonadota; class Alphaproteobacteria; order Rhizobiales; family Rhizobiaceae; genus Georhizobium; species Georhizobium haloflavum. The sequence continues at coordinate 79,651 of NZ_NWUC01000008.1, read as the reverse complement.
CCCGCGCCACGAGGCCCTGCCGGCTCAGCGCATCGACGTCGCGTCGAACGGTCTCGGTAGAAACGCCGAACTGGTCGGCAAGCTCGGAAATGCGCACATGGGGCGAGAGCCTGAGCTGCCCGAGAATGCGGTCGCGCCGCTCCAGCTTGCCGAGACGGCTCATCTCAGCGTCCGCTCATCAACAGCTGCTCGGCGAATTCGGCAAACCCCTCGCCGCCCTCGCGCGCCGTGATGTAGCGCGGCTGCCGCTCGACCCTGTCGGCAAAGGCGGCAAAATTGGCGACCGCGACGCTGTTGTCGAAGAAGGCGAACATCGGCTCATCATTCGGCGAATCGCCGACATAGGCAACGCGTGCATTCTCGCTGTGGATATCGATGCCGAATACCTCCGACAGGCACCGCGCGCTCATCCCCAGCTTGTCATAGTCGCCGAACCAGCCATTGACGTGGATCGAGGAGACCTTGGCCGTCGCCCCGGCCTTGGCGAAGGTCGCGACGATGTCGTCGATCGCCGCATCGCTGAGACGCGGGCCATCCTCGGCGAAATCGATCGCGAGGTCGGATTCGCGGTAGGCCTGGTCCGCCGAAACGCGTGCACCCGCCACGCCGCGAAGGACCGCATCGCGCACGCCCTCCAGCCGGTCGCGGTCGCGCGCTCTCTGCCCGGCGGCCCGATCATAGCAGCGCACCATGCCCTTCTCCGGCGAATGGTGGAAATAGAACGCGCCGTTCTCGCCGACGACGGCATCGACGGGCCAGAGCCGCGCGATGAGGTCGCACCATCCCGCCGGCCGGCCGGTGACCGGGATCACGATCTTTCCGGCCGCGCGCAGCCGCTCCAGCGCGCCATAGGCGACAGCGGGCAGACGCCCGTCGAGCGTCAACGTATCGTCGATATCGGTCAGCACCACGTCGACAGACCTCAGCCGGTCGGCAGGCAGATTGCCGAGCGGCAAAGGCGTCTCGACGGTGGCGAGCGCGGCAGGCGGCGGTGTCATGTTTGGCGTTTCCCCGAATGGCGGCGTCGACGACGCATCTGCGACTTTCACTGAAACTGCCAAAAAAAATCTGGCAAGTCACACAAAAAAGCAGATTTGTTGTTGCGCGTCCCAATCCGTCGCCTCTATGGTCTGATCGAGCGGTGGGTCGCGCAGACGACCCCCTGAAGCCGCATCCGGAGGAGACAACAATGCACACAGCCATCACCAAGACCGTTACGCCCGTGCGTGTGGCACTTGCCACATGCGCCTTTGCCCTCGCGCTTGGCGCACCGGGTGCTTTCGCCCAGGAGGACTGCGCCGAACGCGGCGCGCTCGACACGATGTATTGCGACGCCGACGGCGACCTCGTTGCCGACGCGCCGACCGACGAGAGCATGCTGGAAGACCCCGACACGCTGGTTTTCGCCTACACGCCCGTCGAGGATCCGGCCGTCTACGAGGACATCTGGGATCCCTTCATCGAGCATCTGGAAGAAGTGACCGGCAAGGACGTGCAGTTCTTCGCCGTGCAGTCGAACTCGGCGGAAGTCGAGGCCATGCGCTCCGGCCGCCTGCACATCGCGGGTTTCTCGACCGGCCCGACGCCCTTCGCGGTCAATCTCGCCGGCGCCGTTCCCTTCGCGCTGATGGGCGCTGACGACGGGCGCTTCGGTTATACGCTGCAGGTCTACACCCGCACCGATTCCGGCATCGAGACCATGGAAGATCTGGCCGGCAAGCGCATCGCGCACACCTCGCCGACGTCCAACTCGGGCAACCAGGCGCCGCGCGCCCTCTTCCCCGATCTCGGCGTCACCCCGGACGAGGATTACGAGGTCACCTATTCCGGCTCGCACGACCAGTCGATGCTGGGCGTCGTCGCCGGCGACTACGACGCCGCGCCCGTGGCGTCCGAAGTGGTCGACCGCATGGCCGAGCGCGGTCTTTATGACCCCGAGGAAGTCAAGATCGTCTGGGAATCGGAACCCTTCCCGACGACCTCCTACACCTACGCGCACAACCTCGCGCCGGAGCTGAAGGAGAAGATCGAGGAAGCCTTCTTCTCGTTTGATTTCGAGGGCACGGCGCTCGGCGAGGAATTCGCTGGCGTGACCAAGTTCATCCCGATCTCCTACCAGAAGGATTGGGCGATCATCCGCCAGATCCAGAAGACCAACGGTGTCGAATACACGCCGCAGGGTCTGGCCGCGGAATAACCCACGATGCCGGGACCGGCGCGGCCCGCGAAAGGCCGCGCCGGTCCCGATTTTTCATTTTCGCCGCGTTTTGAAGGTCCGGCAGATCATGCCCGGGCCAAAAGCGGCGCCAAAGGCTGTGCCATGCTTCGCATCTCCAACCTCGTCAAAAGCTACGGCTCCGACAAGCCGGTGCTCAAGAATCTCGACCTGACCGTCGAGGGCGGCCTCGTGTCCGTCATCGGCGCTTCGGGTGCCGGCAAGAGCACGCTGCTTCGCTGCATCAACCGGCTGGTGCAGCCGACGTCGGGCACGATCGAGCTCAATGGCGTCGACATGACCGCGCTCAAGGGCCGCGAATTGCGCGCTGCGCGCCGGCGCATCGGAATGGTGTTCCAGGGGTTCAACCTCGTCGACCGGCTGACGGTCATGGAGAACGTGCAGTCGGGCCGGCTCGGCTACATCTCCACATGGCGCGCAGCGCTGCGCAAATACCCCAAGGCGGACATTCGCCGGGCCTTCGACCTGATGGAGCGCGTCGGTATCGCGCACTATGCCAACAAGCGCGCCGACGAACTGTCCGGCGGCGAGCGCCAGCGCGTCGGCGTGGTCCGCGCGCTGATGCAGGAGCCGGAAATCCTGCTCGCCGACGAGCCGACAGCCTCGCTCGACCCCAAGACCTCCGAGCAGATCATGGAACTGCTGCGTTCGCTCTCGCGCGAGCTGTCGCTTCCGGTGATGATCAACATCCACAATGTGCACGAGGCCAAGGCCTATACCGACCGCATCGTCGGCATGCGCTTCGGCCGCATCATCTTCGACGACAAGCCCGAGGCGCTCGACAAGCCGGCCATGGACGAGATCTATGCCGGCGTTCCCGCGCAGGAGCGCGGCGACAGTTCGCACGCGGCCCCGGCGGTCGGCAGTGCGGCGATGCATACGTCATGACGACCGCGCGCGACACCTGGCACAAGCCGCCCTTTATCGCCAACCCGGTGATCCGCTATACGGTCTGGGCGGCGATCCTCGTCTATTTCGGCTGGGCGATCGGCACCCTCCCCTTCGACTGGGGCCGCGCGGCGGAAGGTCTGGAGCGGGCACAGCGCATCTTCTCCGGCGCCTTTCCGCCCAACTTCGACCGCCACGAACTCTTGATCGAGGGCTTTTTGGAAAGCCTGCAGATCGCCATCATCTCGACGGCCGGCGGCGTGCTGCTGTCCATCCCGATCGCGCTGATGGCAGCGCGCAATCTGGCGCCACTGCCGGTCTACTGGTTCGGTCGCGGCCTGATCATCGTGGCGCGCAGCTTCCATCCCGTCATCGTCGCCATCATTTTCGTCAAGGCCGTCGGCTTCGGGCCGCTTGCAGGCATCCTGACGCTCATCGTCTACACGATCGGCTTCGTCGCCAAGATGCTGGCGGAACGGATCGAGGAGATCGACGAAGGCCAGGTCGAAGCGATGCGCGCGGCCGGCGCCAACTATCCGCAGACGCTCATCTATGCCGTATTCCCGCAGATCATGCCGCGCCAGATCGGGCTTTCGATCTACCAGCTCGACAGCAATCTGCGCGCCTCCGCCGTGGTCGGCATCGTCGGCGCTGGCGGCATCGGCTCGACGCTCGCCAATGCCTTCGGACGCTACGACTACGACTTCGCGCTCGCCATCATGCTGGTGATCATCGGCGCGATCCTCATCTCCGAGGCCGTGAGCGGTCAGATCAGGAAGCGGATATGGTAAGTCTCGACGCACACCCCGAGGACTGGGCACGCTTCACGCCGCGCCAGCGCATGCAGCGCTACGCCATCTTCGCCTTCATCCTGATCGCCATCGTGTGGGCGTTCGGCAATGTCGAAATCTTCTGGCCGTGGCTGATCGATGCTCCCGAACAGATGGCCGACCTTTTCGGCCGCATGGTGCCGCCGGACGTCACCAATCTGCGCTCGATCCTCGCGGCGCTGCTGGAGACGGTGAACATCGCCACCATCGCCACCGTTATCGGCGTCGCGCTTTCCTTCCCCGTCGCCTACATCGCGGCGCAGAACACGACCCCCAACGCCGCAACCTTGTGGCTCGGCCGCTTCATCCTGGTGTCGAGCCGATCGGTCAACACCATCATCTGGGCGCTGCTCTTCGTGGCGATCTTCGGACCCGGCGTCGTCGCCGGCATCCTGGCCATCACCTTCCGCTCGCTGGGATTTCTCGGCAAGTTGATGGGCGAGGCGATCGAGGAGATCGACCGCCGCCCCGTCGAAGCGCTGGAAGCAACGGGGGCGTCGCGCTTCAAGATCATCCTTTATGCGATCATGCCGCAGGTGATGCCGACATTCCTCGCCGTCTCCATCCTTCGCTGGGACATCAACCTGCGCGAATCGACCGTGCTTGGCCTGGTCGGCGCAGGGGGCATCGGCGTGATCCTGCAGGGCGCCATCGATACGTTCGCATGGCAGGAAGCGGCGACCGTGCTGCTGGCCATCCTGGCGCTGGTCATTCTCGGTGAAATCATCTCCGCCGTCCTGCGCAAGCGGATCATCTGAAGCTTCGTGGCGACGCGGAACGCTCGGCGATCAGCGCGTGTCGGTGAGCGTACGGCGCACCGCAGCCGACCAGCCGGCCCGTTTGCGCGTGCGCGTTGCCGCGTCCATCCGCGGTTCGAAGCGCCGGTCGCGCTCCCACGCCTTCGCGAAGGCGTCGCGGTCCGGCCATAGGCCGGCGTGCGAGCCGGCAAGCCAGGCCGCGCCGAGCGCCGTGGTCTCCAGGATCGTCGGACGGTCGACCGGCGCGTTCAGAAGATCGGCAAGGCGCTGCATCGTCCAGTCGGAAGCGACCATGCCGCCATCGACACGCAGCACGGTGTCGCCGTTGGCGCCCGACCAGTCGCCATGCATCGCATCGAGCAGGTCGCAGGTCTGGAAGCAGGTGGCCTCCAGAGCGGCGCGGGCGAACTCCGCCGGACCGGTGTTGCGCGTCATGCCGAAGATCGCACCGCGCGCGTCGGCGTCCCAGTGCGGTGCGCCAAGGCCGGTGAAGGCCGGCACGAGGTAGACGTCCTGCTCGGGATCGGCCCGTTCGGCCAGCGCCCCGCTGTCGTCTGCCTTCTCGATCACGCCGATGCCGTCGCGCAGCCACTGCACCCCGGCGCCGGCAACGAAGATCGAGCCTTCCAGCGCATAGGTCGTTTCGCCGCCCAGCCTGTAGGCGATCGTGGTCAAAAGACGGTTCTTCGATGCGACGCGGTCCGCGCCGGTGTTGAGCAGCGCGAAGCAGCCGGTCCCATAGGTCGATTTCAGCATGCCGGGCGCAAAGCAGGCCTGGCCGATCGTTGCCGCCTGCTGGTCCCCGGCAACGCCGAGAATCGGTATCCCCGCGCCGAAAAGCGACTTCTTGGCCGTGCCGAAATCCGCCGCGCAGTCGAGCACCTCCGGCAGCATCGCCCGCGGCACGCCGAAAAGCGCCAGCAGTTCGTCGTCCCAGTCCTGCGTCTTAATATCGAAAAGCAGCGTGCGCGAGGCGTTCGTCGCGTCGGTGACGAAGGACGTGCCGCCGGTCAGCCGCCAGATCAGGAAGGTGTCGATTGTGCCGAAACACAGGGCGCCCGCCTCGGCCCGCTCGCGCGCGCCGCCGACGGTGTCGAGCAACCAGGCGAGCTTGGTCGCCGAAAAATACGGATCGAGCAGGAGGCCGGTCTTGCGAGCCACCATCGCCTCATGTCCGCCATCCTTGAGCTCGGCACAGCGCGCCGCCGTGCGGCGATCCTGCCAGACGATCGCACGGTGGATGGGCTCGCCCGTCTCGCGGTCCCAGACGACGACGGTCTCGCGCTGGTTGGTGATGCCGATCGCAGCGACGTCTTCGGCTCCGATCCCGGCGTTCCTCAGCGCCTCCTCGACCGACCAGGTGACGGTCTTCCAGATCTCGTCGGCATCGTGCTCCACCCAGCCCGATTTTGGAAAGTGCTGCTTGAATTCCTTCTGCCCGCTGCCGGCGACAGCGCGCTCGGCATCGAAGACGATGGCGCGGCTCGATGTGGTGCCCTGGTCGATGGCCAGGATGTGCGTCGCGGTCATGATCCTCCCGCCCGTCTCTTGCGTTTCGATCTCCGCTTTAGCTCTTCGGCGCGCGCGAGGAAACCGCCGGACCTATTGCTATTGCGCGGCAGCCGCCTGCACCGCGCCGATCCGGTCGGCCATGTATGCGTCGAGCGCGGCGTGGGTCCCCTCGCCGACATGCAGGCCGCGCTTGGTGCGCCGCCAGAGCACATCCTGCGCCGTGCGGGCCCATTCGTTGGCGATCAGGTAGTCGACCTCGGCAGCATAGAGATCGGCGCCGAAATGGCGGCCGAGATCGGCCGTCCCCTGTGCCGGCCCGAGAAGCGTGTGTGCCTGCGTCCCGTAAAGCCGAACGAGGCGGCGCGCATGAGCGGGCTCGAGAAACGCATAGGCTTTCCTGAGGCGTGACACCTCAAGATCGAAGTCCTCGACCGCGAAATCGCCCCCTGGAAGCGCCGCGCCCGCGGTCCAGGCACGGCCCTTGCCACCGATGGCGTCGGCGATCCGCTCCATCATGGATTCGGCCAGGCGCCGATAGGTGGTGATCTTGCCGCCGAAAATGTTGACCAGCGGGGCCTTTCCGTCGACCCGCTCGGTCTTCAGGACATAGTCTCGCGTTGCTTCCTGCGCCTTGGAGGCGCCATCGTCATAAAGCGGGCGGACACCGGAATAGGTCCAGACGACATTCTCGCGCGACACGGGCGCGGCGAAATACTCGCTGGCCGCGGCGCAGAGATAGTCAACTTCCCCGTCGGTGATCGCGACGTCCTGCGGATCGCCCTCGTAGTCCTGGTCGGTCGTGCCGATCAGCGTGAACTCGTCTTCATAGGGAATGGCGAAGATGATGCGACCGTCGCCGTTCTGGAAGATATAGCAGCGGTCATGATCGTAGAGCTTCTTCACCACGATGTGGCTGCCCTGCACGAGGCGGACATTGTGCGCGCTGTCACGGCCGAGCGGACGGGCAAGGATATGGTCGACCCATGGCCCCGCCGCGTTGACGAGAAGCCGCGCGCGCACCTCGCGCGTAGTGCCGCTGGCGCGGTCGGCAAGCGTGATCGACCAGCCGTCGCCCTTCGCCCTCGCGGCCACCATTTCGGTGCGCGTCAGAATCTCGGCGCCGCGCTCGGCGGCATCGCGCGCGTTGAGCGCGACAAGCCGCGCATCATCGACCCAGCAATCGGAATACTCGAACCCCTTGACGAAATCCGGCCCGAGCGGCTTGCCGGTTTCGTCGCGGCGCATGTCGAGCGTGCGCGTTGCCGGCAGTTTCTTGCGTCCGCCGATATGGTCGTAGAGAAAAAGACCAAGGCGCAGCAGCCAGGCCGGGCGCAGGCCGCGATGATGCGGCAGCACGAAACGCAGCGGCCGGATGATGTGAGGCGCCATCGCCCACAGCACCTCACGCTCCATCAACGCTTCACGCACCAGCCGGAACTCGTAGTGCTCGAGATAGCGAAGGCCGCCATGGACGAGCTTGGTCGACCAGGAGGAGGTGCCCGACGCCAGGTCGTTCATCTCGGCCAGGCACACCGAATAACCGCGGCCCACGGCATCGCGCGCAATGCCGCAGCCATTGATGCCGCCTCCGACGATGAAGATGTCGACTGTGTCGGTCTGTGCCAATGATATGTCCGGACGCTGCTGTGTTCGCTTCGAGGATCGAAGCCGATCGAAACTTTCCGAAAGGATAGTGAACCTGAAACGAATGTCAAACAATCAACGCGCCGAACCCCGCGTCAGATATCGGTCTCGATGAGCCGGACATCGGCCTCCGCGCAGATGTTGCGAATGCTGTCGCGATCGCAGCGATCGGTGATGAACGTTCCGACCTGCGAGAGATGGCCGATGCGCACCGGCGCGTTGCGCTCGAACTTGGTGGAATCGCACACCAGAATGACGTGCCGGGCATTGGCGATGATCGCCTGCGCCACCTTCACCTCGCGAAAGTCATAGTCGAGCAAGGCCCCGTCGGCATCGAGCGCGGATGCGCCGATGACGGCGTAGTCCACCTTGAACTGACGAATGAAATCGACCGCGGCTTCACCGACGACGCCGCCGTCGGAGCCACGCACCACACCGCCCGCGATGATCACTTCCAGTGCCGGGAAGAGACGCAGCTTGTTGGCCACATTGATGTTGTTGGTGATCACCATCAGGCTGGAATGCCCGGTCAGCGCTTCGCCGACCGCCTCCGTCGTGGTGCCGATGTTGATGAAGAGCGACGCGTTGTCGGGAATGAGCGCGGCGGCCCGCTCGCCTATCCTCAGCTTCTCACGGGCGGCGATGAGCTTGCGCTGCTCGTATTCCATGTTCTCGTTGCCGCTCGGCAGCATCGCGCCGCCATGGATGCGCACGAGCTGCTTCATGTCGCAGAGATCGTTGAGATCCTTGCGGATCGTCTGGGGCGTCACGGCAAAGCGCGCCGAAAGGTCGTCGACGAGCACGCGTCCGCGCTCCTTGGCAAGAGCGACGATGTCGCTCTGTCGCGCTGTCAGATACATGCCCGCGGCCGCTCCCTTGAAACCGCCGCGGACTATAGGCCGGCGGGGCGGCAAAGGAAACGCACAAGCCGGAAGGCGGCGTTTTCCTCAGCCCCGGTCGTAGTAATTGGCGACCGCATGGCGCGCTTCGGCGAAGAACAGCCAGCGCTCGACGAAGAGGCCGGCGATATGCACGGCGAAGGCGATAAGCAGGATCAGCCCCGCGCCGGGCACGACGCTTGCCATGAGGATCAGCAGCGCCGGCATGAGGCCGCCGGCAAGGCCGGCGATGGCGCGCAGCTTCAGCGCATGGCGGCGCGCGATGGTGAAGACCATTTCCTTCATCAGATAGTTCGTCCCCGTATGCGGCGATTCCAGCATGCGAACACGGCCGAGGTGGCCAAGCCCCGTCGCGCTCGCGGGTGTGGATTTCAACGGCTCCGTATCGCCGCGCCGCCACCACACCAGCTTGATCGCCCAGGCGCCGCCGAGAAGGGCGAGCGCCAGGACGAGGAGCGGCGGCGACCGCTCGGCGGAGAACAACGCAACCAGCGCGCTCATCAGGACCGAGCCGCCGGCAAGCGAGAATGCGATGTAGCTGGCCGGCGTCAAGGGCTGGTGCCAGCGCTGCACGGTCTTGAGGACGCCGTAGATCATCGAGGTGGCATAGACGGTGATGAGCGCGAGGATCGCGGTCAGGAGTCCAAGCGGGATGATCGCGCGGTCGAAGAACAGCGCGCCGATCGCATAAAGCCCGGCAACGCCCGTCGTCGCAATGGCAAGAACGCCTTCGCGCGACAGCCAGGAGGTGCGCCACTGGGTCAGCGCGCGCCACGCACGCTCGGGATGGCCGAGATGAAACGTCGACGAGACGAGCCCGCTGACCGACAGCAGATAGGCAAGCACGAACGCCGTCCAGCCGAATGCGCCGGTCGGCGCGAAACCGAAAAGCGGGGCGAGGCCAAGCATCGTGAAGAGACCGAAACCGGCGCCGGACGTCACGGTGAAGAAGATGACGGAATAGGCCGGATGCATCAGACCTTCTCCAGAACGCGGTCGAGCCAGCCGAGGAAGCCGCCGGCCGCCGGCTCAGCCAGGGAAACGAGATCGGCCGGCGGTTCATCGAAGCCGGTCGTCTTCGGCCGTGGCGGGAGATACTGGTTGACCGGCTTCGTCCCCTGCTCCGGCATCAGGTCGAAGCCGCCACGCTCGGCGACCATCTTCGAAACGTCGCTCTCGGGATCGGCAAGATCGCCGAAATGGCGCGCCCTTGCGGGGCACGTCGCCACGCAGGCCGGCTCGCGGTCCACTTCCGGCAGGTTCTCGTTATAGATGCGGTCGACACACAGCGTGCATTTCTTCATCACCTGCTCGACAGGGTCCATCTCGCGCGCACCATAAGGGCAGGCCCAGGCGCACAGGCCGCAGCCGATGCACCAGTCCTCCTCCACCAGAACGATGCCGTCCTCGGCACGCTTGAAGCTCGCGCCGGTCGGACAGACGGTGACGCAGGGCGCGTCCTCGCAGTGCAGGCACGATTTGGGAAAGTGGACGATCTGCGCCAGTCCCTTGTCCGGCTTGACCTCATAGGTGTGGATCCGATTGAGCCAGGCACCCACCGGCTGGTCACCATAGGCGTCCTCGTCGGCAAGCGGCGCGCCGTAGCCCGACGTGTTCCACTCCTTGCAGTTGACGACGCAGGCATGGCAGCCGACGCAGATGTCGAGATCGATGACCAGGCCCAGCTTGCGGGCCGTTGTCTCCGGGAGCGCAGTCACGAGGTCCATTCCTTTCCGTAGCGCACTGTCTTCGGGCCGCGACCGACGGGCGAGACCTGGCCGGCAACGGCCGGCACAAGGCCCGTCTCCTCTGCCGGCTCGATCCGCACGCGCAGATCGTACCAGGCCGCCTGGCCCGTCACCGGATCGGAGTTCGACCATCTAAGCCCGTCACCCTTCGGCGGCAGCAATTCGTTGATGAGGTGGTTCAGCAGGAACCCTTTCCTGGCCTCGGGCGCGTTTTCCGAGAGCGCCCACGCCCCCTTTCGCTTGCCGATGGCGTTCCATGTCCAAAGTGTGCGCGCATTGACCGCGTCGGTGCGGCGGATCGGCACCCTTATGCGCCCGTGCTCAGAGATCACCCAGGCCCAGCCGCCTTCGGTCAGGTTCAAGGCGTCCATCACCTCGCCGGGCACATAGAGCGGGTTCTCGCCGTGGATCTGGCGCAGCCAGGCATTCTGGGACCCCCAGGAATGGTACATCGCCGCCGGGCGCTGGGTGATGGCATGGAGCGGAAACCTTTCGCGTCCGCCGCCCGTTTCGGCTGATGTCGGATACCAGGTCGGCAGCGGATCGAACGCCGTCTTCACCTGTTCGCGCAGATGATCGGGCGGCTGGCGCTTGCCATGCCCCTCGGCGGCAAGCTGAAACTTGCGCAGCACCTCCTGGTAGAGATCGAAAACATAGGGCTGCGGCTTGTCGAAAAGGCCCATCCCCACGGCCCAATCCTGATAGGCCGCGTTCGCCATCTTGAAATAGAGCGCCTCGTCCGGGATGTGGTTCACCCAGAAGCCGCCATTGTCGATGTAACGCTGGATCTGTTCCGGGTTCGGCGCGCCGCGCCCGCTCTTCTCGCCGTTCTCGCCGCGAAAACCGGCAAGCGGGCCGACCCCCGGCTTGCGCTCGTGGCGGGTGATGTAGTCGGCGTAGTCCTTGTAGATGGCGCTGCCATCCTCAGCGGTCATGCCGGGCAGACCAAGCTTGACGCCAAGCTGCAGAAGGACCGTCTGGAAACCGCGCACGTCGCGGTCGGGCTCGACGACCGGCCAGCGGATCGCATCGGCCGCCGCGTCCGCTTCGCAGATCGGCCGATCCAGCAGCGAGATGCAGTCGTGGCGCTCCAGATAAGTGGTGTCGGGCAGAACGAGATCGGCATAGGCGACCATCTCCGACGAATAGGCATCGGAATAGATGATGCGCGGGATCTTGTAGTCGCCGTTTTCCTTTTTTGCCTCCAGCATCTCCATGACGCCGCGCGTGTTCATCGAGGAGTTCCACGCCATGTTGGCCATGTAGAGGAACAGCGTGTCGATCTCGTATGGATCGCCGGCGACGGCGTTGGAGATCACCATATGCATCAGCCCGTGCACCGACAGCGGTGCCTCCCAGCTGAATGCCTTGTCGATGCGCACCGGATCGCCCTTCGGGTCGACCAGCAGATCTTCCGGCCCGCGCGGATAGCCCAGATGCGGCCCGCCCAGCGGACTGGAGGGGATCGCCATGCCGTGTGGCGTGGGGTGGTGGGTGAAATGCTTGGGATAGGGCGGCTTGAAGCGGAAGCCGCCCGGACATTCGACGCTGCCGAGCAGGATCTGCAGCAGGTGAAGCGAGCGGCAGGTCTGGAAGCCGTTGGAGTGGGCCGAGATGCCCCGCATGGCGTGGAACGACACCGGCCGGCCGATCATCTTCTCATGCCGCTCGCCGCGCCAGTCGGTCCAGGGCTGATCGATCGTTATCTCTTCCTCAAAGGCGGTGTGGGCCAGTTCAGCCGCGAGCCGGCGGATCGTCGCGGCGGGAATGCCGGTCCTGGTGGCGACCGTGTCCGGCGCATAGGCATCGTCCAGATATTTCTGCGCCATCAGCTGGAATCCGGGCACTGCGATCCGCCCGTCGGCGAGCCGGAATTCACCCTTCAGCGCGGCCGTCGTCGCGATCTTCTTCCAGCCCGTGACGGTGCCGCTCTTTTCGTCGAAGACCAGCGCCTCACCGGTCTCGTCACGCGCCACGAGCCCATCGTCGGGCGCACCCTTGTCCTTTATGACGAGATGGGCCGCGTTGGTGTAGCGCCTCAGATAATCGACATCGACCTTGCCGGACCGGATGAGCTCGTGCACCAGCGAAAGGATGAAAAGCCCGTCCGTGCCCGGCGTGATGCCGATCCATTCGTCGGCGATGGCGTTGTAACCGGTGCGGACCGGATTGACGCCGACGATCTTGGCGCCGCGTTCCTTGAGACGGGACAGCCCGAGCTTGATCGGGTTGGAATCGTGGTCCTCGGCGACGCCGAATATCATGAACATCTTGGAGCGTTCCCAGTCCGGCTGGCCGAACTCCCAGAACGCGCCGCCCATCGTGTAGATGCCGGCGGCGGCCATGTTCACGGAGCAGAAGCCGCCATGGGCGGCATAGTTCGGCGTGCCGAATTGCTGGGCCCACCAGCCGGTGAAGCTCTGGCTCTGGTCGCGGCCGGTGAAGAAGGCGAGCTTGGCGGGATCGGTGTCACGGATCGGCTTGAGCCAAGAGGCGGCGGTGGTCAGCGCTTCTTCCCAGGAAATCTCCTCGAACTGCCCGGAGCCGCGCGGCCCGACACGCTTCAGCGGCGCCCTGAGGCGGGCCGGCGAATAGTGCTGCATGATGCCGGCCGAGCCCTTGGCGCAAAGCACGCCGCGATTGACCGGATGATCGCGGTTGCCCTGGATGTAGCGCACCTTGCCGTCGCGCATGTGCACGTCGATGCCGCACCGGCAGGCGCACATGTAGCAGGTCGTCTTGCGCACCTCGTCGGACACGTAGGGCGATGGATCAAGCGGCTTTCTCTGGAAAATAGTCAATCTGCCCCGTCCTTGGTTGTCATCATTGCGCCGTCTGCGCACGCGCGGCGATCGCTGCCAGCGCAAAGGAGGCAAGCCGCGCCTCTGGCGGATCGGCCCGGCTCGTCAGCATCACCGGCACCTTGCCGCCGATGACGACGCCCGCGGCGCAGGCGCCCCGAACATAGACCAGCGCCTTGAACAGCGCATTGCCCGAAACGATGTCGGGCACGATAATTCCGTCGGCACGCCCGGCCACCGGATCATCCTTCAACTCCTTCACCTTCACCGCATCGGAGGAAAGGATGAGGTCCAGCGCATAGGGTCCGCGCACATCGGCCTGCGGTACCGCCTCGACCGCCCAGTCGGCAAGCTGGCGTGCCTCGATCGACGACGCCATCGACGCCATCGGTGTCTCCGTCGCCGAAAGGATCGCAATGCGCGGGCGCGCGATGCCAAGCTTGGCGAGCATGTCGGCGACAACGCGAATCGACTGCTGGCGTGTCGCCATGTCGGGAACGACGTTGACGGCGGCATCGGAGATCAACAACGGCTTGTCGGATCCCGGAACGGTGAGATGGAAGACATGCACGAAGCGCTGGCCGCCGCGGATGCCGCGGTCCCGGTCGATGGCGACACGCATCAGAACGTCGCTGTGCAGGTGGCCCTTCATCACCGCGTCGACATGACCGGCGCGCGCGGCGGCAAAGGCGGCGACGGCCGCCCCCTCCTCGCCCTCGCCATTGATGATCTCGATGCCGGAGACATCCCAGTCGACCTCGGCGGCGGCGGCAAGGATGGCGTCCCTGTCGCCGACCAGCACCGGCTCGACGAGGTCCGCTTCCATCGCCTGACGCGTGGCGATCAGCGGCAAGGGAGCCGCCGCCTGGGCGATGGCGACGCGAAAGCGGCCGAGCCCGCGCGCCCGCCGCAAGAGGCTTTCGTTGCACACCGGCTTCTCGCGCGCCAGGAACGGCGAGCGATCGGCTTCTGTGGTCGGTTGCTCCAGTATCATCGCGGCCTCCTCGCTCCAGCGTCGATCCGTGGCGCTACGCGACGGTCTGGGCGCGCATGTCCCCGGCGCTGATGCCGGCCACCGGCACGGGCTTCTTCATGGCGTCGCGCCGGAACGGCTCGCCGAGCTCCTGGTTGAGGATCACCTCGATGAACGTGGTTTCGCCGTTCTTCTGATCCTCGACCGCCTTCTGCAGCGCGGCGGTCAGGTCCTGCTGCGTCGTCACCGTGACGCCCTTCAGCCCGCAGCCCTCGGCGACCTTGGCATAGGAGAGCTTCAGGTTGAGTTCGGTGCCGACGAAATTGTCGGCGTACCAGAGCGTCGTGTTGCGCTTTTCTGCGCCCCACTGGTAGTTGCGGAAGATGACCATGGTGATCGGCGGCCACTCGTCGCGGCCGATCGAGGTCATCTCGTTCATGGAGATGCCGAAGGCGCCGTCGCCGGCAAATCCAACGACCGGCGTGTCGGGGTTGCCGATCTTGGCGCCGATGATCGACGGGAAGCCGTAGCCGCATGGCCCGAACATGCCCGGCGCGAGATATTTCCGGCTCTCCTCGAAGGTCGGGTAGGCGTTGCCGATGGCACAGTTGTTGCCGATGTCGGTCGAGATGATCGCATCCTTCGGCAGTCCCGCCTGGATGGCCCTCCACGCCTGGCGCGGCGACATGCGATCAGCGTCGCGCTTGCGTGCCTCCTCGTTCCAGACCGTACCCGGATCATCGTCCTCGTGGTCCATCGAGGCGAGCTTCTGCAGCCAGGCCGACTTCGTCTGGTGGATCGTCGCCTTGCGCTCCTCGCGCCCCGCATCGCCGGCCGACGGCGACAGTTGTTCGAGCAATTGCTGGGCAACGAGCTTGGCATCGCCGCAGATGCCGACGGTCACCTTCTTGGTGAGGCCGATGCGATCGGAATTGAGATCCACCTGAATGATCTTTGCATCCTTCGGCCAGTAGTCGATGCCGTAGCCTGGCAGGGTCGAGAACGGGTTGAGCCGCGTGCCGAGCGCCAGGACGACATCGGCCTTGGCGATGAGTTCCATCGCCGCCTTCGACCCGTTGTAGCCGAGCGGGCCGACTGCCAGCGGATGGCTTCCGGGAAAGGCGTCATTGTGCTGGTAGCCGCAGCACACCGGCGCATCGAGCCTTTCGGCAAGCGCCTTGGATTCCTCGATCGCGTCGCCGATGACGACGCCGGCGCCGTTGAGGATGACGGGTGACTTCGCTTCCGACAGAAGCTTGGCCGCCTCGGCGATCGCCTTGCGCCCGCCGGCGGGACGTTCCAGCCGCACGATCTGCGGAAGGTCGATGTCGACGACCTGTGTCCAGTAATCGCGCGGAATGTTGATCTGCGCCGGCGCCGATCCGCGCCACGCCTTTTCGATCACGCGGTTGAGGACCTCGGCGACGCGCGAGGGGTCGCGGACCTCCTCCTGATAGCAGACCATCTCCTCGAACATCGCCATCTGGTCGACTTCCTGGAAACCGCCCTGTCCGATCGTCTTGTTCGCCGCCTGCGGCGTGACCAGCAGCATCGGGGTATGGTTCCAGTAGGCGGTCTTGATCGAAGTGACGAAGCCCGTGACCCCCGGCCCGTTCTGCGCGATCGCCATCGCCATCTCGCCGGTGGTGCGCGTGTAGCCGTCGCAGATCAGGGCCGCGTTGGTCTCATGGGCGCAGTCCCAGAACGTGATGCCGGCCTTCGGAAACAGATCCGAAACAGGCATCATCGCGGAACCGATGATGCCGAAGGCCTGGCGGATGCCGTGCATCTGCAGAACCTTGATGAATGCTTCCTCGGTCGTCATCTTCATGGCGTAAACAAACCTCTTCCCTTGAAACGGACTGGCCCCATCTTGCCGCCTTGGCGGGGGATGTCATAAGGCCAGATTGGAACATGCGATTGGACATGCCCTCGGCGGGCATGGGACGTTTTCAGGCCGCGGCGCGCATCTCCTCGCCGATGATCACGGGGATCTGGCTCGGCACGTCGGCCACCCTGACGCCGGCCTTCTCCAACGCGCGGCGCTTTGATGCATAGTCGCCCTTGCCGCCGGAAACGATGGCGCCGGCATGGCCCATCTTCTTGCCGGGCGGAGAGGAGCGGCCCGCGATGAAGGCCACCACCGGCTTTTTCATCGTGCGGGCATAGTCAGCCGCCTCCTCCTCGGCATTGCCGCCGATCTCGCCGCACAGCACGATGGCCTCGGTCCGCTCGTCCGCATCGAGGAATTCGAGGGCCTCGCGGGTTGTCGTGCCAATCATCGGATCGCCGCCCACGCCGTAAAACGCCGACTGCCCCATGCCCTCCTGGGTCAGCATGAGGCTGACTAGCGTGCCGAGACTGCCCGAGCGCGAGATGACGCCGACCTGGCCTGGCTGGAACACCTTGGGATTGAACGCCGGCATGATGCCCGCGAACGTCTCGCCGGGGGTCACGAGGCCCGATGTGTTGGGCCCGACGATGCGCGCACCGTTTGCCTTCGCCGCGGCATGCATCATCATCACGTCATGGGCGGGAATGTGCTCTGCCAGACAGATCACGAGCCTGGCACCGGCTTCGCATACGTCGATCGTGGCATCCCTGGCCATCATCGGCGGCACGAACATCAGCGCCACGTCAAACTGCCCGGCCGCGTCCCTGGCACTGGCATGGACCGGAACGCCCAGATGCGTTGTGCCCGCCTTGCGCGGATTGACGCCGCAGACGACGTTGGCGCCATAGGTCTGCATCTCGCCGGTCCAGAAGGTGCCCTGTTTGCCGGTGATCCCTTGGACGAGGATCTTGTGGTGCTTGCGTAGGATCATGCCGCTCTTGCCCCCGTTGCCGCGACCGCGGCCCTGACGGCATCGTCCATCCGGTCGAAAGGTTCGATGCCGAGTTCGCGCTTGACGAGGGCGATGGCCTCTTCCTCGCCGGTTCCGTGAATGGTGAAGAAGACCGGGATATCCGGCTTGAGATCCTTCCAGGCCTCCACGACGCCCAACGCCATGACATCGGTGCGCGCGAATGCGCCGCAGAAATTGACCAGGAGGCTCTTGATCTCCGGGTTCTTCAGAAGGATCGCCAGCGCCGTGTGCGCCTTGGTATAGGCCTCGCCGCCCACCTCCAGGAAATTCGCCGCCTTGCCGCCATAGTGGTTCACTGCATCCATCGTCGTCATGGTAAGGCCGGCGCCGTTGGCCAGGATGCCGACATCGCCGCCAAGCTCGATATATTTGAGATCGGCTGCGCGCGCCTCGGCCTCCAGCGCGCTCATCTTCTCAGCGCTGGCCCGGCCGGCGATCTCGCCCTGGCGCGGCGCGGAGGAATCGTCGACCGTCAGCTTGCAGTCGAGGGCGACGACACGGCCATCCCTGGTGATGACCAGCGGGTTGATCTCAAGAAGCTCGGCGTCGAACATGCGATAGGCCGCGTAGAGCCGGACGAGCGTGCTGGCGACGTCCGCTTCCTGCCCGCCAAGGTCGAGTCCGGCGCAGGCCGCCGCCGCGTCTTCCTCGCTCAGCCCCTCGGTGATGTCGATCACGCGGCGGCGCATGGCATCGGGATTTGTCTCGGCCGCTTCCTCGACGTCCATCCCGCCCATCGCGGAGAACAGGAGCATGGGCGAGCGGCTCTGCGGATCGCTGACGATGCTGGCGTAGAGTTCCAGGGCGATCGGCACCTGTTCCTCGATGGTCACCTTCATCACGCGATGGCCGTCGATCTCCATTCCGAGGATCGCCTCGGCATGGCCGCGCGCCTCGTCCGGGTTCGCAGCCAGCTTGATCCCGCCGGCCTTGCCGCGCTTGCCGGTCGGCACCTGCGCCTTGACGACGCAGGCACCGATTTCGGCCGCGGCCTTTGCCGCCTCGGCCGGATCCTCGGCAAGGCGGCTCCTGGGAACGGTGATGCCGACGCCCGCGAGCAGCGGCTTTGCTACATATTCTTCGAAGTTCATCGCTGGTCCCTCACTTGCCGAATTTCGCCCAGTAGGCCCCGAAGAGTTCGTCTTCGCCCGGCTTGTCCTCCGCGATGGTGGTGACGAGCCGCGTGACGTTGATGAAGCAGCGGTAGTTGAGGTTGTCGTCGATCGTGTTGCCTGCCCAGGTGCCACCGCCCATCGAAAGGGTGAATGGCAGCGCGTTGTTGAAGCTCCCGCCATTGCCGAAGGTGTGCGCCTGATTGACCAGCACGCGCACGACATCAGTCGCCGCCGCGAGGTCCCGCGCATGGTTCATGTCGCTCGTGTGGATTCCGACCGAGTGACCGCGTCCCGTCACGTTCAGCACGTCACGCACGATGCGCTTGGCATCATCAAAATCCTTGGCGCGATAGACCGTCAGAACCAGCGACAGCTTCTCGTCGGCAAAGGAATGCTTGCCGCCGACCGACGCCTCCTCAACCATGAAGAACTTGCGTTCGCGGGCTTCGGCCGGCAGGCCGAACACCTCTGCGGCGATGGCAGGATCCTTGGCAAGGACGTGGCGGTTGAGCTTGCCGTCGACCCAGAGCGTGGCGCCGATGGCGTCCTTCTGCTCGGGCGAGCAGCGATAGCCGCCAGCCCGCTCGAGCGCCGCCATCGCCTCCTCATAGACGTCGTCGAGGATGATCACCGAATTTTCCGACGAGCATGAGGTCGCGTTGTCGAAGATTTTCGATGCCGTGATCTTCTCCGCCGCATCGTCGAAATCGGCGGAACTGTCGATGACGACCGGCGCGTTGCCCGCACCGACGCCGATCGACACCGTGCCGGATTGCATGGCGCGTTTGACGTTGTTCTGCGAGCCGGTGACGACGTTGAGATCGGCCATTTCGAGAAGCGCCTGCGTCATCGCCTTGTTGACGGGCTTGGGCAGGATCTGCACCAGGTCTTCGGGGTGGCCGGCCTTGGCGAGTTCCGCCCGCATCAGCGCCACCGTGTCCGCCGTGGTCTGGTAACCGGCCGGCGAGGGCGCGATGATCACCGCATTGCCGCCCTTCAGCGCCATCATCGCCTTGTTGACCGGCGTTGCCGCAGGGTTGGTCGACGGGCAGACGGCGGCCACCACGCCAACCGGCTTGCCGTAGAGAACGAGGCCCCTTTCCGGCTGTTCGTCGATCACGCCGACGGTCTTCGCCCGCATCAGGTCGCGCAGGGTACCGAAGGTCTTGCGCGTGTTCTTGATGATCTTGGAATCCACATTGCCGAGCCCGGTATCCTCCACCGCCAGTTCGGCCAGCCGGCGCGCGTTTTCTGGCTTGTAGATCGACCATGCAAGCGCGGTCACCGCCTCGTCGACGCGGGCCTGATCGTGGTTCTCATAGGCCTCCATGGCGGCGCGGGCGCGATCGATCAGTGCGGCCACCTTTGCGGCTTCGTCCGGCTGTCGCTCGTCGAGCCTTTCCACTGTTGCTGACATTTTTGCCTCCTTGGGCTTGTCGGCGCGCGCCGCTGATCAGTCGATCAGGGCCTTGGGCTGGTCGGCCCCGCGCAGTTCGTTGATGACGCTGGTCACGATCGTCAGCACGCCCAGGATGAAGAGCGTCGCGGCGATCGGCCGTGAGAGGAAATTGAGGATCGAATAGTCGAGCAGTTGCGCCGAGGTCGCAAAGGCTGACTCGCCGATCGCCCCGAGGATGAGGCCGAGCACGACGCCGGCCGCCGAATAGCCGGTGGAGCGCAGGAAGTAGCCCGCGATGCCGGCCAGGAACATCACCCAGACATCGACGAAGAGATTGCGCAGCGCATAGGCGCCAACGATCGCCAGAACGAGGATACCGGGGGCGAGCCAGCGGAACGGCACCCTCAGGATATGCACCACGGTCTTCGTCTGCACCCAGCCGAGCACGATGATCATCAGGTTGGCCCAGAACATCGCCGCAAACGTGATCCAGACGAGCTCGCTGGAATTGATGAAGATGAGCGGCCCCGGTTCCATGCCGTGAATCTGGAAGATGCCCATGATCATCGCCGTCAGCGCGCCGCCGGGAAGCCCCAGCGCAAGCAGCGGGATCATCGCCGCCCCGGTTGCCGCGTTGTTCGCGGTTTCCGACGCGACGACACCTTCAAGTTCGCCCTTGCCGAAATTCTTGCGGTTCTTCGACCAGCGCAGCGCCTGGGTGTAGCTCAGGAACGCGCCGAGCGTCGCACCGATGCCGGGAAGGACGCCGGCGAAGAAACCGATCAGCGTCGAACGGATCATCGTGTAGCGCACCTGCCAGAACTCGGCGATCGTGGGGAACTCAAGCCCCGCCTTCGGCCGCTCGCGGGTTCCCGTCGCGATGTTGATCGCCTGGGTCAACACTTCCGACACGGCGAAGAAGCCGAGGATCAGCGGGATGAAGTGAATGCCGGCGGAGAGATAGTAGGAACTGTAGTCCAGCCCGAGAAAGGACCCCTCGTTGAAGCGGCGGATGCCGCCGACGGGATCGGTGCCGACCGTGGCAAGCAGGAGGCCGATCATCACCGACAGCCAGCCTTTCCACAGCGTCTTGGCGCCGACGGACGCGGAGACGGCGAGGCCGAAGAAGATCAGCGCGAAGATCTCCGGCGGGCCGAAGGCGCGGATCGCCCAGCCGGCGATGATGCCGGTCGAG
The DNA here is from genome assembly GCF_002750855.1 of Neopararhizobium haloflavum. Lineage (GTDB taxonomy): Bacteria > Pseudomonadota > Alphaproteobacteria > Rhizobiales > Rhizobiaceae > Georhizobium > Georhizobium haloflavum. The sequence continues at coordinate 58,786 of NZ_NWUC01000008.1, read as the reverse complement.
GTCATCATCAGGATGACGGAGGCCAGCCCGCCGGCCGCCGAGCAGATGACGGCCGCGCCGATCGCCTTGCCGGACTGGCCCTTCTGCGTCATCGGATAGCCGTCGAAACAGGTTGGCGCGTTCTCCGGCGCGCCGGGAATGTTGAAGAGAATCGCGGTGATCGCCCCGCCGAAGACACCGGCGCAGTAGATGACCGAAAACAGCATCACCGCGTTTTCGGGATTCATGGTGATGGTGAAGGGCAGAAGAACGGCGCCGAGCGTCAGCATGTTGACGCCGGGGATGGCGCCGAACAGCATGCCGCCGATCAGGCCGAAGAAGAACAGCATGAGCGACGTGGGGTCGCCGAAAAGGCTGATCGTACCGCCGATGAACGCTTCCATGACGTCCTCCTACATGCCCAGCCGGGCGAACCCGATGATGGCGTTGTTGACGTCGTAGAAGCCCGGCAAATTGCCGACGGGCATGCCGACATAGAAAAGGCGGGTGAAGACCAGAAGGAAGATCACCGAGACGGTGAGCGGCACGCCGATGAGCGGCCCCGGCGAGCGCACCTCAAGGATCAGCATCAGCGCCAGCATGAAGAGCGGCGTCATCAGGTAGAAGCCGAGATAGGGAACGGCATAGAGATAGACGAGCGGCAGCAGGAAGATCGCAGTGCGCTGCGCGATCTCGCGGCCGCTGAGCTTTTGCCGCGGCGCTTCCTCGGCCGCGTCCGTTTCGACGACGCCGCGCGCGATCGTCAGGCATCGCATCAGGAATTGCCCGGTGGCGCCGGCGATCATCAGGAGGCAGACGGCACGCGGCCAGCCCGTCGCGCCGAAGCGGTATTCGGGTATCTCGCGATCGAAGAGTCCGGTCTGGGAATAAGCAAGCAGCGCGAAGCCGACCCACACGGCCCATTCCAAAGCGGGACGAAGATAGGGCGACGGGCCGCTGGACGTCGTCACGTCGAATTCGGTCGATCGTGCCATGGCACAAATGCTCCCGGACATGGTTCTGAAGGATGAATGGGAAAGGGGTCGGCGGGGGCACCCCCAGGTGGCCGCCCGCCGACCGGCAGAGCCTCGGCTATTCGAGGATGCCCATCTCCTCGTAGATCGCCTGATAGGTCGCCACGGTATCGTTGATCAGCTGGCGGGTGCCTTCCTGGTCGCGGAAGCTGTCGATCAGATCCATGTAGTTGTCGGCATTGAATGCCTGATAGGACTCCGTGTTGAAGCCGCGTTCGCAAGCCTCCACGAGGAAGTCGACCCGATCCTGCGGCGTGCCGCCTTTGACGTAGAAGCCGCGAAACCGCAGCATCGCGTCGAAATCGGCGCCGAGATCGCGGTGCGTGGGGACGTCGGCGAAGACCTCCGGGCGTTCCTCGTAGAAGGTGACGATCGGCTTCATCTGGCCGGACTCGATGAAGTTGCGCACATCGCCGGGCTGTTCGAAGAGAACGTCGGCATGGCCGCCGATCAGCGACCCGTAGCGCTCGGACGGGTTGTCGTAGGCAACCTTGCGGAACTCCAGACCGACGGCATCCTCCATCATGTCCATCGTGATCTGTTCCATGGACCCGACCTGGCCGAGATTGGCGACCGTCAGCTGCTCACCGCTTTCCTCCATGTAGGCGACCATGCTTTCCCAGTCGGAGAAACGGTCTTCGTCGCCGGCGATGTAGAGCTGGTTGAACGTGATCTGCGTGGTGCAAAGCGGCGCCCAGTCTTCCGCCGGGTTCTCCTGGATGTCGCCTTTGGCATAGGCGGCGACGATCAGGTCGATATGCTGCAGGATCGTATGGCCGTCGGCAGGCGCGAGCATGAAGTCCGGAATCGCGGCGACACCGCCGCCACCCGGCCGAGTGACGATCTGGAAGTTGAGGCCGGCAACCTCGTTCATCGACTGCGCCATGGCGCGGGCGAGCTGGTCGGACCCCCCACCGGCACCGAATGGCACGATCATTGTAAGTGGGCGTTTACCGAACCCCTGCGGCGTTTCCATCTGCGCTTCCTGCGCGAACGCCCCGCCCGCCACCAGTGCGGCGGTCGCTACAAGGCCTGCAAATCGGCATTTCGAAATCATCATGAAGTCCTCCCTGATACAGCTCCTCAACTGATCGGAGGAAGGCTAACAGAAAGACCCTTTAACCAAAGCGCGAAATCTTGGTATTAAATTCAAGGAATCTGGATTTGTGCTGCACAGGAGGAAGGGGCGATGTCGGTGCGAGGCTTGCGGTCGCTGAAGGCGATCATCGATCATCATTCCTTCGCCAATGCCGCGCGCGCGCTCAACATGACGCCCTCGGCGATCAGCATGCAGATCGTTTCCCTGGAGCAATCGCTCGGGGTCGTCCTGTTCGACCGGCGCTATCGCCCGCCACGGCTGACGCGGGTCGGCGAAACCGTGCTGCACTATGCGCGCACCATCGTAGACCAGCACGACACGATGGTGGAGCGCCTTGCCGATGTGCACAGTTATCGCGACTATTTCCGCCTGAGCGCCGTGCCGACCGTCTTGATCAGCATCGTGACGACGACGCTGATGGCGCTGAAGACGGCGCACCCGAACCTCGTCGTCAACGTGACGTCGAACCTGTCCGGAGAGCTGGAGAACCTCGTCGACATCGGTGAGGTCGACGGCGCGCTGATGCACCGGCCAAAGCGCATCGACGACCGTTTCGATTGGCGCGACGTCTGCCGCCAGCAGATCGCCATCGTGGCGCCGCCAGATTCCACCGAGACCGACCCGGCGGAGCTTTTCGCCACCTATCCCTATATCCGCTTCAACCGCTCAGCCTGGGTGGCGCCGCTGATCGAGGAGCGGCTTGCGATGCTCGGCATATCGCCCGACACCAACGCCGAGATCGAGTCGCTGGAAGCAATCCACAAGATGGTCGAGCTCGGCTTCGGCATATCGGTTCTGCCCGACATTCGCGTGCGGGGAATGACGCCCCAGCCCTACCGTGTCGTGGAGTTCGGCGAGCCGGCGATCTACCGGCGTATCGGCATGCTGACGCGCAAGTCGATGCACAAGAAAAAGTCGCGCGACGTCATCTGCGACATGTTCGAGGCGATCGCGATCCCGGAACGGTGACCCGCCGCTTTCGCCGCGGGTCACCGGGGTCCGCCGGGAAATTTCACCCCTTGCCCTTCCACGGGATCAGGATGCGTTCCAGCCAGCGCATCACCATCTCGATCGTGTAGCCGATGAGGCCAATCAGGATGATGCCGATGACGACGGTGTCGGTCTGCAGGAAGTTCTTGGCGATCATGATCATCGAGCCAAGGCCCTGGTCGGCGGCGACGAGCTCGGCGGCGACGACCGTTCCCCAGCACACGCCCATCGCGGTGCGCAGGCCGGTGAAGATTTCCGGCAGGGCATTCGGCAGGATGACGTGACGCAACACCTGAAGCTTCGACGCACCCAGCGAATAGGCCGCGTGCACCTTGGAGACCCGGACACTCGAAACGCCGGCCCGCGCGGCGAGGATCATGATGAACAGCGAGGCGAGGAAGAGCAGGAAGATCTTCGCCGTCTCGTCGATCCCGAACCACAGGATCACCAGCGGGATCAGCGCGAGCGGCGGGATCGGCCGCATGAACTCCACGATCGGATCCATAAAGCCGCGCGCCACCGACGAAAGCCCCATGGCAAAGCCGATCGGGATGCCGACGAGCGCGCCATAGACGACACCGGACAGAACGCGGTAGACGCTGATGCCGATATGATCGATCAGCGGTACGTTGCGATAGCCCTCCGCCACCAGCTTCGTGAAGCGATCCCATGTGCCCTGGATCGTCGGCCAGTAGAACGGCTCGATCAGGTTGAGCGCCGACGTCACGACCCAGGCCAGAAGCAGAACGACGACAACGAGCACCGAATAGAACCGGCCGGAATTGACCGCCGCCGCATCGCCGAACTTCACCGTCTTCTGCCGGGTGAAGGCATTGTCCGCAAGGCCGAGCCAGATGGCCAGCCGGGGCGATTTCACCTGAGCGCTCATGACGACACCTCGCTGGAACCGTTCTCGCCCATGATTTCCTCTTCCATGCTCCAGATCATCGACAGCACTTCCTCGCGTGTTGCGACGAAATCGGAGGAGGCCTTCACCTCGCGGGGCGGCATGGTCAGGCCCCTTTCGGGAAACGGCAGGCGGAACTCTTTCATGATGCGTCCCGGCCGCGGCGCCATGACGATAAGGCGCTGGCCGAGATAGAGCGCCTCTTCCACCGAGTGGGTGATGAGGAGAATGGTCTTGCCCGTCTCCTTCCACAGCCTCAGCACGAGGCCCTGCATCTTCTCGCGCGTCAGCGCGTCGAGCGCGCCGAGCGGTTCGTCCATCAAGATGACATCGGGATCGTTGGCAAGGCACCTTGCCAGCGCGACGCGCTGCTGCATGCCGCCGGAAAGCTGGTAGACCGGCTTTTCGGCAAAGCCCTGCAGCCCAACGGTGCCGAGCAGATCATGCACCTTGTCGCGGATTTCCGCCTTCGGTCGGCCCGCCATGCGCGGGCCGAAGCCGATGTTCTGTTCGACCGTCAGCCATTCGAACAAGGCACCCTGCTGGAAGACGACGCCGCGCTCGGCCGCCGGCCCCTTGACGGTATGGCCATTGAGGCGAACCGCGCCACGCGTCGGCGACAGGAAGCCGCCGACGATGTTGAGCAAGGTCGTCTTGCCGCAGCCGGACGGGCCGAGCACGGAGACCATCTCGCCGGTGGCGATGCCGAGCGACACGTCGCTCAGCGCCCGCACCACCCCGCCGTCCGGCAGGGTGAACTCCATTGAGATGGAATCGATCTCGATACCCGACATCGGCTGCTCTCCGCTGATCGGCTCGTCCCGTTCGGCGGGCGGCGGGGTTGCCGCCCGCGCCGCTGCCGCCATGGTCATGGCAGGAAGCTCGGATCGACGAACTCGGAATAATCGTCGAGCGCCGTCTCCAGCCCGCCGGCCTCGGCCATGACGTCGGCAACGCCCTTGGTCGCCTCCTGTACGCCGCCGCCGAGCCAGTTCTCGCCCTTCTGTTCCTCCGCAGTCGGGAAACCGAATTTCGACATCATGGCCTCGGTTGCCGCGACATCCATGCCGGCGGCCTGCGCAACCGTTTCATAGGCCGCGCCCGGATCTTCCTTGAAAGCGGCGTTGGCTTCTTCTGTCACTTCCAGGAACTTGGTGACGAGATCGGGATGCTCTTCGGCAAAGCTTTCCGTCACGGAAATGATGTCGAAGGTGTTGATGCCGACGGCCTCCTGCTCGGCGCCGGTCATCAGCGGCGCGCCGACTTCGCGCATGCGGTCGATCGGCCCGCCGAAGGCGCAGCCCATCACGACGTCGCCGCGCACCAGCGCCACGGCGGCATCGGCCGGGTTCATCTGCACGATGTCGACGGCGGATGCATCGACGCCGAGATGCTCCAGCGTGCGCAGGAGCTTGTAGTGCGTGACGTTGCCGACCGGCGTTGCGACGCGCTTGCCTTCCAGTTCCTGCGCGTTTTCCTGCGTGATCCCGGAATCCTCGCGCACGATGCAAAGATCGTTTTCCGAATAGGTCACGGCGACGCCGACCATCTTGAGTGGTGCACCGTTCGAGACGCCCACGACAAACGGCACGAAGCCCTGGCTGTAGGCGATCTGTACGTCGCCCGAGACCATCGCCTGGGTCATCTCGTTGCCGTTGCCGAAGGCGCGCCACTCGACTTCGACGCCCATGGCCTCGTCATAGGCCTTTTCGACCTGTGCCACTTGGTTGGCCGTCGGCCACTCCAGGAAGTAAGCGACGGTCACCTTCTCCTGCGCCGCGGCGGCGCCGGTCAGCAGACCGATCGCCAGCATGGAGGCGCCTGCGAATCTCGATATGTTCATGACAGTTCCCCTTGTCTTTATGGGCGCCCGGTTCATCCCGACGTCGGGCGAGCGGGAACATGGCCGCGTTCGGGTCGGTGTCGCCTCGGCGCCCCCTTTCGAGGAAAGGACGCTTCAAAGGCTCGTTATCGCGCGGCAGTGTCCAGCGTCATATGACAACTCACAATCAAACGGACGATCGCGGTAGCGCCAGAATTCGGCGGCGCATGGGACCAGTTGCAACGGTCGCCCAGGATGAGCCTCTTAGGAAGCGACCTCGCGCGCCGCCCGCGCCAGAAGGGCGATGCCAGGTTCGATGCGCTCGGTCGAAATCGCCGAGAACCCCAGACGAAAGCTGTTCTCGTGCGCGGTGGGGTCGGCAAAGCAGATGCCGCCGGGCTCCAGCAGGACACCGTATTCGGCCGCCTTGCGGGCCAGTTCCACGCTGCGCAGACCGGGCGGCCCGCTCATCCAGAAGGATGTGCCGCCGAAGCTGCGGCTGCGCCCCCAATCGGGCAGATGCTTCTCGAGCGCCGCGTCCATCGCTTCCCATCTGGCTCTATAGGCCCTGTGCAGCCGCCCGATCAGTGTATCGTGGTGGCCGAGCGCCAGGAAGAGCGCGACGACGCGCTGGTTGTTGCCGGGCGGATGGCGCAGGATCAGCCGCCTCAGCGCCCGCGCCTCGCGGATCAGCGCGCGCGGGCCGACCAGATAGCCGATCCTGAGACCGGGAACGAGCGATTTGGAAAGGCTGCCGACATAGAGCACGCGGTCGTTCCGATCGAGCGACTTCAGCGCCGGCGTGGCCTGGCCGAGATAGTTCGTCTCGAACTCGTAATCGTCCTCGACGATCAGCCGGTTGCCCCGCCCCGCCCAGTCGAGCAGGGCCTGGCGGCGCGAAAGGCTCATCGTCGCATTTGTCGGGAACTGGTGGCTTGGCGTGGTATAGACGAGGTCGCAGTCCGCAAGCGCCTTGCCCGTCACCAGCCCCTCGCCATCCACCGGCAGCATGCGCAGGTGCCCGCGCATCAGCGCGAAGATGTTGCGCGCGTCGGGATAGCCGGGGTCTTCCAGGCCGACCACGGTGGAGGGCCGCACCAGGAGGCTGGCGATCAGATAGAGCGCGTTCTGCGCGCCGAGCGTGACGAGGATCTCGTCCGGCTCCGCCCGGATGCCGCGCCGCGGCAGGAGACGCTGGCGGATCTGCTGGACGAAGGTGGCGTCATCGGCATTGATGCTGTCGTCGGTCCAGGCGTCGAGCAGCCGCCGTCCGGCCGCCTGGCGCGTGCAGTCCTGCCATTCATGCACGGGAAAGAGCGCCGGGTCCGACTGCCCGTAGAGGAACGGATAGGGATAGCCGTGCCAGTCGGCCGGCTTGACGATGTTGGGCTGGGCCGCCGGGCGCATGGTCAGCCATTTGTTCCAGTCCGGCGTGTTGGTCGGCTCGGCCGCCTTGTCGGACGGCGCCGCGCGCGCGAATTCCACCGGCTCGCGCGCCACGAAGAAGCCCGAGCGCTCGCGCGATTCCAGATAGCCGTCCATCGCCAGTGCCTGATAGGCGATCGAGACCGTGTTGCGCGACACCTTGAGCTGGCGCGACAGCTGGCGGGTGGACGGCACCGGCGAGCCGGCCGGCAATTGGCCGGACAGGATCGCCGAGACCAGCGTCTCGCGGATCTGGGCCTGCAGGGTCAGCGGATCCAGCCGGTCCACATGAAAGATCGCATCGCGCAATGGCACTCTCCGGGCTCGCGGCCGCATGACGCCGTGGACACCACGAAGCGGCCCAACTGGCACTACGATCAGGCCAGAAAATTCCACTAGGATCAACTTGCCATCGGGCCCGCCCGCGCAAATGCCGGCGTGCCCCCGTCGCGAGGAGACACCGATGAACATGCAAGCCAGACCCGGCCAGGCCGATCAGTTGCGCAACGATGCGCTCGAAGCGCACTGGATGCCCTTCTCCAGCAACCGGGACTTCAAGGCCGCGCCGCGTCTCGTGACGAAAAGCGAAGGTGTCTATCTGTGGAACCAGAACGGCGACCGGCTGATCGACGGCTCGTCCGGCCTCTTCAACGTCGCCTGCGGCCACGGACGGCGCGAGATCGCCGACGCGGTTCACGCGCAGATGCTCGAGAACGACTATTCCGCACCGTTCCAGCTCGGCCAGCCGAAAGCCTTCGCCTTCGCCGACAAGCTCGCCGACCTTCTGCCCGATCCGTTCAACCATGTCTTCTTCGTCAATTCCGGTTCCGAGGCGATCGACACGGCGCTGAAGATGGTGATGGCCTATCACCGCGCCCGCGGCGAGAGCCAGCGCCTGCGCTTCGTCTCACGCGAGCGCGCCTATCACGGCGTCAACATGGGCGGCGTCTCGCTCTCCGGCATGGTGCGCAACCGCGAAACCTTCCCCGTCGTCATGCCAAACGTCGTGATGCTGCGCCACACCTGGGACCCCGACCGCTGCTTCACGCGCGGCCAGCCCGAGCATGGCGCCGAGCTTGCCGACGATCTGGAGCGTCATTGCGCGACCTATGGCGGATCGACCATCGCCGCCGTCTTCGTCGAGCCGGTGGCCGGCTCCACAGGCACGCTCGTGCCGCCGAAGGGCTATCTGGAGCGCCTGCGCGCGATCTGCGACAAGCACGGTATCCTGCTCGTCTTCGACGAGGTCATCACCGGCTTCGGGCGCCTCGGTTCGCCCTTCGCGGTCCAGCATTTCGGCGTCACGCCGGACATCATGACGATGGCCAAGGCGCTGACCAACGGCGCGATCCCGATGGGCGCGGTGGCCGCATCCGACACCGTCTACGAAACCGTCACCGGCGCGGCCGCCGAAAACGCCATCGAGTTCTTCCACGGCTACACCTATTCCGGCCACCCCGCCGCCTGCGCCGCCGGCCTGGCGACATTGAAGATCTACGAGGACGAAGGCCTCTTCGAGCGCGCGGCCAAGCTCTCGGACTATTTCCTCGACGCGATCTGGTCGCTGTCGGACCTCGACGTTGTCCGCGACATTCGCGGCATCGGCCTGATGGCCGGCGTCGAGGTGTGGCCGGAGGACGGCAAGCCGGGCCTGCGCGGCAACGAGTTGCAGAAGAAGCTGTTCTGGAACGGCTGCCACGCCAAGTTCACCGGAGACACAGTCATCGTCGCTCCGCCCTTCATCAGCGAACACGCCCATATCGACGAGATCGTCGACGCGCTGCGACGGACATTGGCGGCGATCTGACAGGTCAGATCAGCGCGGCATAAAGGATCAGCGTCGCGGGCACGGTGATCGCGGCGAGGACTGTCTGGAAGGCGATGATGCTTGCCATCAGCGGCGCATCGCCGCCGAGCTGGCGGGCGAGCACATAGGACGAGGACGCCGTCGGAAGCGCCTGGAACATCACCGCCAGCAGCGCCGCGTCGCCGCGCAGGCCGAATGCCAGCGCAATCAACGCCGTCGCCGGCGGCATGATCGCGAATTTCGTTACCGTCGCGGTCAGCGTCTCCTTCATGCCGCGTCCAAGCGCGCCCCAGTCGAGCGCCGCCCCGACGCACAGGAGCCCGAGCGGCAGCGAGGCCTGGCCGAGCGCCTTGAAGAAGCCGGCAATCCCTGCCGGCAAGCCGAGACCGCTGGCCTGCAGCGCGATGCCGATGACGCAGGAGACGACCAGCGGATTGGTGACGATGGTCCGCACCACGCCGAAAAATCCCGGACGGGCCGACCCGTAGCGCGCGAAGACGAGCAGGCACAGCACGTTGACCGTCGGCACGATCGAAGCGTTGGCAACGGCGGCAAGCGCGATGGCACCCGGCCCGAACAGGCCGACCGCCGCCGTCACCCCGACATAGTTGTTGAAGCGGATGCCACCCTGGAAGACGGACGTGAAGGCCGGTCCGTCGATCTTGAGAAAGCGGTTGGCAACGGCCAGCAGCGCGCCGACGATGCAGAGCGTGACGACGAGCGTGCCGGCGAGCTTGCCGACCGGCAGCCCGTCCAGATCGGCCGTCGCCAGACCGTGCATGAAGAGCGCCGGCAGCAGCACGAAATAGCTCAGCCGCTCGGCCTGCGGCCAGAAGGCCTCGGACAGGAAGCCGGTCCGCCGGATGAGATGACCGAATCCGATCAGGAAGATCACCGGCAAGAGCGCGATCACGATCGCGGCGCTCATGGTCGGGACTCTTTCACGTCTCGGACGATGCGGGCAAGGTGATGAAACGGCATAAAATTGCGGCGCCGGATAGGAAATGATTGCGAAGCCGAAGGTCGGCGGGCGAGCCTATGTGACATCGCATCTCCCGCACCTCAAGCGAAATCGTCGATCCGGGCGGCAAAGGCCTGCGGCATGCGCTCGCGCAGCTTGACCGAAAGAAAATCCAGAAAGATGCGAACCTTCGCCGACAGGTTGTTGCGTTCGGGAAAGACCGCATAGATATCGGCGTCGGTGTGGGCATAGGCCGGCAGGATCACCTTCAGCCGTCCGGCTGCGACATGGCGGGTGATGTCCCACTCCGAGCGCAGCATGATGCCATGGCCGTCGATCACCCATTTCAGCGCGATCTCGCCGTCATTGCTGCTGAGATTGCCGCGTACCTTGACGGACTCGGTCTGCTTGCCGTGCTCCAGGCGCCAGACATCGTAGTTCTCGTTGTCCTGGCGCAGGATGACGCAATTGTGGTGGGCGAGCTCCGAAAGTCGCCGCGGGACACCGTGGCGCTCCAGATAGTCCGGCGCTGCGCACAGGAAGCGGCGGTTGTTCTGGATTTTGCGCGCCGTCAGCCGCGAGTTCGGCAGGTTGCCGAAGCGGATGCCGAGATCGAACCCGTCCTCGACGAGGTTGAGCGGCGTGTCGCTGAGAACCAGTTTGCAATCGACCTCCGGATAGACGCGCAGGAAATCCGAGATCACGCTGGCGATGTGTTCGCGGCCGAACCCGAAGGTCGCATTGACCCTCAGCAGCCCCTTCGGCGTGTCGCGCGCGGACGAAACGCGGTGCTCCATCTCCTCGATGTCGCGAATGATCCGAACGGCACTTTGAAAGTATGCCTCGCCCTCGCTCGTCAGGCTGACACGCCGGGTCGTGCGGTTGACCAGGCGCACGCCAAGCCGGTCCTCCAGCTTGGCGAGGCGCTTGCTGACCGCCGGGGGCGACAGCCCGAGTTCCAGCGCCGTTGTTGAGAAATTGCCCTGGCGCGCCAGGAGGACGAAGAAGGCGAGATCGCCATGCGTGGACATTATGAAACCAGACGACACAAAGATATGAGTTGCGCGACATTATAATCGCAGACGAATTAATTTACAGTCCACCACGCGATCCGCTATCGACCTGCGGTCGAGGGGGAAGCCATTGAAATTGCCTGCGATCGTGCCATCTCACGATCGTTCCGGTCGAAACGGACCAAAATCCGTTCGCCCGGTGGCGCTGGCAGCGCACTGTGTTTATGGTCGCTTGCGTGGCGGCCAACATGAAGAGGTCAACAAACCCGGTCGCCAAACAATGGACCGGTCAACAGGGAGGAACCCCATGAAGCATATCACCCGGACACTTTCCATGGCGACGGCAGGCGCCGTCCTCATCAGCGGCGCGGCCTTCGCGCAGGAAGGCGACCTGCCCGACACCTTCACCGTCGCGACGGCGAGCCAGGGCGGCACCTACTTCATCTACGGCGCCGGCTGGGCCAACCTCGTCGCCGAGGAACTCGGCATCCAGGCCAGCACGGAATCGACCGACGGCCCGGTCCAGAACGCAACGCTCGTCCACACCGGCGACGTCGACTTCGGCATGGTCACCATGGGACCGGCCCTTGCCGCCTGGGAAGGTGAAAGCCCGCTCGCACCGGGCGAAGAGCACACCGACATGCGCGCAGTCTTCCCGATGTACCAGACGCCGTTCGAAGTCATCGCGCTCGCCGGCTCGGGCATCGAGGGCGTATCCGACCTGGAAGGCAAGCGCGTTGGCGCCGGCCCGGCAGGCGGCACTCCCGGCACCTATGTGCCGGAAATCCTCGAGACGCTCGGCATCAACGCCGAAATCTCCTTCGGCGGCGCATCCGACCAGGCCGGCCAGGTCCAGGACGGCCTGATCGACGCCTTCGCCTTCGCAGCCGGCCTGCCGATCGCGGCCTTCGCCGAGCTCAACGCGCAGACCGACGTCAACATCTTCGCCTTCACCGACGAGGAAGTGCAGACGCTGGTCGATTCCAACGCATCGTTCTCGCCCTACACCATCGCGGGCGGCACCTATGACGGCTTCGACGAAGACCGCAACACCATCGCGATGTGGAACATGGCGATCGCCCACAAGGACGTGCCGGAAGAACTCGTCTATCAGGTCACCAAGATCGTGATGGAGAACAACGAGCGCATGGTCAGCGTTCACTCGGCCGCTGCCGAGACGCTGCCGGAAAACTTCGAATACAACACCTTCCTGCCGTGGCACCCCGGTGCCGTGCGCTGGTTCGAAGAAAACGGCTACGACATTCCCGACGAACTCGTCGGCGAATAAGCCCGCCGGCAACACGCTGAACGACAAAGACCGCCGCATCCCGGGATGCGGCGGTTTCTTTTTGCCCTACGGCACGAAAAAGGCCGGGCACCAGGACCCGGCCAAACATCTTCAGGCGGTTTCGAAGCGGCGCGTCAGCCGGCCGCAATGGCTTCGGCGATGGCCTTGCCGCAGGCTTCGGTGTTGGCCTTGCCGCCGAGGTCGCCGGTACGCTTTTGCTCATCCGCCAGCACCGCCTCGATCGCCGCCAGCATTGCCGCCCCGGCGTCGACGTGTCCGAGATGATCCAGCATCATGGCGCCGGCCCAGATCTGGCCGACGGGGTTGGCGATCCCCTTGCCGGCGATGTCGGGTGCGGAGCCATGCACCGGCTCGAACAGCGAGGGGAAACGGCTGTCCGGATTGATGTTGCCGGACGGCGCGATGCCGATCGTGCCCGTGCAGGCCGGGCCGAGATCGGACAGGATGTCGCCGAAGAGGTTCGATGCCACGACCACGTCGAACTTGTCGGGATTGAGCACGAAATGGGCGGTCAGGATGTCGATGTGGTACTTGTCGACCTCGACATCGGGATAATCCTTCGCCATCGCCGCGACGCGCTCGTCCCAATAGGGCATCGTGATCGCGATACCGTTCGACTTGGTCGCCGAGGTGAGCTTCCGGCGATCGCGCCGCTTGGCGAGATCGAAGGCATAGCGCAGGATCCGGTCGACGCCGATGCGCGTCATCACCGTTTCCTGGACCACGACTTCGCGGTCGGTGTCGGGGAACATCTTGCCGCCGATCGAGGAATATTCTCCCTCGGTGTTCTCGCGCACGACGAAGAAGTCGATGTCGCCGGGCTTGCGGCCGGCAAGCGGCGAGGGAACGCCCGGCATCAGCCGAACCGGGCGCAGGTTCACATACTGATCGAACTCGCGCCGGAACAGCAGCAGCGAACCCCAGAGCGAGATGTGGTCCGGCACCGTGTCCGGCCAGCCGACGGCACCGAAGAAGATGGCGTCGTGGCCGACGATCTTCGCCTTCCAATCCTTCGGCATCATCTCGCCGTGCTTGGCGTAGTAATCGCAGGACGCGAAGTCGAAATGATCGAACTGCAGATCGATGTCGAAGCGCTTTGCCGCTGCTTCCAGCGCGCGCAGGCCCTCGGGCATGACTTCCTTGCCGATGCCGTCCCCGGCAATCACGGCGATGCGGTGCGAACGTCCGCTCATGGCATGTCTCCTTATGCGAAAAGGACGTGACGTCCCCTAAAGATTGTCGCCGCGCAGGGCTTCCAGCATGGCGTCCGTCACCTGGCGGGTCGTCGCCTTGCCGCCGAGGTCCGGCGTATGCAGCGACTCGTCGGCGGTAACGCGCTCGATGGCCCGCATCAGCCGGCCCGCCGCATCGCTCTCGCCAAGATGCTCCAGCATCATGGTCGCGCTCCAGAAGGTGGCGACGGGATTGGCGATGCCTTTGCCGGTGATGTCGAACGCCGAACCGTGGATCGGCTCGAACATGGAGGGAAAATTGCCCTCCGGGTTGAGGTTGGCCGTCGGCGCGATGCCGAGCGAGCCGGCAAGCGCGGCGGCCAGGTCGGACAGGATGTCGGCGTGAAGATTGGTCGCGACGATGGTGTCCAGCGTCTCCGGCTTCAGCGTCATGCGCATGGTCATCGCATCGACCAGCATCTTGTCCCACTCGACGTCGGGATAGTCCTTCGCCACCTCGGCGGCGATCTCGTCCCACATCACCATGCCGTTGCGCTGGGCGTTGGACTTGGTGACGACCGTCAGCTTCTTGCGCGGCCGCGAGCGCGCCAGGTCGAATGCGAAGCGCATGATGCGCGTCACGCCGGCACGGGTGAAGATGGAGACTTCCGTCGCCACTTCCTCCGGCAGGCCGACATGCGAGCGCCCGCCCTGCCCGGCATATTCGCCTTCGGAGTTCTCGCGCACGATAACCCAGTCGAGATCGTCCGGCCCGACGTTCCTCAACGGACTCTTGATACCCGGCAGGATTCGGGTCGGGCGCACATTGGCGTATTGGTCGAAGGGCTGGCAGATGGCAAGGCGCAGGCCCCACAGCGTGATGTGATCGGGAACGTCGGGCGCGCCGACGGCACCGAAATAGATCGCATCGGCATCGCGGATCTGCTCGCGGCCATCTTCGGGCATCATCCGCCCGTGCTTCTTGTAGTAGTCCGAGCCCCAGTCATAGGTTTCGAACGAGAAGCGGAAGCCGCCATCGCGCTCCGCCAGCACGTCGAGAACCTCGGTTCCGGCCGCAATGACCTCTTTGCCGATACCGTCACCCGGTATGGCAGCAATGCGATAATCCTTCATGTCGGTTATTTCCCCTTGCGAAAGTGGCGCCGCCGAACCCTTGGCCGGCGGCGCCGGATCAAACTATTCCGCCCCTGTCGCCGTTGGGCCGGTAGCGCCGCTCGGCGCACCGATGGGACGTTCGTCGCGGCCGATCACTCGCTGCAGGACCAGGATGCCGGCAACGATGGCCAGGCCGATGAGGTCGGTCTTCCAGCCGCCCTCGATGAGCATCAGTGCCGCGGCCAGAAGGCCGATGCGCAGGAACCACGGTGCGCGGCCGAAGAACCAGCCCTGTACGGCAGCCGACAGCAGGAAGACGCCGCCCGAAGCCGTCAGCACCGCACGGATGATCTGCAACCACGTGCCATCCATCAGGAGAGCGGTGTTGTAGAACGCCATGAACGGGATGATGAAGGCGGCAAGGCCGATCTTGAACGAGGCGACCGATGTGCGCATCGCGTTGTCGCCCGAAATCGACGCGGCCGCGAAGGCGGCGAGCGCGACGGGCGGCGTGATCGCCGACATGACCGCGAAGTAGAACACGAAGAAGTGTGCCACCAGAAGCGGAATGCCGAGCTGCACCAGGCCCGGCGCAACGACCGAAGCCGCCACGGCATAGGCCGCCGTCGTCGGCATGCCCATGCCGAGGACGATCGAGATGCACATGGCGAAGAACAGCGCCAGGAACTGGCTCTGATCCGCGATCGCCAGAAGCATGGAGGAGAAGCGGACGCCGACGCCGGTCATCGCGATGACGCCGACGATGATGCCGGCGCAGGCGCAGACCGCGATCAGCTGGATCGACATGCGTGCGGCAAGTTCGAGGGCCCTGAAGATCTGCACCGGCCCCATCCGGCTGACCGGCGAGACCCAGCTGACCACCGCCGCCGCCGCCATCGCCAGCGTACCCGCCCTGATGACCGAATAACCGTTGAACAGGGTGTAGACGAGGATGATGACCGGGATGAACAGATAGACCTGCTTGGCGAGGTACTTGAAGTCCGGCAGGTCCTTGCGCGGCAGGCCGCGCATGCCGAGCTTGGCCGCTTCGAGGTCGACCATGAAATAGATCGAGATGAAATAGAGGATGGCCGGAATCGTCGCGGCGATGACGATCTCGGTATAGGGGATGCCGGTGACCTCGGCCATGATGAACGCGCCCGCGCCCATGATCGGCGGCATGATCTGCCCGCCCGACGAGGCCGCGGCCTCGATCGCTCCGGCCGAGCGCGGCGAATAGCCGACGCGCTTCATCAGTGGGATCGTCAGCGAGCCGGTCGCGACCACGTTGCCGGCCGACGTGCCGTTGATCATGCCCATCAGGCCCGAGGCGAAGACGGCGACCTTGGCCGGACCGCCGCGCGCCGTTCCGGCGCAGGCGAAGGCGAAGTTGACGAAATAGTCGCCCACCTTGGATGCCTGCAGGAACGCCGCAAAGGTGATGAACAGGATGATATAGGTCGAGGACACCGCCGTCACCGGACCGAGAATGCCGCGGTCGGTATAGACATAGGTGAAGAACCGCTCGGCGCCGTAGCCCCGGTGGCCCAGAATGCCCGGCAGATAGGGGCCGGCAAAGGTGTAGACCAGGAAGACGCCCGAGATGACGACGAGCGGCAGGCCCGCCACGCGGCGCGTCAGTTCCATGATCAGGAAGGCGCCGACCATCGCCGCCCAGAAATCGGCGGGTTGGGCAAGCCCTGTGCCCGCGCGCATGCGGAAGGCCATCAGCACGAAGATCAGATAGGACGCGACGACGATGGCCGCGACCGCGAGGATGACGTCACCCCACTGCACCCGATGCATCTTGCCGCGGAAGAACCAGCCGCCGACAATGGCGAGAAGCGAGCCGGCCGCCAGCGTCCAGCCGAAATGCGCGAAGACCCATTCGGGCGGGTTCGCTTCGCCCGCGAAGGAGCGCAGGTAGAAGGCGTAAAGCACGCAGAACGCGGCATATCCGACGAGCGCCGTTGCCGCCGACATCACCGCGATGCGCAGGGGGCGCAGCGGATCGGCGCCTTCGGCACCTTCCTCGAACATCCGCGCCGAGACGAGGAAGAAGCCGATGATCAGGCCGCCCGCAATATGCATGATGCGGTAGGTCCAGGTTTCCACCGGCCAATAGTTGAGCACGACCAGGTGCCACGAGGTATAAAGGGCACAGGCGATCGCGATCGCCGTGGCCTGCCACCCGAGAAAGCGGCGTTCATTCGTACCGACGGGTTCGTCGAGATCGGTGTCGACGACGATCTTTCCCTCGCCGCTGCCTTCCAGCCGTGCTTGTTCGCTCATGCCCTGCCTCCCAATTGTGGATTGTCCTGGCGTCGTTGTTGGTCCCTGCGGGCACTTTCCTCGTGCCTCTGAGAAGGACGGCCTACCTCCACCATTGCTGCCGGAAACTCAAGTGCCGAGATTCGTTCAGCCGGACATGCCTCGCCGGTCGCGTGTCCCCCAACGCCACGACCGACAAGGCCCGGCAACCATAGACCGTCTCGGTGATGAATGGAATTTCTCAAATGTCACTACATTATGTCGCCAAGGTTCATAATGACGATGCGCGACCCGATCTCAGAGCCGGCATGGATCTTGGTCCAAGTCCGGCGGCCGCCACTGACGCATAAAGTCATTGCATCACGGCGGGGCGCGACTAATCTGTCGTTGGCGTTGCCGATCGGCGCTTCGGGGAGAAGGCTTGGCACTTTCGTGCGGGCGAGCGGAGCGATGGACCGGTCGGGCGGCGTTTCAGGACCACGTTGTCGGAGGAGGATGACGCGATGCTGATCTTGATTGTCGATGACCATCCATTGGTGTGTTCGGCGCTTGAGGCGACATTGAAAAGCGCGATCCCGGACTGCACGCTGCGCCAGGCCCATTCGGCCGGCGAGGCGGTCAATGCAATCGGCCGCGAACCGGATATCGATCTCGTGCTGCTCGATCTGAAGCTGCCGGATGTCAACGGGCTCGACGGCTTGATGCGGCTGCGCCGGGCAGCGCCCCGCCTGCCGGTGATCGTATTATCGGGGCTCGACGACGCCCGCCTGGTGGACATGGTGCGCGCCCGCGGCGCGCTCGGCTTTCTCAGCAAGAAGGCCAGTGCCCCGGACATCATCAGCGCCGTGCGCGGCGTACTGGAAGGCGGATCGGCCTTCGATATCGAGGAATGCGACGGTCCGGCCGGCGAGGATGGCGAGGACGCCGACCATATCGCCCATGCGCTGGAGAGCCTTACACCGCAGCAGCGCACCGTGCTGCGCATGCTGGGCGAGGGTCTGCTCAACAAGCAGATCGCCTATGAGCTCTCGATTTCCGAATCCACCGTCAAGGGGCACGTCTCGGCAATCCTGCGCAAATTCGAGGTGCCCTCGCGCATGCAGGCCGTGCTGATGGCACAGCGCGGGGTCTTCGATCAGGCGCTCAACGCCTGACGGGGTCTGTCGCGCCGAGCGACAGATGCGCGAGATACGCCCGAAGCTGCGCCGGCTTGACCGGCTTGGAGAAATATTCGATGGCCGCCTGGCGCGCCCGCTCGCGCACCGCGCGCGACTGGTCCGCCGTGATGAGAATGCCCGGCACGTCGCGGTCGAGCATTCTGCGCAGCGCGATGATCGCTTCAATGCCGTCCACCGCACCATTGAGATGGAGATCGGCGATGATGGCGCGCGGCGAAAGCTCCCGTTCTGCCAGAAGCGCTTCCAGAGCGGGGAAGGACGCGGCGAGCACGCTTTCGAACTGCCAGTGATCGAGCAGTGTCGTCATGGCGTGGGCGACCGTCTCATCGTTCTCCAGAACGATGATCTGCCGTCCTCCCGTGTCGGCGGCGCGCGGCTCCGGCGGCTGGTGCGCGGCCTTTCGGCGCGACCCCGCCGCGCGACCGGCAACGCGCCCGCTGGCCGGCAGCTGCAGTGCGAAGCACGAGCCCCGTCCGACCTCCGATTGCAGCGTGATCGTATGATGAAGCAGGTCGGCGGCGCGCTGGGCGATCGCAAGGCCGAGCCCGACGCCGGAGGCGCGCGAGGCGGCCGGCGCGGCGCGCTTGAATTCCTGGAAGATCGCCTGGCGATCGGCCAGCGCGATGCCCGGACCGGTGTCATGCACCTCGATCGAAAGCGCCGGGCCCCTTCGCCGCACGCCGAGCAGGATCGAGCCGGTCTCCGTGTACTTGATGGCGTTGGAAAGAAAGTTCTGCACGATACGGCGCAGCAGATGCGCATCGGTATGGACGATCGCCGATGTCGGCACGATGCGCAACGCGATGCCGCGGTCGGCCGCCAGCGCGTCGAACTCGATCTTGAGCGTGTCGAACAGGTCGGCGAGCACGATTTCGGTGCATTTCGGCTGATAGCCGCCCGTGTCCATCTTCGATATGTCGAGCAGCGTCGATAGGATTCCTTCGGTCGACTGCAGCGCCTGCGCGATGCCCTCGATCAGTTCACCCGATTGTGCGCTTGCCGAGCCGGCGCTTTCCAGTGCGAAGAGATAGAGCCTTGCGGCGTTCAGCGGCTGCAGCAGGTCGTGGCTTGCCGCCGCCAGGAACTGCGTCTTCGACAGGTTCGCCGCTTCGGCCGCTCGCCGCGTCAGTTCCAGATCCGCGGCGGTCAACTCGTGGCGGCGCACCTCGTCGTGCAGCACCTCGTTGAGCCGCACCAGTTCGCGCGTGCGTTCACCGACGCGCTTTTCCAGTTCCTCCTTGCTGCGCTCCAGCATCCGCGCCGCCTCGAACTGGGTCGAGACGTCGGTCAGCGTCACGACGAAACCGTCGTCCGGCATGGTGCGGAAATTGGCCGAGACCGTGCGCCCGCCGGGATAGGAGATTTCGAGCCGCAGCGGTGGCCGGCGCCGCACATGGGCGATCCACTCCAGCGCGTCGCGGCGTCTCTCGCGGGCGATCCGGGCGCCATGGCGCAGCATGAGGCGGAAAAGGTCGCGCACATTCGTGCCGGCGTGCATGTCGACATAGGGAAGGTTCGTCAGCATCGCCGCCTGCGAATTCCAGGCGACGAAACCGAAGTCGCGATCGAAGACGATGACGCCCTGCGCGATGCTGGCGATCGTCGTTGCCAAGACGTCGGACTGCGAGGCAAGCTGGGTCAGCCGCCGCGTTTCCTCCAGACGCTTGAACGGCGTGATGTCGCTGACGATCGTGACCTTGCCGCCTTCCTCCGTCGCCTGCTCGCTGATCTGTATCCAGCGACCGTCGCTCAAGAGCTGCTGGAACTGACAGCGCTGCTGGCTGTGGCTGGTCTCGCGCGATGCGATCCAGGCTTCCGGATCGGTCACCGCTTCGACGATGACGCCGATCTTGGCGGCTCGTTCGATGATCTCCTTGAAATGCGTGCCCGGCCGCAACTGCTTCTCAAGTTCGGGGAAGATCTGGCGATAGGTGCGGTTGCACAAGACGATCCGGTCGTCCTGATCGTAGAGGATGAAGCCCTCGCCGATGGAATCGATCGCCTGCTGCAACTGGCGGCGGGCGATCTTGGCCTCGCTCATCGCCCGCGCCAGGCGCTGGATGCGCTTTTCGACGTTGCCTTCCACCTCCAGGATCGGCCGGACGATGTTGAAGGCGCGGCCGGACAGATCGTTGTTGCGGTCGACCTGGGCAATCAGGGCATCGCGGATCGTCGTCAGCTTCTCGTTTTCCCGGCGCAGGCGCAGCACCTCCGCCTCCAGCGCCTCGCGCGTCTCGGTCCCGCTCGGCGGCACGGTCATGGCGCCGCCCCGATCGCGAGCCCCGTCAGCGTCTGGCTCAGATGCAGAAAGCGGAACTGCTCGCCATAGGTGTTGAAGCCGATCATCCGGTAGCGGTCGAAGATCGGCAGGAGATCGCTCGTGATCCCGAGGCGCTCGGCCTCCAGGCGCCGCAGGATGCAGTCGAAGCAGAGCACCAGCTCAAGGTCCCCGAGACGGTCGGCAATCTGCTCCATGTTGTCGACGAGATTGTCGCGCATGTCCTCCGGCGCCGCGCGTGTGAGCACGATGCCTTCATCGACGGCACAGAAGAAATGCAGTGCCCCGCTGGCGTCCGATTTCTGAATCGCGCGCACATGGTAGTCGCCGCGGATGCGGGCCAGAAGCGGGTTGGCGGCGAAGAGTTCCGGCGTCAGCTGGTCTGGCGCAACGCCGATGAGGCGCGCATACTCCTCCGCAGCGGGTTCGGCGTTGATCGTATGCACGACGCGCCGCTCCGGATCGGCGGAGGTGATCACCAGCTTCTCCTCCATCGGCCGGAAATGCTCGAACTTGAAAACTTCGAGCATGCGGTTGGAGGCGCCGATGACGACGAGCGCCGTGTCCTCCAGGATCGAGCCGTTGTGGAAGATCTGCGTCGTATCGAAATGCAGGTTGTCGCCGGCCGATGCGCCGAAGACGGGCACTTCGTCGAGCGCGGCATAGGCGCTCGCGGCGATCTCCTCCTCGCGTCGCGAAAGCCCATCGACGAGCAGCATGGCGAAAAGACTGGAGCGATCCTGGTCGAGCTCGCGCAGCAGCCGGAAATAGGCCGTTTCGATCTGCTCGACGCCGCGCGCGACGGAATACTGCCGAAGGTTCGTCAAAAGCGCGACTTCGAACGAGAAGGCCGACCGATCGAAGGCGATGGCTATGGCGCCGCCGGCCTCGTAGCAGTCTTCCGTCAGGCTGCCGGCGGTGGTGCAGCCGACCAGCGGGACGCCGGGAAAGGCGGCCGAGAGCGGCCCGACGATTTCCTCGTAAGGCAGCGACGACGAAACGAACAGTGCGATCATCGCCGGATCGCCCACCGATATGCCGGCGATGAGATCCTTCAGCACATGCGCAGGGTTTCGCGCACCGGACCATGCCTTGCGCAGTGCCTTAATGCCGATGGCGCCGGACGCACGGTTTTCGCTCACGGCCATGCGCGCTCCCTGAAGGCCGCATAGGCGAAGCGACGGGAAACCATCGTCCCGCCTGGCGCCGCCGTCAACAATCCCGCCTTGCCGTTCAAAGTCTCCTCCGCGCCAAGCATGGCGGCCTTGCCGCGGACCATGCGCGCCGCTCAATAGAAACAGCGCACCTCGGCCTCGACCTGGCTCTGGCGCAGGCGATCCACTTTCGTCTGCGCCGCGGGGGTCTCGCGGAAGACCATCATCTTCTCGCCGCCGCCATGGACCTGACGCATCCGCAGCACCGTTTCGGCTTCCGCATAGTCGTCATAGGTCAGAAGCGACGATACCACATCGATGCTGCAGGAACAGCGCCGCAGCGATTCCGCATTCTGGCCGTTGGCGGCCATGCAGCCGAGAACATAATCGGCAATCACCTCCGTTGGATAACCGTTGGCCGCGCGCGCCGCGCCCGGACCCGCAAAGGCCGCGGCCGCGATCAGTGCGATGGCGATACCCCGTCTCATTCGATCAACTCCCTGAAGCGGTAGGTCTCGCGCAGCTTGACGCCGGACCCGTCGTCCTCCGGAACGACATTGGTCAGTTCCACGACGCCGCCGGGAACGTCGTCGCTCACCGTGATGGTATACGCCTTCTGCGCAAAGGCGGCCATCCGCCGATCCTCGACCGCGTCGCCGAACGGCGTGAAACGCACCTGTGTGGCGTCTACCGCGTCCTTGTCACCGGCCGCCACTTCGACATCGCGCACCTCGCCCGGCTGGTTCAGCGTCGTGCGCACGGCGTTGCGGAAATAGTGGACGCTGCCGCCGGTGTTTCGGCTCATCATGTTGGCGTCGCGCTGGAAGAAGACGAGAAAGATCGGGTTGATGCTCTCGGCGGTCACCGTCGGCAGATTGAGCACCCGCGTCTTCGGAAAGAGCGAGATGTCGAACGTGAAATGCGTCCCCTCGCCCTCCTCGTCCGCAACCCGGCGGAACGCCAGCCGCACCTCGTCCCGATAGGGCGCATCGAGGATCGAGCCGTCCATCTCGTAGTCGAAGACAAGCTCGCCCGCGTCCGGCAGCGTTTCGAGCTGACGCTCACCATAGAGCGCTTCGCCGGCCGAACCCTCTACGAGATCCTCGCGGCTGGTGTCGTCCATGGCGAGCGCCGGCACGGCAAGCAACGACAGCGCCAGAAGCGTCAGCGCGGCGACACGGTTGAAGAGCGGCATCATTCTCGCACCATATGACTGTTGATCGCACGGCCAAGCGCGAAAGCGCGCTGGTCGAGCAGGACCGGTTGCTCGCACAGATAGGTCAGCGCCTGGCGGCGTTCCTGATAGATGCGGATGTCCATCGCCAGGTTCTGCGGCAGGCTTTGCGTGTCGCTCTGCGCGCCTGCCTCCGACTGGGCGGCGACGCGCGCGGAGCGAATGCGTTCGGCCCGCTGGCGCTGGCTTTCGGCGAACCGGCCGATGCCGGCGATGAGCGAGCCACGATCGCCGTTGATGATCTCGAGCGTGCGGCCGAAAAGCGCCGTCAGCTTGGCGTTGCGCTCCGCCTCGGGCTGCGCCTCTGCGAATTCGGCGATGAGGTCGGATGCCTCTTCGACGGACAGGCGCCGCGCGGCGATCTGTGTGGCGACCTCGCGAACGTCCTGATCGCGCAGCCAATCCTCCGGTTTCAGCTCCGGTCCAGCCCATACCTGGGCGGACGAGATGCGCGGCACGAGGCGCTGGATGCACGGCCAGTCGGGATTCTCGCTGCTGGCGGCATGTGCCGGGCCCGACGCTGCCGGGCCGAAGACGCCGGCCATGGCGACGAGTGAGGCGGCCCCGAACATGACCGCCCATCGCGAGGCTATTTCACGCGGCGCCACGCCCTTTCGGGCGCAGCGCGATGGTGTCGATCCGGCGCGTTTCAGTGTCATGACGGGTCTCCTCCGATCGAACGATCGAAACGCTTCCCTGCGGGCGGCATCACGGCTTGATCGCAATGCCCCAGGGGAAACTGCCGACGGGGATGGATTCGATCGCCGTGTCGCTTTCGGTGTCGATCAGCGTCACATCGTTGCTGACACCGTTCGACGTATAGAGCGTCGTCTCGTCGGGCGTCAGTTCAAGCTGCCAGACGCGCTGGCCGACCAGAATGTAGTCCAACACCTCGTAGCTCTGCGCGTCAATCACCGCGACGCGGTTCGACGGTCCGAGCGCGACATAGGCCTTGCTGCGATCGTCGAGAATCTTGACGCCGACGGGCTGCAGCGCCTCGGGCTCGACGCCTGCCACCTCGAAGGAGATCTCGTGAATGACCTCCTGGGCCTGCGGATCGATGACGCTGACCGTGCCGCCGATCTCGGCGCTGACCCAGACCTCGGACCCATCGGAGGTGAATTCGGCGATGCGCGGGCGCTGGCCGACCAACACGTTGCCGCTCACCTCATAGGTGTCGGTGTTGATGAAGTGGGCCATGTTCGTCGTTTCGGACGTGTTGACCACCATCTTGCCGTCGGGGCTGACGCCCATGCCTTCCGGCTCCACGCCGACGGGCACTTCGGTGATCATCTCGCGGGTTTCGAGATCGACCACGGTGACGAGGTTGTCGTCCTCGTTGGCGACATAGAGCCGGTCGCCGGCCGGTGCGATCACCAGAAGCTCCGGATCGGGTCCCGATGGCAGCGTGTCGACGATCTCCAGCGTCTCGGTGTCCATGACCTGGATGGTGTCGTCGTCGCTGGCGCAGATATAGAGAAACTTGTGGTCATGGCCGAGCGCGATGCCGCGCGGCCGGTTGCCGACGGGTATCTCCTCTATGACCTCGCGGGTCTCCCCGTCGATCACGCTCAGCGTGTTGCCCTGCTCGTTGGAGACATACACCGTCAAGGCGTTTGCCGGCGTCATCGCCACAGTCCCCGCGATGAGCGCGGCACTGCCGAGAAGCGTCTTCATCCTGTCCGTCATGCCCTTGTCCTCCACCCTGTCGTTGATAATCCGGTTCCCTAACGATCTGTCCTAGTCCAGCTGGCACTCCGTTTCCGGCAGGTCGTAGCCGAGGCTGTCGAGTGGCGTGCGCTCATGCAGGAAGCCCTCCTGCGGCGAGGCCGAGACCAGCACGCGCTTGTTGACCAGAAGCACGGGCTGGCGCATCTGCTGGTTCCAGGTGCGGAACGACAGGCCGACGCCCTTGAAGCCGCCAAGCTGGAAATCCTCGCCGCGCAGGTATTCGCGAATGCCGGCGATCTCGACCGAGTTGAGACGGGTCACCGCCTCACCGATCGAGCGCACGCCGAGCCAGGCGCCATAGTCGCGCTCTTCCATGAACCGCCCGGCGATCTCCTCGAAACGACGCTGGATCTGGGTCGAGCCCCACTGTTCCTGCACGCGATGCCAGGACATCGCCGTCAGGCCGTGCGTGCCGGCGACGGGCCGTGCGGCATAGGTGTTGTAGGGGAGATATTCGCCGAAGATCTCGTTCTCGTCGGCAACGACCAGAACGTCGTATTCGCCGCCGCCCTCCGTCGCGAGCGGGATCTGATCCTGGATCTGCGCGTGGCCGCTGTCGGTGCGGCGCGAAATGGGGGAGTATTCGTAATCGTCCTCGGCGACGATCTGCGCGCCGAACTTCTCCGCCGAACGGCGCAGCGCGTCCGCATAGGCGACGTCGTCCTCATGCGTGCCGGAAACGAGGTAGAGCCGCGGCCAGCGCTTCCACACCAGGAACTGCATCAGCGCGTCGGTGCGCATGGATCGGCTGAGCGCGGTGTGGAAGACATGCGGGAAGCAGGTCTGCGTGCGCAGGTCATCATCGCCGACCCGGCCGTTGAAGATCAGCGCCTCGCCAGCGTCGGGATGCTCGGCAAGCGTCATGAGATCGGCGCGCGGCATGTCCGAGATGAAGATGCGGCTGCCGTCCGAAAAGGCATCCTCGAACGCCGCGGCGGCGTCATCCTCCGGCCCGAGCACCACCTCGATCAGCTCGTAATTGTGTCCGAGAAAACTGCCCGTCGTCTTGTTGTCGTCGATCGCCAGTCGCGCGCCCCAAACGCCGGGATCCTCGACGATCGGATCGACAAAGGAGAGCGGCAGGCGCTCGTCTTCCTCGCGGGTCATGAAAACGATTGGCACATCCATGGCGCGCGCCCCGGCGATGCTGGACAGCATGATCCAGACCGCGGCAATCCAGACACGTTTCACTTTTCCTCCCACCGGACGTTGCCGGATAAGCCGTCTCCTCACTGAACGGTACCGTCGATTGCGGCCCGCCTTGCTCCTCAACCCGATATTGGCCGATGAAGCCAAGGGCCGATATAGGTCAAAAGTGTGGGTTGCCGCGGCAGATCCAGTGCTCGGCCGGTGCCGGCAATGCTGAATGTCCCGAAGTACTTAAGGACTATTTAGCCGGAGAATCACGCTGCCTAGAATGGTCTTGCCGGGCTGGACCCCGCCTGCCGCAGGGCTTCGGGGCAAGCTGTCGGACGCAATGCGGCCGGGCCGATGCCCGCGCCGGGGGTGTGGCAATGGGACAGTCTCAGGACACAAGCAGCAAGCGGGCGGACGGACACGCCGAAGGATGGGTCGCCGGAGCCGGCGCAGTCGGCCTCGACGCTGCCGACGCGTCGCAGGATGCGGCCGGCCGGGCGTCCCTCGCCCCCTTCCAGCTCGTGTCGCGCGCCACCTGTTTCGGCGGCGAACAGTTGACGCTGGCCCACCACAGCGAAACCACCGGCACCCGCATGCAGCTGTCCGTTTTCGTCCCGCCGGGCGCGCGCAGCGGGCACGTTCCTGTGCTCTATTATCTGTCGGGCCTGACCTGCACCGAAGAAAACTTCACCGTCAAGGCCGGCGCCCAGCGCATGGCCGCCGAACTGGGCCTCATCGTTGTGGCCCCCGATACCAGCCCGCGCGGCGGCGATGTGCCGGACAGCGCCGACAACGATCTCGGTCAGGGCGCCGGGTTTTACGTCGACGCGACGCAGGCGCCCTGGGCGACGAATTTCAGGATGTATTCCTATGTCGCGCACGAACTGCCAGACCTGATCGAGGCGGTATTTGCGGTGCGTGAGGGACCGGCGGGCATCTGCGGCCATTCCATGGGCGGGCATGGCGCGCTCACCATCGCCATGCGCAACCCCGACCGCTTCCGCTCGGTGTCCGCCTTCGCGCCGATCGTCGCGCCTAGCGCGGTTCCCTGGGGCCGGAAGGCCTTTGCCGCCTATCTGGGGCAGGACGAACGCGCTTGGCAGGAGCACGATGCCACCCATCTCGTGCGCCGCCGCGGCTTTCCCACCCAGATCCTCATCGACCAGGGCGGCGCAGACCCGTTCCTGGACGCGCAATTGCAGACCAGCCGGTTCATCGATGCGCTCAAGGAAAACGGCCAGTCTGCCAAGGTGCGCATGCATCCGGGCTACGATCATTCCTATTTCTTCGTGGCGAGCTTCATCGAGGACCACCTGCGCCATCACGCGCGCCTGCTGCAGGCCTGATCAGCCGCCCGAGGCGTCCGCCGTGCCGTCGGCAAAGAGTTCGTTGCGGATGAGATAGTTGGCGCCGTGCGCCCAGCTGTCGTCGGTGTTGCCGCGCAGGCTCGCACTCAGCCGCTCGACGATCTCGCCGCTGTCGACATCGCGCACCGTGATGTTGAGCGACAGGATGAGGGTGGAGATCTTCTGCACGAAGCCAGTGACGGCGAGATCGGCGCCAAGATCCTCGGCGTAGGCCGTCTCGCAGCCGCGGCACGTATAGAGGCGCGGACTGGTCGACAGCTTTTCGCGCAGCGCCGCCGTGTCCACGAGCACGGCATCGCGCGCACGATAAGCCTCGCGAACGAGATCGGTGATCATCAAGAGGCGATCGTCTTCCGCGGGGTCGGGCCCGCGCATCTCGCCCTCAAGGCTCGTGTCGTAGAGCTCGAAGTCGAAGACGGCGACGGCCGGCGCCTCGTCGGCAGCGGCCGGCGACAATCCCGCAAGGACCAGAGCGAGCACCGCGCCTTTGCGCCACAGACCCCTCACGTCGACGGCTCGAGCCGGATCGGCCAGCTTTCCTCGAAGACATTGTCCTTCGTGTCGACGGCGCGTGCGGTCAACGCGCCTTCGCCTTCAGGCTCGACGAAGAAGCGGATCGTGGGGTTTTCGCTCATCGAGATGTCGCCTTCGAAGCGCAGCACCGGGCGATCGCCCAGCGTCACGTCCAGCGTGCGCACATAATGGGCGGGGATCCACAGCTGCGTCACCTGATCGGTCTGCAGCCCGCTGTAATTGGGGTGGCTGACCATCAGCTGCACTTCGGACGGCTCGCCCTCGCGCCACGTCCCGATCTGCTTCATCCGCATCTGGCCGAGACGCTGCATCGCCAGTTCGGCGTCCTTGGTGGCCGGCGCGGCGCAGCCGCCGGAGGCCTTGACGAACCGTTCGGCCATGTAGAGCTGACCATCGTTCATCTCCGCGATCGCGCGTACACTGGTGTAGGCATTGACCCTGACGCGGGTGGAGATATCCGCGATGCCGTTGTCGGGCGACAGATGGAACGTGCCGACGACCGGCGCCGGGTTCTCGTCGATGACGAGCGTTATCGCCTTGATATAGCGATCCTTGCTCTGATCGATTTCGGCCGTGACGGAGATCGGCACCAGCGCGGCATCGAGCGCGCGATCGGGCGCTTCCATGGAAATCACGTCCCGCCCGTCATGGATCGCGCGGTCGCTCCCGAAGAGGCTGGCGCGGATGTCGTCCCAGGCCTTGCTGTCCTCGGCGGCCGCCGGCACGGCGAGAAGGCAGAGCGCGGCCAGCGCAAGAAGAGGCTGCCGCAGGATCGTATCGGTCAGAAGGATGCGCATCATTCCCACTCCAGTTCCGCATAGGCCGTCGTTACGTTGCGCCCATGACCCTCGCCATACAATAGCCAATTCGAGTGGGTGTCGCGCGAAAGCAAATCGACCGTCTCGCTGATATCGAGGCCCTCCTCGATCGCGGCGCGAACCTGATCGCGCAACGTCGTGAGATAAGCGCGCTGCGCCTCGATCGCCGGGTCGCCCCCATCGACCAGCGGCCCATGGCCGGGCATGACCCGGCGAGCCTGCGGGCCAACCAGCTGCGTCATCGCGTCTATCCAGCCATTGAGGCTGCCGTCGATCGTCGGCAGACGCCCGACGAACAGCAGATCGGATGCCCACAGGAGCCCGCTTGCCTCGTCGAAAACCGTCAGGTCCGTGTCGGTATGGGCGGCGGGCCAGGCCTTGAGTTGCAGCCTCCGGCCGCCGAGGTCGATCGCCATTTCGTCATCGACCGCAACCTCGGGCGGGCGAAAGTCGGTGTCGGCGAAATCGGGCGACAGCGCTCGGATCTGGTCACGGTAGAATGGGCCGCGTTCGGCGAGCGCGCCGGCCAGCCGGCGATGGCCGATATTCATCGGTTCCAGATCGTCGAAAGCGGCATGGCCGAAGCAGTGGTCGAGGTGAACATGCGTGGCGATCAGATGCGTGACCGGCCGATCGGTGACGCGCGCCACGGCCGCACGCAAGGCCGTGCCCTGCTGGCGCGTCGTGCCGGTATCGATCACGGCAACGCCAGTTTCGCCGACGACGAATCCTATGTTGGCGATCGCACCGCCATTGTCCGCGCTCATCGCCTCCTGAAGGCCGTAGCGCACGAAGACGCCGTCCTCCACCTCACGAAACGGAAGATCCGCCTCGGCGGCAAGGCTCGCGCCATCGCACAGGCACATGGAAAGGCTGGTGGCACCCGCCACGCACAGAAATCGGCGCCGCGTCAGCTGTCGCGGCGCTCGCGAGGACCACTGGCCCGTCGCATGGGCGTTGCCCGGCGCAGCCTTTGCCATGCGCGGATCGTGGCCGGCTGCGCCGATCAGTGACGCAGCGCGACGGACGGGTCCGGCCGCCATGGCTTCACCTTCTCACGCGGCAGGCCGGCCTTCGTCCATTCTGCAACGCCGCCGGGGAACCACGCCACATGCTCGACGCCATAGGAGACGGCGCGCTTGGCCGCGTTCCACGACATCCAGCAGTCGGGCTCGCAGAAAAAGGCAAGGGTCCGCGCCTCGTCGCCGTCATGGGCGAGCCGGTTGATTTCGCTGCGAAAGGCGGCCTCCTCGCGTTTCTCCAGGACGCCGAAGCCGAAATTGGCGAGCCAGTGCGCACCGCGGATGGTCTCGCGCTCCGGCTCGCGCCAGATCTGATCCGCCGGGCGGTCTGCCGGCTTTCGCTGCGCCGGCATGACGTCGATCAGCACCGCCTCGCCGGAATCATAGAGATCCTTCATGCCGGCAAGATCGACCGTGTCGGCTCCCTTGACGCCATGCGGCACCGGCGCCTCGTAGGCTTCGGTGCGGTAGCCGTCCGGTTCGGGCACAGCGTCATCAAGCGGGCGCGCATCGGCACGGTCAGGCAGCGTCATCGGGATGATGAGCTGGCCGGAATTATTGATCAGGGGCACATTGTAACTTTGCAGGATCGCGTCGATCTCGGGCTTCTTGCGCAGGATGATCTGGTTCAGTTCCTCCTTCCACTCGTCCTCGCCATAGCGGATGCCCATCGACACCCGGTAGTCGATGCGTTCGGTGCCCGACGCCGCCATCAAGGGTTCCATGGCAAGACCGGGATCGATCTCGCGAATCCAGTAGCCGGCAAGGGGCCCCCAAACCAGCGCCGCATCGGTCACGCCGTCGGAGACGTCCTGCACCATGTCGCGCGCCGGCTTGTCGATCCGCGTATCGACGACGAGCTGGTAGTGCTTGGACTGGTCGAGAAGGCCGTGGCGCGCCGCTGTCGTTGCGCCCGGCGTTCCCGGCTGGATGCCGATCCTCAGCGACTGATAGGCGGGGTCCGCAAGATCGCCGGATGGAAGCTCGAGCTCGGGCTTGTGCACGATCATGTAGGAAGCGCGGTAATAGGGATTGGTGTTCTGCATCAGCTCGTTGGTCGTCGCGACCCCGATCACGACATCGCACCGCGCAGCCCCAAGCGTCATGCGCACGAAGCCGATGGTCTGCGGAAACCAGGTGTATTCGACAGGAACGCCGAGCTCGTCGGCGACCAGCTCGGCGATCTTGTTCTCGAAACCTTCTCCCCGATCGTTCGAATAGGGAAGATTGCCCGGATCGGCGCAGACCCTGAGGCGCGAGCGGTCGACGATCTCGCCAAGGGGCGAGATGACCTGACCGCCGCCCTGCATTGCGCCGGCCCCTCCCCCTTGCATCGCACCCACGGCGCCCATGCCGCCGGGTGTTGCCGGGGCGCCGCCACTCTGCGGGGGCGGTGCGTCTGTCTGCGCGGATGCAAGAGCCGGCCACGTGACGAGGATCGCGGCGGCGAGCATGCGGATTGTGCGTCTCATCGGCAGCGCCTTTCGCAGGTTACTGGCTTTCCTGATACTCCTGGAACACCGGATCGTTCTCCGGGTCGAGCCGTTCCGGACGCCCGCGAGCGACCTCGCCGTCGGCGCGCGCCTTCAGATAGGCGTAGATGTGATCGATATAGAGCATCACGTCCGGGTTTTCGCCAAAGGACGGCATGACGGACGTGCTGCCGCCGGCGCCGGATGACTGGCGCCCGTTTACCACGGTCTCGGTGAAGTCGGCGTAGCTCATGTCCTTGAGGGATTCGACGAGGGCGGGGGCGAAGGTGCTGCCCATCGCGTCCGGCCCGTGGCAGGTGTGGCATGTGTTGTGGTAGCGCCGAAAGCCATTATAGACGCCGTAGTCGACCTTGCCGTCCTCGATGATATAGGGCTTGTCCTCCCAATTGTCGCCTTCCGCCTCTTCCTGGGCGCCCGCCGCTCCAAGCGACAGCATGACGGCTCCACCGATCAGCACGGCGGCTTTGGACATCAAACGCATTCAATGAACTCCTCGCGATGGTCTTTTCTCATCGGGCCCGTCGACGTGATCTGCGGCGGCTCCGAAGGTGATTTGCGGTCCGGTGAGGTCGTCACCGGACCGCGTCTCGTTCAGCTATGTCCGACCGGCGTGAAGCCGCTCATTCGTCACTGTCTTCCTCGGCACCCGCATCCATGTCGCTGGCGCCGCCGGCTTCGCCTGGGAGGGCAAATACGGTGAGCTGACCGCCGAGCTGCGTATAGTCGGAGAGAGAAGCATACGCCCCGACCGCACCCAGACCATCGGTTCCTTCGGTCAGGCCAGCAGCAAGACCGATGCCGGCCCAACCGCCGATGCCCGAAAGCACAGCGATGTACTGCTTGCCTTCATGCTCGTAGGTGGTGACGTTGCCGATGATTCCCGACGGTGTCTTGAAGCGGTAGAGCTCCTCGCCCGACTCCATGTCGACGGCCTTCAGATAGCCTTCCAGCGTGCCGTAGAACACGATGTCGCCAGCCGTCGCCAGAGCGCCCGACCAGACCGAGAACGGCTCTTCCTTGGACCAGACGATCTCGCCGGCAGCAGCATCCCAGGCAATGAAGTTGCCCATGCCGCCGTGGCTATCCGGTGCCGGATACATCGACAGCGTCGCGCCGACATAGGGCTGACCTGCCGTATAGGAGACCTGGAAGGGCTCGTAATCCATGCACACATGGTTCGTCGGGATGTAGAAGAGGCCGGTTTCCGGCGAGAAGGACGAGGGCTGCTGGTCCTTCGTGCCAAGCGCGGCCGGGCAGATGCCCTCCGAGTTGACGTCGACGCCGTTCTGCTCCGTGGAGTATTCGGCGACCACCTGGGGCCGGCCGTATTCCTCGCTTTCGGGATCCATCACGACTTCGGTCGCCCAGTTGACGGCCGGATCGTATTTCTCGGCTACCAGCAGTTCGCCCGTCTCGCGGTCGAGCGTATAGGCAAAGCCGTTGCGGTCGGGGTGGACGAGCACCTTGCGCTCCTCGCCATCGATCTCGATGTCGACCAGCATGTTCTCGTTGACGCCGTCATAGTCCCACTCGTCGTGGGGCGTCATCTGATAGACCCACTTCGCCATGCCGGTGTCGAGATCGCGGGCGAAGATCGTCATCGACCACTTGTTGTCGCCCGGCCGCTGCGAGGGGTTCCAGGTCCCCGGGTTGCCCGAGCCGTAATAGACGAGGTTGAGTTCCGGATCGTAGGACACCCAGCCCCACACCGTTCCGCCGCCCAGCTGCCACTGGTCGCCTTCCCAGGTGTCGACACTCGAGTTCTCGCCCACCGGCTCGCCGAGATGCGTGGTCTCTTGCGGGTCGAGCAGGATCTGGTCGTCCGGCCCGACGGAATAGGCGCGCCATTCCTGTTCGCCCGTTTCCAGGTTGTAGGCCGTCATGTGGCCCTGCACGCCGAACTCGCCGCCGGAATTGCCGACGAGCACCTTGTCGCCGGCGATCAGCGGCGACATCGTGCCGGTTTCGCCCTTGGAGGGATCGCCATTGGCAACCTTCCAGAGTTCCTCGCCGGTCTCGGCATCCAGCGCCACCACGTTGGTGTCCGCCTGATGCAGGATGATCTTACCGTCGCCATAGGCCACACCGCGGTTGACGGTATCGCAGCACATCACCGGAATGACGTTCGGATCCTGCTGCGGCTCGTAGCTCCAGATGATCCGCCCGCTGTCGTTGAGATCGAGGGCGAAGACCTTGTTCGGGAACGGCGTGTGCACATACATGACGCCATCGATCACCAGCGGTCCGCCTTCATGGCCGCGCAGCACACCCGTCGAGAATGTCCAGGCCACCTGCAGGTCGCCGACATTGTCCGCGTTGATTTCCTCCAGCTCGCTGTAGCGCGTCGCCGAATAGTTGCCGAGCTGCATGACCCAGTTCTTCGGGTCGCTCTGCATCTCGATGAGTTCGTCGTTGGCGTAGGCGGCGGTCGGCGCCGCAACCGCGAGCGCAAATACTGAGCACGCAGCCCTGAGTGTGATTTTGTCCATTTCCTCCATCCCCTTAGTCGCGTTGGCGTTCTTGTGCACCGGGACCGAACTTCCAAAGACAAAACAAGTCACTCCGCCCGTGGTGCAGCGCAGCCCGGGAAGTTTGGAATGGGGCCCTGAGGTTGTCGATAGAACGTTAGTACTGCCGGACCGGAACCGCGCTTCGTCTTGCCTGACGACCCTCTTTTATTTGTCGTCTCCGCTCCATTTTGTTGCAACGCAACAATCTCATTTCGCGGATGCAGCGTTGCATTGTCGATAATCATCGAAACCTTCGTTCCGGCGCCGCCGGCCCTAAGTACTATTGTCGCCGATACCAGCCCGCGCATAGCTTTTCGTGTCTGAACGGCGTCGCCGCAAGCATCGTCCGGCGACCAGCCGAGGATAGAGCGCAGGGCTGGGAGTGCATTTTCATGCAGACAGACGTCACGACCCGGCACCGGACCGCATCAAAGCCCGGCGAGCGCCCAGCCGCCGAAGGCTGGCGCGGCTTGTTTCATCGATTGTTCGGAGGAGGAAAGACAATGGCCATTCTCGCCAAGGGTGGATGCCGCTGCGACACCAATCCTGTGCGCTATGAATATAACGCCGAACCGGCGGAGGTTCATTACTGTCTGTGCACCGATTGCACCGACACATGCGGCGGCGCGCTGGCGCTGATCGCCGTCGTCGAGCGCAGCGCGTTCAAGGTGACGCAGGGTGAGGACAAGATCCACAACTACGACACCAAGCCGACCTGCCATCGCCGCTTCTGCAAGGATTGCGGATGCCACATGTTCCTTTATGTCGACGCCTTCCCGGATCATATCCTGATCCATGTGCCGACGCTCGACCGCGACGCCGATGTCGGCGCGAAGCCCGATCGCTGGGTTTTCGTCAATTCCAAGCACCCGATGGTCACCATCCCCGATGACGGGCTGCCGCGCCATCCCGGCTGGGCGGGCAGCGGAGACCCTGTCCAGGCGGCCTGAACCGTCAGGCAACCAGCATCCAGGGCCGCTCTTCGGGGCGGCCTTCTTTGCGTCTGTGCTGGCACTTTCGGCCTATAGGCAGGCTGGCAGGCGGCGCCTAGTCTGAATCCGATTGAGGGAGGAGACCATGCGCCATCTGCTGGCCGCGATCGTCATGATGGGTGCCGTCCTTTGCGCACCAGCGAGCGCGCAGGACGCCGCGACGATCCGCATCGGCGTCCTGCAATACGGCACCGTCAACTGGGAACTCGACGTCATCGAACGGCACGGGCTGGACGAGGCTAACGGCTTCGACCTGCAGACGCTCGACCTTGCCAGCAACCAGGCGACGACGGTGGCGCTGCAGGCCGGCGAGGTCGACATGATCGTCTCGGACTGGCTCTGGGTCTCGCGCCAGCGGGGGCGCGGCGAACCCTATACGTTCGCTCCGTTTTCCTCCTCCGTCGGCGCGATCATGGTGCCCCCGGACTCCGACATCTCGGATCTCGGCGATCTGGCCGGCAAGACCATCGCGGTAGCCGGCGGGCCGCTCGACAAGGGTTGGCTCCTGTTGCGCGCGCTTGCCGAGCGCGATCACGGCGTCGACCTGACGCGCGAC
The DNA here is from genome assembly GCF_002750855.1 of Neopararhizobium haloflavum. GTDB lineage: Bacteria > Pseudomonadota > Alphaproteobacteria > Rhizobiales > Rhizobiaceae > Georhizobium > Georhizobium haloflavum. The sequence goes on along the minus strand of NZ_NWUC01000008.1, from coordinate 23,877 downwards.
GCCGAGCCGGTCTTCGGCGCCCCGCCCCTTCTCACCGAGATGGCCCGCAACGGCGAGGTCGACGCGGTGCTGAACTACTGGCACTACGGCGCGCGCCTGGAGGCGGAGGGCTTTCGCCGGCTGATCGGCGCCAACGACGCGGCCATGGCGCTCGGCGCGAAAGGCCCCATCTCGGCGATCGGCTGGACCTTCAGCGAGGAATGGGCGAACGACAACAGCGCGCTCGTCAAGCGTTTCTTCGAAGCCTCCAATGCCGCCAAACGCATCCTGGCGACGTCCGACGAAGAGTGGGAGACGCTGCGCCCGCTGACCGGTGCCGCGGACCACGCGACGCTTCACGCGCTGCGCGACCGCTTCCGCGAGGGCATCCCCGCCCGTCCGCTCAGCGAGGAGCGGGAGGACACCGAGACGATCTACGCGCTTCTGGCGAGGATCGGCGGCGAGGAACTCGTCGGTCCCGCCACCACGATGGCCGACGGCACTTTCTGGTCGGCGCTCACCGACGGATCGTGAGGCGGTGACGAACCTGCCGCTCAGATCACTGTCGATCGTCGCCTTCCTGGCGCTGTGGGCCGCTCTCGCCGCGCTTGCCGGCCGCCATGACGTGCCGGCGCCATCGACGGTGCTCTCCATCCTCATCCGTGAAGCCCAGTCGGGCGACCTCTTCTTTCACCTCGGCGCGACGCTGGCGCGCGTCGTCGCCGCATTCACGCTCGCCATGGCCGCCGGATCGGCGATCGGCATCGCCATGGGCCAGAGCCGCGTCACCGATCGGCTGCTCGATCCCTGGGTGATCCTGATGATCAACCTGCCGGCGCTGGTCATCATCGTGCTTTGCTACATCTGGATCGGACTCACCGAGACCGCCGCCATCCTCGCCGTCTCGCTGAACAAGGTGCCGAACGTCATCATCACGGTGCGCGAGGGTGCCCGCGCGCTCGATCCCAAACTGTCCGAGATGGCGGCGGTCTTCCGTTTCTCGCGCTGGAAGACGATCCGCCATGTGGTGCTGCCGCAGATGCAGCCCTTCATCGCCGCGGCCGGCCGCTCCGGGCTGTCGCTGATCTGGAAGATCGTGCTTGTCGTGGAGTTCCTCGGCCGCTCGAACGGCGTCGGCTTCCAGATCCATCTTTATTTCCAGCTCTTCGACGTGGCATCGGTGCTCGCCTATGCGCTCGCCTTCGTCGTCGTCATGCTCGCAATCGAATTCATGGTGGTCCAGCCCGTTGAACAGCATCTCACCCGTTGGCGGAGCAAGCCCGCTTGAGGTCAGGATCCGTCGCAAGTCCTTCGCCTCGGCCGACCGCAGCGAGACGGAAGTTCTGCGCGACTTGGCCTTTTCCCTGGCGCCGGCGACATTCAATTGTCTGATCGGCCCGTCCGGCTGCGGCAAGACGACGACGCTCCGGATCCTGCTCGGGCTCGACCGCGATTATGACGGCACGGTGCGCTGGCCGAAGCCTGACATGCGCATCGCCGCCGTCTTCCAGGAGCCGCGTCTCCTGCCCTGGCGCACGGTCGACCAGAATGTCCGCCTCGCTTTGCCCGACGGCGCCTCGCCCGATCTCGATACGCTCTACCGCGTGCTTGGCCTTGCGGAGATGCGCACACGCTATCCCGCCGAGCTGTCTCTCGGCCTGGAGCGCCGCGTGGCCCTGGCGCGCGCTTTCGCCGTCATGCCGGACGTCCTGCTGCTGGACGAGCCCTTCGTTTCGCTCGACGAACACACGGCCGACCGGCTGCGCGATCTGCTCGTCGACCTTGCCGTCATGCATGCGGTCACCGTTCTGATGGTCACCCACAATGTGCGCGAGGCGGCGCGCATGGCCGACCGGTTGCTGCTGATCAACGGGAGGCCGGCCAGGATCGTCGGCGACGTGATGGTGCCGATGCCCCGCAGCGCCCGGCACGGCACGGATTTCGGGCTCTTTCTGGAACAGTTGATGCGCCAGCATCCCGGCACGGTGCGCATATGAGGGCAGGCTGCGGCGGCGCGCTCAGGCCGTATCGCCAACGGCAAGGCGGTCGAGTTCGCGCCGATGACGATGCATGGCGAGGAAGACGGCATAGTCGCGCTCAAGCCGCGCGGCGGCCGCGACATCCGGCTGGCGCGCCCGTCCCTGGCGATGCATCGCAACGCCCGTCGCCGCCAGCGAGCCGAACCAGCCCGCGGCGGAAGCGGCCAGCATGCCGGTGCCGAGGAGCACGGCATCCTCGCTTTCCGTCTCCACGACGGCACAGCCCGTGGCATCGGCATAAAGCGCCATCAGGAGCGGGTTCTTGGTATGCCCGCCGGTGACGTGCAGCGTGTCGATCGTATAGCCGTTGGCGTTCAGCTGCTCCAGGATATGACGAACGCCGAGCGCAATCGACACCGCCGTGCGGTAATAGAGCCGGCACAGCGCATCGAAGGAGGCGTCGAGTGACAATCCGCTGACGACGCCGAGCGCGTGCGGATCGCCGAGCGGCGAGCGGTTGCCATGAAAATCGGGCAGCACGTGCAGCCGGTCGGCAAATGTCTCGCCTTCCGACGCGCGCAGTTCGCCGATCCGGGCGGCGATCTTGCGGTGAGCCGTGCGGTCGGGCGCAAGGCCCGCGCCATGGATACGGATCACGTGGTCGAGCAGCGCCCCGGTCGCAGACTGCCCGCCCTCGCTCAGCCAGAGATCCGGCACCCCGGCGCCGAAATAGGGGCCCCACACGCCGCGCACCGCCTTGGCCTTCAGGGAAAAGGCCGCGACGCAGCTTGAGGTGCCGGCAACGAGCGCCAGATGCCGGTCGATCGTCGCGGGCGCCTCGAGGAACCCGCCGAGCACGCCGAGCGCACCGGCATGCGCGTCGATCAGGCCGCTGGCAACGCGGCAGTCGGTCGTCAGCCCGAGCTCGTCGGCGGCTTGCCGCGTCAAAGGTCCAAGGTCCGCGCCCACGGGGGTCGCGACATCGGGCAATCCGCCCCGCTCGATCAGGTCATCAAGGCCGATCGCGGCAAGATAGTCCATCTGCCAGCCCGGCGCTTCATGAGCCAGAAACGTCCATTTGCAGGTCAGCGTGCATTGCGATCGCGCCGTCGAGCCCGAGGCCTTGAAGGTGAGAAAATCGGCAAGGTCGAAGAGCAGTCCGGCGCGCGCCCAGCTGTCCGGCAGGTTGCGCTTCAGCCAGGCAAGCTTCGGGGTCGCCATCTCCGGCGACATGACGCCACCGATATAGTCGAGCACCCGGTGGCCCGTCGCGGTGCACTCGTCCGCCTCCGCGAGCGCCCGATGATCGAGCCACACGATCGTGTCCCAGCGCGCCTCACCACTCGTCGACACGCTGACCGGCGCGCCGTCCGCCGTCAGCACCACGGTCGAACAGGTCGCGTCGAAGCCGATCCCCGCCACCGCGCTTGCCGGCACGCCGGCCGCCTCCCTCGCCGCCTTCACGGCGCGGCAGACGGCGTGCCAGATGTCGCCGGAATCATGCTCGGCATGGCCGGGCCGCGGCATGTTCATTGCGATCGGCTCCTCGGCACGCGACAGGAGCACGCCCGAGCGATCGAGTACGCCCGCGCGGGCGCTTCCCGTCCCGACATCGACCGCCACCACATATGCGCGCTTCAAACCGTCGTCTTTCCCGTCGATCATTCTTTCCCGAGCAGTGCCGGGAGTTCGCGCATGTTATCGAATATCAAGTCCGGCTCAAGCGCCGCCACCTTCGATTGCAATCCGACGGGCGCGGCGTGCGAACCACCTGTAAAGGCGAACACCCGCATTCCCGCGCTTTTCGCCGCCTCGATGCCCGGCACGGAGTCCTCGATCACCAGACAACGCTCGGGCGAGATTCCCATTTTATCCGCCGCATAGAGAAAGAGGTCGGGTGCCGGCTTGCCATTCTCCACCATCGTGGCGCTGAAGATGTGCGGCTCCAGCCTGTGCAACAGTCCCGTCACGTCCAGCGACAGCGCGATGCGCTCGGGCTGGCTGGAAGAGGCGACGCAGTGCGGCACGTCGATGGCGTCCAGTGCCTCCGCGACGCCGGGGATCGGCCGCAACTCGTCGCGGAACCGGCGATAGAGGACAAGCCGCATCGCGTCGAGATGGGCCGGCGTCACCGCGATCCCCGGATCGTCGCCAAGCATCGCGCAGATGCTCGCCATGCTCTTGCCGAGAAACCGGTCATAGGCGTCGTCGCTGGAAAGGTCGTGCCCCGCCTCGGCCACGAGATCGACGAGGACGGAGATCGAGATCGGCTCGCTGTCGACCAGCACACCGTCGCAATCGAAGATCACCAGACCAGTGCCGGTGCCTGCATCACGACTGCGCATGCCCCGCGATCGCACCGTCGCTTCCCCTATCGTTGAAGAGCGCCGTTGAGGTAGCGCTCCAGCGTTTCCTTCGTGCCATGCGTCCACACGCAGCCCAGCGCAGCGGCGAACGCTCCGGCAAACCGCTCGTTTCGGCCGACACCGCCGAAAATGTCGGACAGCGCAAGAAACGCATCGGGCTCGTCCCTGGCCTTGAGGGCCGCTTCCTTAAGGCGGGCGTGGCTGGCATCGTTCGGTGCGATCTCGCGGCCGCTGTCGCTCGTGCCCGCGCAATAGCGGCACCACAGCGCCGAGACCAGCGCCAGCCCCGTGACGGGACGCCCGCCCTTCAGCCGCGCCGCCGTCGACGGCAGGATGAATTTCGGTTGCCTGTTCGATCCGTCGAGGCACAGCCGGGCGATCGTGTCGCCGATCTTGGGATTGGCGAAGCGCCGCTCGATGAGGCGGAAATAGTCCGTCAGATCGGTATCGGGAACAGGCGGCACTTCCGGGATGATCTCCTCGCGCTCGAGCTTTTCCAGAAACCGCCGGATGAGGTCGTTCTCCATCGCCTCGTGGACGAAATGGATGTCCATCAGCGCCGCCGGATAGGCGATCGCCGCGTGTCCGCCGTTGAGAATGCGGATCTTCATCAGCTCATAAGGCGCAACGTCGTCGACGAAGGTGACGCCAACCTCTTCCAGCGCCGGGCGTCCGAGTGGAAAACGGTCTTCCAGCACCCATTGACGAAAGCCCTCGCAGAAGACGGGCCAACTGTCCTCGATCCCGAATGTGTCGGCCAGCATGCCGATCTCGCGCGTCCCCGTCGCAGGGGTGATGCGGTCGACCATGCCGTTCGGAAAGGCGACCTCGCCGCGCACCCGGTTGCCGAGCGCCGGGTCGACGAGATCGGCAAGGCCGGCGACGGCGTTCTCGGTGACATGACCATTGCCGGGAATGTTGTCGCATGACATCACGGTGAATGGCTGAAGGCCCGCCTCCCAGCGCGCCTTCAGTCCGGCCAGGATGACGCCGAAAACGGTCTTCGGCGCGCCGGGCGATGCCGCATCGTGCTGGATGTCGGGATGGCCTGGGTTGAACTCGCCCGTCGCCGGATCGATGAAATAGCCGCCTTCCGTGATGGTCAGCGAGACGATGCGGATGGCGGGGTCGGCCAGTTGAGCGATCATCGACGTCGCGTCGGCCGGCTCGACATAGTCGATCATGGCGCCGGTGACGCGCGCCTTAGACCGGTCCGCTTCCTGCTCGACGACCGTCGTCAGGTAGTCCTGATCGCGAAGCTTGTCGCGAAGTGGCCGGTCGCTCGCAAGGACACCGGCGCCCACAAGGGCAAAATCGTGGTCGCGGCCGAGGTTGAAGAGATCGTCGAGATAGACGGCCTGATGGGCGCGGTGGAAGTTGCCCACGCCGAAATGCACGATGCCGGCCCTCAGCGCGGCGCGGTCATAGCGCGGCACGGCGGCCGTCTTTTCGATCGTCTTCAGATTGGCGAGTGACAGCCTTGTCAGCATTTCCTATCGGTCCTTTCGCCGGCACGCGGGCCACGCGCTCAGCTCATCCAGTTGCCGCCGTCGACATTGTAGGTCTGGGCAACGACGTATTCGCTTTCGGGGCCGGCGAGAAAGATCGCCATGCCGGTCAGGTCGGCCGCCGTGCCCATGCGGCCGAACGGCACCGCCTCGCCGACCAGACGTTTCTTCTCGCCCAGCGGGCGATTCTCATGGCGCGCGAAGAGCGCGTCGACGCCATCCCAGTGCTCGCCGTCCACGACGCCTGGAGCGATGGCGTTGACGTTGATGCCGTGGCGGATGAGGTCGAGCCCTGCTGACTGCGTCAGGCTGATCACCGCCGCCTTGGACGCGCAGTAGACGGCAACGAGCGGCTCGCCGCGCCGGCCCGCCTGGCTGGCCATGTTGATGATCCTGCCGCCCTTGCCGCGCGCAATCATCGAGCGGGCGACGGCCTGCATCATGAAGAGCGTGCCTTCGACATTGATCTGAAAGACGCGCGCATAGCTTTCGCGTGAAATATCGACGAATGGCGAAAGGTCAAAGATCGCGGCGTTGTTGACGAGGATGTCGATCCCCCCTGCCCTCTTCCTGACCGCCGCGACGGCCGCGTCGATCGACGCCTGGTCGGTCACGTCGAGTGCGACCGCATAGGCGTTCGCCCCGAGGTCCTCGGCCGTCGAGGTCGCACGCTCAAGGTCGATGTCGGCGATCGCCACCGTTGCGCCTTCGGCGACATACGCCTCGGCGAACGCCCGGCCGATGCCGCGCGCCGATCCCGTCACGAGAGCGGATTTGCCGGCAAGCCGCTTCATCGGATCGCCAGTCCGTTCTGGTCGAATTTGTGGATCTTGCTGCTGTCGGGCGTCAGCGAGACGCGGTCGCCGTGCCGCACATCCATCTCGCCGTCGGCGCGCGCGGTGATGGTGCCGAGCCCGTCGACATTGACGTGCAGGAACGTGTCGGAGCCGAGATGTTCCGACACGCCGACCGTGCCCTGCCAGGTTCCTTCGCCCTTGGAGATGGCGATGTGCTCCGGCCGGATGCCGATCGTCTGCGCACCATGCTTCTGAGCCTCGGCACCCTCGACGAAATTCATCTTCGGCGAGCCGATGAACCCGGCGACGAAGCGGTTGCGCGGCGCCTTGTAGAGTTCCAGCGGCGAGCCGACCTGCTCGATGTTGCCGGCCTGCAGCACGACGATCTTGTCGGCCATCGTCATCGCCTCGACCTGGTCGTGCGTGACGTAGATCATCGTCGTCTTGAGCTGCTGGTGCAGCTCGGAGATTTCCAGCCGCATGTTGACGCGCAGCGCCGCATCGAGGTTCGACAGCGGCTCGTCGAAAAGGAAAGCCTCGGGCTCGCGCACGATTGCCCGGCCGATGGCCACGCGCTGGCGCTGGCCGCCGGAGAGCTGGCGCGGCTTGCGATCGAGATAGTCCGTGAGGTTGAGGACGCGGGCTGCCTCACCCACCTTCCGGTCGATCGTCGCCTTGTCCTCGCCCGCCATCTTCAGCGGGAAGGCGATGTTGCCGCGAACGCTCATATGCGGATAGAGCGCGTAGGACTGGAACACCATTGAAAGGCCGCGTTTTGCCGGAGCAAGGCCGGTGGCGTCCTTTCCGTCGATCAGGATCTGCCCGCCGGTCACGTCCTCCAGCCCCGCGATCAGCCGCAACAGCGTGGACTTGCCGCAACCGGAAGGGCCGACGAAGACGACGAATTCGCCGTCCTCGATATCGAGGTCGATGCTCGGGATCACCTTCGTCGAGCCGAAGGATTTCGAGACCTCTCGCAGCTTGATGTTGCCCATGTCTGGTCTCCTATTTGACCGCGCCGAAGGTGAGGCCGCGCACGAGCTGCTTCTGGGAGAACCAGCCGAGAATGAGGATGGGTGCGATGGCGAGCGTCGAAGCCGCCGAAAGCTTGGCGTAGAAGTTGCCCTGCGGACTGGAATAGGACGCGATGAAGGTGGTGAGCGGCGCCGCGTCGGACGTCGTCAGGTTGAGCGTCCAGAACGCTTCGTTCCAGGCAAGGATCACCGAGAGCAGGACCGTGGAGGCGATGCCCGGTACCGACATCGGCGCCAGGACATGGGTGATCTCCTTGCTCAGCGACGCACCGTCCATGCGCGCCGCTTCGAGGATCTCACCGGGGATTTCCTTGAAGTAGGTGTAGAGCATCCAGACCATGATCGGCAGGTTGATCAGGAACAGCACCCCGATCAGCCCGACGCGGCTGTCGAGCAGCCCGAAATCCCGAAAGACGAGGTAGATCGGGATCAGGACGCCGACGGCCGGCAGCATCTTGGTCGACAGCATCCACAAGAGCACGTCCTTGGTGCGCGGCGTCGGCGAGAACGCCATCGCCCAGGCTGCGGGGATCGCGAAGAGGAGCCCGACGAATGTCGATCCGAGCGACAGGTAAATCGAATTCATCATGAAACGGAAATAGTTCGAGCGCTCCTGCACCGTCACGTAGTTCTCGAGCGTCCAGTCGAAGAACAGGAATTTCGGCGGGATCGAGATCGCATCGAGCTCGGTCTTGAACGAGGTGAGGATCGTCCAGAGCACCGGGAAGAAGATGAGCAGGCCGACCGCCCAGCCGATGGCGGTGAAGGTCAGCTTGCGGCGGGTGGAGATTGCGCGTGCCATGGTCGGTCTCCCCTCAAGCGTCCAGGTTCTTGCCGATGATGCGGATGAGGAAGAAGGCGACGATGTTGGCGAGGATGACCGCCACGATGCCGCCGGCCGACGCGCCCCCCACGTCGAACTGCAGGAGCGCCTGGGCATAGACGAGATAAGGCAGGTTCGTCGTCTGCAGGCCGGGCCCGCCGCTCGTCGTCACATATATCTCGGCGAAGATCGACAGGAGGAAGATGGTCTGGATCAGGATCACCACCGTGATGGCGCGCGCCATGTGCGGCAGCGTGATGTACCAGAAGATCGACAGCGCGCCGGCGCCGTCCATCTCGGCGGCCTCCTTCTGCTCCTCCGACAGCGACTGCAGCGCGGTGAGCAGGATCAGCGTCGAGAAGGGCAGCCACTGCCAGGCCACGATGATGATGATCGCCGTCAGGGGCGCATTCGAGAACCAGTCGATCGCGCCGACGCCGATGAAATTGAGGAACTGGCCGATGACCCCATAGACCGGGTTCATCATCATGTTCTTCCAGACCAGCGCCGCCACGGTCGGCATGACGAAGAAGGGCGCGATGGCGAGAAGGCGCACGATGTTGACGCCGTAGAAGTCCTGGTCGAGCAGCAGCGCCAGCAGGATCCCGCCGCCCACCGTGATGACGAGAACGCCGGCAACCAGCGTCAGCGTATTGCGGATGGCGGTGAAGAAGGCCGGATCGGAAAGAAAGAAGCTGTAATTGGTGAAGCCGATGAATGGCGTCTGTGCCGGATTGAAGAGGTTGTAGTTCAGCGTCGAGAAATAGAGCGTCATCGACAGCGGCACGACCATCCACAAAAGCAGCGCGATCACGGCGGGCGCCATCATCAGCCGGGCTGCCGATTTTGTCTGCATCGTCGCCATGGCGATGCCCTCCTCGTTGCTGCCGAGGCTTCACCTCAAAGGGAAACCTTGCCGGAGATGGATGAAGCGCGCTGGTGGTCTGAAGGAAAGGACATCGATCCTGCCGGATGCCTGGTCCCTGCCCTGCCGGCGCCAGTCGCGCCGGGCTGAAGACCTCCGCCCGGCCGGAGGATTGGGGGCCGGGCGGAGGCTGGTTCGGCTACCTCCCTACTGGATGTAGCCTGCCCTCGTCATTTCGCGCACCGCGGTCTGCTGCGCGGCCTGGAGGGCCTGTTCGGCCGTCATGTTGCCGGAGACGGCGGCTGCCATCTGCTGGCCGACGGATGTGCCAAGACCCTGGAACTCCGGTATCGCGGCGAATTGCAGGCCGACATAGGGCTTGTCTTCGCCCGATGACGGATCGGCGTTCTGGATAGCCTGCAGGGTCTGCTCTGCGAACGGAGCCTCGGCCAGATATTCCTCGTTTTCGTAGAGCGAGGTGCGCGTTCCGGGCGGCACGTTGGCCCAGCCTTCCTTTTCCGCGACGAGATCGAGATAGCCCTTCGATGTCGCCCAGGAAATGAAGGTCTGCGCGGCTTCCGCCTTCTGCGAGCTTGCCGGTACGGCGAGCGACCACGCCCACAGCCAGTTGGCGCCGCTGTTCGGGCAGTCCTCGATACCGCAGGGGAACGGCGCGTAGCCGACGCTGTCGGCGACCTGGCTCTCGTCGGGGTTGGAGACGAAGGAGGCCGCGACCGTCGCGTCCATCCACATGGCGCAGCGGCCCTGGTTGAACAGCGACAGGTTCTCGTTGAAGCCGTTCGAGGCTGCGCCGGGAGGGCCGTAATTGGTCATCAGTTCGACATACTGGTTGACCGCCGTCGTCCAGCCTTCGCTGTCGAATTGCGGCTGCCAGTCGGCATTGAAGTAGTTGGCACCGTAGGACCGCGCCATCGCGCCGAGAAACGCCATGTTCTCGCCCCAGCCCGGCTTGCCGCGCAGGCAGATGCCATAGACGTCCTCATTGGCTTCCGAGATCGTCTGCGCGGCCTCGGCGATGAAGTCCCATGTCGGGGCTTCCGGCATCTCCAGCCCCGCCTCTTCGAAAAGGTCGGTGCGGTAGAGCGTCATTGCGCTTTCGGCATAAAACGGAGCGGCGTAGAGCGTGCCGTCCATCGACAGCGCCTCGCGGATCGCCGGGATCAGATCCTCTTCGTCATAGTCCTCGCCAAGGCCGTCGAGCGGCAGCAGCCATTCGTTCTCGGCCCAGATCGGAACTTCATACGTGCCGATCGTCATGACGTCGTACTGACCGCCGCCGGTCGCGATGTCGGTCGTCACGCGCTGGCGCAAGACGTTCTCTTCCAGCGTGACCCATTCCAGCTGGATGTCGGGATGCTGTTCGGTGAAATCCTCGGTCAGACCCTGCATGCGAATCATGTCGCCGTTGTTGACCGTCGCAATGGTCAGCGTCGTCGCATCCTGGGCGCTGGCGCCGGATGCAGCGACAAGCGACGCGCAGGCGCCGAGAAGCAGTGAGCGATACCTCATGAAATTCCTCCCTGATGAGCGTGAGTGACGGCCCTGCAGATTGAGCAAATGCCTATCTCATGGGCAATTACTCATCAGCCTGTGGAATTTGTCAACGCCCATTCGTCGCTGCAGTGCAGCAAGTACGGGACAGAGACCATGATGCGTGGGACTGTCGAGACCAGGCACTGACGCCCGCCAACGCCCCTATTCGCAGGTGACCTACCGCTTTCGGAGGACTTGTGCGTGGCAAGCCCGTAACGCCACGCGTCGCGGCGATCAGGAGGAAAAGCGCGAATCGACTATTGGGTCGGCGCCGTTTCCAGCGGCCAGACTTCGCGCCCCAATCTTTTGATCGCGTTTGCGACGAGCCAGGAGAATGTGGCGGCCACCAGCTATGTCGACGACATGGCCAGGACGATCCACGGGTCGGAATGGATCATTGCCTGAGCGCGCCCGAGCTACTGACCCTGGCCGATCAGCGCAGAGGCGGTCTCCTCGTCGGTGATCAGACCGTTGATCAGCCCGCCGGCGAGCGCCGCGGCGATGCCGGGCAGTTTGGCCGGCCCCTTCGCGATGCCGACCACCAGCCCGCTCTTGCGCGAGGGGATGGGCGAGGAGGCGACGCGATCGTTGGTGATGCCTTCGAGCGTCTTGCCTCCGGCGTCGATCGCCCAGCCGACGATCTCGGCGACCGCCCCCGCCTCGTTCAATGCCGCCAGTTCGTCACGGCTGATGAAGCCATCGACGAACAATGGCGCGTTGGGCCCGAGATCGCCGATCCCGACGAAGGTGACGTCGGCCTTGGCGGAAAGCGCCAGCGTCGCCTGGATCATCGGCTGCTGGTGCAGCAACGCGCGCTCCTCCTGCGAGGAGGCGATGACCGGAAGCGGCATCGGGAAGGAGCGTGACTTGACCTTGTCGGCCATGGTGAAGACGACGTTGTAGAAGGCGGCGGAGCCGTCCGGGGCGATGTTGCCGGTGAGCGAGACAACCTTGTGCTGCGGGCATTCCATCGAGGGCAGCTTCTCGATGGCCGCCTTCAGCGTTCGCCCGGTCCCGATGGCCATGATGATCGGGTCCTGGCCGCTCAGCCGCTGCTCGATCTGCGCGGCGGCGGCTTCGGCAACGCCGACGGTCGTTGACGAGGACCCTGGATCGCTCGGAACGACTTCGACAAGGTCCAGTCCATAGCGGCTCTTCAGCCGGCTTGCCAATTCCAGGCAATGGGCGATCGGATGGTCGATGCGAACCTTGACGAGACCCTCTGATACCGCCAGCGAGACCAGCCTTTGCGCCGACTGACGCGAGACGTTGAGCTTGCGCGCGATCTGATCCTGCGTGTTGCCGGCGACGTAGTAGAGCCAGCCGGCACGCGCCGCGTCATCCAGGCGGCTCGAATTGGTCGTCATTCAGTCCTGCGCAATCACCTTTCGGCACGGACACGCCGTCCGCCCACCCAAGCGATTATCGTAGACGCGCCCAATGGCAAGGGCAACGGCCAAACGCGGCCGCTCAGAACGTCTCCTCGCTTCCATCCTCGTAGACGACCTGACTGGTGCAAACGAGAATGGTGGCGATGTCGCTTTCCGGATCGTTGATCTCGCTGGCGGCGGTGTCGCGGAAACTGTTGAACGTCTCGAACGTCTCGCCGGCACCCGGCATCGCTTCGGGCTCCACCTGGAAGCTGGTGACGAGGCCGCCATCGGCATCGCGAATGAAATAGCGCGCTTCGATCTCGCTCAAGCCCGCGTCCAGCTCGTTCTGAAGTTCGATCGTCAGGTCGAAGCCGGCGCCTTCGGTGCTGTCGGCATCGAAGAGGTCGATCGACCATGATTGCGCCGAGATGGCGTCAGGCGTTCCCTGTGGTCCGCAGTCCGTTTCGGTTTCGGCTCCAGCGTCAGCGCCCTCATCCTGCGCGAGCGCCGGCACGGCCAGCCCGCCGGTCAGGATGAGCGCTGCAAGCATGGTGCGATGTCGCATCGTCAGTCTCCCTTCCATCTCGCCCCACTCACTTAACGGGCATGGACATCATGGGTTGCAACGATCGGCCGCGGCCGGACCAAAGACCCTCAAGCAGCCCGCCGCCCTAAAGAATGCCCCAGGCGCGGAACCGGCCCCTCCCCGTCACTTCGCGCAGGCCGAGTGCGGCGATCAGCGTGTGGGCACCCTGCTGGGTGACGCCGAGCGCCTTTTCCACCATCGGCGCAGAAACCACGGGATGGGCGAGGACGAGCGCAATCAACTGCGGCAGGCGCGAGGATGCCCGCCGCCCCTTGAGCCGTCGCCGCATGGTGGTGTCTGCCAGAACGAGACGATCGTGTTCCTTCATCCCGAGACGAGCCATTTCGGCGATGGCAGCAAGCAGCGCGCCCAGTCTTTCCGTGCGCACCTTCGCCGTGCGCTTCTCGCGCTCGACGGCCCGCAAGCCGCAATGCAAGGCGGGAAGATGCGCTGTGACCGCTCCGGCCTGGCGCAACAACGCCGCCACCAGCAGCGGACCCAGCCATCCGCCATGCTGGAGAACCTCGATCTCGCGCCATACATCAATGAGCAGCGCAGCGCGCAGCACCGGCGGCAAGGCAGTCGTCGCGGCGACGATCTGGCACCAGTCCTTAAGCCGGGCGTCCTCGTTCCAGTCGAGATCGTAGACCAGCGTATCGCGCCCGCGCCGGTCTGGTGACGACGCGACGAGCGTTGCGGCCGAACGGGCCAGCGTGGCATCCATCGCGGCGATCGCTGCCGAAAGGGCGCCGTCTGCACCGTCAAGGCGAGGAGACTTGCCGCTCCCCTCCCCTTCCGCAGGCGGGATTTCGCCATCCGCGCTGCGCACCGGGACGACAGGAGAGCGGTTTCGAAGATGTGCTAGGCCGGCGGCGCTCAGGGCCCAGTCGGGCGGCTGGCCGGCAATGCGGCGCCGCGCCCTCAGCACGCCGGCGGCGCGCGTCAGCTCCTGGCTCGGCGCGCGATTGTCCATGCGCTGGTCGTGCAGGACGAGATCTTCCAGGTGAACCAGATCGCCCATGACCCAGAGCGCCGCGACAGCATCGGCGAAGTCGTTGCGCGCCAGCCATCCTTCCCGCACAGGCGAGCGCGCCACCCGCTCATCCAGGCGAGCCAGCTCGGCCGTCGCCTGCGCGAGCGGCAATACGAGGCGTTGCAGGTCAAAATCGAGGATATGGTAAACCATTGATTAATCGATAGCATGCAGCGCATACTCAAGCTAGAGCGCCGTTCGCTTGGGTCACTCGAATGTCTATAATTGCGACTCGATCGGCAACCATCCGACGATGAAGGCCAGCAGCCGGCGTGCCGTGCCCGCCTCCGGCTCCTGACGATAGCTGCGCGCCACGCCTCGCACCTCGCCCTCCCAGGCAAGGCCGTCCCCGGCGATCTTAACCGTAAAGCTTGCATCGGCCGCGGTCTCCGTCTCGAAAATTTCATCGAGTTCGGTCACAAGGCCGGGGCTTTCGAACAGAACGCCCATCTCGGTGTTGAGAGAGACGGAACGGGGATCGAAATTGAAGGAGCCGATGAACCCCTTCCTGCCGTCGACCATGAAAGCTTTGGTGTGCAGGCTGGCGCCTCTGGAGCCGAACGCCGATATGCCCTTGCGCGCGGCAAAGGGCTGGAGTTCGAATAGCCTGATCCCGGCCTTCAGGAGGTCCGGTCGATAGGGCGCGTAGGCGCCGTGCACCGCTGCAACGTCGGTCGCGGCAAGGGAATTCGTCAGCACCTGAATGTCGATGCCCCGCTGCGCCATGCCGGCAAGCCAGGAAAGGCCTTCGGCGCCGGGAATGAAATAGGGAGAGATGATGCGCAGCGTTTTCGTCCCTCCATCGAGGGCCGGAACGAGATCGCTGGTCAGCCAGCGCCCGTCCAGCTCTCCATTGGCCTTCTGCGGCGGATCGGTGACCACCCTGACGTCATGCGACCAATGCAGCCGTCCCGCATCGTCAAGAAGCCGCGATACCGAGACCCGGCGGCGCACGCGCCCCAGATAGGGTGTTGCCTTCTCGCCGGAACCGAGCCGCCTCAAACGATTTCTCACACGATCCAAATTCTTCGGACGGCGGATCAGCGCATCGGCGGGCACGCTGCCGCCGCAATTCCAGAAGGCATCGAATATCTGTTCGGCCTCGGGCACGGCGGCACCGAGCAGCAACAGATCGAGATCGCGGAAGTTGGTGGTTGCCGCGTCGAAATATTCGTCGCCGACATTGCGTCCACCGACGATCGCCAGCCGGCCGTCCGCGATCCACGCCTTGTTGTGCATCCGGCGATTGATCGACATCAGGCGAAGCAGCATCTCGATGCCCCGGCGTAGGCCCCCTCCCCGCTCGCGCATCGGATTGAAAAGGCGCACCTCGATGTTCTCGTGCACGTCGAGGGCGAAGTAGAGCGGATCGGCGCCGCGGGTGTTTATATCGTCCAGCAGCAGGCGTACGCGCACGCCGCGATCGGCGGCGGCGATCACCTCCTGCGCCAGCAGACCGCCGGTCAGATCGTCGTGCCAGAGATAGTAGATCAGATCGAGGCTGCGCCCGGCATTGCGCGCCGAAAGGACCCGGGCCGCGAAGGCATCCAGATTGTCCGCAATCAGCAGCATGCCCGTATCGTCCGGATCCGGCGTCTCCAGCCCGTCGACCAGTTCGTCCAGCGGCGTATCCTTGCCGCCGTCGGTCGGCAGCGCATGGGAGGGTTCGCCGGGCGAACGCCGTGCCACCATGCCGTAGACATAGACGGCCAGCACGCTGAGAAAGGCGAGACCGACGCTCGCCAGCGCGAGGATCAGGACGAGCCGCATGCGTCGAAGCCGTCGCAATCCGTCAGGTCGAGCCGCGCCTTGATCGGCAGGTGATCGGAGGCAAGACGCGCCAGCGGCGTATTGTGCACCTCGATGCTGGCGATCAGTTGCTGCGGACTGGCCAGGATCCGGTCGAGCGCGAGGATCGGCATGCGCGAGGGGAAACTCGGCAGCGGCGCATGCAGCGGGCCAAAATGCGGCAGCAGCGGAACGAGCGAAGAGCGACGGCGCACGCGCCATTCATTGAGGTCGCCCATCAGCAAGGTGGGATGATCCTTCGAACGCGCCAGGTCGAGCAGCAATTCTGTCTGCCTCGACCGCGAGCGTCGCAGCAGCCCGAGATGGGCCGCAATGACGCGCAGGCGCACACCCTTGATCTCAAGATCGGCGAGCAGCGCGCCACGGGGCTCGACGCCGGGCAGGGCGATCCGCCGCACATCCTGGATGAGGCCTTCGCGGACGAGAAGAACATTGCCGTGCCAGCCGTGGCTCTGGCTCTCGGGTTGATGCACGGGCACGAGATCGCTTGCCGCTTCGAGGCTGCCAAGATCGAGCAAACCGGCGCGGCGGCCGAACCGGGCATCGGCCTCCTGCAAGGCAAGAATGTCCGCATCGATCTCAGCAATCACCGCGGCGACCCGATCCGGATCGAACAGGCCGTCGACGCCGACGCATTTGTGGACATTGTAGGAGGCCACCGTCGCGTGCCCGTCATGGCCGCGCTCATGGGCATAGCGCCGCGGTTCCTTCTGGAGGGCGGAGATGATGGAGGCTGGCAGGGTCGGGCTTTTGTGCAGCATGAATCCGAGCGATGGCATGCGTCATTCTATACACCGACCGCCAGCATATGCGAACACGGACAGGCGAGGGTGCGTTGGTTCGTTAACACATGTCGGCCGGTTTTGATCCCTGGTGCAATGCGCGTATTCAGGCCGGACCGTAGCCTCGCTTCAATTTGGCGGCTCTTTGGCGTTCGAATGCGAGGAGCGCAGCAGCACGGGTCGGAAAGACGAGGGCCAATGACCGGCCGCGCGTGCCGATCCGCCCGAAGGTTCGCACGAGCGCCCATTCTCCGAACAGCGTCCTTTCGAGGTGCAGCCGGTAGAAGCGCGCCATGTTGCGGGCGCCATCGCAGCGGTGCAGGTGGGCGAGGGGAGGGCGGTTCGTCATGACCGCCACCATTGACCTGGCCGGATCGCCGCGTCCAACGACGATCGTGAATCGATCCCAGCCGAAGGATTCCTGGCGCTGATGCATGCGATGCGTTGACAGCTGTCAACTCGGCGCAGTTTTCATTGCAGTTGACAGCTGTCAACCAGGAGGCCGAAGCCTGAGCAAAGCAGGCAGGGCGGCCATGATTACGCATGTTTCGCACTTGCCAGTGCCGCCAGCATCGGCTTCACGGAGAACTTCCCGGCGCTGGCCCGTTCTGTCAGCGTCCTGAGATAGCCGCCCGGAGAGCGGATCGCCTCGGCACGCTCCAGCATCGCGGCGATTGCGATCGCGGCATTGGCTTCGCCCATCTCGTCCCGCGCCTTGCGCCAAGCGTCTGGCGAGATGCCAAGCATGGAACGCACCGTATCGGCCGCCCGCATCATGTCCGGCCAGCCCGCCAGACCGCCCGGCGCGTAGTCGCGCATCTGCGGACAGCGTTGCAGCACCGTTTCGAGCGGCACCGCCGGCCCTTGCCGCGGACCAGACGATGTGACGCCAACCGCCTCATGCCGCGCCTTCGCTCTTTCGGCCGATGGCCGCCCGGTCTGCACCGCCGATTTTGTCTCCAGGGCAGTCGGCCAACCGCTTCTTTCTTTTTCCTGGAAGGATTCAGAATGGGAGTCTGTGTTTGAATTCTGAATATGGCGCTCATTCCGTGAGTCATTGGCGCTCATTTCTTGTTCTTTGTGGTCGAGTTCCCGGTCTCCAAGAGACGAAAGATAGGCGCTCTCCACCTCGTCCCTCAGCTTCGCAAGACCGTCGAGGCGACGTGACAGCGTTGGAAGATCGAGATTGCGCGCCAGGCGCCCAGAGAGCGCCTCCAGACGGTCCCGCAGACCGGTCCAGTCGATCGGCCGTCTCTCTGCCTCAGCAGCTTCCAGCGTCTTGGCAATGTCGCGCAGATGAATCGTGATTTCGCCTCGCACGGTGCGGATCGCCGCCGACAGTTGGCGCTGGGCCGCGGCGGCTTCTTCGATTTCCGCGGCTCTCAGCGCCAGCGGCGCGAGATCGAAGCCGAAGGCCTGCTCGATCGAGCCCGTGTCGTCGCGCCGCGCATAGCGCTTGCCGTTGGCGCTGTCACGCCGCAGCACGAGCCCGGCGCTGACGAGCGCGGCGAGGTGACGCCTGAGCGTCGCCGGCGCCATGCCACGAGCGCGTATCGACAATTCCGCATTGGAGGGGAAGACGACCAAAGGGCCGGCCGGATCGAGCATGCGTTCCGGATGGAAACTCGTCAGCGCATCCAGGACCGCAATCGTGCGGTCGGAGAGGGCGAAATGGGCCCGCCCTTCGCTCAGCGCGCGAATGAGCCGCCATTTGTCGACACCTTCGGCGGAATCGTCCGGCGCGGAGGTCTCGTCTTCGCCGCGCCGGGCCATTAGCGCCTGACGGGCCTTGCGCACCTGTTCGTTGATTATGAATTGCGCGCGCGTCATCGCCCGCCCGCCGAATGGCGAGGTCGCAAAACGGTCGGTCATGTGTGTCCACCCTCTCTTGAAGGCAAGAAAAAGGGTTCACCGGAACGGTGCCGACGCTTGACTTTAATGTGCGGAAGTGATTCTTTCAGATTGCTACATCGAAAGGGGCTTCCGGAATGGCAACGTTCTGGGGGCCTTTTTTCTTGCGGTCTTCCTCTTCTCGTCCTGTTCAGATGCAGCGCGTCGACCTACGGTCAGACCGCGTCGTCATCGCTTTCCTCTTGCGAACGCGCCTCGTAGCGCGCGATGAGATCCGGTAGCGCGGACGCGACATAATCGGCCAGACCGGGAAGGCGCGTCTCGTCGAATTCGATTCGCTTGCGCTTGCCAGGCGGCACGCTGGCAACGACCTGGCCGTCGCCGCGTCTGAAATGCTGCGTTGCAGCATCGCGCTCGGCCTTCGCCCTCTGCAACTGCCGTTTACCGAGCCGGGTGTGCAGCCGCTTGAAGCGCTCATCCGATGAGGCTGCCTTGAAGGCCTCCGCATTGATCTCGTCGATGGCGATCTCCATCGCCGCCGGACGCTTCTGAAAGATCTCTGCCAGTTCAAGCCAGCGCGGCCGGCCGGCCTTCGGCGCCGGGCCAATGGCGCGAATGACCATGGGCGGCACCAAAGCAGCAACCTGCAGGAAGCGTGTCATCTCCGTCTTGTGCAGCGACAGCGCCTGTTGGACCACGCCGCGATCGAAACCGCGATGGATAAGCGTCTGGGCAAAAAAGGCGCGCTCGATGAAGGACAGGTTGCGCCGCTCGGTGTTCTCCTTGCCCTGAGCCATGACCAGTTCATGATCTTCCAGATCACGCACGACGGCGCGGACGGGTCGCTCCAGCCGCCTGGCCGCACTGACCCTGCGATGCCCATAGGCCACCTGGTAGCGGCCGGCCTTGTCGGGATGCGGGCGCAGGAGAACGGGCACCTGCTGGCCGTTTTCCCGCATGCTCTCGACAAGGTCCGCGAAAGTCTCGTCGCCATCCTCGTCCTGGCTCAGTCGATCACGCACGATCGATGGATCGATGATGGCGGGATCGACGTCGACCACCCGGTCGCCGCTCGACAGGCTCTCCTTCAGCGCACGCGCAGCATCGAGCTCGCGCGATACCGATGAGAGCTGCAACCCCATTGCCTTGACCGCACCGGAGGCGGCTCGCGGCGGCTCGGCCGACTTGGTTTCGGGCGCGCGCTGCGGTGCGGACGTCTCGCTTTCCTTTGCCGGCAAAGGAGATTTCGGGGCAGCCCTCTCGCCGCCGAAGATTGCTTTCAGATGATCCTTGCGCTTGGAGCTCATGGCTGGCCCCCCGCGGCGCTGCGCCGGCCCCAGGCATCGAGAATGAGGCCTTCGATCTCGGCATTCACCGCACCGAGCGATTCCATGGCACGGTCGTAGGTGGCCCGCGTGAAATTGTCCCGACCAACCTCATAAAGCGTCTGCTTGGTCAGCCCTGCGTCGGACACGGCGGTCGATTTGACCATGGGCGCCGTCAGAACCCGTTCTCCGAACTGGGCGCGAAGGAAGCCGGCGATCTGCGTTTGCGGCCCGTCATTGGGCTCGTAGCGGGTGATCAGATAGCGCAGGAAATCGAAATTCAGCGTGCCGCCCGCCTCGCGGACGACCGACAGCAGGTCGGACGTCATATAGAGAAACTGGCTCATCGAGGCGACGTCCAGCATCTGCGGATGCACGGTGACGATGACCGACGTCGCGGCGCAGAGTGCCGACAGCGTGAGAAAGCCCAGTTGCGGCGGGCAATCGATGACAACGACATCGTATCGGTCCGCAACGGTCGCGAGCGCGGCCTGGACGCGGGCAAAGAAATAATCGTCGAGCCCGCCCGCGCCGCGTCCGGCGCCCGATGCCAGCATGCGCGGCGTGGTATGCTCGAATTCGTGCAGTTCGAGATTGCCGGGCACGAGATCGAGCCCGTCGAAATAGGTCGGGCGGATGATGTCAGTCAGCGCGCGGCGATCGTCATCGTAGCGGATGGCGCCGTAGAGCGTATCGTTGCCCGTGAGGTCGACTTCCGGCTGGTAGCCGAACAGCGCCGACATGGAAGCCTGCGGGTCGAGATCGACGGCCAGCACCCGGTAGCCCGACAGCGCCAGATGCTGGGCAAGGTGGGTGCTTGTAGTCGTCTTGCCCGAGCCGCCCTTGAAATTGGTCACGGCGATGACCTGCAGATGCTCGTCGTCAGGCTCGCGCCATTTCACGTAAGACCGCGCCTTGGCCGTGTTGCCCTTGGCACGCGCCTGGCTGGCCAGATGGCGGCGCAGTTCGTTGATATCGCCGAGCGAATAGAAGCGCCGGCCACCAGCGCCCGTTTCGGGCTGCGGTCCTTCGCCGGCTATGGAGAGCTGACGCAGATACCCATCCGACACGCCGATCAGCCGAGCCGCTTCGCCCGACGAAAAGGTGCGCAGCGTCTTCTGCGCGGTTGGCGGAAACAGCCGGTCACGCAGCGCGCGCAACTGCTCCGACAGCAGCGCGGCATCCGCTGCGATCGTCTCGTCCGCCGCCACCGTCGCCTCGTGCGATCCCATCGATGTGCCGAGTGCAGCTGTCACCCCAAATGCTCCCTCTGGCCGAGCGCCCTGAACAGGGGCCGCCCGCCGATCCGTGCCATAATCTGCGCCGATTCGGCGCTGACGCCAATCCGGCTACACACGCTTGCCGTGGAAATCGACAAACCCCACCTCTACACGTTTCCCCGTCTGTTACGCCGCAAGCGCCCAATACCGGGCTTGGCGCGTAAATACGGTCGGTGAACAACCGCCTTGGGTCAAGCTATTTTTAGTTAACGAAACCCTAACGGGAATATTCGGGCCGGAAGAAACACGCCACGAAAACCAAGAAAACGACACTTCGCGGATATTTTTCCATCTGAATCAGTGATTTGGCCGCCGCAATCTCCGGTGCTCGCCGGATACCCAGCTGGACATGATCCACTTTCCGTCCCCGCCTTGCATGCTGGCCCGCCGCCAGGCAGCGGTGCGCCATCTGCCAGATGGCATCCAGACTGCCGCGCGAGTCGCCTCGCGACAAGACCGAGTCGATCGGCTATGATCTGATTTCAGGCAGGGTCAGGGCCGCGGTGTCCTTATTTCACCACTCGGCCGCCCAAGGTCCCGCTTGATCGCGAATCATTCTGGGAGGATCCGACCATGGCCTTTCATGTTTTCGCCGGCTCTCGCGAGACGCCCATCGTCCCCGTGATCCGACACATCGACACATCCGACGTTCTGGCGGCGCTCAGGCGCGGCCTCGACGATTTCCGCCACAAACCGTCCCACTACATCTTTCTTTGCATGATCTACCCCGTCGTTGGCGTCGTCCTGATGGCGGCGACGTCGGGGGAGAACGCATTTCAACTGGTCTTCCCGCTGATGGCGGGTTTTGCGCTCATCGGCCCCTTTGCGGCCATCGGCCTTTATGAAATCAGCCGCCGGCGCGAGGCGGGGGAGGATGCCTCGCTGCGCGATGCACTCGCAGTGCTGCGCTCACCCGCAATCCCATCGATCCTGACCGTCGGCGCCATGCTGGTCTTCCTGTTCATCGCGTGGATCTATAGCGCGGAAGCGATCTATCGCTGGACGTTCGGCGGTTTCACGCCGGAAACGATCGGCGCGTTCCTCGGCGCGGTGTTCACCACACAGGCGGGCTGGACGCTGATCGTCGCCGGCAATCTCGTCGGCCTGGCCTTCGCGCTCGTCGCGCTTTCCACGACGGTCATCGCCTTTCCGCTGATGATCGACCGCGATGTCGGCGCCTATGCCGCCGTGGCGACGTCGGCGCGCGCGGTCATGGCCAATCCCGGCCCGATGCTCCTTTGGGGTCTTATCGTGGCGGGCGGTCTGGCGCTTGGCGCTTCGCTGTTCTTCGCGGGTCTTGCCGTCGTCATGCCGATTCTCGGGCACGCGACCTGGCATCTTTATCGCCGCGTCGTTGCCGATCCGATCGAGGCGCGCTACCGATAGAACGGTCTGACTTCAGGCGATATCGAGTTCGAAATCGACGCGCAGCCCGTTGCTGCCGTCGATCAGGACCGAGGCCTTCTGTTTGCGTGCACTCGATTCGATGACGCGCCAGCCCAGCGAATTGGAGTTGCGCAGCACTTCTTCTGCATTTGGCAGGCCGGGGCCGTCGTCAAAGACGGACAGCAGGAGCTTGCGTCCCTGCGTGCGCGTGCGCACGGTGACGGTCGAGTGCTGGCCCGCACCGCGATGGGCATGCTTGGCCGCGTTGGTGATGAGTTCGTTGACGATCAGGCCGAGATCGAGCGCCGTCTCCGATTCGACCAATGCGCCCTCGACATCGCTGACAATCGCGACATTCTCCTTGTTGAAGGCATCGGACAGCATGCCGATCAGCTGGTCGAGGTGATCCTTGAGCTCGATCTTGGTCACGTCCTCGGCACGGTGCAGATAGGTATGTGCCGAGGAGAATGCGCGAATGCGATGGGCGAGTTTTTCGAGCTCGTCGCGCGCTTCCTGGCTTTGCACCTTGCGTGCCTGGATCGTCGCCAGCGAGCCGATCAGCGCCAGGTTGTTCTTGGTCCGGTGGTGCAATTCACGCATCAGGAATTCCTGCTGCGCGAAGGCCTCGCGCAGCGCGCGGTTCTGCTCGGCAAGTTCCTCCATAGGGCTGAACTGCGCCGACAGGCCGAGCGCCTCCTTGGCGCGCTCCAGGTAAACGTCGAGTTGCTCCCTGGCGCCGGCGCCCAGATGCACCTTGAGCGTTGCCACGGTTCCGCCCCGCCCGCTCTTGATGTCGAAGGCGTCGACGAGCTTGCGCGAGCCGGCAATGCCGAGGCCCGGCCTGTGGCGGACGATGTCGTCTTCCTCGTCGGGGATGCGCTCGATGCCAGGCCCGTCGTCGGACACCTTTGCGACGAGGTCGATCGTGCGCTCATCGAAAGCGAAGGAGAACTCGGCGACGCCGTTCTTCGCGTATTGCAGCGCGTTTCGGGCGATTTCCGACACGGCGGTCGCGAATCGTGCCTGGTCGCGTGGTTTGGTGCCGGCGCTTTTCGATACGATGCGTGCGGTGCGGCGCACATAGGCGACGTCGGTGTCGTTCTCGATGCGGATCGAGGTGACGATCGCGCCGGCCATCACGCCTTCACCACCAGTATGCCACAGTCGTCCGTGTCCCGGCGGCGTCGTTCATAGATGGCGGCGGCGATCGTCAGCGCGCTGCGGTGGTAAAGGGCAGGGGGCTCGGGCTGGCGAACGGTGCTTTTCAGCCCGTCCGTCGACAGCACCAGCGTCGCGCCCGTCGGCCAGTCGTGGACAGTCGGCTGAGGGCGCCGTGTCGAGGAGCCCGAAATGCCAGGCGCCGAGGGAATGCCGCGCCGCTCGCTCGCCGTGACGATCTCGCCCTTGATGTTGCCGAGGCCAAGGGCCCGCAACGGCGTGCCTGCCGGGCCGACATCGACGATCAGGACAGCCGCGCCGCGCTCGCCGGCCAATGCGTCGGAGACCGCCAGTTCGGCAGCCTCGAGCGTGTCGCTTTCCGGCTTCAG
>NZ_NWUC01000007.1 GCF_002750855.1 Neopararhizobium haloflavum | reverse complement strand
GTCGCAGGTTCAAATCCTGCCCCCGCAACCAAATCCTACACATTATCAAACGCTTGAACGCCGCCCTCCAGGGCGGCAGACCCGATGGCACAGCCAAGATGCCAGGCTCATGCCACTCCCCGCCGGCCGTCAGGCCGACTGTTGCTACGTCGGCATGCTGCTGATCTGGTCTCTCCACACCCGCGATCGATTCGTTGCCTTTCTCCACATGAGTGGAACAGACTCATCCGGAGTCAGGAACGTCTCAGGGGAATGTCACATACAAAATGACCCTGTCCGGAAACAGGGGGACACCTCGAAGCCTTCACTGCGCTGATGGGTCGGCTAAGTCCGCTTGCGTGATTGCATCAGGCAGGTGTTATGCAGGCTGTGTCGTCCATGCCCTGTAGTCTTGCGACGTCGTCGGCGCGCCGCTCCAGCACGGCGCGCTGGTTGATGTAGCCCTTGTCGGTGATTTCGCCAGCGTCGACGTCCGGCGGCGCGGCCAGGATGATGGCTCGCGCGGCGTAACGTGACGATCCGCCGCCTTCGGCTTTCAGCCGCGCCAATCCCCTGGCGACGATCTCGCGGACCGCTTGATTGCTTATGATCGCTTGCCCTTCGGCCGCTTCGCCGAGCCCGGCGATCTTGCGGCAAGCGGCCAGATTGGGAAAGATCAGGAAGCCGACCTCATCGCTGTCATGGCCGGTCACCACGATATCCTGCGCGACGGGATCCAGCGCAGAGATGCCGCGTACCCTGAGATCGCCGACGCTGACCCAGGTGCCCGAGGTGAGCTTGAAGTCCTCGGAGATGCGCCCGTCGAAAAAGAGACCCGCTTCGGGCCGGACCTTGTCGGCGAAACGCACGGCATCACCGGTGATCAGGAAGCCCTCCTCGTCGAAAGCCTTGGCAGAGAGCTCGGGCTGCTTCCAGTAGCCCGGCATGACGTTGGCGCCCTTCACCCGAATCTCCAGCTTGCCGGCATTGGGCACGAGTTTCACCGTCGTGCCCGGCGCCGGCACGCCGATATTGCCACTGCGCTCGGCCTGAAAATGGCAGTCAGTGGCGAGCGGCGCCGTCTCGGTGGCACCCCACGAGGCGACAAGTGGCGTCACCTTTCCGGTGGTCGCCACCGACATCGCGCGCAGCGCGTCCCATATGCTCTGGGGCAGGGCGGCCGCCGCGTAGAAAATCACGTTGGTGGAAAAGAAGGCGTCCCGGAATTCGGCATCCTCCTTCAGCGCCTCGGCCAGCATGCCATAGCCGCGTGGCACGTTGAAGATGATCGTCGGACGCACGGCCTTGATGTTGGCGATGGTTCGCCCGATCAGATGCGGCGCCGGCCTGCCGTCGTCGATGAAAAGGGTGCCGCCGTTCCTCAGCATGATGTTGAAGTTGTGGTTGGCCCCGAATGTGTGGCTCCAGGGCAGCCAGTCGCAGATGATCGGGGGTGCTGCCTCGAGCATCGGCCATACGGCGGCGCGCGCCTCCTGGCTGGAGGTCAGCATCCTGTGCGTGTTGATCACCGCTTTCGGCGTCGCGGTCGATCCGGAGGTGAAAAGGAAGCGCGCGATCGTCTCCGGCGTCAGCGCCGCGAAGGCGCGGTCCACCGCGGCTTCATCCATTTCGGCCGCGACCGCGTCGAAGTTCAAGGCGTTTGCGCCGGCGGCCTCGGCATTCTTGCTTGCCACGATGGCCATGCCAGGCCTTGAGATGGCCGCGAGCGCCGAGCGGTACTGCTGGGCGTCGCTGACATAGACTGCGCCTGGTTCGATCAGCGAGACGATCGATTTCAGCTTTTCATGGTCGGCCGACATCAGGGAATAGGCCGACGAAATGCTGGCGACAGGTACGCCGACATAGATCGCGGCCATGGCCATAAGCGCGTGGTCGACAGTGTTGTCGGAAAGGATCGCCAGCGGCCTGGACGCATCGAGCCTCAGACCGAGCAGCCACGTGCCGATCGCCCGCGCTTTCGCACGCGCCTCGGCATAGGTCACGCCGCGCCAGCCGCCGCTGCCATCGCTTTCGGCGACAAGAAGCCGTTCCGGCGCCTCCTCGGCCCAGTGCTCCAGCCAATCGCCGATGGCGCGGACCGGTCGGGGCAACGGGATGTTGCTGTCCAGCAGGATCGAGCCGTCGGCGCGCTCCGTCATCGTCACGCTCGGCGCCCTGAAGAGCGCGGAATGCGGACGGGTTTCCTCCGTCGAAATTGCCTGTGCCGTCATTGGCTCCTCCCATGTGGTTGCCGGCCCGTCTCCTCACGAGCCGCCGATGTCGTCAGATCGCCGTCAGCGTCTCCGCCAGGAACCGAATGATGCGAAGCCTGTCGCCCAGCCGGTGACGCGCGCCGAGAAATGCCTCTCCCAGCATGAAAGCCTGCGCGACCGCCGCCCGTCGTTCGGCTTCTGCACCTGTAATCCCTGCCTCCGCCATCAACTCGATGAAGAAGGCCGCGCGCACTTCGTCAACCTGGTCCACTGTCTTGCGGGCGAGCGGATCGCGCCTTGCCCAGCTGCGAATTGCCAGCTCGATATCGGCGCCCTTCTTCTCGGGCGGCGTCGTCGCCGGCAGCGACAGGAGCTTGACCAGGCGCTCGGTGCCGCCCTCTGCATGGGCACGAGCCCAGCGCGTGACCTGCACCGTAGCGCGATCCATCCAGTGTTCCAGGACACGTTCCAGAAGATGCTGACGGTTGCGGAAATGCCAGTAGAAGCTGCCCTTGGTGACGCCGATATCCCGCGCAAGTTCCTCGACGCGAATATCGTCGACATTGGCGTCGGCAAGATGACGCAAGGCGGCGGCGATCCACGCCTCGTCACTGATGCGTTGTGAAGTCTCACGTCCGGAGGCCTGAGCGCGCGGCGTGGAAGTGCCATTCGCCTGAGGGCGAGAACGCTTTCCGGTCATGGGGTCGTCCATTTCCATACGCTACCGTATTGACAAATTTTTGATCGACGCGCAAGCTCATGATGTTGATGGGATTTCGACATACCATGGCGCATGTTTTGCATTGATATGCTGCGCCTTTGCGTGTCGTTCTCCGGCCTGGATGGAGGCCGGCCGGAGGAGGAGGAAAAACGAACAGGGCGCCGTCTGGCGGCCAAGCGGGAGGAAAGTGCATGCAACTCAGAACCGTTCTGCTTGCGGGTGTCGCCAGCCTTAGTCTTTGCGCACCAGCACTCGCCGATGTCACCATCTGCGTGACGGTATCGGCCACCGGCCCAGCTGCATCGCTGGGTGCGCCGGAATATGCGACCATCCCCATGTTGCCGACAGAAATCGGCGGTGAGACGGTGAATTACGTTGCCTTCGACGACGCCACGGATCCGACGGCAGCGGTGCGCAACGTGCGCAAGTGCATCGAGGAAGACAGTGCCGACCTGATCATCGGTTCGTCCGCCACGCCGGGTTCCATCGCCGTCGCGGGCGTCGGAGCGGAAACCGGTACGCCGGTCATTTCGCTGTCGCCCGTCGGACTGGAAGGTGAGGCCAATGAATGGACCTTCCGCGCTCCGCAGAACGTGTCGCAGATGGCAAGTGCCTTGATCGGGCACATGGAAGCGAACGGTGTGACGACCCTCGGCGCGATCGGTTACTCGGATGCTTATGGCGACCAGTGGTTCGCGGAAATGGAGCGGGCTCTCGAGGGCACCGGCATCACCATGGCGCCGGTCGAGCGCTATGCGCGCAACGATACGAGCGTCACGGGCCAGGTCTTGCGGATCGTCTCGGCAAATCCCGATGCGGTGCTGGTCGTATCGTCCGGCACGCCCGGCGCGCTGCCCAATATCGCGCTCGGCGAGCGTGGCTATGATGGCCAGATCTACCACACCCACGGTTCAGCGAGCCTTGATTTCATCCGCGTCGCAGGCGAGGCGGCCGAAGGCACGGTCTTGCCGGTCGGACCGATCGTCGTTGCGGAGCAGCTTCCGGACGACCATCCGTCCAAGGATATCGGCATGAAGTACACCGCCGCCTACGAGGATGAGAACGGCGCCGACTCCGTCTCGTCCTTCGGTGGTCACATGTATGACGCCGGGCAGCTCGCCGCCGCGGCGATCCCGGTTGCGCTGGAAGCTGCCGAGCCAGGTACGGACGCCTTCCGATCTGCCTTGCGCGATGCGCTGGAGGGTGTCGAGGAGGTGGTCGGCGTTCACGGCGTCTTCAACATGACTCCGGAAGACCATTTCGGCCACGATGAACGCAGCCGCGTGCTCGTCACGATCGAGGGCGGTGCCTGGAAGTACATGGAATAGCCGGCCTTCCCAGGCTTTTCGCTCGGCGAGATCTTCACCGCCGGGCGGCATGAGCAAAACCCAGGCGAAACCCAGGCGACGCCAAGGCGAACGGACGAGACGTTGGATTTCACCATCGCGATGTTCCTCCTGCAGGACGGTGTCACCAACGGCGCGATCTATGCGCTGTTGGCCGTCGCTCTCGTGCTGGTCTTCGCCGTCACGCGCGTGATCCTGATCCCGCAAGGAGATCTCGTCGCCTTTGGTGGATTGACGCTGGCCGCGCTCGAGACCGGGCGCACACCTGGCTCCGTCTGGTTGCTGCTCGGCCTTGCGGCGGCGGCGACGGTCATGGAGGTCATCGCCTCGCGCAATCGCCTGCCACCTGGCCGGATCGCTCTCAACGCGCTGAAGATGGCCCTGCCTGCGCTCGTCATCGCCGCCGCCGTCCTCCTGCTGGCGCCGCTGCAACTGGGTTCAATCGTCAATCTCGTGCTCTGCGCATCTCTGATCATTCCCATGGGGCCATATCTCTATCGCACCGCCTTCCAGCCGCTCGCCGACGCTTCGGTGCTGGTGCTGTTGATCGCGGCAGTCGGTGCCCATCTGGCGATGACCGGGCTCGGCCTGGCCTTCTTCGGCGCGGAGGGTTATCGCACGTCCCCGCTTATCGACGCTGCGTTCACGCTTGGGCCGTTGACCGTCACGGCGCAAAGCCTTCTCGTCGTCGGCGCCACGCTGGCCCTGCTGCTTTCGCTGGCGCTCTTCTTCAGCCGCACGCTCATCGGTAAGGCGTTGCGCGCGTCGGCCGTCAATCGGCGCGGCGCGCGGCTTGTCGGTATCCCGACGGCGCGCGCAGGCTCGCTCGCCTTCACCATGGCGGCGGCGATCGCCGTCGTTTCCGCCGTGCTCGTCGCGCCACTTGCCACACTCTACTACGACAGCGGTTTCATCATAGGATTGAAGGGCTTCGTTGCGGCGATCATCGGCGGGCTCGCCGCCTATCCGGCGACCGTGGCGGCCGCGATCGGCGTTGGTATCCTGGAAGCCTTCTCCTCGTTCTGGGCGAGCGCCTTCAAGGAAGTGATCATCTTCGCCTCGATCATCCCGATCCTCCTGCTGCGTTCGCTGCGCAGCGCTCATCACGAGGAGGAGGAGTAGGCGATGCCGACGAGCGACCTGAAGCGTCTTGCCATCTTCGCCGCCGTGGTGCTGGCGCTGCCGCTTTTGCCCTTCGTGCCGAGTTTCTGGATCACGCTTTTCGTCTTCATCGGTATAGCGAGCCTTGTGGCGCTTGGCCTCGTCCTCCTGACTGGTGTCGGCGGCATGACGTCCTTCGGCCAGGCGGCATTTGTCGGCTTTGGCGCCTATACGACCGCGGTGCTGACAACCTCCTTCGGCTGGTCGCCGTGGCTGACCTTGCCGGTTTCGCTGGCGACAACGGGTGTCGCGGCGCTTGCCATCGGCCTCGTCACCGTACGGCTTTCCGGTCACTATCTGCCGCTGGGCACCATTGCCTGGGGGATGTGCTTCTACTACCTCTTCGGCAATCTTCAGGTGATCGGGGCTCACGATGGCATCTCGGGCATTCCGCCGCTCCATTTCATCGACCAGCCGCTGACCGGCGCGCGCGCGATCTACGTCGTCGTCTGGATCGCCGTTCTCCTCTCCATTGCCGGGACACTCAATCTCTTGAATTCCCGTGTGGGCCGCGGCATCCGTGCGCTTCGGAGCGGCGCGACGGCGGCCGAATCCTCCGGCGTGAACGTCTGGCGCGCCAAGCTGCTCGTCTTCGTCTACGCCGCGCTGCTCGCCGGGCTGGCCGGCTGGCTCTACGCCCACTTCCAGCGTGCGACGACGCCAGGCGCCTTCAACCTCAATATCGGCATCGAGTATCTATTGATGGCGGTGATCGGCGGCGCTGGCCATGTTTACGGCGCGATCCTCGGCGCGGCGATCGTCGTTCTTGCGAAGAACGTCTTGCAGGACGCAATGCCGATGATCTTCGGATTTGCCGGCAACTACGAGATCATCGTTTTCGGGGTTCTGCTCATCCTTCTGCTGCAGGTGTCGCGCGACGGGTTCTGGCCTGCAATCGCCGGCCGTTTCAGCCGGCTTAGCGGGGTGGCGGCGCCCATCGACACGACTTATCGACTGGCGAAGGGCGACATGACGCTGTCGCCTGACTTGCTGCTTGCAGTGAAGGGCGCCACCAAGCGCTTCGGCGGCCTCGTTGCAGTCAACGATGTCAGCTTCAAGGTGCCGCGGGGTCATATCGTCGGGCTTATCGGGCCGAATGGCGCGGGCAAAAGCACGACGTTCAACCTCGTTACCGGCGTGCTGGGAGTGTCGGAAGGCGAAATCCATTTTGCTGGCGAACGTATTGACGGACTGACGCCGCGTCAGATCGCAGCACGCCGCATCGCTCGCACCTTCCAGCACGTCAAGCTGGCACCCGGCATGAGCGTCCTGGAGAATGTCGCGATCGGCGCGCACAAACGGGGTCGCGCCGGCATGCTTGCCGGAATACTCAAGCTCGACCGCGCCGAGGAACGCCGCATATTCGCCGAGGCGGCGTTTCAGATCGAACGGGTCGGGCTCCAGGCCGAGATGCACCGCAAGGCGGGCGAACTGGCGCTCGGCCAGCAGCGGCTCGCAGAGATCGCCCGCGCGCTATGTCTTGATCCGGTGCTTCTGCTTCTTGACGAACCGGCCGCCGGCTTGCGCCATATGGAGAAGCAGGCGCTGGCAGCGCTGATCCGCCGACTCCGCTACGAGGGGATGAGCGTGCTTCTGGTCGAGCACGACATGGATTTCGTGATGCAATTGACCGACGAGATCGTCGTCCTGGATTTCGGCACCAAGATCGCGGAGGGCGCCCCTGCCGAAATCCGCCGCAACGAAGCGGTGATCGAGGCCTATCTCGGGACGGCGGCATGAGTGCGCTGTTCGAGATCGAAGCGATGTCCGTTTCCTACGGGGCGGTCGAAGCGGTGCAGCGAGTTGGTTTATCGGTTCCCGCCGGCGCAATCGTCACGGTGATCGGCGCCAACGGGGCCGGCAAGACAACACTGCTCGCTGCGGCCATGGGGCTCTTGCCCTCGCGCGGCACGGTGCGGTTCGACGGCGCCGATATCTCCGCGATGCCGGCGGAAGATCGGGTCGCAGCGGGCATCAGCCTGGTGCCGGAACAGCGCGACCTGTTCGGCTCGATGACCGTGAAGGAAAATCTCGATCTCGGCGCGTTCCGGCGCGGCCGGGCAGAGGCGGCGGACACGCTGGACGAAGTCTTCGCGCTGTTTCCTCGCCTTTCCGAGCGAAGCCGACAAGAGGCCGGGACGCTGTCCGGAGGAGAGCGGCAGATGCTCGCGATGGGCCGCGCACTGATGGCCAGACCACGCCTCCTGATGCTGGACGAGCCGAGCCTCGGTCTCGCCCCGCTCATCGTTCGCGATATCCTTGCGACCGTCGCCGGTCTGCGCGAGAAGGGCGTTTCGATCCTGCTCGTCGAGCAGAACGCACGTGCAGCCCTGAAGATTGCAGACCATGCCTACGTCATGGAACTCGGCGAGGTGACGGTGGAAGGCCCGGCCGCGAAACTGGCGAACGACCCCAAGATCGCCGAGATCTACCTCGGTGGCCCGAAAGAGATGCCGGCTGAAGACCGGACCCGTTGAGAAGGAACGCCGCGTGAGCCCAAGCGACATCGTCCAGACCGAGATCGTCGGAGAAATCGCGGTGCTGCGCTTCAATCGCCCGGACAAGCGCAACGCGGTGAACGATGCACTGATCGACTTCCTCGGCGGGTGGTTCGCCGCTCCGCCCAAAGGCGTCAAGGTGGCGGTCATCGCGGCCAACGGCGATCATTTCAGCGCCGGCCTTGATCTTTCCGAACATGTTGAACGTGACGCCTTCGGTGTGTTGAAGCACAGCCGTCGCTGGCACGACGCGTTGGAGAAGGTTCAGTATGGCGGCTTGCCGGTTGTCGCGGCCTTGAAGGGCGGGGTGATCGGCGGTGGGCTGGAGATCGCTGCCGCTGCCCATGTGCGGATCGCCGAGCCATCCGCCTTCTTCCAGCTTCCTGAAGGCCGGCGCGGCATCTTTGTCGGGGGCGGTGCCACGGTGCGCGTCGCCCGCATCGTCGGGGCGGACCGAATGACGGAAATGATGCTGACCGGCCGGCGCTATTCGGCTCAGGAGGGTCTTCGGCTTGGGCTGGCGCATTATGCGGTGGGCGAGGGCGAGGCGGAGGCCAAGGCGATGGAGCTTGCCCGCGAGATCGCCGGCAATGCCGCGCTTTCCAACTACATGATGATTCAGGCGGTCTCTCGCATTTCAGACATGGCGCCGGCCGAGGGGCTTTTCGCCGAGAGCATGGCCGCCGCGCTCGCGCAGACCAGCGGTGACGCCAAGGCCGGGCTCTCGGCCTTCCTGGCCAAGCAAAAGCCGCGTTTCGACTGAGGCCGAAGCGCGCCATCGTCGGTTCGCTTGGCAGGGTGTCCCCTGCGGGAGGACTTCACAGTCCAAGCGCGCTCAGGCCCGGATGTTCGTCCGGCCTTCTGCCTGGCGGCCAATGGAACTTCCGGTCGGCCTCGTCGATCGCCAGATCATTGATCGAAGCGATGCGTCGGTGCATCAAGCCGTCGGTCGAGAACTCCCAGTTCTCGTTGCCATAGGAGCGGAACCAATTGCCGGCGATATCGTGCCATTCGTAGGCGAAACGGACGGCGATCCGATTGGCATGGCTGGTCCAGACCTCCTTGATCAGGCGGTAATCCAGTTCACGAGTCCACTTGCTGACGAGAAAGCAGTGAACGGCCTCACGACCTTCCAAAAACTCGGTCCGGTTGCGCCAGAGCGTGTCGGCTGTATAGGCGAGAATGACCGTGTCCGGGTCGCGCGTGTTCCAAGCGTCTTCCGCCATGCGCGCTTTGAGGGCGGCGGTCTGTGCCGTGAAGGGAGGAAAGGGCGGGCGGGACATGCGGTGGTCTCCCGTTTCCCGTCGGTCGGACAAATCCGGACGATCAAAGATGACCGTCCGGCGATGGATCAGCGCTTTCTACCAGGCGTTGTAGGCCAGATACTTGCCGCTCATCTTCAGCTCGACCCGGTCGCCCTTCGGGCTCGGGATTCGGTCGATCTCCATATCGAAATCGATGGCGCTCATGATGCCGTTGCCGAACTTCTCGTTGATCAGTTCCTTGATGGTGTCACCATAGACGGCGACGATCTCGTAAAGGCGGTAGACACAAGGGTCCGTCGGCACCGCTTGTGAAAAGACCTTCGTGGGGTACTCGGCCAGAACGACGGCGGCCTCCTGCGGCAGGCCCAGATTTCTCGTCAGCAGATCAGCCTTTTCCCGCGGAAAGGCGTTCATGCCGAGGCAGGCGGATGTGGTGAACACCTCCGACATGCCGATATCGGCGGCGATCTTCCCCCAGGTCAAGCCTGCGGTGCGCTTCTTCTCAATGATCATTTCTGTCACGTCGATCTTGTTCATCATGTCAGCGTTTCCTCGTTCCTGATGTGATTTTGACAGTCCGCCGCGCCTTCACCCAGCGAGCGAGACCAGATGGGGCCGGGCGCTTTCGGCATCCGGCGCCGGCGAATCGTCTTCGGCGCCGGGGCGCACCGTGGGCGGTTGACGCCGCGAACCATCCTTTTCGCGCGGGCTGGCCGCGATCTCCGCTGATCGGCTCGACAGGAAGTCGACGAGATGGTTGCGGATCTTGTAGTAGGCCGGATGGTGGACCATCTCGGTGCGTTTGCGTGGCCGGGGGATGTCGATCACCACGCTTTCTGCGACCTGCGCGAAGGGTCCATTGCTCATGAGCAGGATCCGGTCGGCGAGCAGGATGGCCTCGTCGACGTCGTGCGTGATCATGAAGACGGTCTGGCCGCTGTCCTGCCAGATGCGCAGCAATTCGTCCTGAATCGTGCCGCGCGTCAGTGCGTCGAGTGCCCCGAATGGCTCGTCGAGCAGAAGGAGCTTCGGTTCGGTCGCAAACGCACGGGCGATCGAGACGCGCTGGCGCATGCCGCCGGAAAGCTGTGAGGGCTTGCGATGCTCGGCGCCATTGGTCAGGCCGACCATCTCCAGGAATTTATAGGAATGCTGTCGTATCCTTTCCGCCGACCAATCCGGGTGACGCGCCTTGACCCCGAAGGTGACGTTCTTCAGCGCGGTCAGCCACGGCAGCAGCGAATAGTTCTGGAAGACGACGCCGCGTTCGAGGCTCGGTCCCGAGACCTCCCGGCCGTCCATGGTAACGACCCCGTCGGTTGGCTCGTCGAGGCCGGCAAGCACGTTCATGATCGTCGACTTGCCGCATCCGGAGTGCCCTATGATGCAGACGAACTCGCCCTTCTCGATATCGAAATCGACATTCTCGAACACGGTCAGCGTATCGTCCTTGCCGCTTGGAAAGCGCTTGGCAAGGCCATCGATCTGGAGGAATGGCTGAGACATGGCGTTCTCCTATTCGGTGTAGGTGACGAAGCGCTGCAGGCGCGCGAAAACCGCGTCGAGGGCCATGCCCACGACGCCGATCATCAGGATTGAAAAGATCACGCTGTTGAGATCGAGGTTGTTCCACTCGTTCCAGACGTAATAGCCGATACCGGTACCGCCGACGAGCATCTCGGCGGCGACGATGACCAGCCAGGCAATGCCGATCGATATGCGCATGCCGGTCACGATGGTCGGAGCGGCGGCCGGAAGGATGACCTGGAACGCCGTCTTGAGCGGTCCTAACTCGTGGGTCCGCGCCACGTTCACCCAATCCTTGCGCACACCCGCGACACCGAACGCGGTGTTGATCAGCATCGGCCATATCGAGCAGATGAAGATCACGAAGATGGAGGATGCCTCACTGTCCTGGATGATGAACAATGCCAGCGGCATCCATGCCAGCGGCGAAATGGGGCGCAGGACCTGTATGAAGGGATCCAGCGCCTTGTACATCAGCGGCGACATGCCGATCAGGAATCCGACCGGCAGCGCGATCAACGCGGCCAGGAAGTATCCCGAAAGGACACGCATCAGGGAATAGGCGATCTGAATGCCGATTCCCTTGTCATTGGCTCCGGTATTGTGGAACGGGTCCGACAGTTCCTCCCAAGCCTTGCCGATGACTTCGGACGGTGGCGGGACGCCGGCACGCTGGCTGCCGGCACCCATCAGGCGCTCGTACTCCGTCAGCTCTCCGCCACCGCCTTGGGCCTGCGTGTTCGTGGCGAGCTCCCATGCCCCGAGCAGGGTGATGAGAAGGACGATCGATAGCAGAAGCGCCCGGAAATCGTAGGACCGTGTCATCGATCACGACCTCCGGATGTCGAAGCTCTCGACATAGGCTTCGGGCTCTGCCGGATCGAATGTCTTGCCCATGATGACATGGGATTTGTAGGTCTCGGCCGGAGGCTCCAGCCCGAGATCACGCATCACTGTGGCGCAGTCGGAGGCGAGATAGACCCTTTCGGCAACGCCTGCATAATCGATGTCTCCCTCGATGTAGCCCCAACGCTTCATCTGCGTGAGGATCCAAACGCCCATCGAATGCCAGGGGAACGGATCGAAATCGATTCGGTCGGGAACGTCCTGCACATTGCCGAGACCATCGGCATAGCGGCCGGTCAGCACCTGCTCGATGACCGGAACCGGCTGGTTGAGATAGTTGGTTGGGGCGATCGCTTCTGAAATCTCCGATCGGTATTCCGGGGCGCTGGCATATTGGGTGGCGTCGACGATCGCCTTGAGCAGATTGCCGTAGGTGTTGGGGTGGGTCTCGGCAAACTCCTGTGAACAGGCAAAGGCGCAGCACGGATGACCTTCCCAGATATCCTTCGTCAGGATGTGGATGAAGCCGATCTCCTCCCACACCGCGCGCTGGTTGAACGGGTCGGGCGACAGGAAGCCGTCGAGGTTTCCGGCGCGCAGGTTCGCCACCATCTCCGGCGGTGGAACGACGCGGATCTGGATGTCGCGATCCGGATCGAGCCCGTGCTCGGCGACATAATAGCGAAGCAGGAAATTGTGCATCGAGTATTCGAAGGGGACGCCGAAGGTCATGCCTTTCCAGAGCGAGACGTCCTCGTTCTTGTCGCGGTGGTCATTGTGGAGAACAATGGCTTGTCCATTGATGTTCTCGACCGCCGGCATCAGGAAGGGCGTCGCGGTGGAGCCGGCGCCGAGGGTGATGGCGAGCGGCATCGGCGTGAGCATGTGGGAGGCATCGTATTCGCCATTGAGCGACATGTCGCGTGCGACGGCCCACCCCGCCGTCTTGATCACACGGGTATTGAGACCGTAGCGCTCATAGAAGCCCAGCGGTTCGGCCATGATGATCGGTGTCGCACAGGTGATTGGCACGAAGCCGACGGACAGGTCGGTCTTTTCCGGCGTGCCGATGTCGTCGAGGATGGCGGCCTTCACCTTGTCGATCGGCAGGACAGAGGCAAGCGCTGCGGCCAGGGTCGTCCCGCCGAGCATCTTGGCGAAGGATCGTCTCGAAAGGTCGTTGTGTCCAAACATCGAGCGAACGACGGCGCTTTCCACGGCACGTTCCAGCATGTCGTCGCTGCTCATTGCCGGTCGTGACACGGATTCAGCCGTGAGCTTGCCTGCATCGGTCATGCACCCGGCACAGGTGCACGAGACGCCATGCCTCAGATCTGTGTCGCCGTCATACGGATTTCCCAAAGACTTGATCGTCATCTGCTGACCCCTGTTTTGTCTGACGCAATCCATGCCCTCGTTGTCGAGCGCTTGTTGTCGAAGACCATGAAGCAAGGGGTGTGCCAAATGGGGGAGGAGGGGCCGTACGCCTTCAAAAGCTGCGATTGAAGCGACCACGGCACAGGCATAAATTTACGAAAATGCGTAATTTACACGATCTCGTAATCCGATTATCATTTTTCGTAATGGAGGGCCTCGCCTTTGGAGCTTGCCGACATCCGAGCGTCTCAGGTCGACCCGTCACCCGACGGGAAAGAGACGATCGATCTATCCCAGGTTCTTTCGGATGGGTTCGATCGCGACATCGAGGCCATGATGGTGGTTGAACCCGCCACAAATCGCATAATCCGCGTGAATGCAGCTGCGGCTGCGCTATTCGGAACGGACTGCGCGACGCTCAAGCAGACAAAAGTCACGCGGCTCTACCAGCGTTCGCTTGCGGCATTGCATGTGATGACGGAGGAGGCGCTTGAGCGCGGGCATGCCTTCAGCCGCGATATCGCCCTGGAAGGGGAGGCCAATGGAAAGTCCGACGTCGAGCATAGCGCGCTTTCGGTTCGCCGCGGGAGCAGAGCGTATCTCCTGCTGCGCATATGCGATCTGAAAGCCAGGCGCCGGCGGACGATTGATGAAGAGGCCAACAACTACCATCGCCAAGGACTGGAGGAGTGGCGGCGCGCGGAGCGCTTCTTCCGCGAGATCGAGCGCGAGAACCAGCTCATCCTGGCCGCCGCCGGCGAAGGCATCTACGGCGTCAATGCCGATGGTGTCACGACATTCGCCAACCCGGCCGCCGAAGCCATGCTGGGATATGGCGCCGAGGAAATGGTGGGCCAGGACATGCACCGGATGGTGCACTACAAGCATCCCGACGGCAGCCACTACCATTCAGCCGATTGTCCTATCTACAAGGCCTTCCGCGAAGGCACGGTGAACACGGTCGACGACGAAGTGTTCTGGCACAAGGACGGCCGACCGGTGCGTGTCGAATACACCTCAACGCCGATCAGCGACAACGGCGCCCATATCGGCGCGGTGATCGTTTTCCGTGACATTTCCGAACGCAAGCGCAACGAGGAGAAACTGCGGGCGACGCTCGAGGAGAATGCGCGGCTGCGCGAGCGACTGGAGATGGAGAACGCCTATCTTCAGGAAGAGATCCTGACGCAGGCCAATCACTACGACATCATCGGAAACACGCAGCCGATCCACAAGATCTTGCAGCAGATCGACCTCGTCGCGCCCACCGACGCCAACGTGCTGATCACCGGCGAGAGTGGCACCGGCAAGGAGCTTGTGGCGCGCGCGATCCATCAGGCATCTCAGCGCCGGGACCGTCCGCTCATCCGCGTCAATTGCGCGGCCATTCCCCGCGATCTTTTCGAAAGCGAGTTCTTTGGCCATGTCAAAGGTGCCTTCACCGGGGCGGTTCGCGACAGAATCGGCCGTTTCGAGCTTGCCGATGGCGGCACGATCTTCCTCGATGAGGTCGGCGAAATCCCACTCGATCTCCAGTCGAAGCTGCTTCGCGTGTTGCAGGACCGGAGATTTGAGCGCATTGGCGAAGAGCGCACCCGCGAGGTCGACATTCGGCTCATCGCTGCGACCAATCGCGACCTCAAGACGGCGGCTGCCGAAGGGCGGTTCCGGGAGGACCTCTACTTCCGGCTCAACGTCTTTCCCATCGATTGCCAGCCGCTGCGCGCGCGCCGGGACGATATTCCGCTTCTTGCCCAGCATTTCCTGAAAATCGCCTGCGCCCGTCTCAACATTCGCGAACCGCTGCTCACCCGCGCCAACATCGAGGAGTTGAAAGCCTATTCATGGCCGGGCAACGCGCGGGAGCTGCAGAACGTCATCGAACGCGCCGCCATCCTTGCTCGCAATGACCGCATGGAGTTCCATCTCAAGAGTCAGGTGGAGACGCCCGGCAAAACAGTCGGCGATAAGCAAAGGGACGCTCCTGTCGACGGACCGGGCGATATCCTCACCGCCGCCGAGATGCGGCAGGCAGAGGCCGCCAACATCAAGCGCGCGCTGCAATCGGCGAACGGGCGTGTCTCCGGGCTCGGTGGGGCAGCGGCGCTTCTTGCGATGAAGCCGACCACTCTCTATTCCAAAATCAAGGCTCTCGGCCTTGATCAGGCAGGATTCTGACGGAAAGCCGCGCTAGGCGCGCTCATCCGCCCCGCCGCCTTCAAGCTTGGTGCCGAATGACGCCGGGGCCGATACTCGGCTAAGCGCATTTCGATTTGCTGTTCCTATTTGCGGCACGACGGTGCCATAGTCTCGGCATCTGCGCTGCCAAAAGAGGAACGGTCGATTGGATATCGAGGATCTGCAGACCTTCGTAGCTGTGGCGGATGCGGGCGGTGTATCGGCCGCCGCGCGTCGGCTCGGTGTGTCCAAGTCGATCGTCAGCCGGCGGCTCTTACGCATCGAAGCGGAGCTCGGCGCTCAACTCGTGGCACGTTCCACCCGGGGTTCCGCGCTGACAGAAGCCGGCGTGACCTTTCGGGAGCACGCAGCGCGTGCCAGCGCCGAGATCGACACAGCAAGGGAATCCATCCTGCCAACCGGCGATCTGCGCGGACGGTTGCGGGTCGCCATGCCGCTCACGTTCGGACCGACCCATTTCGCGCCGGTGCTGGCGCAGATGGCTGGGGAGCATCCTCAACTTCAGATACATACCGCCTACAGCGATCGCTTCGTCGATCTGATCGCGGAAGGTTTCGACTGCGCCATCCGGGTTGGGTATCTTCAAGATTCCAATTTGGTCGCCAGGCGTGTCGGTCCGATCTATGGGACGCTGCTGGCAAGTCCCGACTATATCGACAGGCACGGCGTTCCGCAGACCCCGGCACATATTGTCGAACACCAGTCCCTGATGCAGGGAACCGAGACGTGGCAATTTCTTGATGGAGACACGATCGTCACGGTCCAGCCGCAGGGTAGGTTCAAGGCGGACAACGCCACGGCGCTTGCCGCTGCTGCAGTGGCAGGGCTGGGCATTGCCTGGCTCCCCGACTGCATCACCCATGAATATGTGACTTCCGGCGCGCTGGTCGCGATCATGACGCGCTATCCGCCGCCTTCGGCAGGCATATACGTCATTCGCCCGCCGGGTCAGCATCCCGCCCGCAAGGTGCGCGTTCTGACGGAAATGCTGATCGAGAGCTTC
The DNA here is from genome assembly GCF_002750855.1 of Neopararhizobium haloflavum. GTDB lineage: Bacteria > Pseudomonadota > Alphaproteobacteria > Rhizobiales > Rhizobiaceae > Georhizobium > Georhizobium haloflavum. Next base: position 305,589 of record NZ_NWUC01000007.1, on the reverse strand, counting down.
GAGCGCAATCCACAGCTTTGGGGCCTGCGTCGCCAGGGCCCTGGCGTTCCTCATGCCGCGACGCTGTTCCGCGCCGCAAAGGACTAGCGGGGCGGATGCCGATTTGCCAGTTTTGGCCATGGGGCGATCCGCGAGGCGAATGGGCACGCGCGGCCTCCTGAAGCGAACTGCTGAGGCGTCCTTGCAAAGCCGGTAGGGTGCCAGAGCCTTATGGAAGGATACGAGGAATGAGCTGGAACCCCGCAGTCGAACCGGGCTGTCCCGATGAGGTCGGCATCGATGCGATCGAAACGCTGATCGTTCCGCGCGCCAGGGACCTCGGTGGCTTTTCGGTTCGGCGCGCCCTTCCAGCGCCCAAGCGACAGATGGTCGGGCCGTTCATCTTCTTCGATCAGGCCGGACCGGCGGAGTTGCTCACCGGGCAGGGGGTGGATGTCAGACCCCATCCGCATATCGGTCTAGGCACCGTGACCTATCTTTTCCGCGGAGATTTTCATCACCGCGACAGCACCGGCGCCGACCAGTTGATCCGCCCGGGTGCGCTGAACTGGATGGTCGCCGGGCGAGGCGTCACCCATTCGGAGCGCACGTCTGCGGCGGCTCGAACAGGGCCTAACAGCTTGTTCGGGATCCAGACATGGCTGGCGCTGCCCGACCGCCATGAGGATATGGCGCCGATGTTCGAGCACCATGGCAAGGAGGCGCTGCCGTTGATCGAGGATCACGGCGTCTCGGTGCGGCTCATTCTTGGCGAGGCCTACGGCAAGAACGCCCCCGCCACGATGTTTTCTGAAACCTTCTATGCTGATGTGAGGCTTGAAGCGGGCTGCCGGCTACCGCTGCCCGACAACCATGAGGACCGCGGCATCTATATCGTCGAAGGATCGATTTCGGTCGCAGGTCAGACTTTCGAGGCGTCGCAGATGATGGTCTTTCGCCCCGGAGACAGGATCACGGTCGCAGCCGGAGACCAAGGTGCGCGGCTGATGATCCTCGGCGGTGCGACGCTTGGGGGACCGCGCTATATCTGGTGGAACTTCGTGGCGTCGTCCAGAGATCGCATCGAAGAAGCCAAGGCCGAATGGCGCGCCGAGCGATGGGGTGAGGGGCGTTTCGATTTGCCGATGAACGATCGGGACGAGCACATCCCGCTTCCGGCCTGACAATGCGGAGAGACCCCACCAACCTCTTCCGGACATGACGCAAAACGGAGACAGCGGAATGAGCACGTGGCCGCAACTCGATTACCTCAGCTGGCGCGAGACCTGCTCCGCACTGCATCTTTATCTGCAGATCGTCGGAAAATACCGTCTCGCGCATACGCCGTGGCTTAATCACTCATGGCACGCGACTTTCTATGTCACGCCGATCGGGCTGACATCCTCCCCAATTCCCGATGGTCCCGGCATCGAGATCGTTTTCGATTTGCTAGCACACAGGGTCGTCGGCCGCTGCGGCAATGGTCGCCAAGTGTCTTTTGGGCTGGGTCCATCGACGGTGGCGGCATTCCGCGACCAGTTCGTGAAACTGGTATCCGACCTTGGCGGGACGCCGCAATTCAACGACAATCCGAACGAAATTCCCAACCCCGTTCCGTTCTCGGAGGATCATCGTGACCGGCCGTATGACGGCGTGGCGGTCCAGCGTTTTCACAAGGCAGCGGTGGCGGTGGACAGGATGTTCAACCGATTTCGGACGTCCTTCCTGGGCAAATCCAGTCCTGTTCACCTCTTCTGGGGCAGTTTCGATCTTGCCGTCACGCGCTTTTCCGGCAGGCGCGCGCCGCTGCATCCTGGAGGCGTGCCGTCCTTGCCAAACGTCGTGGCGCAGGAGGCCTATGATCGTGAGGTGTCGTCGGCCGGCTTCTGGCCGGGTGGTGGCGGCATCGACTATCCTGCCTTCTATGCCTACGCCTATCCGGCGCCAGGCGGTTATCGGGCCGCGACGGTCCAGCCTGATGCTGCCTTCTGGCACGAGGAACTGGGCGAGTTCCTGCTGCCCTATGATGCGGTTCAGTCGGCTGATGACCCGGAAGCGGCGCTCATCAATTTCCTTGTCTCTACCTATGAGGCCGCGGCCGACCTCGGCGGATGGGACCGTGATCTTCTGGAGTGCGCACAAGGGGGGCTGCGACGGGCACGCGCGCCGGACGCCGCGCGTTCTCAGGCCGCGCAGTCTCCGGCCGATGCGACTGTCGAGCGCGAGGATGGTGCATCGAAGGGACGCTACTTCGTGGTCGTCGATGGTGTGGAGGCCGAGATGACCTACAGCCGCGCCGGCGACAAGCTGATCATCATCGATCACACCGAAGTGCCGTCGGCACTGCGCGGCCGCAAGGTCGGCGAGAGGCTGGTTCGCCAGGCGATCGAAGATGCCCGGCGCGATGGGGTCTCGATCATCCCGCTCTGTCCGTTTGCCAAAGCACAGATCGACCGCCGACCGGAATGGCAGGACGTGTTGCGCCGGACCTAAGTGGCCCTCAAACGGGTCTTCCTGCAGAACGTCGGTCTGCCGCAGATCGCTGCGGCGGGCATCCGTGCAATATCACCCGCTGATCGTCAGCCGCCCCCGGAACCAAGTTGCTCTGCGGCGACAACAGTGCAGATCTCGACGAAGGAATCGAGGATCGGGGAGGCGTTGTCGCTGCGCCAGCCAAGGCACATTTCCACCGATGGTGGCTTGTCGGTAATCTCGGCGAACGAGACGTTGGACAGGCTGAGGTTCTTGGCGACCTCCGGCAGGATCGAGACGCCCATTCCCGCGCTGACGAGGCCGACGATCGTGTGAATCTGGGTTGCGTGCTGGGCAACACGGGGCACAAAACCGGCTGTCTCGCACATGGCGACGATCCGCGCATAAAAGAGCGGGCTGTGCCGCTCCGTGAAGGAGATGAACGGATCGTTGCGCAAGGCGTGCAAGGACAGATTCGTATTGCCTGCGAGCGGGTGAGATTGGGGAAGCGCGATGATGAAGCGCTGCGCACCAAGAAAGCGCGTCCTGATCGTCTCATCGGCCACGGGTGGGCGGATCAGCCCGACATCGACCTTGCCCTCCCGCAGCGCGTGAAGCTGATCGGTAATCGTCATTTCGTACAGTTCGAGCACCGCGCGTGGATGAGCGGTGCGGAACGCGCGTAGAAGATGAGGCATGATCCCGTAGGTCGACGAGTGCAGAAAGCTCACCGCCAGTCGGCCCTCCTGCCCAGCTGCCACCCGCTGCGCTTCCTGGCGGGCATCCTCAAGCTCATCGAGCAGACGGTGACATCGGGTCTTGAATATGATGCCTGCCGGCGTCAGTGCCACACTGCGCTTGGTCCTGCGCACAAGCATCACGCCGAGCCGCTCCTCGAGCAGTTTGATTTGCCGGCTCAAGGCTGGTTGAGCGATGTTGAGACGTTCTGCAGCCCTGGAAAAATGCAATTCCTCGGCGAGGCAGACAAAGCTTTTCAGCAGACGGGTTTCCACGATGGATTAATGCCTCATCGTTATCAGTATGGTTCCAATAATCTATTGGACAGCATGAGCGCAAGCTGCGAGCTTTTCCTCAACGCATTGTCAGGGAGGTTTTCGACGTGTCACTTGGATTTCGTGTCTTGGACGGACATGAGCGTAGCGAGCCATCTCTCGTGGAGGCTTTCGCGGCAATTCCCACCGCCATTATCAGCGACAATCTTTCGCGTATGGTCGCGGCAGGGCCCAAGGTGCGACCCATGCACAAGAGTGGCGTGATGGCCGGCACCGCCGTTACTGTCAAAACGCGACCGGGCGACAATCTCATGATCCACAAGGCTGCCGATATGATTCGCGAGGGCGACGTCATCGTCGTCGATGCCGGCGGGGATCTGACCAATGCGCTCATCGGCGAATTGATCATAAGCCACGCCCGCTCGCGCGGTGCCGTGGGTTTCGTCGTCAATGGCGCAGTGCGCGACATGGATGTCGTCGGTGCCGACACATTCCCGGTCTACGGCGCCGGCGTGAGCCATCGCGGCCCCTACAAGGACGGTCCGGGCGAAGTGAATGTGCCGATCTCGCTGGACGGCATGCTGGTCGAGCCCGGCGACATCATCATCGGCGACCTCGACGGTGTTGTCTGCATTCCGCGCAAGGAGGCGGAAGCGGTTCTGGCGCTGTCACGTGCGCAAGAGGAGAAAGAGCGCGGCATTCAGGACGCTATCAACGGCGCTGGATGGGACCGGGCATGGGTCGACGAGATTCTGCGCTCCAAAGGATGCGAAGGCGTTTAGGACATCGCCGCACAGGGAGGCGAACCGGCAACAGGCGTGACTGGTCAAGCGGCCGGTAGCCCAAAACGATCATGTTAGGGAGGTAACTGAAATGAACTTTGCAAAGCCCGCTCTTCTGGCCCTTGGCCTGGCAGCGACGATCGCCGCACCTGCCGCGGCACAATGGGTGCCGGAGAAGCCGATCCGCATCATCGTGGGCTTCGCGCCCGGTGGTGGAACGGATCAGACCGCGCGTCTTATCGCCTCGGCAGCGCAGGAACAGTTTCCGGTTCCGCTGGTCGTCGAAAACCGGCCTGGTGCCTCAGGAACGCTCGCGGCCGAGATGGTCGCCGCAGCGGAGCCGGATGGCTACACGCTGCTGGTTGCCGGGGGCAGCGAAAGCACGTCTGTTCCCAACCACATGGAGACGCAATACAGCCTCGACGATTTCCGCGGTGTGGTTCGCGTCAACCGTGAGCACATGGTCATGGTCACCAAGAAGGGAAGCGGGCTCGACAGCGTCGACGCGGTCGTTGAAGCAGCGAAGGAGAAGCCGGGCGAACTGGCCTACGGATCCTCGGGTCCTGCCGGCATCCTGCACTCAGCCTTCATCGTCTTCACGCAGGAGGCCGGAATAGACATGACGCATGTTCCCTATCAGGGTGGTTCGCCCGCGCTGGCGGCGCTTCTCGGCGGTCATATCGACATGACGATCGTGACGCCGGCCCAGGCCAAGGCACAGATGGAGGCCGGCACGATCAACGCCGTCGCCACCACATCCGATCGATCCGAGGAGATCCCGGACGTGCCCTCGCTGACCGATCTCGGGTATGACGTCAATCTGGAGAACATGAAGGGGCTTGTCGCGCCCGCCGATACTCCCGACGAAGTGGTGAAATACCTTCAGGACAAGTTCGCCCAGGCGATGGAATCGGAGGCATTCACCACCGTGGCGGATCGCAGCAACATCGCTCCGGGTTATCTCTCCGGCGCTGACTTCGAAGACGCCATGCGCAGCATGTCCGATTCCGTTGCCAATGCGCTCGAAAACGGTGGTGGAGACGACAGTGCCGAGGCGGCGCAATAGACGATGACCGCAACCCGCATCCTCGCCTTCCTCTCGGCAGCCGCGATACTGGTCTTTCTGGCCGTCATGGTCCCGGCCGTCGGCTCGAACCAGATGGCGATGGGAAGCGGTGACTTCTATTCGGTAGGGCCGACGGCCCTGCCGAACCTTGCTGGAGGCATGGTTCTCGTCTTCAGCATCATCATGTTCGCCACCTCCGGGCGCGAAGCGAGAGACGATGAGGCGGCCACTCCGGGCGGTATCGGCCTGGCGCTTGCGATAGTCGGGCTGTTCGCGGCTTACAGCCTCGGCATGCTGGCTATCGGATTTCTGTTCGCATCCATGCTGTTCCTGGCGGCGGTCTTCTGGCTCTATCGCGTGTCCAGCTGGATCGCAGCCGCCGTTCTGATTGTGACGGTGCCGCTCGTGGTGGACCAGATTCTTCGCAGACTTTTCCTCGTCCCGCTGCCGGACGGCCTTCTCTTCAACTAACGTTCAAGGGCTGTCGCAATGGACCCCATGCTCCTGGCGCTCACCGGGCTGACCGAACCGCTCACGCTGCTGACGCTGCTATTGTCAGTCACGATCGGGCTGATCATCGGCGCAATTCCCGGCCTGTCGGTCAACATCGCGGTTGCGCTCGCCGTGCCGCTGACGATCTTCATGCCCACGAACCAGGCAATGGTCATGCTGATCGGTCTCTACGGCTCGGGAATTTTCGGGGGCTCCGTTTCGGCCATTCTGCTCAATGCCCCGGGCACCCCCGCCTCCGCCGCGACGATCTTCGACGGCTATCCGATGGCGCAGCGCGGGCTTGCGACAAAGGCACTGCGCCTCTCACTCGTCGCCTCGCTTTTCGGTTCGGTCTTCTCGATCGCACTGCTGATCCTGCTTGCTCCGCAATTGGCGGATTTCGCGCTGGGGTTCGGCCCCGTCGAGATCGCCTCGCTGCTCTTCTTCACCTTTCTGGTGATCGGCATCCTTTCCGGCACCTCCCTCGTCAAGGGGCTTTTCTCCGCGTCGATCGGCATGGTGCTGGCGACGGTGGGAAGCGACCCGATGCTGGGGACCCCGCGATTCACGTTCGGCAGCACCTCGCTGATGGATGGATTGACCTATGTTCCGCTGCTTGTCGGCCTCTTCGCTGTGGCAGAAATCATAGAGGAGGCTGCCCGAAAGTTTTCCCAGCAGACGCGGAAATTCGACCTCTCCTCAGAAGATGCCACCGCCAACCGGCTGAGCCTCGGTGAGATTGGACGATGCGTCATGCCGATGACGCGGGCCTCGGCGATCGGATCGTGCATCGGCATTCTGCCGGGGATTGGCGCGACCATCGCCTCCTTCCTCGCCTATGCGGATGCCAAGCGTGCTGCCGGCAAAAGCGGTACGTTCGGCAAGGGCGACCCGCGCGGCGTCGCGGTGTCTGAGAGCGCGAACAATGCGGTCGTCGGTGCGACCTTCATCCCGACCCTGGCGCTCGGCATTCCCGGCGATGCCGTGACGGCGATCCTGCTCGGGGCGCTCGTATTGCAGGGTGTCACACCGGGGCCCCTGATTTTCATCAACTCGCCCGACGTCGTCTATACGATCTACTTCGCGCTTCTCGCCTCGACACTCTTGATGGGGTTGATCGGATATCCGGCCGTGCGGGTCCTGGCACAGACGCTGCGCATACCGAAAATCTATCTGATGCCCTGCGTCGCGGTCATCTGCGTCGCAGGCAGCTATGTCGCGCGCAACAACATCCTTGATGTGTTCGTGATGCTCGGCGCCGGCGTTCTCGGCTTCGTGTTCAACCGAACCGGCGTTCCCGTGGCCCCGCTCCTGATCGCCTTCATCATCACGCCGCCGTTCGAGGAGGCGGTTCGTCAGGCGTTGACGCGCAGCCGCGGCTCGTTCGAACCGTTCCTCACCAATCCGGTCACCCTGTCTCTGGCAGCTGTTGTCGTCGGTGTCGTCGCGCTGTCGATGTTCCGCCGGCGCGAGGCAAGGACCGCGCAATGATCGACCACGGAGATGACTATTGAAGAAGACGATTGGATTCATCGGCCTCGGCGTGATGGGTGCCGGCATGGCACGCAACGTGGCCGAAGCAGGCTTCGACCTCGTGGTCACGACCCGTTCGCCGGACAAGGCAGACATCTTTCGCAAGATCGGCGCGTGCGTTGCGGAAAACCCGGCGGAACTCGCGGCACGCTGTGATGTGATCGTGACCTGCGTCCCGGACGCCAGCGCATTGAGGGCGCTCGTGGAGGGCGAGTCGGGCCTGGCTGCGGGTCGTTGGGACAACGGCCTTTTGATCGATTGCTCGACCATTGCACCTTTCGAGACGACCGAAATCGCCCGGGCGCTCGCCAAGGCAGGTGCCTCGGTCATCGATGCGCCGGTCAGCGGCGGGGCAAAGGGGGCCGACAGCGGCACGCTGACCATCATGTGCGGTGGGGCGGGAAAGGACTTCGAACGCGCAAGAGATGTTCTGCAGGCGATGGGCAAGAACATCCACCATGTTGGTCCGCTTGGTGCCGGTCAGGCAGTCAAGGCCTGCAATCAGTTGATGGTCTCGATCAACATGATGGGTGTCTTCGAGGCGATCGGGCTTGCCCGAGCAGCTGGCGTCGACCCGAAGGTCATGCGCGAGGTGCTTTCCACCGGTGCGGCGCGGAGCGGCGTATTGGAGGCACACGCGCTGCGCTATCTGGACGACAGCCTGCAACCCGGTTTTCGCGCAGAACTGATGCGTAAGGACCTCGGCATCGCCAATGCGGTGGGCAGTCATTTCAACATCACGCAGCCGGCGACTAACCTTGCCCACCAGATGCTGATCGCGACCTGCAACAACGGCCACGCAGGGCTCGACAGCGCTGCGATGGGGCTGCTCTACGAGACGTTGAATGGCCTTAGCGAAGGAGAAGGCCGATGAGTGTCGTGTATTCGACCGATGCGATGGCGCGATTCTCATGCGGTGTCTTCGAGGCCGTCGGGCTTTCGTCCGGCGACGCATCGATCGTGACGAACGTTCTCCTGCACGCCGATCTGCGTGGGCATGCCTCGCATGGTCTCACGCGCATCCCGATCTATGCCGAACGCATCAAGGCGGGTGTGGTCAAGGCCGCGCCGCAGGTCAAATTCGAGCGCACGGCTCCCTCCTTCCTTCATGTGGATGGCGACAATGGCCCGGGGCCGGTCGTCAGCGAACGCGCACTGGACGCCGCCCTCGCCATCGCCCGGGAGAACGGCGTTTGCGCCGCCGCGATCGCCCATTCCAACCATAACGGAGCGGGGTCCTACTACGTCGAAAAGGCTGTTGCTGCCGGGTGTATCGCGATTTGGATGACCAATGCGCCGCCCTCCATGACTGTCTTCGGCGGCCGCGAACCGGTGATCGGGACCAATCCCATCACGTTCGGTACCCCGATCCTCGGCGACACGCCGCTCCTGATGGACATGGCGACGTCGGTGGTGGCCCGCGGCAAGATCGTGGAGGCCGCCAAGCGGGGCGAGACTATTCCGGAAGGCTGGGCGCTCGACGCCAACGGCAAGCCGACCACCAGCGGCGTCAGCGCAGAAAAGGGCGTGGTTCTGCCGCTCTCCGGCGCGAAAGGTTCGGCGCTGGCGATCATGGTGGAGGTGCTGTGCGGCGCGCTGTCCGGCGGCCGTTTCGCCGGATCTCTCGGCAATCTCTACAGTGATTTCGTGACGCCGCAGGATATCGGGCACTTCCTCCTCCTGATTGACGTGTCGAAAACGCATGTCGGCACACATCTTGCCGAGCGGGTTCGCGATCTCGTCACAGAACTGAAGGCGTGCGCCACGGCCGATGGCTTCGATGCGATCCTGATGCCGGGCGAGATCGAGAAGCAACGCGAACAAAAGGTGACGCGCACCGGCATTGCGCTTCCGGAGAACGTGCTTGCCGATCTTCATGTGATCGCGCGCACGGTCGGTGCGCCGCCTTTGCCTCAGAAGCAGAAGGTGGCCGGCTGATGGGACAAAAGCAGATCGTCTTCCTCGACCGCGAAACGCTCAGCGCCGAGACGGTCCTGCGAAAGCCGGACTTTGCCTGTGATGTCAGGGCGTATCCGCGCACCGCCCCAAACGAGGTGGCCGAACGCATCCACGACGCTGATGTCGTGATCACGAACAAGGTCGCGATCGACGCCGAAGCGCTCCAGGCCGCCCCGCACCTGAAGCTCATCGCGGTGGCGGCCACCGGCTATGACGGGATCGACCTTTCCGCCTGTCGGGCCAGAGGCGTCACGGTCAGCAACATACGCGGCTATGCCGGCAGCACCGTTCCGGAGCACACCTTCGCACTTGTCCTTGCGTTGCGGCGCAGCCTCTTTGCCTACCGTCAATCGGTGATCGACGGGCGCTGGCAGGAGGCCGCGCAGTTCTGCTATTTCGACTATCCGATCGCCGACCTGTCCGGCGCCCGGCTCGGCATCATCGGCGACGGGGCGCTTGGCAAGGCCGTCGCCAGGCTGGGCGATGCCTTCGGAATGGATGTCGTCTTTGCCGCCTACAAGGGCGTTGCGGGCATGGGTCCGCTCTATACGCCGTTTGACGAGGTGATCCGCACCGCGGACGTGATCACGCTGCACTGCCCGCTCATGCCGTCGACCCGCAATCTGATCGGCAAGGCGGAGTTCGACCGGATGGAGAGGCAGCCGATACTCATCAACACCGCCCGCGGCGGGCTGGTCGACGAAGACGCCCTCGAAGCCGCATTGGAGGCAGGGCAGGTCGGTGCCGCCGGATTCGATGTCGCCACCAGCGAGCCGCTAGCAGACGGACATGTCCTCCACCGGCTGGCCCAAAGGCCCAATGTGATCGTCACCCCGCACGTCGCCTGGGCCAGCCGTGAGGCCATCCAGAACCTGGCCGATCAACTGATCGGAAACATCGAAGCCTATTTCGCAAATCACCCCCGCAACGTGGTGGTCTGACGGACGGAAATTTGTCGGCATTCGTGACGCAGCGCCGTGTGGGGCGAGGGGGCCGCGCGAGGGGAAGCGACGCGTCATCGAGCAGGTGTCGGGCGAGCGCTGGAATTTTCTATCCGCGCCTCCGTGTATAATTGAATCGAGGCCGGCCTCTGCCCGCCAAACGCGCGGGAAATCGAGGTCGACACCGGCTTCGACAAGGCTCGTCGCGATAACCCGGCAGGACTGTCCGGAAGCGAGGCGCGAGCGGATATCGGCAAGGATTTCCCGGCGGTGTGCCGCGCATTGCCGGGTTGTCAGATGCACGAGGCCTTCAAGTTCTGTTCGACGGGCGGCTCGATAAAGTTCGAGCGCGTGCTTGCGGCTGTTGACGATGACGAGGGATTGAGGATCGCCGTCGATCGCCTCAACCAGCGCGTCATTCTCCATCCTGTCGGCGGTTTTGATCCTCGCCCGGCGCAACCGGCTGGCTAGGGCGCCCGGGTCCGGCGCCAGCTCCCGCTCCGGCGTCAGATCGAGCCCACCGGCGAAACCCGGCCTACCGTCGGCACGCTTCTGCGCGAGCGCCGGCTGGGTCGCCGTGCACAGAACGATCGTGCAACCGAGCACATGGGCGAGGCTGTCCAGCATGCGAACACAGGGCCTGAGCAGCGGGCGCGGGATGGTCTGCGCCTCGTCGAGTATGATGATCGAGCCCGCGATATTGTGCAGCTTGCGTGCCCGCGAGGTGCGCGCGGCAAATAGGCTTTCGAAGAATTGCACATTGGTGGTCACCACGACGGGTGCGGCCCAGTCCTCCATGGCGAGCCGCAGCCTGTCGCGCGTATCCGGCGCGCGCCGCTTCAGGCGGCTGGTTTCGCTTTTGGCCGTTTCCTCGATGGCGCTGTGATGCTCCAGCACATGCTCTTCACCGAGGATGTCACGGAAGATTTTCGCCGTCTGGTCTATGATCGAGGTGAATGGAATTGCGTAGATGATCCGGGAAAGGCCGTGCGCCTTCGCGTGGTCGAGCGCAAAGGCGAGCGAAGTCAGCGTCTTGCCGCCGCCGGTCGGCACGGTGAGCGTGAAAAGGCCGGGCCCGGCTTCAGCCTTGGCGCGTGCATGGGCGAGGATTTCGCTTCTGAGCCGATTGAGCGCGGCGTTGCCAGCGGCCTTCGCTGCCAGTTCGCTATCAAGCGTCGCCGTGAAGGCTGGCAGCAGGTCCTGACGGCGCGACCAGTCGCGATCCAGCCGGCGGCCGTCCATTGTCGCGTAGTGCGCTTCGGTATCCTTGAAATCGGCATCGACCAGACACGAGAACAGGAAGCGCGCGACGAGTGACAGGTCGAAATAGCCTTTGTCGCCGCGCGAGAAAATGCGGCGCGCCAGATGTTCAGGCAGCAGATCGTGAAGATCGAACGGCACCTCGCTTTCCCATTTCGGGTCAAGCTTGGCGTTGAACCCGTCCAGTCGACGCACATAGCATCCGGCCTCTTGGGTATGCTTGTCAGGTAGCCCAGCGTGATGGCCCAGAATGCAATAGGCGATCAGCTGCGCTGCCATCGCGTCGATCGGCGTCGCGCGTCCTGCACGCATCTCGCCTTGCAGGCGGTCGATCAAGATGAATGCCCCGGCAGTAGAATGGTCGACCGCCAGGAGAGCTCCATCGAGCTTTTCTTGAAACGCGGGGTTATATTTGCCGAGGTCGTGCAGCAGTCCTGCAAAATAGGCCGCGCGCTCCAGTCCCAACAGCTCGGCGAACGAGGCCGCCAGTGCAGCTACGCTTTCCGAGTGGTCTCGAAGAGGTTGCCAGTCGCTCTTGTCCTGCTGGTTCCCCGAATGCGCATGGAATTTCATCGCTCCCCTCGGTGCTCTTCTTTTGCGAACAGTCCCCCTCTGCCTACTCCCTATGGTTGTTCGAACACTGCCTCATTGGTGCCGTTACTGGCAAGCTGCGACGCAGCATGGGGAACGCATACCAATCAACGATATGCGGCTCTTGTCCGTACCATTGAAAGAGAGGGCTTCTGGCGTGGCGGGTTCCGCCCACTTTGCGATGCGTGCCGAGCCCAGAGCTACCGGTATCGACAGAACTCGGGAATATCTCGGTGTCCCACCATCATTCCTCCTCCATCACCGTGGCGATGTAGTCCAGGATGTCGGCGATCTGGTGGGGGGATGCGTCGAATACGGGCATCGCTGCGTGTCCGGTGTCGATGCGGTCGATGAACGTTTCCTCAAGGGCGTCGATCGGATAGCGCTCGGAGAGCGAACGGAACGTGGGTGCCTGTGGGTGCGGGCTGGTGCCTCGCTCTGCGATGGCGTGACAGCCGGAGCAGTATTGTGTGGCCAGCGCCCGGCCGACCTCCGGGTCGGCGCGGGCTTCAAGGCCGCCATAAAGGACGATCGCCAGACAGGCGATGATGCGCGGCGCTACGAGCATGGCCGTTTCTCAGCGTGCCATGAAGACGGGGACCGGTGCGCTGTCCAGCATCGACCGGGTGACGCCACCGAACAGCCGCTCGCGCAGCCGGGTATGGCCATAGGCTCCGACGACGATCATGTCGGCTGCCATGTCCGTTGCGTGCCGTTTCAGCAGATCGGCGACCGGCATTCCCGCGCTCGGCAAGCGGTCGACGGTGACCCTTGCGCCGTGGCGTGCCAGAAAGGCGGCGACATCGGCGCCGGGCTCTGGGCCGTTGGCGCGGTCTGTCGATTGCGGATCGACCATGACGATACGCACATCATCGGCCGCCGCGATCATGTCCGCCGCTTCGCGTACCGCGCGCGCCGCCTCGAGGCTTGAGTTCCATCCGACGAGAATCTTGCGCGGCCGAAGGCTGACCTTGCCGGCGGAAGGGACCAGAAGCAGCGGGCGCTGGGCGTGAAAGAGCACCCCGTCGGCGATGCAGCGCTTGAGATTGACCGTCGAAAGCGTATCGGGGCCGACCATTGCCAGGTCGGCATAGCGGGCGCGCACCCCGATCGCATTGTCCGCTGCAGCCTGCTCGACATATTCGCTCGCAAGGTCGGCCGACAGTCCGCGCCTTGCCAGAATCGACTCCAGCGCCTCAGCGCGTTCGCCCAGCCGGGAAAGGTCCTCTTCTCGCTCTTCGAGCCAGGCATCGGAAAGTCCGACGGCATATTCGCCGACCGGGGGCGGGGCGGCGATCCCGATGAGAAAGAGCGAGAGATGCGCGTTGATCTCCTCACACAGATCAAGCGCGATGTTGATGTCGCCGTCGCCCTGCCCGATCCCCGCAACGTTCAATAGCGTTCTGTAGGCCATCGTCCATGCTCCTAGCCGTTCGTTGTCCCGCCACACTCCGGCAAGCGGCTGATCTGCGCATTGCGTTCGATCAAAGTCCGGAAGCGAGCGAATCCTCGATGGCGTTGTGGAGCCGGACCCATGTCGCCAGTTCGTCGATCAGTTGCCGGGCTTCACCGATCAGCTCCTTGCCTGCTTCGGTGCGGGCGCACTCTTCGGCAATCGTTTCGAGACGTTGAACGAGCATGAAGATTTCGCTGTGGGCATAGCCGAGCGCGGTCACGACGGCGCGGTCCTGTCGCCCATCCGGCCCCCTGGCATAGCGTTCGCGGTCGTCGCGTATTTCGTGATCGAGGATCGTTCGACGGGCCAGCGCAACGGCATCTGCAAGGATTGCCGACGTTGCCTGCCCAGACGCCTCGTCGTCGAGTTTGTCCGACATCTCCTGAAGTCGGTCCACCGCCCTGGCGATGGCCCTGTGTTCGCGCTCGACCTGCAACCGGTCGCCCGCGTCCTTGCGTTCGGCGCGGGCGATGGGGCCGAGTGCCCGCAACGCGTTGAGTATGACGGCGACATCGATCGCTTCCTGCGTCAGCGCCCCGGCGACCGGCGGCAAATATCCAAAGGCAGCGACGATCATGGCAACGAGCGACAGCGCAAGGCCCGCGACGACGCTTTGCCTGGCGATGCGCCGGGTGTCTTGCGCGATGTGAACGGCCTGCGCAACCCGATCGATCGCGTCGACCAAAACGACGGCATCGGCCGATTGAGAGGCCGCGCTGCCGCCTCGCGCACCGAGCGCGATCCCGACATGTGCCGCGGCGAGCGATGGTGCGTCATTGATGCCGTCGCCGATCATCAGAACCGGCGCACGCTGCGTCTCCTGGCGCAGGATCTCGAGTTTCTCGGCAGGTGCGCAACCGGCAAACACCGCATCAAGCTGCAAGCCTGCTGCGACGCGGTCGGCCCCTTCCTGCGTGTCCCCCGTCAGCATCACGAGGCGATCGATTCCGAGGTGTCGGAGCCATCGCACGCTTGCGGCCGCCTCCGGACGGAGCTTGTCCGCCATGATGAGCATGCCGGCCACTTTCCCGTCGATCGCGACCAGTATGGTCAACGCACCTTGACGTCTGGCACGCCGTAGCCCGTGGCGGATCCATTCGGTGGATGTGGCGGTGGGCTCAAAAAGTCCGATCGAACCGATCTTCACGGCCTGTCCGTCGACCATTCCCTCGACGCCCGAGCCGTGGAACTCGCGCACATGCGACGGGATGTGCAGCGAGTGTCCGCTCGCTGTGGCGGCCTCGACAACCGAAGCGGCCAGCGCATGGTGCGAGGCCTGCTCGAGCGATGCCGCAGCGCGCAAGACGACATCGCCCGTAATGCCGGGAGCGGTCGCGATGCCGATCAGTCTGGCGCGGCCTTCGGTCAAAGTTCCCGTCTTGTCGAAAATGGCCGTCCTCACCTCGGCGAGGGCTTCGATCACGCTTCCGCCGCGCAGCAGCACCCCCTTGCGGGCAGTTCGCGACACGCCCGAGATGAATGCCACCGGCGCAGCCAGGATCAAGGGGCAGGGAGTTGCCACGACCAGAACGGCGAGCGCGCGTGTCGGATCGCCGGTAATCCACCATGCCACACCACCGAGCGCCAGCGTCAGGGGAAGCAGAACGATCGCCAGCCGATCGGCCATGCGCACGAAGGGTGCTCGTTCCGCACGGGCCGAACCGACGAGGCGCAGGAGGCCGGCATAGGTACTGGCATCGGCGGTTGCGAGCGCACTCATTTCGAAGCCGCCGGCAGCGTTCAGGGTTCCGCTGCGAACGATGTCGCCTTTCCGGTGATTTACCGGAAGCGGTTCGCCGGTCATCGTCGACTCGTCGATTTCCGCCTCGTCCGACTGGAGTGTCCCGTCCACCGGCAGGATTTCGCCGGGCTTGACCAAAAGGCGGTCACCCGGCGCGACAGACGCAGCCGAAATGTCCTCGATTCGGTCGCCGGCAACCCTGTGAGCCTTTGTCGGAGCGCGAGCTTCAAGCGCCGAAAGATCGCGCTCGGCGCGACCGACGGCGTAGGCTTCCAGCACATTGCCGCCAGCGTACATGATTGCAATGACGTTGCCGACGAATGTCTCGGAAAGGGCGAGCGCGGCGGCCATCGAGATGAAGGCGATGGCATCCACGCCGATCCGCCCTGCCATGAACGCGCGCACCATCGCGACCAGCAGCGATGCGAGGACAATGACCGTGCCAGCCCACCATGCCGCATGGGCGAGCGCGGGTCGTTCGACGAGCCAAAGCGCACCGCCGATGAACCAGGCCGCGAAGGTGAAGCCGAAGAGCCAATAGATGAAGGGCCAACGCCGCTGTCGCAGGCTTGCTTGACCGAAGATGGCGCCGGACTGTGAGCGCGCGTCGCGGCTGGCCAGGTTTATCGCTTGAGTTTCCGTCATCGTCCGTTCATCGCGTCAGAGCATGCGGTATCACGATCGAAGATGGAACGGATTGATCGGCATCAAGCTGGTTGGCCGTCGACAAAGATGCATCGTCGCGAAGACGGGGATGCCGGTGCCCGCTTCAGCGCATGGGTCGCCTCGGCGCGCGTGTTCGCTCAATGCATCATCATGATGGGGACCGCGGTCTCGCTCAGCATGTGTCGGCTCGTTCCGCCGAGCACCCATTCGCGCAGCCGGGAGTGGCCGTAGGCGCCCATGATGATCAGATCGGCGCCGAATTCCTGTGCCTTCTCACCAAGCAGAATGCCAGGCTCGCGGCCCTTGGATTCCATACGAATGACGTCGGTTGGTATGGTGTGACGCGCCAGAAGACTGGCGATGTCGAAGCCGGGCTCCTGGCCATTGCCCCACTGGGCGAAGCTCGGATCAATCATCGCGACGCTAACCTGGTCGGCGGCGGAAAGAAGGTCGAGCGAGGCGTGGACGGCTCGGACGGCTTCAAGGCGTCCGTTCCAGGCGATGATGACGCGTTTCGGCTCGATTGTCGGCTGGCGACCGTCCGGTGTGACCATCAGCGGGCGGCCGCTCTGGAAGATCAGGCCGAGGAGAAGCTGTTGATGCCGTTTGCTCGGTGCGGCCGGTTTTCGCCATAGCGCAAGATCGACATAGCGCGCATGCAGGCCGGCCAACGTCGCCAGGTCCCGTTCCTCACACAGATGATGTGACACGTCTCCAGCTACGCCCCGATTCTGCAAGGTCTGCTCCATGGTCTCGGCCAGTTGCTCCATCTCGTGGAGCACCTTTGTGCGTCGTTCGCTCCAGTTGCGCAGGCCCCGCGTGGTTTCAAGGGCAATGGGATCCTCCGGGACAATGCCTGGCACGACGATCCTCAGATGCAAGCCATTCGCCTCGGCAAAGTTCACCGCGTCATCGAGATGATGTTTGTCCTCGCCAGAAATCACGAACTGAAGAATGCTCTTCGTGCGCATGTTACGCCCCCTTTGCCGACATACTTGCGCAATAGCGGCAACGCGACGCCATCTCCTTGATGCAGATCAACGAGCGGAACCCCTGGGCGAGGTAGGAGCGGAAGTGTGATGCCCGAGCCGGCCCGGAGCGTGCCAGATGGATGACCGATTTTTCGATCCCAGATCGATAGCCGTGATAGGCGCGAGCGAACGCAAGGGCTCGATCGGGCGCGCCGTGGTCGAAAATGTCATGGCGGGCGGATTTGCCGGCACGCTCTGGCTGGTCAACCCCAAGTACAAGACAATCTGGAATCGCCGGTGTTACCGGGATGTGGCGAAGCTGCCGCAGGCGCCGGATCTTGCGGTGATCGCCGTGCCGGCAAGCGCGGTGCGCACGGTCGTGGAGACATTGGCTGGCCTTGGTGCGGGCGCAGCGATCCTCATTACGGCCGGATTCAGCAAGGACGACCAGGCCACTTTGGCCGCCATCGCCAGGCGCGGCAAGATGCGGCTGTTGGGCCCGAATTGTCTCGGTCTCATTCTCCCTCATGTCGGCGTCAATGCCAGCTTCGCGCCAGTCACACCCGACAAGGGGCGTCTCGCATTCCTGTCGCAGTCAGGCGCCATCCTCACGTCGGCTCTGGATTGGGCAAGCGCGAGGTCGATCGGCTTTTCGGGCATGGTGTCACTGGGCAATGCGATCGATATCGATCTGCCCGAATTGATCGACCACTTCGCTGATGATGCGAAGACTTCGGCGATCCTGGTCTACCTGGAGGCGGTGCTCGACGCGCGGAGTTTCCTGTCGGCTGCGCGGAGAGCCGCGCGGCTCAAGCCAGTCGTCGTCATGAAAGTGGGTCGGCATCCCGAAGGTGCCCGCGCGGCGTTATCACATACCGGCGCGCTGACGGGCTCGGACCTTGTTTACGATGCGGCCTTCCGCCGCTGCGGACTGGTACGGGTTCACGCGCTCGAAGAGCTGTTCGATGCGGCCGAGCTTCTCAGCCGTCAGCGACCCTTCACGGGAGAGAGCCTCGCGATAGCAACCAATGGCGGCGGCGCCGGTATCATCGCCGCGGACCGACTGCTGGATCTGAATGGTCAGCTGGCACGCCTGGGACAGGAGACGCTGCGAAAGCTTGATGGTGTGCTACCGGCAAGCTGGCCCCGTGCAAACCCAGTCGACATCATCGGTGATGCCGATGGTCAGCGCTATGCAGATGCTGTTGCAGTGTTGCTTGATGACCCCGCCGTGCACGCTGTTCTGGTACTGCGCTGCCCGACCTCCGTCTCGTCGGCGGAGGAGACCGCCCGACGGGTTTGTGAGACGGTATCGGCGCATCGCAATGCACGTGACTGGCACAAGCCCGTCATGACGTGCTGGCTCGGCGGCCGCTCGGTTGAGGGAGCGCGCCGGCTCTTTGAGCAAGCGGCGATCCCGACTTTCGATTCACCGGAGGACGCGATCCGCGCACTGGCACATCTGGTGGCTTTCTCGCGTGGTCGTGAGACCGTGATGCGCCAACCAGACCGCACGGAGCAAAGCCTTTGCGTCGATGACCGGTCAGCACGTGCCCTGGTCGCCGACCGGCTTGCGTCGGGCACCCATGTGCTGAGCGAAAGCGACACCAAAGCCTTGATCGCAACCTATGGTGTGCCTGTCGCGCCTACCGAATTCGCAGCGACGCCAGACGAAGCCGAGGGCGTCGCTGCAAGGTTGCTTTCGGACTCCGCAGACGGTCGCGCGCTCGTTCTGAAGATCGTTTCGCCCGACATCACCCACAAGAGCGATGTCGGCGGTGTTCGGCTCGGGCTCAAATCCCCGGAGCAGGTGAATGCGGCTGCGAGGGAGATGCTTGCAGGCGTCAAGAAGGCGCGGCCCCAAGCGATCATAGCCGGCTTTGCCATTCAGCCGATGATCGAGCGTAGCAAGGCCCACAAGCTGATCGTCGGCATCAGTCACGATCGCACATTCGGAGCGACAGTCCTTGTCGGAGCGGGCGGAACGGCCGTCGAGGTGCTGGACGACAAAGCGGTGGAGTTGCCGCCGCTCGATGACAATCTGGCAAGGGCCATGCTCGCTCGTACGCGCGTATCCCGCCTTCTGAGGGGATATCGGCACGTGCCCCCGGCGAACATCGAGGCGGTTGTCGACACGCTCATGCGGTTGTCGCGCCTGGCGCGTGATCTGCCAGAGGTTACCGAACTGGATGTCAATCCATTGCTGGTCGATGAGAAAGGCGTCATTGCGCTTGATGCCCGCGCAATTCTCACGCCGGTGCACGATCGTTCTGACCGGCACCTTGCGATCGCGCCATGGCCGGAGGGCGTCGAGACAAGTCGGCGCGACAATGCGCGCCGTGCCATCATCATCAGACCGATCATGGCCACCGATGAAGCGCTGTACCCGACATTTTTCGAGAACATGGCGGCGGAAGATATCCGAATGCGGCTTTTCGCGGCCCGCAGACATTTTGACCATACGGATTTTGCACGCTGGACCCAGATCGATTTCGATCGGGAAATGGCGCTCGTAGCCATCGATGCAGTCTCGGAAGATCTATTGGGTGTCGCACGGTACACGGCCGACAGCCAGGGTCTCGATGCCGAGTTTGCCCTGATCGTGCGTAGCGACCGACAGGCTCAAGGCATAGGGGGGATGCTGTTGCGTGAGTTGATCAGCTATGCGACCGCCTGTGGCCTTAAGCGGCTCCATGGGCTCGTCCTCAATGCCAACGGCCGCATGCGCGCACTCTGTCACAAACTCGGCTTCTTGGAGCAGCCATCGCACGACGAGGTCGATGCCGTGCTCGTTGTGCGTGAATTGTCTCTCGGTCAAACGCGCAACGCGATCCGGTCCGATTTCGATACCTCACACGAAATGCGGCAACAGCGTTCGACACGAAAGATCGAGAATCTGCACCCTTTGGCCTGACACCATGGAGCACTACCGCGATGATTGATACGGCCGGCTACAAGACCATTCTGGAAGCCCGACGGGAGGAACTGCGCCGCCGGCGCGAAAGGATCGGCGCGGATCTGCATCAACCGGGTGATCGTGACTTGAATGATCAGGCGATCCAGCGAGAGAACGACGAAGTGTTGACGGAAATGGACGAGGACGCTTTTGAGGAACTGCGCCGGATCGACGCAGCGCTCGAGAGGATCCGGTTGGGCACCTATGGCTCGTGCGCTGTGTGCGGGGCGGAGATCTCGAGCGCGCGGCTTGAGGCGGTTCCCACAGCGACCCGTTGTCGCGACTGCGCGCTGTGATCAGTGGCGCCATCAAATTTGCTGGCATCTGGACCACGATGACGATACGACGGCATCCGCATGATGCGCGCTCTTCGCGGGCGCGCGCAATTTCGGAGAGCACGTGGACAATCGCCCCATTGCCGGTACCGATGCGAAAAGCGAAATGCGTGCCTGGCAGGCCGTGTTGGCACGCTATCGGCAGCCCGACCCTGCGCGCAGCCTGTTCGAGTTGGGCGCGACCGTGGTGCCGTTTGTCGCGTTGTGGTCGCTAACGGCCCTTGCCGTCGTGAACGGATATTGGTGGGGCCTCGTCCTGACCGTTCCGACCGCCGGTTTCCTCGTTCGCCTCTTCATCCTGCAGCATGATTGCGGACATGGTACGCTTTTCGCCCGCCGCGGCGTAAACGACTGGATCGGGCGGATCATCGGCGTCGTGACGCTCACTCCCTACGACTACTGGCGTCGCACGCACGCCGTCCACCACGCGACGGCGGGCAATCTGGACAAGCGGGGCCTTGGCGACATCACGACGCTGACTGTCGCCGAATATCGTGCCCTGTCTCGGCTCGGCAGGGTGCGCTACCGCCTCTATCGTCATCCGCTAGTGATGTTCGGTCTCGGCCCGGCCTGGCTGTTCATCTGCCAGTATCGGTTGCCGGTTGGACTGATGCGCGCCGGTGCTTCGCCCTGGACGTCAACGCTCGCCACCAATCTGGCGATCGCGGCGCCCGTTGCCGGCCTCATGTGGCTCGTCGGTGTGGTGCCGTTCCTCCTGGTGCAGTTGCCGGTGACGCTGATGGCGGCGACGGCCGGCGTCTGGCTCTTTTACGTCCAGCACCAGTTCGAGGAAACGCACTGGTCGGATGGCGAGGATTGGAACTTCCATCACGCCGCCCTGCATGGCAGTTCGCATTATGATCTGCCGCTGCCGCTGCGCTGGATCACCGGGAACATCGGTATGCACCATGTCCATCATCTTTCGGCGAAGGTTCCGTTCTATCGCCTGCCGGAGGTCTTGCGGGACCACCCGGCTCTTCACGACATCGGCCGCATCACGTTTATCGAGAGTCTGCGCTGCGTCAAACTCGTCCTGTGGGACGAACGGGCAGGCCGGCTCGTATCATTTCGCGAGGCCCGTCTTGCTGCGGCCTGATTGCCGGGTGTGACCGGACCAGATCCTATTGGAATGTCCGAGCCATCGGTCGGCTGCGTCGCAGGTAGCGTCCGCGTGGCTGATTTAATGCATCTGCAAGCTGGCGCTTGGATGAGCTTCATCCAGGACCGCCGTCACGGCCGCCGTCATCGCGTCGAAACGTTCCAGGGCGGCGGCCCGGAGTGCCTCGACCTGAACCCGGTCGGCGTTGGTGACCAGGGCGCGTTCGAGGCTTTCGTAGGCGGTGAGAAACGCTCGGGCATGGGCGGACGTGTCGCCATATTCGACCAGATCGAGCGCGCGTCGTCGCACGGCCAGCCCGTCGGACACGTTGGCATTCTCCTGGCTGGCGATATGGCGACGGAGGGAATCGAAGTCGTTCATCTTGATCCTGTTGGCAGCGTCCTTGTCCCTTCGGGCACCCATATCTCAAAATACGAGATACGGAAATAGCGGTATATCCCGTAAATGGAATTTCTGTCGGCTCCACACGCGGTCGTTTCCTCGAACGCACTGAGGGTTCAGTCGGAAAGCTCGCGCATGACCTTGATGAGATCCGATTTGCCTTCAAAGCCGATGCCGGGCAATTCGGGCATGACGATGTGGCCCGACTCCACTTGAACGGCATCCGGGAAACCGCCATAGGGCTGGAAGAGGTCCGGATAGCTTTCATTGCCGCCTAGACCGAGGCCGGCCGCGATGTTGAGCGACATCTGATGGCCCCCGTGCGGAATGCAGCGTTTTGGCGACCAGCCACACTGCTCCAGTACATCCAATGTCCGAAGATATTCGACCAGGCCGTAGGACAAGGCGCAGTCGAACTGTAGCCAGTCGCGGTCTGATCGCATCCCGCCGTAGCGCAGGAGGTTGCGTGCATCCTGGTGCGAGAAGAGGTTTTCGCCGGTCGCCATCGGACCCGGATAGAATTCCGCCAGCGCAGACTGCAATGCATAATCCAGCGGATCGCCGGCCTCTTCGTACCAGAAGAGCGGATAGTCGCGCAGCATCTTGGCGTAAGCGATGGCTGTCTCAAGATCGAAACGGCCATTGGCATCGACGGCGAGCTGCGCCTCGGAACCGATTTCCGCGAGCACGGCCTCGATCCGGCGGCGGTCGGCATCAACCGTGTCCCCGCCGATCTTCATCTTCACCACGGTGTACCCGCGATCCAGATAGCCGCGCATCTCCGCGCGAAGTGCCGTGTCGTCCTTCCCAGGGTAATAATAGCCACCGGCTGCGTAGACGAAGACCCGCGGATCGGCCTCTCGGTCATGACGCTCGGCCAGGAGCCGGAAGAGGGGCTTGCCGGCAATCTTCGCCGTCGCGTCCCAGATTGCCATGTCGAGCGTACCGACGGCGACGGAACGCTCGCCATGGCCGCCCGGCTTTTCGTTCTGCATCATCGCTGTCCAGATGCGGCGCGGATCGAGGTTGTCACCCTGCTCGTCGATCAGGCTCTTGGGGTCGGCCTCAAGAATGCGATCGCGGAAACGCTCGCGGATGAGTCCGCCCTGCCCATAGCGGCCATTGGAATTGAAGCCGTAGCCGACGACCCGGCGGCCGTCCCGCTCGACATCGGTGATGACGGCGACGAGGCTTGCCGTCATCTTCGAGAAATCGATATAGGCGTTGCGGATCGGCGATGCGATCGGCTTGGTGACTTCGCGAATGTCGATGATGCGCATGGTAAAGCTCCCTGGTCTGCCTGGTCTGATAGACCTCGATGCGGGCCAAAGGCCAATGCCATGATCGGATCGCCTCATGCGGGAGATGCATTGCCCATGGATATGGACTGGCTCCAGGATTTTCTGACGCTCGCTCGCGAACGGCATTTTTCAAGGGCCGCGGAGTCGCGCCATGTCTCGCAACCGGCCTTCAGCCGGCGCATCCGGGCCCTGGAAGACTGGGCAGGAACCTCGCTTTTCGAACGGGGCTCGCAAGGGGCGACGTTGACTGCTGCGGGCGAAGCGCTGGCTCCGGTCGCGGAGGCGGTCGTGGGTTCCCTCGGCCGCGCCCGGCGTGACATCCAGGCCATAGGCGCGCAGAACGGTGGTGAAATCGCCATCGCGGCGACGCATGCCCTGTCCTTCACCTTCTTCCCCGGTTGGATCAGGAGGCATTTGCGTCTCGATGCGTTCGGTGCGCTCAGCCTTGTCTCCGACAGCATGGAGGGGTGCGAGCGGATCATGCTGGCCGGAGAGGTGGATTTTCTGCTCTGCTACGATCATGAAAAGCAGGAGGGTTTGTTCAGTGACGAGCGGTTCGAGAGCCTTGTCATCGGCACGGACCGGTTGATTGCTGTCTGTGCGCCGGATGCCCAAGGGCGTGCGCTCTTCACTCTTGCGGATCGACGGGGAAAGACGCTGAGTTACAGCCAATCTTCCGGCCTTGGCCGCATTCTGGCGGTGCACGCGGCCGCGCAAGGCGGCGACATGGCCTCAGAGCCGCTTCTCACCTCGCATCTCGCTGCGACACTGATGACCATGGCGCGCGAAGGACACGGCATTGCCTGGTTGCCAGTGACGCTGGCAGCCGACGATCTGGATAATGCAAGGCTCGTGCGCGCCGGCGATGCCGCCGCCGACGTGCCACTGCAGATCAAACTGTTTCGTCCATCGACGCGTCGAAGCGCTGCTGCCGAACGGCTCTGGGCGGACCTTGTATCGGGACAGGGCGTGCCCCAGCGTCAGGCCGCCGCATCGGATACTGGGTCCACCTCGTCGTCACCGCGCGCGCCCTTGAGGTAGAGCGCGCACGTCGTGCGCAGCATCGAAGCGAAGTTCGGGATCGACCCGTTGATTTCGATCGCCTCGTCATAGAGCGTCGAGATGAATTTCGGCGTGGTCAGGCCCTGTGAGGCTGCGATCTCGTCCAGAAGGCGCCAGAATGCACCCTCCAGCTGAATGCTCGTGGAGTGCCCTCCGATCCGCATGGATCGGTTGATCTGTCTGTAGCCGTCCGGGTCCTGGCCGGCAAATACCTTGCACACGGTTGGCCTCCCGCTGTTGTTCTTGCTCGTCAGGCGCAGACCATGGCGCGCCGAGGAGATGGTAAGCGAATTTTCCCGCGAGTCATGATGTTGATCAAGTCGGACTTTCGTCCTCACGCGCACAATCGCGCGAGCATCGCCGACCGGGCCGCGCCGGCGGAGTGGTAACCGGCTGCCACCACGGGCTGATCGTTGCGGCTCATAGTGCATCGATGGATGGGGCGCGACAATGGCCGTCGGCGATCCCGTGAAATGCATGAGGAGGAGCTGTTTGGCCAAGGCAATCCATATGATGGTCCGTGTTCTCGACGAGCAACGGTCGGTCCGTTTCTACGAGAAGGCGTTCGGCCTCGATGTCGCCGACAGGTTGGATTTCGAGGATTTTACGCTCGTTTATATGTCCAATGCCGAGTGCGCGTTCGAGGTCGAGTTGACCGTCAACAAGGGGCGCACCGAGCCCTACGATCTGGGCGATGGTTATGGCCACATCGCTTTTTCGGTCGATGATCTCGACCGGGAACATGCCCGCTTCACCGCCGCAGGCCTCTCGCCCCGCAAGATCGTGGAATTCAATCGCGACGGCGCGCTCCTGGCGCGCTTCTTCTTCGTCGCCGATCCCGACGGCTACCAGATCGAGGTTCTGCAGCGACACGGGCGATTCAAATAAAGCCATCCGGCACCGGGAGGCGTGCCGACTACTGTGGAGGAGACCGAAATGACAACCGTTTACAAGGCGCCGGAGGGCATCTCACGGCGTGACCTGCTCAAGCGAGGCGGCGCTGTCGGTGCGGTGGCGCTGCTCGCCGTCAGCGGCAGCACGATTGTGAGCGTCGATCGCGTTTGGGGCATGGAGACGACCGCTCTCAAGCCTGAGACGATGGCAACGCTCATCCAGATGGCGCGCGACATCTACCCGCACGATCAACTCGCCGACAAATACTACGCCGTTGCCGTCAAGGAGCATGAAACGAAGGCGGGAGCCGACGAGACCCACAAGTCCTTGATCGAAGACGGCATTGCTGACCTCGACGGCCGCGCCGGCGAAGGAGGCTACCGCGCGCTGGGCTGGGAGGACGATCGCGTCGCCATCCTCAAGGAGATCGAGGACACGCCCTTCTTCCAGGCGATCCGCGGCGGCCTCGTGGTCGGCATCTACAACCAGCCCGAGGTCTGGCCGATCTTTGGGTATGAGGGCGAGTCCTACTCGCAGGGCGGCTACATCAATCGCGGCTTCGACGACATCGAGTGGATCTGACCGCGATCGTCGTCACAACTGCTTTGCTTGGGAGGAAAGACCATGGCAGCGCCATATGATCTCACCGACGACAGTGTCGTCGTCATCATCGGGTCTGGGGCCGGCGGCGGGACGCTCGCCAACGAACTGGCCCAGAAGGGCATCGATACCGTCATCCTGGAGGCAGGTGCGCGGCATGAATACGACAGCTTCGTCAATGACGAGTGGGCCTCCTTTTCCCAGCTGTCCTGGCTGGACAACCGCACCACGTCGGGCGACTGGCGGGTCTCGCGCGATTTCCCCAACCTGCCGGCGTGGATCGTCAAGGCGGTCGGTGGGACAACGACCCATTGGGCCGGCGCGTCGCTGCGTATCCAGGAGCACGAGTTCAATGCACTGACCAACTACGGGGCCGTCGAAGGGGCGAACCTGCTGGATTGGCCGATCGGCTATGATGATCTCGAGCCCTATTACACGAAGGCTGAGGACAAGATGGGCGTGACCGGCACCAATGGCCGCGAGCGCCTGCCGGGCAACAACAATTTCAAGGTCCTGGAAGCTGGCGCGAAGGCGCTCGGCTACAAGACGTGCCACACCGGCAACATGGCGATCAATTCGGCCGACTATGACGGTCGCATGTCGTGCCAGCAGACCGGATTTTGCTTCCAGGGATGCAAATGGGGCGCCAAATGGTCGACGCTCTATACGGAAATCCCGAAGGGGGAAGAGACGGGCAAGCTGGAAGTGCGGCCAAACAGTCAGGTGCTGACGATCGAGCACGACGATTCCGGCAAGGTCACCGGAGTGGTCTATGTCGACAAGGACGGAAACCAGCAGCGACAAGCGGCGCGGATCGTCTGCGTCGCGGGCAATTCTATCGAAAGTCCGCGCCTTCTGCTCAATTCCGCGTCCTCCAAGTTTCCCGACGGCCTTGCCAATGGATCCGGGCAGGTCGGAAGGAACTACATGCGCCACCTTACCGGTTCGGTTTATGCGATCTTCGAAGAGCCGGTGAACATGCACCGGGGAACGACGATGGCCGGCATCATCCAGGACGAAGCCCGGCATGATCCCTCGCGTGGCTTCGTCGGCGGCTACGAACTGGAAACGCTCTCTCTCGGCCTTCCATTCATGGCAGCGTTTCTTGATCCGGGAGCCTGGGGTCGGACCTTCACGACGGCGCTCGATCACTACAACCACATGGCGGGGATGTGGATCGTCGGCGAAGATATGCCGCAGGAAAGCAATGCCATCACGCTGCATGCGGAACTGAAGGATGCGCACGGACTGCCAATCCCCGACGTGCGCTTCACCGATCACCCCAATGACGTTGCGATGCGCAATCATGCCTATCAACAGGGCCAGGAGCTCTACAAGGCCGTCGGAGCCACGCGCACCTTCCCGACGCCGCCTTATCCCTCCACGCACAATCTGGGCACCAACCGGATGAGCGAACGGCCGGAGGATGGTGTCGTCAACAAATGGGGACAGGCGCACGAGATCGACAATCTGTTCGTGTCGGACGGCAGCCAGTTCACCACCGGTGCGGCGGAAAACCCGACCTTGACGATCGTGGCGCTGGCAATCCGGCAGGCCGACTATATCGCCGAACAGATGGGGTCTGGAACGATCTGAGGTTCATTCCGCCCGCGCATTGCGGGCAGACAATATCGGCATGAAACACCGTCTCAGGAGATGCGCTTTTCCTGGGGCGGTGTTTCCGTGTGAAGCTTGAGGGTGGCAATGAGATCGCTGAAGCGGTCGCCTTGCACCACGATATGGCTGCGCAGCAGGCTCGATGTGCGATCGGCATCGCCGTCGAATATCGCCTGAACGATACCGTCATGCTCGGCGTAGGAGGACGGCAAGCGATTGCGCACGCGCAACTGAAGGCGGCGGAACGGGCGCAGCCTGCGATGAAGGGCCAGACACTGTTCTGCCAGGAACTGGCTGTGGCTCGCCTTGTAGATGGCGCGGTGAAACACCTCGTTGTCGTAGTAGTAGGCGTCCGTCTCGCCGTTGGCGGCGGACTTTGCGCATTGCGTATGGGCAATGCGGATCGCCTCGCGATCGGCTTCCGAGCAACGTCGTGCGGCCAGTGCGCCAGCCAGCCCTTCCAGTTCGGCCATCACCTCGAACATTTCGTAGAGACGCTGTGGTCCGATCTCCACCACGATGGCGCCGCGCCGCGGTCTGATCTCGACAAACCCGCTGGCGCTGAGCTGCATCAAGGCTTCCCGAACGGGCGTGCGCGACACGCCGTATCGATTGGCGAGCTGGGTTTCGTCGAGGCGCGATCCCGGTTTGAAATCTCCCGTCACGATACCGTTCTCGATCTCGTCGCGCAGTGTCTGAACGGTGTTGACCGGCATTGAGGTGCGTCCTTCAAAATGCAAGAGCCGACTTCTTGCATACAAGAATGTTGACATCGTGTGCAAGATGGCGATTGATAGCGCCAGTTCGGCAGGGAGGCCGAATAACCAAGGGAGGTATCTCGATATGATTTTGAAGAATTCGCTCAAGGCCCTTGCCTGCGTCGCCGTGATCGGCGCCGTGACAGGTGTCGCCCACGCTCAGACGACGCTGCGCGCTTCGCACCAGTTTCCGGGCGGCAAAGGCGACATTCGCGACGAGATGGTGCAGTTGATCGCCCGAGAGGTCGCCGCGGCCGACGTCGATCTGGAGATCCAGGTCTTTCCGGGCGCCTCGCTCTACAAGCCCAACGACCAGTGGAATGCCGTTACGCGCGGCATCCTGGACATGACATCGTTCCCGCTCGACTACGCTTCCGGTCGTCATCCCGAATTTTCCGCTACCCTGATGCCGGGGCTGGTCGGCAGCTTCGACCGGGCAGAGCGGCTGAATGACTCAGAGTTCATGACCGACATCAAGGCGATCGTGGAAGAAGCCGGCGCGATCGTGATCGCCGATGCATGGCTATCCGGTGCGTTCGCCTCGAAGCAAAACTGCATAACGACCCCGGAAACAGTGGACGGACAGGTCATCCGTGCTGCCGGACCGGCATTCGAGGAAATGCTGGCAGCGGCCGGCGCGTCGATCACGTCGATGCCGTCTTCGGAAATCTATACCGGCATGCAGACCGGCGTTCTCGACGCCACGAATACCTCGTCCGCGAGCTTCGTGTCCTACCGCTTGTTCGAGCAGGTGAAGTGCCTGACCGCGCCGGGGGAGAATTCGCTGTGGTTCATGTATGAGCCGGTGCTCATGTCGAAGACCGTGTTCGAGGGCCTGACGCAGGAACAACAGGACGCCATCATGGCTGCTGCCGAAAAGGCCGAAGCGTATTTCAACGAAGAAGTGCGCAAGGGCGATCAGGCAATGGTGGACACGTTCACTGAAGCTGGTGTCGAAGTGGTCGAGATGTCGAAGGAAGATTATGACGCCTGGCTCGAAGTGGCGCAGGAGTCGGCTTACAAGACTTTCGCCGAGAACGTCGAGAACGGTCAGGAACTGATCGACAAGGCGCTGGCCGTCGAGTGATCCAATCATACGGGGCGCCGCGCATAGATTTGCGGCGCCCTGTCTGAAATTTCAGGCGGACAAGCGGAACAAGACCCATGGTACAGCTCTACATCAGGGCGGTAAGCAACGTGTCACGCGCGCTCGGCGTCGTGGCGACGCTGCTCATCATCGCGGCGATGGTGGTCGTCTGCCAGATGATCGTCGTTCGTTACATTCTCGGCTGGGCGACAATCTGGCAAACCGATTTCGTCGTCTTTTCCGCCACGGCGGCCATCTTCGTCGGCGCACCCTATGTGTTGTTGAAGGGTGGGCATGTCGGCGTCGATGTGGTCGAGATGATGGTCGCGCCGAAGACACGGTCCATCCTCAAGCTCATCGGTCAGTGCCTCGGCCTGGCTTTCTGCCTCATCATGGTGTGGGCGAGCTGGATCCAGTTCCACGAAGCCTATGTCAATGACTGGCGCCAATCGACGATCTGGGCGCCGCCGCTGTGGATTCCACTGTCCGCGCTGCCAATCGGCTTCGGCATGCTGTGCCTTCAGTATGTAGCGGAGATTCTGCACACCCTCACCAGTCCGGTCGCCAAGGAGACCGGTGTGATCGCCGAGCTCAAGGCTTCCGGAGAAGCCGGAGCCCTGTCGGCTGCCAAGGATACACAGCCATGAGCCCCACCACGTCTGGTCTGCTGATCGTCGGCGGTCTTTTCGCCCTGCTCGCAACGGGCATGCCGATCGCATTCGCGCTTGGCCTTGCCGCCGTGACGGCGTTGCTGCTGCAGGGCGGCATGGGCATGATGTTCGTCCTGTCGGAAACGATGTATTCCGGCATCGCCAATCTTGCCTATGTCTCGATACCCATGTTCGTCGTCATGGGTGCCGCCGTTGCATCCTCCCCCGCAGGCTCGGACCTTTATACCTCGCTCGACCGGTGGCTCAATCGCCTGCCGGGCGGGCTCGTTCTGTCGAATATCGGGGCCTGTGCGATCTTTTCCGGCATGACGGGCTCGTCCCCTGCGACCTGTGCGGCCATCGGCAAGATGGGCATCCCGGAAATGACGCGGCGCGGCTATCCGAATTCTGTCGCTGCGGGCTCCATCGCGGCTGGAGGCACACTCGGCATTCTGATCCCGCCTTCTGTCACGCTGATCGTCTACGGCATCGCGACGGAGACGTCGATCGGCCGTCTTTTCATGGCCGGCGTCTTTCCCGGCATCATGCTGACGGCGATGTTCATGACGTGGGCGCTGATCGACTGCAAGCGCAAGGGCTATGAATTCCAGGCGCGTGCGCTGCGCTACACGCTGAAGCAGAAGCTGGAGACGCTGCCGCGCGTGCTGCCGTTCCTGCTGATCATCGTCGGGGTCATGATCACGCTTTACGGCGGGATTGCGACGCCTTCCGAGGCGGCCGGCGCCGGCGCAATGCTGACGCTTCTCGTCGTCATTCTCGCCTACCGGCTGTTCCGCATGGGCGCGATCAACACCATCTTCGGCTCCGCCATGCGCGAGAGCGTCATGATCATGATGATCATGGCGGCCGCGGAGCTTTTTGCCTTCGCACTGTCGTCGCTGTTCATCACGCAGACGCTGGCCGCCGTCATTGCCGATCTCGAGGTGAACCGATGGGTTCTCATGGGGATCATCAATGTGTTCCTGCTGATATCGGGCATGTTCCTGCCGCCGGTCGCGGTCATCGTCATGACGGCGCCGCTGCTCTTCCCGATCGTCACACAGGCCGGGTTCGACCCCTACTGGTTCGCGATCGTCCTGACGATCAACATGGAGATCGGGCTGATCACGCCACCGATCGGTCTCAACCTCTTCGTCATCAATGCAATCGCGCCAGACATCCGCACGAAGGAGGTGCTGTGGGGTGCGCTGCCCTATGTGCTGGTCATGATGTTGGCCATCCTGATCCTTTGCGTCTTCCCCGGCATCGCCACGTGGCTTCCCAATCAGATGATGGGAGCAGCCTGACATGAACGGCGCATCGTTTCTTGCAGACATGCTGCAGACGATCACCGACCGGGGGAGGCAACTGCTGCCTCTCAATCCACGGGCGACAGGTCGGCGCACCATCGATACGCTTTGCGAAGCATTGATCTCCATGAGCGGAGAGGCGTC
Organism: Neopararhizobium haloflavum; assembly: GCF_002750855.1. GTDB lineage: Bacteria > Pseudomonadota > Alphaproteobacteria > Rhizobiales > Rhizobiaceae > Georhizobium > Georhizobium haloflavum. The sequence goes on along the minus strand of NZ_NWUC01000007.1, from coordinate 274,452 downwards.
CGGAATGGCGATCGCCAAGGAGATCATGGACCGATGGGCCGCGATGGATGCGGAAAAGCGGCTCGCTTTCATGGTGATGCTGCTGGAGTCCTTCGGACCGGATGCGGACAATCTCGACCGCGCGATCGAAGCCTATCGCAGCGATCCGACGCCAAAGGCACTTCTCGATCTGCATCTGGCGGCGGAGCCGCGCCGTCAGGAACTGATCCGGCGACTGAACCTTGCGCCGAATGGCATTGCGACGCTTGTGTCGATGCGCGAAACGCTTCTTTCGCAATTGGCTGAGCGACCGGACCTGGCGGCTGTCGATTCCGATTTCGCCCATCTGTTCGGATCCTGGTTCAACCGCGGATTTCTGGTTCTTCGACCGATCAACTGGTCGACCCCGGCCGACATCCTGGAAAAGATCATCCGTTACGAGGCCGTGCATGAGATCGGCAGCTGGGATGAATTACGCCGCCGCCTGCAGCCGGAAGACCGCCGCTGCTTCGCCTTTTTCCATCCACAGCTTGCGGACGATCCACTGATCTTCGTCGAAGTGGCGCTGACCCGCGAGATGCCTGCCACGATCGCCGAGGTGCTCGACGAGCAACGCGACCATATCGCTCCTGCCGATGCCCGCACAGCCGTCTTCTATTCGATCTCGAATTGCCAGAAGGGGCTGCGCGGCATTTCGTTCGGCAACTTCCTGATCAAGCAGGTTGTCGAGGATCTGCGCCGCGAACTGCCGCGCCTCGATACGTTCGTGACCTTGTCGCCGGTACCGGGGTTCGCGGCATGGCTCGAGCGCCAGCGCGCAGACGAGAATGCTGATGCGCTCAGCGCCGACGAGCGCACCAAACTGGCGCCGCTGGATCGGCCGGGATGGAGCGAAGACCCACAGACGCGGGATTCCTTGCGCACGGCTCTCCTGGAGGCGGCGTCCTGGTATTTTCTACGGGCGCGGGACCGCAAGGGAAAGCCTGCCGATCCAGTTGCAAGGTTCCATCTGGGCAATGGGGCGAGGCTGGAGCGGATCAATTTTCTTGGCGACCGGTCCGAGCGGGCGATGCGCCAGGCGCATGGGCTGATGGTCAACTACCTCTACAAGCTGGACGATATCGAAGCCAACCACGAGGCGTTTGCAGGCCGTGGCGAAGTGGTGGCCGCCGCGCCTGTGCGCCGAATGCTGCGTTCGGCGCGCCCGACGCGTGCCAAGACCGACCCGACGCCCCCAACCGACACTGCCACGCCGGAAAAGACGACCGAGGAGTTCACCCGATGACCAACCACCTGTTCGACGCGATCCGCAGCGCTGTGCGGAACGATGCCCCCTTTGTCGAAGCGGCGGATGGGCGCAAGTGGACTTATGGCGAGATGCTGGACCATTCCGGCCGTCTCGCCGCGCTCCTGGTGCAAAGGGGCGTGCAGCCAGGGGACAGGATCGCCGTTCAGGTCGAGAAGAGTGTCGAATGCCTGATGCTCTATCTGGCGACGGTCAGGGCCGGCGGCGTCTACTTGCCCCTCAACACCGGCTATACGCTCGCCGAGCTCGACTATTTCATCGGCGACGCAAAACCGGCGATTGTCGTTGTCGATCCGGGCAAGGCCGATGGGATTCGGCCGATCGCGGAAAAGCATGGCGCGCGCGTCGAGACGATGGATGCCGACGGCGCCGGTTCGTTGACCGATGCGGCCAGCGGCGGGGCAGGAGATTTCGCGGATGTCGAAAGAGGACCCGAAGACCTCGCCGCCATCCTCTATACGTCCGGTACCACCGGCCGTTCGAAGGGTGCGATGCTCACGCATGACAATCTCCTGTCGAATGCGTTGACGCTGGTCGACTACTGGCGCTTCACCGCCGATGACGTGCTTCTGCATGCCTTGCCGATCTTTCATACGCACGGACTGTTCGTCGCATCGAACACCGTGATTTTGGCAGGCGGATCCATGATCTTCCTTCCGAAGTTCGATGCCGACCAGGTTTTGGCGTTGATGCCGCGCGTGACATCGATGATGGGTGTCCCGACGTTCTACACGCGGCTCTTGCAGCACCCTGGGCTGAACCGGGAAGTCACAAGTGGCATGCGTCTCTTCACATCTGGTTCCGCGCCGCTTCTTGCCGAGACGCACAATCAGTTCAGCGAACGGACCGGCCATCCTATCCTTGAACGGTATGGCATGACGGAAACGAACATGAACACGTCCAATCCCTATGACGGCGACAGGATTGCCGGCACGGTCGGATTTCCTTTGCCGGGCGTGGAACTGCGTGTGACCCATCCCGACAACGGCGAACCGGTGCCGCAAGGTGAGACGGGCATGATCGAGGTCAAGGGACCGAACGTCTTTGCCGGCTATTGGCAGATGCCGGAAAAGACCAAGGCCGAGTTCCGTGACGACGGGTTTTTCATCACCGGGGATCTCGGTCGGATCGACGAACGTGGCTACGTCCACATCGTGGGGCGCGGCAAGGATCTCGTGATCTCGGGCGGCTACAACATCTACCCGAAGGAGGTGGAAGCCGAGATCGATCAACTCGACGGGGTTCTGGAAAGCGCGGTTATCGGCGTCAGCCATCCCGATTTCGGCGAAGGGGTGACGGCCGTCGTCGTTCGCGAGCAAGCGGCGACGATCGAGGAAAAGGCAATCCTTGCAGCGCTTTCGGACAAGCTTGCGAAGTTCAAGCAGCCCAAGCGCGTGATCTTTGTCGAAGAGCTGCCGCGCAACACGATGGGCAAGGTTCAGAAGAACGTCCTGCGTGACGAGTATGCGGACATATACACGAAGACCAGCGCAAAAGCCGGCTGAGCTTTCTTGGATTGGTCGGGCCGGAAGGCCGGACCAACCCCTCGGCTTCAGCCTGCGTCGGCGGTGAAGCCGGCCGCTTCGATGCCTGCGACGGCGCAGATCTCGTCATTGTCGGAACTGTCGCCGGTGATGCCGACGGCGCCGATGATCTGCCCTTCACCATCCTTCACGAGAACACCGCCTGGCACCGGAACCAAAACTCCGTCGGCCAGTGCATTCATGGCTTGCACGAAATAGGGCTGCTCCTGCGCCCGCTTGTAGATCGAGCGGGAGCCCAGACCGAGCGCAATGGCGCCATTTGCCTTGCCGCGCGCGATTTCGGGTCGCATGCGGCTTGCACCGTCACGGCGTTCCAGCGCCACGATCGCCCCGCCCGCGTCGAGCACGGCGACCGTGAGCGGCTTCAGTGCGAGGTCATCGGCCTTCTGCAAGGCAGCCTTGATGATCGTGCGGGCGTGATCGAGCGTCAGGCTCATGCAGGAATCCTTCCTCAAGCGGTATGTGCGATCAGCGCGCCGTCGGCGGCCAATCGATCGATGGCTTCGTCGTCGTAGCCGAATTCGCGAAGGACTTCGCGGTTGTGCTGCCCGAGGCGAGGGGCGGGCCCGGCAATGGCGCCGGGCGTATCGGAGAACTTGATCGGCAGGCCGAGAGCCTTGACCGGGCCGGCCGTCGGGTGAACGGTCTCGACGACCATCTCGCGTGCCAGCGCCTGTTCGTCCTGGTGCATCTCGCTGACGCTGAGCACCGGGCCGCATGGCACGCCGGCCGCTTCCAGGCGGGTCATCCACTCGGCTGTGGTCTCGGCCACGAATTTCTCGTTCAACGCCTGCTCGAGCACGGCGAGATGCTTCATTCGCTCGTGGTTGGACGCGAAACGCGGGTCTTCGGCCAGTTCCTTGGCATCGAGCACGCCGACAAGGCGTTCCCAGTTCTTCTGGTTGGCTGCGCCGACATTGAGCCAGCCATCGGCTGTGCGAAAGGCCTGATAGGGCGCGTTCAATGGATGTGCCGAACCCATCGGGCCGGGCGGCGTGCCCGTGGCGAACGCGATGGCCGATTGCCAGTAGGTGTGGACGATCCCGGCTTCAAAGAGCGATGTATCGACCTTCTGGCCTTCCCCGGTTTGAAGTTTGCGCGCATAGGCGGCAGCGACTCCGAGAGCGCCGAGAATGCCCGCCGTGATATCCGAGACGGGAGCTCCGGATTTCACTGGCGGGCGCCCCGGCCCCTCGCCGGTGATCGACATGAGACCGCTCATACCCTGGGCGATGAGATCGAAGCCGCCGCGGGTCGCATAGGGTCCGGTGCGGCCGAATCCGGATATTTCACAATAGATGAGCCCAGGATTGATCGCCTTCAACGTTTCATAGCCGAGGCCGAGCTTTTCCATGGTTCCCAGCCGGTAGTTCTCGATGACGACGTCGGCATCGGCGAGGAGCCGCTTTAGAACGTCCAGGCCGGCCTTCGATTTCAGATCGAGTGCGATGCCTCGCTTGTTGCGGTTCATCATGAGATAGGCGGCGGATTCGCCGTTGATGTCTGGTGGCAGAAAGCGTCGTGTGTCGTCGCCGTCGGGTTTTTCGACCTTGATGACGTCGGCGCCCATGTCGGCCAGCATGAGACCGCAGACCGGTCCTGCCATGATATGGGCCAGCTCGATGACCTTCATACCCGCGAGCGGGCCCTGTCGTCCTTCCTTTGCCATCATCAACGTCCCGTCCAGTTCGGCCGTCGCTTCGCGAGAAAGGCCTCCAGACCCTCCCGGAAATCGGCGCTGGTATAACATAGGGCGATGAGGTCCTCGTCATCGCGCCGTCCTGCCCGCACCCGCCGCAGGGCCTCGCGCGTGGCGCGCAGCGTCAGCGGCGCGTGGCCGGAGAGCGTGGCGGCCAGTTCATCGGCCCGGCTCATGAGTGCAGCGTGATCGTCGAGGATTTCCGAGATGACGCCGATAGCCTTCGCCTCGTCGGCCTCGACAAGCCGTGCGGTGAAGATCAAATCCATGACGCGCCCGGAGCCCATCATTGCGGCCAGACGGGCGTAGTTCGAAATGGAGAGGCAGTTTCCGAGCGTGCGGGCGATCGGGAAGCCGAACTTCAGCGAGCGGGTTGCAATCCGGATGTCGCAGGCTGCGGCGATGCCGGCACCGCCGCCGGTGCAGGCACCGGAAATGGCTGCGATGGTGGCCGCGGGGCAGGTTTCGACCGCTTCGAGAACCTTCTCGATGCGCTCTTCATAGGCAATGGCGTCATCTGCGCCGTCGAAGTCGCGAAACTGGGCGATGTCGGTGCCGGCGGCAAATGCTTTCTCGCCGGCCCCGGTGATGATCACCGCCCGTATCGGCCCGTTGGGGTCGATCGACCTGCAGATGTCCGCCAGCCGTTCGTACATGTCGAAGGTGAGGGCATTGCGCGCTTCGGGGCGATTGAGGGTGATGCGTGCGACCGAGCCGCCCGTCTCGAAGAGAACGGGGGCATCGGTCGCGGTCTGACTTTGTAGGGGCATCGTCTCGTTTCGTCAGTTGTAGAAGTAATGGACGAGGCTCATCGGTACTGCCGGCACGTAGGTCACGAGCATCAGCACGGCGATGAGGACGGCGACGAACCACACATTGATCTTGGTCACTTCCCATATGCCGGCCTTGGCGACCGAGCAGGCCGCGATCAGCACGCTTGCCACCGGTGGTGTCTGCTGGCCGATGGCCAGGTTCAGCGTGACGATCAGGCCGAAGTGGACCGGATCGATGCCTACGGCGAGGACCAGAGGCATGACGATCGGAACGACCAGGATGATCGCCGCTGCCGAGTGCAAGAAGAGGCCGATGACCAGGAAGAAGACGTTGAGGATCGCCAGAACTGCGTACTTGTTCTGCGTGAAGTCGAGGATCGCCTGTGCGATCTGCTGCGGTACCCGTGCTTCCGTCAGATAGATGCCAAGCAGCGCGGACGCGGCGACGAGCAGCATGACGACCGCGGTCTGGACCGCACCCTCGATGCAGGCATGATAAAGGAACCTCCAGTCCAGTTCGCGGTAGATGACGCCGCCGATGAAGAGTGCAGCGAGAACCGCGATGCCGGCGCCCTCTGTGGCAGTGACGAAACCACCGAAGATCGAGCCCAGAATGATGAAGGGGATGAGGAACGCCCAGGCGGCATCCTTGAAGGTTTCCCAGACGCGGCGAAGCTGGAAGATCTCAGCGACCGGCCAGTTGTTTCGTACGGCCATCCAGTAACAGGTGGCCATCAGCGACACGCCCCCCAGGACGCCCGGCACGATGCCGGCCACGAAAAGCTGGACGATCGAACTGCCCGACATGACGCCGTAAAGGATCATGGGGATGGAAGGCGGAATGATGATCGCGAGCGATGCCGACGATGAGGTGATCGCGGCTGCGAAAGCACGGGGATAGCCCTTGCGTTCCATCTCGGGAATGATGATCGGTCCCATCGCCGCAACGTCGGCGACGGCCGAACCCGATATTTCGGCGAAGAACATCGAGGTCGTGATGTTGACCATCGCCAGGCCGCCTCGGATGAATCCGACGATGGCGGATGCGAAGGCGATGAGGCGTCGCGAAATGCCGGATGAGTTCATGATCGCGCCGGCGAGGATGAACATAGGGATCGCGATCAAGGGAAAGTTCTGTGCGCCTTCATACATGGTGAGGGCGACGTTGGGCAGCATGTAGGCGCCCTGGGTCAGAAGGATCGCGACGGTGGCAACGACGGCCAGCGACACGGCGATCGGCACGTTGATGAAGACCAGGGCAATCAGCCCGACGAGCATCAGAAAGAGTGTCATGACTTGCTGGCCTCGTGCGCTTCGAGATGCTGGGCGAGTTCGGCTTCGTCCGCGGAAATCTTTGCACGCAGTCGGTGCCAGTACTCAGGCAGACTGATGGCTTCGCAGATGATGAAGAGCACCGCGCCGATTGGAATGACCGACTGGGTGACCTGCACCGGCACCCATGGCAGGCTGATCAGGTTCATGCCCTGCAGGATGCTCATGACCTGAAGGCCGGTGAACGCCAGGATGATGAAAAAGGCGAAGACGATGATCTCGGCGATGACCGCGCAGATCATGCGCCATTTGTAGGGCATGGCCAGCAAGATGCCGTCGAACCCGATATGGCCGCGTTTGAGCGCGGCGAGTGCCGCGCCGTAATAGGTGATCCAGGCCAGCATGATTGAGCCGACCTCATCGTACCAGACGAAGGAGGCGCCTGCCTTGCGCCATACGGCGGCGAGGACCACGATGGTCGTCAAGGTGACGATCAGGGCCACGAGCCAGAATTCCAGGATGCGCTCAAGGATCGAGCGCGCGCGCTCAAGGGCGGTCAAGTCAATCTCCGTCGTCGAAATGTGTGAGCTGGCCCTGCGCCGATCCGATCGACGCAGGGCGGCTGGTGCGCTCTTAGGAGCCGGATCCGAGGCTGATCGCGGTGTCGATCATTTCCTTGCCGCCTTCGATCTGCTCGCCGAACTCTTCGTAGATGGAAGCGCTCGCCTCGATGAAGGCGTCTTTGTCGGCCTCGTTGACCTCGATATCGCTCTCTTCCTGCATCGTGGCCAGGAGTTCATCTTCGAGGCGCAGAGCGTTTTCGTAGACGAAGGCCTGGGTTTCCTTGGCCGTCTCGTCGAGAATCTGCTGCACGTCCTCGGGATAGCCGTCGAAGCTGCGCCCTGCGAGCAGGTAGGCCGGCGTGTAGACGTGGCCGGTCATCGACAGATAATCCTGCACTTCCTGGAACTTGCCGGTGTAGATCTGCGTCAGGGGGTTTTCCTGACCATCCATCACGCCGGTCTGCAGTGCCGTGAAGACTTCCGAGAACGACATAGGCGTCGGATTGGCACCGTAGGCTTGGAACATCTTCACACGCCATTCGCCCGATGGAGTACGAAGCTTGACGCCCGAAAGATCTTCCGGAGTGGTGACCGGGCGCACATTGTTGGTGATGTGGCGGAAACCGTTTTCCCAGACGGCCAGCAGCTTGTAGCCCTGTGCCTCGGCGGCCGGTGCGAGGGTCGGCCAGACGACCTCTTCCTCGATCTTCTTCATGTGTTCGCGGTCCTTGACGAGATAAGGCATCTCGAAGAGGCCGAACTCCGGCACGATGCTCGACATGACGCTGGACGGAAGCGCGAGATCGGCAGTGCCGAGGCGCAGCTTCTGCATCAGTTCTTCATCGGTGCCGAGCTGGCTGGAGCCGAAAACAACGACCTCGCCCTTGTCCCCAAGCTTCTCATTGGCAAGGCGCGCGAATTCCTCGGCCGAAAGCGCGAAGAGCGAACCGGGTTCACCGACGTGGCCCAGCTTGATCTCCACCTGCGCCAGTGCCGATGAACTCATGAGTGCGGCGATTGCCGCGACTGCAAGCGATAGTTTGACTGCCATCTTTCATCTCCTCCCGTGAATGATATGGCGACGCTCGAATTCGAACGCCTACTCTGCTGCCTGTCGTTTCTCCCGGTCGTCACTGCCTTTCGCGAGAAAGTCCATGGCTGCCTGTACGCCGCCGGCCTTGTAAGGCACGCCAGCTTTGTTCAATCCCATCTCAACGCCTCCCAGCGTTCCGATCAGCGTCAAATCGTTGAAGTGACCGAGATGGCCGATCCGGAAGATCGTGCCGGCAAGCTTAGCAAGCCCTGCGCCCAATGACATATTGAAATTATCGAGGACGACCTTCCGGAAATTGTCGGCGTTCTGACCGTCAGGCATGACGACGGCGGTCAGCGATCCGGAGTGGTTTGCTTCCTCAAGGCACAGGACTTCCAGACCCCATGCCTCGACGGCTCTGCGCGTTGCCGCGCCGTGACGCTGATGGCGAGCGAAGACGTTGTCCAGACCTTCTTCGTGGAGCATGTCGATCGCAACGTTAAGCCCGTAGAGCAGGTTCGTGGCTGGCGTATAGGGAAAGAAGCCGTTGTCGTTCATCGCCAGCATTTCGTCCCACGCCCAGAACGAGCGCAACAGACCGGCGGTCTTGGATGCCTCGATGGCCTTTGGCGACAATGCGTTGAAGGACAGCCCCGGCGGCAGCATCAGGCCTTTCTGTGATCCGCCGACGGTGACGTCAACGCCCCATTCGTCGTGGCGATAGTCGATCGAGGCGAGCGACGAGATCGTGTCGACGAGGTAGAGCGCGGGATGGCCGGCATCGTCGATGGCCTTGCGGACGGCGCCGATCGGCGAGACGCAGCCTGTCGATGTTTCGTTGTGGACGACGCAGACCGCCTTGATCTCGTGTCCCTTGTCCGCCTTGAGCCGATCCGCGATTGCCGCCGGATCCGCGCCGTGGCGCCAGTCACCCGGTATGAACTCAGTGCGCAGGCCGAGACGTTCGGCCAGTTTCTTCCAGAGGGTCGCGAAGTGGCCCGTTTCGGACATCAGCACCAGATCGCCAGGCGACAAGGTGTTGACGAGTGCCGCTTCCCAAGCTCCCGTTCCCGATGCCGGGTAGATGATCACCGGGTTTTCGGTCTTGAAGATCGTGCGAATTCCGGCCAGTGCCTTCTTCGCCAATGCTTGGAATTCCGGGCCGCGATGATCGATCGTCGGCATGTCCATGGCACGCAGTACGCGATCCGGGACGTTCGTCGGCCCTGGAATCTGCAGAAAATGCCGTCCTTCGAGTGTGCTCACCCTGTCTCTCCCCTAGACTGTCAACCGTTCTCACCGGTTTCGTCGTCGACCTCCAGAGCTTCGTCGTGGCTCTTGCCCGTTGGTCGCTTTCTGTGCTCCAATTGGATTATGAATTCATTATTCTTGTCAAGCGATCTTATCGCATCGGGTTCGAAGAGGCGTGTATCGAATGGTTGAACTGGCCCGTCCAAGCCTACAAAACCGGCTTTCGCGCAGCGTTTCGGGTGAAATTCTTTTTGATCGATTTTCGCGCGGCCGCTACGCGACCGACGCCTCGATCTACCAAATGATGCCGGCGGGTGTCGTCGTCCCGCACGCGTTGTCGGACATCGAAGCGACCTTGTCGATCGCGCGGGAAGAGGGGATCGCGGTGACCATGCGCGGCGGCGGGACGTCGCAATGCGGCCAGACCGTCAATTCAGGTATCGTCATCGATACCTCCAAGAAGCTCAACCGTATCCTCGAACTCGATGTGGAGGGGCGGCGAGCGGTCGTCGAGCCAGGGATCGTGCTGGATGACCTCAACCGCCAATTGAGGCAGCACGGACTTTGGTTCCCGGTCGACGTGTCGACCGCCTCGCGCGCGACGATCGGTGGTATGGCGGCCAACAATTCGTGTGGAGCGCGCTCGCTGCGCTACGGCACGATGCGCGACAACACCCTGTCGATCGACGCGCTGCTTGCCAACGGCACGAAGGCACGCTTCGGGCTCCTGGACCAGTCGCGTCTGGGCGGAATGGACGATCTCGTGACCGATCTGCTGTCGCTCGGGCGGCATGAAGCCGACGAGATCGCCCAGCGTTTCCCCAGCGTTCAGAGACGTGTCGGCGGCTACAATCTGGACGCGTTGCTGCCCGAATCCGATCCGCTGAACCTGGCGCATCTGTTGGTCGGTTCGGAAGGCTCACTTGGCATATCGACGGCGATCGAAATCCGCCTCTGGCCATTGCCGCCGAAGACCAAGGTGCTGGGGGCCTGTCACTTTCCGACGTTCCGCGCGGCCATGGAAGCGGCGCAGCATCTCGTGAAGATCGAGCCCACATCGGTGGAACTCGTGGACGCCACGATGATCGCGCTCGCCCGTGATATCGCGATGTACCGGCCCACCCTTGAGGCTTTCGTGCGTGGGGATCCGGCAGCGCTGCTTCTGGTGGAATTCGCCGACGACCCTGCGGAAAACGAGCGAAAACTCGCGGCGCTGAACGATGTGATGAGCGATCTTGGCTACAGCTTCGGCAAAGGCGGTGGGCAGGAAGGTGGCGTCGTCGGCGTGTCCGATCCGAAGCTGCAGGCGGCGATCGCGGACCTCAGGGCCGGCGGCCTCAACATCATGATGTCGATGCGCGAGGAGGGCAAGCCGGTCTCCTTCGTCGAGGACTGCGCCGTCCCGCTCGAGCATCTGGCAGACTACACCGATCGCCTGACCGCCATATTCGAAAAGCACGGCACGCGGGGCACCTGGTATGCACATGCCTCGGTCGGCTGCCTCCATGTCCGCCCGGTCCTCAACATGAAGCTCGAGAAGGATGCCCTCACGATGCGCGCCATCGCGGAGGAAGCCTTCGCCATGGTGCGCGAATACAAGGGGTCCCATTCGGGCGAGCACGGCGATGGTATCGTCCGGTCGGAATTTCACGAGACGATGTTCGGCAGCCGCATCACCCGCGCCTTCGAGGCGGTGAAGGATCGCTTCGATCCGGAAGGCATCCTCAATCCCGGCAAGATCGTGCGGGCACCGAAGATGAACGACCGGACGCTTTTCCGCTATCCGCCGGACTATAAGCCGGAAAATGTAGAGACGGGCCACGACTGGTCGGCGTGGCCGGGCGGGTTCGCCGGCGCGGTGGAGATGTGCAACAACAACGGGGCCTGCCGCAAACAGGTCGGCGGTGCGATGTGTCCGAGTTATCGGGTCACGCGCAACGAGCGTGACGTCACGCGCGGCAGGGCGAACACCCTGCGCCTCGCGCTTTCCGGACAATTGGGCGAGGACGCGCTGACATCGCCGGAAATGGAAGAGACGCTGAAGCTGTGCGTTTCCTGTAAGGCGTGCCGCCGGGAATGTCCGACCGGTGTCGACATGGCCAAGATGAAGACCGAAGTGCTCTATCAGCGCTCGAAGTCGAAAGGTGTGGGGCTGCGAGATCGGTTGATCGCCGAACTGCCGCGCTACGCCTCCTGGATGCCGCGCTTGGGTTGGCTTCTGGCGCTGCGCGAGCGCTCGCCCTTGCTGAAGCACCTTTCGCAAAGACTGCTCGGGTTTTCCGAGCGTCGTTCGCTGCCGAAGTTTTCCGCTACGCCGTTTCGTGATGATGAGGCGCGTTTGCCGGGCAGCGGGCAGGGCGCAAAACCGACAGTGGTCCTCTTCGCCGATACATTCGGGCGCTGGATGGAGCCGGCGACGCTGCGTGCGGCGATCAAGGTTCTGGAAGCTGGCGGATACAATGTCCTGCCGGCCGAGCCCGCAGACGGCAGTTCGCGGCCTCTTTGCTGCGGGCGTACCTACCTCGCGGCCGGAATGGTCGACAAGGCAAGGGCGGAGGCGAAGCGCACACTGGACGCGCTGACGCCGCATATCGAGGCGGGTGCGACCGTTGTGGGGCTTGAGCCGTCCTGCATTTTGACGCTGCGCGACGAGTTTCTCACCCTTCATCCTGGCGCGCGATCGCAGGCGCTGTCCAAGCGCGCGCTTCTCGCCGAGGAGTTCCTGATGGAGGAGAGCGCGGCTGGTCGTCTCGACCTGCCCCTTGCGCCGCCCGCGTCCAAGGCGCTGCTTCACGGTCATTGTCATCAGAAATCGTTCGGCACGATGAGTGCGGTGGAAGGTGCGTTGCGGCTCGTGCCGGATCTCGCGGTGGAAACCGTGGAATCAAGTTGTTGCGGAATGGCAGGTGCTTTCGGTTATCATGCCGAAACGATCGATGTGTCGCTGGCGATGGGCGAACTGTCGCTGCTGCCGGCGGTGCGGGCGGAGCCCTCTGACAGCATCGTCGTGGCAGACGGGACGTCCTGCCGCCACCAGATCGCCGACGGCGCCGACCGTCACGCCGTACACGTGGTTGAGGTTCTGGCGCGTGCCGTCGATGCGTGCAAAGGAAGGTGTGCCGCGGAGACGCCGCGCGATACGACAGGAACAGTTGCATGAATATCGCTACAGTCGCTCCCGTTGGCGGCCTCAATCGCCCCGCACTCGCCGTCGAACTGACAGACCGGGTGCGCAGCATGATCATGGAAGGCGAGCTTAAGCCAGGCGAGAAGGTGCCGGAACGGATGCTGACCGAACGTTTCGGCGTTTCGCGAACGCCGGTACGCGAGGCTGTCAAGGTGCTGGCGGCGGAGGGATTGGTCGTGCTGCTGCCGAACCGGGGCGCGATCGTTTCGCGTCTGACGGTCGCGGAACTCGAGGAGGTCTTTCCCGTGCTCGCTGCACTCGAAGCGGTGGCGGGCGAACTGGCATGTCGCAATGCGAGCGAGAAGGAGATCGCAGGTATCCGGCGGCTGAACGAGCGGATGCATGCTGCTTTCGCGGACAAGGATCGGCCGGCCTATTTCGACATAAACCAGAAGATTCATGCCGCAATCCTGGCGGCAGCCCGCAATCCTACGCTGGCAAACCACCACCAACTGGTCGCACGCCGGGCGGCACGGGCTCGCTACCAGGCGAACCTCACGGACGATCGCTGGCGGCAGGCGCTGCGCGAGCACGATGCCATCATCGCGGCACTTGAGGCACGAGATGCAACCAGCCTCGGCCGCCTGATGAAGGAGCATATGGAGCACAAGCTCAGCTCGCTGAAACCGGCGATCGCGGCGTCGACCGACGGCTGATCTGCGCGGTTCCCGCAGCTCGATTATATTATGACTTGCGGACTCCAGTTTATCGCTGCTATTGGCTGCCCAGAGGCATATTGCTTTGAAGGGGACAGCCATGGGGCGTATTTTCGATGAGGGCGGGCACGCGGGATTGAGGGCTGCGCTTGGCGCCGCCGCCTTTTTCGCCATGGGTGTTTCAGTTCAGGCGCAGACCGCGGAGCCGACAAATCTGGAGACCTTGACCGTCGAGGGCGGAGGCGAGACCGCCACCGGACCGATCGATGGCTACGTGGCCAATCGCACGGTCAGCGGGACGAAGACGGACACGCCACTCATCGAAACACCGCAATCGATATCGGTCGTCACGCGCGATCAGATCGAGGCCCGCGGCGCATCGAACATCGGCGAAGCGCTGAACTATACAACCGGGGTGCAGACTCAGGTTTTCGGTGCCGATCCTCGTTTTGAAGGCGGGCTCATCCGCGGCTTCGTGGCGGATGAAAGCTTCTATCTCGACAATCTCAAGATCATCCGCACGTTCAGTGCGCCGTCGATCGAGCAATACGGACTGGAGCGGGTCGATGTCGTGCGCGGCCCGGCGTCGGTTCTCTACGGGCAGGCATCGCCCGGCGGCTTGGTCAATCTGGTCAGCAAGCGTCCGGTCTTCGAGCCGTTGCGTGAAGTCCAGGGGGAGGTCGGCTCGTTCGACCGATACCAGGGGGCGTTCGATTTCGGTGGGCCGATCGACGAAGCCGGCACCTTCGCTTATCGCCTGACCGGCCTTGCCCGCGACAGCGGCGCGCAAGTGGACGGCATCGCGGACGATCGCTATTTCATCGCGCCTGCCTTCACCTGGGCGCCGTCCGGCGACACCACGGTGACGTTCCTCAGTTCGCTGCAGCACGACCGCGCCGGCTCGCCCGTCGGGCTGCCGCTCGCCGGGACACTCGAGCCCAATCCCAATGGCCGCCTGGCACCGAGCCTTTACGCCGGCGATCCGGGTTTCGACTCGTCCGAGAGTACCCGGGCGAACATCGGCTACGAGATCGAGCATCGGATCAACGACGTGTTCACGGTTCGCCAGAACACCCGCTACAGCCACCTGAACTTCGACTACAAGAATCTCTATCTTCTCGGGCTTGCATCCGACATGCGCACACTGTCGCGTGGCACGTCCCTGCAACGCGAGTCGCTCGACACCTTCAATACCGACACACATCTTCAGGCGGAGTTCGATACAGGTTCGATCTCGCATGACGTCGTCGCCGGTTTGGACATCAGACGGTTCTGGGCCGACAATCAGGGTGGCTTCGGCTCCGCGCCGAGCATCGATCTGTTCAATCCGGTCTACGGCCTCGATATCGCCGATCCGCTGATCACCAGCGACAGGGAACAGACCATCGCGCAAATCGGGGGCTACATTCAGGATCAGATCAGTTTCAACGGTTGGCGCGTGACGCTTGCCGGCCGGTATGACGATACGAGCCAGAAGACGTTCGACCGGCTGTCTCAGACCACCTCGCGCCAGGACGACAGTGCCTTCACTGGCCGAGCCGGCGTCCTCTATGCCTTTGAAAACGGGTTCTCGCCCTATGTGAATTACTCGACATCGTTCAATCCGGCGATCGGCACGCTGGCGCCCGAACGGGGCGGCGGAACGTTCGACCCGACCGAAGGCGAACAGCTGGAGGCTGGTCTCAAATATCAGCCACCGGGTTCGAATGCCTATTTCACCGGCGCCGTGTTCGACCTTAAGCAGTCGAATGTCCTTACACCCGATCCCGATTATGTCGGGTTCAATGTCCAGACGGGCGAGATCAACGTGAGGGGCCTGGAACTGGAAGCGGTCGCCGATTTCGACAACGGCTTCAGCCTCACTGCCGGCTATACGTTCTATGATGCCGAGATCACGGCAGACAACGCAGGCAACGCCGGCAACCGGCCGGCGAATGTGCCCGATCACATGATCAAAATCTGGGGGGACTACACCTTTCAGGAAGGCGCCCGTCTTGCCGGTCTTGGCTTTGGGGCCGGTGCCCGGTATCTGGGTGAGCGCTTCGGTGACAACGCCAACACAATCGAACTGGACGCGACAACGCTGGTGGATCTCGGTGTCCACTACGAAAGAGACAATCTTCGTGCTTCGCTCAACGTCAACAACGTCTTTGACGAGGAGTATCTGTCGAGCTGCAGTGCCTTTGGCTGCTATTACGGCAACGGCCGGACCATCGGTGGCAAGCTGACCGTTCGTTGGTAGGGAGTGGTGAGCCAGGCATGGCAAACGATGATGCGAGCCTTTTCAGCCTCAGCGGCGCTGCCTTCGCCGTCGATGGTCGGATGCTTCTGCATCCGCTCGATCTGACCCTTGCCCCGAGCCGGATCCATGGTCTCATCGGACCGAACGGTTCGGGCAAGAGCACGCTGATCAAGCTCCTCGCGCGGCAGCAGAATGCAACGGCCGGGACCTTGCGCTTTCTCGGTCGGCCGCTCGGTGATTGGGCTGCGCGCGCCTTCGCACGCCGTGTCGCCTACTTGCCCCAATTCACTCCTGCTGCCGATGGCATGAGCGTTCGCGAGCTTGTCGAACTCGGCCGGTTCCCCTGGCACGGTTCGCTCGGCCGGTTCAGTGCAGCCGATGAAGAAAGCGTCGAGCGGGCGATCGAACAAACGGGCATGGCCGAGATGGCCGGCCGCCTCGTCGACAGCCTTTCGGGCGGCGAGCGGCAGCGTGCGTGGCTTGCCATGCTGCTTGCGCAGGATGCGGAATGTCTGTTGCTCGACGAACCGACGTCCGCGCTGGACATCGCGCATCAGGTCGAGGTCCTTGCGCTTATTCGGCGCCTGGCATGTGAACGCGGGATCGGCGTGCTGATCGTCCTGCATGACGTGAATATGGCAGCCAGGCATTGTGATGAACTGCTGGCGCTCGGGCGGGGGCGGCTGGTGGCGCGCGGCACACCGCGAGAGATTCTCCAACCCGAGCGGCTCGGCGAAATCTACGGCCTCGACATGGGCGTGATTGCCCATCCGGAATCCGGCGAGCCAATCAGCTATGTTCGATGATCGAAGACACTGCGCCGCGGCATTGTCGCGCCGCGCCTTTTGCGGCGCGATCCTCGCCGGTGCCTGGGTGTCGAACGCGGGTGCGCAGGGTCCCGAGCGGATAGCGGCCATCGACTGGGCGATGCTCGAGACGGCGCTGGCGCTCGGCGTGACGCCGGTGGCGGGAAGCGAGCTCAGGGCGTTTCGACGGGAAGCGGAAAAGCCCGACGTCCCTGCCGCGACCGTCGATCTCGGCTTGCGCGGAGCGCCGAGCTTCGAGTTGCTGCGCATGCTGCAGCCCGATCTGATTTTGAGCTCGCCTTTCTATAACGGCTATCACGCCCAATTGGCGCGGCTGGCGCCCATTCTCGCGCCGCCGATCCACTATCAGGACGGCTCGACTGTTGCATTGGCGCTGGACGCGACGCTGACCGTCGGTCGCGCGCTCGGGCGCGAAGCGGCGGCGCAAGACATGGTGGATGATTTCGTGACAAAGTGTGAGGCGCTCGCCACGCGCCATCGCGCCCTTGCGCCGCCTGTCGCCGTCATCGGCATCGTCGATTCCCGCCACATACGCATTTTCGGGCCAGACAGCCTGTTCGGCTCGGTGCTCGAGGCCATCGGCCTGCAGAACAGCTGGCAGACGGCAACGCGGTTCAGTCCGACGTCGCTTGTCGGGGTGGAGGCGCTGGCATCGCATCAGGATGCACACCTTGCCGTGGTCGGCGGCCTCGCACCGGGAATGCGCGAGCAGCTTCGCGATAACCGCATCTGGCAGGCTCTTGGGCCGGTGCGGGAGGGACGGGTTTCGTGGCTCGGACCCGTCAATCCTTACGGTGCATTGCCAGCAGCGGAGCGCTTGGGCCGTCGCCTGGCTCGTGCGCTGCGGCAGGCGGACGCCGCTCATGGTTGAGGGATCGCGTGACCGTGCCGGATTGCTCGCTGCCGTACTGATCATAGCGGCGTTCATGCTGGCACTCGTCAACTTCGGCCATGTGCTGGGCTTTGGTCGGTGGCCGGCTGCCTTTTTCGACCCCCGTCCCGACGCCATGGACGAAGTGCTGCTGCGCTTCAGCGCGCTGCCGCGCGCCGCCATTGCCATTCTCAGCGGTGCCTCGCTCGGGCTTGCGGGCGCAATCATGCAGCGGGTTCTGCGCAACCCGATCGCCTCGCCATTCACACTCGGCATATCGGGGGGAGCGCAACTGGCGCTGGCGGCCTGTCTCATCGTTGCGCCGGGCATTCTTGCCGCGATGCGTGAGTGGATCGCACTTGGCGGCGGATTGGCTGCTATGGGTCTGGTGCTGGTCTTGTCCTGGCGGCAAGCCTTGGCGCCGATCACCGTGATCCTTGCCGGAATGATCGTCAGCCTTATGGCGTCCGCCGCCAGTGCGGCGCTGATCCTCGTCAGCGGGGATTACCTGATGTCGCTCTTTGTCTGGGGCGGCGGCTCGCTCGTACAGCAAAGCTGGGATCCGGCCATTGGACTTGGTCTAAGGTTGGCGATTGCGGCTGTATTGGCGGTGGGCCTTCTGCGGCCGCTGACGATCCTCGGGCTCGACGATGCCAGTGCACGCAATCTGGGCCTGGCGATCCAGACGGCGCGTTTTGCGGCACTTGGTCTTGCCGTCTGGCTGGCCACCTCGGTTGTTGCCGCCGTTGGCATCATCGGTTTCGTTGGGCTTGCCGCTCCCGCTTTCGCCCGGATTGCCGGTGCCCGCACGATGCGCCAGACGCTCATCTCGGCGCCCTTGATCGGCGCCGGCCTGCTTTGGTTGACGGACGGACTTGTACAACTGATGGCGGAAGGGCGCGGCATTCTGGTGCCGACCGGCGCCGTCACCGCATTGATGGGCGGTCCGCTGCTGCTCTGGCTCTTGCCGCGATTGAAACATGTGAGCGGAACGACCGAGGCGGGAACCCGACCGCCGGGCGCGCAGCGTCTCATCCGTCCATACCGAGTTCTGCTGGCGCTGCTGGTCATCACACCGGTGGCCGTGATGATCGGTCTTTCGCTTGGGAAGAGTCCGCAGGGCTGGCAAATTGCAACGGGCGATCTCTTTGCCGCTCTCCTGGAATGGCGTGCGCCGCCGCTCGCCGCCGCGATGGCGGCTGGGGCGATGCTGGCGGCCGCCGGAACGATTCTCCAACGCCTGACTGGCAACGCCATGGCGAGCCCGGAGGTGCTGGGCGTCGCATCGGGCGCCGGGCTCGGTCTGGCAGCAGTGCTGCTCTTGTCTGATTTTGCCGATCCATTGTCTCGCCTTCTCGGCAGTGCCGCCGGTGCAGGGATTGCCACGACGGCAATCCTGTTCTTTGCCTATCGGGCGCAATTCTCACCGGATCGTGTGCTTCTTGCCGGTGTGGCGCTTGGTTCGCTCGCCGGCGCCGTGCTCACCGTCCTGATGGCAAGCGGTGATCCGCGCGCTTTTCAGTTGCTGGCATGGCTCACCGGGTCGACCCATGCGATCACGGCCAAGGACGCCTTGACCGCAGTGCTCTGTGCGCTGGTGCTCATTCCCTTGGTCCCGTTCGCCGCGCGTTGGCTCGATATTCTTCCGCTCGGCCCCGTCGTGGCGCGTGACCTGGGTCTTGGTCTGCCACTCTCGCGGTTCTTGTTGATCGTCGGAGCAGCGCTCTTGACCGGCGCGGCAACGCTTGTCGTCGGCCCGCTCACCTTTGTCGGTCTGATGGCGCCGCACGCAGCGCGGATGGCCGGGCTTAGTCGCGCCCTGCCTCAACTGGCCGGAGCCGTGCTGATCGGTGCGCTCTTGATGGCGGTGGCGGACTGGTTCGCGCGGACGATCGCGTTCCCCTACCAACTCCCGGTCGGGCTCTTCGCAGCGCTCATCGGTGGGCCCTATCTGATCTGGCTGATCTCGCGGCCGGATCGCAAACGGATCTGATAAAGGTAAGTCTTGGCTTACTGTTTATCCCTGCGCCGATCCTGATGCATGCTCAGCCTCGATGGCTGCACACATGCCGTCGTTCAACATGTCGTCGAGACGGCTCGTCACGGCTTCCTCGACAATCGCAGGGCTGCCACCAAATCCGGGCAGCACCGGTGCGAGCGCTGCGTACAGTGCATTCGCCTCGCGCGGTGCGCCGGCGAGGCGGCGGTTGATCTCGTCCTCGCGCGGATCGCGCAGCGCATAGCGCTCTCCACTATCGGTCTCGCCCAGGCAATAGCGCATCCAGGCGGCGATGACGAAGGCGAATGGCTCGATCGATTGTCCTGCCGCAATGTTTTCGGCGATCGGCATGCAGATGCGTGGTGGGAGCTTCTGCGTGCCGTCCATCGCGATCTGATACGTTTCGTGCCGGATGGCCTTGTTGGAGAACCGTTGCATCAGGTCGCTGGCGTAGGTGTCGAGATCGACGCCGGCGATGGGGGGCAGTGTACCGGCCGCCGCCCGCATCTGCATACGGGCGACCGCGGCGAGAGAGCTGTCGGCGACGCATTGCGCGATCAGCGTATAGCCGGCAACATGCCCCGCGTAGGCCAGGAGCGAATGGGTGCCGTTGAGCATTCGCAGTTTCATCCGCTCATAGGGCTCGACATCGGCGACGAACAACGCGCCGGCCTTGTCCCAGGCCGGCCGGTCGCCAGCGAAATCATCCTCGATCACCCATTGCGTGAAAGGCTCGGTCTCCACCGCCGCCGCGTCGCTGCAGCCTATAAGCCGCTCTGCATCTGAGTAGGTACGTGATGTAGTCGCAGGCGTGATGCGGTCGACCATGCTCGAAGGGAACCGCACGTTCTCGCCGATCGGCGTTGGGCCGCATGGCTCCGCCCGTTCGGCAAAATCCTCAACGAGGCGACGCAGCAAGCGGCCGTTTGCGGGCAGGTTGTCGCAACTGATCACGGTGAGCGGCGGGCTTCCCGCTTCATGTCTGCGCTTCAGGCCGGCATGGAGGTAACCGATAAGACCCTTCGGGCGCGTGGGATGATCAAGGTCGTGGCGAACCGTCGGCTCTTCGATATCGAGGCGGCCGGTCGACTGATCTGCCGGATAGGCCTTTTCGGTGACGGTGATCGTTACGATGCGTGTTGCGGGGTCGGCGATGGCGGCGATCACTGCAGCCGGATCATCCGGTGCGACAATGACCTTGTCGATGCTGGCGACAAGCCGCGCTTCGTCACGGTCGGCGTGGCGCACGATCAGGCTATAGCGACCGTCTTGCGGATTGAGCCTATCGGCCTGGTCCCGGCTTCTCAGGCTGACGCCGATGATGCGCCAGTCTCCGCCTGCGGCGGAGAGCGCTGCGTCGGTGTAGACGGCCTGGTGTGCGCGGTGAAAAGCACCGACACCGATATGGACGATCCCGCAGCCGTGATCTTCCGGTATGTAGGCGGGGCTCGCAACCGCCGGGAGCGGGCGCGTTCCTGCAGTCAGCGCTGCGTTGCGTTGTTCAGCCATGGTTTCCCAATCATCGCGTTCGGCTCCACAAGCATGATTTGCGACACGATGACAAGCAGCCCCAGCCAACGCTCGGGACTTCACGGTTCACGCAGATGTGTGTGTTTGTCGCATACGCTTTGGTGCCGCGGACCTTGATCTGAGGGCTTTATTGAAGCATTTCTTCCCTCGAACGCAGCACCGGGCCCCTCTGGCGATTGCTACCGACCCAACTCGTGATGTCGGGCTGCTCTTCAACCGGTGTCGGTGGCGTTCACTTTCATGGAAATCCTGTTCTACGAACTCATGGGCCAGCCAGCCTGGATGTGGCTTGGATTCATTGGCCTCGTCGCGCTTCTTCTCGCCTTTGATCTTGGCGTCCTGCACCGTGACAACCACGAAATCGGGATGCGCGAGAGCCTTTGGCTTTCCGCCTTCTACATCTCGCTCGGTCTGGCCTTTGGCGGCTTCGTCTGGTTCCAGCTCGGCAGCCAATCCGGCATGGAGTACCTCACCGGCTTCGTTGTGGAAAAAAGCCTGGCGATGGACAACATCTTCGTCATCGCCATGATCTTCTCCTATTTCGCCATTCCGCGGAAATACCAGCATCGCGTGCTGGTCTATGGCATCCTTGGTGTCATCATTCTGCGCGGGATCATGATTGGTGCGGGCGCGGCGATCGTCGAGAACTTCGAATGGGTTCTTTACCTTTTCGCGGCGTTTCTCGTCATCACCGGTATCAAGATGCTTCTGTCAGGCGATTCCGAGTACGATGTCGCATCCAATCCCGCGCTCAAGTTCATGCGCCGCCGTTTCCCCATCACCGATACGCTTCACGGGCAGAATTTCATCGTGCGCCAGGAAGACCCGGCGACGGGACGCGTTCGCCGGTTTGCAACCCCTTTGCTTCTTGCTCTCGTCCTGGTCGAGATCGCCGACGTGATCTTTGCGGTCGATTCCATCCCGGCCATCTTTGCGATCACCACGGACCCCTATATCGTCTACACCTCCAACATATTCGCCATTCTCGGTCTTAGGGCGCTGTATTTCGCCCTTTCGGCGATGATCCATCGCTTCGTTTATCTGAAATATGCGCTGTCGATCGTGCTGATCTTCATCGGCTCCAAGGTCTTTGTCGCCGACATGCTCGGTCTGGCGAAGGTTCCGCCGGCGGTGTCGCTGTCTATCACGATCGGTATCCTCGCTGCCGGGATCGCTGCCTCACTGTGGTCGACGCGCGGCCAGGAAGCGCGGGGCGAAAGCACAGCAGTCAGCGATGAGGGGCGCGCATGATCACGTTGCTGCCGCTCGAGGGTTTGCAGCTCTTCGCACCCTTCGTTGCGGTATCGACGTGGTTCGGGGCCGGGCTGGTCGACCCGTTGCGCGCCGGCCTCGCGGTCGCCACCGCCGTGCCGCTCGCCAGCCTGCTAGCCTCGCGTGTTTCGACCCTCCCTGTCGCGGCAGCCGGGGCAACGCTTCTGGCTGCCGGTGTCGTCAGCACCTTTGCGTGGGAGGCGGCCACGGCGATCAAGGACGACCGACGCGTCGTCGTCGACGAGGTGGCGGGATATGTTGGTGCAGTGATTGCGATCCGACTGTCGGGATATCGGGTCTCGCTGGGCGGACTTTCGCTGCTCGCCGTCCTCTTTCTGGCCGTCGATCGCCTGAAGCCCTGGCCAATGCAGCCGATCGAACGCCTTCCTGGCGGCTTCGGTGTGATGCTGGACGATGTAGCGGCTGGAGTGGTGACCGGGCTTGTGGCCGCCTTGGCTTGCGCAGTCTTGCGCCATGGGCGTGGACGATGAAGCGATTTGGCGCGTGCAGCGTCGATACCCACATTGAGAATAAGGCCAACCTCCGGAGGATGATCCATGGATCGTAACGACCAGCATGCAATCGAAGATCTTTTCGGCAAGCTCAAGCAAGTCGAAGCCCAGGGAAACCCGCGCGACGACGATGCAGAACACTTGATTGCTACGCAGATCAGCGGGCAGCCTGCAGCGCCGTACTATATGGCGCAAACGATCATCGTTCAGGAGCAGGCGCTGAACGCTGCGCAGCAGCGGATCGAAGAACTGGAGCGTCAACAGGCCGGTGCGCCCAACGGTGGCGGGTTCCTTGGCGGACTGTTCGGCACGTCTCGTCCGCGCGGCTCGGTCCCAAGCGTCGGACGTCCGCGCACCGAGCGACCCGGCGCCGGAGCTGCGTCAGCCCTGGGGCAGGGGATGGACCGACGGGGCGGCGGATTTCTTGCGGGCGCGGCACAGACCGCGATGGGCGTTGCGGGCGGCGTGCTGCTCGGCAATGCCATTGCCGGCATGTTCTTAGGCGACGAGGCGAGTGCCGCGACGGCCGACGCCGGGCCGGATGAAGACATGGGCGGGGACTTCGGAGACATGGGCGATATGGATTTCTAGGGCTTCATATGTCGCGGTGGAACGCGGAGGGGTTTGTCGTCGTTTGATTTGCGGCCGGTTGCTCCTTGTGCCGGTCCATACCGAATGCGAAGATCGTCGCGCCTCGCTCGAGGCGCGACTTCCTCAATCGCGAAGGCAACATGACCGACCAGAACGAGATGATCCGCCCGCATGAGGCGGCGACGTCCTCCAGTGCGCTCGATCACAGCTTTCTCGCACGATTGCGGGAGGAAACCGGAGAAGCGCATCGCCAATTGGAAGACACGGCCGGACTGACCCAGTCCACGATCGACCGGACGCGGGTCGCGCACTTCCTGTCGCGCATGTATGGCTTCCTGGTTCCGTTGGAGATCTGGCTGGCCCGGTCACCGATCGATCCGGCTTTTCTGGAACCGCGCCGAAAGACCAGCGTCCTTGCGAAAGACTTGCGCCGGATCGGGGTTGAGGCGGAGTCCATCGACCTGATGGCCCTTGACCGTGAGGCCCCATCCTTGCCGTCGGCGCTCGGGGCGCTCTACGTCGTCGAAGGATCGACGCTCGGGAGCCAGGTCATAGGCCGGTGGCTTGGCCAACAGGCGTGGTTTCCAGCCGGTGGCATCGCCTATTTCGACATTTATGGCGATGCATGCGGGCGGATGTGGCGGGAAACCCGAGCTCGACTTTCCCAACTGCCGCCTTCGTCGCACAATGCTGCGATTGCCAGCGCAAACGCCATATTCCATCGGCTCGACGGCTGGATGGACGGGAGGGCGCGGGCATGAGCGACGAACGACAATCCGATCTTGAAGCATGCGCAAGCGAGCCGATCCGCGTTCCCGGCGCGATTCAGCCCCATGGTGCACTGGTGGTTCTCCATCGACACCGTCTGGACATTGTGCAAGCCAGTGCCAACGCCGGCGACATTCTCGGACAATCCGTCGCCCCGGGCGAGCGTTTGCCGGCAGAACTTGACCCGCTCATTCAAGCTCTGACGGATTGGCTGGAAGAGCCAGAGGGGCGTTTTCAGCAGAGCTGCAAACTTCTGGGGCGAGACGTCGTCGCCAGCGCGCATGAGACGCCGGACGGCGTCATCGTGGAATTCGAACACGCTCCGGCCGGTGATGCCGGATCGATACAGAGCTTGTTTCCAAAACTGAAGGCTTTCGCCGAGAGTATCAGCGTGGAGAAATCGGACGATGTCGCTGCCACGCGCACCGCCGAGTTCGTCCGAACGCTGACCGGCTTCGACCGCGTTCTCGTCTACAGGTTCGACGATTCCTGGGACGGCCACGTCATCGCGGAAAGCAATAGCGGAAAGCTGCCGACCTATCTGGACCTTCGTTTTCCGAGCAAGGATATTCCGGCACAGGCACGCGAACTCTATCGGCTCAACAGAGTGCGCATCATTCCCGATGTCAGCTATGTGCCAGTGCCGATCGAACCCCCGAATGGCCCTATAACCGGAGCGCCGCTCGATCTGTCCTTCGCTCAACTGCGCAGCGTTTCCCCCATTCATCTGGAATACATGCGCAACATGGGCACCAATGCGTCCATGTCGGTCTCGATTATCGTCGACGGCGAGTTGTGGGGGCTGGTGGCGTGCCATAGCGCCGATCCGCACATGGTCGGCGTCGATGGTCTTGGAGCCTGCGATTTCGTGGTGCAGGCGTTTGCGACGCAAATCATGGCGCGCGAAAGGGCTCACGAATCCGCACTGCGCGTTGAGCTTGGTGCAATCCAGCGACGGCTGCTTGCGGCAATGGCCCATGCTGACGACTGGCTGAAGGCTCTGTGTGAGAACAAGGTCGACTTGCTCGCTCTCGTGTCCGCCGAGGGCGCTGCGATCGTGGTTGACGAGACTATTGCTGCCGTGGGGCAGACGCCCGAAGACGCCGATATCAGCGCCGTGGCCACTTGGCTTGAAACGCAAGGGGAGAACGAACTCTTTCAGACAGATACGCTTGCCAGTGTCATGCAAGGCGCCGAGCGTTTCGCGAGTTCGGCAAGCGGCCTCATGGCGATCCGTATTTCCGAGCTTCATCCTCACTGGGTTCTCTGGTTCCGGCCCGAGACGCTGCGCAGCGTGACCTGGAGCGGCGATCCGCACGAAGTCGTCCGGGAAACTGGACGCATCCATCCGCGTCGCTCCTTCGAGGCATGGAAAGAGCAACTGCGCTTTCACGCTACGCCCTGGCGCGACGCCGAAATGGGTACCGCGCGGGATCTGCGCTCGGGGATTGTCGGTATCGTGTTGCGAAAAGCCGAAGCCCTGGCGCAACTCACCCAGGAATTGCAGCGCTCCAACCGTGAACTGGAGGCATTCTCCTATTCGGTCTCGCACGACCTGCGGGCCCCTTTTCGCCACATTGTCGGGTATTCCGAACTGTTGCGTGACCGTGAAAAGGATCTGGATGAGAAGTCTCTGCACTATATCGAAAGCATCGCCGAATCGGCGATTGCCGCCGGTCGTCTGGTCGATGACCTTCTCAACTTTTCCCATCTCGGCCGGGCCGCGCTCAAGCCGTCCAATGTCGACATGGACAAGATCGTCTTTGAAGTGCAGCGCACGGTGATGCTGGCGAATGAAGACCGCAGGATCGACTGGCATGTCGAAAAGCTGCCGAGTGCCTGGGGCGACGCGAGCTTCCTGCGACAGGTGTGGCACAACGTCATCGAGAACGCGGTGAAGTATACCAATCGCAACGAGGTCGCGCGGATCGAGATCACCGGTTCGCTGGGAGATGGCGAGGCAATCTATCGCATCACGGACGATGGCGTCGGCTTCGATATGGCTTATATCGACAAGCTATTCGGGGTCTTTCAACGTCTGCAACGGGCTGAAGATTTTGAAGGCACCGGCATCGGACTGGCGCTGACACGCCGCATTATCGAGCGCCATGGCGGGCGCATCTGGGCCGAGGGCGAAGTTGACAAAGGCGCGACATTCTCATTTGCGCTGCCGAACAAGAAGCGAGGTTCCCATGTCTGACCTGAGGCCGATCCTGCTTGTCGAAGACAGTCCCAAAGACCTGGAATTGACGGTCGCCGCACTCGAGAAGTGCCAGCTGGTGAACGAGGTCGTTGTCGCCCGCGACGGCGAGGAAGCGCTGGATTATCTCTATCGCAAGGGTCCTTATGCCGATCGGGAAGAGGGAGATCCGACTGTCGTCCTGCTCGATCTGAAACTGCCGAAGATTGATGGGCTGGAGGTGCTCAAGCGCGTCAAGCACGACAGCGATCTGAGGCACGTGCCGATCGTCATGCTCACATCCTCGCGTGAGGAGCAAGATCTCGTTGCCAGTTATGAGCTGGGGGTCAATGCCTTCGTCGTGAAACCGGTTGAATTCAGCGAGTTCTTCAAGGCGATCCGCGATCTTGGCGTGTTCTGGGCGATTCTCAACGAACCACCGCCGCGCCGACAGCAAGGAGGCGGCCAATGAGCGAGAGCGCTGCGTCTATCCTGCTGCTGGAGGATAGCGCTTTCGACGCGGACCTCATTCAGGAGCATCTGGCGCGGATCGAGCCGATGCCGGACATCAAGCGCACCGTTCAACGTCGCGATTATGTCGATGCCTTGGAGAGGAACAGGTTCGACGTCATCCTGGCGGATTTCTCACTGCCCGGTTTCGATGGGATGTCGGCGCTGGAAATCGCCAAGGACATCGCGCCCGAGACCCCGTTCATCTTCGTATCCGGTGTTCTCGGCGAAGAAATCGCAATCGATTCCTTCCGCAAGGGCGCGACCGACTATGTGCTGAAGCAAAGGCTTATCCGGCTTCCTTCGGCCGTGGAAAGGGCCGTTGCGGAACGACGCTCGCGCGAAGAGCGGCGACGCGTCGAGGAACAGAAGGAACTGCTGGTCCGCGAACTCAGCCACCGGGTGAAGAACACGCTCGCGGTCGTGATGTCGATCGCTCGACGCACGGCCAAATCCAGTCTGTCGATTGCCGACTTCGAGGGCCGCCTTGTCAGCCGTCTTCAGGCGATGTCGGACGCCCATGCCCTGCTGTTCGAGGCGAACTGGAGCGACACACGGCTTGATCTGGTGCTTGAGCGCATCTTGCGCGCGCATCGGCGCGAAGGCAGCGGTGCTTTTGTGATGGATGGGCCGGCGGTCACCCTCGATCCGAAGGAAGCGCTGGCGCTCGGCATGATCTTTCATGAACTGGCGACGAATGCGGCCAAGTACGGCGCGCTGTCGAGCCCTTCAGGACAAGTGATCATCGGCTGGTCGGTCGGCGGCAATGGCGAAAGCACGACGGTCACCGTCGAGTGGCGCGAGGAAGGCGGTCCCGCCGTCGTAGCCCCAAAAGAGCAGGGCTTCGGCACTACCCTCATTGAACGCAGCGTCAGCCACGAACTTGGCGGGACTGTCACCTTCGACTACGCGCCAAAAGGAATGTCATGTCGGCTGGCGTTTCCGGGAACTCAGCTCTGACTTTTTAGACGAGGCCTTACGCGAATCCGATCTGATCCGGTGTGCTGTTCGACGTCGTCGTGCGCTGAGCGGCGAAGTGGAAAGCCATGGTCTCGACCAGCATTCGATGGTCGCTCGGCTTGCCGAGCTTGGGAACGTCCATCAGTTTCTCGCGCAGTTGCGGCAGTTCGACGTAGCCACTGCAGACGATGAATGGAATCTCGCGCTCCTTGAGCACGTCCATCACCGGAAAAGACAATGCGCCCTGAAGGTTGAGGTCGAGGATCGCGCCGTCCAGTTCATGTGCGGCCGCGGCACGCGATGCGTCATCGACGCGCGCAAAAGGTCCGACGACCGCGCAACCCTGATCCAACAACAAGTCTTCGATATCCATGGCGATAAGGACATCGTCCTCGACCAGCAGGATGCGCAAGCCGCGCAGTGCCTCGTTCTTCTGCATACCCCGTCCTTCGCGAGGAGGGCATTCGCCCCCGCTGCCCTCAGGGGCGCTCGCTTGCATGATTTCAGTCGCCTTGACAACTGACGGGACACAGATTCGGTTCCAGACCGACCAAAAGGAGCGGTCGATCTGGGGCTCAATGACCGTCTGCGAGCTTGGCGGCCTCGATCGAAGCTGCAGTCTCCATGTCGACACCGTTGAAGAACGCGTTGAGCATGATTGCCATGGCCGATGCCAGAAGGATGCCCGATTCGATCAATGGGTGGATCGCATGCGGCAGCCATTGGAGATAGTTCGGCGCGATCAGTGGGATCAGCCCGAAGCCCACCGAAACGGCGACGACGAAGAGATTGTTCTTCGAGGATTTGAAGTCGACGGTCGACAGGATCCGAACGCCTGTCGCTGCCACCATGCCGAACATGACGATGCCGGCACCACCCAGAACGAAGGTGGGTACGGCTTCCACGAGAGCGCCCATTTTCGGAACAACGCCGAGCAGGGTCATGATCACACCGGCGGCGACGCAGACATACCGGCTCTTGACGCCGGTCACGCCGACAAGGCCGACATTCTGCGAGAAACTCGTATAGGGAAACGTGTTGAACAGGCCGCCGATCGTCGTCCCAAGGCCGTCTACGCGGAGCCCGGCCGTCAGCCGCCTTTGCGAGATTTGCGAATTCGTCATTTCGCCGAGTGCCAGAAACATGCCCGTCGATTCGATCATCACGACGATCATCACGAGCGTCATCGTCGCGATCAGGATCGGGTCGAAGATCGGCATGCCGAAACGCAGAGGCGTAACGATCTCGAACCAGCCGGCGGACGCAACCCGATCGAAGTGCATCAGGCCGAGTGCTGCGGTGATCGCACATCCGATGACGATGCCTAGCAGCACCGCGATGTTGGCGACGAGGCCGCGGCCGTAGCGGGCAATCATGAGGATCGAAACGAGCACGATGGCGGCGATGAGGATGTGACCGGGTTGGGCATAGGCGTCGTTCGGCATGGTCGCCGCCAGGGAGAGCCCTTCCGGAACGGGCGGCGAAGCCTCGGCCGACCGCATGGCGGCGAGCCATTCGGCGTGGGCAGGATCGACCAGTTTCGGTGCGGTTGGCCCCACAGGATTGCCGAAGATCCAGTTGATGCCGACCCGCATCAGGGAAACGCCAATCACCAGGATGATCGTTCCTGTCACGACGGGCGGAAAGAACCGCAGCAGTCTGCCCATCAAGGGCGCGATGAGAAATGCGATGAGACCAGCGCCGATGATGGCCCCGAAAATCATCCGTGCACCTTCGGCGCCTGGAACCGCATTGGCCATCGACACCATTGGACCCACCGCGGCGAACGTCACCCCCATCATGACCGGAAGGCGTATGCCGATCGCCGGCCCGGCGCCGAGTGACTGTATGATGGTAACGATGCCGCAGACGAACAGATCGGCGGATATCAGATAGGCAACCTCCTCCGGGGACAGATCGAGCGCACGCCCGATGATCAGCGGCACCGCGACCGCGCCACCGTACATCACAAGCACATGCTGAAGTCCGAGAGTGGCGAGCCTGCCAGCGGGCAGTTTCTCGTCGACGGGATGCACGGTCATGGGCGCGTCCTCCATCACTTAGACCGGGATAGTGTCACCCGATCCTCCATCGGGTGAAAGCCTCATTTTTCGGCAGGCCCGCCGGGTTCACAATCGGCGTTTGCGAGGAAACTGTTTGCGGTGTTTCCAACGTATTGGAGAAGGCTGTCGGCTTAACCGTTTCTTAAGGCGTGCAGTGTGCGGTGGGCGCCATCGCTGAAACCGATTTGCACCCGGAGGCCGTCATGACGACGATATCGGCAAGCTCGAAGTTGCGGAAAACCAGAAACCCGGTGACCCTTGCCGGTGCGGTCTGCGGCTTCGTTCTGGTAGGCGCTCTGGTTGCAGGATTGGCCGCTGCGACCCTGGTACGCGACCGCGTTGCCGCGTTCAACTCAGAGGCACTGGCAGCGGCCGTGTCGACGCGGGCGAATGGCGCCGAACTGGCCTTTGCACGCGCCTTGCACGACGAATGGCAAAGTGTGCAAGCCCTGGCCAGTTCCCTCGTGATCGATGACCCCCAGCGCTTGCGCGGTGAGCTCGATTTTGCCGTCGGCGATGGGGATCGGGTCTCATGGGCTGGATTCGCCACGATCGACGGAGAGGTGGAAGCGTCGTCCAACGGGCTTTTGGAGGGTCAGAATGTTGGCGAGCGGCCATGGTTCCAGCGTGGATTGGAGGGTCCGTTCGCCGGGGACGTACATGAGGCCGTGCTCCTTGCCTCGTTGCTTCCCAGCCAGGAAGGAGAGCCGCGACGCTTCATCGACCTGGCGACGCCGGTCGCTGGCGCAGACGGGGAGGCGGTCGGCGTCCTTGGGTATCACATCGATTTCAGTTGGGCGCAGACGTTTCTGCGCGAGGAAGCGGAGGCATTGGCGGTCGATCTATTTCTCGTCTCGCGCAGTGGCGGCGTGATCGCGGCGACCGATGGCTCGACGTATGAGACGCTTGACCTGCAGAGTACGCGCCGTGCCAGCAGCGGTGTCGGCGGCGCAGATGTGGAGACCTGGCCGGATGGCCGTCGCTACCTGACGACCGTTATTCCTCAGGTCGACTACGGCGATCTTCCCTCCTTCGGATGGCGGTTGATCGCAAGGATCGACGCGGACGCTCTGGAAGTAACAGATCGCGCCTTTTCTGCTGGCATTCTCGTGTCGCTCGCCTCGTTCGGCCTGTTTCTCATTCTGCTCACCCTGCTCTTCATACAGGCATTCGTTCGCCCATTCGCTGAAATATCCCAGAATGCAGTGCGCGTTGCTGATGGTGAGGACATCTATCCGTATGAATCGCGTCGCACAGCTGAGCTATCGCGCCTGAGTGCCGCGATCGCGCGGCTGCAAGGCCGAAGCCCCGTCAACGATTGAGACGAGATTCATTCTGGCGCATCTGAGAAGGAAAGCCGCCGGCCAGCGTCGCGAAGGATGGCGGACAGG
The DNA here is from genome assembly GCF_002750855.1 of Neopararhizobium haloflavum. Lineage (GTDB taxonomy): Bacteria > Pseudomonadota > Alphaproteobacteria > Rhizobiales > Rhizobiaceae > Georhizobium > Georhizobium haloflavum. Next base: position 243,474 of record NZ_NWUC01000007.1, on the reverse strand, counting down.
CGTGTGGCGCTGACGCCGGGCGCGTCGCCCTCGGCATAGAAGCGGCGAAGTAGCGCTTCGTGCTGCTGCGCATCAGGCAAGAGCGCCAGGCGTGCGCCATCTTGGGTCGGATTGAGAACGCGGGCTTCCACGTCGCCAACGCCGCGAATGGCTATGAGCACTTCCTCGCCAGGGGCCAGGCGGATGCCGCGCACGCGCGCGCCGTCTTGCGCAAGGCTCGTCAGCCAGACGCGTGTCAGCTTGTCTCCGGCCCGCATCAAAGTGCGTTCGGGCCTGTCTCCGAAATGGCGCTCGCGGCGGGGCAGTTCGACACAGGCGGTGATGGTGATGGCCAGCACGAAGAGGTTGTAGATCGTCCAGAACAGGATGACGACCTTGCCCTCTCCGGCATCGCGATAGGCGAATGCATCCGACACCATACCGATTGTCAGGCCGCCGATTGTCAGGACCAGTAGCACGATGAAGGGGCGCATGAGGGCCCACTGGACGACGACACGGCTGCGGTCGCCGCCCTTGGCCGTGACCTTGAAGCTGTGTCCGTGTGGCCAGATCAGGCCAGTGATGGCGGCGCGCGTGATGGCGATGGCGCCGAGCAGCTGGCTGACATCGTTGACGATGGGAACGATGAGGCCGCGCGAAACGAAGTTCATCGCGAAAAGCAGCCACGCGAAATAGACGCCGAAATAGCTGATCACGTCCGGCACGGTCGCATCGACCACGATTATGTTGAAGTACCAGTAGAGCAGCGGATAGACCACGGCCGCCAGGCGAAACGCGAAGGAGGTCAGCCAGTAACCGACTGAATCCAGCACGCTCCAACGGTCGCGGAGCCGCAGATTGCTTCTCGAGAACGGGTTCAGCCTGCCACGGGCGATCTGCATCAGGCCGAGGCACCAGCGCGCGCGCTGCGTCACATATTCCTTCAGACCCTCCGGCGCGAGGCCCTCTGTCAGCGCTTCGTTTAGGTACACGGTGCGGATGCCGGCATTCTGCAGCGCCAGCGTGACCATGAAGTCCTCGGTGATGCTGTCAGTCGGGAAGCCGCCGATCTGGCGTATGGAGGTCCAGCGCAGGACGGATGAGGTCCCGCAGCAGATTGCAATGTCCCAAGCGTCGCGAGACGGCTCAAGATGATCGAAGAAGAAGCGCTGTTCATCGGGATAGGAGCGCGACAAGCCGAGATTGTGCTGGATTGGATCGGTGTTGAAAAAATGCTGCGGCGTTTGCACAAGTCCGACCGACGAATCGTGGAACAGCGGCAGCGCGCGGGACAGGAAATTGCTGTGCGGCACGAAGTCAGCGTCCAGGACCGCGATGAAGTCCGGAGGAGCCGGATCGGCGGCGAGAACGTCGAGAGCATTGTTGATATTGCCCGCTTTCGAACCCTTGTTGTCGGCACGCGTGACGTAGCGCACGCCCATCTCCGCGCAATAACCGCGCAGCCAGTCACGGCGCCCGTCATCCAGGACGAGAATCTCGACATTGTCGTGGTCGAGGCCTCGGCAACCGACGATCGTCCGCTCCAGGATCGATCGCTCCTCGTTGTATGTGGCGATGAGCATGGCGACTTTCGGCGGACCGGCCGGCTGCCACCAACCGGCGTGCTCGGTCGCCTCCTGGCTTCGCTCGCGGTGGCGCATCAAGATCACGAAAGCGCTGAGCGAGGAGAAGAGCGCTCCGGCCTCGATCGCGAAAAAGGACCAGCTGGCGAGAACGTCCCATGTCCAGCCGATAGGTGCCAGAGTATCCGTCAGGCGCCACCAGAAATAGCGCAGCGAAAGAATGCCGGCGACGCCGAACAGGAACACCCGGTGGACCGTTCGGGTACGGTCGAGAAAGGACGGCAGGACGAGTACCAGACCGCAGACAAGAAGCAATTGAACGACGCTTGAACCAAGTTCGCTCAGAAGGACCGGCGGGTACATTTCAGCTCCACAGGCGGCGGAGCATGTCGAGCGGGCGGCTTTCGAAATAGACCCGGCCGGTTCGGCCGATGGAACAGCGCATCTCCGGATCGTTGCGCAGAGCCGGCACGATGAGCGAAACGTCGAAGCGCTCCAGGTGTCGTTGGCTGGGTGCGATCGCCAGATTCTGATAGATCGTGTCGGCGCCGGCACCGGCAAGCCTCGTCACAGTGCCGTCGAGCGTCTCATCCGTGCCATCGAGACGAAACCTGGCTTCGGTGCCAACCTCGAGACGATTGTAGACGCTTTCCGTGACGCTCAGCGTGACGAGCGTGGAATCGCAGTCAACGAGACGCAGCACGCTCTGGCCACGCTGCAGCGTCTCGCCATCGCCGGCAAGCAGATCCCATAGGAGGCCATCGACATTGGAGGTCAAGCCGGCGTTCGTCAGCCTGTTGACGCGCCGGCGTTCGGCTTCAATGCGGCGTTCGAGGGACGCCGCGAGCGTCCGTTGGGCCTCAAGGTCAGCTTCCAGTTCAGCCACTTGCAGCGACAATTCGGAAATGCGTTGCTCGGAATAGGGCGCATCGTTGTAACCATCGCCGAGAAACGTCCCGCGGCGGGCTGATTCCAATGCGATCTCGACGGCAATAGCCTGTTCGCGCGCGTTATCGATTTCCAACTGCGAGACCTCGACGAGCGATTGAGCCTGCTCGAAAGAGACCGCGGTTTCGAGACCCCGATCGGCGAGGCGGCTCGATCGTTCGAGCGCGGTGTTCGCCGTTTCGAGGCGGGCTTCGGCAACGGAGACGAGCGAATTTGCGGCGCGCAGTTGCGCCTCCAGTTGGCGCACCCGCTCGACGCGGTAATCTTGCGCCCGTTGCGTCAGCGCTTCGATCGCATCCCGATTTGAAACAATGGCTGCTTCGAGGCGCACGATCTGGGCATCGACGGTCGCCTTCTCCTGGATCAGGTCATTCAATCTAAGGTTGTCTACGAGCGAATCTGTTATCGCGCCCAGCTGCTCGCCAGGCGACACCGCCGAGCCGAGCGCCCGCGTCGGCATGTCGAGCGTGCCGGCTATAGGCGTGCGCAGTGTCGTGACTTGCGCATTGACGACGGCATCAGCGCTCGCGCCGGCCATCTGCTCTCCGAAAATGATGAATACTGCGCCAGCAATGAGCGCAAATCCGATGATCAAACGTGTGAACCGCATCATGCCATCCTGCTGGGCGTCGACGTTCGGGCACCTCACGCAAGTGCCGTCCGGCGCGAATCATGGGCCCGGCGATCATGGTAGAACCGCCGCTTGCGAGAGCAACCGGGGATTGCTCAACACACTGAATGAAACGTCAATCGTGGCAGGGCTGCATCGAAGGGACGCCGCGCTCGCGGCGTCCCAAGGCGCGCTACTCCGCGAAGAAGGCGAAGCGGATGACAAAGAGCGCAGCGACGACCCAGGTGGCCGGATGCACGTCGCGGGCCTTCCCGGTGACGAGCTTGAGCACGGCATAGCTTATGAAGCCGAAGGCAAGGCCGTTGGCGATCGAATAGGTCAGCGGCATGGCGAGCGCCGTCAGGGCGGCCGGCGTCGCCTCTGTGACATCGGCCCATTCGATGTCGACCAGTTCGCGCATCATGAGGCCGGCCACGTAGAGGAGGGCGGGTGCCGTCGCATAGGCCGGAACGGCGCCGGCGAGCGGCGATATGAAGAGCGCCGCAAGAAAGAGCAGCGCGATGACAAGAGCGGTCAGCCCCGTTCGGCCCCCCGCCTGCACACCGGACGCACTTTCGACATAGGCGGTCGTGCTCGATGTGCCGAGCATGGAACCGCCGATTATGGCCGTGGAGTCCGCGAACAGCGCCCGGCCGAGGTTGTTGGGCTTTCCCGGTTCGATGAGACCGGCACGCTTTGCCACACCGATCAGTGTTCCCGTCGCGTCGAATACCTCGACCAGCACGAACACAAGAATGACTTGAAAGACACCGACGCCGAGCGCGCCCCAGATGTCCATCTGCATGAAGGTCGGAGCGATGGAGGGCGGCATGGAAATAATTCCCTGGAATTCGCTGACGCCGAGCAGGATGGCAAGGACCGTGACTACCAGGATTCCGATCAGGATCGCGCCACGCACCTTCATGGCGTCGAGTGCCGCGATGACGAAGAAGCCGAAGATGGCGAGCAGCGGGCCGGTCTGGTGCAAATCGCCGAGTGTTACGAGCGTCGCCGGGCTATCGACCACGATCCCGGCGCTCGTCAGCGCTATGATGCCGAGGAAAAGCCCGATGCCGGCGGCTATGGCGCTTCGCAGTGACTGGGGAATGCCGGCAATCAGCCAGGCGCGAACGCCGGTGACTGTCAGGATCAGGAAGATGACGCCGGAGATGAAGACCGCTCCCAGCGCCTGCTGCCAGGTGAAGCCCATGGCGCCGACCACCGTGAAGGCGAAGAACGCATTGAGGCCCATGCCGGGCGCCATGCCGATCGGCCAGTTTGCAATTAGGGCCATCACAAGCGAGCCAAGGGCGGCGGCCAGGCAGGTGGCGACGAAAACAGCGTCGCGGTCCATCCCGGTCGATGACAGGATTTCCGGATTGACGAAGACGATATACGCCATCGTGAGGAAGGTCGTGATGCCGGCCAGAACCTCGGTGCGTGCGCTGGTGCCGTGCGCCTTCAGGGCGAAGAATTTCTCAAGCATGCTGCCTCCCAATCGATCGCGCATCGGCCGTCCGCTTGCGGCAGGTCGGCGGGGCCGTTCCATGGCCGCCAGATCGATGCGCTGAAACCTCCAGATGGCGGCCGCTCTCCCCGCAGCCGCGCCATTGGTAATCCTGCGCGCGGCGCTCATTGGAGGCAAGCGGGCCATTTGCCGGCTTTGCTTAGAAGGACCTTCATGAATGTGAAGGCAATGCCGGTGTCATCCGACGAGACAGGGCGATTTGAAGAAGAACTCTTCGAGGTTGACGCCGGCGCCGGCGCGATCGACGACAAGAAAATCGCTGATCGCGCCGAGTGGCGTCAAGATGCCGTGCCAGACGTTCATGGCGATGTTGATGCCCTGGCCCGGCGCGGTACGGAAGGCGAGGAGACGGCCAGGTCCGTTGTCGGTGTCTTCGGCGACGACAACGAGAAATGGATTGTCGGACAGCGGCACGAATGCCTGACTGCCGAAGGGATGCCGCTCGACCATCGTGAGTTCAAGCGGCAGATCGTACGGCTCGCCGCGCACGATGCTGATGATCGGCCGGGCGCCTTCACCAGCCGTCTCGATCCTGGCCAGATCGTGAAAGCGCGTGCACCGACCGGCGTTGATGGGGAAGCGCACCGCTCCCTCCATCTCTATGACGTCGCCGAACGGTGCGAAGGCCTTGCGGGTCAGCGGCTCGATCGCAATGCGCGTCATGCCCCGTCAGACCAGACGCCCGTTGATCCTGAGGCGGCTGACGCCGCCATCCGGATAGATGTTGAGGCGAACGTGGGTGACGGGAGCAGACGAAATCACCTTGTCTGCGGCGAATTCGTGAACCGTGTCGGCAGCCAGCATCTGCTGTGGCAGGATTTCGTCCCAGAACATGGATGAGTTGATCACCATGTCATTGAGGCCGCCCGTCATCGCACCGAGATCGGCGGCCTGAATGGAGCAGGCGTGGGGATAGTTGCCCTTGTAGTGGGCTGTATCGACCAACACGCTTTCGACGAGGCCGCGGGCGGCGAGACGGACGATTATCCAGTCGTTGCCCGGCTGCCGGCGGCGTCGCGTCTCCCAGCCGTCGCCCATGTCGAGGCCGCGGCCTGGCGCGAGCAGCCGGCGATAGTCGCCGAAATGCGCGTCGGAGAAGGCGACGATGCGGCCGCCCGCCAGAGAGGAGGCGAGGTCGACGACCCTGTCGCCGGCGGCGGAACGATCAAGTTCCGGCTCGCCGTAGACGCGCAGGCGGGCGACGCCGCCGTCGGGGTGAATGTGAAGGCGGACATGGGTCCAGATCGCATCGGACGTCGCTGCGAAGTAGTGGTGAGCGCCGGGGCCGAGCGGACGTTGTGGTACGAGTTCGACCCACTCGGTTGCCTCGTCGGGTGTCCCGGCGACGCGCGCCGCCTCGATGCGGCAGGCGGGCGGATAATTGCCGATGAAATGCGAAGTGTCGACGTCGAAACCGAGAATTCGGCCCGGCACCGCCAGCTTCACGATCGAGAAATCGTGGCCGGGGCCGCGTTTGCGGCGCGATTCCCAGCCGTCCATCCACTTGCCGTTATCGTCGTACTTGTCGGCGATGAAGACGGCGGGTGCGTCAGAAAGCATGCGCGAGAGCGGCGCGAAGAATTCGTCGGTGGCATAGACCGCTTCCGCGCCGAGGCCGGCGGAGGCGAGGTTGATTCCGTGGGCCACGAAATCGGGCGCATCGGTGACTTTCTGCAGCATGAGCTTGCTCCTTATCTGGAAAACAGGTCGCGAAGGCGCAGAAGGGCAATCTTCTCGACCTCGCGGGCGGCGGTATGGACTTCGGTCTCGCGGTCGTTGCCGATCCTGCGCTCGAAGGCGGCGAGGATGGCGTGGCGGTCGAGCCCCTTCACCGCAATGATGAAGGGGAAGCCGAATTTCGATTGATAGTCGTCGTTGAGTACGGTGAAGCGGGCACGCTCGGAATCGCTCAGCGCATCAAGGCCGGCGCCGGCCTGCTCGGCCGTGGACTCGGCGGTGAGGCGTTTGGCGGCGGCGAGTTTGCCAGCCAGATCAGGGTGTGCTTGCAGAACGCCGAGCTTTTCCTCGTCGGAGGCGAGGCGGAAAGCCAGTTTCAGCGCAAAGTGCAGCCCGTCGGCCGTATCGTTTGCCGGGCCAAGTTCTCCGTCGAACGCCCGCTCGGCGATCCACGGAGAATGTTCGAAGACGCCGCCGAAGCGGGAGACGAAATCGGCGCGCTCCATTCGCGAGGGAATGAGCGTGCCCGCGACCGGCGGGTGGTTTGCGCGCCAATGGTTCGCAATGTCGAGGCGGGTCGCGAACCAGACGCGGTCGCGGCCCTTCATGTAGGAGATCAATCGCTTCAGCGCGGCCAGGCGCCCGGGGCGGCCGGCAAGACGGCAGTGAAGGCCGATCGACAGCATCTTCGGACTGCCTTCCATACCCTCGGCATGCAATGTGTCGAAAGCGTCGCGGAGATAGGCGTAGAAGTCTTCGCCTTGGGCGAAGCCGGAGATCGTCGAGAACCGCATGTCGTTGGTCTCGAGCGTATAGGGGACGACAAGCTGGTGCCTGCCGGCGTGCTCGTGCCAGTAGGGCAGATCGTCGGCGTAGCTGTCGGAGACATAGGCGAAGCCGCCTTCCCCTGTGACGAGGTCGACGGTGTTTTCCGAGCAACGGCCCGTATACCAGCCGGCCGGGCGCTCGCCGGTGATGGCGGCATGAAGGCGGATCGCCTCGTCCATGTCGGCGCGCTCGGCGTTACGGCCGTGATCGCGGTAGTCGATCCATTTGAGGCCGTGCGAGGCGATTTCCCAGCCGGCAGCCTGCATGGCGGCGACCTGCGCGGGCGATCGGCGCAGTGCCTCGGCAACGCCATAGACGGTGACGGGAACGTTCTCGCGGGTCAGGAGCCGATGCAGGCGCCAGAAGCCGGCGCGGGCGCCATATTCATAAACCGATTCCATGTTCCAGTGACGCTGGCCCGGCCATGGCTGGGCACCGGGAATTTCCGACAGGAAGGCTTCGGAGGCGGCATCGCCGTGCAGCACGCAGTTTTCTCCGCCTTCCTCATAGTTGACAACGAACTGGACTGCGATGACCGCGCCACCCGGCCATTGCGGGTGCGGTGGGGTTTCGCCATAGCCATGAAGATCGCGCGGATAGCGCATTGCCCGGCCTTTCGGAAATCATCGGAATGGGCCTATGATTAGGCGATAAAGCGCCAGGTCATTCCCCATGAATTTCTTGAAAGTCATTTGGGGCGCCGGCCGCTTCCCTCGCGACAAGGACAGGTGAAAAATGCCGAGGTTTGAGACGTCGAATCCCGGGAGGATATGAAATGGCGGGCGGCAGACTGACGACCCACGTTCTGGATACCGCGAGCGGCAAGCCGGCGTCCGGCCTGACCATCGAGTTGTGTGAAGGGCATGGCGCCGAGGCAACCGTCGTCAAATCGGAGCGGACGAATGCGGACGGCCGCTGTGACGCTCCGCTGCTTTCGGGTGCAGACCTGAAGCCCGGCCGATACGAAGTGCGCTTCCATGTCGGAGGGTATTTTCGTGAGAGCGGAACGGAAGGCTTTTATGATGTGGTGCCGGTGCCGTTTCTGATCGAGGACGGGGCTGCGCACTACCATGTGCCGCTTCTGATATCGCCCTTCGGCTATTCGACCTATCGGGGGAGCTGACGATGACCGCGGCGATCCGCAACATTATCCGATTCTATCTGAACGACCGGCTCGTCGAACTCTCACGTGTCGCGCCGGACGAGACGCTTCTCGACTGGCTGCGGCTTTCGGCGCGGCTGCGCGGCACAAAGGAAGGCTGTGCGGAAGGCGATTGCGGTGCCTGCACCGTTCTCGTCGGCCGGTTGACCTCCGGGGCCTTGCGCTACGAGACGGTCAACGCCTGCATTCGATTTCTCGGTTCGCTCGATGGCTGTCATGTCGTGACCGTCGAGCATCTGGCGGCACAGGACGGGCGCCTGCATCCGGTGCAGCAAGCGATGGTCGATGCCGATGCCTCACAGTGTGGTTTCTGCACGCCCGGCTTCGTCATGTCTGCCTATGCGCTCTGGATGCAGAATCCCGAGCCCACGGTTGGGCAGGTCGAGAAGGCTTTGCAGGGCAATCTCTGCCGCTGCACCGGTTACGAGCCGATCGTCAAGGCGATCGAAGCAGCCTGCGCCAAGGGCGGACAGGCGGGTGACCCGCTGATGGTCGAGCGCGCGGCGATGACTGAAAAGCTGGCGGCACTGAAGGATGGCCGGCGCGTTGCGATCGGAGAGGGGCGCGATCGGCTGGTGTTGCCGGCCTCGGTCGACGATCTGGCCGACGTGCTTTCGGCCGAACCGCAGGCTACCATCGTGGCTGGCGCGACCGATGTCGGCCTGTGGGTGACCAAATTCATGCGCGATATCTCACCGGTTGTTTTCATTGCGCATCTCGACGAACTGCATGCGATCGAGGGGCGGGGCGATATGCTCGCCATCGGCGCCTGCGTCACCTACACGGAAGCTTTCGCGTTGATCGCGGAGCGCTACCCGGAATTCGTCGATCTGTGGGACCGGATCGGCGGAGAGCAGGTGCGCAACATGGGCACGATCGGCGGCAATGTCGCCAATGGTTCACCGATCGGCGATACCCCGCCGGCGCTGATTGCGCTCGACGCGGTGGTGGTGCTGCGCAAAGGCGACGGGATGCGACGCGTGCCGATCGCCGATTTCTTCATCGACTACGGCAAGCAGGACCGAGCCCCCGGCGAATTCGTCGCGGCGATCGAGATCCCGGCGCCGGCCGAAGGTGCGCGCTTCGCCGCATACAAGGTTTCAAAGCGGCGCGAGGAAGACATCTCGTCGGTTTGCGGCGCCTTTCGGCTATCGCTGTCGCCGTCGGGAACGGTCGACGATGTCGTTCTGGCCTTTGGCGGCATGGCGGCGACGCCCAAACGGGCCAGCCATGTGGAAGCGGCGCTTCGCGGCAAGGCCTGGACGGAGGAGACCGTCGCCGACGCCGTGACGCTTTTCGCCGAAGATTTCACACCGCTCACGGATTGGCGCGCGTCCTCGCATTATCGGCTCTTGGTCGCGATGAATCTCTTGCGCCGCTTCCAGCTGGAGACCGCGGGCGAATCCGTGCGCCTTGAACGGCAGGTGGCGTAAGGAGGAGTGTGATGAACACGATCGAACGCATGGCCGAGAGCAAGGCCGTCAAGCTCGAAAAGAACGAAATCAAGGGCGGGGTTCACCGGCGTCAGCAGCACGATTCCGCCCACAAGCACGTCACGGGCACGGCCGAATATATCGACGACCTGACCGAGCCGTTCGGTACGCTGCATGCCTATCTCGGGCTTTCCGAGCGGGCACATGCCGATATCGTCTCGATCGACCTCGATGCGGTCCAGCGCCAGCCAGGCGTCGTCGCGGTTCTAACGGCAAAGGACATTCCCGGCGAGAACGACGTGAGCCCGGTCGGGCGGCATGACGATCCGGTGTTCGCATCGAAACGGGTAGAATTTCATGGCCAGCCGATCTTCGCCGTCGTGGCGGAAACGCGCGAGGCGGCACGGCGTGCGGCAAGGAAGGCCGAGATCAGCTACAGCGAGCTGGCCCACGTGACCGACGTGGTGGAGGCCGACAAGGCCGGGCTGCCCATGGTGTTCCCGCCGATGACGCTGAAACGCGGCGATGCGCTGGATGCGCTGGCCAAGGCGAAGCACCGCCTCGCCGGGGAGATGCGCATTGGCGGCCAGGACCACTTCTATCTCGAAGGTCAGGTCGCCATGGCAATTCCCGGCGAGGATGACGATGTAATTGTCTGGTCGTCAACGCAGCACCCCAGCGAAGTACAGCACATGGTCGGTCATGTGCTCGGCATTCCTTCCAACGCGGTAACGGTCAACGTGCGTCGCATGGGCGGCGGCTTCGGGGGCAAGGAGACCCAGGCGAATTTGTTCGCCGCCGTTGCGGCGCTCGCCGCCAAGAGGCTGGGACGTGCCGTCAAGATTCGACCCGACCGTGACGACGACATGGTGGCGACCGGCAAGCGGCACGATTTCCACGTCGCTTATGCGGTCGGCTTCGATGACGATGGGCGCATTGAGGGTGTCGATGCCACCTACGCGGCGCGCTGCGGATTTTCGGCCGATCTCTCTGGACCAGTGACCGACCGCGCCCTGTTCCATGCCGACAACGCGTACTATTTCCCCTCGGTCCATCTGACCTCCAAGCCGCTGAAGACCAACACCGTGTCCAATACGGCATTCCGTGGTTTTGGCGGACCGCAGGGCATGGTCGGCTGCGAGCGAATGATCGAGGAGATTGCCTACGCGCTCGGCAAGGACCCGCTGGCGGTGCGCAAGGCCAACTTCTACGGCGAGGGACGCAACGTCACGCCCTATCACCAGACGGTGGAGGACAACATCGCACCGCGCATCGTGGCGGAACTGGAGGCGAGCGCCGACTACCAGGCGCGTCGCAAGGCGATCGTTGAATTCAATGCGACAAGCCGTGTGGTGAAGAAGGGGATCGCGCTGACGCCGGTGAAATTCGGCATCTCCTTCACCAAGACGGAGTACAATCAGGCCGGCGCGCTCGTGCATATCTATACCGACGGCTCGATCCACCTGAACCATGGCGGGACCGAGATGGGGCAGGGCCTCAACACGAAGGTCGCGCAGGTGCTGGCAGATGCTTTCCAGGTCGATCTCGCCCACGTCAAGATCACGGCCACGACCACTGCCAAGGTGCCGAACACCTCGGCGACGGCAGCCTCGTCCGGTTCCGATCTCAACGGCATGGCAGCGGCCGATGCCGCCGAGCAGATCAAGGACCGGCTCCGTGATTTCGCGGCGGAGAAATGGTCGGTCGAGCGCGACCAGGTGGTGTTTACGGTCAATCAGGTGCAGGTGGGCAATCAGCTGATCGCATTTGCCGATTTCATCCAGCTTGCCTACCAGGCCCGCGTTCAGCTGTCGGCCGCCGGCTTCTACAAGACGCCGAAGATCCACTGGGACAGGGACAAGGGCGAAGGGCGGCCGTTCTACTACTTCGCCTATGGTGCTTCGTGCTCGGAAGTTTCCGTCGACACGCTCACCGGCGAATATCATGTCGATCGCACGGATATCCTGCATGACGTCGGGCGTTCTCTGAACCCGGCGATCGACATCGGCCAGATCGAGGGCGGCTTTATCCAGGGGATGGGCTGGCTGACGACGGAAGAACTCTGGTGGGACGACAAGGGTCGGCTGCGTACGCACGCTCCCTCCACCTACAAGATTCCGCTCGCCTCGGACCGTCCTCGCGTCTTCAACGTGAAGCTCGCTGATTGGTCGAAGAATCATGAGGCGACCGTCAAGCGGTCAAAGGCCGTTGGCGAGCCGCCTTTCATGCTGGCCATTTCGGTGCTGGAAGCCCTGTCGATGGCGGCGGCGAGTGTTGCCGGCTACCGCATCTGCCCACGTCTCGATGCGCCTGCCACGCCGGAACGGGTGCTGATGGCGATCGAGCGGCTGAGGGCTGAAGTCGGAGGCTGAAGGATGTTGATCGCGCTCGAAAGCCTGGTTGCGTCTGCCGATTCCGTGGTGCTGGTGGAAGTCACGGCAGCCAAAGGCTCGACACCGCGCACGGCTGGCACCTGGATGCTCGTTTCCGCGACAGAACGTGCCGGTACGATCGGCGGTGGCCAGCTCGAGTTCGCTGCGATCGACAAGGCGCGTCAGATGCTGCGGTCAGGCGGCGAGGCGATGACCCTCGATATTCCGCTGGGACCGGAAATTGGACAATGCTGCGGGGGATTTGTCTCGCTGAGTCTCAAGCGCCTCGACGAGCGATCGCGCGACGAAGTGCGGCGGCGGCTTAACGCGGAGACGGCGCAGCGGCCGCATGTCTATATTTTCGGAGCTGGTCACGTCGGCCTGGCCCTGTCCACCACCATGCGGTTGCTGCCCGTCCGCGTCATCCTCGTCGATACGCGCGGCGACGCGTTGGCGGATGCCGAGCCAGGGATCGAGACCCGGCTGACGCCGGTGCCGGAGGCGATGGTTCGCAAGGCGCCGGCAGGCAGCGCGGTCGTGGTGATGACGCATGAGCATTCGCTCGATTTCCTGATCACCGGCGAGGCGCTTTCACGCGGCGATCTCTGCTATGTCGGCATGATCGGCTCGAAGACGAAGAAGGCCTCCTTCCGCAGTTGGTTCCGTGAAGATGGTGGCAACGAGGCGGCCTTTGCCGGGCTCGTCTGCCCGATTGGCGGACACAAGGTCCGTGACAAACGGCCGACAATCATCGCCGCCATGGCGGCGGCGGAGATACTGGAGCGGATCTTCGCCGAGATTTCGGCCGAAGCGTCGGCCGGTCCTTAAGGTCCGATGCGATCCTTGTGCCTTGACCTTCCAGTTGCTGGAAGCTCCATATGTGCGTCATGCCATTCGGAACAGACCGCTGGCCCGGACATTCTGCCGGATAGCGGGCGCAGTTGAACGTCAGGACAGATCGATGAACAGACACGTCACCGTGGATCAGGCGAAGTCCGCCACGCTCTATCGCATGATGATGCCCGGCCATACCTGCCCGTTCGGCCTCAAGTCGAAATCGCTGCTGGAGCGGCAAGGGTACGCGGTCGAGGACCATCACCTGAAGACGCGCGAGGACGTCGACGCATTCAAGGCCGAGCATGGGGTGAAGACGACGCCGCAAACCTTCATCGACGGGACGCGTATCGGCGGGTATGATGACCTCAGGGCCCATTTCGGCAAGCACGTTGCACGCAAGGGCGAACTGACTTACCGGCCGGTCATCGCCATGTTTGCCGTCGCCTTTCTCATGGCGATGGCAATCAGTTGGGCCGCGCTCGGCACATTGGCACCGCTGCGCATCATCGAGTGGTTCATCGCCGTTTCCATGTGCCTGCTCGGCTTCCAGAAGCTGCGCGACGTCGAGGGGTTCTCCTCGATGTTCCTGAACTACGACCTCTTGGCGGTGCGCTGGGTACCGTACGCCTATATCTACCCCTATGCGGAAACGCTGGCGGGCCTGCTGATGCTCGCCGGCGCGCTGATGTGGATTTCGATTCCCGTGGCGCTCGTCATCGGCACGATCGGTGCCGTTTCGGTTTTCAAGGCTGTCTATGTCGACAAGCGGGAGCTGAAATGTGCCTGCGTCGGCGGTGACAGCAATGTCCCGCTCGGCTTCGTCTCGCTGACCGAAAATGTCATGATGGTGGCGATGGCGCTGTGGATGCTTCTGACAGGTGGCGCGGCGATGCTTTAGGCCGCTTTCCAGCGACAGTTGAACGGCGGGTCGCTTTCAGCCTGGCAGCGCGTCGCGGATCATGCGCTGGCAACGCTCCGCCATGAAGTCGATGAAGAAGCGCACCTTGGGGTCCTGAAAATTCTTGTGCGGATAAAGAGCGGCGAACTGGGCCGGAACGGGCGGTGTGTGGGTCAGAACGGCCCTAAGGGCGCCAGAGCGCAGATGCGCCTCCACCTCGAAGCGCGGCTTGTTGACGATGCCGCGTCCGGCAAGCGCCCAGTCCGTGAGGACATCGCCGTCATCAGAATCATAGGGGCCGCCGACGTTGAATTTTTCCGGCCCGTCCGCCGTGCGCAGAACCCAGAAATATTCGCGCGATCCGGGAAAGCGCAGCAGCAGACAGGCATGCCCTTCATCGATGAGCGCATCGGGCGAGGCCGGTTCGCCATGCTTGTCGAGATAGGATGGTGCGGCACAAAGGACACGCTCGCATTCCATGATGCCGCGCATGCGAAGATTGGAGTCCTCGATAACGCCGAGACGAAAGGCGATGTCGATGCTCTCGGTCATGATGTCGACATTGTGGTCGGAGAGCCGCAGCCGAACCTCGATGTCCGGATAGAGATCGCGAAACTCCGGTATCCCCGAAGCAATGAGCCGGCGACCAATACCGAGCGGTGCAGTCACACGGATCGTGCCCTTGGGGTTGCTGGTCGACGTGGCGACGGCGGCCTCGGCTTCGTCGACAGCCTCGAGAATCTTCTTGGCGCCAGAATAGAAAAGGTGACCGTGCTCCGTTGGCGTCAGCTTGCGGGTGGTGCGGTTGAAAAGCCTCACGCCGAGATGCGCTTCCAGTTCCTTGATCCGGTTGCTGGCGACGGCCGGCGAGACGCGCTGATCGCGGCCCGCTGCTGACAGGTTGCCGAGTTCGACCACGCGAACGAAAACCTGGATGTTGTTCAGGTAGGACATGGCAATTGCGCTACCACTTCCAAGAAATTTTTGAAAGTGATGGCGTGCTCTCCGTACTTCTCCGCTGCCGCTGGGTCTGTCACTTCTCGATGAAAGCGTCGGGAGGTCCGTCATGTACGAATTCGCCATCGCCTGGGAGTGGCTCGCCTTTGCCGCCCGCTGGCTTCATGTCATCACCGCAATCGCGTGGATCGGGTCGTCGTTCTACTTCATCGCCCTCGATCTCGGGCTGAGGAAGCATGCGGATTTGCCTGATGGTGCTCATGGCGAGGAGTGGCAGGTCCATGGCGGCGGCTTCTACCATATCCAGAAATACCTCGTGGCGCCTGATCGGATGCCGGAGCATCTGACCTGGTTCAAGTGGGAAAGCTACGCCACATGGCTCTCGGGCTTCGCCCTGCTCGCCATCGTCTACTATGCGGGCGCTGATCTCTATCTGATCGACCGCAATGTGCTGGACGTGACCGCACCCGTGGCCATTCTCATCTCGCTTCTGTCGCTGGCGCTCGGGTGGGCGCTCTATGATCTGTTGTGCAAGTCCCCGCTCGGCCGCGATGACACGCTCTTGATGGTGACGCTCTACGCCCTTTTGGTTGCGATGGCATGGGGCTATACTCAGCTGTTCACCGGCCGCGCGGCGTTCCTGCATCTCGGCGCCTTCACGGCGACGATCATGTCGGCGAACGTCTTCATGATCATCATTCCGAACCAGAAAAAGGTGGTCGCCGATCTTGTCGCAGGGCGCACACCCGATCCCAAGCTTGGACTGCAGGCCAAGCAGCGTTCGACACACAACAACTATCTGACGCTGCCCGTCCTATTCCTGATGTTGTCGAACCACTATCCGCTGGCTTTCGGCACGCAGTACAACTGGGTGATCGCCTCGCTGGTCTTCCTGATGGGAGTGACCATCCGGCACTGGTTCAACACGCGCCATGCCCGCAAGGGCAACCCGACCTGGACGTGGCCCGCGACAGCGGTGATGCTGATCGCGATCATGTGGCTTTCCACCGCGCCGCAGCAGATCGTGCCATCAACCGGCGAAGCGCAGGCAAGCGAAGACGCCGTCACGCAAGAGGTCGCTCCCCCATTTCAGCGTTTCGTCACTGATGCGCATTTCGAGAGTGCGCGGGATGCAGTGACGACTCGCTGCACGATGTGCCATTCGCAGACGCCAGGCTATGAAGGGATTCTGTGGGCTCCGAAGGGTGTCACGCTTGAAACTGAGGCCGAGATCGCCGCGCATGCGCGTGAGATCTACCTTCAGTCCGGCCGCAGCCACGCCATGCCGCCCGGCAATGTCTCGCAGATGACCGAAGCGGAGCGGCAGGCGATCAACACCTGGTACGAGAGCGCAGTGGAGGCGCGGCGATGAGCGAGATTCTGATCCGCGGCCGGGTACTCACCTTCAATGAGCGGCCAGCTGGCGTCGAGGACGATGCGGCATATCGCTATCTCGAAGATGGTGCGATCCATGTCATCGGCGGCAAGATCAAGGCGGTCGGCACGTTCGAAGAGTTGCGGCTTGGTGCACGGGCGGCGGACGTCGTCGACCACCGGCCGCATCTGATCGTACCCGGCTTCATCGACACGCATCTCCATTTTCCGCAGATGCAGGTCGTCGGCTCCTATGGCGCGCAGCTGCTCGATTGGTTGAACAAGTACACCTTCGTCGAGGAGCAGAAATTTGGCGACGATGACCACGCCGCCCGGATCGCGACGGCGTTCTTCGATGAACTCGTGCGCAATGGCACGACGAGCGCGGTCGCCTATTGCTCGGTTCACCGCCAATCCGCTGATGCCTTCTTCTCAGAAGCCGAGCGGCGAGGGATGCTGGTGATCGGCGGCAAGGTGATGATGGACCGCAATGCGCCAGCGCCTCTGCTCGACACGGCCCAGTCGTCCTATGACGACACGAAATCACTGATCGACAGCTGGCATGGTCGAGGCCGGGCGCGCTATGCGATCACACCGCGCTTTGCCATCACCTCGACACCGGAGCAAATGGAAGCGGCTGGCGTACTGGCCCGCGAGCACCCGGACTGCCATATCCAGACGCATCTTTCAGAGAACCGGGACGAGATCGCTTTCGCCAAGGATCTCCATGGCTGGGCGCGTGACTATCTCGACGTCTATGAGCGCTACGGGCTGTTGGGTCGCAAGAGCCTCTTCGGTCATTCGATCCATCTTTCCGATCGTGAAGTCGGCGCGATGGCGGATAGCGGCTCGGTTGCCGTGTTTTGCCCGACTTCCAACCTGTTCCTCGGTTCGGGTCTGTTCGACTGGTCACGGATGCACCAGGCGGATGTGCGCGTTGCAGTCGCCACCGACATTGGCGGCGGGACGAGCTATTCGATGCTGAGGACGATGGACGAGGCCTATAAGGTCGCGCAGCTTCAGGGCGCCAGGATCAATCCCTTGGAAAGCTTCTATCAGATCACCCTCGGCAATGCGCGGGCGCTGTCGCTGGACAATGCGATCGGACGCATCGTGCCAGGCGGCGATGCCGATTTCGCGGTGCTCGATGCGGGTGCGACGCCGGCCATGCGGCTCAGGATGGAGACGGCGACGACGCTCGCCGAAGAGCTTTTCGTCCTGCAGACGATGGGCGACGATCGCGCAGTCGACGAGGTCTATGTTGCCGGGCGCGCCATGAAATCGATGCTCGGCTCAAAAATCCTCGGGCCGGCGGCCGCCGAGCGCGGCCGTCAACGCGTCAGCGCTTGAGCGTACCAGCTGTCCGAGTTCTTCGATCCGTGCGTCGCAGAGCCTGACCGTCGGGCCGGATACCGACAATCCCGCCAGCGTCTCGCCGTGCTCTTCATAGACTGGCGCGGCGATGCAGCGCATGCCGGCCGTGTGCTCCTCGTCATCGATGGCGTACCCACGCGAACGGATGCTCTGAAGATCGCTGAGCAGAGAGGACGTACCGCCATGTGTCTTTTCTGTGAAGACAGTCAATCGGCCCGACATTCTACGTGCAACCGCTGCGTCCGCCCAGGTGGACAAGATCGCCTTGCCGATGCCCGACGCATGGATTGGACCGCGTCGTCCGGGACGGAAAAAGGCCCGGATCGGTGCGTGGCTTTCCACCTGCGCCACGAAGACGATCTCGCCCTCATCCTCGATCCCGATATTGGCGGTCTCGCCCGTTTCTTCCGATAGCGCCTTCAAGAACGGGCGTGCGACGATCTCCAGTTTGCGGCCTCGCCGGAAGGCGTTCCCGATCTCGAACGCCTTGACACCTACGGTCCAGACACCCGTCTCCGCATCACTCGTCACCATGCGGTGCTCGGCAAGCGATGTGAGCAGCCGATGGACGGTGGACGGCGCCATGCCGGTCTGTGCTGCAAGGCCGGACAGGGTGGAGCCGTCCCGCTCCGCGATGCGTCCAAGCAGCGCCAGCGACCGGTCGAGAACCTGCACGGAACTTTGCTGCACCCCCGATTTGCGGCGGCCATGGCCTTCGGTTCTGTCTTCTTCATCCGTCATGGCCGGTTCTTATCGCAGCGGTGGCGCGTGGCAAGCCATTACCCGTCAATTCGTTGAAAGAGATTGTTTTCCGTATCGTGGAATGCACTTCCATTATGGATTTCCCAATCGCTGATCATGCGCTAACGTTCCATCATTGCGACAGGAGGAAAAACCATGGCAAAGATGCGCGCTGTCGATGCAGCGGTTCTGGTTCTGGAGCGGGAGGGCATCTCGAATGCCTTCGGCGTTCCCGGAGCTGCGATCAACCCATTCTATTCCGCGCTGAAGGCGCGGGGGTCGGTTCGTCATATCCTGGCGCGCCATGTCGAAGGCGCCTCCCACATGGCAGAGGGGTATACGCGCGCCGGGCACGGCAACATCGGCGTTTGCATCGGCACCTCCGGCCCGGCCGGGACCGACATGATCACGGGGCTCTATTCTGCCTCGGCAGATTCCATCCCGATCCTTTGCATCACGGGCCAGGCGCCGCGGGCCAAGCTCGACAAGGAGGATTTCCAGGCTGTCGACATCACGTCGATCGCCAAGCCGGTGACCAAATGGGCGGTCACTGTCATGGAGCCGGCACTGGTTCCATATGTCTTCCAGAAAGCATTTCACGTCATGCGGTCGGGTCGGCCGGGTCCGGTTCTCGTCGACCTGCCACTCGATGTGCAATTGGCCGAAATCGAGTTCGACATCGACACATATGAGCCGTTGAAGCCGTACCGGCCGGAAGCGACGCGCTCGCAGGTCGAAAAGGCGCTTGCCATGCTGAACGCGGCAGAGCGGCCCCTGATCGTCGCCGGCGGCGGCATCATCAACGCCGACGCGTCAGATCTTCTGACGGAGTTCGCCGAAATCGCCGGCGTTCCGGTCGTCCCGACGCTGATGGGCTGGGGCACCATCCCCGACGACCATCCGTTGATGGCCGGCATGTGCGGCCTCCAGACGTCGCACCGCTATGGCAATGCTTCGCTGTTGGCGTCCGATTTCGTGCTTGGAATCGGCAATCGCTGGGCGAACCGGCATACGGGCAATGTCGAGACCTATTGCAAGGGCCGAAAGTTCGTCCACGTCGACATCGAGCCGACACAGATCGGCCGGGTCTTTGCGCCTGATTACGGTATCGTCTCGGATGCCGGTGCTGCGCTCAAGCTCTTTCTCGATGTCGCCACAGAATGGCGCGCGGCTGGCAAGTTGAGGGATTGGTCCGGTTGGGCCGACGCATGCGGCGAGCGCAAGCGGACCATGCTCCGCCGGACCAACTTCGATGCGAGCCCGATGAAGCCGCAGCGTGTCTATGAGGAGATGAACAGGGCCTTCGGCCGCGACACCTGCTACGTCACGACGATCGGAAACAGCCAGATCGCGGGCGCACAATTTCTGCATGTCTATCGCCCGCGCAACTGGATCAACTGCGGGCAGGCCGGACCGCTCGGCTGGACGTTGCCGGCAGCGCTCGGTGTGCGCGCCGCCGATCCGAAGCGCACCATCGTCGCGCTTTCGGGCGATTATGATTTCCAGTTCATGGTCGAGGAGCTTGCCGTCGGAGCGCAGCACAAGCTGCCTTACATCCATGTCGTCGTGAACAATGCCTATCTTGGCCTGATCCGTCAGGCGCAGCGCGGACTCAACATGGATTTCGAGGTCAGCCTGGCTTTCGACAACGTCAACGCAACCGCTGATGCCGAGGCCGGGTATGGCGTGGACCACGTTGCGGTCGCCCAGGCGCTTGGCTGCAAGGCGATCCGGGTGAAGAAGCCGGAGGAGTGCCGCGCCGCTTTTGAAACGGCGCGCGACCTGATGGCAGAGCACCAGGTGCCGGTCGTGGTCGAATTCATCCTGGAAAGGGTGACCAACATCGCGATGGGCGCCGACATCGACGCGATCAACGAGTTCGAGGCATTGGCGGAAACGCCTGCCGATGCGCCGACGGCGCTTGCCACGCACTGAGCGTGCGCGCAAACATGAGAAACGGAGGACCGACCATGCCGAAATTCGCGGCAAACCTTTCCATGCTCTTCACCGAAGTGCCGTTCCTGGAACGATTTGGACGGGCGGCGCACGCCGGGTTCGATCTCGTCGAATGTCAGTTCCCCTATGCCGAAACTCCCGAGGCGATCGCTGCGCAGTTGCGCAAGCATGGGCTTACCATGGTCCTGCACAACCTGCCGGCGGGCGACTGGGAGGGTGGCGAGCGTGGCATCGCAATTCTGCCCGACCGTATGGAGGAATTCCGCCGTGGCGTGCGTGAAGCGATCGGTTACGCGATGGCGCTTGGCGTCGGACAGTTGAACTGTCTCGCCGGTGTCCAGCCAGAGGATATTTCGCATCAGACCCTGCGAAAGACATTTCTCGACAATCTGCGCTTTGCGGCCGAGGCGCTCGGCGAAGAAGGCATCCGGCTTTTGATCGAGCCGGTGAACCGCCGCGACATCCCCGGCTTCTTCCTCGATACGGTGGAGGATGCGGTTGCGCTGATCGAGGAAACCGGCAGCAGCAACATCGCCGTCCAGTACGATCTCTATCACCAGCAGCGCACGCGCGGCGAACTTCTCGGCACCTATCGGATGAACGCTGAGCGGATCGGTCACATACAACTTGCCGACAATCCGGGTCGAAACGAACCCGGTACGGGAGAGATCAATTTCGACCACGTCTTCTCGGCGCTGGACGAAGCCGGCTATGACGGCGTCATCGGCTGCGAATACAAGCCGCGGGGCGTGACGGAAGACGGCCTTGGCTGGCTGCCACAACTGAAGATGGCTGCACGCCGCGTCGGCTGAACGACCATCCAGATCGGCATTTCATGCATTTCTTTGCTTGCGTCGGCGGACAACCTGCCGCCCGACGAGCATCCTCGTCAATCAAGGAGACAGGCTCAATGGCACATACGGGCTTCATCGGTCTTGGCATCATGGGCACGCCCATGGCGTTGCACCTGCAAAAGGCAGGGCATTACCTCTATACAAATCGCTTCATCAACCAGCCGGCGAAGGCGCTGACGGATGGCGGGCTGAAGGTGCTCGACAACCCAAAGGCTGTCGCCGAAGCTGCCGACATCATCTTCCTCATGCTTCCTGACACGCCCGATGTGGAAGCCGTTCTGTTCGGTGAAGGCGGATTGGTCGAGGGACTTTCCCCCGGCAAGCTGGTCGTCGACATGAGCTCTATCGCGCCGATCGAAACGCGCCAGTTCGCCGAAAAGGTGCGCGCGGCGGGCTGCGACTATCTCGATGCTCCCGTGTCCGGCGGCGAGGTCGGTGCCAGGAACGCAACGCTGACGATCATGGTCGGCGGCAACGAGGCATCCTTCGAGCGAGTTCGCCCGATGTTCGAGCTGATGGGCAAGAACGTCACGCTCGTCGGTGATGTCGGTGACGGACAGGTGACCAAGGTCGCCAACCAGATCATCGTCGGCCTCACGATCGAGGCGGTGTCGGAGGCCCTTGTCTTCGCATCGAAGGCGGGTGCCGACCCCGGCCGGGTGCGCGAAGCATTGATGGGCGGCTTCGCGTCATCCAAGATCCTCGAGGTCCATGGTGAGCGGATGATCAACCGGACCTTCGATCCCGGTTTCCGCATCTCGTTGCACCAGAAGGATCTAAACCTGGCGCTGCAGGGCGCCCGCCAACTCGGCGTCGCTCTCCCCAATACGGCGGCAACACAGTCTCTGTTCTCTGCCTGCGCGGCCAACGGCGACAGCGATCTCGACCATTCGGCGCTGGTGACGGCGCTGGAGCGGATGGCCAACCATCCCGTGGCATGAGACGCCGGTTCGCCGATCAGGCTTGGCCGGTGATCTCGTCGGCGATCAGTTCGATAAGTTCGCGGCCAAGAGGCCCAGGGCGACGATCACCGGGCCAGACCGCGCCGACGGTTCGCGACGGATGCAATTGCGCATCGACGCAGCGAAGTTTCCTGACGAGACCGGTAGCGACCTCTTCCCTGAAGAAGCCATCGGTCGAAAAGCACCAGCCGATCCCGTGGCGGATCAGCAGCCGGATATGCTCCAGATCGTTCGACGTCCAGACATCGGAGCTGAACAGCCGTCCGGTACGCTCCATGTCGAGGCTGTGCGAGCCGATGTAGTAAATCTGACGATGACCCTGGAAATCGCTGACCGACAATGGTTGGGGTTTGGCGGCGAGTGGATGGGTGACGGCAGCGACCGGGTTGAGCACGACCTGATGAAACGAGCGCGCCTCCATGCCAAGCGGGATCGCCGTCATGAGGGCAACGCTCAGATCGAACCCGCCGGTTCGCAGATCGTCCCAAAGGCTGTTGAGCGAACTTGTGAACAGTTGCAGGCGAACCCGTTCGTGCCGTTCGGCAAAGCGCTGCAAGGCGCGGTGAAGCGGCATCGAGGGGAATAGCACGTCGACGGCGATACGGATGCGCGTTTCCTGTCCGCGTTCCAACGAGGCGGCATGCGATTTGAACCGGCGTGCATCCTCGACCACCGATTTGGCCTCTGCGAAAAGTGCGCGTCCCCGTGGCGTGAGCTCCGACTGACGTGGGCCACGTTCCAGAAGAGGAAAGCCGCAATAGGCTTCCAGCTGGCTCATGGAATAGCTGATCGACGATACGGCGCGGTTCAACTGGCGCGCGGCAGCCGAGAATCCGCCCGTTTCGGCAACGGCGACAAACGTCGCGAGATGATCGACCAGATTTGGGTGCATTCGAAACTTTCGAACAATTCATCCGAGTTTTTCCATATTATCAGAACGCCACCCTGCTGCTAGCCTCCACTCGTCCAATATCCGTGTGGAGGCGGCTTGGACGGCTGGCTTTTGGGAGGAGGCAAGCGATGAACGCCAAGGATGCAATCCGTCTGAAAATCGCTGGCTTGCGGCTGTGATGGGCGCGCCGACAAACGGCGACCGTTCGCCGGTTCTCGTTTGCGACAATGTCAGCCGCTGGTTCGGCGGCCTGCACGCGCTCAAGCATGTGAACATTTCGGTCGCGAAAGGCGAGGTCTTCGGACTGGTCGGCCCCAACGGTTCCGGCAAGACGACGCTGGTCAACGCGATCACCGGGTTCTATCCGCCCCAGGAAGGCAAGATCCTCTTCGAAGGCCGTCAGATCAATGGCCTAAAGCCCTATCGCATCGCTGAGACCGGCATTGCCCGGACGTTCCAGAACGTCGCGCTGTTCAAGGGCATGAGTGTTCTCGACAACATCCTGATGGGGCGGCACATCTACATGAAGCCGAACCCGCTCGCCTCGCTGTTCTACTGGTGGTGGGCGAAGAAGGAAGAGATCGCCCATCGCAAGAAGGTCGAGGCGGTGATCGACCTTCTTCAGTTGGAAAGCGTGCGCGACGAGCATGTCGACGTCATCCCGCTCGGCCTGCAGAAGCGGGTGGAACTGGCGCGGGCGCTTTCGGCGGAGCCTCGGCTGCTCGTTCTCGACGAGCCCATGGCCGGGATGAACCAGGAAGAGAAGGAGTACATGGTGCGCTTCATCCTGGACGCCCAGGAAGCGCTCGGTCTGACGGTCCTTATCATCGAGCACCACATGGATGTCGTGACCGCGATCTGCGACCGCATCCTGGTGCTCAATAACGGGTCGATGATCGCCGAGGGACCGCCGCGCGAAGCGATCGCCGATCCGCAGGTCGTCGAAGCCTATATCGGGAAGCAGCGCGATGCAGCTTGAGACGAAACGGGCAGGCGCCGCGGCGCAATCAGCCGAGACGCTGCATCCCAACTGGAAGCGTGAAGACCATCTGATTGCGGTGTTGGCGAAGAATGCCCGCGAGCACGGCAGCGAAGTGGCAATGCGCGAGCGCGACCACGGGATCTGGCAGGAATACGACTGGAAGACCTATCACGATACGGTCGTTGCATTCGCCGCCGGCCTCGACGCACGGGGTATCGGCGCGGACGACATCGTCACGGTCATCGGCGACAACCGACCCAACCTCTATTTCGCCATGCTCGGCGCGATCTGTCTCAAGGCCATTCCTTCGCCGGCATATCCCGACACGCCGCCCGAGGAACTGCTGGGGCAGTTGAAGCGCGAGGCCGTCCGTGTTGCTGTCGCCGAGGATCAGGAGCAGGTCGACAAGCTGCTCGACCTCAAAGAGGACTATGCCGGGCTCGAATTGATCATCTACGACGATTCCCGCGGACTGGCAGGCAAGGAGCCCGAAGGGGTTGTCGCCTTCGACGCGATCGTCGCCGAGGGCAAGGCGCGGATCGACACCGAACCGGATCTTGCGGCCGATCTGATCTCGCGCGCCAGCATTCACGACACCGCGATCCTGCTCCATTCGTCAGGGACGACCGGGGTGCCGAAGGGTATCCCGCTCAAACACGGGCATATCCTGTCCGGTGTGCGAAACGCTGCGGCCGCGGGATATTTCCGCAATGGCGAAGTCCACATGGCCTATCTGCCGATCGCCTGGGTCGGCGACTTCATATTCTCGGTTGGGGCGGCGCTGGAACTCCGGTTCACAGTCAATATCCCTGAAGGGCAGGAAACGGCGCTTCACGATCTGCGCGAGATCGCACCGACGCTCTACTTTTCCTCGCCGCGGGCCTGGTCCAGCATGTTGACGCGAATTCAGGTGGGCGTGGCCGAATCGACCCGTTTCAAGCGGTGGCTTTACGAGCGTTTCATGCCGTTTGCGGTCGAGCTGGAACGTGCGCGGCTTGCCGGCCACAAGCCAAGCCTCGGCGAGCGCTTGCGGCATCGCGTCGGCGATATTCTGATCTACGGGCCGATCCGAGATCAGCTCGGGCTTGCGCGGGTCGAGCGACCGTATACGGCCGGGGAGGCGATCGGCGAGGATATCTTCCTGTTCTTCCGGGCGCTTGGGCTCAATCTGCGCCAGTTCTACGGCCAGACGGAGAATTGCGCGCTGGCCGTCGCGCAGGCGCCTGACGACATATCGCTTTCGACAGTCGGTCGCGCTTTTCCGGGCGTCGAAGTAAAGATCGACGAGAACGGTGAGATCCTGGTGCGGGGAGACAACGTCTTCGACGGCTATCACGACAATCCGCAGGCCACGGCCGAGGCGCTGCGGGACGGCTGGCTGCACACGGGTGATGCGGGCTATCTCGACGGCAATGGCGAAATCGTCGTGCTCGGCCGTGTTTCCGAGGTCGTCCATACAAAAGATGGCACCCGCTATATCCCCACCTATGTCGAAAACCGGCTGAAATTCAGCCAGTTCGTCAAGGATGTCTGCGTGGTTGGGAAAGACCGGCCGCATCTGGCGGCAATCGTCTGCATCGATATCGATGCGGTCGGACAGTGGGCGCAGGAGAATGGTGTCGCCTACACGTCCTACGCCGATCTGTCGCAAAACAAGGCGGTCTACGATCTGATCGAAGGGCTTGTCGCCAAGCTCAACGCGCAATTGCCTGAAGGGATCGCGATCCGCCGCTTCGTCGACCTTCACAAGGAGTTCGACCCCGACGATGGCGAGGTGACGCGCACGCGCAAGCTCAAGCGCGACGTCATCGACGATCGCTACGGCGCAATCATCGATGCTCTCTACTCACGCGATGACGAGATCGAATTCGAGGCCCGCATAACCTATGAGACCGGACAGACCGGCGTCTTGAAGCGCCGGCTGGCCATTCGCGACGTCGCCGACGGGAAGGCGTGAGACCATGGCCTATTTTCTTGAACTCGTGATCAACGGCGCGCTGACCGGTCTGATGTATTCGTTGGCCGCGCTCGGCTTCGTCCTGATCTACAAATCGGCTGGCGTTCCGAACCTGGCGCAGGGCGCCATCGTCATGCTGGCCGGCTATGTGGTCTGGCTGATCGCCTCGTTCGGGATACCAGTCTACCTCGCCATCGTGCTGGGGGCGGTGGTGATGTTCGGATTCGGGCTTCTCACCGAGCGCATCCTGCTGAGACGCATGGTCGGACAGCCGATCATCATGATCGTCATGCTGACGCTGGGGCTGGAAATCTTCCTGCGCGGGTTCGGGCCCGGCATGCTCGGTGCAGCACCCAAATCGCTGGATCTCGGCATCGGACTGGCGCCGATCATCATCGGCGACATCTTCATCAATCGCGCCTACCTCGTGGGCGGAACGGTTGCCGTTCTGCTGATCGGCGCCTCATTGTTGTTCTTCCGCACCCGTCTCGGCACGAAGCTTCGTGCGGTTTCCGACGATCATGTCTCCAGCTGGGCGGTCGGTATTTCGGTGGAGCGTGCGATCGGTATCTCGTGGGGTCTTGCCGGTATCGCCGCGGTCGCCGCCGGCACTCTGTGGGGTTCGGTTCAAGGGGTGGACTGGACACTCTCGACCTTGCTGTTCCCTGCCGTCGCGGTGGTGATCCTCGGGGGTATCGATTCCATCTGGGGCGTCCTGGTAGGGGGGCTGCTTGTCGGTATCCTCGGCAGCGTCATACCTGGATACCTCGATTCCATCGTCGGTGGCGGCACGCGCGACGTCGTCACCTCCCTGATCATCCTTTTGACGATGATGATCCGCCCCTACGGCATCTTCGGCCGCGAAGACATCGAGAGGATCTGACGGCGATGTTCTACAGACTGGCTGGCGTTCATCATACGCGCTACGAGACGGCTCGGGCCCTCTGGCCGATCCCCGCCGATCGCAAGCAGGTGATCGTCGCGGGGTTGATTGCGCTCGTCGCGCCATTCTTCCTGTCGACGCTTTATCTCGGCAGCTACATGCTTCCCTGGTTGATCTGGAGTTCGGCAGCACTGTCGCTGACGTTGCTCATGGGCATGGCCGGTCAGCTGCATTTCGGTTTCGCCTCCGTCATGGCGATCGGTGCCTATACGTCGATCCATCTGGCGCGTCTCGGCATACCGTTCGAACTGGCCCTCATCGGCGCGGGTGCGATGTCAGCCGTCATCGGCACGGTGTTCGGTGCCGCGGCGTTGCGGGTCAAAGGGCTCTATCTCGTCATCGCTACGCTGGCGATGCAGTATCTCGTCGACTGGGTGATCATCAACGTGCCGGCGATCTCCGGCGGTGCCCAGGCCACGCTTCGTACTCCGGAAGTGTCGTTTCTCCTGTTCCCCATCGAAAGCCTCACCTCGCGATATTATCTCGCGCTTGGCTGGGCCGCGCTGCTCGCGGTTTTCCTGATGAACGTCAAACGCACCAGTTTCGGCCGGGCGTTGACGGCGATCCGGGACAAGGATTTCGCCGCTGCCGTGATCGGCGTCGATCCTTTTCGCTACAAGCTCATGGCGTTCTTCACCTCGTCCTTCATGGGCGGTGTGACGGGGGCAATGCTGGCATTCTGCTTCTACCGCGCCGTGACGCCGGAGCAGTTCAGCTTCAACGTGTCGATCCAACTCGTCGCCATGGTGCTGGTCGGCGGGCTCGGCAGCGTCATCGGTGGGTTCCTCGGAGCGGCCTTCGTCCTCTTGATCCCCATCGTGCTGACGAATTTCGTCGCTGGTCTGGCGGCCTCTGGCTGGTTGGCGATTTCGTCGAACCTCCTGGCCCATGTTCCCCTGATGATCTACGGCGCGCTGATCATCGGATTCCTGCTTCTCGAGCCGCTGGGGCTGGCGAAGATCTATGACAATACCCGCAAATATTTCCTGGTCTGGCCGTTCCGCCATTCCAGAAGCTGACGTGCGTTCGGAGGAGAAACCATGAATGGAGGAATTGGCATGAGAAAGTTCAAAAGGGGATTGCTCGCCGTCGGCCTTCTGGCCGGAGTGGCTTTCAGTGGGGTGGCCCATGCGCAAGACAACGAGCCGATCAAGTTCGGCCTGCTTCAGGATTTCACCGCCGTCTACACCTTCGTCAGCGGCGAGTACAATCAGGGCCAGCAGGATTATCTGACGCTGATCAACGAGGAAGGCGGCGTCGACGGCCATATGGTCGAAGCCATCGTGCGCGACACCGGCAACGAACCGCAGCGCGGCATCGAAGCCTACAACCGTGCACGTGAGGAGGGGGCCATTCTCGTTGACTTTCTGTCGACTCCGGTGTCCCGCGCGCTCGTTGATCGTGTCCTTTCCGATGAGATCGTGATGATCACCGCTCTCCACGGACGAGGGGATGCCTCAGCCGGGGAAACCTTCCCCTATATCTTCCCGATGATGGCGACCTACTGGTCGCAGGCGACCGTGCTTGCCCAGTATATCAAGGACAATGAAGGCGGTCTGGAGGGCAAAAAGATTGCCCTCGTGCATATCGATTCACCGTTCGGCCGCGAACCAGTGCCGGTGCTGGAGGACCTCGCCGAGAAGGAAGGCTTCGAACTTTCAACCTTTCCCTATCCAAGCCCCGGCAACGAGCAGTCGGCCGTATGGTCCGAGGTGCGTCGCTTCCGGCCTGACCACGTCATGATCTGGGGCGCGGGCGGTGGACAGCCTGTCTCGGTGCGCGAGGCGATCCGTAACGGGATTCCCGCCGATCAGATCTATTCGGTCGTGTGGCTCGCCGAAACGGATGTCGAAAATGTCGGCGCCGACGTGATGACGGGCGTCAAGCGCTTTGAGGCAGTCTCGACGGGCACCGATAACCCGATCCTCGAACGGATCCAGGAAACGGTGATCGACGCCGATCTCGGCGCCGGCGAGGCCGACAATGTCGGTACGACCTACTACAACATCGGCGTTGCCACGATGGCGGTCGCGGTCGAGGCTGCGCGGCTTGCGTTGGAAACCGAAGGCGCGCCGCTGACCGGGCCGAAGCTCAAGGCCGGCTTCGAGATGATCAAAGACTTCAACGCCGAGCGGCTCATGCCGCCGGTCACGATCACGGCTGCCGACCACCAGGGCGGCGGTGCCGGCCGCGTTTCGCAGTGGAACGGAGAGGCCTGGGAGCCGGTGGGCGAATGGGGCGCAGCCTATCAGGACGTCGTTCAAATGGAGATCGACGCTGGCGCGAAAGCCTTCGCGGAGGGCAACTGACGCCATGGTCGCGCTCGCCCTTTCGAATGTCGAAGTCGTCTACGACAAGGTGTTCCTTGCCATCAAGGGCGTGTCGCTCGAAGTCGGGGAGGGCGACATGGTCGCCCTTCTCGGAGCCAACGGCGCAGGCAAATCAACGACGCTGAAAACGATCAGCGGATTGCTCGGACCGGAGCGTGGCGTCGTTACGCGTGGCACGGTGAGCTTTGACGGCCGTGACATCCTGCCGCTCGGCGCTCCGGATCGGGTTGGCATGGGGCTGGTCCACGTCCTGGAGGGTCGCCGCATTTTCGAGCATCTCACCCCGGACGAGAATCTGACCGCAGCGTTTGCGAGCGGTGGCAGCGCGGCCCGCCTCGCAGAACTCAAGGAGCGGGTCTACACCTACTTCCCGCGGCTGAAGGAGCGCATGCGCTCGAAGGCCGGCTACCTCTCGGGCGGCGAGCAACAGATGCTCGCCATCGGTCGCGCACTGATCACCGAACCGAGGCTGATCATGCTGGACGAGCCGTCCCTCGGCCTTTCTCCGATCTTGGTCCAGGAGATTTTCGCGATCATCCGCGAGATCAACGAGAAGGAAGGCGTCAGCGTGCTGCTTGTCGAGCAGAACGCGACGGCCGCGCTGGAGATCGTGCGGCACGCCTATCTGATCGAGAATGGTCATGTCGTCATGAGCGGCGCGGCCGACGTGCTAAGGCAGAACCCGGACGTGCAGGAGTTCTACCTCGGCGGCGCCGGCAAGGTGAACTACCACGAGGTCAAGCACTACCGCAGGCGTAAGCGCTGGCTCGCCTGAGCGCGGCGACCGACGAACGAAGGTTTTCCATGTCCGACCTATATGACGAACGCGACAGCGCAGCGCCCGGTATTCGCGACGCGCAGAACATCGCCAGACTGCGGTCCCTGATCGAGGCGGCGAAGACGAGCCAACCGTTCTGGGCCGAGCGCCTGGCTGATATCGATCCGGCTACGATCGACTCGCTGGACGCGCTTGCCGGTCTGCCGCCGATGCGCAAATCCGAATTGCCGGCGTTACAAAGGGCCCATCCGCCATTCGGGGGTCTCAATGCATCTGCTGTCGGCGATCTTGCAAGGCTCTTCATGTCGCCGGGCCCGATTTTCGAACCGGAAGGGCGGGGCGACGACTGGTGGGGCGCGGCACGCGCGCTTCATGCGGCGGGTGTGCGCGGCGGCGACATCGTCCTCAACACATTCTCCTATCATCTGACACCGGCGGGCGCGATGTTCGAAAGCGGGGCGCAGGCGCTCGGCGCCGCCGTCATTCCGGCGGGACCTGGCAACACCGCCGATCAGATCGCGATGATCGAGCAGTTTCGGCCCTCTGCCTATGTCGGCACACCGGATTTTCTGAAGATCCTGTTGGACAAGGCGGCCGAGTCGAAGGCCGACGCCTCCTCGATCCGGCGTGCCCTAGTGTCCGGAGCTGCGCTGCCACCGTCGCTCGCAGGCGAATTCGAGCGGCGCGGGGTGATCGTGCGGCAATGTTACGGGACGGCGGACCTCGGCATCGTCGCCTATGAGACCGGGGCGGCGGGCATGGTCGTGAACGAAGACGTCATACTGGAGATCGTGCGTGCGGGAACGGGGCAGCCTGTGGCGGCGGGTGAGGTGGGCGAGGTACTGGTCACGCGCCTTAACCGCGACTATCCGCTCTTTCGGTTCGCCACGGGCGACCTTTCCTGTTTCGTGGACAGTGATGACCCGTCGGACAGACGGACCAATCGGCGGATAAAGGGATGGCTCGGCCGCGCCGATCAGACGACCAAGGTCAAAGGCATGTTCGTCCGGCCGGAACAGATCGCGGCTGTCGCGCAGAGCGTCGATGGGGCGGGGCGGCTGAGGCTGGTCGTTCGCCGCGAAGGCGAGCAGGACGTGATGGTGCTGCGCGTCGAGCACGGCGACCCCACCATCGGGGCCGCTCTTTCTGAGACGCTGACGACAGTGACGCGGCTGAAGGGCGAGGTTGAGATTGTTCCTATCGGCAGCCTGCCGAACGACGGCAAGGTCATTGCCGATGAGCGTCGGTACGACTGACCTTCAAGCCGATACGCAAACTTCGTTCTTCGTTGCGCCGGGCTGCCGATCAGTCGCCAGAGCCGAACGCAGCTTCTCCAGTGCGCGGTTTTCGATTTGTCGAACGCGTTCCTTGGAGATGCCGAGCGCAGAGCCAAGCGACTCGAGCGTCGCGCCGTCCTCTGCAAGTCGACGCTCGCGGATTATGCGCAGCTCGCGCGGGTTCAATTGGTCGAGCGCGGTGCGCAGCCAGGCCGACCGTCGCTCGTCGTCAATCATGCGACTGACCTGCTCGTCCGGAAGCGGCGCCTCACAACGCAGAAAATCCATCCGGTCAGAACTGCCGTTGTCGCCGTCTCCGACAGGCGCGTTCAGCGACGTGTCGGCACCGGAAAGGCGTGCGTCCATGACTGCGACATCCTTGACCTGTACGCCGAGCGCCGTGGCGATCTCGGCATGGATGGCGCTGTCCGTCAAAATTTCATTGCCCTGTGCCAGTCGTGCCCGAAGACGGCGCAAATTGAAGAAGAGTGCCTTTTGCGCGGAGCTTGTGCCGCCTCGCACGATCGACCAGTTGCGCAGGATGTAATCCTGGATCGAAGCACGTATCCACCACGTAGCGTAGGTGGAAAACCGCACCTCACGATCAGGCTCGAAACGGGCTGCAGCTTCAAGCAACCCGACATGGCCTTCCTGGATGAGGTCGCTCATCGGCAGTCCGAAGTGACGAAACTTCGCCGCCATCGCAATCACCAGGCGCATATGCGCCATCGTGATTGTGTGAAGTGCCTCCTGGTCGCGATCATCCTTCCAGCGACGCGCCAGTTCGTGCTCTTGCTGTCGTTCGAGATAAGGCGCCGCCATGGCTGCCTTGACGAGTTGCCTGCGCGCTCGGTCTTCAATCATCCCTACCTCCATCGGCGGCTGATGGACAACGATACGTAAGGAGAAAGGTTGCAGATCAGATGAGCCTAAAACGACGATCGTCGCGGACAAGACAACGCGGGATTATTGCCGAAGCAGCATAGTCCCAAAGTACAACTGAGCCATTACGAAAAAACCCGGCACTTGGCCGGGTTTTTCATCTGGTTCCATGGCTGTCTGAGACGCCTCAGGCAGCTTCGTCCTGAGCCGCGTCATCCTGCGCGTCTTCATCCTCGACGGATTTGCCACGCTTGGGGCCCTTGTTGAGATTGGTCTCGATCAGGCGAACCGCTTCGGTTTCCGACATCTTGTTGACCGCTCCGATTTCGCGGGCCATGCGGTCCAGAGCTGCTTCATACAGCTGGCGCTCGGAATAGGACTGTTCGGGCTGGTTCTCG
This sequence comes from Neopararhizobium haloflavum, assembly GCF_002750855.1. Lineage (GTDB taxonomy): Bacteria > Pseudomonadota > Alphaproteobacteria > Rhizobiales > Rhizobiaceae > Georhizobium > Georhizobium haloflavum. Next base: position 210,962 of record NZ_NWUC01000007.1, on the reverse strand, counting down.
GCACGATAAAGATCACGAACGACTTCGGAAATCGAGATCAAGTCGCCGGAGTTGATCTTGGCATCGTATTCCTGCGCGCGGCGCGACCACATCGTGCGCTTCACGCGGGCGCGGCCCTGGACGACCTTGAGGGCGCGTTCGACGAAGTCGGTCTCGGCGAGCTTGCGCATGCCGATGCTCATGGCCTTGGTCACAGGGACTTTGAGGCGCATCTTGTCCTTGTCGAAATCGATGACGAAGAGTTCAAGCTTGTGGCCGGCAACTTCCTGCTCCTCGATGGCAACGATCGTTCCCACGCCGTGGGCGGGGTAGACGATCGATTCACCGGTCTTGAAGCCCTGGCGCTGCGACGATTTCTTTTGTTGGGTTGTCATTCGTTCTTGGAACTCCCTGTTACACTCCCCGGATCGCGCCGGGGCGGGCATGTGACCCGGGTACTCCCGGGCGAAAAGCGGAGAAGGCACCTTGCCTCGCCGCGCTGGACGACGTACCAGACGGGAACGCGAACAGAATCATCGAACAAAGCACTTGCGGCAAACTGGGATTTGCCATCGTGAAGTGTAGATCGATCAGAGGATTAAATCTTTCGTGGTGCTATCGCGGTCGCGTGTCGTCGTGACATCGACAATTCTGCATAGATAACACAAAAAACTTCCGAAATCAATTATTTGCCGTTGCGACGTCCACAGCGCCGGCGCACGCCCGATTCGGCATGCCCTTCAAAATGAACGTGTATCGCGGTGCGGCAGCGCGACCGTCGGATGGGCTGCGACAGACTGTCTCAGTCCCCTTCGCCTGGCGCCTCGGAGAAGTATTTTTCGAACTTGCCTTCTTCGCCGTCGTACTTTTCAGCGTCGCCTGGCGCGTCCCGCTTGACCGTGATGTTTGGCCACTTCTCGGCATACTCGGTGTTGACCTGCAGCCATTTGTCGAGACCCGGTTCGGTATCGGGCTTGATGGCTTCGGCCGGGCATTCCGGCTCACAGACACCGCAGTCGATGCATTCGTCGGGATGGATGACCAGCATGTTCTCGCCTTCGTAGAAGCAATCCACGGGGCAGACTTCCACGCAATCCATGTACTTGCAGCGAATGCAGTTGTCGGTAACCAAGTATGTCATGGGAACTCCAGGCAGTGTGCGCCGGACCGATGGCTTGAAATATGGTCCGGACCGATCGAATGCACCGGCCACCACCCTCACGGGGCGATGCAGGGTAGCGTTCAGCTACCGGCTTTGCCGCAGCTTGGCAAGGGCGGGGCAAGGCGCTGAGGCACATTCGAGAAAGCCTTCTCGCCGTACCCGTACCGGCGCAAAATCATGCCACCACGAGGGCCGAGCGGGCAAGGCGATTTCGAGACGGCAGCCTCAGTCGACGATCAGCTTGACGCGTGTTCCGGGCGCAAGCCCCGCAGCAGAGCCCAGGCCGTTCAGCGTGCGGAAAAGCGCTTCCGGGCGATCGGTGCCTTCCATGCGCCGCGAGAGAGATGCAACGGTGTCGCCTGGGCCGGCGCGCTCGACATTCACCCGCAACGGCTGGAGAGCGACCGCTTCGCCTGCCGAGAGTTCGCGGAATCCGCGCCGAAGTACTGCCGCAGTCGGTTGCAGGTCGTTACTGCCGCGGGGAGCGGCGGTCAGGAAGCGATAGATCTGGTTGTCGAGCCGAACGACGGTCACGTCGAATTCCCACCGATCGGCGGCCGCGCGTGCGCTCACTGCCTCCAGGCCGTTCACGTCCAGGGTCGTTATCGAACTCTCATCGAGACCTGTGACCCAGCCACTGCGGATGTAATCCTGAAGACCAACGCCGCGCTCGGCCTCGACACCGTCGAAGCGGATCGCGACATCGCGCGGGCCGGTTGCCAGAACGGCTTCAGCGGTATTGTCGATTTCGAATCCCTCCGGCACATCGAAGCGGATCTTCAGGCGCGGATGCAGGAATGTGCGGCCGCGGACGTAGCCTTCATCCGGGCTGTCGCCGAACAGCAATCCGGAGATCCCGTCGAGATACCGGTCGCGATCCCTGTCTCCCACGCCTTCCGGGCCGAACGCGCGGGCATGACGACGGGCCAGTTCGATGCGCTGGGGTGCGTTCGGATGGCTGGCAAGGAAGTCCATCTGCGGATCGTCATCCGGCTCGGCAGTGCGATACCGGCTGAAGGCCGCCATGGATTCCAGGAACCGCGCTGCGGCATAGGGATCGTATCCGGCCTCGCCGAGCATGCGGATGCCGATGACATCGGCCTGGAGCTCCTGATTGCGCGAAAAGGCGGCAAGGCGCATTTGTCCGCGCGCCAGGGCCTGGCGGCCGGCCAGATCGCCAGAAAGCACCTCGGAGACCACCCGGCTGGCGATCTCTTCGGCTTCCTCACGACGCTGGCGCTCTATGCCGTGATTGGCCGTGACGTGCGCCATCTCATGCGAGATCACGGCGGCGATTTCGGCCGAATCGTTGGCGAGAGCCAGCAGGCCACGCGTGATGTAGAGATATCCGCCAGGAAGAGCGAAGGCATTGATGGCGGGTGAGTTGAGAACGGTCACCCGATAGGTCTGTTGCGGATTTTCGGAAACCTCCGTCAGCTTGCCGACGATCCGGGCGAGCAGGAGTTCGGTGCGCTGATCCTTGTATTCGCCGCCATAGCTCGCAACGATGCGCGGATGCTCGCGCGCACCGAGTTGGGCGCGGGGATCGTCGCGCGACAATTGCTCGACCGTCTGCGGGCTTTGCGACGGCGTCAACAGGACGGTGTCGGTTTCCGACAGCGACGTCTGGCAGCCGGCTGTTGCCGAAGCGAGCATCAGGATCGCCAGCAGACGCGGGCGCAAGACGTTCCGGCCGCGCGCCGTCATCGCGGCGCTGTGCCGCGCCGAACGATTTCTCCAAACCCGTTGCAGCGGTCCGATTCCGTAGCTGAGTGCCATGGGTGCGAGCTTTACAACAGCCCTCGCGGTGTTGAAATAGCGCCGATCGGCGTGGGAGGGGCTTTTGCCGCTCTCCCGCGGCGGATGCCACCAAAGTGTGACATTTTTGCCGGCGCCGGTCAGCGTGTCGGATTCAAGCCGAGATAGTCGTTCCAGGCCGGCAGATCGGTTCCGTCGAACAGATTGTCCGTTGGCGCGTTCGCAGCGATCGATCCGCGGTCGATGAAGACTACGCGATCGGCGATGGCGCGGGCGTCGGAGGGCTGATGCGTTATCATCAGCGTCGTCAATCCGGCCTCCTCATGCAACGCCTTCACCAGGGCCAGCATGTCGTCGCGCAGGCGCGGGCCAAGTGCGGCGAAGGGTTCATCAAGGAGCAGCATGGGGCGCTTGCGCACCAGCGCGCGCGCAAGTGCGACGCGCTGGCGTTCGCCGCCGGAGAGAGAGGCCGGCAGGCGCATCTCGAAGCCCGAGAGCCCTACACGCTCCAGCGCTTGCGAGACGCGACCGCGATCGTCGCCAGACAGGCGCCGCCTCGGATCAATACCAAGGCCGACATTGGTCATGACGTCGAGATGGGAAAACAGGTTGTTCTCCTGGAAAACATAGGAGATCGGTCGCTCTGACGGCGCGCTCGTCGTCACGTCCTCACCGTTGATGTGGATCCGGCCGGCCTGTGGCTGCTCGAATCCGGCGATGAGGGCAAAGAACGTCGACTTTCCTGAACCCGACGGTCCCATCACGGCGGAGAGGCTCCCCGCCGGAATGGCGGTGTCGAACATCATGGGAGCACCGTCGGGCCCATAGGCAAAGCGCACGTTCTCAAGGCTGAGCGCTGGTGTTGTCATCATACTGTTCCGCTGCCGCCCGATGGCATGGAGCGCGTCCCGAGCATCATCAGCAAGAGGCATACCACCCCGATCAGCAAGGCCAGGCCCGCGGCGTCGTCGGTGCGATAGCTCCCCATGCGCTGCAGCAGCAGATAGGGCAGCGTGACGAAGTCCTGATTGCCAAAAAGCGCGACCGCACCGAGATCACCCAGCGACAAAGCCATCGCGAAGGCGGCGGCCATCGATACTGGACGAATGAGGGCTGGCACGTCGATGCGCCGAAGCCGGTTGAGACCGGTGAGGCCGAGCTGCGCGCTGAGATGGTCGGTCCGCATGGCATGGCTTCTGTGCGCCGGTTCGAGCACCCGCATGACGAAGGGCAGGGCCATCAGCGCATTGATCCCGACCACGACGACCGGAGCGGCGGCGAAAACATCGACCTTGCCACGCAGGAAGACGAACCAGCCGGCACCGAGCACGACCGGCGGCACGAGAAGAATGAGAGATGTGGTTGCGCCGAGCGTGGTGCGGAAAGCGTTGTGCCAGCGCGAGCCATTCCGTCGATCGGCGGCGTGGCGCGCGTAGATGGCGGCGGTGGCGAGGCAAAGAGACAATGAAGCGGCCATGAAGGCGACCGAAAGGCTGGTCAGCGCGGCATCGCGAACGGAGGATTCGCCCGCAAGGCGGCCAAGATCGGCGGCGAGTCCCGAAATGGCGACGGCCACGAGTGGCGAGACGACGAACGCTGCGCCGAACCCGATAAACAGGGTATCGACCGCCGTGCCGACCCGACCAGAGGCATCGAAGCGCCTGACGATGGCTCCGGCGGTCGGCCCTTCCTCGGCGCGCGGCAGGATGGAAAGTGCAAGCAGAATGGTCGCCGTCAGGCCGATCTGGAGCAGCGCCAGGAGCACGGCGCGCCCCGGATCGAAATCGAAACGCAGCGACTGGTAGATCGCAACCTCTATGGTCGTCGCGCCCGGCCCACCGCCAAGCAGCAGCACAAGCGTGAAGCTGGTGGCGCACAGCATGAAGACGAGTCCCGCAACGCCGGGCAGGACGCGCACGATCGCCGGCCACTCGATGATGCGAAAGACCCGACCGGAAGGCAGGCCAAGCTGCGCGGCGGTTCGCCAATACTCGGCGGGCGTGCGTTCGAGTTCGGCGAGGATGAGCCGCGCTGCCAGCGGCATGTTGAAGAATACATGGGCCAGCAATATGCCCGGCAGGCCGTAGATCGAGATCGGGGCGTCGAGGCCGGCAGAGCCGAGTGCGTCGTTGACAAAGCCCTGCCTGCCCCAGATCCCGATGAGGCCGAGGGCGGCTACGATCGCCGGCAGGCCGAGCGGCACGGCGAACAGCCGAAGAAGCCAGTTGCGCCCCAAAAAATGGGGCCTTCTTGCCAGTGCGCGCGCGACCGGCAGGGCAAAGCCGATCGAAAGGGCGGTGGACAGCAGGGCCTGGACCAGCGTGAACCGCGTGATGCGCCAGATATAGGCGTCAAAACCCCCGCCATCGGCCGTCATGCCCATCGAGGTGCGCAGCAGACCCCAGACGGCGACAAGGACGACCAGCCCGATGAAGACGAGGGCGCCAGCGCCGGCGGCAATGGCGCCGCGCCGTTCAGAGGTGGCCAGCAAGCGTTACTCGCTCATCACCGCCAGCCATTCATCGACCCATGCGCGCCTGTTCTGCGCCACTTCCTCCGGGGTGAAAAGCAGCGTTTCTTCGGGCGTGACGAGCCCGGCGAAGGCGTCCGGCAGAGCCTGGCTGACTGGCCCTGCGGGCATCATCCAGTTCGATGTCGGGATGGCGTCCTGAAAGTCCTCGGTGATCATGAAGCGCAGGAAGTCGCGCGCGAGTTCCGGATCAGGCGCATTCTTCAGGATGCCGGCGACTTCGATCTGGAGATAGTGACCCTCATCGAACGCGGCCGCCTGGTAGCGGTCGGTGTCTTCGGCGATCATGTGATAGGCGGGTGAAGTGGTATAGGAAAGAACCATTGGAACCTCACCGTCGGTGAAGAGCCCGTAGGCTTCCGACCAGCCCGGCGCGACGGTTAGGACACGGTCCTTGAGATCGGCCCAGGCATCGACCGCGTCTTCGCCGTAGACGGATTTCATCCAGAGCAGCAGGCCGAGGCCGGGGGTGGAGGAACGTGGGTCCTGGATGGCGATTTTCTCGTCCGGGTCGCCCTCCACGAGTTCCTTGAGGCTCGTCGGTGGATTCTCGATCGCCTCAGTGTCGTAGACCACGGCGAAATGTCCGTAATCGTAGGGAACGAACGTGTCGTCGCTCCAGTTGCCGGGCACGTCGACGGCCGTCGTATCTATTTCGTGCGGGGTGAAAAGACCGGTCTGCTTGGCGTCGACCACAAGGTTCGTGTCGAGGCCAAGAACCACGCCCGCCTTCGCCTGGTCGCCTTCCAGCAGCAGCCGGTTGAGCAGGGCGACGCCATCGGCCACCGCCACCCATTCGAGCCGGCAATCGCACTGGGATTCAAAGGCTTCCTTCACGATCGGCCCGGGTCCCCATTCGGCCGTGAAACTCTCGTAGGTGTAGACCGTCAGGGTGCGATCCTGGGCAAGTGTCTCAGCGGGCAGGGCGAAGGCCGCGGTGGACAGGAAGATGGCGGAGACAATACGCATGGCAGGCGCCTTTCGTGCCGTTTGACGGTATCGGAGGAAAGGCGCTGGCGACGCTGCTAATCCCTCCGCCGGTACAAACCGGATCAGGTTCCGCGGGTTGGCCTGGCGGCCTCTCAGCCCCCCGCAAAAAAGCGTGAGGCACCCCGTTAGAGCTATCGACGTGTTTAATGCCGACGCAGGACGCTGGCAAGGGTCGGCAAACCTGCTATTGGGACGTCCGATGACACGCGATGCCCCCTCCGACCTGTTTCTCATACTGCTCAGCGGCGACGTGACGGTGACCGAGCGCCTGCGCCGCCAAATCGACGGCGCGCGCGTCATTGCCGCCGATCGCGGCATGCGCCATGCTGGTGCATTGGGCGTCACACCGGAGCTCTGGGTCGGCGATTTCGATTCCGCCGACGCACATTTGCAGGCGACGTGGCGGACCGTGGAGCGTGAGCTTCATCCTGCGGCGAAGAACGCAACGGACGGGGAGATTGCCGTCGATGCCGCGCTGCGGCGCGGTGCCCGTTCGATTGTCATCGCGGGGCCGTTCGGCGGTGCGCGCTCCGATCATGCCTTTTCGCATTTGGCGACCGGGCTTGCCCTCGCCGAAAAAGGCACGGAAGTGATGCTGACGTCGGGCGAGGAGGAGGCCTATCCGCTTATCGGGGCGCCCTTGACGCTCGATCTTCCGGCCGGCAGCCTTTTTTCAGTTCTTGCCTTCACCGACGTCGAGAACCTATCTATCGCCGGTGCACGCTATCCGCTGGCATCTCACTTCGCCGCGTTCGGCGATACCCGCACGATTTCCAATGTTGCCGAAGGGCCCGTCACCTTCAGCCATGCCGGCGGCCGCGCAATGGTGATGGCACGCCCCTTCGATCGATCCGGAGCCTGACATGGCGCCTCCCATCCTGAAACTCGACGACATCCATCTCACCTTTGGCGGGACGCCGCTCCTTGCCGGTGCATCGCTGCAGGTTGAAGCCGGCGACCGCATCTGCCTCGTGGGGCGGAACGGATCCGGCAAGTCGACGCTGATGAAGATCGCCGCCGGCATTGCCGAGCCGCAATCGGGAGACGTCTTCCGCCATCCGTCGACGACGATCCGTTATCTGTTCCAGGCGCCGGACTTTGCCGGCTTTGCCGATGTGCAATCTTACGCGGAGGCCGGTCTCGGGCCGAGCGACGATCCTTATCGCGTGACTTATCTGCTGGAGCATCTTGGCCTTACCGGCCGGGAAGAGCCGTCACGGCTGTCGGGCGGGGAAGCGCGGCGCGCGGGCCTGGCACGCGTGCTCGCACCACAACCCGACCTTCTGCTGCTGGACGAGCCGACCAACCATCTCGACCTGCCCACCATCGAGTGGCTCGAGCAGGAACTGTCTTCATCGCGCAGCGCATTGATCACGATCTCGCACGACCGCCGCTTTCTCGAACGGGTATCGCGTGCGACGGTTTGGCTCGATCGCGGAACCACGCGCCGGCTTGACCGCGGTTTCGCCCATTTCGAGACGTGGCGCGACAAGGTGCTCGAAGAGGAAGAGCGCGACCTGCACAAGCTTGGCAAGGCTATCGAGCGCGAAGAGCACTGGCTGCGCTATGGCGTGACGGCACGGCGCAAGCGCAATGTGCGGCGGCTGTCGGAACTGCAGGATATGCGTAAGAACCATCGTGAACACCGAGGTCCGACCGGACGCATCGAGGCGGCCACTTCGGATGCTGCGCAGTCGGGCAAGCTGGTCATCGAGGCGGAGGGGCTGGGCAAGGCGTATGGCGCTTTCAAAGCCGTCGACGGCTTTTCGCTGCGGGTTCACCGCGGCGACAGGATCGGTCTTGTGGGGCCGAACGGTGCAGGCAAGACGACGTTGCTCAACATGCTGATCGGCAGGCTGGAACCCGACGCCGGCACGTTGAAGCTGGGCACGAATCTCGATGTCGCGGTTTTGGACCAGAAGCGCGAGGATCTCGACGAAAACGACACGCTGGCTCACTATCTCACCGACGGGCGCGGCGATACGCTGCTGGTCAATGGCGAGCAGAAGCACGTGACCGGCTACATGAAGGAGTTTCTCTTCCAGCCGGAGCAGGCGCGCACGCCCATTCGCGAACTATCGGGTGGTGAGAGAGCGCGCCTGATGCTGGCGCGAATTCTCGCACGGCCCTCCAATCTCCTGATCCTCGACGAGCCTACCAACGATCTGGACATGGAAACGCTGGATCTTCTGCAGGAGATCGTCGCAGGATTCGCTGGCACAGTCATTCTCGTCAGCCACGACCGCGATTTTCTCGATCGCACCGTCACGTCGGTGATCGCGCCGGCCAATCCGCTCGCCCCTGACGGGCGGTGGATAGACTATGCTGGCGGCTATTCGGACATGCTGGCGCAGCGCGGCGAAGAGCAGAAGACTGCGGCAAAGGCCGCAAAAGCCAAGCCCGCCCAATCGTCGGATCGACCTGCGGGCCGATCTACGGTGCCTTCGAAGCTCTCCTACAAGCAGAAATTCGCATTGGAGACGTTGCCCGGCAAGATCAAGGAGGCCGAGATCAAGGCCGCCAGCCTTGAGGGGCGCATGGCAGCGCCCGACTATTTCGCCAAGCAGCCCGATGCTTTCGCGAAGGATGCCAAGGAACTGGAGCGACTGAAGGCGCAATTGGCCGACATGGAAAACGAGTGGCTCGAACTGGAAATGCTGCGCGAAGAACTCGGAACCTGATCAAGGCGTTGGTCTGCGGGCAAGGCGCGCCTGCCAAAAGACGAGCAGCGGCACGACGACCAGTTCCATGAAAAGACCCGCCATATGGCCGGCAGAGGGCGCACCGAGAAGGCCGAGGGAAGCAAGGCGGGCAAGCCCACCGACGACCGTGGCGCATGCGAGCAGCCGAAAACGCGCCGTCTTCGTTTCGATCGCAGGGATGCAGCTCCACCAGGCAAGGCCGAGGGCCAGGAAAACACCCGACAGGAAACGCAGATGGCTGTCGAGATCGGTGGGGGGCGGAGCATCGAGTCCCAGAAACGCCGGTCCGCGCAGCACACCGAGCAGACCGGCCGAAATCGGTACGAGTGCAAGCGTTGCAACCGTTGCCTGCAATAGCCGGAGGCTCAACTGTGACTTGGCGGGCATCGCCATCCCTTTTCGTTGCGTCCTGGTGTCCTTCCAACGCGGACGGAAACGGTCTAGTTTCGCGCCGCACAAGAATGAGGATGCTGTTTCATGCACTTTGACGGGACCGACGCCTATATCGCCGAAAAAGATCTGACGGTCGCCGTCAATGCCGCTATCCAGCTCGAAAAGCCGCTTCTGGTGAAAGGCGAACCGGGGACGGGCAAGACCGAACTTGCGCGGCAGGTCGCCTCGGCGCTCGGCCTCGAGCTTCTCGAATGGCATGTGAAGTCCACCACCAAGGCACAGCAGGGGCTTTACGAATACGATGCCGTCTCGCGGCTGCGTGACAGCCAGCTCGGCGACGCGCGCTTTAATGACATCCGCAACTATATTCGCCGCGGCAAGCTATGGGAGGCATTCGCGACCGACCAGCGCGTCGTGCTGCTGATCGACGAGATCGACAAGGCCGACATCGAATTTCCGAACGATCTCCTCCAGGAACTCGATCGCATGGAGTTCTTCGTCTACGAGACGGGGGAAACGATCCGCGCGCGCAACCGGCCGATCGTGATCATCACGTCGAACAATGAAAAGGAGCTGCCCGACGCGTTCCTGCGCCGTTGCTTCTTTCACTACATCAAGTTTCCTGATGCCGAGACCCTGTCGCGGATCGTCGATGTCCATTATCCGGGCATAAAGCGATCCCTCGTCAACGCGGCGCTGGCGCAGTTCTACGATCTGCGCGAGGTGCCTGGCCTGAAGAAGAAGCCGTCGACTTCGGAGGCGCTGGACTGGATCCGTCTCCTCGTTGCGGACGACGTTCAACCGGAAGATCTGCGCGGCGACGCCAAGAACGCGTTGCCGAAGCTCCATGGGGCGCTCTTGAAGAACGAGCAGGACGTTCATCTCTTCGAGCGGCTTGCCTTCATGGCCAGGCGGCAGGGCTGAGTTTTCATGATCCGCGCATTCGCGCGATAGGGTGAGCCATGTTCATTCCCTTCTTTCTCGAGCTCAAGGCGGCGAAGGTTCCCGTTTCGCTGCGCGAGTTCCTGACATTGCTGGAAGGACTGGACGCCGACCTCGTCACCTATGACGTGGAGGGGTTCTACTATCTGGCCCGCGCAGCGCTGGTGAAGGATGAGCGTTTCATCGACCGTTTCGACCAGGTTTTCGCCCATGTCTTCAAAGGCATCGAGGCGGTTTCCGGTGACGGCGGCGTCGATGCCGCCAATCTCCCGGAAGAGTGGCTGCGGCGTCTTGCCGAGAAGCATCTGAGCGAGGAAGAGAAGAAGCTGGTCGAGGCACTGGGTGGCTTCGACAAACTGATGGAGACGCTTAAGAAGCGGCTGGAAGAGCAGAAGGGGCGCCATCAGGGGGGATCCAAGTGGATCGGAACGGCCGGAACGTCGCCGTTCGGCGCCTATGGCTACAATCCGGAAGGCATTCGGATCGGGCAAGACGCCAGCCGCCATCGGCGCGCCGTCAAGGTCTGGGACAAGCGCGATTTTCGCAATTTCGACGACAATGTCGAAATCGGCACGCGCAACATCAAGGTCGCGCTGAAGCGTCTGCGCCGCTGGGTCCGCGCCGGTGCCGACGAGGAATTCGACCTCGCCGGCACGATCCGATCGACAGCCGAGCATGGGTATCTCGACGTCAGGACCCGGCCGGAGCGGCGAAACGCCGTCAAGCTCTTGATGTTCTTCGATGTCGGGGGATCGATGGACGACCACATCCGCGTCGTGGAGGAGCTTTTTTCCGCGGCGCGCGCCGAATTCAAGCACATGGACTATTTCTACTTCCACAACTGCCTCTACGAGGGGGTGTGGAAGGACAATCGGCGACGGCACTCCGAGGTGCTTCCAACATTCGATGTTCTTCGCACCTACGGCTCGGACTACCGCGTCATCTTCATCGGCGATGCCGCGATGAGCCCATATGAGATCGCCTATCCGGGTGGTTCGGTCGAGCACTGGAACAAGGAGGCGGGTCACGTCTGGCTGTCCCGGCTGCTCGGCCATTTCCCCCATGCCGCATGGATCAATCCGACGCCGCAAAATCACTGGAATTACACGCATTCCATCGGCATGATCCGGGAGCTTTTCGCAGGCCGCATGTATCCGTTGACGCTTGGCGGTCTCGACCAGGCGACGCGGGAGCTGTCACGCTGAGCGGCAATTCGACGGAACGCCGGGCACCGCTCGTCGTTCGCCTGATGACACGACTGATGAACGAAGGGACAGGATCATGCTCACACGCACAAGCCGTTTTCTGAAGGAAGCCAACCTGATCGGTGGCGAATGGGTTCAGGCCGATAGCGGCGAGACGATCGACGTGGTCAATCCGGCGACAGGCCAGCGCATCGGCGGCGTTCCGAAATCGGGCGCGGCCGAGACCAAGCGCGCGATCGAGGCGGCGCACAAGGCATTCGGCGAATGGAAGGCCACATCCGCGGCGCACCGTGCAAAGCTGATGCGCGCGCTGCACGATGCGATCATGGACAACCAGGATGCGCTGGCGGAGCTCCTGACGATGGAGCAGGGCAAGCCGCTGGCCGAGGCCAAGGGCGAGGTCGGCATGTCGGCCGGCTATGTGCTCTGGTTTGCCGAAGAAGGGCGCCGGATCTACGGCGAGACGATACCTTCGTCATGGGCAGACCGCCGCATGATGGTCATCAAGCAACCGGTCGGCGTCGTTGCGGCGATCACGCCGTGGAATTTCCCGTCTTCCATGCTGGCGCGCAAGATCGGGCCAGCGCTCGCAACCGGGTGCACGAGCGTCGTAAAGCCGGCGACGGCAACGCCCTATTCCGGCATTGCGTGGGGCATGCTGGCCGAAGAGGCCGGCATCCCGGCCGGTGTCATCAACGTCGTGACCGGCAGCTCCGGCGCCATTGGCGGCGAACTCACGTCCAACCCGCTGGTCCGCAAGATCACCTTCACGGGATCCACAGAGGTCGGCCGCAAGCTGATTGCCCAGTCGGCAGACACCGTGAAGAAGGTATCGATGGAGCTTGGCGGCAATGCGCCGTTTGTCGTCTTCGACGATGCCGATCTCGACCGCGCCGTGGATGGGGCGATCGCGGCGAAGTTCCGCAACACGGGCCAAACGTGCGTATGCACCAACCGGTTCATCGTCCAGTCCGGCATCTATGACGCCTTCGTTGCCAAGCTGAGCGAAAAGGCCAAGGCGATGAAGGTTGGTGATGGCCTCGAAGACGGGACGGTCCAAGGACCGCTGATCGATCAGGACCAGCTGGAAAAGGTCGAGGAACTGGTCGCCGATGCCAGGGAAAAGGGCGGCAAGATCGAGACTGGTGGCAAGCCGCATGCGCTCGGCGGCACGTTCTATGAGCCGACCGTCATTTCCAATGCGACGAAGGAGATGCGCTTCACGCAGGAAGAGATTTTCGGGCCTGTGGCCCCGGTCTACAAGTTTCAGACCGAGGAAGAAGGTGTCGCGCTTGCCAATGACACGATCTATGGCCTTGCATGCTACTTCTACACCAAGGATCTCGGCCGCGCCTATCGTGTCATGGAGAGCCTCGACTATGGGCTCGTAGGTGTCAACGAAGGCGTGATCACTGCCGTCGAAGCGCCGTTTGGCGGCGTCAAGCAGTCTGGTCTCGGCCGCGAAGGCGGCCATCAGGGCATCGAGGAGTATCTTGAGGCCAAATATGTCTGCCTTGGCGGCCTCGGCTTCTGAGCCGCAATGGCGTGCACGCTATTCGGAACCATGCCGGCGGGCGAAGCCGTCCGCCGGATCGCCATCACCGGCGGCGGCCTGACGGCGCATATCCTGACCTATGGGGCGGTGCTGCAGGACCTGAGACTGGAGGGGCATCGACCACCGCTCGTGCTCGGATTCGACAACCTCCCGGACTATCTCAACCACTCCCCCCATTTCGGTGCGACGCCGGGGCGCTTTTCGAACCGCATCGCCAGGGCGAGATACACGTTCCAAGGCCGGACAGTCGAGCTTGAAGCAAACGAGAATGGCAATCACCTTCATGGCGGTTCGGCCGGGCTTGGCCGGCGCAACTGGCAGGTGACAACGCAGACAGACGACAGCGTCACGCTATCGATCAGCGTTGTCGACGGAGACATGGGCTATCCGGGCGAATGCACGGTCGAAACCACCTATCGGCTCAAGCCCGGCGGGGAACTTTCGATTATGCATGTGACGCGAAGTGACAAAGCCGCGCCTGCCAACATCACCCATCACAGCTATTTCAATCTCGATGGCGCGACGACCATCCTCAACCATGAACTGGCGCTATCTGCCGACCACTATTTGCCCACGGACGCCGAACAAATCCCCACGGGCGAAATTGCGCCGGTTGCCGGCACGGTGTTCGATTTTCGACAGATGCGCGCAATCGGCCTTGAAGGCGGGCCGCCGAAAGTGAATTACGATCACAATTTTTGCGTCGCGCGGCAGCGGCGAGCCATGCGGCCAGTGGCGCTGGCGCGAGGTGTCTTGTCCGGCGTGGAAATGGCGACGCACAGCACCGAGCCGGGCGTGCAGTTCTATTGCGGGCACAAGATTGGCGTCCCGGTCAAAGGCCTGCAAGGTCGAGAATATGGACCCTATGCGGGCTTCTGCCTGGAAACACAGAACTGGCCCGACGCACCCAACCATCCAGAGTTTCCGCCGTGTTTCGTCGAGCCAGGCGTGCCGCTGCGGCAGGAGACCTCTTATATCTTCAAGCGGCGCTGACTGGTCAGTTGAGCAAGATCCGCCCGACGATCTCGGGCAGCTCGCCGCCTTCCGGGACTGGTGCGAGAATGATGGCTTCGCCTTCCCGCGCGTCGCTTCCTGTCAAGGCGCGGATATTGCCGGCATGGGTGATCAAGACCTGGTTGCCCGGTCCTTGAAATCCGTTGATCAGCGCGATCATGGCATCGATCTGCGCCGCTTCGTCATCCGAGGCTTCCAGCGGGTTCAGTGCCGCGCTTTCTTCGACCGGATATGAGCCGAAAGCCAGATCGGCGGTCTCGAGGGTCCGGCAATACGGGCTGGCGATGATCGCAGTCAGGTTGACGGCACGTGCCGCAAAGCGTGTGCCCTGCCGGCGCGCCTGCTGGCGGCCATTGTCGGAAAGATTTGCCTGCGTCGAACAGTCGGATATGTCGACGCCCGGAGGATCGCGCGAGCCCAGCATCTGCGTGTGGCGAAGAAGGATCGTGTATCCGCCATTACCGATTCTGGCCCACGCGGCTTCCGTCGCCTCGGCAACGGGCGCCAGAAGAAGCGCGATCAAGGGCCCGGCGAGCCAAATCCAGCTTCGTGAAGAGAACGCTACAATCATCTCACCGGATACTTAAGCTTTGTGACAGCCATTGAAAGGGGCGAGTGGTCGCGGGGCACGCTGAGGACGCACAGCCCGCTCGCACCGCGGCGACCGCGAACTATCCGTGCGGGTGCTGGTCGATTTCGTGGTCGCGGCTGCCGATGTCCCAACTCCATCGCATTGACATCGGCAACCGGCTGTATCACTTCAAGCAGGCAGTCGGGACCAACGACGCCGGATCGAACCATGCTTGACAAGACTGAAACATTCCTGACCGAGCCGCTCAGGCGCCGCGCCTCGGTGGCAGTTGACGTGGGCGGCGTCATGGTCGGGGGTGGCGCGCCGGTGGTCGTCCAGTCCATGACCAACACCGACACGGCTGATATCGACCAGACGGTCGCGCAGGTTGCCGCATTGCACAAGGCGGGCTCCGAGATCGTTCGCATTACGGTTGATCGGGCGGAGAGCGCGCGCGCCGTGCCGCGCATCAGGGAGCGTCTCGACCGGCTCGGGGTCGACGTGCCGCTCGTCGGCGATTTTCACTATATCGGCCACACGCTTCTCGCCGAGCATCCAGACTGTGCAGCGGCCTTGGCCAAATATCGGATCAATCCCGGCAATGTAGGCTTCAAGGACAAGAAGGATCGTCAGTTCGCCGCCATCATCGAGACGGCCATTCGTCATGACAAGCCGGTACGGATCGGCGTCAATTGGGGTTCGCTCGACCAGGAGCTTCTGACACGGCTCATGGACGACAATCAGGACAGGGGCTCGCCTTTGACGGCGCAAGAGGTCACGCGCGAGGCGATCGTGCAGTCCGCGCTCCTGTCGGCCAGCCTTGCCGAAGAGATCGGCCTGCCACGCAATCGTATCATCCTGTCGGCCAAGGTGAGCCAGGTGCAGGATCTCATTGCAGTCAATCTCGAACTGGCGCGGCGCACCGATCACGCCCTGCATCTCGGTCTGACAGAGGCCGGAATGGGCACCAAGGGCATCGTCGCGTCGGCGGCCGCGATGGGCATCGTGCTGCAGCAGGGCGTAGGCGACACGATCCGGATTTCGCTGACACCGGAGCCGAATGGGGATCGTACCCGGGAAGTCCAGGTGGCGCAGGAACTCCTGCAGACGATGGGGTTCCGCCAGTTTCTGCCAGTTGTCGCCGCCTGCCCAGGTTGCGGGCGTACGACATCGACGGTCTTTCAGGAACTGGCCCAGACGATCGAGCGGGATCTGAGGACGAACATGCCCGTCTGGCGCGAGCGTTATCCCGGGGTCGAGGCCCTGCAGGTCGCCGTCATGGGATGCATCGTCAATGGTCCGGGCGAATCAAAGCACGCGGATATCGGCATTTCATTACCCGGTACGGGGGAAAGCCCGGCGGCTCCGGTTTTCATCGACGGCAAGAAGGCCAAGACCCTGCGCGGACCGACGATCGCCAATGATTTCCAGGCGATGGTGGCGGAATATATCGAGCAGCGTTTCGGACGCGGGGAAGGTCGGCACTAAGCCCTGCGGCGGACGGAACTGCGCTCCTCCAGCCAATGGGCGATCTTTGATGCCAGCATGTCCGGCGAGATGGGCTTGGACATGTAGTCGTCCATTCCCGCTTCAAGGCATTTCTCGCGATCGCCCTTGAGCGCATGTGCGGTGATGCCGACGATCGGCGTGCGTGGCAAGTCGAGCGCTTTTTCCCTCTTGCGGATTTCCATCGTGGCTTCGTGGCCGTTCATCTCCGGCATGGAGACGTCCATGAGGATCAGCGCCGGACGAAGGAGTTCCCACTTCATCAGGGCCAACCGGCCATTGCCGACGATCTTGAAGCTGTGGGGCAACTCCTCCAGCGCCTGCGTGAAGACGATTTGGTTCACCTCGTTATCTTCGGCGACGAGGATGTCGATCCGGCGCTGGTCTGCCGCTTCTGTCGGAGCGTGCGTTTGCGGCGGCTGCGTTGCCTGTGTGACATCCTTGGCGGGGCGTCTTGGTTCAGCCGGCGTTGGGGCATCCGGCACCACGGTCACGGCCCGCTCCGCAGCACCCGCGCGGCGCGTCTGAATGATGGAGGTCACCGTCTCCAGGAGCAGCGATGAACGGGTCGGTTTGCTGAGGTGCGCTTCGATCGCAAGCTCACGCACAAAACGCATGTTTTCAACCTGGTCTACCGACGAGAGGACCATGATCGGCGTTGCGGCGATGTTCGGCTCGCTGCGGATGATCTCAGCGACATCGGCGCCCGTCATGTCCGGCATCTGGTAGTCGAGGACGACAAGATCGACGCTTGCGCCCATCGCGTGAGCCTGGCGCAGGAAGGCGATGCCTGATGGCCCGTCTTCAACGGCGGCGCAATCGAAGTTCCAGCTTTCGAACTGCTCGATCAGGATGGCGCGGTTCACGGCATTGTCTTCGATAATCAGGATTCCCGCGCCGGAGATATCCATCGGTGCCACAATGCGGCGTGAAACGGCGTGTTCATGGACGGGCAGATCGATCGTGAAGCCGAAACGGGATCCTTTGCCGACTTCGCTGGAGGCGCCGATGTCGCCGCCCATGAGCTGGACGAGGCGCCTTGCGATGGCAAGTCCAAGGCCGGTTCCTTCATGGCGGCGCGTTGAAGATGCGTCGACCTGGCTGAACTTTTCGAACACGCTCTGCAACTGGCTCTCGGGTATGCCGATGCCGGTATCCTCGATGGTGAAGGTGAGCGTGGCTCGGCGCTCCGAAACGCGTCCGGATACGTCGACGAGGACATGCCCCACCTCGGTGAATTTAACGGCGTTGCCGACGAGGTTTGTCAGGACCTGCCGCAGCCGGCCGACGTCACCGGCCAATGTCTGCGGCAGGTCCGGTTGAACGCGTACGATCAGTTCCAGGTCCTTCTCCGCGACCCGGCCGGACACGAGTGTCGCGACATCTTCCACCGTTTCGGGCAGGTTGAACGGGGCAGGATCGAGTTCGATCTGGTTGGCGTCGATCTTGGAGAAGTCGAGAATATCGTTGATGATCGTCAGGAGAGCGTTGCCGGACTTGACGATGACGTCCGCAAAGGTGCGTTGGCGGGCATTGAGATCGGTCTTGGAGAGAAGCTCTGCCATGCCCAGAACGCCGTTCATCGGGGTGCGGATTTCGTGGCTCATATTGGCCAGAAACTCCGATTTGGCCCTGTCCGCCGCAAGCGCCTTGATCATCGCCTGATCCGCTTCGGCGGTCTTTTTCGCAAGCCTGCGCATCATCCTCTGGATCGCGATGTCGACGGGAATGAATACCAGCAGCAGTAGTGCGGCGAGCGCTGCGAGGGTGATCAGAAAGAAATGCGCGAGGCTGTTGCCCTGCTTGCGCGAAAGATCTTCCAGATACCCTCGAATCTCCGCCTGTGCATGGCGAGTCGATAGCGAAACATTGTTTTCGTAGAGCGACTGAAATTCCTTTGCCGACCAGTGCAAATCGTATTCGGAAACGGCTTCTTCCAGCCGGCTGGCATCGAGCAGGCGCGCGTAGGTCTGGAAGGGCTCATTGTGCGGCATGTACCGGGCATTGGAGAGGATACGCTCGCGCAGTCCGGGCGTCACATCTCGCCAATGAACGCGGAGGGCGTCGAAGGACTTGTTGGCCTGGCCGAGCCGATAGAGGAGACCGGTCTTGGCGGATTTGACCTGCGAAGGGACGGGCTGGCTCGCCATGAACGCGCGACGCTCCGCACCGGACATGCGTCGGGCCTGCAAGCTGAGAGTCGGCATTTCGGAAGAGAACCGGTTGGCGACGCTTTCGGCCTGATAGCTGATGTCGGTCAGTTCGGCATCGAGGATCGCGAATTCTTCGGCCAGAGCGCCTACACGGTTGGTCTGGATGTTCTGATTGCGCTGCTGAACGAAAAAATACGCACAAATTGCGCCGATCAGAGCCAACGCCGTGAGATAGCCGATCCTGAGCGCCCAGGTGGAGACGCTCGTTCGACTGAAATACCGATTCGCCTGCAAGGAATTGCCCCGACTGTTGCCCCGCGCAAGGATCGACGGTCAAGGTTAACAAAGCGTGGAGGCGGTCGGCGTTCACCATTTCCGGTTGTCGTGCGGCGATGATCCGACGTTAGCGTTTGCGATTGGCGACGAAGCGAGCCGTTTCGTTGAGGGTCAGCGCGCGCCCAGTGAAAGGGGTCAGCAGGCTCTGCGCTTCTGCGACAAGGCCATCCAACTGCCGGGCCGCCCATTGCGCACCGTGCATCGACACCAGCGTGGCCTTGCCACGATCCTGATCCTTGCCGGTGGCCTTGCCAAGATCACTCGCATCGGCGGTCACGTCGAGAAGATCGTCGGCAAGCTGGAAGGCAAGCCCGATCGTTTCTCCGAACTGGCGAAGGCGCGTGCGGTGTTCGGCTGTCGCTCCTGTCAGGATCGCCCCCGCCTCGCATGCAAAGCGGATCAGCGCGCCGGTCTTCATGGCTTGCAGCCGGATGATGCCGGCTTCGTCCGGCTGCTCGCGTTCCGCCTGGAGATCGAGCATCTGACCACCCGCCATGCCGCCGAGACCAGCGGCGCGCGAAAGGGCGCGCACGAGTGACAGGGACCGATCGGACGGCAGCGTGTCCGCGCCAGCCGCCAATATGTCGAAGGCGAGCGTCAGAAGTGCATCGCCGGCCAGGATCGCCGTTGCCTCGTCGAAGGCGACGTGCAGCGTCGGCATTCCCCGCCGCAGGGCGTCGTCGTCCATCGCCGGCAGATCATCATGCACAAGCGAATAGCAGTGGACACATTCGAGAGCCGCCGCAACGTCCAGAGCGGCATTGAGAAGTGCAGCATCGTCGGTAAGGAGCCGTGTGGATTCCAGAACCAGAAACGGGCGCAGCCGTTTGCCGCCATTGAGGACGGCGTAGCGCATGGCGCCGAGCAGGCGCTCGGGGCGTGCAATTTCGTCGTTCGCGGCATGCACATGGAGGTGGGCAGCAAGCCGCGCCTCCACCGACACGGACGAGAGGGCAAGTTTCTGTTCGAAGTCGATTGCGGCCGTGTCCATGCGCGCCTCATGGCATTTCGCAATCGCATCGGCAATGTTTTCTTGGCTCTCCCATCCAACATGCTGGCCTTGACCCTGAGGGGTGGTTATGAGGAAGGATACGCGTCGCTGAAAGGGCGTGCGATTGGCACGACGAATGAGAGAACGGCATTTCGCCGAGAATTTCGAAGAGGAGCCGGCATTGCCGCGTCGCCGCCGCAAAGGCAGCTTCATCGGCCGCTTGGTCCGGCGTGCCGTCCTTCTTTTGGTCCTGATCGCGCTTCTGCCTTACCTGCTCTTGCCGATATACCGGATGGAGAGCGTGCGACCGGTCTCGACGCTGATGCTGGCCGACCTTGTGACCGGGCGGGAGTTCCGGCGCGAGTGGGTCGATTTCGACGCGATCGCACCTGTGCTGGTCCAGTCGGTCATGATGTCCGAAGATGGCCGGTTCTGCGCCCATGACGGCATCGACTGGGATGCGTTCAACACGGTTCTGGACGGGGCGATGGCGGGCGAGCGCACGCGCGGGGCGAGCACCATTGCCATGCAGACGGCCAAGAACCTGTTCCTGTGGCCGGGCCGGTCGTTCGTTCGCAAAGCGCTGGAAGTGCCCCTGGCGCTTTCGGCAGACTATGTTTGGACCAAGCAGCGCACTATGGAACTCTATCTCAATATTGCCGAATGGGCGCCGGGCGTCTACGGGATCGGAGCCGCTGCACAACACCATTTCGGTGTGCCCGCCAGCCAGCTGTCGCCATCGCAGTCGGCGCTTCTGGCGGTGACATTGCCCAATCCTCATGAACGTGACCCGGCAGCACCCTCTGCAGGTTTGCGCCGTCTGGCGGGCAATATCGAGGCGCGTGCGCGCCAGTCTGGCGCATATATCAAGTGCCTTTATGGGTGATCGCGGCGAATTGACTAGTGAAAGTCTCGTCTCCGCGTAGTCTTGCGGCTTTCCTCAGAAGGCATGAAACACCCGATGGCGCAGCTCACACTTCATATCGCCAACAAGAATTACTCTTCCTGGTCCTTCCGCCCGTGGATTGCCATGCGGGTTGCGAAGATCGAGTTCGTCGAGAACCTTGTTCCATTCGACTTTCCCTCCGGCAATGCCGCGTTTCGGCGCTTCTCCCCAACCGGTTGTGTTCCAGTTTTGCAGGATGGTGATCTTGTGGTGTGGGAGTCGCTGGCGATCATCGACTATTGCGCCGATCGCTTTCCCGAGCATGGATTGTGGCCGGACCAGCCTCGGGCAAAAGCGACAGCCCGTGCGATGGCTGCGGAGATGCATGCAGGTTTTCACGCTCTGCGCTCCGCCTGTCCGATGAACATGCGGCGTGAGCGCCGGGCGATTTCTGTGTCGTGTGCGGTCAAGGCCGATGTCCGCCGCATCGTGACCTCATGGTTCGAGGCGATTTCACGATCAGGCGGCCCCTTTCTCTTCGGCGCATTCAGCGCGGCCGACGCGATGTACGCGCCGATCGTCAACCGGCTTGACGTGTACGAGTTGACGGAAGACCGCATCGCCCTCTCGTATATGGAGCGTATCAAGGCACTTCCAGCCTGGCAGGAGTGGGAGCGCGCCGCTCGGGCGGAGCCGTGGGTCGTGGCCGAGGACGAGGTCTGATCCGTGCCTGCTCCGCCGTCGATAAAAATCGCGCCGGGTGCTGGTCAAACCGCCCTCAAGCATGTATGTACCGGCCCGATTTCCGAATTCGGCAACGTACGCATACGACCGACACGATGGTCGTGGGTCCTTTCGTTGCCCCCCGTGAGTGGAGTGTCCCATGGCTGTACCCAAAAGAAAGACCACGCCGTCCAAGCGCGGCATGCGCCGTTCGGCCGACGCACTGAAAACCCCGACCTATGTCGAGGACAAGAATTCCGGCGAACTGCGCCGTCCGCACCACATCGACCTGAAGACAGGCATGTATCGCGGTCGCCAGGTCCTGGCCGTCAAGGACGACGCCTGATCGATTTTCGCGCTTGCGCGGGAATTCATGATGATGCGTGAAGGCTGGCAGTCGCCGGCCTTTTTGCGTTAGCCTTGGCGTAACGTCGGATCAGCGTTCGGAGAATGCGCGTGCTTGCTGCTCTGCCCCTCATGATCGTGCCATTCGCGTTCTACAACATCGCGATGTTCGGCTTCATCGGCCTTGGTGGCCCGCAATGGCTTGAGCGGCAGATCGTCAGTCTGGAGATGATCTCCGGTGCTGTCTGGACGATGAGCTTCGGCGACCTCATCATCGTCATCGCGCTCGCTATGCTTTTCATTGAAATCCTGAAAGCGACACGGGGTGGGCGCTTCCAGATATTCGACCACCTGATGTCGCTGCTGGTCTTCGTGGTCTTCCTGGTGGAATTCCTGCTTTTTCAAAGTGCGGCGACGGACGTCTTCTTCATATTAATGGCGATCGCCTTCATCGATGTGATCGCCGGATTTGCCGTCGCGCTGCGTTCGGCGCAGCGCGACGTTTCGATCGGCCTTTGAGCGCCGTCAGTCTGCCTGCGCGGTCAGGCCGGCGTGTTCGATGCCGGCGATCGCTGCCGCTTCGTCATTGTCCGCCGTATCGCCGCTGATGCCGACCGCGCCGATGATCGTGCCGCGCTTGTCGAGAACCAGAACACCGCCGGGTACGGGCAATATCCGATTGTCCGAAACGCCGACCATGCCTGTCAAGAAATGGGGCCGGGTCTCGGCCTGGTTGTGGAGCCAGCGCGAGCCCGAGCCGATGGCCAGGGCGCCATAGGCCTTTCCGGCTCCCATCTCGATCCTCAACATCGAGGCGCCGTCCTGGCGCTGGCTTGCCTTGATGTGGCCGGCAGAGTCCAGCACCACGACCCCAAGCGGCTTCCAGGACATCTCCCGCGCCTTTGCGAGGCATCCTGAGATGATGCGGTTGGCCTTGCTCAGCGAAATGTCAGCCACGTGGTCTTCCTCTCATGTTGTCTATTCGTCGCGGCGAGAATGCATCGCGCGCGGGGCGGGCGACAGATCGCCGGCGTTGAAACTGAATTGCCCCAGACGAAAAGGTTATTCGCCGAGCCGGTCGATCTTTTCCTGAAGCGTGCGCAGCTGATCCTTCAGATCATTGATGTCGCGCCCTTCGTTCGATTTCGGCTTGGCAGCGTCCTTGTCTTCACGCTGCCCGCCACCGAACGGTGAGAACATCTGCATGGCCTGCTGGAATATCTCCGTGTTGCGACGCACCTGCTCCTCGACCATCTGCATCGGCAACTGCATGTTGCGCGCCATCGGATTGTCGCCGAAGGCCTTGGCCATCTTTTCGCGCATTTCACCCTGCTGGGCCGTGAACGCATGCATGGAGTGCTCGAGATAGCTCGGCACCACCATCTGCATTTGATCGCCGTAGAAAGCGATCAACTGGCGAAGAAAGGAAATCGGAAGAAGCGTGTTCCCCGTTTTCGATTCCTGCTCGAAAATGATCTGCGTGAGAACGGAGTGTGTGATGTCGTCTCCGGATTTGGCGTCCTGAACAACGAAATCATCGCCATTCTTCACCATTACCGCCAGGTCATCGAGGGTTACGTACGTGCTCGTGTCGGTGTTGTAGAGGCGCCGGTTGGCGTATTTCTTGATGATGATCTCACCGTCCTTTTTGGCCATGCTCTCCCCTTGCAACCAAAACGCGCCTGTCAGCATTGCTGCTGATGTTCAACTCTATGCGAAATCGTCGCAGCATGACAAATGCTTTGTGCGATGCGGCGAAGCCTTGCTCCCAGCAGCGTTTTTTGCGCGCGGGTTGTGGTCGTCATCCGCTCTTCACGGCAGTGCAAGATCGGTTTGACTCCGACGGCGCGCTCGTTCAGTTTCGTTGCAAAGACGCTTCATGACAGCCGGCCGAAAGCCGGTGAAACATCACAATCAAAACGGGATGAGACCATGGCCTCCGGACAATCGATCGTCATTGCCAGCGCGGCACGCACCGCCGTCGGCTCTTTCAACGGTGCTTTCGCCAACACGCCCGCGCATGATCTTGGCGCCGCCGCGATCAAGGGCGCGCTGGAGCGGGCAGGTGTCGATCCCAAGGACGTGGACGAAGTCATCATGGGGCAGATTCTGTCGGCCGGCCAGGGACAGAACCCGGCTCGCCAGGCGGCCATGGCGGCGGGTATCCCGCAGGAGGCCACCGCCTGGGGCCTGAACCAGCTTTGCGGATCGGGCCTTCGCGCCGTCGCTATCGGTATGCAGCAGATCGCTACCGGCGATGCGAACGTCATTGTCGCGGGTGGCCAGGAATCGATGTCGATGGCGCCGCACTGCGCGCATTTGCGGTCGGGCGTGAAGATGGGCGAC
Source organism: Neopararhizobium haloflavum (assembly GCF_002750855.1). GTDB lineage: Bacteria > Pseudomonadota > Alphaproteobacteria > Rhizobiales > Rhizobiaceae > Georhizobium > Georhizobium haloflavum. Next base: position 186,875 of record NZ_NWUC01000007.1, on the reverse strand, counting down.
TTCAAGATGGTCGACACCATGATCAAGGACGGCCTGATGGATGCGTTCTACGGCTACCACATGGGCAACACGGCCGAGAACGTTGCCCGTCAGTGGCAGTTGTCGCGGGACGATCAGGATGCTTTCGCCGTCGCCTCGCAGAACAAGGCGGAAGCTGCGCAGAAGGCGGGTCGTTTCAAGGACGAGATCATTCCGTTCACGGTCAAGACCCGCAAGGGCGAGACTGTCGTGGAAAATGACGAATACATCCGCGAGGGCGCCACGATCGAGGGAATGCAGAAGCTCAAGCCGGCTTTCGACAAGGAAGGGTCGGTGACCGCAGGCAACGCTTCCGGGATCAATGACGGTGCGGCAGCTGCGGTGCTGATGAGCGAGGCGGAAGCCGAAAAGCGCGGTATCACACCGCTGGCGCGGATCGTTTCCTGGGCGACAGCCGGTGTCGATCCCCAGATCATGGGAACCGGACCGATCCCGGCTTCGCGCAAGGCGCTCGAAAAGGCGGGCTGGAAGGTCGACGACCTCGACCTCGTCGAAGCCAACGAGGCCTTCGCCGCACAGGCCTGTGCCGTCAACAAGGATCTCGGATGGAACCCGGAGATCGTCAATGTCAACGGCGGCGCGATCGCCATCGGCCATCCGATCGGCGCCTCGGGCGCGCGCATCCTCAACACGCTGCTCTTCGAAATGAAGCGTCGCGACGCGAAGAGGGGTCTCGCAACGCTTTGCATCGGTGGCGGCATGGGCGTCGCCATGTGCTTGGAACGCTGACAACAAAAGGGAGGACAGCATGGCACGAGTGGCACTCGTCACGGGAGGGTCGCGCGGTATCGGCGCGGCCATTTCCAAGGGGTTGAAGGACGCCGGTTACACCGTCGCGGCGACCTATGCCGGCAACGACGAAAAGGCGAACGCGTTCAAGGAGGAAACAGGCATCTCCGTCTACAAGTGGGATGTTTCGAACTACGACGCCTGCAAGGAGGGGATCGCTAGGGTAGAGGCCGACCTCGGCCCGATTGATGTGCTCGTCAACAATGCCGGCATCACACGTGACGGAATGTTCCACAAGATGACGCCCGAGATGTGGAACGAGGTGATCAATACGAACCTGACGGGTCTGTTCAACATGACCCACCCGATCTGGACCGGCATGCGCGACCGAAAGTATGGCCGTGTGATCAATATCTCTTCGATCAACGGGCAGAAGGGCCAGATGGGTCAGGCAAACTATTCGGCGGCGAAGGCCGGCGATCTCGGCTTCACGAAATCGCTTGCCCAAGAGGGGGCTCGATCGGGCATCACGGTCAACGCTATCTGCCCCGGTTATATCGCCACCGAAATGGTGATGGCCGTACCGGAGAAGGTCCGCGATTCCATCGTGGCGCAGATCCCGGCTGGCCGCCTGGGTGAGCCGGAAGAAATCGCGCGTTGCGTCGTCTTCCTGGCATCGGAAGATGCAGGCTTCATCAATGGCTCGACGATTTCCGCCAATGGTGGCCAGTTCTTCGTTTGATGGCATAGCAGTTCATCAGGGCCGCTCGGTCTGGCGGTCCTGATGCAACGCGCGGAAGCGGCTTGGCTGGAGGCCGGTCCGTCTCAGGAAGAAGCGGGAGAAATACGCGGTGTCCTCGAAGCCGAGCGATAGCGCGATCTCCTTTACCGGTTGTGTCCCGAAAATCAGATCCCGTTTGGCTTCCTCGACGAGGCGTTCGGCCAGGATCGTCTGCAGCGTCTGGCCTCGCTCCTGTCTCAGAATGCGTGTCAAATGCGTCTGAGACATGCCGAGCATCTCGGCATAGTAGGCAACAGGGCGGTGGGCGCGAAAATGTGCCTCGATGAGCCCCGCCAGCCGGTCCATTCGCTGGATATCGCGCCGGCAGCCGCCTTGCTCGGCGGGCCAAAGGTCTTCGAGGCGAGCGGAAAGGATGAGGGCGCGCATCAGGAGGCTTTCCACGATCCTTTCGTGGCCTCGACGCCGCGCGCGATACTCCAACGAAAGTTCACCCAGCGCCTCGGTGACCGCGCCGCCCGGATGCAGCGCCAGCGCGTCGGCTTGGTCACGCGCAAGCAGCGGTTCGGCGTCCGCGCCCAGCAGGCCGGACAAGCGCATTGCCGCAATCGTCAGGACGTAACCGTCGACGTCGTGTGAAAAACGAAAGCCGTGGATGCTGCCGGTCGGAACGCGGATGAGGCATGGCAGGGCGAGTGACCGATAGCCCGCGCCGATGGTCAGTTCCGCCCGCCCGCCGATTATGTGGAGAATTTGATAGTAGTGTCGGTGGCGATGGGGACGGATCTCCCAGCCATGTTCCCTTGAACGCTCGAATATCGGCTCGAAGTGAAGCTGAAATTCCGGCGTTGCCTGAGGCCGATGCGCCTCGTCGCCATAAAGATCATAGGTAGGAACGGTGATTGCCATGGATCATATGCTTCATGCGGCATGGTCGAAAAGTCCAGTCGTATGATCCGATCGTCCCTTTCTTTGAAACGCCCGGACGGTCAATCTTCCTGGTATTCATGCGGAGGAAATCCATGTCCAGGACACGTACCCAGGTTGTGATCATCGGCTCCGGCCCATCAGGTCTCCTGCTCGGTCGGCTCCTGACAAAGGCAGGTATCGACAATGTCATCCTCGACCGGGTCAGCGCCGCGTATATCCTGGGGCGCGTGCGCGCCGGTGTTCTGGAAGAAGGCACGGTGCACAAGCTCGAAGAAGCGGGCGTGGCCGAAAGGATGCATCGGGAGGGACTGCCGCATTCCGGCTTCGACCTGACCTTCGACGGGCGACGCCACCGTATCGATCTTGAGCACCTGACCGCCGGCAAGAAGGTGATGATCTACGGCCAGACCGAGGTAACGCAAGACCTCATGGACCAGCGCACACGCGATGGGGCCTCGACCATCTATGAAGCGGAGGATGCGCAACCTCATGCTTTCGACGGCAGCCAGCCATACGTGACATATCGCAAGGACGGCGTTACGCATCGCGTGGATTGCGACTTCATCATCGGTTGCGACGGCTATCACGGACCAAGCCGCAAGGCTGTGCCGGAAGCGGCGCTGAAGACGTTCGAGAAAGTCTATCCGTTCGGCTGGTTGGGAATCCTAGCCGAAGTCCCCCCCGTCAGCCACGAGCTGATCTATGCCAATCACCCCCGCGGCTTCGCGCTGTGTTCGATGCGCACCGAGACGCGCAGCCGCTACTATGTCCAATGCTCACTCGACGACAAAGCGGAGAATTGGACCGACGACATGTTCTGGGATGAGATTCGACGGCGGCTGCCCGATGAGGTGGCGCAGGCGATGACCACGGGCCCATCATTCGAAAAGTCGATCGCGCCGCTGCGGTCGTTTGTCGTGGAGCCCATGCGTTTCGGCAAATTGTTCCTCGTCGGCGATGCGGCGCACATCGTGCCGCCGACGGGAGCAAAGGGGCTCAACCTAGCCGTATCCGACGTGCACTATGTGATGGAAGGGCTGGCAGGACACTATCTCGACAAGTCCGATGTCGCGCTCAACGGCTATTCGGAGCGGGCACTTTCGCGCGTGTGGAAAGCGGTCCGTTTTTCCTGGTGGATGACGACGATGATGCATCGGTTCGACGACAACGGCACCTTCGGTCAGCGCATCCAGGAAGCCGAACTGGACTATCTGGTGCATTCGGAGGCGGCATCGAAGTCGCTGGCGGAGAATTACGTCGGTCTGCCCTACTGATGGTCGCGCATGTTGGCATGGCGGGCGAGGCTGGATAGCGCCAGAACCACCAGAAACAACATCGGCAAGGCAGTGAAGACGATCGAGAAGCTCGTGAACTCGGCGATGAAACCGATCAGAGACGGCGCGACCAGAATCCCGGAGTAGCCCATGAAAGTGACGACGGACAGCGCTATGCCTTGCGCCATACCCGGTAGGTTGCCGGCAGCGGAAAAGGCAATCGGGACCATGTTGGAAATCCCGATGCCGGATATGGCGAAGCCGACGATCGCGATCGTTGCAGTCGGAGCCTGACCCGCAATCATCATGCCCGCGAAAGCAAAAAGCGCGCAAACCCGCAGCGTGGTGACGGCACCGAGCTTTTCGCGGATTGGATCGCCGGCAAAGCGCATCAGTGCCATGGTGGCGGAGAACGCGCCGAAGGCCAGACCGGACTGGGTCAGCGTCGAAGACAGTTCCTGCCTCAGGTAGAGCGCGCCCCAATCGAGGATGGCGCCTTCCGGCATCATGGAAAACAGAGCCATGATGCCGACGAGATAAGGAATTGGGCTTTGTGGCAGGCGTAGCGGTACCTTTTCCTCGGTGTGGGTCGTCTTGTCTTCGCTCACCATGCCGACAACGCCAAGGACCACGGCGGTCAGGAATAGTGTGACCAACAGGACATGGGCCATGATGCCGACCGCGCCAATCAGGAGGCCGCCGAGCGCCGCGCCAAAGAGACCGCCCAGACTCCAGAAACCGTGACAGGACGACATGATCGGCCGGCGCATGCGCTTTTCCACCAGGACAGCATTGGCATTCATCGCCACGTCCATCGCGCCGATCAATCCGCCGAGCAGGAAGATGGTGATCGCTGCAACCGGCACCGTCGGTGCGAGCGTGAGAAGCAGCAGCGTGGGAAGACCGAGAATGCTGGTGACCTTCACCAGTCTTGATGATCCAAGGCGTGCGATCATGCCGCCGACGACCGGCATCATCAGCAACGAGCCCAGGCCGAATGCCAGGATCATGAGCCCGAGCGCGCTCTCGCCGAGGCCGAGCCGGCTGGCGAATTCGGGAATCTTCGGGGCCCAGCTGCCAACCGTGAAGCCATTGGCAAAGAACAGCGCTGAGATCGCCATCCGGCCCCTCGGAAACGAGGAGACGCGCATGGTTTCGTGCGTCGCGTCGATTGGACTATGCATGAGCATGCCTTGGAAAAAAGAGAGTGGTATTCCCGCTCCCTTAAATCGATTAGATGACAAAGAAAAGGCAGCTCGCGCCAAATAGCGCTCCCGCCGATCAATCTGCCTCGAATGCCGCGAGAAGGTCCTTTGCATCGATCTGGTCACCGGCCTTGACCAACACCTCGGCGATCGTGCCATCGCGGTCGGCATGGATTGCCGTTTCCATCTTCATCGCTTCGATCGAAAGCAGTACGTCACCGGAGGAGACCTTCTGGCCGGGCGATACGGTGACGCTTGAGACGACACCCGGCATGGGCGCGCCGATGTGGTCTGCATTGCCAGCTTCGGCCTTGCGACGCGCGCCGCTGCCGGCGCCCTGGCTTCGATCGGGCACCTTGATGCGACGCGGCTGACCGTTCAATTCGAAAAAGACGGTGATCATGCCCTTGTCGTTGGGCTCGCCGATCGCCTGGTTGCGAACGACCAGTGTCTTGCCCTTTTCCAGATCGACATAGAGTTCGTCGCCGATATCGAGACCATAGAAATAGGCCGGTGTCGGCAGCACGCTCACAGGACCATAGGTCTCGGCGGCCAGCGCATAATCGGTGAATACCTTGGGGTACATGAGGTAGGAGGCGAACTCCTGTTCATCGATCTCGCGTTCCAGTTTTTCTTCGATCTCCCGACGCTCGGCGGGCAGGTCCGCAGCTTCGAGGAGCGCGCCGGGCCGCTCGGTATAAGGTTTTTCATCCTTCAGGATGCGTTCCTGCAAGTCCTTGGGCCAGCCCGAGGGTGGCTGGCCGAGGTCGCCGCGCATCATGGAAATCACGGAATCGGGGAAGGCGATGTCCTTCTTCGGATTCTCCACGTCGGCAACGGTGAGGTCCTGGCTGACCATCATCAATGCCATGTCGCCGACGACCTTTGAGGAGGGAGTGACCTTGACGATGTCACCGAACATCCGGTTGGCGTCGGCGTAGGTCTGCGCGACCTGGTGCCAGCGCGCTTCAAGCCCCATGGATCGCGCCTGTTCCTTCAGATTGGTGAACTGTCCGCCGGGCATCTCATGCAGATAGACTTCCGAGGCCGGGCCGCGCAGGTCGCTTTCGAAGGCGGCATACTGATTGCGCACGGCTTCCCAATAGAAGGAAATGCGGCGGATCCATTCCGGATCGAGTTCCGGATCGCGCTCGGTTCCGCGCAACGCCTCGACGATCGAGCCGAGGCAAGGCTGGGACGTGTTGCCGGAGAGGGCGTCCATCGCTGCATCGACGGCATCGACACCGGCGTCGACAGCGGCAAGCACCGTGGCGGCGGAAATGCCGGAAGTGTCGTGGGTGTGGAAGTGGATCGGCAGGTCGGTCGCCTCGCGCAGCGCCTTGAAAAGCTGTTTCGCGGCTGCCGGCTTCAAGAGGCCGGCCATGTCCTTCAACGCGATGATGTGAGCGCCGGCCTGATCGAGTTCGCGGGCCAGCGCGACATAGTATTTCAGATCGTATTTCGGTCGGGAGGCATCGAGGATGTTGCCCGTGTAGCAGATCGTCGCCTCGCAGAGCTTGTCGGCTTCGCGAACCGCATCCATCGACACGCGCATGTTGTCCACCCAGTTGAGGCAGTCAAAGACGCGGAACAGATCGATGCCGCCGGCGGCGGCCTGGCCGACGAAATGCTTCACGACATTGTCGGGGTAGTTCTTGTAGCCGACGCCGTTGGCGCCGCGCAGCAGCATCTGGAGAAGGATGTTGGGCGCGCCCTCCCGCACGAGCGCCAGCCGCTCCCAAGGGTCTTCTGTCAGGAAGCGCATGGCCACGTCGAATGTCGCGCCGCCCCAGCATTCCAGTGAGAAGAGGTTCGGCAGCGCGCGGGCGTAGGTGCCGGCGATGCGCGCGATATCGTAAGTGCGCATGCGCGTTGCCAGCAAAGACTGGTGGCCGTCGCGCATGGTTGTATCGGTGAGCAGCACGCGTTTTTCCGCGCGCATCCATTCGGCGAACTTTTCAGGGCCGAGCGCGTCGAGCTTCTGCCGCGTGCCATCGACGACTGTGTCGTCTTCGATGTGCGGTACAACCGGTTTGGCCGCTTCGGCCGGGGGCAAGGGTCGCCCCTTGACCTCGGGGTGGCCGTTGACCGTGACGTCCGCAAGGTAGGTGAGAAGCTTCGTGGCGCGATCCTGGCGGCTGACCTGTTCAAAAAGCTCGGGCGTCTCGTCGATGAATTTCGTCGTATAGGAATTGTCGCGAAACTGCGGATGACCGATGATGGCTTCGAGGAAAGTCAGGTTTGTGGCGATGCCGCGAATGCGGAATTCGCGCAAAGCCCGGTCCATGCGCAGAATCGCTTCTTGCGCGGTCGGCGCCCAGGCCGTCACTTTTTCCAGCAACGGATCATAGTAGCGCGTGATGACGGCGCCGGAATAGGCGGTCCCCCCATCCAGCCTAATGCCGAAGCCGGTGGCGCCGCGATACGCGGTGATCCGCCCGTAATCGGGAATGAAATTCTGCTCCGGATCCTCCGTGGTGATGCGGCACTGCAGAGCGTGGCCGTTCAGCCGTATCTCCTCCTGCCGGGGGACGCCCGATTCCGGCGTACCGATCGCCTCGCCTTCGAGAATATGGATCTGCGCCTTGACGATATCGATGCCGGTTACCTCTTCGGTCACCGTGTGCTCGACCTGAATGCGTGGATTTACCTCGATGAAGTAGAATTCCTGGGTTTCGACATCCATCAGGAATTCGACGGTGCCGGCCCCGACGTAGTTCGTCGCCTCGGCGATCTTCCGAGCATAGCCCGCGAGCTCGGCGCGCTTGCCGTCGGACAGATACGGCGCAGGGGCACGCTCGACGACCTTCTGGTTCCGTCGCTGGATGGAACAATCCCGCTCGAAGAGGTCGACCACGGTGCCATGGGTGTCGCCGAGGATCTGGCTTTCGACGTGGCGCGCCCGTTCCACGAGCTTTTCCAGATACACCTCGTCCTTGCCGAAGGCTGCCTTGGCCTCTCGTTTGGCTTCGGTGACTTCTCGTGCGAGATCGCCCGCCTCGCGGATGACGCGCATGCCACGGCCGCCGCCGCCCCAGGAGGCTTTGAGCATGACGGGAAAGCCGACCTCTTGCGCCATCCGGCGTACTTCGTCCATGTCATCGGGCAGCGGTTCGGTGGCAGGAACGACCGGCACACCAAGTTCGATCGCAAGATTGCGGGCGGCGACCTTGTTGCCGAGCTGGCGCATCGTCTCGGCCGAAGGCCCGATGAAGATGATGCCGTTTTCGGCACAGGCATCGGCGAATTCCGGGCTTTCGGAAAGCAGGCCATAACCTGGATGGATCGCATCGGCGCCGGATAGCTTGGCAACGCGGATCACTTCCGGGATCGACAGATAGCTCTCGATCGGGCCGAGGTCCTTTTCCAGATGGGGCCCACGGCCAACCTGATAGCTCTCGTCCGCCTTGAACCGATGCAGCGCGAGCTTGTCCTCTTCCGCCCAGATCGCGACCGTCTTGATGCCCAGTTCGTTGGCCGCTCGAAAGACGCGGATCGCGATCTCGGAACGATTGGCGACGAGGATTTTCGAGATGGGCAAGGGCGTCTCCCAAAGGAAAGAAACGAGAAGGAAACCGCCGCGGCAGCGACGTGTCGTATCGGAGACTGTTTACCTAGCGCAGTTTTGTTGCACTGCAAACGGGTCGGATGGCCGGTCGGCTACGATATCAATCCGAGGCGAAAGGCGATCGCGATGGCGTGATGGCGATTTTTGGCCTGCAGCTTTTGCTGGATACCGTTCATGTACCAATCGACGGTGTGGTTCGACAGTTCGAGTTCGGTGGCGATCTCCGGCGAGGTGAGCCCTTCCGACAGGTAGCTCAGCGCTTCCATCTCCCGATGGGTCATCTTGATCTCGACATTTTGCGCGAGTGCGCTTCCGACGTCGGGCTCCACCAGTTCGAGAAGTCGCCAGAACGCGCAGCGTGCGAAGCTGTCGAACAGCGCAATGTCCGCCCGCGTCAGGTCCACAGGACGGCCGCCGACGGTCAGGTGTCCCAGCAAGCCGCGTCGGCCGTGCACCGGGAAGCAGTAGCCATCCTCCAGGCCGAACTTCTTCGCGTCGGCCATCATCCGTTCCATGCGGCGACCATGAGAGTCGTTGACGTGCACGACGGCGCTCTCGGTCCACCGGAAGCCGTGTCGCACATGATTGAGGTATCGGATCACCGGGTCGATCAGGACATATCTCTTCTTGATGTAGGTTTCGGGCCAGCCTTCGGGAAAGCTGCCGGTCAAGATGAGACGCATCGGGTTTTCGTGCGGCTTTGGCTGGCGCAGGATTCCGAAATAGTCAAAGCCGTATTGCCGCGTCAGATCGGCAATGATCGATACAATCTCTTCGACGGTGTCTACGCCCTCGATTTCGTCGATCGCCGCAAGAATGGCATTTGGATTCAAGATTGGCGCTCCGGGCGAGATTCTGGACAAGTTCAGTCGGGTCCAGCCGCCGAACTACCCCACAAAACTACTGGGAAAATCGCTGAAAGTGCAACGGGAAAGGCGGCACAATCGACAACTGCGTTTCCCAACCGGCGGTGGTGCGCTGCAGCGAAGGCCAACCAAGAGCCGTAGTTCCAAGGGATGCTGCCAACCTTCGGTGATCACATGCAGTACTAAAGAGCTGGTTTGCCGGGTCAGACAGGAGAAAAAGTCGCGGCGCTCAGGAACAGCAGCACCGAAGATGCGTTGGGCCGGCATGGCGGGGAACGCGCTTATCAATTCAACAAGGACCATGGATATGCCCAAGATCGAAACGGCAAGAATCGCCATTCTCGCGACCGACGGATTTGAGCGGTCGGAACTGCACGAGCCCTACGATTTTCTGAAGTCGAAAGGTGCCACCGTCGACATCGTTTCGCTGAAAAAGGGCGACATCAAAAGCTGGGATGAAAACGATTGGGGCGACACGATCGCCGTCGACAAGACGCTCGACGAGGTATCGGTCGAAGACTACGACGCGCTGGTTCTGCCAGGCGGCCAGATCAACCCAGACCTGTTGCGCGTCGAGACCAAAGCCGTTGACTTGGTGCGTGCTTTCGCTCAATCGGGAAAGACGCTCGCCGCCATCTGCCACGGCCCCTGGCTCCTGGTGGAGGCCAATGTGGTTCGCGATCGCGACGTCACATCCTATCCGTCGATCAAGACGGACGTGCTTAACGCCGGCGGTCGGTGGACCGATCGGGAAGTGGTTGTAGACGAAGGCATCGTGACCTCTCGCAACCCCAAGGACCTGCCGGCGTTCAACGCCAAGATCGTCGAGGAGATCGAGGAAGGCCGTCACCAGCGTGGTATCGCAGCGGAATAACGCCGAAGGGACGGCGGTTCTCGTGACCTGAAATGGGGCGGCCAGTGCCGCCCCTTTTTGTTTATCCGGACGAAGGCGTTTTCCTGAAGGGGTGCGGCTTGCCGTCTCAGACAAGTTCGTCAGGTACGAGCCACGATCTTCGGGCATGGGCGTCCAGGTGGCGGCGCGGAAAAGTGACGATGAAGCCCTGGCGCTCGTCCGCATCGCCCTTGGCGTTTGCCTTGGCGATCCGGTTCCACTGGGAAAGATGATCCGAGGTCCAGTCCGAGGTGTCCATATCCAGCGCGTGTTGCCACAACAGTACGCGATAGTCGCGCACCCGGGTGCCCGCCAAGTCACGCCACACGATCGCGGTTTCGGTATCCGTTACAAGGCTGCGTTCGTTGAGATTGGCAGAGCCGATGATCGCAGTCTTGTCGTCGCAGACCAGCGTCTTGGCGTGGATGTAGATCGTGTTCTTGATGATGTCGTCGGCATCGTCCTTTTCAGGATCAGGCAGAATGTCGTCGCGGGGCATTTGCATGGAGTAGATGCCGATCCGCTTGCCGAATGCGTCATAGAGCAGATCGGTGTTTTTCTCTCTCAGATACTGGCCGTGGCGCGTTGCTATGTTCGGCTCTTCCTCAACGAAAGCGTCCTCGGGAATCAGTGGCAGAACAAGGATCAGTTCGAGCTTCTTGTTCGCCGTTGCACGATCGGCCAGAGCTTTCGCGATCGGCGTTGAGCGGATGTACTGGTTCTCGATGTAAAGGAAGTCCTCCGCCTTGGAGATGACATCCAGATAGGCGTCCTTGATCTCCATGATCTGCTTGCGCGGTGAGCGGGAGAACCAGGCGCGGTTCTGGCGAGACAACGTGCGTAGCGGCTTGACCTCCACACCATCTTCAATCGCGGGACATTCGGCCACTTCGGTATCGAGTTTCGGGATGCCAATTCCGTCGGGCAGAGGCGCGATCGAGTCAGGCGGCATGGCGTTCTTCATGAAGGCAAGGCTGTCCTCGCGCTCCTCATTCCACCGGCTGCGGAAGTGGCTGGCGAAGAATCGCGCGACCGGGCCCTCCAGCCTGCAGGCGACGTCGTGCCACGGAAAGGCATTGTCGTGATCCCAGTCGTCTTGCCGCTTGGCGTTGATGTCGAGGCCGCCGAGGAAGACGATGCGGTCGTCGATAACGCACAGTTTCTCGTGATGGGCGGCCGGGTAGAATCCTGGAAAGGCGTTTTTCCTGACCTTCGCAGATTTGCCGTCGAACGTGATGAATGGCCAGAGGCCGGGGGCATTGGCGATGGCGTCGCGGCGCTCCTTGAGCGGCTCGATCTCGTTGATCTCGGCGATCTTTTCCGCAAGCTTGAACCTCAGGATCGGCTGCGCCGCAGCGCGCGCAACAGGTCCCCATCGGGTGTCGTGCCTGGAGCACATGACGGAGAGGCGGTTCGTCGCGTCCTTATCCAGGCCTTCCGTGATCCTGGAGAGCTTGCGGTAGGAGTTCCAGGCGTCGAGATGAAATGTCGATCCGATGACCGGGTCGAAATCGGCGATCACGATGCGCAGTTCGACGCCACGCTTTACCACCTCTCGCAGCAGGTCGGTCAATGTTTCCGCCTTGATGTTCTTCGTTGTCTTCAGGGCGGGGTCGAGGGTCCAGTATGCCATATGGATCGATCGGGATGCTTCCTCGATCGCCCTTTCTATGGCTGCAAAAGTTGCCTGGCCCCCGATCAGTGGTTCGATGCGATGGCCTTCAGTGAAATCTACCGGATCCGGGTGGGTAGCGAACAGTTCGTCGTCACGGTCTGCTGATTTCATCGGCAACTCCAAGCCTTCCGAGCGGTTTTGTCTGCGTGCCGGTCACAAGGCTGAGCCGGCCCCGTCGATCGTGCCTGTCGGCGGTGTAGGTGACGACACTGAATGCGTACGATGAAATGCTAAAACACACGATGGCTGAAGCGGTTCCAGAAAGACTGTGTTCTCAAATTCACCGCAATCCGGGAAGAAATCTGCCGGCTGGTGATCGGGCACGGCGTGCGCCTCGTAGAAGGCTCCATGGAAAACAGACAGTCCACCCTCGTGCACGGGCACGTTGATCGTCGTCAGGGGCGCGCCCTTTATCGCCAGACGGTCGGCGTCGTGGCGGCGGCGGGCTTCTGCCTGATGATCGCCAATGTCTATGCATCCTCGGTCGCGACCTTCGGTTTCGTTGCCGCCCTGACATCAACGGCGATCTATCTGACCGTCAGCGCGATCATCGTATCGAGAATCCTTGCCTTCCACCCCCACAGCGTTTTCGGCTGGCCGAACACGGTGACGCTGGCACGCACGGTGCTCGCCGCCCTCATTGCCGGCTACGCGGCGGAGGTCTCGCATTGGACGCTGCAGCCGAGCAGTCATCTGGCCTGGACCTTTGCCGGCATGGCCGTGCTTGCCGTCTCGCTCGACGGGCTCGATGGCCTGCTGGCGCGGCGGGTTGGTCCACGATCGGCCTTCGGCGCCCGCTTCGACATGGAGAGCGACGCGCTCGTCATCCTCATCCTGTCCGTTCTTGCCTTCGTGCTCGACAAGACAGGCCCATGGGTCGTGCTCATCGGGCTGTCGCGTTACGTCTTCATCGGCGCGGCATATCTGTGGCCCTGGCTTTCGCGCCCAATGCCGCCATCGCTCAGGCGGAAAGGGGTCTGCGCGCTGCTTGGTATCCTTCTCAGTGGCCTCGTCATGCCGGTCGTGGATGGGACGTTCGCCGTCATCATTGCCGCGTCCGCGCTCGGTCTGAACCTGATGTCCTTTGCGATCGACATCGTCTGGCTCAGCCGAAACCGCGCCGGAACCGACGTGCAGAGCGTACCATGACACGCCGGCTCAGGACCGCCTGGGGCATGTCGCGGTCCCTCGTGATCTATCACGGTCAGCCGTGGCGCAAATGGCAGTTGCGACGGCACTACGGGCGCATCATCCGGCGCGGGGATTTGTGCTTCGATATCGGCGCGCATGTCGGCAACCGCAGTGCGGCAATGCTTGCGGCAGGTGCGCGGGTCGTTGCGTGCGAGCCGCAGCCGGCCTTCCGCTCCTTTCTTTCCCGTTTCGTGCGCAGCGACCGCTTCCAGCTGGTCGGAAAGGCCGTTGGGCGCGAGCCGGGACAGATGACGCTTCACATTTCCAGCCGGCATCCAACGGTCACCACGCTCTCGGCGCAGTGGATCGAAGCGGTTGGCGACAGCGCCGGGTTCGGCGGAGTGGAATGGGACACGCGCGCCGAAGTCGAGGTAACGACGCTCGACGCCTTGATTGCTGCATACGGCGTTCCTGCCTTCTGCAAGATCGACGTGGAGGGGATGGAAAGCGAGATTCTTGCCGGTCTCAGCCAGCCGATAGCCCTCGTGGCATTCGAGTATTTGCCGGCGACCATCGACATGGCCCATGCCTGCATCGACAGGCTGAACACGCTCGGCGCCTACGAATACAATTTGGTGTCGGGGGAAAGCCATCGGTTCGAAAGCGAACAATGGTTATCGGACATCGATTTGCGGTCGCGGCTGGCCGATTGCGCGGCGAGCGGCCGGTCCGGTGATATCTATGCCCGGACTCTCAGCCTCGGCCCGGACGGTCGTTGACCGATCTCAACGACGCCTCTTCCAGACCAGAAGCAGCCCCGGCGCCGCGCCGGCGATGCTGAGAAGCGCGTAGAGCAAGGCGGCTGCGAGGCCATAGGAGCCTGCGTGGCCGGCCAGCGGCCAAAGCGCTGCTGCCGCGCCTTCACGGATGCCGAAGCCGCCGACCGATATGGGGATCAGCATGGTCAGGAGAACCAAAGGCACGAGGGTGATCCAGGCGGGCCAGGATAGCGGGGCGCCGACGGCCGCGGAGGCTATCGCAAAGACGGCGATATAGAGTAGGGCGATGACGATGCTCAGAACGCCTTGCACCAGCCATGCGCCCTGGCGAAACCATGCGCGGATGATATCCGGCCCGGTGTCCGCGACAAACCGGCGCGCGGGCTCTGGACCGAAACGGAGGACCGCCCACGCGGCGGCGGCCACGATGGCAACGGCGAGAAGCGGCAGTGCCAGAAGCGTGAGGGTGCCCTCAGGACGCGATCCCGTCAGAAGCAGCGGCCAGGCAAAGGCCCCAGCCGCGGCTATGAGGCAAAACGCTGCCTGCCCGGCCAGGCGTTCAAGCATGACGGCCCGCACCGTTGCGGGTGCATCGCGTCCCGACGAACCGCCCGCGTCTTGCGCCGTCATTCTGTAGGCCCGCAGCACATCGCCGCCGACCCCACCGGGAAGAACGAGATTGAGCAGGCTTGCGAGATAGTATTCGCCGATCGCCGTTCTCGTGCCGATTGGCTGGCCGAGGCGCATGGCGGTGAAACGCCAGCGCAGCGCGGACAGGACGATCTGTCCCTGGACCAGAAGAAGAGCGACGAAGATCAGCAGCGGATCGGCGTTGAGGAGGCTTTCGAGCGCATCGCCGAAATCGACGACGATCATGATCGCGACGAGTAGTCCGATGACGCACAGCACGCGTATGACATTTCCATGCCGCTCGGGCATCATGGACCACGGTTGGCGGATGCGCATCCGCTTGTGGTCAGACATCGAGAGCTTCGCCGCGTGTGGCCATTGGGAGGATCCGGTTCATCTTGAAGCACACAGATAAAGCACATCACTGGTTCTGCCACGGCGTGCGCACAATCGCCGCAAGTATGACCCCGCTCGGGGCAAGGCGATCAAAGAGCCGATCGGTGAGCGCATTGCGGGCTGACGTCCGGACAGCGAGACAGTCTTGATGATCGTCGTCTGGCTCGCACTGGTGATTTTTGCACTCGGACTGCCGAACGACACCGCAGAATTCGGCGTCGGTCCGTTCTTGTCCGTGCCGCTAGAGCTGCCGGTGGCTATCCTCCTCATGGCGCTTGCTCCTTCCGTGCTTGGCCCCGTCGTCCGCTTCGGCGCTGCGTTGGGTCTCGCGCTCCTTACCGTGATCAAACTTGCCGATATGGCGGCGATCCAGGCGCTTGGCCGGCCCTTCAGCCCCATCCTTGATTTTCATCTTCTCGGTGCGGCCTGGAACCTCATTTCCGGCGCAATCGGTACACCCGGTGCGTGGCTGCTGGTCGTCGCGCTTGTGGGCGTCCTCATCGCTATAGCGTGCCTATCGTTCTTCGCCATCGACGCCCTTGAACGCCTCGCGCGCAGGCGCCGGTCCATTGCAGCCGGCTTTTGCGCGGCCGTGATTGCCCTCGGGCTCTCCATACCCGCCGTCTATCCGAACAATCGGTCTGCCGATTTCACCTCCAGCAAAAGCACCGACTTGATGGTTCGCCATGCGCAAGCCTTCACCACAAGTCTTCGCGATCTGGAGGACTTCGAACGGCAGGCGCGCGTTGATGTCGCCGCGGCAATCCCCTCCGATGTGCTGTTCTCGCGCCTGAAGGACAAGGACGTACTGCTTGTCTTCATCGAGTCCTACGGCCGGACGGTTCTGTCCAACCCGCTTTATCGCCCGCATGTGGAGCCAGTGCTGCGAGAATTCGACAGGGTTGTGGAAGAAAAGGGGTATGCGGCGGCCAGCGGCTATCTGACCTCGCCGGTGGCCGGCGGGCAGAGCTGGCTCGGACATGCCAGCGTACTCTCGGGCCTTTGGGTCGACAATCAGCGTCGCTACAACGCCCTGGTCGTCAGCGAGCGCGCCACGCTGATCGATGATTTCGACCGGGCCGGTTGGCGCACGGTCGCCGTGATGCCGGCGATCACGATGGCCTGGCCTGAAGGAGAAGCCTTCGGCTATGACGCCATCTACGACGAAGATGCTCTTGGATACGAGGGGCTGCCCTTCAACTGGGTGACGATGCCGGACCAATATACCTTGTCGGCTTTCGATCGGCTGGAGCGCGAAAGGAAGGACCGACCTCCGATTTTCGCCGAGATCGCGCTCATTTCCAGCCACGCGCCCTGGACGCCCATTCCTGAACTGATCGACTGGGAATCGATCGGCGATGGCCACGTGTTCGACAGCCAGGCCCGCAGCGGCGATACGCCCAAGGAGGTTTGGAGCGACCCCGATCGCGTCAGACTGCAGTTCCGCCTTTCGATAGAGTATGCGCTCGCCAATCTTTCCTCCTATGTCGAGGAACGTCTGGATGACGACTTTGTTATGGTCGTGCTCGGCGACCATCAGCCGTCCCGCATGCTCACCGGTGAGACGGAGAATCGCGACGTGCCCTATCATGTCATTTCCGACGACATGGCCCTTGTCGGTGAATTTCGGCGGCGGTGGGGGCTCGCAGATGGCATGCTCCCGTCGCCGCAGGGTCAGGCGGTGGCCATGAACGCGTTTCGTGAGCGGTTCGTACGGGCTGCCAGCGGCATCGAGGCAGAAGAGGCGCCGCTACCGCCAGCTGCCGACGGTGAACCGCTTGGTCCCACATAGCGCAGGCGAGACGAGGGCCGATGGGTTCTTCCAATGACGGGGCTGTGTCGATGACGCGATGCCTGACTTACACCGCGCCGGGCGTGGCGGAAATCCGCAAGGTGCCGGTCCGGCTGGGCGAGGGCGATACCACTCGCGATCTTTCCACACTTTACACCGGGATCAGCCGCGGCACGGAGCGGCTTGTCTACCAGGGGAAAATCCCGCCAAGCGAGTATCACCGCATGCGCGCGCCGTTCCAGCATGGCGATTTTCCGTTTCCGGTCGGCTACGGCTATGCGTGGGTCGGTGCGGACGCGGACGGTCGATGGTTCGGTCTGTTTCCGCATCAGGAAAGGGTGGAGGCATCGCGAGCGGCGCTGATCCGACTGCCGGAAGGCGTACCGGCGCGCAGAGCCATCCTCGCCGCCAACATGGAAACCGCGCTCAACGTCGTCTGGGACGGAGCGATCGGTCCAGGCGACAGCGTAAGCATCGTCGGCGGCGGCGTGCTCGGTCTGCTTGTGGCAGGCATCGCTTCCGACATTCCCGGCACGAGCGTGACAGTCATCGACATCAATGCGCAGCGTGCGGCCGTTGCAGAGGCGCTCGGCGCCCGCTTTGCCAGACCCGAAGACGCGCGCGACGACCAGGATATCGTCATTCATACCAGCGCGAGCGAGGCCGGGATCACCACCGCGCTGGGCTTGGCGGGGACAGAAAGCACGGTTGTGGAGGCCAGCTGGTATGGGAATGAATGTCCCTCCTTGCCGCTCGGCCAGTCGTTTCACAGCAAGCGGCTCGTCCTGCGCTCCTCGCAGGTCGGCATGGTGTCGCCCACGCGCCGCGCGCGCTGGACCCATCGACGCCGCCTGGAAGCCGCGCTGGCGTTGCTGCGCAGCGACAAATATGACGCGGTGATCACCGGCGAAGTGCGCTTTGACGAGCTGACACGGCGCATCGGTGAAATCCTCGATCCACAGGCGGACGGGCTGGCGACCGCGGTGTCCTATTCATAACGAGAACGGGCTTTCGTGCCCGAAAAGCAAGGGAGTTTGGATGTCTCACTATTCCGTCGAGTTGCGCGATTCCATCATGATTGCCCATTCGCTCAAGGATCCGTTCTTCGGGCCTGCGCAAAGCCTTCATGGAGCGACGTTCACGGTCGATGTCAGCTTCGTTGCAAGCCGGTTGAACGGCAAGAATGTCGTCGTCGATATCGGCAAGGCGATGGAAGCGCTTGCAGCGACGCTCAAGCCGCTTAACTATCAGAACCTCGACGAATTCGATCCGTTCGACGGTCAACTGACAACTACGGAATTCCTGGCCCGGTACATTTTCGACGAACTGGCGGAATGCGCGCGGACCGGCGGGCTTGGCGAAGGGTCGGGGAACGTCGAGGAAATCCATGTGCTTCTTCATGAATCGCATTTCGCCAGGGCGGGATACCGGGGCAGCGTGCGCTGACATTCATGGAGATTTCGTTCTTCATTCCCGGTGATATCGAGCAGCCGACAGGCGGCTACGGCTATGCCCGCCAGATTATCGCATGCTGGAAGGCAATGGGGATCACATGCGAGGTGGTTCGCCTGGCCGACGATTATCCGTTTCCCAGCGAACGATCGCTGCGTGAGACGGCCGCGCTGCTTTCGCGCCAACCCGCCGCGCGCCCCATCCTGATCGACGGTCTTGCCTATGGCGCCATGCCAACCGACATCATCGCGATGGCGCCGGGCCCGGTGAACGTCCTCCTGCATCACCCGTTGGGATTGGAGACCGGTTTGTCTGAGCGGACAAGCCAGGCTTTGATCGCCTCGGAGAAGGCGGCGCTGAAGCTGGCAGACCATGTGATCGTGACGAGCCATGAGACGGCGCGAACCATTGGTCAGCTGCTTTCCGTTCGCGAAGACAGGATCACCGTCGCCCTTCCGGGAACGGATCGTCGAACGATAGCGCCGCGAACCACCCGGCCGCCGCTGATTCTCACGGTCGCATCGATCCTGCCGCGCAAGGGCCATGTCGATCTGGTCGCCGCACTTGAGCGCATCAAGGAGCTCGATTGGAACGCGCGTTTTGTCGGATCCGTCAGCGCGGCTCCCGATACGGTCACGTCAGTGAAGGACGCAATCGTTCGTGCGGGGCTGGAGCGCCGTATCGAGCTTCAAGGACCGTTGACTTCGACCGAGTTGGACGCTGCCTTCAAAGAGGCGTCTGTCTTCGCGCTGCCTTCGCACTATGAGGGCTACGGGATGGTGTTTGCCGAAGCGCTCGCCGCCGGGCTTCCGATCGTCGGCTATCATGCCGGGGCGGTGCCCGATGTCGTGCCGCCCGATGCAGGCATCCTTGTTGAACCGAGCGACGTCAGTGCATTGTCGGGCGCGCTCGCGAAAATTCTGTGTGATGACAGCCTGGCGGCCGAAATGGCGCGCCGGGCTGCATGGCATGGCCAGAGATTGCCCCGATGGCAAGATACCGCCCGCCGCATCGCCGATGCAATTGATGGGAACGAGCAGCAATGAATGCTGAGACGAACGATGCCTTTTCCGCCGACTGGCTCGCGCTGCGCGAACCCGCCGACAACGCAGCCCGCAACAGCGACGTTCGGCAGGCTTTCGCGAATTACCTATCAAGCGCGGAAGACGAACTTCGATTGATCGATATGGGCTGCGGCACGGGGTCGACGGTCCGCGCTCTGGCTC
Source organism: Neopararhizobium haloflavum (assembly GCF_002750855.1). Classification (GTDB taxonomy): domain Bacteria; phylum Pseudomonadota; class Alphaproteobacteria; order Rhizobiales; family Rhizobiaceae; genus Georhizobium; species Georhizobium haloflavum. The sequence goes on along the minus strand of NZ_NWUC01000007.1, from coordinate 167,552 downwards.
CTTTTCTGAGTGCGGCGCTGCCAGGGGTTTCGCAGCGGTGGCTTCTGTGTGATGCCGATGCGCTCCTGCTGTCCATGGCGCGCGAGCAGACGAACGATCTCGATGTTGCGATCACCTTCACAACTGTCGATCTTGCCTCTCAGGACGCGGTCAACGATCTCATCGGCGAATTCGAGCCGGACGTCGTCACGGGCTCGGCGCTGATTGATCTCGTGTCAGCCGATTGGCTTGACCGGATGCTGGCGCATGCCGTCGCCGACGGCTTCGGTCTCTATTTTGCCCTGAACTACAGCGGCGAAGAGCGATGGCTCCCGGCCCATCCTCTCGACGCGGCGATTCTTGCGGCATTCAATCGGGATCAGCGGCGCGACAAGGGCTTTGGCCACGCTTTGGGGGGTGAGGCGGCCGGCTATCTGGCGAAACGTGCGCGCGAGCGTGGCCTGGCGGCCACGATCGGACCCAGCGATTGGGACCTGGGGCAAGATGAGGTGGCACTGCGCACCATGCTTGCCGAGGGAATCGCCAACGCTGCGGTGGCGGGCGGCGCCGGCGAGGGTGAAGCAGCAAAGTGGCTCGATGACAGGCGGAGGTCCGAGCAGGCCGTCGTGGGCCATTTCGACATCTTCGTTGGGTAATCAGGCTTCCGGCTCGGCAACCCGGCGCCCGATGCCCATGCGGCCGACGACGCCGTCGCGCGCAATGACGCCGTGATAGAATGCCCCGGCGAGGTGGAGGGCGAGAAACGCCAGGAAGATCCGCACGGCAACCCCGTGATAGAACAGCAGTGTCTCGGCGAGATCCTCGTTCTTCTCAAGCAACACGGGTACGTGAAAGAGATAGAAGACACTGATGCCTTCCGGGCTCGCACCATATGCCGACTTGCCCAGCCAGCCGAGAACTGGCGCAACGATCAGCATGACGTAGAGACCGATATGGACGATGCTCGAAACCATACGCTGCGCACCGGTAAGGACACGGGCCGGCTTTGGCGGGGGCGCGACGATCCTGACGACGATCCGGACGACCATCAAAAGCAGGACCGTCAGGCCGATCGACCAGTGTACCGTGTAGAGAACGTTCGTGACGGGATTGAAATCCCGCTCAACCATGATCAGGCCGATAGGCAGCCCGATTGCCACGAGCAGGAAGATCGACCAGTGGAGGAAACGGGCGAGAGGGTTATAGGTCGTTCGCTGCAAGGCCGTCCCTCCTCGATCAACGTCGGATCACCGGATCGCGTCATCCTTGGACCAGGCGCTTTCAAACGCACACTCGTATAGCACATCGCCGTCGTCGAACAGAGAGACCTGCACGCTGGGCCGCAAGGCTTCATCGAGGCTGTCGATGCGCGCAAGGTTCAGCCCGTTGACACCCGATCCCAGGATGATCGGTGCCATCAATATGTGAAGCCGGTCGATCGCGCGGTGATTGATGAAGTGGGACAGCGTGGAGGAGCCGCCTTCGATAAGGATCCGGCCATAGCCTCGCGCGCAGAGCGCCCGAACGATAGCGACGGGGTCAAGCAGGCCCTCGTCCGCGTCCGCTTCGAGGCATGGAACGCCGACGTCGGCATCGCACCGCACGTCATTCTCATGCCGGATGAACAGGGGCGGCGCGTCACCCGCCGACATCAGGACCGCGTCCTGCGGCATGCGGCGTCGCGGATCGATCACGATCGCACGCGGGGTCTGCCCGCTGCATCGGCGCACGGTCAGCTGAGGATTGTCGGCAATCACCGTGCCGACGCCGACCAGGACCGCGTCGACCTCGGCGCGCAAGCCATGGAGATGGTCGAGGGCATCGGAGCCATTGATGTATTTGGATGCGCCATTGTGGCAGGCGATGCGACCGTCGAGCGTTTGACCCAATTGGCCGAAAACAAAGGGTGTGCCAAGGGGCGAAGCCGCATGACGAGCGATGTCGGTACTGATGTTCACCGTTTCCTCATCAGCTTGTGGAAGGGTCGCCGCACATTGTTCCTGATACCTACGGGCGAATGCCGACACCGGATCGCCGCAAGCGTTGTAATGACTCCGCAAAAGTGAAAACGTTCCCTGTGGCGAGCGAGATCACGCCATATTTCAGCTTTCCCAGAAAGGTGAGTGGAACCGGTTTGGAAAAACGTGGGTTACTTGTCCCCTCGGCGGGTAGGTCAGCCCCATTTCTGCCGGTGTCCGGCTCCACATCCTTCTATCAGCCGTCAGCCTAGCCAGAAGCAGCGATCCGCGATGAACTTCCAAGACAAGACCCCGAGCCGCTATCCGCAAGCCGCTGAAAGCGAAGCAAAGTCACGAGGGGTTGCCAGCGGTCGCCGGGTTCATCGATTGTCGACGCAGGCGAACAAGAGCGACTCCATTCGTGCGACCTATCTTTCTGATCAGGAGATAGAGATTGCAGGCCGCGAACTGGCTGAAGGGAAAATTCGCGCCCTGCCGGAGTTCAAGACGTTCGACATCATCGCCCGGCAGAAGGAAAACGAGACGGCGATCCTCAACGCCTATCGCTCGACCCGCGATGCCAATGAAGTCGGCGAGATGATCACGCCAGCCGCGGAGTGGCTGCTCGACAATCACTATCTGGTCGAACAGAACATACGGCAGGTGCGGCGAGACCTGCCGTTGAAGTTCTATCGGCAATTGCCAACGCTCGCGATGAGCGAGACGGGCGAACTGCCCCAAGCCCTGGCGCTTGCCTGGCTTTATGTCGCGCATACGCACAGTTCCCTGACACTGCACAGCCTGACGGCAATGGTGGAAGGTTTTCAGACGCGCAAGGTGCTGAAGATCGGTGAGATCTGGGCGCTGCCTTCAATTCTCCGTTTCGTCCTTATCGAGAATCTCAGCCGGATTTCGCAGCGCGTCGAGAATGCCCGCAACATGCGGCGGCTCGCCAACATGGTGGCCGACCGGATCCAGAAGCTGGCGAGCGGCGAGAGCTGCACCCCGATCCTCATCGAGAACGAGCACTACACCCACGACAATGCTTTCGCGGCGCAACTGCTCTATCGGCTCCGTGACGGTTCCGACATTGCCGAGGAGGCGATCGCCTGGCTCGAGGCCAAGCTTGAGGCACGCGGCATGGATGCCGAGGAGGTGCTTGTCCTGGAGCACAATCGCCTTTCGTCGGGCAATGCGACGATGGGTGCGATCATCCGGTCCTTGCGCAAGATCGACGATACCGACTGGACCGTCTGGTTCGAATCGATCAGCCGGGTGGATCAGGTCCTGCGCGAACGCTCCACCTTCGCGCAGCTCGATTTCCAGTCCCGCGATGTCTATCGAGAGGCTGTTGAGCGGCTCGCGCGTCGCGCGGGTTGCGAAGAGACCCATGTCGCCGAAACGGCGATCGCCATGGCGGGAGGCGTTTCCGGCACCCAGAGCGGTGTCGATGCCGGCCGGGTCCTGGTCGGGCCGCTGCGTCATGATCTGGAAAAGGCGATCGACTACAAGCCGTCGCTGCGTGACAGGATCTGGCGGATCACCCGTCGTTTCGGATGGCGCTCCATCGCCGTCCCCACACTGCTGCTCATACCCATCTTCCTGTTCGTGGGCTATTGGCTCTTATCCGCCATGGGTGTTTCTGCGGCAGTGAGCCTGCCGCTGCTGTTCTTCTTCCTGTTTCCGGCCAGCGAAGCGGCGACCGGGCTCTATAACACCACAATTTCACTGACCGTCCGACCCACCCGGCTGATCGGCTACGAATTCAAGGACGGTATACCGGAGGAGGCGCGCACGCTTCTCGTCGTGCCTTGCCTCATCGGTTCGCGTGACGGGGTCGATGATCTCCTGCGGAACCTGGAGGTCCACTACCTCGCCAACACGGCCGGAGAGATTTCCTTCGCACTCCTGTCGGATTGGGCCGATAGCGAGAATGAGGAAACCGAGGCGGACCGCGACCTGCTCGACTATGCGCAGCGAGAGGTCAATGCGCTTGCCGACCGCTACGCCTTCGATGGGCGCACCCGGTTCTTCCTGCTGCACCGGCGGCGCCTGTTCAATCCGTCCGAGGGCGTCTGGATGGGGTGGGAGCGCAAGCGCGGCAAACTGCACGAGCTCAACCTCCTGCTGCGCGGCGATCAGGACACGACCTATCTTCCACTCGACCGCCCGCTGCCCGACGACATCCGCTACGTGATGACCCTGGATTCCGATACGCGGCTCACGCGCGACGCGGTCACCAAGCTGGCCGGCAAGCTCGCCCATCCCTTGAACAGCCCGGTGCTCGACAAGGACGGCCGTGTCGTCAGTGGCTATGCGATCCTGCAGCCGAGGGTCACGCCGTCCCTGACGACCGGGCACGAAGCCTCCGCGTTCCAGAGGATATTCTCCGTCAATCGCGGTCTCGATCCCTACGTCTTCACCGTATCAGACGTCTATCAGGATATCGCCGAGGAAGGTTCCTTCACCGGTAAGGGGCTCTATCATGTCGATGCCTTCGAGGCGGCGCTGGCGGGCCGACTTCCCGAAAACGCGGTGCTTAGCCACGACCTGCTCGAGGGCTCGTTTGCGCGCAGCGCACTCGTCAGCGACGTCGAGCTGGTCGAAGATTTTCCCGTCCGCTATCAGGTCGAGTCGTCGCGCCAGCATCGCTGGGCGAGAGGCGACTGGCAGTTGCTGCCCTTCATCCTCGGCTGGCAGGAACGCGTCAGTGCGCTTGGTCGCTGGAAGATGTTCGACAATCTCCGGCGATCGCTGACACCAATCTTCTGGCTGATCGGCTCGGTTCTCGGCTGGTCCCTGCTGCCCCTCCAGCCCGCGATCATCTGGCAGATGACGATGATCCTCAGCCTGTTCGTCGCGCCGACTCTCGGTCTCATCGCAGGCGCCATTCCGCGCCGGACCGATATCATCCCGCGCGCTCACCTGCAGTCGGTGATCGAAGAATTCGCTTCGGCAACCGCACAGGTCGTGTTGAGAATCGTCTTCATCGCTCACACGGCATGGAACATGGGCGACGCGATCGCACGCAGTTTCTATCGCCTCTTCGTCAGCCACCGGAAGATGCTGGAATGGCGCACGGCCGCCTCGGCGCATGGCAGCGCCTCCGTTGATCTCGCGTCATTCTACCGTGCCATGTGGCAGGCGCCCGCGATCGCGCTGGTGGCGTTGACCGTGCCGTTCCTGTTCTTCGGCAATGGCGGGGAACTCGTCGCCATTCCCTTCAGCCTTTTGTGGGCGCTCTCGCCCGCGGTCGCGTGGTTCGTCAGCCAGTCCGCCGAGACGGAGGATCGGCTCGTCGTGACCGAGCACGACCGCCTGGAGCTTCGCAAGGTCGCCCGGCGGACCTGGCACTATTTCGAAAGCTTCGTGACGGCCGAGCACAATCACCTGCCGCCGGACAATTTTCAGGAAACCCCGGTTCCCATCGTTGCTGGGCGCACGTCCCCGACCAATATCGGGATCTACCTTCTTTCCATCGTATCGGCGCGCGATTTCGGCTGGATAAGCCTTGAGGAAGCGGTGTCGCGCCTCGAGCAGACGACGGCGACGATCGGTCGGATGGAAAGCCATCGGGGCCATCTCTACAACTGGTACGACACGCGCACGCTGCAGCCGCTGATGCCTCAGTACGTTTCCTCGGTCGACAGCGGAAACCTGGCGGGACACCTCATCGCGGTATCGTCGGCCTGCCGCGAGTGGGCAGACGCACCGGCGGCCTTCCTGCAAGGATCGATCGAAGGGATCGATGATGTGGCGGCGGTGGTTGCGGAAACGTTCGCCCTTGTCGCCGACGACCGGCGAACCGTACGGCCCCTGCGGCACAGGCTCGACGAGCGCATCCAAGGCTTCCGGCGGGCTTTGGCCAAGCTCAGGCACGAACCTGAATTCGCATCGATCCGCACGATCAATCTCACCGTGCTTGCGCGGGAAATCGAGAAGCTTTCCGGCGATCTGCACGAAGAGATCGATTCCGTCGAAAGCGGCGATCTGACCCATTGGGCGCGATCACTGACGCGGACCTGCGAAGCGCATGTGGCGGATGCCGTGTTCGATCCGCACCATGTCGAGGCGCTGCGCACCCGGCTCGCGGCTCTGCGCGAGCGCACGCGCGACATCGCCTTCAGCATGGATTTCCGCTTCCTGCTTCGCGCCGATCGTCGGCTGCTGTCGATCGGCTACCGTGTGACGGAACGCGAGCTTGACGAGAGCTGCTATGACCTTCTCGCTTCCGAAGCGCGGCTGACGAGCCTTTTCGGCATTGCCAAGGGGGACCTGCCGACGGAGCACTGGTTCCGCCTTGGCCGACCGATCGTGCCGGTCGGGGCGCATGGTGCCCTGATGTCATGGTCGGGCTCGATGTTCGAGTATCTGATGCCGCCGTTGGTGATGCAGGAGCGGCAAGGCGGCATCCTCAATCAGACGAACAATCTCATCGTGCGCCGGCAAATGGAGTATGGCGCCAGCCTCGGCGTTCCATGGGGCATTTCGGAAGCCGCGTTCAATGCGCGCGATCCCGAGATGACCTATCAGTATTCCAATTTCGGCGTTCCCTCTCTGGGTCTGAAGCGAGGTCTCGGCGAAAACGCCGTCGTGGCACCCTATGCCACTGTGCTTGCCAGCCAGTATCGGCCGCGCGATGCCGTTGCCAACCTGACAAAGCTCCGCGCCCTTGGTGCGCTCGGACGTTACGGCTATTACGATGCCGTCGATTTCACGCCGAGCCGCGTTCCCGAAAAGCAGACATACGCTGTCGTTCGCAACTACATGGCGCACCATCACGGCATGTCGATCGCGGCCATCGCCAACGTCGTCTTTTCCGGCCGTCTGCGCGACCTGTTCCACAGCGATCCCGTCATCGAGGCGGCAGAACTGCTGTTGCAGGAAAAGGCGCCGCGCGATGTGCCGGTCATCACCATCAAGCACGACGAGAAACTGTCATCCAAGGGTCCCGCGGAACTGCGGCGGCCGGAACTCAGGATCGTGCGTGATCCGCTTCATGCCGAACGCATGACGTCCCTCATGTCGAACGGCCATTATTCGACCATGCTGACGGCGACAGGTTCGGGCTATGCCCGTTGGAATGGCCTTTCAGTGACGCGCTGGAAACCTGATCCGACCGAAGACCGCTGGGGCTCGTTCGTCTTCCTGCGCGATCAACGGTCCGGTGATTGGTGGTCGGCGACGGCCGAACCCAAGCAGGCCGAAGGCGAAGAGACGCTGACGATCTTCGCCGACGACAAGGCGGAATTCTACAAGACCGTCGGCGACATCCGCTCGGAACTGGAGTGTATCGTCGGGGTGGAGAGCGACGCCGAAGCGCGCAGGCTGACCATCTTCAACAACGGCACCGAGGATCGCTTCATCGAAGTCACCTCCTATGCGGAGGTGGTCATCGCCGCCGACGATGCCGATGCCGCGCACCCGGCGTTTTCCAAGATGTTCGTCAAGACCGAGATCGGCCCGAAGGGCGACGTCATTTTCGCCGAGCGCAAGAAACGGGCGCCGAACGATCCCGACATGCATGTCGCACATCTCATCGTCGACAGCTCCAACCTGTCGCGGGACACCCAGGCAGAAACGGACCGGCGCGCCTTCATCGGCCGGGGGCGCAACCTGTCCGATGCGGCCGCGTTCGATGCCGACGCGAAGCTTTCCGGCAGCCAGGGGTTCACCATGGACCCGATCCTTTCGCTGCGGCGGGTGGTGCGCGTACCGGCCGGCAAGAAAAGCCGGGTGATCTTCTGGACACTCGCGGCGCCGAGCCGCCATGAGATCGAGGACGCTGTCCTACGGTACCGCCATGCGGAGAGCTTCAATCATGAAATGATGCAGGCCTGGACACGTTCGCAGGTGCAGACCCGTCACGTTGGTATCAGTTCGCAGGAGGCGGCGGATTTCCAGCGTCTGGCCCGTTACCTCATCTATCCGGATCTTCAACTGCGCAGCGGCACGGAGTCATTCTCCGCGGGCCTGACGAAGCAATCCGCGCTCTGGCCGCTGGCGATCTCGGGGGATTATCCCATCTGCGCACTGCGCATCAATGACGAGGCCGACCAGGAAATCGTCAAGAAGGCCCTGCTTGCACAGGAATATCTGCGCGCCAGGGGGCTTGTCGCCGATCTGGTCATCGTCAACGAACGGGCCACGTCCTATGCGCAGGACATGCAGCGCTCGATCGAGACAATGTGCGAAAACGCGCGCTTGCGGGGGACCGCCGAAGGACCGCGGCAGCACATCTTCGCCGTTCGGCGCGACCTGATGGAACCGACGACGTACGACGCCCTGATGGCCGCGTCGCGGATCGTCCTCCACGCGCGAAACGGAAAGCTGTCCACTCAGATCGATCGTGTCTCGCACGAACCGCCGGCCAGCGCCGTAACCGTGCCGCGCGCAAAAAGCGAGCGTATCGCAGAGGAAGGACGACCTGTTCCATCGCCCAGGGCACGGCCTGTGGCGACAAACAGCGGCGCATCGCGCGCGATTCAGCCCGTGCCGCCGGCAGTGGCCGCGATCGACGGCGAAGGGCTGCGCTTCTTCAACGGTTATGGCGGGTTCGAAGGGGCGCGATCCGACTACGTGGTTCGGCTGCATGGGGGAGCGGCAACGCCGCACCCGTGGATCAACGTTGTGTCGAACGGAGATTTCGGTTTCCACATTTCCGCTGAGGGATGCGGCTTTTCCTGGAGCCGCAATTCGCGTGACTATCAGCTGACGCCCTGGTCCAACGACCCGGTGGAGAACAGGCCGGGCGAGGCGTTCTTCATCGCGGATCGAGAGACGTCGGCGGTCTTCACACCGTTTGCCGCGCTTTCGCGCGATCGCAATCAGGTATTCGAGGCGCGCCACGGGCAGGGCTTCAGCTGTTTCAAGACCAAGAGCGCCGACGGACTCGATATGGAGCTGACGCAGGTCGTCGACCCGGACAATCCCGTCAAGCTCTCGCGTCTCGTGATCGCCAACGACGGCACGCAGACGCGGCGCCTGAGGGTATACGGCTATGCGGAGTGGGTGCTCGGCAACAACAGGTCGAAGTCGGCGCCCTTCGTCGTCCCGGCCTTCGACAGCGCAAGCGGGGTTCTGTCGGCCGCCAATCCCTATAGCATCGATTATGCCGACCGCGTCGCCTTCATGTCGTGCAGTGAGGCGGCTGTCTCATTCACATCGAGCCGCCGTGAATTTCTTGGTCGCAATGGTTCGATCTACCATCCGTCGGCCGTCTATGCGGGCAAGGTCCTGTCGGGTATGACCGAGCCCGACGGCGATCCGTGCGCTGCGATTTCGACCGATCTCGATATCGCCCCGGGCGAGAAGCGCGAAATCGTGTTCCTGCTCGGCGATGTCGGTCAACTCGCCGAGGCCACGGCGCTGGCGCAGCGTGACGGGAGCGAGACGTTCAAGCGCTGCCTGGAAAGGACCGAGGTCGAGTGGGACGATTTTCTCGATACGCTGCAGGTCGAGACGCCAGATGACGCCATGAACATCATGGTCAATCGCTGGTTGCCCTATCAGAGCCTGGCCTGCCGTATCCGGGCGCGCTCGGCCTTCTATCAGGCCAGCGGCGCCTTCGGGTTCCGCGACCAGCTGCAAGACACGCTGGCGCTCATGCTGCACGATCCGGCGCTGGCGCGTGACCAAATTCTCAACGCCGCGCGGCGGCAATTCACCGAGGGCGATGTCCAGCATTGGTGGTTGCCAGCGAGCGGTGCCGGTGTGAGAACGATGATTTCCGACGATGTCGTCTGGCTGGTCTATGGCGTCACCCAATATCTCGCGGCGACAGGCGATGTGGACATCCTCGACGTCTCGCTGCCTTTCATTGAAGGCGATCCACTCGGCGAGGGCCAGCACGACAGCTTTTTCGAACCGCGGGTTTCCGGCGAGACGGCTCAGCTTTACGAACATTGCGCGCGGGCGCTGCAACTCGCCGTGGAACGGACAGGTCCGCATGGCCTGCCGTTGATCCTGGGCGGTGATTGGAACGACGGCATGAACCGCGTCGGTGAGGACGGGCGCGGTGAAAGCGTCTGGCTCGGTTGGTTCCTCCTGAGCGCTATCGACGCGTTCAAGCCGTTGGCAGCGCAACGCCATGACGGACGCCTCGCCGGCTGGGAAGCGCATGCGGGCAAACTCAAATCGGCGCTCGAAGAGGCGGGATGGGACGGCGCCTATTATCGTCGCGGCTATTTCGACGATGGGACGCCGCTCGGCTCGGCGGCAAACAGCGAGTGCCGTATCGATTCCATCGCGCAAAGCTGGAGCGTTCTGTCGGGTCACGGCGATCCCTCCAGGACCACCCAGGCCATGGACGCGGTTCTCGACCAGTTGGTCGACGAGGATGCACAGATCGTGCGGCTCTTCACGCCACCCTTTGAGAACACCGACAAGGAACCTGGCTATATCAAGGGCTATCCCCCTGGCGTGCGCGAGAATGGCGGTCAGTACACGCACGCGGCAACATGGGTCGTCTATGCATTGGCCCGTATGGACCGCGGCGACGATGCCCATCGATGCTTCGACATGCTCAATCCGATCAGTCACGCGCGCACGCGTGATGCTGCCGAGCGGTACCGGGTCGAACCTTATGTCGTCGCCGCCGACGTCTATTCCGGCGAGGAGCGCGACGGACGTGGCGGGTGGACCTGGTATACGGGCTCGGGCGGCTGGCTCTACCGCGCCGCGGTCGAGGCCATTCTCGGCATACGACGCCAAGGCGATCGCGTCATGATCGAACCGTGTCTTCCATCCGCATGGGATGGCTACACGGCCCGGCTCGTTCTTGAGGGGCGGCGCCGGGAAATCGTCGTCGAACGGGCAGATGAGGGCTACCGGGTCCGCGTCGACGGAAACCTTCTTGAGGACGGTGTGTTGGCGATTTCCGCCGGCCATGCAACAAAATCGCCATGATCACGTTTCAGTGAAAACGCGGATGCACGAGATGGCTCGGCAGAAGGTCAATGTGCATCCGCTCTTCACAAAATAGGGACGTGGGTCTTATGCGCCGGCCACAGGTTCGTTGCCTGAAGGCATGTCGCATCGGACAGTCGGGCGCGCCGCTCAGCGACGTCAGGCTGGCCAACGGACGGTAATCGATAAGCACTTGAACATGAACAAAGACCAGCTGCCTGCAACGCAGCGCGACAGCAGGCTCGACGTCCTGCGTGCCATCGCGCTGATCACCATCTTCATCAACCACGTTCCCGGCAATTTCTACGAGGCCTTCACCAGTCGCAATTTCGGCTTTTCGGATGCGGCAGAGACGTTCGTCCTGATATCCGGCATCGCCGTCGGACTGGCCTACGGAACGAAATTCTTGCCGGGCAATCGCCTGATCGTCCTTGTCCGCACCTGGCGCCGCGCGATTACCCTGTATGTGGCGCACGTCATGGCGACCATGGCGACGATCGCCATTTTCGCGGCCGGCGCCCTCTGGTACTCCGCACCGGAACTGATGACCAAGATAAACCTGACACCGGTCTTTCAGGAAACGCCGGAAGCGCTGCTCGGCATCGTGACGCTCGGCCACCAGCTCGGCTACAACAACATCCTTACGATGTATGCGGCCGTGATGATCATGGTGCCAGGTTTGCTTTATCTTGCGAGCCGGAGCCTTTCGTTGATGCTGGGCGTTTCGGCGATGATCTGGTTGCTGGCCGGTCTCTACAGGATCGGACCGCCGCATTATCCCAACGACGGCCTCTGGTTCTTGAACCCGCTGTCCTGGCAGTTCCTCTTCGCAATTGGAATCGCCGGGGTGCTTCATGTGCGCCGTGGCGGCACGATCGCGATCCATCCCTGGCTGGTGGCATCGGCGATCGGATGGCTCCTTTTTTCGCTCGTCTGGGTGAAGCTCTCGCTTTGGGGCCTTCAGGACAGGTTGCCGCTGCCCTTTGTGCTCGGTGATTTCAACAAAACGTTCCTCACGCTGCCGCGCCTTCTGCATGTGCTGGCCATGGCATATGTGTTCCTTGCCTTCCCGTTCTTTTCGCGGTGGACGCGATGCAAGCCATCAAACCCGCTGGCGGTGATGGGGCGCCATGGTCTTGCCGTGTTTGTGGCGGGAACGGTGCTCTCCATGGCCGGACAGGTCATCGGGTATCTCACGGAAACCGGCTTCGTCATCGACACCATCATCCTGTCGACCGGCATCGCACTGCAGTTCGCTCTGGCCTACTACCTCGAGTGGGAAGGCCAGCTGCTGCGTCGCAAGGTCAAGGCGCCATCGCTCGTTCCTCAGACCGGTCCCGCCGCTGCGGCCGAGATGCCCGAGGGGAAAGCCGTCTGACTGGGCATCATGGTGGTTACGCCTGGCCGCGAAAAAAGAAGGCCGGCGCATTGATGCGCCGGCCTTTTCAATTGAGTGGTGGCACCCTTGGGCCGCGGCCGTCCCAGCAGGAACGTTTGCCGAGCTGACCTGTCAGGCGGCTTCAGCGATGGCTACGTGGCTGACACGGCGAACCTCGTCGTCGGTCAGCAGGCCGCCAGCGCGCAGAAGCGATGCGAAGCGGCCATTGCTTGCCGCCAGGTCATCGAAGCTTCCGGCCTCGATGAGGTGGCCATGATCGAGGAACATGACATAGTCCGCATCCCGAACCGTGGTCAGGCGGTGGGCGATTATGAATGTCGTCCGTTCGCGCCTGAGTTCGTCGATCGCATCTTTCACGCGCTGCTCTGTCTCGACATCGAGCGCGCTCGTCGCTTCATCGAGCACCAGGATCGGCGCGTCCTTCAGCACCGCACGCGCGATGGCAATTCGCTGGCGTTCACCGCCCGAGAGCTGGCCGCCACGCTCCCCGACGACGGTGTCGTATCCGCTTGACTTGCTGCGAATGAACTCGTCGGCCGCGGCTGCGGAGGCTGCCGAGGTCACATCGGCATCGGCCGCTTCCGTGCGACCGAGACGAATGTTTTCCTCGATCGAACGATTGAGCAGCCCGGCGTCCTGAAACACGGTTGCGATGTTGTCGCGCAGCGATTTGCGGGTGAGGGTGCTGATGTCCGTGCCATCGATCATGATGCGACCCTGATGAGGATCGTTCACGCGTTGCAGCATATTGATCAGCGTGGTCTTTCCCGCGCCCGTCGGGCCGACGATAGCGACCGTCTTGCCGGCCGGGATGTCGAAGGACAAGTCGCGCACCCCGTGTCCGGAATTCGGAAACTGGAACGTGACGTTCTCGAACCGGACATGACCTTTCACCCGGCCGACGTCGATGAGTCCGGCCGGCTCGTCCCTCTGGTCGACGGCATCCTCCAGCGCATAAAAGTCGACCAGCTTGGCGCGTGCCTCGAAGATCTGGTTGACGAACTGCATCACTTGGTCCAGCCGGCTGATCAGCAGGTTTGCGAAGCCGACAAACGCCACGACGTCACCGACTCGCAACTGACCCGAGGAGACGAGCAGCGCCCCGATCAGGAGGACGACGATCATCGAAATCGTCGAGGCCATGCGATGGAGACCGCTGGCAAGCGCCCACCAGTCCAGAACGGGGAACTGTGCACCCAGCAGGCGGGTGGTGTGGATGCGAAGCTGACGCACCTCGCTGTCCATGCGATTGTAGCTCTGCAGGACGGAAACGTTGGATATGCAGTCACTGACATGGCCGAATACGTCATGGTGATAACGCTCGACCGCACTCTGGCCTTCCTTCGTCCGTTTCATGACGAAGCGGCCGATCATGAAATAAAGAACGCCGAGGACGACGAGGACCATCGTCAGGCGAAGATCCATGGCGAGCGCAGTGGGTATCAGCAGCACCAGGGCGACGGCCGTCGTCAGGTGCTGGCGCATGAACTCCAGCCAAAGACCGAAAAGCGCCTCGACCGCGCGCAGCATCGTGTGCAGCGCATTCGAGGTGCCTTTGTCGTGATGCCAGGAAAGCGGCATGCGGATCACGCGCTCGAAGGAATCCGACAGCACCTGAACGCGGCGCCGGTGCGCCAGGCGATCTGCACTGCGCGCGACGATCACGAAGGACACGATGTTGAAGATGCCGAGCGCGGCCCAAAGCCCGAGTGTCGACGTGATGCCCGAGCGTTCGGCGATCGCATCGATGACACGTCCGAACAGGATCGGCTCGGCAATCGTGACGACTGCGAGCACGACATTGGCGGCGCAGACGAAGAGAACTCCCGTTCGCTCGGTCCCGAGGTAGCGGAGAGCCCGCCAATAGATTTCCGTCAATGTCATTCAGCTACTCCAATTCGCAGCGATTGTGCGATGCACCATCAGATCACGGTTAGCCGCAATATTGGGAAAGACAATGGGATTTCAGGGGCATGGTTCCCAAACCCCGCGCAACTATTGCGCGCTTCATGTTACATGACGTGATTATAATTCTCGCAGGTGCGAGATTCCGTCGCGGGGCGGCGTTCCGCCACCCCTACATTTCGAGAGCAAATAGGAGCCAAGGGGTTGCCGGCAAGCTCTAGACCCCACCAACTGCATAAATGCGCCGGAAAATTTGCCTGGCCGGCGAGTTTAGGGGTGACAAATGGCCACTGGCCGCTTTCATTGAGATTATGACACGTTTCCTGATCATCGACGACCATCCACTCTTCCGCGAAGCGTTGCACAGTGCCGTGGAACTGGCCTATCCCGACGTCGAGACCATGGATGCGGTAGATTTTACCAGCGCGTTGGAAATACTCCGCGATGAACGCAATTTCGACCTCGTCCTTCTGGATCTCAAAATTCCAGGGGTGCAGGGGTTTGAGGGGTTGCTTCAATTGCGCAGCCATTATCCGCGGGTGCCAGTGGTGGTCGTTTCGGGCCATGAGGATGCGCGGGTGATCTCGGAAGCTCTCTCCTATGGTGCCTCGGGCTTCATTCCCAAATCGGTTCGCAAACAGGAACTGACGACTGCGATCCAGCGCGTGATGGACGGGGAGATCTATGTTCCCGCATTCTACGCCCCGCCCAGTTCCACCGACGGGGACGCCGCGCGCAAGGAAATGATCGGTCGGTTGTCGACCCTGACGCCGCAGCAATTGCGCGTATTGCAGATGCTGCGGGAAGGGCTTCTCAACAAGCAGATCGCGTTCGAACTCAATGTCGGGGAAACGACGATCAAGGCGCATGTTTCCGAAATATTGCGCAAGCTCAATGTCTATAGCCGCACGCAGGTCGTCATCGAAGTTTCGAAGCTCGATGTGGCCGATCTCAGTGTGTTTTCCAGCGATCGGCGCTGACGGGTTCAGGTCTGCCGGCCGGCGGCGAGCATGTGGGCCATCAGCGCTCTCAGCTGCGCGGGCTTCAGTGGCTTCAGCATGACTTCCACATCGATGGCGCGGCAGCGTTCGACGAGCTTTGGTGACGGGTCGGCCGTCACAATCAGTGCCGGAACGGGTCGGCGCAGGTAATAGCGGATATGCTCGATCGTGTCCGATCCGAGATCGCCCTCGTCGAGATGCTGGTCGGCGATGACGATATCGGGCCGCCAATCGGCGTCAGCCAGAAAGCTTATCGCATCGCTGGCATTGCTGGCCATCCGCACGGAGCAATGCCAGCTCTCCAGCAAGGTCAGCATCGCTTCCATCACCGCACGGTCGTTTTCCACGAGAATGACGTTGGTGCCAAACAGGCTGTTGCCGGTCGGGCGCTTCGGTGCGTATTCCCCCGTCGTCAGGCGGCGGGAGTGGGCCTGGCCGAACGGCACATAAAGGTGAAACGCGGTGCCGTGCCCCTCTTTCGAGGTGAAGGCGATGTGGTGGCCGAGCGTGGAGACCATTCGCTGGACGATCGACAGGCCGAGACCAAGCCCGGCCTGGTGCGCGGTATCGATGCCCGCCGGGATGGTTCCGCGGTGGAACTCCTCGAAAATAGCCTCGAACTGGTCGGCCGGAATGCCGATACCGGTGTCGACGATGTCGATGCGCAGCATGGCGCCACGTCTGCGCGAGCCGATCAGAACGCCGCCGGTCTTGGTGTAGCGTATCGCATTGGAAATGATGTTCTGCAGGATGCGTCGCAGCATGCTGCGGTCGGACCGCACAATGGCGTTGGTCGGCCGAAAACGTATGTGTAGATCCTTGGCAGCGGCGATCGGCTGAAAGTCGGAGCGGAGGCTGTCGAGGATGGTGTCGAGAGGCAGGCTGGTCACGTCTGGTCTCATGACGCCGCTGTCGAGCCTGGATATATCGAGCAGCGTGCGCAGAAGGTCGTTCATCGTCTCCAGAGACTGTTCGACCTGATGGACAAGGGCTCGCCCCTGAGCTGTCGTCTGCAGGTCCGAAAGAGCCGAGATCGACAGATGGGCGGCATTCAGAGGCTGCAGAACGTCATGGCTCGCGGCCGCGATGAAACGGGTCTTTGAGATGTTGGCGGCCTCGGCCGCTTCCTTTGCGGCACTCAAGGCCCTGTTGGTCTGTTCCAGTCGCCGAAGCGTTGCGGTCAATTCGTCGGTGCGCTGGCGTACCTGGCTTTCAAGGCCGATCGCCGTCTGAAACAGGGAAAAAGCGTTTCCCTGTTGATCCATCGAGCGTTCCACGCGCTCGATCAACGCCGCATTGATCTTGCGAAGCTTGGCGATTTCGTCTGGATCGATGGCACCTGTCACACTGTCTACTCCGCGGCCAGGACCTGGCGACCGAAGGCAATGCCGGTAAAGGTCTGGTTCAGATGCATCGAGCGATACTGCTCGCCGTAAGTCCCGAAGCCGATGATATTGTTGTCGCGATAGAGTTTGGAAATTGCCGCGAAACTCTGGCGGTTCTCTGCATCCAGCCGGCGCAGGACACAGTCAAATCCGAGGATGACATCCGTGCCGCCCAACTGGGCCGAGACGTCGTGCAGCTTCTGGCGTGTCGATTCCACCATGCCCATCGGTTCGGCGATCGTCAGTACGATGCCGTTGTCGATGGCGCAGAAGAATGACAGCGAACCGTCCTCGTTCATCTTCTGGATCGACCGGCAATAGTACTCGCCACCCACCCGGACGACGACGGGGTAGGAGGCGAAGCTCATCGGTGTCAGCGACTTCGGGTCAATGCCGATCGCCGAGGCATACGCTTCGGCTGCCGGTTCCGCGTTGATCTCGTAAACGGTGCGGCTGTCGGGATCGGATGCGGTGACCACCAGCTTCTGTGCCGTGGGGTTGAAGTTCTCCGTCTTGAAGATGTGGAAGGGCAGGGCACTGCGCACGAGGATGACGATGGCGCAGCCGGTTGCGACGCGGCCATTGTGGATCAGCGTCGTGCGATCGAAGCGCATATTGTCACCGGCGGAACCGCCGACGAGCGGGATATCGTCAAGGCTCCAATAGAGCGCCGACGTCACCGTTTCCTCGACGCGGGACAATCCGTCGATAAGCAGCACCGAGAACATGTCGCCACCAGCATTGGCGGGCTTTTCGTCGAATGCACTGCGCAGCGCTTCGACCGCGGCGACAAGCTCTTCCATGCGCCGCGTCGCCACGTCCTCGATAAGCAGAGCCGATGCCTTGAAACTGGCCGACGGAAACAGCATCGCGAGAATGCAGCCCTCGGAATAGCCGTTCGGAGTGATTTCACCGGCGGTCGAGCAGCCTGCGTATCGCAGTGCTGGCGCGTGACAAGCGATTGCCTCGACGAGGGCGGCGGCGTCGACGCGATCCTGCGAAAAGAAGATGGATGCGATCTCTGCTTTCGCCAAATTCGCCTGGCGCGCCAGCTCGCGTGCGAACGTGTCTGGTGACACGTCGCGCGCATCGATGGCGACGATGCCACAAGCATAGGTCGTGCTTTGACACGGCATGCGCTTTCAACCTCCCTGCCGCGGCGTTGCGCGACCCGTGCCACTATTCGTCCACCAGCTTGGTTTTTCAAGACAAACAGCGTCGAGGCGATGGCCGAAAGTACAATGTCAATTTATCGCGCGTTTCAGCATCCTTGCGGCGATGGGTGGCGCAACCGCTGAATGGATCGCAATCATGCGGAAGTTCGTGCAACTTCCGGACGTTTGCCTGTGTGCGGGCGCTTCATCCCGCGACTAGGGCAGCGTCGGGAGATGGCGAATTTGCACTTGAAAACCGGTTGCAGGACAACACACTATGTCAGTGCTGCGGCCGTCGACAGGAGACGAGGATGAGCGAAGGCATCATCGATCGGGTCATGCGCCTCTTCGGCCTGAAGGCCCCGGCACATCCGGCGCCACCGCCAAGACGCGTGGTGGAGCCGCCTGCAGAGCCGCCACGACCCAGGGTGGTGGCCAGCAACGACATACCGAGCCGCAGTCAGGCGGCGCCAAGCCCAGTCAAGGACGACAACATCAAATCACCGGTGATCGAAACGACGGATGCCAACGCTGAACAGCCGCAGGCACCGCACGAGCACAAGGCCGGCGGGAGGAATGGAATGACGAAGGTTACGATGAAGGTGAATGGCCGCGAGGTTTCGCACGAGGCCGAAGACCGTACGCTTCTGGTCCACTTTATCCGGGAAAATCTCGGCCTGACGGGAACGCATGTCGGTTGTGACACCTCGCAATGCGGTGCCTGCATCGTCCACATCGACGGCAAGGCCATCAAATCGTGCACGATGCTCGCAGTCCAGGCTGCCGACACAGAAATCACCACGATCGAGGGGCTCGCCAAAGGCGGCGAACTGCATCCGGTGCAGGCTGCATTCAAGGAGCATCACGGCTTGCAATGCGGCTTTTGCACGCCGGGCATGATCATGGCGGCGACGGACATCATCAATCGCCACCAAGGCCAGCTGGACGAGAAAACGGTCCGCCACGAGCTGGAGGGCAATATCTGCCGCTGCACTGGCTATCACAACATCGTCAAGGCCGTACTGGCCGCCGCCGACACGATGGGCGCGCGCAAGCAAGCGGCCGAATAGGGCATTCATCGACCTTTCGGCGTGAGCGCTCTGCCGCCAAAGGTCCGCTGAGGGAGCGAGGCGCGGTCCTGCTGCGCATGAGGAGGAGACGATTATGGGTATCGAAGGAATCGGCGCGCGGGTCCAGCGCAAGGAAGACAAGCGTTTCATCACCGGCAAGGGGCGCTACACCGACGACATGGTGGTGCCCGGCATGAAGCATGCCGCCTTCGTCCGTTCGCCGCATGCCCATGCCAAGATTGCAGGCATCGACGCCTCCGCGGCGGAGGGCATGCCTGGCGTTATCGCGGTGCTGAACGGAAAGCAGCTGACGGATGACGGCATCGGCAACCTGATCTGCGGCTGGATGATCCATTCCAAGGATGGTTCTCCGATGAACATGGGCGCCTGGCGGCCACTCGCCGATTCCACGGTCCGCTATGTCGGCGACGCCGTCGCGATCGTCGTTGCCGACACCCGCTCGCAGGCGCGCGATGCGGCAGACGCGGTCGTCGTCGATTACGAGGAGCTTCCGGCGATCGTTGACCCGGTGAAAGCGCTGCAAGACGGGGCGCCTCAACTGCATCCCGAAGCCAAGGGCAATCTGATCTATGATTGGGAGATCGGCGACGGCGCGGCAACGGACAAGGCGATCGCCGAAGCGGCGCACGTCACCGAATTGAAGATCATCAACAACCGCCTCGTGCCAAACCCGATGGAGCCGCGCGCCGCTCTCGGCCACTACGATGAGGCGGAGGATCACTATACCTGCTGGACGACGTCGCAGAATCCGCACGTGGCGCGCCTCGTGATGAGCGCATTCTACAACGTGGCGCCCGAGAACAAGCTGCGGGTGATCGCGCCGGACGTGGGCGGCGGCTTTGGCTCGAAGATCTATATTTATCCCGAGGAGATTGTCTGCTTGTGGGCTTCCAAGCGCACCGGCGTGCCGGTGAAATGGGTGTGCGACCGCACGGAGGCCTTTCTGACGGATGCCCATGGCCGCGACCATGTATCGACGGTCAAGCTTGCTTTCGACGCGAACAACATCGTCACCGGCATGAAGGTCGACACCATCGCCAATCTCGGCGCCTACATGTCGCTCTTTTCCTCATCGGTTCCGACCTATCTCTATGCCACGCTGCTGTCTGGCCAGTACAACATCCCGGCCATCCACGCGAATGTCCGTACGGTCTACACAAACACCACGCCGGTCGACGCGTATCGTGGCGCAGGGCGTCCGGAAGCCACCTACCTGGTCGAGCGGGTCATGGAGACGGCCGCCCGTGAACTTGGCGTTTCACCTGCGGAACTGCGGCGGAAGAATTTCGTCCGCGAGTTCCCACATCAGACGCCGGTGATCATGTGCTACGATGCGGGCGACTACGATGCCTCCCTGAAAGCGGCGATGGAAGCGGCGGACTATGACGGTTTCCCCGCGCGTCGGAAGGAGGCGGAATCCAAAGGCAAGAAGCGCGGCATCGGGATGAGCTGCTATATCGAGGCCTGCGGCATCGCCCCTTCCCAGGCGGTCGGGTCGCTCGGTGCGGGCGTCGGACTGTGGGAATCGGCGGAAGTCCGCGTCAACGCGGTCGGCACTATCGAGGTGCTGACCGGCTCGCACAGTCACGGGCAGGGCCATGAGACGACATTCGCTCAGCTCGTTGCCGAGCGTTTCGGCGTGGGGCTCGACAGCGTTTCCATCGTCCATGGCGACACCGACAAGGTGCAGATGGGCATGGGCACCTACGGCTCACGTTCCGGCGCAGTCGGCATGTCGGCCATTGCCAAGGCGCTCGACAAGGTCGAGACCAAGGCAAAGAAGATCGCAGCGCATCTGCTGGAGGCCGACGAGGGCGACATCGTCATCGAGAACGGGGAACTGAAGGTTGCCGGCACCGACAAGACGTTGCCGTGGTTCCAGATGGCGCTCGCCGCCTATACGGCGCACAATCTTCCCGATGGCATGGAGCCGGGCCTGAAGGAGGGCGCGTTCTATGACCCGTCCAACTTCACCTTCCCGGCAGGCTGCTACATCTGCGAGGTCGAGGTCGATCCGGACACCGGCAAGACGGAAATCATCCAGTTCGTCGCCGCAGACGACTTCGGCAACATCATCAATCCGATGATTGTCGAAGGCCAGGTGCATGGCGGCATCGCTCAGGGTGTCGGACAGGCGATGCTGGAGGCGGCGCATTATGATGCGGAGACAGGGCAGCTGATCACGGCCAGCTACATGGACTACACCATGCCGCGGGCCGACGACCTGCCGTCATTCCAGGTCTCGCATCAGAACACGCCCTGCCCTGGCAATCCGCTGGGCATCAAGGGGTGCGGTGAGGCCGGCGCAATCGGTTCTCCACCGGCGGTGATCAACGCGATCACGGACGCGATCGGCACCAACAAGCTCGATATGCCCGCAACCCCGGAGAAGGTCTGGGCTTTGCTGCATTCCCATTGAACCGGAACGATGATCGAACGGAGCGAGCAGCAAAGCCAGAGAGCTGCTTGCTTCGACCTCCCAAGGAGATGAAGTATGTACGCAACGACTTACCATAAAGCCAAGACGGTCGATGAGGCGGTCAAGCTGGTTGGCCAGAGCGAATCCGGCAAATTCCTTTCCGGCGGCATGTCGCTTCTGCCGACGATGAAGCAGCGCCTCGCCGCACCTTCCGACCTCGTCGATCTGCGCCACATCCCCGAGATGAAGGGCATCAGCGTGAGCGGCAGCGAGGTGAAGATCGGAGGTGCGGCCACACATTACGAGATCAAGGAATCGGCAGAGCTCGCGAAAGCTTGCTATGGCCTGCACTCGATGGCGAGCGTGCTTGGCGATCCGCAGGTGCGCTACATGGGTACGATCGGCGGGTCGCTTGCCAACAACGATCCAGCAGCCGACTATCCCGCCGCGATGCTGGCGCTCGATGCGACGATCCATACGAACGCACGCACCTTGAAGGCTTCCGAGTTCTTCGCTGGCTTGCTTGAAACCGCGCTCGAGGACGACGAGATCGTCACGGCCGTCTCCTTCACCGCGCCGGAGAAGAGCGGCTACGAGAAGTTTCGCAATCCCGCTTCGCGATATGCCATGTGCGGCGTTTTCGTCGCCAAGACGGGCTCCGAGGTCAGGGTCGGGGTCACGGGTGCCGGTGCAGACGGTGTCTTCTCCTGGGACGAGGCAGCGAGTGCGCTTTCGTCCAACTTCTCTGCCGATGCGATCAAGGATCTTGCGGTTGATCCAGGCGAACTGCTGTCGGACCTGCACGGCTCGTCGGAGTACAGGGCGAATCTCGTCAAGGTCATGGCAAAACGGGCGGTCGAGAGCGCGCGATAAGCCAGCGACATGGTTGTTTCGGAAGGCCGGCCGTCGCGCCGGCCTTTTGCGTTGCATTACCCGATGCCGCATTGCACGCGATGCGGCGGGTGGTCGCACAGTGCCCGAAAACCAGTCCTTTATATCTAGAAATTGCAATGAATCCGGGCTGGCTGCTTGACTTAGAGTCATTCCAACCTGAAAAACGGAGAGCAATAATCGGAGCAGACGATGGATTTCGACGCCTTTTTCGAAAGCGCTCTCAACGGACTTCGCGAGGAAGGCCGTTATCGCGTTTTTGCGGATCTGGAGCGGCACAAGGGCGATTTTCCCCGCGCCACGCGCCATACGGCTGCGGGCAAGCAGGACGTGACCGTCTGGTGCTCGAACGACTATCTCGGCATGGGACAGAATCCGGCCGTCGTCGCTGCGATGAAGGAAGCGATCGACCGGTGCGGTGCGGGTGCTGGCGGCACGCGCAACATTTCAGGCACCACCCACTATCACGTGCTGCTCGAGCAGGAACTTGCCGATCTTCATGACAAGGAAGCGGCGCTGCTGTTCACATCAGGCTATGTTTCAAACTGGGCTGCGCTGGGCACATTGGCGTCTCGCATTCCGGGCTGCATCGTCTTTTCCGACGCGCTCAACCATGCCTCGATGATCGAAGGCATCCGCCATTCCAAGGCCGAGCGGGTTATCTGGAAACACAACGACCTTGCCGATCTGCGCGCCAAGCTGGAAGCTGCGGATCCGTCTGCGCCCAAGATGATCGCCTTCGAAAGCGTTTATTCCATGGACGGCGACATCGCGCCGATCAAGGAAATCTGCGATCTCGCGGACGAGTTCGGCGCCATGACGTATCTCGACGAAGTGCACGCGGTCGGCCTTTACGGTCCGCGTGGCGGCGGTATCGCCGAGCGGGAAGGCCTGATGCACCGCCTGACGGTCATCGAGGGCACGCTCGGCAAGGCATTCGGCGTTATGGGCGGCTACATCGCGGCATCGGCCGCATTGTGCGATTTCGTCCGGTCTTTCGCGTCCGGCTTCATCTTCACGACAGCCTTGCCGCCAGCGCTCGCAGCTGGTGCTCTCGCGTCTATCCGGCATTTGAAACAGAGCCAGGTGGAACGTCTGCGCCATCAGGACCGTGTTGCACGGGTGCGTGCGCGCCTGGATGCGATCGGCATTCCTTACATGCCGAACCCGAGCCATATCGTGCCGGTCATGGTCGGCGATGCGGCGAAGTGCAAGTGGATCTCGGATCTGCTGCTCGACAATTACGGCGTATACGTGCAGCCGATCAATTATCCGACCGTGCCCAAGAAGACCGAACGGTTGAGGATCACGCCGTCGCCGCTCCATTCCGATGCCGATATCGACCATCTGGTATCAGCATTGTCGAGCTTGTGGTCTCGTTGTGCGCTGGCGCGCGCAGTCGCTTAGGCCCAAAACCAAACGTGAACGATGCGGATCAGGCGGCGCTTCGCAGCGCCGCTATTTTTTCGCCTGCGTGTGTGCGGGCTTCGGCGTCGGCCGCAAAGACGGCGTCTATGCTGTCGGGCGCGTTCGAGCTGCCGTATCGGCTCATCACCGCTTCCACGACTTCGGCCATTTGAAGAAAGCCGATCTCCCCGGCGATAAAGGCTTCCAGGGCTTTCTCCTTGGCCCCGTTGAGGACAGCACCGAATGTGCCTCCCTGGCGCATCGCCTGGCGCGCCAGACGCAGGGCAGGGAAGCGCGTTTCGTCAGGGGCGTGGAAGTCCAGGCGCGAAAGGCGTGTGAAATCCAGTCGCTCCACCGGCAGTTCAGCGCGCTCCGGATAGGCCAACGCGTAGCCTATTGCGGTGCGCATGTCGGGTGTGCCGAGCTGAGCAAGAATCGATCCGTCCGAATACCCCACCATGGAGTGCACGATCGATTGCGGATGGACCAACACTTCGATCTGATCCGGAGACGTCTCGAACAGATATAGAGCCTCGATCATCTCAAGCGCCTTGTTGAACATGGATGCGCTGTCGATGGATATCTTGAGACCCATGGACCAGTTGGGGTGATCGGCCGCGGTTGCCGGCGTGACCTGGCTCATTTGCGTAAGTGAATAATTACGAAAGGGCCCGCCGGAAGCGGTGAGGATAATGCGCTCCAGGCGTTCCCGGCCTCCCGAAGCAAGGCACTGATGGATGGCGTTGTGTTCGCTGTCGACGGGGAGCAGCCGCCCGCCGCCGCGGGCGATTTCCTTGCGGAACAGCGCGCCGGCCGAAACGAGGCATTCCTTGTTGGCCAGCGCGATGTCGCTGCCGCGCGCCGCTGCAGCCAATGTTGGCGCCAGCCCGGCGATACCCACGATGCCGGCCATGACGATGTCCGCATCGCGTCCGGCCGCCTCGATCACGGCGCCATGGCCCGCTCCACTTTCGATACCGGTACCGGCCAGTAGCGCCTTTAGCTGGGCCGCCTGGCTGTCGTCCGCCGTCGCCACGAATTCGGCGCCGAACTCGATCGCCTGCGAGGCAAGGAGCCTGATGTTGGTATGGCCGGTCAATGCCGCCACCTCGAATGCGTCGCGCCCACCAAGGTGGCGCACAACGTCGAGGGTGCTGCAGCCGATCGACCCGGTGGAACCGAGGATCGCCAACCGGCGCGGCTCACGAGGACGGGCGGTTGGTTGATCGACGAGGGCAGGGCTGTTCAAACTGGCGGACCTTTCGTAAAGCCTGACAATCGACGGGTGCGGCGGGTGTCGTCAAGCGCGTCGATAGCGCAAGGGCGCCGCCGGCGGCAGGCGCGAAACAGCGACGGAGACCTTATGACGCAACAGGCCGGCAATGTGAATGCCGCGCGCGAGCGCGCGCTTGAGATGGATCGCGCGGACCCTCTCGGACCGATGCGGGAGGCATTTCACCTGCGCGAAGGGTTGATCTACCTCGACGGCAATTCACTCGGTGCGATGCCGAAATGCGCAGCGAGCGCGGTTGAAGCCGCGCTCCATCGCGAGTGGGGCGAGGATCTGATCGAGTCCTGGAACAAGGCCGACTGGATCGGCCTTCCGCAGCGCGCCGGGGCCAAGATCGCTGCGCTGGTCGGCGCCGGGAGCGACGATGTCGTCGTGACGGATTCCACCTCTGTCAATCTCTTCAAGGTGCTCGCCGCCGCCCTTTCGCTGCGACCGGACCGACGCGTCATCGTTTCGGAACGATCGAATTTCCCGACCGATCTCTACATGGTCGAGGGATTGATGACCTTGCTGGGCCGCGACCACAGTCTCAAGTTGGTCGACAGGGCCGAGGACATTGCGCCGGCCATGAGCGAAGATGTCGCCGTGGTCATGCTGACCCACGTGAACTATCGGGACGGCCGCATGCTGGACATGGCGGACCTGACCGAACGTGCGCACGCGGTCGGCGCGCTGACCATCTGGGATCTTGCCCATTCGGCTGGGGCGGTGCCCGTGGCGCTATCTGCGACAAACGCCGATTTCGCGGTTGGATGCGGCTATAAATTCCTGAACGGCGGACCGGGCGCCCCGGCGTTCTGCTATGTCGCGCCGCATTTGCAGGAGGATGCCGTGCAGCCGTTGTCGGGCTGGTTCGGCCATCGCGCGCCTTTCGACTTCACCCCGAGTTTCAAGCCGGCGACGGGCATCGCGCGTTTCCTGACCGGAACGCCGCCAGTTCTTTCGATGACGGCGCTCGACAAGGCGCTGTCGGTCTGGAGAGACGTCGACATGGCGGTCGTGCGGGAGAAATCACTGGCGCTCAGCGACCTCTTTGTCGAAAGGGTCGAAGCGTTGACTGCCGGAGGGGAACTGACTTTGCTCACCCCGCGTGACCATGCCTCGCGCGGCAGTCAGATATCGTTCCGCCATCCTTCAGCCTATCCGGTCATGCAGGCGTTGATTTCGCGCGGGGTCGTGGGTGATTTTCGAGCGCCGGACATTTTGCGCTTCGGGCTGACGCCGCTCTATCTGCGGTACGTCGATGTTTTCGATGCGGCCGCGATCCTCGCCGATATCCTCTCGAGCGGCATCTGGCGCGAAGACCAATACAATCGACGCGCGCGGGTGACCTGAAGCGCGGCGCGGCGAAACGTGTCACAAACGAGTCACAAGCAAGGAAATTCGATGGCCGGCAGCAAAGAACCGAAAGGTTAATGCTTGCGATAAGGATTTATGAACTGTATTCAGCCTATTGAGATCATTCCAAATGGTCGCGGGGATAGCCGCATAGCTCTGGGCAAAGGGTGGTTGCCGTCATGAAAGGCTGGCATCGGCTGCTGATGATTTCGGGGATGTGTTTCACGCTCGCAGCGTGCAACGACACCCTTTCGAGTGTTTCCAACAAGGTCGAGCATCCGCTTCCGACGAAGGTCGTCAGCCGGATGCAGGCCTACGGCATGACCGAACAGTCGCCGATCATGATGCGGATATTCAAGGAAGAGAATCTCCTTGAAATCTGGAAGGCCAAATCGTCTGGCCGCTACGAAAAGATCGCCGAATACGAGATTTGCAAGTGGTCGGGCGCGCTGGGTCCGAAGCGCCAGGAAGGCGACCGGCAGGCGCCAGAGGGCTTCTATACGGTGTCGCGGCACCAGATGAACCCGAATTCCAGCTACTATCTTTCCTTCAACCTCGGCTACCCGAACAAGTTCGACAGGTCGCATGGGCGCACCGGGTCCAACCTGATGGTGCATGGGGCCTGTTCGTCGGCCGGCTGCTATTCGATGAGCGACGAGAACGTTTTGGAGATCTACGCTTTTGCACGTGAAGCGTTTCGTGGCGGGCAGGATGCGTTTCAGGTCCAGGCGTTCCCCTTCCGCATGACGGCGGAAAACATGGCGCGCAATCGCGACAACCCGAACTACGAATTCTGGAAGATGCTCAAGGTCGGCTACGACCATTTCGAATTGACCAAGACACCGCCAAAGGTCGACGTCTGCGAGCAGAAATACGTCTTCAATCGCATGGCCACGACCAATGATGCGGTGTTCGATGCCCGGGCGCAGTGCCCGCAGACGACAACGCCCCAGTCCTTGGAAGTGGCATATTCCAGCTACGTCCAGGCTTATGAGAAGGCGTATGATGACGCAGTGCGCAAGCTGACGGGTAAGTCCTCCAGTCCGTTTTCGAGCCTGATGGGCACCGGCCCGAAGGCGGGAACTGCCCCAGTCGCAGCGCCCGCCTCAAGCGCAGTGGAGACGCCGGCACAGGCCCCCACATTGCCGCAGCCTTCGCCGACCACGCTCGATATGGAAACCGAGGTCATTCCGGCGCCCGCTCCGCAGGCCGGCGCCGCATCCATTCCGACGCCTGAGGCCAGCCCCGCGCCCGTGCCGATGCCGTCGGACAATGCGGCCGCGGCGCCCGCTCCGGCGCCGGCGATGCAGCAGACGGCTGAGGCTGACAAGCCGTTCTGGAATCTCTGGAGTCGCAATTGACGGCGGCAGCCGGCGACCCGAGCGACATCTACGATCTTCGCGGCCTGAAATGCCCCTTGCCCGTCCTGAAGGTGCGCAAGCGCTTGGCGGGCATGGCTTCGGGCTCGACGTTATGGGTCGAGACCACCGATCCCATGGCGGTGATCGACGTGCCCCACTTTTGCAGCGAAGCCGGGCATCGGTTGGTCCGCACCGAAGCGGTGGAAGGTGGCCACCGTTTTCTTATCGAGAAAGCCTGAACCGGCGCGGCGATCAGAATTTGTGACCGGGCACCGCGAGCGGATTTTCTTCCAGCGCAGCGCGATCGGGCCGGTCGGTCGCTGGCCTGCCCACGAAAGCGTTGAAGAGATCGCGCACATAAGCCTCTTCAATGTCGCGAGTGATCACGACAAGCCGCGTCAGTCTGTCCGCGCCTACCGGCCAGGCCGGCAGGCGGGCCGGTGGATGGAAGACGCTCTGAACGCCATGGATCGCGACCGGTCGGTCCGGTGCATCGCTCAAGCCGACGATGCCCTTCAAGCGCAGCAGCCGTTCGCCATGCGTCGAGCGCAACAGGTCGATGAACATTTCAAGCGTGTCCGGCGAAACAGGACGGTCGTGTGTCAGGCTGAAGGCGCGGATGCGGTCGTCGTGCCGGTTGACGTCATGGTGATGATGGTTGTGCCTTTGGCTTTGCAGATCCTCGTCGCGCAGCCAGCGTTGAACGTCGAGGCTCTTGGTCGACGGATCGTAAAGTCCGCAATGGAAGAGTTCTGAGGCTGACGCATCGGCGCGAAGAACCGGCGCGCCGGGATTGAGGGCGGCGAGCCGATCCATCAGCGTTTGCAGCGTGCTTGCTTCGGCAAGCTCGGTCTTCGTCAAAACGAGGCGATCAGCGACAGCCACCTGCTTGACCGCTTCTTCGTGCTGGTCGAGCGTGGTCATCGCGTTGGCAGCGTCGACAGTGACGATCACCCCATCCAGCCTTAGATTGTCGGACAGAACCGGGTGGCCCATGACCGCCTGAAGAACCGGCGCGGGATCGGCGAGCCCCGTCGTCTCAATGACGATGCGCGAAAGCGCCGCGATCCGGCCGGTCTGCACGCGATCTACGAGATCGGCGAGCGTATCGATCAGTTCTCCGCGTATGCTGCAGCAAAGGCAGCCGTCGGACAGTTCGATAACGCCGTCGGACGACTGCTCCACAAGAAGGTGATCGATCGCAACGTCGCCAAACTCGTTGATGATCACGGCGGTATCGCGGACGGTTGGATCCTTGAGGAGCCTGTTCAGCAGCGTTGTTTTTCCCGAGCCGAGAAAGCCGGTGAGAACTGAAACCTCGATCGTGTCCATGCTTTGGCTCTTGTGTCGGGGGGGCGCCTACAAGGACGGGCGCGGGCTGGGCAGGGGTACGTCGAGGGATGGTCTCAGCCCGTCCGTCGTGCTCACTGTCGTGGTCTCGGTTTCCGATGCAACCAGCTCGGCCGTCTCCGATACTTCCGGGCTTTCTTCAAGCTCGACCAGCCGTGGGCGTGGCGTGGGAATCGGCATGTCCACTTCGATGGCTGCAACGCGGCCATCTGTTCCGCCGAGTGCGACGGCGACCGGCTCCAACTCACGTTCCAGCGGGAGGATGTATTTGGAGTTCAGGATCAGGTCGCCATCATCGTCGCGTCCTTCGGCGCGGGTCTGGGCCGCCTCGGGAGAACAGATTTCCTCCCGCAGATCGGCAACGACCGTCCGGTTCTCGCCGTAGGGCTCAAGGTCCATCAACTTCACTCCGCTCCCGGTCGCCTCGCCGGAAAGGCCCTCTTCGAGCAGGCGCGCCGACTGCTCAGCGCGATCGGCAAGACTTTCCGCTCCGAAAACGACGGAAATGACGGATCGATCGCCGCGATGCGCAGACGAGACCTGGTTGAATCCGGCAGAGCAGATGAAGCCCGTCTTCATGCCGTCAGCGCCCGGGTAGCGCCCGATCAGCATGTTGTAGTTGGGGTAGATGTTGTCGCCCGTCTCGATCGCCTCGATCGAAAAATACGAGCCGTATTGCGGGAAATCGCGCTTCAGGGCGCGCGCGAGCACCGCCATGTCACGAGCCGTGGTGTATTGCCCCTCTCCGGGCAGGCCGTGCGGATTGATGAAATGCGTGTCGGACATGCCGAGACGGCGCGCCTCGCTGTTCATCCGCTCGATGAAGTCCCGGCGGTTGCCGGCGACGGATTCGCCAATGGCGGCAGCGACGTCGTTGGCCGACTTGACCATGATGATCTTGAGCGCGGTGTCGAGGGTCATCGTCGCGCCTTCGCCGTAATACATCTTGCTCGGCGGCTCGGCGGCGGCCTTGGCACTCAGCGTGACAGGGGAGGTGATCTCCAGATCACCGCTCTCGATAGCCCTGAAAGCCACATAGGCGGTCATCAGTTTCGTCAAGGAAGCAGGGTACCAGCGTTTGAAAGCCTCTTCATGTTGAAGAACCTCGCCCGTCTCCACATCCACCAGCATCCGCGGCGCCGAGAAAGCCGGCAGCGCGACGGTCGACAAGAGGACGGCGGTGAGGCAGAGGCGAGCGGCTACAGTGCTAGAAGTGCGAATTGCGTATATCAAAGCCAAGAAACTGGTCCCGGTTCTTAACGATTGTGGCAAGGCGATGCCGTTACGCGGCCTATATGGCAGCGCGATGGCAGAGCCCCATTGATCCTGACGCCCGCCCGGTTCACATATCGTTGAGCTCTGCCTTCAAGGCAAGGACGACACGCGCACGATAGGACCAATTGATGCCCATTCTCAACCGCGCCGCAGAATTGCAGGATGAAGTCGCCGAATGGCGCCGCAACCTGCACGCCAAGCCGGAACTCCTCTTCGACGTTCATGAGACAGCCGATTTCGTTGCGAAGAAGCTTGAAGCCTTCGGCTGTGATGAAGTGGTGCGCGGTCTGGGGCGCACGGGTGTCGTCGGTATCATTCGCGGCGATCGTCAAGGGGCGGGCGAGCGGACGATCGGTCTGCGCGCCGACATGGATGCCCTGCCCATCAAGGAGGAAAGCGGCGTCGCCTGGACCTCGACCGTCTCCGGCAAGATGCACGCTTGCGGCCATGACGGGCATACGGCCATGTTGCTCGGTGCTGCCAAGTATCTGGCAGAGACACGCAACTTCTCCGGTTCGGTCGCGGTGATCTTCCAGCCGGCCGAAGAAGGCGGCGGCGGCGGCAACGAGATGGTCAGGGATGGCATGATGGAACGGTTCGGCATCGCCGAAGTCTATGGCATGCACAATCTGCCAGGTTTGCCCGTCGGTCAGTTCGCGGGGAGAAAAGGTCCGATCATGGGGGCAACCGACGAGTTTCGCGTGACGGTCAAGGGGCGCGGCGGACATGCGGCCATGCCCCACGAAACAATCGATCCCATCGTCATGGCGGCCCAGATGGTCCAGGCGCTGCAGACGATTTCCTCGCGCAATGCCAATCCCGTGGACGCGATCGTCGTGTCGGTCACGAAGATCAATGCGGGATTTGCCCACAATGTCATTCCGGAAGAGGCGGTGTTTGCCGGGACCGTTCGGTCCCTTTCGGAGGCCAACCGCGATCTCGGTGAAAATCGTATCCGTCAGATTTGCGAGGGAATTGCCAGCAGTCATGGCGCCACGGTTTCCATCTGGTACGATCGAAACTACCCGGTGACGGTCAATCACGACGGGGAAACCGACAACGCGCTCAGCGCGGCGACAGACGTCGCCGGCGCCGACAAGGTGGACCGCGCGATCAATCCGATGCTGGGAGGAGAAGATTTCTCCTACATGCTGAATTCCCGGCCCGGATCATTCATCTTTATCGGCAACGGAGACTCCGCCGGTCTCCATCATCCGCGATACGATTTCAACGATGATGTCATCCCGCACGGGATTTCCTATTGGGTCAGGCTTGCCGAGCAGCGTCTCGGTCAATGATGTCGCCACGCGCCGCTAAGCGCCAAGGGCTTGGCGAAGCGGCGCGTCTGGATTATGGATCGGGGCGTGGTCCCGTAGCTCAGCAGGATAGAGCATCAGATTCCTAATCTGAGGGTCACTGGTTCGAATCCAGTCGGGATCACCATTGCCTTGTCGCTCGCCGATCCGGCTTAAAGGTTGCGGCCGATCGCGCTGCCGGCTACCGCGCCGCCAACACCCCCGACGATTGCCCCACCCGTGCCGGCGATGGCATCACCGACGACCGCGCCGCCAACGCCGCCTGCAACGGCGCCACCCACGGCTTTCTGGTTTGTCGTGCATCCGGCGGTCGCCAGCGCAACGCATCCGAGAATTGAGAGTATCTTGATTTGTCTGGTCATCGGTTCAGCTCCACACATGTCCCTGGAGCATTGAACTCCGCCGATCGTGCGATGGTTCCCCGCGCATCCGTCAGTGGTCTATCGCGGCGCTGTCAAGAAGAGGGGCGGCATCTATCTCCGCCGCATTCAACAGGCTGGCCACATGCTCAAGAGAGGCGACGAGCATTGCCTGCTGCCAATCGGGAAGTGCCTCGAATTTGACCGCGAACATCTGTTGCAGCGCGTCGGGCGCCGAGGCCATCGTCGCCCTGCCGCTGTCCGTGAGGGTTATCCAGACCTGTCGGCGGTCTGTCTGCCCGCGGGTTCGCTGCGTCAGCCCGCGCGACTGCAGTTTATCGAGAAGGGCGGTGACGGTGGCCTGGCTGATGCGGGCCCTCGCGGCGATCTCCTTCGGCGTCGTCTCGCCAACCTCCCCCAGAATCTGAAGGACGATCCACTGTGGAGTGGTCAGTCCCGTCCTGCGGGAAAGGGCCTTGGCGTGGTGGTCGCTCGCCCGCAAAATTCTGCGGAGTGCGATGAGGCTTTCTTGTGTCCTGTTTTCCACGGGGCCGGTATCCGAAATTCAGAGCGGTGGGACGGGCGTCAGGCCCGCATTCGAGAATGATAGTTCGTTTGCCGAATTAATTTTTCCAGAGCAAGGCGAAAAATATTTCGCCGATCGAAGCGAATCCGGGGTGAAATAAAACGTATAATCCTTGGAACCCTGGTAAAGCTGTAAAATATGACCGAAATGTCCCGTGATTGTTGAAGTTGTCGGATAGGTCCGTATATTTCGGCCTACGAATTAAATGCAAGGAGAGTGGACGGGATGGCCGACAACACGATCAAGCTTGAGCGCAAGGCGGGCGCCGGAGACATCAGCTTCCGCAAGCCGACCAAGTCGGACGGCTCTGACGTTTGGCGGTTGATTGCCGATTCCGGCAAGCTCGACGAGAATTCCATGTACTGCAATCTTCTGCAGTGCGACCACTTTGCCGACACCTGTGTCCTGGCGGAACTCGATGGAGAGATCGTCGGCTGGATCTCTGGTTACCTTCCGCCAGACGACGACAAGACGTTCTTCGTCTGGCAGGTGGCCGTGTCGGAGAAGGCGCGCGGGCGCGGAATCGCCAAGAAGATGCTGCGCGAGCTGATGCGCCGAGAGGACTGCGCGCAGGTCGAGCAGCTTCAGACGACGATCACCAAGGATAACGACGCGAGCTGGGCGCTTTTCCGCTCCTTCGCACGCTTCTGTGGTGCAACGATCAAGGATCAGCCGCATTTCCGCGAGGAAGAGCATTTCGATGGCGAGCACGACACCGAGCATATGGTGACGATCACCTTCGAAGCGGCCGTCAAGATCGCTTTCGCGGCCTGATATCAGGCCAATCACACGCCAATTTTCTTGAAACCAATCCAATGATTGGAGTGGAATTATGACGACTGTCACTATGAAACAGCCCACAATTTTCGAACGCCGCGAGTCAGAATCGCGCAGCTATTGCCGCAGCTTTCCGAACGTTTTCTCGAGCGCGCAGAACGCGACGCTGACGGACGAGAGCGGCAAGACATATATCGATTTTCTGGCCGGCTGCTCGTCGCTGAACTACGGCCACAATGATCCGGACATGAAGGCCGCGCTGATCGACTACATCTCCAAGGATGGCGTCACGCATGGCCTCGACATGTTCACCGAGGCGAAGGCAGACTTCCTGTCCGCCTTCGAGTCGATCATCCTGAAGCCGCGCGGGATGGACTACAAGGTCCAGTTCGTCGGCCCGACGGGTGCGAATGCCGTTGAGTCCGCGATGAAGCTCGCCCGCAAGGTGACGGGCCGCACCAACATCATCGCGTTCACAAACGGGTTCCACGGGGTGACGATGGGCGCGCTTGCCGCGACAGGGAACGGCTATCATCGCGGCGGTGCCAGCGCGCCTTTGGCCAATGTTCAGCGTGCGCCTTTCGATGCTTATCATGGCGATGGCATTGATACTGCGGCGATGCTCGAAAAGATGCTCGACGACCCGTCCTCGGGTATCGACAGCCCAGCTGCGATCCTGCTGGAAACCGTTCAGGGCGAAGGTGGCCTCAACGCCGCTTCGGCGCCTTGGGTGAAGCGCGTCGAAGAGATCGCGAGGGCGCACGGCGCTCTGTTAATCATCGACGATATCCAGGCAGGCTGCGGCCGAACCGGGACGTTCTTCTCGTTCGAGGAGATGGGCGTGTCGCCCGACATCGTAACGATGGCGAAATCGTTTTCGGGCTTCGGCCTGCCGTTCTCGGCTGTCCTCATCAAGCCCGAGCATGATATCTGGGGCCCGGCCGAGCACAACGGCACGTTTCGCGGCAACAACCATGCATTCGTTACGGCGCGTGTGGCACTGGAGAAGTTCTGGACCGACGATGCCTTCCAGAAGGAAGTTCAGGCCAAGGGCGACTATCTGAAAGACCGCCTTGATGCCATCGCATCGATGGTTCCCGGTTCACGCCTCAAGGGCCGCGGAATGATGCGCGGCATCGATGTCGGCACCGGCGAGCTCGCATCCGATATCTGCAAGTGGTGCTTCCAGAACGGTCTCATCATCGAGACGTCGGGTGCCCACGACGAAGTCGTAAAGATTCTGGCGCCGCTGACGATCGAGAAGGAAAAACTCGCAAGCGGCCTCGACATTCTCGAGGCCGCGGTCAGCGAAATCGTCGCCCCCAACAAGATTGCAGCGGAGTAAACCGGCCATGATCGTAAGAGACTTCAACGAAGCAAAGAACACCGAGCGGCGGGTTGATTCGGACGGATGGAATTCGGTTCGTCTGCTCCTGGCCGGCGACAACATGGGATTCAGCTTCCATATCACGACGATCTACGCTGATACCGAGTTGCACTTTCACTACAAGAACCACCTGGAGAGCGTTTATTGCGTCGCTGGGGAGGGTTCTATCGAGGATGTCGCAACCGGCGAGGTTCACGAGATCAGGCCGGGTGTGATGTATGCGCTCAACAAGAACGACAAGCACATCCTGCGCGGCAAGACCGAGATGACGATGGCTTGCGTGTTCAATCCGCCGGTAACGGGCAACGAGGTTCATCGTGCCGACGGTTCCTATGCGAGCGCCGACGAGGTTGCGGCGGCATCGGCCTGACGATCCGGACCCCCAGCCGCCTTTATTTCAATGGAGAGGGCGCCGGCTGCCGACATGCACCGGCGCAATATCGACAAAGATGACGACTGATACCGACAAGACGATGACGGAAGAAAAGCCGAACGGCAACCACACCGTCGAGAAGATCGGCGGCACGTCGATCAGCCGGTCGCGAGAGCTGCTCGACAGCATCTTCATTGGCGATCGGGAAGGCGAAGCGCTCTACAATCGCGTCTTCGTCGTCTCAGCTTATGCCGGCATGACAAACGCCCTGCTGGAGCACAAGAAGACCGACGAGCCGGGTGTCTATGCGCTGTTCTCCAACGCCGACAACGATCACGGTTGGATGGATGCCCTTGGCCGCGTCAGCATCATGATGCGCGACATGAACGCGGAAATCCTCGATGATGGCGGTGATCGCCGCGTTGCCGATGATTTCGTTCGTGAGCGGATCGAGGGCGCGAGAACCTGCCTTCTGGATCTCCAGAGGCTGTGCTCCTACGGACATTTCCGCCTAGAAGAGCACATGCTGACGACCCGCGAACTTCTGTCGGGCCTGGGCGAGGCGCATTCGGCTTTTGTCACGACGCTTCTGCTTCGCCGACATGGCGTCAATGCACGTTTCGTGGACCTGACGGGCTGGCGTGACGAGAATCATCCCGACCTCGGGCAGCGCATCTCGGACGCTTTCGCCGAGGTCGATTTCGCCCGCGAATTGCCCATCGTGACCGGCTATGCCCAGTGCATGGAAGGTCTGATGCGCGAGTTCGACCGTGGTTATTCGGAGGTGACGTTCGCTCACACGGCAGCGATCACCGGGGCGCGCGAGGCAGTGATCCACAAGGAGTTTCACCTCTCCAGCGCGGACCCCAAGCTGGTGGGTGTCGATGCGGTCCAGAAGATCGGCCGTACCAACTACGACGTGGCGGATCAGCTTTCGAACATGGGCATGGAGGCCATCCATCCGAAGGCAGCGAAGACGTTGCGCCAGGCGGGCATTCCGCTGCGGGTAGCCAACGCATTCGAACCGCACGACCCTGGTACGCTGATCGATGCGGAGCCGGCGAGCGAGCCGCGGGTCGAGATCATCACCGGTCTTCCCGTGATCGCGCTCGAAGTCTTCGAGCAGGACATGGTCGGGGTCAAGGGCTATGACGCCACCATTCTCGAAGCGCTGACGCGTCACAAGGTCTGGATCGTCGCCAAGACATCCAACGCCAACACGATCACGCACTATCTGGAAGGCTCGCTCAAGGCCATTCGCCGCGTCGAGCGCGACATTGCGAAGGTTTACCCTTCTGCGCAGATCAAGATGCGCAAGGTTGCGATCGTGTCTGCAATCGGCCGCGAGCTGCGCGGACTGGATGTCATGCTCAACTCGCTGGTGGCACTGAAGGAAGCGGGTATCGAGCCGCTCGGAGCGCATGAAACCGGGCGAGGCGTCGATGTGCAGTTCGTCGTCGATCAGGAATCGATGAACGCAGCCGTCAAGAGCCTCCATTCGGTCCTTATCGAAAGGGCCGGCGAGGTCGAGCTCAAGGCTGTCGCTTGAAAGGCTGACTAAGGCGGTCAGCCATTGATGGTGATGTCTGCCCGCCGCGAATTCTGCTTCACAAACCTGGCGTTCGGCATATCGTTGTCGAGCGCCTTTTTTATCGCCTGCTGCCGCCCCAACCCATGGTACAGCCAGCGACGAACAAGTCGTTCCTCCAGAACATCGTCGGCCACATCGAGCCAGATGGTCCGCTCGAAGAGCGTGCGAAGCTCGCTCCAAGGTGCTGCGTCGATCAAGAGGTAATTGCCCTCCGTCAGAACGATGCGATGGCCGGGATCGACGATGCCCGCTCCGGCGCGTGCGAGATCGAGATGACGGTCGAAGACCGGATAGGCGGCTGAAAGCTGCGGCCGCTCGGCGATTCTGCGCATCGTTTCGCAGTAACCCGCCGCATCGAATGTCTCCGGTGCACCCTTGCGGTGCCTCAGGCCACGGTGATCGAGCACGACGTTGTCGAGATGAAAGCCATCCATCGGCACTATGATGGCGCTGCCGGGCTCCCGGTCGTCGATGGCCTTGCGCAGCGCTTCGGATATGGTCGATTTGCCCGAGCCCGGCGGCCCGGCAATCGCCACGATCAATCGCCGCTGCGACGCCCTGGCGCCGGCGAGCAGCCCTTCTGCAATGCCCGCCATATCACGCATCAGGCGGCAATCGCTTCTTCCGGCGGCGTCTTGGCACCTGTCATGAACGCAACCGCATCGGACATCGAGTAGTCCTTTGGCTTTATGACGCATAGCCGGCGGCCGAGACGGTGGATATGGATTCGATCGGCAACCTCGAAGACATGCGGCATGTTGTGGGAGATCAGAACGATCGGAATCCCACGCCGCTTGACGTCCAGGATCAATTCAAGAACGCGGCGTGACTCCTTCACGCCGAGCGCCGCCGTCGGCTCATCCATGATGATCACCTTCGAGCCGAATGCTGCGGCCCGCGCGACGGCAACACCTTGCCTTTGGCCTCCCGACAGCGTTTCCACGGGTTGCGCGATGTTCTGAATGGTCATCAGGCCGAGGTCGGAGAGCTTCTGGCGTGCCACTTTCTCCATCTCTGCGCGGTCGAGCAGTTTGAAGATGGATCCGAGTGGCCCCTTCTTGCGGATTTCGCGGCCAAGAAACATGTTGTCGGCGATCGACAGCGCAGGTGAGAGCGCGAGCGTCTGATAGACGGTTTCGATGCCTGCATCTCTCGCTTCCATGGGCGAGGAGAACCGCATGGGGCGCCCCTCCAGCGTCATGTCGCCCTCATCAATCGATACAGCGCCCGAGAGGGCCTTGATCAGCGAGGATTTTCCGGCACCGTTGTCGCCGATGACGGCCAGGATCTCACCGGGGTAGAGATCGAAATCGGCGCGGTCGAGGGCAGTCACGCGGCCGTAGCGCTTGACGAGGCCACGGGCGGAAAGGATGGGTACGTTCTCGCTCATGCCGATACCTTTCTGATCCATTGGTCGATGGCGACGGCGATGATGATCAGCCAGCCGATCGCGAAAACCTGCCAGAGCACGTCGACACCGACGAGGCGAAGCCCCGACTGGAAGACGCCGACGATCAACGCCCCGATCAATGGTCCCATGATGGAGCCGCGGCCTCCGAAGAGCGAAATCCCGCCGATGACCACAGCCGTGATCGACTGGAGGTTGCCTTCGTAGAAGCTTTGCGGGGACACGGAGCCGACGCGGCCGATGGACGCCCAAGCGCCGAGTGCACAGACAAGCCCTGCCAGGGCATAGACGGACACCAGCGTCCGGTTGGTGCGGATGCCGGCCAGTTCGGCGGCTTCCTTGTCGTCGCCGACGGCATAGACGTGGCGTCCCCATGCGGTCCTGTTCAGGAGATACCAGAGTGCGGCGAAGATCAGCACCATCAGCACGGAGCCATAGGAGAACTGGGCTCCGAACATGCCGAAGTTCTCGCCGAAGATCTTGAGGATGGGCGCCTGTTCATCGATGTCCTGACTGCGGATCGACTGGGCGCCGGAGAGCCAGAGGTTCAGCGCGAAGAAAATGTTCCAAGTGCCGAGTGTGGTGATGAAGGGCGGCAGTTTCAGGCGGGTCACCAACAGTCCGTTGAGGGCGCCCGCTGCCGTGCCGCCAGCAAACCCGACCAGCAAGGCGATGGGGGTCGGCACTCCCATGCTGACCGCCAGATTGCCCATGATCACCGACATTAAGACCATGATGGCCGCCACCGACAGATCGATGCCGGCGGTGAGGATCACGAGGCTCTGCGCTGCCGCCAGTATCCCGATGATGGAGACCTGCTGCATGATGAGCGAGAGGTTGAAGGCAGAGAAAAAGCGGTCGCCGGCGACGATGCCGAAGGCGAGGACGCTCACCAGGAGCACGATGACCGGCACCATGGTGGGGTAGCCGTGAAGGAAATGCTGGATGCGATCGAGCGCCGATTGGTGTCGTGCCTCGAACTCCGCAAGGCTGCGGTCGCTCTGTTCAAGGCTTTCTTCATAGGCCTGTGCACCCCGCGCCGCCGGCGCGGTGTCGACTGAGCTCGTCATGAAAATCCTCCCGCCACTCCAGTCCCTGCGGAACCAGCAGTGTAGCGCAATTGCAGCCTGATTGGCATGGCGCACTCAGCGCCAGGCGAGGGGCAGGCCTGTATCCGCCTGCCCGCAAGGCGCCGTCAGCCCCAGCAGAGTTCGAGACCTTCCTCGACGCTGATCGATTCCAGGCCCTCGACCGGCGTGTCCGTTACGAGTTGGACACCGGTGTCATAGAAGTCGAGACCGGGGGACGGTTCGGGCGTTTCGCCGGTGCGGGCGAAGTTGGCGATCGCCTCGATACCGAGCGCAGCCATTTCAAGCGGATACTGCTGCGAGGTGGCGCCGATGATCCCCTCTTGCACGTTCTGGACACCCGGGCAGCCGCCGTCCACCGATACGACGATCACCTCATCCTGGCGTCCGAACGAGCGAAGCGTCTCGTATGCTCCAGCCGCGGCGGGCTCGTTGATGGTGTAGACGACGTTGATCTCCGGATCGACCTGGAGCAGGTTTTCCATCGCGCGCCGGCCACCTTCTTCATTGCCGGAGGTGACGTCGTTGCCGACTATGCGTTCGTCCTCCTCGTCGCCGATCAGGTTCTCGTCGTTGAGGTCGATGCCGAAACCCTGAAGGAAGCCCTGGTTGCGCAGAACGTCGACGGACGGCTGACTGGGGGAAAGATCGAGCATGGCGATCTTGGCATTGGCGGCCTCGTCGCCCAACTGCGCGGCTGCCCACTGTCCAATCAGTTCTCCCGCCTTGAAATTGTCCGTGGCGAAGGTGGCATCAGCTGCATCGATCGGCTCAAGGGGAGTGTCGAGTGCAATGACGAGAATGCCGTTGTCGCGAGCCGTCTGAACGACATCGACGATCGCCTTTGTGTCCGATGCGGTGATCAAAATGCCGTCGGCGCCCGATGCGATGCAGGTTTCGACCGCCTGTACCTGCGTCTGGTGGTCGCCATCGACCCGGCCGGCATAGGTCGCCAGTTCCATCCCGAGCTCCTCGGCCTTTGCTGTCGCGCCTTCCTTCATCTTGACGAAGAATGGGTTGATGTCGGTCTTGGTGATCAGGCAGGCGCTGACCTGCTCGTCCTGCGCATGCGAGGGCGCGGCGAACGCGAGTGCAGCGGCAAGAGCCGTCGATGCAATGAGAGCTTGGCGTTTCATTTCAATCCTCCCGAAATGGCTGGCCCGCGGGCCAGGTGCCGAAGACTCCTCCATCGGCATCCGACGAAAAGAAAACAGCATCCCAATAGGACTGTCAATAAATAAATCACTCTTATTTAGTTATTGACAGTCAGTCGACGCGTCGGCATCCTCTCGCCAATCGCTCGGTTCGTGATAGAAGCGATCCGGCCGCGTCGGCCCGGGGGAGGAGCGTTGATGGCAGTTTCCAGCGGGCTCAACGAGCCTGGCACCTTGCAGCAATTGCGTGGCTCCAATCAGAGCGGCATGCGTGCCTATAACGAGCGGCTGGTGCTGAGCCTCGTTCGCCGCCACGGCGTATTGGTCAAGACCGAGATCGCTCAGATGACAGGGCTGTCCGCTCAGACGATTTCCGTCATCATGCGGGCCTTGGAGGGTGAGGAGCTGCTGAAACGCGGTGAGCCGATCCGCGGCAAGGTGGGTCAACCGTCCGTACCGCTCTCCATCAATGGCGATGGTGCTTTTTTCATAGGCTTGAAGGTCGGCCGGCGCAGTGCAGATCTCGTGCTGATCGACTTCCTTGGTTGTGTGCGCCATGCGCTTCATATCGGTTATGCCTATCCCGAGCCCGATGCGATCATCGCGTTCGTCCGTAATGCACTGGCGCAGATGACGTCGGTCCTGGATGAAGGGTTGAGAGACCGCGTCGCCGGCATCGGTATTGCGATGCCGTATCAGCTCTGGAACTGGCACGAGGAAATCGGCGCACCGCGAGCGGTTATGGACAGATGGCGACGGATCGATCTGCGAAGCGAGATCGCTGGCATGTCAAGCTATCCCGTCTACTTGCAGAACGACGCCACGGCGGCGTGCGCGGCCGAGCTCATCTTCGGGCATCATGGCGCGCGCCAGGACTTCATCTATTTCTATATCGGCACCTTCATTGGCGGCGGGATCGTCTTGAACGGCAGTCTCTATGCCGGGCGCAGCGGCAATGCCGGTGCTCTCGGGTCGATGCCGGTGCCGGGACGCGATGGCAACTCCGAGCAACTGATTGACCAGGCCTCGCTGATGGTGCTTGAAGGGATGCTGATCGCAGATGGCATCGATCCGTCACCGCTTTGGCGTACGCCGGACGATTGGAGCGGCTTTGAAGTTCACGTCGCCCGCTGGCTGACCGTGGTTGCACGCGGCCTCGCCCACGCGATCGTCGCCTCCGTCTCCATCATCGATTTCGAAACGGTGGTGCTGGACGGTGGAATGCCGTCTGCCGTGCGGGAAAGGCTGGTGGAAGAAACCCGGCGCGCCGTACTCGCGCTCGACCTCCAGGGTCTGGACGTGCCGGCGATCGAGGCAGGTACGGTTGGGCCCATCGCGCGGGCCCTCGGAGCGGCAAGCCTGCCGCTTTCCGACAAATATCTGATCGATCAGCATACGCTGATGCGCGAGGCCTGAACGACCCCGCGCATCGAGCAACCTCAGAAGACTTCCTTGACGGCCTTCTTCGTCGCGTCGA
The DNA here is from genome assembly GCF_002750855.1 of Neopararhizobium haloflavum. Taxonomy (GTDB): domain Bacteria; phylum Pseudomonadota; class Alphaproteobacteria; order Rhizobiales; family Rhizobiaceae; genus Georhizobium; species Georhizobium haloflavum. The sequence goes on along the minus strand of NZ_NWUC01000007.1, from coordinate 125,925 downwards.
CGATCTGGTCGGCTTCAGCCTCGGTCAGGCAGAGCGGGGGCGCGAAGCCGAGGATGTCACCCTGGGGCATGGCGCGGCCGATGACGCCGTTCTTCAGCACCGCCGCCGCCATTGCCGGTCCAATCTTGCGGCCAGCGTCGAAGAAGGTGCGGCTGGTCTTGTCGTCCACGAACTCGACGGCGCACAGCATGCCTTCGCCTCGCACGTCCCCGACCTTCTGGTGAGCGGACAAGGCGTCTTTCATCTTGTCGTTCAGATATCGCCCGACCTTGCCGGCGTTCTCGACGAGTCCCATTTCGTCGACCAGCTTGAGATTGGCAACCCCGGCGGCCGCGCCGATGGGGTGCGCCGAATAGGTCCAGCCGTGGCCGATCGGCCCCATCTCGTCGGAGCCCTTGACCAGAACGTCCCACATCCGATCGGAGATCACGGAGCCTGACAGGGGGGCATAGGCTGAGGTCAGCCCTTTTGCCAGCGTGATGATGTCCGGCTTTATCCCGTAGTGCTTCGAGCCGGTCATCGAGCCGAGGCGGCCAAAGCCGGTCACGACTTCATCTGCGATCAGGAGGATGTCGTGCTTTTCGAGCACTTTCTGGATCGCCGCCCAATAGCCTTCCGGCGCCGGAATGATGCCGCCCGTGCCGAGGATCGGCTCGCCGATGAAGGCGGCGATCGTGTCGGCACCTTCCGCGGCGATCATTTCTTCCAGCTTGTCCACGCAATGCTGGACGAAGTCGGCCTCGCTCATGTCGAGGTCCGGCCGGCGGAAATAGGAAGGGGTCTCGGTGTGCAGGACCTGAGAAAGCGGCAGATCGAATTTGTTGTGAAACGGAGTGAGACCGGTCAGCGAGCCGGTCATCAGGCCGGAACCATGATAGCCGCGCCAGCGCGAAATGATCTTCTTCTTCTCCGGCCGGCCAAGGATATTGTTGTAGTACCAGACGAGCTTGATGTTGGTTTCGTTGGCATCCGAGCCGCCGAGGCCGAAATAGACCTTCGACATATGTTCGGGCATGCGCTCCATCACCATTTTGGCGAGTGTGATCGAGGCTTCCGTGCCGTGGCCGACATAAGCGTGGTAGTAGGCGAGTTCCTTCGCCTGGGCGGCGATCGCCTCGGCGATTTCCTGGCGGCCATAGCCGACATTCACGCAGTAGAGCCCGGCAAAACCGTCAAGCAGCTTCGTGCCGTTGCGATCTTCGATAAAAACGCCCGATCCACCGGTTATGATCCGGTTTGCCGCCTCGCCACGCTCGTGCTGGCCCATGTGCGTCGAGGGGTGGAAGAAATTCTCGCGATCCCACTGATCGAGCTGATCGTTCCTGAGCATGATGACTCCGTCTTTTCGTCGGTTTCCAGCGCCCTCTTGCCGGCAACCTTCTGCTACGGCCGGGCCTTCGGGCCCATGTAGCGCGAAATCGCGTCAGTCACTTGCTGTGCGGGCCTATCCGGCCACCTTTGAACCCTTACCCCCCGCTTTGGCAACCCCGAGAGCGAATGTCGCAATCGCGGTGTCCTGCGCTCCGGTTCCGGTGAGGTCGCAGACCGTCACCGCCTCCGGCGAGGATCGGCCGGCGATGCGGCCTGCAACGATATCGCCGAGTTCGGCTGGCGGTTCGCCGGTCCATAGCCCGGCGGCCACGGCGCTGCGCAACTCGCCAAGCTTTTCGCACTGGCTGACGCGGTCGACGATATAACGGTCGGCGCGCACGACGATCTCCGGATCGAGCTCGTTCTTGTCCATATTGTCCGATCCCATCGCGGTGATATGCAGACCGGGATGCAGCCATTCGGCCTTGAGGATCGGCGTTCGGGCCGGGGTGGTCGTCACGACCAGCTGACTTTCGCCGACGGCCTTCTCGCCATCCGGCTCGGCGCGCGCCTCGATGCCCAGCGCCTCGCCCAATTCCGCCGCGCAAGCTTCGGTCTTGGCCCGATCGCGGCCCCAGACGATCAGCTTTTGGAAGGGGCGTACGAGATGGGCCGCCTTGACCTGCAGACGAGCCTGAACCCCGGTGCCGAAAACGGCGGCCGTCTCGACCCTTTCAGGTGCCATGTGGCGGGCGGCGACGGCGCCAGCGGCAGCCGTTCTCACATCGGTCAGATAGCCATTGTCGAGAAGCAGTGCATCGACCAGTCCGGTCTTTGCCGAGAACAGGATCATCAGCCCGTTGAGGCTCGGCAGTCCGATCTTGGGATTGTCGAAGAAGCCGGGGCTGACCTTGATCGCAAAGCCGTCGAAGCCAGGAATATAGGCCGTCTTGACGTCGACTTCGCCATTGGCTTCGGGAATGTCCATCGAAAGGATGGGCGGCATGACGACCGCGCCGGAGGCCAGCGCAGCGAAGGCCTGTTCCACGATATCGATCGCCGCGAGATCGAGATGAACCACCTCGCGCAAGTCACGCTCGGTCAGCACGAAAATGTCGCGTGCCTCAGCCATGGTCATATGCCTTTCCGTTGATCGTGACGTCACCGAGCAAGACGTCACGCCCGGCGACGACGGCGGCGAACGTGTCCATATCAACATTGCGCCCGGTAATAATGGTCGCGACAGGGGCGTTGAGCCGGGTCAGCTTCCCAGCCATCATCGCTGCGATACCGACGACACAGGCACCTTCGGCCACCAGGCGCTCCTCAAAATAGAGGGCCTGCATTGCGCTATAGATCTCGTCTTCGGTGACGAGAACGACCTTGTCCAGATAGTCCCGGCAAAGCGGGAAGCTGTGGCGGTTTTCAAGTCCGATGCCGCCACCCAGCGAATCGGCGAGGCTGGCCACTTCTGTCACTGCGACCGGTCGGCCGGCCTTCAGGCTGTCATGCATCGCCGCGCCGCGGTCCATCGAAACACCAATGACCTCGATGCCTGGCTTGATGGTCTTGGCGGCGAAGGCGACGCCGGCGGCAAGGCCGCCACCGGAAAGTGGCACGAGCAGCGTTTCGATATCGGGGCGATCCTCCAACATCTCGACTGCCATCGTCGCCTGTCCCGCGATCACATCGGGATGATCGAAGGGAGGGATTTCCACCAGTCCCTCGGCGGCGGCGAGGCGCAGGCACTCTTCCTGCGCATCGTCCTGGCTGCGGCCGCGGATGTACACTTCGGCGCCGAGTTTGCGAATCCCGTCGACCTTCGCCTTGGGAACGAGCTCCGACATGCAGATTACGGCGCGCATGCCGAGAGACTTGGCGGAATAGGCGACGGCACGACCATGATTTCCCGTTGAGCAACATGTCACGCCGCTGGTGTTTGCAGGGAGCTTTGCCATCGCGTTGGCGGCGCCGCGCAGCTTGAAAGCTCCCACAGGCTGAAGCGATTCGAGCTTGAGCAGCAGTTCGCAGCCAAGCTTGCGTGAAAGATCCGGCGCGGCGATCAAGGGCGTCCGTAATGCCACTTCGGCGATGGCACGTTGCGCGGATTCGATATCCGAGAAGGCAAGTGTGGGCATGGCGAAGGACGTTCCCGTCAAAGGCACCTGGTATCGAGATTTGTCGGAACGCAGCACGCCCGGTTGACCGCTGTCAACCGAAGCAACCCTGCGGCAACATTGCCACTGTTCTATCATGGCGTGAGGATGTCGCTATCCGACATGTTGTTGCGTGGACTGCATGTGTAGTAGGCATTGGGCGAGGGTGCCCGAAATCAAGCAATTCTCAGGGAAAATCCAATGCCTGCCAGTGCATTGCCTTTCAGCCGTGGCGAATATGAGCGTCGGCTGCAACTCGTGCGTGCCGCGATGCGTCAGCGCGATATCGAAGTCCTCTTCATCGAAGATCCGTCCAACATGGCTTGGCTCACCGGCTATGACGGCTGGTCGTTCTACGTGCATCAGGGCGTCCTCATCTTTCACGACGAGGACCCGGTCTGGTGGGGGCGTGGGCAGGATGCGAACGGGGCGGTGCGCACGGTCTACATGGATGACGATCGCTGCATTCCCTATGCCGACCACTACGTCCAGTCGCCGGAATACCACCCGATGCAGACGCTGGCGGCGCTGATCCGCGACAAGGGACACGCCGGGGCACGCATCGGGCTTGAACTCGACAATTACTATTTTTCCGCAAAGGCTTATCTCGTACTGGAATACGAACTGCCGCACGCCTCGTTCATCGACGCAACTGGCCTGGTGAATTGGCAACGCACCGTCAAATCGGACGAGGAACTCGGCTTCATGCGCAAGGCGGCGCTCCTGGCCGAGAAGGTGGTCGATGGCATCGTCGAGCGCGTCGAGCCCGGCATGAAGAAGAACGATCTGGTCGCTGATATCTACGCCGATACGATTCGGGGATTGGATGACGGGACCGAGGAGGGAATCTGGGGAGACTATCCGGCCATCGTGCCGCTGTTGCCCAGCGGCTCGGACGCCGCCGCGCCGCACCTCACCTGGAGCGCCAGTCCCTTCAAGCGCGGCGAGGCTACCTTCTTCGAGATTGCCGGATGCTATCGGCGCTACCACGTCCCGTTCTGCCGCACTGTCTTTCTCGGCAAGCCGCCGCAATACCTGCTGGATGCGGAGATGGCCGTGGTCCTCGGGCTGGAAGCGGGGCTGGAAACGGCGCGTCCGGGCGCGCGAGCCGGCGATGTCGCACGCGCTTTCCACTACGAGCTGGAGAAGATCGGTATCGATCGCGGTGCGCGCTGCGGCTATCCCATCGGGATTTCCTATCCGCCCGACTGGGGCGAACGAACGATATCGTTCCGTGAGAACGACGACACCATACTGGAGGCGGGCATGACGTTCCACTTCATGCCGGGCCTGTGGATGAAGGATTGGGGGCTCGAGATTACCGAGAGCATCCTGATCCGCGAGGGCGCGGCGGCTGAATGTCTCTGCAACCGTCCGCGCAAGATGTATGTGAAGGACTGACGCCGACGCCATGATGCTGCTCTCCCGCACCAAGGATCTGCTTGCCGACCTCATCGCCTATCCGACCGTCTCGGCAGACAGCAATCTGGAGCTCATCGCCTACGCCGCCGACGTTCTGGAGCGATCGGGGGCGCAAGTGCGCTTCTATGGAGACGAGAGCGGCAGGAAAGCCAATCTCTTCGCCACGATCGGCCCGCAGCGGGATGGCGGTATCGTTCTGTCGGGGCATTCCGACGTCGTTCCGACGGAAGGGCAGGAGTGGACGAGCGATCCCTTTGCGGTGCGCGAAGCCGACGGGTTGCTCTATGGTCGCGGCAGCTGCGACATGAAGGGGTTCATCGCCGCGTGCCTTGCTGTGGCCCCGGTGTTCGCGGCACGAGAGCTGAGCCGGCCGATCCATTTCGCCTTCACCTATGATGAAGAGGTCGGTTGTCTCGGCGCCCGCGCCCTGATGACCGATCTCGCTGCAGCCGGCATCCGGCCCTCGGCGGTGATCATCGGTGAGCCGACCGAGATGCGCATCATCGAGGGTCACAAGGGGTGCTATGAATATACAACGCATGTGACCGGCACCGGCGGTCATGCGTCCGTGCCCGATGCCGGCGTCAACGCCATCGAATATGCGGTGCGCTACATCACACGGCTTCTGGATCTGCGCGATCCGCTGAAGGCGCGCGCGCCGGAGGCAAGCCCGTTCAATCCGCCCTGGACGACGGTCCAGGCCGGCGCGGTCGTCGGCGGGCCTGCACGAAACGTCATCGCGAGCGACTGCCGGATCGATTGGGAAATGCGACCGGTGACTTCCGCCGATGCCGACTATGTGAAAGCCGAGATGCATGCCTATGTGGAGGACGTCCTCAAACCCGCCATGCATCGGATCGCGCCAGAGACCGAAATCGTCACGCATGTCGTGGGCGAGGTCGAGGGGCTCGAGCCCGTCAGCCAGTCCGAAGCCTTGGCGATCGCCCGCGAACTGACGGGGCGCAACGATACAGATGTCGTATCGTTCGGCACCGAGGCAGGCCTCTTTCAGAAAGCAGGAATTTCCGCCGTGGTCTGCGGCCCTGGTTCGATTGCGCAGGCGCACAAGCCGGACGAGTTCATCAGCGAAGATCAACTCGTCCAGTGTCTGGGGATGTTGGAGCGGCTGGCCGACAAGGTCAGCGCCCCATAGCCAATTCTCAGTGCGACGCTCAGACCGACTTGATGGCGCCGCCGTCGCAGCGGATCAAGCCACCAGTCACGTAGCTTGCCGGATCGGATACGAGGAATGCGGCGACCGAGGCGAACTCCTCCACCTTTCCGTAGCGTCCGGCGGGGATTGTCTGGCGCGCGGCTTCGCGCACATCCTCGATCGACTTGCCGGTTCGCTTGGAGTTGGCGCAATCCAGTTCCTCGACCCTTTCGGTATCGATGCGGCCCGGCAACAGCAAGTTGAAGGTGACGCCGTCGGCAGCATTCTCGTTGGCCATCGATTTCGACCAGCCGACAAGCGCGGATCTGAGGGCGTTTGACAGGCCGAGATTGGGGATCGGCTGGATGACGCCGGACGAAGCGACCGTCAGCACGCGTCCCCAGCCGCGCTCTTTCATGCCGGGCAGGAAGCGAGCGGTTATCGCCATGACACGCAGGACCATCATGTCGAACTGCTTGGAAAGCACCTCCATCGAGGCGTCGGTCATCGAGCCGGGCGGTGGGCCGCCGGTGTTGTTGACCAGGATATCGACGCCACCAAGTTTCTGATCGACATTGTCGGCGAGCAGATCGACGATCCCGGGGTCGGCGAGATCAGCGGTGACAAAATCCGCCTTGCCGCCCTTGTCGCGAATTGCCTTGACGGCCTCCTCCAGCCGGTCGGTCGAGCGGCCGCACAGAAGGACCTCCGCGCCTTCCTCAGCCAGTTTTTCAGCGATGCCTCTGCCCAGTCCGCGCGTCGATGCTAGGACGAGGGCGCGTTTGCCGGCAATCTTCAGATCCATCCAATCCGTCTCCCTTTTTCTCTGGCGCAGGGTATAGAACAGCGATCGGCCGATGAACAGCGCAGGCGTGATTGTCCTCCGGCACCCGCGGGTGCTAACGACAGTGCCGCTTGACGCGATGAGAGGCTCCTGATGAACGAATTGACGATCCGCCGCCCCGACGACTGGCATCTACACCTGCGCGACGGGGCGATGCTCAAGGGCGTCCTGCCATTCTCGGCGGCGCATTTTGCCCGGGCCATCATCATGCCGAACCTGGTGCCGCCGGTGGTGACGGTCGCCGACGCGCAGAGTTATCGCGCGCGCATCCTGGACAGCCTGCCAGATGGGGTGGATTTCGAGCCGCTGATGACCCTCTACCTGACGGAAGCCACTTCGCCCGACGATGTCGCCGCCGGTCACGAGAGTGGTCTCATCAAGGCCGTGAAGCTCTATCCCGCCGGGGCGACGACGAATTCCGACAGCGGCGTCAAGTCGATCGATCGCGTCATGCCCGTGCTTGAGCGCATGGCCGCGATGGGCCTGCCGCTCTGCGTGCATGGCGAGGTCACCGATGCATCGGTTGATATCTTCGATCGCGAGGCCGTCTTCATCGAACGGGTTCTGGCGCCCCTGCGCGAACGGGTCCCCGATCTGAAAATCGTCATGGAACATGTGACGACCAAAGACGGTGTCGACTATGTCGCGAGTGCGGAGCGCAACCTGGCGGCGACGATCACCACGCACCACCTGATCATCAATCGCAACGCCATCCTCGCCGGCGGCATCCGGCCGCATTACTACTGCCTGCCCGTTGCCAAGCGCGAAACGCACCGCCAGGCTCTGCGGGCGGCCGCCACATCGGGCGACCGGCGCTTCTTTCTCGGAACGGATTCGGCGCCGCACGTCGATCCATCGAAGGAATGTGGCTGTGGCTGTGCCGGGATCTTCACCGCGATCAACACGCTTTCCTGTCTGGCGCATGTCTTCGAGGAGGAGAGGGCGCTGGATCGTCTGGAAGCGTTCACCTCGCTCAACGGTCCCGCCTATTACGGCCTGCCAGTCAACAGCGCGACGGTCACGCTCAAGAGACTGCCGGAGCCGATCCGCCTGCCAGGCAAGATCGACACCGGCGCGGGGCCGGTCACCGTGTTCGATCCAATGTTCGCACTTCATTGGCAGGTGTGTTGATCAACGCCGGTCGCGTCGCTCCTGGCAGGGTGGCGCAGCGGTAACCTTGCTGCTAATCAGTGCGCGCCGTCAGTCAGCCGAAGGTTTTTCGCATGTTCTCAAACAGTTTTCCCGACAAGTCCCTGACCGCCGAGATGGTCGCAAGAATGCTGCTCGAGATCCGGGCGGTGCATTTTCGCGCCGACGAGCCCTACACCTTCACGTCAGGGCTTGCGAGCCCGGTTTACATCGACTGCCGGAAGCTGATCTCCTATCCGCGGGTGCGTTCCGCGATCATGGATTTCGCAGCCGGGACGATCCTTCGCGAAGCCGGTTTCGAGAAATTTTCGAGTGTCGCGGGCGGCGAGACGGCCGGCATTCCCTTTGCGGCCTGGATATCGGAAAGGCTCGGCCTTCCGATGCAGTATATCCGCAAGAAGCCAAAAGGCTTTGGACGCGATGCGCAGATCGAAGGGCACATGCCCGAAGGCTCGAACGTGCTTTTGGTCGAGGACCTGACAACGGACGGCGGCAGCAAGATCAAGTTCGCAGAGGCGATCCGCAGCGCCGGTGCAGACATCACCGATACGTTCGCGATCTTCTACTACGACATCTTTCCCGATGCGCCGGACCGGCTGAAGGCCGCGGGGATGCAACTGCACTACCTCGCCACCTGGTGGGACGTGCTGGCTGCGGCGCGCGCCGGCAAGCATTTTGACGAGAAGACGCTGGAGGAAGTCGAATCGTTCCTCAATGCGCCGCTCGCATGGTCCGCCCGTAACGGCGGGATCAGCGAACTTCCGGCTCACTGAATGTCGAAACCAATGTGGGAGACAAGGCCGTGACGAAGCCGAAGCTCTTGATCGTCGGCGCCGGTGGTGTCGGGCAGGTGACAGTCCATAAGGCGGCACAGTTTCGCGCCGAGTTCGCCGGCATCACCATTGCGGCCCGTAACCGCGACAAGCTGGATCTGATCGCCGACGAAGTTCAGGGACGTTGGGCGGAACCCGGTGAGAAGAGGCTGGTCGACGTCGCGGTGATCGATGCGCGCGATATCGACGACACGACACGCGTTATCGCGGATACCGGCGCCGATATCCTGATCAATGTCGCCTCGCCCTATTGCAACGCCACTTTGCTCGACGCGTGCCTCGCCACCGGAACGCATTATCTCGATACGGCGCTCGGAGAAGACGAGCATGTCGAAGACATCAAGGCGCCCTGGTATTCCTATGTGGAATGGCCGCGCCGCGAGGCCTTCGCCGAACGCAAGCTCAATGCCTTTCTCGGCATGGGTTTCGATCCCGGCGTAGTCAACATCTTCTGCGCCCATGCGCGCAAGCATCATTTCGACCGGATCGCATCGATCGATATCATCGATGTGAATGCCGGCAGCCACGGCAAATTCTTCGCGACCAATTTCGATGCCGATGTCAATCTGCGCGAGGTCAAGGAAGACGTGATCACGTGGGAAGGCGGTCGCTGGAAGACGATATCCCACCACTCGGAATGGATGGATGTGACGCTGCCCCAGGTGGGCTCGCACCGGGTCTATTCCATGGGTCATGACGAATTGCAGTCGCTCGCCTACACTTTTCCCGGCACTGACCGCATCACATTCTGGATGGGGTTTGGCGAGCACTACCTCAAGGTCTTCAACGTGCTCGACAATCTCGGCCTGACCTCGTCCATTCCCGTGGACGTGGATGGGGTCGCGGTCGCGCCGAACCGCGTCGTCAAAGCCTTGCTTCCGGACCCCTCGTCGCTCGCGCCAGACTACGAAGGCAAGATCTGCATCGGCTGCGATATCCGTGGCGTCAAGGACGGAAAGGAAAAGCGTCTCTTCATTTGGTCGAACTGCGACCATGCAGAGAATTACGAGGAGGTCGGCAGCCAGTCGATTTCCTATTCCACGGGTGTGCCGGTGATCACAGCGATCCGACTGATGGCAAACGGGACATGGAACCCGCAAGCGATGATGCATATGGAAGAGTTGGATCCAGATCCCTTCCTGAAACTCATGCCGGAAACCGGCATTGCCTGGCACGAGATGGAATTGCCGCTCGACGGAACCTGGCCGTTCGGCCGGAACGCCATGACGACGGCAAAAGCCTGATGGGTGGGAATTTTCACGCGTTCGATCCCGGCAGAGTGCCAAGTCCCTGTTACGTCATGGATCTTTCAAAGCTTGAGTCCAATCTCGAGCTGCTGAAGTCCGTGGCGGACAGGGCCGGGGTCGAAATTCTTCTGGCGCTGAAGGCGTTTTCCTTTCCCGGCGCAGGGGAGCTGGTTTCCCGTTATCTTGGCGGCACGGCGGCAAGCGGCCTTTACGAAGCGCGCCTTGGGCGCGAGCGTTTCGGCGGTGCCGTGCACACCTTCGCTCCGGGGCTGTCGGCCGACAACATCGAGGCGATCCTTCGCCATTCGGATCATCTGATCCTGAATTCGCTCGGCCAGTGGCGGCGGTTTCAGGACATACTGGGTTCGGCCGACAACGTCGAACTTGGTCTTCGGGTCAATCCGCAGCATTCCGAGGTTGCCCAGCCGCTCTACGATCCTTGCGCACCATGGTCGCGGCTCGGCGTTCCGGCGGGAACGCTGGATGCACAGGATCTCGCGCCCTTCTCCGGCATTCACGTGCATGCGCTCTGCGATCACGACTATCCGGCATTCGAGCGTCTGCTGGGCGCGGTGGAGCGCAATTGCGCGCATCTTCTCGGATCGATCGATTGGCTCAACCTCGGCGGTGGGCTGCTCATCACCGAAGATGATTTTCCGGTCGATGCCCTCGTTGCCCGCCTTTCGGAGTTTCGCGCTCGCACGGGACTGAAGGTCTATCTGGAGCCCGGCACCGCTGTCGCGCTGCATGCAGGCGCGCTCGTTGCCGAGCTTCTGGATGTCACTGAAAACGGTGCGCCCATCGGAATCCTCGACGCATCGGCAACCTGCCACATGCCGGATGTGATCGAAGCACCGTTCACGCCGGAACTCGTGGGGGCGGAAGTCCTGCCGCGCGATATGCCGGCGGATGAGGCCGGGGCGGGGGCCATGCGACTGGGAGGCCCGACCTGCCTTGCCGGCGATGTGATCGGGACCTATCGCTTCAAGACCCTGCCGCAACCCGGGGATCGCATGGTGTTTCTTGATCTCGCCTATTACACGATGGTCAAGAACACGACGTTCAACGGCACGCCGCTGCCGGCAATCGCGACCTGGGACCCCGTATCCGATGCCATAGAGGTTGTGCGGTCGTTCAGCTACGCCGATTTCGAGCAGCGCCTGGGCTAGGGCTGGCGTCAGGCCCGCATATCGATTAAATCGATTGAATACCAAGATGGGAGGGCCTTCATGATCGTTTGCTGTGGCGAGGCGCTGATCGACATGCTGCCGCGTGAGGCCGTTACCGGAGAAGCGGCGTTCGCTCCCTATGCAGGAGGCGCGATCTTCAATACCGCGATCGCGCTCGGCAGGCTCGGAATGCGGACTGGCTTCTTCACGGGCCTGTCGAGCGACATGTTCGGCGACATTTTGCGCACGAGCCTTGATGCGAGCCGTGTCGATCATCGCTATTGCGCCACGCTGGATCGCCCGACGACGCTGGCCTTTGTCAAGTTGACCGATGGCCAGGCTTCCTACGCCTTTTTCGACGAGAACACGGCAGGGCGAATGATCACCGCTGCTGATCTGCCGGTCTTCGGTATCGACGTCGAGGCGCTTCATTTCGGTGCCATCAGCCTGATGTCGGAACCTTGCGGCGCGACCTATGAGGCGCTGATGCAGCGAGAGACACCGCGGCGGGTGATCTCTCTCGACCCGAACATTCGGGCAAGCTTCATCAAGGACAAGGAACAGCATCTGGCACGCATGCAGCGCATGATCGCGATGAGCGACATCGTCAAGCTGTCCGATGAGGATCTCGACTGGTTCGGCTATGGCCACCGCGCAGACGAGGCCGCTGCCACCTGGCTCAAGCTTGGTCCCGCGCTGGTGGTTGTGACACGAGGAAAGAACGGCGCGACGGCGTTCAGCCGGTCGCATTCGATCAGCGTAGCGGGCGAAACGGTAACGGTCGCGGATACGGTCGGAGCTGGCGATACCTTCAATGCCGGGATGCTGGCTTCCCTGAAGCGCGCGTCCCTGCTGAGCAAGGACGCGATCGCGTCGCTGGACGAAGAAGCGATTCGCGATGCGCTTTCGCTCGGCGTCAAAGCTGCCAGCGTCACTGTCTCGCGCGCCGGTGCCAATCCCCCCTGGGCACACGAAGTCGGACTCTGAACGCTCGACCAGCCCGCAACAACGCGGAATTCGGCGAGAGCGTTGTCAGTGCTTTTGGCGAAGCGATCGGATCGTTTCGACCAAGCCCAGTGTCGAGCCGTCGTGTTCGTCGCCTCGCTCCTCGCCCTTCACCACGGGCAAGAGGCCGGTCGCCAGTTCCTTGCCGAGTTCCACGCCCCATTGGTCGAAAGCGTTGATGTCGAACAGTTGAGCCTCAACGAAGACGCGGTGCTCGTAAAGGGCGATCAGGCGGCCAAGAGAATAGGGTGTCAGCCGGTCGTAGACGAGGGTGATCGACGGACGATTTCCAGTGAAGACGCGGTGCGGCGCGATGCGATCGGCTTCAGCCTCGGACGCACCCTTTTCCAGCACCTGGTCTCTTGCTTCAGTCAGCGTGCGGCCATGCATCAACGCTTCGGACTGTGCAAGGCAATTGGCAATCAGCAGATCGTGCTGATGCGCCAGTTCCGCCTCATGACCGTTCGCGGCGACCTGAAATTCGACGGGGATGACATCCGTGCCCTGGTGGAGCAGCTGAAAGAAGGCATGCTGGCCGTTCGTTCCGGGTTCGCCCCATGCGAGGGGACCGGTCGGTCCTTGCACGGGCGCGCCGTCAATCGTCACGCCCTTGCCGTTGGATTCCATGTCGAGCTGCTGAAGATAGGCCGGGAAGCGGGCCAGACGCTGATCATAGGGGATGATCGCGCGGGAACCGAATCCGCAGATCGCGCGATGCCAGTAGCCCAGCAGTCCAAGCAGAATGGGAAGGTTGCGTTCAACGGGTGCGTCGCGAAAATGCTGGTCCATTGCGTGCGCTCCGTCAAGGAAGCGCGCAAAGTCATTCGGTCCGATTGCGATCATCAACGGCAGGCCGATTGCCGACCAGATGGAATACCGTCCGCCCACCCAATCCCAGAAGCCGAACGTGCGCTCTTGGCGGATGCCGAAGGCCTCGACCTTGTCGAGCGCCGTGGAGACGGCACAGAAATGGTCGCTGACGGCCTTGTCGCCAAGCGCGTCGGTAAGCCACATCCTTGCGGTGTGGGCATTGGTGATCGTTTCGATGGTAGTGAAGGTCTTTGACGCGACGATGATAAGCGTCGTCGCCGGATCCAGCGTCTTCAGCGTGTCGGCGATATGGGCTCCATCGACATTGGAGACGAAATGCGCACGCGGGCCGTCGTGATAGGGCGCCAGCGCCAGCGTTGCCATGGCGGGGCCGAGATCGGAACCGCCGATGCCGATATTGACGATATCCGTGAAGCGCTTGCCTGTTGCGCCGGTCACGGAGCCGGATCGCACAGCGTCGGCGAACGTGCCCATCGCATCCAGAACGTCATTGACGCCTGGCATGACATCCTCGCCGTCGACCATGACCGGCGTGTTCGACCGATTGCGCAGCGCGGTATGGAGAACAGCGCGGTTTTCCGTCGCGTTGATCTTCTTTCCTGCAAACATGGCGTCACGTTTGCCCGCAACGCCAGCTGCTGCGGCAAGTTCGAGGAGCAGCCGCATGGTCTCATCGTTCACGCAGCACTTGGAGTAGTCCATGATGAGGTCGTCAAGCGACGGCGAATAGCGGGTGAAGCGCTCCCGATCCTCGGTGAACGCGGCCCGCATGTCGCGCGGCGCTCCGTCGCTTCGATGGGCGATCAGAGCGTCGATGGCGGCTTTCTTGTCTGGCATTGCATTCACCTGGTTTCTGCATGGAGCCGCAGTCGCGGCTCCATTCTGCGTTACGCGTCGAGCGGTGACCGCTAGCCATCCCTCAGCTTGCGCCGGAGAATCTTTCCGACATTGGTCTTTGGGAGCTCGTCGCGGAACTCTACGTATTTCGGGCGCTTGTAGTTGGTCAGGCCTTCGGCGCAGTGTTTCTTGACGTCCTCCTCGGTGAGGTTCGGGTCCTTCTTCACGACGTAGAGCTTGACCACTTCGCCTGAATGCTCATCCGGCAGACCGATGGCGGCCGCTTCAACGACGCCGGGATGGGCGGCGGCGACCTCTTCCACTTCGTTCGGATAGACGTTGAAGCCGGAGACCAGGATCATGTCCTTCTTGCGGTCGACGATTTTTGTGTAGCCCTTCTCGTCCATGAAACCCATGTCGCCGGAGCGGAAATATCCGTCCTTTGTCATGACCTTCGCGGTTTCGTCCGGTCGGTTCCAGTATCCCTTCATCACCTGCGGTCCGCGGATGCAGATTTCGCCGACCTCGCCCGTGGTTACTTCCTTGCCATCCTCGTCACGGATCGAGATGTCAGTGCCGGGCAGGGGCAGTCCGATGGTGCCGGTGAATTCGGTCTTGTCGAACCGGTTAGCGGTGGCAACGGGTGATGTCTCGGACAGACCATACCCCTCGATGATGGGGCAGCCCGTCAGTTTGTGCCAGCGTTCTGCGACCGGGCGCTGCACCGCCATGCCGCCACCGAGGGTCAGCATCAGCGGCTTGAAGTTCAGCTTCTGGAAGTCCTCGTTGTTCAGCAGCGCGTTGAACAGGGTGTTGAGGCCCGGGAAGATGTTGAACTCGTATTTGGCGAGTTCCTTGGCGAAGGCGGGTATGTCGCGCGGATTGGGGATCAGGACGTTGTGCGCGCCCTGGTCGATCCCCGTCATCGCGTTCACCGTGAGCGCGAAGATGTGGTAGAGCGGTAGAGCGCAGACATAAACGAGCGTTTCCGGCTTTTGACGCTTGAGAAATGCTGCTTTCATCCAGAGATCGTTCTGGGCGGTGTTGGCCAGCACATTGGCGTGCGTGAGTTCAGCGCCTTTCGAGACGCCCGTCGTGCCTCCTGTGTATTGCAGGAAGGCGGTATCCTCCTGGCTCACCTCGGCTTTGCGGAAGGTCATGCCGGCGCCTTCCGACAGCGCTTTTTTGAATGAGGTGTGCCCCGGCAGCGACCAGGCCGGGACCATTTTCTTCACCTTGCGGACGACCAGGTTCACGACATGGCCCTTGAGGCCCATCATGTCGCCCATGGTGGCGACGCAGACATGCTTGACATCCGTCTTCGCCACGACGTCCTGAAGCGTGCGTGCGAAGTTCTCCAGGATGATGATTGCCTTGGCGCCGGAATCCTTCAACTGGTGCTCCAACTCGCGCGGCGTGTAGAGCGGGTTGACGTTCACGACGATGAATCCCGCGCGCAGGATCGCTGCGATGGCGATGGGATTTTGCAGAACATTGGGCATCATCACGGCGACGCGGTCGCCCTTCTGGAGGCCCCTGGATTGCAGCCAGGCACCAATCGCAGCCGAGTGGGCAGCGAATTCCTCGTAGGTTACCGTCTTGCCCATGCAGGTGAATGCGGGGCGGTCGGAAAACCGGGCACAGGCGTTTTCGATGAGATCGCCGATCGAGGCATGGGCCAGAGGCGGCAGTTCGCCGGGCGTGTCGGGCGGGTAGGAAGCCACCCAGATTTTGTCGGTCTTTGCCTGGTTCGCCTTCGTCTGCTCCACGATGTCCTCCCGATTCTTCGCGTTCCCTGCCGCCGGCATGGCGTTGTCCGCCTTCCGATCCTTCTTGTCCCCCGCGAAGGCTAGCAGCCTTTATTCGTGTTTACATCCGCCCCCGGCGCGGCAGCAAGCATTACTTTGACGTAAACGTCGGAAATGCATTTTTCTCGCCCGCTTGACTCGTCGCAGGACTTGAGTCCTAATTAGAACATAACATGAACAAGCAACGCAGATATTTTATGGGCCGAAGCCGTGCAGGATGCCGTCGCGCAACTGAAGCAGAAGCTTGCCACCCTGGAGCCGGCAAAGCCGGCACCGGGAAGTGGCTTCACGCTCGGATGCCAAGCGATAGACGAAGCGCTGGGCGGCGGACTGCCGCGCGCTTCGCTTCACGAGGTTTTCGTGCGCGAAGTGGGCGATGCCGGTGCGGGAGCGGGCTTTGCTCTCGCCCTGGCAATTCGCGCGTCCCGGATCGCCAGTCCAATCGTATGGATACGAAACGATCTGGCCAGGATGGAATCCGGCGGGCCGTATGGGCCTGGAATTACGGAATACGGGTTCGATCCGGATGCGATCATTCTCGTTTCGGCAAAGAACGAGACTATGGCTTTGCGGGCTGCCCTGGAAGCCTTTCGATCGAAAGCGCCAGGTGTCGTTCTCCTGGAATTGTGGGGGGCAGGACGACGTCTCGACCTGACGGCGAGCCGCCGGATGATGCTTGCTGCAGCCAAGAGCGGAGTGACTGGCCTGGTTTTCAGGCCAACCGGGGCGCCGCAGCCAAGCGCAGCCCTCAGCCGCTGGATGGTTGCAGCTTCATCTTCTGAAAGCCTGACCGCAGGGGCGCCGTCCCATCCGGTTTTCGACATCAGCCTTGAACGACACCGTGCCGGCATCGCTCCCGGACGGTGGCGCGTGGAGTGGAACCGTGACCGCAAATCCTTCGATGAATCCCGAGCCATTCGAAAATCTTCCGCAGGCCGGATCGGGAATGTCGGTGTCGTTGCCCTTGGCAAGGCCGTCCCGGTTCCTGGCGCTGTGGTTCCCTTTTCTGTCGACCGACCGGCTGCATCGACAGCAAGGCCGCAAAGGGGGCGAAGGGTCGGATGAAGCGCCCCTCGTCACGACGGAAAAGATCAAGGGCGGTCTGCATCTGGCAGCGGTCGACCAGAAGGCGCGGCGGCTCGGGCTCGTGCCGGGACTGACGCTGGCCGACGCGCGGGCGCGGATTCCCGGCATCACGGTCGTGGAGCATGATAGCGCTGCCGACCGAGGCGTGCTTGGTCATCTGGCCGATGCCTGCGACCGGTATACCCCTCTTCTCGCGTGTGATGGCGAGCAGGGCCTCATGCTCGATATTTCCGGCTGCGCGCACCTCTTCAAGGGCGAGAGGGCGATGCTGGACGATGTTTGCAAATGTTGCCAGGAGGCGGGATTTTCCACGCTGGCCGCCATTGCCGCGACACCCGATACGGCGCGTGCAGTCGCGCGTTGGGGAACTGGCGGGATCGTCAAGGAAGGGGAGGAGCACGACAGTGTTCATGACTTGCCCGTCGCAGCCCTGCAGCTTGGCCACGAGACGGACATCGCCCTCGTTCGTGCCGGACTGAAGACCGTCGGCGATCTTGCTGACCGTCCACGCGGACCGCTGGTCGCCCGTTTCGGCGCCGCGATCGCCTATCGGCTTGACCGCATCCTGGCGTGCGAACGCGTCTCGATCTCGCCGCGCCGGCCGGTCGCGGACATCCTTGTGGAAAAGCAGTTTGCAGAACCGATCGGCTATGCCGACGATATTCGCGCCTGTCTGTCGCATCTTGCCGAAGAGGCTCGTGACTTGCTGGAGCAAAAGGGCGAAGGGGGACGCGGTTTCGAAGCCGCTTTCTTTCGTGCGGACGGCAAGGTGGAGCGCATCGCCATCGCGACGGCGCGGCCGCTGCGCGAGCCCGCCGCGGTCATGCGCCTTTTCGATGCCAGGATGGAAGGGCTGGCCGATCCCCTGGATCCCGGTTTCGGTTTCGATCTCATTCGCCTTGCCGTGACGGTGCGCGAGACCCTTTCGGCCGGGCAGCCGGATTTCATTCGGCCCGATCATGGCGAGGATGATGCCTGCGAACTGGTGGAAAGGCTGAGTGCCCGGTTTTCCCCGGCCCGGGTTCTTCGCTTTGTTCCTGAAGACAGCCATTTACCTGAGCGAGCGGTGCGTGCGGTCCCGGCGATCGCCGCTCCGCCTGCCGGTCAGTCCTGGCATGCCGCCGATAAGGGGGAGCCGCCCTTGCGGCCTCTTTTCTTGTTCGAGCCGCCGCAAGCAATCGAAACGGTCGCCGAAGTGCCGGACGGGCCACCACGCCAGTTCTTCTGGCGCCGCCTTCGCCATGACATCGCACGGGCAGAAGGGCCCGAACGCATCGCACCGGAGTGGTGGCGTGACGGTTCCGATACGCTGACGCGGGACTATTTCCGCGTTGAGGATTCAGCCGGTCGGCGCTTCTGGGTCTACCGTGAGGGTCTTTTCGCGCAAGAGGCGCGGCATCCGCGGTGGTTCCTTCACGGAATCTTCGCATGAGCGTCTACGCGGAACTCGCCGCCGCCACCAATTTTTCATTCCTGCGCGGCGCCTCACCACCGCAGGACATGGTCCTCAAGGCCCTCGAACTGGGGCATGCAGGGATTGCAATCGCCGACTGCAACACGGTTGCGGGCGTCGTGCGGGCCTACAGCGTGCTCAAGGAGCTGAACGAAGATTATCAAAGCCGCTATGGCAAGGACGCCAGGCTGGATTTCAAGCTCATGGTCGGCGCGCGGCTGGTCTTTTCCGACGGCACGCCCGATATCCTCGCCTATCCGGAAAATCGTGCAGGGTGGGGGCGGCTTTGCCGCTTGCTGACCAAAGGCAAGATGGGCGAGACGAAGAAGGGATCCTGCATTCTTCGCCTCGACGATCTCAAACGCAGCATGGACGAAGTGCTGATGATCGTCATGCCGGGGGCACGACTCGATGGGTTGGAGGATTCTATTGGCCGGCTGTCGAAGATGGCGCCTGGAGCCGTATGGCTGGGTGCGGCGATGAATCGACAGGGCGACGACCACCGCCGGCTTCACCTTCTGAAATCCCTGGGAGAGCGAGCCGGCGTCCCTCTCATCGCCTTGAATGACGTTCTTTACCACGCCCCGGAGCAGCGCCCGCTTCAGGACATCCTCACCTGCATTCGTACGGGCAAGACCATTGAAACGGCCGGGCGCCTGCTGGAAGCCAACGCCGAGCGCTATCTCAAGCCGGCAAAGGAGATGGAGCGGCTTTTCCGCGAGGCACCGGAGGCTCTTGATGAAATCGCCGGCTTCATGGCCCGCATCGACTTTTCGCTGGATCAACTGAAATACGACTATCCCGAAGAGCCTGTCCCACCGGGCAAGACGCCGCAGGGCTGGCTGGAGGAACTGACATGGCGGCATGCGGGGTGGCGCTATCCCCAAGGCGTGCCCGACAAGGTTGCCGCACTTATCGAGCAGGAGTTCGCGCTGATCGCCAAGCTCGATTATGCGCGCTATTTCCTGACGATTTACGACATCGTGCGTTTTGCCAACAGCCGCGGCATTCTGTGCCAGGGCAGGGGTTCCGCCGCCAATTCGGCGGTTTGCTACGTGCTCGGGATCACGTCCGTCGACCCGGCAACGAGCAACCTGCTCTTTGCGCGATTTCTTTCCGAGGAGCGGCGCGAACCGCCCGATATCGACGTCGATTTCGAGCATGAGCGGCGCGAAGAAGTCATCCAGTATCTGTACGACCGCTATGGCCGGCTGCGGGCCGGCATCGCAGCCACGGTGATTCACTATCGCCCGCGCAGCGCCATCCGGGAAGTCGGCAAGGTCTTCGGTTTGACGGAAGACGTCACGGCCAGACTTGCCGGGATGGTGTGGGGCAGCTTTGGCGACGACATTCCCGACAAGCACATCAGGCAGGTTGGGCTTGATCCGCAAAACCCCGTGGTGCGACGGGCCGTCGACTTCGCCAAGCGGCTGCTCAACTATCCGCGACACCTTTCCCAGCATGTCGGCGGTTTCGTGCTGACGAACGGACGGCTGGACGAGATGGTGCCGATCGGCAATGCGGCGATGGCTGATCGGACCTTCATCGAATGGGACAAGGACGATATCGACACGCTCGGCCTGATGAAGGTCGACGTGCTGGCGCTCGGGATGCTGACCTGCATCAGGAAATGCTTCGACCTTCTTGAAGGTCACGAAGGCGAGAAGCTGGATCTCGCGTCGGTCAAACAGGATGACCACGAGACCTATGCCATGTTGCGCCGGGGCGATTCCATCGGGGTCTTCCAGGTGGAGAGCCGGGCGCAGATCAACATGCTGCCGCGGCTGAAGCCGAAAGAATTCTACGATCTCGTCATCCAGGTGGCGATCGTCAGACCCGGACCGATCCAGGGCGACATGGTGCATCCGTATCTGCGCCGCCGCGACGGGCTGGAGAAGGACGAATACCCTTCACCGGCGCCGCCGCATGATCCCGACGAACTCAAGCATGTCCTGTCGCGCACGCTCGGCGTGCCGCTTTTCCAGGAACAGGCGATGCAACTCGCCATCACCGCGGCGGAGTTCACGCCCGAACAGGCCAACGGGCTCAGAAAGGCGATGGCCACCTTCCGTCACAACGGAACGATCGGCGAATTCGAGAAGATGATGATCGAGGGTATGGTGCGGCGCGGCTACGAGCGGGCCTTCGCCGAGCGGTGCTTTGCCCAGATCAGGGGATTTGGGGAGTATGGCTTTCCCGAAAGCCACGCGGCGTCCTTTGCCCGCCTTGTCTATGTGTCGGCCTTCATCAAGCGCCATTACCCCGCAATCTTTGCCTGCGGTCTTTTGAATTCGCAGCCGATGGGGTTCTACGCCCCGGCGCAGATCGTGCGCGATGCACGCGATCAAGGCGTAAAGGTGTGGCCGGTCGACGTCAATTTCAGCGCCGACGACAACACGTTGGAGCGTGACCACGAAGGAGCCTTGGCATTGCGGCTCGGCTTTCGCCAGATCGATGGCTGGAAACGGCGCTGGTCGGAGGCTCTGCTCCAGGCAAGAGGACAAGGCTACGAAAGTGTGGAGACGCTGTGGCACCGGGCCGGCATGGAGCACCGGGCGATGAAGATGCTTGCCGATGCGGATGGTTTCCGTTCCCTGGGGCTCGACCGGCGCGAAGGCCTTTGGGCCGTGCGTCGCCTGCCGGCGGCCCCTCCGCTGCCGCTCTTTGCCGCCGCCGATAAACGGGAACTGGGCGCCGAACCCATGACGAGACTACCGGCAATGCCGCTTTCGGAGCATGTGGTGGCCGACTATCAGACCGTGAAGCTCTCCCTGAAAGCGCATCCGATGGCGTTTCTGCGTGAGCGCTTCGGGAAGGAAGGCATCATCACCTGTGAACAGACCGGCAGCATTGCGGACGGGGCGTTCGTCCGGGTCGCCGGTGTCGTTCTGGTGCGCCAGCGACCTGGCAAGGGGAATGCCATCTTCATGACGCTGGAAGACGAAACCGGAATCGCCAACGTGCTTTTGTGGGCGAGACGGTTCGAGCGGTATCGCAGCGCGGTCATGGGGGCGAAACTCGCGCTGGTGGAAGGGCGCATTCAAAAGAGCAAGGAAGGCGTGGTCCACCTGATGGCGACAGCGGTTCTGGACAGAACGCAAGATCTGCAAAACCTGTCCGACGCACATGCCGCGCGCATTGCGTTAGCGCGTGCCGACGAGGTGACCCGTCCTCAATATAGCCGCGGCAACAGTCATCCGCGCGATGTGCGGATCATTCCCAGATCGCGGGATTTTCATTGATCCTTTTCAGCCGTCTGGACAGGCGAAGCGCCAACAAGACCTGCATAGCAAGCATCAAAAACCTTCTACCGACCGCCATCTTGGGTTGAACTCCAGCGCCAAAATCCATCCTATGCATGAAAAATCGGCCATCGGCTCGGGCAGAGGGGGCGACATTCATGATGGGCATACGACTATTCGTGCATTCGATCCGCATGGTGTTCGAGAATTTGGGCGAAGCGCTCCGCATCTTCGGGGTGCTCTATTTGCCGTTCGCTGCTGCCACCTTGACGTCCGGCCTGTTTCTGCAAGGCCAGGATCCGCTGATCGTCATGTTCGGCGACGGCTGGTCGATAAGCCGTATCATGGCAAGCGTCGCCGTCCTCTTCATATCGGTCGCCTTGCTCATCTGGATGGCGATCGGCTGGCACCGCTATGTCCTTTGCGGGGAACGCACGACCAGGCTTGTCCCGCGGCTCGACCGCGAACGGTTCACTGCCTATCTCTTACGCTCGGTCATCGTCACGTTCATAATGGCGCTCCTGTTCGCTTGCAGCATGTTTATCTTTTTCCTGCTCGGATTCATGTTCCGGAACATGCCATTCGTCATGACCGGAGCCGCCTTTGTTCTGATTTTTCTAATCATCGTGCTAGTTTACCGGCTGAGCCC
Organism: Neopararhizobium haloflavum; assembly: GCF_002750855.1. Lineage (GTDB taxonomy): Bacteria > Pseudomonadota > Alphaproteobacteria > Rhizobiales > Rhizobiaceae > Georhizobium > Georhizobium haloflavum. The sequence continues at coordinate 103,730 of NZ_NWUC01000007.1, read as the reverse complement.
CATTTTGCCTGCCGTCGCCGTCGACCACCCACTGTCAACCGGCGAAGCGCTCGTCGCCACGCGTCATGCGAAAATGGCGATCGCGGTTTTGACCATTGTGTCGCTTATCGGCTCTGCGATCCTCCAAGCAACGCTCTTCCTTGTCACAGCGTTGCCCGTTGTCGCGGTGCTCTGGGCGGTGACAATCAACTGGATCGGCACCGTCGTTGGCGTGGCCATCCTGACGACGATCTACGGACACTATGTCGAGGGACGACCGCTCGCCTGATTGACCCGGCGGAGGTGTGTGAACTGACGCGCATCGATATGTGGAAAGTGGTGCCGCTTGCGTGACTCGAGAAGTCACCTTAAAATACTGATATATAAGGATTAACCATACTCCTAATATCTCTGTTACTGAAAAAGCTACTGCGTCTCATGCGTTCCGTTTGGTGCCAAGCAGCCCTTGCGGATTGGAGCCGCGAGCGCGCTCGTCTCGGCTATGACCGCTTCCAATGACTGTCAAACCTCCGAGTTGCCCTTCGGACTTGCGCCTGCCTAACCAATCTGAGCACGCGAGAATCGCAGCTCTCATGTGGAGGCACGATTGATCTTTCCCCGGGTCGGTTGCTCAGGTGGACGAGAGTGCAATGGCCGGATCATTCGTTGGTCGGCGGTGAGGTTGTTGTGGCCTGAGCCTACGACCCTCATCGGTCAGCTGAGAGAACGGGCCAGCCCACTGCTCTTTCCTTGGTTGGCTCAGTGTTTGCCGGTCCATGATCGGCCAGCTGGCTTACTTAACTCCCGAAAGACGATCTCGAACACGTGGGGGGCTCGGAGCTCTACAGCAGCGCCAAGGACCAACTTCTCTGATGCTTGCGCGACGCGCAGCAAGAGCCAACATCGGGACCCCGAAGTGCTCTTGGGGGCGATCTGCCCCGCCAAGCGCCTGAAGCTGAGCGAATGGCGCCCTGGAATGCCTCTATTTCGTCCTGTGCGGCCCACTGAGCGCATTCCGTTCGTTTCTGCGCGGGGTTAGCGGCATAGGAGCTGAAGGCGCTCAGCGGGCGTCTCTGTGGATTTATCCCTACCAGCTCGGCAGCCTGCCTCTTTCTGGTGCATCTGATCGGCAACGCCCCACACACTGACGGCGCACGCCAACGAGTGCGATCGGGAGGTAGGTTCGCATCGCGGTTCTGTTGCCGTTTGCCGATTTGAGCAATCAAGCTTGTCCGATCGAGGCGACCTCCAGGATGCCGCTGCGTGAAACCTGGATTTCGTTGAGCAGCCGCATCGATCGGCCTGCGCCAACCGTTCGAGGTAAGTCCCTCCGGAACTGGCCCCCTGTGCTGAGCGCCGCATGCAATTCGATTTGGCCCAGAACTTCAGTCCGCTCCGAAAACTGATGCCGGGCATTTCCGAAGCCGAATGATTTCGATCAAGTCGGGGGCGCCACCATTTTATCGACCGACAGTGCGTCAGTGCGATGGCTGCCAATTATTGCCTTCACGAAATTCCGGATCTTTCTGGCGTGTCGCAAATTCCGAGAAGGCGACCTGCGATGTGAGTTAGTCGTCAGCAGCGTCATTGTCGTTGATTGGCAATCAAGAGGAACGCGACACCGAACTCCTTAAACCGTATCAATTGCGAGGGGACGAAATGGGCTGCTTTTGGCTCGATTTATTTTTCCCCAAAAATAGGGGGGGGTAAGTGGGTAGAGGGCCAAAACAGAGGAGAATCTTGATAAAACCCCCTATAAGGGCAACGGGGAAAAATAAAAACGCATATTTTATCGAATGAAATCAACGCAGTAATTTTCCCCAGCTATATCGAAATTTGGGGTTTTTCCCCACTTTTTTCTGTTAGCAGTCTCTAATGCACAGAGGCCAAACTCGCGGGGAAAAATACCCATTTTGACCCCCCTTGGGGATAATTCCCCGCATCAGATTTGTCGGTCTGAGGGGTGTCTGATATTCTCGTTTAAGCCCTAGAAAAATCCCGAAAAAATTCCGAAAACTCCCCCGGCCCGCGCTCAGCGCCCCCCGTGACAGCTCACCCCCGCCAGGAAGGACCCGGAGCGACCGCGTCGACGAGATGCACGGCCATCCAGCTGCCGGCGCCATCCCGCCACGCCCCACCACGTCTCACGATGTCCCGCCTTGTCCCGCGCCTGCACCATGCGCCTTTAACCGATCCGTTCCGCACCGCCTCACCGCGTTCCATGCCGTTCCACCGCGTCCCGGTAATGTGACGAAGGTTCGCATGCCAATGGACGGACCCTGCATCGAACGCACGGTACCGGAAGGCTTGGCAGCGGACTGAAACGAGACATCTGCACGATGCCCACGTCATCTCTTTGGCAGCGCGAGCTCAAGATCCTGGACCGAGAGCATCTGCCCATGGCATCGTTGACGCCACCACTGGCGCATAGAGCGTCTTCAATCAGTCCATGGCGGATTAATCTGGAGCGTGTGGCGACCATGAGCCTTCGGCAAGTCTACGCAGTCATACTTGCTGGTGCTGTCATCTGGCATGGACCGACACTGCCGGCGGTCCTGATCGCTCTGGTCCTGTTCTGGTTCTTCGGCCACTGGCTTCATGAGTGATCAGGTGGCGCAGCAACAACTGGCAACCCGACTGTATTGACCGACATTCAACATCAGCACGAACGGCTCGATCTGAAGGGCGCGTCGGCCGCCCCCACAGGTCTCCGGCGGGCAAACCTGGAGCACGTCATCTTTGGGGATGGCAGACCGGCCGAGTGCGCCGATTTTACTGATTCGAATATTTGCTTACTCGTTAATCCTTGGCAGGTGCCGTCATTCGTCAGGACCGCCAAGTGGCGACGCTCCGACAAAGCTTGTCGAGCAGGGCTTCAAGCGTCTTACTTTCATTCTCATCGAGAACGTCGGCGATCCGCTCTTCATGATGGACCAAGCAAGTGACGATGTGCTGGGGTGGCTCGAATCGGTTTTCTAACCACCATCAGTGCGATCGATGATGATGTGGCGATAGTCGTCAGTGTGGTACGTCGGTAAGCGCCCTTATCTCGGTCGTACGGCTCAATTCTGCGATGTCCTAAAAGCAGACATTAATCAGTCTGACGCTGGAAGGACATCTTCGTGCGAGAGCGGTGCGAGCTCAGGTGACGGCTCAGTCCAGCCCGGCGCTGCACGATCCGAAGGAGTCGGTTCAGGCAGTCAGCAAATTGTCTGCCGGCACCAGTGACCGACGACTAAGAGTAGCCACGGTCTGTTCATGGACGACTGCCAGCGCCCCGGTCGCATCAGCGCCAAGGCTGATCCGTTTCCCAGGCGATGTGACCGTCGATGGCAATCGACGGCACATGAGATCCGCTAGCGCGCTGTCTTCGACCGCGCAGATGACTTGGCGGCCGGATGCGCAGAGTTGTGCCAATACCTCTGCAAGGTGCACGGTGCGGAAATCATCGACATGCTGCACCGGGTCATCCAGCAAGATGCTCTGCCATCTGCTCCATGCGATCGAGAGGTTGACGGACAGTAGGAACGCGAGGCCTGTCGCACGGCGCTGGCCGCTTGAGAACACAAATTGGGGGTTCACCTCGCCATCGACCTTCAATGTGAGAAATCGTTTCACATCGCCGCGCACGCTGTATTCGATGTCGCCCCAGATCGGATGCGGACGCAGACGCTTGTAGAGCTCAGACATCAGAGGAATCACGCGATCGAGGCGGAGTTGCAACGTTTCAGCAGCGGCGCGGCGCGCGGCATCGTAAATCGACTTCGCGCGGGCTTCGGCGGTGCGCGCCCGCCCCAGTCGAACCTCGGCAGATCGTACACGGTCAGCCGCGGCAGATTGCTCACCAAGTAAGCGGGTTATGACGCGGTCTGTCGAGTGGGTGTCGAAGACGCGCAGATCCGACGCAATGGACTGCTGCTCAGTCTCGACCTTCACAAGACGATCTTCGATCTCGGCGGCGCTAGCGTTCTCCAGCGAGGCGTTCACGAGGCGAGCCTCGAAATCCTTGATCGAGATTGCTAACTGATCGCGTCCGGCAGTGGCCTCGAGGGCGTCCTGCTCGGCAGTTTGAGCTTCGCGCAGAGCAGTGTCCCGTTCGCGCTCTTTCTGAGCCTGCTCCACCGCTTTGGCATCTAGCCCCTTTGCGATGCTAAGGGCCAGATCGAGGCCGTGACCGAATTCATCGTGGCTGATGCCGCTTGCGCATAGCGGGCAGTGACCGTCACGGAGTCCGAGCTGGCGGCCCAACTCCACCAGATTTTCAAGCTGCCGAGCCTGCATCGAAAGTTCAGTTGCCTCTGGTGACGCCGACAATGCGTTCACCGCTTCATCGTAGCGCAGCTGCGCCAAGTTTGCGGCCACCGAAGCCTCGGAGGCACGTTTCTCAGCATCCGAGAGACCACGCCGCGCGCTCTCGAACACGGCATATCCGGCTATCAGGGATCGCAGGTTTTCAATCTCAAGTGTGATGGCAGCGAGGCGTTCGCGGGCGAGATCTGACAATTGGCTTGGCGAGCCGCTCGCCCCAAGATTTCGTTGCAGGCGTGCACTGGCTTGTCCAACGACGTCTACGGCCGGCAGGGATGCGCGTGCTTGATCGATTTGCCTCGCCGCATTGGCCTGCGCGGTGCTCGCCGTTTCCACTTCTCCTTGCGCCGTCTTCGTCCTAGAGGCAGCTGCCGAATAAATTGCTTGAGCGCGCTTGATCCAGTCTTCCGCATCGACGGCACCGATCGCGTCGCGGAGCAAGGTGAATCGATCGCCTTCCTTCAGATCCAAACTCAATCGCGCAATGTGCTCGTCCCGGATGATCGTAGAGTTGCACAATTGAGCGATGGCTTCGCGTGGCGCCGCGTCGGCCCGGAACAAGTGCTCGGCCTTCGCGCGGACATCGAAGTCCTTCGGATCAAGCGGGGTACGGCGGATCGCGAACTGCGCGTCACCGTTAGAGAAACCGACCTCCACAAAATGCTTTGAGAGATCCTGGTCCAGCTCGTCGGGACCGGCCCACCAGAGATAGTCAGTAACGGATTCACCATCCGCTTTCGCATCGAGATATTTGCTGATCGTGCCCGTCAGCGCGAACTCCACGGCGTCGAATATAGTGCTCTTGCCGACACCATTGCGGCCATCGAGGATCGTGAAGCTGTCGGCAAACTGGAGACGAACGGGCTTTCGATAACCTCGGAAACCGTGAAGATGGACGTAACTGAGCCTCATTGGCCGGTCTCTAGCATCTGGAGGATTGCCGCATCCGCGGCACCGCCGACAAACGCGTCGACGAGATCGGTTGGCAGCTCGGAGGTACGCAGGCGGATTTCCGAGGCCATGTCTACGGCATCAAGCTGGGGTGCATTCTGGATGGCGAGCAGAGGCAGCAATGCGGCACGCGCGTCCTCATCGTTACCGACCCCCGCGCGTGCGATCTTGCGCGTACCCGTCAGATCCTCTTCTATCGCGCTCAGCGTTATGCTGGCACCATAGTCCGCAGGCTCTGCCGCCAGCAGGATCAGATAGGCATTCCAAGACTTAGCTTCCGCGCGCCGCAGCCCAAATTGCGCGGCCTTCAAGACTTGCTGACTGTGGGATCGCCAGTTCTTGATCAAACTTTGAGTGTTCGGAAACGCCAGGACGAACCCCAAGACTGTATCGCCCTCGAATGCCAGGTATTTGACCGAAGGCTCCTCAAGTGCAGCTACTGAATATGCTGCCTCTTTCAACTGCTGCGACACGATCTGCAAGACGTTCACAATCCTAACTCCGCAACAGCGTCGGGTCTGGAACGCCATTTGGTGGGCGAGCCTCGCACGATGGATCCGGTTCCGCCGCCCCTCGCGATGCTCGCTGGCAGGGTTAGCGCCTCAGCGCCTACGACGATCACAAACTCGGGTGCGACTACCGGTGCGATTTCGCGCGCATAGGCCGCCTCGACTTCGTGGAGAGGCCGATTTATCGATCGCAACACCCGGATACGACTGCCGCCGAGATTCCAGCAGATATCCTCGGGAGCGGCGCCAGCGGCCTGCAACTGAAGGAGTGTCATTCCCAAGAGAGGCTCCTCGACAGGCTGGTGCCCCTTTGCGGGTTCGTTGGGCATCGCGCCTTCAAGATCGCGGCGGATGCGCCAGAGCGTCTGGGCATCCGTCGACGAAGGTTCGAGCCAAGCGGCGGCCGGTGCCGCCCCAGATTGCGCCTCGAAGCTGGCCGCACCCGAATGCAGGATTTGCCGCAACATCGACCTAGAGAACTCGACCCGTAGATGGTTCAGGAATACTGCACCAGATTCCTTGACATGGAAAAACCCGCCCGTCGCTCTCTGACCAAGGTCGAACAGCGCTTTCGCCTTTGTTTCGAACGCTGCAGTGTCACAGGGATCGATGACGATGATCCGGCTAGGGTTGACCGCCGCCAGAGCCTGTTCCAGCACCTGATTGAGATAATCCCAGTCGGTCCAATAGCCGACGATCACGAGGTCGCGATCGAGCAGGCGCTGCGTTAACCACGCAGCACTCTCCGCGAGGCGCGTGTGAATCGGTTCGGCGGCGACTTGACCAGCTGCCCAGACAGTACCGTTAGGATTGCTCCAGCAACCATGTATCTTCAGCAGCGGCGACCTGTTTGCCGGGAGCGCGGCGACCTGATCGCGGCTCACGCCTGCTCCGATGTGGCCAAACAGAAGATTGCCCGCCGCTTCGATCAGGGTGTCTACGTTTGTTGAGACAGCCGTGCCGATGCCTCCGGTAAGAAGAAGATCGGCGGCGGCCAAGTGACCATCGTTCGGAACACCTGCAAACGCATCATGATCGATATAGGATTTCAGATAGACATTGGCCAATTCGCCGCGCTGAAAGAAGAACTCGGCCTGATCGTCGATGGAATCAGCCAGTTGAGGCCGTGACGCGCCATGAGTCGCGTCGTATTTCTGCTTCGCCTTCCACGCTAATGCCGCTGCGCTTGGTACCGAGCTGGGAGCGGCCATCGACAGGCCGGCCCCGCACAATAGTGCCAGTCTATCCGCCAAGAGCGCATCCACCGCCTTCTCGACACCTTCCTGAATATCGATGACGTCCATTTTTCGCTTCGTGCCCTATGCTATTGCAGTTGGAAAGTTAGAACAACGTTTGCCGTCCTGTCAGCACCGGAGTTGGTAGCAATCATTGCCTACAGAGCGATTTCTTAGGCGGCCAGAACCATCAGCCGCCGAGCACCAAGATGTCGCCTTTACGCCGTCCTAGAGAGAATCCTGCAATGGGGCACTCGGTGACTTCAGGTCAGCAGTGAGCTGACGAAGCAAATTTTGTCCGACGACCGTGAACTACGGCAGCTTACCTTCGAGCACTTCTCAAAAGCAGACTGTCCAGACACGGCCCCTAATCCTCAACGTTCCGCGAATATCTCCTCTGGCCAATCAAGGCCGAGGAGAACTCAGATGGGCCATTCAAGATACGATGATGCTAGTCGCGAGCGCGCCGCATGGAACGCCGGAAAGAAGGTCGGCACCAAGCGCCCGTTCACCCAGAAGCAGATCTGGGCAATTCGCTTCTTCCTCGATCGCGAGAGACGCGTTCGGGACCGCGCGCTGTTCGATCTGGCAATCGACAGCAAGCTTCGTGGCTGTGACCTGGTCAAGATTACGATACGCGATTTGGTCGCCGGACCGGAGATCAGAACACGGGCGACCGTAATCCAGCAAAAGACGCGGCGGCCGGTCCAGTTCGAAATCACCGCCGACGTGAGAGCGAGCCTGCTGGCGTGGCTCGAACGACGAGGCGGCACGGTCGAGGACTACGCGTTCCCTAGTCGGATCGATCACACGAAGCACATGAGTACAAGGCAGTATGCTCGCTTGGTCGACGAATGGGTGACTGCGATAGGTTTGCGTCCAGAAGAGTACGGCACCCACTCGCTCCGACGCACGAAGGCATCGATGATCTACAGGGCAACGGGAAACATCCGCGCCATCCAGATATTGCTGGGTCACTCCAAGATCGAGAACACGGTCCGCTATCTTGGCGTTGATGTGGAGGACGCGCTCCTCTTGGCTGAGAGAACCGAGATCTGACGTAGAGCGGCCGTCCGAACCTAGCGCGGATGGCCGCTCACGGCATGCGGTCTGCCAAGCCACTTCGGCCATCGTGGGGTGGGGAGCGGAACGTCGGCTTCTGAGACGATAAAGGTGTAGCTGCCTGTCAAACCGTCTTCATCGACAACGCCTTGGCCAGAAAATCAGCCAGTGCCTGGATTCTTGCGGTCTCGCGCAGTGCAGGATGGCGGAGAAGCCAAAGGTCGATTGTGAGTTCGGGTATAGGGGGAGACAATTGTTCGAGCCCGGCGATCGAATTTGCGAGATAGGTCGGAAGGACCGAAAAGCCATTCCCACTCGCCGTCAGGGCCAGCATGCCCATCAGCGTGTTCGTACGCACGTGTACTCGCTGCTCCACTTCATTGGACGCGAACCACGCGGCCAGCGCGGGATCGCCGAAACCGTCCTCCGGGCCGATCCACTCCAGGACATCCGAAGACAAGGGATCAAGCCCGGTGGCGAGCCCGTGCTGCGCGTAAATGGCCAGTTCGATCTTGCCAATACGTCGCCCCAACAATGATGCCGAAGGGTTTCGGGCAGGTCGAAGAGCCAAGTCCGCTTCTCGCCGCTCCAGATTCGCGACGGTGTTGGATGTGACGATTTCGACGTCAATCTTAGGATAGAGCTGTCGAAACCGGCAAAGGATGGAACCCACAGGACCCGCCAATAGGGTGTCGGTTGTGGTCAATCTTACCGTACCAGCTGGTGTCTGCTCGGTTCCAACCACCTTGTTCTCAAACGCAGCCAACTCGTCCGCCACCCTTTCAGCATGGTCAATCGCGAGTTCGCCGGCCGAGGTGAGCACGTAGCCGGTTCGGCTCCTGTCAAAGAGTCGAACGCCCAAATTCTCTTCGATTCTGTTGAGGCGGCGAAAGACCGTCGCGTGATTGATGGACAATTGACGGGCCGCTTCCGCCAGGGTTCCGGCAGCAGCAATCAACCGGATCAATTCGAGATCGTCTGAACTCGTTCTTATTTGCATAATTGCAAGCGCGGCTGGCGTTGATGGCGGATTGGCTTGCGTAAACTATCGCGAAATGATGGCCAAGTCAGCAATGAGGCCACCCGTCATGAATTTCCTGATCGTCCAGTCCCATCCGGAAGCGACCTCTTATAACGCTCAACTGACAGGCGCGGCCCAGCGGGTCCTTTCAGCCAGTGGCAATGAGGTCGTAATCTCCGATCTTTATGCCGAAGACTTTGATCCGGTCGAGGCTGGCCGTCATTATCGGCATCGCATCGATGCATCGGCGTTCGTCCCGTTGGCCGAGCAGCGACACGCAAGCGATACGCATACACTGCCGCAGGATGTCGTCACGGAAATTGCAAAACTAGAAGCGGCCGATGTGGTGATCCTCCAGTTTCCTCTCTGGTGGCATGGGCCTCCGGCCATCCTGAAGGGCTGGTTTGATCGCGTGTTCGTCTCTGGCAAAATCTACCGAAGCCGCATGCGCTACGACACAGGATATTTTAAAGGCAAACGAGCCGTCCTTTCTTTGACGACCGGCGCGCCTGAAACCGCATTCGGTCCTGGCGCCCGTGGTGGCGACATGAACACCATGCTTTGGCCCATCCAGTATTCCCTGCATTATCTCGGCTTTTCGGTTCTTGCACCCCAATGCCATTTTGAAGTCTCCGGTCACGGCTATGGCTATAGCGACGAACAGGAGATGAAACGCCAGCTTCAGCGAAACATCGACAACTGGTCCAGCCGCCTCGCCCGTATTGCGGACGAGGACCCTCTCAATTTTCCTGGTTGGGCAAGCTGGGACGAAGCCGGACGTTCGATCAGCGGAGCGAAACACGGCGCTTGCTAGGTCAGCTTCTAGGAGGCCGGTTTCGTGTCATGAACGACCGCAGTGGGGTCGGATTCCGAATGTCGGCTGTCGCCGCTTCTCGACCAGAACCGGACAGACCGCTCACGGCCCCCGTCCGGCAGTTGCTTAGGATGTGCAAAACACCGTGCCCGAAGCTACTTCTTAGGCTTGGCACTGCCCCAAACCCTCAGTTCTGCATGTCCGGCATCGACGAGGTAAGAATTGGCTGCGGCAAGCACCTCCGCGATCTTCTGAGTAGGCTTCATGTTGGCGATGCCGGGTTGCACGACAACCACCTTGAACGTAACTGGCAAGGCGGTTGCAAACGATGCGAGCTTGGCCTCGTCTCCTTTAATGAATCTCGCCTGCCCAGTTCCCGCCGTGAAGCGCTGCTGGAGGCGGTTGACGAGCCGAGGCAGGTCGCACCAGATCAGGCACTTCACCGCTTGGCCGCAGACCTCGTAAACGTCGTCTACGCGATTGCCGGGTAGGGCACCGCCAGATCCCTTGCAATGATAGAACGTCACCCATGTGCCGCCGTCGGAAGACCGGGAGAATGTTACGAAATCAGCGGTTTCCCCGCTACCATGGTCCCAGTAGACAACTTCGTACTCGTCCCTGTCTAACGCTTTGACCAGATAGCCCTGAATGGACGACGCCTGAGCCGCGCCCTCGGCAAATTCGATCTGCACGTCGATGCTCTCGGCAGCCCAGTCTACGGCTTCAATCAGCGAGATGTCGAAGGGCTCGACGCCCTCCGCGGGTGCCGAGTAGTGAGTAGCGCCGGTCAATCTTGACCCGTCGACAAGCATGAGGTGCAGGGGGTTGTCGTTCAGTACATCTACTAGGTCTTCGGTCGATCGAGCCCTTACGACCTGCGGGCGGGTCTGCGACGCGTCGGCATATGCGAAGAGTGGGGTACGCCCGATCTCATAGGTAAGGTACGTCCTCAGCTCCCCGCCCTCAAGACGCAACTCCACCTGCTTGTTGCCGGAAGCATCGACCCACAGCGACATGTCATTAATCGGATCCTGACGTGGGCCACGGTTGCCCCGATAGGCGAGCATCGGCGGGTCGACATAAAAGCTGCGGTCCTCCCAGTCCGCCGCCATGACGGGTGCCGGGATCGCTGAAACGGCCTTCCCCGTCTGCAGCAGATCAATCTTGCTTCCTGTCACCGCCGCCTTACGGTCATGCAGCTTGGCGGCGACCTTGCGGCACCACTCCAGCAGCTCGAACAGCCGCAGCGACCTGTTACTCCAGATCTTGGATGCGCTGCTCAACCCAATCGTAATCGAGGCACCGTCCTCGATCGCGGTGCCGAACACGTGCCCGCGATGATAAAGACGCGCATCCCCCGGCCTGATCGCGCCATCCGCCCTTGGACCGGTGATCATCCGATATGATTCAGTGGTGCTGGACTGTTGTCGGTTCCGCATTCCGACGTTGAAGAACTTCGCTCCCTCAAGGCCTTTGAGTGCCCGGTTCAACACTTCCAAGGGCAGGATACTGGGATTGTATCCAACCATCGACCGAACCACCCTCTGGTACAGCCCATCGCTCCGCTTTGAGGCGCAGACGAATAGCAGCCTCGACTTCGCGTCGTAGTAGAAGATGAAGACATCGAACTCGACGTCAATCAAACGGTCGTCGGCGGACCACTCGACCCTGCCAGCACGCCGCGTCACGAACACGCTAGAGCTGGTCTCCTGACTGACCCGCCCGAAGACCATCTCCCGGTCGTGACCGAAGGTGGGCGTGGCGGTGACATCGAAGGCCTCGCGCAGGTGAAAGACCTTCACATGCAAATACGGCGTTAGCGAGTATAGAGAGAGATCTGACAGGTCAGGGATGGTCGGCGCCTCGAAGTCGAACGTGTCCAGCGTCTCACGCGCTTCGACTTCGCGCCGAATCCGGGCCTCGCTCAGGTTCGGCACGATCTCCGCCCAAATCGCGCCAGTGGTGTACAGGCGTTCGGCCTCAAGCTGTATGGCGGACTGGGGAGCGATAAAGGTGGCGTCCCCGAGTTTGCGGCGAGATGTTCTTGCAAACCGTCCTATGAACTGGAGCGTGATAGCGAGCGACCGATGGGGCGCATGCACCGCCGCGACTTTCAGCCTCGGCATGTCAAACCCTTCACCGAGCATGTTTACGCAGATGATGCCATCAAGATGCCCGTCCCGCAGCGAGGCCAGCGTTTTTTTTACAGTGCTGAGCGACTGCGCGCCATGGACGAGCTTCAGGCGCAGCTTCGTCTCCGCCGCGTATATCGCCTCAATCTCCTTGGCACGCTTCCGACTGTCCGTCCGGACCATCAGAAGGTGGTCGAGCCCTGCCTCAACATCCGCGCGTACCTTGGCCTCCGCAGCATGGGCGATGGCGACGTCCTCTAACCGCTGACGATCACCGCCGCGCGCCTTCACAACGACGGGCTGGTAGTCGATGTGACCGAAGACACCGTCACGGTATGCGGAGCGCACGTCGTAGGTGTAGACGAACCGCGCCTTTATCTCCCGATCGTCGCGCCTGAAGGGCGTGGCGGTGAATAAGACCCTTCGAGCATCCGGGAAGTCGGCGAGTAGCATCTGCCAAGTGATGGCCGGACTGTGATGCGCCTCGTCGACGAGAATCAGATCGAATAGGTCAGGCGGTGGCTTGGGCACGCCCTCCAGATGGGAGCTTACGCTCGGCACAGTGGCGACGACGACATCAAAGTTACGCATTGCTTCCCAGGACGCGGGGTCTGTCACCCGGTGCGCGGTCGGCATCACCTTCGGGGACTCCAGACCCTGAGACAGCGCTCCGACACGCTTGAGCACACCGAGAGCTGCAAAATCCTCGGCGATCTGCTCACGGACGAGACGGCTCGGTGTCAGTATGAGAACGCGAGTTGCCCTTAATAGGAAGGCGCATGCCTGAAGCGCAGCCGTCTTACCCGATCCGGTGGGCATGGTGACGATCGCCGGCTCTTGTCTGAAGGTGAAGTGCGACCCGACCGCGAACAATGCTCCTCGCTGGGCTTCGCGGAATCCCTCGATGTTCTTCTCTTCGTCTGCGATAGGAAACGAGAGCTTCGAATAATTCGCTTTAAAATATGACACGCGCCCCCCGGCACGAACTATTTCCCATATGTTTTCATATCATGTGCTTCGAAATGTCTGCAACCTAGGTCCGGGCACATGAACATCCACTGGGCGTGGGTTAATCTGGGAGGACTACGAAGGGCGGCTATACCGTACCGGTCGCCCTAAACATGACGGTCCGCTGTCGGCCCCGTTGACGACGGAGATTTATTTCCGCTATCGAGCGGTCATAGAAGAGGGCAGCGTAAAAGCGCGACTGAGCGCTACGGAAGACAGACTCGTTTGCATCAATACAGTCTGCTCCTTGCCGATGCGCAAACTGCCTTCGTCAAAAGGTCGAGCGACGCTATCGGAAGGCCGGCGACGATCCAGCTCAACTCGACATCGATCCGTATTTGCGGATCAAGTTCGACCAGCCGCCCAGCAGCAAGATGAGATTCTGCCAATTGAAGCGGTTGCATACCCCAGGCCAAACCGGCGATTGTCAGATCGATGAACGCATGGGTCGATGCAACCGAGTATGTTGGGGCATCAAGTTCGATATCGAATTTCCTTCTGACCCATCTGGCTTGAAGACCATCCTTGCGATCGAAGCGCAGGCAGGGCGCTTTCGTGAGTTGGGTAGCTGTCGTGCCATTCGGAAAGAAACGAGAGACGAATTCGGGGCTGGCGCAGGCCGCATACTGCAGTGAACCGAGCGGAACGGTTCGACATCCCTGCACAGTCCCGGCTTCTGCTGTCACGGCGGCCATCACTTCACCGGAGCGAAGTCGCTCGGCGGTGTGCGCCTCGTCATCGAGGGTCAGGTCGAGCGGAATGCCGGAGCCATGTCCGAATATCCTTGCTGCCTCAGGAAACCATGTGGCGAGGCTATCGGCGTTGACTGCCACCTTGAGAGGAACCCGTGACGGTTCCGGTCCTGCACGCGACGTCAGATCGGGTGCGAGATCGGTTTCAAGCAGGCGCACACGGTCGAAGTGGGCGCAGAGCTTTCGGCCAAGCTCGGTAGGCTGGCAGGGCTGTCCTCTGATGATCAAGATCGCTCCCAGCCGTTCTTCGTATCCGCGAACGCGTTGCGAAACGGCGGACGGCGTAATGCCGAGTAAGACCGCAGCACGTTCAAACGTGCCTTCGCGGATGACAGCGGCCACAGCAGCAAGGGCAGGATAATCCAGCATTGATGAAGCATAGCTTCACCTGGCGTAGAAAAACAAGTTTTACTTAGCCTTCGCTTTGCGGCATTCGCCGTTCATGACCGTCTCTGTAACCTCGTTCATTTCCGGCTTTGCCCTTTCCGCCGCCCTGATCATGGCGATCGGCGCGCAAAATCTCTTCGTCCTGCGCCAAGGGCTGAAAGGAGAGCATGTCGGAGCAATTATTCTGTTCTTTGGGCTATCCGATGCTCTGTTGATCACAGCAGGTATCAGTGGCGTCGGCGCATTCCTAGCTGCCGTGCCAGAGCTGGCAACAATCCTGACGATTGGGGGCGCCGTATTTCTCGCGTGGTACGGCATCACTGCGCTGCGCCGAATGACTTCGGTAACCGCTGTGTCGATAGCGGCCACTGAGGCACATTCACTTGGTCGAATCATGGTCACCGGTGCGGCGTTCACCTTTCTCAACCCCCACGTCTATCTCGATACGGTCCTCCTGATGGGAACGGCGGCCTCGGCGCAGCCGGAAGCATTGCGTCCGGTGTTCGCGCTCGGGGCAGTGACGGCAAGTTTCGTATGGTTCGCTACACTCGGCTACGGCGCTCGACTGCTTCAACCGGTCTTCACTCGCCCATCCGCCTGGCGAATTCTGGATGCCGTTGTCGGCATCGTCATGCTAGGCCTTTCGGCGTCGCTTCTGATGAGCGCATTCAACCAACCGGGCTAACCACCGCTATGACCCTTAACGACTTGCTGCTGGTCTACACCGCCTACGTCATCGCCGTTGCGAGTCCTGGACCAAGCAACATGGCGATCATGAACGCAGCAATGCGCCACGGCCGCCGCTCCGGTCTCGCCTTGGCCGCCGGTGTCATCACCATGTCGGTCATCTGGGGAACGATTGCCGCTACGGGTGTTTCGGCTCTTCTCACCACCTACGCGCATGCCGTGACGGTGCTGAAGGTGGCGGGGGCGCTCTATCTGTTGTGGCTCGCCTGGAACGCGGCACGATCGGCCGCCACCCCCGACATGGAACTGGGCCAATCGGTGGCGGCCGCGCCGAACGCCTTGATATTCTACCGGCGCGGCGTCCTCATGCATGTCGGCAACCCGAAGGCTGTGCTCGCCTGGCTAGCGATCATGTCGCTCGGCGTCAGCCAGAACGCTACCCCTGCCGCTGTCGCCGTCGCGCTGATTGGCTGTAATATCCTCGGCATCATCGTCTTTTCGGGCTATGCCCTGTTGTTCTCAACCGCTCCGATGGTGAAGGCCTATGCCAAGGCAAGACGTTGGTTCGAAGGCGTCCTTGCCGTGTTCTTCGCCGGCGCCGGCCTCCGGCTGCTCTTCTCACGATAAATCGCCAAAGGGGCTGCAATGCTCGGTTCGTCACACTTTCATGGGCTTTCCGCCTTTCCGATCACGCCGGCCGATCAAGACGGTCGCGTCGATACTGATATCCTGGCGCGATTGCTGGAACGGCTGTGTGAAGCACAAGTGGGCTCGATCGGTCTGCTCGGTTCGACGGGCATCTACGCGTATCTGTCGCGCGAGGAGCGGCGGCGCGCGATCGACGCAGCCGTTGAGTGTGTTAAAGGTCGAGTGCCGCTTGTCGTTGGCGTCGGAGCGCTCCGCACGGACGAGGCGCAACATCTCGCACGCGATGCTGAAGCAGCGGGCGCCGACGCTCTGCTAATGGCCCCCGTCTCTTACACTCCGCTCACACAGGATGAGGTGTATGAACACTTCCGGGCCGTCACGGAGGCGTCGGCTTTGCCGCTTTGCATTTACAACAATCCCGGCACGACGCATTTCAGCTTCAGCCTCGACCTCCTGGCCCGGCTCTCTACCCTGCCAAGGATCAAGGCGGTCAAGATGCCCTTGCCGTCCGATGGAGACCTTACGTCGGAGCTCGCAACTCTGCGCCAACGAACAAGTCTCTCGATCGGCTACAGCGGGGATTGGGGGATGGCAGACGCCATGCTGGCGGGCGCGGACGCCTTTTATAGTGTCCTGGGCGGAACGCTACCAGGACCTGTCCTGGCGATGGTAAGGGCCGCGCAGGCCGGCGATGCCGACAATGTGCGGAAGATCGACGCGTCGCTCCAACCACTTTGGGACACTTTCAAGACCTTTGGTAGTTTGCGGGTCATGTACGTGATTGTCGAGATGACCGGGCTTGGCCGACTGTCTCCACCTCGGCCGATTCGTCGGCTTGAGGACAAAGCCCGAGAAAGGGTGGTGGCGGCGGTAGAACCCTTGCTGGTGACTGGCTGACGCCGGCACTTCAACTCGGAAAGTTCGGCCCATCGCGGCTGTTCGGTCAAACCTGCAATGGATTGGCTGCGAAGCGTCAGCTTTCTGTGATTTGCTCCTGAAAGCAGACAGTCAGCACTCGGCCCCCCGGCTGCCGGTCTCAACGTTTCTCTATTGGCCAATAAAGGCCACGGAGAAGTCAAATGGGATACTATCGATATGATGCTGCAGCCCAAGGGCGGGCTGCATGGAATGCCGGAAAGACGGTTGGAACCAAGCGCCCTCTGACACAGAAGCAGATCTGGGCAATCCGCTTCTTCCTGGATCGGGAAGGGCGAATTCGGGACCGCGCTCTGTTCGATCTAGCACTCGACAGCAAGCTGCGCGGTTGCGATCTCGTCAAGATCAAGACTGGCGACCTGGTCACAGGGCCGGAAATTCGAACACGGGCAATGGTCGTTCAGCAGAAGACCGGACGGCCAGTCCAGTTCGAGCTGACCAGCGACGTGCGTGCCAGCCTTCTCTCATGGCTTGAGAAGCGCGGGGGCAGTGTCAATGACTATGCCTTCCCGAGCCGGGTTGATCACGACAACCACATGAGCACACGGCAGTATGCCCGTCTGGTCGATGAGTGGGTCACAGCCATTGGCCTTCGATCATCGGACTATGGCACGCATTCGCTGCGAAGAACGAAGGCGGCGATGATCTACAAGGCAACGGGCAATTTACGAGCCATACAGATTCTGCTCGGCCACACCAAGATCGAGAATACCGTTCGCTATCTCGGTGTGGATATAGAGGATGCTTTGCTTCTCGCTGAACGGACGGAAATATGAGCCTTGGAGCGGTCATTCGCTCAACACGGATGACCGCTTCGTGCCACTGGCTCTTGGTTCACAGAAGTCGAACCGGGGGTGGGGAGCGGACAGTCAGTTTCTATCTCAGAATATTAGGAAGCGGACGTTGCAACGTGGGGCAATCTGGGGGCATCACATCGCGAGAAATTCCTGGCTGCGAGTTGTGAAATACACGGCCGGATTGTCGCGATCATTTTTACATCACGCGTCTCGCGCCGTTGCAGTTCTACTTGCCGCCGCTATCGCTGCGACAGGTCTGTGCTTTTGGAGCGTGCAACGCATATATGCCGATGATGATCGCAGAGGAAATGGTGCAGGTCGTGGAGGACGAGGAAGTCACCAAGATTATGAGCGCAGATCGCGCTTCTGCCGCATTGCTTCTCGATCCTTCAAAATTGCCTTCTCAAACCAAGCCGGGACGACCTCCATGTTGCAGCCAAAGACGTTCTCCGGGACCGCGCGCCAGAACGCTGGCATAGCGTCTGCGAATGCCTGGAACTGCTGATCGTCTACTCTGAGGTCGGTATGCTCGCGACGGGATACGTCGAACGGACGACCTCTATCGCTGGCAAACGGATCTGGAAGATACTGCGGATGCTGTTGCTTCAGGGCATTCAGCGCGCCCCCATCGCCATGCTTATAGACATTGACGACTAGGCGGCATGCGTCGAGCGACTTGAAATACTGGGTGGTGCGAATTGGCCATCCGAAACTCTCAAGCAGATCAGTTATGGAAGCGAAATCTGCTCCCCAGACCTTGTCTCGAACATGGTCGCCGTGGTGCCAATGCTGGATTTCACTCACAAGCCAATCACGAAGCTGCTTGTCCCACTGATGGTACATGCCAGCGACGACGCTGAGCCGCGTTTGCTCACGCATGTCGCTGAGCATCTGATAATGCTGGATGCTTACGTTGTTAGCGGCTTCGTAAAAGCTTCCCGCGTCGTCGTCGGGACCAAACCACTTGCCACTCTCGGCCAACCATTCTTCTGCGGCTTTGTCAGCGTCGGCCTCGATATTCTCAAAGCGAGACAAAAGGCGAGAGCGTGCTTCGCGAACATAGAATTCGTGCTGCTCGATCAATAGGGAGCGGTGAGGTCCCCACATCTGGAATAAAACATAGTCGCTCATAGCGGAGATTGCTCGGTAAAACTACCATCGACGTCCAACACCTCGCCACGGCTGCCGACCAAAGCGATCTCGATGCCCGCTTAGGCGCAGCGCGGAGCCATCCGCCTTGCAAGGCGCAAGGTGCTTTCGGTGTAGGGCACAACTGCTACCTGCCGGCCGGGGTTTTCGGAGGCCATCAGGAGGCCCACGGTCTCGCATAGGCCCTTGTAGAGCCGCGAGACCTGGCCTGAATGACGGGTATTGATGATGCCGCCCTTGCACTCGGCAGAGATGATGTGATTGCCTATCTCCGCGACGACATCGCCTTTGCCGGATGAAGGGTGGATCGTGATGCGCCACCCGTCAGGATGCCAGTACTCACCGCCGTAGGTCGTGGTGCCAGTTGAAGTTGTCTTCACGAAGCCGCGGCGGGCGAGCCAAGCCACGAAGTCGAAGCGCTTGCCGTGCTCGCCGTCGGGATGGATCCGGACGTGGTTGGCGTCGGTTGTTCGGAGCAGGTGCATGGCGTAGGCTATCATCACCGCGCCTTCGTGAAGTTTGTGCTCGATGCCGTCCGCGACTTTCCCGGCGCGCTTCTCGGGGGCTGCCACCTCCTCGATGAGATCATCGAAATCCATCAGAGCTTGCCCAGTGCGTGAGCTTCGAAACGGGCCGCGAACTGCTCAGCGAAGTTGCGGAAGGTTCTCACCTTCGCCAGGGTCAGAGAGTAGTTTCTACCGTCGACCCTCAACTGGGCTCCGCCGTGCGCGATGCTGTTCCGGACATGATTCAGGTTGTTGAGCTTGGCCCGTACGCTGGTCGTCGGCGTCTTCTGCCAGCTCAAGCCCTCGAAGACATCTACGACGCCAATCTTCAAGAACAGCAGCTTGGCGTTGTCTGCACTAGGATTCCCCCAGCCCTTCATTTGCTTCCAATAAGAATCCCACACGGCCTCCGGCACCAGTGTTGGCAGTGCCTGTTTGGCGCAGAGCTGGAAGACCTCTTGCATGTACGCCTGGAGCAGAGCGCTCAACATGACCACGCAGCTTCGATTGATCGATGCGCCTTCTCTCGATCCGTCCTCGACCTTCCTCGGTGCACCTTGCCCACCGCCGTGCTGCACCTGTCGAACGCTTATCAGCTCATCGACATACGTAAGATTCAGTTCGACCATTCATCCCCCCATTCGTGGACCGTATAGAGGCAGCGGAGGATGATGCGGTCAATCCGTTCGTAGCAGCCATTGTCCACAGAAGTATCGATTCTGCCTTCCTGTGATTTTACGAAGTCGTACCAATGTCGTCCCAGCCCCGAAAGCCCCCCGGTTTGCCGAGGGTTTGGTGGTGCGGGCAACAGGGTTCGAACCGGTACCCCTGTTCACAAATCTGGTGCTTCAGACCGAGAACGAATGCTCGCCCATGGAATAGGATAAAAATCTCAATCCGTAACGCTAAAGGTGGTTAGTCCGCCGTCGACGGAATTTCGCTAAAAGTCGCCAGTCCCTTTTCGCCCCCGATTAGGCTTTAGTCGAGCGCGCTGGCAACGACCGCTTTCGGAAATCGTCCGTGCTTTCGGAAGGACCGAGATGGGGTCGACAGCCGAACTTCCGCTATCCGCGTTTCCCGCCCAGAAGCTGACGGTCCGGAAGCGGCCCCATAGCTGACGTGGGGAATTAATTGCTGGTTGCACTAGGTGGTCGAAAAGGTTGCTTCGATTTGCACGGCTGAGAGACACACATTTGAGCGCTGGCCAACCCGCTGCCGAGCGGTGGGTCGCGCGACCGCCAACGCATGCAGGCTTATCATGTGCTCCTGTCGCTTTAGTCCGTTGCGCCAATCCATCTTGTCGTTGCAAGCCTAGCTCTGCATCGGCCAGCACCCGCCAAACCCGTAGATTGAAGCTGGTTTGGCGGGTGGTACCCATTATTGAAGGTAGCCAGAGTCGTTTGCCTTGCCGACCTCCTCCTTGAATTGGGTTAGAAGACCGACGGCGTCCTCGCCCAGTTCGTTCTGGATATGCTCCTCGAAGGGCGGCTGCGTGACCTCGCGCATCTGGTCGCGCTGTTCCGGAGTAAGCGCGGTGATTTCCATGGAATCGCCGAGACCCGCCACGCCGCGATCGGACGCTTCGATGATGCGCGACAGCCCCCGCGATGCGGTTACGCAGGATTGCGCCGCGTAGCCGAGGATTTCCTGCTGGCGCTCGTCTAGCCCGTCCCAGAAGGCTTTGGAGAGCAAGAAAATATAGGGCGAGAACAGGTGATTGGTCAGCGTCATATAGCCTTGGACCTCGCCGAAGTCCGAGAAAGAGATGATCGGCACCGGATTCATCTGCCCGTCGATCACGCCAGTCTGGAGGGCCGAGTAGACCTCGCCCCATGCCAGCGGATAGGCCTGAGCGCCGAGTGCGTTGATGATCACCTGGTGCGACGGCACGGTCATGGTGCGAAGCCGGATACCATCGAAATCGGAAAGGTCCTCGATCGGTCCCTTGGAGTTGGTCACGGCGAAGAAGCCGCCCGTGTCGGGATAGCCGAGCACGACGACGTCGCCCATCTCGCTCTCGATGTCCTTCTTGAGGGCCTGGCCGAACGCTCCGTCGAAGACCTCGTAAGTCGCCGCGTTGTCGGTGAAGGCGAAAGGCAGGTTCAGCACGTCGATCTTCGGATAGTATGAGGCAAGCGCCCCGGTCGAGGCGATCGTGGCCTGGATCACGCCGTCACGTACCATCTGCACCTGCTCGGAATTCGAGCCGAGCTGGTCGTTCGGGTACATCTCGATCTCGATCCCGCCATTCGTGTCGCTCTGCACAATGTTGGCGAAGACCTGCGCACAGGCATGACCCGGATTGTCGAACGGGTCGGGGGTGTTGTCGTGCGCCAGCTTGAGGACCTGCTCCTGCGCGGTGGCCGCCGTGGTCATGGCGAGCGCGCCGACAAGGGCGCATGCGATTTTCCTTCTCATGTCTTGTTCCACTCCTTCATTCTCGTTGTTTCAGGCAATCGCCTTTTAGAGGTCCGCGTCAGGCGAAACCGAGCCAGCGCGGGATCAACATCGCCAGGTCCTCCCAGAAGGCGAACAGGATGAGGACGGCAACTTCGGCGATGAGGAACGGCCACAGCTTGAGCGCTATGCGCTCCAGCTTTTCCCCCGTGACGGAGGACAGCACGAAGAGGCAGGCGCCGACGGGCGGCGTCATCAGCGAGATGTTCAGCGCGATGATGAAGATGAGCCCGGCATGGATGGGATCGAACCCGATCTGCGCGCCGAGGGGAGCAAGAACAGGTGCGAGGATGATGAGGATCGCCGTCACGTCCATGATCATGCCGATGGCAAGCAGCAGGCCGATGATCAGGAGAATGAGGACCCGCCGGTTCTCCGAAATGGAGAGCAGCATCTCGGCTATCGCCTGCGGCACGCGATTGAAACTCATCCACCAGCCCAGCGTGCTGGCGAAGCCGATGATCACGAAGATGACGCCGCTGATGATCGCCGTGCGCAGCAGCATGTGGCAGAGCGCGGGAAGGGAGATGTTGCGATAGACGAAGAAACCGAGCGCCAGCGCATAAGCCACGGCGACGGAGGCGGCTTCGGTGGGAGTGACCACCCCGCCGAGAATGCCGCCGAGGATGATGACGGGCATCAAGAGCGCGGCGATTGACTTCAGGAAGGACCGCGCCACCTCCATGATGGTGGCCCGCTTCTCGGCCTTGGGGAGATTGTTGCGGGATGCGCCGAGCGCGATCACCGCCATGCAGACGATGCAGATGAAAAGGCCGGGAAGGATGCCGGCAGCGAAGAGGCCACCGATCGAAACCCCCATGATCGAGCCGTAGACCACCATGATGCCGGAGGGCGGGATCGTCGGTCCGATGATCGAGCCGGCGGCGGTCACGGCGCAGGCATAGTCGCGCCGGTAGCCCTGTCGGACCATTTCCGGCACCAGCGTCTTGCCGAAGGCGGCGGCATCGGCGGTCGCGGCTCCCGTCAGGCCGGCGAACATCACAGACGCGACCATGTTCGCGTGCGCCAGGCCGCCGCGAAAGTGGCCGACCAGCACGTGCGCGAAACGCATGAGCTGCTGGGTGATGCCGACATGGTTCATGAGCTCGCCGGCGAGGATGAAGAACGGCATCGCCAGGAAGGGGAAGATGTCCAGGCTGTTGAACATCCGGCTCGGTCCCATGGCGAGGAACTGTCCGCCACCCATCTGCACCACGCCGACCAGCCCGGCGATGCCTATTGAGAAGCCGATCGGGGTTCCGATCAGCAAGAGGACGACGAAGGCGAGGCCGACGAGCATGATCAGAGCTCCGCGTTTTCTTCGAGGTGATAGCCGCCGAGGTCGCGGATCATGACGAGGGCCATCTGCAGCGCCGCAAGGCCGGCGGCCGCTGGAATGGCCGAATAGGCAGGCGCCAGCGTCATGCCGAAGATCATCGCCATGCGGGTCTGGCCCGACTGCGCGAAGCCGATGCCGTACCAGAAGAGGTAGAGGAACAGCAGCAGCGTGATAAAGTCGGAGAGCATCAGCACCGCGCGGCGCGCGGGGACGGGCAGGCGGTCGGTGAGCATCGTCAGGCCGATATGCTCGCGCCGGACGATGCCGGTCGAGATGGCGAGCAGCACGGTCCAGATCATCAGGTAGCGCGCAAGCGGCTCGGGCCAGTTGAACTGCCAGTGAAAGTAGTAGCGGTCGACCACGCCGATCCACACGTCGATGACCAGCGCGGCCATGAGAACGATCAGAATGATCTCGACCAGCCGGTTCACTCGATCACTAATGGTCGCCGCCGTTCGTCTCATGGAAGGTTCCTCGCTGTTGCCGATCAGTCGACCCTGCCGCGGGCGGCCACCCGCACGCGTTCGACATGACCGTTGCTGCCGACGAAATGGACTTCGTCGAACAGGTTCGTCACCACGCAGGCGTGGTTCGGGACGATTTCGATGCGGTCTCCGATCGCCGGACGCCTTTCGCAGGCGGAGACGTCCACCACCCCGTGCTCCTCGCTGAGTGATGCGATGCGCGCTTCCGGGTAGGCCGGGATGAAGCCGAAGCCTTCGAGGCCGAGCGTGTCGCTCGACAGCGTCTTGGAGCCGGCATCGAGCACGACGCGATCCGGCGTCGGCGCGGAAACCACGGTCGCCAGGACGTGCAGGGCGCATTCGTCGAACGTGCAGGCGTCGCGCGCCACCTGCGACCGGTCCATGTAGATATAGGTGCCGGGCCGGTATTCGGTGACGACCTCCGCCTCGTGGGCGCGCCACATGTCCGGCGTTCCGCCGCTTGTGACCACCGGCACGTCCAGCCCGGCGGTCTTCAATTTCCGGCACGCCTCGTCCAGCCACCTGGCGGCCTCGTCCGGTTTTCCTGCGGCGGGGAAGGTCATTAGTCCACCGAAATGCAGGCCCTCCGCTGCATCGATGCGTTGCGCAAGGGCCAGTGCCTCGTCGGCTGTCGGGACTCCGCAGCGCCCCATGCCGGTGTCGCATTCCACGAAGACGGTAAGCGGCGCCTCGGCGCGGAACGTCCCGGCATACCCGTCGATAGTCGCCGCGCTGTCGGCAGTCACGGCCAGCGTGACGCGCTCGGCCAGTGCCTTGAGGCGCCTGAGTTTGGCCGGGCCGACGATGTTGAAAGTCAGGAGAATGTCGGAAAGTCCGGCATCGGCCATGATTTCCGCCTCGCCGAGCTTCTGGCAGGTGATGCCGCATGCGCCGAGCTCGACCTGCCTTGCGGCGAGGTGGGGCAGCTTGTGGGTCTTGATGTGCGGGCGGAGCTTCAGGCCGTGGCTGTCTGCATAGGCCTGCGCCTTTTGCAGATTGCGTTCGACGCGCTCGCGGTCGAGCAGCACTGCCGGGGTTTCGATATCGTCCAGGGTCAAGATCGTCGCTCCTTCTAGTCGCCCACCGGCCGGCCGGGATCGCTCATGTTGAGGCCGGAGAGGCTGATGCGGATGCGGCGAAGACCTTCCAGCACGCTCGGGCCGATCAGCTCGGCCGTCGTCATGGCGATCAGGTCGATGATGAAGAGCAGCGAGTAGCGGCCGGCCGTGGGCTTGTAGAGCTGGGTGTCGGGCGCGATGATGAAGGGAAGGCAGACCTCCGCCTCCTTCGCCAGATCGGAGTCGGGGTTGGTGATGGCGACGGTGCGTGCGCCGTACTGGCGCGCAACGCGCACAGACTCGATGATCGAGGTCGCCTGTCCCGAGGCGGAAATGGCGAATACGAGGGATTTCTTGTCGCAGACCGCCGCCTGCATGCGCTGCATCTGCCCATCGGTCTGGGCGACGACCGAGAGGCCGAGACGGAAGAGGCGATTCTGCATCTCCACGGCACCGAGGGATGAGACGCCGCCGGATCCGAAGACGCATATCTGGCCGGCCTCGACCGCCATTTCGGCGACGGCGTTGACGGTGTCCATGTCGGTGATGTCGCGAACGCGCTGGATGGCAGACGCCGCACCCTCCGCAACGGCATCGACGACGCGAGCATCGCGTTCGTCGCGTACCAGCGGCTCGGGGAAGAGGTAGAGCCCGCCGATCGCCAGGACTTGGGCGAGTTTGAACTTGAAGTCGCGCACGCCCTCGCAGCCAAGCGAGCGGCAAAAGCGTGTCACCGTCGGTTCGCTGACGCCGGCGCGCAGCGCAAGATCGGCGATCGGCGCGCGCGAGGCGTACTCGATATCGGACAGGATGATCTCGGCAAGGCGGCGTTCGGCCTTGCTGCCGTCGGCCGCCCAAATGCGAAGTCGATTGACGATGTCCGTTGTGGTCAAGCGATGCTCCCGAAGCCGTTTCTGCGGCGCCTTTCCGGCTGCTCTCGATGAAAGCTTGACAGGCAAAATGTAAAAAAGCAACATTAAATCTGATGATTTTGAACCGATATTGCGGCTTATGCGGCGAATATGTAAGAAAATTAATTGCATGGTTGGGCGTACTGGGCGGCTAGGCTCTCACAAGAGAAAGGCATTCGAGAATGAACAAGCAGACTTTCGGAAAGGCGCATGTCCCGCTGTCGCCAGCGGTGCGGGCGGGAGACTTCGTCTACATATCCGGTCAGGTGCCGGCGGGTGCGAACGGCAGCATCGTGGTCGGCGGAATCGAGGAGCAGACGAAGCAGGTGATGGAAAACGTGAAGGCGGCGCTCGCTCTTGCCGGCGCCGAACTCGCCGATGTCGTCAAAACGACCGTCTGGCTGGAGGACGCGCGCGACTTCGGGGCGTTCAACAACGTCTATGGGAGTTATTTCGAGAGCGATCCGCCGGCGCGGACGACCGTGGAATCGCGCCTGATGGTCGACATCAAGATCGAGGTCGAGGCCGTCGCGTACAAGCCCTTATAAGCCACGGAGTCGGCGTTCGAAACAAAGGCCAGGAACACCAGATGACATTTGATCTCGTCCTCACCGGCGGCCGCGTCGTCGATCCCTCGCAATCGATCGACGCTGTTACCGACGTCGGGTTTGCCGACGGCAACGTCGTGGCCGTCGAGGACGGTCTGGCGCAGCTTACCAACAATGTCCGGGACGTGACCGGCAAGATCGTCACACCCGGCATCATCGACCTGCACACACACGTCTATTGGGGCGGGACGTCGCTAGGGATCGATGCCGAGGAATTCGCGCGCACCAGCGCGGTGACCACCAGCATCGACACGGGCAGCGCGGGACCCGGTAATTTCGCCGGCTTCCGTAAGCACGTCATCGAACCGTCGGAAACGCGTATCCTCGTCTATCTGCACGTGTCGTTTGCCGGCATCTACGGGTTCGACCCGGTCGTCATGGTCGGGGAGAGCCACGATTTCCGGCTCATGGCCCCGAACCACGCGCGCCGGGTCATCGAGGAAAACCGCGACGTGATCGTCGGCATCAAGGTCAGGATCGGCCGGCACGCCAGCGGCCCGCAGGGCATCGCGCCGCTCGACGTCGCACTCGGCCTTTCCGACGAGACCGGATTGCCGGTCATGTGCCACATCGACGAGCCGCCGCCCTCCTACGAGGCGGTCGTCGCCAAGTTGCGCAAGGGCGACGTGCTGACCCATTGCTTCCGGCCGTTCCCAAATTCACCCGTCAGGGGCGACGGGACGATCAAGGACGAGGTGCTGGCGGCGCGCGAGCGCGGCGTCTATTTCGACATCGGCCACGGCATGGGATCGTTCTCCTACCGTACCGCGCGGGCCATGCTCGCCGGAGGCTTCCCGCCGGACACAATCTCGTCCGACGTCCACGCCTTCTGCCTGGAAGGCCCGGCCTACGATCAGCTTACCACGATGAGCAAGTTCCTCGGCCTCGGCATGCCGCTCGACGAGGTGATAGCGCGCTCGACGGTGAAGGCCGCGGAAGCGATCGACCGACCGGAACTCGGGACCTTCCGCAAGGGCGCGGTCGGGGATGCGTCCATCCTCTCGCTCGTCGCGGGCGAGCACAGGCTGGAGGATGTGGAAGGTGAGGTGTTGACGGTGAAGGAGCGGCTGATGGCCGAAGGCGTCGTGGTCGGCGGAGAATGGTGGTACCCGAAATGATCTGGGATAGGCTCGCCACCACCGAATTCGCCGGGCTCGACCGGCGCATGCCGGTCATATTGCCGATCGCCGCCGTCGAGCAGCACGGCGCGCACCTGCCGCTTTCGGTAGACTGCGACATCGGCAGCCATTTCTTGGCTGAAGCCGAGACGCGTTTCGGCGAGGACATGCTGATCCTGCCGCAGATCCGTGTCGCGTGCTCGCAGCACCACATGGATTTTGCCGGAACGCTTACCGTTCAATCCGAGACCTTCCTCGCCTATGCGGCGGACCTTCTGGAATCGGTGATCGCGCATGGATTCGACCGGATATTGATTTTCAACAGCCACGGCGGCAATCGGGCGATCGGCCATGTGCTTGCCGACAAGATCGGTGTACGGCACCGTCACTGCCACGTTGTGATGTCAACATGGTGGACGCTTGCCGGAAAGGCGCTCGAACCGTTGCAGGAGAGTGCGCACGGGGGTGTGGCTCATGCGTGCGAATTCGAAACGTCGGTCATGATGCTGGCGCACCCCGACAAGGTTCGGCAAGACCAGATCACCACCATGTCGCATGTCGCAACCCATGAATGGGCGCAGGAGGATATGCTGCACGCTGCCCGCGCGTTGCTTTTCCGTACGATGCATGAAAAGTCTGGTGGTACGGGTACGGTGGGCGATCCGTCGAAAGCAAGCGCGGAAAAAGGCGCGCGGATCACCGAAACGGTCATCGATGCATTGCGAATGGTCGTTCGCGACCTCAAGGCGGCGCGGCCGCGCAGACTTGTCGGAGAAGCTCCGTGAGCAGTTCGCCGAACCGCGAAACGCTCCGCTGTACCGCCTGCGGCGCAAAAACGCCTATCGAAGACGTGCCGTCGACCTGCCCGGCATGTCGCGGCATTCTCGATCTCGAACTCGCAGCGCCATCTGGTCGTGCGACCGGAGGTGAAGCGACGGGTATATGGCGCTGGGCGGAACATCTACCAAGTTGCGATCCAGAAAACCGCATCACACTTGGCGAAGGAGCTTCGCCGCTTCTGGCGACAGCGCGATTGGCGGATAAGACGGGCCTTCGGGATCTTTGGATCAAGAACGACTCGATCATGCCGACGGGCTCGTTCAAGGACCGGGCAATCGCACTCGCGACATCCTTGGCGCGACAGTACGAGAAACCTGGTCTCGTGCTTTCCTCCAGCGGCAATGCGGGCGCGTCGAGCGCGGCCTATGCTGCACGCGCAGGCCTGCCGCTCGTCGTTTTTGTGCCGGCGACGGCGCCAGAGGCGAAATTGCGCCAGATCGCGGCGACGGGCGCACAGCTCGTGACAATCGACGGAAATACTGCGCATTGCTGCCGCCTGGCCGACCAGCTATCGCGGGAGAAGGGCTGGGTGAATCTGACGACCACATATCACAACCCGTACGGTGTCGATGCCTATGCGACCATCACATACGAGATCGCCGCACTGGAGCCGGATGTCATCCTCCTGCCTATATCCAGCGGGCCCCTGCTAGCCGGCATAATGAAGGGGTACCTCCGTCTGATGGCTGCCGGGATTGTCACAAGTATCCCGCGCCCGATAGCGGTTCAGGCGGAGGCCTGTGCGCCCATCGCCCGTGCATTCGCTTACGGTGGTCCAGTAGAGACTTGGGCACACCGCGCGACAATCGCGTCGGCGCTTAACGACACGCTAGAGGGCTATGAGCGGGACGGAGATTATACACTCGATTGGATACGCCGCCATGATGGAACGGCGATGGCCGTCGATGACGATGCGATCCGCGCCGGCGCAGAACTGCTCGCCACGACCGAAGGCATTCTTGTCGAGCCTAGCGCAGCCGTTCCCATCGCAGCTATTGACAGATTGTTAGAGATTGGACTGATCGAGAAGGACGAGCGGATACTCGCTGTGACGACCGGCCATGGGCTAAAGGACATGTCTTGGGTTAGCGTACGCACCGCCCCTAACGACTATCCAGCGAACGCCGATCTGAATGCTATTTGATGGGCAAAAGGTATCGCGTTGCACCTATCACGGCTCATACGTCCAGCGGCAGTTGGTCCAATGGGAGGGCGAAAGCCGGACCATTCTTTTTCGTACTCTATCCGGTCCTGTCGCGAGAAGGCTGCGGGTCGACTTCAGTGCTTGCGGAATACGAGCGACAGATTGTTCGTGGGCATCTCATGGAGTTCCGGTTGCCCAAACCCGTGCAACGCAGCGCAACGGGTGACATCCTCGACATGGCGTAAACCCCATTCCGGATTGCGCGACCGCAACTCGCGGTCGAACGCCACGTTGCTCGGCGATGTGTGCACACCGCTTCGCAGATATGGACCATAGAGGGAAAGGATGCCGCCTTGGCCAAGGACGGCTTGCGCACCGCGAACGAGTCCCTCCGTGGCAGACCATGGGGCGATGTGAATCATGTTCAGACAAACGACCGCCGCCGCAGGTCCAGCCTGCCAGGGCAATTCGGTCACGTCGAGGCGCACCGGGGGTAGAATGTTTTCGCGCGCTTCAGCCGCGATCCACTGCTTGATCCATTCGAGGCAGAGCTCGTCGCTTTCGCTGGGCTGCCACGTGAGGTGCGGCATCATGCGTGCAAAATGCACGACATGTTGACCTGTCCCGCTGCTGATTTCGAGCACCAGGCCACGATTGGGCAGGACGCGCTTCAGAACATCGGCGATGGGTCCCTTGTTGCGTTCGGCCGACGGGCTGACAGGGCGCTTGTCCGGAGAGACGTCCAGTTCCTCGTTTCGCAATCGACTTCCTCCCTCTGCGGATGTCCGAAGAATGTCTGTATCAAAAAACTCCGTCCCTCCATGAGGAAAATGGTCTCGGGCGATCAGGACGATGGTCGCGTTCTGGATCGTGATCGTCCGGAGGGAGTGGGCTTCACCCGTATGCTCATTGTCCCGCCCTAAAGATGAATGATTTCAAACTCGTTCGTCGGTCCGCAAGGATTTCGATCACGACATGATAGCGGCGTTATCGGCAGCGAGGAAAGCGGCATATGGATTCGCAGGGCGGGTTGGGACGAAAACACCTCTGACGCAGAGGCAGAGGAGGACCGTCCGACGGTCCGCCTGTGGCCTTCTTGATGCCACGATCCCCTGAGCATCGCTCTAGCTCAGGTTTCCTAGCTGACCTCGGATCGGCGGTGGCGGGGAAACGTTTGTGTCGTTGGAGTTTCATATGAACTTTGCATTTTTGTCGTCGGCGTCTCTTACGGCCGTCGTCGCCCTGTTTGTTGCCATCCCCGCCCATGCAGACGACCAATTTCAAGCCGTCGTGGACGCAGCCGTCGAGCCCGTGATGGCCGAGCACGGCATTCCCGGCATGTCGGTCGCCGTTCTGGTTGCCGGCCAGCGACACGTGTTTCATTACGGTGTCGCCTCGCGCGAAACCCAAGTCGCCGTGAACGATCGCACTATCTTCGAGATTGGCTCGCTGTCGAAACCTTTTACAGCAACGCTCGGAGCAGTCCTTCAGGCCGAAGGAGCCGTGGATCTCTCCGCCTCGGCTCAGAATCTCATGAAGGAACTCCAGGGCAATCCAATCGGAGGCGCGAGCCTTCTGGAACTTGCTACCTACAATGCTGGCGGCTTGCCGCTGCAGTTTCCCGGGGGTGTCGATGAGAGCAACTTCGCGGATTGGTATCGCGGATTTGAACCCAGCACGACGATCGGCGAGAGCCGGCTCTACTCCAACCCATCCATCGGCTTGTTCGGTCACCTGGTGGCGAAGGCCGCTGGGCGCCCTTTCGGCGAGCTTCTGCGCGCGAAGGTCCTGGCACCCCTCGAGCTCACCGACACTTTCCTGACCGTGCCCGACGAGGGCGCTCAGGATTACGCGCAAGGCTACACGCGGGATAACAAACCTGTAAGGGTCAAGCCCGGCCTCTTCGACAAAGAAGCCTACGGCATCAAGACCACGGCGGCGGACTTCCTTCGGTTCGTGGAAGCGTCGATGTTCAAGTCGGCTGGAACGGGTTCGCTGGCCGAAGGGCTCCGGACTGCGCGCTCCGGCGTTTACCGCATGAACGCGATGCATCAGGGTCTTGGATGGGAGCTATATCCCGCACCCGCACGCCTTTCCGACCTTCTTCAAGGTGCAGATCCTGCGTTCGTGCTGGAGCCAAACAGCGTCGAGACCGTCGACGGTCTGGTTAGCGACCGAAGCCTCGTTGGAACGGTGAGCAAGACTGGATCGACGGGCGGCTTTGGTGCCTACGCCCTTTACTCG
Source organism: Neopararhizobium haloflavum (assembly GCF_002750855.1). GTDB lineage: Bacteria > Pseudomonadota > Alphaproteobacteria > Rhizobiales > Rhizobiaceae > Georhizobium > Georhizobium haloflavum. Next base: position 72,645 of record NZ_NWUC01000007.1, on the reverse strand, counting down.
CCCGAACGCGGGACGGCCATCGTGATGCTCGCGAACCGCTTTTGGTCGAACCCGCTGCGGATCAAGACCGCGTACGCCATCTTGTCTGAGCTTGATCCGGGGTTTGCGGCGCACTGACAGCCGGTCCAATTGACGAGCAGGCGGCTCGGTCACCGAGGGATCGACGCTGTCATCGCATTGCTAGAGGGTCGCGCGGCTTCAGTGATTTTGCGCGGGCAAGATGGATCGTTGTAGTATGGCGCGGAGTTAGTCTGAACGTCCTCGGGCGACGACAGCCGCACGGCAGCTCTCTATTCAAGCAAACCGGAACTGGCATGTCCGCCATCCCATCCGCCGTTGCCAGCGTCTTGAGATCCTCTCGGGTCGGCAGCGACAAGCCTTCGTAGAGCCCACTCTGCGCCGCGTATCGGTAGCTGCCGGGGCCACGGTTAGTGGCCTGAAGCAGACATGGCAAGCCGAACCAATATCTCCATCGGAACGGGCGATCTTGTGAAGTGCGGACTACTCAGTGCTCAAGCGGAGAAACATTACCAAGCGCAAGGAACGACGGTTCGCCGAAGCAGTTACCTCCGCGCCATCCCTCAAGCCGCCGTATATCGGAGACATTGCTGAATGCGTGTTTTTTCCAACCCAATCGGGCAGGGGTCTCTCTGGTTCGATAACCTCGCCGTGTCCGACGGCACACCGGTTGCCTACGATCCGCAGGCAAGGGCATTCATTCCAATGCCGCCCTTCTGTGCCAACCGGGAGGTGATCGGGTGCAACTGGATCGCCCCCGAGGAGGGTGCCTTCTGCCGGTCATGCGCGATGACCAAGCTCGCGCCCGATCCTGAAATCCTCGACGCGATGCCGAACTGGGCGCTGACCGAAGCCGCCAAGCGGTGGGTGCTCGACAATCTCGGCCAGTGGAACTGGTTCCGGCCAGAGGATCCGGGCGTGCCGCCGGTCTTTCACATGCTTGCCGAAGGCAGGGCGCCGGTGCTTATGGGACATGCCGAAGGTGTGGTGACGATCAGCGTCGCGGAAGCCGATCGCGTGCTGAGCACAACACGCCAGGAGGCGCTGAATGAGCCATACCGCACGATGATTGGCCACATGCGCCACGAAATCGCGCATATGCTTTGGTGGCGACTCGGCCTGCGCGAGGATTTCCTTGAGGCCTTCCGGTCGGTGTTCGGCGATGAGCGGGCCGACTACACCGCCGCTCTCCAGCGCCACTACAGCGACGGCCCGCCCTCGGATTGGAGAGAACGCTTCCTGACGACCTATGCCTCCGCGCATCCGCACGAGGACTGGGCCGAGACGGCCGCCCATCTGCTGCACCTGACCGATATCGCCGACAGTTTCGTCGCAGCAGGGTTCACGTCACCGGAACTGCCGGGCCCGGCCTGGGAACCCTATTCGGAACCTGATGCCGAGCGCCTTCTCCATGTTGCCGCATCGCTCACCGTGGGCGTCAACAACATCAACCGGTCCATGGGGCTGTCGGATATCTACCCGTTCGTTCTGTCAAAGGACGCGCTGCGCAAGCTCGCCTTCGTGCACGATTGGCTGCGCCGCGGCGCGCAGGGCCGATGATAATCAACCCCGATACGGGGGCAGGTGGCGATGCGCCAGCTTCAATGTTCACTTTCGCTGGAGCGGATTCCTGACTAGCGAAACAGCACCACCGGAACCTTGCAGGATCGCATCATCACGGCGGTGGTCGAACCGATGATCATGGCTCGGATTCGCGAGTGCCCATAGGCGCCCATGACGAGAAGGTCGATGGCGTCGCGTTCCGCGATATCGGAAATAACCTTTTCCGGCTGGCCGGCAGCGATTTCGATGGTTGCCTCATGGCCTCCAGTGCGAAGCGTTGCCTGCGCGTCTTCAAGTCGGCGCTGCAGATCGGGCGTGTCGTTTCCCACTGTCAAAAGGCGGATGTCGAGACCTGCTAACAGCGGCGCGCGCGCGATGTGATCCACCGCTTTCGTCGCGCTCGGTCCGCCATCATAAGCAATCAGCACCTTGGTGACGGGACGGAACGCACGTGCCGCCACGAAGACGGGTTTGGTTGCCGAGCGAGCGATGCGCTCCAGATTGGAGCCGAGATGCAGTTTGGCGAAGTCCGCGGCCTCGCCGCGTTTGCCGATCACGATCCCCCACGAACCCGCCTCGACTTCGGCGACCGCCTCGATCAGATCGCTTTGACGCAGACGGGCGGTGACTGTTTCGACGCCAGCGGCCCGCAAGATCGCTTCCGCATCTTCAAGGATCGCACGGCCGCGCCTCTGCGCGAGCTTCGCCTGTTGCTCATCAAGGCTTGAGAGTTCCTGAAGCAGTGCGCTCCGCGCGCCCAGAGCTATGGATCCGGATAAGTCCGAGCTTGCCGTCTGGCGGCGTCCCAGCACATGGAGAAGCTCGACCGGGGCGCCAGTGCGCCTGGCAATCCAGGCTGCGTTCTCGCACACGCTCGTGGAATAGACCGAGCCATCGACCAAGGCGATCAGTTTCTCTGTCATGTTTTGCTCCTCCTCAATGCGCCATCAGCTTGTCGAGCGCGCCGGGCTTGTCGTGCACCGCAAGGCGGTCAACGATCGTCTCGCTGGCTTCATTCATGCCGACGATTTCAACCTCGGCGCCGTCGCGGCGGAACTTCAGCACGGCCATATCAAGAGCTGCCACGCTGGAGATGTCCCAGATATGAGCCCGCGAGACGTCTATGGTGACCTTTTCCAGCACCTCCTTGAAGTCGAAGGCAGCCATGAAGTCTTCTGCAGAGGCGAAAAAGAGCTGGCCTTCGACCACATAGGTCCGATGGCGTCCGTCAGCGCTCAAGCCAGACGAAACGCGGAAGAGCTGCGCGATCTTCCACGCAAAGAAGATGCCCGAAAGCAGCACGCCGATCAGCACGCCATAGGCGAGGTTGTGCGTGACGACGACCGTGACGACCGTGGCCAGCATGACGAGCGAGGAGGAGCGCGGGTGATCCTTCAGGTTGACGATTGACGACCATGAGAATGTGCCGATCGACACCATGATCATGATCGCGACGAGCGCCGGCATCGGTATCTGACTGACAAGATCGCCCAGAACGAGGATCATGAACAGGAGAAAGACGCCGGCGGCGAAGGTCGAAAGACGGCCGCGACCGCTGGATTTCACATTGATGATCGACTGACCGATCATGGCGCAGCCGGCCATGCCGCCGATGAAGCCTGTGGCCGCGTTGGCGATTCCTTGTCCGATGCATTCCTGATGGCGGTCTGATGCGGTGTCGGTAAGGTCATCGACGATCTGCGCCGTCATCAGCGATTCCAGCAGCCCCACGACGGCGACGGCGGCCGAATAGGGCAGGATGATCAGCAGCGTCTCGAATGTCAGGGGGATGTCCGGGATCAAGAAGACCGGAAGCGTTGCGGGCAACTCCCCCATGTCGCCGACGGTGCGCACATCGAAACCGAAGACGACTGCAACTGCGGTCAGGGCGATGATGCAGACCAGCGGGGATGGAACAGCCTTGGTCACATAGGGAAAGGGATAGATGATCGCCAAGCCGGCGGCGACCATCAGATAGGTCAGGTACGGCACGCCGACGAGTTCGGGTATCTGCGCCATGAAGATCAGGATGGCCAGCGCGTTGACGAAGCCCGTCATCACCGAGCGCGAAACGAAACGCATCACCGAGCCGAGCTTCATCAGGCCAGCCACGATTTGCAGAAGGCCCGCCAGCACAGTGGCTGCCAGCAGATATTCGAGCCCGTGATCGCGGACCAGCGTGACCATCAAAACCGCCGTCGCGGCTGTCGCAGCCGAGATCATGCCTGGCCACCGACAAAGGCAATGAGCACGGCGATGGAAAACGAAGCGTAGAGCCCGACCTTCGGGTCGACACCGGCTATGAGAGAGAAGGCGATGGCTTCGGGAATGAGCGCGAGGGCAACAACAAGCCCGGCGAGCAGGTCGCCGCGCACATTGCCAAACCATTGCGCGCGATAGGCGGACAAGGAGGTCATGAAATTCCAGATGATGAAAGAACCAAACCAGCGGCCGTTCTCAAGGAAAGGTCGCACCGGATGACGGTATTGATCTAGTTGTCCGGCGGATCGGCGGCCGGAAGAGCCACCCGGAATTGCACCGGGTCCTGATGGATGGCGCTTCTTAGCCCGTGACCAGGACGATGCGCAACACTTGATGCAGTCGCCATGAAGCGAAATGGTTGCTGCTGGGTTGTGGCTATCTCGGTGGTAAAGACGATCTTACGCCGGACCGTTGGTGAGCTCCTTGCCGGGGTTCTGATGCCGCTCGACACCTATCCCTTTACCAAGTGGGGGATACGCCTTGGGGGAAATCAGGGTATCGGCGATCAGGATAGGTGACTATTCATTTTCAGTGCCGTCGCCATGCATGAAAACATTCAGTTACGTGTCGCAAAACCCAGATCAAGTTCGCCCGCTTTGAGTGGCAGGTAAAAATCCTGGTAGTAGTTCGCTTCGCCATTGGGCGCGAGCGCCACAACATTGAGGACCGGTACGATACCTCCCGTGCCGTTTTCGACATACTTAGTGACATGGGGCGGGGGGGCTTCGAAGCGCAATCGCTGGCGCATGCGATGAAACGGGATGCCGTGTTCCATCGAAAGCATGCGCTTGAAATTGAGTCCATTGAGCTGAGCGAGTTCGATCTCCGCAAACTCGGGAAAACGTTCTTCTAGCGCATAGAACTCCGAATAGATGTCGATGCGCTGATCGACAGTGAAAATTCGATCGATCTTTACGACTTGGGCACCGCGCTGGCGGAGAGGCTCAGACCACGTTCCTGCCCGGCCTGTGAGTTGACGGTCCAGCACGCGGGTCTCCACGGGATAATAGCCGCCACCCTCGATCTCGGGATCGACGTATCGTATATGCCACGGGTCATCGATCTTTGCCCGCATGTCGGCCACGACAGATCCACTGCCGCGGCGCCGTTCTATCAGCCCGGCTTGCGACAGAGCACGTAGTGCTCGCTGCACCGTTCCGAGACTGCATGGTGTGCTCTGGGCGAGTTCCATCTCCGTGGGCAAGCGCATGCCAGCTTTCCAGAAACCGTCTGCGATCGAATCGGCAAAGGCTTTTTGCAGCCGCTCATGCTTCGACAGTTCGTCGCTTTCCGGCCAGTAGCGTCGGACAAATTCTCCCGACAATTCCCGTGCCGCGTCTCCCCCTGCCATGGTCAGTCCACTCCTGATCGTTGTCCTGTCGCGAACTATCACATGAGCGGCTTGACCACACAAGATTGCTATGGTGTTATTACGATATAGTAATTGGTCGATCGGGAGGATCGGCTGTTTTGGGAGGAGCCGATGAAGATCGCATTTCTTGCTGGTTTCGCTGTTGCCGTCGCAGCAGTGACCGCGCATTCGGCCGAAAGGCTGTCGCTTTCGACCTGGGGAAGTCCGCAGCACTATCAGGTGGAAGAGTTTGTTCCGCTTTTCGAAGAGAAGCTAACAGAGAAAACGGATGGCGAGATCCGGCTGCGTACGTTCGAGGCCGGCGAAATGGTCAAACAACAGTTTGTCTCCAACGCCGTCCCGCAAGGCAGTGTCGATATATCTCTTACGACGCTCGACAACTGGTCTGGCCGCATACCCGACGTTGGCATTCTAACGACGCCGCTGTGGGACAAGTCGATGGAGTGGACCCTTGAGAATGTGAAGCCGGGTAAGCCTGTGTTCGATTATTTCGACGCAAAGCTCCGCGAAGAAGGGGCCGTTCTGCTCGCCATGTTCGACATCGGCCCGCCCGTCCTGTCAGCTAACTTTGAAGTAACGGGGCCCGAGAGTTTCGAAGGAAAAGCGATCCGCGTTTTCTCCAAAGGATCCGGAGAAGCTGTACAGGCTCTCGGTGCGGCACCGACGATCATGGGCGTCGGGGACGTGTACTCCGGACTGCAGCGCGGGACCGTGCAAGGCGCCCTTGGGGGGTTAGGGGGTGCCGTTGGCCTGAAGCACTACGAGGTCACGGAAAGCATGTTCGCCCCCAATGGAGTAATGGGGGGACTCATTCACGCCTATGTCATGAACAAGGATCGGTTTGAAGCTCTTTCCCCGGACCTGCAGGCAGCGTTGATGGAAGCGGCAACCGAGGCGCGCGACCACATGCAGCAATTTGCCATTGATGACCTTTCGAAGCTTCTCGATGAGGTCGAGGCGCATGGCAATCAGGTGACGGTTCTCGATCCTGGCAGCGATCTGTGGGATGCGTTCGCATCGACGCTGGAGCCCCTCTCGGCTGCCGCGAAGGAAGCCTATTCGGAAGAAGTGCAGGCGATCATCGCCGCCGAGTAGTCGGTCTTATGGACGAGCCGTCGGCCGGCTCGTCCAGCCCCTTCAACTTAACTCTCCAGACAACCCCGGAGTTATTCGGCCATGGTATCGCTTGCGCGTCTCATCGGTAAGGCCATGACGTTCGTATCGATCGCGCTGATGATCGTGCTCAGTTTGCCGATCGCCTATGAAGCCATAGCGCGTTCCTTTGGCGCGCCCACCATCTGGGTCTTTGAAACGACGCTATATGCATTCGTTTTTCTGGGTTTTCTCGGCAACGTGCTGGCAGTTCAGACTGGGGCGCATTTTCGGGTGACCCTTCTGCCTGACATCTTCCACGAGACACGTTGGCTCTTCGACCTAATTGCTCAGCTAGCCACGCTGGCCTTCGCAGCGTTGCTGATTGGCGCCGGCATCTACTTCGTCTGGTACCAGCTCCAGAACGAGATTGTTTCGGCGACACTTCTCGAGGTTCCGCTTTGGATTCCCGGACTCGCCATGCCGCTCGGCGGGATTGGTCTGTTCCTTCAGACACTCGTTCAGATGATCACCGGCGAGATCGTCGCTGATGCGCATCTGGTTTCAGGGGATTGAGCCGATGATCGAGGACTTTCTCTTCAACTATATCGGCTATATCGGGATCGCGCTTCTTTTCCTCTTTATGGCGCTCTCCGTGCCGGTTTTCGTTTCGATGGGCCTTGCGGCATTTGTCGCGGCGTTGATGATCGAGGACCCGTTTCATGCGCTGCGAAACTTTATCAACACGTCATGGCAGGGCGCATCCATATTCGAGCTTGTAGCTCTTCCGCTCTTCATTTTTACCGGCACGATCATGCAGCGCACGGATGCCGGGCGCGATCTGTTCCAGGTGACGAAAGCGTGGGCAGGCTCGATTCCCAATTCACTGGGCGTAGCAACTATAATCGCTTGCGGCATTTTCGCGGCGATATCCGGGTCCTCAGTGGCAACCGCTGCGACTGTCGGCTTGGTTGCGATCCCGCTTCTACTTGAAGAGAAATATGGCAAGGCCCGTGCTGGCGGCTTTGTCGCCGGTGGCGGGACGTTAGGGATCATCATACCGCCGTCCATCCCATTGATTCTCTACGGCGTCATCACCGAGACATCGATTGGTCAGCTCTTTATCGGCGGCGTTGTTCCTGGCATCATCATGATGACCCTCTTTGGTATCTATGTCTGCTTCTCGCGTCCGCGGGTCAAAGTGGCTCACGCGATGCCAATGGACGAGAAGCTGCGTATCACTCTGCGTTCGCTCGGAGTGGTCCTGCTGCCGGTCGTAATCATCGCCGCTATTTACACGGGCATTTTTACTCCAACAGAAGTCGGCGCTCTTTCTGTCATATACGTGATCGCACTCGGGCTGGCGCAAAAGCGACTGTCGCTTGCCAAGATTTACAACGCCGCGCTGGTCGCGACGGCGACGACGACCATGCTCTTCATGTTGATCGTTTTTGGCCAGTACTTTGCGCATTTCCTGACATTCGAGCAGGTACCCCAAGCGATCGCCAGCGCGATCATAGAAAACGCCAGCGGCTTCTATGCCGTCACCTTGATGATTCTCGCTTACATCGTGCTCGGCATGTTCCTTGAGAGCGCGGCCATGTTGCTGATCTCGATTCCGATTTTCTTTCCGGTCGCGATGGAACTTGGGATGGATCCCATCGCCTTCGGGATATTTGCCGCGATCGCCATGGAGATTGCGCAGATATCACCGCCGATCGGCGTCAATCTCTTCACCATACACGGCATCTCCAAAATCGATCTTTGGACCTTGGCGCGCGGGGCGCTGCCATTCCTGCTCATCCAGATCGCCATGCTCTACGCGGTCTATTTCTTCCCGGAGATCGTTACTTGGCTGCCCAACCAGATGAAATGATTGCGACCATCAAGAAGGTGCTTCAATGAAACTCAATGACGAAGAACAGGCGATGCTGGCCGGTGACCTTGGTCCCGCTCGGCAATGGGCCATGGACCACCAGATCAAGGTGGGTCGCCTATTTGATGCGGAGGATCTTGTTCCCGTCTCCCAAGCCCACATGATGGGCGATCCTGAAGCGGTAGGAATAGGCGGCGCGGAGTTTCTCGAAAACCTTGCTGCCCAGGGTGCCGTCGTTGAGATACCCACTATAACAGATCCACGCGGCGTCGATCTCAATCATTATAGTCCCATCGGTCAGACCGAGGAGATGGCAACATTGGAGCGGCGCATCATTGCCGCGCTTGGCCGCATGGGCGTCATGATGACCGACACATGCATCAACTACCAGACGATCATGCCGCCCATTCGCGGAGAGCACGTGGCATTCGGCGATACCGGTGTTGTCATTTACGCCAACTCCGCATGCGGCGCGCGCTCCAATTTTGAGGGTGGCCCCTCCGCACTTGCGGCGGGCCTGACCGGCCGAACGCCCCGCTATGGCCTGCACCTCGATGAAAATCGACGTGCGACCCGGCGTTTCGTCGTCAGTGAGCAACCTCGAGGTCTGACGGACTGGGGCGTCCTTGGCGCAGTGGCCGGAAAGACGGCGGGTTCTTATTGGGAAGTGCCGGTAATCGAGGGCCTTGAGGTGATGCCGACCTCTGACGAGATGAAGCATCTGGGTGCGGCGATGGCGAGCTATGGTTCGACGCCGCTCTTTCATCTGGTGGGTATCACTCCCGAGGCGCCTACCATCGCAGCGTGCGGCGGCGGCCGGCTGACACCGGAGAAACTCACAAATGAGATGATGGGTGCCATGCGTTCGCGCTTTGGCGGCAAGGGCGACAAGCTCGACGTGGTAGTCTTCGCAGCTCCCCAGCTCAGCCTCGTCGAAATGCGCCGGCTGGCCGAACTCAGCGCGGGGGCAAGCTTCTCGGTGCCAGTGCTCATCTGCACCGCGCCACAGGTCTATCCGGACGCGATCCGGATGGGATTTGTCGAAAAGATCGAGACGGCAGGGGGCAAGGTGCTTGTCGGCACGTGTTTCTACAACGGCTTCGCTCGGGAGATCGGCGAAGCCAATGGGTGGACCCGTCTGCTGAGTAACTCTGCCAAGATCGTGAACATTCTCGGCGGCTATGGTTACCAGCCGGCGCTGGCGAGTATGGAAGATTGTATTGCCGCTGCAATCAAGGGGGAGGTCGCCTGATGAAGACGCTCAAATGCCATGTTGGAATGGGCGAGAAGGTTGAGGCAGACGCGTTGGTCGCGAAGGACAATTTCTCTGCGCGATACGATCTCGACAGGATCAAGGGCGTGTTTTCCAGGCCAGACCACGCACTCGCCGGTGAAAGCTACCATGGAAAGGTTTTGGTCTTCGACACCGCGAAGGGTGGGGTCGCGTCCGCCTGGATGCTGCACGAAATGAAGGAGCGCGGGCTGTTTCCGGCGGCGATCCTGTTCAATCGCGCCAACACCATTCTTGCGCAGGGCGCAGCATTAGCAAACTTATCCATGTGCGATCGTTTCGACGACGGCGATGTGACCGACCTCATCAGGACTGGCGACCGATTGATCGTCGATCCATCGGTTGGAGAGGTTACCATCCTACGCAGCGGTTGATGCACCTGTCGATGACTTGTTAACTGGTGAGCTGAAGACAGGAGCCGTTCTCAAACAGGCAGTCTTTGCCAAGGTATCTTCTGTAAATACCGCGTGTCATGGGTTTCGATCATCGGCCAGTAGACGCGTCACGCATTGGAGCGCCATCCCACCCACGATCAAGCGTGCTAAACTGGCCAAGCTGCAGCCAACGCTTGAAGCCCGTCGTTATTGATTGACAAGCGCTCAAGCGGCGACTTTACTAAACCGAGTAGTAAAGTCGGAGGGTGAAGTGCAGCCAGCTATCCGATTTGACCGGATCGGTCTCGATCTCGGCGGCGTGGCCATCTACGACGACATTTCGTTCGCGGTGGAGAAAGGTGAGTTCGTTTGCCTTCTCGGTCCGTCAGGATGCGGCAAGTCGACGGCGCTTCGCTTGATGGGGGACCTTTTGCCCCTGCAGCGCGGCACGATCGAGATATCCGGGCTACCGCCAGAGCGCAGTTGGGACCAGATCGCATTCATCTTCCAACAACCGCGGCTGCTGCCTTGGCGGGACGCGCTGTCGAACGCCGCGTTCGGCCTTGAGCTGCGGCATCCCAGCATGCCCAAAAATGAACGGGAGGACCGGGCGCGACGCCAGATGGAAAGGGTCGGTCTCGGGCGGGACCTTCACAAGATGCCAGTGATGCTGTCAGGCGGCGAAAAGCAACGCGTTTCCATCGCTCGCGCTCTTGCGCTCGATCCCGATATCATCCTGATGGATGAACCGTTTTCGGCCCTCGACCCGAACACTCGCGTCCGGTTGCGTGACCAGATTCTTGAGCTGTGGACGGGATCGGGCAAGACCGTCGTCTTCGTCACGCACGACATGGACGAGGCGCTCTATTTGGCGGACCGCATCGTTGTGTTCTCTAACAAGCCGGGCCGTATCCAGGCAGTCCTTGGTGTCGATCATCCACGTCCGCGTGAGGTCCTGGTCGACCGGGCACTCCTTGCAAGACGCAACGAACTGATCGCCCTGTTCGATGAACTCGGTGAAGCCAAGATCTGAAACACACATAAAGGGGAACGGAACCATGAAACGAACTGCACTGGCATTTCTGGCGGCCTTCGTGTTGAGCCCGGCACACGCGCAGGAGCGTACCGTTACATTCGGCTATCTTGCCGATCCGAGCCACGAGGCGGCGCTCTACGCAATGCGCGAAGGTCTGGTGACATCCGACACGATCGAGGTGGAGGCGCAGCCTCTCGACATTCCTGCGTTGATCCAGGCGACGGCGGCACGGACCTATGACGTCATTGAAACGGCCGCGATGGCCATTCCTCGCGGCAATGCGCGCGGCCTCGAACTGGAAATCATTGGCGTTGGTCTGCGCTACCACGAATCCGGTCAGGGCGCCGACATCTGGGTCGACGCCGACAGCGACATCGAAAGCATCGAGGACCTGGAAGGACGCCGCCTTGCGGTTTACTCGATAGGTTCTGCGGGCATCACGCTCATCCGTATCGCCATGGCCAACGCCTGGGACTTCGATGTCGCGACGACGGGAGGCAGCGTCGAGTTCGTTGAGATGCCTGCTCCTGCGATGCCGGCGGCGCTTGCCTCCGGCAATGTCGATGCAGCAACGCTCATTCACGCCCAAGCCTATGAGGCGATGCAGACCGGTGATTTCCGCTCCATCGCCAAGGCCGGCGAGGCCCTGACGGAAGAATTCGGCGTACGCATGGTGTCCGCCGTGCTTGCGGGCTATTCCGACAAGTTGGCGGCGGACCCGGAAGTCTATCAGGAGTTCCTGCGCCTTGTCAGGGCCTCCGTCGACTATGCGCTCGAAAACCCTGACGAGGTCTTCGCAGCCGTCGGCGAGCAGGAAGGGATTGACCCTCAGTTCTTCGAAACCTGGTTCTCATCCTTTTCGAGCATTCCTGTTCTTGTTTCTGATCAGGACATCGAAGCCATCGACATTCTATGGCGCGAAGCAAAAGAACTCGGCGTCCTCGAAGAAGAGGTCGAACCGGCAGAAGACGCCGTCTGGGCAGACACAGTGCGCGAAACGGAATAGCGGTGGCAATCTCCACCAGTCAGATGCCCGTCGCCCGAACGCGGCGGCGGGGCAAGTGGGTCGCGCATGGCTTCAGTCTCGCGGCTCTCGGCCTCTGGTGGCTCTACAGTCAGACCGTTCCCGCCTACCAGCTTCCGGGACCGGGGCTGGTCGCCGCTGGCATGTGGGAGATTGTGACAACCGCCACGCTACGCCGCCAGTTGATGATGTCGTTCTTTCATGTCGTATCGTCGATCGGGTTGGCTTTCGTGATCGGCCTTGCACTTGCCATGGCTGCGCAGTCCCTGTGGCCGTTGCGACGCCTGATCGACGGGCGGATCACACCATTCCTCAATGCGTTCTCGGGCATTGGTTGGCTGTTCCTGTCGATACTCTGGTTTGGTGTGAATTCAACGACTGTGATCTTCGCCGTCACGATGATCCTCATTCCGTTTTCGGTCATCAACATTCGCACCGGCCTGATAGAACTGGACGGCGAGATCAGGGAACTGGGCAGAAGTCTCACACGCAATCGCTGGATGCACTTTCGCTTGCTCACGCTGCCGATGTTGGCACCTTACTTCTTCGCCACACTGAGGACATCGTTCGGTGTGGCGTGGAAGGTTGTTCTGACGGCCGAATTGTTCGGCGGCAACGCGGGCATTGGCTACCAGTTGAACGTCGCCAGGCAGGAGTTCGACACCGAGATAATCTTCGCGATTATCGCCTTCATCATCGCCTTCGTCTATCTCGTGGAAGTCACCGTGTTCGCTCCGATGCAGCGCCGGATCGCTCGGAGGTTCTCGCGTGACTGAACAGCCGCTGAGCCGCTACCAGAGCTTGATCGGATGGGGCGTCGCCGACGTCTCGGTGATCTTCATGATCGTCGCTTGGTGGTTCTTCGCCCAGGGCCTGCCGGCATTTGTGATGCCGACGCCCGATGCCGTCTTTTGGAAGCTCGTCGCTTTCGTCAGCGACCCGCGACTTTTCGACCATGTCGTCATCAGTTTCTTGCGGATCGGTGCCGCCGTCACGATCGCCATGACGATCGCCATGGCCCTGGCGCTTCTGACAAGGGCGTTCCCCATCCTCGACGAGACCGTAGAACGGCGGCTTCTGACGTTTCTCAATAGCTTTCCCTCAGTGGGTTGGGCGATCCTCGCGGTCATCTGGTTCGGTATCTCCAACCTGACCGTCATCTTCATCCAGGTGGCGATCGTGCTGCCGTTCTGTCTGATCGGCATCCTGTCCGGCCTCAAGCAGGCGGATGTGGAGCTCACGGAAATGGGTCGGAGTTTCACGCGTTCGCGGCGGCTCATGTTCATGAAAGTGACGCTGCCGCTGATGATGCCCTTCTTCATCGCGTCCTTGCGGATCGCCTACGGAATTGCCTGGAAGGTGGCGCTGGTGTCCGAACTGTTCGGGGCGTCGTCTGGACTCGGATATCTGTTGATGCAGGGCCAGATCCGGGCCGATGCCGCGCTCGTCTTTGCCTGCTGCCTAGCGATCGTCCTGATTTTCGGCACGGTCGATGCGCTGTTACTGCGGCCGCTGGCGCGCCAATATTCGTTCAACAAGGGAGAGTGACCATGAGCGACATCAAGACCGATTTGATCGGGTCGGCGCCAAGGATCTGTGTCGATCACGCCGGCTCTGGAGAATTGCTGCTTTTGATGCACGGCATCGGAGGCAACCGCACCAACTGGGCCGAGCAGATCTCTCAACTGGCCCGTCATTTCCATGTCGTCGCCTGGGATGCGCGCGGTTACGGAGGATCGGACGATTATGACGGGCCACTGGAGTTTTCGGACTACACCCACGACGTCATTCGGGTTCTCGATCATTTCGGCGCGGCAAAGGCCCATATCGCGGGCCTCTCGATGGGTGGGCGGATCGCAATGGATCTGGCAGAGAAATACCCCGATCGTATTCTGTCGCTGACGCTAATCGACACGCATCCAGGGTTTGGCCATCTCTCGGAAGAAAAGAAGGCGGAGTTTATACGGCTTCGCAAAGAACCGCTCATGAACGGGATGGAACCCAAAGATATCGCCGGACCGGTGGCCAAAACGCTTATCGGCCCAAAGGCGTCCGAAGCCGCCTATCAACGTCTTGTCGAAAGCATGACCGCTCTCCACAAGGAGAGTTACATAAAGTCGATCGAGGCCACCGTTCGCTCACCCAATCATGAAAGGCTTGAGGATATCCGCGTTCCCACACATGTGATCGTCGGCGAAGACGACCGGCTGACGCCGCCCGATATTGGCAGGCATATCGCGGACCGCATCACCGGAGCCGAACTCACCATCATCCCCAATGCGGGACACCTGGTGAACATCGAGCAGCCCGAAGCATTCAATGCGGCCATGTTGTCCTTTCTGAAGCCGCGCCGCTTTAAGACCCTCAGCGACGGCGTTCGAAGTGGCTGAGGGTACTGCCATGAAGGCACCAAGGGCGGCCCGGAGCCGGATCCGGGAGGCCGCCATCCATCTCTTCGTCAATCACGGTTACGCCGGCGTATCGGTGGACGAGATCGCGCGCGCGGCGAACGTTTCCAAGCCGACCATCTACAGTCACTTCGGCGGGAAGGAAGAGCTTTTCGTCTTCCTACTTAAAGACGTCTGCGACCGGCTTCTGGCGCCGCTCGCAGGTCCCGGTCGGGACGGTGACGTCTATGAAACCCTGATCGATCATGCGCGCGCCTATGCGCGAGCCGTCCTGCAACCGGACATCGTCGCGATGCACCGTCTCTTCACCGCCGAGGCGCGCCGGTTTCCCGAACTGGGCCGACGCTATTTCGCGGCAGGTCCGGAAGTGGCGCATGAGGGGCTGGCCATCTACTTCGCCCGTTTGCGGGAGCGCGGCGTTCTGAAAATCGATGATCCGAAACTGGCGGCTGAACAATTTTCGGGCATGGTCCTATCACCCCTGCGCCTCAAACTGCTCTTCGGCTGCCTTGATAGCGTCGATGACGACGAGATCGAACGGCAGGTCGAGCAGGCTGTAAGGATTTTTCTTCAAGGGACGAGGTCGGGTGGGTAGCTCTTTCCGGCGCGGCGAGACGTCGATTAGGGGCGTACTTCACCGTTCGCTGGATAGGCGGGTGATCTGCGAATTGCGGTTTCTGGAGCGAAATTGGCCTTTCGCTATCGAAGCCGCACCCCTTCCTTTCCATCACACCCTGCTGATCCGAACCATGGCGGCATACCGGACTTGTTCTCTTGGACGGGTCTAGGTCAATGAAATATCTGCGTGCGTTCTCGTTACGACCGAATAGAGGAAAGACGCGTTTCACGAAGCGCTCTTTCCAACAGTTCGGACCAATAGGCCACCGATCCGTCAGACGAAAGGAGGTCATTGCGAATCTCGAACTCAACGCAGGGAAGGCCGTTATTTTCCCCGTGGACGGGAATGGCGTAGTCGCTTTCGTCGCTGACCGCATAGGGCTCGTTGATGCCTATGATATGGTCGGAGTTCGCTTTCAGCCATTCGGCGATGGCAGGCGCGAACCGGCGATCGCGATTGAAGAGGACTCCGATCTCCCACGGTCGAGTACGACCCTGGAATACCGGTGTGAAGGTATGTATTGTCACGAGATTGGTTTTCCGACCCGCAGATTTTCGTCGCCCCAATGCCTGTGAAACAGCGTTATGAAATGGCCAGAATATCTCGTCGGCCCTCTTTTGGCGCTGTGCGGCTGTAAGATCGACATTGGCGGGCACGATCGTATCCTCACTGCGCTCAGGCGTGAAGGACGGCACATCCGGCCGCCGGTTGCAGTCGCAGACGAGGCGGGAATACCGCTGCATGTAAAGTGGGCAACCCAGTCGTTGGGACAGTGCGACCGCCAGTTGGCGTGCGCCGATGTCCCACGCGATATGGCGCCGCCGGTCATCTTCACCCAGTCCCATATCGCCGAGCGCACCGGGAATCATCCGCCCCGCGTGCTCGCAAATCAAAAAGAAGTCAGACTGCGCCTCACGGTACAGGATTTCAGTTGGATCCGGATCGCCTTCTTGCAAAAGGGTGCCAATGGCTCTGTCCTGCGACACATCGCGCCTCCTCAATAAATGTATCAAACCGTACAAATGAACCAATTCATTTACAATATGTATCTTTTGGTTGACGTCGAAACGACCAGCCGCCTATCTTCTTCGGCACGATAGGAGTTTCGCATTGCAGGCAGACGCCGCACCCAAGTTGGAGATCAACGACCTCAGCAAGCGCTTCGGTGGTTTGCTGGCCGTGGATCGCTACAACCTGGTTCTTCGGCAGGCTGATCTTGTCGGGCTGATCGGACCGAATGGCGCCGGCAAGACGACAGCGTTCAATCTTGCAACTGGGATCCTTCGACCAACGGCCGGCCGGATTCGGATTGCCGGACGCGACCTTACCGGCGCGCGGCCTCACGTCATCGCGAAAGCGGGACTCGCTCGGACCTTCCAGAACATCCGTCTTTTCGCCGATCTGACGGTGGCGGAAAACATCATGTGCGGCGGACATGCCCGGCATGCTGCGGGAACCGTTTCGACGCTGCTCCAACTCCCAAGTTTCTGGCGAGCGGAGCAAACGCTGCGCAACGAGGCCTATCGGCTGATCGAAAGCTTGGACTTGGGAGCGCTTGCCGCTCGCCGGGCCGGCGATCTTTCCTATGGCGATCAGCGCCGTGTGGAAATCGGCCGGGCCTTGGCGACCCAACCGGATGTTCTGTTGCTCGACGAGCCGGCTGCCGGCCTCAATCCCTCGGAAACGTCTGAACTCATGGCGTTTATTCGCAAGGTGAACGAGACCCTTGGCATCGCCATTCTGGTGGTCGAGCACGACATGAGCCTGATCATGGGCCTTTGCCAACGTCTGCAAGTACTCAATCGCGGGGCGCTCATTTTTGAAGGCGCGCCTCAGCAGGCGCAAACGAACGAAGCTGTCATCGAGGCTTACCTCGGCACTAGGCGCAGGGCGAAGGCCAATGCTTGAGGTTCGAGAGCTCAACGTGTTCCGCGGCGCGACCCATGTGATCAAGAACGTGTCATTCAATGTGGAAGAGGGGCAGATTGCAGCGCTCATCGGTGCAAATGGCGCAGGAAAATCAACAACTTTGCTGACGCTGTCCGGACTTTTGAGACCAAGAAGCGGAACGGCAGTCTTCCGACCCGACGCGCAAGAAGTGGACCTGACATCTGCGCCTTCAGAAAAGATCGTTCGAGCTGGTCTGATCCACTGCCCGGAGGGACGGCAGATCTTCCATTCGATGACGGTGCGCGAAAACCTCGAGATGGGCGCCTATGCCCAACTCGACCAGAAACTTGTATCAAAGACGACCGCGGAGGTGCTGGAGCTTTTCCCAATTCTGGCCGAACGGTCTGGCGGTATGGCGGGGTCGCTTTCGGGAGGGGAGCAGATGATGCTCGCGCTCGGGCGCGCGCTGCTCGCTCAGCCGAAGCTTTTGCTGCTTGACGAACCGTCGCTGGGTCTTGCGCCTCTGGTGATCGAACGTATTTTCGACGTGATCGCTGAACTCAGGCGGCGAGGCGTTACTATTCTGCTGATTGAACAGAACGCAGCCATGGCACTTGATCTCGCCGATACCGCCTTCGTCATGGAAACCGGCTCGATTGTGCTGTCCGGCAGCGGCGCGGATCTGGCGCTGAATGACAAGGTGCGCCAATCCTATCTGGGGGGAGCGGCATGACGCAGTACGTCTTTCAGCAGGTCATCAACGGTCTGGCGCTGGGTAGCCTCTACGCACTGCTCGCCATCGGATTCTCGATGATCTACGGCATCGTCCGGCTCATCAATTTCGCCCATGGCGATCTTGTGATGATCGGGGGCTTTGCAACGCTTGCCCTCGTGTCCGCCGGTGTTCCCTGGCCGGTGATCTTGGTGTTCGTCCTTTGTGTGGGAGCCATGGCGGGCATTGCGATCGAGACGGTCGTTTTCCGGCCGATGCGCGGCGCCGATCAGGTCACAGGCTTCATCGCGACACTTGCCGTTTCCATCGCCATTCAGAACAGCACGTTGATGGCTCTATCTGGCCAGCCGCGAAACTTCTCTTTCCCTGCCTTCATGCGACAGCGGATCGACATTGCAGGGTCGAGTGCATCTCTGACGGATCTAACGATCATCGGATTAACTCTTTTGCTGATCGGTGGTCTGTTCCTGATCGTCTACCGGACCAAAATGGGCCAAGCGATGCGCGCGACAGCTGAAAACCTGACTGCGGCCAGGCTGATGGGCGTGGCGGTCAATCGGACGATCATGACGGCGTTCGCCATCGGCAGCGCGCTTGCCGCGGTCGCAGGGCTCTTCTGGGGCGGCAAATTCGGGCAGATCGACCCGTTGATGGGCTTCGAGCCAGGCTTGAAGGCGTTCGTGGCCTGCGTTATCGGGGGTGTCGGCTCTATAGGCGGCGCCATGCTCGGCGGCTACATTCTCGGATTGGCCGAGATCCTGTTTGTGGGCCTTCTGCCCCAAGAATATTCGGGCTACCGCGACACGTTCGTGTTCCTCCTCCTTATCGTAATCTTGCTCGTGCGCCCCTCAGGACTTTTTATCCGTCAAACCGAGGAGCGGGCCTGAGATGATTCCTGATGCCTCGAGTACGAGTGTCGAAGCGTGGTCAAGGCCCCGTGCACCGCAATGGAGCTTCATTGCCAGCCTAGTAATTGTGTGTCTTGGTGCAGTGGTCGTTTTCACGATGACCCAATGGCTTGATCGATATGCGGTCACATTGTGCGCATTGCTGCTCATAAACGCAGCGCTCGCTGTATCACTCACCGTCTCGAACGGACTTTCTGGCCTCTTCTCCCTCGGTCATCCGGCATTCATGACCATCGGTGCTTATGTCGCGGCGATCCTTACGTTCCCTGCCACGCGCAAAGGGACAATGCTTCCCGATTTACCTGAATGGCTCGCTGCGATCGAAGCGCCAATGCTGCCGGCGGTGCTCCTCGGCGGCGGCGTCGCGGGATTGGTATCACTAGTCGTCGGATATGCCGTATTGAGGCTCAAGGGCCACTATCTGGCCGTGGCGACACTTGGTCTAATCATTGTAGTACAGGGTCTTGTTCGGAACTGGGACGGACTCACACGAGGTGGTTCCGGCCTGAGCGGCCTGCCGCGTCATGTTGATATCTGGTGGGCTTATGGTTATTTGGTCATTGTCGTCGCACTTGCTTGGCGAATAAAGTATTCGTCTCTGGGCCGCGCCATAATGGCGGTTCGTGAGAACGAACTCGCGGCCGAGTGCAGCGGTATCAACTCGGCGCGGCTGAAAATACTGGCGTTCAGCGTCGGGGCGGTGCTCGCAGGTGTCGGCGGTGCACTGACAGCGCATCTCATTAGCGTGATCACGCCGGGCACATTTTCGATCGTGCTGGCCTTCAACCTTGTTGTGATGGTGGTCATTGGCGGCGCAGGCAGCATCACGGGCGCCGTTCTTGCCGCCGCTGGGATAACGCTTCTGTCTGAAAGCCTGCGGCCAGTCGAGGAGGCCGCCAACCTTTACGGCCTCAGTCAGGTCGTCGTTGCCGTTTGCCTGATCGCGGTACTCTACATGCGACCTTCCGGTCTCTTCGGCAGCGGAGAGCCTTCAATCGTTAAGCGCATATTTGGTGGGCGGGGCCAAGCATGACCGGTCCGAGGGCAAAGGATGTCGTTTCCTCGCGCGAAAGACAAATGGACCCACATACGACGTGCCTGCTCGTCATCGACGCCCAGAATTGGGTTATGGACGAAGTAGCGCGTCCACCTCGTCCCGAATTCTACGCTGATGCCAAAGCCTGGGTCATCCCCAACATCGCGCGCTTGATCGCTGCGGGTCGATCGGCCGGCCTCGAAGTCATCTATACCGTGATGGAAAACGCAACCAAGGACGGCCGTGACCGAAGCCTCGACTACAAGTTGTCCAATTTCTTCATTGAGCGAGGTTCCTGGGACTCGACGGTAATTGAAGAGCTGGCAGCGGGAGATGACGAACTGGTCATCCCGAAAACATCGTCCAGCTTGTTCAATTCAACAAACTTTGAATACCTAATTCGCAACATCGGCATCGACACCGTCATTGTCAGCGGTTTCTTGACCGACCAATGTGTGGATCACACGATCCGTGACGGTGCCGATCGTGGCTTTCACATGATCTGTGCGAGCGACGCCTGTGCAACGGACACGCGCGAGCGGCATGAGGCGGCACTGCGCGCTTTCGGAGGTTACTGCCGAGTTCTGTCTAGCGAGGCCTTGCTCCAGGTCATCAGCGGATCCGCAGCATCAAGATCCTAGTAGGCGAGACGGTACCGCTCACATTGCTCTTCGATTGAGAGATCGCTCATTGCGCTAGCCTCGAAACGCTTGTGCGCAAGATAGGCGGCGATGAATTCCTCACCTAGGAAAGAAATGAGTTTCTCTTCCGCTTCAAACCGATCCAACGCTTCCGACAGCGACTGAGGTAGCCGTTCGATCGACAGTTCCCTGCGCTCTGAATCGCTCATGTTCTGCGGAGCTCCATGGCACACGTGTGGCGTTGGCAGAGGCTCATCGAGTCCATAAAGACCGGCGGCGATCAAGGCGGCCATGACAAGATAGGGGCTGGCGGCGGCATCGGCGGCCCTGAACTCGAAATGAAACTGCCGTGATATATCAGCGCCCGAACCTGGAAAGACCGGACAAATTCGCAGCCCAGCCTCGCGATCGCGCTCACCAAGATTGTTGTATGCCGCGCTCCAGCGGTTCGGGGTCAAGCGTAAATATGAGATGGGTGAGGCCGCCGTCATGGCTGTGATTGCCGGCATGAGCGCCAAGACACCTGCCAGGAACCGGCCGGCAGTATCCGCTACGCCATTTGGCCTCTGGGGATCGTAATTCGACGGCTGCCCGGTAGCCGCGTCAAAAAGACTAAAATGAACATGAACGCCATTGCCCACAGCGTCGGGTCGAAGGATTGGCGTGAAAGATGCACGGGTGCCCAGATGATGGGCCACGGCGCGTGCGATCTCGCGCACGGCGATCGCCTGATCAGCAGCCGCTATTCCTTCTGCTGGCCCGACGGTGACCTCGTATTGTTTAGGCCCGTACTCAGGCATGAACGTGTCCAACTCGAGGCCGGCAGTCTTCAATGCGGCCAGGTAGGTTTCAGCAAATATCCCCTGTCGCCGGAATGAATCGAGCGCATAACTGGCGTTGGGTCGTTCCTCGACCGATTCCAGGATAAATTCATGCTCGAAGGCAGCCTTGACCTTAAGTCCATGGCGCTGCTCCAATGCGTCCAACAATGCCTTGCAAAGTCCGCGCGGGCAAACGGGCCATCTTTCGCCGTCCAAAGTGCGAATATCGCCCATCACGAAATGGGTCGCAGCCGAATCGGGACCAAAATCCACTCGCACGCGCGATGACCCATCCGGGATGAGAACAGTATCCCCGAAAGGACCCCAGGGGGTGGGTGCGATGGGTCCGTTGGCGGTGATCATGCTGTTTGTGGGGGTCCAGCCGATGCCCTTTCTAAGGCGGGAGGCTAGGTCGGCTGCCGGAAATCCTTTTCCCCTGACCTGACCAGCCAAGTCAGCCGTACACAGCATGATGATCTCTTCGCGCTTCATGTCGCCCCCTTCTTTGATCTGTGCTTTGACCGGCCTGTGCCGTTGAAACCGGAAGCAAGGTCGGATCGAAGCGTTTCCAATTGTTCGATACGCTTCATGCCGGCCTCATCAGCCCGTTCTGCCACAGCGCCGACCAGAGCTTCTGCGAGTCCCATGCCGAGCGTGAGCATGTCGAAAATAGATGGGGAATCAACCGCGAAGGGTAGAACGACTTTGGATACCCGCGCCGCAGGTGACTGCCACACATCGGTCAACAGAATGATGGTCGCACCGCGTCGTGCGGCAGCTTCGGTGAATGCGACTACGTCTGATTGGTAGCGGCGCACGTCGAACACCACAAGAACGCTCGACCGGCCCATATCCAAGAGATGCTGGGGCCACGTCTCAGTCTGCCCGGAGATCGTTTCCACCTTGCCTCGGACTGCTGTCAAGAGGTCTCCCGTGTAGCGAGCCACGTTGGTAGAATATCGTCCGCCAATCAGATGAATATCGCGCTTTGGATCAGCGAGAAGCGCCACGGCGCTGTTGAACTCCTCGTCAGAAATATGATCGGCAAGCGAATCCAGATGATCCTTGATCCGCATAATCGTGCGAGAGAGAAACGAGGTCCCAGATGGCTCGCCTTTCTCCTTGCGCTCGCCGAGTCTCAGCAGCGGCGATTGCAGCGTTTCTTCAATGTGCGCTCGCAAGGCCTCTTGGAACTCCGCGTACAAGGGAAATCCGAGCCGGCGCACCAGCCGCAGTACTGTAGCCGTTGACACATTGCTCTTCCCGGCGAACTCGGCCACCGTGGTCAATCCCGCCATTGGATAATTTGCCATAAGGTGTCTCGCTGCTCGTGCCTCGCGCGCGCTGAGGTCGGGCAGCGTTTTCCGCAATGTTTCGAGCACGTTCATCCGATCGCAGTCCTCAGAAGAAAAGAGTGTGAAGCATCTACCGACCATTCCAGATGTATCAAATCAGACAAATTCGACATATCAAAGAAAAATGTACCATTCAATTGACGTGATCCCCCTCGAGAGTCATGTTGATGATAAGCGCGGACACATACCGAAATAGTCCGCGTCAAAGGGTGAACATCTAACAAGACCGGGAGACGGACATGAAGCTTCTATTCGCTGCATCGGTGGCCTCAATCGCGTTGCTGGGCGCCGCCGGCGCGCAGGAATCGATCAAGATCGGGGCTCTCTACAATGTAACTGGCGGCATGTCGTCGCTCGATGGGCCTTCGCTAAAAGGCGCTCAACTCGCAGTGAAGCAGTTGAATAGCAATGGCGGGCTGCTCGGTATGCAGATTGAACTGATCGCACCTGACGGACAGACAGATCAGCAAGAAACCGCCATCGCGGCGCAGCGTGTTCTCTCGGAAGGCGTCGTTGCCGGTATCGGCCAATCCGACACGACCTTCGTGATGGCCGCCGCACCCCTGTTCCAGGAAGAAGGTATACCCTTCGTCACATCCGGGGCGACCCACCCGGAACTGCCCGCTTGGGTCGGCGACTACATGTTTATGACGCCCTTTGGCGATGACGATCAATCCTATGCGATCGCCGACTATGCTTACGACGAACTCGGTATCCGAGAAGTTGCGGTCTGGACAGACAATTCGATGGATTTCACGAAGGCGCTGTCTTCCTTTTTCACGGAAAGGTTTGAGGAGCGAGGCGGCGAGATCGTCGGCACGGATCAGTTCATGATGGGCGATACCGATTTCTCCGCACAGATCGCGCGTCTGGCAGCCATTGATCCGGCGCCTGATGCCGTCTTCGTTTCGGCAATTCCATCCGAGGCCGGCCTTTCAGTGAAACAGATTCGCGAACAAGGCATCACGATGCCCATCATCTCCGGCGATGGTTTTGATACCGACCTGGTTGCGACCGTACCCGGGCCGGAGATGGCAGATGACGTCTACTTCTCAACGCACACCTACCGGGCGGACGATCGCGAGGAAGTGCAGACTTTCATTGCCGATTATCAGGAGGAATACGGCATCGAACCAGAGAATGCCTTCGCCCCCTTGGGATACGATGCGATGATGCTGGTTGCCGACGCCATTGAACGAGCGGGGTCGGTGGAACCAGCTGCAATCCGCGATGCCTTGGCAGAAACTAACGGTTTCAAGGCGGTGACAGGCGAAATTAGCTATACGCGTGATTCGATGGTTCCGCCGAAGCCGGTCTCGATCATCTCGGTTCAAAACGGTGAATTTGAAGTCGAGGAAATCTGGACACCGGATACTGCCGAATAGAGGTAGGTTACACACTGCCGGCGGCGGCAAGCCGCTGGCAGACCCCAGATTATCATCTGCAGAGAGCGCAAGTTAATGTCTAAGAACGCCCAGGGCACGCTGGCGCGACATGAAGGTCGTGACCGTATGCTCAATCCTGCCCAAACCGTGGTATTGGTTGTCGATGCCCAGAACGCGGAACTGCAGCCGGAGATTCTGATGAGGCACCCGGAGTTTGCCGATGCACTTGAGCAGCGTGCCTTGCCGGCCATGGAGCGGTTGCTCAAACAGGCGCGAGTTCGGAACGTGGAGATCGTCTATACAGTGATCGAAGCATTGACCAAGGATGGGCGCGACCGATCGCTCGATCACAAGCTGTCGAACATCCTTGTGCCTCGCGGATCAAAACTGGCTGGCGTGATCGATCGTGTCGCTCCATTGGAGGATGAGATGGTTCTTCCGAAGACCTCATCTGGTGTTTTCAACTCCACGTCGATCGATTATGTGCTCCGCAATCTCGGGGTCCAAAACATCATTGTCTGCGGATTCGTGACCGATCAGTGCGTCGATATGGCAGTCCGTGACGGCGCAGATCGCGGCTATTATATCGTTTGTGCCGAAGATGCGTGCGCAGCCTACACCAATCAGCGACACGAAAATGCGCTCCAAGCCTTCGGGGGTTATTGTCGGGTGCAGAAGGTGGACGAGGTAGTGGCAACTTTGAATGGCGGCTGATACGGTCGGGATGCGGTGTTGAGTTCGATGCCGCGCCAACCTCCTTCACTTGCCGCTTAAACATTGCAAGTCCAGCAGCCAATAGCTTGGCTGGTAAGTCGACAGTGAGTGGCACCAACTCGACATTACCCGGCTTTCGTCAAGAGCCAGACAGATAAGACCTACCTCCTAAAACGATTCGGTTGTTGTGCCGTCGGTCGGCAGCATTCTAGAAGCTTCGGCGGGCTAGAAACGAGAATTTTTGCCAAGGGAGGATGTCAATGGCTTTCGAACTCGACCGCCGCCGGTTCATGCTGGGAGCTTCTGCTCTTGCTGCAGGGTTGGCAGCACCTGCAACGCTGCGTGCGCAAAGCTGGCCTTCAGGGCCTGTGACCATCGTGTGCGGGTTCTCGCCCGGCGGCACGACCGATACGCTCGCACGCCTTCTGGCGAGCAGCCTCAGTGAGCGCTTCGGTCAGCCGGTCATCGTCGAAAACCGCACGGGCGCGGCTGGCGCAATAGGCATGACGGCAGTTGCCGATGCTGCGCCGGACGGCCAGACACTGCTCTTTTCCGCTGTGGGCCAGATAACGGTCGTGCCGCATGTGTCGAAGAGCCTGACGATCGACCCGGTCAACGACCTCGCCCATATCGCGCTGCTCGCCGAAGGCGACTTCGTGCTCAACGCCAGCGTCGGGTCGGGCTTCAATACGATCGACGAGCTCATCGAGGGCGCCAAGTCCGGCACCGTGCTATATGGAACGTCCGGTGCGGGCGGCAATCTTCACCTTTTCACCGAAGCGTTCCTGCATGCCGCCGGCATCGAGTCGCGCGGTGTGCATTACCAGGG
Organism: Neopararhizobium haloflavum; assembly: GCF_002750855.1. Classification (GTDB taxonomy): domain Bacteria; phylum Pseudomonadota; class Alphaproteobacteria; order Rhizobiales; family Rhizobiaceae; genus Georhizobium; species Georhizobium haloflavum. The sequence continues at coordinate 47,398 of NZ_NWUC01000007.1, read as the reverse complement.
CGGTTCGGCGCTGATGCCCGATCTTCTGAACAATCAGGTCCAGTTCGCGCTCAACTCGTTCAATCTGAGTGCGCCCTATATCGAAGAAGGCCAGCTGAAGCCGCTGTTGATCGTCGGCAAGGAGGGCAACGCGGCGCTTCCCGATGTTCCGACCGGACCCGAGGTCGGGCTGGATCTACTCGCTGCCTGCATGGACTGGTTCGGCCTTCACGCGCCCGCGGGCACCCCCTCCGACGTCATCGCGATGCTGGCGGAAGCCACGCGTGCCAGCCTCGACGGTCCCGAAATGGCCGCGCGCATCGAAACCGGCGGTCTGCGGCCCGTCGGCAGCACGCCGGAGGAATTCGCCGAGCGGATTCAATCCGACTACGCGCTCTTCGGCGAGATCGCCGAAGCTTCGGGAATGGCGGAGGGCTGACGCCCGCTAAAAGACGGTAACGCTCGATGGACACGGCCGGCCGGCAACGCTATGGCGCCACCGCGCTTCACGGCTTCGCCCGGTCCATCCTCGTTTCGGCGGGGATGGAGCCGGCGGGTTCCGGAAGCGTCGCGGATGCACTCATCCAGGCTGATTGCCGGGGCGCGGCCTCGCATGGCCTGATCAGGCTGCCGTTTCTGGTCAAGCGGCTCGTCGATGGCGGCGCAAATCCGCGCCCGGTTTTCCGCGTCGTAGGCGAGGCGCCGGCCACCGCCGTCGTCGATGCCGATGCGGCACTTGGTCCTGTCGCGGCGGAATACGCCATGCGGCTTGCAAGCGCCAAGGCGACCGACGCGGGCATCGGGGCCGTCACTGTGCGCAATAGCGACTTCATCGGCACATGCGCGCATTCCGCCATGATCGCGCTTGAAGCGGGCCATCTCGGCATGACCTGGACGAACGGCCATCCAGGCATGGCGCCCTGGGGCGGGCGAGCCAACGCCCTCGGCAACAATCCGCTGGCATGGGCGATCCCCGGAGGCTCGGGCGCGCCAGTGGTTCTCGACATCGCCATGAGCGTCGTCGCCGGCGGCAAGGTACGGCATGCATCCAAGACCGGTAAGGCCATCCCCGAGGGCTGGGTCGTCGATGCCGCCGGCAACGACACGACACGGCCGGAAGACTTTCCCGAGGGCGGCGCGCTGCTGGCTATGGGCCACAAGGGCTACGGGCTCGCCGTGATCGGGGAAATCCTGGGCGGCGCGCTCGCTGGCGCGGCCATGCTCGGCGGGGTGTCCCAATGGTTCACCGCCACCGACCGGCCGACCGGCAATGGCCATTTTCATTTGGCCATCGATCCGGACCGCTTCATCGGGCGCGACGATTTCAACGCGCGTATGGATCACCTGCGCGAGACGATCCGTCAGACGCCGCGACGGCCGGGGATCGAGGCGATCGTGCTGCCCGGCGAGGGAGCGGCCGCGCGCGAGAAAGCCGCGCGGGCCGATGGCGTGGCGCTCCCGCGGGAAGTGGCAGCCGACCTCGAGGAACTCTCGATGCGTTTTGATGTAGAGATGCCGACCGTAATGGCGAATTGAATGCTTGTGACCACGAAAGGCTTCGCCAACATGCGCAAATCGCTTGCCCACCTCACCCTCGGCGCGACGCCGGCGGAAAACATCGAGGCGGCCGCCGCTGCGGGGTTCGGAGGTGTCGGTATCCGCATTTGCGGGCGCTATGTCGGCGACAACAGCTTCCTCGACATCATCGGGGACGAGGCGGAGACCGCGCGGCTTGCACGTCTGGCGCGTGACGCGGGCATCGTCATTTCAAACGTTTCGGCTTTCCAGTTCTATCCCGGCCTGACGACCGACCATTTGCGGCGCGTCGTCGACACGGTCGTGGAATTGGGTTCCAATACATTGGTGGTGAATTGCTTCATGCCCGATCGCGGCGAGGCGCTGGACCTTTTCGCCGCCTATGACAGCATGGCGGAAAAGGCGGGTGCGAGCATTGCGCTCGAATATCTTCCTTATAGCACCATCACCGACCTGGCGGATGCCCGTACCTTTATCGCCGAGAGCAAGGCGACGACAGCGCGGTTGCTGATCGATGCGCTGCATCTCGACCGTGCAGGGGACAGCCTCGATGCGTTGGCGGCGCTGCCGCGCAAGGAACTCGCGTTTTGGCAGATTTGCGATGCTATGCGCCTGCGTGGCCAGCGCCCGGGCAATGAGGACCTGATGCAGGAAGCCCGTACCGCAAGATTGCGGCTGGGAGAGGGCGAATTGCCGCTTGGCGAACTTATGGCGGTCCTGCCTGACGATCTGGAGATCGAGTACGAGGTTGCCGACGCCGCCATTCGCCATCTGCCGGCGGCGGATCGGGCGAAGGCGGCTATGGCCGATCTGGATCGGTTTCTCGCAACGGCGAAAAGAGCGAACTGAAAATGCGGCCACTTGGGGCGCGGTGGCGACAAACTGGAGGGGCCTTCGGGCTTGACTGTCCATGAACGATAAAAATCTCCGCGTAGGCCTTCTCGGTTGCGGTCATATCAGCCGCGACCATCTCATCGCATGGGCCGATTGCCCCGGCGCCGACGTCGTGGCGGTCTGCGATCCGGTGAGAGATCGTGCGAGCGCCCAGGCAGAAGCGTTCGACATCGCCTCCGTCTATACCGATCCCGCTGCGATGATGGCCGAGGCGGGTCTCCACGCCGTCGATATCGTGACGCCGCGTCAGACACATGCCGGAATGATCCGGCTCGCGGCAGAGCACGGTCTCCACGCGCTGTGCGAGAAGCCGCTTTGCCCGACACTCCAGGAGGCGAAAGAACTCGTCGACGAAGTTGGTGAGCGCATCCGGATGATGGTAAACGAGAATTGGCGTTATCGCCGGTACTTCTGTCAGATCCATAGTTGGATCGCCGAAGGAAGGCTGGGAACCATCACCCAGGCCCGCATCGCCCTCTGGCGCTCCAACATGCTTCCGAGGTCCGACGGCATGGTTCCCGCCCTCAGCCGCCAGCCTTTCGTGGCCCGGGAAGAGCGCCTGCTCGTCGCCGAGTCGCTGATCCACGAACTGGACACCATGCGTTCGCTCTTTGGCGAAATGCGGGTGGTCGCCGCAAGGCTCGGTCGATATAGCGACCGCATCATTGGCGAAGACGCGGCCGCCATCCTTCTTGAGACCGACACCGGTCATGCGGTTGTGGTCGAAGGAGTTATGACGTCGGCGGGCCATGCGTTTCGTGCACCGAACCGCCTCGAAATCGCAGGCACGCGGGCCAGCGTCACGCTGGACGGTGGGCAGTTGCGACTGCACGGTCCGGACGAGGACGAGACCATCGCCTATGACGAGAATGAGGTCCGGCAGGGCTGTTTCAACGGCGCAATCGCGCATTTCGCTGCATGTCTTCGCACAGGAGAGCCTTTCCTGACGTCGGCACGCGATCAGCTCAACACGCTGCGTCTGCTGGAAGATGTCTATGGGGCGGCAGGACCGTTGCGACGACCGCATGGTGCGCCGGCCAATCAGGGCGAAGGCGTCAGCTCATGACCCGCGCACGGTTGATCGAGGCCGGCGGCGGCGGCATCCTCATCGCCTTCGGTCTCGCCTTCGCCATCGGCGCGTTCCGGTATCGGATCGGCGATTTCCTCGAGATGGGACCGGGCATGTTCCCGCTGATTGTCGGTCTCGCAATAACGTTCATGGGTGCCGTGGTGCTGCTCCTCGGCGTCGTCGGAGGAAATGAGGATCCCGAGCCGTTCGATGCTGCGGTGTTCAAGCGTCGAATGCGGGTTCTCGGTCTGGTCAGCTCATCCTTGCTGGTCTTCGGCCTCCTGATCCGCAGCTTCGGCATGTTTCCTGCCATTATGGCGCTGGTGTTGTTAGTTGGCCTGACGGAGCGCGAGCGACGCCCGGTCGTCTCCGTGCTGACGGCGATCGTGCTGGCCGTCCTCGCCTGGCTCATTTTCGCGAAGGGTCTTGGTCTCAATATTCCCGCCGTCCGGTGGGGGTTGTGATGTCAGATATCCTCGCCAATCTCAGCATCGGGTTCGGGGCGGCACTTTCGCCCATGAACCTTTTGTATTGCTTCATCGGCGTGTTCCTAGGCACGTTCGTCGGTGTCCTTCCAGGCATCGGCTCGCTAGCCGCCATATCGATGCTGATGCCGCTTACCTTCTACGTGCCGCCCGATACGGCCCTGATCATGCTCGCGGGCATCTATTACGGGACGCAATATGGCGGATCGACCGCCGCGATTCTGCTCAACCTTCCCGGCACGCCGTCTTCGGCGGTGGCCTGTCTCGATGGCTATCCGATGTCGCAGCAGGGTCGGGCGGGCGTGGCGCTCGCCATGACCACCATCGCGTCGTTCGCAGGCGCCACCGTCGGCATCCTCGTACTAACGCTCTTTGCCCAGAGTCTAGCCGGTTTCGGCATGTCCTTCGCCGCCGCGGATTATTTCTCGCTGATGCTGCTCGGCCTCGTCGCGTCATCGACGCTTGCGGCGGGCTCGCCGATCAAGGGCATCGCCATGGTGCTTGTCGGCATCGCGCTGGGTTCGGTTGGCAGCGACGTGCAGACGGGCGAACTGCGCTACACGTTCGGTATGCTCGGGCTCAGCGACGGGGTCAATCTCGTGGCGCTTTCGATGGGGTTGTTCGGCGTCGCCGAAGTGATCGCCACGATCGCCGGCAAGGAGAGGAGTGGGGTGGTGCAGCGCGTCAATCTGCGTGCGCTCCTGCCCACCTTCGACGACGTTCGCCGATCCGTCGGCCCCATCATCCGGGGAACGGCGTTGGGTTCGGTGGTCGGTGCACTGCCCGGTACTGGCACGAACATCGCTTCCTTCATGTCCTACGTGGTCGAAAAGCGCGTATCGAAGACGCCTGAAAAGTTCGGCACGGGCGCGATCGAAGGTGTGACGGCGCCGGAAGCTTCCAACAATGCCGCGGCGCAGACGTCCTTCGTGCCCACCCTGACGCTCGGCATTCCGGGCGACGCCGTCATGGCGCTGCTGCTCGGCATGTTGATCATCCACGGCATCCAGCCCGGTCCGCGACTGATCGAAAGCCAACCTGTGCTGTTCTGGGGCCTCGTCGCCAGCTTCTGGATCGGCAACATCATGCTGGTGATTCTGAACCTGCCGCTAATCGGCATCTGGGTGCGAATTCTCACCATCCCGCGCCGCGTGCTCATGCCGGCGATCCTGATGTTCATGGCGATTGGCGTCTACAGCGTCAACAACAACGCCTTCGACGTCTGGATCATGATCCTTTTCGGCATCGTTGGTTATTTCATGTCGACCTTCCGGTTCGAGGCCGCGCCGTTGCTGCTCGGATTTATTCTCGGGCCGTTGATGGAACAGTATCTCAAGCGGGCAATGCTGATTTCGGGCGGCGATCCGGCGGTCTTCGTCCAGCGCCCGATCAGCGCCACGCTGCTTGCCGCTGCGCTGCTCGTCCTTGTGCTGACGCTTTGGGGCGTGGTGCGGCGGCGCAACGCTGAGCCATTGATGGAGATCGGCAAGTGAACCGCAAGAAAATACTGCTCACTCATCCGGCCGGGTCCCGCCCTTGGTGGTACGGTGATGCCGCGATGGATGGCCTTCGCGCGCAAGGCACGCTTTATCTCAACGAGACGGACACGGAACTGGCGGGTGATGCGCTGGTCGCCGCTGCCGGGGGGTGCCAGGTGATCGTTCTCGACCGCGCGACGACGGTAGGCGATCCCGAAATGGCAGCTCTGCCGGACTTGGTCGCGATCCTTCGTAGCGGGGTCGAGACCCGGCACGTGGATGTCGAGGCAGCCAGCCGGCACGGGATCGTCGTGACGCGGACAAATCCCGGTTATGTGGCCTCGACAGCTGAACTGATCCTCGCCCACATGCTCAACGTCGCGCGTGACATTCCCGACCATGTCGCGGCCTATCGGGCCGGCAGCCAACGGGCGCCGAGTCACGGCCGGGAACTGTCCGGCGCGACGGCCGGGCTCATCGGCTTTGGGCGCATCGCCAAACATCTGGCCCGGATTCTCGACGTCATTGGGATGCGGGTGCTCGCCTACGATCCGTTTGCGACGCCTGCCGCACCGGCAACGGCGGCTTCATTGGACGATCTTCTCGCCGGGTCCGATTTCATCGTGCCGACTCTTTCGGCGACGCCCCAAACGCGCAATCTCATCGACGCGAAAGCTTTCGCCAAAATTAGGAAAGGCGCTTTCCTGATCAACGCCTCGCGCGGCGACGTGATAGATGAGAAAGCCTTGCTCGACGCTTTGGACGTCGGTCAGATCGCCGGTGTGGGATTGGATGTCGGAATGGGGCCCGACCAGACACCCTCGTCCTTGCTCGGGGCTCACCCACGTGTAACTGCGACACCGCACATCGGCAACCTGACCGTCGAGGCGGCGGCGCGACATCCCGCCGACACCGTGGCTCAATGCGCACAGGTTCTCGCCGGTGAAATGCCGTTCGGTGCTCTCAACGCTGACGCGGCGACACGGCTCCTCAAACGCAAGACATAACTGTCCTTCAAAAACCGGAAAGGTTCTCCATGCCCCTGATCGGCAAAGGTATCGTCGCGATCTGGAACGACATTCTACCCGAAATGCGCGACGAGTTCTTCGAATGGCACCCTCGCGAGCATATGCAGGAGCGAATGGGCGTGCCCGGTTTCCTCCGCGGCCGACGTTATATCTCGACCGGCGGCGGCGAGGAGTTTTTCACGCTCTATGAGGCGTCCGAACCGGAATTGCTAGTAAGCGAGGTTTACCGGCAGCGTCTTGCCAATCCCACGGAATGGTCACTCAAGGTGCTTCCGAACTTCCGCAACAACCTGCGCGGGGTCTGCCGCATCGCGGGCACGGCGGGTTATGGTGATGGCGGCAGTCTGTTGACCATTCGCTATGCCGACGAGGCTGGTAAAGGCGATGCGGCGCTGTCGGAACTGGTTGGAAGTCTCGTGGAGCGGCCGCGCATCACCGGGGCGCATTTCGTGATTTGCGACCGGGAACTGAGTTCGGGCAACCAGTCGCTTCAGCGGGGTCGCACGATCTCACTTCCCGACCGCGTGGTACTCGTCGAGGCGTCAACGGTGGCCGAACTGGATGTGTTGAAGGAGGACCTTGCGGGCAAGGTTGATGCGGCGGTGGGGGCGACTGAGCCGATATCGGCGATTTACAGCCTCGAATACCAGGTGATGAACCTTCCTGCCTGAACCGGCCCAACGGAAGCTCGCCGGGGCGTAATGGCCTTCGCCTTGCGTCCCCGCGCGATACTCCCTATCTTCCGCAGCGCTGCCGCCACCTGCCGGGCAGGTGGCATAGCTGTTCGGGAGCCGCACAATCAATCTCCGTCAATTGCGCTATTTCGCCAAGACGTACGAGACTGGCAGTTTTTCCAAGGCCGCAGAAGATCTGCACATCGCCCAGCCAGCCTTGGGGCTCCAGATCCGTCAACTCGAAAACGACTTGGACGTCAAGCTGTTCATTCGCCATGCACGGGGGGTGTCTCCGACCACGGCAGGTCGTCAGCTCTATCTGCGCGCAAACGAGATTTTGGACCTCGTGGATCAGGCGCGCGCCGAGGTATGCAATATTGACGCGAACGAGCGTGAGCCAGTCGTTCTGGGCCTAACTAATGGCGTCACTAAGATACTAGGCCACCAGGTTCTGATTGATGCGCAGTCTGAACTCCCGCGGCTTCACGTAAGTCTTGTAGAGGAAATGTCCAGCGTTCTGATTGATGCGATCGATCGCGGTGAGGTGGATGTGGCGCTGGCCTACGACGCACCGGATCGCCCCACCTATCGTCGCATACCGCTATTAGACGAGGAGATCGTCTATGTCCGCGCCGCCAAGGAGGACCGCGATAGTCGACCGATTTCGTTTACCAGCATACTTGATCTGCCCCTCGTTCTACCGAATGAACGCGACGTCATCCGAAACCGCATGCAGACCATCGCTGACCAGATGAGGCTGCCGATGCGCATCGGTTATGAAGTGTCGTCGATCGCCATGCTGAAGCGCCTGGTCGCTGATGGCGGAGTGGCGACGGTCATGCCCTTTGCATCGGTCTCCGACGAGTTCGAAGCAGGCGTTCTCCACATCCGACGCATCATCGAACCCGTACCGTTGCGACGACTATATCTTCTTCACAGCACCCGGCGCGGGCCGCTTGTGAGAGACGGTGATCTGCTCGACCTAATACAAAGGGAATTGGGCAGCTTCGCAACGCAGCTTGGTGATCTAGTCCAACTGCTTCCGGCATTCCACCACCCAATATCCGAACTGCCATCTGAGCTGGATAAAGGCGTTGCGCGATAATTGACCGAGGCCATTTGCTATCACGTAATCCTGTAGAAATGATGGCCCATTTGGTGCTGCCATTACCGTCTAGTTTCAGTCGGTTACGGAGGCATGAGACGGCGATCCCCCGGCAGGCCAACCACGCGCGAGCATCGCACATCGACGCCGACAACCGTGCCGAACGAAAGAAAACAATCCGGATCGGTGCATTTGGCGCCTCAAGTTGTGGAAGCGCTGATGCCTTTCGCGCGTAGCATGGTCCTAAGCTAAAATGGGATCAGCCTGGGCCAGAATTCTGCCCCAAGCCACTTTTCGGCCATCACACGTAGTCTCTAGATTGTAATCTACCGATTTTTCAGCACCACAAACCATTTACGCATCACACGAGATCGTCGTGGCCTCGACGGGGCGTCTTGGTTTTCAGTTCGTCGCAAATGTCGGCCCAATCTTGGGCCATCTGGACCCGCTCATCCCAATACGAATAACGGTTGTAGGTTCGTCTCACGACGTTCGGGTCTAAATGCGCCAGCGATGCCTCGATGACATCGCTGGGATAGCGGCGGCCGTTGAGAATCGTACTCGCACTGGCACGGAAGCCGTGCGATGTGTGCTCGTCCTTGGCGAAACCCATGCGTCGCAGGGCTGAATTCATCGCATTCTCAGACAGCGGTCGCTCAAGATTGCGGATGGAGGGAAACACGAGGCGAACGTGCTTTGAGACCCCCCGCACTTCTTTGAATACGGTCACTGCTTGCCGAGAAAGCGGGACGATAAAATCCCGACGCATCTTTGTATGATCGGCCGGAATGAACCATTCTCGCTTCTCAAGGTCGATATTCGACCATTCTGCTTTCCTAAGTTCAATTGGTCGCGGATAGCAGAGGGCCATAATCTGCAATGCAGCACGCAGCGTGATCCATCCACTGTATCCATCAACTGCTCGTAGAAGTCCGCCAAATGAACGCTCCTCTACGATAGCGGCTTGCGGTGATCAGTTCTGAGCTCGCAGCGCGCCCTTCAATGCAAAAGTAGGATCCGTTTCTGCTCTCAGTGTCGCCACAGCTAGTCGGTAGACGGCACTAATCGCAGATCGGACCCTATGGGCACTATGGATGCGTCCGCTTGCCTCGATCTTCTGAATCAACGCGAGTATCTCGGCGGCTGTGATGTCCCGGATCGGTTTTTCGGCTAAGGGGGACGCGAGCGTCTTCAATAGCCATTCGTTCTTCTCGACGGTGACATCGGCCCGACCCTCCCGACGCAGTCGATCGATATATTCGTCGGCCAAGTTGCCGAACGTTTCCTTTTGAAGGACCTCATTTCTGGCTGCTTCCTGCTTGCGGACATCAGAAGGGTCAACACCGCATTTTACTAGCTCAGCCGCCGCGTCACGAGCGTCGCGTGCCTCGCGCAGTTTTACGGCGGGGTAGGTCCCTAGTGACAGTGTCTTTCTCTTGCCACCGAGACCGTAGTCAAAACGCCACCAAACCGCCCCGTTGGGGCGAACTATCGCATAAAGACCCCGTTCATCGAACATCCGGTAAGGCCTGTCGCGTCCTTTCGCTTTGCGGATTGCTAACTCGCTCATCGCCATTCACTCATGCTCCCTATGCAGTAGCCCGATCGGACCTGCAGTAACTTTGGCAAAAAGTTACTGCAAATCAAGCGGGATTGGCTGGGGTGGGATGCAACGAGCTGGGATCGCGAAATTGCAAAAATCGAGAAAAAAGATTTTATAATCAGCCGTTTATGCTCACATATGAACAGCTATGGGGCTTCCTGAAATAGCGAAAGTGGTGCCGCCTACGTGACTCGAACACGTGACCCCATCATTACGAATGATGTGCTCTACCAACTGAGCTAAGGCGGCTCACCAAGCGCAGGGCGACCTACTATCGCCCTACTATTTTCTTCGTTTCACTGCCAACCCTTTGGCTTCGAACCTCATTCTCTAGCGGACCCGCTAATTACGAATGATGTGCTCTACCGACTGAGCAAAAGCGGCCCGGGCGCGGGCAACTGTCTGGCGCGCGCCGAATGTGCGGGCTGATAGCGCGAATGAACGGGCATTTCAAGACGGCAAACGCAAAGTTGCCGTCCCGGTTCGCGCAGCCTCACATGCAAAGGCGATCGCGCGCCGCGCGGTATTCACGCTCCAGCCTGTCGACGAGGTCGGCAACGGGCGCGACGTCCTTGACTGCGCCGATGCCCTGGCCGGAGCCCCAGATGTCCTTCCATGCCTTGGCCCTGGAATCGGAGCCGTTGAAGTTCATTTTCGACGGATCGGCTTGCGGCAGCGCGTCCGGGTCCATCCCGGCGCGGGCGATGGAGGGTTTGAGGTAGTTGCCCGGTATGCCGGTGAAATAGTTCGAGTAGACGATATCCTTGGCGGTGCCCTCGACGATCATCTGCTTGTACTCGTTGATCGCGCGGGCTTCTGGCGTCGCGATGAAGGGCGAGCCGATATAGGCCATGTCGGCGCCCATGGCTTCGGCGGCGAGGATCGCACCGCCCGTCGCAATGGCACCGGAAAGAAGCAGCGGACCGTCGAACCACTCACGGATTTCCTGGATCAGCGCGAAGGGCGATAGCGGCCCGGCGTGGCCGCCGGCCCCGGCAGCGACCGCGATGAGCCCATCGGCGCCCTTGTTGATGGCCGAATGGGCGTGCCTGTTGTTAATGATATCGTGGAGAACGATGCCGCCATAGGAATGGATCGCATCATTGACCTCCGGAACGGCGCCGAGAGAAGAGATCACCACCGGCACCTTGTATTTCACGCACATTTGAAGGTCGTGTTCGAGGCGCTGATTGGAGCGGTGGACGATCTGGTTCACCGCAAAGGGGGCCGAGGGCCTGCCTGGGTGCTTTGCGTCGTAATCCGCCAGTTCCTCGGTGATCTCGGCCAGCCATTCGTCGAGCTGTGCTTCCGGCCGCGCATTGAGCGCAGGAAAGGAGCCGATGACGCCAGCCTTGCACTGGGCCTTGACCAGCGGCGGATGCGAGACGATGAACAATGGCGCGGCGACGGCCGGCAGGCGCAATCCGAGCTTGAGAATATCCGGCAGAGCCATGCGCACTTTCCTCCAGAGAATTGACGTTTACGAAAACGTCAAAATGCTTAGCAAATTCGAACGGAGGAGAGAAGCCTTGGTCGTGTTTCGAGGCCGTCGCCGCGGATGCCTTGCGACCGGTATGTGCTGGCCCGCATCGAACGGCTTGCGCGGCAGCTTGGCACAAGGTACCGAACGGCAACGACATTTTAACCAAGCGCGGCGTCAGGCATTGACGCGGCGGCAGCCAGGACGAACGGGAATGACGATCCCGCAACCATCGGATCGTCAAGCCTCTCGTCCCGCCGGTTCGAAAGGCACGACCGTTGGACGGTTTGGAAACAGCCATCAGGAACGCGCTCGCCCGGGCCGGCAACCCGGATGCAACGGCCCGCGCCCGAATCTATGAGTCGGCGCGCGCTGCACTGGAAAAATCATTGCAGAAGCAGAGCGCGGATGCACAGACGCTGGCCGCGCAGCGCCAGCGCGTCGAAGGCGTGATCACTGCGATCGAGAGCAGCTACGCAGACAAGCCTGCGCCGGCTCAGGTTGGCCCGGATACGACAATATCCACGGATGAACCGGCATTGACAGAGGTCCGGGCTGAGCGGAGCGATGCGCCCGGAGCCGCCGATCCTGTGTTCAGCGAAGACGTCGCGCCGGAGCGCGAGGCGCCGCCGGTCGCGCTCGATCCCGTTTCGCGGCAGTCGCCGGCGACAGCCGAAGCACTCGCGGTTGACGCAGTGTCCCGTGCCGGCGGCGAGGTCGCGCATGGCGGGGTTGATGACCGGCTCGGACCGGAGGTGGTGGGGCGGGCCAGATCCACAGGGCCGTCTCACGGTGAGCCCAGACCGCGCCGCCGGTTCTTTTCGCGCTCGGGCCGCGCCAAACCCGTGAAGGAGCCGGCCACGGCGAAGACGCGGAAGCGGCGGCGCGGATCCAGCGTTCTCTCGCTGATCGCTCAGCTGGCATTTCTTTTCGTCTTCATCGCGCTCGGCCTTTGGTGGATTTCCGCCAATGGCGGCGTGGAACAGGTCGGGCGCCGCCTGGCCGATTCCGGCGTCGGCATGCTGAGTGAGGATGGCGGCGATGCGGCCGTGGATGCGCCGGCACAGCGCGTCGGCGCGGGCCAGTTTTCCGGGACCTGGCAAACGGTTTTCGATGCGGATGCTTTCGAAAGTGCCGTCGCGGGCGGCGCGGCGACCGTCGAGACGGTCGAGGAGGGGGAAGCGCCGGCCCTGCGCATCGCGTCGATCGATGCCGGAGCGCCCGGCGAAGTGCGCATTCCGCTCGATCCCGAGGTTCTGGGCCAGCTGGCGGGAGGGGCGGCGTTGGTCGCGCTGACCGTGCGCGCGGCAGGCGACGAGGCCACCCAGATCTATGTCCGTTGCAGCCTCGGAACCGGTGAGGATTGCGGGCGCCGCCGTTTCGACGTCAACCAAACGCCGAGCGACCTCGTTATCGACGTCGATCTTGCGGCCGGCGTGTCGCCCGAGCCGGCGCTGATCGTCAACAGCGACGTGGCCGGCGAAGGCAAGCGCATCGACCTTTTCAGCGTGCGCGCCCAGCCGGCCTCATGACTTCGGTTCGAGGATCGAGGGCGGCCCGATGACCTTCTCGTCCAACGCGCCGATGGCGGCCACATCCCTGCCATCATAGGGCAGTCGCGTCAGCATGTGGCGAATGAGGTTGAGCCGCGCTCGCCGCTTGTCGTTGGCGCGCACGACCGTCCACGGCGCATGGGTCGTATCGGTATGCTCGAACATCAGATCGCGCATACGCGTGTAGTCGTCCCATCGCGTCAGGCTCGCAATGTCCATCGGCGACAGTTTCCACGCCTTGAGCGGGGTGTGGCGACGGTCGTGGAAGCGCTTGATCTGCGTCTCGCGCCCGATATTCAGCCAGAACTTGAACAGGTAAATGCCGTTGGCGACGAGCATCCGCTCGAAATGCGGTGTCTCGTCCAGAAAATGGACGTGCTGTTCAGGTGTGCAAAACCCCATCACCGGCTCGACGCCCGCGCGATTGTACCATGATCGATCGAACAGAACGAACTCGCCCGAGGTCGGAAAGTGGTCGACATAGCGCTGATAGTACCACTGGCCCTGTTCGCGTTCGGTCGGCTTTGGCAAGGCGACGATGCGGGCGCTGCGGGGATTCATGTATTCGCGGACGGCGCTGATCGCGCCGCCCTTGCCGGCCGCGTCGCGTCCCTCGAACAGGGCGATGACGCGGTGCCCTGAATGTGCCAGCCACGCCTGCACCTTGACCAGTTCGATCTGCAGCCGTTCCAGGTCCGCCGCGTATCGCGACTTGTCCAGTTTTTCGTCATAGGGATAGCCGCCGGCGGCAAGGTGGCGATCGTCGACCCAGTCAGGCAGACTGGAGACATCGATGTCGAAGCGGCGGACCGTGCCTTCAAGCAGAAGTTCGACGGCGTCCATCGTTTCCGGTTGTGTCATATTCTTCTTGCTTGAGGGGCTCATTGTCCGCTTCCGGTCATGTTGTCGGCGCTGATTCCGCCCACAGCATCAGCCGGATTGCAAGGCATCTTGCGTTCGGCAAGCACGAATGCCTAATGGGCGCAAAGGACGAAAGAGAGGTTTGACGATCTCCGATTTGCCATCAGACGAACGGGTCGGCGCGACGGACGAAAATGGCGCGTTGCGCCTTCTGTCAGCGCGGCTCAGCGATGCGCGCCACATCCTCGCGCTTGCTTTTGTCGTGCTTGCCTTGCTGGTCATTGCGGGACGGTTGGCCCCGCTTGCAGGGTTTGCCGTCATGGCCGCCGTTGCGATCGGGGCGGCGCTGCCTCGCCGGTCGCGAACCATGCGGCTTGCGCAGCGGCGGCAACGGCAGTCTGAGCTGTCGTGGCATCGGGCCATCGAGTTGCCGCTGAACGCAATGGACGAGGCCGCATACATCCTGCGGGCCGACGGAACCGTGAAATTCCAGAACGACGCGGCGATCGCCATGTTCGGTGTCGTGGAACCGGACGCCCATCTTTCACGGCGCATTCGCTCGCCCGCCATCCTTGCCATCGTCGAGAAGGTTATCCGGGACGGGGATCCGGCAACGGTCGAACACAACGAGCGCGTGCCGGCCGAGCGATGGCTGACCGCCCGCTGCGCGCCGCTTTCGGGAACGCCCTCGCAAGAGCCGACCGCGCGCCTTTATCTCTTGACGTTCAGGGACATGAGCGAGGCGCGGCGCATGGACCGCATGCGCACGGATTTCGTTGCTAACGCGAGCCACGAACTGCGCACTCCGCTGGCGTCGCTCACCGGCTTCATCGAAACGATCCGCGGACCGGCGCGGTCCGACGCGAAGGCGCAGGCGCAGTTCCTCGATATCATGTACGACCAGGCCACGCGCATGACGCGGCTCGTCGACGATTTGATGTCGCTGTCGCGCCTCGAACTCAAGGCCCATGTCGCCCCGACCGCAGCGGTCGATATCGCGCGCGTGCTGGAACATGTGTGCGGAGCGCTTCGCCCGCTGGCAGACGAACTCGGTGTCGCGCTTGCGTTCACGCCGCCGGAAACCAGGCTCCATGTGCGCGGCGACGAGGACGAACTGATCCAGGTCTTCCAGAACCTTGTTGAAAATGCCTGCAAGTACGGCCAGTCGGGCGGGCGGGTCGATCTGTCGCTGCGTGCGATGGCAGGGAACGAGACGGAAACCGGCGAGGACATGGTCGAAGTGACCGTGCGCGATTATGGGCCGGGTATCGCTGCGGAGCATGTTCCGCGGCTGACGGAGCGGTTCTATCGCGTCGATATCGAGTCCAGCCGTTCCAAGAAGGGGACCGGGCTCGGCCTTGCCATCGTCAAGCACATCCTGACACGTCACCGCAGCCGGCTGATTGTCCGGTCTCAGAAGGGGCAGGGCGCATCCTTCATTGTCAGATTGGCCCGTGTGGCTCGATATCCCGATTCCGGGAAATCTGAAGAAAACATTTTAAAAACAGATATTTGAGCTGTCATACAACCGTAACCGAACTGTCATAAAACCTAAGCGTCGGGAGTGCTAGAAGGGCCTCGCCGCACAAAGGTCGGCACCAAGCGGTTGCCACCAGGCGCCCCAATCAAGCCCACCAGGGAGACTTCCATGAACGCTCTTAAACTTTCGGTTGCCGCACTCGTCGCGTCGACTGCCTTCGTCGGCTACGCCGCCGCGCAGACGCGTGAACAGATCCAGATCGTCGGATCTTCGACAGTATTTCCCTATACGCAGGCCGTCGTCGAGCAGTTCTCCAACACGACCGATTTTGCTGCGCCCGTGCTGGAATCGACTGGTACTGGCGGTGGTATGCAGATTTTCTGCGAAGGCGTCGGTGAAGAATTCCCCGACATTACCGGTGCGTCGCGCGCGATGACCGAGGGTGAATATGAGCTTTGCGTGGAGAACGGTGTCGAAGACATCACGGAAGTCCAGATCGGTTCGGACGGTTTGTCCATTGCCGTTAGCCGCGATGGTGAGACCTTCGACGTCACCAAGGCGCAGCTGTTCCAGGCTCTCGCAGCGCAGGTCGAAGTCGACGGCGAGATCGTCGACAACCCCTACACAAACTGGTCGGAAATCGACGATACGCTGCCTGATGCTGAGATCGAAGCCTTCGGCCCTCCGCCGACCTCCGGCACGCGCGACGCTTTCGTTGAGCTGGTCATGATGGAAGGCTGCAGCGAGTTCGAGGCAATCGCTGCCTTGGGCGAAGAGGAAATGGAAGAGACCTGCTCGCGCATGCGCCAGGACGGTCCGTTCGTCGAAGCGGGTGAAAATGACAACCTGATCGTCCAGCGTCTTCAGCAGAACCCAGAAGCTGTTGGCATCTTCGGCTATTCCTTTCTTTATGAGAACATGGACACGCTTCAGCCGGTGTCCATTGAAGGCGTGGAGCCATCCGCCGAGACGATCGGAGACGGATCCTACGGCGTTGCTCGTCCGCTCTTCTTCTACGTCAAAAACGCTCACCGCAACGCCATTCCTGGTCTTCAGGAATTCGTTGAAGAGTATGTGTCGGAAGAATCGATGGGCGAGAATGGATATCTCGTAGAACGTGGCCTGGTGCCGGCCGATGAAGCACGCCGCGAGGAAGTGCGAACGGCTGCTACCGAGGGCGGCGAGTTCACCCGCTACGCGGACTAAACGCTCAACACTTGATTGGACCTGGCCTGGTGACGATGTGTCGCCAGGCCAGATTTTTTAGACCGACCTGATCGTCCAGAATGCTTTCGGGAGTTTCCCAGCCATGACCGTCCTGACCCTCACCGGTCTGATTCTTGTCATCGCGTTGCTAGGCTATGCAATGGGTGTTGCGCGATCCCGGTCGGCACTTCAAGCCGGAAGCGTTCTTCATTCGAGGCCGCAATATTCGGGCGCTTTCGTGGCATTCCTGTTCGCGCTGCCCGCCGTCTGCCTGATGCTGGCCTGGGTTGCGATCGATGAAGGTATCATCCGCTCGTTGACCATTGCATCGCTGCCGTCCGACGTCACGGAGGGGATTGACCGCCGTCAGGCAGGGGCTCTCATTCGAGAAGTCTTTCAAGTCATCTCGGGCCGAACGTTCGGCGAGCCTGAGCCATATATGCGGGATGCGGCGGCCTACTATGTCGAGGCTCAGGGATGGTCGCGCACGCTGATGTATGTCAGTTGCCTTGCACTGGGCGCCCTATGCGCTGGTTGGGGCTTCAGTCGTATTGCTCCTGAATTTCGGGCGAGAAACAAGGTCGAAGCAATCGTCAGTGGCCTGTTGGTCCTTGCCTCGTGCATAGCGATCCTCACGACTGTCGGTATCATCGGTGCGTTGGTCTTCGAAAGTTGGGCATTCTTCACTCTGGTGCCGGTCAACGAGTTCCTTTTTGGGCTGAACTGGGAACCGCAGATTCCCATCCGGGAAGATCAGATCGCGGGCGCTGGAGCCTTTGGCGCCGTCCCCGTTTTCTGGGGAACGATCTTCATCGCGTTGATCTCGATGATGGTGGCCCTGCCTATCGGACTGTTCTCGGCGATCTATCTTGCCGAATTTGCCTCGCCGCGTGTGCGAACCATCGTAAAGCCGGTTCTTGAAATCCTCGCCGGTATTCCGACGATCGTCTACGGCTTCTTTGCCGTGCTCACGGTTGCCCCTGCGTTGCGACGTTATGGAGAGATGGTTGGTCTCGACGTGGCCGCCAATTCGGCGCTGGCTGCAGGCGGGGTCATGGGCATCATGATTATTCCCTTTATCTCCTCGCTTTCCGACGATGCGATTACCGCCGTGCCGCGCTCGCTGCGCGATGCTTCGCTTGCCATGGGGGCGACCCGGGCAGAGACGGTTTCGCGTGTCCTCTTGCCTGCAGCGCTTCCCGGAATCGTCGGTGGCGTGCTGCTGGCAGTGAGCCGGGCAATCGGTGAAACGATGATCGTCGTCATGGCCGCCGGCCTGATCGCTCGTTTGACACTGAATCCATTCGAAGGGGTAACCACTGTCACGGTGCAGATCGTGACCCTGCTTATCGGTGATTCATCCTTCGACAACCCCAAGACGCTGGCCGCTTTCGGACTGGGGCTAGTGCTTTTCATCTCTACGCTTGGTCTGAACGTCTTCGCACTGAACATCGTCAAGAAATACAGAGAACGCTATGACTGACACGACCCGACCACCGGCGTCAGGCTGGGCCGACGAGGCAAATCGTAGCAATATCGGCCTCAAGCGGCGTCACGCCAGGAGCCGGCGACTGCAAGGTTTCGGTATTGGCGCCATCGCCCTCGCGATCTTGATGCTCGGTACGCTTTTGTGGACGATGGTCTCGACCGGCTATTCTGCTTTCGTTCAAACACATTTGTCAGTCGAGGTGACCCTGTCACCCGAGGAAATCGACGCGCAGAGCCCCGGCGATGCGAACTATCGCGATATCATGCAGCGGGCATGGCTATCGTCATTCGACAACGTGACGGAGGAGAATGAAGGCGACTTGCTGTCCATGTTGTCGCGCGGCGCCGAGCTGCAATTGCGCAACCTTGTCATCGACGATCCATCGCTGATCGGCCAGACAATCCAGATGGAAGTGCCGGCGGCTGACGATCTCGACCAAGTGGAAAAGGGGTTCGTATCGCGCGCGACGCCTGAAGAGTACCGGATCGTGAACGACCGACAGATCGAGATCTTCTACGAGCTCAAGCAGGACGGGCGCGTTTCCACGCCTTTCAACACGGCCCTCTTTACGGAAGCCGACAGCCGCTTTCCCGAACTTGCCGGTCTGAAGGGCGCACTCATAGGCTCCTTCTTCGCCCTGCTGGTCTGCTTCGTCCTGTCCTTTCCGATCGGGATTGCAGCTGCGATCTATCTGGAAGAGTTTGCTCCCAAGAACCGTTGGACGGACCTCATCGAAGTCAACATCAACAATCTGGCTGCGGTGCCCTCAATCGTGTTCGGCCTGCTCGGCCTTGCCGTCTTCATCGGTTTTCTTGGGTTCCCGCGTTCGATCCCTTTGGTAGGTGGGATGGTGCTGGCTCTGATGACGCTGCCGACCATCATTATCTCAACGCGCGCTGCATTGAAGGCGGTTCCGCCCTCGGTGCGTGAGGCAGCGCTTGGGGTCGGCGCATCCAAGCTTCAAACCGTTCTTCACCACGTGCTGCCGCTTGCCTTGCCAGGGATCATGACAGGCACGATCATCGGCATGGCGCAGGCGCTTGGGGAGACTGCTCCACTCCTCCTGATCGGGATGAACGCGTTTATCACTGCCGCGCCCGACAGCATGATGTCACCTTCGACCGCCCTGCCGACGCAAATCTATATATGGGCGGACAGTCCGGAGCGGGGTTTCACCGCGCGCACGTCCGCAGCCATCATGGTTCTGCTCGGCTTTATGATCATAATGAACGGCATTGCGATATACCTTCGCAAACGCCTCGAAACACGGTGGTGAACCGACCATGGCCAATTTTCATACCGATGCACTCGCCAATTCAGGCAATGGTACCGCTCATGCGAAGCAGGAGGGTGCGAAGTCTGCGAACACCCGCGGTGTCGCCAAGATCAAGGCCGAATCCGTCAATGTCTTCTATGGCGAGAACCAGGCGATCAAGAACGTTTCCGTCGACATCGACGAGCGTCAGGTCACGGCTTTCATTGGGCCATCCGGCTGCGGCAAGTCGACATTCTTGCGCTGCATCAACCGGATGAACGACGTTATCGAGAGCTGCCGCATCGAGGGCCGGATCTTGATCGACGACAACGACATTTACGCCAAGGGTGTCGACCCGGTGATCCTGCGTTCGCATATCGGCATGGTCTTTCAAAAGCCCAATCCATTCCCGAAATCGATCTATGAGAATGTTGCATACGGCCCCAAGATTCACGGCCGTACGCGCAACAAGAGCGAACTGGACAGCGTGGTCGAGCAGAGTCTGCGCCGTGCCGGACTGTGGGACGAAGTGAAAGACCGTCTCGCGCAACCAGGAACGGGCCTATCGGGCGGCCAGCAGCAGCGCCTTTGCATCGCGCGCGCCATAGCGGTCGACCCCGAAGTCATCCTCATGGACGAACCCTGCTCGGCCCTCGATCCGATCGCCACCGCGCGGGTGGAAGAGTTGATCGACGAATTGCGCCAGAATTTCACCATCGTGATCGTGACGCACTCCATGCAGCAGGCAGCGCGCGTTTCACAGAAGACGGCGTTCTTCCATCTCGGACATCTGGTCGAGGAAGGGCCGACGGATCGGATCTTCACCAATCCCGAAGACAAGCGCACCCAGGATTACATCACCGGCCGCTTCGGCTGACCGGTTTTCGACGCATCGAGGTATTCGACATGTCCGACCCCCATATCGTCTCTTCCTTCGACGACGAACTGAAATATCTGATCCGCCGCGTCTCGGAGATGGGCGGCATCGCGGAGCGGATGGGCGGCGACGCGATCGCTGCGCTCGTCAATTCCGATGCCGGGATGGCGCAGCGCGTGATCTCGGAGGATATCGTGCTGGACGAAGCCGAGCGCGACATCAACGAGCGATCGATCCTCGTCATCGCCAAGCGCCAGCCGATGGCACACGATCTGCGCGAGATCATGGGATCCATCCGCATAGCGGCCGATCTCGAACGCGTCGGCGATCTGGCCAAGAATATCGCCAAGCGCGTCGTCGCTGTGGAGGGGTCGGGTCAGCCCAAGAAGCTCGTTCGCGGGCTTGAGCACCTGGCCGAACTGGCGTTGACGCAGCTCAAGGAGGTGCTTGACGCCTATTCGACGCGCTCCACCGCCATGGCGAGCTCGGTGCGTCAGCGCGACGAAGAGATCGATGCGATGTACACCTCGCTCTTCCGCGAACTCCTGACCTACATGATGGAAGACCCGCGCAACATCTCGGCCTGCACCCACCTCCTGTTCTGCGCCAAGAACATCGAACGGATCGGGGATCACGCGACGAACATTGCGGAGACGGTCTACTATATGGCGACCGGCGCGCAGCTTCTCGGCGAACGACCCAAGGTCGACGAGACCCCGTCGGTCACGGCTGCCGGGAAATAGCCATGGCGATGGTTCCCCGCATTGCCGTTGTCGAGGACGAGGAAGCGCTGAGCATCCTCCTCAAATACAATCTCGAAGCCGAAGGTTACGCAGTGGATGCCCTGCTGCGCGGCGACGAGGCGGAGGTTCATCTGCGCGAGCGCGTGCCGGATCTCCTGATCCTCGACTGGATGCTGCCCGGCGTTTCGGGCATCGAGCTCTGCCGCCGATTGCGCACACGGCCGGAGACCGAGCGGCTACCGATCATCATGTTGACAGCGCGCTCGGAAGAGAGCGAGCGTGTGCGAGGCCTCGCGACGGGCGCCGACGATTATGTCGTGAAGCCGTTCTCGACACCGGAGCTCATGGCGCGGGTGCGCGCGATGTTGCGCCGGGCCAAGCCCGAGGTGATTTCCTCCCTGCTGCAAAACGGCGACATATCACTTGATCGCGAGACGCACCGCGTTCACCGCAAGGGCCGCGAGATCCGGCTGGGACCAACCGAGTTCAAGCTGCTGGAATTCCTGATGACCTCGCCGGGCCGGGTCTATTCGCGCTCGCAATTGCTCGACGGCGTCTGGGGCCACGATATCTATGTCGACGAGCGGACGGTCGACGTGCATGTCGGACGTCTGCGGAAGGCGCTCAACGTCGCCAACATGCGCGATGTCATCCGTACGGTGCGCGGTGCCGGCTACGCTTTGGAAACCTGAACCGCTTCGGGCGCATCAGCGCGCCCGGCGCCGTTCCGCCGAAGGCTGGAAGGCCAGCCGGGCGTGGTACTGGCAATACGGTGTGTGCTCGCCGGAGTCGTTGCCGCAGAAGTGGAAATCTTCCTGCATCGGATCGCCCACCGGCCATTTGCAGGTGCGCTCCGTCAATTCCGTCAACGCCAGCTTGCGGGAAATGGGCACGACCACGTCGCTGTTCAGGTTTGCATGCTGAACAGGCTCGTAGGCAACGTCCTCGCGCAGTGCGGGCGCTGCACCGCCGCGAGAAGGACGCGGGGCCGCAGGCCGTGCGTTGAAGTTTGAGGCTGGCCGCGCAGCGGGTGCCGGCCGTTTGGCGCGGGGGGCCGCCGTGCCGCCGGACTTTGCCCGGCCGGGCAGGTTGAGACGGTGCACCTTGCCGATCACAGCATTGCGCGTGACACCACCAAGTTGTGCCGCGATCTGGCTCGCACTCAGGCCGTCCGCCCAGAGTTTCGTAAGCTTTTCCACGCGTTCGTCTGTCCAATTCATGTCCGAAACTCCAAGATTGACGACAGGCGCAGCAGAATCCGTTCGCGCTGACGCGGAGTAATCCCCGCGCCGCAGCGCATCAATACTATTGGGTGACTAGGTCCGCCGCATGCAGTCTAGTGCTGTTATTCAACTTAATGGGCGGCTGACTCCGTGACAAGAGTCCCTGGAATCAGCCGAATCGCTTTTTGGAGTTTTCCCCAACTTGCCGGTTTCGCCGCTGGTCGGACGCGTGCCTTCGTCCGCGTCGATTTCTTGACAGTCAAGCGATAATCGAGGAATAGTGCGCGCGAGCCGCCCCGTGGGCGGCTTTTCATTTTTCGGCCATCACGAATGCCGCGCGGGCCCTCGATCGCCAAAGGTCGTCTGTCGGGAGGCCGGCCGTTCAAGGGGAGTATCGCTGTCATGAGTTCGGTGTCGCTTTATGAAACCTACGTTCGCGCACCGATCCGCTTCGAACGCGGCGAAGGGGTCTGGCTGACCACGGAAGATGGCACGCGCTATCTCGATTTCGCTGCCGGTATCGCTGTCAATTCGCTCGGGCATGCTCACCCGCATCTCGTTGAGGCCCTGAAGACGCAGGCCGACAAGCTCTGGCATCTCTCAAACCTCTACGACATCCCCGGCCAGGAGGAACTGGCCAGGCGGCTGACCGAGGCAACCTTCGCCGATCGTGCGTTCTTTACCAATTCGGGCGCCGAAGCGTTGGAATGCGCCATCAAGACGGCGCGGCGCTATCACCACAGCCGCGGCGATACGGGACGGTTTCGCATCATCACATTCGAAGGGGCGTTTCACGGCCGCACGCTTGCAACCATCGCTGCCGGCGGCCAGGCGAAATATCTGGAAGGCTTCGGACCGAAGGTCGAGGGATTCGATCAGGTGCCGTACGACGACGATGCGGCGCTGAAAGCGGCGATCACCGAAGAGACGGCGGCGCTCCTGATCGAACCGCTCCAGGGCGAGGGCGGCATCCGGCCGATTCCAGACGAGCGTCTGCGTGCCATCCGACAGCTCTGCGACGATGCGGGCATATTGCTTGTCCTGGATGAAGTGCAGTCGGGCGTCGGGCGCACCGGCAAGCTCTTCGCCCATGAGTGGGCGGGCATCACACCCGACATCATGGCTGTCGCCAAGGGGATCGGCGGTGGTTTTCCGCTTGGCGTCTGCCTCGCGACCGAAGAGGCCGCGTCCGGCATGGTCGCCGGCACGCATGGCTCTACCTATGGGGGCAATCCGCTGGCCATGGCTGTCGGCAACGCGGTGCTCGATGTCATCCTCGAGGATGGTTTTCTCGATCATGTGAGGGACGTGGCGCTGGTGATGAAGCAGGGCCTGGCCGCAATCCAGGACCGTTATCCGGATGTTATCGATGAGATAAGGGGCCGGGGACTGATGATCGGTATCCGAACGGTCATGCCCAACACCGAGCTTGTCGGCGCAATGCGCGCGGAACACATGCTGAGTGTTCCGGCGGGCGACAATGTGGTGCGGCTTTTGCCGCCGCTGACAACGAGCGTCGAAGAAGCGCGCGAGGGGCTGGCGCGTATCGAGGCGGCCGCGGCGCGGCTCTCCTCGTCGAAGAAAGCGATATCCGCCTGAGGCGGCTGCAGGGTTTGAGGAAAAGTTCAATGAGCGTCAACGGCAAGCCACGCCATTTCATCGATCTCTCCACGATGCCGGCGGATACGCTGCGAACGATCATGGACGGGGCGCATCGAACCAAGAGCGCGCTGCGCGAGGGCACGGCCGACAAGCCGCTTGCCGGGAAGATGCTCGCCATGATCTTCGAGAAGCCGTCGACGCGCACGCGCGTTTCGTTCGATGTCGGCATGCGCCAACTCGGCGGCGAGACGCTGTTTCTGTCCGGCACGGAAATGCAGCTCGGGCGCGCCGAGACGATCGCCGACACGGCCAAGGTCCTCTCACGCTATGTCGACATCATCATGATCCGTACCACGGAGCACAGCCGGCTCATCGAACTTGCCGACCATGCGACCGTTCCCGTGATCAATGCGCTTACCGACGACACGCATCCATGTCAGATCATGGCGGACATCATGACGTTCGAAGAGCATCGCGGGCCGATTGCGGGCAAGACGATCGCCTGGTCCGGCGATGGCAACAACGTGCTCCACTCGCTTGTGGAAGGGTCGGCGCGGTTCGGATACCGGATGAATATCGCCGTTCCGGAAGGATCTGAGCCGGCCGGCAAATACATCGAGTGGGCCAGGGCCAATGGTGGAACGGTGCTCGTGACGAACGACCCGGAAGAAGCCGTGTCCGGTGCGGACTGCGTCGTGACGGACACCTGGTATTCCATGGGGCAGGAGCATCGGGCGCGCGGGCACAATGTCTTTCAACCCTTCCAGGTGAACGAGGCGTTGATGGCCAAGGCCAACCCCGATGCGCTCTTCATGCACTGTTTGCCGGCCCATCGCGGCGAAGAGGTGACGGACGGCGTCATCGACGGTGCCCAATCGGTCGTTTTCGACGAGGCCGAAAACCGGCTGCATGCGCAAAAGGCCATTCTCGCCTGGTGCATGGGCGTTTGATTACCAAGGGATGCGATCCTAGATACGGGGCAAGAAGTCTCGGGGCGCGCCTGATCGCGTCCCAATCTCCCGGAGCCATTTGTGATGAATGACGATAGCCCCAGACTGGGTGAATTCGACTATGCCGGCGACGATCATGTCCTGCCGTTCCATGTCGAGACCCTCGACGCCAGGGGTCGTGCCGTGCAGCTCGGGCCGATGCTCGATACCATCATGGCCCGCCACGACTACCCCGAACCGGTGGCGCGGCTTCTGGCCGAAGCCGTGACGCTGACGGTGCTGCTTGGCACCTCGCTCAAATTCGATGGAAAGTTCATCGTCCAGACGCAGGGCGATGGCCCGGTGGACCTGCTTGTCGCCGATTTCACGTCGCCCGACGCGGTCAGGGCTTATGCGCGTTATGATGACCAGGCATTGGCAGAAGCGGTGGCGAAGAACCGGCTGGAGCCGCATGAGCTCCTTGGCAAGGGCGTGCTCGCCTTCACGATCGACCAGGGCGCCTATATGCAGCGCTATCAGGGCATCGTGGAAATGGATGGCGCGACGCTGGAAGAGATTGCCGGCGCCTATTTCCGGCAGTCGGAGCAGATTCCGACGAAGGTCCGTCTCTCCGTTGCCCAACTCTACGAGCGTGACAGCCAGGGCGAGACCCAGCATCACTGGCGGGCGGGCGGTGTGATCGTGCAGTTCCTGCCCGACGCGCCGGAGCGCATGCGGCAAGGCGATCTGCCGGGCGGCGATGTTCCCGAAGACTTCGAGGAGATGGAATTCGAGGACGACGACGCATGGGTCGAAGCGTCGACGATGGTCTCCAGTGTCGACGCCGACGAGTTGACGGACCCGCAGGTTGGACCGGAACGCCTGTTGTTCCGGCTCTTCCACGAACGCGGCGTGCGCGTTTTCGAACCGGCACCGGTTTTCGACCGCTGCTCGTGCTCGCGCGAGAAGATCAAGGCTGTTCTCGACAATTTCACCGAGGAAGAGGTGGATGCAAGTGTCGAAGATGGTCGGATCGCGGTCACCTGCGAGTTCTGCTCCACGGAATATACGTTCTCCCCGGATGAGGTCGGAGAAAAGCAGGCTGGCACTGCTGCGCAGCCCAACGGCGCACAGTCGCACTGATCTGCGTCATCCATCGGCCCCTGGCCGCGACATGACAAAACTTTAATTTGCCTTCGAGGTCGGCATGCGGCATCTCGATAGGTGAATGTTGCAGCCGTGCGCCGGGGACGTCGGTCGGATGGCGGTGTTCGCAAGGACAACGCGAAAAAACAGCGGGCCTTGCGTCTATCCCAGACGATGACCTTTTGAGGTGCCCCGCGCATGAACATGTCTCCCCGACAGGATTCCGAACTCGTCACTGTGGAAGACGCCCGCCATCGGCAGGAGTCTCGTGCCTACGGCGTGAAAGCAGCGCGCATCGGCCTGCAGGCGATGTTGATGCTGGTCGTCCTGGCAGGCTCTTATGCCGTAATGAACGAAGTCATCGCGGCTCGGCCCGAACGGCAGCCGCGCGTGTTCGAGCCGACAGTCTATGCGGTCGAAGCGGTCAGCGCCGAGCGCGCAGATCATCGGCCGCAAATCTCGCTCTACGGTGATGTCGTGGCGGGCCGTGCCGTCGACCTGCGTCCGCAGGTGACCGGTGAGATCGTCGACGTCAATCCGCAGCTGAAGGTGGGTGAGCGGATCGAGGCCGGCGATTTCATTCTCGCTATCGATCCCTTCGCCTATGAGGGTGCGCTGACGGAAGCGCGCGCCAACCTCGCTCAGGCCGAGGCGGCGCTGCGTGAGATCGAGGCACGGATCGCGGCCGAAAACGATCAGCTCCAGGCCGCAGAGCTCCAGCTCGAAATCGCGGAGAGCGATCTGACGCGCGCCCGGTCGCTCAGCGAGCGAGGCGCGGCGACACAGCAGACGATCGACGAGCGGCGCCTTGTTGTTTCCCAGCGCCAGCAGGCCGTCAGTCAGAGCCGCAACGCTCTCGTCGTCGAGGAAGCCCAGCGTGCGCAGCAGGAAGCGAACATAGAGCGTCTGGAATGGCTCGTGCGCCAGGCCGAGCGGGACCTTGCCAGCACGAGGATCACCGCCCCGATTTCCGGCGTGGTCAGTGCCGCTTCGGCGGAAGCGGGCCGCACGGCGGGAAGCGGCGACATCCTCGCATCCATTTACGACGATCAGGCGCTTGAGGCGCGCTTTACGCTCACCGATGCGCAGTACGGCCGCATCGTCGCCGAGGATGAGCCTTTGATCGGGCGACCCATCGAGGCCGAATGGAACGTCGGCAGCAGCACGTATCGCTATGGTGGCACGATCGATCGTCTCGGCGCGACCGTCGCCTCCGACCGTGGCGGGATCGAGATCTTCGCTAGCCTGCAGCCCGGCGCGGACGCCGTCGCCTTGCGCCCGGGAGCCTTTCTCGGAATCTCGTTGCCAGATCGGCTCTACACCGACACGCTGCGGCTGCCGGAGAGTGCCCTTTATGATGGCGACCATGTCTTCGTGATCGTCGACGGCGCACTTTCACGGCGCGAAGTCGAGGTGAAGGCCCATGACGGCGACCAGGTGCTGGTGGCCGGCGCGGTCGAAGACGGCGAGCAGGTCCTGACCACGCGCCTGACAGAGGCTGATGATGGTCTGCCGGTGCGCATCGCTGGGGATACGTCACCCACGGCGGCAGCGCGCGAGGACAAGGCGCACGGCGATGCCGGCGATCGCGGGTCGCCAGGACCAGGCCGACGGGCGTCGATGCGCGCATTCGGAGGCTGATCCGATGGCCCGTCTCCCCTTGCGTCAATCCATGGCGAAACGTGTCGAGGCGGTGCGCCGCGGCGGCTTGCTCGGCACGTTCGTGCGCCACCCCAATGCCGCCAACATGCTGATGATGCTGATGATCCTTTTCGGGATTTTCAGCCTCGGACAGATCAACACGCAGTTCTTCCCGTCGGTGGAGCAACCCAACATCAATGTTTCGCTGAGCTGGCCGGGCGCCAGTGCGGAGGACGTCGAGACGAATGTGCTCGCCGTGGTGGAGCCTGCGGTGCGATACATCGACGGCGTCGACGAGATGACTTCGACGGCAAGCGAAGGGTCCGGCTCGATCCGCCTCGAGTTCTCCGAGGGAGCCGACATGCAGCGCGCTCTGGCGGAGGTCGAGACAGCCGTTCGCGGTGTTTCGAATCTGCCCTCGGAAGTGGAGACGCCACGCATCACACGCGCCCAGTTCTTCGAGGGTGTCGCCAAGATTTCCGTGGGCGGAACGGCATCTGAGAGCTTGAAGCGCGACTGGGCCAAGCGCATCCGTGACGATCTCGTCGATCGGGGAATCGACAAGATCGATTTCACCGGCTTGCGGGCACCTGAGATCGCAGTCGACATCCCGGAGCGCTCGCTGCGACGTCTCGGCATGACGATCGACGAAGTGTCGCAAACGGTCGCCGCCAATAGCCGCGATGTGCCGTCGGGCAATATCGAGGGCAGCGTCGAACACCAGGTGCGCCTGCTTGCCGAGCGCGAGACGCCGGATTCATTGGGTGCGCTCGGGGTTCGTACATTCGCCAGCGGCGAGCGCATTACGCTCGATGACATCGCCGCCATTTCCGGCGGTTACGACAGCGACGCCGATCGGGGTTTTTCGGCCGGCACGACGGCGATCGAACTGGAAATCCAGCGTGCGGCGACAGCCGATACCCTGGAAACCGCCGCAATCCTGAAAGAGTACCTCGCTGAGATCCGTCAGCAATTGCCGCCCACCATCGAGCTGGAAACCTACGACGTTGCCTCGGACGCGCTGGAGGAACGGATCTGGCTTCTGATAGAAAACGGCATTGGTGGCCTGGCCGTCGTGCTGCTCGTGCTTTTCCTCTTTCTCGACGCCCGTGTCGCGCTGTGGGTCGCAATGGGCATCCCTGTCGCCATCCTGGCGACGGTCGGACTGATGTATGTGTCGGGCCAGTCGATCAACATGATCACGATCTTCGCGCTGATCATGATGCTCGGCGTGATCGTTGACGATGCGATCGTCGTCGGCGAGCACACCAACACCCGCCTGGAAATGGGCGACGATCCGCTCACGGCGGCGGAGAACGGCGTTGGAATGATGACGACGCCGATCCTGGCTGCCATGATCACGACGCTTGCCGCGTTCGCACCGATCATGATCCTCGGCGGCTCGATCGGCCAGATGATGGGCGCGCTGCCGCTCGTCGTCATCGCGGTCCTGATCGCCAGCCTCGTTGAATGCTTCTTCGTCCTGCCGGGACACCTTGCCCATTCCCTGGGGCGGGCGCGGGGACCGCGATGGTCGTACTGGCGCCAATTCTTCATCGCGCTGACTGTTTCGCTTCTGGTGGCTGTCGTGATCGGCCGGCCCGGCGATATCGAAGGAGACGGCGGTTCGCTGCTCGCTTCGGTGGCGCATGTGCTCGCCGGAATGCCGCCATTTGCCGGCGCGCTGATGGTCGCCGGCGCCGGGCTGGCCATTGCCACGATCATCGAATACGCGCTCCTGCGCCTTGGCAAGTCCAGCCATCATCGCGGGGAGGCGGCCGGACGGGGGCAACGTCACAAGAGCCGGTTCCGGCGGGTGTTCGACCAGACATTCGACCGGTTTCGCAACGGCCCGTTCGATCGCGCCGTGCGCCTTGCCTATCGCTGGCGGTACGTCACCGTTTCCCTCGCGGTAGGCATGGGAATGATTTTTGCGGTCGGTCTGCTGCGTGGCCAGCACGTCGATTTCGTCTTCTTCGAGTCCCCCGAAGCGGAAAGCATTACCGGCAGCATCGTCTTCAACGCCGGGTTGCCCGAGGACGAGGCCGTGGCGGCGATCGCGCGGGTCGAGGACGCTTTGCGCCGGGCCGAGGAGTCTCTGGCCAGTAAAGGCGATCTCATTGACGCGACTTTCACGACACTTGGCGCCTCGGGGCGCAGCGGCAATACGACCGCGCGTATCGACGTCCAACTGACGACGTCGGAGACCAGGCAGGTGCGAACGCCGGAGATCGTCGAGACGTGGGAAGATGCCGTGCCCGACATCGCCGGGATCCGCCGTTTCGCCGTCTTCCAGATGCGTGGCGGTCCCCAGGGCCGCGATATCGAGATCCGTCTCCAGGGCGATCGGATCGGCGCCTTGAAGGCAGCGTCGCAGGACGTGATAGCGTTACTCGACACACTGCCGGGGGTCAGCGGCGTTGAAGACGACCTGCCTTACGGCAAGCCGGAGCTTGTCATGGAACTGACGGAGCGCGGCGTCGCTCTCGGCTTCAGCGTCGAGGAGGTGGGCCGCCAGATCCGCAATGCCTTCCAGGGTGCCGTGCCGTTCCGCTTCGCGCGGGGCGACGACGAGGTGACGGTGCGCATCTCGCAGACGATGCGCGACGAAGGGTCGGGCGCCATCCGCAATTTCGAGCTGAGGAACGAGGAGGGGACCTACGTGCCCTTGTCGGAAGTCGTGGAGCTTTCCGAACGGCAGGGCTTTTCCTCGATCCGGCGCCGTGACGGGCAATCCACGCTTTCAGTGACAGGGGACGTCGACCTTTCGGCCACGACACCGGACGGCGTGATCGATCAAGCCACGGCTTCCGGGCAACTCGACCTGATCGCTGCGCGCCACGGCGTGACCTACACGTTCGGTGGCCGCGCCGAGGAACAGGCCGAAGCCTTTTCAGACCTGACGATTGCGACGATCGCCGCGCTCAGCGTGATCTACATCGTGCTGGCGTGGGTCTTCGCCAGCTACTGGCGGCCGATCGCGGTCATGATGATCATTCCGTTCGGTCTCGTCGGAGCCGTCTTCGGACATTGGTTGCTGGGGTTCCCGCTTACCATCATGTCGATGATCGGTCTGCTCGGGCTTGGCGGCATCCTCGTCAACGATTCCATCATTCTCGTCAGCCGCATGGAAGAGCGCCAGCAAACAGGCGACACCATCGCCGAAGCGGCGATCGGTGCAAGCCGCGACCGGTTCCGGGCTGTGCTGTTGACGTCGCTGACGACGATGGGTGGCCTTGGCCCGCTGATCTACGAGACGAGCGTGCAGGCTCAGTTCCTCGTCCCCATGGCGGTGACGATCGTGTTCGGTCTTGCTTTCTCGACCGCGCTCGTTCTGTTTCTCGTGCCCGCCCTGGTCGGAATCGGCGACGATATCCGCAGAAGCTTCGTCGCCGTTTACGGCCGAAGCACCAAGCCCGAGGCGATCGCCGCGCAGTGACGGCGGTTCAGGTGCGCCAGAACCGCGGCATGAAGAGCACGAGGATGGTGAAGAGCTCAAGCCGCCCGAGGAACATTCCGGCCGCCAGGATCCATTTGGCCGCGTCGCTGAGCGAGGCGTAGTTGCCGGCCGGGCCGATGATCGTGCCGAGCCCGGGCCCCACATTGGAAAGCGCGGAGCCGGCCCCGGACAGCGCCGTCGTCGTGTCGAGGCCGACCGCGATCAACGCAAGCGAGAGCACGGCGAACGAAACGATGAACAGAAAGAAGAAGCTCATCACGGAGGTGATGATCAGCGGGTCGATGGGGCGTCCGTTGAACTTCGGCCTGAAGATGCCGTTCGGGTACATGACCTTGTAGATGTGCTCGCGGATCGCTTCGAACAGAACCAGAAACCGGAAGATCTTGATGCCGCACGACGTCGAGCCGGCGCAGCCGCCCGCGAACATGATGACGAAGAAGAACGCCACCGCATGGGAGCCCCAGAGCCCGTAGTCGGTCGATGCGTAGCCTGTTCCGGTCACGACGGATATGACGTTGAAGGCGGCGTGTCGCAGGGCATCGTGTCCCTGGTGGTAGCCGCTGTTGTCGGCCATCAGCCAGGCGATCAGCGACGCAACGAAAACGAAGCTCAAGAATGCGCGGACCTGCGCGTCGTCGAAGAGCGACCGGGCCTTGCCCTGCAGCAGCTGCACGTAAAGCAGGAACGGGATCGAACCGGCGATCATGAAGGCGACGGCGATCCACTCGATCGTCGCATTCTGGAAGAAGCCGATCGACCCATCCTTGGTGGAAAAGCCACCGGTGGCGACCGTCGTCATCGCGTGGATGACCGCATCGTTCAGCCCCATGCCCGCCGCCGCGTAAAGCATGGCGCAGGCGGCGGTGATCGCGATGAACACGAATGTGATCGAGGAAGAGATCTGCTTGGCCCGCGGCAGGATCTTTTCTGCCGTGTCGAATGCTTCCGCCTTGAAGAGCTGCATGCCGCCGATCTGCAGCATCGGTAGAACGGCGATCGCCATGACAATGATGCCCAAGCCGCCGAGCCATTGAAGGATACCGCGCCAGAAAAGCACGCTCATGGACGTTGTATCGAGCCCGACCATGACGGTGGCGCCGGTTGTCGTCAGTCCCGACATCGCCTCGAAAAAGGCATCGGTGTAGGTTTCCACGGCACCGGCCCACACGAACGGCAGGGAGGCGAAGAACACCAGTGCCAGCCATGAAACCACGGTCATCAGCATAGCCTGGCGCGTGGAAAGCCCGCGAGGGACGCCTCGGGTTGCTGCGAAAAGCGAGGTGCCGACGAGCGTCGTGATGATCGAAGAGACGAGGAAGATCGACCAGTCCGGGTCGCGGTTGGCTGCGCCGACCAGGGCGGGCAGCAGCATCGACAGCCCGAGCGCGGCCAATAGCGTACCCGTGACGAGCAGCACCGGCCTGAAATCGAGGACGTCGGTCAATTCAATGTTCTCGCGACACCTGGCCGATCGAGAGAAAAGGCCGGAATGTCGATCTCGAAGCGGTCGCCATCCTCGCTCTGCATCTGGTATCGCCCCCGCATGACGCCGGATGGTGTATCGAGCGGGCAGCCGGACTGATATTCGTAGCTGTCGCCGGGGCGAAGGACGGGCTGTTCGCCGACCACTCCCGGGCCGCTGACTTCATCGACCCGGCCGTTCTCGTCGGTGATGTGCCAATAGCGACCGCGCAGTTGCACCACCGCATCGGAGTGGTTGACGATCACGATCCTGTAGCCCCAGACATAGCGATTGTCGTCAGGATCGGACTGGTCCTCGAGATAGAATGGTTCGACCGTGACCTCGATGTCGCGTGTCAATGCACGATACATGGCGTTCCTTCAGCGGGCGGACGCGAAGCGGCGGCTCCTGCGGTCTGGTATTCTACAGCAGTCCCGATCCGTCAAGAATCATCGTTTCGATAAACTTAACGCGAATGGCCGCGCGGCAAGTGATTGATGCTTACTCGTAAAAAGGAGGAGGCTGGCCTCCCAAGGTTCCATACCCTATCAACCGGCGGAGGATGCACTTGGTGTCGGAAGGTCTCGACCATGCTTGACGGTGTTGCAAAGCGGTCATTGAACCCACTTCTGGACAGTGCCGGCCAGAGTTTGGCCCGGCGTGGCATCGGTGCGGACAGCGTCACGATTGCCGGCTTCGCTCTCGGCGTGGCTGCGGGGATCGCGATCTACGCCGGTTGGCTGCTTGCCGCGCTCGGCCTCATTCTTGCCAGTCGGCTGCTCGACGGGCTGGATGGGGCGGTGGCGCGGGCGAGCCGGCCGACCGACCGGGGCGGATTCCTGGACATCGTTCTGGATTTTGCCTTTTACGGCACCATACCGCTTGCGTTCGTTCTCCATGATCCAGCCGCCAATGGCGCGGCAGGCGCATTCTTGCTCCTGGCCTTCTACATCAACGGTGCAAGCTTTCTCGCCTACGCGGTGCTTGCCGAAAAGCGAGGACTGACCAGCGAGGCCCGCGGCCGGAAATCGCTTTATTTCACGACCGGACTGGCCGAGGCGACGGAGACACTGATCGTCTTCATCGCCTTCTGCCTCTTTCCATCATGGTTCACCGCCATCGCGACATTCTTCGCGCTGATCTGCCTTTATACCGCCCTCTCGCGCATCATCCTTGCCTGGCTGCAGTTCGGCGATGGCACCGGCGGTTCATAGGCCGGAAAGTGCGCGATCGAGGTCGTCGATCAGATCCTCGACATCCTCAAGTCCCACGGAGAGGCGCACGGTGCCGCCCGAGATGCCCAGTTCCTGACGGGCTTCCTCCGCCAGGTTCTTGTGGGTGGTCGTGGCCGGATGGGTGATGAGGCTCTTGGCATCGCCGAGATTGTTGGAAATCTTGATGGTCTCCAGCGTGTTCTGCAGCTTGAACGCCGCCGCCTTGCCGCCATCCAGTTCAAAACAGATCAGCGTCGAGCCACCCGTCATCTGCTTGGCGATGATATCGGCCTGCGGGTGATCGGGACGTCCGGGATAAAGCACACGGCTCACGGCCTTCTTGCCGGCGAGGTGATCGGCAAGACGCGAGGCGCTCTCGGTCTGCTGGCGAACCCTCAGCGGCAAGGTTTCCAGTCCCTTCAGCATCGTCCAGGCGTTGAAGGGTGACATGGAGGGGCCGGTGTGGCGAAAATAGTCGTGCAGATGCTCGTCGATCCATTTCTTGTCCGACAGGACGACACCGCCGAGGCAGCGTCCCTGACCGTCGATATGCTTGGTTGCTGAATAGACGACGATGTGGGCGCCGAGTTCGAGCGGCTTTTGAAACATCGGCGTGGCGAAGACATTGTCGACCACGACGCGCGCACCGATCGAGTTTGCCAGTGCCGCGACACCGGCGATGTCGATGACTTCCAGAGTCGGGTTGGTCGGGCTTTCCAGGAAAAGCACCTTGGTCTCCGGTCGGATCGCCTTTTCCCAATTGGCAAGGTCCGTGCCGTCGATCAGCGTTGTCTCGATCCCGTATTGCGGCATCAGCTTCTCGACGACCCAGCGACAGGAGCCGAAAAGCGCGCGGGCCGCGACGACATGATCGCCTGCCTTGACCTGGCACATCAGCGCGGCACTGACGGCAGCCATGCCAGTGGCCGTGGCGCGGGCATCTTCCGCCCCTTCAAGCGCGCACATGCGCTTTTCGAACATGTCGACGGTCGGGTTGGCGTAGCGCGAATAGATGAAGCCTTCGTCCTCGCCCTTGAACCGTGCCTCTGCCGCCTCGGCGGTGTCATAGACATAGCCCTGCGTCAGATACATCGCCTCGGCCGTCTCGCCGTGCTGGGAACGGGTTGTGCCGCCATGCACGAGGGCGGTTGCGGGACGCCATGTCGTCTTGGTCATCGTTCTTTCCATCACCAGATGTCCGTAGGCGGACACAAAAAAACCGGCCGCAAATCGCTGGCCGGTTCATCACCCCGACCTCTTTAGCGACTTCTTTAACGTGGCTGCAAGCCGGCCGGCCAAATCACCACGGGATAAGAGCACTATACTGCGCGTGAGCGCTTGCGTCAATTCTCGGTGGCTGCGAATGATCCCGGATCGGCTGAAGGGAGAGGGCGGTGCAGGCAGGCATTCTGGCAGACAAGGGGATCGCGGCGCTGTTCGACGCCGGGGCACTCATGTCGGAGCGGCCGCTCGATGCCGACCAGATCCAGCCGGCCAGTCTCGATCTGCGTCTTGGGCGCAAGGCCTACCGCGTGCGCGCCAGTTTTTTGCCGGGGCGCGAGCGGTCGGTGAGCGACAAGCTCGAACGGTTCAAGCTGCACGAGTTCGACCTCACTGATGGAGCGGTGCTCGAGACCGGCTGCGTCTACATGGTCCCGCTGCTCGAGACCTTGAGGCTGCCCGACGGTATCTCCGCGTCCACCAATCCCAAGAGTTCGACGGGCCGTCTCGACATTTTCACGCGTGTCCTGACCGACGGGACCCAGGAATTCGACAAGGTGCCGGCCGGCTATTGCGGCCCGCTCTATCTCGAAATCAGCCCGCGCACCTTTCCCATCGTGGTGCGTGCGGGATCGCGATTGTCACAGATCCGCTTTCGCGCCGGGTCAACGCAGCTCTCCGGTGAGGACCTCACCGCGCTGCACGAGAGCGAGCGTCTCGTGACGGACGAGACGGCGAACGTATCGGGCGGCGGGATCGCGCTGTCGATAGACCTTGAGGGCGGTGAAGACGGACTGGTGGGCTTTCGCGGCAAACGGCATACATCGGTGATCGATGTCGACCGGAAGGCGGCGCACGACGTGCTCGATTTCTGGGAGCCGATCCATAACCGCGGTGCGGGGGAACTCATCCTCGATCCGGACGAGTTCTATATCCTGGTATCGCGCGAGGCGGTCCACGTTCCGCCGCTCTTTGCCGCGGAGATGACACCGTTCGATCCGCTGGTCGGCGAATTCCGCGTTCACTATGCCGGATTCTTCGACCCCGGCTTCGGCCATTCGGCGGCCGGCGGTAACGGCAGCCGCGCCGTGCTGGAGGTGCGCAGCCATGACGTGCCGTTCATCATGGAGCACGGGCAGATCGTCGGCCGGCTGATCTACGAGCGCATGGCCGAGCGTCCTTCGGCGCTCTACGGGACAGACCTCAAATCAAACTATCAGGCGCAGGGCCTCAAGCTTTCGAAGCACTTTCGCCCGCTTCGCTGAGCACGGCATTTCCGCCGGCCGAAAGGGCGGCCACTTCCGCGCGCAATGCCCGCACTTCGCTGAGGATGTTGGCCTGGTTGTCCTGCAACGATTCCCGCTCCGTCGCGGCTGCCGCCTCGTGCTCTTCCTGCATGGCCGAGACGATGATGCCGATGAAGAGGTTGAGAACGGTGAACGAGGTGGCGATGATGAAGGGAATGAAGAAGAGCCATGCGTGCGGATAGGCGTCCATGACCGGGCGCACGATACCCATCGACCAGCTTTCCAGCGTCATGATCTGGAACAGCGAATAGGCCGAAGCGGCGATCGAGCCGAACCATTCGGGAAACGCCGCGCCATAGAGCTTGGTCGCCATCACGGAGAAGACGTAGAAGACGAGACCGAGCAGGAGGACGATCGACCCCATTCCAGGCAGCGCAGCGATCAGCCCGCCGACGACGCGGCGCAGGGACGGCACGATGCTGATCAGGCGCAGGACCCGCAGGATGCGCAGCGCGCGCAGCACGGAAAGATTGCCGGTCGCCGGCAACAGCGCGATGCCGACCACGATGAGGTCGAAGATGCGCCAGGGATCCTTGAAGAAGGAAAGGCGGTAGACCGCGAACCGGGCAAGAAGCTCAACGACGAAAACAGCCAGGATCAGGCGGTCGAAGATCAGGATCGGCGTACCGAACCGCTCCATCACCTCAGGCATCGTCTCCAGTCCAAGCGTGACGGCATTGACGATGACGAGCACGGTGACCAGCCATTCGAAGCGCCGGGATTCGATGATCGATTTGAGCGAAGCCATGAAGTCATCCGCGTTTCCTGTCGGCGCGGTAAGTGCGGGCATCACAAATCGAAGTCAAGAGCTTGACAGCCGCGCACCACACGGCGAATGCTTTGTCCCTCGGCGGGCGTAGTTCAGTGGTAGAACGCAAGCTTCCCAAGCTTGATGTCGTGGGTTCGATCCCCATCGCCCGCTCCAATCGACCACACCAGATGGTTTCATGGTGTTTCGTTCTGTTTCCATATCTATCTGATAATTAATGGAAAATACGGAAGCCTGCTGACGTGTCGTACCGCGTCGTCCCATTCCATCCCGCGCCATCTCACGCGATTTACAGTACGATTCGACATGCGTACCGTCGCACCGATCAGACCGTACTGTATTCGATGGGAAAACACATGGCTTTGACAGATGTAAGGGCGCGACAGGCCAAGCCGGCTGATCGGCCCTATCGCATCAGCGACGCAAACAATCTCTATCTCTACGTCCGGCCCAGCGGGAAAAAGGTCTGGCGGTATGACTACTCGCTGAACGGGCGGAGAAATACACTGACCCTCGGCGCGTATCCCGAAGTGTCCCTCAAGGACGCGCGCCGCCTCCATTCGACGGCGTTTGATCTACTGAAATCGAACAAGGACCCCGCGATGGAGCGGCGGCGGGAGGCGGCAGCACTAAAGGCAGAAGCTGCCAACACTTTTGGGGGAATTGCCGACGAGTATCTGGAGCGACTGGTTCAGCAAGGCCGCACCCGGAAGACAATCGTCAAGAATGACTGGTGCCTCAATCGTCTGGCAGCAGAACTGAGGCCGATGCCGATCCGTCAGATCACCCCGGCCGATGTGCTGCGTGTCATCAAGGCAGTGGAAGCGAGCGGAAGAATTGATACGGCCCATCGCACGAGGGCGGCGATCAGTGCTGTTTTCCGTCTGGCTGTTGCCACGCTGCGTGCCGACAGCGATCCGACTTATGCACTCCGTGGCGCCTTGCTCCCCAACAAATCCACGCCTCAGGCGGCCATCACCGATGAACGTCGGTTCGGAGCTTTGCTCGCCAACATCGAAGACTACGATGGATGGCCCACATTGAGGGCGGCCTTGAAGATGATGGCCCTCTGCTATCCCCGCCCAGTCGAACTGCGCAAAGCGTGCTGGGAACATTTTGATTTGAAGCGGGCGGAGTGGACGATACCTGCCGAACATTCCAAACTGCGCCGTGAGTTTGTGATACCGCTTAGCCCACAGGCCATTGACATCGCCAGATCCGTGGCGGCTTTCTCAGGTCGTCGTGGTCTCGTGTTTCCCTCAGTGCGCAATCCCGATCGGCCGCTCTCGGAAAACGCGATGAATTCAGCGCTGAGGAGGATGGGCTATGCCAAAACAGAGCACACCTCCCATGGCTTCCGATCCAGTGCCAGCACTATTCTGAACGCGCGTCGGTTTCCATCGGATGTAATCGAGGCCTCATTGGCTCACCTCGATCCGAACAGGGTGAGGCGCACATACAACCGTTATGACTATTGGGATGAACGCGTCGCCATGGCACAGCAATGGGCAGACATCTGCGATCAGCTCAGGCTCACAGCGCTGCGTCGCGACAACAGCGATCTCGTCTAGGCCGGGCGTAAAGCGTTTCACTTTGTTTGCTGCAACCTACAAATGGACGATTAGCGCCCCGATACTGACCGTTTGGACTCTGTCAATGAACGGCGAGAACGTGCCCAGACCGCATGAATAAACCCTGTTTCCAACCATGTAGGATGACCTGCGACTTTTCGAAAGCGGTGGTTTGGGCATCCCGTGACAATGTCGCGCTCCTGGGAGAACCACAGCTCCTGACCTATTGTTGGGCAGGTAACCGATGAAATCGCTTTGCCGGTGCCGCGCGTCGGACTGATGCGCCAGATTATCATCCGTTGGGAGTGCGGGCCCGGACAGACATTAATGCGCCGCGCTAGGCGACTTCTCTGTGGTGAGGAGGAACATGCCGGAGTGAGGCCAGTTAGACAGGCTGTCCCCAACGAGGCTCTCAATCACCGGTGTATCATTCAGATTCATGCCTTAGTGCGAAGTTGCACGCTTCTACGCTACCAGACCGATGGCTTTGCGTTGGCTCGCACATCGGATGGCAGGACGAGGCCAGCGCCGCATTGGTGACGTCGATGATTTCGGTCTCGCGTTCCGCGGCTGAGTTTGGTGTTTGATGTCAACGCCGGTTTCCCCAGTCAAACCATGCGCGGCTGCTCATCGCATTAGCGATGGAATGAAAGCTGTCGAGCCATGCCTCATCTGTCGCTGCGGTCACGGGAGGCCTGTTAGCAGACCGTGCAATTGGTTCGACCCATCCGCACAGGCGCTGAAGCCCATCGTGGCTATCCCCGCGCGAAATGAAGTGGCCCGCCTACCACGGCTTCTTGCGGCTTTAGAGCAGCAATCTCTGCCGTCGGGAGACAAGCTTTCGGTCCTCCTCCTGATCAACAATTCGACGGATGGGTCGGCTGCGTTGGCAAAAGAGTTGGCGAGTCGATCGAACCACGTCGACCTGACAGTGCACACAGTGAACTTTGCGCCTCAGATCGCAACCGTCGGGATGGCGCGTAAGACAGCTATGCATCGTGCACTGACGTTGGCACCGTCGGCCTCACCCGTGCTGCTGATGACGACGGACGCCGATGCCGAACCGCATCACGACTGGGTTGCCGCAAATCTGAGAGCTGCGCATACAGGCGCGGATCTCGTCACTGGCATGATCTTGGCAGACCCATCGGAAGAGGCGTCGCTGGGGGGCGCCCTGATCAACCGAAGCCGCGCCTTCGGTGCCTATTGCCAAGCCCGCAGTCTCTTGGAATCAATCATCGACCCCGTCGACCATGACCCCTGGCCGCGCCACCTTTTCGAGATGGCAGGGAGCATTGCCGTTCGGAGTGATGTCTACGCCGCAGTGGGTGGGCTTGATCCGCTCGCATATCGCGAAGACCTTGCCTTCGTCTCGAAGGTGCGAGCATCTGGCTACTTGGTGCGTCATAGCGTGGAGGCGGTGGTTTCTGTTTCTGCACGTACATGCGGCCGTGCGCCTCAAGGTATGTCCCAGAGCCTGGCACGGTGGAAAGTCGAAGCGGAGCGTGGCGAGCCGCTGCTCGTGGAGGATCCTGATAAGACCATCGCGCGATTCCTGCTTCGCAAGGACCTGCGTACCGCCGACTTGCTGAAGCTGCGGGCGCGGCTCCAGGCGGAAGGAATCAAACGGCTGAGATCGCCGTCCTGTGAACACGCTGAAAGAGCAGCTGCCATCGAGGTTCTGGCAAAGGACAATCCAGATGCATGCGAAGTTCCCGTGGAGTTCGCAGTTTCGCAGTTTCAACGCGCGATGTTCCGGTACGTCGACAAGGATACGAGCGGAGAACTCGCAAGTGTCGTATGATTTGGCGAGCTTGACCAAGGCAATCAACGTGGAGTCTGCTGTATGCGATGCTCAGGGCAGCTTTCCAGAGGCTGCATTTGAGGCACTGGAGGCCGCTGGTCTTATCGCGCAGCCGCCGGTGAAGACGGAGGCAACGCCTGAACTGCTTAGGCTTCTTGCCGCAGTCGGCCGCGGAGATATGAGCACAGGCCGTCTTTACGAAGGACACGTCAACGCGGTCATCCTCGCTCGCCAATTTTCGCGCGGTGCTGCGTTGGAAAGAGCGGAGCGGCTGCTAGCGGCAGGTGGTACGTTTGGTGTTTGGAACACAGACGCCCCTCAGGAGCCGTTGGTAATCGAGAATGGAGTGCTGTCCGGCAAAAAGAATTTCGCGTCCGGCGTCGATCGGTTGAGCCATGCGATCGTTACTACCGGAAGCATGGCGGAACGCATGATGTGGCTCGTTCCAATCGAGAACCTCTCGATCGACCGTTCATGGTGGAAGCCCATGGGCATGCGATCTTCCGGTAGCCACGTCGTCGATTTCAGCGGTGTGGTTCTAGAGGACGATTGGGCCATCGGATTTCCAGGGGATTATACGAGCGAGCCCTTGATATCCGCTGGAGCGATCCGCTTCGTCGCAGTTCAGGTGGGTGGCATGCATGCGATCCTGGATGTCACGCTCGACCATTTGAGACGCTTGTCCAGATGTGAAGATCGTCTTCAGCAACAGCGACTGGCGAAAATGGCGATCGCCGTCGAGACCGGATATCTGTGGCTTGATCGGGTAGGAAGAGAGTGGCGGCAGCCGAAGCTTGCGAAGACAGTGATCCCATCGACGGCGGCTGCACGCGGCGTGGTCGAAAACGCAGCCATGCTCGTCCTCGATCTGGCCGAAAAGTCCGTGGGCGCCGCCGGTATGATCGCGCCCCATCCGCTGGAGAGGCTGGTTCGCGACCTGCGCACCTATTTGAGGCAGCCTAACCCCGATGGGGCGGCGGACGTCCTCGGGAAGTCGGTCGCTGACCTTGAGTGGGCCCCGGGGCTTGGACGCGCCACGCCATGAGCCGATTTGTCGTGACCGACCTCGGCGAACCGATCCTCGTCGTTGCGCCTCATCCCGACGATGAAACGCTTGGATGTGGCGGCTTAATCGCGCTGGCCATGAAGGTCGGAATCAAGGTGCACACGTTGTTCGTTACCGATGGCAGCGCCTCGCATCCCGCATCCAAGAAGTATACTCCCGACCTCATGGCTGACATCAGAGCGGCAGAGGCTCAGGAGGCGTTGCGGCGTCTCGGCGCGAAAAATCAGCCAAGCTCTTTTCTCAAACTGCGAGATGGCCGGATGCCTGTCCCAGGCCAAAACGAATATGCTGATGTGGTAGATTTCGTCTCTGATCTCGTCTCAGTGTCGAAATTCAAGACCGTTATCGTGCCATGGCGACGGGATCCGCACACGGATCATCGCATCTGTTGGCAAATTGCAACCGATGCTGTGCGGCGTAGCGGGAGGCAAACCACCTTCCTCGAATATCAGATCTGGCTCGAAGAAAGCGGGCGGCCGGAAGATTGGCCGGGAGAAGCAGAAGTGGACGATGCAACGCTCGATATCTCCGAAGTGGTCGATATCAAGCTTCACGCGCTTGCAGCGCATCGGTCCCAGATGGGTATGGTGGTCGATGACGACCCGAGCGGTTTCGTTCTGTCTTCAAAGACAATTGCACGCTTGGTTGTTGATACCGAAAGCTACTGGGTGAGCCGATGGCCGGTCGCATAGACATCGACGGCTTCGAAGATCTGTTCCGAAGCAATCCTGACCCTTGGGAATATGAATCGTCGCCGTTCGAAGCGCACAAGCGTAAGATCTTGCTAAATCATATAGGTTTGAGATGCAGAGGCCGGGTGCTTGAGCTTGCCTGTGCAAACGGCGTTACAACGCAGGCTCTGTTGAGATGCGCGTTGCGCCTGACCGCGCTGGATAGCTCGACGACCGCGATCGCACAGGCAAGGGCGCGTTTGACCGATGCAGATCGTTTGCGGCTGATACACGGAGAGTTACCTTACGGCATGCCAAAGCAGCAGTTTGATCTGATCGTCGTTTCAGAGATCGTCTACTATCTTCACCGCAGCGCCTACACTTTTCTGGCAAGAGAACT
The DNA here is from genome assembly GCF_002750855.1 of Neopararhizobium haloflavum. Taxonomy (GTDB): domain Bacteria; phylum Pseudomonadota; class Alphaproteobacteria; order Rhizobiales; family Rhizobiaceae; genus Georhizobium; species Georhizobium haloflavum. Next base: position 5,117 of record NZ_NWUC01000007.1, on the reverse strand, counting down.
CTTAAAGCGCCTAGCCCTTGGCGGACGAGTTGTGGTTCTGCACCATCATGTCAATTTTACCGATGCCACGGTACGTCCCGAACAAGCGCATTGCGATTTCGTAAGGTTACTCGGAAAGAGATTGTTGCTGGTTAGATCAACTCGTACAGCGCGATATTCGGTTTCGGTCCTTGTCGCAGTAAGACACGGCTAGCGGATCTCGCTGCGTGAATCGGGAGCAGGCCGCCGAGGTCGAAGACTTCCAGACTTTGCGAACGCAGCGCGTCCTCTAAATCACAATCGAGGTTAGGGGGTGAGACGGCGCCACAGTATCTACGTTGGGAGACTTCCCCCATATCCTCGGGAGAATTGATAAATCCGAGCGCATCTGAAGGTGGAGCCAGTCGCGGAGGGAGCGCTGCCATCGACACATCTGCTGCACCCCTTTTGAGCAAACGCGATCGCTGTTGCCCCGATCGAGAGAAGAGCGTTTGCCTTCGCCTAACCCTTCGGGCGCAAGCGAACGTCAACCTTGCTTGAACACTGAGTGCAAAGCGGAAATCGATCTCCGCTCGGTGCTGCAGCCGTTCTAGTTTGCGTTGAGGCAGCTTAGCGCGCCAATTCCAGCCTATCGATCGCGCCAACAGCATCAGTTTCTTAACAATCAACGACTAGGATCTCGATCTTTACAGGGACAAGGGACATTGTCGAATGGCGAGGCTGTGTGAAGGCTGCCGCGACGGACATGAGATCGATCTGTCTTTTTCGATGGCGTTCCAGCCGATCGTAGACCTCGATAACGGCATCGTCTTCGCCCATGAAGCTCTCGTCCGTGGACCGCAAGGCCAAGGCGCAGCGACCGTTCTATGCCAAGTTGATCAGAATAACAGATATGCCTTTGATCAGCAGTGTCGAGTGAAGGCTATTCAACTGGCAGCAAGGCTCTATCACCGTGACAGCCCGACCAAGCTTTCGATCAATTTTATGCCCAATGCCGTTTATGAGCCACGCGCGTGCATCCGACTTACACTTGAAACTGCCATGAAAGTCGGCTTCCCACTCGATCGGATCATATTCGAGTTCACCGAGAACGAACAGCTCGACACCAAACACGTCCTTCACATTCTGCGCACCTATCGTGCCATGGGATTTAGTACCGCGATTGACGATTTCGGGGCGGGCCACGCCGGCCTGGCGTTGCTTACACAGTTTCAGCCGGACATTGTGAAACTGGACATGGGTCTCGTCCGAGGCATCGATACGGACCCGGTCAAACGCGCTGTGGTCAAGCATACGCTCAATCTTCTGCGCGACTTGGGCATCACACCGCTTTGCGAGGGCGTAGAGACGTTTGCAGAGCTTGAGGTTTTGCGCGATTTCGGCGTTTCCCTCGTGCAGGGCTATCTTCTGGCAAAACCGGCATTCGAAAGTTTAGCCACGCCTGTCCACATCCGTGGCTCTGCCCGTGCGTCAACTTACTGACCTAGTGGATGCGGCCGGCTGTCTCGAAAATTCTGGAGAGGTTCTGATGCAAATGCACATTTCTCCCCCTGTTTCGATATCAACGTATAACCTGGATCTCCTGCTAGGGTCCAATCCGAACCTGATAGCCGTGTTCGATGCTAGCGACCGCCTCATTCTCGCGAACGCCTCATTTCGAGAGGTTTACTTCTGTGATCCTGCGCAGAGACCGTACTGGCACGAGTTCATGCGCCAGAACTTCATTCATCGCCGCGGCCCGCTGATCGAGACAGACGATATAGAGGCCTGGCTTACCGCTGCTGATGCTCGCCGTGGCACAGTTCCCCACCGCGCTTTTGAAGCAGAAATGGTGGATGGACGGATCTTCTGGATCACTGAGACATTGGATCTCAAGGGCTTCCTGGTTTTAGTCGCCAGTGAGATCACTGCTCTGAAGGCGCCGGGACGCAACATCCGCGTGGAGCGCGATGAAGCACGCCGCGCATCCTGGACAGATGAACTGACGGACGTCGCCAATAGGCGTTACGTCATGAAAACTTTGAGAGACTGGCTATCTCAAAGGCTTCAAGAGGAAACTTTTGGTGAGCATGCCATTGCTCTCATCGACATTGATCGCTTCAAAGATGTGAACGACCGGTATGGCCACGATTTTGGCGACGTCGTCCTTATCGAATTCTGTCGGCGTTTCGTTAGCGGCATTCGGCTCCAGGACCTTTTCGGAAGAATGGGCGGCGAAGAGTTCCTTCTGTTTTTGCCCAATTGCTCGGTTGCCGATGCCACTTTACGCCTGCAGGCTATATTAAAAGACATTGGAAGCATTCGGTTCGCCCAAGCCCCCGACTACTCGTGCAGTTTTTCAACCGGGATCTGCTCCGTGCGGCCGGACAGGCGGCCGGACAGGACACTGGATCATACCCTTAGCACGGCAGACCGTTTGCTGTATCAGGCAAAGGCATCGGGCCGCCGATGCATCGTGTCCGAAGAGCCGGCTGAATAGCGACCCGATTTGGCTTGATGGCCGGCTGGTTTGTTGCTCGAATCGACAGCTAGTTGGTCCGTTCAATCTCATAGAGCACCCCCCCGCGCCAACAGATGCACTGCCATGATGGCGAGCCAAGCCGTATCGTCGCCTGCCTCGGCGTCGCCTTGGTGGTCCCTGCCACGATTATATCGTCATCGTGCGGCATTGTGCCTGTCGCGTTGTCGTGATCGTGCGCTTGGTCTGGCGGTTGAGCGTCCCGTTGATGTCCCGCATCTCCTGCACCGTCTCGAACCCGATGAGGTCGTGGCAGATGATGGTCATTGTGCCGGATGCCGGGTACGATGGCTGACCTCCCACAATCACAACTTTCCGCAACATCACCGGGTAGCCATTGGGCTGGCTCACACCTCCGATCTCGCGCAGCGCGCCATCCACATTTATGGCTGTCGCGTTCCAGTCTTCCATTCTGCAGTCTTCCGATTTCCGTAGGCGCTACCACGAGCTCATGCGATCATGCTTCCGATGCCGGCGCTCTCGTGTCGGCCGCCACCAGGAAAACGAACATGGCCAAGGGTCAGCAAAAGGGTAACAAGGAAGCGCGAAAGCCGAAGAAGGAGAAGCCGAAGACGACAGCCGCGGCGCCGTCTCAGAAGGACCTTCTCGGCGAGCACAAGAAGCAGAAGTAGCGCGGTGTGAGCCGCGCCTAAACCACCATGATCGCCGGCAGGTCATCCGGCACGAGCAGCGGCGCCAGGATACCGAAGATCGTCGTCGACATCGGCACATTGACGGTCTCGCCCTTGGCATCGCCAACGACGGTCCACTTGATGCCCTTCACCTGAGTCAGCACCTTCCGCTCGGCGGCGGTGTACGTCTTCGAGAAGAACCCCGGCGTGCGCCGTTCGATCAGTGCGGCCTCATAGGCGGCATGCTCGACACGCAGCGGGATCAATCGAATGACGGCCGGGGTCTGTTCCAGACCGAATGCGCAACCATAGGAATCTGACCCCGATGGCGACGCTTGAACGCCTTGCCTCTGCGCTGGCCAATCGGCTTTCTGCGTAGTGCCCGGCCTGCGGAATCCCCGACTAAGGGCAAGCGGATGTCGAGACCCATACCCTGCGAATGGTGCGGAAGGCCAAACCTCATGGTCCGCGATCGGGTTCTCAACTGCGTCGCTTGTTGTAGTCCAGAGAACTGAACGGCCGGCTGTGGGAACAAACTGGGGAGCGGCGGCGTAATCCGGACATGACTTTGCAGCACATGAACGGGACAGGCGAAATTTCCTTCTTCACGGTTGGTCACTCGAACCGCAGCATCGAAGAGTTCATCCAGATCCTACGCGATGCCAATGTTGGCATCGTTGCTGATGTGCGGCGGTTGCCGGGGTCGCGGAACTATCCGCAGTTCAACGGAGATAGCCTCGCCTTGTCGCTTAACGAAGTGCAGATCGCCTATGAACATCTGACACGGCTCGGCGGTCGCCGTGGCAAGGTGGGGGCCATTCCGGCCGAAGTGAACGGTGTCTGGCGCAACAAGAGCTTCCAAAATTATGCGGACTACGCACTATCGGAGGAATTCCGGGAAGGTTTCGATCGCCTGATCAAACTGGGGGCGGAGCGACCCTGCGCGATTATGTGCTCCGAAGCCGTCTGGTGGCGATGTCATCGACGTCTCCTTGCGGATCATCTCCTGGCATGCGGCAAAGGCGTGTTTCACCTCATGGGCAAGGGGCGGACCGAGCTTGCCACTCCAACGCCGGGAGCCGTCTTCCGCGAGGATGGTACAGTTGTCTATCCGGCAACTGGAGCTTGAGCGTTGCTGCCGAACGACAATGGCGTCGTTGAGGCTGGCCCGTGCTTGATGGCAGCTATTCGCTCATCGTGATCCAAAACTGGACAGTCCCGTTTCGCCCCCAAGCGGTAGTGTCCCGGAGTGTTTCTCTCTCGGCCGATCAATCGACAGCAAGCTTCGTGTCTGTGCCCTAGTCAGGATCAGGATCCGCGATGTGGTCGTTGGGGCGGAGATCAGAACTCGCGCGATCGTTGTTCAGTTAAAGACGGGGCGGCCAGTCCAGTTCGAAATCACAACCGACGTCAGAGCCAGCCGTCTAGCTTGGCTCGAACGACGTGGAGGATCCGTCGAAGACTATGCGTTTCCGCGCTGGGTGGATCACTCCCGCCATATGAGCACAAGGCAATTCGCGCGCCTAGTCGACGAATAGGTGACCGCGATTGGTCTGCGTTCGGACGAGTATGGAACACACTCACTCCGTTGCACCAAGGCATCAATGATCTACAGGGCGACGGGCACCATCCGGGCCATCCAAAACTTGCTTGCCCACTCCAGGATCGAGAACACGGTGCGGTCCCTCGGCGTCGATGTAGAGGGCGCACTGCTTTTGGCCGAACGGACCCAAATCTGACGTAGAACGGCCATCCGACTGAGCGCGGATGGCCGCTCACGGCATGCGCTCTGATAGGCTACTTCGGCCATTGTGGGGTGGGAAGCGGGAATCGGCGGCGGACTGGGAAAAGGGCCGTTCAGGTGGTCGCTGAGCTTCGAGCGCGAAATGGTGACGCCATGCTTGATATTTTGAATGAAGCATCCATTTACCATCCACAGGGATGGTTGAGGGCTGGCAATGAAAAATGTGACGGGTATACGGGAGCGC
>NZ_NWUC01000006.1 GCF_002750855.1 Neopararhizobium haloflavum | reverse complement strand
GCCGAAGAAGCCTTGCTGCGGGGCGCTTGACGGTATGGATTCCTGTGACAAGCACAGGAATGACGGAGATGGTGGGGGCCTGAAGCGTGGGGCGGCCTCTCTTCTCCCCCTGACGCAAGAGCCGCAGTGGCCGGCAAGATCCCGTTAACCAGACGCGTAAGCAACTCGTTAACCTTAAATACACGATTTTCGCCGCATTCTCGCCACGACAGAATTTGCGCGTTGGGGAATCAGCGATGAAGCCTGCCCGTATCCTTATCCTGACCGTTGCCGTGGGGGCGGCCGGACTGGCTGGTTTGCTGGCCATGAACCTTTCGGCGCCGGAGACATCCGTCACCCAGACGATCCAGCCGGTGGTCGAGCAGATCGCGCTTGAGGACGTGCTGGTCGCGACCGCCAGCCTGCCGATCGGCTCGCGCCTCAACGAGGAGGCGATGGCCTGGCAGGAATGGCCGAGCGACGCGGTGACGGACAGTTTCATCACGCGCTCGACGCGGCCGGATGCGGAAACCGAACTGGCCGGCGCCGTCGTGCGGCTGCCGCTTTTCGCAGGCGAGCCGGTGAGGGCCGAAAAGGTCGTCGATTCCTCCTCGCGGATCATGTCCTCGCTGCTGCCATCGGGCAAGCGGGCGGTGGCGACCGACATCTCCGTCTCCACCAGCGCGGGCGGCTTCATCCTGCCGAACGACCGGGTCGACGTGATCATGGTCCGGCGCGGCGAAGCGGACGACTACCAGACCGAAGTGGTGCTGAAGAACATCCGCGTGCTCGCCATCGACCAGCAGATCCAGGAGGACGAGGACGGCAACAAGACCGCCGTCGGCTCGACCGCGACGCTGGAGCTGACGCCCGACCAGACGCAGGTGATCGCCGTTGCCCAGCAGATGGCCGACCGGCTGACGCTGGCGCTGCGCAGCGTCGCCGACGTGCAGGAACCGGACACGGAATTTTCCGAGCATCTTCTCGGCAGCGGAGCCGCGAACACGATCCAGCTGATCCGCTCGGGGTCGATCACCAATGTCGGCCAGTAAGCCAGGATACGGGGGCAGAACAGTGTCGAACGCCAAGCCAAAGCTCACCAAAGCCCTCAAGCGCCGGCTCGCCGGGCGCCTGGCGACGCCTTTCATGGTCGCGCTTCTCGCCGCGGCCGCCGTGCCGCTTGACCCGCTCAGCGGGCTATCCGTTTCCAGTGCCCATGCGGACAGTAACATTTTACGCATCGCCGATAGCGGGGCGGGCGTTTCGCGCCGGGTCAAGCTCGGTCTCAACAAGGCGGTCGTCGTCGACCTGCCGACCGCGGCGGGCGACATCCTGGTCGCCGACCCATCGATCGCCGACGCGGTGACCCGCACGTCCAGCCGGCTCTATCTTTTCGGCAAGAGCGTCGGACAGACCAACATCTTCGTCTTCGGGCCGAATGGCGAGGAGATCGTGACGCTCGATCTCGCCATCGAGCGGGACATCACGGGGCTGGAACAGCAGCTGACCCGGTTCATCCCCGATTCCGACATCTCTGTCGAGATCATCAACGACAACATCGTTCTCAACGGGACGGTGCAGACGCCGCAGGATTCCCAGCGCGCAAGCCAGCTGGCGCAGATCTTCCTGACGGGCGGCGAAGCGACGACGCGCAACCTCACGGCTGTCGGCGAGGGCGGCGACGCGGCGATCTTCGCGGAGGATCGGCAGGTCTCGCAGATCGTCAACCTCCTGAATATCGAGGGCGAGGACCAGGTAACGCTGAAGGTGACGGTGGCCGAAGTCAGCCGCCAGGTCCTCAAGCAGCTCGGCTTCAACACATTCGCCTCGGTTTCGGGCTCGCGGCTCGGCGGATCTTTCGCCAGCCAGCTCCCGGCAAACCTCGGTAAGCCGGCATTCGAGACCTCGGGCGGCAACCTGATCGGATCGTTCGGCGATTTCGACATCAACAGCTACATGAACGCCATGGAACGCGCCGGCGTGATGCGCACGCTGGCCGAGCCTTCCCTGACGGCGATTTCCGGCGAGGCCGCCTCATTCTATGTCGGCGGCGATTTCCGCCTCGTCGACGGGCAGGACGTTTCGGAAGACGACAACGGCCAGCGCACGCTGACCTACGACATCGCACAGGTGCAGTACGGCATCGGGCTGGACTTCACGCCGGTGGTGCTTTCGCCGGGGCGCATCAGCCTCAGGGTACGCACGGAAGTCTCCGAGCCGACGTTCGAGGATTCGGTGTCGCTGTCGGCGGGCATGGGCGTCCAGGGCGCCAACCTGATGTCGATCCGCCGGCGCGAGGCCGAAACCTCCGTCGAACTGCCCTCGGGCGGCTCGATCGTGATCGCAGGCCTCGTCAAGGACGACATCCGCCAGGCGATGTCCGGTCATCCGGGCATTTCGAAGATACCGGTTCTCGGCACGCTGTTCCGCAGCCGCGACTTTCAGCGCAACGAGACCGAACTCGTGATCATCGCGACACCTTACCTGGTGCGCCCGACGGCACGCAACGAACTGGCCCGGCCGGACGACAATTTCAATGCGGCCAGCGACGGAGCCGGGTTCTTCCTGGGCAAGGTCAACCGCGTCTATGGACGCATGGAAACGGAACTGCCGAAGGGGCGCTACCATGGCGTGGTCGGCTTCATCTACAAGTGATTTCGGGGGCTTGAAGGCGATGACGACCACCAGACATCTTTCAACGGCAGCGCGGTTCGCCTCCGCGGCCGTCCTTGCCGGGCTGCTTTCGGCCTGCGCCAACGTGCATCATGTGGAAGTGGGCTCCGTGCCCGACGACTACCGCACCAACCATCCGATCATCGTCAGCGAGCAGGAGCAGACGCTCGACATCCCGGTGGCAAGCGGCGACCGGGAGCTGACGATCGCCTCGCGCGGCGCCGTGCGCGGGCATGCCCAGCGCTACAAGGCATCAGCGTCGGGCTCGGTGCGGATCATGACACCGGCGGGCTCGATGAATTCCGGTGCCGCCTCGATCCTGGCGCAGCAGGTGCGCGAAGAACTGGTCAAGCAAGGCATACCGCAGGGCCGCATTCTCACGACGCCCTACCACGCCTCGGCAAGCGGCGACGCGGCGCCGATCCGCGTGTCCTATTTCGCGATCGACGCGACGACGGGCGAATGCGGCCGCTGGCCGGAAGACATGCTGGCGAACGGCAACGAGAACAAGCACTACGCCAATTTCGGCTGCGCGAGCCAGAACAACCTGGCCGCCATGGTGGCCGATCCGATGGACCTGATCGCGCCACGCGGTTCGACGCCGATCGATGCCGGCCGCCGCGAGCAGGTGCTGAGAGACTATCAGTCCGAGGGCGCGGGACTTTAAGCACCCGCAGGGCGCAACGGACGAGAACGAGGGGCAGGATCGATGACGGGCAACGACTACGAGGAAGCGGGCGCACCGGAAACGGGCGAAGCGATGGACCGCATGCGGCCGCTGCCGCGCATCTCCATCCAGGCCTTCTGCGAGACGGAGGGATTGCTGCGCACCGTGGAGCGCTGCGGCGAAGACCGGCGCATGGGCAAGGTCAATTTGAGGGTCAACAAGGGCGGCGTCGCCGCCGCCGTCAACCTCTTCAGCCAGCAGCCGACGCCGAACCTCATCATACTGGAGAGCGACGAGGACCGGGCGACGCTGCTCGGGGAGCTGGAGCAGCTTGCCGATGTCTGCGACGCCTCGACCAAGGTCGTCATCATCGGACACCACAACGATGTCGCGCTCTATCGCGAACTGATCCGCAACGGCATCTCCGAATATATCGTCGCGCCGGTCTCCATGGCGGACCTCATCGGCGTCATCAGCGCGATCTTCGTCGATCCGGATGCCGAGCCGCTGGGGCGGACCGTCGCCTTTGTCGGCGCCAAGGGCGGCTGCGGCTCCTCGACACTCGCCCACAACTGCGCCTTCGCGATTTCCAGCCTGTTCTCCGAGGAAGTGATCCTCGCCGATCTCGACCTTGCCTTCGGCACGGCCAACATCAACTTCGACCAGGACCCGCCGCAGGGCATCTCCGAGGCGGTCTTCTCGCCCGAGCGCCTCGATGATGTCTTCCTCGACCGGCTGCTGGCCAAATGCTCGGATCATCTCTCGATGCTGGCGGCGCCGTCGATGCTGGACAAGACCTACGACCTGCAGCGCAATGCGTTCTCGCCGATGATCGAGGTGGTGCAGCGATCGGCGCCCGTCACCGTTTTGGACCTGCCGCATGTGTGGACCGACTGGGCGCTTTCGGTGCTCGGCGAAGTCGACCAGATCGTCGTTACCGCCGTGCCGGATCTCGCCAATCTGCGCAACACCAAGAACCTCATGGATGTGCTGCGCAAGATGCGGCCGAACGACCATGCGCCGCATCTGGTGCTGAACCAGGTCGGGATGCCGAAGCGGCCCGAGATCACGCCGGCCGATTTCGCGGAGCCGCTGGAGATGGAGCCGATCGCCATTCTTCCCTTCGACAGCGCGCTTTTCGGCGCCGCCGCCAATAGCGGGCGCATGATCAGCGAGATGGAGCCGAAATCGGCCGCCGCCGAGACGATCGCCCAGATCGCGCATGTGGTGACCGGACGGGCGGACACGAAGAAGCGCAGGAAGGGCGGGCTGTCCGATCTGATGTCGCTGATCGGACGCAAGAAGGCCGCCGCGCGCTGACGGCGCAAAGGACATGAACGGTCTCGTTCCCGCGCCGCGGTGAGACGAGGGATCACAGACGGACTGGACCAGGCGATGTTTGGCAAAAGAGGCAAGGACGGGTTCAACAGGCCGCCGCAAAGCGTGCAGCCGAGCCCCCCGCTGTCGCCCTCGATCAAGGATGTGGAAGCGGCGAACCCGCAACCGGTGCCGGCCGATCACGGCCCCGCCGTCCTGCAGGATGACGCCGGGCCGACGGAGAGCGCCCCCAGTGCCGCACAACAACGCCCGCGCATCCCGGTTCCACCGCCTGCCCCACAGCCCGAACAGAAGCGCCGCTCGCGCAAGACGGACAGCTATTACAACACCAAGAGCCAGGTGTTTGCGGCGCTGATCGACACGATCGATCTTTCGCAGCTGGCCAAGCTCGATGCGGAGAGCGCGCGCGAAGAAATCCGCGACATCGTCAACGACATCATCTCGATCAAGAATTTCGCGATGTCGATCTCCGAGCAGGAAGAACTGCTCGAAGACATCTGCAACGACGTTCTGGGATACGGGCCGCTGGAGCCACTGCTGGCGCGCGACGACATCGCCGACATCATGGTCAATGGGGCGGGGCAAACCTTCATCGAAGTCAACGGCAAGGTCGAGGAGTCGGAGATCCGGTTCCGCGACAACGGCCAGTTGCTGTCGATCTGCCAGCGGATCGTCAGCCAGGTTGGCCGTCGTGTCGACGAATCCTCACCGATCTGCGACGCACGCCTGCCGGACGGATCGCGTGTCAACGTGATCGCGCCGCCGCTCGCAATCGACGGCACTGCGCTCACCATCCGCAAGTTCAAGAAGGACAAGCTGACGCTCGATCAGCTGGTCAAATTCGGCACGATCACGCCGGAAGGCGCAGTTCTGCTGCAAATCATCGGCCGGGTGCGGTGCAACACGGTGATTTCCGGCGGAACGGGCTCGGGCAAGACGACGCTGCTCAACTGCCTGACGCGATACATAGACACCGACGAGCGGATCATCACCTGCGAGGACTCGGCGGAACTCCAGCTGCAACAGCCGCATGTGGTGCGCCTCGAGACCCGCCCGCCCAACATCGAGGGCGAGGGCGAAGTGACGATGCGCGACCTGGTCAAGAACTGCCTGCGCATGCGGCCCGAACGCATCATCGTCGGCGAGGTGCGCGGCCCGGAGGTCTTCGACCTCCTGCAGGCCATGAACACCGGCCACGACGGCTCGATGGGGACGATCCACGCCAACACGCCGCGCGAGTGTCTTTCCCGCATGGAATCGATGATCGCCATGGGCGGCTTCGCGCTGCCGGCCAAGACCGTGCGCGAGATCATCTGCGGGTCGGTCGACGTTATCGTCCAGGCCAGCCGCATGCGCGACGGCTCGCGCCGGATCACGCAGATCACCGAGGTGATCGGCATGGAAGGCGACGTGATCATCACCCAGGATCTGATGAAGTACGAGGTCGAGGGTGAAGACGCCAATGGCCGCCTGATCGGCCGGCACAAATCGACCGGCGTCGGCCGGCCGAATTTCTGGGATCGTGCTCGCTACTACAACGAGGAAAAGCGTCTCGCCGCAGCGCTGGACGCGATGGAAAAGGAATAGGCGGACACCGTGGCCGGGATCGATCTCAACATCATCGCCATCGGCGCCCTGGTCGCGATCTCCGTCGCCGCCGTCGCCTATTCGTTGCTTTATTCCCGGTTCGAGAACGCCAAGAAGGCCGAAGCGCGGCTCAACCGCGTGCGCGCGGCGGAAACCGACCAGAACGCCGTGCGTGTCGCGCGTGACCGGGTGAACGAAGCGAGCAAACGCCGCCGGACCGTCGAAAACTCCCTGAAAGATCTCGAAGAAAAGCAGAAGCAGGCCAACAAGCAGACCAAATCGCCGCCGCTCAAGGTGCTTCTCGCGCAGGCCGGACTGAAGATCGCGCCGCGCCAGTTCTACCTGATCGGCGTCGCTTTCGGCCTGATCTTCACCTTCGTCGTCTTCGCCGCCGGGATGCCACTGCTGCTCTGTCTCGGCGTCTTCTTCGTCGCCGCCTTCGGCATACCGCGCTGGGTGGTGGCCTATCTGCGTTCCAAGCGGATGAAGGCGTTCCTGAACGAGTTTCCCAATGCGCTCGACGTCATGGTCCGTTCGATCAAGTCGGGCCTGCCGCTCAACGACTCCATCCGCCTCATCGCGGCAGAGGCCCAGGAGCCGGTCAAGAGCGAGTTCCGCCGCATCGTCGAGGCGCAGCAACTCGGTATGAGCGTGCCGGAAGCCTGCACCCGGCTGCATCAGGGCATTCCGCTGCCGGAGGCCAGCTTCTTCGCCATCGTCATCGCCATTCAGGCGCAGGCCGGCGGCAACCTGTCCGAAGCGCTCGGCAATCTTTCACGCGTCTTGCGCGACCGACGCAAGATGAAGGCCAAGGTTCAGGCGCTCTCGATGGAAGCGAAGGCTTCAGCCGTCATCATCGGCGCGCTGCCCTTCATCGTCGCCGTCCTCGTCTACCTGACGTCACCCGACTACATGACCGTGCTTTTCACCGATCCACGCGGCCAGTTCATCCTCGGCGTTTCAGGCTTCTGGATGTCGATCGGCATCTTCGTCATGCGCAACATGATCAATTTCGAGATCTGAACCACGATCAAGGCGATCTTCCATGTTCACCACCATCATCAACACGGCGACCAACCCGAGCTTCGTTCTCGCCATGCTGGTGTCTATCTCGGTCTTCGCCACGCTGATCACGTTCGTCATGCCCTATTTCGAACGGGGCGACCTCAACCAACGCATGAAATCGGTCGCCATCGAGCGCGATGAAATCCGTGCGCGCGAGCGGGCGCGACTGAACGCGGAACAGAACCGCCGCGGCTCTCTGCGACAGGAAAACAACAGCTCACTGCGCCAGATCGTCGACAGCCTGAACCTGAGGAAGGCGCTGGTCGACGACCAGACGGTCAACAAGCTGCGGTCTGCCGGCTATCGCAGCCCCAATGCGCTCAACCGCTTCCTCTTCGCCCGGTTCGCGCTGCCCTTCGTTTTTCTGATGTTCGCGCTGTTCTACGTGATGGGCATGGGCGGGCTGGCCGAACAGCCCTTCACGATCAAGTTCCTGTTCTGCACCGTGGTCGCCTATGCCGGCTTCTACGCCCCCAATATCTACGTGACCAACCAGGCCGGCAAGCGGCAGAAGTCGATCCGCCAGGCATGGCCGGACGCGCTGGACCTTGCGCTGATCTGCGTGGAATCGGGCGTTTCGATCGAGGCGGCGCTGCGCCGGGTGGCCGACGAGATCGCCGCGCAGTCGACCCCGCTCGCCGAGGAACTGGTTCTGACGACGGCGGAGCTTTCCTATCTGCCCGAACGCCGTCAGGCCTATGAGAATCTTGGCACCCGCACCGGGCTTGAGAGCGTGAAATCGGTCTCCCAGGCGCTGATCCAGGCCGAGCGGTACGGCACGCCGATCTCCCAGGCGCTGCGTGTCCTCGCCCAGGAAAGCCGCGATCAGCGCATGACGGAGGCCGAGAAGAAAGCCGCCGCCCTGCCGCCCAAGCTCACCGTGCCGATGATCCTCTTCTTCCTGCCGGTGTTGTTCGGCGTCATCCTCGGCCCGGCCATCATCGGTGTTATGGACACGTTCTGAGGCTTTGTCAGTTTCGGTCGGAATGGCCGAGATCGCGGCCCGGCCAGACGCAATCGCGCACGCGCTGCTTCAGGACCTTTGCCTCCGGGAAGCCGCCGTCGCGCTTGCGTTCCCACACGAGCGTGTCCGTGACCCGGATTTCGAAGACGCCGCCGGTTCCCGGCTTGAGGGCGACTTCGGCCAGGTCCTGGCCAAAGGTCGACAGCAGCTCCTGCGCGAGCCAGGCGGCGCGCAACATCCAATTGCATTGCGTGCAGTATTCGATGGTGATGCGCGGCGCGCTCATGGCCCTCACAGCTCCTGCAGGCGATCATCCAATTCGCCGATCGCGCAGACGATATGATAGAAACTACTCGCCGGCGCCGGTTCGTCGACGAAGGTGCCATCGGCCCGCTGCTTGTCGTGCCAGAGCCCCGGCTGACTGGTGGCAATGAACGCGGCAAGCGCATCGCCTGCCCGCTCGGCCGATGCGAGATAGCGTTCGCGCTCTTCGCCCTTGGCAAGCACGGCGAGCAAAACGGCGCTCTTCAGCCATTCGGTCTGCACCCATAGGCGCGCGATCGGATCGACGACGACGAGCGCATCTGACAAGGTCATGACCGCGACACCGCGGTGACCATCCACGCCATGGGTTTCGCCAACCGCGAACAGCCGCGCCGCGCGTCGCACGGCTTCGGTCCGCCCCCCACGGCGCCGGGCCCACCGCGCCAGCAGCCACGCCCATTCGAACTGATGGCCCGGTTCCACGACACTGCCGGCCTCGCCTTCGGCCGGCTGCCAGCCAAGATCGAAGAATTCGCGCAGGAAACCGCCGGCCGGGTCGATGAAGCGCGCAAGGCACAGCTCGGCGATCTCGTCGGCCAGATCGCGCCACGGTCCGGCCTCGACACCGGCGACCGTTTCCCAGGCCTGGGCCGCCTCGAATAGATGCATATGCGGGTTGGAGCGCAGCGGCGGTGCCGGTGGCTCGGACTCGTGAAAGCCGCCCTTTGGATGGGCAAAGCGCGCGCGCAGCGCCTCAAGCAGGCTGAGCGCACGGGCTGCCATCTCCGGCTTGCGCTCCGGCATCGCCTCGGCGATCGCGGCAAACGCAAGGAGTGCAAAGGCCTGATTGTAGAGATCGAACCGGTCGTCGATCAGACTGCCCTCGCACGTTGCCAGATGACCGTAGAACCCATCGGGCCGCCGGTAGACCCGATCGAAACGTTCAAGCCCGCCAAGCACGGCGGTGCGCCAGTCGCCCGGCCAGCCGCGCCGGCCGGCTTCGGCGAAACAATAGACCTGCCGCGGATTGACCCGGGCGCGCACATCGTCCGTGGTGGCGCGGCCATCCTGCGCGATCGTCTCCGCAAAGCCCATGCCGGCCGAAAAGCCGCGCTCGCGCCAGAGCGGCAGGGCGGCGCCTTCCAGCCAGGCCGTCAGGCGTTCGGCTCTCTCGCGGATATTCATCGCGGTCCCCTCAAGGCAGGCGCAGCTTGGCCGGATCCTTGCCGAGCACGCTGGCCAGCGCTTCGACGACCATAGAATGGTCGTCCCTTTGGGGCAAACCGGAGACGGTGACGGCGCCGATGACACCGGCGCCCTCGACCGTGAGCGGAAAGCTGCCGCCATGTGCGGCATAGTCGGCATCGGGAAGCGCGAACTTCGCGGCCAACGTGGTCTTGTCGCGCTTCAGCATCAGCCCGGTGGCATAGCTCGACCGCAGGAAACGAAAGACCGTGTTCTTCTTGCGCCGGACCCAGCCGATATTGTCCGGGGTCGCGCCATGCATGGCGGCAAAGAACATCTGCATGGAAAAAAGGCTGACATCGATCGTCACCGGCACCGAGCGTGCCGACGCGCGATCATGCAGCGTCCGCCCGATCTTCCAGGCGAGATCGGCATCGAAGCGCTGGAACTTCAAGAGCGTCTCCTGGCGGGCGATATGGTCGAGATCGCTGTCGATTTCCATGCGGCTCACTCCTTCCATAGCCACGCTGCGCCGCGCACGCCCGAACTGTCGCCGTGACGCGCCTTCCGGATCGGCGTTTCGAAACTGTCTCCGAAAACATAGGACGTGACCAGAGGCGGGACATCGTCATAAAGCTCATCGATCGCCGACATCCCTCCCCCAAAGACGAAGACATCGGGATCGACCACATTGACGAGGATGGCGATGCTGCGGGCAAGACGATCGGCGAAGCGGTCATAAACGGCGCCGGCCACAGGGTCGCCGGCGCGCTTGGCATCGATGATGGCGCGGCCACGCTTCACCGCGCCCGTCGTCAAGCGGTAGTCGAGCTCGAAGCCGGTGCCGCAGGCGTACATTTCCAGACAGCCGCGCTTGCCGCACCAGCACATGTGGCCGGGATATTCCTCCGCCGTCATCCACGGCAGCGGATAGTGGCCGATCTCGGCGGCAAGGCCCTGAAAGCCGGGATGGACCTTGTGGTCGATGACCAGCCCACCGCCATGACCCGTGCCGAGAATGATACCGAAGACGACCCTGCTGTCGCTGCCGGCTCCGTCGACGGCCTCCGACACAGCCAGACAATTGGCATCGTTGGTCAGGCGTACCGGTCGGCCCAGGGCATCGTGCAAATCCTTGCCGAGCGGACGGCCGTTGAGAATCGTGGTGTTGGCGTTTCGAATGACGCCGGTGCGCGGCGAGGGGCTGCCGGGAATGCCGAGGCCGACGCTGCCGACTTCGCCCGTATCGCTCTCCATCCTCGCGACCAGACCGCAGACCGCGCTAATGCAGGCCTCGTAGCCGCCTTTCGGTGTGTCGACACGGTGGCGCGCGCGCTCGACGCCGTCTGCGGCGAGCGCGATCGCTTCCATCTTGGTGCCACCCCAATCGATGCCGATATACATCGCGCCGTGCTTTTCAGAAGGAGCCGGGAGCTAGCGAAGCCGCTCTGTCGTCGCGGGATCGAAGACCACGGCGCGGTCGAGATTGAAGGCGAACTCGAACGTCTCGCCGGCCTTTGCCGCAACGTCGGAGCGCACCCTGGCGGTCACTTCCTTGCCGGCAAGCTGCGTCACGACGAAGGTGTCGGACCCGGTCGGTTCCACGAGATCGACGGGCGCGTGGACGATGCTGACGGCCTTGGCGCGCGGATCGGTCAGTCCGGTATCGGTTATGGCCTCCGGACGGATGCCGAGGATGACCGGCTGGCCATCCCGAAGGGCCGTCTCGCGCACCGTCGGGGGCACGGCGAGTTCAACCGGCGTGTCGCCGTTGCGCGTCAGCTGGATGCGGGCGGTGCCATCGCCTCCGGCGATCCTGCCCTCCAACAGATTCATGGCCGGCGAGCCCATGAAATCGGCGACGAAAAGGTTGGATGGCATGCGATAGATCTCATCGGGCGTGCCGACCTGCTGGACCACGCCTTCCTTCATCACGGCGATCTTGGTGGCCATGGTCATCGCCTCGATCTGGTCGTGCGTGACGTAGACGATCGTCGCGCCGGTATCGCGGTGGAGACGCTTGATCTCGGCGCGCATCTCAACCCGCAGCTTGGCATCGAGGTTCGACAGCGGTTCGTCGAACAGGAAGACGCGCGGCTTGCGCACGAGCGCGCGACCCATGGCGACGCGCTGTCGCTGGCCGCCCGACAACTGGCTGGGGCGGCGCTTCAGCAGATGCTCGATCTGCAGCGTCTTTGCGGCCGCTTTCACGGCCTCGTCACGGTCGGCCTTCGGCACGCCGCGCATCTCCAGGGCAAAGGCGATGTTTCCCTCGACCGTCATGTTTGGATAGAGCGCATAGGACTGGAACACCATGGCGATGTCGCGCTTGGAGGGGTGGAGATCGTTGACCACCTCGCCATCGATGACGACCTCGCCCCTGGTGACATCGGTCAGGCCCGCGACGGTGTTGAGCAAGGTGGACTTGCCGCAGCCCGAGGGGCCGACGAGCACGAGGAAGCCGCCCTTGTCGAGCTCGATGTCGATGCCCTTGAGAATATTGACGCCGCCGATGGTCTTATAAAGATCGCGGATTTCCAGAAAGCTCATCGGTTCTACCCTTTGACTGCGCCGGCCATCAGGCCACGCACGAAATACCGGCCTGCGACGACATAGACGATCAGCGTCGGCAAGGCGGCGAACATCGCGGCGGCCATGTCGACATTGTATTCCTTCACGCCGGTCGAGGAGGACACGAGGTTGTTCAGCGCCACCGTCATCGGCGCACCGCCGCCCGAGGCGAAGGAGACACCGAACAGGAAGTCGTTCCAGATGTTGGTGAACTGGTAGATCACCGTGACCACGATGATCGGACCCGAGCTCGGCAGCAGGATGCGCCAGAAGATCCGGAAAAATCCGGCGCCGTCGATCTGCGCGGCCTTGATCAGCTCGTCGGGGAACGCCTCGTAGTAGTTGCGGAAGAAGAGCGTCGTGAACCCAAGGCCATAGACCACGTGAACGAGGATCAGGCCCGAGGTGGTGTTGGCCAATCCGATGATGCCGAGGACCCGCGCCATCGGAATGAGCACCGCCTGGAACGGGATGAAACAGGCGAACAGCATCATGCCGAATACCAGCTTGTGGCCGGGAAAGCGCCATTTGGTCAGTACATAGCCGTTGAGCGCACCGAGGATCGTGGAGATCGCGACGGCCGGCACCACCATCCTGATCGAGTTCCAGAAATAACCCTTGATGCCCGAGCAGTCGACGCCGATGCAGGCCGTGCCCCAGGCCTTGGCCCAGGCATCGAGCGAGGGCGATTGCGGAAGGGCCAGCATGTTGCCGGAGCGGATCTCGGCCAGCGGCTTCAGCGACGTGACGAGCATCACGAAGAACGGCAGCAGGTAGATGAAGGCGAACAGCAGCAGGAGGCCGTAGATCACGAAACGGGCGGCGCGCGCGGATCCCGGAGAGACGGATGCGGTGGCGGTGCTCATCGTGCTGGCTCCCTCAGTTCCGAATAGAGGTAGGGCACGATGATCGCGGTGATACCCATCAGCATCATGATCGCGCTGGCCGAACCGACGGCCATCTGGCTGCGGGTGAAGGTGTAGGAATACATGAAGGTCGAGGGCAACTCGGTTGCATTGCCCGGACCGCCGCCGGTGAGCGCAATGACAAGGTCATAGGACTTGATCGCCATGTGCGCCAGAACGATGACCGCCGACAGGAAGGCCGGGCGCAAGAGCGGGATGACGATGCGGCGGTAGATGGAGAAGGACGAGGCGCCGTCGATCTGGGCAGCCTTGATGATCTCGCCGTCGATGCCGCGAAGGCCCGCCAGAAACATGGCCATGACAAAACCGGACGCCTGCCAGACGCCGGCGATGACGACGCAATAGATCGCCATGTCGGTGCTCGTCAGCCAGTCGAACTGGAAGTTTTCGAACCCCCATTGCTGCATGGTGCGCTCAAGCCCGAGACCGGGATTGAGGAACCACTTCCAGGCCGTGCCGGTGACCACGAAGGACAGGGCCATGGGGTAGAGGAAGATAGGGCGCAGCACACCCTCGCCGCGGATCTTCTGGTCGAGGAGGATGGCGAGCAGCAGGCCGATGGCGATGCACAGGCCGATATAGAGCGTGCCGAAGATCGCGAGATTCTTCAGCGCCATGTACCAGTTGGGCTGGGACCAGAGATTGATGTAGGCGTCGAAGCCGACGATCTCGTAGATCGGCAGGATGCGCGAATTGGTGAAGGACAGATAGAGCGTCCACAGGATGAAGCCGTAGACGAAGAACAGGATCAGCGCGAATGACGGCGCCAGCACGATCTTGGGCAGGATGTCGCGCACCCTGTCGAGCACGCCCGCCTTGCGGCGCACCGGCTCGACCGCGTCCACAGTCAGCGTCATGCCGTCCTCCCCATGCTGTCGACGGTGGCAAAGAGCATGACCGAAACCAGGGTTTCGGTCATGCCATTTCTGATGGTTGGATGCACCAGCCGCTTATTGGGCGGAAGCGATCGCCTGCGGCAGCTGCTCCAGGGCCTCGTCGGTGCTGATCTGACCGTTGAGATGCTGGGTGACGACGTCGAAGACGGCTTCCTTGACGGCCGAGGGCTGAGCGTGGCCATGGGCCAGCGATCCGGCGAGCGTGCCGTTCTCGGCGGCTTCGGCCAGTTCCTGCATGCCCTTCTTGCCGCAATCGTCGAACTCGGTGTCCTCGATGTCGGTGCGAGCGGGAACCGAGCCCTTCACGGTGTTGAACGCGACCTGGAAGGCCGGATCCATCACGGCCGAGGCCATCTTCAGCTGAGCGTCGCGCTTGTCCTCACCGACTTCGAACATGACGAACTGGTCGGAGTTGAAGAGCACGTCGCCCTGGGTTCCCGGGAAGCGCATGCAGACGAAATCCTCGCCCGGAACCTGATCGGCATTGAGGAATTCTGCCTTGGCCCAATCGCCCATCTCCTGCGCGCCGGCCTCGCCCTCGATGACCATCGCCGTGGTGAGGTTGAAGTCGCGGCCGGTGAAGTTCTCGTCGAAGTAGCCGCTGAGCTTCGTCATGTGGTCGAAGACCTCACGCATGGTGTCGCCCGACAGCGCTTCCTCGTCGAGGTCGATGATCGCCTGCTTGTAGAAGTCCATGCCCCCGACGGAGAGCACGACAGCTTCCCAGAGCGTGCCGTCCTGCCACGGCTGGCCGCCATGGGCGAGCGGGATGATGCCCTGTTCCTCGAACGCGTCGAGCATCGTGTAGAGCTCGTCCATGTCCTGCGGTTCCTCGCCGCCATATTCGTCAAAGGCAGCCTTGTTGATCCACAGCCAGTTGGTGGAGTGCACATTGACCGGCGCGGCGATCCACTGGTCGTCATACTTGGAGAATTCCTGAATGGCCGCCGGAATGACCTCGTCCCAGCCCTCTTCCTCGGCCAGTTCGTTGAGGTTGGCCACGACGCCGAGCTCTGCCCAGTCCTTGATGTCATAGCCGAGCATCTGGACGGCCGTCGGCGGATCGCCGGACGTGACGCGGGCGCGCAGGGCCGTCATCGCGGCCTGACCGGACCCGCCGGCGACCGGCATGTCGGACCAGGTGATGCCCTCGCCTTCCAGATTCTCCTTCAGCACGCCGACTGCGGCCGCTTCACCGCCAGCCGTCCACCAGTGCAGAACCTCGACCGATTCCTCCTGGGCATGGGCGACGCCGACGCTGAGCGCGACGAGCGCCGTCCCGGCTGCAAGTCTCGTGATGGTGCGAATAGTCATGGAAACCTCCCAAACGATCCGGTTTATCCGGCGATCCAAATTTATAACGATACAACCGACGGAATTGTCAAGCGCCTGAGATCAAATCGGTTTAAATATCGCCAAGCTCTTGTTTTCGGCATATTTATCCAAGCCGTTGCACAGTTTCATTTGCCAACAGGGCCGGTTTTAGGATTTATAACGATATAAATTTTTCGGGAGGACGGCGCGCGATGCGCGAAACGGACGATGTCAGCCAGCGTTCGGCGGCAGACGAGGCGATCGGAAAACCGACGCTTCGCACCATCGCCGACATTACCGGCCTGGCCGTCACGACGGTGTCGCGGGCGCTTGGCGATGCGCCGCAGATCGCGCTGAAGACGCGCCAGCGCGTACGACAGGTTGCCGAGGAGATCGGCTACCTTCCCGACCGCGCCGCCCAGCGCCTTCGAACGGGACGCACCAATGTCATCAGCCTGATCCTCGACCCGCACGAGGAAATCATCAATTTCGGCACATCGATCATCAAGGGCATGACGGAGGCCTTGCGATCGACGCCCTATCACCTCGTCATCACGCCGCATTTCGAAAATGAGCCGAGCATCGAGCCGGTGCGCTACATCCTGCGCAACCGGATGGCGGACGGAATTGTCTTCTCACGGACCGAGCCGTTCGACGAGCGGGTCAAATTGCTGGTCGAGCACGGTTTTCCCTTCGTCTCACATGGCCGGACCGAGCTTTCCGTTCCGCACGCCTATGTGGACTACGACAACGAACGCTTCGCCTTCGAGGCGACGCAGCGTCTGATCGCAGCCGGGCGCAAGAAGCCGGCGATCATTCTGCCGCCCGAGCGGTTCACCTTCTTTCAGCACATGCGCTACGGCTTCATGAAGGCCGTCAGAGCCGAGGGCGTCGCCTTCGAACTGCTCGACGGCATCAGTCTCGACAGCACGTCGCATGAGGTTCAGGCCTTTATCGAGGAACGGCTGCAGCGGCCCGATCCGCCGGACGGTTATGTCTGTGGCGGCGAGGTTTCAGCGCTGGCGATCATGGCGGCGCTTACCGATCGCGGGCTGGTGCCGGGCGTCGATGTGGGCATAGTGGCCAAGAAGACGTCAAATCTCTTCGCGCCGGTTCGGCCGCGCATCGAGACGATCGAAGAAGACCTCTTCGTCGCCGGCCACGAGATGGGACGCCTGATCCTGCGACGGATCGCGGGAGCGGCGCCGGAAACGCTGCAGACGGTGCAGCCGCCAGGCTTTGCGACCGGCGGTGTTGACGGGTCCGGACCTTCCGTCAATCGAAAATTGTCGCGATGAGTCCGAGTTCGCGGCGGTCGGAGAACCAGACCGCGGGTGCCGGAGCCGGTCGCTACAACCTCTTGCTGTTGCGCGAACTGATCGCAAGTTTCTGAACAAGCTCGCCAGTTATGGGCTTGCTCACCGAGAAGGTAACGCCTGTCCTGGTTGACTTGAGCTTCAGAGAGGCAATCTCCTCGGCGTGCACCGCAATTGCACGCGGATCAACATACAAGCCACATTGCTTGCTGAAGGCAGCATATCCGGCGATGATCGTTTCTTCGATCTGAAAACCCGGCATATCGTATTTCATGACTTCCTTGGCGTCCGGCAGCGCCAGCGACAACTGCGCGCGCAATTGGCCCAACATGGCGCGAAACTGCTGCGGAGCAGCCGCTATATAGGCATCATGACCATCGTTCGTCATGCCGACAATTTGCCTTCCGATCTGCCTGGCCCCAACAGAAGAATACCCGAGCACCCTCCAAAGCCCTAGTAATCCCGCTCGTAGAAGAGGCCGAGGCTGGTGTCGCCATCGGCGCCCGCGGCACCGCGCGCCTTGAGGTTCTCGGTGATGTCGAGGTCGATCGTGACCTCACTGGAATCGCCCGATCCCGCCTGGACGCCGAGATAGACATTGTCGCGCACATAGCGCCCGGCCCTGACGGCTGCGTTGCCCTCCTCATCGGTGACGACGTCGAGGTCATCAAGCCCGGTCGACTGACGCAGCGAGCCCAGCAGCGAGGTATTCTGGCCGCCGGAAAGTTCGGCGACCGCCGCGGCGAGCTGCGCGATCTGGAAGGCCGAGAGCTCGCTTATCGAACGATCGAAGATGAGACGGGCGATGACCTCGTCTTCCGGCAAAGCCGGTTGCGAGGAGAAATCGATGTCGATATCGGAGGCGCGCCCCGAAACGGTGATGATCACGGTCGTGTCGCCGCTCTGGGACGTGGCTGTCAGGTTGACGAAGGGATCGAGATCGCCGATCAGCGTCACGCTTCCGTCATCGAAGGTGATACGGCGTCCCAGAATGGAGAGCCTGCCGCGGACGAGCTCGAACGCGCCGACGGGCTCGATGCTGGTGACGGGCCCCTGAAGGCGGATCGAGCCGCCGAGTTCGGCGTCGAGCCCCCGGCCGCGCACGAAGATGCGGCGCGGCGCATTCACTGTGATGTCGAGCCGGACGATGCTGGGCCGCGCCGTCGGCGTCGGCGGCTCGCCCTCAGCGGTGGTCCCCGCGCGCTGCAACGTCCGCTGAACGTCCGCCGGCGGCGCGATGTGGCGCACGTCGGTCAGCGTGCTGCCACCGCCGAGCCCTTCGGGAATGCCGAGTTCCGCCCGATCGACGTTGATCGTGCCGGCGATGACGGGATCGCGCGCCAACGGGCCGGTAACGGTCAGGCCTCCCGAAGCGGTCACAATCAGAAAGTCGCCGTCGGCATAGCGGGTTTCATCGAGGGTGATCGAGATATTGGCCGGGAAAGCGGACGCAGCGTCCAGCGACACGGTGCCGCCGATCGTGATCGTGCCCCCCGTCGAGAGGTTTGCAGTGAACGTGTTGATCGTCACCTGCTGCCCCTCGATGGAGGCAAGGACCGTGATGCCTTGAAGCTGAACGTTGGTATCGGGATCGATGACGCCTGCATTGCTGGCCGATACCATTCCGCTGAACTGCGGATCGGTCAGCGGGCCGGAAATGCCGACGCTGAATTCAAGCGCACCTTCAACACGGGTGCCGCGCTCGGCCAGTGGCCGATTGGCGAGCGAGAGGGGCGCATTGCCCCGGACCTGGAGATTGAGGCTACCGCCATCGAGCGGCACCGTTCCGGATGCGGCGACGTCGATGCCCTGCCCGTTGGCGACAGTGGCGCTCTGCAAGGTCACCCGCTGATCGGCGAAACGGCCGTTCGCCGCCACGGTGAGCGGGTCTATGCCGAGATCTGCAAGGGCGTTGGCCGATACGCCGTTCCCATCCACGTCAAAGCGCACATCGGGCGCCGCGATGGTGCCGCCGACGGCGGCCGTGGCCGAGACCGAACCGCGCAGGCCCTGATTGCCGGCGAGTGCGTCGATCGTGGCGAGCGGCAAGTCATCGAGACGCAGATCGAGGTCCAATTCGCCCTCGCCGAGCGGCGCCGAGCCCGACACGTCTACGGCAATGCCGCCATCGGCGGCGAGCGAGGCGTCGAGTTCGACCCGGCTGCCGGCCGAACGCCCCGAAGCCTCGAGATCGATGGTGCCAAGACCGAATTCGCGGACCGGCGCGGCGGTGAGGCCGCTTCCCGTCAGGTCGAAGACGATGTCTGGATCGTCACGGGTGCCGGCGACCCGCGCGGTGCCGTCAACGGTGCCGGCGGCGTCGAGATCGGGCATGACGGTGTTGGCGATGGAAAGCGGCAGCGCCTCGATTGCCACATCAAGATCGAGCGTGTCGGCGACAACGCCGCTGGCTCGGATCTCGCCGCCATCGACGTCAAGCGCGAGATCGCCGATCTCGATGCGCTCTCCCTCCACGGTGATGGTCGCGGGGGAAAGCAGGCGCGCCTCGGTCGGACCTTGCTGAAGCCGGGCGTTTTCAAGCGCGATGCGGAAGCCGCCGGAAATCTCTTCCAGCGCCCCGGCGAGCGCGATGTCGGTGCCGCCCTCCAGCGTGGCGTCTGCCGTGAAATCGGTCAGCTGATCCTGGCGCGACGCGGTTGCCGCCACGCTCTCCACGGTGACGCCGCCGGCGACGATGTCGCTGCCGTCGACGGTGCCTTCGATCTTCGGCACGCCGAAAAGGTCGGCGAGGCTCGCATCGAGCGTTGCGCTGGCAATACGCGTCTCGTTGATCTCCACATCGGATAGTGCGGCGCCCACGGCCGCGTTCTGCTCGCCGCCTTCGGCGGACAGGACGATGCTTGCCTGTGCCGAGCCGCTCGCCTGCTGCAGCGCCAGGGCCGCGAGCGTCGCGATGTCCGGCGCGTCGAGATCGACTTCGCCGGTCAACAGGCCATCGCCGTCCTGCGCGACATTGCCGGTGATCGTGGCGCCACCGGCGCTGAAATCGAGGTTCGACAAGGTGCGGGCTTCGCCCACCGCGCGGATGTCGGCGCTGAGGCGGACGGCTTCGCCATCGAGGAAGGCATCGGCCGACAGCGCACCTTCGATGCCATCGCCATAGGCTTCTCCGGCTTCCGCGTCGGTTCCGACCAGATTGCCGGTGAAGCCGAAGGCCGCATCGACCAGGCGCCGGCCGGCAAGGCTGCCCGAGGGAATGCTGCCTTGAAGGTCAAGCGCGATCGGTCCGCCTTCGCCATTGGCCGTGCCGCGCAGTTCAAGCCGGCCCGATGCCTGGTCGGAGACAAGAGCAAGGTCCGCCAGCATGACCTCGAGCACCATGTCGGCGCGTTCGCTCGAATAGGTGCCATCGGCCTGCAGGGAGAACTGCTCATTGCCGATCGTGAAGGTGCCGGCCTCGAAGCCGCGCTCGGTGCGGGCGAGGCGCCCCGACAACTCGACCGGGCTCTCGATCAAGGCATCAACGGCGGGCGTGCCGATCTGCAGACCTTCGCCAGCGCCGTCGAAGGTAAGGTCGAAACCGCCGGTCAGCGGCGACAACGTGCCCTCGGCATCAAGCGTCAGCGCACCTTGCAGCGGCCTGTCGGCGAGTTCGGCGAAGGGGGCGAGGCTCTCAGCCGCGATCGCGATGGTGCCGTCATAGACATATTCGTCGATGCTTCCGGCAAGGTAGAGCGAGAGCGCTTCGGCACTCAGGCTCGCCTCGGCGAGTTCGACAGGCGCGCCGGCGGTCCAGGCGCCATCGATCAGCAGCGTCAGAGCGTCACCGATCGCGGCCTGAACGGCCGGATCATCGGCCGTGATGCCGGACAGCCCGCCATCGACGCGGAAGGTCAGACGGCGCTCCTCGGGCCGATCAAGGTTTTGCGCAAGACCGCCGAAGTCGAGTTCGACGGTTTGGGCGTCGAGCGTCTCGGTGGATAGATCGGCGACGTTGAGGGCGCCGCTCCACTGATCCGAAGCTTCGGCGCCGTAATCGACGGCAAGGCGCGCAGTGCGCACGGTGGTCTGGCCGCCGGAAACGGGCAGGACCACAGGCTGCCCCGATCCGTCTTCGATCGCCGCCTGCAGCGACAGGCGCCGCAGGAAATTGTCCTCGCTCGTCTCCGCGCTCGCGTTGAGCGACAGGGCGCCGGTTTCAAGGCTCAGCGCATTGAGGGTGACGCCGCCGCCATCGCGGATCAACGCGTCGGCGGTCAGATTGGTGTTGGGGCCGAAAAAGTCGCGAAAGGTCGGCGCGACGAGACGGGCCAGCGGCCCCTCGACATTGGCATTGACGGCAAGGCCGCCACTGCCGCGCTGCAAGGTAGTGCGCCCCGTGACAACGCGCTCGCCGTCGGCATCGAGCGCGAGGTCGACGGTGAGATCATCCACCGGGCCGGATCCGGTGAGCGCCAGATCGACCGCAGGACGCCCTTCGATGCTGAGGAGATTGGCGACGATGCCGTCGGCCGGCTCGGAGACCTGGAGATCAAGATCAAGCTGTTCCGTTTCGTTAGCATAAGCAAGCGCAAGCGCCAGCTCACCGCCAGGACCGTCGAGCCGTTCGATGTCGAGGTTGGCTTCCAGCGCACCACCGGCCAGCGTGATGCCGCCGGCGACCGCCAGCTCCGATTGCAGGCCGAAGACGGTGGGGCCGAAGGTGACCCGCGGCACCTCCAGCACGTCGAGCCGGACGGCAACCGGCAGTTCGGGTACGGAAAAACCACCGGCCTCCGGATCGGGCACGACCTCTTCGCTCGGCAGCGGCTTGCGCGTAACCTCGATGGAATCGGCGGCGAGACGATCGATCTCAAGGCGCCCGCGCAGCAATGCGGTGCGGGTCCACTCGATGCGGGCGTTGACGATGCGCAGCCAGACACCCTCGCGGTCGGCAATGGTGATCTCGCCGATCACCGCTTCGGACGACAGCGCGCCCTGAATGCCGTTCAGCCGGATCTGCCGGTTGTCGGATGACAGCTGGCTTTCCACGAACCGCGTGAAGCGGGAACGGGTTTCGGTCTCTTCTTCCTGCGCGAAGACCGGCGCAGCGAAGACGAGGCAAGCGAGCATGAGGAGAAGCCGGGTCAAAACGCCTGTCCTATTCCCACATAGAGCGCGACATCGGGGTCGTTCGGCCCCGGATCGAGCGGCACGGCGACATCGAGGCGGATCGGGCCGAGGCCGGTATTGTAGCGCAGGCCCGCGCCGACGCCGATCTTCAGGTCCTCCGAGAAGGACGGCAGGGATTCCTCACCGACATAGCCGACATCGGCAAAGCCGACGAGGCCGATGGATTCGGTGACGCGGGTGCGCAATTCGGCGGAGGCCTCGAGCAGCGAGCGGCCGCCCGTCAAGGTGTCGCCCGGACCCTCGACGCCGATGCCGCGATAGGCATAGCCACGGGTGGAGCCACCGCCGCCGGAGAAGAAGAGCTTGTCGGGCGGCGTTTCGAAGATGTCGGGTCCGACGATCGAGCCGATCTTCAGCTTGCCGGCCAGGATGAAACGGTCATCGGCGTCGAGACCGTAATAGGCGCGACCTTCCAGCGTGCCACGGGTTGCCGCGTTGCCGAACTCGAACTCGTAGAACGGCTCGACCGTCGCCTCGACGAAATAGCCCTCGGTGGCGTCGGCGCTGTTGTTGCGGGTGTCGTATGTCAGCTTGCCGGGCAGACCGAATGTCGTGAAATCACGCTCACCAAGATCATCCTCGAACTCGGCGTACTTGGCCTCGGCGAAAATCTCGCCGGAGAGATAGTCATTGAAAATGTGCGTGAAGCCGAGACGCGCCGTCACCGAGGTCTCGGTGTAGACATCCAGCACCTCGCGCTTGCCCGACAGGCCAGTCACGAAATCAGTGTCGGGCGTGAAGACGCCGGGCTTGGTGTAGGTGATGCCGGCCGAATAATCGAATTCTTCATAGTCGATCGTGTCGCCGATCCCGCCGACACGGGCGTCGACCCGCAGGCGCTCGGCCTGACCGAAGAGGTTGCGATGCAGCCAGAAGGTTTCCAGCCCGAGCCCATCGACAGTCGAGTATGTGCCGCCGACACCGATACGGCGCAGCGGGCGCTCCTGGACGTCGACCGAAATGGGCAGAAGGCCGTTGCGGGCGATTTCGTCGGCTTCGCGCACGGTCAACGCCTGGAAGACATCAAGCCGAGCCAGCCGGTTGCGGGCGCGTTCGAGATCGTCAGGGTCGTATTCCTGACCGACGGGCAAGTCGGTCATATAGGCGACGAATTCAGGGTTCATGCGCTCGGTGCCGGCAACAGCGGTCTCTCCATATCGCGCATAGCGACCCGGATCGACCGCGATGTCGACGTCGACGGTGCGGTCGCGGTGATCGGCCGTCACGGTGCGATCCGCGATCTCCGCCTTGGCGTAACCCTGCTCCCGCCAGGCGGCGGTGGAAAGCCGCTCGGCGCGCAGAATGTTGCCAGAACGCGCGACCTCCCCTGGCGCAAACCCCTCTTCCTCCGGCAGCGGCACCACGTCGCCACGATCAAGCGGCGGCGGTGCGCGATTGCCGATGACCGCGCGACCGAAGGCGAATTGCGGGCCGACATCAACGACGATCGCGACGGTTGCGGGATCCGGCAGGTCGGTGTCGGCAGGCAACTCCGCCGCTTCCCGGCCCTCGATCAGGATGCTGATCGATCCGCCGTAGTGGCCCTCGGTATAAAGCGCACCCAGCATGCGCTGATAATCGGACTTTGCCTTGGACATCAGGCCGGCCGATCCCGAAGCCGGTTCCTCGCGATCACCCCAGAGCCGGGAGGCGCCGCGCACGGCGTTGGCGACGGAGTTGTCCGCTTCGCCGGCCTCGAATGTCGCTTCATAGGACTGGGGTTCGCCGATGACATCGACCTCGGCTTCCTCCTCGCCACCGTAGATGCGGATGCCGAAAATCTCGAAGGCGGCAACCGGCGTCACCGAACCCGCCAAAACAGCCGCCAACGAAATGACCGCGGAGAACCTGCCCAATCTCTGACGCAACGCCGCGCTCACTCCGTCCCCGAAACCGTTCGGCCGTGTGGCCGCTTACCTGCCGCAACCATACGTTTGGGGCCCGGAAGCGGCAAGAACGGAGCGCATGAAATTGGCGTGAAGGCTTCTCGGTCGCGCCATAGTGACGCAACTTTGCACCATTTTAGCGATATATTCTGTCACTTTCCGTGATCAGGCAGAAAGCTCGCCTCGTGCATGTCGGGCCCAGAAAGGGCTGTGCCACGGCTCGATCAACGAGTGCTTGTGCGTGGCGCGCCCGATCTCAGCAACCTTGCTACTGGCCTCGTAGGTCCAGACGTTGAACATGTCCAACTGGTGCTGACCGAAGGTGTGAAAGAGCGGGATATCGGCCGCGTCGCGGCCTCTGGCCACGACGATGCGCCCAATACGGCGGGCATTGTGCCGCGCATCGAACGTGTACCACCGACCGCCGATGAAGGCTTCGAACCAGGCATTGAAGTCCATCGGCGCCGGGTCGGCCGGAACGCCGATGTCGCCCATGAACCCGTTGACGTAACGCGCGGGAATGTTGAGGCAGCGACAGAGTGCGACCGCCAGATGGGCGAAATCGCGGCAAACGCCGGTGCGCTCGTCATGCGCCTGGCATGCCGTGCGGGTTGCGCGGGCATAGCCGTAGCTGAATGTCAGACGTTCGTGGACATAGTCACAGATCGCCTGGACACGCGCCCAACCGGGCTCGACGTCGCCGAAGCGCTTCCAGGCGAAATCCGACAGGTGCTCGGTCTCGCAATAGCGGCTGGGCAAGAGGTAGACGAGGGTATCAACCGGGAGCGCATTGACCGGAACCTCGGCGGCAGCGATGTCCATGCGGTCGACCAGACCCGTGTCCTCCACCAACGCGTCATAGCGCATCTCGAAGCGGCCCTCCGGCACGAGACAGCGTCGGCAATCATTTCCGTGGACATCCCGGTAGCGCTCGAAACGTACCTCCCGGTTTGCCACCAGGCCCGTCTCCTGGATGATGTCTCCGCGCCTGTCGGGGTGGATCGACAGGTAGGTCGTCATGGGTGTCGGTTGCGGGCAGTTCAATCCAATCTCGAATCCGACCCTGATCAGCATGATCATTCTCCCGCGTTGTCGATGAGCTTCAAACAGGCGGTAGAGGCGTTCGTTCCCGTGGGATGAAAATTTGATACGGATCGTTATCCGGCGCTTCTAGAGAGCCGAAACGGACTCGATCAGGAGCTTGATCGCGAGGGCTGCCAGAAGCGTCAGCATGATCTTGTCAAAGGTGTCGCGCGAAAGCCGGCGAGCGAGTAGCGCGCCGACCGGCATGAAGGCGAGGATCGGCAGCACGGCCAAGAGACTGAGCCCCAGCATCATGGGCGTTACCAGCCCATACCAGGCGAGCAGGACGACCTGCATGAGGGTTATCGTGCAGAAGAAGACGGAGATCGTCGCCATGAAGGTGCGGCGGGCAAGCCGCATGGAGTTGAGGAAGGAAAGCGAAACGGGCGCAGAAAGGCCCGAGGCACCCTGGAGCATGCCGCCGAGAAAGCCGAGCGGCGCGGCTAGGCGGACACCGAGGCTATAGGGCACCACCCAGTCGGGCCGGAAGAAGCGAAAGCCGATGTAGGCGAAGACGGCAAGGGCCATGATGATGGACAGCGCCTCGCGCGACAGCGACGCCAGGATGAAGGTTCCAGGGATCATGCCGAGCGCGCCGAACCCCGCCATCAGCGGCACGAAGGGATGGGCCAGCCGGTCCTTGCGGCATTGCCAGGCCTGCATGAAGTTCGGCAGGAAGTTCGGCATCACCATGATGACGACCGCGGTCTGGACATCGAACATCATGGCCAGCGCCGGTATGGCAAGGATCGGCGCACCGGCGCCGGTCGCTCCCTTCAGGATGCCTCCGGCGGCCAGGCAGGCAACGGCGATCGCGATCTGCGTATAGTCCATCGCCTACCGATCTCCGATCCGCAGGGTCATATCAAGCGATCAATGGGCATCGGAGATCGCGATCCTCAGTTCGAGCATCGCCTGACGTCTCTCCTCCCGGATGACCTTGAGCGCACGCTGAAGCGCGGCGGGCAGATCGCGGCCATGCTCGACACGCTCGACGTGGGCGCGGCTTGCGGCGGCGATCTGCGTATAGTCGGGCGCGGGCTCAAGCGAGGTGAGCGGCATGGCGTTGGCGCGCGCAGCCGCGCCCTTCGGATAGCTGTTGACCACCGAGCGGCGCACTGCGTTCCAGATGCCATTGTTCTTGACGATCGTGAGGATCGGCAGTTCCAGCGCCTCGGCGATCTGATGGCAGGCGACCGGATTGGCGAACATGTAGGAGCCGTCACCGATGCAGGCGATCGTCAGCCGGTCCCGATCGGCGAGTTGGGCGCCAAGGGCCGCCGGCATGCCCCAGCCAAGGCCGCCGGAATGCGGATTGGAGAAGACACGGTTGGCGTGTTTGATGTCCATGGCGCCGGGAACCACTCCGAGTTCGCCGAAAAGGACGGCCTTGTCGTCCATGATGTCGGAGAGGCACTTGCTCATCCACTCGGCCGACATCGGCCCTTCACAGCCGGCTTCGGCCGTCTCGCGCGCGGTCTGGCGGCGCGCACCGGACCGGCGTTCAATCACGGCGCGGCGGGCATCGTCGGGACGCGGGTCGCCAAGCGCCGCATCGAGCGCCTCAAGCGCGGCTGCAGGATCACTGACGATCGCCAGGTCGCACTGATAGCCACGCACCGGCATGCGGGCGAATTGCGGATCCGAACCGACATGGATTATCTTCGTCGACGGGTCCGGGCGGTGCAGCGTCTCCATCCATGGCACACCGCTGTCGAGGACAAGCACGACATCCGCCTCGGCCAGCGGCTCCTTGACCTGATAGCCGAGAAACATCGGATCGGCCGAGGGCATGACGTTGCGAATGCTGAAGGGCTCGACGACGGCGATGGCATGACGTCCGGCAAGGGTGCGCAGCGCGGCGGCGGCGCGGCCCTCAGGGTCGGAGCGCTGGCAAAGGATCAACGGGTTTTTCGCGCCCCGCAGCCAGGCAGCCGCCTCGGCGATGGCGTCGGGGTCGGGGAAGGCCCGGCTCGATGCGCTCTGCCTCGATGCCGGACGCTCCATCGAAGCGGGGATTTCCTCCATCAGCGGCTCGCGCGGCAGGCTGAGATAGACCGGGCCGCGCGGCTCGCTCATCGCCAATGTCGCGGCGCGGGCGACAAGCATCTCGCCCTGCTCGCCATAGCGCATCTCGTAGTGAAACTTTGTGACGTCGCTGACGATCGAGGCCTGGTCGTACATTTCCTGGCCGTACTGGATGGGCGTGACGCGTGAGCCCGGCCGACCGTGTTCCGTGACGGGGGTGCGCCCGGAAAGGACGAGCACCGGAATGTTGTCGCTGGCGGCGTTGATCACCCCCATCGCCGCATTGGCGAGGCCGACATTGACGTGCACCATGGTCGCTTGCGGCCGGCCGGTGACGAGGTAGTAGCCATGCGCCATGGCGACGCCCGCCGTTTCGTGCGGGATGGTGACCGGCACGGGGATCTCGGTCGCATCAAGCGTTGCCATCGCCTCGATGATCGGCGGGAAATCCGTCCCGGCATTGGCGAAGAGATAGTCGACGCCACTGCGCTTGAGGCCGAGCAGCACCGCCTCGGCTCCGTTGCCCGCTCTCGTCGGTGTTTGAGATTCCACAAGCGCCTCCATCGATTCCTCCCGCCTGGTCGTGCATGATGAGCAAAGTGAGCCGCGAGGGCCGCCGCTAGAATTGACGCTGCTCGTCATGGTCAGGTTTTCGTGTTGACGTAAAAATGCGCTTGTAAATTGATGCAATGCAAGGGCAAGATGAACAATAATCTCATTTTAAGGGATTTGTGATCGCTCGCATGATGGAGACAGACGAGCGTCATCCAGAGGAGGAAAGAATGAAGCATGCACTGTCCACACTGATCCTGGCGGCCAGCGTCGCCTTTACCGGCCCGGCGTTCGCGCAGGCCGTCGGCATCGCGACATCCAATCCCGGATCGCTCTTTCACAACATCGGCACGGCCGTCGCCAACGCGGCGAACGAGGCTGGCCTCAACGCGACCATCCAGCCGGCCACGAGCCCGAACCAGTACATTCCGCTCGTCGGGTCTGGCGGCATCGAGTTCGGCGCGGCGAACCTGCAGGAAGTGAACTACGCGCTCGAAGGAAGGGAATGGTTCGAAGGCGCGGCGAGCCCCGACCTTCGCATCGTCGGCGTGATCATGCCGCTCGTGGAAGCGATTTTCGTGCGCGCCGATTCCGACATCCAGACGATCGCGGACCTTGAAGGACAGCCGATGGTCGACGGCTATACGGCGCAGAACACCATCCTGCCGCAGCTCGACGCGATGTATGCCACGGCCGGGCTGACGCGCGACGACATGGAGCCCGTCGAGGTGGCCAGCGTCGTTGCCGGGGCGGATGCGTTCATTGCCGGCGATGCGGTCGGCTTCATTTTTGCGCATGGCGCCGGCAAGGTCCGCGAGGCCGACGCGGCCGTCGGCGGGCTGCGCGCGCTGCCGATCGAGGAAAACGAGGAAAACCTGGCAACCATCCGCGAGCATTGGCCGGTCGGCTTCTTCGCCACCATGGAGCCCGGCCCCAACGCGCCGGGCGTGACCGAAACCTCGACCTTCTTTGCCTACCCGCAGGTCATCTTCACCCATGCAGGCGTGCCTGACGACGTGGTCTACGAAATGACAAAGGTCCTTTACGAAGGCAAGGACGAGATGGCAGCGACGTTCGCGCCGTTCAACGCGTTCAACCCGGACGACCTGGCCGGCGACATCGGGGTTTCGGAATTCCACCCCGGTGCGCTGCGCTTCTTCGAGGAAGCCGGCCTGCTGAACGAGTGATCGCATAAATGTCCGCACCGTCTGAAGGGAAGCCCGGATCCGGGCTTCCCGCCACCATCTGGCGCCCCATTGTCGAAGTGCTAGCGGTGTGCCTCACCGTGATTGCAATCGGCTGGTCGATCAACCTGCCGCGCACCTTCGGCATGTCGTTCTATCCGCAACAGATGCTGGCGGCGATCCTCGCCTTCACGCTGCCCATCGCCTTTCTCATGCTGCCGGCGCGGCAGAACACCGAGCGCCTCACCGTCCCGTGGTACGACTGCCTCGCCGCGCTCGTCTCTTTCCTCGCCGCCGCCTACGTCACCTACAACTATCCATCGGTCGTCAACCTCATCTTCGCGATGCCACCGTCCGCCTACGTGCCGGGCGTCATCATCGTCGCGCTCCTGCTGGAAGCGGTGCGGCGGGCGACCGGATGGGCGCTCGTCATCATCATCGCCGTTTTCCTGCTCTATGGGCTCTTCGGCGACATGTTTCCGGGCCGGCTGGCCGGGCGCGCCCAGGACTGGAAGATGCTCTCGGGCTACATGGCCTTCGATTCCAACGGCATTCTCGGCCTGCCGATGGCGACCGCCGCGACGATCGTCGTCGCCTTCATCCTTTTCGGCAACCTTCTGGCGGCAACCGGCGGCTCGAAATTCTTCACCGACGGCGCTCTGCTCGGCATGGGGCGCTTCCGCGGCGGCTCGATGAAAATCGCCGTCGTCGCGTCGGGCCTGTTCGGCTCGATCTCGGGATCGGCGGTCGCAAACGTCGTCGCCACCGGCGTCGTCACCATTCCGATGATCAAACGCGACGGCTATCCCGCGCACAAGGCCGGCGCGATCGAGGCAGTCGCCTCGACCGGCGGCCAGCTGATGCCGCCCGTGATGGGCGCGGCGGCCTTCCTGATGGCGGAGTTCCTGCAGGTTCCCTATTCAGAAGTGGTGCTGGCGGCGCTTGTTCCGTCGATCCTCTATTATGTCGCGCTCTTCATCCAGGCCGACCTCGATGCGGCGCGGCTCGGCATCGCGCGGGTCCCGAAATCAGCGATCCCCGACCGGCGGATCGTGCTCGGAGGATGGCATTTCATTCTCGCATTCGTCGTGCTGATCTACGCTCTCTTCACGCTCGGCTGGCAACCGGAGCGGGCAGCGCTCGCAGCCTCCCTGACGGTGATCGCGACGTCGCTGGTCTTCGGTTACGAAGCGGTGCGACCGGGCATCAAGGCGCTGCTGCAGACCATTCCCGGCACGGGCAAGGCGGTCGTCGAGATCCTCCTGATCTCGGCAGCTGCCGGCATCGTCATCGGCGTTCTCAACGTCACCGGCCTGAGCTTCAACCTCACCTATGTGCTGGTGCAGATCGGCGGCGGCAGCCAGGTGGTTCTGCTGGTCCTTTCGGCGCTCGTGTGCATCGTGCTCGGCATGGGCCTTCCGACGCTTGGCGTCTATGTGCTTCTGGCTGCCCTGGTCGCGCCGGCGCTGATCGAAGTCGGCATCGAGCCGATGGCGGCGCATCTCTACATTCTCTATTTCGGCATGATGTCGATGATCACGCCGCCGATCGCGATCGCCGCCTTCGCCGCAGCCAGCATCGCGCGCGCTTCGGCCATGGCGACCGGCTTCGCCGCGGTCAAGTTCGGCTGGTCGGCTTTCGTCATCCCGTTCCTGTTCGTCTTCTCGCCGACACTGATCATGATCGGTCAGCCGGTCGAGATCGCGGTGGCGGTTGTGACGGCGGGGATCGGCGTCTGGTTGATATCGGCCGCGCTGGCCGGTTATTTCGTGGCCAGACTCTCGCCGGCGATGCGCGGTCTCTTCATCATCGCGGGGCTTCTGGCGCTGATTCCGGCCGGGGCATTTCCCGGCGCGGGCGTGACCGACCTCGTCGGCGTCGCGGCCGGGCTTGCCTTGATGGCTTTTGAACTCTATCGAGCAAGAGGGAACGAAGAAAAAGCGGCTTCATCATGAAAGCGACCAACAGTCTCGAGCGCGTTCTGGCGGTCCTGCAGGTATTCACCGAGGATCGGCTGGAGTGGACGCCCGAAGAACTGATGGACGAACTTGGTTACAGCCGGCCGACGCTCTACCGCTATTTGAAGACGCTGAAGGATGCGGGTCTCCTGACCTCAATGCCGAATGCCGGCTTCACGCTGGGGCCGAAGGTCGTCGAGATGGACTACCTCCTGCGCAAGTCCGACCCGCTCGTTCTGGCAGCCGAACCCTATCTCAACAGCCTCAGCGGCGAGTATCCCTGTACGGCGCTTCTGGTCCGCTGGTACGGCAACAAGATTCTTTGCGTCGATTCCCGCTCGTCCGTCGGCACGCCGCAAAGCAGTTACGCACGGGGACGGCCGATGCCGCTTCTGCGCGGCGCGATTGCCCGCTCGATCATCGCTTTCCTCCCGCGCCGCCGGCTTCTGCCGATCCTCGAAGACAATTTCGACGAATTGAAAGCGATCGGCCTCGGCCAAACGGTCGAGGAAATTCAGGTCGCCTTGAAGAAGGTGAAACGGGCCGGCGTGGCGGTGGCGAAGGGCGAGGTCACGCAGGACGTGGTCGGCATCGCGTCGCCCGTTTTCGATTCCGGGCAGAGCCCGATCGCCAGCCTGTGCATCACGATCGCGGCCGGCGGGGTTGATCAGCAGGCGATCGACACGATCAGCGCCGAGGTCCGCCACGCAGCGAGCGAGATCAGCGCGCGGCTTGTGCAACATCGATCTAGAAGCGCTGCACAATAATCTCACTTTGTGAGATCAAAGTTGACTTTCATCCGGGCGACCTCCATTCTTTCGGAAACGAGGAGGATATGCCCGGCATGAAAAAAGTTGATGTTTTCAATCATATCTGGCCGAAACCGTTTTTCGATGCGCTGATCGACCATATCGGCGAGATGACGGACATCACCAAGCGCTCCGGCGCGGTGCCGATGATGACCGATCTCGACCGGCGCTTTGAGGTCATGGACATGTTCGGCGAGGATTACGTTCAGATCCTCTCCCTCGCCTCGCCGCCCCTCGAAAAGCTTGCCGGACCGGAAAAGGCGCAGGAGCTGAGCCGTATCGGCTCCGATGCCATGGCAGAACTCTGCCAGAAGTATCCTGATCGCTTCCCCGGTTTCATCGGAACGGCGCCGATGACCAATCCGGACACGCTGGTCGAGGAATGCCGGCGCGCGGTCGAGGATCTCGGCGCGGTCGGCATGCAGATCTTCACCAACATCGCCGGCAATCCGGTCGATCTTCCAGAATACGAGCCGTTCTTCGAGTATATGGCGAAAGCCGGCAAACCCGTCTGGCTGCATCCGGCGCGCGGCGAAGCCTTTTCCGACTACAAAAACGAAGAGCGTTCGGAATACGAGATCTGGTGGACGTTCGGCTGGCCTTACGAGACATCCGCAGCGATGGCGCGCATGGTCTTCTCGCAGCTTTTCGACAAATATCCCGGCCTGAAGGTCATCACCCACCACGCAGGCGGCATGGTACCCTTCTTCGAAGGCCGCGTCGGCCCCGGCTGGGACCAGATGGGCAAGCGCACGACAGACCGCGACCTTGCCGCCGTGCGCAAGGCGCTGAAGCGCCCGCATCTCGAATATTTCAAGGAGTTCTATGCCGACACGGCGAGCTTCGGATCGCGCAAGGCCATCGAGCACGCCATCGAGTTTTTCGGCGAGGACCGCGTGCTGTTCGCCTCGGACGCACCGTTCGATCCGGAAGGTGGGCCGATGTATATCCGCGAGACGATCAACATCCTCGACAGGCTCGATGTCTCGCAGGACCTCCGGCGCAAGCTCTACCAGGACAACGCGGTCAACTTGCTCGGTCTCAATCTCTGACAGGAGGCGATGATGGCCGCGCGCCACTACATCAACGGCGACTGGATCGACGAAGGTGAGACAAAGGACAGTCTCGACCCCGCCACCGGCAAGGTGCTCGGGCAATACCGGGCCGGCTCGGCAGCGCTCGCCGACCAGGCCGCGGCCGTGGCACGCGAAACCTTCGATACGACGTCCTGGGCCGCCGCGCCGCGGTTGCGTGCCAGTGTCCTTTTCGAGCTGGCCGACCGGCTCGAGGCGGCGCGCGCGGAGTTGACCGATCTCATCGTCGCGGAGAACGGAAAGCTGCGGCGCGAGGCCGCCGGCGAGATGATGGGCGCGATTTCCGAGGCGCGCTACTACGCGGGCCTGGCGCGCACCGTGCTTGGGCGCACGCAGGAAACCGCACCCGGCAACTTCTCCCTGCTGCACCGCGAGCCGGCCGGCGTGGCAGCCGTGATCGTGCCGTGGAACGCACCGGTGACACTGCTCGTGCGCTCGCTTGCACCGGCTATCGCGGCTGGGTGCACCGTGGTCATCAAACCGGCGCCGCAAACGCCGCTCATCCACGAAGTGGTGATGCGGTGCATCGCCGACTGCCCTTCGCTGCCAAAGGGCGTGATCAATTCGGTCAACGAACTGGGCTCAGAGGTGGGCGAGGCGCTTGTCGCCTCTAACGCGGTGGACGTGATCAGCTTCACCGGGTCGAGCGCGACCGGCAAGCGCATCATGGCGGGCGCGGCGCCGACATTGAAGCGGCTTTCGCTCGAGCTCGGTGGCAAGGCCCCTTCCATCGTCTTTCCCGATGCCGACATGGACCAGGCCGTGCGCGAGCTGACCGGCGGTTCGCTCGTCATGGCTGGCCAGATGTGTGTGGCGGCCGCCAGGTTCCTCGTCCACGAAGCCTGCGCGGCCGACTTCATCGCACGGATGAAAGCCTCTTATGCAGCGGTTCGTACCGGTCCCGGAGCCGATCCGGAGAGCCAGATGGGATCGCTGATCGACACCGACAACCGGGACCGTGTTGCGCGCCTCATCGAACAGGCAAGCGACGAAGGAACGATGCTGCTGAAAGGCACCCGGCCGGGCGGGTCACTGACCGATGGCGCTTTCCTGACACCGACCCTGTTCGCCATCGACGACGTCCGCTCGCCACTCGTACAGGAAGAGCTTTTCGGCCCGATCGTCTCCGTCGAGACCTTCGCCGACGAGGCCGAGGCGGTGGCGAAGGCAAACGCCACCCGCTATGGCCTTGCGGCAAGCCTTTTTACTCGCGACCTCAACCGGTCAATGCGGCTGTCGCGGGCCATCCGGGCTGGAACGGTCTGGCTCAACTGTCATACCCGGCTTTTCGCCGAGGGGGAGACCGGTGGCTATCGCCACTCCGGCCTTGGCCGCCTGCACGGGATCGAAGGACTGAACGATTTCCTGGAAACCAAGCACGTCTATCTGGAGGCCGGCACAGTCTGACCATCAAGGGGCTGACCATCAAGGGGCTGACCATCAAGGGGGCTGACCATCAAGGGGGCTGACGATCAGGCGGACCGCTTGCAAAACATGAAGAAAAAGCCGTCCAGCGGCACACTTATCGAACAGGGACAGAATGACAGACAAGCCAGCCGACCGCACCGACGTCATCATTGCCGGCGGCGGGCCAGTGGGCATGGGGTTGGCGATCGAACTCGGTCAGCGTGGCATCCCGGTGACCGTGGTCGAACGCTACGAACAGCCTCAACCGATCCCCAAGGGACAGAACCTCACGCAGCGCACGATGGAGCATTTTCATGCCTGGGGCGCGGAGCAGGAACTGCGCGCGGCCCGGACGATACCGCCTGAATACGGGATTGGAGGTCTGACGGCCTATGGCACGCTGTTGAGCGGCCATCACTATGACTGGCTCAAGCGCCAACTGGTGCGGCCCTACTACTACACCGACAATGAACGTTTGCCGCAATATGCCACCGAGGCCGTGTTGCGCGAACGCGTGGCCTCCCTGGGCAGCGTGACGACGCTTTACGGATACAGCGCGGAAGCGGCGCATCAGGACGGGGACGGCGTGACGCTGACGATCGTGCCGCGAAAGGGCGGTGCATCACAGGTTATCGAGGGCCGCTATCTCGTGGGATGCGACGGCAGCCGCTCGGTCGTGCGTGAACAGGCCGCGATCCCACTGACCCGCTCCGACCACGACAAGCTGATGGTCCTGCTGGTCTTCCGCTCGACGGGATTGCACGAATTGCTGAAACGGTTTCCGGGCAAGTCGTTCTACAACGTGCTGCATCCCGATCTCAAAGGCTACTGGCAGTTCTTCGGGCGGGTGGATCTCGGAAACACCTGGTTTTTCCACGCGCCGGTGCCGGCCGACACGACCGCCGAGAATTTCGATTTCACCGGCTATCTGCACAAGGCCGTCGGCGCCGAATTCGACGTCGCGTTCGAGCATATCGGCTTCTGGGACCTGCGTGTGACCATTGCCGACACGTATAGGCAAGGGCGCATCTTCATTGCCGGCGATGCGGCGCATTCGCATCCGCCCTATGGCGGCTACGGGATCAACACCGGCTTCGAGGATGCGCGCAATCTCGGCTGGAAGCTGGCAGCACGGCTGCAGGGATGGGGCGGCGCAGGACTGCTCGACAGCTATGACGCGGAGCGCCGACCGGTCTTCGCCTCGACGGCCCGCGATTTCATCGAAAAGGCGATCGAGGCGGACAGGGATTTTCTGGAGCGCTTCGATCCCGAGCGCGATCGCGCGGCCTTCGAAACGGAATGGGCAGAGCGTGGCACAGGGGCGACGTCAGAAGTCCAGGCGTTCGAACCGAACTACCGCGGATCGCCCATCGTCATCGGATCGGCGCCAGGTCAGCCAAGCGCCAAGGGCGAGCACAGTTTCGTCGCGCGTGCCGGTCACCACCTGGCGCCGATGCCGCTCTCCGACGGGCGCAATGTTTTCGATGCTTTCGGGCCAGGCTTCACCCTGCTCGCCTTTGGTGCAGGCGAAGAAGCGGCCCGGCTTGCCGGCGCAGCGCAGAAGGCCGGCGTGCCATTGACCGTCGTCGAGGACGATCTTGAGGACGGCCGCGATCGATATGCCTCGCGGCTGGTGCTGGTTCGCCCGGACGCCTTCGTCGCTTTCGCCGGCGACGAACTGCCCGAGGATGTCGAAATGCTTCTCGCCCGGGCGGTCGGCGCCGATCAGTGAGCGATCAGCATCGGCACATCGGTGTGTGAGAGCAGGAAGCTCGTCGCGCCGCCGAAGATCATCTGACGCAGGCGGCTTTGGGTATAGGCCCCCTTGACGATGAGATCGGCGTCCATCTCCTTGGCGTAGCGCAGGATCGCCTCGCCTGGCGCCTGTGCGGCGGGCCGGGTGGCGAGTTCGACCTTCATGCCATGGCGGGCAAGCAGGCGCACCTGATCCGACGCGCTGGGGCCATCGACCTCCCAGCCTTCGAGCGCCAGAACGACCACCCTTTCGGCCTTGAGGAGGATCGGCATCGCGAAAGCGATGGTGCGGGCTGTTTCAGGGCTTCCGTTCCAGGCGATCACCACGCGGCTGCCTATGCTCTCGGCCTTGACCGGCGGCACCAGAAGCACCGGCCGTCCGCTTTCGAAGAGCACCGTCTCGACGGTGGCGATGCGCGGGCCGTCGCGGCTTTGTGCGGGACGGGCAAGCGCGACGAGATCGAACAGCCGAGCGTAGCTCGCGATTCGGCTGTCCTCGCCGAGTTCGCGCACGTTCCATTCATAACCGATTCCGGTATCGCCATAGCGGCCGATCGCGGCCTGCTGCATGTAGCGCTCGAAGGCATTGCGCGCATCGGCAACGAGCTGGCGGCGATTGTCCGGGTCGATATAGTGGGGATCGATCGGGAATTCGGCGGCGATGGTGCGCGAAAGATCAGGCGCCAGCGCGATGCCTTCAATGCAACTGTCGAACATCCGGCCCAGCGCCACGGCACCGTCGAGCACAGTGTCGACCGGATGCGCTTCCGGTATCGGAACGAGGATATTTTTCATACTGGCCGCCCCCATGTCATTCAGTGCCGGCCGGCCGCCATCCTCTGCTCCTCCGCGGGATGGGCTCCGAGCCGCACTATGGCCTCATCGGCGAAGCGATCCATCGC
Organism: Neopararhizobium haloflavum; assembly: GCF_002750855.1. Taxonomy (GTDB): domain Bacteria; phylum Pseudomonadota; class Alphaproteobacteria; order Rhizobiales; family Rhizobiaceae; genus Georhizobium; species Georhizobium haloflavum. The sequence goes on along the minus strand of NZ_NWUC01000006.1, from coordinate 305,305 downwards.
CTGACGCATCGCCTTTTCGTCGACCGCGATCCCGTGCGCCTCAAGATCGGCACGGAGACGGTCGAGAAGCTGCGTGTCGCCGAGACGATTCAACAGACCCAACACCTTGTCATGGATATAAACTTCGGTTTCCTCGCTGGGCAAGCCCATCTGGCGCGCGGCCCATTCCGCCAGCAGCCGCGTGCGCAGCAAGGCCGCGCGAAACTCGATCTCGAGGTCGTGTACATATTTGAGCTCAAAGGCCCGCTCACGGTCATCGAACAGGGTCATTGCGTTGCCCTCTATCGTGAAGCGAAGAAGGCCATTCTAACCCAAGACGGGACAAACGCGAAACGAATAGCGGCGGCGCTCGTGCGCCGCCGGGAGCAGATCAATCCACTGTCGGCGCGGCGCCGGTCGCCGGCTCGTCGGTCGCATCCTCCTGGATGGTGTTCTCGCCCGTCGGCTGTTCGGGATCGCTCGTCTCGCCGAAAAGCGCGGCACCTGCCCAGGCGAGAAGTGCCAGCACGAGCGCGACGATGAGCACCTTGAGCACGGGAACCCCCCTGCTGCCCTGGCGCGCTTCTTGAGGATCCAGTCTCTCTGGCATGACATACTCCGATTGAGCTTTCGCGTGACCTCAGCGGCCCGCGGGAATCGTCCCAACAACGGAATGCCCCGGCGCAAGTTCCTTCCTGCGCAGGTGAATCGTCAAGCCGCGATGCGAATAGCCGCTCAGATATCGAGGTTGGCGACGGTCAGCGCATTATCCTGGATGAATTCGCGGCGCGGCTCGACCTCATCGCCCATCAATCGCGTGAAAAGGCCGTCCGCGTCCACGGCATCGGTGACCTTCACCTGCAGCAAAGAGCGGACATTGGGGTCGAGGGTCGTTTCCCACAACTGCTCGGCGTTCATCTCGCCAAGACCCTTGTAGCGCTGAATGGAAAGACCCTTGCGGCCGATGGCGAAGATGGTGTCGAGCAGCAGGCGGGGGCCGGTCATCGGCGTTGCGTCGTCCTTGCGGCGCAAGGCCGGCGTTGCGCCGTAGATTTCCTTCATTCGCGGCGTCATCTGATCGATATGGCGCGCATCGGCCGAACCGATGAGCGCAGGGTCGATCAGATGCGACTCCTTGACGCCGCGCACGGTGCGCTCAACCCTGATCCCACCGTCCGTGGTGACGGTGCCCGTCCAGCCGCGTTCGGTGTCTTCCGAGATCATGTCGAGGCGCCGGGCGATTTCGTCGGCGGTCGCCTCGGCCCGAGCAGGGTCGGCCGTCAACTCGGGATTGAGCGCGCCGGCGATGGCGGCCTGTTCCACGACGGAACGATCGTAGCGCGAATGGATGCCGTCGATGAGGGAACGCATGCGCAGGGCATCTGTGATGACGGCGCGCAGATCGTTGCCCGTGCGCACCTCGCCGTTGGCGAGTTCCAGCGAGGCATCCTCCAGACCCATCCCGATCAGATAGTCCTCCATCGCCTTCTCGTCCTTGAGGTACTGCGAGGACTTGCCGCGCGTCACCTTATAGAGCGGCGGCTGGGCGATGTAGATGTGGCCGCGCTCGATCAGTTCCGGCATCTGGCGGAAGAAGAAGGTGAGCAGCAGCGTGCGGATGTGGGCGCCGTCGACGTCGGCGTCCGTCATGATGATGATCTTGTGGTAGCGCAGCTTGTCCGGGTTGAACTCGTCCTTGCCGATCCCCGCCCCCAGCGCGGTGATCAGCGTACCGACCTGATCGGACGAGATCATGCGGTCGAAGCGGGCACGCTCGACGTTGAGGATCTTGCCCCGGAGCGGCAGGATCGCCTGGTTCTGGCGCGAGCGCCCGCTCTTTGCCGAGCCGCCAGCGGAGTCGCCCTCGACGATGAAGACTTCGGACTTTGCAGGATCGCGCTCCTGGCAATCGGCGAGCTTGCCAGGCAGCGAGGTGATGTCCAGCGCACCCTTGCGCCGCGTCAGCTCGCGCGCCTTGCGCGCCGCCTCACGGGCCGAAGCGGCTTCGACAACCTTGCCGACGAGGATCCTGGCCTCTGCCGGGTGCTCTTCCAGCCACTGGTTGAGCCCTTCGTTGACCAGGCTTTCGACGACGGGGCGGACCTCCGAGGAGACGAGCTTGTCCTTGGTCTGGGACGAGAATTTCGGATCGGGCACCTTGACCGACAGCACGGCGGTCAGACCCTCGCGGCAATCGTCGCCAGTCAGCGAGACCTTTTCCTTCTTCGTCAGGCCGGAGGTGTCGGCGTAGGACACGATCTGGCGCGTCAGCGCGCCGCGAAAGCCTGCCATGTGCGTGCCGCCGTCGCGCTGGGGAATGTTGTTGGTGAAGGCCAGCACGTTCTCGTGGTAGCTGTCGTTCCACCACATCGCGACCTCTACGGTGATGCCGTCCTTCTCGCCGCTCATAGAGATCGGCGCCGGCACCAGAGATTTCTTGGCGCGGTCGAGATATTTGACGAACGCCTCAAGGCCGCCCTCATACTGCATCTCGACCTGCTTGACGTCGGCGTGGCGCTTGTCGGTCAGGAGGATGTGGACGCCTGAATTGAGGAACGCCAGTTCGCGCAGCCGATGCTCCAGCGTGCCGAAATCGAACTCGGTCATGGTGAAGGTATCGCCCGAGGGCAGGAAGGTGATCTCGGTGCCGGTGTGGTCGCCAGCATCGCCGGTCACGGCCAGCGGCGCGTCGGCGACACCATGGGTGAAGCTCATCTCGTGCCACTTGCCGTTGCGGGCGATCTTCATCTTCAGCGAGACGGACAGGGCGTTGACCACCGAAACGCCGACGCCGTGCAGGCCGCCAGAGACCTTGTAGGAGTTCTGGTCGAACTTCCCACCTGCGTGCAGCTGGGTCATGATGACCTCGGCCGCCGAGACGCCCTCTCCCGCGTGAATATCGGTGGGGATTCCGCGGCCGTTGTCGGTCACCGTGACGGAGCCATCGGGATTGAGCGTGACGGTGACGATGTCGGCATGGCCGGCAAGCGCCTCGTCGATGGCGTTGTCGACCACCTCGTAGACCATATGGTGCAGGCCCGAACCATCGTCGGTGTCGCCGATATACATGCCCGGCCGCTTGCGGACCGCATCGAGGCCCTTGAGGACCTTGATCGATTCGGCTCCGTAATCATCATTGGAGGCGGGTTGCGGCATGGGCTCGTTGGCTGGCGTGTCGCTCATCGGGCGGAAAACTTTCCTGGTGGGAGGCGCGGCAATCCGGACGTTCGGCAAGCGAGTTGTCCGCATCGCTTCGCGGGATCTGCGAATCGCGCGTTCAGTGTCGTCAAGATAGTGATTTTCGCGACGCTCTTCAAATCGGGAGGCGGAGAACGCTGGGGATCATGTCAGCCCAAAAGGCCGCTGCGAAGCGCCACCGCGACGGCCTGGACGCGGTTGGTCGAATTGAGCTTTCCCGAGGCCGTGGTCAGATAGTAATTCACCGTATGCTCGGAGATGCCGATGATCTTGCCGATCTCGAAGCTGGTTTTTCCTTCGGCGGTCCACAACAGGCATTCGCGCTCGCGCACGCTGAGCTTCGGGCGGTCGCCTGCCGCCGCTGCCTGCAACTGAACCAGCCGATCAAAGACATGGATGGAAAGGATTTGCAGCGACGCCATCTCGCTGGCGGACAGCGCATCCCTGTTGCCACTGAACCCGATGGCTCCCGAGCCGAACGCCGGGTCATGGACAGGGAAATAGGCGCCTCGCTCCATTCCATACCGTGTGAACAGGGCAACGGCCTCGTCCTGGCGCCCATCCTCGCGATTGCTGTTGATCGTTGTGTGGTCGAACTGAAAAAAGAGCGCCGAGCGCGCCAACCGCCTGAGGACGGGGCTCGCCAGACCCAATTCGGCCGCATCATAGGCCTGGAACAGCTCGGCCGGCCAGCTGGACAGCAGCGAAATCTCGGCAATCCGCCCCATGCCGAGCGGCGGGACCTTCAGGACAGTGAAATGGGTGAACTCAACAGCACGGGTGCGCTGCCGCAGGTAGCGCAACACATCATAAGGCGATTGCAGTTCATTGATGGTTTCGAGCATATCCCGATCAGCGGATACGCACGCGGCCATCATCTGGATTCCCGTTCAAATTCAAAGCTCTTTTGGTTGGATGCCCCTCGAATGGCCGCCAGAATGGGGCAGGCGGCGGCTGAGGGCAAGTGCGAAAACAGTCGGATGAGCGCATCACCCTTGCCGTAGCGTCAGCAGGGCCTTGCGCAGAGCGCCAAAGTCGCTACCACGAGGGGAGGCAATCTTCCGGTCCGACAGGATGCACGACACGACGTTCCCTGGCCCTGAAGCGGGCGAACCCATATCCCTCGGGCTTGATACGGGCGGCACTTACACCGACGCCGTGCTGCATGGCACACGCTGCGGGGTGCTGGCAAAAGCCAAGGCGCTGACCACACGGCATGATCTTTCGGTCGGCCTTTCGATGGCCGCAGACAGCGTCCTCGCGTCTGCCGGAGTCAGGCCGGAGGCGATCGCCCTCGTTTCTCTCTCGACCACGCTGGCCACCAATGCCCTGGTGGAAGGACAGGCCGGCCGGGTCGGCCTCATCGCCATCGGAATGTCCCAAGCCGATCTGGCGCGCGGTGGGGTCGACAAGGCGCTCGGCGAGGGACCGCTTGTTCTTCTGTCCGGCGGCCATGACGTCCACGGCCAGGAAAGGCCCATCGACCTTACTCCGCTCGACGACGCGGTGGAAGATTTGAAGCGGCGCTGCGACGCGGTCGCCATCGCCGGCTATTTCTCCGTCAGGAATCCGGCGCACGAGATCGCCGTGCGCGACCTTGTCCAGGCGCGCACGGGGTTGCCGACAACCTGCAGCCACGAATTGTCCGCGCGGCTCGGCGGGCCGCGTCGCGCGCTGACGACGGTCCTCAATGCGGGCCTGATCACGATGATCGACCGGCTCCTGAACGCGACGAGAACGTTTCTGGCGGCCCGCGAGATCACGGCGCCGCTGATGGTGGTGCGGGGCGACGGGGCACTGATATCGGCATCGGAAGCGCGCCTGCGGCCGATCGAGACGATCCTTTCCGGGCCAGCGGCCAGCCTGGTCGGCGCCCGGCACCTGACCGGCCTCGATGCGGCGATCGTCTCGGACATCGGTGGAACGACGACGGACGTCGCCATCCTTCAGAACGGCCGACCGAGGCTCGACGACGAGGGTGCCGTCGTCGGCGGCCACCGCACCATGGTCGAAGCGGTGGCGATGCGCACGCACGGGCTGGGCGGCGATTCCGAAGTGCATATCGACGTGTCGGCGCTCACACCCGAGATATCGCTCGGCCCACGGCGCTGCGTGCCCATTTCGCTTGCCGGGCACGCGCACCATTCCATCATCCTCGACACATTGGCGCGGCAACTGCGCCAGGAGACACCGGGGCGACTCGACGGCCGGTTCGCCATGCTGAGCGGCACCGGGGCGACGCGCAGCACGGACCTTGGCGACAAGGAGCAGGCACTGCTCGCCCGTCTGGGCCCCGCGCCCGCGCCGCTGGAGACCGTCCTTTCATCCATGGCCCAGCGCGCGACGCTGGAGCGGCTCGTCCAGCGGGGCATGGCGCAGATCGTCGCCTTTACCCCTTCCGATGCCATGCATGTGCTCGGGCACCAAGGGCAGTGGAATGGGGAGGCCGCCGACCTGGCGGCCCGGCTGATGGCCCGGCGTCGCACAGGCGCGGGGAACCCGATTGCAGCGTCGGCGGAAGCGTTCTCTCGAATGGTAGCGGCGCGGCTTGCCTTGCAATCGGCCCGGGTCGTTCTCGACGCGGCATTGAGCGACGGGGGACCGGACCACCGGGGAGCGCCATTGCCCATCAACGCGATGACGTCTCCGCTCGTGGAACGCGCACTCACAGGGCCGGCCGGTATCGCCCGGTTCTCGATCGCCCTTGATCGTCCGATCATCGCGATCGGGGCGTCGGCCGGCGTTCACTATCCCGCGGTCGCGCCAATGCTGGGCGCAAGGCTGATCGTTCCCGAGCACGCCGACGTCGCCAACGCGGTTGGCGCGGTCGTCGGACAGGTCGAGGTCGAGGCGGAGATGGTGGTGTCCATGCCGGAGGAAGACTGCTTTCTTGTGGGCGGGGTCGGCGAACCGGTGCGCTTTCGCAGCGAGCAGGAAGCCATGGGCCATGCGCGGGAAGTGGCAAGGCGCGAAGCGCTGCGCCGGGCCGAGAAGGCCGGCGCCGAGGCGTCGCGCGTGACACTCACGGAGCGGACCAGCGCGCCGGAGACAGGCGGGCGCCGGCAGTTCGTGGAGGCCACGGTCAAGGCGACGGCGATCGGACGACCGCGGATCGCAACAGGCTCGTCTTTGCCCTGAGGGAACAAATCTTTCGCATTACCTACAGATTGACTGGGAATGCGCGGACCTTAAGTTTGCGGACAACGATCCATCAGCGGCGCGATGCGCCGCCGCACCAATCGATCAGGGAGACAAGATGAGCACCGTCGAAACGCACGGACTGACGATCGACAAGACGCTTTACAGCTTCATCACCGACGAGGCCGTTCCCGGCACGGGCATCGATGCCGACGCTTTTTTCTCCGCGTTGTCGCAAGCCGTTCACGAACTCGGCCCGCAGAACCGCGCGCTGCTTGCCAAGCGGGATGATCTGCAGACCAAGATCGATGCGTGGCACCGGGAAAACGGTGCGCCACAGGATCTGGCCACATACACGGCATTCCTGCGCGATATCGGCTACATCGTGCCGGAAGGTGAGGATTTCAGCGTATCGACGGCCAATGTCGATCCCGAAATCGCCAAGGTGGCCGGACCGCAGCTTGTCGTTCCGGTGATGAACGCCCGCTATGCGCTCAATGCCGCCAATGCCCGGTGGGGCTCGCTCTACGATGCGCTTTACGGCACCGACGCCATTTCCGAGGAAGGCGGCGCCGACAAGGGCAAGGGCTACAACCCCAAGCGCGGCGAGAAGGTGATCGCCTGGGGACGCAATTTCCTCAACGACTCCGCCCCGATCGCCGGCGACTGGCACAACGTTGCAGGCTTCTCGATCGAGGACGGCAAGCTCGTGATCGCGCTTGGCGATGGCGGAACGTCGGCGCTGAAGGACGCAGCGCAGTTCGCCGGCTACCGCGGCGAGCCATTCGCGCCGTCATCGATCCTTCTGTCGAAGAACGGACTGCATGTCGAAATCGTCATCGACCGGCGCAACCCGATCGGTGAAGGCGACCCGGCAGGGATCGCCGACATCGTGCTGGAGTCGGCGCTGACGACCATCCAGGATTGCGAGGATTCGATCGCCGCGGTGGATGCCGACGACAAGGTCGCGGCCTACCGCAACTGGCTCGGCCTCATGCGCGGCGATCTGAAGGACACTTTCGAAAAGGGCGGACAGTCCGTCACGCGCGAACTCAATGACGACCGCGCATACACGGCGCCCGACGACTCGACGCTGACCCTGCCCGGACGTTCGCTGATGCTGGTGCGCAATGTCGGGCACCTGATGACGAACCCGGCGATTCACGATCGCGACGGCAACGAGATTCCCGAAGGGATCATGGACGCCTTCGTCACCGGCCTCATCGCACTGCACGACATCGGCGCGAACGGACGTCGCAAGAACAGCCGCGCGGGCTCGATGTATGTCGTCAAGCCGAAGATGCACGGGCCGGAGGAAGTGGCGTTCGCCAACACGCTGTTCGGCCGCGTCGAAAGCGCGCTCGGCATGGCGCCCAACACGATCAAAATGGGCATCATGGACGAGGAACGGCGCACGACGGTGAACCTCAAGGAGGCAATCCGCGCCGCGAAGGAGCGGGTCGTCTTCATCAATACCGGCTTCCTCGACCGCACCGGCGACGAAATCCACACCTCGATGGAAGCCGGGCCGATGATCCGCAAGGGCGACATGAAGGCTTCGACCTGGATCCAGGCCTACGAGAACTGGAACGTCGACGTCGGCCTTCAATGCGGGCTTGCCGGCCACGCCCAGATCGGCAAGGGCATGTGGGCCATGCCCGACCTGATGGCGGCGATGCTGGAACAGAAGATCGGCCACCCGAAGGCCGGGGCGAACACGGCATGGGTGCCCTCTCCGACCGCTGCGACGCTGCACGCGACGCACTACCACACGGTCGATGTCGCCGCGGTGCAGGCAGACCTCAAGTCGCGCGAACGGGCCCGGCTGGACGAGATCCTGTCCATCCCGGTCGCCGAGCGGCCGAACTGGACGCCGGAGGACATTCAGCGCGAACTCGACAACAACGCACAGGGTATCCTCGGCTACGTCGTGCGCTGGGTGGACCAGGGCGTCGGCTGCTCCAAGGTGCCGGACATCAACGATGTCGGACTGATGGAAGATCGCGCCACGCTGCGCATCTCCGCGCAGCACATGGCGAACTGGCTGCACCACGGCGTCGTGACCGAGGCGCAAATCGTCGAGACGATGAAGAAGATGGCCAAGGTGGTCGACCAGCAGAACGCCGGCGACACCGCCTATCGTGCGATGTCGGCCGACTTCGATGGCTCCATCGCCTTCCAGGCAGCCCTCGATCTCGTGCTGAAGGGCCGCGAGCAGCCGTCCGGCTACACCGAACCGGTGCTGCACCGCCGACGGCTGGAACTGAAGGCCGCGACCGCCTGACCCCAAGGCCACGTCAAAGCGCATGAATGCGAAATCGCCCGTCCGCAACACCAGCAGGCGGGCGTTTTCACGTTGTCCCGGTTGCGTTCAGATCGTGCCTCATTTCGGACCCATGCAGGCCCTATTAACCTTTTGGTAACAGCCTGCGGAAAGCCGGCCGCGCAAGTGTGCGCGGGGTGAAGGGGTTTTTGCGGCGAAGACATGATTGTGCATGCAAGGGACTTGAGCGTTTCGGGGAGCGCCGAAATGAAGACGCGTCTGGAATTTGGAAACAACCGGCTGAAAAGCCTCATTCGTGATCGACGGGTGTATCTGCTCTCAACGGCGGTGCCTCTGGCGGCGATCGCCATCGTGGGTGCGTTTTTCATCGGCTCGGACGGGCCGAGGGCCGACGATACAGATCCGGTGCCAGTGGCGGCGGTGGCGCAGCTGCCCGTATCCCCGGCCGATACCGAGACGCCGAAAGCGCCCCCGGCGGAAACCGCAGGGCTCGTCAACGCCGAGAACAAGACGGCGCGTCCGCTCGAGCGGACTGGTGTTGAAGTTGGCGAAGAACAGGCGGGTTCAGAGCCCGACGCGGGCATCGCCGAGAGCGACCTTCGGCTGACGCCGCTGGCCGACGACAATCCGCGCTGGCGGGACGACACGCAGACTTCGGACACCGAAGGCGAAGGCGCAGAACTGGCAGCGGCCCTCACTGGAACGGCCGACGACGATGCGGCGCGCGCTTCACCCGGTGAGCCCGCTGCAGAAACGGGCGGGCTCGACCGCGCGACAACCGCCGCCATTGCAGATGACGGGCTGCGCGGGTCCGAGACGGTGGAGATTGCCGAGACGGATGCGGAAATCGCGGCATTGGAGGCGGCCGCAGCCGCGGCACAGACCGACATGCCCAACGCCGCCTTCGTCGGAAGCGTCGACCTCATCCCGGCGCGTGTGAAGGAGTACGTGAATTTCCGCACGGCGCCCGACAACGGCTCGGACGTCATCCGCGTGCTGCCGGGCGGGACGGAGATAGACGCCCAGCCGCTCGACCAGTGCGTGCACTTCTGCCAGGTAACCGTCGACGGCGAGCCGGGCTACATCGGCAAGACCTTCATCGCCTACGAGGACACGGTGGCCGACGCACAATAGCGGGCCGGCACACCGCCTATTGCAAGACGACGACCTTGGACCGGCGGCCCGGCTGTACCCGATCGTAAAGGTCGATGATGTCCTGATTCATCAGCCGGATGCAGCCCGACGAGGCAGCGGTGCCGATGGTGTTCCACTCCGGCGTGCCGTGCAGGCGATAGAGCGTATCGTTGCCGTCCTGGTCGTAAAGATAGAGTGCGCGCGCGCCGAGCGGATTGGTCAGTCCGGGCTCCATGCCGCCATCGGCATATTTCTCAAGGTATGGCTCGCGCTCGATCATCTCCTTCGGCGGATGCCATTTCGGCCAGGCCTGCTTCCAAGAGACATAGGCCTCACCCTGCCATGCGAAGCCCTCGCGGCCGACGCCGATGCCGTAGCGCACGGCCTCACCACCGGGCAGGATGTAATAGAGAAACTTGTTCGGTGTATCGACGATGATCGTTCCCGGCTCCTCGCTGGTCGGGTAGCGCACGATCTGCCGCTTGAACTGGTCTTCCAGGCGCTGGATCGGAACGGCGGGGATCGTATAGCCGGCATCGACGATTTCGCCATAATCGGCGGCGAGCTGCGGCCGGGACACTGGAGTGCTGACGCAGCCGGCTAGAAGAAGCGCGGCCGCGGAAGCCGAACTGGCAAGAAATGCGCGACGGTTCATGGCGATCTCGATAGTGGAGGGATGCGGGCTTAAAATGACGGACTTCCGGCCAGCGCTCCGCCAGCCGATCGTGACATCAGGTTATTGCCGTGAACGCGGCGCTGACAAGCATATGGCGAAGCCGTTTCTTCGAATTCCTTCCGACATGGCTTTTGCGCAACAAGTCACGCTGCCGCGGCGATTGTCTCTGCCGGGCGGGCATGGCAAAATCGATCATGCCTCTCGTGTCGCCCTTTACCACCCATCCGCTTGTCGATGGACGCCAATCCGATCGCGCCATGCTGGTGCGCCGGGGGGTTCAGCGCCTCCTGACGGAGATGCGCTTTGCCACGCTGCCGGAATTGTCGCTGGCGAGCGGCCGGCGGGCCGACATCATCGCGATGAGCCCATCCGGCGAATTCTGGATCGTCGAGATCAAGACATCGATCGCCGACTTTCGTGTCGATCGCAAATGGCCGGACTACCGCCGTCATTGCGACCGCCTGTTCTTCGCGACCCATGCGGGCGTGCCGGCCGATATCTTTCCCGAAGAGTGCGGGCTCATCCTCTCCGACGGGTTTGGCGCCCACATGCTGCGTGAGGCGCCCGAGCATCGCCTTGCCGGAGCGACGCGCAAGGCGCTGACGCTGAAATTCGCGCATGCGGCGGCAAGCCGGCTCCTGATGGCAGAATGGGCAGCCGGCGGCGAGGCGATCTAGCGCCCCGGCACTCAGCGCGGCGCGCGCTTGGCCAGGATGCGCTGCAGGGTGCGGCGATGCATGTTGAGCCGGCGAGCCGTTTCAGAGACGTTCCTGTCGCACATCTCGTAGACGCGCTGGATGTGTTCCCAGCGGACGCGGTCGGCGGACATGGGGTTTTCCGGCGGCTCGGCCTTTTCGCCCGGCTTGCGTGTCAGTGCGGCGAAGACGTCGTCGGCGTCGGCCGGCTTGGCGAGATAGTCGATCGCGCCGAGCTTGACCGCGTTGACCGCCGTGGCGATGTTGCCGTAGCCGGTCAGGACGATCATCCGGGTATCGCTGCGGCGCTGGCGTATCGCTTCGATGATGTCGAGGCCATTCCCGTCGCCGAGCCGCATGTCGACAACGGCGTATTTGGGCGGCGACGCCTTGGCCTTGGCCAGCCCTTCGGCAACCGATTCCGCGATCTCGACAGTGAAGCCGCGGCTTTCCATCGCCCGTGCCAGCCGGCGCACCAGGGGCGCGTCGTCATCGACGAGCAACAGGGACGGATCTGGGCCGATCTCGCCGTCGGGAGTTTCTTCGGCTGTCATTGGATCATGGACTCCATTCTGGGCAACGAGCGGCAAGCGCCGGCCATCACCCTGTTACATAAGGCATTCTGGACGATTGCGCCAACGAACTCCCGGCCTGGCCGGCGTCCATCGCCGCACGCGGCCAAGTCATGGTGATGCGCGCACCGCCGGACACGCGATTTTCGAAGCGCATCGCCGCTCCAGTGCGCTCCAGCAGTGTCTTGGCGATGAAGAGCCCGAGCCCGAGCCCGCCGGCGCGCTTGTCCTTGCCGGAGGCGCGGCGGGTCAGGAATGGTTCGCCGATCTGCGCCTGGATTTCGGGCGGAAAGCCTGGTCCGTCATCGGCAATGATGATCACCACGTTCTCGTCATCGTAGCGCGCGTCGACGGTGACGCGGGTTGCAGCGAAGTCGACCGCATTCTCGACCAGATTGCCGAGCCCGTAGAGAATGCCGGCATTGCGCAATCCGACGGGCTCGCTTCCGCTCAATGCGTGGACATCGACATCGATCGACACGCCAAACTCGCGATGCGGCGCCACGACCTCCTCGATCAGCGAGGACAGCGGCAGCTTGCGCATGTGCTCTTCGTCATCGGTAGAAAGCGTGGTGAGCCGCCGCAGTATGTCGCGGCAGCGTTCGCTCTGCGAACGCAGCAACTGGAGATCCTCGCGGTAGCGCTCGTCGTGGCCGAGCGCACGCTCCATCTCCTTGGCGACGACGGATATGGTTGCGAGCGGTGTGCCGAGTTCGTGCGCGGCCGCGGCGGCGAGACCGTCCAGGGCGAAAAGATGCTGCTCACGCTGCAGCGTCAGCTCGGTGGCGGTGAGTGCGTCGGCAAGCTGGTTGGCCTCCGACGAGACGCGATGCATGTAAAAGGCGGCGAACAGCGTCGTGGAGATGATGGCGATCCAGATCCCGATGATGAGGACCAGATGCGCCTCGTAAACGACACCGGGATACCAGGGCAGCGGGAGGTGATAGATCGCCAGCGCCGACGCGCTCGCCACTGTCAGCGCGCCGAGCACCAGCGTATAGCGGATCGGCTGCGATGCGGTGGAGATGATCACCGGCACGCAGATGAGGACCGAGAACGGATTGACCAGCCCGCCCGTCATGTAGAGCAGTCCGGTCAGTTGGATGACATCGAAACCAAGAACGCCCATGGCGGCCGAAGGGCCCAGACGATGGGTTGCCGGGTAGCGGAATGTGAGGAAGACGTTCAGCCAGGCCGAACAGGCGATGAGCGCGAAACAGAAGAGCACCGGAAACGGAAACTCGAGCAGAAAGGCGACGACGAGAACGGTGATCGACTGACCGGTAACGGCCAGCCATCGCAGCCGCGTCAGCGTCTGCAGCCGAAGCCGGTAGCGCGAATAGCGGCCGCGCCCGGCGATGGGAGGTTCCGTAAGCGTCATCATCCTTTGGCCCTTCGCGCCCTCCCTTGGCGCAGGCAGCGCACAAAGTCCATAAGAACTCACATGCCGCGCGGTTTTGCCCGCCTCGTCGGCTGCGCGGCGGCGGGGTCTTCCGGCCAGGGGTGCCGAGGATAGCGGCCGCGCATCTCCGCACGGACATCGGACCAGGAGCCTGACCAGAAGCCGGGAAGGTCGCGGGTCGTCTGGATCGGCCGCTGCGCTGGCGACAGCAGTTCGAGCAGCAAGGGGAGCCGCCCCTCGGCGATCGATGGATGGGTTTTCAGTCCGAAGAGTTCCTGGACACGCACGGCAAGACGCGGCTCCTCCCCGTCATAGGCGATCGCGATGCGCGAGCCGGTCGGCACTTCGAAGTGGGTGGGTGCCTCCTGATCGAGCCGGCGATGCCGATCATGGGGCAGTAGCGCCATGAGACCGTCGCGCAGGCTGGCCGGCGCGATGGCGTCGAACGCGCGGACTCCTGGCTGAAATGGGCTGAACCAGATATCGAGGCTGGCCAGCAGGGCGTTGTCGGACACGTCAGGCCATGGTGCACCGAGGGTGCGATGCAGGAAAGCAAGCCGGGCGCGCAGCTGCTTTGCCTCCTTCGTCCACGGCAGCGCCAGAAGCCCGGCCCGGCGCACCCCTTCGGCCAGCGTCGCGGCGACGGACGCGTTGTCGGTCAGCGGCAGCGGGGTTTCGTCCACCACGATGAGCCCGAGCCGGCGCACGCGCCGGGCGCGGACCGAACGGCTCTCCAGATCGAAGAAGCATTCCTCGCCCTCCTGCCCGAGGGCCGCGATGACGGCATCGACTTCGGCCGGTTCGATCGTGGCTGCAGCGAGCACCTGATGTGCGCCGGCACGCCCCGTCAGTTCGGCGACGGTGAGCCATTCCTCGCTTGCAAGCGGATCGTGTTCGTCCAGTTCGGCGCCACGACCACTGGCCATGAGGTAGCGGCCCCGGGCACCGCGCCTTCGGGCGATCCTGTCGGGATAGCCGAGGGCCAGCAGCGCGCCGGCCGAGCGCACCGGCTGACCTTTCGCCCCGCCGGCGTCGCGCGCCGCACGCGCCGCCAGATCGCGGGCGGCGGAGGACCGGCGGTCCTTGTCGAAGCGCATGCGGCGGTGGCGCTCGGCAAGATCGACGGATCTGCCACCCAGCCCTTGCTCGGTCAGGAGGACCGCCAGTTCCGCCGCCTTCAGCCTGTCGCATGGTTCGGCCTTGACGACCATGGCCGCCAGCCGCGCCGGCAGGCCGAGCGTGCGCATCGTCTGTCCCGTCGCTGTCAGGCCGCCGCGCGGATCGAGCGCGCCGAGCGTGTCGAGCAGGGCGCGCGCCTCGGCGAGCGCCGGTGGCGGCGGGGCATCGATGAAGGCGAGCGTCGCGGGATCGTTGACGCCCCAAGCCGCGCAATCGAGGATCAGACCGGACAGGTCGCTGGACAGGATTTCCGGCGGCGTGAAGGCCGGCAATGCCGCCGTCTGCTCCTCGCGCCACAGCCGGATGGCGATGCCAGGCTCGGTCCGCCCGGCACGACCGGCGCGCTGATCGGCAGAGGCCCTGGAAACCCGCACCGTTTCCAGCCTGGTGATGCCGGTTCCAGGCTCGAAATGGGGCAGTCTCTGCAAGCCGCCATCAATGACGATCCTGACGCCGTCGATGGTGATCGAACTCTCCGCTATGGCAGTCGCCAGCACGATCTTGCGCTGGCCCGCCGCGGCCGGGCGGATCGCTCGGTCCTGCGCCTCGCCATCCATCATCCCGAAGAGCGGAGCGAGCAGAACATCAGCAGGCAGGCGGTCCTCCAGCCGTTCGGCAGTGCGCCGGATTTCCGCCTGCCCCGGGAGAAAGGCGAGGATCGATCCCGTCTCCTCAAAGAGCGCCTGCCGGATGGCCTGCGCCACCGCGTCCTCGACGCGCTCGCGCCCGGTGCGTTCGCGGTAGCGGATATCGACGGGAAAGGCCCGGCCTTGGCTGGATATGACGGGTGGCTCGCCCAGAAGCGCGGCGACACGCGCAGTATCAAGCGTCGCCGACATGACCAGAAGCCGCAGATCCGGCCGCAACGCCGCACGCAGGTCCAGCGTCAGTGCCAATGCCAGATCGGCATCGAGCGCGCGCTCGTGGAACTCGTCGAAGACGACCGCGGCAACGCCCGTGAGTTCGGGATCATCGAGGACCATCCGCAGGAATACGCCCTCGGTGACCACCTCGACACGGGTCTTCGCCGAGACACGGGTATCGAGGCGCATGCGGTATCCGACCGTTGCGCCCACATTCTCCCCGAGGAGGTCGGCCATGCGACGAGCGGCAGCCCGAGCCGCCAGTCGGCGCGGCTCCAGGAGGATGATGCGGCCGTCAGCGCGCCACGGTGCGCCAAGAAGGTGAAGGGGCACCAGCGTCGTCTTGCCGGCGCCGGGCGGAGCGGCCAGGACCGCTGCCCCTTTGGCGGCGAGCGCTTCCGCCACCTCCGGCAGGACACGGCCTGCCGGCAACGTTGCGATTGCCTGCGACAGGAGGGGGGGCATCAAGCTGCCCGCATCTCGAAAACAGCGCCGCCCGCCGCGGCCGCATCGGCTTCGTCATGGGTGACGAGGACGACCGGCAGGCCGGCGGCATTTGCCCTGTCGAAGACCAGCTGCCGCGCCTGATCGCGCAGCGCCATGTCGAGCTTCGAGAAGGGCTCGTCAAGCAACAGGAGGCGGGGCTGCGACACAAGCACACGTTGTAGTGCGACGCGCGCCTTCTGGCCTCCCGACAGCGTGTCGGGATCACGATCACCGAAACCGGCCAGCTCGATTTCCGCAAGCGCCCTTTCGGCGATCGCGCGCCGCTCGGCGCGGCTCCTGACCGACGGCGGCACGGCAAAGGCGATGTTGGCCGCAACCGACATGTGGGGGAAAAGCAGCGGATCCTGGAAGAGCAGACCGGCGTGGCGCTGTTCGGCCGGCAGGCTGGTCAATTCAAGACCATCCACCCGGCATGAGCCCGAGGCGACGAAGGCCGGATCGAGAAAGCCGCCAATATAGGCGAGCAAGGACGATTTGCCGGAGCCGGACGGACCCATGACGGTCAGGACCGCACCCGGCGCGACCCGCGCCGACAGGCGAAGCAGCGTCCTGCCGTTCAAACCAATCGTGATGTCGGTGAGGGCAAGGCCCTTGTCGCGGCTTTCCGTCATGGCCTCAAGGTCGCATCGCTCGGCGGTTGCGCCATAGCAGGGCAGGCGCGAGCGAGGCAATCGCGAAAGCCAGAAACGGCAGCAGCGTTTGCAGGAAGGCGTAGACGCCGATGACGCGGCGATTGCCCCCCGCAGCAAGCGCGACGGCTTCCGTCGTCACGGTCGTCAGGCGTCCTTCGCCGATCAGCACCGTTGGGAGATACTGTCCGACCGAGACCGCGAACCCGACGGCCGCTGCCGTGAGGACGGCGCGCGACAGCATCGGCAGCCGGACCTTGAGCAGGAGCGCAAGGCGCGAGCGCCCGAGGCCTGCGGCGATCAGATCATAGCGCCGGTCGAAAGCGCGCCAGGGATCGGAAAGCGACAGGAAGACGTAAGGCAGGACGAAAACCAGATGGACGAAGACGAGCGCCGCGAAACGCTGGTCGGTTCCGCTGGCCAGGAAGAGCACCTGCAGGCCGAAAACGAACGCGATCTGCGGCACGATCAGCGGCAGATAGATCGCCAGCATGGCGCGCCTGCCGGCAACCCGGCCCGTTCGTGCTTCCTGCTCGAGGCAGGCGATGGTGAGGCAGAGCGCGATGGCGGTAGACAGTGCGCCGGCGCCAAGCGTCACGGCGAGCGGCTCCAGGATGCGCGGCAAGGCCCGCTGCCAGGTGGAGAGCGTGAAAGCGTCCGGCAAGATGGCGGGAAACTGCCAGAGAGCCGCGAACGACCAGAGGGCCAGAAGCGCGATGCCGCCGAAGACGAGGACTGCCGTCGTGCCTGTCGCGGCGAGCGCCGCGATCCTCAGCATGCGCTCGCGCACCATTCGCAGACCACGCCCCCTCAGCGCCGCACAGATCGAGGATGCGACCTGTTCGATGACGAGCCAGCCGAGGAGCGCGCCGAGAGTCACGCCAAGTTGGAGCACCGCGCCCGCCGATGCCAGGAAGCGCAGGCTGAGATCCGGGTCGTTCATCCATTGAAGGAGCCGGACCGGAAGGATGGCGGGCAGGTTGGGACCGAGAATGACGGCGACGTCGACGACGGCCGTGGCGTAGGCAATCACCGCATAGACGGCAAAGCGGATCTGCCGGTAGACCTGCGGCCAGAGCGTGAAGAGAAAGCCAGCTATGCGCCCATAGCCAAAGGCGGATACCAGCTGCATGGTCTCGGCGCGCTTGACCTGCGGCAGGGCGGCCAGCGTCACCAGCAGAAGAAACGGCATTTCCTTCGCGACGAGCCCGGCCATCATGGTCAGCCCGAGCGGATCGTTGACGATCAGCCAATCGGGCGGGCGCTCGATGCCGGCCCATGGCGCGGCAAGGCGGACGAGGAAGCCAGAAGGCGCGATGAGAAAGGCGAGGCCGAACGCGGCGGCGGCATGCGGGATGGCCAGCAGCGGCGACACGGCATGTTGCAGGCGCGCAAAGGTGCGCGTGCCGGCCCAACCCGCAACGAACAGCATGACGATCAGCAGCGAAACGCCAGCCGTGACCACCCCGGTAAGGAGGCTGAGCGCTGCCGATCGCCAGATCGCCGGCATGGCGAATAGGCTTTCGAAATGCGCAAGCGTCAATTCGGTCCCGCCAAGGGCCGGCAGATAGCCAAACGCAGGCAGGAACGTTGCAGCGAGCCCGAATGCGATCGGCAGAAGAAGGACGGCGAGCGTCAGGCCGGGCGCGAGGCGAACGAATGACAGGGAACCGGTCGGTCGCGCCGCGAGGGCCATGTCAGTTGCCGGTGATGTAGCGGCGGCGCCACTCTTCCTCGATGCGGTCCATCCAGCTTGCATGTGGCTCGTCAATGACCGGCCCCAGCTCATCTGGCGCAAGCGTCGCAACGCCCAGTTCCAGCGCATCGAAGGCAGCGCGGTCTTCCTCGCCGAGCTTTTGGAGCGCAAGCACTGTGGGATCACCCCAATAGGCGGGGTCCTGCTTCCTGAGCTGTGCGTCCGGCGCGATCAGGAAATTGGCGACCACGAGCGCGCCGGCCTTCGCGTTGGCGTTATAGGGAATGGCGACGAAGTGCGTGTTGCCGAGCGTTCCTTCGGAGAAGGTGAAGGAGCGCACCGTGTCGGGCAGTTCGCCGGCGGCAATGGCCGCCGAAGCCTCGGCAGGATTGAACGCGAAAACAATGTCGAGCTCTCCATCGGCGAGCTTCTGCTTCATGTCGGGATAGTTCTGTGGGAACGCCTTGCCGGAGCGCCATGCCACCGGGTGGAGCGCGTCGAGATAATCGAACAGCGGGGCGACGTCGGCTTCGAACGTCTGCTCGTTCACCGGCTCCTGCAGTTTGGCGGGATCGTCGATCACCTCGCTCAAGACCTGCTTGAGAAAGGACGAACCGATGAAATCGGGCGGCGCGGGATAGGACAAGCGTCCGGGATTGGCCTTGGCCCACTCAAGAAGACCGCCGGCGCTGTCGGGCAGCTGCTCTGCGTCGAGCCGCGCGCTGTCGTAGAAGAACACCAGCTTGGCGCCACCCCATGGGCTCTCCAGGCCTTCGACCGGCTCTGTGAAGTCAGTGAGGATCGTCGGCTGGTTCTCCACATCGACATAACGCCAGTTCGGCAAGTCGCCGGCCCATCCGGGCTGCATCAAGAGGTCCTCTTCCTTCATGGCGACAAAGTTCTCGCCGTTGATCCAGATGAGATCGACCGAACCGCCCTCGTCCTTGCCCGACGTGCGTTCAGCCAGAACGCGTGCAACGGCATTGGCGGTGTCGTCGATCTTCACATGGACCAGTTCGACGCCGAAGCGGCGCTGCGTTTCTTCGCCGACCCATTCCAGATAGGCGTTGATGTTCTCCGAACCGCCCCATGCATTGAAATAGACGGTCTGACCTTCCGCCTCATCGAGAACAGCCTGCCATTCGGCAGGATCGGGATCGGCAGCACTGGCGCCCGACATGCAAAATCCCACCAGGAACGTGGCGGTGAGCGCGATTGTGGCCAGACGCATGGCATATCCCTCATTGTCTTTGTCGGCTGGAACGATAGCGGGGGAACGGAACAGTTCAATGCGCGGTTTCGAGAGCAGGATCAATTGTCAGTGAAAGGGCCGTCATGTCTGAAAGCGAACGAACCGTCATCGTCACCGGCGCTGCCCATGGCATAGGCGCGGCGACAGCCCGTGTGCTGTCGGACGAAGGATATGCCGTCGTCCTTGCCGACCGCGATGGTGACGCGGCGAACCAGGTGGCGCGAGAGACCGGCGGCGAGGCGATCTGCTGCGACGTCGCCCGTGAAGAGGACATCGTCGCCCTGTTGAAGAACGTTCTGGCGCGCCACGGGCGAATCGACGCGATCGTGTCCAACGCCGGCATCGCGGCTTTTGCCTCGCTCGAAGAGCTGACGACCGATGCGTGGAACACCGTTCTGGCGACGAACCTCACGCCGGCAATGCTGCTGGCCAAGCATGGTGAGGCGGCGTTGCGAGAAAGCAGGGGCGCGATGGTGCTCATCGCGTCCACGCGGGCGCATATGAGCGAAGCCGATACGCATGCCTATGCGGCAACCAAGGGCGGGCTGGTCGCGCTGACGCATTCGCTGGCTATCAGCCTGGGACCTGATGTGCGCGTCAACTGCGTATCGCCCGGCTGGATCAATGTCGACGACGAGGTCCTGTCGCCGACGGATCATGCCCAGCATCCTGCAGGCCGGGTCGGACGGCCCACCGACATTGGTCACATGGTCGCCTACCTGCTGTCCGCCAAGGCTGACTTCATCACCGGCGCGGAATTTACCGTGGACGGCGGCATGACGCGGAAGATGATCTATGCGTGAGGCGCCTCAGTGCGCCTCGTCCCAATTGTCCGCGGCGCGGGCGTCGACCTTCAGCGGCACTTTCATCGACAGCGCCGGCATCGCCGCGTTTTCCATCAGCTCGGTGACGAGTTCGATCGTCCGGTCGACTTCATCCACCGGGACCTCGAAGATCAGTTCGTCATGCACCTGAAGCAGCATGCGCCCGGCAAGGCTTGATTTCAGCAATGCCGGTTCAACCCGGATCATCGCCCTGCGAATGATGTCGGCAGCCGAGCCCTGGATCGGCGCGTTGATCGCCGCACGTTCGTTGAAGGCGCGAACCTGCGGGTTCGAGGACTTTATCTCGGGGTAGTGGGCACGCCGGCCGAAGATGGTCTTCACGTAGCCATTCTCCCGCGCGAACGATTTCGTGGCGTCCATATAGTCCTTGATGCCGGGAAACCGCTCGAAATAGCGCTTGATGTAGTCGCTCGCCTCGGAGCGTTCGATGCCGAGCTGGTTGGCGAGACCGAAGGCCGAGATGCCGTAGATGATGCCGAAATTTATCGCCTTGGCGCGCCGGCGCACTTCGCCGGGCATGTCCTTGACCGGCACGGAGAACATTTCAGAGGCCGTCATGGCGTGAATGTCGATGCCGTCCGCGAAGGCCTGCCGCAATTGCGGGATATCGGCGACATGAGCGAGGACGCGCAGCTCGATCTGGCTGTAATCCGCGGAGACGAGCTTGTAGCCCGGCTCGGCGATGAAGGCCGTCCTGATCTTGCGTCCCTCGGCGGTTCGGATCGGAATGTTCTGCAGGTTGGGTTCCGACGAGGAAAGCCGACCCGTCGTCGTCGATGCCAGCGAATAGGAAGTGTGGACACGCTTGGTGGCAGGATGGATATAGCCCGGCAGCGCGTCGGTATAAGTCGATTTGAGCTTGGAGAGCTGACGCCAGTCGACGATGGTTCGCGGCAGCGCATGGCCGGCGGCCGCAAGGTCCTCAAGGACCTGGGCCGAAGTCGACCATTGTCCGGTCTTGGTCTTCGATCCGCCCGGCAATCCCATCTTGCCGAACAGGATTTCACCCAACTGTTTGGGCGAACCGAGATTGAACTTCTCGCCGGCAAGTTCGTAGGCTTCCGATTCGTGCGCGGCCGCGCCCTGTGCGAATTCACCCGAAAGGCGCGACAGGATCTGCCGGTCGACGGCGATGCCGCGCTCCTCCATGCGCGCCAGAACGGGCACCAGTGGTCGCTCCAGCCGCTCATAAACGGAGACAAGCCCCTTGGCGACCAGCTGCGGCTTGATGGCGAGCCAGAGCCTCAGCGTGACGTCGGCGTCCTCGGCGGCGTATTCCGTTGCCTTGTCGATGGAAACCAGATCGAACGTCACCTGACCCTTGCCGGAGCCGGCGACCTCCTTGTAGCCGATCGTCTTGTGGCCAAGCCAGCGCTCCGACAGCGAATCCATGCCATGGCCGCCGGTGGCGCCATAGGTCGCCATCCCCGATTCCACGACGTAGGACATCAGCATCGTGTCGTCGAACGGGCCGACCTCCACGCCGTAGCGCTTCATCAGCAGCCAGTCATACTTCAGATTCTGCGCGACCTTGAGGACTGCCGGGTCTTCCAGAAGCTCCTTGAGCCGGTCGAGCGCGGCGTCGAAATCGATCTGGTCCGGCGCCAGCCCGCCTCCCAGGAGATCGTCATTGCCGACGCGATGGGCGAGCGGCAGATAGGCCGCCATGATCTCGGAGCCGGATGCATCCACCGTGTTGTTGGCGACGGCAAGGGAGACACCGACGAGGTCGGCCTGCACGGCATCGAGCGAATTGCTCTCGGTGTCGAAGGCGACAATGCCGGTCTCGCGAGCAATGGCGATGAACCTGTCGAGCGTTTCAAGATCCCGGATCGTAACGTAAGACGAGCGATCGATGGCCGCTGATGCCGCAGCAGAAGCGCGGGCATCGGCCAGCGCCCGCGGCGTTCCCTGGCCGGGCTGATCCACATTCTTAGCCGAAGCCGCGGATTTGCCAGCGCCCTTCCCGGCCTCGGCCGGCGCCGCATCGCCCTTGTCGAGGTCCGGGCCATGCGCAGCAGCGCCCGATTGCAACTCGATCTCGGCGGGTTCGATTTCCGCCGCATCCGCGCCCGTTGCCTCGGCGACCCGGCGTGTCAGCGTCGTGAACTCCATGGCCTTGAGGAAGCCGACGAGCTTTGGTCCATCCTGCACTTCGAGGCGCAATTCCTCCAGGCCAACCTCGATCGGCGTGTCGCGCTTCAGCGTCACCAACTCGCGCGAAATGCGTGCCTGGTCGGCGAACTGGATGATGTTCTCGCGGCGCTTGTTCTGCTTGATCTCCGAGGCGCGGGCAAGCAACGTGTCAAGGTCGCCATACTCCTCCAGCAGCTGTGCGGCGGTTTTCGGCCCGATGCCAGGAATGCCGGGAATGTTGTCCGTCGAATCCCCAGTCAACGACTGAAGATCGATCATCTTTTCCGGCGGCACACCCCATTTTTCCACGACTTCGGCAATGCCGATCTGCTTATCCTTCATCGTGTCGTACATCGACACGCGGTCGCTGACGAGCTGCATCAGATCCTTGTCGGACGAGACGATCGTCACATCTCCGCCGACTTCGGTGGCCAGACGCGCATAGGTCGCGATGAGGTCGTCAGCCTCGAATCCCTCCTTCTCGATGCAGGGAAGATTGAACGCGCGCGTTGCCTGGCGGATCAGCCCGAACTGGGGAATGAGGTCATCGGGCGGGGCCGAACGGTTCGCCTTGTACTGATCGTAAAGATCGTTGCGGAAGGTCTTGGACGAATAGTCGAAGATGACCGCAAAATGGGTCGGCGTGACACCGACTTCGGTATCGCGCGCATCGACGAGGAGCTTCCAGAGCATGTTGCAGAAGCCCGACACCGCGCCAACGGGCAGCCCGTCGGACTTTCTCGTCAGCGGCGGCAGTGCATGGTAGGCGCGGAAGATGTAGCCCGAACCGTCGACTAGGAAGAGATGATCGCCATTTTTCATGGCATGACGATTAGCGCGCGCAATACGACAAGTCCACGGTGGTCTGGCGGGTCGGAAGGGCGCCAAAACCCTCACGCACACGTTACCGATTTGTAATCCACGTCATCCTTGAATCGCCATATTCGCGG
Source organism: Neopararhizobium haloflavum (assembly GCF_002750855.1). Classification (GTDB taxonomy): domain Bacteria; phylum Pseudomonadota; class Alphaproteobacteria; order Rhizobiales; family Rhizobiaceae; genus Georhizobium; species Georhizobium haloflavum. The sequence continues at coordinate 282,170 of NZ_NWUC01000006.1, read as the reverse complement.
CGCCATCTGATATCTATCGGCAATCAAAATTATGCCGCTGTCCGGCACTCTGGCTTGTCCCCCGCCACGCCGGACATAGGACAAAGGCCTTATCCCCCCCTCTCCGGGCCTTTGTCCACTCTTATGGAAGCCGTCGCGACATTTGCCCCCGTCGCGGCGGCTTTTTCTTGGCTAGCAGAAGCTCCCGACGTCCCGGCGACGCCTGCGGCCGCACCATTGTCTTTCCCGGCGCGGCGGATATGGTCCCCCGACCATCGATTCCCACATTGAGGCTTGCCGACCATGACCGATATCGCACCCGTTCTCGCAGAGGCTGACGCCGCGCTGCCGTCCAGCCTCGAAACGCTGTTCGACCTCATTCGCATCAAGTCGATTTCAACGGATCCGGGGTACAAGCAGGACTGCCGGGCGGCTGCGGAATTTCTGGTTGCACAGCTCAAGAGCATCGGGTTCGACGCGTCGGTGCGCGATACCAGCGGTCATCCGATGGTCGTCGCTCATCATGACGGCGCAACGGCCGATGCGCCACACGTGCTCTTTTACGGTCACTACGACGTCCAGCCGGTCGATCCGCTCAACCTTTGGCACGATGACCCCTTCACACCGAGCGTCAAGGAGCACCCGGAAACAGGGCGCAAGGTGATCACCGGGCGCGGCTCGGCTGATGACAAGGGACAGTTGATGACGTTCGTGGAAGCGTGCCGCGCCTACAAGAAGGCCGCAGGTTCTCTGCCGCTGAAGGTGACGATACTCTTCGAGGGCGAGGAAGAATCCGGATCGCCCTCACTTAAGCCGTTTCTTGACGCCAATGCGGAAGAGCTGAAAGCTGATTTCGCGCTGGTTTGCGATACGAACATGTGGGACGCGGACACGCCGGCGATCTCGGCCGGGCTGCGCGGCCTCGTCGGCGAGGAAATCACCATCACGGCAGCCGACCGTGATCTCCACTCGGGCTATTTCGGCGGCGCCGCCGCCAATCCCATTCACGTCCTGACCACGATCCTCGCCGCGATGCGCGACGAGACCGGGCGCATCACGATCCCCGATTTCTACGACGGCGTCGAGGAAACCCCGAGCCAGATCAAGCAGAGCTGGGACAAGCTGGGACGCACGGCGGAAGCCTTTCTCGGTGAGGTCGGGCTCTCCAAGCTCGCTGGCGAGCAAGACCGGTCGGTGCTGGAGCTGACATGGGCGCGGCCGACAGCCGAAGTGAACGGCATCTGGGGCGGCTATACGGGCGAGGGCTTCAAGACGGTGATCGCGGCCGAAGCCCATGCGAAGGTCTCCTTCCGACTGGTCGGAGAGCAGGACCCGGCGGCGATCCGGCGCAATTTCCGCGCCTTCGTGGAGGCGCGGGTTCCGGAAGACTGCAAGGTCTCGTTCCACGAGCACGGCGGATCGCCGGCCATCCAGCTGCCTTACGATTCGCCGCTTCTGAACACGGCAAAGGATGCCCTTACGGGAGAATGGCCGAAGCCGGCAGTCATGATCGGGATGGGGGGCTCCATCCCGATCGTCGGCGATTTCCAGAAGATGCTCGGCATGGATTCGCTGCTGATCGGCTTTGGCCTTGCGGACGACCGCATTCATTCACCGAACGAGAAATACGAGCTGACGTCGTTTCACAAGGGCATCCGCTCGTGGATCCGCGTCATGGATGCCCTGGCGCGTCAGCCGGCCTGAGCCGCGCTGTTGCCCTGCTCAGCGGCGCGCGGGGTCGCGCCCTCCAGGCGCGCCCAGCGGGGACGCTCGAAGAGGAACCGCCCCCACCCCGACCATTGGATGACGAGGTAGAGCACGACGGGTCCCGACACCGCGGCGATCCAGGTGATCAGCGACATGGTGCCGACATCGGCGATGATGCCGAGCTTGAGGAGCGCGGTCCGCGTCACTGCCATCGGCAGGAAAAAAGCGAGGTAGATGACGATGGAGTGGGCGCCGATCCAGCGCAACCCTTGGCTCCAGCGCGCCCTCGCGATCAGACCGCAAACCGCAACGAGCGCCAGGCTCCCAGCCAGTCCGAGCACGAGCGAGATGCCAGCCAGATCGCTCCATCGAAGGACGGTCGGCTCGCTTGAAAAGACTTGCGCATATGGCGTCAGACCGGCCGGAAGGGTCGCTTGCGACAGCGCCGCGTTGACCGCGAACCAGGCGATGAGGCCCGCGATGACGGGAGCGATGCGCGCGGCGCTCCACCGCTGCCAGCCGAAGATGGAGCCAGCGAGGGCGTATCCCACGAAGAAATAGACGTAGCGCGCGGCGAATTCGTCGTAGACCACGCTGCCGGTTGCAATCGGCATGACTTCCAGAAGCGCTGCCCAGGCCAGGACAAGCCACACCGGCAGGCCGCGCACCAGGCGCGTGAAGAGAAAGAAGACCGGCAGAACGTAGATGAACCAGAGCGTGCCGAAAGGCTGGTAGGTTGTCTCGACAAGCGCCGCGAGGGCCGCACCGACGCCGCCTTCCATGGCGATGCCCGGACCCTTGAAGGCAAACTGGATCAGCACCCACAGCACGTAGAAATAGGCGAAATGGAGAACCTTCCTGTCGAGGAAGCGGCGCCAGGGCGCATCGATCGTGCGGGCGAGGAAGAGGCCGGAGATCAGAAAGAACGCCGGCATGCGGAACGGCTTGGCGAACTCCACCACGGGATGCAGCCAACCGACCGCGCCGGCGGCGATCTCGACGCCGAGCGTGGAATGCATCATGACGACGAGGAGGATCGAGATGCCCTTGGCGTGATCGACCCAGTCGACCCGGTCGCCATGCTGGGGAAGTGTGTATGCCATGCGATCCACCCGTCGAATTGCGTTAGGGATGCGGTGACCGGTCTACACGCGCGGGCATCACCGGGGCCTTAACATCGCCCGTCGAGGCGCCGGTGCCTCCGATTGCACTGACTTCGTGGTTTCCGGAGTCTTTCAACAGCGAGTGGACACCACAGTCAAAAGGGAGCGGCAGCACGGCGCCGCTCCCAACCGATCGATCAGACCGTGTACCAGATCCCGTTCTCGATCTGCGGCATGACGCCGTCCACGTTCTCGCCGCTCTCGGAAATGCGCGCCAGTACCTCTGCCTGGGACATCGCACCCGCGTCCAGCTCGCCTTGCCAATAGGCAGCGCCGCCTTCGTCCGCCTGGCGATCGAGCACATTGAAATAGACCCGATCGACGAATTCCGCGTTGCTCGGGTTCTCGCCGTAGAGGGCAGCGAATTCCGGCGTGTCGACGAAGCGCGCCGCGACGTCCTCGAGCGTCCAGCCGGCATCCATGTTGGAAATCCAGTATCCCACTTCCGAGGCGTCCGGAGCCCGGTCGAACGCCGCCTCGTAGATGCGGAACGCGGCGCCGGCATTGCCGAAGACATCAAGCGCGATCATCGTGTCGGAAAAGGCAAGGCGCTCGACATTGGCGAGCGTGTCGGTGCCGCTGTCATGCGACACGGTAAAGCCCGTCTCGGCGGAGGCGACGGTCCATTCCGATGCCGGCCCATCGTAATAGGCAACGTCGAAACCATCGTCGCCGTGGATCGTGTTCGAGCCGTTGCCGGCGTGGAATTCGTCGTCACCTGTGGCGCCGAAGAGCACATCGTCGCCGCCGGCGCCCACCAGCACATCGTCGCCGTTGCTGCCGTAAACCGTGTCGTTGCCACCAAGAACGAGAGCGACAGCCGCCTCGACCTGGTCGGTCCTGATCAGAGCGCCGAATTCGGCGGCATCGACCGAAAAATCATTGGCGACGAAGATGAGATCGTCCCCTTCGAAGTATTCGATCCCGTCCAGTGTGCCGCTGAAATCACCGTCTGGAAAAATGGTGAACTGACCGTAGTAATAGGCCGTGCTGACCCCGTCGCTGCCGACGATCCGTTCGGCCGTCTGCTCGACGAATTCTCCTCTGAACTCATTCACCGAGAGCAGGTCGAAAGCTTTCTGAAATACCAGTTGCGCCACTTGGATGTCTCCCATTCAATATATTTGGTTGCCAGACCATTTTTCTGAGAGATACACCCCCAATAAATGACGACAGCATAGATTTTATATTCGGTCAGCTGTCGAAATAAGACAATCCAATACGTCTCGGAGGACGGGAAAACCATTTGTTAATACTAATAGTTAAATTTTTACAGATCCGGATAAGCGGCGACATCATTGCGGGCGGACTGATTGTGTGCCGCCGGCGCTGGCCCGTATGGCAGGAAGGATCGGATGATTAACCGCACCTTAAATCGCCGCATTTAGGATTCACCAGATCGTTTCAACGCGACACAAAGCGTAATGATCAGTTCGGACTTTCAAGGCGATCGGGCATGCGGCGTATCGAGCCGACATTCGAGGGCAATCGACCCCGCGGGGAAGACATTCGCGTCGGGCGCGACGACCGCGTGAGTGCCTCGAACGCGGGGCGCAAACGGTCGAACCGCGCACAGAACGGGCGCGGCGGCACCAGGGCCCGGAAGAAATCAGGCAAACGCGGCGGACGCGCGGGCGGCGGTGGCGGCGGACTCTTCCGGCTGGCGCGCGGCCTGGTCTACTGGTGCTGCGTCCTTGGGATATGGGGCGCGATCGGCGTTGGAGCCATCGCCGCCTACTACGCCGCGCAGATGCCCAACGCATCGACCTGGTCCATCCCCGACCGCCCACCCAATGTGCGGATCGTGTCGGTCGGCGGCGCGATCATGGCGAATCGCGGCGCGACTGGCGGCGAGCAGCTGGCGCTGACGGAAATGTCACCCTTCATTCCGCAGGCCGTGATGGCCATCGAGGACCGCCGCTTCCAGAGCCACTTCGGAATCGATCCGCTCGGGCTTGCGCGCGCCATGGTGGCGAACCTGATGGCGGGCGACGTCGTTCAGGGTGGATCGACCGTCACGCAGCAGCTGGCCAAGAACCTCTTCCTCTCGCCGGAACGCACGGTCGAACGCAAGGTACAGGAAGTCCTGCTGGCACTCTGGCTTGAGCATCGCTTCAGCAAGGATCAGATCATGGAGATGTATCTGAACCGGGTCTATTTCGGGTCCAACGCCTATGGCGTGCAGGCGGCGTCTCGGCGCTACTTCAACAAGCCCGCCAAGGATGTGACGCTGGCCGAGGCGGCGCTCCTGGCCGGGCTTCTCAAGGCGCCCTCGCGCCTGTCACCGGCGCGCGATCCGCAGGCGGCGGAGGAACGCGCGCAGGTCGTGCTGCATGCCATGGCGGATGCCGGCTACGTCACAGACGCCCAGGTCACGACGGCGATGACGCAATCCCCGACACGCGCGCCGAGCTTCTGGACGGGGGCCGAACACTATGTCGCCGATGCCGTGATGGACGAGTTGCCGGACCTGATCGGCGAGGTGACAGGCGACATCGTCGTCGAAACGACCATCGATTCCGATCTGCAGCAATTGTCCGAGGCGGCGATCCAGGACGCGATCGACGAGAACGGCGAGACGCTGAACGTCAGCCAGGGCGCTCTCGTGGCGCTCGACGCCACGGGTGCCATCCGCGCCATGGTGGGCGGGCGCAACTATGCGGAAAGCCAGTTCAACCGCGCAACCGATGCCAGGCGGCAACCCGGTTCGGCGTTCAAGCCCTTCGTCTATGCCGCAGCGCTCGAGATGGGCCTCAGCCCCTACTCGGTGCGCAACGATGCACCGATCCAGATCGGCAACTGGTCGCCTTCCAACTACGACAACGAATTCCGGGGGCAGGTGACGCTGCACGACGCGCTCGCCTCCTCGCTGAACACGATCGCAGCGCAACTGGTGATGGAGGTCGGACCGGCGAATGTCGTTTCGCTGGCCGAGCGGCTCGGTATCAAATCGGCGCTCAACGCCAACGCCTCCATTGCGCTCGGCACGTCGGAGGTCACGCTGACGGAGCTGACATCGGCCTACGCGCCGATGATGAACGGCGGCTATGGCGTTTCGCCCTACATCATCAGCCGGGTGACGGACGATGAGGGCAAGGTGCTGTTCGAGCGGGGCGAGCCCGAGGCGGATCGGGTGCTCGATCCTGCGGTCGCGGGCACGATGAACATGATGCTCAGCGAGGTGGTATCCGCCGGAACGGGCCGCAACGCCCAGCTCGAAGGGTGGCAGGCCGCTGGCAAGACGGGAACAACGCAGTCCTTCCGCGACGCGCTTTTCGTTGGCTATACGGCCAATCTCGTCGCCGGTGTCTGGTTCGGCAATGACGACGGCACGTCGATGAACAAGGTGACGGGTGGCGGATTGCCGGCCCGCGCCTGGCAAGACTTCATGGCCGGGGCGCATAGCGGCGTTCCCGTGGCCGCGCTGCCCGGCCCGCCGGCAGGACGGCTGGCGCCGCCCGAAAGCGTGCCGCAGGATGGCGTCGGCTCGATCATCGCCGGTGACGACCCCTCGCGCTGGGGTGCGGATCTTCTCGACTATCCGGGGGATCAGCGCGCAGGCGGCCCGCCCGTTCCTCCCGCCAATGTCGGAGAGGGCGGCTGGGGCGATGCAGGTCCACCGCCGGTTGCCGAGGCCCAGCCACGGCGCACGACGCTGCTCGACTTTCTCATGGGAAATTGACCCTCAGCGACGCGCCGCGCACGGCACAATGAGGGTTCCCCACGCATTGGCGGCAGGCAAAACTTCCGTCTTGCAGTGACAAAACCCGGTTCTTATATACGCCGGGAACTGCTTGGCTCAGCAGAATGACAAACCAACACCAATCCCGTTAGGGGCCGTCAGTCGGAACGCCACACCGGGTCCGGACGGCTCGCTTTAAGGAGAGAGAAGAACAATGGCTAAAGTTATCGGCATCGACCTCGGAACAACCAACTCCTGCGTCGCCGTCATGGACGGCAAGGACGCGAAGGTTATCGAAAACGCGGAAGGCGCACGCACCACGCCCTCGATGGTCGCCTTCACCGACGACGGCGAACGTCTCGTCGGCCAGCCGGCCAAGCGCCAGGCGGTGACCAACCCCGAGAACACGCTTTTTGCGATCAAGCGCCTCATCGGCCGCACCTTCGCCGATCCGACGACGCAAAAAGACAAGGACATGGTTCCTTACAAGATCGTGAAGGCCGACAATGGCGATGCCTGGGTACAGGCCGCCGGGACCGACTATTCGCCTTCGCAGATCTCGGCCATGGTGCTGCAGAAAATGAAGGAAACCGCCGAAAGCTATCTCGGCGAGAAGGTGGAGAAGGCCGTCATCACGGTTCCCGCCTACTTCAATGACGCCCAGCGCCAGGCGACCAAGGATGCCGGCAAGATCGCCGGCCTTGAAGTGCTGCGCATCATCAACGAGCCGACGGCTGCCGCTCTCGCCTACGGGCTCGAGAAGAAAGACGGCAAGACGATCGCCGTCTACGACCTTGGCGGCGGCACCTTCGACGTCTCGATCCTCGAAATCGGCGACGGCGTCTTCGAGGTGAAGTCGACCAACGGCGACACCTTCCTCGGCGGCGAGGACTTCGACATGCGCCTCGTCGAATATCTTGCCGACGAGTTCAAGAAGGAACAAGGCATCGACCTGAAGAAGGACAAGCTTGCGCTGCAGCGCCTCAAAGAAGCTGCGGAAAAGGCCAAGATCGAGCTGTCGTCCTCCTCGCAGACCGAGATCAACCTGCCTTTCATCACCGCCGACCAGTCGGGTCCCAAGCACCTGACGATGAAGCTTTCGCGCGCCAAGTTCGAAAGCCTGGTCGACGATCTGGTCCAGCGCACCGTGGCGCCCTGCAAGGCTGCGCTCAAGGATGCAGGCATCCAGGCCGGCGAGATCGATGAAGTCGTACTTGTTGGCGGCATGACGCGCATGCCGAAGGTCCAGGAAACGGTGAAGTCGTTCTTCGGCAAGGAACCGCACAAGGGCGTCAACCCGGATGAAGTCGTCGCGCTCGGCGCCGCGATCCAGGCCGGCGTGCTTCAGGGCGACGTCAAGGACGTCCTGCTGCTCGACGTCACGCCGCTGTCGCTCGGCATCGAAACGCTCGGCGGCGTCTTCACCCGTCTGATCGATCGAAACACGACGATCCCGACAAAGAAGTCGCAGACCTTCTCGACAGCCGAGGACAACCAAAACGCCGTGACCATCCGCGTCGCCCAGGGCGAGCGTGAAATGGCGTCGGACAACAAGATGCTGGGTCAGTTCGACCTGGTCGGCATTCCCCCTGCCCCGCGCGGCGTGCCGCAGATCGAGGTCACCTTCGACATCGACGCCAACGGCATCGTCAACGTTTCCGCCAAGGACAAGGGCACCGGCAAGGAGCACCAGATCCGCATCCAGGCGTCTGGCGGCCTTTCGGATGCCGACATAGAGCAGATGGTCAAGGATGCCGAGGCGAACGCGGAGGGCGACAAGAAGCGGCGTGAGTCCGTGGAAGCACGGAACCAGGCCGAAAGCCTGATCCACTCGTCCGAGAAGTCACTTGCCGACTATGGCGACAAGGTCTCGGAGGAGGATCGCAAGGCGATCGAAACTGCGCTCGCCGACCTCAAGTCCGCCGTCGAGGCATCCGAGCCCGACGCCGAGGACATCAAGGCCAAGACCAACGCGCTTGCCGAAGCCTCCATGAAGCTTGGACAGGCCATGTACGAAGCCCAGCAGGCCGAGACGGCTGCGAACGACGCCGCCAACGATGCGGCGAAGGATGGGGACAACGTCGTCGATGCCGACTTCGAAGAAGTCAACGACGACGACGAGAAGAAAAAGTCCGCGTAAGTTGAACCCATCGGTCCCGGTCGCCTGAGGCGGCCGGGACGGTCAGACGTGCGGAGCCTGCACATTTATGGCGAAAGCAGATTTCTACGAGACGCTCGGGGTCAAGAAGGGGGCTGACGAAAAGGAGCTGAAGAGCGCCTATCGCAAGCTCGCGATGAAGTACCATCCCGACCGCAACCCCGGCGACGAGGCGGCCGAGCAGAAATTCAAGGAAGTCGGCGAGGCCTACGAGACCCTGAAAGACCCGCAGAAGCGGGCGGCCTATGACCGCTTCGGCCACGCAGCGTTCGAGAACGGCGGCGCGGGCGGCTTTGGCGGCGGCGGTTTCGGTGCCGGCGGCCAAGGCGGTTTTTCCGATATCTTCGAAGACATCTTCGGCGAGATGATGGGCGGGGCGCGCCAGCGCCGGTCCACCGGCGGACGCGAGCGCGGTGCCGACCTTCGCTACAACATGGAGATCACGCTCGAAGAGGCCTATTACGGGAAGACGGCCCAAATCCGCGTGCCGAGCTCCATCCAGTGCGACAATTGCTCCGGATCCGGGGCCAAGCCGGGCACGCATCCGACAACCTGCGGCACCTGCCACGGCTCGGGGCGCGTTCGCGCCGCCCAGGGCTTCTTTTCGATCGAGCGGACCTGCCCGACTTGCCATGGACGGGGTCAGACGATCAACGATCCCTGCCCGAAATGCGCCGGCCAGGGCCGCGTCACGGAAGACCGGTCGCTTTCGGTCAACATTCCAGCCGGCATCGAGGACGGAACGCGCATCAGGCTGGCCGGCGAAGGCGAGGCCGGCATGCGCGGCGGCCCATCGGGCGACCTCTACATCTTCCTTTCGGTCAAGCCGCACGAATTCTTCCAGCGCGACGGCGCGGATCTTTTCTGCAGCGTGCCGATTTCCATGACGACGGCCGCTCTTGGCGGCCAGTTCGACGTGGTGACGCTGGATGGTTCAAAGACGCGCGTGAAAGTGCCCGAGGGAACGCAGACCGGAAAGCAATTCCGTCTGCGCAGCAAGGGCATGCCGGTTCTTCGATCGTCTCAGACCGGCGATCTCTACATCCAGGTCACGATCGAGACGCCGCAGAAGCTGTCCAAGCGCCAGCGCGAATTGCTGACCGAGTTCGAATCGTTGTCGTCGAAGGAAAACAGCCCGGAATCGGCGGGTTTCTTTTCGCGCATGAAGGATTTTTTCGATACGCTCAGCAACTAGCCGCTTCGTGTGACGTTGCGTCATTTGAGCTTGAGGCGAAATCGGCCTAGAACGGCCGAGCGGCCGTTGACGTCGCTCTTGGATATCGGCATGGCGGCAATGTCCGGGTCGCCCTGGAGGGACACTCAGCATGGTCGGCGCGCTGTCGCGAAAGTTCTCCGAACGCTTCAATGAGGAAATCCGTTTCTTCAAGGGTTGGATCGATGGCCCCAAAGCCGTCGGCTCGATCATCCCGACCTCGACCACCACCGCCCGCCGCATGGCCAGCGTGATCGATGCCGGGTCGGGTCTGCCCGTCCTCGAACTCGGCCCGGGCACCGGGGTCATCACCAAAGCGATCCTTGAACGCGGCGTTTCGCCGGACGATCTGATCTCGGTGGAATTCTCGGAGGATTTCTACGCTCAGCTGATCAAGGACTATCCGAGCGTTCGCTTCATTCAGGGCGATGCTTTCAATCTCGATGCGACGCTCGGAAAATTCGCGGATACGACGTTCGATTGTGTCGTCTCCGCCATTCCGCTTCTCAACTTTCCCATGCCCGACCGGATCGCCTTTCTGGAGGATCTCCTGACGCGCATCCCCGAGGGCCGGCCGGTGGTGCAGATCACCTACGGTCCGCGCTCTCCGATCGCGCCCGAGCGGGGGAACTACGTGGTCGAGCGGCTCGACTTCGTGGTGCGTAACCTTCCGCCTGCGCATCTGTGGCTCTACAGCCGGCCGGCATGACGCCCAAGGTTCTCGTTTTTCCCGGATCGGTCCGATCGGGCTCGTTCAATGCGAGCCTCGCCGACGCAGCAGCGCGCGAACTTGCGGTGCTCGGCGCCGACGTCACGCGCCTGTCGCTTGGCGATTATCCGCTGCCGATCATGGACGAGGATCTGCAGGCGCGCGAGGGCATCCCCGAAAACGCCATGAAGCTTGGCCGGCAGATCGCGCATCATGATGCGGTCTTCGTGGCCTGCCCGGAATACAACTCCTCCATCCCACCGCTTCTCAAGAATGCGATCGACTGGGTCAGCCGCATCTCCAAGGATGGCGACCGCGCGCTCAAGCCCTGGAAGGGCACGCTCGTCGCGCTCGGCTCGGCATCAAACGGGCGGTTCGCGGGTGCGCGCGGCCTTTACCATGTCCGATCCGTGATGATGAATGTCGGGGCCGAGGTCGTGACCGCGCAATGTTCGATCGGCGCTGCGGCGAAGGCCTTCGACGCGTCCGGCACGCTCATCGACGAGCGCGCGGCGGCGGCGCTGGCAACAACCTGCCGTGCCCTCGTCGAACAGAGCCGCTGGCGGGGCATGCGATAGGTCGGCGCGCTTGCGATCCGACCGGCTTCATGCGACGAGAACGGGATCGAAGGACCACCGCAGGCAGCAGACAATGACGGAAGACAGGCTGATCGTCGGACTGGATGTGCCGACCATCAAGGAAGCGGAAGCGATCGTGACGAAGCTTGGCGACGCAGCCGGCTTCTACAAGATCGGCTATCAGCTCGTTTTCGCCGGCGGCCTGGAGTTCGCGCGCGATCTTCGCCGCGATGGAAAGTCGGTCTTCCTCGACATGAAGCTCCTCGACATCGACAACACGGTGGCAAAAGCAGTCGAGAACATCGCGAGGATGGACATGACGATGCTGACGCTGCACGCCTACCCCAAGGCGATGCGCGCAGCGGTCGAGGCGGCGCGCGGCTCCCCGCTGTGCCTTCTCGGCGTGACGGTCCTGACGTCCATGGACGAAGGCGACCTTAAGGAGGCCGGCTACGCGCTGACACCCGACGCCCTGGTGGAGCGCAGGGCCGCCCAGGCGCGCGATGCCGGCATGGGCGGCATCGTCTGCTCGGCGGCCGAAGCGCGCAACGTGCGCGCCATCGTCGGTCCGCAAATGGCGGTCGTGACGCCGGGCATCCGTCCGGCAGGCAGTGCGGCAGGTGACCAGAAGCGGGTGACGACCCCCGGCGATGCGATCGCCGCCGGCGCCAGCCATCTGGTGGTCGCGCGCCCCATCGTCCAGTCTGCCGACCCGAAGGCGGCAGCTGCCTCCATCGCTGCCGAAATCCGGGCCGCGGCCTAGAAGCAACAAGGAGATGACCATGGCCAAAGGATACTGGATCGCCCGCGTCGACGTGCGCGACCCCGAGCGATACAAGGATTATGTCTCGACTGCCAAGCCGGCTTTCGAGCAGTATGGCGCCCGGTTCCTGGTGCGCGGCGGCGAAGTCGATGCGCTCGAGGGAACGGCGCGCGCGCGCAACGTCGTCATCGAGTTCCCCTCGGTCGAAGCGGCGCGAGACTGCTATAACAGCCCCGCCTATCAGGAAGCCAAGGCAATCCGCCAATCGGTCGCCGAGGCCGAATTGATCATCGTGGCGGGATATGACGGATAGGCGCCGACGCCGATGGTTCCCCGCCGTTCGGAAATAGCATAAGCAAGCGGCACCCTCCGCCTGCCCAGGAATAGACGACAGGACCCTTGACGATGACGACGCCTCCCCACCCCAAGCTGATCACCGTATTCGGCGGCGCCGGATTTGTCGGGCGCCATGTGATCCGGGCGCTTGCGCAGCGCGGCTACCGGGTGCGCGTTGCCTGCCGCAAGCCGCATCTGGCGAGCTTTCTCCAGCCGCTCGGCGCGGTCGGCCAGATCATGGCGGTGCAGGCCAATCTGCGCTATCGCGAGTCCGTCGACCGGGCGGTGAAGGGCTCCGACCATGTGATCAACCTCGTCGGCATTCTCTATGAGACTGGACGCAACGGTTTCGACAGCGTTCAGGATTTCGGGGCACGTGCGGTTGCCGAGGCGGCGCGGGCCGAGGGCGTGCCACTGACGCACATGTCCGCCATCGGCGCCGATCCGCACGCCGATTCCGACTATGCCCGCACGAAAGGGCTGGCCGAGGCGAGTGTGCGGGAGATCGTCCCGGACGCGCTGATCATTCGGCCGTCCATCATCTTCGGGCCGGAGGACGGTTTCTTCAACAAATTCGCCGAGATGTCGCGCATCGCGCCGGCCCTGCCGCTGATCGGCGGCGGCAAGACGCGGCTTCAGCCGGTCTATGTCGGCGATGTCGCCGAGGTCTTTGCCCGCCATGTCGACGGCGCGATCAAGGGCGGTCAGGTGCTGGAACTGGGCGGGCCGCAGGTCCTGACGTTCCGCGAATGCATGGAAGAGATGCTGAAGGTGATCCAGCGCAAGCGCGCCTTCGTCTCGATCCCCTGGTCGATCGCCTCCCTGATGGGACGCACGTTCGCCCATGTGCCGCTGATCGCACCGCCGATCACCGGCGATCAGGTCAAGCAACTGCGCCGCGACAACGTGGTCTCGAAGGATGCGATCCAGGACGGGCGAACCCTTGAAGGTCTCGGCATTCAGCCGACGCTGCTCGACGCCATCCTCCCGAGCTACCTGATGCGCTTCCGCGTGCAGGGCCAGTTCACCAAGCCCGACGCCGTCGCCGACCGCGGCGAGCACTGAGGACAGCATTGTCGAGCCTGCTGCCGGACACCATCGCACCAGGCTTCGCTCTCCTTCTCGTCGTTGCCAGCTTCTTCACCTCGGCATTGACCGCGGCGGTGGGACTGGGCGGCGGTATCCTGATGCTCGCGATCATGGCCTATGGCATGCCGATCGCGGCGCTCATCCCCGTTCATGGCGCCGTCCAGTTCGGATCGAATGGCGGGCGCTTCTTCGTCCAACGGGCGCATGTCGCCTGGCGCCTGCTTTTCGCGTTCGCCGTTGGCGGTGCGATCGGCGGCCTGATCGGCGCGAACCTTGTGGTGGAACTGCCCGAAACGCTGCTGACAGCGTTGCTCGGCTTCTTCATCCTTGCCGTGACATGGATTCCGATTCCCCGGCTTCAGGCCCTTTCGTTGACCGGCTTCGGTCTCACGGGGCTCTTCACGACGTTCCTGTCCATGTTCGTCGGGGCGACTGGGCCGCTCAACGCGGCGCTCTTTTCCAAGACCTTCGCCGACCGTCACGCCCTGGTGGCAACGCTTTCGGCGGTGATGACCACCCAGCATGTCTTCAAGATTCTGGGATTCGCGCTGGCCGGCTTTGCCTTTGCAACCTGGGTTCCTCTCGTCGCGGCGATGATCGCGACTGGCTTCGCCGGAACCGTCGTCGGTACGCGTATTCTCAATCGGCTGCCGGAGCGAACCTTCCGCACGGGAATGCGCGCGATTGTGACCGTGATGGCGCTCGATCTGATCCGCCGCGCCGTCTTTTGACGGCGTCAGCCGACGAGCCAGAGACCGAGGAGCCCCGCCGCGCCGACACCGATGCGCCAGTAGCCGAACGGCGCGTAGCCGTGACGGGCGACGAAATCGAGCAGCGAGCGAACGACGAAGACACCGGCGACGAAGGCGGCGATGAAACCGATCGCGATGATCGTCAGGTCGTTCGCGGTGAGGATGGCATGGTTGCGGTAAAGATCGAGCGTGAAAGCACCGAGCATGGTCGGCATGGCAAGAAAGAAGGAAAACTCCGCGGCCGAGCGCTTGTCGGCACCCATCAGCAATGCTCCGACGATGGTGGCGCCGGAGCGCGACGTGCCCGGAACCATGGCGAGGCACTGGAAGAGCCCGATCTTCAAAGCGAGCGAAGGTGGATAGTCCACGACGCTCGTGTAGCGTGGCCTGAGATCGAGACGGTCGACCCAAAGCAGCACGAAACCGCCCAGGATCAGAACGATGCAGATGAGCACCGGCGTTTCGAACAGGACGGTCTTGATGAAACCATGGGCGAAATAGCCGATCACCGCGGCGGGCAGGAATGCCAAAAGAACCGAAAACACGAAACGGCGCGATTCGGCGCTGGTCGGCAGGCTGCGCGCGATCTGCCACAGACGGGTGAAATAGACCGAGAGGATCGCCATGATGGCGCCGAGCTGGATCAGCACCTCGAACGTCTTGCCGGTCGATTCGAAACCGAGAAAATGACCGGCAAGAAGCAGATGGCCTGTCGAGGAAACAGGGATGAATTCCGTCAGTCCTTCGAGCAAGCCCAGAAGGAGCGCGCCGACTATCGTTCCCTCACCCATCAAACCGTCCCATTGCGATGGCGCACAGGCGCGGCAGCAGCCGCGGCCCGCTTGTCTTGACCGATGCGACCCCCTATAGCTGCTTCGCCGAAGCGGTGGCCAGACCATCGGATCGAGACGCGGCAGTTTGACCTCGAAGCCGGCAAAAAAGAGACAGTTGCAGCATGCCGACCCTCTATCATCATCCCATGTCGTCCAACTCGCGGTTCATCCGCCTGGTTCTCGGCGAATACGGGTTCGAGTACGATCTCATCGACGAGCAGCCATGGGAGGCGCGGCGCGACTTCCTTGCGCTCAATCCGGCCGGCACGCTGCCCGTCTATGTCGATGATTCCATGCGGGCGCTCTGTGGCGCCACCGTGATCTCCGAGTATCTCGACGAGACGCACGGCGCATTGAAGCGCGACCGTCGCCTGCTGGCGGAGAACAGTTTCCAACGGGCGGAAATCCGGCGGCTGGTGGAATGGTTCCTCATCAAGATGGAACAGGACGTGACGCGGCATCTGGCACGCGAACGCGTTTTCAAACTGCACATGCCAGCCAATCTTGGCGGTGGAGCCCCCGATTCCAAGCTGATGCGCACGGCACGCGGCAACATCAAGCAGCACATGAAGTATCTCTCCTGGCTGGCCGGATCCCGTGCGTGGCTAGCCGGCGAACGGCTGAGTTACGCCGATCTTGCCGCCGCCGCCTCGATCTCTGTCCTCGACTATCTCGGCGAGATCGACTGGAAGGACTGGCCTCAGGCGAAAGACTGGTATCAGCGGCTGAAGTCGCGGCCATCCTTCCGTCCGATCTTGTCGGATCGGGTGCGCAGCGTGACGCCGGCATCGCACTACGCGGATCTCGACTTCTAGGGTGAAACGCCATGGCGACCGTCGCTTCGGAAAGCACGGGGAACATGGGGGACGATAAAGGCCAGCGGCTGAAGGCGCTTCTGACCGAGGTCGCGGCGCGCGAAGGCTTTGACGGTCTGCGCGTGGTCGCGCCGGACGCAATCCCCCAAGCGCCGGAACGATTGACCGCGTTTCTCAAGGAAGGGCGGCACGGCAGCATGCGCTGGATGGAGGAGACGGCCGAGCGGCGGGCCGATCCGGCGACGTTGTGGCCACAGGTGCGCTCCATCATCATGCTGGCGATGAATTACGGGCCGGACACCGATCCTCTGGCGGTGCTTCAGCAGAAGGACCGTGGCGGGATCTCCGTTTATGCCCGCCACCGCGATTACCACGACGTGATCAAGGGCCGTCTGAAGACCGTGGCCCAGACTTTCGCCGCGCGCGCTGGTGCAGACGTGAAGGTGTTCGTCGATACCGCTCCGGTGATGGAAAAGCCGCTGGCGGAGCAGGCCGGGCTCGGCTGGCAGGGCAAGCACACAAACCTCGTCAGCCGGTCTTTCGGCTCGTGGCTCTTTCTCGGCTCGATCTTCACGACCGCCGAACTGCCGCGTGACGAGAGCGAGGCGGACCACTGCGGCTCGTGCCGGGCCTGTCTCGACATCTGTCCGACGAATGCCTTTCCGGCGCCCTACCAGTTGGACGCGAGACGGTGCATCTCCTACCTGACCATTGAACACAAGGGCCCGATACCACGCCAATTTCGCGAGGCGATCGGAAATCGCATCTATGGCTGCGACGACTGCCTGGCCGTCTGCCCCTGGAACAAGTTCGCCAGCCACGCGCGCGAGGCAAAACTCAAGGCGCGGAACGAACTCGACGCACCACGGCTCGTCGACCTGCTGACCCTCGACGACCAAGCCTTCAGGACCTTCTTCTCCGGTTCGCCGGTAAAGCGGATCGGACGGGCCCGTTTCCTTCGCAACGTGCTGATCGCCGCGGGCAACAGCGGCGACCTCACTCTCATCGCACCCTGCCGCGCCCTGCTGGCCGACGATTCGCCGCTTGTTCGCGGTGCCGCGGTCTGGGCGCTTTCGCGCCTTATGCCGGATGCTGAATTCGAATCGATCGCCACACAGGACGATCCCTCGCCGGATGTCCGCGCGGAGTGGGCCGCAGCGGGCGTCATCCAGCACGGAGCCACTTGATGACCACACGCATGCTGATATTGGGCGCCGGCTACTCCGGCCAGGCAATCGCCAGGCAGGCGACCGATGACTGGGTCGGCGGCACCACGCGCACGACGGAAGGACTGGCGCGGCTGAAGGCGCGCGGCATCACCAATGCCATGCTCTTTGACGGACTGACGCTCTCGGATGAACTCATCGCGGCGATGCGCGAGGCCACTCATCTGATCCAGTCGATTGCGCCCGATGCGGCCGGCGATCATTTCCTCGGGCTGATCGGCAATGATCTCAAGGCGCATCTTCCCAACCTGCGATGGGCCGCCTACCTTTCGACTGTCGGCGTCTATGGCGACCATGAAGGCGGCTGGGTCGACGAGGATACGTCCTGTCATCCGGTATCGGATCGCTCGATCATGCGGATCGCCGCCGAGACGGCTTGGATCGATGCGGGACGCAGCGCGGATGTCCCGGTGGCGATCATGCGGCTTTCCGGCATCTACGGTCCGGGCCGCAATGCGTTCATCAACCTGCGTGACGGCAAGGCCAAGCGACTGATCAAGCCCGGACAGGTGTTCAACCGCATCCATGTCGCCGATATCGCCGCGGCTGCACTTTTTTTGAAAGAGCGGGAACTTTCCGGAACGTTTAACGTTACCGACGATCAGCCTGCGCCACCGCAGGATGTCGTGAGCTATGCGGCCGACCTCATGGGTGTGGCACCACCGGCGGAGATCGATTTTTCCGCCGCGCAGTTGTCACAGATGGCTCGCAGTTTTTATAGCGAAAACAAGCGTGTGGCGAACGGCAAGCTGAAGGCGGCAGGCTACAGCTTTCGCTACAGCGACTATCGCGCCGCCCTTTCCCAGCTCTGGAACGACAACAACTGGGCCGGCTAACCTTTTGCCGGCGCAGTAATTTTTCGAAATGACCCGTGACCGGCCGTGCCCGGTTCTCGCCCCATTTGCCCGTTTCGACGCAAGGGTTAACGGGGTGTTTCGAATGAATTTAACGAAAGTTTCAGCCGCGGCCGTCGTCCTGGCGGCCATCGCCTGGGGATCCGCACCGGTCAAGGAAGCGCAGGCTCAGGAGCAATGCGGGCGCGCCTCCTGGTATGCGCTCACGTCGATGACCGCTTCGGGCGAACAGATGGATCCTGCCAAGCTGACCGCCGCACACCGGCATCTCGATTTCGGCACGAAGGTCAAGGTGATCAACCAGAACAACGGCCGCGAGGTCGTGGTGCGGATCAACGACCGTGGACCGTTCATCCATAATCGGCTTATCGATCTTTCCAAGGCTGCTGCTAACGAACTCGGCTTCATCAATGCCGGCGTGACCAGCATCTGCTACCAGATCATCGGCTGAGGGTGCGGTCGCGTCGGCGGGCAAGCGCATCGTCGATGAGCGGCGTCGCAGCCAGGAGCCGCTGCGTATAGGCATGCTGCGGGCGGGCGAAGACCTCGTCGGTCTCGCCCTCCTCCACGATGGACCCATCCTTCATCACCATGACGCGATCGGTGATCGCGCGCACGACTGACAGATCGTGCGAGATGAACAGATACGTCACGCCAAGACGCTCCGACAGATCGGCGAGCAGATCGAGGATCTGCGCACGGATCGAAACGTCGAGCGCCGACACCGCCTCGTCGAGAATGATCAAGGCAGGTTCGATGATCAGCGCCCGGGCGATGGCGAGGCGCTGGCGCTGGCCGCCCGAGAATTCGTGAATGTATTTGCTGGCATCGGCCGGCGCCAAGCCGACCTCACCGAGCGCACGCTCGATCCGCGCACGGCGGACGGCGCCGTGTGGCGGGCGATCGAGCAGGTGAAACGGCTCGGCGATGAGTCGCTCCACCCGGTGCCGCGGATTGAACGAGCCATAGGGATCCTGGAACACGACCTGGACGTCGCGACGGGCTGCCGGTTCAGGGAGGATATCCCGACCCGCAAAGGGCGAACCCAGAAGCGTGATCCGTCCCTCCTGTAGCGATTCCAGGCCGAGCACGGCCCGCGCGAGGGTCGACTTTCCGCAGCCCGATTCCCCGACCAGACCGACATTCTCGCCGCGGCGCAGCGTGAAGGAGACATGGTCGACCGCGCGGTGCGTGCGGCGCGGATGCCAGAAGGCGCGGCGCGGCAAGCGGTAGTCGCGCACGATCCCTTCAGCCTCCAGCAACGGCTCCCCCTCGGCGCGCCGGCGCTCACCGCGCGGGACGTGCCTGGAGGCTTCGAACAGGCGACGGGTATAGGGATGGCGCATCGTGTCGAAGAGCGCGACCGTTTCACCCGCCTCGACAATGCGGCCATCCTTCATGATGGCGATCCGGTCCGCCATGTCAGCGACAACGGCGAGGTCGTGCGTGATCAGCAGCAGGCCCATCTGTTCCTCGGCGACCAGATGCTTGAGCAGCGCGAGAATTTCCGCCTGGGTCGTGACATCGAGCGCCGTCGTCGGCTCATCGGCGATGAGGACCTTGGGCCGGCAGGCGATGGCGATGGCAATCACCACGCGCTGGCGCTGTCCGCCGGACAGATCGTGCGGATAGCGATCGAGCGCGAAATGCGCTTCCGGTAACCCGACACGATTGAGCACCTCGCGTGCCAGCCTCGCAGACTGGTGTCGGCTGACGCCGCGATGTATGCGGATCGTCTCGGCGACCTGATGGCCGATCGTTTGCAGCGGGTTCAGGGCGGTCATCGGCTCCTGAAAGATCATGCCGATGGCGCCGCCCCGAAGGCGGCACAACGCCGCCTCGTCGAGATCGGTCAGGTCCTGGCCATCGAGTTCGATCACGCCGGTCAGCGAAGCGCCCTGCGGCAACAATTGCATGGCGGCGAGGGCAGTCATCGATTTTCCGGAACCGGATTCGCCGACAAGGCCCAGGACTTCGCCCTTCTTGAGTTCAAGATCGACGTGATCGAGGATCGGCTGTCCCTGGATCGACAGCGACACGGCGCTAAGGGAAAGCGATGCGCTCATGCCCGGCGCTCGCGGCGAAGGCGTGGATCGAGCATGTCCCGCAGACCGTCGCCCATCAGATTGAGCCCGAGCACGGTGAGTACGATGGCAAGGCCGGGCACGAGCGCCAGATGCGGGGCGAGCGATATCATCGTTTGCGCTTCGGCCAGCATGCGCCCCCAACTCGGCAGGGGCGGCTGGGCGCCGAGGCCGATATAGGAGAGTCCCGCTTCGGCCAGGATGCCAAGCGAGAACTGAATGGTCGCCTGCACGATCAGAAGATTCATGATGTTGGGAAGGATATGCTCTGCGGAAATGCGCGCCGGCCCCTTGCCGGCGACCCGCGCGGCAAGGACGAAGTCGCGCGTCCAGAGAGACAGCGCGCCACCGCGCGACAGCCGCGCGAAGACGGGAATGTTGAAGATACCGATCGCGATGATCGCATTGACCGCCCCCGGACCGAAGACGGCGGTGATCATGATCGCCAGCAGCAAGGCTGGAAAGGCAAAGATCAGATCATTGCCGCGCATGATGAACTCATCGAGCCAGCCGCCGCGCCGCGCCGCCGCCGAAAGTCCGAGCGGCACACCGAAAAGAACGCCGACGCCGACGGCAATCAGCGCGACGGCGATCGAGGTGCGTGCGCCGACCATCACCATGGCAAGGAGATCGCGGCCGTACTGGTCGGTGCCGAGCCAATGGTCGGCCGAAGGTGCCAGCAGCCGCGAGGCGACATCGAGGCGGGTGACGTCATAGGGCCTCCAGACCAGCGAAAGAAGCGCAGCGGAAAGGAAGGTGAGTGTCAGCGCGCCGCCGACAAGGAAGCTCCGTGTCGTGCGTGCGGCGCCCCAGCGGCGTCTTTCATCGCGCGTCCGGTCCATCATCCACCTCTTCTCAGGCGCGGATCCACGGCGGCGTAGGCCATATCGACCAGGAAGGTCACGACCGTCACCGCGAAGACGAGAAGGATCACCACGCTCTTGACCACGATCAGGTCGCGCTGGGTGATCGCCTGGAACACGAGACGGCCGAGTCCTGGAAGGAAGAAGACGTTTTCAATGATGATCGCGCCGGCCAGCAGGAACGAGAACTGAAGGCCGATGATGGTCAGGACCGGGATCAACGCGTTGCGCAGGGCGTGGCGCCAGAGCGCCTGGCGCGCCGTGAGGCCCTTGGCACGGGCGGTGCGGACATAGTCCTCGCCCATCGTGTCGATCAGGGCCGACCGCATGACACGCGCGAGGATGGAAGCCTGGGGCAGGGCAAGCGCGATCGCGGGCAGTGTCAGCGCCTTCATCGCCGGCAGGAAGCCTGCGTCCCAGCCAGGAAATCCGCCGGCCGAGAACCAGCGGAGCGTGATGGCGAAGACGAAGACCAGCAGCATCGCGAACCAGAAGTTCGGGATCGCAATACCGAGCTGCGTGACGCCCATGACCGAGACGTCGGCCGCACCATTGCGACGAGAGGCGGCGAACACGCCCGCGGGGATCGCGATCAGCGTCGACAGCACCAGCGCATAGAGCGTTAGAGGCAGCGAAATGCCGATGCGATCGGCGATGAGCTCAAAGACCGGAACCTTGTAGGTGTAGGACACCCCGAAATCGCCGGCGACAAGCCCTTTCACCCAGTCGAGGTACCGCACGGCGGCGGGCTGATCGAGGCCAAGCTGATCGCGCAGGGCTCCCACAGCCTCCGGATCGGCGTTCATGCCCATCATGAAGGCTGCCGGATCACCCGGAACCATTTCGATCATGACAAAAATGACGATTGTCGCCGCTGCGAGCGTCAGGACAAGCGAAGCAAGGCGCTGCAACAGATAGGTCAGCATCGCGAAGGCCGAACGGCGGCCGAAACGGAAATCAGCATCCCGTTGCGGCCGCGCCCTTTCCCGTTATTCTTCCCAATAGACGGCCGTCATGTCGTTGGCTTGTGTCGGTGCATTTTCCCAAAGACCCTTGAGCCTGGCATTGGCGACACCCGTCTTGGCAAGCTGGAACAGGTAGCCATTGACGTAGTCGCTCGCGATCTTCTCCTGTGCCTGCTTGAGGATTTCGGCCCGCTCGCCATCGTCGGCCGTCTGGTCGAGACTGGTCATCAGCGCCTGGAAATCGGCATCGTCATAGTGGAAGTAGTAGTCGGGCCGCGCGTAGATGTTGATGTCCAACGGTTCGGTATGGGAGACGATGGTCAGATCGAAGTCACCATTGGTGAACACCTCTTCGAGCCACTGCGCCCATTCCAGATTGATGATCTCGGCCTCAATGCCGACTTCGCGCAGTTGAGAGGCGAGAATCTCCCCGCCTCGCCGGGCATAGGCGGGCGGCGGCAGTTTGAGCGTGGTCTGAAATCCCTCGCCGTGGCCAGCTTCCTCAAGCAGAGCGCGGGCGCGCTCGGGATCGTGGGCCGATGTCTCCGTCAGATCGACATAGGCCGGATTGTGAGGCGCGAAATGGGTGCCGATCGGCGTGCCGTAGCCGAACATCGCGCCGTCAATGATCGCCTGCCGATCGATGGCGTGGGCAATCGCCTCGCGCACCTTCACGTCGTCGAATGGCGGTTTTGCGTTGTTGATCCCGAGAACCGTTTCGCCTTCCGTCGAGCCGACGATGACCGAGAAGCGCGGGTCGGCTTCGAACTGCTGCAGGTTTTCCGGCGCCGGGAAGTTGGGGAACGCATCGATGTCCTCGGCCATCATGGCGGCGAATGCAGCGGTCGGATCGGAAATGAACTTGAAGGTGACGGTATCCAGCTTCGGCGCCTCGCCCCAATAACCGTCATAGCGCGCGAGGGTCACGCTGTCGCCGCGCACCCAGTCGGCAAAGGCGAAGGGCCCGGTTCCCACGGGATTGGTCGCGTTATCGCCCGCCGTTTCTTCCGCGACGATCACCGCGTCGCCCCAGGCCATATTGAAGAGGAAGGACCCGTTGGGGCGCGACAAGGTCACCTCGACGGTCTGCGGGTCGACGACCTCGACCGACTCGATGTCCGCGAACAGCACCTTTTGCGCGTTGATCGAGTCATCGGCGCGAGCGCGATCGAGCGAGAACTTGACGTCGTCGGCATCGAAGATCGAGCCGTCATGGAACGTCACGTCCTCGGCAAGGGTAAAGGTGTAGGTCAGCCCATCCTCGGATATCTCCCAGTCGCGCGCGAGGGCAGGCGCGACGCTGCCATCGGCGGTGAACCGCGTCAGCCCCTCGAAGAGATTGGCGTAGACGACTTCGTCGATCGCCGCCGCGGCGCCGGCGGTGGGGTCGAGGTTCGGTGGCTCGAGCTGCATGCCGATCGTGGCACCGGTTTGCTGCGCAAGCGCGGTCAGCGGGTTCATGGCGACGGCGAGAGCCACCAGCTTCAACAAGGCCTTCACGTTCCAGTCCTCCTCCAATGTGCGGCCGTGCCCCGCGGCCGGCCCGATCCAGGTTCTACTCCGCCGGCTTCAGCAGATCGCAGAGTGCGAGTGCCATGACCTTGGCGCTTTCCATCATGTCGTCGATGCCGACATACTCATCCGGCTGGTGCGCCAGATCTAGAATGCCCGGGCCGTAGGCGATGCAATCCTTCAGCCGCCCGATGCGATCGATATGCTTCTGGTCATAGGTGCCGGGCGACACGACGTAGCTTGCAGGCCGATCGAAGACCGCTTCGATCGCACGAGCGACGGAGCGCACCACCGGCGCATCCCGATCGGTCATCGTCGGGCTGACCTGCCAGAGCTCGCGCAGATCATAGGAAAACCCCGCACGCGCCGCCTTCACGCGTTCCAACAAGTCGACGACGTCCTGGCGCACATCTTCCGCATTCTCCTCGATCAGGTATCGCCGATCGACGATCATTCGAGCCGAATCGGGCACGCATGCCGATGGAAACCCGGTGTAGCCGGGTTCCGGCTCGGCCTGGCCGCCGTGAAACGAATTGATGTTCATTGTGGAATGGCGCGCGCCGTCGGGCACGACAGGCATCGCCGTCGTGCGTGTTGCCAGCGCCGGGAAGAGCGAGGCTTCCATCTCCTGCACGACAGCGCCCATGTGACGGACGGCGCAATCGCCGAGAAAAGGCATCGATCCATGCGCGATGCGCCCGTGCGTCTCGATTTCGGCCCACCATACGCCGCGATGCCCGAGACAGATCCGATCCTTGTTGAGCGGTTCGGGAATGATGACGTGCTGCACGCGGGCGGGGTCAAAATAGCCCTTCTCCGCGAGCCATGAGACGCCGCCATACCCGCCGGTCTCCTCATCGGCCGTACCGGAAATCTCGATCGCTCCGGGATAATCAGGGCATGCGGCGATGAAGGCTTCGGCGGCGACAATAGAGGCGGCGAGCCCACCCTTCATGTCGCACGCACCGCGGCCATAGATCCGTCCGTCCTTTTCCTCACCGCCGAAGGGATCGACCGTCCATCCCTTTCCAGTCTCGACGACATCGGTGTGGGAGTTGAAATGCACACAGGGTCCAGGGCGCCGACCCTCGCGGCGGGCGACCACGTTCCAGCGTGGATAGCGGTCGCTGTCGCCGGGCGTTCCCTCTGCGCGCAGCAGTTCGACGGCGAAGCCGCTGCGCTTCAGGCGCGCCGCGAGATAATCGCAGATGTCCCGATAGCAATCACCGGGTGGGTTGAGCGTCGGGATGCGGATCAGATCCTGCGTCAACGCGACCAGATCGTCCCGTGCGGCATCCACACGCGCGGTCACATCACCGGCTTCTTTCGCTTGGACGCCGTGCATTCCAGCTGCCATCCGTCGTGCGGTCCTCACCTGCTTCAGGGGCATAGGACCGAATTCCCGCTTTCGGTGCAAGCGTTTATTGCAACGCACCCAAAAGAGCGCGGTCGGGAAAGCAGGTCGGCGCGTGGCCATTGCGGGCCTGCCATTCCCCGATCGACCGCCGCGTCTTGTAGCCCGGCAGGCCATCGGCGCCACCAACATCGTAGCCCGATGCGACGAGCCGCTGCTGCATCGATGCGATGTCCGAACGAAGCATGGAGCCGACATCGCCCCAGCCCTTTCGAAACGCACCGGAGCCATAGGCGATCCGATCTCCCAGATTGCCGATAAAGAGGGCATAGTTGTCGGAGTTGTTGTACTGCTTGAACACATAGAAATTCGGTGTGACGATGAATTCCGGCCCGTGACGGCCGGCCGGCACGAGCATCATGCCAGCGCCGCGCAATTCGTGCTCGGGAAAGGCGCTGCCGCTGACGCGGGTTATGCCCAGCCCGACCCACTCGGCGATCGGCCGGGCGCGATCCGGCCCTTCCTGCGCGCAGGAGACGTTGCCCGGTATCGTCACCTCGAAGCCCCAGTCACGCCCACGCTGCCAACCCGACTGCGCGAGGTAGTTGGCGATCGACGCCAATGTATCCGGCACCGATTGCCAGATGTCGCGCCGGCCATCGCCATCGAAATCGACGGCATATTTGAGATAGCTCGACGGCAGGAATTGCGGCTGGCCCATGGCGCCGGCCCAGGAACTCTTCATGCGCTCGGGTGTAATGTCACCGCGCTCGAGAATCTGGAGCGCGGCCAGAAGCTCGCCCTGGAAGAGTTCGGGACGGGTCGACATGAACGCCTTCGTGGCCAGCACATCGATCGCCGAATGCGGAATGTCGGCGCGGCCGAACCCGGACTCGCGACCCCAGATGGCGATGAGGAAATGACCGGGCACGCCATAACGCCGCTCTATGGCGGCAATGGCCTCCCGGTGCTGGCTGGCGAGAGCGCGACCGCTTGCCGCGAGATTCTGCAAGCTCGATTCGGAAAAATAGGCGGCGGGGGAGCGAAACTCTGCCTGCGACTGGCGTCGCGTTGCCGGCGGCGCCGATCCGGGCGGCACGAGGTCGGGCAGGTCCCAATCCAGCCTGACGCCGGAAAAGGCCGCGTTGAACGTCTGCTGCGACACGCCGGCGCGGCGCGCGGCCGGCCAGAGATCGTCCCTCAGCCAGTTGGAAAACTGGCTCTCGACATCGGCGCGTGACTGCGCTGCGGCACTCCATGCCGAGCAAAGCACTGCGAGTGCAAGGATGATCGCGCGCCAGGCCATATGCGGCCTCCTTCAACGTTCCGATTCAGTCTGACGACCGTAGTTGAGGGCTGGTCACCGCGAAAGAGGACGTGGAACGAAGTGGCCCGACTGTCGTTCTTGGGGCGAAGGGACGGCAAGAACAACAACAACTGGAGATTTCCCCATGAGCCACACATTCACCAAGCTGGCGTCGGCAACAGTGCTCGGCGTGACTCTCATCGCATCGGGCGCGGCCTTTGCCCAGTCGACCGCTTCGGCAACGACCGATCTCAACATCCGCTCCGGCCCCGGCCCGCAATATCCGGTGACCGGCGTGATCAATGCCGGGGAACAGGCGACGATCAACGGCTGCATCGATGGCAGCAAATGGTGCACCGTCACCACTCCGGCCGGCGAAGGATGGGCCTATTCGGACTATCTTGCCGCGGACATGTCGGGCGAAACGGTCGTCGTGACCGAACGCTACCAGGATATGGGAGTGCCTGTTACCACCTATGACGAAGGCAGCGGCGACGATGGCGCCGTCATGGGCGGTGCGAGCGGTGCGGTTGCCGGTGCCCTCATCGGCGGCCCGATCGGCGCGGTTGTCGGCGGTGTCGCGGGTGCGGCGGCAGGCGGCGCGAGCGGCGCAATCATCGATCCGCCGGAAAACGTCACGACCTACGTTCAGTCCAACCAGGTCGAACCCGTCTATCTCGAAGGCGAAGTCGTCGTCGGTGCACAGGTACCCGAGACGGTCGCCCTGACCGAGGTTCCCGACTACGATTACCGCTATGTCAACGTGAACAGCCAGCCCGTTCTGGTCGATCCGAGCAATCGCCAGATCGTCTACGTTTATCGTTGATCCCAGGGGTTCGTTTGACGAAGCCGCCGGCCAGTGATGGTCGGCGGCTTTTTCGTGCGGCGGTCAGAACGTCGTTCGCGCCCTTATCGCCGCCGACAACGTGCCCTCATCGAGATAATCGAGCTCGCCGCCCACCGGCACGCCATGGGCCAGACGCGTGATGCGCACGGCGAGACCCTCCAACCTGTCGATGATATAGTGGGCCGTCGTCTGCCCCTCGACCGTCGCGTTCACGGCGATGATGATCTCGCTGATGCCACCGGCGGTCACGCGGTCGATGAGGCCGGCGATGTTGAGATCGTCCGGCCCGATACCGTCGAGCGGCGACAAGGTTCCGCCGAGAACGTGATAGGCCGCATTCATCGCGTTGGCGCGTTCGAGCGCCCAGAGATCGGCGACATCCTCGACCACGATCACCACCGACTGGTCGCGATTCGGGTCGGTGCAGACCGTGCAGGGGTCGGCCGTATCGACGTTGCCGCACCTACCGCATATCCGCACCTTGTCACGCGCCTCGCTCAAGGCGTCCGACAGCGGCCCAAGCAGCTGCTCCTTCTTCTTGATGAGATGGAGCGCGGCACGACGCGCCGATCGCGGGCCAAGGCCGGGGACCCGTGCCAGAAGCTGGATGAGTTTTTCGATTTCGGGACCGGTAACGCGCTTTGCCATGGGCGTCATTTAGCGCAAGTCATCGCGCGAAGAAATCGCCGAGCCGGCGCAGCCTACCGAAAATCGGCGGGCCACCCCTTGGCAGGGCAGCCCGCCTGCGGTCAGACCGTGTACCAGATGCCGTCGGCGATTTCCGGATAGACGGCGGCAACGTTTTCCGGACTTTCCGAAATGCGCGCCAGAACCTCGGCGTCCGACATGGCGCCGGAATTCAACTGGCCTTCCCAATAGGCAGCGCCGCCAGCATCGCTCTCACGGTCAAGCACGTTGAAATAAATGCGGTCGACAAAGTCGGAATTGGTTGGATTGGACCCATAAAGCGCGGCGAATTCCGGCGTGTCGATAAAGCGTGCAGAGACTTGCTCAAGCGACCAGCCATCATCCATGCTGTTGATCCAATAGCCGACTTCGGATTCGCCGGGGGAACGACCGAATGCGGCTTCATAGATGCGGAACGCCTGGCCGGCGTTGCCGCTGAGATCGAGCGCCAAAGTCGCGTCGTCGAAGTCGATCCGCTCGACGTTGAACAGTCGATCATCGATATTCCGGTTGTTGGTGACGATCACCGCTCCGTCGGTGAACTGAATATCGAAATCGAAGGAGTCCGCGCGGTAATTTGCAAAGTCGAGGCCGCGTCCGCCATCGATATCGTTGGCTCCGGCGCCGGCGAAGAATTCGTCGTCGCCATCGTTGCCATAAAGCGTGTCGTTGCCAGTATAGGCGGTGATGACGTCATCACCGTTGGATCCTTCAACGACATCATTGCCGGCCATGACGAAATCAATCGCCGTCTGCGCCTGGTTCGTGTTGACCAGATAGGCGAAGTCGTTGGCATCGACTGCGAAATCGTCCGCAGCGAATGTCAGCGTGTTGCCCTCATAATAATCGACGGCGTTGAGCGTGCCGTATACGTCGCCGTAATAATCGTAGCTGAAGCTGCCGTAGTAATATGCCGTGTGGACGCCATTCGAAACGACGATGCGGCTGCCCCCAGCCTCATAAATGTCTCCCTGAAAGCCAGCGAAGCCGAGCATATCGAAGGGTTGCCAAAGGTCGACCTGAGCCATTTATCCACTCTCCAAGAACGTTTTTTTTCAACGGCAGGAAACGCGCCAAACGCAGTACCCGTTCCCGCCGATCATGGCTTATTGGACACCGGCACCGATGAACTCATGCTGAACAGACCCGCCGACAGAGTGCAACGGATGGTTGTTCTTGTCACCCCGCAACGACGCTGGCGGATGGACAGAGATGGCAGAGCATCCCATAAAGGGGCGCACCGACGACTGGGTGCTGATTGCGTCGATGCGGTTCGATTTACCGATTCCTGATCAACGGACATCGTGATGCCGAGACCCGTGGCCGAATTCCGCAAGCCGGAGATCATCCAGGCAGCCATGGCCGCGATGAAGAAGCGCGGTCTGCCCTTGCCGCCTTATGACACGATCGCCTCGGAAGCCGGTCTGTCGCGACAGCTTATCCGCCACTACTTCGCAGATCCCGAAGAGTTGATGGTTGCGGTGTGCGACGGGCTCGCCGCCGTTTATCGCGACCGCCTGATGAAAGGCATCATCGCGGCCGACAAGCGCGAGCGTCTGTCGGTCTTTCTCGATTTCTATTTCAATGCGCTGGCCAAGGATGACCTCGCCAAACCCGAGGATGACGAAATCTACGACGCCATGTTCGCGCTCGCCGCCGGTTCGGACCGGGTTCGCCGCAATCTCTACGAACAATACTCCCTGCTGCATCATACGGTGGCGCACGAAATCCAGCTGTCCCATCCCGATCTGCCGCAGACGGCGTGCCGGGAAATCGGCTTTCTCTTCGTCAGCCTGATGTACGGGCACTGGAAGATGGTGGCATCGCTCGGATTTTCGCAGCGTCACAACCAGGTGACACGCCAGGCGATCGACCGGCTCATCGCCTCTTACAAGGAGCACTACGAAGACCCGGATCTTGCAGAGCCATGTCCGTCGTAGATCGGCTCGATCAGAACGGCAGCTTCATGCCCGGCGGGATCGGCAGCCCGGCCGTGAGGTCCTGCGTCTTCTTCTGCATCTCCGCCTCGGCCTTGGCCTTGGCGTCGTTGTGGGCGGCCATGATCAGGTCTTCCAGCACCTCGATTTCTTCCTCGCGGAACAGCGATGGATCGACCTTGAGGCCGAGCATGACGCCCTTGCCGTTCAAACGAACCGTGACCAGTCCGCCACCGGCGGTGCCCTCGACCTCGAGCGCGGCGATCTCCTCCTGGAGCGCGCCCATCTTCTCCTGCATTTCCTTCACTTTGCCCATCATGCCCATCAGGTCACGCATGGTCGGTCTCCCGTTTTCGTGTTGTCGCAGGGCGGTTCACTCGCCCTCGGTCTCGTTTTCCTGGTCGCCGGCGGGAAGCACATCGCCTTCCTCCGACTGCAGCATTTCGTCCGGAGCCTCTTCGGCGGTGATCCTGACGTCGGTGATCCGGGCGCCCGGAAAGCGCTCGAGGATGGCAGCGACGTCCGGATCCTCGCGTGCGCTGCGCACGCGGGTGTCGCGTTCGGCCGCTTCGGCTTCCGCCACGGTGGGCGCACCGGTCTCGCGGCTAAGCGTCACCATCCAACGCTGGCCGGTCCATTTTTCCAGCGCGACACCGAGATCGCCGAGCAGCGATTTCGGCGCTTCGTCCGTCAAGCTTACCTCAAGTCGTCCCGCTTCGATGCTGACCGGCCTGACGCAGGTTCGAACGAGTGTCTTGAGCTTGATGTCGCGGTTTTCGGTCGCCAGATCCACGATATCGTCGATGGTCATGGAGACAACCGGCGACGGCGCTTCGGGATGAGGGACAGCAACTGCCTCGGGCTCGGGGGCAGGTTGCGCGACAAGCTGCATGCGCTGGCTTGATGCCTGCGCGGGCCGATGCGGAGGCGGCTGGCTTGCCGGCGGCGCCGGCTCGCTGCGCGGCGCGCTCGCAACGCTCGTCGACATCGAAGATCCGGCGGGCGAGCCGGAGGGCGCTCCGGGGACGGCTACCCCTTGCCCACCATCGGCGAGTGCCTGCACCTGCCGGGCCGCATCCTCCGGGGAGGGAAGATGCGCCGCATGCGTCAGCCGGATGAGGACCATCTCTGCCGACGAATACGGCCGGTTCGAGCCTTCCGTTTCGCTGATGCCCTTCAACAGCATCTGCCACAGCCGCGACAACACCGGGACGCCGAGCTTGCCCGCGAGTTCTCCGCCGCGTGAACGTTCCGCCTCACTGAGCGAAGGGTCGTTTGCTGCCTGGGGCACGAATTTCAACCGCGTGACCAGGTGCGTGAAATCGGCAAGATCGGTCAGGACCACCGGCGGGTTTGCGCCCGAATCGTACTGATCGCGAAATTCGGCGAGCGCGGCCGCCACGTCGCCACCGGCAATATGTGCAAAGAGATCGATGACGCGGCCACGATCCGCCAGGCCCAGCATCGAGCGCACGGCGTCGGCTTCGATGCGGCCGCCGCCATGGGCGATCGCCTGGTCCATCAGCGAGAGGCCGTCCCGCACGGAGCCCTCCGCAGCACGAGCGATCATGGACAGGGCGAGATCGTCGGCTTCGACCTTCTCGGCATCGGCGATGCGGCGGAAATGCTCGACCAGAAGCCCGGCGTCGATGCGGCGCAGGTCGAAGCGCTGGCAGCGCGACAGAACCGTGATCGGCACCTTCCGGATTTCCGTCGTGGCGAAGATGAACTTGACGTGCGGCGGCGGCTCCTCAAGCGTCTTCAGCAAGCCGTTGAAGGCCTGCGTCGAAAGCATGTGGACCTCGTCGATGATATAGACCTTGTAGCGCGCCGACACCGGGCGATAGCGCACCTGCTCGATGATCTCGCGGATATCGTCGATGCCCGTGTGCGAGGCGGCATCCATCTCGATGACGTCGACATGGCGCCCCTCGATGATCGCCTTGCAGTGATCTCCCGACCTTGCCAGATCGATGCTCGGTTCATCGACCGTATCGGTGCGGTAGTTCAGTGCGCGCGCGAGGATACGGGCGGTGGTCGTCTTGCCCACGCCGCGAACGCCCGTAAGCATGTAGGCCTGGGCGATGCGGCCGGTGCGGAACGCGTTGGTCAGCGTTCGCACCATCGGCTCCTGGCCGATCAGATCGGTGAAATCCTTGGGGCGGTACTTGCGGGCGAGAACGCGATATTCAGCCGGCTGGCCATCCGGCGGGCTCGCCTCATCCCACATGCTGCGTTCCATATCGGCCATCAGAGGCAGCAGCTGTCGCTGGAACGAAATAGCTTGCGAGAGACCTTCATCGGCAGCTTCTTGTCCTCGGTTGCGAACCAGCGGGTCAGCCATCTTCGCCCGAGGCCACCTTGGGGTCAACGCAGCATGATCCACGGCAAAGCGGTATCTGCGTCGGGCAGATGGCGCCCGTTGCCGGGCAAGCAGGTGGGAGGCTGGCACAGTGACCCGTGCCGTGGCTCGTTAGGGCTGCTTCCTTCCGGACCTGACCCGGTTGGCGAGTGGCTCGTCCACCACCAACCTCCCGGCCCCGATATCGTCAAAAGGCTTGCCAATTGCAAGCCGGAGGGCGAAAAAACTCATATCCATCGCCAAAGGATCCGGCCCATTGGTGAGGTTCGGGCTGATCGGCGAGGGGCCGAGCGCCAAGGAGATGCGACGATGACCAAATGGACGCTCGACCCAAGGCTTGAGCGCGACACCCTGCCCATGACCTCGCTCGGGCTTTGCGCGATGCGCCTGATGAACGATCGTCGTTGGCCATGGATGATCCTGGTGCCGCAACGGGCTGACATCCTGGAACTGCACGACCTCACACCGCTCGACCAGACCATGCTGACCTTCGAAATGTCGCTCGCCGCAAAAGCGATGAAGACGGCGACCGGCTGCCAGAAGCTGAATATCGGCGCACTCGGGAACATGGTGAGCCAATTGCACATTCACGTGGTGGCACGAAACGAGGGTGACCCCGCATGGCCGGGTCCGGTCTGGGGCCATGGCACAGGCGAGCCCTATGACCACGGGGACGACCGTGCGATCGTGACCAAAATTCTCGACCAGCTTTGATCGCCATGCCAGTCAGTTTCTTCGAAGAATCGGCTCGCGGCCCCGAGGCCAGCGCCCTTCTGGCCTTTGCCGGCAACCGCATCGATCGCCAGTCCGAATATCGCGATCCCGAATGCCTCGCGCGGGCATTCAACGATCCGCGCACCCGTTGCTACGGCTTTGCCGCGCGCCGGCTCGTGCTGGCGACCAACGGCGTGGCTCCCTCGCCGCTCTTGTCGCTGCAGAGCGCCGAAGCGTGCGTGCCGGACCATGGCGGCGCGATCGTGCTCGGCTACGACCCCGACGGCGCGGCGCGAATGGCACTCCCTCTAGGCATCATGGAAGAGCAGCTTCCATCGGGCTTTGCGATGACGACACCGAGGGCGGTCTATGCGGATGGGGGTTTCGACGCGGCGACCGTCGGCGAGATAGCCCAGGCGGCAAGCCTCATCAACTGGTCCCAGTCGGCCCAGTTCTGCGGGACGTGCGGCCGAAAGACCGTGAGCGAAGCGGGCGGCTATCGACGCCGCTGCGCACCAGAGAGCGGCGGGTGCGGCGCGCTGATCTTTCCGCGCACCGATCCGGTGGTCATCATGCTGACCATCGACGAAGCCGGCGACCGATGCCTTCTCGGGCGTAGTCCGCATTTCCCCACCGGTTTCTACTCTTGCCTGGCCGGTTTTCTCGAACCGGGCGAAACGATGGAAGACGCGGTGCGCCGCGAGACCCTGGAGGAAGCCGGAATAACCATCGGGCGGGTGCGCTATCACGCCAGCCAGCCCTGGCCGATCCCGCACTCCATCATGATCGGTTTCTACGCCGAGGCGAAAAGCGTCGACATCGACCTTGATCGCGAAGAACTGGAAGACTGCCGGTGGGTCACGCGGAAGGAGGCGGCGCGCCTCCTGCAGCGGATTCCGAACGAACTGACGACGGCCAATGACGGCACGATCGCCAACCGGCTGCTGCGCGACTGGGTCGGGATTGGCTGACGACAGCGCCGATGGAACCTAATCGGCTCTGCCGCATTATGTTCATATCAATCGAATGACCTCCCCGAGCCCGTCGCTTTCCCCTGAGCGGCGGGCTCATTCGTTTGCTGCCGAGACGATTTCGGCGGCACGACCCTGAAACCCTAGGTCTCCTGCCTGCGTATACCTTCGGTTGCATGCGTGCATGGAGTTCCATGCGCCATGATTTTTCACAAACCGGAGGAGAACCAAGAATGGCAATCGACACGGCAAAACTCGGAAGCCTCGGCGAGGCGTACAACCTGCTTCTGGATGCCGATGCCTTTTTCAAGGTCAATCTGACAACGCTCAACAATTCAGGCGCCACGGGCGGCGCACTCATCGCTATCGATTCAGACGCGCAGACGCTGACGGTCCTCACCACTGGCAAAGGCGTTGAGGCCGGTCAGCCGCACCCTCAGCACATACACGGTTTCGCCGTCGCCGATGATGGCAGCGTCCAGAATTCCGTTTCACCGACGCTCGATCAGGACGCCGATGGCGATGGCGTCGTGGAGCTTGCCGAAGCGGCCGGACAGTACGGGCCCATCTTGCTGTCGCTTTCCGATCCGCAGGGTGGAGAAATCCCCGACTTTCCGACACCGGCAGGCGATAGTTTCGTGCAAACCACGACCTACGATCTGGATACTCTCAATCCCGACGACCTGCGGCTCAGCGAGCAGATTACAGCGGACAACCTGACGGCCCGCGAAATTGTTCTGCATGGGCGCTCACTCGATGGAAGCCAAGGCATGGGCACGGAAGGGGAAGCGGACGGTACGCCGGGGTACAAGGCCGTTCTGCCGATCGCCAGCGGCGAAATATTCTCCGTCCGCTCCGAGGACGTGCTGACCGATCTGACAGATGGCCGGATCGCTGTTTCCAACGACATCGTGGCGCTCGACATCCAGGGCAATGCAGGACAGGCCTACCGGCTATACGAAGCCGTCCTCGGGCGCATGCCCGATCAACAAGGCCTGACCTTCTGGGTCGACAGGCTGGATGGCGGTGAAGGCCTCGTCAACGTCGCGGACGCGCTGCTCAACTCCGACGAGTTCACCGCAAATTTCGGCGACAACGACATGTTGAGCGACGACGCGTTCGTGGACGTGATGTATCAAAACGTTCTTGGCCGCGACGCGGATGCCAGCGGCGAGGCCTACTGGACCGGCGTCCTCGACGACGGAACGTCGCGGGCCAAGGTCCTTGCCTCGTTCTCCGAGAGCGACGAGAACCAGATGGCCGTGCTCGGTCAGATCGAAAACGGCATTCTTCTGGATGCGACCGTCGTCGCCTGATCGGCATTGATCTGAAACCACCGCTCCCGCTGCCTGAAACAGACAGCGGGAGCGGCTGTGGCGACAGCAGTCATTTCGCCGGTACGTATTCCAACTGCTCCTGCTCCATCTGCGTCACACGGAACGGATGCGCCGGATAGACGCCGAGAATCTTGATCTCACGCGAGAAGTAGCGCAGCTCGTCGAGAGCGCGGGCAAGGTTTGGATCGTCTGGATGACCCTGGACGTCGGCATAGAATTGTGAGGCGAAGAATTTTCCGCCCAGCTGGTAGCTCTCGAGCTTCGTCATGTTGACGCCGTTGGTGGCAAAGCCGCCCATGGCCTTGTAAAGCGCGGCCGGCAGGTTGCGCACGCGGAAGATGAACGTGGTCACCATGATGTCATCGGCATTGCGGCGCGGTGCCCATTGTTCATTCGGTGACAAGACGACGAAACGGGTGACGTTGGTTTCGGTATCCTCGACATTCTCCGCCAGAATCTTGAGGCCGTAGAGATCGGCGGCCAGGCGCGGCGCGAAGGCCGCCATCGTGCGGTCGCCCTTTTCGGCGACCAGCTTCGCCGCCCCCGCGGTATCGCCGGCGACCATGGCCTTCCATCGATTCTCCCTGACGATCTTTCGGCATTGGCCCAGCGCGTGGATATGGCTGTGTACCGAGCGGATATCGGAAAGCTCCGCTTCGGGCAGAACCATCAGCTGGAAATGGATCGGCATGAAATACTCGCCGACAACATGCAGGTCCGACTCGGGCAGCAGATGATGAATGTCGGCGACCCGGCCAGCTATCGTGTTCTCGATGGGTATCATCGCAAGGTCCGCCGCACCGCTTTCTACGGCCGCAAAGGCATCCTCGAAGGTCGCGCAGGGCAACGGCTCCATCTGCGGAAACATGTCCCGGCAGGCCATATCGGAATTTGCGCCGAACTCGCCCTGAAAGGCGATCTTGCCGGTCTTTTTCGTCATTTTCATTGTCCGTTGCGGTGGGTCTTGCCAAGGATGTCCCTGGCCTTTTCAAGGTCGTCAGGCGTATCGACGCCGAGCGGAACGGCTTCCACGATCGCAGCATCGATACGCATCCCGTCTTCGAGAGCACGCAGCTGCTCGAGCGATTCCCGCTGCTCCAGCACCGACGGCGCAAGGTCGACAAAGCGTTGAAGCGCCTTTCGGCGATAGGCATAGATGCCGACGTGATGATAGAGCGGTCCATCGCCATGAGGCGCGGTCGCGCGCGTGAAATAAAGCGCGCGCAGACGGTCGGCGCCAATCGGCGAGCCAACCACCTTGACCACATTCGGGTTGGTGCGTTCGGCCGCGTCCTTGATCTCCACGCAAAGCGTCGCGATATCGACCGCGCTGTCGCCAAGCGGAACGAGGGCGGCCGCCACGGAGCGCGGCTCGATCGTCGGCAGATCACCCTGAAGGTTCACCACGGTCGAAACCGTACCGTCGGGATCGAGCGTCGCCAGGGCCTCTGCAACCCGATCGGACCCGGAGCGATGATCGGCGCGCGTCATCACGGCCTCGAAGCCCGCTGCGCGCACGGCTTCGGCCACTTCGGCGCTGTCCGTGGCCACGACGACGCGCCCGATATCGGCTTCGCGGGCCCGTGCCGCGACCTGAACGATCATCGGCCGACCGGCGATATCAGCGAGCGGCTTGCCGGGCAGGCGCGTGGAGGCCATGCGGGCCGGGATCAGAACGATCGTCTGTGATGCATGTCGTGCGGTCATCGAACCCCTGTAAAGATTGGCCAAAAAGTGTCAAAAAGTCTCAGGCCAGCGCGTACAAACAGTGTTGCAAGCCTTGTGCAAAAGACATAGGTTCCGCGCGAATTCAAGAAGGCCAGTGCCGATCAGGCATTCCGTGAAGGAGCGTTTAGGGAATGAACTCCTCTTATCTGAACATGGCAGCCGGCGCGTTTCTCGGCACCGTTTTCGTCGTCATGTCGGTGTCGCTCGCGTCGGACGCCCTGTTTCATTCCGAAG
Organism: Neopararhizobium haloflavum; assembly: GCF_002750855.1. GTDB lineage: Bacteria > Pseudomonadota > Alphaproteobacteria > Rhizobiales > Rhizobiaceae > Georhizobium > Georhizobium haloflavum. The sequence continues at coordinate 245,412 of NZ_NWUC01000006.1, read as the reverse complement.
CGCCCGAGCAGGAAGGTTTCGCGATCGAGGTGGTCGAGGCCGAGAGCGGCGGCGAGGCACCTGAGGCAACGCCGATCGCAGAGCTTCTGGCCAGCGCCGACCCGGCAGCAGGCGAATCTTCGTTCGCCAAGTGCGCGTCGTGCCACTCGATCGAAGAAGGCGGCGCCAACAAGGTCGGGCCCGGCCTTTGGGACGTTGTCAATCGGCCGATCGCCAGCCATGAAGGGTTCAGCTATTCGCCGGCCATGACCGAGTTCTCCGAAGGTGGGGAAGTCGTGTGGGACTACGAGCACCTTGCAGGCTTCCTGGCCAATCCGCGCAGCTACATCAGCGGCACGGCCATGGGCTTTGCCGGCCTTTCGCGCGAAGAGGAACTGGCCAATGTGATCGCCTATCTGCGCGAGCAGGCCAGCGATCCGGCACCCCTGCCGGAGCCGGAAGCTGCCGCAGAAGAGGGCGGCGAAGGCGAGGCAGCCACCGAAGGTGAAGCTCAGGCCGAAGGTGAGGAAGCCGCCCCCGAAGGCGACGCCTCCGGACAAGGCGAGCCGGCCGAGGGAGAAGAGGCAACCGGCGACGGCGCCTCCGAGGATGCGGCGGCAGAAGGCGAAGCCGCTGGCGATACGGCGAGCGAGGACGCCGGTGCGGAAGCGCAGCAGTCCGGCGCTGAAACGCCGAGCGAAGAAGTTTCACCGTCCGACGACGCGGGCACGGCCGATGGCGACGCGGCGAGCGAAGGCGATGCGGCCACCAGCGAAGATGCCGCACAGGGCGTGGAGGCGGGCACGGAAGAACCCGCGACCGCCACCGGCGAGGACGCCACGAGCCAGGACGGCGAGGCACAGCCGGCCGCCGAGGGTGACGATGCAGCGCCAGAAGGTGAAGAAGCGCCGGCCGATGACGAGCAGGCCCCTGCCAGCGATGAAGATGCCGCCGCGCAGGATGACGCCGAAGAGCAGGCAGCCGATGCTGGCAGCGAACAGGGCCCGGCCGTGGCGCTGCTGGCAGATGCCGATGCGGCCAATGGCGAGGCGATCTTTCGACGCTGCCAAGCCTGCCATACGGTCGATGAGGGCGGCCAGAACCGCGTCGGCCCCAACCTGCACGGCATCGTCAACCGTCCGGTGGCAAGCGCGGAGGGTTTCAGCTACTCCGACGCCATGACCGAATATGCTTCGGGCGATGCTGCCTGGGACTACGGCCGGCTCGATGCATTCCTGCTGGCGCCGCGCGACGAGGTTCAGGGCACATCCATGGCCTTTCCGGGCCTGCGCGACGACGCCGACCGGGCCGACCTGATTGCCTTTCTGCGCAGCAACGCTGCCGAGCCGGCACCCCTGCCCGGCGAATGAAAACCACTCTCAATGCTTCGAAAAAGCCCGGCCCGAGCCGGGCTTTTCTGCTTTCAGGGCCTATGGTGCCGGATCACGCGGGCGTTATGGCGCCAGCCTGTTCTTTGTCACATTTTGGCCTATGGTGGCCGTGAGAAAGGGTTGGGCGCGAGCGGCGCACTCGCTGCCTCGCGGAGAGAGGCAAGACGCGCAACCCGCCCCGCAAGAGGAGTTATCCATGTCGACGATCCTGGGAACGCGCATTGCGCAGGTGGCGAGCCTTCTCGCGATCACCGCCCTTTGCGGTGTGCATGCCCTGCCAGCAGACGCTCAGGATGCACCCGACCGGCAGTGGCGGCATGGCGTTGCCCTGATCGGCCAGCCGGAATACCAGGAGGGCTTCGACCATTTCGACTACGTCAACCCTGACGCGCCCAAGGGTGGCACGCTGCGGCTCTCCGCGACCGGGTCCTTCGACACCTTCAACCCGCTCCTGTCGCGCGGAGAACTCGCTTCCGGCCTGACACTCGTCTACGAGACGCTAATGGAGCCGTCCATGGACGAAGTTTCCGCCGAATATGGCCTGCTTGCCGAAGCGCTGAGCTACCCCGACGACTATTCCTCGGTCACGTTCCGTTTGCGGGAGGGGGCGCAATGGCACGACGGAAAACCCGTGACACCGGAAGACGTCGTGTGGAGTTTCGAAAAGGCGATCGAACTCGACCCCCAGCGACAGTTCTACTATCAACATGTCACCGGAGCCGAAGTAACCGGTGAGCGCGAGGTCACCTTCACGTTCGACCAGACCGACAATCGAGAACTGCCGCAAATCGTTGGGCAACTGCTGATCCTGCCCAAGCACTGGTGGGAAGGCGAAGGCCCGAACGGTCAGCCGCGCGACATCGGCGCCACGACGCTGGAGCCGCCGCTCGGTTCCGGACCCTACAAGCTGTCCTCCTTCCAGCCGGGCTCGGACGTCTCCTATGAACGGGTCGAGGACTATTGGGGCGCCGATCTGCCGGTGCGGATCGGGACGAACAATTTCGATCGGATCGACTACACCTATTTCGCCGACCGCAGTGTCGAGTTCGAGGCCTTCAAGGCCGGTAATTTCGATTACTGGTTCGAGAACGCCGCGCTGCGATGGGAAACCGGTTACGAATTCCCGGCCGCTCAGGATGGCCGTGTCGTTCGCGAAGAACTGGAGAACCCCTACCGTTCGTCCGGCTCGCTGGTGGGCTTCATCCCCAATCTCAGGCAGGAGAAGTTTCAGGATCCCCGCGTGCGGCAAGCGCTCAACTACGCATTCGATTTCGAGGAACTCAACCGCACCATCTTCTACGGCGCTTACGAGCGGATCGATAGCTATTTCTACGGCACCGAGCTTGCCTCCGATGGCCTGCCCCAGGGGGAGGAGCTGGAAATCCTGGAAAGCGTCGGCGACAAGCTGCCGGAAACGGTTTTCACCACCGAGTACAAAAACCCAGTAGGCGGAGGGCCGCAGGCGATGCGCGACAACCTGCGCGAAGCCGTGCGCCTTTTCGGCGAGGCGGGCTACGAGATCCGCAACAATCGGATGGTGAATGCGCAGACCGGCGAGCCCTTCGAATTCGAGATCATCCTCAACGGTCCGACGATCGAGCGGGTGGCACTTCCCTTCGTCGAAAATCTCCGTCGCATAGGCGTCAGCGCAAGGGTGCGCACGATCGAGCCGTCGCAATACATCAACCGCATCCGCTCGCGCGATTTCGATGTGATCTATGCCGGCTGGGGCCAGTCGCTCTCGCCGGGCAATGAGCAGTGGGAGTATTGGGGATCGCGCTCGGCAGACCGCGAGGGATCGCAGAATTTCGCAGGCATTGCCGACGAAGGTATCGACGCCCTCATACAGAAGGTCGTTTTCGCCGACGACCGGGACACGCTGGTGGCCGCGACCCGGGCGCTCGACCGGGCCCTTCTGGCGCATCACTACGTGGTGCCGAGCTATACCTCGCGGACCGCGCGGATTGCCTACTGGGATAAGTTTGGTCGACCGGACGAACTGCCGGAATATTCGATCGGCTTTCCCGATATCTGGTGGTCAAAGGCGGCCGCCGAGGCGCCGCAGCCCGGCGAGGAGGGCTGAATGAGCGCCAGGCGTGCGTTGGCGCTATCACGGCGAACGCTGCTCAAAGGCGCGGCCGCTTCGGCCGGGCTGTGGACCCTGCCAATCACGATGAGCGGCGCCTTTGCCCAGAACCCGGTGGGCCAGCGCCTCAGCGGCCTATCCGCCTTTGGCGAGCTGAAATATTCGACCGACTTTGCGCATTTCGACTACGTCGAGCCCAGCGCACCCAAGGGTGGACGGATCCATCTTGCGGTGCCGACCTGGCTTTACAACCAGAATCCGCAAACCTTCAACACGCTCAACAGCTTCGTTCTTTCCGGAGATGCGCCACCGCGGATGGAAAATTGCTTCGACACGCTGATGGTCAGTGCGCTGGACGAGCCGGATTCGCTCTATTGCCATGCAGCCGAATGGGTCGAAATCTCCGAAGATCGAAACGTTTTCCGCTTCGGTCTTCGGCCGGAGGCGCGATTTCACGACGGGACTCAACTGTCTGCCAGCGATGTGGCGTTCTCTCTCAATCTTCTGAAAAGCGACGGGCACCCGGCACTGGCGACATCGCTGCGCGCGATGGAGCGTGCGACCGCACTCGACGACGCGACCGTCGAACTCACCTATGACGGGCGGCAATCGGCCCGGGCGATTCTCGCCATCGCAGCGATGCCGATCCTTTCGGAACTCTACTACACCGCCAACACATTCGATTCCTCGACACTGGATATCCCCCTGTCGTCGGGACCCTACCGGCCGGGGCGGGTGGAATCAGGCCGGTTCATCGAATATGAGCGCGTGCCGGACTACTGGGCAGCCGACCTGCCGACGATGCGCGGTCTCAACAATTTCGACACGGTCCGCATCGAGTTCTTCTCAGAACGGCTGGCGGAATTCGAGGCTTTCAAGAAAGGCGACATTCACTGGCGGCAGGAAGCCGTGGCGCAGGTCTGGTCAACCGGGTACACGTTCCCGGCCATAGAAGAGGGGCGCGTGGTCAAGGCGGAGTTTGCCAAGGAATTGAGGCCATCGATGCAGGCGTGGGCGCTGAACCAGAGGCGTCCGCCCTTCGACGACTGGCGGGTCCGGCAGGCTGTCAATCTCTGTTTCGATTTCGAATGGACCAACGCCAAGCTTTTCTACGGCGTCTACAGCCGGTCGCATTCCCAGTTCGAGAACTCCGAATTCAAGGCCGAAGGACCGCCGGGGGATGCGGAAAAGGCGTTGCTCGATTCTCTTGAGGCAGACGTACCGGAAGGCGCCTATGGCGAGCCAGCCATACCGCCCGTTTCCGACGGAAGCGGCCGCGACAGGACCCTTTTGCGCGAGGCGGCACGGTTGCTCGAAGCGGCCGGGCTCGAGCGGTCCGGGAGTGCCGTGCTCTTCGACGGCGCGCCTTTGACGCTCGAGATCCTCATCCAGGGCAGCATATTCGAGCGTCTGCATGCCGGGTTCGTCCAGAACATGCGGCGGATCGGCATCGACGCCTCGATACGCCTCGTCGATCCGGCGCAATACAACGCGCGCATGACCGACTACGACTTCGACATGGTGATGATGGCGATGTCGTTCGGACCCACGCCGACGGCCGAAAGCATGGATGAATTCTTCTCGAGCCGATCGGCAACCAGCCCCGGAACCTACAACCTTCCCGGCGTGCGCGCGGAGGTTTATGACGAGCTGCTCGACCGGCTGGCCGCGGTTGAGAGCCGAGAGGGGCTCGTAACGGTCATGCGCGTCATGGATCGGGTCTTGCGGGCCAGGCTCGACTGGATTCCAAATTGGTATTCGGCGAATCACCTGGTCGCCTATTGGGACAAGTTCGGTTTCAAGGAACCGAAACCCGACTACGGCTGGCCGGTGGAGCAGTTGTGGTGGCATGACGAGGAAAAGGCGGCAGCGATTGGCAAGGCTTAGAGACGCGGGGCGCCAGGGGCGCGCAGTTGCGACATCGCGGAGCACGGCCTGATGGGCGCCTATATTCTTCGACGCCTTCTTCTCATGGTGCCGACGATTTTCGGCATCATGGCGATCTCGTTCGCGGTGATCCAGTTTGCACCGGGCGGGCCTGTCGAGCAGGTCATCGCGGAACTGACCGGGCAGGGTGACGGCCTGTCGGAGCGTATTTCCGGCGGCGGCGGCGACATGGCGGGCGAGCAGTTCACCGGCGATGGGGGGAATTCGCGCTATCGCGGCGCCCAGGGCCTCGACCCCGCCTTCATCGCGCAGCTCGAAGAACAATTCGGATTCGACAAACCGCCGCTCCAGCGCTTCGCGACGATGATCTGGGACTACCTGCGCTTCGATTTCGGGCGCAGCTATTTCCGCGACGTGACGGTCATCGACCTGATCATCGAGAAGCTGCCGGTGTCGATCTCCCTCGGCGTGTGGATCCTGCTGCTCTCCTACATCGTTTCGATCCCGCTCGGCATCCGAAAGGCCGTGGAAGACGGCTCTCGCTTCGATGTCTGGACTTCGGGCGTGATCATTATCGCCTATGCGGTGCCCGGCTTCCTGTTCGGCATTCTGCTTATCGTGCTATTCGCCGGCGGTTCGTTTTTCGACTGGTTCCCGCTGCGCGGGCTCGTCTCGGACAATTTCCAGCAGCTTTCCTGGTGGCAGAAGATCATCGACTATTTCTGGCATCTGACACTGCCCTTGATCTCGCTGGCGCTCGCGGCCTTCGCGACGACCACCCTTTTGACGAAGAACTCCTTCATCGACGAGATTCGAAAGCAATACGTCACCACGGCGCGGGCCAAGGGTCTTTCCGAGCGCAAGGTTCTTTACGGGCACGTCTTCCGCAACGCGATGCTGATCATCATCGCCGGCTTTCCGGCAGCGTTCATATCGGCCTTCTTCACCGGTTCGCTGCTGATCGAGACGATCTTCTCGTTGGACGGCCTCGGCCGGCTGGGCTTCGAGTCGATCGTGCGCCGCGACTATCCGGTGGTCTTCGCCACGCTCTACATCTTCTCGCTGATGGGCCTGCTTATCGGGCTCCTGTCCGACCTGCTCTATACCTGGGTCGATCCGCGCATCGATTTCGAGCGGAGGGATGTCTGATATGACCGTGACCCAACCGATCCCGCCCGAAGAGCAGCGCGCACGCGTCGAAACACCGGGAACGGGCGCCGATGTCACGGCCGCCCCGGCCCGACCGCCGCGGCGCTGGCTCTCCGTGATGAACCAGCGGCGCTGGCAGAACTTCAAGGCCAACCGGCGCGGCTACTGGTCGCTCTGGATCTTCCTGGTGCTTTTCGTGATGGCGCTCGGCGCCGAGTTCATCGCCAACGACAAGCCCATCCTCGCCTCCTACAAGGGCGAGATGCTCTATCCCGTCTTCGTCGACTACCCGGAAGAGAAGTTCGGCGGGTTCCTGGCCAGGACAGACTACCGCGACCCGTTCATCCAGGAAGAGATCAACGCCAATGGCTGGATGATCTGGCCGCCCATACGCTACTCCTACCAGACGGCCAATTCCTATATTCCGCATTCCGCGCCGACCGCTCCGTTCTGGATGATGGACGCGGAGACCCGATGCTCGGCCTATCCGCTGGGTGCGGAGGACCCCAACTGTACGCTCGGCAACATGAACTGGCTGGGCACGGACGATCAGGCGCGCGACGTCACCGCACGACTCATCTACGGCTTTCGCATATCCGTGCTGTTCGGCCTGATCCTGACGGCGGCGTCTGCCGTGATCGGCGTCGCCTCGGGCGCCGTGCAAGGCTATTTCGGCGGCTGGGTCGACCTGATCATGCAGCGCTTCATCGAGATATGGGCGTCGATCCCCGTGCTCTACATCCTGCTGATCATCGCCGCTATCCTGCCGCCCGGCTTCTGGGTGCTGCTGGGCATCATGCTGCTTTTCTCGTGGGTCGCATTCGTCGGCGTGGTGCGCGCCGAGTTTCTGCGCGCGCGCAATTTCGAGTATGTCAACGCGGCGCGCGCTCTCGGTGTTTCCAACCGCACGATCATGTTCCGCCACCTCCTGCCGAACGCCATGGTGGCTACGCTGACCTTCCTGCCCTTCATCCTGTCCGGCTCGATCACGACGCTGACTTCGCTGGACTTCCTCGGCTTCGGCTTGCCGCCCGGTTCGCCATCACTCGGCGAACTCATCGCCCAGGGCAAACGCAATCTTCAGGCACCCTGGCTGGGGATTACCGCCTTCTTCGTCATCTCGATCATGCTTTCGCTGCTCATCTTCATCGGCGAGGCAACCCGCGATGCCTTCGACCCGCGCAAGACTTTCCGATGAGGGAGTGTATCTGATGAAAATCGCAGGGCTTGCAGGAACACGTCCGATCGGTACCCGCGGGGCAGCGCTTTGACGAATTCCACTCCGCTTCTTTCCGTTCAGGATCTGTCCGTCGCTTTCCACCAGGAAGGGCGAACGATACCGGCGGTCGATCATATCTCGTTCGACATCCATGAAGGCGAGACCGTCGCGCTGGTCGGCGAATCGGGATCGGGAAAATCCGTATCGGCCATGTCGGTTCTGCGGCTGCTGCCGTATCCAGCCGCAAGCCACCCGTCCGGCAAGATCGTCTTTGACGGCACGGATCTGTTGTCCGCCGATATCAAGACGCTCCGGCGTGTGCGTGGCAACGACATCACGATGATCTTCCAGGAGCCGATGACGTCGCTCAACCCGCTGCATGCGATCGAGCGGCAGATCGCGGAAATCCTTGCGCTGCATCAGGGCATCCGCGAAGAGGCGGCGCGCGATCAGGTGATCGACCTTCTGCGGCAGGTCGGCATTCGTGATCCTGAAAAACGTCTGGCGGCCTTTCCGCACCAGCTTTCGGGCGGCCAACGACAGCGCGTGATGATCGCCATGGCGCTTGCCAACCGACCGAAGCTCCTGATCGCCGACGAGCCGACAACCGCGCTCGACGTCACCGTGCAGGCGCAGATCCTCGAGCTCTTGAAGGATCTCAAGGATCGCCATGGCATGGCGATGCTGTTCATCACCCACGATCTCGGCATCGTGCGCAAGTTCGCCGACCGGGTCTGCGTCATGACCAAGGGGCAGATCGTCGAAAGCGGACCCACAGCGACGATATTCGAAGCGCCGCAACACGCCTATACGAAACATCTGCTCGCCGCCGAGCCGAAGGGCCAGGCGCCGGAAACCGATCCAGCCGCACCGATCGTGCTCGAGGGGAATGACGTCAAGGTCTGGTTCCCCATCAAGAAGGGGTTCCTGCGGCGCACCGTCGACCACGTCAAGGCCGTCGACGGCATCGACCTCACCCTTCGCGCGGGCCAGACGCTCGGCGTCGTCGGGGAATCCGGCTCCGGGAAAACGACGCTCGGTCTGGCGCTGACGCGGCTTATCGGCTCTGAAGGCAAGATTGCCTTCGTCGGCAAGTCGATCGGTGAATACTCCTTCAAGGAGATGAAGCCTCTGCGCAACCGCATGCAGGTCGTCTTCCAGGATCCCTACGGCTCACTCAGTCCCCGCATGTCCGTGGCGGAAATCGTCGCCGAGGGGCTGGCGATCCATGAACCGACGCTAAGCGCGGCGGAGCGCGACAGGCGGGTGGCGGACACACTGGCCGAGGTGGGGCTCGACCCAAACACACGCTGGCGCTATCCGCACGAATTTTCCGGCGGTCAGCGCCAGCGCATTGCGATCGCCCGCGCGATGGTGCTGAAGCCTCGCTTCGTCATGCTGGACGAGCCGACTTCCGCGCTCGACATGAGCGTTCAGGCGCAGGTGGTGGACCTTCTGCGCAAGCTGCAGGCCGAGCACGATCTCGCCTATCTGTTCATAAGCCACGATCTCAAGGTCGTCCGCGCGCTCGCCAACGAGGTGATGGTGATGCGCAACGGGCAGGTGGTGGAACGCGGACCGGCCGACCAGATCTTCGACGCCCCCCGCACCGACTATACCAAGGCGCTGATGGCAGCAGCCTTCGATCTGGAAACGGTGAAGAAGGATGCGGTCAGCCAGTGACGGCACCGCATTCCGACCACCCGAAAGAGGCGACGCTGGACGCATGATTTCAGGCAAGGGCCGCATTCTTCTTTCCGTCACCGGCTGGTCGCCCGACGTCTGGCTCGAGGCGCTTCGCGATGCCGCGCCGGATCGGGAGATCGTGCTGCAACCGGCGGGATCGAGCGATCCGACGATCGATTACGCCGTCGTTTGGAAGCAGCCAACCGGGGTGTTGAACCGACTGCCCAACCTCAAGGCGATCTTCTCGATCGGCGCGGGTGTCGACCATGTCTTTCATGATCAAGAATTGCCGGAGGTACCGATCGTTCGGGTCGTATCGCCCGACCTCACGCTGCGGATGAGCGAATATGTCGTGTGGCAGGTGCTCGATCATCATCGCCAGGGCCCGGCTTATCGCGACCAGCAACGGCGCGGGGTCTGGCGCGAGGATCGCGACCAGCGCGCGGCGAGCGAGGTGACCGTCGGCATCATGGGCCTTGGCCAATTGGGCCTCGATGCGGCGAAGAAGCTCGCGGCGCTCGGCTTCCGCGTGACTGGGTGGTCGCGGCGCGCGAAGACGCCGCCACAGGGCGTCAAGGGCTATGCCGGCGATGGCCAGCTCGATGCGTTTCTTGCCGGCGCCGACATTCTGGTTTGCCTGCTGCCGCTGACACCGGAGACCCGGCACATCCTTTCCGCGCCGCTGTTTGCCAGGATGAAGCGGGTGGACGGGCGAGGCGCGCCGGTGCTGATCAACGCCGGGCGCGGCGCCCTGCAGAAGGAAGCCGATATTCTCGCGGCGCTCGACAGCGGCGTGTTGTCGGCGGCTTCGCTCGATGTCTTCGAGACCGAACCTTTACCGCCGGAAAGTCTCTTGTGGCAGCACCCGCGCGTCTTCATCACACCGCATGCGGCCGCCGCCTCATCGCCGCCTCATCTCGTCCCGCCGATGATCCGGCAGATGGAGCGCCTGGAAGCAGGCGGCGACCTGGAGAACGTGGTGGACCGCAGCGCCCAGTACTGAGTGGCGGGCTTCAAACGGGTCGCCGGAAACCCGTCGGTCGACCATAGACCGGGCCGATCCGGGCAATTGCATCCTTCAGGCTTTCGCGCGCAACGCTCATGGTGTGTCCGTTGGCATGGATCACATGATCCTCGTCTTCGAAAATCGCGACATGACCGTGCCAGAAGATCAGATCGCCTCGCCGGCAATCGCGCTCGTCCACGGGCTTGCCGAGACTTTCGGCCTGCATGTCGGAATCGCGCGGCGCGTGAATGCCGGACATCATCAGGCCAAGCTGGACGAGACCGGAGCAATCGATACCGAAGCCCGACCGTCCCCCCCAGAGATAGGGTGTCTCGATGAATCGGCCGGCGATCGCGACGTGGTCGTCACCGGCGGGCGCGTCGACCGCTCCAAGGTGGGCCGCAACGACAGCCGTCCCGTCCGTCAAGACGGCATAGCGCGTGCCACGCGTTTCGGCCCAGTCGACCACATGGACGCGACTTCCCATGGAAAGGGCATGGCTGACCGGGCTCTTCAGATCATCGCGGCTATACGCAAAGCTGCGCGGCACCACGACCCAGTGCGTCGGCGCGGCCGCGGCGGCGATCGCCTTCTTTTCGACATAGCCGACATAGCCGTCGATCTTCGATTGCACCCAGGCCCATTGGCCGTCTGCCTCGAAAACACGCACCGCTTCGCCGAACAGAACCTGTGTGTCGATGCCGCAGGAAAGATCCGGGCGCGGTCGCATATCTGCGCACGGCACGGCAACAAAGCCGGGTTTCCCTGCCACGTAGCGGGCCGAGGACACGCGGCCCTTGAGTGCCGTGTCCGCCAGATCGTCACGATAGGCGTGGAGCCGCCTGTCGGGTTTATCCATCATGGTTTTCCTAGATCCGTTTTCCCACAGCCACGATCAGGTCGCCAATGCGCTCGGCGTGAAGCGCGCCTTCGACCGTGCGTTTGATGATCACGTTGCGCCCGTCGACGGGGTCACGCACGCGGGTGACAAATCCCATCTCGCCCAGCGTGTCCAGCGCCCGGGTAATCACCGGTTTGGTGACGCAAAGCGTTGCTGCAAGGCCGCGCACCGTGTGGGGTGGCGGCACGAGATAAACATGCAGCAGGATCGCCATCTGGCGCAACGACAGATCGTGCCCTTCCAGTCGCACCAAAGCGAGCGTTGCCTCGTGCCAGAGGTCGAGCGCGATCGCAGGTCGCAGTTCGATGGCCATCATCCCGCCTTTTCGATCAGCCCTTGTTTCGGGTCCGTATCGTTTTAGGCCGAATGTGACGGGAGCGAAAGCTGTTTACGCGGCGTAGCGCGCCTCCAACAGCTCGTAGAGGGCGCGAATGCCCTGTGCCTCGCCGCCGACCGGCGACTGCGGCTTGTCTTTCGGATTCCAGCCATAAATGTCGAAATGGGCCCAGCTTTTCGCCTGTTTGATGAAACGGCGCAGGAAAAGCGCTGCGGTGATCGAACCGGCGAACCCGCCGCCGGGCGCGTTGTTGAGATCAGCCACCTTACTGGAGAGATCGGCATCGTAGGCTGGATAGAGGGGCAGACGCCACAGCGGGTCGTGCGTCGACGCGGAGGCCTCGGCGATTTCGGCGGCCAACGCCTCGTCGTCGGTATAGAACGGGGGCAGATCGGGGCCGAGTGCGACGCGCGCAGCGCCGGTCAGCGTTGCCATGTCGACCAGTAAGTCAGGCGATTCTTCATCGGCCAGTGCCAGCGCGTCGGCCAGCACGAGGCGCCCTTCCGCATCGGTATTGCCGATCTCGACCGTCAGGCCCTTGCGGCTCGTCAGGATATCGCTCGGCCGAAATGCATTGCCGGCGATTGCGTTCTCGACGGCCGGCACAAGGACCCGCAAGCGCACGTCCATACCGCTGTCCATGATCATCATGGCAAGACCCATGACGTTGGCCGCGCCGCCCATATCCTTCTTCATAAGGAGCATGCCGGCGGCGGGCTTGATATCCAGACCACCTGTATCGAAGCACACGCCCTTGCCGACAAGCGTGACCTTGGGCGCGTCGGCGCGACCCCAGCTGAGGTCGAGCAACCGGGGAGCCTGCGCGCCGGCGCGACCGACCGCATGGATCATCGGAAAATTGCGCTCCAGCAATGCATCGCCCGATATGACGGTGACGTCTGCCCCGAAACGTTGTCCGAGCGCGCGGAACGCCGCATCGAGCTCCTCGGGCCCCATGTCGTTGGTCGGTGTGTTGATCAGGTCGCGGGCGAGAAAGCTGCCGGCCAGCAGACGCTCCATCCGCGCACGGTCACTGCCGCCGGGCAGCGCCATGCGTGGCAGCGGCCTTTCGTTCTCTCCATTGTGGTTCGCGCTCTTGTAGCGGGAGAACCGATAGCTTCCGAGACCATAGCCAAGCGCCGCTGCCTCGGCGTCGGTATCGAAGGTTTCCAGCCGCCAGTTGCCCGAGGGCAAATTCTTGGCAAGCTTTCCGGCGGCAAACGGGTCCCTCACCTTGCCGCCCAGACCCAGGACGGCCCCCGCCAACCGGCCTTCCCCGTCCGGGACGATAAGCGTTTCACCACTGCGTGCGGCAAAGCCCGACGCCTTCGCCCAAGACGCAACGTTCGGCGGGAGGCGGTTCATGTCGTCAGGGCCGATGAGCCACGCAGGAAGCGTCTCTCCGGGATCGGTTGCGAAAACTGGGGTGCGGTCAAAAGGAAAGGTCACGAAAGATCGTCCTTGGTCGGATGGAAAGCGGCCGAGCCGCCGAATTAACGAAGCATTAGGGTTAACAGATTATTCCTTTCAGTCGAAGACGGGGCAATGCGCCATGGCCGGCACGCGGCGGCGCGCATCACCTTTCGTCGCAACGCGCCAAGGGTCGGGATCTCATGATCGCATTTTGCAGAAAACGCATGGTCCATACGGTCAGCCATATGATTATCGCGCTTGCGATCAGCGCCACGTTGAGCGCCTGCGCCAATACCAGTCAGATCACCACGGGCTCCATTCCCGAAGATCGCAAGCCGGTCGCGAGCATGAGCTTTTCGGAAATCGAGGCAGCATCACGACGTGTGGGCGCTGCCTATGAGAGCCGGCCCGACGACAAATCGATCGGCATGAGCTACGCCAGCATTCTCCGAATGTCCGGCGACCATGATCAGGCCCTCGCCGTCATGCGGCAGATGGCGATCCACCACCCGCGCGACCATGACGTGCTTGCCGCCTATGGCAAGGCGCAGGCGGCCGCTGGGGAGTTGCAGCAGGGCCTCGACACGATCCGCCGCGCGCAGACGCCTGACCGCCCCGACTGGGCGCTGCTCTCGGCTGAAGGCGCGATTCTCGATCAGATGGAACAGCCCGAGGAAGCGCGGGCGCTCTACCGAAAGGCGCTCGACATAAAGCCCAACGAGCCCTCCGTCCTTTCCAATCTCGGCATGTCCTATCTTCTGCAAGGCGACCTGAAATCGGCGGAGACCCACATGCGCTCGGCCGTCGAACAACCCGAGGCCGATAGCCGGATGCGCCAGAACCTCGCCCTCGTCGTTGGCCTGCAGGGCCGTTTCGAGGAAGCCGAGCGGATCGCGGGCGCGGAACTCGACCCGGCCGAGGCCAGCGCCAATGTCGACTATCTGCGCACGATGCTGTCTCAGCAGAACGCATGGAGCCAATTGTCAAAAGACGACGCCGGCGCCACGAACTGAGGGCCAGAGGGTTTCCCGCAGTCTTCTCCCGGCTTATGGATCGGCCGAAACCTGGACGAGACCGGCACGTTAATCCCTCATGTCACGATTCTCACACACCCTGGACAGTGGGCCAGTCGCCTATTGTCTCGCGCTGGCGCTCGGTGTTGCAAGCGCATGGCTCTGGATCGGCAGCCCGGCGCAGATCGTGGCGGGCCACCTCGTCATCGATGGTGACTATGCCAATGCCGCGGCTGCCTTCTCCGTGTTCGTGCGCGACGGATGGCACTGGCCGCTCGGTGCCAACCCGCATTTCGGCGCGGTCAACGCGTTCTTCTCGGATATCGCGCCGTGGTTCGCGCTTTGCGCCAAAGCGCTCTATTCGCTGACCGGAATCGAGCTGACGTTTCATTGGCTCATCCTGATCAACGTGTCGCTGTTCAGTGCCTTCGCATACCGGCTGATGGCGCGCCTTTGCGACGATCGCTTCACCCGATGGCTCGGCGTGTTCCTCTTGACCTTCAACCTGATCATGCCGGTGCGCCTCATCGGTGCTCAGCACATCGCGCTAGCGGGCTACTGGGTGGTGCTGTGGGCTATGACGGCGGTTCCGATCGGTGATGACGCATCCTCACGTTCAAGGCGCCACGAATTCATTGCCCTTGTGGCAATCGCAACCTGGTCACATGCCTATCTGGCGGCGATGGCGATCGCGATCGTTCTGTTCTGCCTGCTGTTCAAGCGACGCTGGATTGCGGCGAGCATCGCCATTGCGGTCCCGCTGGCGCTGCTTTTCATCATCGGGGCGCTCGGCGAACCGCATGTCCCCACTGGCGGCGCAAAGCATTTCGCGCTCGACCTTGCCGCCTATGTTCAGTCGCTGAACTGGGGGATCGCGCCGCAACCCTATGCCGTGCTCGATATCCCGCAGCGCGACACGATCGTCTATCTCGGCACGGGCGCCTGGCTCGCGTTGATCGTCGGACTGGCATGGCCGGCCTGCCATCCGGGAAGATTGATCCCGGCGCAAGGAACTGGCGCGCGGCAACGCCTCCTCATTCTACTGGCCGCCGCGATCGCGCTCGCCGGCTTTGCGATGGCGTTCAATCTGCGCGTCGCCGGTCCGGTATGGCTGGAACTTCCCATTCCCGGCCCATTGCAGCCGCTTTATGAAAGCTTTCGGGCCGTCGGGCGCTTCGGCGGCGTGCTGGCTTATGTGGCGATCGTGATCGCGGCGCTCTGGCTCGGCGCGCTCGCGCGGCACTGGCGCCCGGCTGTCGTTGTCGGGCTGGTCGCGGCCGGACTGCAGATCGGCGATGCCTATCACGCAGGCACCAAGTCGCCCGCGCCGAACCAGCGCGCCGATGTGGCCAGCCAGCGCGAAGCACTCGACGGGCTGCTTCAATCCGGCTGGACCGGCGTCGTCTACCGCGACGTCGACATGCTCGACCTGGAGCAGCAAAGACTGATCGATTATCTGCTCGTTGACCAGCACGGCGCCCGTCACTTCGCGGTGGCGCACGGCGCGCGGCTGTCACACGAGGATGTCGCGGCGCGCTCCGGTCATGAAGCCGCCCAAGCGGGCGATCTCGTCATTATCGATGCCAGCGACCCCCTGCCCGATTGTGCGCGGACGGCCGCCATAAAGACCTATGTGCTCTGTCTCCTCTAAGGCCCATCAGCCGCTCGCCGGGCCTTGCGGCGACCGACATAGGCAAAGCCGAAGGCCAGCATCAGCATGGCAAAGGTGACCACATAGAGCAGGACCGAAATCGGGCTGGCCAGCAGAATGGAGAAATCCCCTCCGGAAATGGACAGGGCCCGGCGCAGGTTGTTTTCCATGTCGGCGCCGAGCAACAGGCCCAGGATCACTGGCACGAGCGAGATGTCGAGCTTACGCAGCCCATAGCCCAAAACGCCGAAGCCGATCATGACGAACAGATCGAAGGTGGAGTGGCTGATCGAATAGATGCCGAGGAAGCTCACCATGACGACGAACGGCATCAATATCCATTGCGGCATTGCGAGCACGCGCGTGAAGATGCCGACC
The DNA here is from genome assembly GCF_002750855.1 of Neopararhizobium haloflavum. Classification (GTDB taxonomy): domain Bacteria; phylum Pseudomonadota; class Alphaproteobacteria; order Rhizobiales; family Rhizobiaceae; genus Georhizobium; species Georhizobium haloflavum. The sequence goes on along the minus strand of NZ_NWUC01000006.1, from coordinate 229,316 downwards.
ATCGGGATGTTCATGACCAACAACACGACATTGGCGATGTAGAGTGATGCAATCAGCCCCCAGACCATCTCCGGCTCGCGCTCGAAAAGCAGCGGGCCAGGCTGGATGTTGAGCGAGATGAGCAGGGCCAGCATGACGGCTGTGGTGCCGCTGCCCGGCACGCCGAGTGTCAGCATGGGGATGAGCGCGCCACCGGAGGCCGCGTTGTTGCCTGCCTCAGGCGCGACGATGCCCTTCGGATCGCCCTTGCCGAATGTGCCGTTCTTGTCGCTCCAGCGGCGCTCGAAGATATAGGACATGAAGGCGCCGAGGGAGGCGCCGGCGCCCGGAAGGATCCCGCAAAGGAAGCCGATGACGGAGCCGCGGGCATGGGCCCAGCCACCCACGAAGATTTCACTGAATTTCGGGATCGCCCGGCCGAGGGGTACGGACCGGGCCTCATCCTTGTGGACACCTTCCAGATAGACGAGGACCTCGCTGATGGCGAAGAGTCCGACGATCGCAACGATCGGATCGAAACCGTCGTAGAGATGGTAGGAGCCGAATGTGTAGCGCGCCGTGCCCGTCGCAGGATCGAGGCCGACGGAGGCGATCATCAGGCCGAGGAATGCAGCGAGCAACGTCTTGAACGGGTTGGCTCCGGTCACCCCGCCGATCGTGGCGAAGGCCATGACGTAGAGCGCGAAATAGTCCGCCGGGCCAAAATAGATGGCGGCCTTGGCCAGCATCGGGGCGAAAAGCGTCAGGCCGATCGTCGCGAATGTCGCGCCGACGAAGGAGGCAAGCGCCGAGATCGCGAGCGCCTGCGACGCCTTGCCGGCCTTCGCCATGGGATAGCCGTCGAGGGTCGTCATGATCGCCGGTTCGTCGCCGGGGATGTTGAGCATGATGGATGAAATGCGCCCACCGTACATGCAGCCGTAATAGATGCATGAGAGCATGATCAGCGCCGAGACCGGCTCAAGGCCCAGCGAGAAGGCGACTGGAATGAGAATGGCAACGCCATTGACCGGGCCGATACCTGGCAGGGCGCCGATCATCGTGCCGATGAAGCAGCCGAACATGGCCAGTGCCAGATTGGTGGGCGTCAGGGCCACGGCGAAGCCCTGACCGAGGAGAGAGAGGATATCCATGATCTATCCCATGAACTCGGGCAGGAGAGGCAGCGGCAGGCCAAGCAGTTGGTCGAACAACACGAAGAGCACGACGCTCATGACGGCGCCGGACGCGGCCGACAGAAGCCAGGTGCTGCGCAGCAGCTTGCCGAGCAAAGTGACGGCAATGAAGGTGGCGAGCAGAAAGCCCAGCGTTTCCAGAAACTGCGCGTAGCCAAGCAGCAGAACGAGGGCGGCGAGCTGACGCAGCATCGGGCGCCCGGTTACCCAAGCCGGATCGGGATCCGGCTTGAGAATGAGTGCGAGTGACAGCAATGCCGCCGGGACCGCCAGCATCATGGGCAGCGCCGCAGGGCCGAGGGGATCGCCAAAGCGGGCCTCGTAGTCGCCTGCGGTGATGCCATAGGCAATGGCGATCGCCAGCAGAATGCAGCCGACGATGCGGTCTGTCACTCGATCACACCGATCTGACGGGAAATCTCCGCCATCTGCTCGGCCTGCTCGTTGACATACGTCTCGAACTCTTCACCGCCGCGCCAGACGGGAATCAGACCGCTCGATTCGGCTGCTTCCTTCCACTCGTCGGTGTTGTAAAGCTCTTCGAGCGTTGCGACCCATTCATCGTAGGCTTCGTCGGACACATCACCGCCCGTGTAGAAGCCCCGCCAGTTGTATCCAGTCACCTCATAGCCCTGGTCGATGGCGGTCGGCGCATCGGGGAACGCAGGGATCGGCTCGTCCGACATGGCCGCGAGGATGCGGATATCGCCCGATTCCACGAAGCCGGCGATTTCGCCGAGGTCGGTGGTGACGACGTCGACCTGGCCACCGAGCATCTGCGTTACCGCAGGGCTGCCGCCGTCGAATTGAACCCAGCGGATCTGCTGGTATTCTTCGGAGGAGAGACCGCCGGCCTCTGCCAGCATGAGCAGGCGGATGTGGTCCCAGCCGCCGGCACCCGAAGAGCCCGCCGCCGCGATGGACGCGGGATCCTGATTCAACTGCTCGACGAGCTGGTCGAGCGTTTCGTACTCAGAATCCGCGGGCACGACGACGACGCCGACATCCGTTCCGAGCATGCCGATCCAGCGCATGGCGCTCGCATCGCTCGGATAGCGCCCCTGGGCGATCTCGGTGATGCCGACGGTCGAGGTGGCGACGATCAACGATGCATCGTCGGCGCGACGCGAGGCAACGTTGGCCCATGCCACCGCACCGACACCGCCCGGCATGTTGGTGACCTGAACCGGCTCATCAACCAGCTGAAGATCATAGAGAAGCTTGCCGGCTGTGCGGCAGGTGAAGTCCCAGCCGCCGCCCGGGTCGGCCGGCGCGATGCATTCCTCGGCGAAAGCCGGCAGTGCGAACAAGGACGATGCGATGATGCTCGCACCGATGATTCTGGACCCTAACGACATTCTCTTCCTCCCTGATAGCGCCCGCAATTGCGCGGACCATTGAGCAACCGGCCAACCCTTGGCCGGCTGAATTCTATGCACTTCCTCCATCGCCAACGATGCCGCGATTGCCGACCAGGTGCCGGATCGCGGCGATGGCCTCCAGGATCTGGATCCTCACATCCCGGCCGTGCCGTCGCACCGCCGCCGCGGCATTTTCGGCGTCGCGGGCGCGCACGAGGTTCAGGATCTCGCAGTGCTCACGGTGCGCCACGGCCCTGAGGTCGGGCGAGCTGGCCACCAGCCAGCGTGTACGCAGCGTACGGTTCACCGCATCCTGAACGGCGTCCGCCAGGAAACGATTGCCCGACAGTGCTGCAAGCTGCACATGGACGTCGAGACCGACCTCGAACCAGGTGTTCGGCGTAAAGTTGGCCAGGCCCCGGTCAACCGTTTCCTGAAGGCGATCGAGCGCTTCAGGGGTGGCACGTTCACAGGCGAGCCGGATCGCCGAATCCTCGACGATCTCACGGTATTCGAAGATTTCCTCGAGTTGCGCGAGATCGAGCGGGGCGACTGCGTAGGCGCGATCGGACTTTGCCACCAGCCCTTCCCGGATAAGCGCCATCAAAGCCTGGCGGATCGGCGTTCGCGACGCGCCATAAGCAGCCTCAAGGCTGCGCTCGGATATCACTTCTCCCGGAGCCAGCTTGAGCGTCAGGATATCGGCTCTCATGCGATGCAGGACGCGGTCGCCGAGGCTTACGACGCCTTCCTCTCCACCCGATACATCACGTGCCGCCAAGTTCACCATTGACCCTCCGAGGACGCACGGTATACCATTTTGGTCTACCAGTGCAATCGGGAGGAAACGCTTCGTGTCGACAACCGCGCAGAGGTCACTTGCCGGCCTTCCCCAAAAGGTCAGCGTCGTCGAGGTCGGCCCGCGGGACGGTCTGCAGTCGGAGCCGAAATTCGTCGCCACGGACGAAAAGATCGGTCTGGTCAATGGCTTGATCGATGCCGGCATCCGCCACCTGGAGGTCACGTCGTTCGTGTCGCCGCGCGCCGTTCCTCAGATGCGGGACGCCGCCGATGTCCTTGCCGGAATCGACAGGACGCGCGGCGCGGTCCTGACCGCTCTCGTTCCCAACACCAAAGGCGCCGAGCGCGCCGTGGAGGCTGGCGTCGATGCGATGGTCGTCTTCATGTCCGCATCGGAAAGCCACAACCTGAAGAACGTCAATCGGACACGGCAGTCTTCTCTCGACGGCTTCAAGGATATCTGCCGCATCGGCGCCGAGGCCGGCATCGATGTCTACGGGGCCATTGCGACGTCCTTCGGCTGCCCATTCGAAGGCGACGTACCTGTGCAATCCGTCGTCGACATCGCCAAGGCCTATCGCGACATGGGAATCACGGTTCTGTCGCTCGGCGACACCACGGGAATGGCGACACCCCGCCTCGTGCAGGAGCGGTGCCGGGCGCTTGCCGATGCGGTGCCGGAGACCGACATCGCGCTGCACTTCCACAACACCCGCGGCGTCGGACTCGTCTGCGTCTATGCGGGTCTTCAGGAAGGCGTCACCCGGTTCGAATCGAGCATCGGTGGCCTCGGTGGCTGCCCGTTCGTGCCCAAGGCGACCGGCAACATCTGCACGGAGGATCTCGTCTACATGCTTGACGAATGCGGCATCGAGACCGGCGTCGATCTGGCGCAGCTGATCGCCGTTTCCAGGAAGGCAGAAGACAGTGTGGGCCATATGCTGCCGGGTCAGCTGATGAAGGCCGGTCCGCGGCTCGAAGTGCACAGCATGGACGCGGTCGCCACCGCGAACGGCTGAGCGTGGAGCGGATCATTCCCGATATTGCCGAGGGAGCCCGGCCACCGCTTCACGGCGTGCGCGTGATCGATCTGACACGCGTCCTTTCCGGCCCGTTCTGCACCATGCTGCTCGGCGACATGGGCGCCGACGTGATCAAGATCGAGCCCGCCAAAGGCGATCCGATCCGCGAGCAAGGCGCGATGAAGGACGGACTCTCCTGGTACTATGCCGCCTTCAATCGCAACAAGAAATCGGTCGTGCTCGACCTTTACACCGTCGAAGGGCGCGATGCCCTGGCGAAGCTGATCCAGACCGCTGACGTAGTGGTCGACAATTTCCGGCCCGGCGTCATGGCGAAGATGGGCTTCCCGCCCGAGCGGCTGAAGGCATTGAAGCCGGATCTCGTCACCGCCAACGTCAACGGTTATGGAAGCAGCGGACCTTATGTCGACCGGCCCGCCTTCGACTTCATCGCCCAGGCGATGAGCGGACTGATGAGCGTCAACGGGGCGGAAGGCGCGGAACCGATGCGGGTCGCCCAGCCGATTACCGACCTGCTCGCCGGCCTCTATTGCGCCTTCGGCATCGTCAGCGCGTTGCGGGCGCGCGATATCAACAATGCCGGCCAGCACGTCGAAACCGCGATGGTCAACAGTGCTGTTTCGATGATGGCATATCTGGCATCGGAGTTCTTCGTCACGGGACGCGAGCCGGTGCGGACGGGTAACGACCACCCACTTGTCGCCCCCTATGGCCTCTTCAAGACCGCCGACGGAGAGATCGCCGTCGCACCGTCCAACGACGTGATCCTGAAGCGCTTTCTCGACGTGATCGGGCTGCCCGATCTGATGGCCGATCCGCGTTACGACACCAATGACAAGCGCTTTGCCTTGCGCCGCGAACTCAACACACTGATCAACGCCCGTCTCGTCCACGATACGCAGGATGCCTGGATCGCCCGCATCAACGCCGCCGGCGTGCCCTGCGGGCGCGTGCAGTCGATGGCGGAGGCCTTCGCCGATCCGCAACTGCGGGCACAGGAGATGGTGATCGAAATCGATCATCCGGGGCATGGCGCGGTCACCATGCTGGGCTTTCCCGTCAAGTTGAGCCAGACACCGTGCCAGGCACGGCTTCCCGCGCCGGCACTCGGCGCGCATACCGAAGAGATCCTGGCCGAACTCGAAGCGGCACCGGCATCGGCCGGGCGAGCCGGCGGCTCGCGTTGACATCAACATGGAGGACGAGGCGATGAACGAGCAATTGTCCAGGGCTCCACTTGGGAGAGGCGGGCCGGACGTTTCGAGGCTTTGCCTTGGCACCATGATGTTCGCCGACCAGACCGGCGACGACGAAGCAAAACGGATGCTGGAGCGCTACTTCTCGCTTGGCGGCAATTTCGTCGATACGGCTGATTCCTACAGCGGCGGCGAATCCGAGCGCATGCTCGGCCGCCTGATGGCCGACAAGCCCGATTGTTTTCTCGCGACGAAAGTCGGCAATCCGGTCAAGGGTGTCGAAGGTTCCGGCGGATTGACGCCGGACTGGATCGCCAAGGGCGCGGCGATGTCGCTGGAGCGGCTCAAGCGCGACCATATCGACCTTTACTACCTGCACCTCGACGACAACCGCACGCCGCTCGACGAGACCATCGGCGCGCTCGGCGACCTCCTCAATGCGGGGCATATCCGGCATTGGGGCTTTTCCAACTTTCGTGCGTGGAAGATCGCTGAAATGGTGCGGGTCGCCGACAGGCTGGGCGTGGCGCGCCCGCTTGCGTGTCAGCCTTACTATCACATGCTCAATCGCGCCGCCGAAGCCGAGACACTCCCCGCCTGCGCGCATTTCGGTATCGGAACGGTCACCTATTCGCCGCTTGGTCGCGGCGTGCTGACCGGCAAGTACCGCAACGGGACGCCGGAGGCATCCCGCGGCGCCCGCCAGGACAAGCGCTTCATGGAAACGGAGTTTCGGCCCGAGACACTGGAAAGCGCCCGCCGAGCGGCCGATCATGCCGAAGCGAGCCACCGGGAGCCGGTTCACCTGGCGATCAACTGGCTACTCGCCAACACGGCCGTGACGAGCGTCCTCATGGGTCCGAAGTCGCTGTCACAACTCGACGCCTATCTCGGCTCGCCTGCCTCGTCCTATAGCGCTGCCGACGAAACCTTCCTCAACACGCTCTGTGCTTCCGGTCACACGCCGGCGCCGGGACACAGCGATCCGCGCTATCCCTTCCAGGGGCGGCAGACGGCATTCGCAGAGGCTTGATCAGCCGGCAAGGACATTTCAGGATATAAGGCCGGCCCGAACGGGGCGGCCTTGCGTGTCTCGCTGAGATTTGGTGATTGGTGGAGCCAAGCGGGATCGAACCGCTGACCTCCTGCATGCCATGCAGGCGCTCTCCCAGCTGAGCTATGGCCCCATCATTTCCGCCGGTTTCCCGGCGCGCCGCGTCGGCGCTGGTGGTCGGCTTCTTACGTCCGCTTTCCCGCAAGATCAAGACGATCCGCGAGAGTTTTTTTCAAGGCCCGGCTGCCGCGGCCGGGCTAGGTCTCAGCTTTCTTCCTCGTCCTCGTTTACGCCGCCGATGATGTCGCTCATGTCGTCGTCTTCATCATCGTCGTCGTCGGGCAGGAAGGTATCGTCGTCATCGTCATCGATCTCGACCTCATCGTCGCCTTCGAGATCGGGCAGGTCGTCCTTGTCACCGCTGTCGTCGTCGCCGTCGGCGTCTTCCTTGACCGGCGCCTCGACTTCGCTCGCCTCAGCATCCAGCTCCTGTACATCCTCTTCCTCGTCCTTCTCGGTCGCCGACTGAGCGGCCGTATCCTCGAAATAGGACAGCGGATACGTCTTGCCGGTGTAGGGCGAGACGATCGGATCGCGATTGAGATCGTAGAATTTGCGGCCCGTCTCCGGGCAAACGCGCTTGGTTCCAAGTTCCGGTTTCGCCACGGTCAACAACCCCTTGAATGGCCTTCAGCGTTCAATGCGACAAAGTCTGCCGGTCTTTGGGCCGGTTCGTCAAATTCGGTGTGCCGGTCCCCATAATGATCTTGCCGGCCTGTGTCAAAGCCTATCTCCGGCCGTTGGCGCGCCAACCCGGAGCGATGTTTTTCGGCATCGGCAGATGACGCTCGCTCGGGGCTGTGCTAGTGCGCTTGCCCAGCAGCGACAGCCAAGGGACGGACATCTGACATGGTGCATGGGGTTGCCCCGAAACCCGCTACGGCCAGCCGGTCGGGCGCTCTCAGCGGCACGATCCGCGTGCCCGGCGACAAGTCGATCTCGCACCGCGCCTTCATGTTCGGCGGACTGGCTGCAGGCACGACACGCATCACCGGCCTGCTCGAAGGCGAGGATGTGATCAATACCGGAAAGGCAATGCGCGCCATGGGCGCGCAGATCCGCAAGGATGCCGACACCTGGATTATCGAAGGCACCGGCAATGGCTGTCTGCTGGCGCCAGAGGCACCGCTGGATTTCGGCAATGCCGGCACCGGCTGCCGCCTGACGATGGGTCTTGTCGGGACATATGATTTCAAGACGGTGTTCACCGGCGATCCGTCGTTGTCCTCCCGGCCGATGAACCGGGTGCTCGATCCGCTGAAACTGATGGGAACGCAGGTCGAGGCCAGCGAGGGCGGGCGTCTGCCCGTCACGCTGCACGGGCCGCGCATGGCAGCGCCGATCGAATACACTGTGCCAATGGCATCGGCCCAGGTGAAGTCGGCTGTCCTTCTTGCCGGACTCAACGCGCCGGGCGTGACGACGGTGACGGAAAAGGTGATGACGCGCGATCACACCGAAAAGATGCTGAAGGGCTTCGGCGCCGAGATCGAAGTGGAGACCGATTCCGACGGCACACGTCGCATCCGGCTGGAGGGCCAGGGCAAACTGACCGGCCAGGCGATCGACGTGCCGGGCGATCCTTCGTCGGCCGCCTTCGCCATCGTGGCGGCGCTGATCGTGCCGGGTTCCAACGTCACGATCGAGAACGTTCTGATGAACCCGACGCGCTGCGGGCTGATCACCACACTCCTTGAGATGGGCGGGTCGATCACGTTTCTCGATCGCCGCTCCGCCGGGGGCGAAGACGTGGCGGACCTAAGGGTGCGTCACAGCGAACTGACCGGCGTGACGGTACCGCCCGAGCGCGCCGCCTCCATGATCGACGAATACCCTGTCCTGGCGGTCGCCGCCTCCTTCGCGTCGGGGATCACCGTGATGGAAGGCGTGGAGGAGCTTCGTGTGAAGGAAAGCGATCGCCTCGCCGCCACCGCCGCGGGACTGAAGCTCAACGGTGTTCTGTGCGAGGAAGGCGAAGCAACGCTCAAGGTCACCGGCCAGCCCGGCGGCAAGGGGCTCGGCAATCCCTCGCGCGGCGAGGTCGCAACCCATCTCGACCACCGCATCGCCATGAGCTTCCTCGTCATGGGGCTGGCGAGCGAACACCCCGTCACGATCGACGATTCGCGCATGATCGCGACGAGCTTTCCCGAATTCGTCAACTTGATGACGGGCCTTGGCGGCGCGATCGAGATGGCTGCGGACCCGCTCCGGTCATGAGTTTCACGATCGCCATCGATGGCCCGGCAGCCTCGGGCAAGGGCACGCTGGCGCGGCAGATCGCGCGCAAATACGGTTTTCACCACCTCGATACAGGCCTGACCTACCGGGCGACGGCCAAGGCGCTGATCGACGAAAAACTGCCATTGGACGACGAGGCGACAGCCGCGCGTCTGGCTGGCACGGTCGATCTTGCGCATCTCGATCGCGCCGTGCTTTCGGCCCACGGGATCGGCGAGGCAGCCTCCAGGGTCGCGGTTATGCCTGCGGTGCGTCGTGCCCTGGTGGACGCTCAGCGCCGGTTCGCCGGACAGCCGCCCGGCACGGTGCTCGATGGCCGCGACATCGGCACCGTTGTGTGTCCGAAGGCCGATCTCAAGCTTTACGTCACGGCCTCGCCGGACGTCAGGGCCGGACGGCGCCTGCAGGAAATCCTGCGCGACGACGAGACGGCGACCTACGAGGCGGTGCTGGCCGACATCCGACGCCGCGACGCGCGCGATATGGGCCGCAGCGATTCACCGCTCAGGCCCGCTGCCGACGCGCACTTGCTTGACACGAGCGAAATGAGTATAGAGACCGCGTTTCTTGCCGCCAAAGCTCTCATCGAAGAGGCCATGCGGCGAAAACAGGCAGACTGAAGCCGTTCCTCGCACGATCGCCGCGCCGGATCTTGCGGTCGCCCAAGAGGCGACCTCGATCGGTCGAGGAACGAACGCAACAAACAACCACCGGCGCCGCCCCGACCGTCGACATCGATCCGGTCCGGGCATCCAGGAGCACTTATGTCAGTTACCAATCCCACGCGGGAGGACTTCGCAGCCCTCCTCGAAGAATCCTTTAGCGGAAACGATATCGCCGAAGGTTACGTCGCTAAGGGCAAAGTCACGGCGATCGAAAAGGACATGGCCATCATCGACGTCGGCCTGAAGGTCGAAGGCCGCGTCCCGCTGAAGGAATTCGGCGCCAAGGGCCGCGACGGCCAGATGAACGTTGGCGACGAAGTCGAGGTTTATGTCGAGCGTATCGAGAACGCACTCGGCGAAGCGGTCCTGTCGCGCGAAAAGGCGCGCCGCGAGGAGAGCTGGGTCAAGCTCGAAGCCAAATTCGAAGCCGGAGAGCGCGTCGAAGGCGTGATCTTCAACCAGGTCAAGGGCGGCTTCACGGTCGACCTCGACGGCGCCGTGGCCTTCCTGCCGCGCAGCCAGGTGGACATCCGTCCGATCCGCGACGTCACGCCGCTGATGCACAACCCGCAGCCCTTCGAAATCCTCAAGATGGACAAGCGCCGCGGCAACATCGTCGTTTCGCGCCGCACGGTTCTTGAAGAGTCGCGTGCCGAGCAGCGTTCGGAAATCGTCCAGAACCTCGAAGAGGGTCAGGTCGTTGAAGGCGTCGTCAAGAACATCACCGACTACGGTGCGTTCGTCGACCTCGGCGGCATCGACGGTCTCCTGCACGTCACCGACATGGCATGGCGCCGCGTCAACCATCCGACGGAAATCCTGTCGATCGGCCAGACCGTCAAGGTCCAGATCATCCGCATCAACCAGGAAACCCACCGCATCTCGCTGGGCATGAAGCAGCTGGAAGCGGATCCGTGGGACGGCATCGGCACCAAGTACCCGACCGGCAAGCGCATCACGGGTACCGTCACGAACATCACCGACTACGGTGCGTTCGTCGAGCTGGAGCCGGGCATCGAAGGCCTGATCCACGTTTCGGAAATGTCCTGGACGAAGAAGAACGTCCATCCTGGCAAGATCCTGTCGACAACCCAGGAAGTCGACGTGGTCGTTCTGGAAGTCGACCCGCAGAAGCGCCGCATCTCGCTTGGTCTCAAGCAGACGCTGGAAAATCCGTGGGAAGTCTTCGCCCAGAAGCATCCGGTCGGCTCCGTCGTCGAAGGCGAGGTCAAGAACAAGACCGAATTCGGCCTGTTCATCGGTCTCGACGGCGATGTCGACGGCATGGTGCACCTGTCCGACCTCGACTGGACGCGTCCGGGCGAGCAGGTCATTGAGGAGTTCAACAAGGGCGACGTTGTCCAGGCACAGGTTCTGGACGTCGATGTCGACAAGGAGCGCATCTCGCTCGGCATCAAGCAGCTTGGCAAGGATGCCGTCGGCGATGCGATGGCTTCGGGCGAACTGCGCAAGAATGCCGTCGTCACAGCCGAAGTCACCGCCGTCAACGATGGTGGCCTCGAAGTCAAGCTGGTGGATCACGAAGACGTCTCGTCCTTCATCCGCCGGTCCGATCTTGCGCGGGACCGCGACGAGCAGCGCCCCGAGCGTTTCTCGGTCGGCCAGAAGATCGACGCCCGCGTGACGAACTTCTCCAAGAAGGACCGCAAGGTCACGCTTTCGATCAAGGCGCTGGAAATCGCCGAAGAGAAGGAAGCCGTGGCACAGTTCGGATCGTCCGATTCGGGCGCTTCGCTCGGCGACATTCTCGGCGCCGCGCTGAAGAAGCAGGGCGAAGACAAGTAAGCCGACTTACGGCTTCGCAAGAATTGGGGCCCGCGGGAGCATTTCCGCGGGCCCTTTTTCTTGAACGGCAATGCTCTCAGTCGTGATCACTCGCGCACAGATCGTGGTCGGCGATCGAGCGCAGCACATAGCAATCGCCGACGGTGTGTCCGCCGCCGCATCCGCTCATCCGGTCCAGCTCCCTCTCCAGACGCTTAAGCCTGGCGATCCGCGCACGCACCGCCGCGAGCTGCTCTGCCACGATGGCATCGGCGCGGCCGCAGGGGCGTTCTGGATGGTGGCTGAGCTCGATGAGATCTCGGATCGCCTCCAGCGACAGGCCAAGGTCGCGGCCGTGGCGGATGAAGGAGAGGCGGTCCAGTGTGTCCGGCTCGTAACGCCGCTGGTTGCCTTCGGAACGATGCGGCGGATCGATGAGACCGATCTGCTCGTAGTAGCGGATGGTCGGCACCTTGACGGCTGTGCGCTTTGCCAATTCCCCGATGGAGAACATGAACTCACCTCTTGAACCTCTAGTCACTAGAGCAATTAGGTAGGGCGCATCAGGGATGCAAGGGATCAGACCGATGAGCGCAGGATGCGGCCACGACCACGGAACATTCGACGGGGTTTCGGAGACATACAGGAAGCGGCTCTGGATGGTCATCGCGATCAATGCGGTGATGTTCGCGGTCGAGATGGCAGCGGGGCAGATGGCCGGCTCCCAGGCGCTCAAGGCCGATGCGCTCGACTTTTTCGCCGATGCGGCGACCTACGGGATCTCGCTGGCGGTCATCGGGGCGAGCCTGCGCACACGATCGACCGCCGCGCTCGTCAAGGGCTACAGTCTGCTTGTAATGGGTCTTTGGGTCTTCGGCTCGACGATCTACCGTGTCTTCGTGACAGGCGTGCCGGAAGCCCCGGTCATGGGCATCATCGGCTTTCTGGCGCTGCTCGCCAATCTCGCCAGCGTCCTCCTCCTGATGTCCTACAAGGATGGCGACGCCAATGTGCGCTCCGTCTGGCTTTGCTCGCGCAACGACGCCATCGGCAACGTCGCCGTGATGCTCGCCGCAGCGGGCGTCTGGGGTACGGCGACGGCCTGGCCGGACCTGATCGTCGCGGCGATCATGGCCGGCCTTTTCCTGACGTCGTCATTTCAGATCGTCGGCCAGGCGATGGCGGAGCGCAAGAGCACCGCACAGTCCAAGGCGCGGCCCATCGATCAGCTGTGAGCGAAAATGTCGATCTCGTCCCAGCCGATGAGATCGAGCTTGGCGCGGGTCGGCAGGAACTCGAAACATGCCTCGGCAAGGCTCGCGCGCCCCTCGCGCTCCAGCCGCTCCGTCAGGCGCGCCTTCAGCGCGTGCAGATGCAGAACGTCCGAGGCGGCATATTCGAGCTGGGCGTCGGTAAGCGTCTCGGCCGCCCAGTCCGACGACTGCTGCTGCTTGGAGATGTCGATCTCCAGCAGCTCCTTCAGATTGTCCTTCAGGCCGTGCCGGTCGGTATAGGTCCGCGTCAGCCGAGAGGCGATCTTGGTGCAGAACACCGGCGCGCAGGTGACGCCGAAAGCATGGTAGAGCACCGCGATGTCGAAACGCCCGAAGTGGAAGATCTTCGGCAGGGCCGGATTGGCGAGTAGCGCCACCAGGTTGGGCGCATCGCGCTGGCCGGCCGCGATCTGGATAACGTCGGCCGATCCATCGCCCGGCGAAAGCTGCACCACACAAAGCCGGTCACGGCGCGGGACGAGACCCAGCGTTTCCGTGTCGATCGCGATTTCGCCAGCATAGCGTGCCGCGTCGTCCGCCGCGATGTCGCCCTTGTGCAGCCTGATCTTACCCGCCATCGATCGCCTCTTCGTCAGTGTTGGATGGGGCCGGCTATAGCGGCCCGGAGCGCGCGAGGCAAACCGGCCGCGGGCCTGACTGTCGGCGCTGGACAAGAAAAAGCCCGCCGATCGTGGATCGGGCGGGCTTTGGACAGGTCACCGCAAAGTCTCAATCCGCTTCGACTTCGCCATTTTCCTCAACTTCGACTTCCCCCGCGTCGTCACCGCAAGCGGCAAGGGTAAGCGGCGCCGCCAGCGCCAGAACAAGTGCCAGAATTCGTGTGATCGTCATGATCGCGTCTCCCAAGTTGACGCGGGGAAACGACGGGAGCCGAAAAAGGTTGCGAGGACAAGCGGCCAGATCGAGCGCATCGCGCCTGGCCACTGAACCGAGACTGGCAGCTTACCGGCAGCGCTTGTCACGCGATATGTGCGGGAGTGGAAGCAGGGCCACCATGGGGCCTTTAAATGCGATTGGTGCCCAGAAGAGGACTCGAACCTCCACACCCTTGCGAGTACCAGCACCTGAAGCTGGCGCGTCTACCAATTCCGCCATCTGGGCAACGGGTGCCGATTTAAGGGGCATGCCCGGCCCTGTCAACGGCCTTTCTTTGTGGATTGCGCGGACTTTTTCGCGCTGCAACGGCCGGGCGTGTGATGGCCTATGGACGATTTCCTCACAGGATTCATGCCTTTGGCTTATTCTAAAGTGCTAGGTGGCTTTGTTGCAGGGCAGCAAAACCGTGTTAACGTCGTTACAGTGAAATCGCTGTCACAATAACTACACATGATTCGGGGTCAGCGGTGAATTCCGACGGTGCGCCGGGGCGGCGTGCCTGGGGCTGGGCAGGAGCGGCATGCGGCGATTTGCGCCGCGACCGGAAAGAGCCTGAGAATTCCCCTCATCCCGAGTCCCGTTGAAAGGGCTCTCGCGGAATGTTCTACCAGCTCTATGAAATGAGCCATGCGGCCATGGCGCCATGGCGCGCCGGCGCGGACATGATGCGCCTTGCCTATCGCAATCCGCTGAACCCGGTTTCGCAGACGCCATTCGGCCGAGCGATGGCCGGTGGCCTCGAAGTGTTCGAACGCACGACGCGACGCTACGGCAAGCCGGAATTCGGGCTCAACGAAACGACGCTGGACAGCGGCGCGGTGTCGGTTCACGAAAAGACCGTGTGGTCGCGCCCGTTCTGCAACCTGATCCATTTCGAACGATCGCTGCCGGCGAACCACCGCCAAGACCCGAAGATCCTGATCGTCGCACCGATGTCCGGCCACTACGCAACGCTGCTGCGTGGAACGGTTGAGGCGCTGCTGCCCAAGGCGGAGGTCTACATCACCGACTGGATCGACGCGCGCATGGTGCCGGTGACGGCCGGCCGCTTCGATCTCGACGACTACATCGACTACGTCATCTCGATGCTGCACAAGCTCGGGCCGGACACTCATGTGATGGCCGTCTGCCAGCCTTCGGTGCCGGTGCTGGCAGCTGTGGCGATCATGGAGGCACGCGGCGACGCGATGGCGCCCTCGACCATGACGCTGATGGGCGGGCCGATCGATACCCGCGAGAACCCGACCGCGGTCAACGAACTCGCCCAGGACAAGCCGCTTTCCTGGTTCGAAGACAACGTCGTCATGCAGGTGCCATTTCCCCATCCAGGCTTCACGCGCGACGTTTATCCCGGCTTTCTGCAGCTGTCGGGGTTCATGTCGATGAACCTCGACAAGCACATGATCGCGCACAAGGAGTTCTTCTGGCACATGGTGGAGAACGACGGTGATTCCGCCGAGAAGCACCGCGAATTCTACGACGAATACCTGGCGGTGATGGACCTGACGGCGGAATTCTATCTGCAGACCGTCGACACGGTGTTCATCCAGCACGCGCTACCGAAAGGCGAGATGATGCATCGCGAGCAACCCGTGGATACGACGGCGATCCGCAATGTCGCCCTGCTGACGATTGAAGGTGAAAACGACGACATTTCCGGGCTCGGCCAGACGAAAGCCGCGCACAAGATCTGCCCGAATATCCCCGAGGACAAAAGGCATCACTACATGCAGCCGCGCGTCGGCCATTACGGGGTCTTCAACGGATCGCGCTATCGCTCCGAGATCGCGCCGCGGATTCTGGACTTCATCGCAACGCACAGCCAGGCAGGCAGGAAGGCGGCCGGACCGGTGCGCAAGGTGATCCGGGGCGGAAAGTCCGCCTGAGCATTCAACTATCAAGTAACGCGCCAATTCCCGCGTGAGATTCCAATGCATTAGCAGAATCGCGGGCGGGTGTTCTTGAACCGCCTTATTTCTCTACCCAACTCGATGTTAAGGGACGGCAAGGTGCCGACCTTTTCACGACGAGGGTTTGAGCTGATGACGACTTCCCATGTACATGCCGCCCGGTCATGCAAGCCGGCCATCCGCCCGGATTGGACGCCGGCGACGATCGGCCTCATGGTTCTCGGCTTCATCGTATTCTGGCCGCTGGGCCTGGCGATGCTCGCCTACATCATCTGGGGTGACCGGCTTCCCGTTCTGAAACGCGATCTCAACCGCGCCACCGACTCCGTCTTTTCCAGCGTGCGCGGCGGTGCCAGCCAATCCATGCGCGCGCGCACTGGAAACGTTGCCTTTGATGACTGGCGCGAGGCGGAACTTGCACGCCTCGAAGCGGAGCGGGCCCGGCTGGAAGAAATGCGGGACGAATTCGAGGACTATGCGCGCGAATTGCGGCGTGCCAAGGACAAGGAAGAATTCGACCGCTTCATGGCCAATCGCAAGCCACGCGACAGCAACCGCGACGGCCCGACGATTGACGCGGAGTAATCAAGTCCACGGCGTATCGGCTTAAGCTTCCCCTGCCCCATCCGATAACATGCCGTATCCGCGTCGGCGGCGCCTCACCCACACGAGGCGCCGCCATTTTTGTGTGCCAAGTTCACACGACAGGTCAACCGCGAATCTGATATCTCGACACGATGCTTAGCCGCCTGCTGACACGCAACAAGACTGCAGCCCGGACCGCTCGCCAGCAGCGGCGCGACGTGATGGTGGCCGGCCGCGCCCTGCCGCTGGTGGTTTCGGAAAATCCGCGTTGCCGGCGGCTGACCTTGCGGATCGAGCCCGGCGGGCGGGGACTCAAGATGACAGTGCCACGCGGTCTTCCCACCGAGGAGATCGACCGGTTCCTTGAACGCCAGCAGGGCTGGCTCCTGACACGGCTCGCACGCTTTCCAGCATCCGGCACTCTCGCCGAGGGCGGCAGCATTTCTCTGCGCGGTGTGCCGCATCGAATCCGGCGGACCGGCGAGGCGCGCGGCCTGACGCGCGCGGTGCTTGACGAGGGCGAGGCCGTTCTCGAAGTGGGCGGGGCGCCGGAGCATCTTTCGCGCCGCGTGCGCGATTTCCTCAAGCGTGAAGCAAAGGCCGATCTGGAAGCCGCCGTTAAACGCCATTGTCGTGCGCTCGGCCGCAAAGCGCTTTCGATCGCGCTGAAGGACACGCGCTCGCGCTGGGGCTCGTGCACCGTCGATGGGGCGCTGTCCTTTTCATGGCGCATCGTGATGGCGCCGCCCGACGTTCTGGACTATCTCGCCGCCCACGAGGTCGCGCATCTCAAGGAAATGAACCACGGCCCGCGCTTCTGGGCGCTGTGTGCCGAGCTCTGCCCGCAGATGGACGAGGCGAAGTCCTGGCTCAAGCGGCATGGCACGCTGCTGCACGCCGTGGACTTCAGTTGAGATGCGGCGATTGACCGGCGTCTCGACTTCGCCGGGATTTCATGGCACCTGAGCGCCATGATACCGGATATCAAAATCTGCGGCCTTTCGACGGAAGAGGCGGTCGACGCTGCGATCGACGGCGGCGCCAGCCATATCGGCTTCATTTTCTTCGATAAAAGCCCGCGTCACGTCGCGCTGGAGACGGCGGAACGCCTGTCGATGTCGGCGCGCGGGCGCGCGAGGCGGGTCGCGGTCAGCGTCAATGCGGATGACCGCGCGCTCGACGCGATCGTCAAGCGGGTTGCGCCCGACATGCTGCAGCTTCACGGGGGGGAGACGCCGCAGCGCGTGGCCGCCGTGAAAGAGCGATACGGGCTGCCTGTGATGAAGGCGCTGGCGATCCGCGAGGCAAGCGATCTCGCCCTCATGGAGCCCTATCGCGGCGTTGCCGATCGTTTTCTCTTCGATGCAAAGGCGCCGGCGGGATCCGCCCTTCCCGGCGGCAACGGGATCGCTTTCGACTGGACCGTGCTCGGCGCGCTTGACGACGCTGTGGATTACATGCTTTCCGGAGGCCTGAACGCAGGCAATATCGCCGAAGCGCTCAGGCAAACCTCAGCGCGCGGCATCGATGTCTCTTCGGGCGTGGAGCGTGCGCCTGGCGTGAAGGATATCGGCCTGATCCGCGATTTCCTCGCCAAGGTCCATGCTCTCGACCCGCAACACCAGCCCGCCCCCGCAAGGAGTGCCTCGTGAATCAGCCGCTCAAGCCCAATTCGTTTCGCGCCGGTCCCGATGAGGAAGGCCGCTTCGGCAAGTTCGGTGGCCGTTTCGTCGCCGAGACGTTGATGCCGCTGATCCTCGATCTCCAGGAGCAGTGGAACAAGGCGAAGTCCGACGATGCGTTCAAGGCCGAGCTCGAGGCGCTCAACACCCATTATACCGGCCGGCCGAGCCCGCTTTATTTCGCCGAAAGGCTGACCAGCGAACTCGGCGGCGCGAAAATCTACTTCAAGCGCGACGAGCTGAACCATACGGGCAGCCACAAGATCAACAATTGCCTCGGCCAGATCCTGCTGGCCAAGCGGATGGGCAAGACGCGGATCATCGCCGAAACCGGAGCGGGCCAGCATGGCGTCGCCGCGGCGACGGTCGCGGCACGCTTCGACCTGCCTTGCGTCGTCTATATGGGTGCAACGGATGTCGAGCGGCAGGCACCGAACGTCTTCCGCATGAAGCTGCTGGGCGCCGAGGTGAAGCCTGTGACTTCGGGGCAGGGCACGCTGAAAGATGCGATGAACGAAGCGCTGCGCGACTGGGTGACCAACGTCGAGAGCACCTACTACCTGATCGGCACGGCGGCCGGGCCGCACCCCTACCCCGAGATGGTTCGCGACTTCCAGTCCGTCATTGGCCGCGAAGCCCGCGAGCAGATCATGGAGCGCGAAGGGCGCTTGCCCGATCTTCTCGTGGCAGCCGTTGGCGGCGGATCGAACGCGATCGGCTTGTTTCACCCGTTCCTGGACGATGAGGATGTCGGGATCGTTGGCGTCGAGGCCGGGGGCAAAGGGCTCGATACGGACGAGCATTGTGCCTCCCTGACGGCGGGCTCGCCCGGTGTTCTGCACGGCAACCGCACCTATCTGCTGCAGGACGCGGACGGACAGATCGAGGATGGTCATTCCATCTCGGCCGGGCTCGACTATCCCGGCATCGGTCCGGAGCATTCCTGGCTGAAGGATTCCGGCCGGGTCGACTATGTTCCGATCACCGACAGGGAAGCTCTGGATGCATTCAAGTTGCTGACCAAGCTGGAAGGGATCATTCCGGCGCTGGAGCCAGCGCATGCGCTGGCCGAAGTGATCAAGCGCGCCCCTGCCATGGACAAGGACCAGATCATCGTGATGAACCTGTGCGGCCGCGGCGACAAGGATGTCTTTACCGCCGCCAAGGCGCTTGGCGTGGAGCTTTGATCATGACGAAGCGTATGGAGCAGCGGTTCGCGGATCTGAAATCCGAAGGCCGGCCGGCCCTAGTCACCTATTTCATGGGCGGTGATCCGGATTATTCGACCTCGCTCGGCATCATGAAGGCGCTGCCGCGCGCTGGCGCCGACGTGATCGAGCTCGGCATGCCGTTTTCGGACCCGATGGCCGACGGGCCGGCGATCCAGATGGCCGGCCGACGGGCGCTCAAGGGTGGGCAGACGCTTGCCCGCACGCTCGATCTAGCCAAGGACTTCCGAAAGGAGGATCAGACGACGCCGATCGTCATGATGGGCTATTACAATCCGATCTATGTCTATGGTGTCGACCGGTTCCTCAGCGACGCACTGGAAGCCGGCATCGACGGCCTCATCGTCGTCGACCTGCCACCGGAGATGGATGAGGAACTGTGCCTGCCCGCGCTTGCAAAAGGCATCAACTTCATTCGCCTGGCGACGCCGACGACGGACGACAAGCGTCTGCCGACCGTGCTGAAGAACACGTCCGGGTTCGTCTATTACGTCTCAATGACAGGAATCACGGGCTCGGCGCTGCCCGATCCGTCCCGCGTGGCCGGAGCCGTTGAGCGCATCAAGGGTCACACCAACCTGCCGGTCTGCGTCGGCTTCGGCGTGAAGACGGCTGAACATGCGCGGTTGATCGGGGCGGCGGCGGATGGGGTCGTGGTCGGCACGGCCATCGTCAACCAGATCGCGAACACACTGGACAGCGAAGGCCGCGCGACGGCCGATACAGTCGAAAGCGTCGCCACCATGGTGCAGGGGCTGGCCAGCGGCGCCCGCGCCGCACGGCTCGACGCGGCCGAATAGAACCCCCATATGCGGGGATCGGGAACGATCAGGAGCTTTCGCCTTGAACTGGATCACCAACTACGTTCGTCCGAAGATCAATTCGATGTTCGGCCGTCGGGAAGTCGCCGAGAACCTCTGGATCAAATGTCCCGAAACCGGCGAGATGGTCTTTCACAAGGATCTGGAAGACAATCAGTGGGTTATCCCGACATCGGGATATCACATGAAGATTTCGGCCAAGAGCCGTCTTTCCTACTTCTTCGATGAGGGTGATTACACGGCTCTTCCGCAGCCGAAGGTCCAGCAGGATCCGCTGAAATTCCGCGACACGAAGAAATATGTCGACCGGCTGCGCGAACACCGCAACAAGACCGAACTCGAAGACGCCGTTCTTGCCGGCATCGGAAAGGTCGGCGGCGTGCCGGTGGTCGCCTGTGTGCATGATTTCAGTTTCATCGCCGGGTCGCTGGGCATTGCGGCGGGCGAAGCCATCATCGCGGCCTTCGAGGCCGCCGTGGAACGGAACTGCCCACTCGTCATGTTTCCGGCGTCCGGCGGCGCGCGCATGCAGGAGGGTATCCTCTCGCTGATGCAATTGCCGCGCACGACCGTAGCGGTGGAGATGCTGAAGGAAGCGGGCCTTCCCTATATCGTCGTTTTGACAAACCCGACGACAGGCGGCGTGTCCGCTTCCTACGCCATGCTGGGCGACATCCACCTTGCCGAACCGGGAGCCGAGATCGGTTTTGCCGGGCGCCGCGTCATTGAGCAGACCATCCGACAGCAGCTGCCGGAGGGTTTTCAGACGGCGGAGTACCTGCTGGAACACGGCATGGTCGACATGGTCGTCAATCGCAAGGATATTCCCGAAACCGTGGCACGGCTTTTGCGCATCCTGATGAAGGAACCGGCGCTGGAGACGTCCGATGCCAAGCTTGCGCTGAACGGCGCGAAGCCGAACGGCGAAGATCCAGACGCCGTCGTCGCGGCGATCATCGAGGATGCCATAGACGAAGCACCGGACGATGACACGGCGAACACGAGCGAACGGTCGCCGACGGCCCATTGACGCCGAGCGCTCTCGCAGAGTTAATCGCAATGGCTTGGCCGACCGCGGCCTGGCCAAGCAGCCACGATCGACGGGATACGGCACGATGGCAACGACCGGGACGAAAAGCGCCGCTGCCGCCGAAATAGACAAGCTTCTGGCACTGCATCCCAAAGGCTTCGACCTGTCGCTCGATCGCATCCGCCGGCTATTGCAGCGCCTCGGTGATCCGCAGGACCGGCTCCCGCCCGTCATCCACGTTGCCGGCACGAATGGCAAAGGCTCCGCCTCGGCGTTCTGCCGGGCGATCCTCGAAGCTGCGGGACTTGCGGTGCATGTCCACACCTCGCCGCATCTTGTCGATTGGCATGAACGCTATCGGATCGGACAAACGGGCCGCCCCGGCGCGCTGGTCGACGATGAGACACTGGCCGATGCCATCCGGCGCGTCGCGGCCGCGAACGCGAACGAGACCATCACTGTCTTCGAGCTGCTGACGGCCGTCACCTTCGTCCTTTTTTCCGAGCATCCCGCCGATGCCGCGATCATTGAAGTCGGGCTCGGAGGCCGATTCGACGCGACGAACGTCATGACGCGCCCCGCCGCCTGCCTGATCATGCCGATATCGCTCGACCATCAGGCCTATCTCGGCGATCGCGTCGAGCTGATCGCGGCGGAAAAGGCCGGCATCATCAAGCATGATGTTCCGGTCGTAATCGGGCACCAGCCCGAGGACGCCGCGCTCGACGCCATCATCGCCATCGCCGATCGCATGCGCGTGCCACTGACGATATACGGTCAGGATTTCTCGGCACATGAAGAGCATGGACGCCTGGTCTATCAGGACGAGTTCGGCCTTCTGGACCTTCCGCTGCCTCGTCTTCCGGGGCGCCATCAGCATGCCAACGCTGCGTCGGCAATCCGAGTGGTCAAGGCGGCCGGCTTCCTCTTGACCGACGGCGCCGTCGAGGCCGGCATTCGCGATGCGGCATGGCCCGGACGCATGCAACGGGTGAGCGATGGCGCCTTGATGTCGCTGGTTCCGGAGGGAACCGAAATCTGGCTGGACGGTGGCCACAATCCAGGCGCCGGGCAGGTCATTGCCGAAGCGTTCGCAAATCTTGAGGAGCGCGACCCGCGGCCGCTGCATCTCGTGACCGGCATGATCTCGACCAAGGATCCCGTCGGCTATTTTCACGCATTCGCCGGTCTGGCGCGGCACGTCTACGCAGTGCCGATCGAAGGGTCGGATGCCGGGATCGACCCGCTGGTTCTGGCCGATGACGCCATTGATGCCGGCCTTAACGCCGAGCCCATGGCGAGCGTCACCGAAGCTCTGACAATGATCGTCGCGCGGATGACGGCGAGCGAACGGCCGCCTCGAATTCTCATTTGCGGGTCGCTCTATCTGGTGGGGGACGTCCTGGCGCTCAATGGCACGCCTCCGTCATAAGGCCTCCAGCAAGAATGCAAAAAGGGCCCGGATCGAGCGATCCGGGCCCTTTTGTCTGTAAGGTTTCGGCCGCGGCTTTAGGACACAGCGCCGGATATCCAGGATGAAAGCGCGGTCTTGGGAGACGCGCCAACCTTGATATCGGCCACTTCACCGCCCTTGAACATCGCAAGCGTCGGGATCGAGCGTACACCGTACTGCGCGGCGATGTCCGGATTCTCATCGATGTTGACCTTGGCCACCTTTACCTTGCCAGCCAACTCGTTCGAAATCTCTTCGAGGCTGGGCGCGATCATCTTGCAAGGGCCGCACCATTCAGCCCAGAAATCCACGACGACCGGCTCGGCGCTCTCCAGCACTTCGCTCGTGAAGTTGTTATTGTCGACCTTGACGGTGGCCATTTCGGCACTCCTTCATTTGATATCGGGCGGAGCAGGGCGCTCGCGCAGTTGCCCGCTATGTGCGCATCACCGCCGCATCATTCAATGTCGGGTATACTCATTTTGTCGTGAGTGCCGCAAGGGCGCCGTCCAAAGCGGCCGGAGGCACTTCGATAAGCACCGGCGCTTCGGTGAACAGCAGGGCCGCTTCGATCTGCCGATCGGGATAGAGCGGCCGCAGCAATTCACGGTAGAGCGCCAGTTGTGCCGTATGAACGGCTGGTACATCCGCCAGCGAACGCGCCGGCGGGCGGTTTGTCTTGTAGTCGATGATCCGCACCCGGTCCGGACCGACGGCGAGACGGTCAATTCTGCCGGATACGACGTGCTCGCGATCGCCAAGCCGGACTGTACCCATGATCGCCACTTCCGCCTCGCTGCCCGGTGCGAAGACCGTGGCAAAGCCGGGTGTTTCGATGATCGTCATCACGGAGGCAACGAGTTCTTCCCGGGTTTGTGAAGGCCAGTGCGGTGCGGCGCGCTCAAGATAGCGCAAAGCCGAAGCGGACCGGTCCGTTGCCGCCAGGTCCGGCAGGATCTGGAGGAACCGATGGATGATCCGCCCTCTGACGAGAGCGCCATCGTCACCTGCCGCTGCGCCGGCGAAGGGAGAGCGTATCGGGCCGCTTTGTACTTCATCGTCGATGACAGCATGCGTGCCGGACGGCGTGAGCGGGCGCGGCGGGCGCTCGGGCGGCGGCAATGGCGCGGTCGGAATATCAACGCGATCGACGGGCGCGGCGGGCGCGGGCGCTCCGTCAGTGGGCGTCGGCGTGGCCTTCGCACGCGAGAAGCGAAAGCCATCCCAGGTCATTCCGCCCGCCTGGAACGTCGTTGGCTCCGCGTCACCGCGCTCCAGAGCGGTCCGCACCATCGAGAGCCAATGCGGGCCCCTGGGAGGGTTAAGCCCATGATAGCCACAGACCACAAGCCGATCGGCAGCACGGGTCATGCCGACATAAAGGAGCCTGCGATATTCCTCCTCAGCCGCACGCATCATCCTATTCTTGAGATCCAGCGAGACGCTGTTTTCATGCGCCCTGGACGGGACCCAGAGCGGAACGGGACACTCCATCCCGGATATATCGAGACTGCGCAGGCGCGAGACGTTCTGGCCCCGCGCAGCCTCGCCGCCGGAATCGACGAGAAACACCACGGGCGCCTCGAGGCCCTTGGATGCATGCACCGTCATGATGCGGACCTCGTCACGATCCTGCTCCAGCTCGCGTTTGATCGTGGGCGACTGCTGGTCGAGGACGGCGAGAAAGGACTGCATTCCGGGTAGGCCGGCCGCCTCGTGATCGAGCGCAAAGGCGAGAAATTCATCCAGGACGTCCGCCGCTTCGTTGCCGAGCCGCGCCAGAAAGTCCGCCCGCCCGCCAAGAGGGCCAAGCACATGCGCGTAAAAATCGTGGACAGAGCTCTCAGCCGCGACAACGGCGTAGCGGTCCAGCTTGCGCTTGGCATCCATGAAGGGCTGCTCGCCCGCCTCGGCCAGGCGCGTCAACTCGGCCTCGACGCCGGACGTGGGCTCGCGCCCATGACACAGCGTGAACAGTTGGTCCTCGTCGAGTTCGAACAAGGGCGATTTGAGCAGTGACGCAAGCGACAGATCGTCATCCGGCAGGGAAAGCACACGCCCGAGCGCCATCAGGTCCTTGACCGCGATATGGTCTGTCAGCACCAGGCGGTCGGCGCCGGCGACGGGAATCGCCGGGTGATGCTTGAGTTCACGCATCAACGCATTGACGAAGCCATCACGCTTGCGCACGAGCACGAGGATGTCGCCGGCGGTGATCGGAACACTCCGGCCCTTCACCACGCGGTGACCATCGCCGATCCACTGGCGGATCGTTCCGGCAATGCGCTTGGCAAGCCGCGTTTTCGGATCATGCTCGGGCGTGTCGTCGAAAGGGGCCGTCCAGTCCTCCTCGTCAACGCGCTTTTCCTTGGCGATCATTTCCCAGACGTCGACCAGACCCGGCTCGCGCCCTCGCACCGACTCGTGGATGATATCGCCGCCCGGTTCTCCGAGCCCGCGCCGCGCCTCGGCATCTTCAAAAACCCTGTCGACGGCCTTGAGAACATCGGATGTCGAGCGGAAGGACAGCTTGAGTTCGACGCCCTCGAAGCGGGTCTCGCTTGCCGATGCAGCGCTTTCGACCGAGCGCCCCTCCTGTCGAAACCTTTCGGGTCGGGCACCTTGGAAGGAATAGATCGACTGCTTTTCGTCGCCCACCGAAAACAGCGTTCTGCGCCGGCCTGCCTGGTCGCCGGCGAAGAATTCGTCGGCGAGCTGACGAATGATCTGCCACTGCGCCGGGCTGGTGTCCTGAGCCTCGTCGACGAGGACGTGATCGATGCCCTGGTCCAGCTTGTAGTGGACCCACGCACTGGCGCCGCCGCGGGCAAGAAGGCTTGCCGTTCGCTCGACGAGATCCTCGAAATCCAAGTTGCCGCGCAGCCGCTTCAGGCGCTCATAGTCGCCAAGAAGGCGTCGGGCGAGTGTCAGGGCGGCACCCGTCGCCCGCGTCATGCGCCAGCGCGCCAGCCGGTCCAGCGCTTCCTCGAAATGGGTGGTGGCGGCCGCGATGCGATCCTGGATGTCGGGAAGCGTCGCGTCGATCTTGCCGGCACCGGCCTGCGAAAGGCTTCGCGTCTTGCCGTCGGCACGCAGGAAAAGGCCGGCCAGATGTCTCCACCGCTCCTCCACCGTGTCGGCGCCGGCTGCCGCCTGCAGCGCGTCGGCATAGCTGCGCGCCTTCTTGGCCGAGGCAGCAGAAGCGGCATCCGCATAGGCCGCGATGATATGCGGCGGCAATGTCGGGATCGGCCAGACAGACGCCTTGATCGACCCTTCGTCCTCTGCCGGATCCAATCCGAGAGCAGTCGAAACGATCTGCCGAGCACCTTCCGCACCCCCGGAAGTTTCCAGGAAGCGCTGAACCGGCCCTCGCTGCGCAACGAGGTCATCGAGCAGGGTTTCCAGCCCCGCTTCTCCCGCGTCTCCGAGAACCGTGGCGAACGCATGGGCCAACGAGATATCGTCTTCCGTACCAGTGGCGGTCAGAAGAGACCGGCGCGCCTCCGCGATAAGGCTGGCGGACTGCCCGTCATCCATCACCGTGAAGTGCCCGGCCACGTTGGCTTCGAGCGGAAACTGGTGCAGCACGGCTTCGCAGAACGCGTGGATTGTCTGGATCTTCAGCCCGCCCGGTGTCTCTAGGGCGCGGGCGAACAACTGACGCGCAAACGCCAGGCGCGCTGGTGAGGGTAGCTGACCGTCGAGGCCCGAAAGGTCGGCAAACAGTCTGTCGTCCGGCTGTGTCGCCCATTGGGCAAGCCGGGCGAAAACCCGGTTCGACATCTCCGAGGCTGCCGCCTTCGTGTAGGTGAGGCACAGGATTGCCGAAGGCTTGGCGCCTTCCAACAAAAGCCTGATAACCCTTTGTGACAGCACATGCGTTTTGCCCGATCCGGCGTTGGCCGAGACCCAGGCCGAAGCTTTCGGGTCGGACGCGCGCAATTGCTGCTGGGTTGTCCAGTCAAGATCGAAGATGGGCGCTTCGGTCACGAGGCATCCCCTTCATCACCCCCGACATCGGCGCTCGCCCATTCCGCGACGCGCGCCAGATGATCGTATTCGCCGCCGAATTCACGCGCACTGGCCGGTATGATGCGCGAAGCAAACCCGCGGCGGCCGCTTGCCAACAATTCGATGAAGCCGGCGAGGCGGGACAGCGATTCCGACCCGAGATCGGCAGCGCTCTTCACGCTGCCATCGTCCCGGCCGGCCCTGTCCGCCCCTTCAAGGCTGTCCACGGGCATGATTTCGGCGTCCTTCAGACGGACATATTTGAGAGAGGATGGAGTTTTTCGCCCCAGATCGCCAAAGCCGCCGGCCATCAAGGCCGCCGCTTCGAGCGGCAGTTGCGGATCGAGCAGCGCACGCGCCTGAGCGCGGGTCGGCATGCCGCCCGTCTTGAAGTCGATGATCTCGGCGCTTCCATCGCGCATCAGGTCGATACGATCGGCGATGCCCGACAGGGTGACGCCGGTCGACAGAATCGGAACAGACCCGCGCAGTTCGGTGTAGCGCTCGGCAACATCGCCGTCGCGTTGGCGCTCCCAATCAAGAAACAGTGCCGCAATGCGACGAAAACGTGGATGCCACAGCACCTCGATGTGATGAGGCAGCGCCTCACGATCGAAAAGAGCCTTCGCGACCGCCTCCAGCCGCTCGGCGGCATCGGCCGAAGCGACTTCAGCGCCTTCGGCGATGAACCGCTCGACGATCGCATGATAGAGCGTGCCTCGCTCGGCAACGCCCGGGTCGCGAATGAGGCCGTCCAGCGGACTGAGACGCAATACCCGACGGGCATAGACAGCGTAGGGATCGCGGCGCAGCGTGCGAATTTCGGAAAAGCTGTAGCGCTTCGGCTGCGCCACAAGCGGTGGCTTTGGCTCCGGCCGGTTCGCCAAGGGGCGTTCCGGCTTCTGGTCGGCAGCCTCGGCGGCAAGACGCAATGCATCGCCGCGCCGGCGCATTGCAAGCGCGCCCTCATCACCAACCACTGCCAGTAGCCTCTGCAGCCACCGTGAAGCGACTGTCGGGGCCTTGTCCGCGCGCGTCGATCGGCTGAGGATGACCTTGGACGCGCCCATGGCCATCTGGAAATCATGCGCCGCCAGACCGATCCGACGCTCCTGCGGCTCCAGCCCCACGGTCATCTTCATCGGGCGCGACAAGAACGCGTCATTGGCCGTCTGGCCTGGCCACTTGCCTTCGTTGAGACCCGCCAGGATGAGCGTATCGACGTCCTGAAGGCGCGCCTCCAATGCTCCCCATATGAAGATTCGCGGGTGGGTCGTTGCGCGCGGTTTCACCGTTTCTCCGGCAATCAGTGCCGCGACGATGTCCGCCCACTCAGCCCCGCTTGCCGGCAGGTCGGCTCTCGATGCCAGCATATCGGCAAACAGCGCGGCAAGCGCCTCACCTGCTTCTTCGCCCCAAAGACCGGACACACCGGTATCCGGGTCGCCCGTCACGGCCTCTGCGACGTCGATCGTATCGCGTGCCCACGCCGAGATCGGCGCGTGATCAGTCATACGGCCGCTCGCTGCGGATGCGAAGCGGATGAACCGCCCGGTCAGCGGCTCCACCCGTGTCTCGACCTCAAGGGCAAGACGCCGCGCCAGCGCGATGTCGTCCTGCGAGAGCCTGCGCCGCCATTCAGGGATATGCCGGGCTTCGCCGTCTTCTCGCAGGCCGGATTCCAGAAGGGCGGAAAGCTGGGAGACATCCACCTCTCCCATGCGTCCGCGCAGTGCGAGGAGTTCGAAAAGGTGCGCCGCTCTGCGCGCCTCGTGCATCGACAGGCCGAAGCGGGCGAGCGGGTGACTGAGAAGACCGGTGAGCGCCACCGGATCACCGGGCTGCATGACCGCATCGAGAAGAAGGCGCAGCAAGGTCGCAGGCTGCGTCGAGGCAAGCGGCACCCCGCCGGAATCGTTGGCTTCGATGCCGTACCGGACGAGTTCAACGGAAACGCGGCGCGCCAATCTGCGATCCGGTGTCACCAGCGCAACGCGGGCCTTGGGGTCATCGCCCGCAATGCGCATTGCGACGGCGATGGCGGCGGCCTCCTCGCGCTCGCTTGACGTCTCAATCAGGCTGACATCGCCAAAGCCCTGCGGCGACCCAGCAAACGGTGCTGCAGCCCACAGCGCCGTCGCCCGTGCCGGAAGAAGCGCCATCGATATGGCGGCGTTGCGCGCGGCAAGCACCGGCTGCTCCTCGCCCAACGGCACCACATCCTCGCGGGCAGCACCGAAACGGCTCAAGAGAAGCGCCAGACCATATTGCGGATGGGTCAGGACAGCCGGATCCGTTTCGTCGGCACCGGCACGCATGACTAGCGGCCAGACGTCGGGCGGGATGCGTGTATCGAGTCCGGGCAGCACGATGGCGCCCTGGTCCAGGCCGGCGATTGCCTGCATCAGCGCGGCCGTTGCCGGGATGGAGCCGGTCGACCCGGCGACGATCATCGGGCCTTTCTCGGGCATGCTCGCCAGCCGGCGGGTCTCGGCTGCGAGCGCGGCATTGCGATGGCTGGCTGCGCTGACGCGGTCGATCTCCCGCAGCCTTGCCGGCCAGAAGGCGGAGGCGATCTTGAGAAATTCGAGCGTCAGTTGCCACCATTCGGCATGATCGGCTGCCTGCAGCAAATCCAGCCGCTGCCATGGACAATCATGCGTTTCCATTGCGTCGAGGAGGTCGGCAAGGCCCCGCGCCAACCAGATCGCGTCGGCCGGGCTTGCCGGCGCGATCAACGGACTGCCGCGATGAAAACCACTCACGGCTTGCGGCAGCTTGTTCTTCCAGCGCTGCACGAGACTGGCGAGTTCCAGCAGCGTCTCGACCTTGCCGACCGGTAGCTGTTGATCCATCGACGGTTCGGCGAGATCGAAATATCCCGCATCATCATCTGTCTCGCCCAGGGGGCGGATCGTCGGCAGGATGGCGCTGGTCCTGCCGATATGATCCACGAATTCGGAGCGAAGGGCGCGCGCCGCGCGGCGCGTCGGCACGTATATGGTTGCGCGTGACAAGGCGAGTGGATCGGCCCGATCAAAGCGAAAGCCCGGAACGAGGTCCCCGTCGCACAGGGCGCGCACCAAGGTCGGCAGAAACGGCACGCCGGGCGCAATGGTGAAAAGCCGCGGTGTCCGTGTCCCAGCCATCAGACGGGCTGATGCACGCCGGCCTCGCAGCGGGCAATCGCACGCTCCGCCTCGCCGATGGCTTGAGGCGTCCCCACCGTCAGCCAGTGCCCCGCCAGTGCAAGCCCTCGCATTCGATCCAAGACTAGCGCCCTGTCGAAGCATGCGTTGAGCGAAAACGGCCCCTTGGGACTGTGGTCGAATATGCGTGGGTGGACGATCAGCGCCCCGGCGTAGATCATGCCATCACCCTTGCCGTCGAAGCGTGTCAATCGGCCATCGGCATCCATCGTGAAATCTCCGCCGCCGTCATGTCCCGTCGCCCTGTCCGGCGAAACAGTCAGCATCAGGATATCCATCGAGCGTTCGTCGAAGGCTTCGATCATGCGCTGGAGATTGCTCTGCACGGCCGATGGCGCCTCGAGCCAGAAAGTGTCGGCGTTCAGGATCACGAAGGGCGCGCTTCCCAAGAACGGTAGCGCGTTGACCACCCCGCCTCCCGAATCCAGCAATTGGGCCGTCTCGTCCGACACATCGATCTGCATGCCGGCGACGGTCTTGAGATGCGCGCGAAGCTGGTCGGCGCGATAGTGCACGTTGACCACCGCGCGCTTGATGCCTGCGGTGCGCAGGGCATCGAAACCGTAATCGATCAGCGCCT
This sequence comes from Neopararhizobium haloflavum, assembly GCF_002750855.1. Lineage (GTDB taxonomy): Bacteria > Pseudomonadota > Alphaproteobacteria > Rhizobiales > Rhizobiaceae > Georhizobium > Georhizobium haloflavum. Next base: position 199,251 of record NZ_NWUC01000006.1, on the reverse strand, counting down.
TGCCTGAAACTTCGACCAGCGGCTTCGGGATGGTATCGGTGATCGGCCGCAGGCGCGTACCGAGCCCGGCCGCGAGAATCATCGCCCTGTCGATCGCTTGCTTGCCCACGATGCTGCGGTCTCCCTTCAGGCCTCGACGAGTCCTGATCTTTGATACCAAGCGCGCAGATCTGTCAAAGCGTCGTGCGCGAGCGCTTCGGCCAGATAGGCTTCGATCCTCGGAAGGTGACGCAGATAGCCCGGCTTGCCGTCGCGCTGCTTGAGGCGGACGAAAATTCCGAGAATCTTGGACGCGCGTTGCGCGGCCATGATCGAATAGGCCGTGTGGAAGGAGTCCGGCTCAAAGTTGTCGTCGTCGCGCCGCGCCTCGACATAGTCCGCCAGCAATTCCTGCCGCATCTGCCGCGGAACGGTGACGCGCGCATCCTGAAGAAGAGACGCCACATCATAGGCGGACGGGCCGAGCATCGCATCCTGGAAATCTATGATGCCGATCCGGTCGTTTCCCTGGCGCTCGGCGCGCCAGATGATATTCGGCGAATGATAGTCGCGCAGAACGATGTTCTTCTCCGCACTGGCGAGGCGCTCGATCGCGCCGCCCCAGAGCGCAATGTAATCAGCGCGATCCCCTTCGCTCACCGCCCGCCCGAGCCTGTAAGGGACATACCAATCCACCAGAAGCTCCGCCTCGATCATCATGGCGTCGCGATCGTATCTTGGCAGGCGATAATCGACACCAGACTTTACAGCGAGCAAATCCGGTACCGACCTACGATGCAGGTCGACGAGAACACCGACGGCCGCCGCATAGCGATCACGCACCGGCATGCCCTCTGGCGACAGGATGCCGTCCGCGCCCAGGTCCTCAACAATGAGAATGCCCTTGGCCAGATCCGCTTCCAGAATTTCGGGGGCGGCAAAGCCTTCATGTCTCAGCCATCGGCCGATCGCGACGAACGGCACCACATCCTCGGCAAGATGAGCGATCCGGGAATAAGGTTTGCCATCCCTGATCGGCGGGCCGTCAGGCATGGCGGGCGCATTCATCAGGATCGTCGCCCAGCCCTCCCCCATCGACAGCCGCTCATAAGCGCGTGTCGACGCATCGCCGAGCAGGTAACGCCGCCTCGCACTTTCTCTACCGACACGGCTCAAGAACGCGCGGATTTCAAGCGAGCGTGCGAGCCGCGCCATGAAGTGCGCGGGGGCATCGATCGCCACGATCCTTGCATTCGGACCGTTCGCATCGGCTATGCGCCACCGGATTGCGTCGGCGGGCAATGCGTCGCCTGCGCGTTCGGGCCACTCGATCAGAACCGCGCTTGCCTCGATTGCCTCGTCGAACCCGAGTTCGACGAGTTCACCCGGATCGGCAAGGCGATAGAGATCGAAATGGGCGATCGGGACCCGCGCGTCGTAGAGTTGCGCGAGGGTGAAAGTGGGGCTTGGCACCTCCAGCGCGTCGTCATTCGCGACGGCACGGATCAGTGCGCGGGCAAAAGTGGACTTACCCGCACCAAGCTCGCCCGAGAGCGCGAATACATCACCGGGCCTGACGATGATCGCCACGTCTTCCGCCAGGCGGCGCATGGCGGCCTCGTCGGGGATTTCTATGACGCGCGTCTCCCGCTGCACGGTTATTCGGCCGCCTCCGTGCGGATCGTGCGGTGTGCCGGCAATCGGCAGGTCACGGTGGTTCCGCGTCCCTCGACGCTGTCGATCTCGACAGTGCCTTTGTGCAGGCTGACGAAACTGTCGACGATCGAGAGCCCGAGCCCAGCGCCCCGGCGGCGACCGCCAGGACCGTGCGTTTCAAAGCGCGAGAAGATCGACTTCAACATATGCGAGGGAATGCCCGGCCCCTCGTCGGACACCGAGAAGACGATGCTGTCAATCTCGCGGTGGCAGGTCAGCCGGATGCGCGAGCCTTCCGGCGCATGGTTCGCCGCGTTGCTCAGGAGCTTCGACAGAATCTGACGCACGCGCTGCCGATCCGCCACGAAATGACCGAGCCCGGGCGGAGCGTCGATGGAAAGCGCCAGATCGGCTTCTTTCAAGCGGTCGCTCATCTGCGCTTCGGCTTCCGCCAGGATCTCCGCGATGTCGACCTCGCTCAATTCCAGCTTCATGATGCCGGCGTCGACTGTGGCGAGATCCAGGATGTCGTTGACGATCATCAGCAACACGGATGACGACGTCGCGATATGGTCGACATATTCTGCTTGGCGCTCATTCAGATCGCCGGTCATCGGCGTTTTCAGCAGATCGGCAAAACCGATGATGTTGGTCAGCGGCGTGCGGAGTTCGTAGGAGACATGCTTGACGAAATCGTTCTTCAGCGCATCCGCCCGCTGCAAGGCGTCGTTCTTCTCCGTCAATGCGCGTTCGACGCTGACGCTGTCGGTGCTGTTGACGAAGGTCAGCATCGTCTGGGCGTTGGGCAGCGGCACGACCGCATAGTCGAGGATGAGGCCGGTTAGAAGCTCGAAGCGGCCCTCATAGGTGCGCCGTTCGTCATCAAGGCTGGTGATGATGGTCGCGAAGCGGCGCCAGCCATCTTCTTCTGCGTAAGCCTTGCGGCACAGCATTTCCACGGCATTGATGTGCGTTCCCGGCGCTGCATCCAGTTCCGTGATGCCCCAGAGCGCGCGGAACGCCGGGTTGGACAGTTTGAGCTTGCCATCCGCACCAAAGACGCAAACGCCCTCCGCGAGGTGGTCGATCGTCTCGCCCTGCACCTTCACCAATGTGTTGTAACGCGCTTCCAGATCCACCTGCTCGGTGAGGTTCTCGAAGACCCAGGTCGCACCGCCCTGCGGATGCGCGGTGGCGAATACGTTCAATGTCTGGCCATCGGGAAGATACCAGAAATTCTGTTGCGGCTCGACGCTGCGGTAGACGGCCAGCATGCCGTCTTTCCAATCCCGCCACGAGTGCTGCTCGGAGAGCTTGCCGTCGGCGCGCAGGCGCTCGAGGAATTCCGCATTGGTGGGACGGCTCTCCAGGAATGGCATGTCCAGCGCCCAGAGCTTCTGGAAAGCCTGGTTGTAGAACTGGAGCGTCTGATCGTTGCCGAATATGGCGACGGCCGTCGCGAGATGGTCCAGTGTCTCGGAATGGCTGCGGATGGTGCGCTGCAGTTCCTCGCGCACGCTCTCGATCTCGCTGACGTCCGTCGCAATGCCGGCAGAGCCGGTGGCGGTCCTGGCATCGACGAGATCGTAGATCGTCCGGTTGCCCCGGACGACGGTCGATACCTTGTCGCTGAACGGCCGATCCGTCAGCGTCGCCGCACGGATCTTCTCGCGCGCATGGGTGCCGATCAATTCGCTCCCCCGCTCAACGGCCACTTCGCCCGAGGACGCTTCGACGGCATGCGCATAGGCTTCGTTGACCCAACGCAGCCGGCCATCGGGCCCGCGCAGCCAGACGGGCGTGTCCAACGCGTCGAGAAGGGTCTGGAGCGTTTCCACAGCACCAACGAGACGATCGCGCTCGGCTGTCGTTTCGGCCATGCGGGCGCGCATATCACCGAGCGCGACGAAGCGGACGAAGGCCCGCCCTCCAGAAACGCGGCCTTGCGCTTCCAGCACCTGGGCCCGCTGGGTCTCGATGACGAAGTCAAAGCGCTGTCCGCTGGCACGCAAAAGGTCGATCGCCTTTTCCAGCCGCGCGGCCGAACGCGTGTCCAGCCAGCGGCCGAAAGCGAGGAAAGCGGATTTTGCGTCCGGCGCGCCGGCCTCCACCGGCAATTCCCCGAGAACTTCCGGGCTCTCACCAATGCCGTCCCACACCACGATGCGGCGGTCCTTGTCGATGATCAACGCATGGTAGCGGTCGACGCGCGCGTTGGCATCGGAAAGCAGCGTTCGCAGTTCGGTGTTCTCCGCGTCGATCTTGGCACGTTCCCGGATCAACCAGATGGCCGAGATAAGCGCGGCGGATACGGCGCCAAGCACCAGCGCCAGATTGACGACTTCTATGGTCGACAGCGCAAGTCCGAACGGGAGGGCAAGGTGTTCATCGGCACGGACGACCTCGGGCATCGCAACCCAGGCGGCGCCTGTCAGCAGTGCGCGCCGCAAGTGCCTGCGGAAAGATCGAAACGATTTCGCGGCTGCGGCGATCCCCCATCGGTCCGCGCCACGAGACAGGCTGGGCCCCGGCATGTCGTCGTCCTCTTCGCCGCCTGTTGACTGGACATTCTCAGATTCCGGGCCAATTCATCTGCCCTGCGCGCACGCCGTCAGTCCCCATCGGGTTCACGCGAATCGATGAGAAAAGGGTACAATTTTAACGATTCACCGGGAAGGGAGCGTCTCAAAAATATAGCCGCGCGACCTGGTGGCCGCGCGGCTACTATATCTAGCGGTAGTGGTTTCGCTCTACTAGTAGCGGTAGTGCTCCGGCTTGAACGGCCCGGTTGTTTCCACACCGATATAGGATGCCTGCTCCTCCGACAGCTGCGTGAGGATGGCACCGAGCTTTTCGAGATGCAGCTTGGCAACTTTCTCATCGAGCTGCTTGGGCAGCACGTAGACTTCGTTCTTGTAGTTCTCGCCGCGCGCGAAAAGCTCGATCTGCGCCAAAACCTGATTGGTGAAGGAGGCCGACATGACGAATGACGGGTGGCCCGTGGCGTTGCCGAGATTGAGCAATCGGCCTTCCGAGAGCAGGATCATGCGCTTGCCGCCGGGGAACTCGATCATGTCGACTTGCGGCTTGATGTTATCCCACTTGTAGTTCTTGAGCGACGTGACCTGGATCTCGTTGTCGAAGTGGCCGATGTTGCCGACGATGGCCATGTCCTTCATCTCGCGCATGTGCTCGAGCCGGATCACGTCCTTGTTGCCGGTCGTGGTGATGAAGATGTCCGCCGTCGGCGCGACATCTTCGAGCGTTACCACCTCAAAGCCGTCCATGGCGGCCTGAAGCGCGCAGATCGGATCGACTTCCGTCACCTTGACGCGCGCGCCGGCACCCTTCAGCGACGCGGCGGAGCCCTTGCCGACATCGCCATAGCCGCAGACAACAGCCACCTTGCCGGCCATCATCACATCGGTTGCCCGGCGGATACCATCGACCAGCGATTCCTTGCAGCCGTACTTGTTGTCGAATTTCGACTTGGTGACGCTGTCATTGACGTTGATGGCGGGGAAGGGAAGCAGGCCCTTTTTCTGCAGCTGATAGAGCCTGTTGACGCCAGTCGTCGTTTCTTCGGTGACGCCCTTGATCGCATCGCGCTGTTTGGCGAAGAAGCCCGGCGAAGCGGCCATGCGCTTCTTGATCTGAGCGAAAAGAACCTCTTCCTCTTCCGAGCCAGGATTGGAAAGAACGTCTTCACCGGCCTCGGCCCGTGCGCCGAGCAGGATATACATCGTGGCGTCGCCGCCATCATCAAGGATCATGTTCGATGCGCCGCCATCGGCCCATTGGAAGATCTGGTCCGTATAGGTCCAGTATTCCTCCAGCGATTCACCCTTCACGGCAAAGACCGGCACGCCCGACGCGGCGATGGCGGCGGCGGCATGATCCTGCGTCGAGAAGATGTTGCAAGAGGCCCAGCGAACGTCCGCCCCGAGCGCCGTCAGCGTCTCGATCAGCACCGCCGTCTGGATCGTCATGTGCAGCGAGCCGGAAATCCTTGCGCCCTTGAGCGGCTTGTCGGTGCCGAATTCCTCACGGCAGGCGACAAGGCCCGGCATCTCGGTCTCGGCGATGGTGATTTCCTTGCGGCCATAATCGGCCAGCGCGATATCGGCAACCACATAGTCGTCTGCCGTCACCGCGGCTGCAGTCTGGGCTGTGCTCATCATTGTCTCCACGCAAAAGGGGGCTGCGCATGCGCGCGCCCCGCATCATTCATGGAGTTTGGTCTAGCAGGCTTCCATCGTCGCATCAACCATCATATAAAGAAGTCTTTATGTCGTTATATGTCAGAATGGAAGAAACTGCGCTAGCACTCTTCCCCGAAGCGACAACTCACGAGGTCCTCCAGCGCTGCCAGCACCTCCTGGGCCTGCGGTCCCGTCGCTTCCACGCAGATGCTGCAGCCCGGGCTCGCCGCCAGCATCATCAGCCCCATGATCGATCCGCCACCGACGCGCATGCCGTCCTTGGCAACCGTGACCTCCGCGTCGAAGCGCTCGACGGTCTGGACGAATTTTGCGGATGCACGCGCATGCAGGCCGCGCTTGTTGACGATCGACAGTTTACGGCTAGTCGGGTTTGCGGCGGCTTCGCTCATTCATCACTTTCCGCTGAGGATGCGGCTTGCGACATTGATATATTTGCGTCCGGCATCCTGAGCCTCTTCAAGGGCACGTTCCATATTGCCATCGCCGCGCACACCGGCAAGCTTGATGAGCATAGGCAGATTGACGCCGGCAATCACTTCGATGTGTCCGCCGTCCATGACGGAAATTGACAGATTTGAGGGTGTTCCGCCGAACATATCGGTGAGGATGATGACGCCGCTGCCGTCATCGGCACGACCGACCGCATCGACGATATCGAGCCTGCGCTGGTCCATGTCGTCTTCCGGCCCGATGCAGACGGTCTCCACCGCCTCTTGCGGGCCGACGACATGTTCGAGCGCGTGCTTGAACTCTTCCGCGAGCCTGCCGTGCGTGACAAGCACAAGACCGATCATCAAATGGCTCCCGTCAACTCCGATCCCGACCCCGCACGCTTGCCGGCCAGTGCCCCACTCGGACAGTGGCGCACATCTTGTCGAGTGAACGCCCGAGTGCAAGCACAAAAACGTCACACTTGGGCGCCGAATTCGAGATTCGCGCGTCGATTTCAGCTAGAGCGACCCAAGAATGAACTCCAAGGTTGCGAAGGGGTCACGCTGCGCGGAATATCGCATTCTGAGAACAGGAAGTGAAATTCCCCCTTCGAGCTCACACCTTTCTCCCTCGGCAGGTATCCGATCGGCGCCGCTTGCCTCGCCTGGCGCAAGGGCAAGATGGAGGACGCAGGCCGTCAGATGGGGCACGCGGACGATGCCTGATCCACGCACCTCGATCTGACCTGCGATCGCCGGCGGGGTTCTGGCGATGACGCGGCCGTGTCGGACATCGATCAACACCTGATCGTCGGCGACCAGCCCGGCAAACCGCCCGCTCAACAATGCCGAGGTCAGAAGCCGGAGCGCCAGTTCGCTCTTGCCGGAACCGGAGGGGCCGGTGATCAGAAGCCCGGTTCGGCCGACGACCAGTGCCGTTCCATGCCGGTTCGGCAGCACCGTAACCGCGCGATCGGCGGACGCAGTCACCGTGTCTCCGCAGGCAGGCGCATGACGAAGCGGGCACCACGGATCGCATCCGACTTCCCATCCCGGATATTCTCCGCGACGAGCGACCCTCCATGGGCCTCCACGATCTGCCGACTGATCGACAGGCCGAGGCCGGAATTCTGGCCGAAATCCTCACCGGCCGGCCGATCGGTATAGAAGCGTTCGAAGATGCGATCGATGTTTTCGGCCTGTATGCCCGGTCCGTTGTCCTCGATGAGGACCCGGAAACCGTCGCGTGCCCGTTCCAGTCGAACGACGATGCGGCCGCCTTTTTCCGGGACGAAGGAGCGGGCGTTTTCGATGAGGTTGGTGATCACCTGGCCGAGGCGCAGATCGTGGCCGTTGACGAAAGCGGTGGCACCGGCCTCAAGGCGGACCTCAAGTTCCACGGGAACCTGCTTTGCGCCGGCCCGCACGTCCAGCGACAGCGCCACGAGATCCCTGAGCAGTTTCACCATGTCGACCCGTCCGGCGTCCTGGCGTGCCAGCTCGGCATCCAGACGCGAGGCATCCGAAATATCGCTGATCAGCCGGTCGAGCCGGCGCACATCATGCTGGATGATCTCCAGCAGCCGCTCCTTGTTCTGCGCGGTGCGCGCCAGCGGCAGCGTTTCCACCGCGCTTCTCAGCGAGGTGAGCGGGTTCTTCAGTTCGTGGCTGACGTCGGCAGCGAAGCGCTCGATCGCATCGATGCGGTCATAGAGCGCGTTGGTCATGTCGCGCAGTGCCACCGAAAGATTGCCGATCTCGTCCTGGCGCGCGGAGAAATCGGGGATCTCTTCACGCGCCTTGACCCCACGCTTGACGCGGACGGCGGCAGCGGACAGGCGGCGCAGCGGATTGGCGATGGTGCTTGCCAGAAGCAGCGACAGGACGATCGACACCGTCGCCGCGACGCCGAAGATGCGCACGATCGCGAGTCGCTCCGCGTGGACGATCTTGTCGATATCACCCGCCTGCGTCGACAGCAGAAGCACACCGAGAACAGCCCTGAAACGCTGCACCGGAACCGCGACGGAGACGATCAACTCGCCATGCTCTGTGACACGAACCACCGCCCCGCGCCCACCGGTCAGGGCATTGACGACCTCCGGATAAATCGAGCCGTCACCGCCGGGCTCCTCGCGATAGGTCGGCAAATTGCGCTGTTGGAGCATTCGGTTGACGACGTTGGTGACCCGATCGAGAAGGCCGATATCCTCCGAAGACACAGGCGGCAGGTCGTAGCGCAGCACCTGGCCGGAAGAATAGAGATAACGCGAATCCAGAAGCAGATTGGCTTCGCTGTCATAGATGCGTGCGCGGGTGCGTGTCGGAGAAATCAAGCGCCGCAGCACGGGCGCAACGCGTTCGGGGTTGATCGGAAAGTCGAGATTCTCCTCGAAATCGTTCGGCGCCACGCTCTCGCCGGCCTGGAGTTCGAGCAGCTTTTCGGGGTCGATCGTGATCGAATTGGTTTCGACGGTGGCTGAGCCGGCGATGGCTCCGGCGATGATCTCTCCCTGAGTCAGCAGGCTTTCCACGCGCGCATCGATCAGTCCCTCACGGAACTGGTTGAGATACATGATGCCGAAGACCAGAACGAGCAGCGCGGCAAGGTTGAGGAAGAGAATCCGCCGCGTCAGGCTGGAAAAGACGACATTGCCGAAGATGCGACGTATCAGCGTGAACGGCAGACCGAGCGGCCGCGAACCAACCCGCCGCGCCCTGGCGGGCGGGGCGCGGCGAACGGCCGTTCGGTCCTCCGTCTCAGCGACCATCGTCGGTCACGTCGCCTCCCCTTCGGGCCGGCCGATCAGGCCGGCATTTCCCGGAACCGGTAGCCGACCCCGTAGAGCGTCTCGATCATGTCGAAGCCGTCGTCGACCATCTTGAACTTCTTGCGCAGCCGCTTGATGTGGCTGTCGATGGTGCGGTCATCGACATAGACCTGTTCGTCGTAGGCGGCGTCCATCAGCGCATCGCGGCTCTTCACCACGCCGGGACGCTGGGCGAGAGACTGGAGGATCAGGAACTCGGTGACCGTCAATGTCACAGGCTCGGTGCGCCAGGTGCAGGTGTGTCGCTCCTGGTCCATGACCAGAAGACCGCGTTCCAGTGTTTTCGTCTGAGCCGGGCCGGTTTTGGTGGTAGCGGCCGCATCGCGTGTGCTCGCGCGGCGCAGGATCGCCTTGACCCGCTCGACCAGCAGGCGCTGGGAAAACGGCTTGGTGATGAAATCGTCCGCGCCCATCTTCAGGCCGAAAAGCTCGTCGATCTCCTCGTCCTTGGAGGTCAGGAAGATGACGGGAATATCGGACTTCTGCCGCAGCCTGCGCAGCAGCTCCATGCCGTCCATACGCGGCATCTTGATATCGAATATCGCGAGTTGCGGCGGCCGGGCGACGAGCCCGTCGAGGGCCGAAGCACCGTCGGTGTAGGTTTCGACGCGATAGCCTTCCGATTCGAGGGCAATCGACACGGAAGTGAGAATGTTGCGGTCATCGTCGACAAGCGCGATGGTTTGCATTGACAAAGTCTCCGTTGACATTCGGCGCGTCCCTTCGGCTCCAGGTCATGGTCATCAGCCCCAACCAGCCCCTGAGCAACGCGGTCTTTGCACACACACCGAAACGGCGCGGAGCGATCAAACCGCAAGCCCGCGCCTACTTGTGTATAAAGTAAGAACAAAGTGTGGCACGGATCGAAGGGAATGTCATCGGGCGGTCATGTCGCAGTCCGCGAGAGTGAAAATTGCGACGGCGAAGCAAGGCGATTTAAACGATTTAAGCTGTCACGAAATTGTTTAAATCGATTAATACTTTGATATCGTTTGGCTTTTTTGATTTTTCTTGTTGCCAAGCCAATTTGCCGTCTCTACCCTCCGGCCACGTTCAAAAAGGGTTCTCCCGCAAACACAGGTGAAACATGACCATCGTCGGTAGACGCAATGCCGCGCATGACATCGAAACGATCGGCCTTCAGGCGAATGCCGTACGCTACAATCTGAGCGAAGCGGAACTGTGCGAACAGGCGATTGTCGGCGGAGAAGCGGAACTGACCGTCCACGGCGCCCTGCGGGCGCTGACCGGCCAGCACACCGGGCGCTCGGCCAAGGACAAGTTCATCGTCCGTGACGACCGGACGGACGGCGTCATCTGGTGGGACAACAACAAACCCATGTCGCGCGCGCATTTCGATCAACTGCATGCCGACTTCCTCGAACACGCGAAGGGCAGGTCCTTCTACGTGCAGGATCTGGTTGGCGGCGCCGATGCCGAGAATCGGATCGAAACGCGCGTCATCACCGAATATGCCTGGCACTCGCTGTTCATCCGCAATCTCTTGATCCGCCCGCCGCTCGATGCGCTGGACAGTTTCGCCCCGCAATTGACCATCATCGACCTGCCGAGCTTCCGCGCCGACCCCGCGCGACACGGTTCGCGCACGGATACGGTGATCGCAGCCGACCTTACACGCGGCATCGTGCTGATCGGCGGCACGTCCTACGCCGGCGAGATGAAGAAGTCGGTCTTCACGGTCCTCAACTACCTTCTTCCCGAGCGCGGCGTCATGCCCATGCATTGCTCCGCGAATGTCGGTCCAGACGGCGACGCGGCGATCTTCTTCGGCCTGTCCGGCACGGGAAAGACGACGCTTTCGGCCGATCCGACGCGCACGCTGATCGGCGACGACGAGCATGGCTGGGGCGAAAACGGCATCTTCAACTTCGAGGGCGGCTGCTACGCCAAAACAATCCGTCTGTCCCGCGAGGCCGAGCCGGAGATCTATGCCACGACCGAGCGCTTCGGTACCGTGCTGGAGAATGTCGTTCTCGACGAACGGCGCGTGCCTGATTTCGACGACGATTCTCTGACTGAGAATACCCGTTGCGCCTACCCGCTGCATTTCATTCCCAATGCAAGCGCCAGCGGCACGGCCGGTCATCCGAAGAACATCATCATGCTGACCGCCGACGCCTTCGGCGTCATGCCGCCGATCGCCCGGCTTTCACCGGCGCAGGCGATGTACCACTTCCTCTCCGGCTACACGGCAAAGGTCGCCGGCACCGAAAAGGGTGTCACCGAACCGGAAGCGACCTTCTCGACCTGCTTCGGCGCACCGTTCATGCCGCGCCATCCCTCGGAATACGGCAATCTGCTGCGCGACCTCATCTCACGCCACGGCGTGACTTGCTGGCTGGTCAATACCGGATGGACCGGCGGCGCCTACGGCACCGGCTCGCGCATGCCGATCAAGGCAACGCGCGCTCTGCTGTCGGCCGCGCTCGACGGTTCGCTGAACGAAGCCCAGTTCCGCACCGATCCGAATTTCGGCTTCGAAGTTCCGCTGGCCGTGCCGGGCGTGGAAACCACCATCCTCGACCCACGCCGCACCTGGGCCGACGGCGACGCCTACAACGCGCAGGCCGAACGGCTGGTGTCGATGTTCATCGACAATTTCGCCAAGTTCGAGGAGCATGTGGGCGGCGACGTTCTGGGCGCCGCGCCGCGTCTCGCGGTGGCTGCGGAATAGCCCATCACTCCCATGCGTCCTGAAAGTCCGTGATCCTTGCGATCGCGGGCTTTTCTTTTGCGTTCGGCTTCGCCACATTGCCGAAATGCCCAGCGACACTCTTTACGTTACCAGTTCCATCGCGATCGCGGGATGGGAGCTGACCGAACAGTTCATCCATGGCAGCGGGCCGGGCGGCCAGAACGTCAACAAGGTGGCGACCGCCGTTCAACTCCGGTTCGATGCGGCCAACTCGCCGTCGCTCTCGGCACGCGTCAAAGCCAGTCTCTTGAAGCGTGCCGGCCGGCGCGCCACCAAGGATGGCGTCATCGTCATCGAGGCCAACCGTCATCGCACACAGGAACGCAACCGCGAAGACGCCCGCGAGCGGCTCGCCGATCTCATCCGGCAGGCGGCCGCGCCGCCTCCCCCGCCACGCAAGAAGACCAGACCGAGCCGCGGCGCCATCGAACGCCGGCTGAAGGCGAAATCGGAACGATCCGGGGTGAAGAAGATGCGCGGACGCGTGGACGAGTGAGGCTTGTCGCAGCTCTCACAACTTCCGCAATGCCACTTGCTCAATCAGGTGGTTTTCGCCCTTTTTCAGGATGAGATTGGCGCGGGGGCGGGTTGGGAGGATGTTGTCGCGCAGGTTCTTCAGGTTGATGTTCTGCCAGAGGCCTTCGGCGACGGCGCGGGCAGCGTCGTGCGAGATCGTCGCGTAGCGATTGAAGAAAGATTGCGGGTTCTTGAAGGCCGTTTCGCGAAGGCGCATGAAGCGCTCGACATACCATCTGTGGATCAGATCTTCCGGCGCGTCGATATAGATCGAGAAATCGAAGAAGTCCGAGACGAAGGGCACGATCTTGCCGTCTGCAGGCAGGTCTCGGACCTGCAGCACGTTGATTCCCTCGAAGATGAGGATATCCGGCCGGTCGATCGTCTGAAACTCGCCTGGCAGAACATCATAGGTCATGTGCGAATAGAGCGGCGCCTGCACATCGGGCTGCCCGGCCTTGATGGCTGACAGGAAGCGCAGGAGCTGGCCTATATCGTAGCTTTCGGGAAAACCCTTGCGTTCCATGAGATTGTGCCGGCGCAAGACCGCGTTGGGGTAGAGAAAGCCGTCCGTCGTGACGAGATCCACCTTCGGGCTCGAAGGCCAGCGTTTCAGAAGCTCCTGCAGGATGCGCGCCGTGGTCGACTTGCCGACGGCCACCGAGCCGGCGATGCCAACGACGAATGGCGTCTTGGTCGCGTTTTCGGCATTGAGGAAATGCGTGCGCTGGCGAAACAGGAGCTGCGACGCCTCGAGATGCGCGGAGAGCAGGCGCGAAACAGAAAGATAGATGCGGGCAACCTCGTCGAGATCGACAGGGTCGTTCAGCGAACGCAGGCGGCGCACCTCGTCCTCGGTCAGCGTGAGCGGCGTATCGGCGCGGAATTTCGACCATTCCTGGGCCGAAAAGATGCGATATGGCGAATAGCCGCCAGGCTGGAAATGATCGAGCGACGTGTCGTCGTTCACGCTGACGTCTTGCTTCATGCGCCCTCGACGCCGCCGGGGCGGCTTGCCTTTTCTTCCAGGCCGGAGCGGCCCGTTCGACGCTCCAGTTCCGCCATGACCGACGCGAGCGGCACATCGGCGATCTTCAGAACGACGAGCAGATGATAGAGAAGATCGGCGGATTCACCAATTAGCCCTTCGTCATCCGAAGTGACGGTCGCGATGACCGCCTCCACCGCTTCCTCACCAAGCTTTTCGGCCGCCTTGTTGCGCCCCTTGGCCACCAGCTTCGCCGTCCAGGATTCATCAGGCGACGCCATGGCGCGGTCGGCGACGATGCGCTCCAAATCGGCCAGTGTGAAGTCGCTCATGGCACTTTCTCCCGTCAGTCGAGCCGCATGGCCAAGCCGGCCGCCGCCATGTGCCGCTTAGCCTCGCCGATCGAATATGTCCCGAAATGGAAGATCGATGCGGCAAGCACGGCAGCGGCATGACCCTCGCGCACCCCTTCCACCAGATGATCCAGCGTGCCGACACCACCCGAGGCAATGACCGGCGCGCGCACGGCATCGGCGATGGTACGCGTGAGCGCGATATCGAAGCCGCTCTTGGTGCCGTCCCTGTCCATCGAGGTCAGCAGAATCTCACCCGCGCCGCGATCGACCATATCGACCGCATAAGCGACCGCATCGATGCCGGTGGGGCGGCGTCCGCCATGGGTGAACACCTCCCAGCGATCGGCTTCGCCATTGCCGGATACCTTCTTGGCGTCAATCGCGACCACGATGCACTGATTGCCGAACTTGTCGGCGGCGGCCGTCACGAAATCGGGGTCGGAGACCGCAGCGGTGTTGATCGAGGCCTTGTCGGCACCGGCAAGCAACAGCTTGCGGATATCGGCCACCGTGCGCACGCCGCCACCGACGGTCAACGGCATGAAGCATTGCTCGGCGGTGCGCGCCACAACGTCGAAGATCGTATCCCGATTGTCGGAGGACGCGGTGATGTCGAGAAAGCAGAGCTCGTCGGCGCCGGCGGCATCATAGGCCTTGGCCGCCTCCACCGGATCGCCTGCGTCGATCAGGTCGACAAAATTGACACCCTTCACAACGCGGCCATCCTTGACGTCGAGGCAGGGGATGACGCGGGATTTCAAGGTCACGAGGAGACCCTCCCGCGCAGGACATCCAGCGCCTCTGCCGGATCGATGCGGCCATCATAGAGCGCCCTGCCCGAGATTGCGCCTTCGAGCCGCGCCGCGTCCGGCATCGTCATGCGCACGACGTCGGCGATCGAGGCAAGTCCGCCGGAAGCAATGACCGGAATGTCGACGCTGTCGGCAAGTTCGAGCGTTGCCGCCCAGTTGATGCCGGCGAGGATGCCGTCACGGTCGATGTCGGTGTAGATGATCGCGGCGACCCCGGCACCTTCGAAGCGCTGCGCCAGCTCTTTGGCGGACAGCTCCGACGCTTCGGCCCATCCTTCAACGGCGACCTTGCCGCCCTTGGCATCGATGCCGACCGCGATCTTGCCGGGAAACGCGCAACAAGCCTCCCTGACGAGGGCCGGATCGCGAACGGCGACCGTGCCGAGGATGACCCGCGCAAGCCCCTTGTCCAGCCAGCGCTCGATGTCGGCCATGGAGCGAATTCCGCCGCCCAGCTGCACCGGGTTCGCCGTCGCCGACAGGATCGCATCGACCGCATCGCCGTTTACGCTCGCGCCGGCGAAGGCGCCATTGAGATCGACGACATGGAGCCACTCGAAGCCCTGTGTCTCGAAAGCCCTGGCCTGCGCAGCAGGGTCGGAATTGTAGACGGTCGCCTGTTCCATGTCGCCAAGCTTGAGGCGCACGCACTGTCCGTCCTTGAGGTCGATGGCGGGGAAGAGAATCATGGTGCCCATCTGAGAAAATTGGCGATCAGCGCAAGTCCGAGGGCCTGGCTCTTTTCGGGGTGAAACTGGGTGCCGGCGCGGTTGCCCCTGGCGACGATGGCCGTTACCGGTCCGCCGTAGTCTGTCGTGGCGACGATATCGTCCGCATTGCGCGCAGCGAGATGGTAGGAATGCACGAAATAGGCGTGCAGCCCATCCTCCCCCGTTGCGATACCCTGCAAGAGGGGGTGGCCGCCATTGCAGGGCGAAATGGTGTTCCAGCCGATCTGCGGTATCTTCAGGGCCGGATCGTCAGGGCGCATTTCCACGACATCGCCGGCAATCCAGTCCAAGCCCTGGCTTACCGTCTTTTCGAGGCCTCGCGTCGACATGAGCTGCATACCGACGCAAATGCCGAGGAAAGGCCGCCCCTTGACGTCGACCGCCTCCTCGAGCGCTGCTCTCATGCCGTCCACTGCGGCAAGACCGCGCGCGCAATCGGCATAGGCGCCGACGCCCGGCAACACGACGCGATCGGCAGCGGCGACAATCTCCGGATCGCTCGTCAGCTCGATGCTCGTCTCAATTCCGCTTTCGCTCGCGGCACGCTCGAAGGCCTTGGTCGCGGAACGAAGATTGCCGGATCCGTAGTCGATGATGGCAACACGCATCGTCTAGCGCTCTCCATTCCATTCAAAAAGCCCGTAGGTCCCAGGCTTGCGGCGCGTCCTCGGCGCCTCGGATGGTCTTGCCGCCGGTGGCGACGCTTGCACGGCAGGCGCGTACGATTCGTGGCCTGCGAAATAGACGGCTTCGGCCGTACCAACATCGTCCGCCGCAATCACGGCAACCTGCTCCCAGCCCTTGGACAGGTGCTTGCCGATGCGCAGGTTCTGTCCCTCCAGCGCGGCGAGCAAGGACGTCGCAACCGACAGCGCGAAGCCTGCCGCGTACCAGTCGTCCGTCATCATCATCATGCTGGTCGCGATGGCCAGGGCGATAAAGACCAGCGCCCAAAGCCACAGGCGGTGCCAAAGAAACCAGACGATCGGCAGAACCAGCGCCAGGAACGCGAAACCGTCCCTGATGAAGACTGCGTCCTCGCCGGCGGGGTCGCCTCCAGGCGGTTTGAGGACAACATAGCTTGCCATTTCAGTCTCCGTCTCCGCTGAAAGCGAACGGGATCAGACCAGCGTTCCCTTGGTGGAAGGGACCTGTCCCGCAATGCGGGGATCAATCTCCATCGCAACCCGCAAAACCCGTGCAACGGCCTTGAAGCAGGTCTCGGCGATGTGATGGCTGTTGATTCCGGCGAGGCTGGTCACATGCAGCGTGATGCCCGCGTGCTGGGAGAAGGCCTGGAAGAACTCACGCACCAGTTCGGTGTCGAACGTGCCGATCTTGGGCGTGTGGAACGGTACGTTCCAGACGAGGAACGGACGCCCGGAGACGTCTATCGCCGCCCGCGTCAATGCCTCGTCCATCGCCAGATCGAGCGAGGCGTAGCGCACGATGCCCTTGCGCTCGCCGAGTGCGCGGGCGAATGCCTGGCCAAGCGCGATGCCGGTGTCCTCGACCGTGTGGTGGTCGTCGATGTGCAGATCGCCGACGGCAGTGACGGTGATGTCCGCCAGGGAGTGGCGGGCCAACTGGTGCAGCATGTGATCGAAAAACCCGATGCCGGTGCGTATTTCGCCCTGCCCCGTCCCGTCGATGCACACTGAAACCTTGATATCGGTCTCACTGGTGCCGCGCGCTACGTCCGCGCGCCGTGCACCGCCCTCAGTCGCCATTGTCGATGCCATGCCGGCAGTCTCCAGAACTCGCTTCGCCGGCTGCATATCAGGGCGGCGGGTAAATATCCAGAATGGTTGAATACAGCGAAAGCAGCCCGATGATTGCAAAGCCGCCGTCAAGACTTACATAGCGGCGGACAGACACCGCAAGCCAATTCGAATCCTCGCGCCTCCGCCCCCCGTATCAATTCACGCAGGACCCGCCCCATGAGTGAACACGACCCATTCGGCTCCATGCACGCCACAACCATCATCACCGTCCGAAAAGACGGACAGGTCGTGATGGCCGGCGACGGGCAGGTGAGCCTCGGCCAGACGATCATGAAGGGCAATGCACGCAAGGTCAGGCGGCTCGGCAAGGGCGACGTTATCGCGGGCTTTGCCGGTGCCACGGCGGACGCATTCACACTTCTGGAACGGCTGGAGTCCAAGCTGGAGCAGTATCCCGACCAGCTCATGCGTGCTGCGGTCGAACTGGCCAAGGACTGGCGAACCGATCGCTACCTGCGCCGGCTGGAAGCCATGATGCTCGTCGCAGATCGTTCGATCACCTTGGCCATTACCGGAAATGGCGACGTGCTGGAGCCCGAGCACGGCACCATGGCCATCGGCTCCGGCGGCAATTATGCGTTTGCCGCCGCACGTGCCCTGATGGACACCGACAAGAGCGCAGAGGAGGTCGCGCGCCGCGCGATGGCGATTGCTGCAGACATCTGTGTCTATACAAACGCGAACGTCGTCGTCGAGACGCTGGACGAAGCGAGCTGACGCGATGGCATGGGTCCTGCTCATCATCGCCGGCCTGTTCGAGATCGCCATGGCGCTGACGCTGAAAGCCTCGGAGGGGTTTTCGCGGTTGATGCCTACCATTGGCTTCTTCGTCTTCGGCGGCATCAGCTTCTATCTTCTGTCGCGAGCCCTCGTCGCCATCCCCGTTGGAACGGCCTATGCCGTCTGGACAGGCATCGGCGCGGCCGGAACCGCCATTTTCGGAATGATCGTCTTCAAGGAGCCAGCCACCGTGATGCGCCTCTTCTTCATCTCGCTGCTCATCGGCTCCATCATCGGCCTCAAGGCCGTTTCGAACTGACAACTGCGGGCAGTCCCGCGAACAGGACATTTGCATGACCGTCTTTTCTCCGCGCGAGATCGTCTCCGAACTCGACCGCTTCATCATCGGCCAGAAAGATGCCAAGCGAGCCGTGGCCATTGCGCTGCGCAATCGCTGGCGCCGGCAGCAGCTCGACGAAGATTTGCGCGATGAGGTGATGCCCAAGAACATCCTGATGATCGGGCCGACGGGTGTCGGCAAGACCGAGATATCGCGGCGACTCGCCAAGCTCGCGGGTGCACCGTTCATCAAGGTCGAGGCCACGAAATTCACCGAGGTCGGCTATGTCGGCCGCGATGTCGAGCAGATCGTTCGCGACCTCGTGGAAATCGGCATCGGCCTCGTCAAAGAGCGCCGCCGCCAGGAGGTCAAGGCGAAGGCGCATCTTTCGGCCGAAGAACGCGTTCTGGATGCGCTGGTGGGCAGCACGGCTTCGCCCGCGACCCGCGACTCCTTCCGAAAGAAGCTTCGCGAGGGCACACTCGACGACAAGGAAATCGAGATCGAAGTGTCGGATACATCTTCGGGCATGCCGTTCGAAATTCCCGGCATGCCTGGTGCCAACATCGGTGTCATGAATCTTTCCGACATGCTTGGAAAGGCCATGGGCCAGCGCACCAAGAAGATGAAAACCACGGTCAAGGAGTCCTACCAGCAGCTCATCGACGACGAATCCGACAAGCTTCTCGATGACGAGCAGATCGCGCGGGAAGCCGTGCGTGCGGTCGAGAACGACGGGATCGTCTTCCTCGACGAGATCGACAAGATCGCAGCCAAGAATGGTGGAATGGGCGCCGGTGTGTCGCGCGAAGGCGTGCAGCGTGATCTTCTGCCACTTGTCGAAGGCACCACGGTTGCGACCAAGCACGGACCGGTGAAGACCGACCACATCCTGTTCATCGCCTCGGGCGCCTTCCACGTTTCCAAGCCTTCGGACCTTCTGCCGGAGCTGCAGGGCCGCCTGCCGATCCGTGTCGAATTGCGCGCGCTGACGAAGGAAGACTTCCGCAGGATCTTGACCGAGACCGAGGTCAGCCTGATCAAGCAGTACATCGCGCTGATGGCGACCGAAGAGGTGAAGCTGTCGTTCACGGAAGATGCGATCGATGCGCTGGCCGACGTGGCGGTCGACCTCAATGCGAGTGTCGAGAATATCGGCGCACGGCGTCTGCAGACGGTGATGGAGCGCGTGCTCGACGACATCTCCTACGAGGCGCCCGACAAGTCCGGAACCGATTTCGAGGTGGATGCCGAGTATGTGCGCAAGCATGTCGGCGATCTGGCCAAGAACACGGACCTGTCGCGCTACATCCTGTGATCTTTCCGCATCGCCGAGCGGCTTTTGCTGGAACGGGTGGTTCAAGCGGCACGGAACCTCTCGACAGCGGATGATCGCCACGGCTAATGCTCCGCATCCACAAGGAGCATGAGATGCTGAGTCGCTGTCTGAAGGTCGTCTTCGGCCTGGGGCTTGCCCTGTCAAGCGCCGTGATGACGGTCGAGGCGGCGCCGAGGCTGGTTCCCGAGGGCAACCGCCACGCCGAACAACCACCCGTGCCCGGCGCATCGAGCCGACGCACCGCAGGATCGAACACGACATTCGAGCGCAAGTATCAGCGCATTGTCGCGTTGCTTGCCAGCGACGAGACGCTGCGTGACAAGATCCGCAAGGTCGCCCGGCAATACGGCATCGCACCGATCCACATGGTCGGCGCACTGGTCGGCGAGCACACTTACAATGTCGATGCCTACGACCGATTGCAGGCCTATTACGTCAAGGCCGTGGCCTATGCCGGCGAACGCTTCCAGTTCGGCTTCGAAGGCGAGAATGTGCTTACCTTCGTCGCCCGCAGCGAGTTCGCCAACTGCGGCGACGCCGATGGATCCTATCGGCTCTGGTCATGCCGGGAACGCGTATGGGACACATCCTTCCGTGGCCGCGCCGTGAACGGGCAGCGGTTTCCCGATGACCGGTTCTCTGCCGTCTTCTTCCAGCCCTTCTTCGCGGGGCAGACGTTCGGCCTTGGCCAGATCAATCCTCTGACGGCCCTGAAGATGACCGATCGCGTCGCGCGGATTTCCGGGTTCAAGCGCGTTTCGGCCGACGACCCCATCGGGGTCTACCAGGCCATCATGGACCCCGATCAGTCGCTCGCCTACATGGCGGCGATCATCTCGAACGCGATCGAGCTTTATCGACGGGTCGCGAACTTCGATATTTCCGGCAATCCGGGTCTTACGGCAACGCTTTACAATGTGGGCGACGCCGATCTGCGCGCCGCCGTACTTGCTTCGAAAAGCCGAAACGGCAAGCAGGCTGTTCCCGAAGAGAATTATTATGGCTGGTTGGTCAACGACCGCCTGGACGAACTGCGCGCCCTTTTCCCGGAAAGCTGAAGGCGACGCGGCCGATCAATTGTCATCGGCTTCATTGATGATTGCGTCGAGGCGTGCGATCGCCTCGTCGTCCAACTGGCGAATTATCAAAGCAAGGCGATTGGCAAAGGCTGTCGCCGCCGGTGTCATGCCGGACGTATCGATCTCGACGCGGGGATTCGACGCCAGCGCGAGCCGCTGCAATTCCTCCGCTTCATCCCAGATGATGTTGAAATAGCCGAGCACCTTCTGGACGAATTCCCAGCTGGGCCGTCCGCGATGCCCGTGCTCCAACGCCGACAGATACGCCGGCGAGACGCCGAGATCGTACGCCATCTTCTTTTGCGAGATGCGCCGCTCGGCGCGCAGCCGGCGGACGGCCTGGCCAAAGGGGGTCACCGGATTCCGCTCCGCTTCTTCTTCAGACGAATGTAGAGCGCCCCCTCCCCGCCATGGCCGCGGGACGCCTGTTCGTAGCCGGATACCAGCCGGGAGAATTCGGATTTGGCGAGCCAGTGCGGCACACTTCGCTTCAATGCCCCTTCACTTCCGAAGGACGCGCCCTTGCCAGTAATCACCAGAACATGGCGCAAGCCGTCAGAATGAGCGCGTTCGACGAAACCGAGCAGCCGGGCATGGGCCGTCGCCTGGTCGAGTCCGTGCAGATCGATGCGCGCCTCAAGCGGCAGACGGCCGCGCGCGAGCTTGCGCTGTACGGGCCGCTCTATCGGGCTCGGACCGGACTTTGCAGATGGTCCTTTTGCCAGCGACGTCTGTTGGTCGGCGCGGGGCGACTGGAACGACTGCGCCAACGCCTTGCGCATCGCTTCCGTCAGAGGCGCTGGCGCATCTTCCTTCGCCGCGCCTGAAGCTTCGGTGCTGGACGATGGCCTTGACGCGCTGCTGGCCATCAGGCGCTCCATTCGGCCGGGAAGAGGCCGGGTCGTCTTGGCGACGGACGCCCAAAGCGAGCGATCCTCGTTCGTGAGTTCCTTCCTTCGGCGGCTCATGGCAGGCATCTCGCGGCAGCGCGCTTCGGGAGCAACAGGTAGAAATCAGCGGAATGCTTGATGGCACCGGCAATATCGCCTGCATCCCTTCCCGAACCGATGAATATATCGCCGCGCGAGGGGCCGATGATCGCGGAGCCGGTATCCTGCGCGATCAGCAAGCGCTGGAATGCTCGGTCATTGCCGACATGCGTCAGGCGAGGCGCATCGACGAAGACCGGCATGCCGAAGGTATGGATGTGGCGATCGACTGCGAGCGACCGGCCCGGACTGAGGGGCACCTTTGCCGCACCGATCGGGCCTTCGCCCTTAGTGGGCCGAAAGAAGATATAGGACCGATTGCGCCACAGGATCTCGTCCTGCCGTTCAGGATGATTGGCCAGCCAGTCGCGGATGGCTTGCATCGTGACGGTGCCACCATCCAATTCGCCCTGATCGATGAGGACGCGACCAATCGCCGTGAAAGGATGTCCGGTCTTGGCCGCATAGGCAATCCGCTGGACGCGACCATCGCGATGGATGAGACGCGCCGACCCCTGGATATGCGCGAAGAACACGTCGATACGATCCCTTGCCCACGCCAGTTCCCACCCCTTGCCTTCGAGACATCCCCGGTCGATGGCCTCCCTGTCGAAATATTCCGCAAAGCCGCTATCGGTTTTCATTGCAAAAGCGAATCCACGCGACGCCAATCCGGTTTCGTCCCCTTGCGCATCGAGAGAAGCGAGATCGTCCGGCCGGCGATAGAATGGGTACAGGAAAGCGCCGCCCTTGCGATCGGCAACTTCGATCTCCGGTTCGTAATAGCCCGTCACGAAACCGGAGGGGGTATCGGCCGCAGACCTCGCCGGCTGGAAATGGTCGCAGAAGAACTGTCGGGCGGACCGATCGTCTATAGGACATGCGGCCGCAAGAGCGCGGAACGCGTCGGCAAAGTCGTCGGGCGTGATGCCGAGACTGCCGACGTTATATGGCTTTGAACCGGATGCGAGATGGACCGCGCACCGAAGGAGTGCGGGAACGGCCTGCGCGACATCGTCTTCCCACCATCCCGGAACGTCGTCGAAGGATGCTGGCTCAAGACCCAGGCGCATCGCAAGCCTTTCCTGTTTCTGCGAAAGGCCTAGCCGTCGGATTCGGTCGCGATCAGCTTCCAGTTGGGATCGCGCGAGCGCGTGTCGCGAGCGAAGGTCCAGACATCGGTCACCTCGCCGACACTCTCCGCATCCCCGTCGATGACGGCACCGCTCTTGTCGTAGGTCGCGGAAATGAGCTGACTGATCAGACGGATCGTTACCGCAGCCTCGCTCGCCTTGAGCTCGGCCTGGACGATTTCTGCCTTCTCGACACCAACGAAGGACGACTTGACCTCCTCGCCCTTCGATTCGCGTTCGTTGATCGCGGCGACGAATCCTTCGTAGACTTCGCGCGACAAGAGGTTCTTCAACGTCTTGCGGTTACCATCGGCGAAGGCAGTGACGATCATTTCATAAGCGGTCTTCGCGCCCTCGACGAACTGCTTGGGATCGAAGCTTTGGTCGACCGCTGCGATCTCGCGCAGCGACGCGTTCAGTTCCGTTCCCGGCTTGGCATAGGCATCGACCGCTTCGAAGCCGCCTTCAGACTGCGGCTGCCCATTGCGTCGCGGCAGGGTGACGACATTGCCGTCCTCCTTCACGTCTGCGCCAACAGGCGCCTTGGCGCTCTCACGCTTGGAATAGGGGTCGTAGGGGGGACGTTCGTTGCCCGTGCGGCGTCCGAGCACGCTGCGCAATTGCAGAAAAATGATGACCGCAGCCACAAAGAAGAAAAATGTTACGAAATCGAAGGAGCCCATTGCCACCCTGCTGCCGGTCGGGACGTCGCTGCACTGGCTTTCCATATAAGGCCGGCGCGCAGATCATTCAAACACACAACATTCAATTTGCCAGCAGCGATACCATATTGGGTGAAATGCAACTCAATCACCTGCGGCACCGACAACGCTTCGCCACACCGACAGAAAGACCCTGATGGCCTTTTCGCTCGTTCCTTTCCTGCTCCTGGGCATTCCGCTCGCCGAAATCGCCATGTTTATCGTGGTCGGCAGCCAGATCGGCGTGCTGGCGACATTGGGGCTCATACTCTTTACCGCCGTTCTGGGGTCGATCCTGCTCCGGGTACAGGGGCTGGGCCTGCTCCAACGCATCAGCGAGGAGGCGAAGGCAGGGCGCGTCCCGAGCCGCGAGCTCATTCATGGCGTCATGATCCTCATCGCCGGGGTCCTGCTGCTGACGCCAGGCTTCGTGACGGACACGATGGGCTTCCTGCTCTTCATTCCGGCCGTGCGGGATTTCGGCTGGAAGCTGATCAAGGGACGCATCACGATCGTCGCGTCCCAGATGACAAGTGGCGGGGGCGCGCGCCACGAAAGCGCGCGCCCCCGCCAAGCACCCGGCGAACCGGTGATCGATCTCGATGACGAAGACTTCCAGCGTCATCCTTCCGCAAATTCCCCATGGCGCAACGGCACCGACGGGGACCCGCCGGCGCGGTGAACCGCGCCTTGGAGGTTGTCACTTTTCTGCCGAGATGCTAGCGACGCGCAGAATTTGCGGCCTGCGCAGGCATGGCCGAGCATCCATGCTTTCGAGAGGAGTTCCAATGGCCGAAGACAACAAGACGCCCGATACAGCCGCCGGTGCCCAGGCTTCCGGCGAAAAAGCGAGTAACGGAAAGGCGCCAAGCCTCAATATCCTGGCGCAGTACATGAAGGACCTGTCCTTCGAAAACCCGGGCGCTCCGCGCGCGATCACGCAGCGCAACAAGTCGCCGGCGATCAACATCAACGTGAACGTCAACGCGAACCCGCTGTCGGAGACCGATTACGACGTGGTGCTCACGCTGAACGCGACGGCCAAGGAAGGCGAAACTGTCGTCTTCAATGTCGAGCTGGTCTATGGCGGCGTCTTCCGTCTCAGCGGCTTCCCCAAGGAACACATGCTGCCACTGCTCTTCATCGAATGCCCGCGCATGCTATTCCCCTTCGCACGTCAGATCATCGCCGATGCCTCTCGCAATGGCGGCTTCCCGCCGCTGATGATCGATCCGATCGACTTCGCGCAGATGTTTCAGCAGCGGATGGCCGCCGAGCGCAACAAGACAGCTGCGGCACCCGCCACGCCGGCCAACTGATCGCAGTCGCGATCCGATACTCAGAATTGAAGGGCCGGCTTCGAAGCCGGCCTTTTGCCTGGACGGTGTCCCGCCGGTCTATCGCAATATGCGCCAGAGTGCGTTCTGGCCGATCCGCTCGACAAGACGGGCATGCGCTGCCCGTTCCGTGTCGCTCAGCCGCGGAGGAAGCGGACTCGGACGCTTCAAGGTGGTCACCTCGACGCTGATCTCGGCATGGCCCGCACCACGCTCGATCTCCACCTCCAGGCCGAGCGCCGTCTGGCGACCTCCGATCATCTCGATATAGACTTCGGCGAGAAGCTCGGCATCAAGCAAAGCGCCATGCTTTGTGCGATGGCTGTTGTCGATGCTGTAGCGCCGGCAGAGCGCGTCGAGGGAGTTCGGCCCCATCGGATGCCGCCGCCTGGCGAGCACCAGCGTGTCAAGAATCCGATCACGCTCCACCGCCGCGTGTCCGAGCCTGTCGAACTCGGCATTGATGAAGCCGATGTCGAAGGTCGCGTTATGCGCGATCAACGTTGCCCCTTCAAAGAAGGCAATCAGATCGTCGACGATCCCCGAGAATACCGGCTTGTCGGCCAGAAATGCATCGGTGATGCCGTGAACGGCCAGCGCATCCGGGTGTACGCTGCGACCCTCGGGGTTGATGTAGACGTGGAAGGTCCGGCCTGTCGGAAAGTGATCGATCAGTTCGAGACAGCCGATCTCGATGATCCGGTCGGTGCGGCTGTCGAGCCCTGTGGTCTCGGTATCGAATATGATCTCGCGCATGGTCTCAGCCGTCCTTTTCGCCGCCGGATCTCAGCTTAGCGATGATCTGGTCAACCTGCGCCCTGGCTGCCTCCAGCCCATGGCCGGTATCAACAACAAAATCGGCCCGCCGCCGCTTTTCGGCATCTGGCATCTGACGGGCGAGGATGGCCTGGAACTTTTCTTCGCTCATTCCGGCACGCGCCATGACCCTTTCGCGCTGGATTTCGGGAGCACAGCTGACGACGACAACGCTATCGACGCGCTCGGCGCCGTTACTCTCAAAGAGAAGCGGGATATCGAGTAGCGCGATGTCGGCCCCTTGGGCGCGTGCATCATCAAGGAACGCGCGCTGCGCTTCACGCACCAGCGGATGAACGATCGACTCGAGGCGCTGAAGCGCCTCACGATCACCCAGAACGCGCCGCGACAGCTTGTCCCGGTCTATACCGTCAGGGCCCGTCGTTCCCGGAAACGCGGCTTCAACGGCGGGCGCGGCCTTGCCGGCATAGAGCGCGTGCACGATCGCATCGGAATCAGCGACCGGGATGCCGCGTTCGGCGAACATCGCCGTCGTCGTCGACTTTCCCATTCCGATCGATCCCGTCAGACCGATGACGATCATCGCTCACCCTCCAGATCATCCACGATGACCTGGCGCAGCTGCGCGCTGACGTTCGGGCGAACACCGAACCAGCGCTCAAAGCCAGGCACTGCCTGATGCAACAACATGCCAAGTCCATCCACTGTTCGCAGCCCTGCCGCCGTCGCCCACCGGAGGAATGGGGTGTGGAGAGGCGCGTAGACGATATCGGTCACCACCGCGTCGCCAGCCATGGTAGTGAAATCGATCGGCGGCGCGTCATTCCCATCCATGCCGAGCGACGATGTGTTGACGAAAAAGCCTCCACCATCAAGCAATTCGGCAAGTGCATCGAGCCGGTGAGCCTCTATGCGTGATCCGAAACGATCGGCAAGGACCTGTGCGCGTTCCGGCGTGCGATTGACCACATGGATCGTGCCGAAACCGCGGTCGCGCAAGGCGAGGATAACCGCGCGGCTAGCCCCGCCGGCACCGAGAACGACCGCGGAGCGCGCCGATGCATCCTTGTCCCAAGCGGCGGCGGCGGCGTCGAGATTGGCGAGGAAACCATAGCCATCGGTGTTGGTCGCATGGACTTTCCCATCGTTCAGCCAGAGCGTGTTGGCGGCGCCGATCTCGCGGGCGGTCTCATCGGCTTCGTCGACGAGCGCGATGGCGGCCTCCTTGTGCGGCAGGGTCACATTGCCGCCGACGAACGCGCTTTCACCGTGCCGCAGGCGATCGATGAATGCTGCGAAATCCTGCGGGGCAACCTCGACCGCATCATAGCGACCGTCAATGCCGTGTTCCTTGAGCCAGTGCCCATGGATCAGCGGAGAGCGCGAGTGCCTGATCGGGAAGCCGGTGACGAAGGCGCCCGGCGACCGCCTATCCATCGATGACCCCACGCTCGCGCAACTGTTTCAGAAGTGGCAGCAACGGCAGACCGATTATGGTGAAGTAATCGCCATCGATCCTTTCGAACAACTGGATGCCGCGACCTTCCAGCTGATAGGCTCCGACGCTCGATAGCGCCATCTGACCGACCGCCGCGAGATGGCGCCCGATGAAACCGGGATCGAGCGGCCGCATCGTCATCGCCGCCATCGCGACATGACGCCATTCAACGACACCGTCCCTGGCCAACACGACGGCGGAGTTGAGGTGGTGGGTCTTTCCCGCGAGCTTGAGGAGATGGCTGCGGGCAGCTTCCATATCGAGGGGCTTGTGAAAGACCTCGTCGCCCAGGGACAGGGTCTGATCGCAACCGATGACAAGCGCGCCGGGCGCTTCTTCGCTGACGGCGACTGCCTTGGCCTCTGCAAGCACGAGCGCCACATCCTCTGGCGCCGCCCCGCTTTCGGCCATCGGGGCTTCCAGTGCGCGCTCATCGAGATCGGCCGGACGCGCCTCAAAAGCGATGCCTGCATCCTTGAGGAGTTTCGCCCGAAATGGGCTTGCGGATGCAAGCACGATCGACACCGCCATAAGATCTGTCTCCTTGTTCATTCAAGGCTTTCGCCCATGGCGAGAGCTACCGTGCGCGCCCACGGAGCGCAAGAATTGCCGCGGCCGTCTCCTCGATCGACTTACGCGTCACATCGATCATGGGCCAGTTGTGGCGCAAGCAGAGCGATCGGGCGAATTTGAGCTCCTCCGATATGCTGGAACGATCGACGTAGGCGCCGGCATCAAAACCTTGAGGTGCGCCAAGAATCCTGTTCTGCCGGACCTGCGCGATCCGGTCGGTCGTTGCGATGAGGCCGACAACCAGCGGCCGGACCGCACTTTCCAAGGCGGAGGGGACGGTCGCGCCCATGACGATGGGCACATTCGCCGTCTTGATGCCGCGATTGGCAAGATAGATGCTCGTCGGCGTCTTGGACGTGCGGCTGATGCCGACAAGCACGATGTCGGCCTCCTCATAGTCGGTGATCAATTGGCCATCGTCATGGTCCATCGTGTAGTTCAGCGCGTCGATCCGCCGAAAGTACTCGGCATCCATGACGTGCTGCGCACCGACGCGACGGCGGGACGGTGAACCGAGATAGGACTGGAACACCGCCATGATCGGCTCGAGCACCGACACGAACGGCACGCCCATTTCGCGGCATCGCGTATCGATCATGTCCGACAGCTCAGGATCGACGACCGTGTAGAGGACGATTCCCGGCGCCCCGTCGATCGCATCGAGGACAGCGGCCAGCTGCTTGCGATTGCGGATCAGCGGATAGACGTGTTCGAGGACCTGGGCATCCTGAAACTGGACCGACGCGGCGCGGCCCGCCGCCATCAGCGTCTCGCCCGTCGAGTCCGAGATCAGGTGGAGGTGGAAATAGTTTTTTGGCTGATCCACACGATTCACCGGGGGCTGTTGATGACGGTGCATGACATGCATTGATCGTCTTAGCGGCGTCAGAGGCTGCGTATAACCCTAGGCCTTATCCACAAAACGGTGCGCTGGCACAATGTTCTACCCAGGCAGTGGACAGATGTGACAACTTGCCTTTGTTCTGAATCAATCGACAGGTTGTCCACAGGATCCAAATTTTGGAGTTCCTGCATCTAGCTGAAATCAAATGGTAAATTCAATCCTTGCGTTCTATCCCCAATCTTCGTTGAATTCACCCCCCGTTTTTCGCGCCAGCAGGCGAAGCGGGGAACAAATGTTGACCAAAAACGATCCATGGAACACACCGACTCATAGAAACAAGAGTCTTTTCAATAGGATTCCTATTTTAAGGGATGAAGGGAAAACGCGTGATCGAACGTAGGCTTATGAAAGTGCTGGCAGGCGATACGGTCACTCCGCCTCCTATCTGGTTGATGCGGCAAGCCGGTCGGTATCTTCCCGAATACCGCGAAGTGCGCAAACAGGCCGGCGGCTTTCTCGACCTGTGCTACACGCCTGACTACGCCGTCGAAGTGACGCTGCAGCCAATCCGCCGGTATGGCTTCGATGCGGCGATCCTGTTTTCCGATATCCTGGTGATCCCCGACGCGCTGAAGCGTGATGTGCGGTTCGAGGAAGGCCGTGGACCGCTGATGAGCCCGATCGACGCGGATGGCATCGCAGCGCTTGATCCTGCCCCTGTCAGCAGCCATCTGGAACCGGTGATGGAGACTGTGCGGCGGCTTCGCAACGAATTGCCGGCAGAGACCACCCTTCTCGGGTTTTGTGGTGCGCCCTGGACGGTCGCGACCTATATGATCGCGGGGCACGGCACGCCCGACCAGGCACCGGCGCGCCTGTTCGCCTATCGCGAGCCCGAGGCCTTTGCCCGCTTGCTCGACATCCTTGCCGATCTGTCGGCGGACTATTTGTGCGGCCAGATCGAAGCGGGAGCGGATGCGGTCCAGATTTTCGATTCCTGGGCCGGTGTGCTCGGCGAAACGGAATTCGAAGCCTTCGCCGCGCGGCCGGTCAAACGCATCGTTGACACGGTGCGAGCGCGTCATCCTTCCGCAAAGATCATCGCGTTCGCCAAAGGGGCCGGCATTCGCTTGAAGACCTACCGCCAGACGACAGGTGCCGACGCGATCGGTCTTGACTGGTCGGTGCCGCTGTCCTTTGCGCGCGACCTCCAGAAGGATGGGCCGATCCAGGGCAATCTGGATCCCATGCGCGTGGTTGCCGGGGGGCGTGCGCTTGATGAGGGGATCGATGTAATTCTTGATGTGCTTGGCGGGGGACCGCTGATCTTCAATCTCGGCCATGGGATTACGCCTCAGGCCGATCCCGACCATGTAACGCAGCTTGTACGTCGCGTGCGCGGTCGGGGCTGAGCGGATGGTGAACGGGGACCGCGAGATTGACGAGCAGGCCGGCCGGGCGGCACGGCGCAAGGCGTTCGTTGCGCTAGCGATCGCCGCCCTTGTGATCGGCGCCCTCGTCTATTGGCGGCCCTCTGGTCTCGATCTGTGGATCAAGGCAGCGCATGTCATCGCGGTGATCTCTTGGATGGCCGGCCTTCTCTATCTGCCGCGGCTCTTCATCTATCATACGGACGCGCCTCCTGGTTCCGATCGTTCGGAGACATTCAAGGTGATGGAAGGGCGGCTGCTCGGCGTCATCATGCGGCCGGCGATGATCGCGACCTGGCTTTTGGGGCTTTGGCTTGCCTATTCGAGCTTCGGCTTTGCAGCCGGGTGGCTGTGGGCGAAAATCCTGGCGGTCGTCCTCCTGACCGGCGTGCATGACCGATTTGCCCGTGCCGTGCGGTCGTTTGCCGCCGACGAGCGCACGCATTCTGCGCGCTATTGGCGGTTGATGAACGAGGTCCCGACCGCTCTGATGATCGTCATCGTCGTTCTGGTCATCGTTAAACCGTTTTAATCGGCCTCTTGCGGATGCGTCGATGTGGCTGACGACATTGCGCTTGCGAAGGCGCAGGTGAATCGCTATTTTCGGCCCACTCTCCTACGGCATTGCGTTGCATCGACCACGGACCTCAAGGCCCTTGCGTCCTGCCATACCCACAACGCGCCGCCTTCCCCACGTCTTTACGCATCACTTGGATAATCCATGCAGGAAATGAAGCTTCAAGAGCTCAAGAGCAAATCACCGACAGACCTTCTCACCTTCGCCGAGTCGCTGGAGGTGGAGAACGCGAACGTCATGCGCAAGCAGGAATTGATGTTCGCAATCCTCAAGAAGCTGGCGGAGCAGGATGTCGAGATCATCGGCGAGGGCGTCGTTGAAGTCCTGCAGGACGGGTTCGGCTTTCTGCGCTCGGCCAATGCGAACTATCTTCCTGGGCCGGACGACATCTATATCTCGCCGTCGCAGTTGCGCCGTTTTGCGCTGAAGACGGGCGACACCGTCGAAGGGCCGATCCGCGGCCCGAAAGAGGGGGAGCGATATTTTGCCCTGCTCAAGGTCAACACGATCAATTTCGAGGATCCGGAAAAGATCCGGCACAAGATCCATTTCGACAATCTGACGCCGCTCTATCCGAATGAGCGCTTCAAGATGGAACTGGACGTTCCCACCTCGAAGGATTTGTCGCCACGCGTCATTGATCTGGTTGCGCCGCTCGGAAAGGGTCAGCGCGGACTGATCGTCGCGCCGCCGCGGACCGGCAAGACCGTGCTTTTGCAGAACATCGCGCATTCGATCACGGCAAACCATCCTGAGTGTTACCTGATCGTGCTGCTGATTGATGAGCGGCCGGAGGAAGTCACCGACATGCAACGTTCGGTGAAGGGCGAGGTGGTCTCCTCGACCTTCGACGAACCGGCAACGCGCCACGTTCAAGTGGCGGAGATGGTCATCGAGAAGGCAAAGCGGCTCGTTGAGCACGGCCGCGACGTGGTCATCCTGCTCGATTCCATCACCCGTCTCGGTCGGGCCTACAACACCGTCGTGCCCTCATCGGGCAAGGTCCTGACGGGCGGCGTGGACGCCAACGCCCTGCAGCGCCCCAAACGCTTCTTCGGCGCCGCGCGCAACATCGAGGAAGGCGGATCGCTGACCATCATCGCGACGGCGCTGATCGATACCGGCAGCCGCATGGACGAAGTCATCTTCGAAGAGTTCAAGGGCACCGGCAACTCTGAAATCGTGCTCGATCGCAAGGTGGCTGACAAGCGCATCTATCCGTCGATGGACATTCTGAAGTCCGGCACACGCAAGGAAGACCTCCTTGTTTCGCGCCAGGACCTGCAGAAGATATTCGTGTTGCGCCGCATCCTCGCACCGATGGGTACGACCGATGCGATCGAGTTCCTGATCGACAAATTGAAGCAGACCAAGAACAACGGCGATTTCTTCGATTCGATGAACACCTGAGGCTTTTGACGCGCGGATTGGGATGATGTCCGATGCGATGCTGACAGGGCGAAAGACGATCTTCGCTCTCGCAAGCGGGGGCTTGCCGGCCGGGGTCGCCATCATCCGGGTCTCCGGACCGGATGTTCGATTCGTTCTCCAAACGATGACGGGCCGTGTCCCTGAGGCACGTGTGGCCACGCTCGTTTCGATTCGCAGCCGAAACGGACAGGCGATCGACAAGGGCCTCGTGCTGTATTTCCCGGCTCCGAACTCCTTCACTGGCGAGGCGTGTGCCGAGTTTCATCTGCACGGCGGCCGGGCTGTGGTGGCGTCCGCGATCGGTGCGCTGGAGGAATTTTCCTCCCTTCGTCATGCTGAGCCGGGCGAATTCACGCGACGTGCATTCGAGAACGGCCAGATGGACCTCACGGAAGTGGAAGGCCTGGCTGACCTCATCTCGGCCCAGACCGAAGTGCAGCGGCAGTTGGCACTGCAACTCGTACAGGGTGGATTGGCCCGGCGTTATGGTGGATGGGCCAATCGGCTGACGCACGCCCGCGCTATGCTTGAAGCGGAATTTGACTTTTCCGATGAGGACGATGTTCCGGGGAGCGTCTCTGACGAGGTATGGCACGATCTTTCCGACCTCGCGGGTGAGTTGCGAAGCCATCTCGTGGACGCGGAAAGCGGCGAGCGCATTCGTGACGGTTTTCGTGTCGTTATCGTCGGTGCACCAAATGTTGGAAAGTCAAGCCTTCTCAATTACTTGGCCAAGCGCGACGTGGCGATCGTCTCCCAGGAAGCAGGCACGACGCGGGATGTCCTGTCCGTCGATATGGATATTGGCGGGTATCCAGTGACCATCGTGGATACGGCCGGAATGAGAGAGACGGAAAACGCCATAGAACAGGAAGGAATTCGCAGGGCGGAAGCGCAGATGGAGAGCGCAGACCTGGTTCTTCACCTCGTTGAACAGCATGCTCAGAACTACCCGTTGTCTGCCAGCGATGTCGTAACGGTTGTCACAAAGGCAGATTTGGGTGACCGTGGCAGCTGGGCCGAGGGACTTCATATCTCTGCTCAATCCGGCGAGGGGATGGATGATCTGCTCACGCTTATCCGGGAGCGGGCATCGGCCTCGATGCGCCTGTCGGGAATGGCAGCTCCGAACAGACAGCGCCATCGCGCCCACCTCAGGCATTGCCTGACTTGCCTTGAGGCTGCTATTCGCGATAGGAGCAAGCCGAACGAACTGCGCGCCGAAGACCTGCGATTGGCAGCCGATGAGCTCGGCCGCCTGACTGGCAGAGTTGATGTCGAGAACTTGCTTGATGTTATATTTTCCGAGTTCTGCATCGGCAAGTAGCGTGACTCACGTGAAACACGTTTGACCGGAATGCAGCGTTCCACGTGAAACCAAATGCAATTGAAGAGGGCGATACCATGCAATTCGACGTCGTCGTCGTCGGTGGTGGCCACGCTGGATGTGAAGCAGCTGCGGCGTCAGCACGTCTCGGTGCCGAGACAGCGCTCCTCACATTGTCGCGCGATACGATCGGCACGATGTCATGCAATCCTGCGATCGGCGGGTTGGGCAAAGGCCATCTGGTGCGCGAAATCGATGCGTTCGATGGTTTGATGGGCCGAGTCGCTGATGCGGCGGGAATACAATTCCGCATGCTGAACCGGCGGAAAGGCCCGGCGGTTCGCGGCCCGCGGACACAAGCCGATCGCAAGCTCTACCGGCAGTCAATGCAGGCCGAATTGGCAGCTCAGCCTGGATTGCATGTTGTCGAAGGTGAGGCGTTTGATCTGGTCATAGAGCAAGGTCGCGCGGTCGGTTTGCTGTTGGCGGACGGTCGTGTGCTGCGCGCGTCCAGCATTGTCGTCACCACGGGCACCTTTCTGCGTGGCATCATTCATATCGGCGACAGGCGATTTCCAGCCGGTCGCATGAATGAGAAGCCTTCGGTCGGTCTGGCCGAAACGCTCAGCCGGCTTGGCTTCGCTCTCGGGCGCCTCAAAACGGGTACGCCCGCTCGTCTGGACGGACGCACCATCGGGTGGGACAGAATCGAGCGTCAGGAGGCGGATAGCGATCCGGTACCATTCTCCTTCATGACCGACCGCATCAGCGTGCCCCAGATCGCCTGCGGCGTGACCCGAACGACGAGCGAAACGCATCGCATCATCCGCGAGAACATCGCCCGGTCCGCGATGTATAGCGGTCATATCCAGGGCAGGGGACCCCGGTATTGTCCGTCGGTCGAGGACAAGATCGTGCGCTTCGCCGACAAGGAGAGTCATCAGATCTTTCTTGAACCCGAAGGTTTGGACGACGACACGGTCTATCCCAACGGCGTTTCGACGTCGCTTCCCGAAGATGTGCAAGATGCATTCATACGGACCATTCCTGGGCTTGAAGAGGTCAGCATCCTGCAACCGGGATATGCCATCGAGTATGATCATATCGACCCGCGCGAACTAGGTGCCGATCTACAGGCGCGTCGCCTGCTTGGCTTGTATTTTGCCGGGCAGATCAATGGAACCACCGGCTATGAAGAGGCGGGCGCTCAGGGGTTGGTGGCAGGACTGAATGCCGCGCGGTCAGCTGCCGGCGGTGGACCCGTCGTGTTCAGTCGCACGGATTCATACATTGGCGTGATGATCGACGATCTAACGACAAGAGGCGTTTCGGAGCCGTACCGGATGTTCACCTCAAGGGCAGAATACCGGCTTTCGCTTAGAGCGGACAATGCCGATCTGCGCTTGACTGCGCGAGCCATCGAACTCGGGTGCGTCAGAGCTTCGCGAGAGGCGCGGTTCACGACGTGGATTTCAGAGATCGATGCCCTGCGTCGGGTTTTGAAGGATGCTTCTTCGACCACGACCATCGATCGATCCCTCGGCCTTGCACCGCGACGGGATGGT
This sequence comes from Neopararhizobium haloflavum, assembly GCF_002750855.1. GTDB lineage: Bacteria > Pseudomonadota > Alphaproteobacteria > Rhizobiales > Rhizobiaceae > Georhizobium > Georhizobium haloflavum. The sequence goes on along the minus strand of NZ_NWUC01000006.1, from coordinate 164,568 downwards.
GCCAAGCGGTCGCTTTACGATCTTCTGTCTGTGCCCGAAGTCCATTTCGATCAGCTTCGTCCCGCCGTTCCTGAACTCCAGTCCGTATCCGCGAGAATGGCGGAGGTGCTCGAGATCGAGGCGACTTATGCCGTGTATATGGAGCGGCAGGAGGATCAGATCGTAGCGCTGCAGCGCGAGGAAAGCCGGACCTTGCCCGAAGACTTCAGCTATGAAAGCCTCCCCGGCCTGTCGAACGAAGTGAAGCAGCGGCTCGGGGCTGCGCGTCCGCGTACGTTGGCCCATGCAGGGCGTGTAGAAGGCGTCACACCCGCAGCGATCGCGCTTATTCTCGCGCATCTCAAGCGACGGGATAGCGAACGACTTTCGGCATGAGTGATATCGGGAATATGCTGTCAGACGTTTGTCCTGTTTCACGTGAAACGGTGGATAGGCTGAAGATTTTTGTTGACCTGATTGAAAAGTGGTCGGCTCGCATCAATCTAGTCGCAGGCTCCACCCGCCAGGACATGTGGGCGCGGCACGTCTGCGACAGTTTGCAGTTGATGGCACTCTGCCCTGAACCGCAGCCATGGGTCGATCTCGGCAGTGGCGGCGGATTTCCGGGCGTCGTCACTGCGATCGCACTCGCCGAGCACAATGCGGGATGGGTACATCTCGTCGAAAGCAACCAGAAAAAGGCGGCCTTTCTGCGCGCTGCGCTGCATCACACCGGTGGCCGAGGTAGTGTCCACGCGATACGGATCGAGGCGTCTTCCCACGTCGCGCCCGAAGCCTGGTCGGTCTCCGCACGCGCATTGGCCGATCTTTCAACGCTCTTAAAGCTGTCACATCCCTGGTTATCGGATCGTCACGCGACGGGCTGGTTTCATAAAGGTCGGGATTATGAGAAGGAAGTCGCAGCCGCTCGTGGTGATTGGCGCTTCGATCTGATAGAACATCGAAGCAAGATCAATCCTGAATCGGTCGTGCTTCAGATCAGGCATCTTGAGCGGATCTGAACCACCTGCCCGTGGAGCGTGATTTTGACTGCAAACCGGATCATCACCATAGCCAACCAGAAGGGTGGCGTGGGCAAGACGACCACCGCCATCAACCTAGCGACGGCACTGGCGGCGATCGGCGAATCAGTCCTCGTCGTCGATCTGGATCCCCAAGGTAATGCCAGCACCGGTCTGGGCGTCGACCGGCGGGATCGCCGTTTGTCGTCGTACGACTTGCTGACCGGGGAAGCCGATATCGAAGATATCGTGGTCGAGACGGCCGTGCCCAACCTCTCGATCATACCGTCGACCATGGATCTTCTCGGCGTCGAGATGGAGATATCCGGCGCGCGTGACCGCGTGAGCCGTGTGAAGAATGCCCTCGGGACGGCATATGCCACACGTTACAACTACGTGCTCATCGATTGTCCGCCATCGCTAAACCTCCTGACGATGAATGCGATGGTCGCTGCCCACTCGATCCTGGTGCCGCTTCAGTGCGAGTTTTTTGCATTGGAAGGGTTGAGCCAGCTTCTGGAGACGGTGGGCCAAGTACGCCAGACACTCAATCCGACCCTGGATATCCAGGGCATCGTGTTGACGATGTACGACGCGCGCAACAACCTGGCGCAGCAGGTGGTCGCGGACGTTCGGGCTCATCTCGGCGAAAAGGTCTATTCGACGCTCATTCCGCGGAATGTTCGCGTGTCCGAAGCGCCGTCTTATGGCAAACCTGCCATCATCTACGATTTGAAGTGCGCCGGCAGCCAAGCCTATTTGCAGTTGGCATCTGAGGTGATTCAGCGTGAACGCCGCCACAAGGCTGCCTGAACACGATTGACGAAAGAGCGATAACGATGAGTGACGACGGTTCCAAGAGACGGCTGGGTCGAGGCCTTGCGGCGCTGATTGGCGAAATGGACCAGCCGATCGAGAACGTCCAGTCCCGTGCGCGCGCTGATGGTTTCGTGCCGATTGAACTGATCAGCCGGAACCCCAACAACCCACGCCGCCAGTTCGATGCGGAAGATCTCAAGGATCTCGCGCAATCCATTGGCCGTCACGGCATCGTGCAGCCAGTCGTCGTGCGGTCGCGTCCGCAAGGTCGCTTCGAGATCATAGCCGGCGAACGGCGCTGGCGCGCTGCCCAGCAGGCTGGCCTGGTCGAGGTCCCGGTCATCATTCGCGACGTTGATGACAGAACCGCTCTCGAGTTGGCGATTGTCGAGAACGTTCAGCGCTCGGATCTAAATCCGCTTGAAGAAGCAATGGGTTACGAACAGCTTATCGCCGACCATGGTTATACGCAGAACGATCTTGGAGACATTATCGGCAAGAGCCGAAGCCACGTTGCCAACAGCCTCCGTCTTCTCAGATTGCCTGAGCCCGTGCGCGAGATGCTGGCAGGTGGGGAATTGTCATCGGGCCATGCCAGGGCGATTGCGACGACTTCCGATCCGACGCGCCTCGCCCGCGATATCGTGTCGAAGGGTCTATCTGTTCGTGAGGCGGAGCGGCTGGCGCAAAAGGATGCCGAAGACGGCGGACGCTCGGCTGGCCCGCGCGAGCCAAGACCCGAGAAGGATGCCGACACGCTGGCGTTGGAGCGTTCCTTGTCGGATGTTCTCGGTCTGAAGGTCGAAGTCAGCCACAAAACCCGAGGCGGGCAGCTTCGCATCGAATACAAGACGCTTGATCAACTCGATGAAGTTTGCCGGCTTTTGGGTGCCCATCGCTGAGTTGGCAGGGCTTACAAAACGCGGGCGCGACGGGCCGAACGCACGGCAAGCGCCAGCAGGGCCTGCCTTGAAATCGAATCGGCGAGACCGGCCTGCCGTCTGCTTTCGAGAATCGCTGTCTGAAGATGGTCCAGCGCCTGAGCGGTTTCGCGGCCGCGCCATGTCGCTAATGCCTTTTCGATAGCCGGCTTTCTTTTGAAATGGATGCGACGGCCGTTAGCCTGCATAATCCCAGCTTGTGTCTTGCCTTCTGATTCGATCAGCGATCGGAATTGATCAAGCATCTGGAATTGTCGCATCACGCTCTGCAACGCCAGAAAGACAGGCGTCTTGGAGGCGATAATGCGCTGCAAGGCCGTTTCCAGTCCGGGAACATCGCCCAGAAGGACGGCGTCGACTGCAGCATCGACGGTCAATGACGCGGCGTCGCCGACGATAGAAAGCACATCCTCCTCGCTCACAACTTCCCGATCCATGCAGTACAGGGCGAGCTTGCGCAGCTCTGCGCGCGTTGCAAGTCTGTCTCCGCCGACAAGATCGAGAAGAAGCTGACGCGCACCACTGGTCATGCGCAAGCCGGCCGCGGCCATCTCCTCGTCGATCAACCCATTGACCGCTCTTCCTTCGTCGGCATAGCAGGGGACCGCAAGGGCGGACCGGCTCTCTTCCACGGCCTTTCGCAGACCGGTGCCCTTCTTGAGATCACCGGCTTCGATGAGGATCGTACAGTCGACCGGCGGGGCGGAATTGAGTTGGGTCACGGCTTCGATCAATGCCCGATCGCCATTGCCGGCGCCTTTCAGCCAAACGAGACGGTGGCCTCCGAAAAGCCCGATCGACCGCGCTTCGTCGATCAGCCGACCGGGATCGCCCTGCAAGGCGCTCGCGTCCATGCGCACGAGGGAGAAGCCGTCATCGAGTGCAACGCCGCTTGTCCGCGCCACTATCTCGGCGCGTTCGGAGACCAGCCCACGGTCAGGACCGTAGATCAGGACAATGGGCTGGGCCGGCGGCTTTTTGGCGTAGAGCCCTTCGAATTCATGTGCCTTGATCTGGGACACGCGCACGCTCGGCTCTGAGGGTCATGGCGACGTCGGTGCTGATCCGCTGCGCCAGTTCGCGCGCGCCTCGATCCTCGGCATCGCGCATGGCCCGCACATCCGCGAACGCCTGGTCGAAATCGTCGTAGGACACCGCGATCTCCTGAGAGCCGCTGGCAACTTCGCGGGTCGAGGCCACCTCAACGAGGCGGTATTGCGCCGACAAGGTGAGGGTCTGTCCGGTGGGTTGCCCGTCGATCGCTTCGCGCAAGATGCCCTGAACACTCCGATTGACGGAGAGTTGCAGACGATAGCGCGGATCGGCAGGCGCGCCTGCGCCACCCTGGAACAGGAAGATCAGCTGATTGCGCACTTCCTGGCTGACCCGGTCACCGACCGGGTCGACTGCCACCGAGGCAGCGACATTGTTGGAGGCCGACAGCGAACGATCGCCATAGAGCGGTGAGACCTGGCAGGCAGACAACGAGAGCGCCGTCACCAATCCGAACACCACGGCAGAGCAGTAACGGGGCGACCTAGACAACGACATTGACGATCCTCTGCGGAACAACGATGACCTTACGCGGCGGCTTGCCATCGGTTGCGGAGCGGACCACGTCGAGGGCGAGCACAGCCGCCTCGACTTCACCTTGCGAGGCATCGCGCGCAATTGTCAAATCGCCGCGCTTCTTGCCGTTGATCTGTACCGGCAGGGTGATTTCATCCTCGGTAACAAGAGCTGGATCGAACTGCGGCCAGGAGGCCTGGGAGACCGGCGTGGGGTGGCCGAGCGATGCCCAGCAGGCTTCGGCGAGATGCGGCGTCATCGGCGCAATCAACTGGATCAGAATTTCCACCGCTTCGCGGCAGGCTGCAGCGAGTTGCGGGTCGACCTTGCCGCTTGCTGCGCGTTGAAGCGGCGCGGCAAGCGCGTTCACCAGTTCGTAGATCCGCGCGACGGCCTTGTTGAAGCCGAGGCGTTCGATGTCCTCTCCGACCGCCTTGAGCGCCTTGTGGGCTGCGCGTGACACAGCGAGGGCGTCTCCCTCCTTACCGGCGGCGGGGTCTGTCGCCACGAGCGGCTCACGGGCTTCCTGGATCAGGCGCCAGACACGTTGCACAAAGCGGTGCGCGCCTTCCACGCCGGCATCGGTCCAGATGACATCGCGGTCAGGTGGTGAATCCGAAAGCATGAAAAAGCGTGCGGTGTCGGCGCCGTAGGAGGCGATGATGTCGTCGGGATCGACGACATTCTTCTTCGATTTGGACATCTTCTCGATGGAGCCGATGACCAGGTCTTCGCCGGTCTCGGCGTGACGGGCGCGGCGCTCGCCCTGGTGGTCCTCGACAACGACGTCGGCCGGCGCGATCCAGCCACCCGCGCCCTTGTAGGTCTCGTGCACTACCATGCCTTGCGTGAAGAGGCCCTTGAACGGCTCATCCATGCCGACATGGCCGGTGATGCGCATGGCGCGGGTGAAAAAGCGCGAGTAAAGCAGGTGAAGGATCGCGTGCTCGATGCCGCCGATATACTGGTCGACGGGAAGCCACGCGTTCGCCGCCTGCGGGTCCGTCGGCCTTTTCTCCCAGGGCGCCGTGAAGCGGGCGAAATACCAGGACGAATCGACGAACGTGTCCATCGTGTCGGTTTCCCGGCGCGCATCCTTGCCGCATTCGGGGCAGGCGACATGACGCCAGGTCTCATGCCTGTCGAGCGGATTGCCGGGCTTGTCGAACGTGATGTCGTCCGGCAGGCGAACGGGAAGGTCGGTGATCGGCACGGGTACGACGCCGCAGGCATCGCAATGAATGACGGGGATCGGGCAGCCCCAATAGCGTTGCCTGGAGATGCCCCAGTCACGCAGACGGTAGTTGACGCGGCGCTCGCCCTGCGGCCGGCCGTTGATGGTCTTTTCCGCGAGTTCCGACGCGACGCGATCGAAGGCTTCCGTTGGCGTCATGCCATCCAGGAATCGCGAATTGATCATCACGCCATCGCCAACATAGGCTTCCTCGGTGATGTGGAATGTCGCGGCGTCTGCCTCGTTCGGCATGACCACCGGTGTCACCGGCAGGCCGTAGCGATTGGCGAAATCAAGGTCGCGCTGATCGCCCGAAGGGCATCCGAAGATTGCGCCGGTGCCGTAATCCATCAGAACGAAATTGGCGACATAGACCGGCAGTTTCCATTCGGCGTCGAAGGGATGTTTCACGTGAATCCCTGTCGCGTGTCCCTTCTTGTCCGCCGTTTCGAGCGCGGCGAGCGAGGTGCCGGCGCGGCGGCACTCATCACAGAAGGCGGCGAGGGCCGGATCGTTCTCGGCGGCCCTTCGTGCAAGAGGATGATCCGGTGAGATCGCCATGAACGAGGCGCCGAAGATCGTGTCGGGCCGTGTCGTGTAGACTTCCAGTTCGGATTCGCCGTCTGGTGCGGTTTCCTCGTCGAGGGCCCAACGGACCATCATGCCTTCGGACTTGCCGATCCAGTTGCGCTGCATCAGCCGCACCTTCTCTGGCCACCGCTCAAGACCGTCGAGCGCTTCAAGCAGGTCCTCGGAAAAGTCCGTGATGCGGAAGAACCACTGGGTCAGCTCGCGCTGCTCGACCAGCGCGCCGGAACGCCAGCCTCTGCCGTCGATGACCTGCTCATTGGCAAGCACGGTCTGATCCACGGGATCCCAGTTGACCTTCGATTGCTTGCGGTAGACGAGGCCGGCCTTGAGAAAGTCCAGAAACAGGTGCTGCTGCTGCTGATAGTAGTCGACGTCGCACGTCGCGAACTCGCGCGACCAATCAAGCGACAGCCCCATGGACTTGAGCTGGCGCCGCATCGTATCGATGTTCTGATAGGTCCACTCCTTGGGGTGGACCTTGTTCTGCATAGCCGCATTCTCGGCCGGCATGCCAAAGGCATCCCAACCCATCGGATGCAGCACGTTGTAGCCCTTGGCGCGCTTGTAGCGGGCCACCACGTCCCCCATCGCATAATTGCGAACATGGCCCATATGAATGCGACCGGAAGGATAGGGGAACATTTCCAGGACGTAGTACTTCTCGCCAGGCGCGTCGTTGTTCGTCTCGAAAACCTTCGCGTCAGACCAGTTCTTCTGCCATTTCGGCTCGGTCTCGCGCGGATTGTATCTTTCGGTCGCCATGGCTTGTCGTTTCGTTCCGGTGGTCGTTCCTGGGAGGTTGCGGACCTTCACCACGAAACCCGTTTACCGTCAACCGCTCGGCCTTGACAGTGCAGGGCTGGCGGGGTTTTCCGCCCTGGCGTAGGAGTGGAGGTCGAGATCAAGGAGAATACCGTGCGTGCAGCAGAGAACTGGGCTGGTATCGTCGAGCGTATCGCGCGCGCCTGCCGCAAGGCCGAGCGTCCGTCGGACGCGGTGGACCTCGTCGCCGTCTCGAAGACCTACGACGCGGAAGCGATCGAGCCGGTGATTGCCGCAGGACAGCGGCGCTTCGGAGAAAACCGCGTGCAGGAGGCGCAGGCCAAATGGCCTGATCTGCGCACAAGGCATCGCGATATCGAGCTTCGTCTGATCGGCCCATTGCAATCGAACAAGGCGGCCGATGCCGTCGCGCTGTTCGATGTCGTCGAAAGCGTCGATCGCGAGAAGATTGCCCGAGAGCTTGCCAAGGAGATGAAGAAGCAGGATCGGCGGCTGCGTCTTTATGTTCAGGTCAATACCGGTGCGGAGGATCAGAAAGCAGGTGTCGCGCCGGGGGAGACCGCAGCCTTCGTGAAGCGCTGCCGCGACGAGCATGGTCTGGAGATCGAAGGCCTGATGTGCATTCCGCCGCTGGACGAGAATGCCGGCCCCCATTTCGCACTTCTGAGAAAGCTGGCGCGTGAAGCTGGTGTCGAAAAGCTCTCCATGGGCATGTCGGGCGATTTCGAGCAGGCAATCGCCTTTGGCGCCACCAGCGTGCGGGTCGGGTCGGCGATATTCGGCGCTCGCCAGTAGCCTGTTGCCACCTTGGTGGGGGTTTGCCCGCCGGCATTTCCTGCTCTAGTCCTTTAGGACATGTTCGGCGGGAGGCCGGACCGGACGGGAGGATCGACGAATGGCACTCTATCAACAGACCTACCGCGCCTGGCAGGAAGATCCGGAGGGGTTCTGGTCCGAAGCCGCAAACGCCATCGACTGGTTCGTCCCGCCGGCCAAGACCTTTGATCCTGACCAGGGCGTTTATGGACGCTGGTTCGTCGGCGGGGAAACAAACACCTGCCACAACTGTGTGGACCGTCATGTGTCGGCCGGCCGCGGCGATCAGGCGGCCATCATTCATGACAGCCCCGTCACCGGAACGAAGCGTACGATCAGCTACCGGGAACTTCTCGATGAAGTTCGGGCGCTTTCTGTCGTGCTCCAGGATCTTGGTCTCAGGTCCGGCGACCGGGTCATCATCTACATGCCGATGATCCCGGAGGCGTGTATCGCAATGCTGGCCTGCGCGCGGCTGGGGCTCATCCATTCTGTCGTCTTCGGCGGCTTTGCAGCGAGCGAACTGGCAACCCGCATCGACGATTGCGGTGCGCGTCTCGTCATCTCGGCGTCCTGCGGGATCGAGCCGGGGCGCGTCGTTGCCTACAAGCCGCTGCTCGACGCGGCGATTGCCCAGGCCAAGGTGAAGCCGGACCACACGATTGTCTTCCAGCGCGAACAGCTGGCCGCCGAACTGCTGGAAGGGCGCGACCTCGACTACGCGTCTCTTGTCGATGCCGCCCGGAAGGCGGGACGCGATGTGCCGTGCGTCAGCGTGGCCGCGACCGACCCGCTTTATGTGCTCTACACGTCCGGCACCACCGGACAGCCGAAGGGCGTGGTGCGGGATACGGGCGGCCATATGGTGGCGCTGCAATGGTCGATGGAAGCGATGTACGGTGTTAAGCCGGGCGAGGTTTTCTGGGCGGCCTCGGACATCGGCTGGGTCGTCGGCCATTCCTACATCGTCTATGCGCCGCTGCTCAACGGAAACACGACCATCCTTTTCGAGGGCAAACCGGTCGGCACTCCGGATGCCGGTACGTTCTGGCGGGTCATCGAAGAACACGGCGTCGCGGCACTGTTCACGGCACCAACGGCGTTTCGGGCAATCCGCAAGGAAGACCCGAAGGCCGAGTTGATCGGCCGCTACGATCTGTCCAGCTTCCGCACACTGTTCCTGGCGGGAGAGCGCGCCGATCCCGATACGATCGAATGGGCGCGTGCGGCATTGAAGGTGCCGGTGATCGACCATTGGTGGCAGACCGAATCGGGATGGCCGATGGTCGGCAATCCGGTCGGGCTCGGCCAGTTGCCCGTCAAGGTCGGCTCACCCTCAGTGCCGCTTCCCGGCTACGACATCCGGGTTCTCGACGATGGTGGCAAGGAGGTTGCGCGCGGAACGCTCGGCAATGTCGTCGTCAAGCTGCCATTGCCACCGGGGTGCCTGCCGACCCTCTGGAACGCGGAAGAACGCTTCAGGACGGCGTATCTCAAGGAGTTTCCCGGCACCTACAAGACGGCCGACGCAGGCTATATCGATGAAGACGGATACCTCTTCATCATGGCGCGGACGGACGACATCATCAATGTTGCCGGACATCGCCTTTCGACCGGCGGCATGGAAGAGGCGATCGCGACCCATCCGGACATTGCCGAGTGCGCCGTCATCGGCATCGCTGATCCGATGAAGGGGCAGGTGCCTGTCGGCTTCTATGTTCTCAACAATGGCGTCGACCGATCCGAGGAGGAGATTTCGGCCGAGGTCGTGGCTGTGGTGCGCGATCGCATCGGACCGGTTGCCGCGTTCAAGAATGCACTCGCCGTCAAGCGGTTGCCGAAGACCCGATCGGGCAAGATCCTGCGCGCGACGCTGCAGAAGATTGCCGATGGCGATGAATGGAAGATGCCGGCGACAATCGACGATCCGGCGATCCTGGACGAGTTCGAGGCGCTCATGCGTTCACGCCGCGTCGGGAACGCGTTTCGGGAGGAGACCTGACGGCGTTTCGTGTCTCCATTGACGCTGCGTGGACCTTCTGGTCAATCTCCTGCTTTCTCAATCAGGAGTGCATGCGATGAAGCTGGCCGGAAAAGTTGCAATCGTCACCGGCGGAGCGAAGGGGATCGGCAGGGCGATCGTCGAACGCTTCCTGAGGGACGGGGCGCGCGTCGTCGTCGCGGACAACGACGAGAAGGCAGGCAATGCGCTGGAAAAGGAATTCGCGGATCTCGGTGAAATTCGTTTCTTCGCCGCCGATGTCGGTGAACGGCTCGACGTGCACAACCTGCTGGCCGCTGCGCTCGATGCTTTCGGGGATATCCATATTCTCGTCAACAACGCCGGGATCGTGCACGCCGCCGATTTCCTCGACCTCGAGGAGAGCGATTTCGATCGTGTCCTTCGGGTAAACCTGAAGGGCGTGTTTCTGTGCGGGCAGGCCGTGGCGCGGCATTTCGTGGAGACGGTGAAAGCCGGTGGCGAGCCTGGCGTCATCATCAACATGTCGTCGATCAACGACACATTCGCGATCGCCAATCAGGTGCCGTATTCGGTCTCGAAGGGCGGGGTAAGCCAATTGACCAAGGTTATGGCGTTGTCGCTGGCACCTTACGGCATCCGGGCCAACGCGATCGGCCCCGGCTCGATCATGACGGACATGCTGTCCGCGGTCGCCAACGACAAGGAAGCAAAAAAGCGCATCCTTTCGCGCACCCCGCTCGGGCGTATCGGAGAGCCGTCGGAGATTGCATCCGTCGCGTCATTCCTGGCATCCGACGATGCGAGCTACATCACCGGCCAGACGATCTACGCTGATGGCGGCCGGCTGCCGCTCAACTATACCGTGACGCCCCGGGAAGACTGATCCGCAAAAGAAAGCCCGGCGCGAAGCCGGGCTTTTCAATGAATTCGGTTGGAGCGGGCGATCAGTAGCGATCGTCCTCGTCATCGTCTTCCGGCGTGTCGCGCTTCAGCGATTTCAGCTTGGCGAAAACGGCGTCAGCATCGATTTCCTTCTCGTCGTCGCGCTCGTCGCGATCGACCTCGGTGCCAAGGCGTTCCGTCTCGCTCGTCGGTGCCAGCGTGTCCTCGCCCGTTGTCGCCGAAGGCAGCGGACGACCCTTGTTCGCCTTTTCGATTTCCATGTCGAGATCGATCTGGGTGCAAAGCCCAAGGGTCACAGGATCCATCGGCGTGAGATTGGCCGAATTCCAGTGGGTGCGATTGCGGATTTGCTCGATCGTCGATTTCGTCGTGCCCACCAGCCGCGAGATTTGCGCGTCCTTCAATTCGGCATGGTTGCGCACCAGCCAGTAGATGGCGTTCGGGCGATCCTGCCGCTTGGAGACCGGCGTATAGCGTGGGCCCTTGCGCTTGGTTTCCGGAACACGGACTTTCGGCTCCGCGAGTTTCAGCTTGTGGGCCGTGTCGGCCTCGCCCTTGGCGATCTCCTCGCGGCTCAGCTGCCCGGTCTGGACCGGGTCGAGGCCCTTGATGCCCTGGTGGGACTCGCCGTCTGCGATGGCTTTCACCTCCAGCGGATGCATTTTGCAGAACTGTGCGATCTGATCGAATGAGAGGGCCGTGTTGTCGACCAGCCAGACGGCGGTCGCTTTCGGCATGAGCAGTTGTTGAGCCATGGATGTGATCCTTCTGTCGTCCGCGTCCCTTTTCAGGGGGAGCGCCGGGAGCGTTGGGCAGGGCCGCAATGTCCGGAAATTGGAGTGCTCTATAGCTGTGTTCGGCGGCGATTGCAATTGACATGGCATTGCGCGCATTGTGCTTGCGAAACGCCGTCATCACGACCCTTCGTCTAATTGTCGCTCGGGTCGCAGATGTTATGTATGCCGGCGAACCGGTCCTTCAGGCCGAACAAGAGACTTTGCGGGCAGGAGGATGCTCGCACACCAGCTTTGAGGAGGATTTCCATGTCCGCAGCCGTCTACAAGGTACCCAAGGACGCCAAGAAGCGTACCAAGATCGACGCGGAGACCTACGAGAAGTGGTATGCGCAGAGCGTGAAGAATCCCGAGAAGTTCTGGGACAAGCACGGCAAGCGCATCGAGTGGTTCACCCCCTACAGCAAGGTCAAGAACACCAGTTTCGAGGACAAGGTCGCGATCAAGTGGTATGAGGACGGCGTCACCAACGTCGCTTACAACTGCGTCGATCGCCATCTCAAGAAGCGTGGCAACCAGACGGCCATCATCTGGGAAGGCGACAATCCCTATGATGACCGCAAGGTCACCTATAACGAGCTCTACGAGCAGGTTTGCCGCCTGTCCAACGTGATGAAGTCGAACGGCGTCAAGAAGGGCGACCGTGTCACGATCTACATGCCGATGATCGTCGAGGCAGCCTACGCCATGCTCGCATGCGCGCGCATCGGCGCGGTGCACTCGATCGTCTTCGGCGGGTTTTCGCCCGATGCGCTGGCCGGCCGGATCGTCGATGCCGCGTCCGACTTCGTGATCACGGCCGATGAAGGCATACGCGGGGGGAAGAAGATTCCCCTCAAGGCGAACACGGACAAAGCGATCGAGATCGCTGCCAAATCGAAGGCGAAGGTGCGCAATGTGCTGGTGGTCAAGCGCACGGGCGCGCAGGTCGACTGGGATGCCAAGAGGGACTTGTGGTATCATCAGGAAGTCGCCAAGGCGAAGCCGGACTGCCCGCCGGCAAAGATGAAGGCGGAAGATCCGCTGTTCATCCTCTACACCTCCGGGTCCACCGGAAAGCCGAAAGGCGTTCTCCATACGACGGGCGGCTATCTGGTCTATGCGTCAATGACGCACGAATACGTCTTCGACTATCACGATGGTGACATCTATTGGTGCACGGCGGATGTCGGCTGGGTAACCGGGCATTCCTATATCGTCTACGGTCCGCTGGCGAACGGCGCGACGACGCTGATGTTCGAAGGCGTGCCGAACTATCCGACGCCCGCGCGCTTCTGGGAGGTCGTCGACAAGCACCAGGTCAATATCTTCTACACGGCCCCGACGGCGATCCGCGCTCTCATGGGTGCCGGCAACGATCACGTGACATCGTCGTCCCGCAAGTCGCTGCGCACGCTCGGATCGGTGGGCGAGCCGATCAATCCGGAAGCCTGGGAGTGGTACCACAACGTCGTTGGCGACAAGCGGTGCCCGATCGTCGACACCTGGTGGCAGACCGAGACGGGCGGCATCATGATCACACCCTTGCCCGGTGCGACCGATCTCAAGCCGGGCTCGGCGACCAAGCCCTTCTTCGGCGTCAAACCAGAGCTGGTCGATGCGGAGGGCAAGGTTCTGGAAGGGGCGACGGACGGCAATCTGTGCATCGCCGATTCCTGGCCCGGGCAGATGCGCACGGTCTATGGTGACCATGAACGGTTCGTGCAGACCTATTTCTCCGCCTACAAGGGCAAGTATTTCACCGGCGACGGCTGCCGACGCGACGAGGACGGCTATTACTGGATTACCGGCCGGGTCGACGACGTCATCAATGTCTCCGGACACCGGATGGGGACGGCCGAGGTCGAGTCCGCGCTTGTCGCACACCAAAAGGTCTCCGAGGCAGCTGTCGTCGGCTACCCCCATGACGTGAAGGGCCAAGGCATCTATTGCTACGTGACGCTGATGGGCGGCATCGACCCGTCGGACGATCTCAAGAAAGAGCTGGTCAAGCACGTGCGCAACGAGATCGGCCCGATCGCTTCGCCAGACAAGATCCAGTTCGCGCCCGGACTGCCGAAAACCCGCTCCGGCAAGATCATGCGGCGCATCTTGCGCAAGATCGCCGAGGACGACTTCAAGTCACTCGGCGATACCTCGACCCTTGCCGATCCCGCTGTTGTCGACGACCTGATCGACAACCGCGAAAATCGCAAGGGCTGACGGCCATCACCTTGCTTCCGACGCGCGATAGAGATCATCGCGCGTCGGCGGCAATCCGCTCGGCCCCCGCTGCCGCCTGGTCGCGACCGTCTGGTTGATTTGCACGGTTCCGCGCTCGAACGCCAATGCGCAGCCGGTCAGATAGAGGAGCCAGAGTCTGGCGCGCGGCTGACCCGCTTCGGCCACCGCGTCTGCGAAACGGGCATGCAATCGCTCGGCCCACAAACGGCAAGTCCGGCCATAGTGCTCGCGCAGATTTTCGACATCGTGCACTTCGAATCCATGACCTTCGAGGTTTTCGATCGTCATGCCGAGATGATCGAGTTCACCACCAGGGAAGATGTATTTGACCAGAGCGAGATGTTCGGCGCTCTTCTTTCGAAACCGGCGCCGGCTCCGCTTTTGCCGGCGCGTTATGGCGTGGTGCAGGTAGATGCCCTCGGGCGCCAGAAGCCGGTGTACGGTCGTGAAGTAGGTATCGTAGTTTGCGATGCCGACCGCTTCGAACATGCCGATCGAGGCGATCTTGTCGAACGTGCCCTCTATTTCCGTATAGGATTTGATTTCGATCGTGATCTTGCCTTCAAGGCCCTCGGCGCGGATTCGCTCGCGCGCGAGCTCGCTTTGTGCTTCGGACAGGGAAACGCCGGTCCCGATCGCGCCATAATGCTTGGCCGCGTGAATAAGCAGGGCGCCCCAGCCACACCCGATATCGAGCAGGCGGTCGCCGGGCTTCAGACGCAACTTGCGGCAGATGTGATCGAGCTTGTCGCGCTGGGCCTCGTCGATGGTGTTGGAGAAGTCCTTGAAATAGGCGCATGTGTAGACCATGCGCTCGTCCAGGAAGAGACGGTAGAAGGCGTTCGAGACGTCGTAGTGGTGAGTTATGGCCGCCTTGTCCGAACCGCTGACGAATGGGTCCTTGCCGGCGAGCTCCGACGTCTGGCGCTTGGAGCCGCCGCCCAGCAGTGCGGGGATCAGCGCCAGCAAACGCGCCTTCGGAAGCGCCCTCAGCCGTTCCTTGAACCGGCCTTCCGGCTTCAGGTCCACGATGTCGAACAGTGTGCCGCCTTCGACATCGACCGCGCCTTCCGCCCAAAGGTCGACGACGGTGTCCATGCGCGGACGCAAGGCCATGCGACGCACGGCATCGGGGCTTGCAATGTGCAGGGCCGGCCCGTCAGGCGGGCCGATGCGCTCGCCCGTCCAACTGGTCACGGCAAATCTCGGAGCGAGCACGGAAACGATGATGCGCAGCATATCGAGCGCCGCCTGATCGAAACGCGTCATCGCAATTCCTCCTCGGTTGTGGCCAGCCAGAGCACGACCTTACAGTTGCGGAGGTGCGCTGCGTTGGCAAGGCAAGCCATGGCGCTGTTTGCATCTGATCGCCAAACGCCCCATATTCGATCCATGTCCAACGAAACGAAAGGAGGTGATCCGATGTCGAGTGATTTTGGTGTCCGTCGCGAGGCTTTGATGGATCGCCGCCACGGGGAGCAGCCTTCCCGCTGACCGGCAAGACATGAGCGGTGCCGGCTGAAGCCAGTCGGCCGACAGCACCGCGGCGGATGCAGATCACGCCACGAATGGACCGCCCGGACACACCGTCCGGGCGGTCTTTATCTTTCTGCCGTTTATTGGACGAGGCGTAGCGCCTGGATCGAGCGTGCGATCGCCTGGTAGGCTTCAGTCAGTTCGCGACCGCCAGACGTGTCATAAAAATAACGGGTGCTGGGCGTGTCCGGCGTTGCGCACTGCTTGAGCATGTTGATGGCTCTTGTATTCTCCAGCTCAAAGCCGATCGTGAATATGGCGATACTCTCGGCCTTCATCGCTGCGCACAAGGCAAGCGCGTGCTGGGTCGAGATTTCCTCCGCATTGGCGCGGCCGCGCCTTTCGGGGAGGGGCGCGTAGGGCTTGTTAAAGACGCCGTCGGTCATGATGATCGCGTACTTCTGGACTTTCTCGGTTTCATCGCTCGGGTCCGCAGGCTTGCTGTCGGTCGGCAGGTAATCCGCCCATTCATGGGACAACGTGTACCAACCCCATTGAATACCGATGTGTCCGGCCGTCATTTCGTAGGTGGAAAACTTCCGGAACTGGTCAGCCAGCGTCTTCAGGTCGCTCGTGAGCGGTATGATTTCGGAGCTTGGACAAAATGGCGGTGCCTCGTACTTCAGATCCCCATCACGGTTGACCATGGCCACGTCCGGCCCGGAAGCATCATAGCGATGGTCGCCCTTTCGCTCGGTCGCGCAGGTATCGGATGCACCATTTACGCCGGCAAGCGAGCCGTTCCGCTTGAAATTTCCGCCAAACCATTTCGGTCCAACGCCGGTCTCTGTCTCGTCGACGAATTGACCATAGCTGGGTGGATTGGCATTGTCGTTCCCATTGTCTGGAAATACATAGGCTGCCAGAGGGCCGGCATTCACTGATTGGGCGTACGGTATCGAACTGACGCGAATACGCGGCTCGGCTGCCTTTTGCTCTAGGAGCAGCGTAACACCCTCCACGGCAGCATTTCTCAACGCATTGATCTTCGTTCCGCTCATAGAGCCTGTCAGGTCAAAGATCATGGCGACCTCCGCCTTGTTGGAGCCGTAGGTCGCAGCTGCCGCGGTGCGAATGGTCTGCGTGTTGTTCTCACCGAAGAAGCGGAACATGGTGTCGAAGCGTGAGGCGGCGGTCGCAGTCAGCGTCTCGGTTGTCGTATTGAATTCGATGTTCTCGACCCGATAAGCACCGGCGGCCTCTGAGGCCGGGGCATTCATGTTGGCGACGAAGACGGCCTGGAGATAATCCTCGGCGGTATCAAGTGTGAGGTCACCCATCGCGATGCCACGTGCGGTCGCCAGCACGGCCGCGTCGAGCGCATTGGCCATGGCACTCTTTTCGGACATCGCGCGGGTGAATTCCACCGCGATGCCTGCGCTCATCATGATGGCGATCGCCGATACGCCGAACAGGATGCTGAAGTTGCCGCCGCGATCGCCGAACAGCCGCCTGGCCTGTCGATGGATTGCCTTTATCATCACCGTTCCGCCTGTTCATGCCAGAACCCGCCATCAAGGTGCGCGGGACGAAATCGGTGATAGCCGGTCGCGGTTAACGGAAGAGTAAACCCCTCCTTCTCTGTCAAAACGTGCTTTAAGTGGAGTTAACCGAATAACGTTTTGAAATAACGCCTATTTGTACACGATTAGTACATGTGTTCCGGTGCTGGGCAGGCGGTGCTCCACTCCGGGACTTCGGGGTCGGAAATCTAGAAGTCGATAGCGCGGCCCTTGATTTCCCAATCACCAAATCTCGCGGGGTCCAGCCCCCCACGGCCACCAATTTCGCGGGCTTGGGTCGCCTGTGGCTCCTGGCGTCGACGCGCCTCTGCTTCGGCCAGCGCGCGCTGAGCGGCGGGGTTCGGCGTCTTGCGCGGTGGTTCAGCAGGCGTATCGGAGGATGGGGTGCGATTGGCGGTATCGGTCATTGCATCGAAAATATTGAAGTGGCTCGGCTTTCTCCCCATCATATAGTCGCAAAGTGCGCACCGGCCAACCGGGCGCCGCAGTTGGAGATTTACGCCGATGAACTATGTGCGCACAGCGATGCTCATTGCCTTCATGACCGCGCTGTTCATGGGCGTCGGGCTCCTGATCGGCGGCAGCAACGGCATGCTCATCGCCCTCTTCATCGCGATCGGTATGAATGTCTTTGCCTATTGGAACTCCGACAAGATGGTGCTTCGCATGCATCGCGCGAAGGAGGTCGATCAGCGCAACGCGCCGGAATATTACCGGATCGTCGAGCAACTGGCACGCAACGCGGACCTGCCGATGCCGAAGGTCTATATCATCGACAACCCGCAGCCGAACGCGTTTGCCACGGGGCGCAACCCCGAGAACGCAGCCGTTGCGGCCACGACCGGGCTGTTGAATTCGCTGACGCGTGAGGAGGTCGCGGCCGTTATGGCCCACGAACTCGCGCATGTGCAGAACCGCGATACGCTGATCATGACGATTACCGCGACGCTGGCCGGTGCGATTTCCATGCTCGGCAATTTCGCGTTCTTCTTCGGCGGCAACCGCAACAATCCACTTGGCATCATCGGCGTGCTCGCAGCGATGATCGTCGCGCCCTTTGCGGCAATGATGGTTCAGATGGCGATCAGCAGGACGCGCGAATACGCGGCTGACCGGCGCGGAGCGGAGATTTGCGGCAACCCGATGTGGCTTGCATCGGCATTGCAGAAGATCGCCGGGGGCGCACGGCGCGTTGTGAACGAAGATGCCGAACGCAATCCCGCAACGGCGCACATGTTCATCATCAACCCGCTGAACGGGCAGCGAATGGACGGCCTCTTTTCCACGCACCCCTCGACCGAGAACCGTATTGCGGCTCTGACCGAGTTGCACCGCGAGATGGGCGGTGCGTCGCCACAGGGGGGCAATGGTCCTTGGGGCCGTGCGGGCGACACTGACGCACCGCGTGGACCTTGGTCTTGAGGGGCGCGGCGGCGAGAGCCGGCAAGCCGACCTCGTCTTCCAGCGTGCCGGTGAAGGCGGGTCTCGAGACGCGGAGAACCGCAGCAAAGTTGCTTGCAGCTGTGATCGACAGGAAGGTTTCGCTCGACGGCCTTCTCGATGTCGACAACGGCAATGCCGCCTATCGGGCGCTCGCGGATGGTGATCGTGCCTTGGCCCGCGCCATTCTACTGGCGGGCCTGCGTCATCTGGGAAAGATCGAGGCAGCTCTCGGCCGGCTCATCGACAAACCTCTGCCCGAAGGCGCCCGCTCGCTGCACATGGTGCTCGTGGTCGCTGCGACGCAGATCCTCTATCTTGACGTTCCCGACCGGGCGGCTGTCGATCTGGCGGTGGAGCAGGCCAATGGGGACCCGCGAAATCGCCGGTTTTCCGGCTTGATCAATGCCGTGCTGAGGCGGCTTGCGCGCGAGAAGGGTGCGCTTCTGCCGGCTGTCGCCGACGTTCCTGACGCGCCGGGGTGGTTCGTGGACCGACTGAAATCGCACTATGGCGATGCGGCGGCAAAGCAAATCCTCGAAGCGCATGGCCGCGAGCCGCCGATCGACCTTACCGTCAAATCCGACGCCGAAGGATGGGCAGCGCGCCTTTCCGGCATCGTGCTGCCAACAGGCAGCGTGCGTCTTGCCGAACTGAACGGCCCCGTCAGCGAAATGCCAGGCTTTGCAGATGGAGCCTGGTGGGTTCAGGATGCTGCCGCCAGCATTCCTGCCCGTTTGATGGGCGCGATCGCCGGTAAGGAGGTCGCTGATCTCTGTGCCGCTCCGGGTGGCAAGACGGCCCAGCTTGCGCAAGCCGGAGCAAACGTGACAGCCTACGATTTGTCGGCCAATCGGCTGAAGCGCCTGAAGTACAATCTGCAACGTCTCGGCCTCCAAGCAGAATGCCGCGTGGGCAACTTCATGACGGAGGCGCCCGAAAGCAGCTACGACGCCATCCTCCTCGACCCTCCCTGCTCATCGACCGGAACGGTGCGCCGCCATCCGGACGTCGTCTGGACCAAGGGACCGGACGACATCGCCAAACTCGCTGACCTGCAGGAGAAAATGGTTCGACGGGCGCTGGCGCTCGTGCGTCCGGGCGGACGTGTCGTCTTCTCCAACTGCTCGCTGGACCCGAGCGAGGGCGAGCATCTGGTGGATCGTGTTCTGTCCAGTGTAAACGCGGTGCGGCTCGAGCCCGTCACCCCAGACGACCTGCCAGGGCTGGAAGGCGCAATCACGCGGCAAGGGGCAGTCAGGACCACGCCGGCGATGCTGGAGACCTATTCGCCGCGCCTTTCGGGGCTGGACGGATTCTTCGCGGCCATTCTCGTGCGGACGGACTGACCGACAACCGGTTCGCCGTATCGTTCAATTTCGTCATTTGTTTTAGACGATTCCGTATAGAGCCGATATGCATTAGATTCGCGTTCCGTGGCGCTGGCCGCGGACAAGCTTTGCGGGGCCCATTTGGCATTGGCTATTTCCGATGCGCGACGTTCGTTGCGTCTTTATGCGGAAGAGACATGGCGACGTTTCTATCGTCGCGTGGCTCTCGGCCGGATGACGGCGTTCCGGTTTTCCGGAATGGCGCCGGATCGTTTGATCGTCGCCCCGACCGATCTGCGAATCGCCGACCGCCACATCGCGGAAGAAATCTATGCGGGCCGGTTTCCGCTTGCCGGACAGGTCTTCGACACGTTCGGTGCTTCTCCTTTCATCTCGGATCTGCCTTCGGAGGAATTCGCCGAGCGGCTGCATTCCTTCCGCTGGCTGAGGCATCTGCGCGCGGCCAACCATGAGCTTGCCTTTGCCAATGGGCGCGCACTGGTGGATGAATGGATCTCCGTTCACGGACGGCGCATGACAGGGATCGGCTGGCGGCCCGACATCATTGCCGAGCGGACGATCGCATGGCTTTCGCATTCGCCGATCGTGCTCAAAGGCGCCGACCACGGCTTTTATCGACGCTTCCTGCGCAGCCTCGCGCTCCAGATAAGGTATCTGCGCCACATCGCGCCCACGACGATCGACGGTGAGGTGCGGCTGCGCGTACGCATCGCGCTTGCGATGGCGACGCTGGCGATGCCGGCCAGCCCATCAACGATCCGCAGCGCAGCGCGAAATCTCGATCACGAGATGGATCGGCAGATCTTGCCGGACGGCGGGCATGTCTCGCGCAATCCGCAGGTGATCCTCGATCTTCTGGCCGATCTCCTTCCGCTGCGTCAGACATACATCAACCTAGGCCAGTCCTTGCCGAAAAGGTTGATACCGGGCATCGACAGGATGTTTCCCGCCCTGCGTTTCTTTCGCCATTCGAATGGCGAACTGGCGCTCTTCAATGGAGCGACGGCAGTCTCGGCCGACCGGCTTCTGTGCGTCCTGCGTTACGATGAGAGCACGGGTCGCACCTTCCGTGCCGCTCCACACATGCACTATCACCGGTTGGAATGCAGCCAGACGGTGGTGATCGCCGATACGGGACGCCCGCCGCCCGGCGTGCTGTCGCAGCGTGCCCATGCCGGATGTCTTTCATTCGAGATGTCGTCCGGACGAAATCGCTATGTGGTCAATGCCGGTGTGCCGGTGGCGGCGGCTTCGCAGTTCGGTGCATTGTCGCGTTCGACCGCTGCGCATTCGGGACTCATTCTCAATGACACGTCATCGGCACGTCAGTCACAGTCGCATTTTCTTGGCCCGATCATCGTTGGCGGGATTCGCTCCGTGACATCGCAGCGCATCGACAGCGACGAGGGTGCGCAGGGGTTTTCCGCGCGCCACGATGGCTATCTCTCGCGTTTCGGCCTTATTCACGAGCGCGAAATCCGGCTCAACGCCGAAGGCGACCGGATCACCGGCCGTGACCGGCTGCTGCGCACTGGCGACAAGGATCCGAAGGCGGAGGACGCCTCGCTCGCTATCGTGCGGTTTCATATCCATCCGAAGATCTCGGTCGGCCAGACAAGCGACGGGGCAATTCTGCTGACGGCGGCCGACGGTGAGAAATGGCTATTCAGTTCGATCGACGCCCGGCCGGCGATTGAAGAAAGCATCTTTCTTGCCGACCTGACGGGACCGCGCAAGACGCGTCAGATCACGCTCAGCTTCACGGTCGGGTCATGCCCTGAAATCCAATGGCAGTTGATCCGCCGCCCGGAATGACGGGCTGTCCCGCTTTGTGCCGCATTTGCACGCCCGGAGCGCTGTGCTAAGTCGCGCGCACAATCAGCACAGGATATCGTCATGGCCGTAGTTGCAAAGCAGATCCCCGCGCCGGATCAGGTTCAGATCAAGCGGGCGCTGCTTTCCGTGTCCGACAAGACCGGATTGATCGATCTGGCAACCGCGCTTGCACAGCACGGCGTCGAACTCATCTCGACCGGTGGCACCGCACGCGCGATCGCCGACGCAGGCCTGCCGGTAAAGGATGTCTCGCAGATCACGGATTTCCCGGAGATCATGGACGGCCGGGTCAAGACGCTTCATCCTTCCATTCATGGCGGCTTGCTGGCGATAAGGGACGATGCAGATCACAAGTCGGCCATGGAAGCGCACGGCATCGGTCCGATCGATCTTGCGGTCATCAACCTTTATCCATTTGAAAGTGTGAGAGCAGCGGGCGGCGACTACGCCACGAGCGTCGAGAACATCGATATCGGCGGCCCCGCGATGATCCGGGCGGCGGCGAAGAACCACGCCTATGTCGGCGTGGCAACCGATCCTGCCGACTACGACGAAATCCTGAAGGCACTGGTGGCCAGCGGCGGCAGTCTCAGCCTTGAGTTGCGCAAACACCTTGCGGCCCGGGCCTATGCGCGAACCGCCGCCTACGACGCGGCGATCTCGAACTGGTTCGCCGAGGTGCTGGATGTGGCCGTTCCACGTCATCGCGCGCTCGGCGGAAGTCTAAAGGCAGTGATGCGCTACGGCGAAAACCCGCATCAAAGCGCCGGTTTCTACGCCACCGGCGAGCAACGCAACGGCGTTGCGACAGCCGTTCTGCATCAGGGCAAGCAGCTCTCTTACAACAACATCAACGATACCGACGCGGCGTTCGAACTGGTCAGCGAATTCGCGCCGGAGAAGGGGGCGGCCTGCGCCATCATCAAGCACGCCAACCCTTGCGGCGTCGCCGTCGGATCGTCGCTCGCCGACGCCTATGGCAAGGCGTATGCCTGCGACATGACCTCTGCTTTCGGCGGGATCGTGGCCTTCAACCAGCCGCTCGATGCGGCTGCGGCGGCAGAAGTCGTCAAGATCTTCACCGAGGTCATCATCGCGCCGGGCGCCAGCGAGGAGGCGCGCGCCATCGTGGCGGCGAAGAAAAACCTCCGGCTTCTGACGACCGAGGGTCTTGCCGATCCCAAAGCGCCTGGCCTGTTCGCCAAGACCGTGGCGGGAGGCATCCTGGTCCAGTCGCGAGACAACGCGGCCGTTGACGACCTCGACCTCAAGGTTGTGACCAGGCGCAAGCCCAGCGAGGCCGAGCTTCGCGACCTTCGGTTTGCTTTCCAGGTCGCAAAGCACGTCAAGTCCAATGCCATCGTCTATGTCAAGGACGGCGCCACCGTTGGCGTGGGAGCTGGCCAGATGAGCCGGGTGGACTCGGCGCGGATCGCCGCTCGAAAGGCACAAGACGCGGCTGACGCACGGAAGCTGGCCGCGCCGTTGACCCGGGGGTCAGTGGTTGCATCCGATGCCTTCTTCCCTTTTGCCGACGGCCTTGTCTCGGCAGTCGAAGCCGGAGCGACGGCTGTGATCCAGCCGGGCGGATCGATGCGCGATGACGAGGTGATCTCTGCGGCTGACGACGCCGGAATCGCCATGGTCTTCACCGGCGTGCGTCACTTCCGTCACTGAGCGGCTCGGAGGCCGGGTAAGGCGTTGCGAGCAGCACGAGAAGGCCGACCAGCAGAAATGCGATCAGCGTTGCCATGCCGAGCCGAGCCGAGCCCGAAACGGCGGTTACCGTCGCCACCGATAGCGGCGCGAGGAACGATGTCGCTCGGCCAGCCAGAGCATAGAAGCCGAAATAGCGTCCAGCCTCTTCGGCGCTGACGCTGCGCGCGAAATAAGAGCGCGACGAGGCCTGGACGGGGCCGAATGCTAGGCCGATCAGCAACCCGAACACGATATAGGCCTTCTCCGCCGGCGTGCCGAACAGCCCGCCGCTGTCCTCGGCGCCCAGCGGCAAGGCGCCGAAAAGTGTAAAGCCGGGACCGGTGGACACGATGCCGACCGTTGCCACGAGCAGGCAGACAAGCGCCGCCGCGACCACGCGCTTTGCACCGTGGCGCTGATCCAGTCTGCTCGCGACCAGACATCCGGCGATGGCGACGACGTTGAGAATGATGCCGAAGATGCCGATCTCGGTAACGCTCCAGGCAAACATGCCGGCCGCGAATGTGCCGCCGAGTGCGATCAATCCGTTGACGCCATCCTGGTAGATCATGCGTGCAACCAGAAACCGCAGGATGCCGGAGCGTCGGCGGATCTCCCGGAATGTCGATTTCAACTGGACGATGCCATCCGTCACGGCGCGACTGATCGGCTTTCCCGTCGCGCTATCCGGTGTGAAGACAAACATCGGCAGGATGAAGATCAGATACCAGAGAGCCGCCAACGGCCCGGTTGCCCGCGCGCCTTCGCCCGCCACCGGGTCAAGGCCCCAGATCGGCTGCAGCCCCAGGATCGTGCGCCCCGTCTCGGGCGAACCCGCCATGAACGCGACGACGGCTATCAGGAAGACCATCCCGCCCAGATAGCCAAGCCCCCAGGCGATGTTCGAATATTTGCCGATCTGCCTGTCGTTCATGAGACGCGGCATCATGGAATCGTTGAACACAATGGAAAATTCGGCGGCAACCGAGGCAGCAATAATCAGGAGGAATGGGTAGATGAGCGGGGAGCCGGGGGCTGCGAACCATAGCAGAGCAAGGGCCACGATCTTGATGATGGCCAGCCCCGCTATCCATCGCTTACGGTTGCCTGTTTCATCGGCGATCGCGCCGAGGACCGGCGAAAGAACCGCTATCAGGAGGCCCGAAAGGGCAATCGCATAGCCCCACCAAGCCTGACCACGCACCGGATCGTTTGCCAATTCGGAGACGAAGTAAGGTCCGAAGATGAACGTGATGACAACCGTGAAGAATGGCTGTGCTGCCCAATCGAACGCCATCCAGCCGTAGATGCCGCGCTTATCGACTTCGGACGGCATGCCAACGCTGGACGGGGCCGCTGCTGGGCCGTTCATCCATTTTCTCCGCGGGCCAGATCAGCCATCATCCCGGCGGCCACGGTCAGGCGCGCGACGTTGAAGTCGCCGCCCTCGGCAAGCGCGAGAATCTGACCGCGCACGCGGCTGATGCGGAGCTTGTCGTTTCGGATCCAGGCTTCCACGGGGTTTGCCTCTTTGCCGAAGCGCGAGAGTGCGACCGATGTGATCGCGCGACGCGCCACCGAAATCTCATCAAGGTTTCGGGCCAGCGCCAGGGCCGTGTAATGGTCGGCCGTATCGATCCGGCGTGCCGCAGCCTCGATCCGGCCGATGCGAAATGCGTCGGTGACGGCAAAGTACTGCCGAGCCGTCGCCTCGACGTCGGTATCGCAGGAGACGGCGATCTCGGCCATTTCCGGCACATGCGCGAGCGTCGGCAACATGGCGGCAGCCTTTGCCAGACGATCGGGAACGCCGGCGTCCAGCAACATGACGAGGCGGGCCTCTGCTTCCTCCTTGAGAAAAGGAGGAATCAGCGATTTGAGGATGGGCTTCAGACGCTTGGCGGCGTCGCGCAAGGCGGTGACCGACGTCTTCAGATCGCCATTATACGCCGAGGAGCGCAAGGCCCAGCCCGTGGCGCCGCGTAACGTGTCGCCGACCATCTGGTAGAGCCGGTTCTGCACGTCCCCCGGCAGCTTGGTGTCCAGCGCATCGATCTGATCGTAGTCGTCGTTCAACTGCAAGCCGTCGCGAGCGATGACGAATGCCTTGATCGTGTTGGCCGGCAATGCACCGCTGGCATCGGCGAAGTAGCTGACGAAGCCAGGCCCGCCGCGATTGATCGCGTCGTTGGCAAGCAACGTCGCCACGATTTCGCGGCGCAGACGGTGATTGGCGATGTCGCCGTCAAATCCTTCGCGCATGGCGCGGGGGAAATAAGAGCCGAGCGTCGTCTCGAAATAGGGATCAGCAGGCAGGCTGCTCGCTGTCAGATCGTCGAACAGGCCGATCTTGGCATAGGACAGAAGCACGCCGATCTCGGCTCGGGTGAGGGGTTTGCCGGCGGCGTAGCGTTCGGCGAAAACCTGCGGTGCGGGCAAGGTTTCCACCTTCCGATCCAGCCTGCCTTCCTCCTCGAGCCGCAGCATGAGTTGCCCGAGTTCTCCGGCTGCCTGGCTGCCGCGCCTCTCGGTGAGGGAAATGGCAAGGGACTGCAGATAATTGTTGCGCAAGACCAATGCAGCGACTTCGTCGGTCATCGACACAAGGAGCTTGTCGCGGTCGGCGCGGGACAAGCGGCCTTCCTTCATGGCCGATGCGAGCGCAATCTTGATGTTGACCTCGACGTCGGAGGAATTGACGCCTGCCGAGTTGTCGATCGCATCGGAGTTGCACCGCCCTCCCGCAAGACCATAGGCGATGCGGCCCTTCTGCGTGACACCGAGATTGGCGCCTTCGCCGATGACCCGTGCGCCGACTTCGCCGGCCGTGATCCGAATGCCGTCATTGGTCCGGTCGCCGACGTCGGCGTCACTTTCGTCGGCTGCCTTCACATAGGTTCCGATGCCGCCGAACCACAGCAGATCGGCCGGCGCCTTCAAGATCGCGCTGATGATCTCGGGTGGTGATGCCGTGGACTTGTCGAGGCCGATCGCCGCGGCCGCCGCCGCCGTCAGTTTGACCGATTTCTCGCTGCGCGAAATCACCATGCCGCCCGGTGAGAGCTTGTCGCGATTGTAGTCCTGCCAGCTCGACCGGCCGAGGCCGAAAAGGCGTTTGCGCTCCTTGAAGCTTGTCGCCGGGTCCGGATCGGGATCGATAACGATGTCGCGATGGTCGAATGCGGCGAGCAACCTTATCTGGCGCGACAGCAGCATGCCGTTGCCGAACACGTCGCCCGACATATCCCCGACACCGACCACGGTGAAGGGGGTCGTCTGGATGTCGATATCCATTTCGCGGAAATGACGCTTTACCGCCTCCCACGCGCCGCGGGCGGTAATGCCCATCTTCTTGTGATCGTAGCCGGCCGATCCGCCGGAGGCGAACGCATCGTCAAGCCAGAAATCGTGCTCCTGACTGATGGCGTTCGCCGTGTCGGAAAACGTCGCGGTTCCCTTGTCGGCGGCAACCACGAAATACGGATCGTCGCCGTCATGCCGGATCGTCTTGTCCGGCGGCACGATCGCGCCGTCGACAATGTTGTCAGTCACCGAGAGCAGGGTGCGGATGAAGGTCTTGTAAGCATCGCGCCCCGCGTCGAAAACCGCGTCCCGTCCTTTCGACATCGGCAGGCGTTTGGGAAAGAAGCCGCCCTTCGCACCCACCGGAACGATGACAGCGTTCTTGACCTGTTGCGCCTTGACGAGACCCAGCACTTCCGTGCGGTAATCCTCCGGCCGGTCGGACCAGCGCAAACCGCCACGCGCCACGGGCCCGAAGCGCATGTGGACCCCCTCCACCTCGGCGCCGTAGACGAAGATTTCACGGAATGGCTTGGGTTCGGGAACGCTATCAAGCGCACGGGGATTGATCTTGAGAGCGAGAGTCGGCCTTGCATCCCCGGCCGCGTCGCGCTGATGGTAGTTCGTTCGCAGCGTCGCCAGGATGGCGTTCTCATAGCGGCGCAGAATCCGATCCTCTTCGAGGATCGTCACGTCGCCCAATGCCTGGGCGATCACCTTTCTGGCAGTCTCCATCCTTCTGGTTCGCTGGTCGAGCGCCATGTCAGGATCGAAGCGGATGCGAAACAGCTCAAAGAGCTTTCGCGTCAGCGCGGGGTAACGGTTCAGGACCCTGGCAATGTAGTCCTGTGAATAGGAACTGCCGAGTTGGCGCATGTAGCGGCCATAGGCGCGCAGCACCACGACCTGCTCGGCCGTCAGGCCGGCGGAGACGACGAGGCGGTTGAAACGATCATCGTCGATGCGGCCGTGCCAGGCTTCGAGAAACGCATGTTCCACCAGAGGACCAGTTGCGGCGAGGTCGAAGCTGGCAACGTCCGCCGGCTCCAGTTCCATCTCATGCAGAACGACCAGATGCGAAGGCCCCTTGTCGGGTTTCACCTGGAGATCGAAGGTCTGCTCGCTGATGACGTTGAAGCCGAGATTCTCCAGCAGCGGGACTCGCCGGGACAGCGCGACCGGCTCGAACGCATGAAAGATCTTGAGCGTCAGGCGGGCCGTCTCGCCGTCCTTGCTTTCGCTCAATTCGATGCGGATCGCCCCCAGCGCGTTGCAGGCCTGCAAATCGGCGAGGTCCGCTATGGCTTCGCTCGGCGTGTATCGTTCGCGATAGGCCTCGGACGCATGCAGCATCGGCGTGCCCAGCGGCCGGTCCAGATCGAAGCGATCTTCCCACCGGGTCACGATGGTGCGTACGTGACGCTCCAGCTTGTCTTGCGCCACGCGCGGGGTCTTGCCGCCGGCGCGGCCTATGATGAAGTGAACACGCGCCAGGTTGCCTTCCGGGAAGGCGGGATAATAGGCAGAGACGTGGCCGTCGAAATGGTCTGCCAACGCAAGCCCGATGCGCTCGCGCACGTCGGAATCATATTGATCGCGCGGGACGTAGACGATGACGGAAACGAAGCGGTCGAAACGGTCTATTCGCGGCAGCACACGAACGCGGGGCCGATCGGCCAATTCGTTGAGCTGCATGCTGAAGGCTGTCAGCGTCTCAACGTCGGTCTGGAAGAGATCGTCGCGCGGATAGGATTCCAGCGTATTGAAAAGCATCTTGCCCGAGTGGCTCTCCGGGTCGAAGCCGAGACGGGAGACCACCGCATCGACCTTCATGCGCAAAAGCGGAATGTCGGCGACCGAGCGTGTGTAGGCCGTCGATGTGAAGAGACCGACAATGCGCAACTCACCGGCGAGCGTGCCGTCCTCGCCGTAGAGTTTAACGCCGATGTAGTCCATGTAGGCGCGGCGATGGACCATCGAGCGCATGTTGGCCTTGGTCACGATGAGCGAGTCCGGACCCTCGAGGAAGGCGAGTATCTCAGGCGTGGTGGTGACGTGGTCCTTGCCGAGCCGAAGCACCCGGATATCGGGGTCCGCCAGGATGCCGAGACCCTTTTCGCGGGCGCGCTCGACCTTTCCCTCGCCGTCCTCGGACGAATAGACGTATTCCCGCATGCCCAGAAAGGTGAAGTTGTCGTCGCGCAGCCAGCGCAGGAAGGCCAGCGCTTCGGCGCGCTCGGCCTTTCTACCCGAGGCCGGAGCCTCTTCGAGAAGAGTCATGGTCCGGTCCAGGCGCGACAGCATCGGCTTCCAGTCGCCAACGGCCGCATGGACCTGCTCGAGGATCGACTTCAGCTTTTCGCGGAGCGTCTCGCCCTGTTCGTCCGACAGCACAGGCACGTGGATCTGAACGTGGCTGATGCGCTGGGACGGCGGGCACGGCCGGGAGGAGGAGAACAGTTCCAGTCCGCCATCCTCTCCACGGCACAGGATCGGGTGCATGGCGAGAAAGATCGTGCGGTAGGCAGCAGAAATCTCGCCGACGATCGAATCATAGAGGAATGGCATGTTTCGGTCGGTGACGGAGATGATCGACACTTGCTGGCCGTCAGCCGAAAGATCGGTGGGCGACACGACCGAGATGCGTGCCGACTTGCCGTCGAATGCATTGACTTCGGCGTGGGCATGACGTGCGACCATGGCCAGTTCGCTTCCGTCATAGGCATCCAGATCGTCGTAGGCGACGCGGCCGAAAAGAACCGCCGGATCGATCGCGTCGTCAGATTTTCGCTGTGCCAGCACACTGCGCGCATCGGCGATCTTTCGGTCGATTCGAGGGTTTCTGCGTGCGCCCAAGGCTTTGCCTCCCTTGTGTTTCGGTGGAGCCTATCAGAAGAATTGCGCGGCAGAACCCTTGCGGCTGCCAGGTCCGGTTCTTTTTGGGAGATGATTATGGCGCAGGACGAGACACAGGTGACGGCGCTCGATCTGGCGATGGCCGATCCGCTCAGCGACGAAACGAAGGCCTATTTCGCCAAATGTGAGGAAAAACTCGGGATGATCCCGAACGTCCTCAAGGCCTACGCCTTCGACGAGCGCAAGCTGCGTGCCTTCTCCGATTTCTACAATGATCTCATGCTGGGCGATTCGGGTCTGAGCAAGCTGGAGCGCGAGATGATCGCTGTCGCGGTTTCGGCGGTCAATCATTGCTATTACTGCCTGACGGCGCATGGGGCGGCTGTGCGCGGCCTTTCCGGTGACCCGGCGTTCGGGGAGGAAATGGCGATGAATTACCGCGCGGCCGTCCTCACCGAAAAGCAGAAGGCGATGCTCGACTTCGCGGTCAAGCTGACCGAGGCTCCGGACCGTATTGAGGAAGCGGACCGGCAGGATCTGCGTGAGCACGGATTTACCGACCGCGACATCTGGGATATTGCCGCTGTTGCTGCCTTCTTCAACATGTCCAATCGGATGGCATCGGCGACTGACATGCGGCCGAATTCGGCCTACCATCGCATGGCTCGATGACTGCCATTCTCAAGGAGGCCTCGATGCAGGACGATGACAGGGATCGCCGAAAGGCCCGCCGCGACCTCGACCGGTTGGGCGGAGAGGGTGGCGTCTTCGGTTCGCCGGCGATGCAGAGCAAGGCGAAATCGGTGGGAGACCATTTCGCCGCGCGCGACGCGGATCAGAGCGACCCGATCGAAGTGGCGGCGACGCGGACGGGACGCGTTCTCGCGGTCATCGCCTTCGTGGCGCTGGCCTTGTGGCTTCTCTCGGCGATAAGTTTCAGCTGACGGCATGAGCGAGACAGCAGCCGACAAGCAGGCGGTCCTCGTCATTTCCAGCCATGTCGTGCGTGGCTCGGTCGGCAATCGAGCCGCCGTTCTGGCACTCGAATTGCTTGGCCATCCCGTATGGGCATTGCCGACGGTCATCCTTCCCTGGCACCCCGGCCACGGTCCATCCACGCGCATGGCGCTCGACGCGGGCACTTTTGGCGCGATGATCGATGACCTGTGCGGCGCGCCATGGCTCGGCGAAATCGGGGCTGTTCTGTCGGGCTATCTCGGCGACCCGGGGCAGGCTGCGGCCGTCGCACGGGCCGTTAGCGCGGTCCGCAAGCACAATCCGCGAGCGATCTACATGTGCGATCCGGTGATCGGCGACCTCGGTGGGCTATATGTTCCCAAAGCGACCGCTGCCGCGATACAGGAGCATCTGTTGCCGATCGCCAGCGTTGCGACCCCCAATCGCTACGAACTGGCCTGGATGAGCGGCGCATCCCTCGATGACAACAACGCGATCATGGACGCCGCACTCTGGCTCGGGCCCGAACGCGTCCTCGTTACCTCGGCCGTGCCGATGATGTCCGGCGGCATCGGCAATCTTCTTCTGACGGCGCGACAGGCGCTCCTGGCCGAGCACAGGGCGATTTCCAATCCGCCCAACGGGCTGGGGGATCTTTTGGCAGCCGTGTTCCTGGCTCGGCTGATGAGCGGGCAATCAGATGAAAAAGCGCTGCAATCGGCGACGGCAACCGTCTATGAAATTCTGGCGCGCACGGTGAAGCGCGGCGCCGACGAACTGACGTTGGAAAGCGACACGGAAAGCGTGTTGCGGCCGATGGCGATGGTTCAGATGCGTCATCTCGTTCATCCCGGCCAGAGGCGGCGCAAATAGGCCGCGTTCAGGCCGCGTGTCGGTGATTGCAATGTCACTAAAGCAACGCTAATCAGACAGGATGACTGGTTTTCCGCAAACCCTTCTTGATGGCTATCGCAGCTTCATGCACGCGCGTTACGCGCAGGAGCAGGACAGATACCGCCGCCTGGCCGATGCCGGCCAGAGCCCCAAAGCGCTGGTGATTGCGTGCTGCGACTCCCGCGCAGCGCCGGAGACGATTTTTGACGTTGGACCCGGCGAGCTGTTCGTCGTGCGCAACGTGGCCAACCTGGTGCCGACATACGATCCGGATCGGGAGCACGATGGCATTTCGGCGGCGCTTGAATTTGCGTTGAACGGATTGAAGGTTCGCAACGTGATCGTCATGGGTCACGGACGATGCGGCGGCATTCAGGCCGCCCTCAACGAGGATGGCGAGCCACTGTCGCCCGGGAACTTCGTCGGCCATTGGATGGCGCTCGTCAAACCGCTCGCAGAAGAAATGAACGGATACAGCGCGCTGACAGCGGCAGAGCGGCAGACGGCGCTGGAGCGGATATCGATCCGCAACTCCATCAAGAATCTCAGAACCTTCCCTTGGGTCAGCGACCTGGAAGAGAAGGACGAGCTGAGCCTTCACGGTGCCTGGTTCGACATCGGGACTGGCGAGTTATGGGTGATGGACGGTGCGAGCGGCGACTTCAGGCGGCCCGATCCGCAGTGATCATCCATCGATGCGGGCGGCGATGATCGCGATCGCCTGCTGATAGACACCGGCCGCGTTCCACGCCTGAATAGCACCGAAATTGGGCTGTCCCGGCTGATATCCCGCGCCGGGCTGCCAGCCATAGGCTCTCAGGAAATTCGCTGTCGAAGCCAGCGCATCCGGCTTGGAGCGGATCAAGTCGCGGCGCCCGTCTCCATCTGCGTCGACCGCGAAGCGAACATAGTTCGATGGCAGAAACTGGGTCTGGCCAAGCTCGCCGTGGCCGGCGCCCCGCATCTGATCCGGCGTGAGCTCGCCGCTCTGGACGATTTGCAGGGCGGCGTAGAGTTCACGCGTAAAGAACTCGGACCTGCGGCAATCATAGGCCAGGGTCGACAAGGCCGACATAGCGCTCTGATCGCCCATGAAGCTGCCGAATGCGGTCTCCATGCCCCATATGGAGATGACCACGCCGGGTGGCACGCCATAGCGGCTCTCGATGCTCGCGAAAAGTGCGGCGTTCTGCTCCTTCAGACGGCGACCCTGCGATACGATCTGGTCGGCGCCGCGGCGCTGCATGAACTGTTCCAGCGAGAGATTGAAGCTCTTCTGATTACGATCGAGCGAGATAGTCTTCGTCGCATAGCGCACGTTGCCGAGCGAGACGTCGAGCGTTTGCGGCGATATGCCGTTGGCCTGAGCCTCGACCCGGAACTGCTCAACCCATGCGGGAAAACCCGAGGCGTCGTTGCCGCATTGCGCGGCTTGCGCCGTTGCCGAAACGGCGGAGAACAGAAGACCAGCCGCAACGGCCTTCATCGTGTGACGCGCTTTTCTGCCGATCATGAAATGTCCTCTCCGGTTGACCGGATAGTGACAAAATTTCGGCGAAGTCACAACAAAGCTGTGCGCGCCATCGTTGCAAAAGATGCGCGATGCTTAACGGTGATCCAGACGTGGCGCACACAAAAAGGCCACCGACCGAGAACGGTCGGCGGCCCTTCAAGCCTCGACTCCAAAAAGGCGGTGTCAGGCCGCCTGCTGCTTTGCCTTGATCAATCCCCGGCTGACGAGCAGTTCGGCGATCTGGATCGTATTGAGGGCGGCGCCCTTGCGCAGATTGTCCGAGACGACCCAGATGTTCAGACCATGCTCGAGCGTTGAATCCTCGCGGATGCGTGAAATGTAGGTCGCATCCTCGCCGGCGCTCTCATAGGGCGTGATGTAGCCGCCGTCCTCGCGCTTGTCGATCACCTGGCAACCGGGCGCTTCGCGAAGAATATCGCGCGCCTGATCAGCGGTAATCTCACGTTCGAACTCGATGTTCACCGCTTCGGCATGGCCGATGAAGACCGGCACCCGCACCGCGGTGCAGGTGACCTTGATCTTCGGATCAAGCATCTTCTTCGTCTCGGCCAGAACCTTCCATTCCTCCTTGGTCGAACCATCATCCATGAAGGAGTCGATATGCGGAATGACGTTGAAGGCGATGCGCTTGGTGAACTTCTTGCTTTCAACGGGATCGGCGACGAACACGGCCCGGGACTGGTTGAAAAGCTCGTCCATGCCGTCCTTGCCGGCGCCTGAGACCGATTGATAGGTCGACACGACGATGCGCTTGATGCCCGCGGCCTCGTGCAGCGGCTTGAGGGCGACGACGAGCTGTGCCGTCGAGCAGTTCGGATTGGCGATGATGTTCTTCTTGCTGAAGCCTTCGATCGCGTCAGGATTGACCTCAGGCACAATCAGCGGCACGTCGGGGTCGTAGCGCCAGGCCGACGAGTTGTCGATGACGACACATCCCTGCGCGCCGATCTTCGGCGAGAATTTCTGCGACACCGAGCCACCTGCCGACATGAGGCAGATGTCGGTGTCGGAGAAGTCGTAGTTTTCGAGGTTCTTGACCTTCAGCGTTTTGTCGCCGAACGAAACTTCCGTGCCGACCGAGCGGCTTGACGCAAGAGGAACGACCTCGCTGGCCGGGAAACCGCGCTCAGCGAGGATGTCGAGCATTTCTCGGCCGACATTGCCGGTCGCGCCGGCGATCGCAATCTTGAAACTCATAACCTGTCCATCTCCTCTCTCCCGTCCCAGAAGCCCGTCGGGCCTCGCAGCCGACCTGACCGGGGAGAGGCGGACGGGCCGGAAAGCTCAGTGGATGAATGTCGCCGTTTTCGACGCCGGAGTGAGGCGAAACGCTTTTATCAGTGAAAAGGTTCGCTCGGTGTTGACCGCAATGCAGGTATTGATCGTCGGCATCGGGTCGCTCCAGATATGGTCCGTGGTTCTACACTGCTTGTTAGCGAAGTCAAATATGACCTTGGTCGCGCACGAGTGATGAATGTGCGGCCCAGTGTGAAGGCGGATCACCTGCGATCGAACTGGAAACGCTCGAACCGGTCAAGGGCGTTTTCGACTTCCGGCTGGTGGAGGGACCTGTCGGCGTGCTCGGTCCAGGTCCAGTTCTGGATGAGCAGCGTTCCCGCCTGACGGTCGGCCTTCATGTCAATCGCCGCCACGATGTGCTCCCCGACCAGCACGGGCAGGGCGAAGTAGCCGAGCTTGCGTTTTGCCTTGGGCACATAGGCTTCGAAAAGATGATCGTATTGGAAAAGCGCGGCGGTGCGCTTGCGTTGGATGATGAGCGGATCGAACGGCGACAGAACATGCGTCATATGCGCCAGTTCGGCCGTTTCCTCCAGCGTCGACGGCTCGGCCCAGAAGCGGGTTTTCTCAAGCCCTTGGACGGCAATGGGCACGAGCTTGCGCGCCTTCACGCGGCGCGCGATGTGTTCAGCCACCGCGGGCTTTCGCTTCGCATCGAGGTGACAGATGGAATCGAGGCTGACGATGCCCTGGGCGCGTAGCGCGCGGTCGAGCACGTAGTCGTTGACCTGTCGCTCGGTGGCCGGACGTGGCGGCCGCTCCCAGCCAAAATGGCGGGCCATGATCTCGTAGGTCTTGACCATGCCGGTGCGGCCACTGATCGTCAGCTCACCATTGTAAAAGCCCATCTGCAGCGCCTGTTTCGTCGGCTTGCGGCTGGCCCAGGGATGGTCCTTCTCAATCAGCTTTTCATCGACATCCCGGATCGTCAGCGCGCCTTCGCGCCTCACACGGCCGACCGCCTTGCGCAAATCGGCCTGCGAGACATTGGCGAACCATCGATTCTTCTCGACCCGATGGGCCTTCATGGCCGGCAGGAAGAAGCGGATATCGCGCGCCGGAATATAGGACAGGGCGTGGGTCCAATATTCGAAGACGGTCTTTTCGACGGACTGGGCGATGTCCAGATCGTCGCGCCGATAGGCCGGTATGCGATTGAAGAGGATGTGATGGTGGCAACGCTCGATGACATTGATCGTATCGATCTGCACGTAACCGAGATGTTCGATCGCCGCCCTGACGGCGGCCGGGCCACTTCCAAACGGGGTCTCACGGTCGAGGCGCTGCGCCTTCAGCCAGAGGCGGCGTGCTTCCCCGATCGAGAGGCTTGCTGGTTTCATGGAGTGCCGCTGCCGTTTAGCGTGGGAACGGAGCGGCGAGGGGTCCGGCTCCGTGTCGGATCAGCCGGACCCTAGCAGATGGTTGGCGCAGGGCCAGCCCTCAGGCCGACAGCGTTTTGAACTCTGCCAATACCGCATCGCCCATCTCCGCGGTCGAGACCGTGGCTGCACCCTTGTCGGCGATGTCGGCCGTGCGCAGCCCGCGATCGAGGGTGTTGGCGATCGCCTTTTCGAGGCGGTCGGCTTCCGCGCTCATGTCGAAGGAATAGCGCAGGCACATGGCGAACGAGGCGATCATCGCGATCGGATTGGCCTTGCCCTGACCGGCGATGTCCGGTGCCGAGCCATGTACCGGTTCGTAGAGCGCCTTGCGCTTGCCGGTCTTGGCGTCAGGCGCTCCGAGCGAGGCGGACGGCAGCATTCCGAGGGACCCGGTCAGCATGGCAGCGACATCCGAGAGCATGTCGCCGAACAGATTGTCGGTGACGATGACGTCGAACTGCTTGGGCCAGCGAACCAGTTGCATGCCGCCGGCATCGGCCAGCATGTGGCTCAGCTCCACATCGGCGTAATGGGCCTTGTGAGTGGCTGTCACGACTTCGTTCCACAGCACGCCGGATTTCATGACGTTGCGCTTTTCCATCGAGCAGACCTTGTTGCCGCGTGTGCGGGCCAGCTCAAAGGCCACGCCGGCGATGCGCTCGATCTCATAGGTATCGTAGACCTGCGTGTCGATGCCGCGCTTCTGGCCGTTTCCGAGGTCGATGATCTCCTTCGGCTCACCGAAATAGACGCCGCCGGTCAACTCGCGCACGATCAGGATGTCGAGCCCTTCCACCACTTCGGGCTTCAGCGAGGAGGAGGCAGCAAGCGCCGGGTAGCAGATCGCCGGACGCAGGTTCGCAAACAGCTGCATGTCCTTGCGCAGGCGGAGCAGGCCGGCTTCCGGGCGCGCCTCATACGGTACGGCATCCCATTTCGGTCCGCCGACAGCCCCGAACAGGACGGCATCCGCCGCCATCGCCTTCTCCATGTCGGCATCCGAGATGGATGCGCCGTGCGCATCGTAGGCGGCGCCGCCGACCAGGCCCTCGTCGGTCGCGAAACCGGCATCGAGGTCGTCGTTCATATACGCCACCAGTTTGCGTACCTCGGCCATGGCCTCTGGTCCGATCCCGTCGCCGGGAAGCAGGAAAAGCGTTCGGTTTGCCATCAGGGGTCCTCTCCACGATCTTGTCGGGGTTTTGCTAAAGCCATGCAGCCCGGCACGCAAGCCGCATCGGCGCACAAAAAAGGGGCCCGATCCGATCGGGCCCTAAGTTGTGGAGCGCGAGGCGCTCCGACGGGATTTTTCCGTGGTGTGCCGGGCCGCGCGCGGCCCGCAAGCAGATCAGCCCCTGACGAATTCAGGATAGGCTTCGACCCCGATCTCTGCCTTGTCGAGGCCCAGCATCTCTTCTTCCTCGCTGCAACGCAGGCCGAGGACGGCGTTGAGGATGAACCAGACGACAGCCGATGTGACGACCATGAAGATGCCGACGATCACGATAGCCGAAAGCTGACCGGTCAGCGTCGCATCGCTGTTGGTGAAGAGGACGGCGATCGTACCCCAGATCCCCGCAAAGAGGTGTACCGGGATTGCGCCGACCACATCGTCGATCTTGAGCTTGTCGAGGAACGGGACCGCGAACACGACGATCACGCCGCCGACGGCACCGATGAGCGTTGCTGCGCCGAGAGTGGGTGTCAGCGGCTCTGCCGTGATGGAGACCAGACCGGCGAGCGCGCCGTTGAGAACCATCGTTATATCGACCTTCTTGTAGAGGATCTGGGTCAGGGCCAGAGCGGCGACAGCGCCGCCGGCCGCGCCCATGTTGGTGTTGGCGAAGATGCGCGATACGTCCGCGACGTCGCCTACCGAGCCCATTGCCAGCTGCGATGCGCCGTTGAAGCCGAACCAGCCGAGCCAGAGGATGAACGTGCCCAGCGTTGCAAGCGGCATGTTTGAGCCCGGCATCGGCATGACGGCGCCGGATGGATCGTATTTGCCCTTGCGTGCGCCGAGGATCAGCGCCCCGGTGAGGGCCGCCCAGCCGCCAACGGAGTGGACAACCGTCGAGCCGGCGAAGTCGAGGAACCCGAACTGCGTG
This sequence comes from Neopararhizobium haloflavum, assembly GCF_002750855.1. Taxonomy (GTDB): domain Bacteria; phylum Pseudomonadota; class Alphaproteobacteria; order Rhizobiales; family Rhizobiaceae; genus Georhizobium; species Georhizobium haloflavum. The sequence continues at coordinate 127,192 of NZ_NWUC01000006.1, read as the reverse complement.
TCGAGGAAGCCGCCACCCCACTTCCAGGACGCCTGGATCGGATAGAGAATGGCGGTCAGCACGACGGTGAATATCAGGAAGGGCCACAGCTTGATGCGCTCGGCGAGCGTGCCGGAGACGATCGAAGCGGTCGTTGCGCAGAACATCAGCTGAAAGAAGAAGTCCGAACCGGTCGAGGCGTAGCTGAGATCGTCAGCAGCCTCCGGGGCGACGCCGACCGCTTCCAGAACGGCAACGCCGAAGGCGCCGAGATAGCCGCCCGTTTCGTCCGCACCGATGGTCCAGCTGCCCAGCGGATACATGAGATTGTAGCCGATGAGATAGTACATGATGGCGGCGATCGAGAAGAGCGCCACGTTCTTGGTCAGCTGCATGGATACGTTCTTCGAACGCACGAGACCTGCCTCGAGCATGGCGAAGCCGGCGGCCATCCAGAAGACGAGAAACCCGCCAATCAGGAAGAGAAGCGAATTGAAGATGAAGACGACATGTTCCCCGACGGGCGCCGTCGTCGCGGCTTCGGCCGCAGGTTCCGCCGCTTCCTGAGCGAACGCGGGCAGCGTGGCTGCCAGCAACGTGCAGGCGGCAAGGCCGGCGATGTGTTTCGGTTTGAATTCCATTGTTCTGATGCTCCCCTTGGCCCTTACAACGCTTCCGTGTCGGTCTCGCCGGTGCGAATCCGCACGGCTTGCTCGATGGCGTAGACAAAGATCTTCCCGTCGCCGATCTGACCCGTCTTGGCAGACGCGGCGATCGCTTCCACCGCGCGGTCGACGAGATCGGCGGCGACTGCGATTTCGATCTTGAGTTTCGGCAGGAAGCTCACGGCATACTCTGTGCCGCGATAGATCTCCGTGTGCCCCTTCTGCCGACCGTAACCTTTGACCTCGGTGACGGTCAGGCCCTGGATGCCGACAGCCGTGAGGGCTTCGCGCACCTCCTCGAGCTTGAACGGCTTGATGATGGCCATCACAATTTTCATGCGTTTTCCAATCCTTCACGGTTCGGCGACGAGTCCGTCGCCATCCATCCGGCCAGCGGCTGCAGTTGCCCCCACAGCGTGACTCGGTTTTGAAGGATTCAAGGCGCGTGCCAGTTGGTTTTTGGCTGCGTAAGGCTTTGAAAATATGCAAAAAATAATCGCTGATCGGGAGTCAGCAACTTATTAATGGTGCATCAATGATCAAAAAATAGGCAAAAAAGCCGAAAAGCATAGAAAATATGCTATCGACGATCGCGGATCAGACCTTCCTGGGCGACGGAGGCGATCAGCGTGCCGTCGGGCGTATAGAGACTGCCGCGCGTGAGGCCACGGGCGCCCGATGCATTGGGGCTGTCCTGGGTATAGAGCAACCAGTCCGCCAGCTCGGTGGGCCGGTGAAACCACATGGCATGATCGAGACTTGCGACCTGAAGGTGTTTGTCGAAAACAGAATGTCCGTGTGCGAAAAGAGACGTATCGAGCAGCGTCATATCGGACAGATAGGCAAGCACTGCGGCCTGAAGGTGCCGTTCGTTTGGAACGGCCCCGTTCGCTCGAACCCAGACATCCTGCTTCGGCGGGAGTTTCTCACGCGATACATAGTGGACCAACGATACGGGACGGATTTCGATCGCCCGTTCGCGCTCCCAATAGCGTCGGATGTTCTCTGGAGCGTTCTTCAGGAACTGTTCCTTCAGGTCCTGTTCGCTCATCAGCTGGTCGGGGTGGGTGACAACCGGCATCTCGAACTGATGGTCGAAGCCGTCCTCGTCGCGCTGGAAGGACGCCGACAGCGAAAAGATCGCCTTGCCGTGCTGGATGGCGACCACGCGCCGTGTGGCGAAACTGGAACCATCCCTGATCCGGTCAACATCATAGATGATCGGCACCGACGGATCGCCCGGGCGCATGAAATATGCGTGCAGGGAATGGACGTAGCGACCGTCATCGACGGTTCTCTGGGCCGCGACCAGAGCCTGCCCGATTACCTGACCCCCGAAGACGCGTTGCCAGCCGACCTGCGGGCTGCGACCGCGATACAGATTGTGTTCCAATCGCTCCAGGTCGAGGATCGACAGGAGTTCTTCCATGGCGCGTGACAAACGAAATGCTCCTGTCGCGGTGGGAACGGGCGATCGAACGAACTATATGCGAGGGCACGAGATTGCAACGCCCCGACGAGCGAGGCGGGCACGAGGGAGATGCAACGAATGAGCGAAGGCCGGATCGATGAGGGGTTCGACATCGTCGTTGGCGGTGGCGGCTATGTCGGGATCGCGACCGCGGTAGCGATCAAGGATGCGGCGCCGCACCTTTCGATCGTCGTCGTCGATGCGGCGCCCCAGGACGCCTGGCAGCGCGACGAGCGCGCCTCGGCGATCGCAGCCGCCGCCAGCCGCATGCTGGACAAACTCGGCGCCTGGGATGGGATGGTGTCGGACGCGGAGCCGATCCGCGACATGATCGTGACCGATTCGCGGACCGGTGACCCGGTTCGTCCGGTTTTCCTGACTTTTGACGGAGAGATCGGCGCAGGTCAGCCTTTTGCTCATATGGTCCCCAACAGGTCCTTGGTGCGAAGCCTTCGTGAGCGGGCCAAGTCGCTCGGCATCGACATCAGGCAAGGGTTGAAGATCACCGACGCGCGCGAAGACCGGGACAGGGCTGTGCGGGACGTCCGGCTTTCGGACGGCAGCCGGCTGATGGCGCGCCTCGTGGTGGCGGCGGACGGCATTCACTCAGGGCTGAGAGCGATCGCCGGCATCCGGACCGTCAAATGGGACTACGGCCAATCGGGCATTGTCACCACGGTGGAACACGAGCGGCCCCACAATGGACGGGCGGAAGAGCATTTCTTGCCCGCCGGTCCCTTCGCCATCCTGCCACTCAAGGGCAACCGCTCGTCCCTGGTGTGGACGGAGCGCACAGCCGACGCGGATCGTCTTATCCGCGAAGACGATTTCATATTCGAGGCAGAACTGGAGCGCCGGTTCGGTCACAAGCTGGGCGCTCTCAAGCTTGCAGGGGGGCGCCGCGCCTTTCCGCTCGGCCTGACGCTCGCTCGCGCATTCGTCGCCTCGCGCATGGCGCTCGCCGGTGACGCGGCGCATGGAATCCATCCCATCGCAGGGCAGGGTCTCAACCTCGGATTCAAGGATGTCGCGGCTCTCGCTGAAACGGTGGTCGAGGCCGACAGGCTGGGGCTCGATATCGGTTCCCTCGCGACGCTCGAGCGCTATCAGCAATGGCGCCGTTTTGACACTTTTCAAATGGGCGTGACGACGGACGTGCTCAACCGGCTGTTTTCCAACGATGTTACGCCGGTGCGTGCGCTGCGTGACTTCGGGCTTGGATTGGTGGACCGGATGCCGGCCCTCAAGTCGTTCTTCATTCGCCAGGCTGCGGGTGAAGCGTCGGGCGACGCGCCGCGGCTTCTGCGAGGCGAGGCGATTTAGCACGAAGAGATCGCTCTGGCAGACTTGAAAGCCTTCAGGCCTCGATCTGCCGCGCTTCGGAGACCAGCATGATGGGAATGCCTTCACGGATCGGATAGGCCAGTTTCGCCGCCTCCGAAACGAGTTCGTTGCGCTCGCCGTCGTAGGAAAGGCGCCCCTTCGTGAGCGGGCAGACCAGCAGTTCCAGCAGCTTGGTGTCGATCTCACCGGTCGCGGTCATTGCAGAACGGTACCGTCATAATCGTCCGTTGAGCGGGCAAGGGCGATCTGGGTGATGGCGATGAGCGTTTCGGCACGGCTCTTGAGGTCGGGAGCCTCGAGAAGCGCTTGCTTTTCGGCGGGGCCATAGGGCGACATCATCGACATGGAATTGACCAGAGTGGCATTGCTCGCCCTCTCGACGCTCGGCCAATCGGCTTCCAACTGGTTGGCGTCGAGGTATGCCTTGAAGCTCGACAGGAGCGCCTTGCGATCCACCTGATCGGCCGTTTCGTCCGGAGAAAGGTCGGAAAGAAAAGGTGCGATCCGGAAACTGCGGTAGCCATGCCGCTGGGCTGTCTCGTCCAAGAGGCGCGTGCGGCAAACCCCGGTGAGCGAGACGATATATCGGCCGTCGCCTGTCTCGGAAAACGAGGTCAGGCGTCCGAGGCAGCCGACTTCGCAGACTTTCGGATTGTCCTTGTCGCGCTGTTCCTTGCAGCGGTCGAAATTGGGCTGCACGATCCCGATCAGTCGATTGGATGCCAATGCATCGTCGAACAGCGCCAGATAGCGCGGTTCGAAGATGTTGAGCGGCATCTGCCCGCCCGGCAGCAGCAGCGCTCCCGTCAAAGGGAACATCGCCACGACGTCCGGCAAGTCTCGTGCTGTCCTGTAGTGCGCGTTTCCCGCCTGCATGGCCTCCACCGCGTGAAATTCCTCACGGAAAATGTGGGGCGCGACGGCTCAATCTCAAGGGATATCCCGCGAAAGCGGCGACAGCCGGCGCATTATTTCAGGCGAACAGGATCGACGACAGCTTGCGGCGAGCTGAGAGCGTCGCAGGATCGGCAGGTCCCCAGGCTTCGAAGAACGTCAATAGCTCCCGTCGCCCACCGTCGTCCTGCCAGGAGCGATCGGCCTTCATGATGGCGAGCAACTGCTCGGCCGCTTCGTCGCGGCGGCCCCTAACGTTCAGGATCTTGGCAAGCTCCATGCGGGCGTCGAAATCGGACGGGTCGGCTTCGATCCGTGCGCGCAATGCTTCGGGATCGCCGAGATCGGCCGCCTCTGCCTCAAGCGCTTGCGCAGCCAGGATCCTGGCGATATCCGGATGCGCCCTGGCTTTTTCATCGAGACCGTCGAGCAGCGCCTTTGCTTCATCGTCGCGGCCAGATGCGATCAGGCACTCGGCCAAACCGGCCTTGGCAGGAAGATTTTCCGCGTCGTGCTGAACGACGGCCTGGAACAGTTGCGCTGCGCCTGCCACGTCGCCAGCGGCCAGCCGCTCCCGCGCCTGATCAATGACGGCGTCGATCTGTGCCTTCTCATCCTTCCCTGCCGGTCCGGCGATCTTGTCGATGAAGGCGTTGATCTGGCTTTCCGGCAGCGCGCCCATGAACCCGTCGACAGGCTGGCCATCAGCGAAGGCGAAGACGGCGGGAATAGACTGAACGCCCATCTGGCCAGGGATTGCGGGATGCTCGTCGATGTTGAGCTTGACCAGCTTGACCCGGCCGCCCGCCGCGCGAACCGCCTTTTCGAGAACGGGAGTGAGCTGTTTGCATGGGCCGCACCACGGTGCCCAGAAGTCGACCAGAACGGGCTGGTTGCGCGATTCCTGGACGACGTCGGCCATGAACTTCGCGGTCGTCGTGTCCTTGATGAGTTCGGCATCGCCGGCGGGCGCATTCGCCGGCGCGGCGGCGCCGGAGAAATTGACGCTGCCCGTCAGTTGCTCACCACCCATTCCGTGGCCGGCATATGGATTGTCGCTCATCATGGTTGTGGCTCCAAGAAATTGACTGGCGGGTGCGGACGAGAAATCGTCATTCACGCCGAAAGTTTCAAGATCAGCGGCTCGTGGCCGCAGTCGCGAAGAAAGCGCACGAGATCATCGCGGCTGAGCGATGTCGTAGCATCGTTTTTCAATGGATGGGCGTTGATGATCTCATTGTCCATCAACGCCTCGTCGAGAATGACGGTCACCTTGAGATCGGTATCGTTGATCGCCGCCAGAGACGTCACCGAGCCGGGCTCGACGCCGAGATATTCCATCAGGCGCTCGGCATTGGCGAACGACACCCTGCTTCGCGCACCAATCACGCCATGAATGGTCTTGAGATCGACCTGCGCGGTCTCTTCGAGGACGAGCAGAAAGTAGTTGTCCTTCTTGTCCTTGACGAAAAGGTTCTTGGTATGCGCGCCGGCAACGTCATCGCGAATGCTCTGGGCTTCCTCGACGGTGTAAACGGATTCGTGTCGGACGGTCCTGTGCGCTATGCCAAGCGCGTCAAGCCGCTGGAACAACGATTCTGCGCGGTCGTCGATCGTCTGGTGCATCCGGAGGGGCCTCGATCCGTTCGTTCCGCCGTTCATAAGTCCCATGAGCCGCCGACGCAATCGAGCGCTGGCACGGCCAAGCCTGACGAAAGGCAGAATCCGTCGCCTTCCTGCGATTTCCCTGTTGCAATTCGCCAATTCTTGCGCCATACAGCGCCCGTCGGACGCCGCAGCGTCCTCACGACATGGTTCATTTTTGCCCCGAACCAAGTCGGAAGCGGGTGTAGCTCAGGGGTAGAGCACAACCTTGCCAAGGTTGGGGTCGTGGGTTCGAATCCCATCGCCCGCTCCAATTTTCCTAAGAGAACCATATGTTTATCGGCGCGACACGATGGTGCCGCGCCGTCTGCGGCATTGGCCCCTATTCGGCCACTTCGAGATAGTCCTCGACCGGCGGGCAGGAGCACATCAGGTTGCGGTCGCCATAGACGTTGTCGACGCGATTGACCGGAGACCAGTACTTGCCGACGCGGAACGAGCCTGGCGGGAAGCACGCTTCCTCACGGCTGTAGGGACGGTTCCATTCGCCGACGAGATCTTCCACCGTGTGAGGCGCGTTCTTCAGGGGATTGTTTTCCCGATCGAGCTTGCCATCCTCGATTGCCTTCGCTTCGCTGGCGATCGACAGCATGGCGTCGCAGAAGCGATCGATCTCCGCCTTGGTCTCCGATTCGGTCGGCTCAACCATCAAGGTGCCGGCGACCGGCCAGCTCATGGTCGGTGCGTGAAAGCCGCTGTCGATCAGCCGTTTGGCCACATCGTCGACCGTCACGCCAGCTTTCTGCTGCAGGGGCCGGGTGTCGATGATGCATTCGTGGGCGACGCGTCCCGATGGCGATTTGTAGAGCACGCCGAAAGCGCCTTCGAGTCGCTTGGCGATGTAGTTGGCATTGAGGATCGCAACCTTGGTGGCCTGCGTCAGTCCGGCGCCGCCCATCATCAGGCAATAGCTCCAGGAGATCGGCAGGATCGATGGGGAACCGAACGGCGCCGCCGACACGGGTCCCTGATCTCCGCCCGAGGCTGGATGGCCGGGAAGGAAAGGCGTCAGGTGCGATTTGACGCCGATCGGGCCCATTCCCGGGCCGCCGCCGCCATGGGGAATGCAGAACGTCTTGTGCAGGTTGAGGTGGCTGACATCGGCGCCGATATCGCCCGGGCGGGCCAGTCCGACCAGCGCATTGAGATTGGCACCGTCGAGATAAACCTGACCACCATGCTGATGCGTGATCTCGCAGATCTCGCGCACGGTTTCTTCGAAGACGCCGTGGGTCGAAGGATAGGTGATCATGCAGGCGGCAAGATTGCCCGCGTGGGCCTCGGCCTTGGCGCGGAAGTCAGCCACGTCGATGTCGCCGTTCTCGGCCGCGCCGACCACGACCACCTTCATGCCGACCATCTGCGCCGACGCCGGATTGGTGCCGTGCGCCGAGGTCGGGATCAGACAGACATCGCGGTGCCCTTCGTCGTTTGCCGCGTGATAGGCCCGGATCGTCAGGAGCCCGGCATACTCCCCCTGCGCCCCCGAGTTCGGCTGCATGGAGATGGCATCATAGCCGGTGATCTGACAGAGCTTGTCCGACAGGTCGTCGATCAGAAGACGATAGCCCTTGGCCTGATCGGCCGGCGCGAAGGGGTGGAGCTCGGAGAATTCGGGCCAGGTGATCGGAAGCATTTCGGCCGTCGCATTCAGCTTCATGGTGCACGAACCAAGCGGGATCATCGCGCGGTCGAGCGCCAGGTCCCGATCGGCGAGGCGGCGGATGTAGCGGGTCATCTCGCTTTCCGCGCGGTTCATATGGAAGATCGGATGCGTCATGTAATCCGATCTGCGCAGATGGACGTCGTCCAACCGATAGCCGGATTCGAATTCGTCGAAGCTGAATTCGCCGCCAAAGGCGCGCCATACGGTCTCGATCACCCATGGCCGGGTGCGCTCGTCGAGCGTGATTGCGATCCGGTCCTGTCCGACGCGGCGCAGATTGACCCCGCCGTCGAGCGCGGATTTTACGATGGCGCCCTGGATCGCGCCGACCTTGACCGTGATCGTGTCGAAATAGGTGGTGGTCTCGATCTCGTAGCCGATCCGCTCCAGACCAGCGGCCAGCCGGACGGTGCTCTGGTGAACCTGTTGGGCGATGGCTCTGATGCCCCTCGGGCCGTGGAAAACGCCGTACATGGACGCCATGACGGCGAGAAGAACCTGGGCGGTGCAGATGTTCGAGGTCGCCTTCTCGCGGCGAATGTGCTGTTCGCGCGTTTGCAGCGCCAGTCGATAGGCGCGGTTGCCGCGCGCGTCGACGGAGACGCCGACGAGACGGCCAGGGATGGCGCGCTTGTACTGGTCCTTGACGGCCATGTAGGCAGCATGCGGTCCACCATACCCCATCGGGACGCCGAAGCGCTGCGTCGAGCCGTATGCGATGTCGGCGCCCATTTCGCCTGGCGTCTTGAGAAGCGCGAGCGCGAGCGGGTCTGCCGCCATGATTGCGATCGCGCTTTCGCCATGCAACGCCTTGATGACCGGCGTGAAGTCCCGGACGTCTCCATCAGTGCCGGGATACTGCAAGACGGCGCCAAAGACATTAGCCGGCTCAAGATCAGTGAATGGATCGCCAACCACGACATCCCAACCGAGCGGCTCGGCACGTGTCCTGATGACGGCAATGGTCTGCGGATGGCATTGGGCATCGACAAAGAAGGACGTCTTCTTCGACTTCGAGATGCGTTGCGCCATCGCCATGGCCTCGGCGCCGGCCGTTGCCTCATCGAGCAGCGAGGCGTTGGCGACATCGAGACCCGTCAGGTCGCAGACCATCGTCTGAAAATTCAGCAGCGCTTCGAGCCGGCCTTGCGAAATCTCCGGCTGGTAGGGCGTGTAAGCAGTATACCAGGCCGGATTTTCCAGGATGTTGCGTTGAATAACGGGGGGCGTGATGGTGCCGTGGTACCCCTGCCCGAGGAGCGAAACCAGATTCCGGTTCATATCGGCGGTTTCGCGCAGCCGGTCGAGCGCCTGGCGCTCTGTCATGGCTGGGCCCCAGTCCAATGGACACTTCTGGCGGATCGATGCCGGCACGGTCTCGTCAATCAGTGCATCGAGGCTTTCGGCGCCGACAACGTCGAGCATATCGGCCATCTCTTCTGGCGATGGACCGATGTGGCGGCGGTTGGCGAAATCGTAGGGCTGGTAGTCGGTGAATTCGAAGGCCATGGCGTTATCCGATGAGCTTGTCGTACGCGTCCTTGTCGAGCAGGCCATCGGCGGCCGACGCGTCAGAGAGCTTGAGTTTGAACATCCAGCCGCTGCCCATCGGGTCGGAGTTCACGAGCGAGGGGTCATCAACGATCTTCTCGTTCACTTCGACCACGTCGCCGCCCAGAGGCGCATAGACTTCCGACGCCGCCTTGACCGATTCGACGGTTGCTGCTTCTCCACCCTTCTCGAAGCTTGCGCCGACCTCGGGCAATTCGACAAAGACGAGATCGCCAAGCTGCTCGGCCGCATGGGTGGTGATGCCGATCGTCGCGGTATCGCCCTCGATATTCAGCCATTCGTGGTCTTCGGTGAATTTCAGCATAACGGCTCCCCTGTTTTCAACGTTTGTATGTCTGCTTGACGAAAGGTAGGGCACAAACCGCAACCGGCAGCCGCTTGCCTCTGACTTCCGCAAAAAGGATCGTGTCTTCGCCGCACTGTTCGGTGGGGACGAGGCCCATGGCGACCGGCCCGTCGACGCTCGGCCCGAATCCACCTGACGTGACCTTGCCGATCGCGTCGCTGCTTTTCTCGTCGGCAAAGAGCCAGGCGCCCGCACGCACCGGTGCGCGGCCCCGAGGTTTCAGACCGACGCGGCGCCTCGATGCGCCGTCGCTCAACTGAGAAAGAATGCGGCCGGCGCCCGGAAAACCGCCCTCGCGCGCACCGCCGCGGCGCCGCACCTTCTGGATGGCCCAGGCGACGTTCGATTCGACGGGCGTCGTCTCAGCATCAAGGTCGTTGCCGTAAAGGCATAGCCCGGCTTCGAGCCGCAGGGAATCGCGGGCGCCAAGGCCGATCCATTCGGTATCGCCGTCTTCCAGCAGTGCGGAAGCAAGGTCACCCGCCTTGTCGCCGGGGACAGATATCTCGAAGCCGTCTTCTCCCGTGTAGCCCGAACGGGACACGACGCAACCGGCTCCGGCGATCTCGATGTCGCGAACGTCCATGAACCGCATCTCGGCCGTCTCGGGTGCAAGCCCGGCCATGATGCGGGCCGCCTCGGGTCCTTGAAGGGCGAGGAGTGCGCGGTCGTCGCGCACGACAATGTCGCAGCTTTCTCCAAGGTGCCGTTTCAAATGATCGATGTCCGCCGCCTTGCAGGCCGCGTTGACGACCAGAAAGAGATGATCACCACGGTTGGCGACCATCAGGTCGTCCATGACCCCGCCCTCCTCATTGGTAAAGAGAGCATACCGCTGCCGGCCCGGCTTCAGGCCGAGAATGTCGACGGGTACAAGCGTCTCGAGCGCGCGCGCCGCGGTCTCGACCATGCCGTCCTTGGGACGCAATTCGACCTGCCCCATGTGGGACACGTCGAACAGCCCGGCTTTTGCGCGCGTGTGCAGATGTTCCTTGAGCACCCCGGGCGCATACTGCACCGGCATGTCGTATCCGGCGAAGGGTACCATTCGGGCGCCGGCGGCGCTGTGCATGGCATGAAGCGGTGTCGTCTTCAGGTCGGTGGAATCGGCCATAACGCCTCCGGCTTGTCGCCGGCATGCCATGCGGCACAGGTCCGGCGTCGAATCCAGGCGAAGAATCCACTCCTTCGCCGCGCGACGCCCCCTCTGTCCTTTTCGCCTGAGATTGTTATCCCTTCGGCGGGCGCAGCGAATGCGCCTCTCTCCAGAGTGCATGACCGGTCCGATGGTCCTTTTGCCTGAGAGTTTCCGGGGCGGTTGCTCCTTCGGCACCGGCAGAGCCGGTTTCTCCCATCGGGGTGCTCAACGTTATGATCGTTGGCGGGTAAAAAGCAAGCCGCGTCCGCTGGCTTTCTCGCGGACGCGGCCTTTCATAGCAATGGGGCTGGTCAATCAGGCGGTGCCCCAGATGGCTTCTGCCGTCTTCACGACGAGCTCGAGCTTGCGCTTCTGGTCGTCCGGTGTGATGTCGTTGCCTTCCTCGGTCGAGGCGAACCCGCATTGCGGCGCGATGCCCAACTGGTCGATATCGGCATATTTCGACGCCTCGTCGAACTTGCGCTTGAGGTCATCCAGCGCTTCGAGTTCGCCCGTCTTCGTCGTGATGAAACCAGGATGAACGCGCTTGTTGCCCTTGGGCAGCAGCCGCAGGGGCTCAAGTCCGCCAGCGCGGTCGGTGTCATACTCCATGAAGTAGATGTCGATGCCGGTCTTGTTGAAGATCGCATCGGCGGCCGGGTCGTAGGCGCCCTCGGCCACCCAGGTCGACTTGAAGTTGCCCCGGCACATATGCATGCCGATGACCATGTCGTCTGGCCGGTCGGCGATGGCGTCATGCATCATGTCGGCGTAGCGGTTGATCAGCCAGTCCGGGTCGGTGCCCTCGGCCTTCTTCTGCTCGCGAATTTTCGGGTCGCAGAGATAGGCGAAGAAGATGTCGTCCATCTGCAGATACCGGCAGCCGGCCGCATAAAAAGCCTTCACGGCCTTGGCGTAGGTCCTGGAGAGATCGGTGAAAAGCGCTTCGGGTTCGTCCTTGTACTCCTTGACGTTGATATCATCCTTTCCGACGCGGAAATGGACAGCGCTGGGGCCGGGAATCGAGATCTTGGGCGTGGCGCTCTTCGTCACTGAAGCGAGATATTTGTAGTGATCGAGCATCGGATGATCGTCCGGGAAATCAAGCTTACCGTTGATCGTCGGGAAAATCGGCCGCAGCTTCACGCCGTGAAACTGTACGCCGTCCTGCTCGCGCTCTTCGAGATCAAGTCCCGTTAGATCGCCCATGAAATCGTAGTGCCAGAACGAGCGACGCGTCTCACCGTCCGTGACGGACTTGAGGCCGACCGATTCCTGCATTGCGACCAGGTCGCGGATGGCTGCGTCTTCGACAGACTTCAACTCGGCAGCCGTCATCGTTTTTTCCTGATAGTGCGCCTTGCGGGCCTTCCTGACGCTTTCGGGCCGCAGAAGCGAGCCGACGTGGTCGGCGCGGAAGGGCGGGGTTTGAGCGGTCATGCGCGGTCTCCTTGCGATTTCTCTTCGGCGCCCTGACTACCCCATCGAGGCGGCGGGGCAAAGCATGAAGACAAGATGTATACTGCCCCATCATCGACTGGCTGCCGACGAAGCCTCTCGCGCTTTGACGCGACATCGCCTATATGGCGGCGAGAAAGGGGGGCGCATGGCCCGAATGGATCAGACAAACGATTGGGGCAGAGCCTATTCGCCATCACTCGTCGAGTTCGAATCGCTGGCGCGCGAGGCCTATGCGCGGCTGCCGGATGCGTTTCGCAGCCTTACGGGGGAGGTCATCATCAAGCTCGATGATTTTCCGAGCGAAGAGATTTTCGAGGATATGGCGCTGGAGACGCCGTTCGACCTGCTCGGCCTTTTCGAAGGGCGCGGGATCGGCGAACGCTTCGCACTGGAAACCGGCGACTTTCCGAACCGCATAACCCTCTATCGCCGCGCGATCCTGGACTACTGGGCCGAACATGAGGAAACGCTGGGCGATATCATCACCCACGTCCTCATTCATGAGATCGGCCATCATTTCGGGCTCAGCGACGACGATATGGAGCAGATCGAGGAGGCAGCCGAATAGGCCGCTTCACGCGTCGCCGAGTTTCATCTCGGGGCTGTATTCCTTGCCTTCGACCTCCTTGTAGACAGCCTGGCCACATTGCATCTGCCGTGTCTCCGGGTTGAAGGCATAGGTCGGACCGCCATGAAGCAGCCAACCCTTGTTCAGTGCCAGGGTGACCTTGTGGCAGAAGGCAGAGTCGTCGCTGCCTGTCAGGAAGCGGTACAGTCTCATTTCTCGTCTCCCGTTTCTGACACCTGCGATCGCGCGGCCAGAGCCTTGGCCTTGGCCACCAGTTTCTCGGCCTGGTCGCGATGCAGGCGCTCGACCATTTTCCCGTCGATCTGGATGACCCCAAGGCCGGCGCTCTCCGGCGCATCGAACGCGGCGATAATCCGTTCGGCTTCTGCCAGCGCCTGACGGTCGATACCGAAAAGGCGATTTGCTGCGCCGATCTGGCCGGGGTGGATCAGCGTCTTGCCGTCAAAACCCATGTCCCGACCCTGGCCGCATTCGCGCTCGAAGCCTTCCAGATCACGAAAATCATTGTACACACCATCCAGGATATCGAGTCCGAATGCCTTTGCCGCAAGCACTACCTGCATGAGCCAGGGTACCAGATAGGGCCGGCCCTCGAGATGAGGCACGCCGGTTTCCTTGGCAATGTCGTTGGGCCCTATGATGAAGCAGTCCAGCCGTGCGCCGACGGTTCGGGCGCTTAGCGCGATGTGTCCGGCATTCATGATCGCCTTCGGCGTCTCGATCATCGCCCAGAGCCGCATCGTGTCGGGAGCGTCGCTCTGGTTCAGCGCGGAAGCCGCCGTCTGGATGTCCTCCGGCTCCTCGACTTTCGGCAGGAGGATGGTATCGACGCCGGCGCCGCGTGCGGCCAGCAGATCCTCCGTTCCCCATTCGCTGTCGAGCCCGTTGATGCGAACGACGATCTCTTTGCCGTCGAAGGGCCGCTCGGCCAAAAAGGCGCGAAGGGCTTCACGGGCCTTGCCTTTGGCGTCGGGCGCAACGGAATCCTCAAGATCGAAGACGACGGCATCACAGTCGAGCGAGGCGGTCTTCGTCATCGCGCGGGCATTGGTGGCGGGCACGTAGAGCACGGAGCGGCGAGGCCGCGAGGGCCGCATCGGGTGCGCCGGCTGAGTGAATTTCGAATTGGTCGACATCCAGCCCTTTTGCCCGCTGGGCCATGGCTTCGCAAGGACATCGCTGCCCTGCGTTTCGAAACGCCACGTTCGATAACGAGCGTTTCGCCATTGAAGCGCCATTTTCGACTCCCCAGATCAGGTTGGCAACAAGGGGTATGAGACAATGAACGCATTCACGAATGCCATTCGCGTCGTCGGAGGTTTGACGATCGGTGTCGTGGCGCTCGCGCTGTTCGCCGCGTTTGGCATCGCCATTGTCGGCGTGACGCTGGTCGCCGCTCTCGGCACCGCTGTCGCCGTGAAGCTCTCCGGACCGAAGCCGGCGCCCGTTGCTGCGCGCGCCAAGGCGCAGCCGCGCGTATGGAATGACGGGCGCGGCACCATCATCGACATGTGATCAGCGCGCCATCCCGGACAGCGGGGCGCGCACCATGGCCCCTTCTTTTTCGCCGCAAGCTTTGCTAGAGCATGGCAGATAGAAGTGGAGACAGGTGCCTTGCAGAAATTCGACAAGCTCACCGGCGTTGCTGCGCCGCTGCCCATCATCAACATCGACACCGACATGATCATTCCGAAGGATTACCTGAAGACGATCAAGCGGACGGGTCTGGGCCAGGGGCTTTTCGCCGAGATGCGCTTCAACGACGACGGCACCGAGAATCCGGACTTCGTGCTGAACAAGCCCGCTTATCGCAAAGCGCAGGTGCTTGTGGTCGGCGACAATTTCGGATGCGGATCATCGCGCGAGCACGCCCCCTGGGCGCTCGCCGACTTCGGCATTCGCTGCGTGATTTCGACCAGCTTCGCCGACATCTTCTATAACAACTGCTTCAAGAACGGCATTTTGCCCATCGTCGTCTCGAAGGATGATCTGGACAAGCTGATGGATGATGCCGACCGCGGCGCCAACGCCACGCTGTCCGTCGATCTCGAAACGCAGGAAATCCATGGCCCTGACGGCGGCGTCGTGACATTCAATATCGATCCGTTCAAGAAGCATTGCCTCCTGGAAGGGCTCGACGACATCGGCCTGACGATGGAAAAGTCCGACAAGATCGCCGCCTTTGAAAGCCGCCGGTCAGAGGCTCGTCCCTGGGCCTGAAACCGCCTGTTTACGGCATGGTTAAATCCGCATTAACCATGCCGCGGCTAGTGTCGCACCACAATCGGCGCCATCCAGGCGCGAAAACGGGTGTGGCATGCGGCGAACTCTTCAAGCGGACAACGGTGTCTATCAAGCAGGCGGCGGTCGGGGTGTGGCCCAGGTCGCCCGGGGATACAGGCGACGGCCGGTGCTGTCCGTTCCGCCCCTGCTGCGCGCTCCCCTGAGAATTACCGGCGGCCTGATTGTCCTCTCTCTGCTGGCGTTCGCGATCGGCGCGCTCGCAACCTGGAACGTCAACGACCCCAGCCTGTCCTTTGCCAACGGGGCAACGCCGACCAACGCGCTTGGTTATCCCGGCGCAGTCTTTGCCGACATCGCGATGCAGTTCTTCGGACTGGGTGCCGTCTTTGCATTGGTGCCGCTCGTTTTCTGGGCTGTCTTCATGGTGCGTGGCCGCCCGCTCGTACCCTTTGCCAAACGCCTCTTCTCCTGGCTGCTGGGGGCAGCGCTGATCTCGGCGGTGCTCAGCTGCATTACTCCGCCTGTGCACTGGCCGTTGCCGAACGGACTTGGCGGCGTCATCGGAGACATGGTGCTTCGAATTCCCGGCGGCCTGACCGGCGGCTATCCCTCCGGCATCTATTCCTTCCTTGTCGGTATCGTTCTTGTCTTTCCGGCGATCTGGCTCTCGATGTACGGCGCCGCGCTGATCGACAGGCGCGAGCCGGTCGACATCGACGACGAGCATTTCGAGGACGAGGACGTCTATGACGAGGAAGACGAAGAGGATGAAGAAGCCGAGCGCTTCCTTGCCCTCGGCGCGCTGACCCATTGGTGGTATTCGGCCCGCGCTCAGATGCGTCGGGTGACCGGTGGGCGCATCGGTGGCCAACAGACTGGCCGCGAGCGCGATCATTTCGAAGAGCCCTACGATTTCAACGGTGAGGATTTCGTGACGCTCGATGGGCGCCGCGAACCCGAATTTGCCGGCCGGGTCGTCACCGATGCGCCCTCGATCGAGCTTGATGACGAAGACGATCGTCCAGCGGGCGTGCGCGCCCCGCGATTCGTCGACGAGGTCGACGGGGAGTTCGACGATGACGACCTGCCGTTTTCCGTCGACCCGGCGGAGGACTGGGCGCCTGTCGAAAAGCCCAAGCCAGCGCCCGCAGCCGTTGCCCAACCGTCACGCGTCGCCCAGCCGGCCGCCAGACCGAAACCGGGTGGCCGTGTTGGCCGCGAGGCTCAGCCGACCCTCATCAAGAACGACGGCTTCGACCTGCCGGCGCTGCACCTGCTCAACGAAGCGAAGAACGTCGTTCGTGACTCCAGCCTGTCGACCGAAGCGCTGGAGCAGAACGCCAGGATGCTCGAAGGGGTGCTGGAGGATTTCGGCGTCAAGGGCGAGATCATTCAGGTCAAGCCTGGCCCGGTGGTCACCCTCTATGAACTCGAACCCGCGCCGGGCATCAAATCGTCACGCGTCATCGGACTGGCCGACGACATCGCACGTTCGATGAGCGCGATCGCGGCCCGCGTTGCGGTCGTTCCGGGGCGCAATGCCATCGGCATCGAGTTGCCGAATTCAAAGCGTGAAACGGTGTATCTGCGGGAATTGCTGGCGAGCCGCGACTTCGAGGCGAGCAAGGCGAAGCTGGCGCTGTCGCTCGGAAAGACGATCGGCGGCGAGCCGGTGATCGCCGACCTCGCGAAAATGCCGCACCTGTTGGTCGCGGGCACGACCGGGTCGGGCAAATCGGTGGCCATCAACACGATGATCCTGTCGATTGTCTACCGGATGGCGCCCGAACAATGCCGGCTGATCATGATCGATCCCAAAATGCTGGAACTTTCGGTCTATGATGGCATTCCCCACCTCCTGACGCCCGTCGTCACGGATCCGAAGAAGGCCGTTGTGGCGCTGAAATGGACCGTCAGAGAGATGGAAGAGCGCTACAAGAAGATGTCAAAGCTCGGTGTGCGCAATATCGACGGGTTCAACGCGCGTGTCGAACAGGCGTTGAGGAAGGGCGACACGATCACGCGCACGGTCCAGACCGGATTTGACCGAGACACCGGAGAAGCCGTCTACGAGACGGAAGAGTTCGACATGGAGGCCATGCCCTACATCGTCGTGATCATCGACGAGATGGCCGACCTCATGATGGTGGCAGGCAAGGACATCGAAGGCGCGGTGCAGCGCCTGGCGCAGATGGCGCGCGCTGCAGGAATCCACGTCATCATGGCCACGCAGCGGCCATCGGTCGACGTCATCACCGGGACCATCAAGGCGAACTTCCCGACACGCATCTCGTTCCAGGTGACGTCGAAGATCGACAGCCGGACGATCCTTGGAGAGCAGGGCGCCGAGCAGCTGCTTGGCATGGGCGATATGCTCTATATGGCTGGTGGCGGCCGTATTCAGCGCGTTCACGGCCCGTTTGTGTCGGACGACGAGGTCGAGGATGTCGTCGCGCATCTCAAGACGCAGGGCGTGCCGGAGTATCTCGACGCGATCACGGAAGACGACGAGGAAGGCTCGGACAATGGCGGGCCAGCGGGCACCAGCAATCTGGAGGGGTCGGACGATCCCTACGACCAGGCCGTCGCAGTCGTTCTGCGTGACGGAAAGGCATCGACGTCCTATATCCAGAGGCGGCTCGGTATCGGTTACAACCGCGCGGCCTCATTGATCGAGCGGATGGAGCAGGAAGGCGTCATCGGTCCGGCAAACCATGCCGGAAAGCGTGAGATTCTGGTGCCGACGGAAGACGAGATAGTCGGGCGGTGAGTGAGGGGCAGTCATAGTGCCGCCGCCTTTGGTCGGCACGGAAGCGATAGATCAGGAGAAGAACAATGGCGAAACAGACCCCTCCGCATAGCGCACGAGACCGGCAGCCAACGATTGTCCGCCGCCGGTTTCTCGGCATTGCCGGCGCCGTCGTCGCGCTCGGTCTCGTCGGCGCGCCAGCGCTGATTGCCAGCACACCCGCGCAAGCCCAGTCGCAGCAGGAAATCGCACAAAACATCGCCGACCACTTTTCCTCGGTAAAGACGATGACGGGCGATTTCGTTCAGTTCGGGCCACGCGGTGAACAAACGGGCGGCACCTTTCACATCTCCCGCCCCGGAAAGATGCGTTTCAATTACGAGCAGCCATCTCCCGTGCGCATGATCTCGGACGGCGAGTCCGTGGTCATCGGCAACACCAAGCTCAACACATGGGACGTCTATCCGCTTTCCAAGACCCCGCTCAATCTTCTGCTGTCCGAGCGGATCGATCTGTCAGGCTCGATGGTCAAATCTGTGGATGTTCAGCCGGATCTCATCACAATCGTCCTTGGCGACAAGTCGATGTTCGGGGATTCGACCATTACCATGATGTTCGATCCTAACAGCTACGAGCTGAAACAATGGACCATGGTCGACGCCCAGGGCAAAGAGACGACGGTGATGATCATGAACGTTCAGACCGGCGTCCAATTCGCGTCCAACGTCTTCCAGGTGCCATACGACCAGCTGCGTGGCGGAACGATGCGCAACTAGCCCTGTTGCCAGCGCGGCGCGATACGGGCTAGACGACCCTCGTCTTTCCTGTTCGAGGTGTTTTCCTTGCCCTTTTCCATCGCCACGTGGAACATCAATTCCGTTCGCCTTCGCTTGCCGCTGGTCGAGGCATTTCTCGCTGAACATCAGCCTGACGTGCTGTGTCTGCAGGAGACGAAATGTCCGAATGATGCCTTTCCTTTCAAACGGCTGCGCAAGCTCGGTTACGAACACATCGTCGCGCATGGACAGAAGGGCTATCACGGTGTCGCCACGCTTTCGCGAACGCCGATCCTGGCGGAAGAGCGGATGGACTACGGCGATGTGGGGCATGCGCGGCATGCTTCGGTCGTCATTGCCGCTGGCGTGAAGAAAATCCGTTTGCACAATTTCTATGTGCCGGCCGGCGGCGACGTTCCCGATCCGGCGGTGAACCCGAAATTCGCGCACAAACTCGCTTATCTCGACGAGATGCGGCTGCTGCATTCAGAACGCGAGCGAGCAGATGGAATCTCCTCGATCCTCGTCGGCGATCTCAACATCGCGCCGCTCGAGACAGACGTGTGGTCACACCGGCAACTCTTGAAGGTCGTCAGCCACACGCCGATCGAGACCGATGGGCTGAAGGACGTCCAGTCCAAGGGTGCCTGGGTCGATCTCGTTCGCCGGCATATCCCGCCCGAAGAGAAAATCTTCACATGGTGGAGCTATCGCGCGCGAGACTGGGAAGCGTCGGATCGTGGACGGCGGCTCGACCATATCTGGTCCTCGGCGGATCTCGCCGGTGACCTGACGGGGATCGATGTCCTGCGGGCGGCACGCGGTTGGGAGCGGCCTTCGGATCACGTCCCCGTGATTGCTCGTTTCGGGCTGTAGCGGATTGGTCGACAAGGCTACAAGGGTCCCGACCGCGGCTAACAACGGACATCCCACTTCATGAGCGAGAACGACGATGCGGCAGAGTTCGCCCGCTCGCGCCCGTCCGACAACGACGAGCAGATCCTGACGGCGATCATCAACTGCATTCGGGATGCGGGAAGCGGCGACACACTCTCGGTGAATGACATAGCCCAGTCGCTTGGCCGGGCCTCTTTCGGGCCACTTCTTCTGGTGCCGGCGGTGATCATCGTCAGTCCGCTCAGCGGGATACCGGGCCTGTCGTCGATCGGAGGCCTGATCATCGCTCTGATTGCAGCGCAGATGGTGTTCGGCCGCAGCCATGTCTGGCTGCCGCATTGGATCATGCGGCGCACGATCGGCCGTGGCAGGTTCAACAGGGCGCTCGATGCTCTGTCTCGTCCCGTCGCCTTGATCGATCGGCTGACCAAGCCGCGATTGACCTTTCTCGTGCGGCATCCGATCTCGATCCTGCCGGAACTCCTGTGCGTCGCCTGTGGTCTGGCGATGCCGTTCCTCGAATTGGTGCCGTTTTCATCCTCGCTGCTGGCCGCGACGGTCACGCTCATCGCCATGGGCCTGGTGGCCAAGGACGGCGTCCTGATTATTCTTGGTGCGCTGGCGCTCGTGGGCGGCGGATGGATCCTGGGCTTTTTCGTCAGTGAAGGGCTGGATGCAATCGATCAATGACGACGCAACGCGTCGGTTCTTGGAACGTTATCCCTCCAGTCCAGCAAAAAGGAGGGTGCATTCATGAGCGCACAGACAGACCGCGATCGCGCCAGGCAGAATGAGGGGCGCAAGCCCGAAGACGCCGCAAACCGGAACAAGGAACGTCAAGAGAAGGATGACGAGCTGGAGGAGGGGCTGGAAGACAGTTTTCCGGCCAGCGATCCGGTTTCCATTACGCAGCCTTCAAAGCCGACGGGCAACAAGAAATAACGTTCGCCCACCCGTCCAAAAAATACCACCGCCGGCGGATGCCGGCGGTGGTATTTTTTTAACTATGGCCGATGTTTCGGCTCAGGGTCGACTTCCGGGTCGGCGCTTTCGTCACCGGGCGCGCCGCGATCATGTCGGTCCTGGTCATCGATGTATTTGCGTACCGTCTCGTCGTCTTGCGCATCGTCAGGCGCGGGAGTTGGCGTGCCGACCGGCGCTGTTTCGACATGGAACCCCTCAACGGCACCGTCGAGGGCGACAGGTGTCTCATCTTCCGCCGCATAGGGGCGGTTCGCGTCGAGGCGGGCCTGCTCATTGCCGGGTTCGTCGCTGTAGGGCCAGCCCTCGTCAATGTCGCGCTCGGCATAGGCCTTGTAATCTTCCTTGCGACTGGTCGGCTTCGCGTCCACCGGATCGGGTACGGAACGCAAGGTGTCGGTACGTTCGGGCATCATCCACTCCATGGCTTGGGTCTGTTCCCCAAACGCTTCCGAAGACGATTCGTTCATGGAAAAGGCGGCGATGTCAGCCCCTCAGGCGTGGAGCGATCGCCAGCAGCTCACCCACCATCCTGCCAAGGTTCGCCGAGATGCGGCGGTGCATCATCACGGCAAGGTCAGGATACTCTTCCAGCATGCGGCTGAAGAGCGGCCGCGTGATGCGGATGACTTCGCTGGTTTCGGCGGCGACCGCGGTCATCTTGCGCTCGACGAGCGATATCATCGCGATCTCGCCGAGCAGCGCGCCCTTCGTCGCCTCACCGAGCTTGAGGTCCTTGCGCTCTCGGGTGGAGCGTGTGAGCGAGAATCGGCCTCCGGCGACGATATAGGCACAATCTGCCGGTGCGCCCTGCCGAAAGAGCGTTTGGCCGCCAGGTACGCGCCGGCGTTCGGCGCCGAAGGCGATCAGTCGCAGTTGCTCCTCCCCGAGATCTGCGAAGAGAGGCACCGTGGACAAAAGCGCGATGTCGTCTTTGAGCGCCATCGACGGCGTACTCCACCCGTTAGGGAACGATCTTGTAGCCGCCGCTCTCGGTTACGAGGATCTCGGCATTGGACGGGTCTCGTTCGATTTTCTGGCGCAACCTATAGACATGGGTTTCCAGCGTGTGTGTGGTGACCCCTGAATTGTAACCCCACACTTCCTCAAGCAAGACGTCGCGGGTGACGACTTTCTGATCCGCCCGATAAAGATAGCGGATGATGGCCGATTCCTTTTCGGTCAGCCGGATTTTGGCACCGGCTTCATCGGTCAGCAGCTTTTGGCTCGGCTTGAACGTGTAAGGACCTACGGTGAAAGTGGCATCCTCACTTTGTTCGTGCTGGCGCAGCTGGGCACGGATACGGGCGAGCAGAACGGCGAAGCGAAAGGGTTTGACGACATAGTCGTTCGCACCCGATTCCAGCCCGAGTATGGTATCGGAATCGGTGTCATGACCCGTCAGCATGATGATCGGCGGCTTGAAGCCACCCTTGCGCAGGATCTTGACGGCCTCACGGCCATCCATGTCGGGCAGGCCGACATCCATGATCAACAGATCGATCTGGCCCGCTCGCGCCGTCTGAAGGCCCTTTGTCGCCGTTGACTCCTCGATGATCGAAAATTCGTCATAAAGCGACAGTTGCTCTGTCAGGGTCTCGCGCAGATCCTCGTCATCGTCCACGATCAGGATGGTGCGGGCTGTCATGCGGATACTCCTGTTGTCCCAGGCAGAAGGCCAGTTCGGTTGATGTTTAGGCTTTTTGTCTCTCAGCGCAAAGTGGTAATTGTGCGGTCGGTGCGGTGACTTGCTCCGGGTAAATGATTGGTTCGCCTTGCTTTGAAACCATTTACGAACAGGAACTGACGGTTAATGACGGCTTCGGATGACCGCGCATTGTATGCGTTGGCGCTTCGTGTCGAGCCGGGGTGTTCGACGCGCGGCGTGCTGTGGGCCGATGGCCTGACATTTCGGGCTGCAATCGGCAGAAGCGGCATGACAAGCCGCAAGCGTGAAGGGGACGGCGCGACGCCCGTCGCAACCATGCGTTTCGTCGAGGGCTTCTATCGGTCGGATCGCGTGCCGCGCCCTTTGACCGCGTTACCGATGCGGCCGATCCGCGATGACATGGGATGGTGCGACGCACCCTATCATGGTGCCTACAATCGACTGGTTCGCCTGCCATTCGCGGCCAGCCACGAAACGATGCGCAGAGAGGATCACCTCTACGACATCGTCTTGGTGATGGATTGGAACATCACGCAACGCCGTGGCGCCGGCGGCTCCGCGATCTTCATGCATCTTGCCCGTCCGGGGTACGCGCCAACCGAAGGCTGCGTCGCACTTCGATACCGCGATCTGGTGCGGATATTGCCGATGCTGAAGCCGGGGACGGTTCTGCGCACTGTCTATGCCTGACCGCTTTTGCTGGTGCGGTAAGCCCAAACGGTCGTTCGCTTCACCTCCGAATCCTCCAGTGCGCGGAGCACCGGAACCTCGTAGGTCGCGCAGGCTGACAGCCGGTCGGCCGGTCGGTAAGCCCGTCCAGGATCCCCGATGAAGATTGGGACTCCACGAGATGCGATCCGGTCGAGCCATGGCAGGATGGCATCCGTCATGGTGCGATCATAAAAGACGTCCCCGGCGAGCACTGTCGTCCACCGCGCAGCGTCCTGCGAAAGCGGATCGCCAACCATGGTGTGAATATCGACATTGTTGGCGGCTGCGTTCAGACGGCACGCGGACGCCGCCCATGGGTCGATGTCGGCGGCTGTTACGCTGCGTGCTCCCGCCCGTGCCGCCGCGATCGCGACGATCCCCGAGCCGGATGCGAAATCGAGGACGTCCTGGCCTTTGACGATCTCGGGATGATCGAGGATGTGGCGGGCCAGCCCCTGGCCGCCGGCCCAGGCAAAGGCCCAGAATGGCGGTGGCAGGCCAATGACGCCCAACTCCTCTTCCGTCTTGAGCCAGAGGTCGTGGGCCTCTTCGGCCAGATGCAGTCGGATTTCCGGCACATGGGGCGGCGCCATCAGGGCCGTGTTGGCGCGGATGAATGCGTCGGGCGCGTCGTCGATGCTCATCACGCACGCCTCCGGGGACGCTCAGAGCGGTGGCTTGTCCAGCCCGCCCATCCGGCACACCTCGAGATACTCATCCTTCGTCACCGGCTGAACCGAAAGGCGCATCGACGTGACCAGCGCCATTTTGGCCAGCTTTTCGCTGGCCTTCACATCCTTGAGTGTAACCGGCTTCGGCATGTCGCAGACAGCCTTGATGTCCACGCATTCCCAACGTTCGTCGTCCGTCGTGGAATCGGGATGGATTTCCTTGCAGATTTCGACGATGCCGACGACCTCCAGGCCCTCATTGGAGTGGTAGAAGAAGCCTTTGTCGCCCAGCTTCATTTCGCGCATGTTGTTGCGCGCCTGATAGTTGCGGATTCCGTCCCATTCCTCGCCCTTCTCCCCGCGCTTCTTCTGGTCGTCCCAGGACCACTTGAACGGCTCGGATTTGAACAGCCAATAAGCCATCCTCAAGCCTCCGACGGGGCGTTGAACACCCAGTTCCAGGCGCGAATCTCGACGCTTTCGAAAAGACCGGCCTTGGCATAGGGATCAGCTTCAGCCAGTTTCCGGGCGGCTTCGGCATCATCGGCTTCGACGATGAGGAGGCTGCCCATCGGTTTTCCATCATCGCCGAGCAGCGGACCTGCGACCTTGAGCGCACCGCTTTCGTTCACCCGGTTCAGATGCTCCAGATGCGTCGGTCGTGTGTCGAGGCGCAGTTGCAATGCATCAGGCTTGTCCCGGCAGATAACGGCGAAATACATGAGCGACCCTTAGATGATATGACGTCGAGTGCGTTGATGGCGTGGCACGGGCGACCCGTCAACCCTCAGACGCTGTCACTCTCGTGGCGCAACGGGCGGCGCATCAGCGCCGCGACGGCGTCGCCGATCGTGAGCCTTCCGTCAACGATATCAGCCACCGTGGTGGTGATCGGCATGTCGATAGCGCGTCGTCTTGCGATGGTCGCAGCGACGGCTGCCGTGAAGGCCCCTTCCGAAAGGGGCTCGCCCGGTCGCATCAGGTCAGCGGGCCTGGCCCCCCGTCCCAACGCCACGCCGTAGCGGTAATTGCGTGACTGGGTGCTTGTCGCGGTCAGCACCAGATCACCAAGCCCTGCCAGGCCGCTCATGGTTTCGGCGCGGGCGCCGTGGGCGACGGCAAAGCGCGTCATCTCGGCGAGCCCGCGGGCGATCAGTGCAGCGCGAGCCGACTGGCCGAGTGCGGCCCCTTCGGTGATGCCGCTCGCAATCGCCAGGACATTCTTCAGCGCCCCTCCGAGTTCGACGCCGGTGACATCGTCGGTTGCGTAGAGCCGGAAGGTGTCGCCCGACAGGACGGCGGCAGTCTGTTCGGCGCGCTGGCGATTTGTGTTGGCGACGGTCATCGCCGTCGGCAAGCCCCGCGCGATGTCGGCGGCGAAGCCGGGCCCTGAAAGGATCGTCACCGGATGACCCGGCGCCGTTGCGCCGACAACGTGCGACAAGGTGTCCTCGGAGGTGCGCTCCAGCCCCTTGGCGCAGATGACGAATTCGGCATCTCCAGAAATGGATTGCATCACACGCGCCGTGACCTCGGCCTGCGCCTGAGAAGGAACGGCCAGGAGAATCCGCCGCGCGCCGGTGAGATGATCCGGATCGGCCGTCGCGATCACGTGTTCAGGCAGCTTGATTCCAGGCAGCGCTTTCTCATTGCGTTGGGTCGAGCGCATGGTTTCGGCGTGGAGCGGATCGCGCGCCAGCAGCGTGACGGGCTCCTTGCGGCTGCGGGCGATGACGCAGGCAAGGGCGGTGCCGAATGCTCCCGCGCCGATGACGGCGATCCCGCTCATGCCTTGGTGCCTCGTTTTCCAGACCCAAGGGCCGGCTCGGCGTTGCTGTCGAGCGGCCAGCGAGAGCGTGGAGCGACGTCCATCGATTGCGGATCGAACCCGGCTGCAAGGCGTTCTGCTGCGGCCCAGGCGATCATCGCCGCGTTGTCGGTGCACAGGGCGTGGGGCGGCGCGACGAACTGGAAGCGGTGCGTCCCACAAAGCCTCGTGAGCGTCTCTCGAATCGCCGCATTCGCCGCGACACCCCCGGCGACGACGAGCGCGGGATGGGGCTGGTCGCCGAACAGGTCCCTGAACCTTGTCAGCGCGGGGGCAATCCTTTCGGCCAGCGTTTCCGTGACGGCATGTTGAAATGCCGCGCAGACATCCGCGACATCCTTCTCACTCAATGGAGCGAGTGCGCTCGCCTGCTGCCGTACGGCCGTTTTCAGCCCCGAAAAGGAAAAGTCGAGACGTGCATCGCCGCGCATCGGCCGCGGCAGTTTGAAGCGCGCCTGATCACCCGCCCGCGCCGCCGCCTCGACGGCCGGACCGCCTGGATAGGGCAATGAAAGCAGCTTCGCCGTCTTGTCGAAGGCTTCGCCCAGCGCGTCGTCGATCGTCGTGCCCCAGCGTTCGTATGCGGTGACGCCGCGCACCAGGATGAGCTGGGTATGTCCGCCAGAAACGAGAAGAAGGAGATAGGGAAAATCCAGCCCGTCGGTCAGCCGCGCCGTCAGCGCGTGGCCTTCCAGATGATTGATCGCGAAGAGCGGCTTGCCGGCAGCCGAGGCGATCGCCTTGCCGGTCATAAGTCCGACGATCAGTCCGCCGATGAGACCGGGGCCGGTGGTCGCGGCGATGGCATCGAGGTCGTCGAAGGTCGCGTCCGCCTGCCGCATCGCCTCGGCGATGAGCCCGTCGAGGGCCGCCACATGGGCGCGCGCTGCGATCTCCGGCACCACGCCGCCATAGGGAACATGCTCATCGAGCTGGCTCAGCACGACATTGGAAAGAATTTTGCCCTCTCCGCTTTCTCGGCGCGATACGACGGCGGCTGCGGTCTCGTCGCAACTCGTCTCGATACCGAGGATGAGGAGGCGGTCAGTCATCGTGCCAATAATCAAGGATCGGGTCGGATCGTCGCAATGATTGCGAGGGTGGGCAAAGCCAGTTACCTGTCGTCTCGGTAACACGGACGGAGACGGATGCAAACGAAACAATACCGGATCGGCACGCGCGGCGGCCCGTTGGCGCTGAAACAGGCGCATGAAGTGCGTGACAGGCTGGCGGCGGCGCATGGCATGGTGTCGTCCGCCTTCGAGATCGTGGTGCTCTCGACCAAAGGGGACCGCATCACCGACCGACCGCTTTCGGAGATCGGCGGGAAGGGGCTGTTCACCCTGGAACTGGAGGAACAGCTGGCCGATGGTCGGCTCGATCTCGCCGTCCATTCATCCAAGGATATGGCGACGACATTGCCCGAAGGGCTGCACCTTTCGGCGTTCGTCGAGCGGGAAGACGTGCGCGATGCCGTCATTGCCCGCGACGCTCCATCCCTTCACGATCTGCCGAAAGGCGCGGTCGTCGGATCGGCCTCGCTGCGCCGTCAGGCGCTCATTCGCCGGATGCGGCCGGACATCAAGGTCATCACCTATCGCGGTCTGGTGGAAACACGGCTGCGCAAGCTGCGTGAAGGGCAAGTGGATGCGACGCTGCTGGCGTATGCCGGCCTGAAGCGTCTGAATATGGAGGATGTCGCCACGGATGTTCTGGACCCGGAGGTTTTTCCACCGGCGCCCGGCCAAGGCGCGATCTGTATCGAAAGCCGAATCGACGACACGGATGTTGCGCGGCTCGTTGCGCCTGTCGATCACCGGCCGACGCATGCGGCGCTCCTGTGCGAACGTGCCTTCCTTGCCGCACTCGACGGTTCGTGCCGCACGCCCATTGCGGGGCTGGCGCGTGTCGAGGGCGATGACATTGCCTTTTCGGGGTTGATCCTGACGCCGGATGGACGGGAGGCCCATGCCATCTCCGGTAGTGGCAAGGCGAGCGATGCGGCCGCGATCGGCCGTGAAGCGGGCCAGACGGTGCGCGAAAGGGCGGGACCGGACTTCTTCGCCGACTGGACCTGATGTGATGCGTGTTCTCGTGACGCGGCCCGAGCCGGGCGCGAGCCAAACCGCCGAACGTCTCGAAGCGCTGGGTCATACGGCGATCGCGATGCCCCTGTCGCGCACGGAGCCGCTCATGGCCGGCGTGAACGCCGCGGCATGCCCCGGTTCGGGCGATTTCGTCGTGACGAGTGCTGCGGCGATCAGGGCGGTTTCGGATCGCGCCAGTCACGACATCGTCATCTGGGCGGTTGGGAAGGCTACGGCGGATCAAGCGCGCAATGCCGGATTTCGCAACGTCATGGACGGACCGGGTGACGGCGCAGGCCTTTCCGCAATGCTCGTTGCGCGGCGCGATCAATCGAATGGCCCGCTCACCTATCTGGCCGGCCGCGTGCGCTCTCCGGTGTTCGAGAGGGCATTGATGGCAGCTGGCGTCAACTTCAGGACGATCGATGTCTACGACACAATCGACATCGACTACGGTCCCGACGAGATCGATGCTCTGCGTTCGGGTCGGATCGACGCCGTCTTGCTTTATTCGCGGAGAGCGGCTGAGCGTTTCGCCGAAATCGCTGCCCGCCACCCGGCCGCCGGTTTCGATGCGGCCATGATCGCTTGTCTGAGCGAAAACGTCGCAGCGGGCCTGCCGACAGCGATGCGGCTGAAAGCCCTTTGGAGCCGCACACCGTGCGAGCCCGCTCTGTTGGAGTTGCTGAGCTCAAACCGGAACCAAGGCGGCTGATCACCGTTTATGGATTTTCGTTTCTTTGTCGTCCGTTCTATGATCGGCCCGTAATTTAGAGACCGATGGGGATTTTGCATGGCCAAGGGCACGTCGCAGCGCCGCACGTCGAAGACCACGCGCCGCACAGGCGAAGGGACCACCAAGCGGGCTGTCCCGAGGCAGAAAGGTTCGGCGGCCGTGTCGCAGTCCGCGGAGCACGTCGCCGGCGTCAGCCTGCCGGCAAGGCCAGCCGCCAGGGCGAAAGCGCCCGAGGCAAAGGCCACGCCCGCAGCATCCGGCACGATGCAGACCGGGTCGACCGCGCAACCGGTCAAGGCTGCGACTCATACGACTTCCGTGCCGCCGGCTGCGCAGCGACAAGCCGGCGCTGAACGCCGCTCACGGTCCGGCTTCGTGCTTGCCGGAATTGTCGGCGGGCTGATCGTCTTTGCCGGTATGACGGCATTGCAGTGGTTGGTCGTTGAGCCCGTCGAGGAAAATGGCGCCGTTTCGGCGCAGGACGAGCGGATAGCTGCCCTGGCATCCGAGATCGCCGACCTTTCGGAATCACTGGGCGCCCTTGAGGGTGGTTCCGGCGAGATCGACCTGTCCGGTTTGGAGGAACGTCTGGCCGCTTTGGAAGAAAGTGCTGCCGATGCGCAGGGTGGTGGCGACATCGACGCGCTGAGGAGCGAACTGGTGGCGGCCGGCGAGGCGCAGGAGGCTTCTTCGGCCGACATTCTGGCCCGCGTGGAGGCGATCGAGGCGGAACTGGCCGACAATTCCGCGCAGGAGCAAGTGGCGAGGGCGTTCGCGGCCGCCGAGCTCAAGAGTGCGATCGATCGCGGTGGCCCTTTCGCAGCGGAACTTGATGCGTTTTCCGCCGTTTCGCCTGACGATCCGGCTGTCGAGGCCTTGGCGGGCGCCGCCGAAGAGGGCGTGCCAACGCGCATGCAGCTCGTTAATCAGTTTCCCGATGTTGCGCGCGCGATGATCGCGGCTGCCGTCACTGGAAACAGCGATGGCGTGCTGGACCGACTGATGAACAGCGCGCAATCCATCGTCACAGTTCGGCCGACCGGCGATGTCGAGGGTTCAAGTGTGAAGGCCGTCGTGTCGCGCATGGAAGCGCGGGTGAATGACGGCGACTTCGATGCTGCGGTCGGCGAGTGGGAAACGCTGCCGGACGCCGCCAAGGCTGTTTCGGAGGGCTATGTCGCGGACCTACGGGCGCGCGGCCAGGCTGAGACGATCCTGAACGATGCGTTGTCGGCCGCTACCGACGCCGCAACGGCAACGACAAACTGAGCTTCGCATTGACGCTGAGCGCGGCAGGCCACAAGGGACAGGGCGCATGATCCGGATTTTGTTTTTCGTCGCAGTCATTCTGGCACTGGGGTTGAGCTTTGCCTGGCTCGCCGATCGTCCGGGAGAGATGATCCTGGTTTGGCAGGGACAGCGTGTGGAGATGTCTCTGCTCGCCGGTATTGCTGGGCTGACGACTTTGCTCGCGGCCATCGTTCTCGTGTTGTGGCTGATAAAGGCGGCCTTCTCGTCGCCAGAGTCCGTTCGCCGCTATTTTCGTCACCGCAAACGCGACCAGGGTTACAAGGCGCTGTCGAGTGGGTTGATCGCAGCCGGTGCCGGGGATGCGATGCTGGCGCGTCGAATGACACGTCGTTCGCGATCCCTTCTGAGTGCCGACAAGGAGCCACTGATCCACGTCCTGGAAGCGCAGACCTACATGATCGAGGGCAGGCACGACGATGCGCGCGCCAAGTTCGAAGCGATGGCGGAGAACCCGGAAACGCGTGCCCTTGGCCTGCGAGGGCTTTACCTGGAAGCGCGTCGTCTCGGTTCGGACGAAGCGGCACAGCATTATGCCGAACGCGCCGTGGAGAAGGCGCCGCATCTCCCATGGGCCGGTCAGGCCGCGCTCGAGTATCGGTCCCGCGACGGCAACTATGATCAGGCGATCAAGCTGCTCGAAAAGCAACGCAGCAACCGGTCCATCGACAAGACGGCTTCCGACCGAAAGCGCGCCGTTCTCCTGACCGGCCGCGCAATAAGCGCGCTCGAAAGCGATCCACGCCAAGCGAGCATCGATGCGCAGGAAGCCAATCGGCTCGCTCCAACGCTCGTTCCGGCAGCGGTTACTGCGGCGAAGGCGCTGTTTCGCCTCAACGACCTGCGCCGCGGATCGAAGATTCTGGAAAAGGCCTGGAAGACCAATCCGCACCCAGAGATCGCCGACAGCTATGTGCGCGCCCGGGTAGGCGATTCGGTGCAGGATCGCCTCAAGCGAGCCAAGCGGCTCGAGACCTTGCGCCCCAACCACTTTGAATCGTTGCGCATCGTTGCCCAGTCAGCGCTCGATGCCCACGACCACAAACTGGCGCGGGAGCGGGCCGAGGCCGCGTTGCGTCAGCATCCGCGCGAAGGCATCTATCTGTTGCTCGCCGATATCGAGGAGGCTGATACGGGTGATCAGGGCCGCGTTCGTCACTGGATGGCTCAGGCACTCAGGGCCGATCGTGATCCGGTCTGGACTGCCGATGGGTATGTTTCCGAAAACTGGGCGCCGATATCTCCGGTGACGGGCGAGCTCGACGCCTTTGTCTGGAAGGTCCCGGTCGAGCAGATCGGCGGGCATCAGATCGATGACAAACGCGACGATGCCCGCGATGCGGATGAAGCCATCCGCAGCCTGCCGCCCGTCGAGCCCGCCAAGCCGAAGGGCCCGGCACCTCAGTCGCCTGCTTGGCCGAAGGCTGAGAAGCAGTCGCCGGAGCAGAACAGGCAAGAGCGTCCCGCCAGTGAGGCGACGAACAAGGCCGCGGTGACAGATACTGTCAAGCCGGAAGGTCCGGTCGCCTCTGATCAGGAGCAGCCTACTGAAAAGCCGGCCGAGCCGATCGTTGCCCAGCCGGCTGTGCCGCAAGCCGTCGTCGCGTCCCCCGAGCCTGCCGAGCCGGCCAAGGCGGGCGGGCCTGAAGAAGGCGCCGACAAGGGGGCTGTCGTCATTCCCTTGCAAAAGCCGCGGCGCGATGGCGCCAAAAACGACGCAGTGAAGGCCAGCGGTGCAGGCGCCGTGGCCACGGACCGACCGCCTGAAGCCCAGTCGACCACCAGTGCCGGGGCGGCATCCGTTCCCCCCAAAGCGGCAGGCAAGTCGGGTCCGATCGATAGCGATCAGGAGAAGGAGCAACGCTTCCTGACCCATCGGATCGACGACCCGGGGGTCAATCGCGAGACGCAGCAGACCACGACGAGCGGCTCCAAGTTTCGCTTGTTCTGATCGGAGCCGAGCGTCCTGCGCGCCTTTGCCGCAGGACGCTTTTCCATGGCCATGAAAGAGTCTAGACCTCGTCAGGTCTGGCGGCGATTGCTCTCGGTCCTTCATTGGGGCGGTCGCCGCAGGTCGATCCACCGCCGCTGTGGCCATGGAAATGAATTCACGGTTGCAGGAGGGAGTTGCAAGGGGACCTCATGCTTGAACGGCTGCAGAAACTTCTGCATTCCATGTCTGGCCATGACCGCGGCCCGTCGCGATTTACGCGAGACGACCCGCGCGTTGCGGCGGCGGCATTGTTCTTCCATGTCGTCGATGCCGATGGGGTGGTCAGCAAGTCGGAGAGACGCAAGCTCAAGGACATCATCGCTTCGGCCTACAAGCTTAAAGGCGCCGAACTCGAAGCGGTCTTGAAGGCTGGTGAGTTGGCCGATGACGAAGCCGTCGATCTTTATGCCTTCACCAGCGTGCTGAAGCGGTCGCTCGACAGCGACCAGCGCGTCGACTTCGTCGAACTGTTGTGGGAAGTCGTCTACGCTGACGGCGAGCGCCACGAGCTGGAAGAAAATGTGGTCTGGCGCATTGCCGAATTGCTCGGTGTATCGGCGCGGCAGAGGGTATGGGCGCGTCAGCGCGTCGAGGACGGCCGCGGCGAATGATGATGCATGATGTGATACACTCCGGTGCAAACGGTGCGCGTGGGACCGTACTGGTCGTTCTACACCAGGAGCGCTCCAGTCCCGGTCGTGTTGGCCAGATGTTGCTGCAAGCTGGCTTTTCCCTTGATGTTCGCCGTCCGGTTCTCGGCGACGACCTCCCCGATACCCTTGATGCGCATGCGGGCGCGATCGTCTTCGGCGGCCCGATGAGTGCGAACGACGATGACCCGGCCGTTCGACGCGAAATCGACTGGCTCGACGTCCCTTTGCGGGAGGACAAGCCATATCTCGGCATCTGCCTGGGCGCGCAGATGCTGGTCAAGTCGCTTGGCGGGCGTGTCAGTGCGCATCCCGACGGGCTGACGGAAATCGGCTGGTATCCGCTCCGGCCGACGGCGGCGGGCGAGGCGCTGATGCGCTGGCCGTCCATGGTTTATCATTTTCATCGCGAGGGCTTCGATCTGCCATCGGGCGCAACGCTGCTTGCGACAGCCGACGAATATGAGAATCAGGCGTTTCGCTATGGTGATAATGCCTGGGCAGTGCAATTCCACGGTGAGTTGACCCGCGCGATGATGCAGCGATGGGTCGTTCATGGCGCCCATCGCTTTGAACTTCCCAACGCGCAGAAGGGCCGCGACCACCTGCATGGGCGCCTGGTTCACGATGGTCCCCTGCGTCAGTGGCTCGCTGATTTTCTTGACCTGATCTTCCTGCGGCAATTGTCGCAAGAGGCCGGTATCGTCCGGCGTGGCAGCGTTCAGGGCCGCTAGACCGAGGCATCCAGACACCGACCGGATGCCGCCCTTGCCGCCCGTTGCGCAAGTGGATACATGTCGGTCCACTGCGCAATGGAGACTGACATGCTGGCCGTTTTCCAGACCATCGATCTGGCTTTGAGCATCTATACCTGGATCATTATCGCGAGCGCCGTTTTCTCATGGCTCTACGCATTCAATGTGGTGAACTCGAACAATCGCTTCGTCGGCACCGTTGGAGAATTTCTTTATCGCGCGACCGAGCCTGCGCTCCGGCCGATCCGCAGGATACTGCCGGACCTCGGTGGTCTCGACATCTCTCCGATCGTTCTCTTGCTGATCATCTTCTTCATCCGGTCGCTGATGTGGAACAGCATCGCGCCGGCAGTCATCTGATGGACATTCGCCCCACATCACCGGCTTTTCCGGGGCTGATGTGGGGCGCTTGTCTTCAGCGGCCTTTGCCGCGGGGCACGCGACCCATCAGCCCTTGGCGCGTTCGATCGCCTCGGTGATATAGGTCTTGGCGGCATCGGCGGTCTGCCAGTCGCCAATCTTCACCCACTTGCCTGGTTCCAAATCCTTGTAGTGCTCGAAAAAGTGCTGAATCTGCTTCAGCGTGATCTCGGGCAGATCGGAATAGTTGAGAACCTTTTCATAGCGCTTGGTCAGGGCGGGCATCGGCACGGCGATAATCTTCTCGTCCTTGCCGGAATTGTCCTCCATGAGGAGAACCCCGATGGGGCGCACGTTGATCACGCAGCCCGGCAGGAGCGGACGGGTATTGCAGATCAGCACATCGATCGGATCGCCGTCTTCCGAAAGCGTGTGCGGCACGAAGCCGTAATTGCCCGGATAGGTCATTGGCGTGTGCAGGAAGCGATCGACGACGAGCGTACCGGCCTCCTTGTCCATCTCATATTTGATCGGCTGACCGCCGACCGGGACTTCGATGATGACGTTGATATCCTCGGGCGGATTCTTGCCGATGGCGATGGCGTCCAGGCGCATGGAAACTCTCAATTTGTTGGTCGTCTTCTGTCTCGGAGATTGGCCCGGCAATTACATGCTAATGTGCTGCGGCGCAACCAAACTTTGGTTAGACACCGTAACGCCGGCAAGCCGATGGATGCGGGCTTACTGCCAGACGAAGGCAACCTTCTTCAGCATTTTGCCGTCGAATGTTTCCGAGCCTTCGGCAACGTCTCGCCCGCCAGTCAGGCGGTAGAACTGGAGAGCCCGATCGTTCTCCTCCAGTGTCCAAACCACGACTCCACGGCATCCAAGAGATGCCAGAAGTCGCCGTGCTTCGCCGAACAGTCGTTTGCCGAGGCCGATGCCCTGGTATTCCGGCCGGAGATAGAGTTCATAGACCTCGCCCTCCTGCGGCAACGCCGGGGCCCGGTTGAGGCCAAGCGTCGCATAGCCGGCAATCGTGCCCCCGACGTCGAGAACGAGGATGCTGGTGGAGCCGCGAATGGCGCGCTGCCACCATTTGACGTTTCGCCGCTCCATCATCACCCGGAGCGTGCGGAACGGGATGATGCCGCTATAGGCATGCGACCACGCTGCCCGATGCGTTTCGGCGATGGCGAGCGCATCGGCGGGTTCTGCATGCCGCACATCGATGGAGAGCGTCTTCATGGCCGAATCCTAGCTGTTTCGGCCGAGGCGACGAAGTGCCATCATCATCCGAAACGTCGATCCCCACAGATAGTTTGCCTGCAGGTGTTCGGCAGAGATTAACGCTTTCTTAAGGCTTCCGGCAAGGGGAGCGACCTGTCCGAAATCGGCACGGCCACTCCCACTTCTGGACGAGCTGGGACTGCTCAGGCGGTGGCCCTGGTCTTTTCGAATCGCTTGCGCTCGTTGGAATCGAGGTAGGTCTTGCGCAGACGAATCGACTTCGGCGTCACCTCCACGAGTTCGTCGTCCTGAATCCATGAAAGGGCCCGGTCGAGGGTCATCTTGATCGGCGGGGTGAGCTTCACCGCCTCGTCCTTGCCCGAGGCACGCATGTTGGTCAGCTTCTTGCCCTTCAGGACATTCACTTCCAGATCGTTGTCGCGTGTGTGAATGCCGATGATCATCCCCGCATAGACCTTTTCGCCGGCATCGATGATCATCGGGCCGCGGTCTTCCAGGTTGAACAGCGCATAGGCCACGGCCTCGCCGGGCTCATTGGCCAGAAGGACGCCCTGCACCCGGCCGGCTATCTCGCCCTTGAACGGCTGATACGAGTGAAACAGCCGGTTCATGATCGCCGTGCCGCGCGTGTCGGTCAAAAGCTCCGACTGATACCCGATGAGGCCGCGCGTAGGCGCATGGAAGACCAGACGCACCCGGTTGCCGCCGGAGGGCTTGAGTTCGACCATCTCCGCCTTGCGTTCCGACATCTTCTGGACCACGACGCCGGAATGCTCGTCGTCGACGTCGATGAGGACCTCTTCGATGGGTTCAAGAAGCTGGCCGCTATCGTCTTTCTGCATGACGACACGCGGTCGCGATACGGCCAGTTCGAAGCCCTCACGGCGCATCGTCTCGATGAGCACGGCGAGCTGCAATTCGCCGCGACCGGAGACATAGAAGGAATCCTTGTCGTCGGCTTCTTCGATCTTCAGCGCAACGTTGCCTTCAGCCTCTTTCAGGAGACGGTCCCGGATCACGCGCGAGGTCACCTTGTCGCCTTCGGTTCCGGCCAGCGGACTATCGTTGACGATGAACGACATCGTGACCGTCGGCGGATCGATCGGCTGGGCCTGAAG
Organism: Neopararhizobium haloflavum; assembly: GCF_002750855.1. Classification (GTDB taxonomy): domain Bacteria; phylum Pseudomonadota; class Alphaproteobacteria; order Rhizobiales; family Rhizobiaceae; genus Georhizobium; species Georhizobium haloflavum. The sequence continues at coordinate 91,618 of NZ_NWUC01000006.1, read as the reverse complement.
GGGTTCCGTCACGGAAGGATCGCAGAACGTATCGGCAACGGTGCCCTTGGAAAGGCCTGCTATGGCAATGATGTCTCCGGCCTTGGCCTCGTCGATCGGCTGGCGCTCGATACCGCGGAAGGCGAGGATCTTGGAGATGCGACCGGACTCGATCTGCTTGCCGTCGGCATGGAGCACCTTGACGGCCTGGTTCGGTTTGATCGTGCCGGAGTGTATGCGCCCGGTGATGATCCGGCCCAGAAACGGGTTGGCCTCGAGGATCGTGCCGATCATGCGGAACTGGCCCTCGGCGACCGTCGGCTCGGGCACGTGGTCGAGCACGAGATCGAGCAAGGGCGAAAGACCCTGGTCCTGCGGGCCGGCGGGGTCGGTGTTCATCCAGCCGGCGCGGCCGGAGCCATAGAGAATCGGAAAGTCCAGCTGCTCATCCGTCGCATCGAGTGCTGCGAACAGATCGAATACCTCGTTGACGACCTCGTCGGCGCGCGCATCGGGCCGATCGATCTTGTTGATCGCGACGATCGGGCGCAGGCCGACCTTCAGAGCCTTACCCACCACGAACTTCGTCTGCGGCATCGGGCCCTCGGCCGCGTCGACGAGCACGATCGCGCCATCGACCATCGACAGGATGCGCTCGACCTCACCGCCGAAATCGGCGTGGCCGGGCGTGTCGACGATGTTGATGCGCGTATCCTTCCAGACAACCGAAGTCGCCTTCGCCAGGATGGTGATCCCGCGCTCCTTTTCCAATTCGTTGGAATCCATGACGCGCTCGGCAACGCGCTGGTTCTCGCGGAAAGCGCCGGATTGTTTCAGGAGTTCGTCGACAAGCGTCGTCTTGCCATGGTCGACGTGTGCGATGATCGCGATATTGCGCATGCTCATGGGATGATGTCTCGGAGTTTGGGGGCGCTACTCGCGAGCGCCATAACAATTGGCGCGCTCTTACATGGTTTTTTGCGTGCGCGAAAGACCTGCGCCATGCTGGCATCGCATGTCGGCCCGCCACTTGCGGCAGTGCAGCATAATTGCTAAGTAACCCTTATCATCTATCCAGATCGGAATCTGTAATGTCTCGCAGCGTCGACCCCGACTCGCTCGGCTTCGTCATCACCGATCTCGGCCGGCTGCTTCGTGCGGCCGTCGAGAGAAAAATCGCCGAACGCGGCCTCGATGTCACGCCGGGCGAAGCGCGTGCGCTCGTCCACGCCGCAGCTCTTGGCGGGGGACGGCAGACGCTTCTCGCCGAACGGCTGGGTGTCGAGCCGATGACCGTCAGCGGCTACATCGATCGCCTGGAGCAGCGTGGTCTGCTGACCCGGCGCGCCGATCCGAACGACGGGCGAGCCAAGATCGTCGAGGTCACCGATGCCGCCGACCAGTTGATCGATGAGGCACGCGTCGTGTCGCGTTCGGTGCTGGACGACATCATGTCGGATATCGCGGAGGAGGAGCGCGACGCCTTCGAGCGCGTCATTCGCTCGATGCGTGGGCGGCTTCAGAACCGGCTGGGGTGCGGCAAGCCGGGCCGCAGCGAGGGAGAACCGTCATGACGGCTTCTGCGGTGCCGGCCCGCATGAGCGAACGGCATACGAGTTTGATCGCGGCGCTGCTTGTCGCGATCGGTCCCGTCTCGATGGCTCTCTACACTCCCGCGATGCCCGAGTTGGTTCGGGCATTCGACAGCAGCAACGCGGCCATCAAATCGACGTTGACGTTCTACTTTGCCGGATTTGCCGTGGCCCAGCTTCTTGCCGGCCCGTTGTCCGATGCATTCGGACGACGTCGCGCGGCGCTCGGCTTTCTGAGCGTTTATCTTGTCGGCAGCGTTCTCGCCGCAACCGCAGTCAGCGTCGAGATGCTGCTTGTCGCACGCCTGATACAGGGAACGGGCGCGGCGGTGGGCGTGACCGTCGCCCGGGCGATCGTGCGCGACCAGTTCACGGGCGACAAGGCAGCGCGCATAATGAACATGGTAGGCATCATGCTTGCCATCGCACCGGCGATGTCGCCGGCGCTCGGCGGCTTCACGCTCGCGCTCGCCGGATGGCAGGCGATCTTCTACCTGATGGTCGGTTTCGGCGTGGTCTCATCGCTTCTCCTTGCCCTGACGATGCGCGAGACGAGCGTGCCGAGCCGCGCCTATGCCGAACCGCGCATAGTGATCAAGAATTATCGCACCGTCCTTGGAAACGCCGAGTTCCTGTCCGCCAGCATCGTCTGCGGCTTTGCCGTGGGGGCACTTTACGCCCAGGCAACGATCCTGCCTTTCGTACTGATCGATACAGTCGGTCTGACACCGACTGAGTTCGGTTTTGGCATGCTGATGCAATCAGGCTCGTTCTTTCTTGGCTCGGTGACGATGCGCCTCCTGATGCGCCGGCATAGCGCCGAAAGGCTGGTGCTTCCCGGGCTCTGCTTCATTTCGACCGGGGCGGTACTTCTGATCGGCGCCTTGTCGATATTCGGTGCATCGTTCTTCACGGTCATGGCACCGATCGCCTTTGCTGCCTTCGGCATCGCATTCATCATGCCGCATATGCAGATCGGAGGATTGCTGCCGTTTCCGCACATTGCCGGTTCGGCATCAGCGATGATGGGGTTCATCCAGATGGGCTCGGGGCTTCTCGGCGGTACGGTAGCGGCATTGATCGGCCACCCGGTGCTTGCCATCGCGATCGTCGTGCCGTCCATGTCGGCGATTTCCGTGATGGGCTATGTCTGGCACCTGAAAGAAAAGCGGCTGCGCACGCGCGCAGCCGCCGAGATGCTGGCAGAGAAGGCAGCGCCGGCCGAGTAGCCGGTTCAATCAGCCGCGATCGCGTGCGGCGAGCGTCCTGAGGCGCAGGGCGTTAAGGCGGATGAAGCCGGCGGCGTCCTTCTGGTCATAGGCGCCGCGGTCATCCTCGAAGGTCACCAGCGCGTCGGAGTAGAGCGACTTGGGCGACGATCGGCCGATCGTCATGACGTTGCCCTTGTAGAGCTTGAGGCGCACGGTGCCCTCGACATGTTCCTGGCTTCTGTCGATGGCTGCCTGCAGCATTTCGCGCTCGGGCGAGAACCAGAAACCGTTGTAGATCAATTCGGCGTAGCGCGGCATCAACTCGTCCTTGAGGTGCGCGGCGCCACGGTCAAGCGTGATCGATTCCATCGCCCGGTGGGCGGCGATCAGGATCGTGCCGCCCGGCGTTTCGTAGACGCCGCGCGATTTCATGCCGACGAAGCGGTTCTCGACGAGGTCGAGACGGCCGATGCCATTGTCCCGGCCAAGCTCGTTGAGCTTCTGGAAAAGGGTCGCCGGGGAGAGATTCTCACCGTTCAGCGAGACCGGATCGCCCTTCTTGAAACCGATTTCAACGATGGTCGCCTCGTCCGGCGCGTCCTCGGGAGACACGGTGCGCTGGTAGACGTATTCCGGCGCCTCCTCTGCGGGATCCTCCAGGACCTTCCCCTCGGACGAGGAGTGCAGCATGTTGGCATCGACGGAGAAGGGAGCCTCGCCCTTCTTGTCCTTGGCGACCGGGATCTGGTGCTGCTCGGCGAAGTTGATCAAGTCGGTCCGGGACTTGAACGACCAGTCGCGCCACGGCGCGATGACGCGGATATTCGGGTTCAGAGCATAGGCTGACAGCTCGAAGCGGACCTGGTCGTTGCCCTTGCCGGTCGCGCCATGAGCGATTGCGTCGGCGCCGGTTTCCTCGGCAATCTCGATCAGACGCTTGGAAATCAGGGGTCGGGCGATCGACGTGCCGAGAAGATAGACACCCTCATAGAGCGCATTGGCACGGAACATGGGAAAAACGAAATCCGCGATGAACTCCTCGCGCAGATCCTCGATGTAGATTTCCTTGATGCCCAGTATCTCTGCCTTCTTGCGCGCCGGCTCCAACTCGTCGCCCTGGCCGAGATCGGCCGTGAAGGTCACGACTTCAGCGTCGAGCTCCGTCTGGAGCCACTTCAGGATGATCGAGGTGTCGAGGCCGCCGGAATAGGCGAGAACCACCTTCTTGACGTCTTTCAGTGCGGTCATGGAAGCTTCCGTGTGTCAGGGGCGAATTTGCGGCGCACTTTATTCAGAACGCGCGCCGACACAAGCGTTCGCTCCACATGGTATGTTTCGGGTGGAAGTTGAGCGCGTGCGGCTCTAGGGATGGTGCAGTCAGACATATCGGATCGCAGTCATGAGCTTTCTTCCCGATCTACCCACACTTCTCGCCTTTGCAGCCGCCTCGATCTTCCTGGCGATCACGCCGGGCCCGGACATGACGCTTTTCATCAGCCGTGCCCTGTCGGATGGGCGCCGAGCGGGCTTTGCCTGTGTCCTTGGAGCGATGAGCGGCATCGTCGTGCATACGACGCTCGTCGCGTTGGGCCTTTCGGCATTGATCGTCGCGTCGCCGACGGCCTTCCTGGTGCTGAAAGTGCTCGGTGCCGGCTATCTGCTCTATCTCGCATACCAGGCGATACGAGGGGGATCTTCTCTGGCGGTCAAGCGAGGCGTCGCGATGAAGCGCAGCTTCTACGCGGACTGGGCAATGGGTCTCGGCGTCAACCTGCTGAACCCGAAGATCGCGCTTTTCTTCATGACGTTCCTGCCGCAATTCGTTTCGGCGGGCGATCCGAACGTTGCCGCACGACTCTTCTTCCTGGGATTCCTGTTCGTCGTCATCAGCCTGCCGATCGTTATCGCGATCATCTGGGCTGCCGATGGGCTTTCGGCATGGCTGCAGCGCAATACAAAGGTGATGCGTCTGGTCGATTACGGCTTCGCCGGCGTTTTCTCGGCGTTCGCAGTCCGTATCCTGCTGGCGCAGGGCCGTTGATCAACCTTCCGAGCGTTCGCTTTCCTCAAGCGCTTTGCGTTCGAGCCTGGCACGCTTGATCTGGCGTGGCAGCCAGCCGCCGGCCTGACGACCGGCCACGAGCCAATAGGCGACGCCGCCGAGCATGCCGGCAACGACGACGATGGCAAAGAACTGGAGTGAGGGCGCGCTGTCCTGTTGGGGATTGAGAAGCACGAAGCTGAGGCACAGCACGGCGATCAACGCACCGGATGCACAATAGAAGAGCCAATCGCGCTTGCGGCGGATCTCGGCGAAGAGCACGATGAACATGGCAGGCAACATCGCAGCATATGCGACCACGGCAGCAACCGCGAGGATGCCGACCATGAGGCCCATGACGGTCTCGTTGCTGCCGAGCGTGCGCACATCTTCCGGCGTGATGACGCGAGTCAGAAAGGCAAGGGCGGTGCCGGTGACCATGCAGGCGACGAAAAAGCCGAGCGCCATGGTGAGCAGCCGGAAGAAAAATAGCAGAAACCGGTCCACGTGGGGTCCTCAGTCGGCGCCGTGACCGGCGATCATCATCGATTCCAGCGCCATGCGCTCGGATTTCTTGAGGCGTTCGGATTCTGACTTCAGCTGACCGCAAGCGGCGAGAATATCGCGGCCACGCGGCGTGCGGATCGGCGAGGCGTACCCTGCCTGATTGACGAAATCGGCGAACTTCTCGATCTGTTCCCAGTCGGAGCACTCATAGGCGCTACCGGGCCAGGGATTGAAGGGGATGAGATTGATCTTGGCCGGAATGCCCTTCAGCAGGCGGACCAGGTCCTTGGCGTCTGCCAGGCTGTCGTTTACGCCCTTGAGCATCACATACTCGAAGGTGATGCGCTTGGCATTCGACAGCCCCGGATAGTCGCGGCATGCCTGCATCAGCGTTTCAAGCGGATACTTCTTGTTGATCGGCACCAGCTCGTCCCGCAGCTCGTCGCGAACGGCATGCAGCGAAATGGCGAGCATCACGCCGATTTCGTCGCCGGTCCGGTAGATCTCTGGAACGACACCGGACGTGGAGAGCGTTATCCGGCGCTTCGATATGGAAAGCCCGTCGCCATCCGAAGCGATCAGCAGCGCCAGCTTGACGTTCTCGAAATTGTAGAGCGGCTCGCCCATGCCCATCATGACGATGTTGGACACCTTGCGGCCGTCCGCCGGCACCATGGCACCCTCAGCCGTCTCCGTGTCGGGAAAGTCTCCAAGCCGATCGCGGGCGAGGAGGATCTGGGCGAGTATTTCGCCCGTGGTCAGGTTGCGAACCAGCTTCTGGGTGCCCGTGTGGCAAAACGAGCAGGTCAGGGTGCATCCAACTTGGCTGGAGACACACAGCGTGCCGCGGCCTTCCTCGGGGATGTAGACCGTCTCCACCTCGACAGGGCGTCCCGCTCCCCTTGGCGGGAAGCGCATGAGCCATTTTCGCGTGCCGTCGGTGGAGATTTGCTCTTCCACGATTTCCGGGCGGGCGATGGTGAAGTGGCGCTTCAGCAGTTCGCGCATCTCTTTGGAGATGTTGAGCATGTCGTCGAAATCGGAGACGCCTCGGACGTAGATCCAGTTCCACAACTGGCTGACGCGCATGCGTTGCTGCTTGGCCGGCACGCCGACATCTGCCAGCGCGTTTGCCATCTCGGAGCGCGACAGGCCGATGAGTTCGCGCAGTTCGGGACGCGGGGCGGCTCGCGCATCCAATGCGGCGCGTGTGCTCTCGTCTTTGAGGTCGAGTGTCAAAGCCATCGTTCAAGATCCGTGGTGCAAATGCAAAGACGCACCGCCCCGCGCCAGAACTGGGCATCGAGCAGTGCGTGATCGGCAATTTCTTGCGTTGGCGCGCCGTCTAACACGAATACCGCGCGAGGTCACCCTCGCTGAAAGCGGGCGTCCGTACGCATCAATCGCAGTTTTCGATCTCGTCGAGCGCGGCCGTGACGCCTGACAGGGAATAGGAGTAGCTCGTGCTGGTACCGCGTCCCGACGTCGCGCTGACCGTCATGGACGAGCCGGCGCGCATGGCGGACACAAGTGCCGGTTCTTCAGCGGCATTCTCGACCCAGGCCGAATTTCCACGTGTGAACAGCGTGAACGCGCGACCGTCGACGGTCACATTGACTTTCGACGCCTCGCGCAGCGGATAACCCATCATCGCCTGCGGCTCGTAGGACACGTTCTGGCCCGGGCGCTGCGAGATGAGGAAAAAGTTGTCGCCGTGATCGACGCTTGCCGGCTCGGACGATGTCGGCACGGACAGGACATAGCAGACCTTGCCGTTCGAACTGTCATAAGAGTAGGCGCCCCACGCATTGTGCTGGTTCATTCGCGTCGGCGACTGCGCGAGCGTCGCGGCGCTTGTGGCCATCAGGATCGCGATTGCTGGTACGAGTGTCTTCACGAACATTTTATCCTGCCGGTTGCCTCTTGCTCTCACCGATGATCGCGGTGGGGACCGATCCAGTCGACGCCTCACACACGATTCGATTCATGTTTACTTAAGCGCGGTTACCAAATCGTAAGCATATTCCGATTTCCGCACCGTCACGGGCCAGCCTGCTTGCGGCCGCCCACGATGGTTCGGCATGAGGTAAGAACAGCCATCGTCCAGCCATTTCCGCGCATGCCCCTTTGTCGCGCGACTATGGCTGAAAGAATTCGGCAAGAGTTTGACCTTTGGCCAAAGCTGTGTACCTCTGATCGGCATGCGGGAAAGATGGCCTCAACCTCGCCCGCTTGGACTTTGTAATCAGGACGTTGCCACTGCATGACCGTTGAGTTGAACCAGCGCTTTGCACGGTTGGCGCGCGCTGTGGCCGATGATCGCGACAAGGCCGCCTTCTGCGAACTCTTCGATTATTTCGCGCCGCGCATCAAAGCCTATCTCATTCGCCTCGGTATGGAGAACGCGCAGGCCGAGGAAATGACCCAGGAAGTGATGATCGTCCTGTGGCACAAGGCCGCCCTCTTCGATCATTCGAAGTCCTCCCTCGCAACCTGGCTTTTTCGCGTGGCCCGCAACCGGCGCATCGACGCTTTGCGGCGCGACCGTTCCGCTCTGCTGGATGGAGAGGATCCCGCCCTGCGTCCAGCCGAACCGGAAGCGCCGGACGAGGTCATCGCCGCCGAGCGCCGCGACGACCGGATTCGCAGTGCAATGGCCATGCTCCCGGTCGAGCAGCTGGAACTGGTTCGCATGGCATTCTTTCTCGGCCTGTCGCACAGCCAGATCGCAGAGCGAACAAACCTGCCCTTGGGTACCGTGAAATCGCGGATCCGGCTTGCTTTCGCACGGCTCAAAAGCGCGCTGGAGAATGATCCGGCGATCGATACCGATCTGATCTGAGTCCGGGCACCAATTTCAGCGAGGCGCGCGAGACGATCCCGTCGTGAGATCCGGATCGACACGCAGTGCTTCACGGGCCGCGTCGTAATGTGCCGGCTTGATATGGGCGCGGATGGCCGAGATGGCGGCGGCCAGAACGGCGATGTCGTCGGTAAAGCCGATCAAGGCTATGAAGTCCGGCACGAAATCGAGGGGCAGGACGAAATACGCCAGCGCTGCAAGCAGCGTGCCGCGCACCCGTGTCGGCGTTGCCGGGTCCATCGCGCAATAGTAGCTTGCGACGAGGTCCTCCATGAACGGCACGTGCCCGGCGGCCCGTTTCAAGGTCTGCCAAAAACGGTGCCGCACATCGCGTTCCTGCTCGGCGCGGTCGTTTTCGTCGGAGCCGCTGAGAATTTCACCGATCTTCACGTCGTCCATAATTTCTTATCCGTTTGACGATCCGGCGAGCGCGCCGGCCCAACCCCATATGGCGTTTGGGCCAGACTTCCGCCAGTCACTGGATCGAGCCGGCTGCCTCGTCCATGAAGGCCGCGAGCTTGAAGTCCCTGTCTGTCAGCCCATCCGCGTCGTGAGTGGTCAATTCGACCTTCACCGTCTTGTAAACGTTGAACCATTCGGGGTGGTGGTCCAGTTTTTCCGCCTTGATCGCGACCCGCGTCATGAAACCGAATGCTTCGTTGAAATCGCGAAAGGTGAACGTGCGAACGATCTTCCTGCGGTCGTCGGAGCAGGTCCAGCCCTCCAGCCTTGTCAGCCGGGCAGACACATCGTCGTCTTCAAGCTTAGCGACCGTCATGGGTCTCGTCCTTCGCTGCTCGTCAGAGTGGACCGTAATAGGCCCGCACGTCTTCAGCAGCTGAACGGGCGCCGGCGCCGACAGGTTCCAGCGGGAAGCTCTCTTCGACGACATAGGGCCCGCCGCCAACCGACTCGCGTGACGACATCAGTACGAAGCGGTCGACCGCAAAGGGCATGGTCACGAAGTCGCCACGACCCTCCAGATAGCGCACTGCATCGCCGGCGCGCGCCGTCTTCAGCCTGGCGAGCGTGACGTGCGGCTTGAACTTGCGAGGGTCGGGCGGCAAGCCGAGCCGCTGGCAGATGCGCTCCATTTCTCCTTGCAGCGCCATCAGTTCAGCGGTGGGCGTGACGCCGGCCCAGATCGAATGCGGCTTTTTCGACCCGAATGACCCGATGCCCTGCAGGCGAAGCTGGAATTCCTTGCGCCGGATGCGGTCGAAGGCGTTGACGACCTCGTCAGCCGTCGGTCCGGAAACATCGCCGATGAAACGCAGCGTGATGTGATAGTTTTCGACGTCGATCCATCGGGCGCCGGGCAGGCCACCACGAAGGAGAGAAAGAGACAGGGTGGCGTCGCGCGGGAGTTCGAGGGCGGCAAACAGTCTCGGCATGGAGGCCTCCGCGAATCGATGTGACAAGCCCAGCGAATCACGAGGCCTGCCGGCCGGCAAGACCTCAAAAATCGGGCCTCACAGCTAATTTCAACTGGTCATTCAGCCGTTGGTTCCGCTTTCGAGGGTGGCAATCCATTCTTCGGCTATGGGCAGGAAACCTTCGACCATGACGGCGATGCCCTCTTCGTTGGGATGCATGCCGTCGTCGAGGTTCAGTCTGGCCTGTGCAGCAACGCCTTCGAGAAAAAAAGGATAAACCGGCACGTCGTACTTTTCAGCGAGTTGATCATAGAGCGGATTGAACCGCTCGGCGTAATCGCCGCCCATGTTCGGCGGCGCGACCATGCCGGCAAGCAGAACGGCGATGCCGCGTTCCTGAAGGCGTGCGATCATTGCATCGAGATTGGCCTTTGTCGTTCCGGGGTCGATGCCGCGCAGCGCATCGTTCGCGCCAAGTTCGAGAATGACGCCGTCGGTGCCGTCCGGCACGGACCAGTCCAGCCGCGAAAGGCCAGCGGAGGTCGTGTCGCCCGAAACGCCGGCATTGGCGATCTCGACATCGTGACCGCGCTCGCGCAGCGCCGCTTCGAGACGGACTGGGAACGCCTGATCGGCAGGAAGCTGATAGCCCGCCATGAGGCTGTCTCCGAAGCCGACGATCTGCAGCGGCTCGCCCTGTGCCATGCTCACGCTCGCCATCAAGCCGACACACAAAGAGAGGAGGTAAGCGATGAGCGGTTTAATTGGCATGATGTCGCACCTAAATCCTTTGGTCTGGCAGCGCCGTATAGTGCCTCGACCGAGCCGTCCCTTCATCGACATATAGGATGCCGATCTCTTGTCCCAAGCCATCATCGACCTCAAAGACGCCGATCTCACGCTTGGATCGGGTGCCTCAGCCGTTCATGTCCTCAAACGCATGTCGCTGACCATCACGCCCGGAGAGTCCGTCGGCATCGTGGGACCATCGGGGTCAGGCAAGTCCACGCTTCTCATGGTGCTGGCTGGGCTGGAGAAAGTCGATAGCGGTCAAATCATGATTGCTGGCGCTCCCATCCACCAGATGAGCGAGGATGCGGTTGCCGACTTCCGCGGTCGCCATGTCGGCATCGTCTTCCAGTCCTTTCATCTCATTCCCAACATGACCGCCTTGGAGAATGTCGCCGTGCCGCTGGAGCTTGCCGGCCGCGCCGACGCATTCGACGTCGCTCGACGCGAACTGGAGGCAGTTGGTCTTGGAGACCGGCTCAGCCATCACCCTGGCGAGATGTCGGGCGGCGAGCAGCAGCGCGTTGCGATCGCCCGCGCGCTGGCGCCGCAACCGGCGCTTCTGATCGCCGACGAACCCACCGGAAACCTCGACGGGGAAACCGGCCGGCAGATCGCAGAGCTGCTTTTTGCCCAACAGGCCGAGCGCGACATGACGCTCGTTCTCGTCACGCATGATGTGAACCTCGCCGCGCGATGCGGTCGTCAGATCCGGGTACGGTCGGGAGAGATCATCGACGATGGCCGTTCCGCATCGGTCGAGGCACCGGCGCGCGGGGCGTTCGCATGACGTCCGGTTCGATGGACAATGCCGCAATCGCACCCAATCCGCCTCCACGGGGCGCGCAATTCCGGCTGGCCCTGCGTCTAGCGCTGCGGGAAATGCGTGGCGGATTGGGCGGATTCTATATCTTTCTCGCCTGCATCGCACTCGGAACGGCGGCGATCGCCGGCGTCAACTCGGTGTCGCGTTCGATCACCGAAGCGATCGCTGCGGAAGGACAGGCGATCCTGGCCGCCGACATGCGCTTCGAGATCGACAACCGTCCCGCCGGCGAGGAGGATATCGCTTATCTTGAAAGCCTTGGCGAAGTCGCGCGGTCCGTCAATCTGCGCTCGATGGCGCGGCTGCCCGACGGCAGCGACCAGTCGCTGGTCGAGGTCAAGGCTGTGGACGACCTCTATCCGCTTTACGGCGAACTGGTCACGGCGCCACGGATGGATTTTGCTGCCCGGCACGGTCTGAGCGAGGGGGCCTATGGCGCCGTCGTGGCTCCAATCCTTCTCGACCGACTCGGGTTGTCGCTGGGCGACCGGATCGACCTCGGCAATGCCACCTTCGAGATCCGCGCGACGCTCGAAAACGAGCCGGACCTTCTTTCGGAATCGTTTGCGTTCGCCCCGCGCTTCCTGATTTCCCTCGATGGGATCGAAGCGGCCGGGCTCGTTCAACTCGGCAGTCTCGTCGAGCACGTCTACAAAGTCCGTCTCTTCGAGCCGGCCACTTATGACGAGCTTCAGGCGATGCGAGACGTGGCGCGGGAGGACTATCGCGATGCCGGCTGGGCGGTGCGCACCAGCGCCCATGCGTCACCGCAACTGACGGAGAATGTCGAGCGCTTCTCGCAGTTCCTGACGCTGGTTGGACTGACGGCGCTCATTGTCGGCGGTGTGGGGGTTGCCAATGCCGTGCGCGCCTTCATGGACTCCAAGCGAAGCGTGATCGCCACCTTCAAATGCCTTGGCGCCGCCGGGCGTTTCGTGGTGCTGATCTACCTGATCCAGATCGCTCTGATCGCGTCGATCGGTATCGCCGCAGGGCTGGCGATCGGGCTCGTCGTGCCGTTTGTGGCGCAGGCATTCCTGGTCGACGTCCTGCCGATCTCGGCCGACGTCTCGATCTATCCGGGCGCGCTCATCATGGCGGCTGTCTTCGGCATGCTCACCGCCTTCGCCTTTGCGATCCTGCCACTCGGGCGCGCACGGGACGTCCCTGCCACGGCGCTTTTCCGCAGCCAGGGTTTCGACGCGGCAGGATGGCCACGCCCCGTCTATGTGCTCGGTGCCGCCGGGCTCATCGTCATTCTTGCGCTGCTTGCGGTCATGACGGCGCACGACCGGCTCATCGCGGCGATCTTCATCGCGGCAGTTGCCTTCGCCTTCGTCATCCTGCGTCTTGTCGGATATCTCATTCAGTCGCTGGCACGGCGGGCGCCGCAGGTGCGCTCGCCTGCACTGCGCCTTGCCATCGGCAACATCCATCGACCGGGCGCCCTGACGCCGTCGGTTGTGCTGTCGCTCGGTCTTGGTCTGGCACTCCTCGTCACGCTGGCCCTGATAGACGGCAATCTGAGGCGCGAGATCGCCGGCAATCTGCCGGAACGCGCGCCGAACTTCTTCTTCGTCGATATCCAGAGCAACGAGATCGACGGGTTCCGAGACATCATCAGCCAAGCCGCGCCGCAGGGCCAGATCGATGCCGTACCAATGCTGCGCGGCCGGATAACGCAGATCAACGGTGTGGTTCCGGAGCTTGAGGGTCTGCCTCCAGGCGGTCGCTGGGTTCTTCGCGGTGATCGTGGGCTGACCTATGCAGCAGATATGCCGGAGAACGCGCGGTTGACTGACGGAGAGTGGTGGGCACCTGGATATGACGGCGAACCGCTCGTTTCATTCTCCGCCGAGGAGGCCGGCGAACTGGGCATCGGCGTTGGCGACACGATCACTGTCAGCGTTCTTGGCCGGGAAGTCACGGCGCGGATCGCCAATCTTCGGGATATCGAGTGGGAATCGATGTCGATCAATTTCGTGATGGTCTTTTCCCCCAACACGTTCGCGGGCGCGCCGCATGCGTGGCTCGCGACGCTTACCGATCCCGGGCTCGACAGAGCCGGGGAGGCGGAGGTACTGCGCGGTGTCACCAGCAGCTATCCGACGATTACCAGCGTCCGGGTGAAGGATGCGATCGATGTCGTCAATCGGCTGCTCGAGCAACTGACGACGGCGATCCGAGCGGCAGCGTCCGTTGCGCTCGTCGCTTCAGTACTGGTCCTTGCAGGGGCTCTCGCGGCCGGCAACCGCGCACGGCGTCACGACGCCGTCGTCCTGAAAACGCTCGGCGCGACGCGGACCACGCTTATCCGGGCATTTTCCTACGAGTATCTGATGCTCGGCCTGGCAACTGGTTTGTTCGCGCTTCTCGCAGGCGGCGTGGCGGCCTGGTTCGTCATCGCGAGGATCATGACGCTACCTTCGACATTCCTGCCCGACGTCGCCCTCGTGACCCTGGCCATCGCGCTGGTCGTCACGGTCGGCATCGGCCTTGCCGGGACGTGGCGCGTACTGGGACAAAAGGCCGCTCCGATCTTGCGCAACCTCTAGGTCTGCCCAGGAAGTGCGCGATGGCGCCCCCGGCAGGCCGGAACCTGGGGCGAAGAGGCTCCCCGGTTGACGACAAGTTGACCCCAACCGACAGGCAGGCCTTGCGAAAACCGCTTTCGCACGGGGTCACGGCTCTTGCTCTCGCTCAACGGAGTGCTCATATTATCCACAGGCATGCTGGAGCCCCGCAGCGGCGCCTGGGCCGACCCATCGGCCGACCCGACACCGTGCAACTTTCGGGGCTTGAAAGAGGAAAATATGGCTGATCTTCGAAACTACCAGACCCGTGCGGCGCCTGTCGGCACGCAGGCCGGAGCTGAGATCGACCAGGGACTGCGCGATTATATGCTGCGCGTCTACAATCTGATGGCGCTCGGTCTCGCCATCACGGGCCTTGCCGCCTATGGCACCTTTGCCTTGGCTGCCTCAAATCCCGCTGTCGCTCAGCTGCTCTACGCAAGCCCGTTGCGCTGGGTCGTCATGCTGGCGCCGCTCGGCATGGTGTTCTTCCTGAGCTTCCGCATCAACAAGATGAGCGTCAGCGCAGCGCAGACCACGTTCTGGGTCTATTCTGCACTGATGGGCCTATCGCTCTCATCGATCTTCCTGGTCTTCACCGGCCAGAGCATCGTGCAGACCTTCTTCGTCACCGCAGCCGCCTTCGGCGCCCTGTCGCTCTATGGCTACACAACGAAGCGCGACCTGTCGGCGATGGGTTCGTTCCTGTTCATGGGACTCATCGGTCTGATCATCGCGATGGTCGTCAACATCTTCCTGCAGTCGAGTGCCCTGCAGTTCGCCATCTCGGCGATCGGCGTGCTCGTGTTCGCCGGCCTGACGGCCTACGACACGCAGGAGATCAAGTCGATGTATTACGAAGGCGATGGTCGCGAAGTGGCCGGCCGCAAGGCCATCATGGGCGCCCTTCGGCTCTATCTGGACTTCGTGAACATGTTCATGTTCCTGCTCCAGTTCATGGGCAACCGCGAGTAATCATCCCATCCAGACAGTTCCAGGGGCGGCCATCGGGCCGCCCTTTTTCATAGCCGGACCCCTGAAGATGACGACCATGACGATCCGCGCCGCGGGCGAGCAGGATATTCCCGCGATCGCTGCTATCTACGCCGCATGCGTTTTGAACGATGTCGCGACGTACGAGCTGGTGCCGCCCAGCGAGGATGAGATGTGTCGCCGCTGGGAAGCCATCACGAGACGCGGCTGCCCCTATCTCGTCGCCGTGGAGTCCGACGGCACCGTTCAGGGCTATGCCTACGCCTCCGCCTTTCGCGAACGGCCGGCCTACAGTTGGCTCGTCGAGGACTCGATCTATCTCGCCGAGAGTGCGCGAGGCCTTGGCCTTGGAAGGCGTCTGCTCGATGCCCTCCTGGCGAAGTGCGAAGAGTTGGGGTTCCGTCAGATGGTGGCCGTCATCGGAGGCGCTCACCCCGCGTCATTGGGCGTTCACCGCTCGGCCGGATTCGAGATGATCGGCCGCATGCCGGGAACGGGCTACAAATTCGACAGGTGGCTCGACACGGTCATCATGCAGAAGGCGCTGGGGGACGGTGCAAGCGAACCGGCGGATCGCAACCGCTATCCGGGAACGCTGGCGTATGCCGGCCCGAAGGCTTGATGCAGCGGGTTCAGTAGCGGACCAGTTTGGGCTTTTTCTCGAAGAGACGCAGAACCACCTCGAGGTCGTGCCCCCGCTTCAAGATTGCACCACTGGCATTGACGACCGAGAAGGCCCCCTGCTTGCGTGCATTGCGCGGGACCTTCTCGATCCGGAACAGAGGCACTTCGCTGGTGCGGCGAAAAACGGAGAAGACGGCTTTGTCCTTCAGGTGGTCGATCGCGTAATCGCGCCATTCTCCCTCGGCCACGTTTCGACCGTAGACCCGCAAAATGGCATCAAGCTCTCGCCGATGGAACGTGACGGGCAGCGGATCGGGTGCGGAGCGGTAGTCCTTGATATCAACGAGAACCGGGTCGCTCTGGCGGGCATCGCGACGCGTCGCCTCTGACTGATCCGAACTGTCCGTCATCGGGTCTCCATTTCGGGAACGCGAACGATGGCACAGTGTGCCTTCAGGACGGGGAAATGCAAGACCGCCCCCGCTGCGAATTGTTTCATAAGGGAAATCGGCTCTCTTTCGGGTCCGCAGTTGCGGTCACGAAATGCGAAACGCAACGCAATCAAGTTGATCGCCAAACCTGCAAGAGCGCTTTTTGGCCGCAATTGAGCCCCATCGCCGCCAGAATCAAAGAGCAGTTTGCGATCGTTGCCTCAGACGGTTCGGTTCGGCGACTTTCGAATTCAAAGCCCCCCAGCCCCTCGAAACCGCCGGGCCGAACCAACCTTCTGAAGCGAGACCCCAAAATTGAGACCGGCCGTTGCCGGTCTTTTTTTGTGCCTTTCGGCGACTGCTCGGGTTGAGGGACGCTAAAAGGTGGCCGCGCCGATGATCGGGCCCGGAACGCCCTTCTCGACCATGGTTTGAACGAGGACCGCGCAATTCTGCGTGCTCCAATCCTCGACGATCGAGGCGGGCAGTTCCAGCGTGAGCGGTTTGCCTTTCCAGATGCCAACCACATGGATGGAGCGCACGCTGTTGACGTAGGTGATGGCGCGACCGCTGTTCTCGCCTTCGTCGATCGCCACGACGTTTTCCCGGTCGAAGACGAGCAAAACGAGATTGGCCTTGCCGCTCCCTTCCTCCACCTCGATCGTCAGCGAGTCGCTTGACCTGTCGATGCTGACGTCGACACGCATTCCCTCTTCTTCCCGGCGCATGGTGTCGACGGCTTCCATGATGCCATTTTTGTCGGATCCATTAAGGTGGGTCCGCCCGTTGATCACCGCCTGAGGGGTATAGACGCTCTTGCGTTCCAGCATCTTTGCGTAGGCATGCTGGCGCTGACTGTTGTCCGGTGTGGCCAGCGTGTCCTTCCAGCCGAGATAATTCCAGTAGTCGACGTGGTAGGAGAGGGCGAGGATCTCACCGTCGGCTGCAATATCTGCCAGGACGGCATCGGCCGGGGGGCAGGAGGAGCATCCCTGGCTGGTGAACAGTTCGACGACGCCGATAGGGGTATGGTCTTCTGCCGCGGCCTCTTTCGGCATCGTCAGGCTGGTCGATATCGCAATGAGGACTGCCGGGATCACGGATTTAAACAGCATACCTTCGAGCCGTGCAGTTCGTCGTTGAAATGAAGGGTCGGGAAAGGCCCGGATAGCAATCTGACGGTATCGCGCCCCGGGTTCAACGCAAAGTCACGAAGCGGTGACGCCTTTCGGGCCTGGCGGTCGCAAAAAAGCCCGCGACATCGATGCCGCGGGCCATTTTTTCTTCATCGGAAGGTAATCAGGCTGCAAGATCGCGCAGAACCGTCTGCAGGATGCCGCCATTCTTCAGGTAGTTGACCTCGTCGAGCGTGTCGACGCGGCTGAGAATGGTGATCTCCCTGGTCGTTCCGTCTCCATAGGTGATCTTCGCCGTCTTCTTCTCGCGCGGTTTCATGTCGGACAAGCCGTCGATGCTCACCCGCTCGTCGCCCTTCAGATCGAGCGACTTCCAGGTGGTGCCGTCTTCGAACACGAAGGGGATCACACCCATGCCAACCAGGTTGGAGCGGTGGATGCGCTCGAAGCTCTCCGAGATCACGGCCTTGACGCCGAGAAGGTTGGTGCCCTTGGCCGCCCAATCGCGCGACGAGCCATTGCCGTATTCGCCACCGGCGAAGATGACGAGCGGCACGCCCTCTTCCTTGTACTGCATGGCGGCGTCGAAGATCGACATCTCCTCCTTGGAAGGATAGTGGATCGTGTAGCCGCCTTCCTTGCCATTGGCGCCGAGCATGTGGTTGCGGATGCGGATGTTGGCGAAGGTGCCACGCATCATGACCTCATGGTTGCCACGGCGCGTGCCGTACTGATTGAAATCCGCGACGTTGACGCCGTGATCCATCAGGTATTCGCCCGCCGGCGACTGCGCCTTGATCGAGCCGGCCGGCGAGATGTGGTCGGTGGTGATCTTGTCGCCGAAGAGGCCGAGGACCCTGGCACCCTCGATGTCGCTCGTGCCGCCCGCGTCCTTGGCCATTCCCGCGAAATAGGGCGGGTTCTGCACGTAGGTGGAGTCGTCGTCCCAGGCATAGGTCTGGCCCGACGGCGCCTGAACCTCCTGCCAGTTTTCATCGCCCTTGAAGACGTCGGCATATTTGCGCTCGAACAGCTCGCGGGTCACGTACTTCATGATGAAGTCCTGGATTTCCTGCGTCGTCGGCCAAATGTCCTTCAGATAGACCGGCTGGCCGTCGGAGCCTTCGCCGATCGGCTCGCTGGTCAGGTCTTTCTGAACCGTACCTGCAAGGGCGTATGCGACCACGAGCGGCGGCGAGGCGAGGTAGTTGGCCTGAACGTCTGGCGAGATGCGGCCTTCGAAATTGCGGTTTCCGGACAGCACGCCGGCAGCAATCAGACCCTTGTCGTTGATGGTCTTGGAGACCGGTTCCGGCAGCGGGCCGGAATTGCCGATGCAGGTGGTGCACCCGAACCCGACCAGGTTGAAGCCAAGCTTGTCCAGTTCGGTCTGCAGACCCGACTTTTCCAGATACTCGGCGACGACCTGCGAACCCGGCGCCAGCGAGGTCTTGACCCACGGCTTGGTCTTGAGGCCCTTGGCGGCGGCGTTGCGCGCCAGCAATCCAGCCCCGATGAGCACTGACGGGTTGGAGGTATTGGTGCATGAGGTGATGGCGGCGATCGCCACGTCGCCGTGGCCGAGGTCGAAATCCTCACCCTCGACCTGGTAGCGCTTGTCGATCTGGCCGGGCTTCTTGTACTCGTCTTCCAGAGCCTTGGCGAAGCCGGATGCGATGTTCTCCAGTGCGATGCGGCCTTCCGGGCGCTTCGGACCCGCCATGGACGGAACGACTTCGCCGAGATCGAGTTCGAGCATGTCGGTGAAGACGGGGTCGGGCGATCCCGATTCACGCCACATGCCCTGGGCTTTGGAATAGGCTTCAACGAGCGCGATGCGATCCTCGTCGCGGCCCGACATGGTGAGGTATTTCGTCGTTTCGCCGTCGATCGGAAAGAAGCCGCATGTGGCGCCGTATTCCGGACCCATGTTGCCGATGGTGGCACGATCGGCGAGCGTCATGTTGTCGAGGCCGGGGCCAAAGAACTCGACGAACTTGCCGACAACGCCCTTCTTGCGCAGCATCTGGACGACAGTGAGCACGAGGTCGGTCGCCGTTACGCCTTCCTTCAGTGCGCCGGTGACCCGGAAGCCGATGACCTCCGGAAGCAGCATCGAGATCGGCTGGCCGAGCATGGCCGCTTCGGCCTCGATGCCGCCGACGCCCCAGCCAAGCACGCCGAGGCCGTTGATCATGGTGGTGTGGCTGTCCGTGCCGACGCAGGTATCAGGGTAGGCAGTGATTTCGCCATCTTCCTCGCGCGTCCAGACGGACTGGCCGAGATATTCGAGGTTAACCTGATGGCAGATGCCGGTGCCGGGCGGTACGACACGGAAATTCTTGAATGCCTGCTGCCCCCATTTCAGGAAGCGGTAGCGTTCACCGTTGCGCTCATATTCCTTCTCGACATTGTGTGCGAATGCCTGCGGCGTGCCGAATTCATCGACGATGACCGAATGGTCGATGACGAGGTCGACGGGAACGAGCGGGTTGATCTTTTCGGGGTCGCCGCCGAGCGAGGCCATCGCATCGCGCATCGCCGCCAGGTCGACGACGGCCGGAACGCCGGTAAAGTCCTGCATCAGGACGCGCGCGGGCCGATAGGCGATCTCGTTGCCGGCGGTGCCCTTGTCGGTGAGCCAATGCTTGACGTTCAGGATGTCGTCCTTGGTGACCGAACGCCCATCTTCGTTTCGCAAGAGGTTCTCAAGCACCACCTTCATGGAGAAGGGAAGCTCGGAGATGCCCGTCAGGCCATTCTCTTCGGCCTTCTTGAGATCGAAATAGACATATTCGGCGTTGCCGACCTTCAGCGTGGAGCGGCAATTGAAGCTGTCGAGTGATTTGGACAAGAGTAAACCCCGTCTTCGTCTGATCAGCCGAAGCTGCCGGGCGAACACCTGTGCGCGTAAGATGTGCGCGAGGATGCGGGTACGGCCATTTCCGCTGTCCGCCCGTGATCTTTGAACCTTTCGGTCGATCATGTTCGGCGCAAGGATGATGATCACGCCGACCGCTGGCGTGGTTGCAGGCCTTATAGATAATTTCTAAGGAAGGTGCCAGACCGCGCGCAGCGAAAAGCGATGGCGTGACGCAAGCTTTCGCGTCACGGCTCGATGCCTGGATTCCG
Source organism: Neopararhizobium haloflavum (assembly GCF_002750855.1). Lineage (GTDB taxonomy): Bacteria > Pseudomonadota > Alphaproteobacteria > Rhizobiales > Rhizobiaceae > Georhizobium > Georhizobium haloflavum. The sequence goes on along the minus strand of NZ_NWUC01000006.1, from coordinate 71,545 downwards.
GCGGCGAAGGAAAAGGACCACGCATGCGGCTTGTGGCCGAAAATCTGGGCGCAAGCCGGGGCGGCGATCCGGTCTTTTCGGGCTTGTCCTTTTCGCTCGCCGCTGGGGAAGCGCTGATCGTCACAGGCCCGAACGGCGTCGGCAAATCCACCTTGCTGCGCGTGATCGCGGGCCTTTTGCGCGCCGATACGGGCTTGATTGCGCTTGAGCGCGATCATGGCGCCGAAGCAGGCGTTTTGGCCGAAAACAGTCACTATCTCGGCCACCGCAATGGCATGAAGCGCGAACTGACCGTCAGCGAAAACCTGGACTTCTGGCAAACGTTCATGGTGATGGAGGGGGACGCAGCACGGATGCCGGTGGCCGATGCCTGCGCGGTGCTGAACCTCGATCATGTCCTGCACCTGCCATATGGCTATCTCTCCGCGGGGCAACAGCGACGCATCGCGATGGCTCGCCTGTTGCTGTCCCATCGCCGGCTGTGGATCTTGGACGAGCCCACTGCCGCGCTCGACCTTGCGGCCGAGGAGGCGTTCGCGGGGATGGTGAACCGGCATCTCGATGATGGCGGACTGGCCGTCATCGCGACCCACCAGCCGCTGGCGATCGCACGCCAGGCGACGTTGTCGATGCGGGCCCGCGCGCAAGACGAAGGAGCACTCTCATGAGGGCTCTTCTCTGGCGCGACATAAGGATCGGCATCCGCGCCGGCGGCGGCGCGCTCATCGGCGTCCTGTTCTTTCTCACCGTCGTTGCCGTCGTGCCTTTCGGGGTGGGTCCCGACCTCAATCTCCTGTCGCGTATCGGCCCTGCAATTCTGTGGATCGGAGCCTTGCTCGCTGCGCTTCTGGGACTCGATCGCCTGTTCCAAGGCGATCGCGAGGATGGCACGCTGGACCTTCTGCTCATGCAGGAACACCCTCTCGCGCTGACGGTTCTTATCAAGTGCCTGGCGCATTGGGTGGTGAGTGGCTTGCCGCTGGTTGCAGCGTCGCCTTTGCTCGGGCTTTTCATGAATGTCGAGCCGCTGGCGATCGGAGCAACTACGTTGACGCTCCTGGTCGGAACACCGGCGGTGACGTTCATCGGCGCTGTCGGGGCGGCCGTGGCCGTCGCGCTGCCGCGGGGCGGCCTGCTCGTATCGATCCTGGTGCTGCCGCTGGCGATCCCCATCCTGGTTTTCGGGGTCAGCGCCGCCTATGCCGCTGTCGAGGATCCCGCGCCGTTCCTCCCGCCATTCCTTATTTTGACCGCGATTACGCTGCTTTTCTCGGTTATCGGGCCGGTGGCGGCCGCTGCGGCATTGCGCGCATCGACCGATTGATGCGGTTCATTGCCCATACATAGAATTGACGATATGTCTCACGGCATGAGCGAGAGCAGTCTTTCCGTTACCAGGGTTGGAGACCTGGCCAACCCAACGCGCTTCATCGCGTTTGTTGGCCGCGTGCTTCCCGTGCTGGCCGGCGTCACGGCGCTTTTGTTTGCCGTCGGCCTGGTGATGAGCTTTCTCGCTCCCGAGGACTATCAGCAGGGCGCGACGATCCGCATCATGTTCGTCCATGTGCCCGCCGCCTGGTTGTCGATGATGTGTTACACGGTGATGACCGCATCGGCGATCGGCACGCTCGTGTGGCGCCATCCGCTGGCCGATGTTTCGGCCAGGGCCGCCGCGCCGATCGGCGCGATATTCACGGTGCTTGCCCTGTTGACAGGCTCGCTTTGGGGCAAGCCGATGTGGGGAACGTGGTGGGTCTGGGATGCCAGGCTGACGTCGGTTTTCGTGCTTCTCCTTATGTATCTCGGACTGATCGCTCTCAATCGGGCCATGGATGATCCTTCGAAGTCGGCGCGTGTTTCGGCGATCCTGATCCTGGTGGGTTTCATCAACATCCCGATAATCAAGTTCTCGGTCGACTGGTGGAACACGCTGCATCAGCCGGCCAGCGTGGTCAGGCTCGACGGCCCGACCATTCATGCATCGATGCTATACCCCTTGCTGGTCATGGCCCTCGCATTCACGGTGCTGTTCTTCACGCTTCACATGGCCGCCATGCGAAACGAAATCCTGCGTCGGCGGGTGGCGGCATTGCGCCGCCAGGCCGCTCGCGGACGCTGAGGTAGGAGATGGCGTATTTCGGCTACATCTTCGCGTCCTATCTGGCGACGGCCGTGGCTCTTCTCGGGTTGATCGGATGGGTTGTCTTCGATCTGCGTGGGCGCCGCGCCGACCTTGCCGAACTGGAGGCGCGCGGCGTTCGGCGCCGGTCCGCAGCCGCTGCGGAAGACCGCTGACACGATGAAGGCCGAGGACCAACAGGCTTCCGACATGCCGCAGTCAGACGATGCCGCGCCTGCAAGGGGGCGCGGGCGATGGGTCGCGTTTCTGCCCTTGTTGATCTTCGCCGCACTGTCCGGCGTCTTCCTGCTGCAACTGTTATCCGGCCGGGACGCGTCGGAAATTCCTTCGGCCCTGATCGGGGCGAACGCGCCGGCGCTTGATCTGCCGGCGCTGGATGGGCTGATGCGCGATGGACAGCCAGTGCCCGCGCTGCAGGATGAAACCATCGATGGGGCGCTCACGCTCGTCAATGTTTGGGCTTCGTGGTGCGTGCCCTGCCGCCAGGAACATCCGCTGCTGATGGACCTTGCCGAACGGGGTGGCGTGAAGATCGTCGGGATCAACTACAAGGACCGCAACGGGAACGCGGTCAGGTTTCTCGGGGAACTCGGCAACCCCTATGATGCGGTCGGCGTCGATCAGTCCGGACGTACCGCGATCGATTGGGGTGTCTACGGGGTACCCGAAAGCTATCTTGTGGATGCCGACGGCACGATCATCTACAAGAAGGTCGGGCCGTTCTCCGAAGAGAGCTATGTCAACGAGCTGCTGCCGGAAATCGAAGCAGCGCGCAGCGGCGCCTAACCTTCCGTCGGCTTTTCCAGCGCTTTCCTGGCAGCCTTCTCTTTCGCTTCCAGCGAGTGGCGCATGATCAGCGGCATCTGTGCCATGGTGAAGGCGATGGTGATGGGCATCGTCCCCCAGACCTTGAAGGCGACCCAGAAATCCGTCGAGAACGAGCGCCAGACCACCTCGTTGAGAACGGCGAGGAAGAAGAAGAAAACACCCCATCTGAGCGTCAGCTTGCGCCAGCCTTCGGCATCAAGGCGGAAGGCCGCGTCAAAGACGTAGCCAAGCAGCGACTTGCCGAAGAAGAGTCCCCCGAGAAGGATCGTGCCGAACATCGTGTTGACGATGGTTGGCTTCATCTTGATGAAGGTTTCATTCTGCAGATAGAGCGTCAGCGCGCCGAAGACGAAGACAACGACCCCGGAGATCAGCGGCATCATCGGCACGGTGCGCAGCATGAGCCAGGATGCGATCAGGGACACCGCTGTCGCGATCATGAACAGCCCTGTTGCGATGAAGATCGGATCACCTAGATCAGCAAGCAGCGGGAATGTGGCTGCCAGCCATTCGCCGCGCGAGTTGGCGAAGAAGAAGACAAGGAGCGGACCGAGCTCCAGCGCCAGTTTGAGTAGCGGATGGGGTTCCGTCCGGGTCGCGGGCTTCACGGGCTGGATGGTCATCGTTGGCCTTATCGTCCTCTTGGTCGCTCGCCTGGCCTGCATATGGTCCGTGCCACTGCCGGCGCAAGGCGTCGCGTCAATCTCGCTCAGTTCAGCGGGGTCCCGGCAATCGCCGCGGCGAATTCCTTCGCCTCGAACGGCTCGAGATCGTCGATGCCTTCACCAACGCCGATGAAATAGACCGGCAGCTTGTGTTTGGCTGCGATGGCGACAAGGATGCCGCCGCGCGCCGAGCCGTCCAGCTTGGTCATGACCAAGCCGTTGACGCCAGCAACGTTGCGGAAGATCTCGACCTGGTTCAGCGCGTTCTGACCCGTCGTCGCATCAAGTGTCTGCAAGACCGTGTGGGGCGCATCGGGATCGAGCTTGCCGAGAACGCGGACGACCTTTTCGAGCTCGGCCATGAGTTCGGCCTTGTTCTGCAGCCGTCCGGCCGTATCGACGATGATGACATCGGATCCGTTGGCCTTTGCCTTTTCGAACGCATCATAGGCAAGGCCTGCCGCATCTGCTCCGAGTTTCGACGCGACGACATCGGCCCCGGTACGATCGCCCCAGATTTTCAGCTGTTCGATCGCTGCGGCACGAAACGTGTCTCCGGCTGCCAGCGTCACCTTCAACCCGCCGCGCGTCAGCTTCGCGGCCAGCTTGCCGATGGTGGTCGTCTTGCCGGTGCCGTTGACGCCGACGACCAGAATGACATGCGGCTTGTGGCTGAGATCGAGCTCCAGTGGTTGGGCAACCGGGGCAAGCACCTTCTCGATCTCGCCGGCCATGATGGCGGCGACTTCCTTGCCTTCGATGCTCTTGCCGTAGCGACCGGAGGCCAGCGTGTCGGTCACCCGCATCGCCGTCTCGATCCCGAGGTCGGCCTGTATCAGCACATCCTCCAGATCCTGGAGCGTATCCTCGTCGAGCTTTCGCTTGGTGAAGATCCCGGCGATCTGGTCGGTCAACTGGGCCGACGTGCGCGACAGTCCCTGGCGCAACCGCTGAAACCAGGAAAGCCGGGGCGCGGGCGCTGCAAGAGCGTCGGACTGTCGTGCTTCGCCGCGTGAAATGCGGATCCCGCTGTCGGATTGCGATGCCTGATCGTCCGGCGGCGTCGGCAATGCCTGATCCAGGTCGGAAGGCGTGTCAGCGGGAGGCTGGTCGGCCACAGGCGCCGGCTCTCGAGCCTCCGCCGCAGGCTCGCTTTCGGGCGAGGCGGATACGTCCTCATCATCGCTGGAAGGTTGAGGTGCTTCGCTGGCCTCGTGCACCTCAGGCGCTTCCGGCGATTCTTCCGCGTCCGATTCGCTCTCGGTCACGGCCTCGCCGCCCGTCTCGATCGTCTCTTCCTGCGGTTCGGCTGTTTCCGGTGCGGTTTCCGTCGAAGCGATCGGAGTGCTCTGCGTTTGCGCGGTCCGGTTCGTGGAAGTCGTCTCCGGCGTGAACGCCATCGCGCCATCATGCGGAAAATGCGCGTCTTCAGGTCGCTCAGGCGCGGCTGCAGTGCGTTGCAAAGAGGCCTGTCGGACATGCTCGGCCGCCGGCGGTGCTATCGGTGCGGGCGGCTCGGATGGTGCGGGAGTGGATACCGGTTCGTCTTCCGACGCCGGACCCTCCTCCTCGGCAGCGCCTTTCGATTTGCCAAACGAGAAAACCTTCTTGATGAAGCCGAGAGCCATTAGCTGCTTGATATCCTTGAAGTCATTCGGCGGCTTGAAGCCGTACGGCCTCGCCTGTCAACGTCTGCCCGTTATGGCCGGTGATGAAGGCAGCCTTCAGCGTGCCTGGTTCGCCCGAGCCGTCGGGAAGTCTCGTCAACGTGAAGTTTTCAGTCCGCCCTACGCCCGGCTTTTCGATGAGAAGGACCTGCTCGGTGCCTGTCATGCCGTCAAGATGGCGTTCGAGCGCTGCCTCGCCTTTGGCCCGCAGCCTGGCTGCCCGTTCCTTGACCAGCACGCGATCGAGCTGCGGCATGCGCGCAGCCGGCGTTCCCTCACGAGCGCTGAAGGGAAAGACGTGAAGATGCGTCAAGCCGCATTCATCGACGATCGACAGGGCATTTTCGAACATTTCCTCGGATTCGGTCGGGAAACCAGCGATGATGTCGGCGCCAAAGGCCATGTCGGGTCTGAGGCGGCGTACGTCTTCGCAAAAGCGGATCGCGTCGGCGCGCAGGTGCCGCCGCTTCATACGCTTGAGGATCATGTCGTCGCCATGCTGCAGCGAGAGGTGCAGATGCGGCATGAACCGTGGCTCGTCGGCAATGAGGTCCATCAGGTGCCGGTCCGCCTCGATGGAATCGATGGATGACAGGCGCAGCCGCGCCAGTTCGGGGACTTCGTCGAGAATGGTTCTTGCCAACCTGCCGAGGGAAGGCTGGCCGGGCAGATCGGCGCCGTAGCTGGTCGCGTCCACGCCAGTGATCACCACCTCGATATAACCGTTGCCGACGAGGCGGCGGACCTGGTCGACGACCGCGCCCATCGGCACCGATCGGGAATTGCCGCGGCCATAGGGTATGATGCAGAACGTACAGCGATGGTCGCAGCCATTCTGGACCTGGACGAATGCGCGCGAGCGGCCTTCTATCGCGTCGACCATCTGCGGCGCCGTCGCCTTGATCGACATGATGTCGTTGACGCGCGTCTTTTCCTCCGCCGAGACGCCGAAGTCCGGCAGCTTTCGATAGCTCGTATATTTCAGCTTTTCCTCGTTGCCGAGCACGACATCGACTTCTTCCATCTCTGCGAAGGTCGCCGCCTCTGTCTGCGCGGCGCAGCCGGTGACGATGATGCGGGCGTTGGGATTGTCGCGCCGTGCCTTGCGGATGGACTGTCGCGCCTGGCGCACGGCCTCAGCGGTAACCGCGCAGGTGTTGATGAGGATGGCGTTGTTCAGCCCCGCCTTCTCGGCCTCATTCCGCATGACCTCGGATTCGTAGGTGTTCAGCCGGCAGCCGAACGTGATGACGTCGACCCCGCTCATTGCGCCGCCTCGCTCGGCTCTTGATGGCGTTGCCATGAACCGGTCTGCGGATCGAGCGTGCCGGCGAACTCCCATTCGGCCGGACCCGTCATGACGACATGATTGTCGTCGCGCCAGGTGATGACAAGCGGCCCGCCGGGAACGTTGACGGTCATCGTGCGCTCGGCCATGCGCTTGCGCACGGCCGAAACGGCGGCGGCGCAGGCTGCAGAGCCGCAGGCGCGCGTCAGTCCGGCGCCGCGTTCCCACGTCCGCAGGTCCATCTCCTGGCGCGAGACCATGCGGGCGATGGAGATGTTGGCCCGTTCGGGAAACATCGGATGGTGCTCGAGAATCGGGCCGAATTTCTCCAGCTCATACGACCTCACGTCGCTATCGACCCAGAAGATCGCATGCGGGTTGCCCATGGACGCGACCGACGGCGAATGAAGCACCGGTGCCTCGATCGGCCCGATCTGCAATTCGATCATCCTGGTATCGCGGAATTCTTCCGATAGCGGAATCTTGTCCCAGGCGAAGACGGGTTCTCCCATGTCGACCGAGATGAGACCGCCATCCTGCTCCTCGGCTGTCAGGACGCCGGCGACCGTTTGGAAGGTGAACCGTGTCTTGCCAGTTTCAGCGCCCAGCGCCTGGACCACACAGCGCATGCCGTTGCCGCAGGCTTGCGCGTCGGTCCCGTCGCAGTTCAGGATCCGGACATAAGCGTCCGTCAATTCGTGGCGAGGGTCGTGGATCGCCATGATCTGATCGAACCGGGTCGCGGGATCGGCGGCGAGCGCAATGGCCGCTTGCGGCGTCACGCGGTCATCGCGGCCGCGCATGTCGACCACGAGAATATCGTTGCCCAGTCCGTTCATCTTGGCGAAGGGGACGCCAGCGCTCATGGGAAAAACAAGCCTTCCGTTTTCCGGTCTATATGGCCGAAACGGGCTTGGATTACCAGTGCGCGGCGCTCAAGCGCCTGCATCTGGGACGTCCCAGACCTCGCCAGGACGCATCGGGCGAAAGCGCTCACGGGCAAGGTCTTTCGCGTCCAGCGCTGCATGCAGCGCCTGCACCGGCTCTTCGATGCCCTCGTTGGTCAGTCGGAACGTGCCCCAATGGTGGCCGGCAACATGGGCCGATCGGCTGAGCACCATCCCCTCCACCGCCTCGGAGGGATTTTGGTGCTGGCCCTTCATGAACCACCGCGGCTCATAGGCTCCGAAGGGGAGGATGGCGAGCCGGAACCCGCCGTGCTTTTGGGCTGCGGCCTGATAGTTGATGCCGTCATGAAAGCCGGTATCGCCGACATGATAGATCAAGCCGCCATCCGTCTCCATGACGAACGCGGCCCACAGGGCCATCCGCCGGTCCCGCGTCCCTCTTGCAGACCAGTGATGGCAAGGCTCGACATGGATGCGGGCACCGCCAACCTCGATGCTTTCACCCCAATCGCGCACCGCAATGCGCGCATCCCCTACGCGGGCGCGCACAATGGCATCATTGCCGAGCGGCGTGACGATCAGAGGCGCGTGGTGGACGTGAAGCCGTTCGAGCGTGTCGAGATCGAGATGGTCATAGTGATTGTGCGACAACAGGACGAGGTCGATCGGCGGCAGGTCATCGAAAGCGATGCCGGGCGCGTTGACGCGCTGCGGACCGGCGAAGCGTACCGGACTCGCGCGCTGTGACCATACTGGATCGGTCAGGATGTTGAGGCCGGCTGTCTGGATCAACAGCGTTGCATGCCCGACCATGGTGATGCGCAGGGATGTTCCCTCGATACGGTGCTCCGGCACGGTTTGGGCAAAGGGGCTTTCGAAGCGCTCCGGCCATGGCATTTTTCCGCCGCCGAGCTGCCAACGAACCAGGTCGAGAAAGCTGCCGGGCTCCATCCCGTCAGGATTGAAGAAGCGCTGACCATCGAAATGGTCGCTCTGCGGACCCGAGTAATAGGGGTTGCCTGCCGATGCGCGCGATACGCCCAGCCCGGCGACGCCGAGAAAGGCGGCCGACATTCCAGTCCATGTGAGAAAACGGCGACGGTTCATGGATGAGGAACCTAGGGCCGGCGGCGCGGCGCGTCGAGGTTCTGTTATTGCATTTAATCAAACGATTGATTAAACTATCGCATGAGCAACGATATATCCCAGCGATCCAGCGCGGCAGAAACGAAAGCCGCATTGATTGATGCAGCCCTTCGGCTCTTTGCCGACAAGGGATTTCAGGCGACCTCGACACGCGAGATCGCGTCGGCTGCCAGCGCGAACATCGGATCCATCGCTTATCATTTCGGTGGCAAGGACAGGCTCTATGTCGCCTGTGCCGAGCACATCGTGACGCAGATCGACGCGGTCGTCGGTGACGCCTTCAAACCGGATGTTTCGCGTCTGCCGGCACCGCTCGCCAGAATGGCAATGACGGCGGCGATCCGGCGTGTGGTTCGCTTCGTGGTGACAAGCGAGCAAGCCGGCAGCATTGTCCAGTTCGTGCTGCGCGAACTCCAGCATCCCGGCGAGGCACTCGACACGATCTATGGGGGCGTGTTCGAGCCGGTGCACCGGCGGGTGTGTGCGGTGTGGGAGCGCGTGACCGGCGAGCCGGCCGAAAGCGAGCGCACGCGCCTGACTGTGTTCACGCTGATCGGTCAGATCGTCTATTTCCGCATCGCTCGTGAGGCGGTCCGGCGGCGCATGGGCTGGACCGCATTCGGGGATCGCGAGGCGGAAGCCATCGCCGAGATTGCCGAAGCCAACCTCAATGCCATCATCGCTGCCCGCAAGGAGGGCGTGTCATGAGCTTGTTGTGCGCGTTGCCGCTGGTCGCATCGCTGCTTGCCAGTTGCACCGGAGCCGACGCGCTGGCTGTCGGCTATGTCGAAGGTGACTATACGCTGCTGGCGCCGACCGACGTGGCCCGCGTCGAGGCGGTGCTCGTTGCCCGTGGTGACAGGGTCGAGGCAGGGGAGGCCGTGGCAGAGCTGCAAAAGCGTGATGCCGAACTCGCCGTATCGGCCGCCCGCGCCGCGCATGCCGAAGCGCAGGCAGAACTGGCCGATCTGAAGAAGGGCAAGCGGCCGGAAGAGATTGCCGTCCTTGCGGCCGCGCTGTCCTCGGCAGAGGCGGCGCTGGCGGAAGCGGAGCGAGTGCTTGGCCGGACCCAAGACCTGGAAGCTCGCGGCATCGCCACGCGGGCCGAACTCGACAAGGCGGAAACGGCCCGCCGCACGGCCTCAGCCGAGGTCGCGGCCGCCCGTGCCAATCTCGAGGTCGCCCGTCTTCCGGCCCGGATCGAGGCGATCGAGGCCGCGACGATGCGGCGCGACGGGGCGAGGGCGGCGCTCGCGCAGGCCGAGTGGCAGCTCTCGGAGCGCACATTGCGCGCCGACGCAGCCGGCCGCGTCGACGATATCGTTCGGGCGGCGGGGGACGTTGCGGGACCGCAGGCACCCGTCGTTTCAATGCTGCCGGATGGCGCGGTCAAGCTGAAGCTATACCTGCCGGAACCTTCTCTTTCCTCTGTCTCCGTTGGAACGGTGCTCTCCGTGTCTTGCGACGGTTGCCCGTCCGGATTGTCCGCCAAGGTCAGCTATATCGCTTCCGAGCCGGAGTTCACCCCGCCGGTGCTTTATTCGATCGATGCGCGCCAGAAGCTCGTCTACCTCGTGGAAGCCCGACCCGACGGCACCGCAGCCGGTCTGAAGCCCGGCCAGATCGTTGATGTTTCGTTTGCCGGAGCTCCGACGTCATGAACGCGATCGAGGTCGCCGGGCTGGTCAAGCGCTTCGGGGGCAAGACGGTTGTCGACAATGTTTCCATGACGGTGGCGGGCGGCGAGATCGTCGGTTTCCTTGGTCCCAACGGCTCGGGCAAGACGACGACGATCCGAATGATGTGCGGGCTGCTGACGCCGGATGCGGGGCAGGGCCGTGTGCTCGGCTACGACTTGCTGCGCGAGGCGAGGAAGATCAAGCGCGAGGTCGGCTACATGACCCAGCGCTTTTCCTTCTACGAGGATCTGACGATCGAGGAGAATCTCGCCTTCGTGGCCCGGCTCTACGAGCTTGCACCGGCAAAGGCGCATGTCGAGCGAGCGCTGGAGGAACTCGGCATGACGAGCCGGCGTCGGCAGATGGCCGGCACGCTGTCGGGCGGGTGGAAGCAGCGCATGGCCCTTGCGGCCTGCATCATGCACAAGCCGAGGCTGTTGTTGCTCGACGAGCCGACGGCAGGGGTCGATCCGCAGGCGCGCCGCGAATTCTGGGACGAGATCCATCGACTGGCAGCTGACGGACTCACGGTTCTCGTCTCCACTCACTACATGGATGAGGCCGAGCGCTGCCACCGCATCAGCTACATCTCCTATGGCAAGCTCATCGCCAGCGGGACCGTTGTGGAGGTCGTGCGGGATGCAAAGCTTGCCACCTACGTCGTTTCCGGCGCTGATCTCGCCGCGATCGCCGCAAGTCTGAAGGCGGCTCCGGGCGTCGAGCAGGTCGCTCCTTTCGGCGCGACATTGCATGTCGTCGGCTCGGATCGTGCGGCGCTGGAAAGATCGTTGGAGCCTGTCGCGGCACGTGACGGCGTCAGGGTCCAAGAAGGCGAGACCAGCCTGGAGGATGTCTTCATCCAGTTCATGTCCCGCGCCGAGGACAACATGCGATGAGCGGTCTCTTCTCATTCACCCGGCTCGGAGCATTGCTCGTCAAGGAATTCATCCAGATGCGCCGCGACCGCATCACCTTCGCGATGATGCTCGCTGTCCCGCTGATGCAGCTCGTCCTTTTCGGGTATGCGATCAACAACGATCCCAAGGCCCTGCCCGCCGCGGTGGTGGCAACCAGCCAGGATCGCTATACGCGCGCCGTCATCTCCGCGCTGGAGATCACCGGATATTATCGTTTCGACCATGTCGTGCGCACAGTGGAAGAGGGTGAACGACTCATGGCGTCGGGAGCTGTCGTCTTTCTCGTCACCATCCCGTCCGATTTCGCGCGTCGCGTCGATCGCGACGACGATCCGACCATTCTGATCGAGGCGGACGCAACCGATCCCGCAGCCGCATCCGGCGCCATATCGACGCTCGGCACGGTTGCGGCGTCGGCCCTTGCCCGGGAGAGTGGGACGGTCAACGCGCGTCCGTCCGACATCGAGATCGTCGTTCATCGCCGCTACAACCCGGAAGGCATATCGCAGTACAACATCGTGCCCGGACTGCTCGGCGTCATCCTGCAGATGACCATGGTGATGATGACCTCGATCGCGCTCACTCGGGAAAGCGAGCGCGGGACGATGGAAAACCTGCTGGCGATGCCCGCCAGCCCGATCGAGATCATGCTCGGCAAGGTGTTGCCCTATCTCATCGTCGGCGCCGTTCAGGTGGCCGTGGTTCTGACGGCCGCGCGACTGCTTTTCGGCATTCCATTCATCGGCAGCGTCGGGCTGCTGCTCTCGGCAGTGCTGATATTCGTGTTCGCGCTGGTTTTGCTCGGCTACACCATTTCCACGATCGCCCGTACCCAGATGCAGGCCTTGCAACTGACCTTCTTCTTCTTTCTGCCGTCGATCCTGCTGTCGGGATTCATGTTTCCGTTTCGCGGCATGCCCGACTGGGCGCAGTGGATAGGCGAAGTCTTTCCGCTGACCCATTTCCTGCGGGTCATACGGGCGGTGATGCTGAAAGGGGCCGAGTTTTCGGCGGTGGCCTTCGAAACCGGTATCCTGGCCGCCTTTGTCTTGATCTACTCCGCCGTCGCGCTGACCCGGTTCCGTCGCACACTCGACTGATCACGCAGAGTTTATGCGCTGCTTCTAACGTACCATTGTCCGGTGACAACGCCATTGCTACGGTTGCAAGCATGCAGAGCCGCTTCGACAAGCAGGATCGTCTTTACCAGGCCGTGCGACTGATCCGGCCGATCCACCTCAACATCCAGCGCACGCTTGAGGTGCAACTGGCCGGCACTGGCATTTCCGTGGCGCAGCGCGATGTGATGGAAGTGCTCTATACCAGCGGGCCTCTCACCGTGCCGACCGCGACACGGATGCTCGGAATGAAGCGACAGTTCGTGCAGCGCACGATGAGTGACCTCATCGTGCTCGGCATGGTGGAGCGTCGCCGCGATAGCCGCCACAGCCGTGCCTATATCTGCCGCTTGACGGACAAGGGGTCTCGTCTCTTCCAGACGGTGCACGAGCGGGAGATGGCACTTCTGCGCCAGCGTCTCGGCGACATCAACATCACGGAAATCGTTGTTGCTCTGCGTGTTCTGGCGCGTGTTGCCGGCGCCTACGAGGCTGCAGCCGCCGACACGATCAACACCACTCCGATGCCTCAGTCCGCTGCGGCCAAAGAAGTGGTTCCGGCTTGACATTTGCCGTCAATTCCTGTTCAAGCCAGCGAAATTCCAGCGACGAGTGAAAGCTCCAAGCAGCCGACCGGGGCCATGAACGTCTGAAAGCGAGCCCGGAGGTCAACACCCGACAGCGCGATGCGCCCTCGGGTGATTTTGTGCTTTGGCTTGCATTCAGGCGCTGCAATCGCGACCTTCGGAGCTGTATGTCGAAGGCTGAAGGACTGACCGATGTTCGATAATCTCCAGGATCGCCTAGGTTCCATTCTGAACGGCCTGACCGGCCGCGGCTCGCTCTCCGAGAAGGATGTCTCGGCGGCGCTGCGCGAGGTCCGGCGGGCGCTTCTTGAAGCGGATGTGGCGCTGGAAGTCGTCCGCGACTTCACGGATCGGGTGCGCGAAAAGGCCGTCGGTGCGGAAATCCTGAAATCGATCAAGCCCGGCCAGATGGTCGTCAAGATCGTTCACGACGAGCTCGTCGCCATGCTCGGCTCGGAGGGCGTGACGATCGATCTCAACGCCCCTGCGCCAGTCGTCATCATGATGGTGGGCTTGCAGGGCTCGGGCAAGACGACCACCTCCGGCAAGCTTGCTCGGCGCCTGACCCGACGCGACAAGCATAAGGTGCTGATGGCCTCGCTCGACACGCGGCGCCCGGCTGCCCAGGAGCAGCTCAAGCAACTCGGCACGCAGACCGATGTCGACACCTTGCCGATCATTGCCGGCCAGTCGCCCACCGATATCGCGGCGCGTGCGGTTCAGGCCGCCAAGCTCGGCGGGCACGACGTCGTCATTCTCGACACCGCCGGCCGCACGCATATCGACGAGCCCTTGATGGTCGAGATGGCCGACATCAAGAAGCGCGCCAATCCGCACGAGATCCTGCTCGTCGCGGATGCGCTGACCGGCCAGGATGCTGTCAATCTTGCGCGCAATTTCGACGACCGCGTCGGGATCACCGGTCTCGTCCTGACACGTATGGATGGCGATGGGCGCGGCGGGGCCGCGCTTTCCATGCGCGCCGTCACCGGCAAGCCGATCAAGCTGATCGGCGTCGGCGAAAAGATGGACGCGCTGGAGGAATTCCACCCCAAGCGCGTCGCAGACCGCATCCTCGGCATGGGCGATATCGTCTCGCTGGTCGAAAAGGCCGCGGAAACCATCGACCAGGAAAAAGCCCAGGCGATGGCCGACCGGATGAAGGCCGGCAAGTTCGACCTGAACGACCTGTCCGACCAGATCAAGCAGATGTCGAAGATGGGCGGAATGGGCGGCATCATGGGCATGATGCCCGGGATGGGCAAGATGAAGGACCAGATGGCGGCGGCCGGGTTCGACGACAAGATTTTCGCGCGTCAGCAGGCGATCATTTCCTCGATGACCGCCAGGGAGCGTGCCAATCCCGACATCTTGAAGCACAGCCGCAAGAAGCGCATCGCCAGCGGTTCCGGCACGACGTCGGCCGACATCAACAAGCTGCTCAAGATGCACCGCCAGATGGCGGACATGATGAAGGCGATGGGTGGCAAGGGCAAGAAGGCGGGCCTTTTCGGCAAGATGATGGGCGGTCTCGGTGGCGGCATGGGTGGAATGGGGGGAGCGGGAATGCCGGATCTGTCGAAGATGGATCCCAAGCAGCTCGAGGCACTACAGAGACAGGCCGAAGCATCCGGGCTCGGCAAGGGTATGGGCGGAATGGGCGGTGGCTTGCCGGGCCTTGGTGGACCGCGTTTGCCGGGCCTTGGCGGCGGTGGGCTTCCCGGCCTGCCGGGGAGGAAAAAATAGATGGCAGTGAACGGCAAATCAGCAGTCGAGCAGCTCGGTGAGTTGCGGCGCTCGATCGACAATATCGATGCGGCGCTGGTCCATATCCTGGCAGAGCGGTTTCGCTGCACGCAGGCCGTCGGCGTGTTGAAGGCGACACACGGACTGCCGCCGTCGGATCCGGGTCGCGAGCAGGTGCAGATCGAGCGTCTGCGCCGTCTGGCCGATGACGCCAACCTCGATCCTGATTTCGCAGAGAAATTCCTGAACTTCATCATTCAGGAGGTCATCCGGCACCACGAGGCGATCGCCGCTTCCGACGTTGCCGGGGAAGGCCGACATTCCGCTTCGTGAGTGAAGCGGCCCAATGACGAATGCCGGCAGACCGGCGCAAACGCAAAGCCCGCCCACTGGCGGAAACATCAAGGAGTGAATTGAAATGGCACTGAAAATTCGTCTCGCCCGTGGCGGCGCAAAGAAGCGTCCCTACTATCACGTCGTTGTCGCCGACGTCCGCGCACCGCGCGACGGCCGCTTCATCGAGAAGCTTGGCCGCTGGAACCCGATGCTGCCGAAGGACGACGGTCAGCGCGTCGAGCTGAACGAGGAACGCATCAAGCATTGGCTCGACAACGGCGCGCTGCCGACCGACCGCGTGCTGCGCTTCCTGGATGAGGCCGGCATCTCCAAGCGTGATGCTCGCAGCAACCCGACGAAGGGCCAGCCGGGCAAGAAGGCGCAGGAGCGTCTCGCCGAGCAGAAGCAGAAGGAAGAAGAAGCCAAGGCAGCTGCAGCAGAGGCCGAAGCCGCCAAGAACGAGGCACCCGCCGAAGAAGCGTCTGCCGAATAATCCTTCTGACGTCCATGTCAGGATGAGCGACGGGCGGCGCCGCAGGTGGCCGCCCGTTTCTGTCTGATCGGACAGTGCTTGCAAGGACATTCCGATGACCCAATCCGGCAAATCCCAGATTCTCGTTGCCCGTATCGGCGGCGCGCACGGCATTCGCGGCGAGGTGCGCGCCCAGGTCTTCACGGCCGACCCACTGTCGGTCAGCGATTATGGCCCGCTTGTAGACGGTGACGGACGATCGTTTCGGGTTCTTCACGCGAAACCGGCCAAGTCCGTTTTCATCCTGAAGATCGAGGGGGTTTCGGACCGCGATGCCGCCGAAGCGTTGAACGGGGTCGATCTCTTCATCGATCGCAGCCGGCTGCCTGAGGACGCGCTCGATGAGGACGAGTTCTATCAGGACGATCTGATCGGATTGACTGCATTCGATCACGATGGCTCGAGCCATGGCAAGGTCGTTGCCGTCCACGATTTTGGCGCGGGTGTGGTCCTTGAACTGCAGCCCGATGCGGGGCGCACCGTGATGATCCCCTTCTCCGAGGCTGCGGTGCCGGAGATTGACATGGCGAACGGCCGATTGCGTGTGGAACCACTCGCGGCAGGTCTTGTCGACGCCGATGCGCCTCATTCGGAGCATGGAGCGACGTCCAAAGGCCCAGGAAGCCGACGCCGGCGGCCACCTCGGGCGGAGCCTTCCTGATGCCGTTCCGCGCCACGGTTCTCACGCTCTATCCGGAGATGTTTCCCGGCCATCTCGGCATGTCGCTTGCCGGGCGTGCACTGGAGCGTGGCGACTGGACGCTCGATCCGGTGCAAATCCGGGACTTCGCCGAAGACCGGCATCACACGGTCGATGACACGCCAGCGGGCGGCGGCGCCGGCATGGTGCTGAAAGCCGATGTTCTTGCGCGTGCCATCGACGGTATCCCAAGTGGATCCGACCTGCCGCGCCTCCTCATGAGCCCGCGCGGACGACCTTTGACGCAAAGCCGGGCGCATGCCCTTGCCGAAGGTCCTGGCGCGCTCATCGTCTGCGGCCGGTTCGAGGGCGTCGACCAGCGCGTCATCGATGGCCGCGGCCTCGAGGAAATCTCCATCGGAGACTACATCCTGTCTGGCGGCGAGCCGGCGGCTCTTGTGCTTCTCGACGCGGTGGTCCGTCTTCTTCCCGGCGTCATGGGCAACGCTCGGTCCGCGGAATCCGAAAGCTTCGAGAACGGACTGCTGGAGTATCCGCACTATACGCGGCCGCAGGAATTCGAAGGCATTGCGATACCCGACGTGCTGACATCGGGGCACCATGGGCGCATAGAGGCATGGCGGCGAAGCGAAGCGTTGAAACTGACGCGCGAGCGGCGCCCGGACCTCATCATCGGTGCGAAAAAAAACGACGATGCCTGATGACATCGACATCGGTTTCATGTATCGAGCGGCGCGCAAGGGCATCCTAACCCGCCCGCAAGACCACCAAGCAATGAATGGTGCACACGCTCCCGCCTCCGGGTCCATGTCCAGCGTCAACGACCAAGGACATATGAGCGCTCTGGCTGTTTGAAAAAGAACGAAAGGTTGACGAGCCATGGATATCATCCGTGAACTTGAGGCTGAACAGGCCGCCAAAATTGAAGCCAAGCGCCAGATTCCAGAATTTTCCCCCGGTGACACCGTTCGTGTTCTCGTGCGCGTCACGGAAGGCAACCGCACGCGTGTCCAGGCCTATGAAGGCGTGGTGATCGCCCGTTCCGGCGGCGGCATCCACGAAAACTTCACGGTCCGCAAGATTTCCTATGGCGAAGGCGTCGAGCGCGTATTCCCGCTTTACTCTCCGCTGGTCGAAGGCGTCGAGATCGTGCGTCGCGGCAAGGTCCGTCGTGCCAAGCTGTATTACCTGCGCGAACGTCGCGGCAAGTCGGCGCGTATCGTGGAGAACACCGGAACGCGCGCCCGCAAGCTGAACGAAGCCGAGCGTCAGGCCGCGGCCGACGAGAAGGCGCGCCTGGAAGCCGAGAAGGTCGCAGCGGCAGAGGCGCTGGCCAAGGAAAAGGCTGCCCAGGAAGCTGAAGAAGCCAAGGCGAACGAGCAGGCTGCGGAATAGGTTGCAGGCAGCATGGCCGCCACGATCCGCATTCTACAATGGTATCAGAGCGCCGGCTTCGCCCGGCGCTCTTTTCGTTTCAGCCGATGTCCGGCCTGGGCCGATGGCCAACATTGCCCAACCCGGCAAAGATTGATATGAGCAAGCCATGATTTCGGGTGAGCGCGTGGCACTGCAGCTTCCGCGTGGGACGATGCGTTTTCCCACGACGCTGAGCTATGCGCCGCTGCATGACCACAAGCGCCTTCCGGGCCGGTTTCATGCCCGTCTGACAGGCGCCGACGGCAGCGATATCGGCTGACCCCGCTCTTTGGCGAGTGCCGCCGGACCCCGCATCCCATTTATCCGCTTCGCATGGATCACGATGATGACCAATCCCACGACCCTTTACGACAAAATCTGGAACGACCACCTGGTCGACGAGCAAGATGACGGCACCTGCCTCCTCTATATCGATCGACATCTGGTGCATGAGGTGACGAGCCCGCAGGCTTTCGAGGGGCTGCGCATGACCAACCGCCAGGTGCGTCATCCCGAAAAGACGCTCGCCGTCGTCGATCACAATGTTCCGACAACGGCCGACCGCGCGGAGGGCATCAAGAACGAGGAAAGCCGCATTCAGGTCGAGGCGCTGGCCAAGAATGCTGCCGATTTCGGCGTCGAATACTACAACGAATCCGACGTTCGTCAGGGCATCGTCCACATCGTCGGGCCTGAGCAGGGGTTTACCCTGCCTGGCACGACCATCGTTTGCGGCGACAGCCACACATCCACGCATGGCGCCTTCGGTGCTCTCGCGCACGGCATCGGCACGTCCGAGGTTGAGCACGTGCTCGCCACGCAGACCCTGATCCAGGCGAAAGCCAAGAACATGCTGGTCCGCGTCGACGGCAAGCTGCCGGAAGGCGTGACCGCCAAGGACATCATTCTCGCCATCATCGGCGAGATCGGAACCGCCGGCGGCACCGGCCATGTGATCGAGTTCGCCGGCGAGGCCATCCGTGAACTTTCCATGGAAGGGCGGATGACCGTCTGCAACATGACGATCGAGGGCGGCGCGCGCGCCGGGCTGATCGCCCCTGATGAAAAGACCTTCGCCTACATCAAGGACCGTCCGAGGGCTCCCAAGGGCATGGCTTGGGACATGGCGCTCGAGTACTGGAAGACGTTGAAATCGGACGAGGGCGCGCATTTCGACAAGGTTGTCGTGCTCGATGCAGCAAACCTGCC
This sequence comes from Neopararhizobium haloflavum, assembly GCF_002750855.1. Lineage (GTDB taxonomy): Bacteria > Pseudomonadota > Alphaproteobacteria > Rhizobiales > Rhizobiaceae > Georhizobium > Georhizobium haloflavum. The sequence continues at coordinate 52,702 of NZ_NWUC01000006.1, read as the reverse complement.
GCCGATCGTCTCGTGGGGCTCTTCTCCGGAGGACGTCATCTCGGTTACCGGTGAAGTGCCCAACCCGGATGACATACCGGACGCAAACAAGCGTGCATCGAAGCGGCGCGCGCTTGAGTACATGGACTTGAAGCCGGGCACCAAGATCACCGACATCACGCTCGACCGCGTCTTCATCGGCTCGTGCACCAACGGCCGGATCGAGGACCTCCGTGCGGCGGCAAAGGTCGTCGAGGGCCGCAAGGTTCATGAGAATGTCGATGCGATGATCGTGCCAGGCTCTGGCCTGGTCAAGCGACAGGCGGAAGAAGAAGGTCTCGACAAGATCTTCATCGAAGCCGGATTCGAATGGCGCGAGCCGGGTTGTTCGATGTGTCTTGCCATGAACGACGACAGGCTGAAGCCGGGCGAGCGGTGTGCGTCGACCTCGAACCGCAATTTCGAAGGCCGCCAGGGCTTCAAGGGCCGCACCCATCTCGTTTCGCCGACGATGGCCGCTGCGGCGGCGATCGAGGGGCATTTTGTCGACATTCGCACGTGGAAGTGATCGGAAACCGCACGGGACAAGGCCGAAAAGCCGGCCTTTCTCCCGAAGCGTTTACTGACGGTTAGCGGCTTGGAGATAGTTTCGACCCATTGAAGCCGGGGGTCGGTTTTTTGGGTGCTTCTTTCATTCTGGCGATCAACATCGCGCTCGGTATCGCGATCATGGTCTCCTTTCTTGCGTTCGGTCTGTTCGACCGGACGCAGCGCGCCGCCTTCTGGTGGTTCGCCGCCTGCATCTTTGCGGTCATATCGGGCGCGATCGAATATGCGATGCCACCGATTACGTTTACCGGATCGGCGCGCTTCCTGATCTTCTCGGCCTTCGCGGTCTCCGTTTCGTGCCTCTCCATCGGCCTGGCGCTGCGCTATGTCGGCCGTATTCCGTGGGTGCCGATCGGCATCGGGTTTGCGTTGTCTCTCATCTGCTACGCTTCCATCGCCGAATTGCCGCGCCAATCCATGGCGCGCAATATCGGATACCAGGCCCCTTATGCGGGGCTGCAGCTCATCGGCCTCTACTATGTGTGGAAGGGGATGAAGCCCGATATCCTCGATCGCGCGGTGTTCGGCGGCGTCTTGTTCAACATGATGCAATACCTTGCCCGTCCGCCCATGGTCCTGCTCTTCGGCGGCAACGGGTCGACGCCGCAACAGTATCTGAGCACGGACTATGCCATGGCCAGCCAGACGCTGATGGCGATCGCATCGATCATCCTGGCGTTCCTGCTGGGCATCCGAATGCTGGCCGACGTGCTGTCCGGCATCCAGACCCGCTCGCAGATCGATCATCTGTCCGGCATGCTCAACCGGGATGCGTGCCAGCATCAGATCGAGACGATTCTGGCGACGAGTCGGCGCAATGGTCTGCCAATGACGTTGCTTCTTTGCGATCTCGATCACTTCAAATCGATCAACGACACCTACGGTCACCAGGTGGGTGATGCGGTGATCGCCGCATTTGGCCGACTCATCGATCGCTCCAAGCGGGCGGACGACATTTCCGGGCGAATGGGCGGCGAGGAGTTCTGCGTGTTGCTGCGCCACTGCGATGCACCCGGAGCGAGGCTTTTCGCCGAGCATCTGCGCATCGGCTTCAGCAGCCTGGATTTCGGGTTGTCTCATGTGAAAGGCGGCTTCACAGCGAGTTTCGGCCTCTACGTCATCAAGGCGGGCGATACCTTCGACAGCGCCTATGCCCAGGCCGATGCCGCTCTTTACGAGGCCAAGCGAAGCGGGCGCAATCGCGTCTGCCTCAACGGCGCTGCCGTGCCGTCAGCAAGCGAAGAGATGGTCCGTCCCTTTTCGCTCATTCGCGGGGATCGACGGTAGCCGACTATTCCGCAAGCGGCGTCGTCACCTGGAAATCTTCCAATTCCTGCGCCGTGAGATAGTGCAGCCGATCCGGCGGCGTTTCCAATGCGCGCAGCCAGAGGCCAGGCGCGATGCCCATCGCCTCGAGATAACGCGAGACCTTTGCAGTGGTATGCTGCGCTTGCGACATGGCATGAGCGGCAGACGGAAAGTCACTTGCGGCGCCGTAGACCTGGTGTACGCCGATTACCGCTTCCTCGTTGACCGTTCGCTCAATGCCGCCGGCCAGCACGATCGGACAGGACGAAGCGCACAGTGCGCCGCTTTCCACTCGGGTACCGAAGCCGCGTTCACGGATCAGCCTTCCGATCGCGAGTGCGTCGTCAACGGCGCCGCCGGGCGAATCGAGCGCGATCGTTGCGACATACTCTCCGCGTTCGGCGATCTCCTGTTCGAAGCGATCCGCTGCGCCCGGATCGATGGCGCCTTGCAGCAGCATTGTGCCTTCGGGCAGGAGTTCGAACTGCAGCGCCCCGCGCAGCGTTGCAGGATCGCTCGTGATCTCAAAGGGTGGCTGATCCGGTTTGCCGTCACTCAACGAAGGTGGAAGGACCTCAATTGTGCTGGGCGTGCTGCCGTCGGATGCCGTGGCAGCTTCGCGGATCGCCTGAAGGTCGAGGGCCAGCACGATGGCGCCACCAACAAGGATGAGCCGGAACAACCATTTGAAAAGCGTTCCATCGTCGAGCTGTGCGAGCGTCCTCAGAAAGCCGAGCCTCGGCACGGAGGCTGGCCGTTCGCGCCCGGCGTCATTGCTGTTTGCGGGTGGGGAGCCGCGTCTTACCGGCCACGGCGACGCCCGTTGCTGCTGCATCGCGGGACTCTCCTGCCCGGCTGCCATCACCCGTCCTTGCGCTGGCGGTGATGCGGCGATGCGAGCGCCGTGATCTTCGTGGGATCTTCCGGGGCGGATGCCCGGTCGGCGGCCGGGGGTTCCTGTTCTACGGCTGCGTCGACATGCGACCCGGCGTCTTCCTCTTCGTGGGCGGTCTCCACCGCGACGTCATGCGTCGGCCGGCGCGCGTCGATCGCGCGTTGGACGTCCATCGCCATCATCAGTTCGGCTGCGCTGATGCGTTCGGCAAAAGGCACCCGCGTTTCTGCGTCACGCAGCACGGAATGAACGACGGCGAGAACCATGATCAGTACCGCCGGCAGCAAGTCGATCGAGATGGCACCAGCCCAACTCGGTACGAAGTCGCGCGCGTAGCGCAGCACGGCCTCGGCACTGGAAAGCGGAACGAAGCGGCGCTCTGCCACCGGCTCGTTGGCGAGAATGTCGTCGGCCGCCTGGGAGAGCGCGGTCGACTGCGCGGCAACGGATTGCCGGATCGTACCCATGACGCGGTCCTGGCGAAGCACAAGGCCGGCTTCCCCGCCATCGGCGATTGGCGCAATGAAACCAAGCGAAAGGTCGTCTGCCGCCCGTTTGACCGCCGGAGCCACGGACGTCTGTTCCATTGCGGCAATGACGCCGGTCAGCGAAACCACGTGTTCGGCGAATTCGTCGGCCCGCGGGTCCACCGATCCCGTACCGGAGACAAGACCGCGCATGGTGGCGAGGTGCGCCTGGCCCTCTTCGAAGAGCGACTGCACGCGTTCACGCGATTGCGTGACGCTCGTTTCGAGTTCGCCAAGTTGGGCGGACATCTGGGAGAGCAACTGTACGACGCTTCCCGATCCCGACGTGCCGGTCAGTGCGCCGCTTTCACGCTCCTCCGCAGCAAGGCGAGAAAACCGTTCGGATGCCAGGCGGATATCGGGGAGGAGGCTCTGTGCGGCCAGTGCGTTCTCATGCGCGCGGTCAAGGTCCGACGTGTAGTCCTGGAGCGTCTCTGCGAGATGCTGTTCGAGCGCCGCCGATCCGGCGAGCGCCGCCGCGTTGAGCCAAGACGACATGGCGACGATCATCAGGCTTCCAAGGACCATGACGCCGACCAGCGCGCCTCGAGCGCCAGCGGCCGCGACATGCGGGAACAGCCGCATCATATAGGTCCAGAACGCATAGATGCCGACAGATACGGCGGCGGAGTAGATCACGGCGGCAAAGAACACGATCGTCGCTTCGCCGTCCAGAAGTCCGCGCACGCCAAGATAAGTATAGACGCCCGACGCCAGGGCCAATGTCGCCAAAGCGAACCGCGTCATCGTTTCGAGCGCGCCGATGCCCGCGTTCAGTCTGCTGACCGCACTGTTTGCCATCATCCAGCCCCTGTTCGTCCGGGCCTACTGTGTCAGTCGAAACCGGACAAATTCAAGGCCGTTCCTGTCTTGATGCAACCGCTGCGCGATAATCGTCGTGTCGACGGCATCAGCTTCCGGGCCGAATCACGCAAACTCCGCCTTCGCTGGCACAGGCCGAGGCGCCGCCAGGATTGATCACCTTCGGGCCGGCGCCGAGCGGCACCGTGGCGCCACTTCGCGGGGCCCCGTAGTCGCGATCGCGTTCGATGAAGAGGTACTCGCCGTTACCACGGTCGCGATAATTGGTGATACCACCTGAATAGGTGCCGCCGGATGCAGGCGCGCGATCTTCGATGATTACGCGATTTCGGCTGGTCCGGTCCCGATCGCGACGGTCATGCCAGCCGTTTCTCCAGCCGCCGCGGTGCTTGTCGCGGCGATGCCAGTCGCGATCGCCGCCGCGGTCCCGATAATGATCGTAGTGGACGCGTCCACTCGCGCCATTGGGAACGGCATCGTCCGCCAACGCGGCTGGACTCCAGAAACTCGCCGTCAGAACCACGAGCAATGCGCCTGCAATCCAGGAACCGTGTGTGAGAGACTTCATGGCTGCGCCTCCTCGTCGATCTCATACCTGCCATCTTGGCCGTTCTTTAAAGATGGGGCACGAAGGCCTTGCCGTCACGTCGCAGGCCCGAAAACATTGCAATATCGTTAAGATGCGTCCGGCCTCTGCGGCGGTCGCCACAAAATCTTTCGATCGCTCGCGGCCTCTATGCGGCTTCAAATCGATTAGTTGGGAGGATCAAGGAGGTGCACGATTTTGTCGTGGCGAAAGTGGGGCACAGGCGCTTTGACGCGGTGCATATAACACATTAAAACGCTTCCAAATCTTTCGAGACCCGCTTCGCGTCCGGCCCATTCGGCGCGAACAGCCATGAGGTAAAGATGGCAAGCGCCACGAAAAACACACGGAAAGCACGGCCGCTTTCGCCGCATCTTTTCATCTACAAGCCGTACCCGACAATGGTCATGTCGATCGTGCACCGCATGACCGGTGCTGCTCTCTATTTCGGGACGATTCTCGTCGCCTGGTGGCTTGTTGCAGCTGCGTCTGGCGAGGCCTATTACGACTGGGTCAATGCCATCTTTGGCTCGTTTCTCGGGCGTCTCGTGCTGCTCGGCTACACTTGGGCGCTCATGCATCACATGGTCGGCGGCATTCGCCATCTCATCTGGGATACCGGTAACGGTCTTGCCAAGGAGACCGCCGACAAGTTTGCCTATGCGACGGTGATCGCATCGGTTGTCCTGACGATCCTCGTGTGGGTCGTCGGCTTCATGGCGCGCTAGGAGGTTGGTAATGAGCTTGCGCACCCCGCTCGCCCGCGTTCGCGGGCTCGGCTCGGCGAGAGACGGCACCGGCCACTTCTGGCGTCAACGCCTGACGGCTGTCTCCAATGTCCCGCTGATCGCATTCTTCGTCGTCTTCCTCGTCATGCACAACGGTGCATCCTATGCCGAGGTGACCGCATCGCTCTCGAATCCCATCGTGGCAGTGTTGATGGGCATGGTGGTTCTTTCCGGGCTCGTCCACATGCGGCTCGGCATGCAGGTCATCATCGAGGACTACATCCATGGCGAGGCCGCCAAGATCGCGTGCCTGATGGCGAATACCTTTTTCACCGTCGTGGTCGGCGCCCTGTCGATCTTCGCGGTTTTGAAACTCGGCTTTGGAGGCTGAACCAGCAATGGCTGATAGCAATAACGGCGCGTCCGCCGTCAATGGCCGCGCCTACGAGTATGTCGACCACGCTTTCGACGTCGTCGTGGTTGGTGCGGGCGGTGCGGGCTTGCGTGCGACGCTCGGCATGGCCGAGCAGGGACTGAAGACGGCGTGCATCACCAAGGTGTTCCCGACCCGCTCTCACACCGTGGCGGCGCAAGGTGGTATCGCCGCCAGTCTCAAGAACATGACGCCCGATTCCTGGCAGTGGCACATGTACGATACCGTCAAGGGATCGGACTGGCTCGGCGATGTCGACGCCATGCAGTACCTCGCCATGGAAGCGCCGAAGGCGGTTTACGAACTGGAGCACTATGGCGTTCCGTTCTCGCGCACCGAGGATGGCCGGATTTATCAGCGCCCGTTCGGCGGGCATATGCAGAATTACGGCGAAGGCCCGCCGGTCCAGCGTACATGCGCGGCGGCCGACAGGACGGGGCATGCGATACTCCATACCCTCTACGGTCAATCGCTGAAGAACAATGCGGAATTCTTCATCGAGTATTTCGCCATCGACCTGATCATGTCGGCCGATGGCGTGTGCACCGGCGTCGTTGCGTGGAACCTCGACGACGGCACGATTCACCGCTTCTCCGCCAAGATGGTCGTGCTGGCCACGGGCGGCTATGGCCGCGCGTATTTCTCGGCGACGAGCGCGCATACCTGTACCGGCGACGGAAACGGCATGATCGCGCGGGCCGGGTTGCCGCTGCAGGACATGGAGTTCGTCCAGTTTCACCCGACGGGCATCTATGGTGCTGGTTGCCTGATTACCGAAGGCGCGCGCGGCGAGGGCGGGTATCTGGTCAATTCCGAGGGCGAGCGCTTCATGGAGCGCTATGCTCCCTCCGCCAAGGACCTTGCCTCCCGTGACGTCGTCTCGCGTTGCATGACGATGGAAATCCGAGAGGGCCGCGGCGTCGGCAAGAGCAAGGATCACATCTATCTGCACCTCGATCATCTGGATCCGGCTGTGCTGCACGAACGTTTGCCCGGCATTTCAGAGAGTGCCAAGATTTTCGCCGGCGTGGACGTGACGAAGGAGCCGATCCCGGTTCTGCCGACGGTCCACTACAACATGGGCGGCATTCCCACCAATTACTGGGGAGAGGTATTGAATGCCGACGGCGCCAACCCAGAGCGGATCGCACCCGGGCTGATGGCTGTCGGCGAAGCTGGATGCGCTTCGGTGCATGGGGCGAACCGTCTCGGCTCGAATTCGCTGATCGACCTCGTGGTCTTTGGTCGCGCGGCGGCGATCCGTGCAGGCGAAGTCATCGACCGTGCCTCGGAGATCCCGTCGCTGGACGAAGCGGCTTGCGACAGGATCATGGATCGCTTCGATCGCCTGCGGCACGCCAATGGCAGCGCACCGACGGCCGAGGTGCGCGATCGCATGCAGAAGATCATGCAGGAGGATGCTGCCGTCTTCCGCACCCAGGAATCTCTGGAATCGGGCTGCCAGCGCATGGCGGATCTTTACGGCGAGCTGCCCAACCTCAAGGTCACCGATCGGTCGATGATCTGGAACTCCGATCTTGTCGAGACGCTGGAGCTGGAAAACCTCATGGCCAGCGCCATCACGACCGTGGTGGGTGCAGAGGCGCGCAAGGAAAGTCGTGGCGCCCATGCCCGCGAGGACTACAAGGACGGCGAATTCGCCGGCCGTGACGACGAGAACTGGCGCAAGCACACGCTGGCATGGGTGGATGCGAAGGGGGCGGTGAAGCTCGACTATCGCCCGGTCCACACCGAACTTCTGGCCGAAGGCATCGCGCTGGAGAAGATCGCGCCGAAAGCGCGGGTCTATTGATCTGGAAGAAAGACCGACATGGTTGAACTGGCACTCCCCAAAAACTCGCAGGTGACCGAAGGCAAGACGTGGTCGAAGCCGGAGGGCGCGGAGAATATCCGCGAGTACCGGATTTATCGCTGGTCGCCGGATGACGACGATAATCCGCGCATCGATACCTATTACGTCGATGTCGACGATTGCGGGCCGATGGTTCTGGACGCACTCTTGTGGATCAAGAACAAGATCGACCCGACGCTGACGCTGCGGCGGTCCTGCCGCGAGGGCATTTGCGGCTCATGCGCGATGAACATCGACGGGACCAATACGCTGGCCTGCACCAAAGGCGCCGACGAGATCGATGGCGCCGTCAAGATCTACCCGCTGCCTCACCTGCCCGTCGTCAAGGATCTGATACCGGATCTGACCAATTTCTACGCGCAGCACCGCTCGATCGAGCCCTGGCTGCAGACGGTATCGCCGACACCGGCCAAGGAATGGAAGCAAAGTCGTGAGGATCGCGCCAAGCTCGACGGCCTTTACGAATGCATCCTCTGTGCCTGCTGCTCGACCTCTTGCCCCAGCTACTGGTGGAATGGTGAGCGCTATCTGGGACCGGCCGTATTGCTTCAGGCCTATCGCTGGCTGATCGATTCGCGTGACGAGGCGACCGGCGAACGTCTCGACAATCTGGAAGATCCTTTCCGGCTCTATCGCTGCCACACCATCATGAACTGCGCGCAGACGTGCCCGAAAGGTCTTAACCCCGCCAAGGCCATCGCCGAAATCAAGAAGATGATGGTGGAGCGCCGGGTCTGAAGGCGGTTCAATTCTCATCTACGCGCTCGTGAACGGGTGCACGAAACTTTCGCCCGCCAATTGGCGGTCGACGGCAGCTTTCCGTCTCTTCAAGCGGCCTATTGGACAACTCATTCCTGCGCGTTGAGGCTATTCTTGCTCCCGAGGAGAACTTTCGGGAGGATTGTCATGGCAGGTGCCATCTCCAGCGTTGCACGAAACCGGGTTGCCGCGGACTCGACCTTGATCGTCGAGGACATCACCGCGTCAGCGGCCCGCCACCACGCCTATGCCGGGCACGAGACCGTGCTTCTGGGGCGGGACGACGAGCGCGGTCTGACGGCGATTATCGCGATCCACTCGACCCGTCTTGGGCCGGCGATCGGCGGGACGCGCATCTGGGCGCATCCGCACTTCGATGACGCGCTTGCCGACGTCTTGCGGCTTTCGGAAGGCATGACGCATAAGGCAGCTGTGGCCGGCCTTCCGCATGGTGGCGGGAAGGCCGTCATCATCGCCAACCCCAAGCGGCAAAAGACGACAGAACTGTTCGATGCCTATGCCGAAATGCTTGGCCTGGTGGCTGAGCGGTATTTCACCGCCGAGGATGTCGGACTGACGCTGGCCGATGCCGACTACCTCAAGGCCCGCACCCCCAATGTTCTGGGCACCACGCGGGGCGGCAGCAAGAATCCGTCCCCCGTTACCGCGTTTGGCGTGTTCCTCGGTATCAAGTCTTCGGTGCGCCATCGGCTCGGCAAGGAGAGCGTCGACGGCCTGACGGTCGCCGTTCAAGGGTTGGGCGCGGTCGGCGTAGAGGTCGCACGCCTGTTGGTTGACGAGGGGGCGCGGCTCATCGTTTCTGACATCGATCCCGAGCGAGTGGACCGCGCAGTCAAGGCGTGGGGTGCCAGGCTTGCCGAACCGGATGACATCTTGGCGATGGAGGCCGATGTGCTTGCACCTTGCGCGCTCGGCGGCGGGCTCAATGCACAGTCCATTCCAATGGTGCGGGCGCAGATCGTAGCCGGCGCCGCCAACAATCAGCTTGCAACCGTCGCCGATGCCGAACGCCTCGCCGAGGCTGGCATCCTCTATGCGCCCGACTATGTGATCAATGCCGGCGGGCTGCTCAATGTCGCCGGTGAGTTGGCTTCCGGCGGGTACGATCGGGACCGGGTCTTCTCGTCCGTAAGGGCTATCCCGGAAACGCTCGCGACGATCTTCCGGCGGGCTGAAGAGGAACGGACGTCCACGGAGGCGATCGCGCGGGTCATCACCCGTGAACGTCTTTCGATGGCGGATGGAACGGGGCGGCCGGGTTGACCCGAGCCGCCCCATAGAATCCCCGATCTAGGAGAGCTTGGCGTCCAAGGTCACCTTGATGGAGCCGTAGGCTTTCGACACCGGACAGTTCTCCTTGGCCTGATTGGCGAGTTTCTTGAAATCTTCTTCCGAGATTCCAGGCACCTTGCCAGTCAGTGTGAGTGCGCTTTCGGTGATTTCGAAACCGCCAGCGGAGGCCTCCTGCACGTTGACGACAGCCTTTGCATCGAGTTCTTCTGCAGGCGTCCCGTTCTCGGCGAGGAAGTGCGAAAGCTGCATGGCGAAGCAGCCCGCGTGCGCCGCTGCCATCAGCTCCTCCGGATTGGTGCCGGCCTTTCCGCTCTCATCCTCAAAGCGCGCCTTGAAAGAATACGGCGTGGCGGACAGCGCGCCGCTCTGACTGTCGATCGAGCCCTTGCCATCTCCAAGCGCTCCCTGCCATTTCGCTGTAGCGTGTCTTTTCATGTCGAATCCTTTCGTTGGTTGTTTCTCGATCGTCTGAACGCCGCAGAAGCGTAACCGGCCCACCGGGCACGGTTCGATGCGGTATCACGGTGACGTGCAAAGCATTGAATTGAAACTCGCAGCGGTCGCGATACGTTCCAAACGGATCATGGAGGTTTCAGATAATGCGCAGCGCCGGCCTTGCCATTCTTCTTTTGTCGAGCCTGACTGTCGTCCAGCCAGCAGGTGCCCAGGATGCAAAGAGCACGGCGATCTTCGCTGGCGGGTGCTTCTGGTGTGTCGAGGCCGATTTCGACAAGGTGAAGGGCGTCACCGATACCGTGTCGGGTTATATCGGCGGCAACAACGACAACCCGACCTATCAGGATCATACCGCCGCAGGACATCGCGAAGCGGTGAAGATCACCTTCGATCCGGCGCAGACGGATTATGCGACGCTGCTTGAGACGTTCTGGCGTACCGTCGATCCCACCGATGGTGGCGGGCAGTTCTGCGATCGCGGCCACAGCTATACCACCGCTGTCTATGCGGTTGATGCGCAGCAGGCGGCGACGGCCGAGCAGTCCCGCGCGGCCGCCGAGAAGGCTCTCGGCGATGATATCGTCACCGAAATCGTGAGCGGCGAGACGTTCTGGCCGGCCGAGACGTATCATCAGGACTATTACAAGAAGAATCCGGTGCGCTACCGCTTCTACCGGCAGGCATGCGGCCGCGATGCGCAGATCGAGCGTCTTTGGGGCGATGCGGCCATGATGGGTGTGGCCGCCAAGTAGCTTAGCGGTCCCAGTCCGTGCATTCGGCGACGATACCTGCCGTGGTGTTGAAAATCTGCACCGCAGGGCGTGCAAATCACGTCCACGCTTGCTATTTCCGACTTCTCGCCATTTTATGGCCTTTTGGAACTTGTCCCTGCGGCAAAAGCAAAGGGTTTCAAGGAGTTTATTGATGCGCATTTCTCACGCAGTCACGATCGCGCTCGTTGCGCTTGCCGTGACAGGCTGCCAGCGGACTTCGGTTGGACCCATGAGCCCGACTGCGGTGCCGACCACGCCCGAGCCCTTGACGCCGGCGCCCGTCGGTGGCGTGCAGGGCAGTCAATTGCCGCCTGCCAGCGGCAGTGATTTCCCCGATGCCCCGGCCGCGCAGGACAATGCAGGCGATCAGCAGGCTTTCGAGATGGCAGCCGCCAGCGCGCCGGACATCACGCGCGAAGCGCTGCTCGGCACGTGGCAGACGGCGGTTGCGGGGGGTAACTGCCAGTTGGCGCTGTCGCTCACGCAATGGACCGGAGGCTATCGCGCCGCATCGCTGCGCTGCCCGGGCCCGGCCGCCAACATCGCGTCCTGGAACGTTTCGGGAAATCAGGTCGTTCTCAACGACCGTGACGGAAATCAGGTGGCACAGCTCTACCAGGCTGCACCCGAGCGCTATCAGGGCTCGCTCGCTGCCGGCGGCTCGATCACGCTCAGCCGTTGATCCTGACAGCCAAGGGCTGCGCGCGGGCAGGCTCCGCTTTCGTCAACACCAGAAAACAGCTGGGCGTGGTGCTTTTCCATGCCCCGTTTGCGGGCTGACCAGGGCCAGACATGGACACCAAGGAATTCGCCAGCGTCGCTCAGCGTTACGAGGCCATGGTCCGCTCCGAGCGCATCGAGCGCGACCCGGCCCAGGAAGCGCTGGCGAGCGAACTTGACCGCGTGATCCACGACATCCGCGATCGACGGATGGCGTCCAAATCCAGTGCGCTCGGCTGGCTCTTCGCCAAGAAGCGGCGCGGGGACGGGAAGTCGCGGGTCAAGGGGCTCTATGTCCATGGCGCCGTCGGCCGTGGCAAGACGATGCTGATGGATCTCTTCTTCCATGCCGTGCCGGCAAAGCGGAAGCGGCGCGTTCATTTCCACGACTTCATGGCCGATGTGCATGAACGTATCCATGCGCATCGGGCAGCTCTGAAGCGGGGGGAAACGAAGCAGGATGATCCGATCCCGCCTGTCGCCGCTGCACTTTACGACGAGGCTTGGGTGCTGTGTTTCGACGAATTCTCAGTGACCGACATCACCGATGCGATGATTCTGTCGCGCCTCTTCACGCAGCTCTTCGAGCGCGGCGCAGTCTTGATCGCCACCTCCAACGTGGCCCCGGATGATCTTTACAAGGATGGACTCAACCGGCAGCTGTTCACGCCGTTCATCGATCTTCTGAAGACGTATACCAAGATCGTCAGCCTGGACGCGCGTACCGATTATCGCCTCGAGAAACTGGAGCGGCAACCTGTCTACCTCCACCCGGTCGATGCCAAGGCGCGGGCGACGTTCGAAAAGGCATGGCGTGAGGAGATCGCCGGAGAAACCGTGGCGCGGCGGACGATCGCCCATCGAGGGCGCGAGATCGTGGTGCCGAAAGCTGCGAACGGATCGGCCCGTTTCACTTTCGATGACCTCTGCGCCCAGCCGCTCGGAGCTTCCGATTACGGGCGCATCGCGGCGCAATTCGATACAGTGTTCATCGAGGACATACCTGTGCTCTCCAGGAGCCGGCGCAATGAGGCCAAGCGGTTCATCATGCTCGTCGATACGCTTTACGATGCGCGTCGTCGCGCCTTCATGCTTGCCGCCGCGGCGCCTGAAGCGCTCTACGCTGAAAAGTCGGGTACGGAGGGTTTCGAATTTGAACGCACGGCCTCACGGCTGATGGAGATGCAGAGCGCCGACTACATCAAGGAAAGCGAGAAGAAATCGACGGAAGCGTCGTCGAATTCTGTTTGAAACTTTGACGTTTACGTAACTCACGGATAATCTAACCGTTTGAATTTGCTGGCAGGCAAAGTTTAAGTTGCCAAATGCAAGGCATGCGTCTATCCCGACGGGCAAGAATTTTTGGGGCGATCGGGCCCCGATATGCTTGACGACAGAGGAAACGCATCTATGGCGCGCAATAAAATCGCACTCATCGGTTCCGGCATGATTGGCGGCACCCTCGCGCATCTGGCAGGGCTGAAAGAGTTGGGCGACGTCGTTCTCTTCGACATCGCGGAAGGCATCCCGCAGGGCAAAGGCCTCGACATCGCGGAATCGTCTCCCGTCGATGGCTTCGACGCCAAATTCCAGGGCGCTAACGACTATTCCGCGATCGAAGGTGCCAATGTCTGCATCGTCACCGCCGGTGTGCCGCGCAAGCCGGGCATGAGCCGCGACGATCTTCTGGAAATCAATCTCAAGGTGATGGAGCAGGTCGGCGCCGGCATCAAGAAGTATGCTCCCGACGCGTTCGTCATCTGCATCACCAATCCGCTCGACGCGATGGTCTGGGCGCTGCAGAAATTCTCCGGCCTTCCCAAAACGAAGGTCGTTGGCATGGCAGGCGTGTTGGATTCCGCGCGTTTCCGCTACTTCCTCGCCGAAGAATTCAACGTATCGGTCGAGGACGTCAACGCGTTCGTGCTCGGCGGCCACGGCGACACCATGGTGCCGCTGGCCCGCTATTCGACCGTTGGCGGTATCCCGCTGCCCGATCTCGTCAAGATGGGCTGGTGCACGAAGGAGCGTCTCGAAGAGATCATCCAGCGCACCCGCGACGGTGGCGCAGAGATCGTCGGCCTGCTCAAGAGTGGTTCGGCCTATTACGCGCCTGCGGCGGCTGCGATCGTCATGGCTGAATCCTATCTGAAGGACAAGAAGCGGGTGCTGCCCTGCGCGGCGCACCTTTCCGGTCAGTACGGCGTCAACGACATGTATGTCGGCGTGCCGACGGTCATTGGCGCAGAAGGCATCGAACGAATTATCGAGATCGAGCTCAACAAGACCGAGCAGAAGGCCTTCGACAAGTCTGTCGAAAGCGTCGCCGGGCTTTGCGAGGCCTGCCGCAACATTGCGCCGAGCCTGAAATAATTCGCCTGCCTTTCAACTGGGGACTTCCAAGCGATGAACATTCACGAATACCAGGCCAAGCGCCTACTCGGCGGCTTCGGTGCGCCGATTGCCGAAGGTGTGGCCGTCTATTCGCCGGAGCAGGCGGAAGAATGGGCCGCAAAGCTTCCGGGACCGCTTTATGTGGTCAAGAGCCAGATTCATGCCGGCGGTCGCGGCAAGGGCAAGTTCAAGGAACTTCCCGAAGACGCCAAGGGCGGTGTCCGCCTCGCGCGGTCGCCGGAAGAGGTTGTTGCCCACGCGAAAGAAATGCTCGGCAATACGCTCGTTACCAAGCAGACCGGCCCTGAGGGCAAGGTCGTGAACCGCCTCTACATCGAGGACGGCGCCGACATCGCGCGTGAACTTTACCTTTCGATACTGGTCGATCGGACGGTCGGCCGGCCTGCTTTCGTCGTCTCCACCGAAGGCGGAATGGACATCGAGGCGGTCGCAGAGGAAACGCCGGAGAAGATCCTCACCCTGCCGATCGATCCGGAAGCGGGCGTAACCGAAGAAGACGGCAAGACGCTTTGCGATGCGCTGGAACTTAAGGACGAGGCGCGCGCCGACGGCATGGCGCTCTTCCCGATCCTCTACAAGGCCTTCATGGACAAGGACATGAGCCTGCTTGAGGTCAACCCGCTGATCGTGATGGAAGACGGCCGGCTCCGCGTTCTGGACGCCAAGGTGTCTTTCGACAGCAATGCGCTCTTCCGCCACGACGACATCCGCGAACTGCGTGACGAAACCGAGGAAGACGCCAAGGAAATCGAAGCGTCCAAGCACGATCTCGCCTATGTCGCGCTCGACGGTAACATCGGCTGCATGGTCAATGGTGCCGGGCTCGCCATGGCGACGATGGACATCATCAAGCTCTATGGTGCTGAGCCGGCAAACTTTCTCGACGTTGGAGGCGGTGCTTCCAAGGAAAAGGTTACGGCGGCGTTCAAGATCATCACCGCGGACCCTGCGGTGCAGGGCATCCTCGTGAACATTTTCGGGGGCATCATGCGCTGCGATGTCATCGCCGAAGGTGTGATTGCCGCAGTCAAGGAGGTGGGCCTGAAGGTTCCGCTTGTGGTCCGCCTGGAAGGCACGAATGTCGAACTCGGCAAGAAGATCATCGACGAAAGCGGTCTCAATGTCATCTCGGCCGACGATCTCGACGATGCGGCGCAGAAGATCGTAAACGCTGTGAAGGGGGCCTGAACCGAATGTCGATTCTCGTCAACAAGGACACCAAGGTTCTCGTTCAGGGCCTGACCGGCAAGACCGGGACTTTTCATACGGAACAGGCGCTTGCCTATCACGACACGAAGATGGTCGGCGGAATCCACCCGAAGAAGGGTGGCGAGACGTGGACCGGACAGGTCGATGGCGCCGGTCGCGATCTGCCGATCTTCTCGTCGGTCGCCGAGGGCAAGGAGAAGACCGGTGCCAACGCCTCGGTCATCTACGTGCCGCCGGCTGGCGCTGCCGATGCGATCGTCGAAGCCATCGAGGCCGAAATCCCGCTGATCGTCTGCATCACCGAAGGCATTCCGGTCACCGACATGATCCGGGTCAAGTCGCGGCTGGAAAAGTCCAGTTCGCGCCTTATCGGCCCGAACTGCCCCGGTGTGCTCACGCCGGACGAATGCAAGATCGGCATCATGCCGGGTTCGATCTTCAAGAAGGGCTCGGTGGGCATCCTGTCGCGGTCGGGGACGCTGACCTACGAGGCGGTTTTCCAGACGACGAATGAAGGCCTTGGTCAATCGACCGCGGTCGGCATTGGCGGCGACCCGGTCAAGGGCACCGAGTTCATCGATATGCTGGAGATGTTCCTCGCCGACGACGAGACGCAGTCGATCATCATGATCGGCGAAATCGGTGGCTCGGCTGAAGAGGATGCGGCGCAATTCCTCAAGGACGAGGCGGCGAAGGGCCGCAAGAAGCCCATGGTCGGCTTCATCGCAGGACGCACCGCCCCTCCCGGACGCACAATGGGCCACGCCGGCGCGGTGATTTCCGGCGGCAAGGGTGGGGCCGACGACAAGATCGCCGCGATGGAGGCAGCGGGAATTCGCGTGTCGCCATCGCCGGCCCAACTCGGCAAGACCCTCGTGGAAGTCCTCAAGGGTTGAGACGATCGAGCGGCCGGCCTTCGGGCCGGCCGTCATGCCTTCCGGTAGGCACATTCACCGGCCAAAAGTGGAACGGTAGCGATACCGAAATGAATTCAGGAGGCGGAGCAATCCTCCGCAGCGGACAATGGCCAGGCAAGACGCCAACGACACCTTCCAAATGACCTCCTTCCTCTACGGTGGAAACGCCCAGTATATCGAGGAGCTCTACGCCCGCTATCAGGACGCGCCGGCTTCGGTGCCGGAGGAATGGCAGGCATTTTTCGGCGGCCTCGACGAGGACGCCGACAATGTCAGGAAGGCCGCAAGCGGAGCATCCTGGAAGCGCAAGAACTGGCCGATCCCGGCCAATGGCGAACTCGTATCGGCGCTTGACGGTGATTGGGGCGCAGTCGAGAAGCACCTGGAAAAGAAGATCTCGGCCAAGTCCGCCAACGGCGCGGCGGCAGGCGAAGCACAGATGTCGAGCGAGGAAGTGCTGCGCGCCACGCGCGATTCCGTGCGCGCCATCATGATGATCCGCGCCTATCGCATGCGTGGACACCTGCATGCCAAGCTTGACCCGCTCGGCATCGCGGAGGAGCGCGAGGACTATAACGAGCTGTCGCCGGAAGCCTATGGCTTCGAGGAGACCGATTTCGACCGCCGCATCTTCCTCGACAACGTCCTTGGTCTGGAATACGCGACGATCCGCGAGATGCTCGACATTCTCAAGCGGACCTATTGCTCGACCATCGGCGTCGAGTTCATGCACATCTCAAATCCCGAAGAAAAGTCGTGGATTCAGGAGCGGATCGAAGGGCCGGACAAGGGTGTCGAGTTCACGCCGAAAGGCAAGATGGCGATCCTGCAGAAGCTGATCGAGTCGGAAGGCTTCGAGCAGTTCATCGACGTCAAGTACAAGGGCACCAAGCGCTTCGGCCTCGATGGCGGCGAGTCGCTGATCCCGGCGCTGGAGCAGATCATCAAGCGCGGTGGCCAGATGGGCCTCAAGGAGATCGTGCTCGGCATGGCCCACCGTGGCCGGCTCAATGTTCTCTCGCAGGTGATGAACAAGCCGCATCGGGCGATCTTCCACGAGTTCAAGGGCGGCTCGTTCGCGCCCGACGATGTGGAAGGTTCTGGCGATGTGAAGTATCACCTCGGCGCCTCTTCGGACCGTGAATTCGACGGCAACAAGGTCCACCTGTCGCTGACTGCCAACCCGTCGCATCTGGAGATCGTCAATCCGGTCGTGATGGGCAAGGCCCGCGCCAAGCAGGACCAGCTCGCCGGCCAGCCGCGCGAGGAGATCGTGCCGCTCTCGACGCGCTCGCAGGTCCTGCCTCTGCTTCTGCATGGTGACGCGGCCTTCGCAGGTCAGGGCGTTGTTGCGGAATGTTTCGGCCTGTCGGGTCTTCGCGGACACAGGGTCGCGGGGACGGTGCATTTCATCATCAACAACCAGATCGGCTTCACGACGAACCCGCGTTTCCAGCGCTCGTCGCCTTATCCGTCCGATGTGGCGAAAATGATCGAGGCGCCGATCTTCCACGTCAATGGGGACGACCCGGAAGCGGTCACCTACGCGACCAAGATCGCCATGGAATTTCGCATGAAGTTCCACAAGCCCGTCGTCATCGACATGTTCTGCTATCGCCGATTCGGCCACAATGAGGGCGACGAGCCGGCGTTCACCCAGCCGAAGATGTACAAGAAGATCCGCAGCCACGAGACGGTGGTGCAGGTCTACTCCAAGAAGCTGATCGACGAGGGCCTCATCGAACTCGGCACCTTCGAGAAGATGAAGGCCGATTGGCGCGCGCATCTGGAACAGGAATTCGAGAGCGGCCAATCCTACAAGCCGAACAAGGCCGACTGGCTCGACGGTGTATGGTCGGGCATGCGGGTGGCGGACAATCAGGACGAGCAGCGGCGCGGCAAGACGGCGCTGACGACCAAGTCTCTGAAGGAAATGGGGCGCAAGCTTTCGGAAGTGCCGGAAGGGTTCAAGGCGCACCGGACGATCCAGCGCTTCATGCAGAACCGCGCCAAGATGATCGAGAGCGGCGAGGGCATCGACTGGGCGACCGCCGAAGCGATGGCATTCGGCTCCCTGCTGCTCGAAGGGCACCCGGTCCGTCTTTCCGGCCAGGACGTGGAACGCGGAACGTTCTCGCAGCGCCATTCGGTGCTCTACGACCAGGAAAGCGAAGACCGCTATATCCCTCTCAACAACCTCGCCAAGGGCCAGCAGCTCTACGAGGTGATCAACTCCATGCTGTCGGAGGAAGCCGTCCTCGGCTTTGAGTATGGCTATT
The DNA here is from genome assembly GCF_002750855.1 of Neopararhizobium haloflavum. Lineage (GTDB taxonomy): Bacteria > Pseudomonadota > Alphaproteobacteria > Rhizobiales > Rhizobiaceae > Georhizobium > Georhizobium haloflavum. Next base: position 34,100 of record NZ_NWUC01000006.1, on the reverse strand, counting down.
CGCTGTCGGAGCCGAACGCGCTGACGCTGTGGGAAGCGCAGTTCGGCGACTTCGCCAATGGCGCCCAGGTCGTCTTCGACCAGTTCATCTCATCGGGCGAGCGCAAGTGGCTGCGCATGTCTGGTCTCGTCTGCCTGCTGCCGCACGGCTATGAAGGCCAAGGGCCGGAGCACTCCTCGGCGCGCCTCGAGCGCTGGCTGCAGCTGTGCGCGGAAGACAACATGCAGGTGGCTCACTGCACGACACCGGCCAACTACTTTCACATCCTGCGGCGGCAGATGAAGCGCGATTTCCGCAAGCCGCTGATCATCATGACGCCGAAATCGCTGCTGCGTCACAAGCGCGCCGTTTCCACGCTGTCGGAACTGGCGGGCGAGACGTCTTTCCATCGGCTGTTGTGGGACGATGCGGAAGTCCTCAAGAACGAGCCGATCAAGCTCCAGAAGGACAACAAGATTCGTCGCGTCGTGATGTGCTCGGGCAAGGTCTATTACGACCTTTACGAGGAGCGCGAGTCACGCGGCATCGACGATGTGTACCTTCTGCGTCTGGAGCAGCTCTATCCGTTCCCCGCAAAGGCACTGATCAATGAACTGTCGCGCTTCCGCAATGCGGAGATGGTGTGGTGCCAGGAAGAGCCCAAGAACATGGGCGCCTGGTCCTTCATCGACCCTTATCTCGAATGGGTCCTGGCGCATATCGACGCCAAGTATCAGCGCGTGCGCTACACGGGCCGCCCGGCATCGGCATCACCGGCAACCGGCCTGATGTCCAAGCACAAAGCGCAGCTCGACTCCTTCCTCGAAGATGCGCTCGGCAGCTAGCCGGGCGCCCGTCACTCCTAACGCCACCCGAACGAAAAGCTGAGACCAATGGCCACCGAAATCCGCGTCCCGACACTGGGCGAATCCGTTTCCGAAGCAACCATCGGCACCTGGTTCAAGAAGGTTGGCGATGCGATCTCCGCCGACGAGCCGCTGGTCGAGCTCGAGACCGACAAGGTCACCATCGAGGTCCCCGCCCCGGCGGCCGGCACCTTGTCGGAGATTCTCGCCAAGGAAGGCGAGACCGTGGAGGTGAACGCTCTGCTCGGTCAGATCGAAGCCGGCCAGGGTGCGGCTCCCGCTCCCGCAAAGAAGGGCGACGACGCGGAGACGAAAGCCAGCGAGCCGACTGCTTCTCAACCGGCCGACAAGCCGGCGAAGGAAAAATCCGAAGGCGATATGCCGCCCGCTCCGTCAGCCAGCAAGCTGATGGCCGAGAACAAGGTCTCGGCCGACCGGGTCGAGGGCTCGGGCAAGCGTGGCCAGATCCTCAAGGGCGACGTGCTCGATGCCATTGCCAAGGGTCCGTCGGCATCGGCCGATGACGCGCCCAGGGCACCGCGGGCCGCAGCGCCTGCCGACGATGAGGCGCGAGAGGAGCGGGTGAAGATGACCCGTCTGCGCCAGACCATCGCAAAGCGCCTGAAGGACGCCCAGAACACCGCGGCCATGCTGACCACCTATAACGAGGTGGACATGACGGCCGTTATGGAAATGCGCAAGAAATACAAGGACATCTTCGAGAAGAAGCACGGTGTGAAGCTTGGCTTCATGGGCTTCTTCACCAAGGCCGTCACGCATGCGCTGAAGGAGATTCCGTCGGTCAATGCCGAAATCGACGGCACCGACATCATCTTCAAGAACTTCTGCCATATCGGCGTTGCCGTCGGTACCGACAAGGGACTGGTGGTGCCCGTCGTGCGCGATGCCGATCAGATGTCGATCGCCGAAGTCGAAAAGGAGATCGGCAGGCTCGGTGTGGCAGCGCGCGACGGCAAGCTCGGCATGGCCGACATGCAGGGCGGCACCTTCACCATATCGAATGGCGGCGTCTACGGATCGCTGATGTCATCGCCGATCCTGAACGCGCCGCAGTCCGGCATTCTCGGCATGCACAAGATCCAGGAGCGGCCCATCGCGCTCAATGGGCAGGTCGTGATCCGGCCGATGATGTATCTCGCCTTATCCTACGATCACCGGATCGTCGACGGCAAGGAGGCCGTCACCTTCCTCGTGCGTGTCAAGGAGAGCCTTGAAGACCCCGAGCGCCTCGTCCTCGATCTCTGATCGTCAGCAAGCCAGGAATGAAGGCATGATTGCGACGGCGCGCACATTGCTGGTGACCGGAGGCAGCCGCGGGATCGGGGCTGCGGTTTCCCGGCTGGCGGGACAACGCGGATATCGTGTTGCGGTCAACTACGTTACCAATCGGCCAGCCGCCGAGGCCGTCGTGGCGGATATCCAGACGGCGGGCGGCGATGCGTTCGCCATTGCTGGCGACGTCGGCGTCGAGCGTGACGTACTGGCGATGTTCCAGGCCGTCGATGATCGCTTCGGTCGGCTGGATGCGCTTGTCAACAATGCCGGTGTCGTCGATCGGATGGCGCGACTCGATGAAATTTCGGCCGATCGTCTGGAGCGGATGTTCCGCATCAACATCACGGGCGCCTTTCTCTGCGCGCGTGAGGCCGTCAAGCGCATGTCGACGAAACATGGCGGACGGGGCGGTGCGATCGTCAATCTTTCCTCGGCGGCAGCACGGCTTGGATCGGCGAACTGGTATGTCGATTATGCGGCTTCCAAGGGTGCGATAGACACGATGACGAAAGGCCTCGCGCTCGAGGTGGCTGCCGAGGGCATTCGGGTCAACGGTGTGCGGCCTGGCATCATCGATACGGACATTCATGCCTCGGGCGGCGAGCCCGGCCGCGTTGCAGCGGTGCGCGACAGCCTCCCAATGAAGCGTGAGGGCACTGCGGAAGAGGTCGCCCGCGGCATCTTGTGGCTATTGTCCGACGAGGCCTCCTACACGACCGGCACCACGCTCGATATCACCGGCGGACGCTGAGCGACGGCCGGTTCACGGAACGAAAGGAACATATCAATGGCTTACGATCTCGTCGTGATCGGCTCCGGTCCAGGCGGCTATGTCTGCGCCGTCAAGGCGGCCCAGTTGGGGCTGAAGACAGCGATTGTCGAAAAGCGCGCGACGCTCGGCGGAACATGCCTCAACATCGGCTGCATTCCCTCCAAGGCGATGCTCCACGCCTCCGAAGTCTTCCACCAGGCGGGGCATACCCATGCAGAGCTCGGCGTGGAGGTCGGCAGGCCGAAACTCAATCTAAAAGCGATGATGGCGCACAAGGATGCGACAGTTAAGGCAAATGTCGATGGCGTCGCCTTCCTGATGAAGAAGAACAAGATCGACGTTCTCACCGGCACCGGCAAGGTGCTGGGCGAGGGCAAGGTGTCCGTCATCGACGAGGGCGGCAAGGAAACCGAGGTCGAAACGAAGAACATCGTTATCGCGACCGGTTCCGATGTCGCAGGCATCCCCGGAGTGGAGCTTGAATTCGACGAGAAAGTCATCGTTTCGTCGACCGGAGCGCTGGAACTTGAGAAGGTGCCGGAACGCCTCGTCGTTGTCGGCGGGGGCGTCATCGGCCTCGAACTCGGCTCGGTCTGGGCACGGCTGGGTGCCAAGGTGACGGTCGTGGAATATCTCGACACGATTCTCGGCGGCATGGATGGCGAGGTGTCCAAGCAATTCCAGCGGATGCTCGCCAAGCAAGGGATCGAATTCAAGCTGGGCCAGAAAGTGACGGCGGTCCAAAAAGGCGGTGCCGGCGCGAACGTGACCTTCGAGCCTGCCAAGGGCGGCGAGGCGGAGACGATCGAGGCCGACATCGTACTCGTTTCGACCGGGCGCAAACCCTATACAGACGGCCTCGGCCTCGAGAATGCCGGCGTCGTTCTGGACAAGCAGGGGCGGGTCGAAATCAACGACCATTTCCAGACCTCCGTGCAAGGCGTCTACGCCATCGGCGATGTCGTCGCCGGCCCGATGCTGGCGCACAAGGCCGAGGACGAAGGCGTCGCGGTTGCCGAGATCCTTGCTGGCCAAGCCGGCCATGTGAACTATGATGTCATTCCGAGCGTTGTTTACACCGAGCCGGAAGTGGCCTCGATCGGCCGTACCGAAGAGCAACTGAAGGAAGCCGGCGTCGCCTACAAGGCGGGCAAGTTTCCTTTCACGGCCAATGGGCGGGCGCGCGCGATGCTGGCGACCGACGGCTTCGTCAAGATCCTGGCCGACAAGCAGACCGACCGTGTGCTGGGCGTGCATATCGTCGGCGCCGGTGCCGGCGACCTGATCCACGAAGCTGCGGTTCTCATGGAGTTTGGCGGCTCATCGGAGGACTTGGCGCGTACATGCCATGCGCACCCGACGCTTTCCGAAGTTGTCAAGGAGGCCGCCCTGGCGACGTTCGCCAAACCCATTCACATGTAGACGAAGGACGTGAGTGTATCGGCCGTCCGTAGCCGGCGGCCCGTGCTATTCGACCCGCGTGACACGGTAGCCTGCATCGCGCAGCAGCGCGATCAGGCCTTCCTCGCCGGGCAGGTGCAACGCTCCGACGGCGATGAAGGCGTTGCCTTCGCTGATGATCGGCACCGCTCTTTCGGCCATGAGCCGGTTGCGCGCCAGGATGATCCTTTCCTCGAACGCGGCATAACCCTCACCATCGATCTGCGAGCCTGCAGGCGCTGCCTGACGGATCATCGGCAGGATCATGCCGGTTTTGCCTTCAAGATAGAGATCGGTCATCGTGGTCATCACGTCGTCCAGCAAGGGGCCGAGTGATACCGTCTCGACGAGCCCGTCGAGGTGGAATTCCATGGGGAGTTCTGCCATTGCCGTGAGCTGTTCCTCGACGGTTTCAAGACCTTTCAAGACCTTGCCCTTGGCAATCGCCTCTTCCGCCAGCATCTTGTCGAGAAATGCCTCGCCTTTGGCCTTTCGTGCCATTTCGCAGGCAGGCAGGGCGATGAGGCCCGCGACCATCCAGGGTTTCATGCGGGTCACCGCGGCGACCGGCAGCCCGAGTTCCTCGAGCCTTTCAGAAACCAGCGCGTAGTCGCCCGGCTTCATCAGGGATTCCAGCGTTTCGCCATCTGTGAACATGGTCAGTTCAGGGCGCGCGAGGATCGCGGACTGCGCCCGTTCCGGGTCGATGATCTCATCCGTTTCGATGACTATGGTCGCCGCAGCGTTGAAGGCCTTCTCCGTTTCCGGCGCAAGCTCGGTGACTTGAGGGTCGGAGACATGCATCGTTCCGAAAAGCCAGGAAGGAGCAGCGCCGTCGTCCTCGATCCGCCAGAGCAGGCCGGAGCCGTTTGGTGTTGCTTCCGCTTCGGCAAGCAGTGTTTCCAGACCCTGCGGGTCGTCCCGGCGCATGGCTTCCACCAGGTTCGCGCCGCCGCACTCCTCGGTATCGGCCATCTCCTGGGCAAAGGCCTGGTTGCCGATGGCGAGCAGCACAAGGATCAGGCTCAGCATCACGATCGCATGAACGGCACCGAGCGTCGCCAGTGTCATGCGTGCGAATCGATCTTCCGCCTTCAATAGCCCGATGGGCGTGCGGTGCAGAGGTGCCATTTGATCTTTCTTCATCGGGAAATCTTGTTCCGGAAGGTGCCAAGAATCGGTTAAGCGCGCGGATGCGCCTTGCGGTAGGAGTCCAGGAGGCGCGCGGTGTCGACACCGGTGTAGATCTGGGTGGTCGAGAGGCTGGCATGCCCCAGCAATTCCTGGATTGTCCTGAGGTCGCCGCCGCCCGCCAGAAGATGCGTCGCGAACGAATGGCGCAGCGCATGGGGCGTCGCGCTTTCGGGAAGGCCGAGCGCGCCGCGCATCTTCTGCATCTCACGCTGAACGATGCCGGCTTTCAAGGGGCCGCCTTTCGCACCGAGAAAGAGCGGCGCATCGCCCGGAAGATGGTAGGGGCAGAGCCTTCGATAGGCCTCGACTGCTTCTCGCGCGGCGGCAAGGAGTGGGACGACGCGCGTCTTGCCTCCCTTGCCGGTGATGCGAATCGACGGTGTCTGGGGGCCAATCTGCGCGGCCGTGAGCGTCAGCGCCTCCGAAATCCGCAGGCCGCACCCGTAGAGCAATGTCAGCACCGCCATGTTGCGTGCCGCGATCCACGGTTCGGAGGCCAGTTGTTCGCGGGCATCGACAACACTCAACGCCTGCCGGTCCGTCAGTGGCTTGGGGAGCGATTTCGGCTGGCGCGGCGCCCTGATGGCGTTCGCGCCCGCCGTATTGGCAAGCCCTTGGCGCTCAAGATGGCGCAGCAGCGAGCGGATGCCGGCAAGCCCGCGACCGAGGGTGCGCGGTCCGGCGCCGTCGCGGCGTCTGCTGGCGAGAAATGCGCGCAAATCGGCTGGTCGCAATGCGCGGATATCGTCCAGGCTTGGCGCAGCGCCGATGTGCGACTGAAGGAACCACAGGAACTGGCGCATGTCGCGCTCGTAGGCTTCCACCGTTTTTGGTGAGAGGCGCCGCTCACTTTCCAGAGCTGCCAGCCATTCGCGACGTTTTTCCATCAGCTCCGGCGTGCCGGGCAGCAAGGTTGTGGTCACGACGCATTACACTCCACAATCTGAATTGATCGCCGACGCTACGCACCTGAAGCTGGGGCATAATGGTTATGCAAGGGTTACAATGTTAGAAATCCGCCTTAAATACACGCTGTCATTGCCGTTTAATGTTGTGATGCGATGTGTGTCGGGATTTCGTGTGGCGGGGACTCGCTATGGCTCAGAAACGCTTTCAGCTTCCCGATTTTGGCGGTGTCGTGGATGCCATCTCGCTCGTCTCGCAGGGCCAGCCGGGGCATGTCGTCGATGAATTGATCGCCGAGCGGGGCAGGCGCCTCGTCAATCATCCACTCTGGCCCGTCATGCGGCCGTTTCTTTATCTCGGTCTGCACTACGGCAAGGCGCTTGAATTCGCCGACACCGTCGCCAACATGCCCGGTTTCCAGGCATTCGAGTTCGCGAGCGCTCAACTGAACCTCGACGTGCGCGTGAAACGCGGCGAGCGGATTCCGGAGCGTGGCGGCTTTATCATGGTGTCGAACCATCCCACCGGGATCGCCGACGGCATTGCGGTTTTCGATCTCTTGAAGGATCGACGTCCGGACATGATGTTCTTCGCCAATCGCGATGCGATTCGCGTCAATCCGCGATTTGTTGAGATGGTGATTCCCGTTGAATGGCGCGAAGAGCACAAAAGCAAGATAAAGGCGCGAGAGACGCTGCAACTGACGACGCGTGCAGTGAAGGAAGAGAAGGTGACCGTTCTCTTCCCTTCGGGGCGTATTGCCTATTGGGCAAACGGCTGTCTCAACGAGCGGCCCTGGAAGCAATCCGCCGTGTCGCTTTCACGCAAATACGGTCTGCCGATTCTTCCGGTCCACATGACGGCGCGCAATTCGGGCTTGTTCTACTGGCTGTCGAAGTGGTCGACGGAATTGCGCGACATGACCGTCTTCCACGAGTTGCTGAACAAGAAGCAGCAGACCTTCGAGTTCACCGTCGGCGAGATGATCGCCCCGGACGAGCTCGACGGCGACCCGATGCAGGTGACCAAGGCCCTCGAACACCACTCCGTCTATGGGCTTGCCGCCGATCCCGATAGAACGTTTCGCATCTGATGGCACTGCGCCGCGCCTCTCTTGCCGCAGGTTCTGGCACAACGCGATGAAGCTTCGCTCGCTTGAAGCGGAGAGCTACCGGTCGCTCCAATCCATCCGTATGGAAGTCGGCGACATCAACCTCTTCGTTGGCGACAACGGTGCGGGAAAATCCAATCTCTACCGCGCTCTCTTCCTCGTTCATGCGGCCGCGCTCGGCACATTCGCCCATGAAATCGCCGCGGAAGGCGGCATGGCGTCCGTGTTGTGGACAGGGCGACGGCGGCGTGGTCAGCCGGTGCGCGTAAAACTGTCCGTCGAGATGAGCGATCCCGTGAGCGCCCTCGACTGGCGCTACACGATCGAGGCAGGCTTGAAGCCGCCGGCTGCCGCTGGTTTCCCGTTCGAACCGCAGATAAAGACGGAGACCCTCGTTCTCGATCAGGGCCGGCGCAAGGTTGTCGTTCTGAAGCGAGACGGGCCGACGCTTTCCTGGCGAGACGAACACGGCAGGATGGACGAGGACACGATGCGTCTCCTTCCCTCGGAGACGGGGCTGGCCCGGGTTGGCGCCGGAGGGCTTAATCCCGAGGTCGCCGCCGTGCGCGATGCGCTCGCGCAATGGCGCTTTTATCACGGATTTCGGACCGACCGGGACTCACCGCTGCGCGCGCCCTGCCTCGCGGTGACAGCGCCGATGCTGGCGATGGACGGCGGCGATCTGGCGGCCGTCTTCGCCACGCTCCACCACATCCGCGGCGATACGGTCGATCTCGACCGGGCCGTCGAGGAGGCGTTTGCAGGCGCACGCCTTTCCGTGCCGCTGCCCGATATACACGCCTCGTTCGGCATGGTCTTCCCGCAATTTCCCCAGCGCACTTTCCAGGCCTCGGAGTTGTCGGATGGACAATTGCGCTTTCTCGCTCTGGCCGGCGCGCTTCTGGCGTACCGTCTTCCCCGCTTCATCGCGCTCAATGAACCGGAGGCAAGCCTGCATCCTGCGATGTTGCCGGCGCTTGCCAGCATGATCGCGCGGGCGAGCGGGCAGACGCAGATCTGGGTCGTGACTCATTCGCCTGATCTGGCCGGCCACATCACCGAGCGCTGCGGCGTGCGCGCCAAACGCGTTCTGCGCAACGATGAGGGCGCGACCTGGATCGATGGCCTTTCTCGGACCGGGCTGATGATCGACGATGCCGATGCCGATGGCGGGGTCTAGGCGGAACCCTGCGCCGCCCAAAAGCATTTCCTTAAGCACCGCCCGGCATTTCGGTTTCAGCATGCGTACACCTCTATGCCTTTTGCTTTCCCTGATCCTGAGCCTTTCGGGCTGTTCCTTGCCGAAAGATCCGGAGAGCACCAGCGAACGTGTCCAGGGTGGAACCTTGCGCATCGGCTTGCTGTCGCAGCGGATGGACGCAACCGATCAAGCTGCTCTCGACGCCGTAGCAGAGGCATTTTCCGCTTCGCCGGACATTGTCGACGGCTCAGTGCACCAGTTGATCAGCATGCTGGAAAAAGGAGAGATCGACATCGCGATCGGCGGCATCCCGGCGGACACCCCGTTTGGCGAGCAGGTTGGCCTGAGCCGGTCCTACGGTACCGTAGCCATCGGTGATGAGGAGCGCATGCGCGTGCTTGCTGTGCGCAAGGGCGAGAACGGATTTCTGACCCGGATCGAAAAGGTGCTTCCGGAGCATGAGTAACCAGCACCCTTCATTGCCGGAGGTCATCGAGGCGGACATAAGGCGGGCGACGCGACTGGAGTATTGGACGCTTTTCTGGCTGGCTACGATAATCGGGGCCATGTATCTCGTGACAGGCTCCAGCCAGGCGATGAAGACGGCCTGGATCGAGGATTGCCTCAGCCTCGTTCCGCCGCTTCTGTTCATCCTTGCCGCGAAGATCGAGCGGCGTCCGCCAACTCGGCACTTTCCATACGGATTCCATCGGGTCGGATCGCTGGCCTTTTTCGGCGCGGCCTGCGCGCTGCTGGCCATGGGCGCCTTTCTGCTTTTCGAGGCGTGCTCGGCGCTCGTGACGCAGGAGCATCCCACGATCGGCACAGTTGCGATATTCGGCGAGCGCATCTGGCTCGGCTGGTTGATGATCCCGACGCTCGCCTATTCCGTCATCGCACCCGTAATCCTTGGACGGATGAAGCGCCCCCTGGCGCGCCGGATCAACGACAAGATCCTGCACACCGACGCGGACATGAACGCCGCAGACTGGCATACGGGCCTTGCGGGTATCCTCGGCATCGCAGGCATCGCGTTCGGCTATTGGTGGGCGGATTCGCTGGCAGCTGGCGTGATCTCGCTCTCCATCGTCAAGGACGGTTGGCGCAACAGCAGGGTCGCAATCGCGGAATTGCTCGATGGGGCCCCGCGAGCGGTCGACAGCACCGATATCTCCAGGGATGCCGAGCGAATCGCTGCTGGGCTTGGCGGCGGCCACCCAGGCATCGATGTTCGTGTGCGTGAGACGGGTCGCTATATGCGCGCGGCGGTCACGGCGGCGGATCGCGACACGATGGGGCAAGAGGAGGCAGAGGCCATACTGGGCGAGAACGCCTGGCGCCTGATCGAGGTGAGCGTCAGTGTCGATGCCCCGCAAGGCGCCATGCGCGAGGCGAAATCCATGGTCGACACTCAGCGAAAATCAGGATGCGATGCCGTGAAGGGCGATGGCGACCAGTGATGCCGCCATCGCTCCCGATTTGACGCTACTCAGCCGATCTGCTGACCAGTCTTCGCCCAATCGGCGAGAAAGGCCTCAAGCCCCTTGTCGGTCAGCGGATGCTTGACGAGCGACTTGAGGGTCGCAGGTGGCACGGTGACGACGTCAGCGCCGATCAGGGCGGCTTCCTTGACGTGGTTGGCCGTGCGCACCGAAGCGGCCAGAATCTCGGTCTCGAATCCGTAATTGTCGTAAATCTGGCGGATCTCGCGGATCAGGTCCATGCCGTCGAGATGGATGTCGTCGAGCCGGCCGATGAAAGGCGAAATGAAGGTGGCGCCGGCCTTTGCAGCAAGCAATGCCTGATTTGCCGAGAAGCAGAGCGTAACGTTGACGAGGCGGCCGTCGTCGGTCAGCGCCTTGCAGGCCTTGAGGCCATCCAAAGTCAGCGGTACCTTGATGCAGATATTGTCGGCAATTTCCGACAGCGACGCAGCTTCCTTCATCATGCCATCAAAGTCCGTGGCCGTGACTTCGGCGGACACAGGGCCATCGACGATATCGCAGATTTCCTTGGTGACCTCGCGGTAATCACGTCCCGACTTCATGATCAGCGACGGGTTGGTCGTAACGCCGTCCAGGAGGCCATTGTCGTTGAGTTCACGGATTTCGGCGACGTCGGCCGTATCGACAAAGAATTTCATCAGAGGGTCTCTTCCGTTGGTATGCGGCGTTTCTCGTTCCAGGCGGCGGTTGCGGGTTCCCTTTAGCCCAATCAGGGGGCAAGGTCACGCCCGATGACGGACCGCTTTCCGACAGATTCGCAAGGCGCGCTTTTCCCGGCCGCAACCCGCCGGGTCGCGCCGGTGCTCGTGCCGTTGCCGACGCCCGGACCCTACTCCTATGTGGTGCCGGAAGGCCTCGATGTCGAGCCCGGCTCGATCGTGCAGGTGCCGCTTGGGCCACGTCAGGTGCTGGGGGTCGTCTGGGATGGTCCGGTGGACGGCATTGACGCCAAGAAGCTCCGTCCGATCAACCAAGTCTTCGATTGTCCGCCGCTTCAGCCTGAGATGCGTCGTTTCATCGATTGGGTCGCCAGCTACACGTTGTCGCCGCCTGGGCAGGTGGCGCGGATGGCGCTGCGCGCACCCGCAGCGCTCGAACCCGAACCCCCGATCGCGGGGCTGAAGCCGACGGGTGTTGTGCCGGAACGCATGACGGAGGCGCGTCGCCGGGTTCTGGCTGTCGCAGGCGAGGCCGAGGCCTGGTCGCGCTCGGGGCTCGCGCATGCCAGCGGCGCTTCGGTGTCGGTGGTGGATGGACTGGTCAAGGCTGGCGCGTTCGAGCCTGTGCTCCTGCCGCCTGCGCCTCTCGTGGCCGAGCCGGACGCCAGCTTCGGACAGACCGAACTCAGCGCGGATCAGCAAGATGCCGGTGACGCGCTTTCAGACAGGGTTCGCGCCAGCACGTTCACGGTCAGTCTTCTCGACGGCGTCACGGGCTCAGGCAAGACCGAAGTGTATTTCGAGGCGATCGCAGCCGCCGTTGCAAAGGGGCGCCAAGTGCTGGTGCTCCTTCCCGAGATCGCCCTGACCCCGGCATTTCTCGATCGTTTTGAAGAGCGGTTCGGGGCCAAGCCCGCGCAATGGCACTCCGATCTGGCGCCGCGCATGCGCGAGAAGGTATGGCGCGGGGTCGTCGACGGTCAGGTTCGCATCGTCGTCGGCGCGCGGTCAGCGCTGTTCCTGCCGTTCCGATCTCTTGGTCTCATTGTCGTCGACGAGGAACACGATCCCGCCTACAAGCAGGAGGATCGTGTCTTCTACCAGGCGCGAGACATGGCCATCGTGCGCGCGCGGCTGGGCGATTTCCCTGTCGTGCTCGCCTCGGCGACGCCTTCTGTCGAAAGTCGGGTCAATGCCGACCAGGGCCGATACGGCCGACTGGCGCTGACCAGCCGATATGCGCAAGCTGCGCTGCCGGACCTCTCGCTGATCGACATGCGGCGAACACCGCCGTCGCGGGGTGGGTTTCTTTCGCCACCGCTGATCGAGGCGATGGGCAAGACGCTGGAGCGTGGAGAACAGTCGCTCCTCTTTCTCAATCGTCGCGGCTATGCGCCTTTGACCCTGTGCCGCGTCTGCGGCCACCGTTTCCAGTGTCCGGACTGCTCGAGCTGGCTCGTCGAACACCGGTTTCGCGGCCAGATTCAATGTCACCATTGCGGTCATGCCGAGCGCACGCCCGAGGCCTGCCCGGAATGTGGGACGCTCGACCATCTCGCGGCGTGCGGCCCCGGGGTCGAGCGAATTGCCGAGGAGGTCGTCGGCCATTTTCCAGACGCACGGACGATCGTTCTGTCGTCGGACATGCTGGGCGGCGTCAAACGGCTGCGGCTGGAACTGGAAGCGATCGCCAAGGGCGACGTCGATATCGTCATCGGTACGCAGCTTGTAGCTAAGGGGCACAATTTCCCCTTGATGACGCTTGTGGGAATCGTGGACGCCGATATCGGTCTTTCGAACAGCGATCCGAGGGCGGCCGAGCGCACGTTTCAGCTTCTGTCACAGGTGACGGGACGTGCAGGGCGGACCGGACGCAAGAGCCATGGCCTCATTCAAACCTATCAGCCGGCCCATCCGGTGATGCAGGCGATCGTCTCCGGCGATGCCGAAGCATTTTATGAGCGTGAGATCGCAGAGCGAGAGCGGGCACTCCTTCCGCCCTTCGGACAACTTGCCGCGATCATCGTATCGGCCAATACGCGTGCAGAGGCCGAGGGCCATGCCCGTGGTTTGCGACAGGCGGCACCATCCGGCGGCGGGATCGTGATCCTTGGCCCGGCTGAAGCGCCCCTTGCCCTCATTCGCGGGCGCCACCGCTTTCGCCTATTGATCCAGGGTGGTCGCCGCGCGGATATCCAGGCATATCTGCGCGCCCTGATCGCCAACGGTCCAAAAGAGCGCGGTTCTGTGCGCGTTCAGGTGGACATCAATCCACAAAGCTTCCTTTGATTGCATGGCTTTTGCTGAGCCGCCCAGTCGGCTACCCATGGGGCTGCGGCGAATCTGCGAGCAGCGAGCGTTCCGACATTCATGATCGAGTTCTATCTTCCGAGTTCCCAGCCAGAATGGCTTGCCTTCGCGGCGGCGGTGGCGACGATCCTCTTCGGCCTGTGGCAGGCTATTGCACTCTTGTTCACGCATTTCCCGACGTCGCTGGTCGCCAGGGCGCAGGCCGCCGGCTTGCAGATCGGTTTCGGGGTCATCGCCGTCCTTATGGCGCAACCGCTGATCTATCTCGCTCTCGGTGCCGGCTGGGGCGTTAGCGTGCTGGTTCAGATCGTCGCAATGGCGCGTCATGGCCGCGCCGGCGGTGGCTCGCTCGTTGCTCTTGTCCTCGCGCTTGTCCTCGCCGTGTTGCCGACCGGCTATGCCCTTGGCCTTTTCTAGAGTCGTTCACCTTTGCAGGTGATCCTTGCGGCCGCGGTGCCACGGATGCGACAGAATTGCGCCCAAAGCAGGGGTTCTGGCATGTTGCGGTGGCGGTGTTCCTATGTTAGACGACACCCGAATTCTGGAGCAGGCGTGTTTTTCAGCGCGCAGTCCTGATAATTACAGCAACAAATTCAAGGCGTTGAGGTTGGTGCGGTTTCAACCGTCGGCGGGCTTGGGTTCGATTGAGAGATTTGGGTGCCCGTGGCAGACACATCCCCTATGATTTCCGGTGTTGCACGACGTTATGCCTCCTCGCTGTTCGAACTGGCGAAGGATGCCAACTCCATTGATGCTGTCGGTGCCGAGTTGGATCAGTTCGAAGCCCTTATCAATGAAAGCGCGGACCTGAGGCGCCTCGTCGTCAGCCCGATTTTTTCCGCTGACGAGCAGTCGCGTGCCATGACGGCGATCGTCGACAAGGCGGGGCTCAAGGGTCTCACCGGCAATTTTCTCAAGGTGGTTGCGCGCAACAGGCGTCTGTTTGCGCTACCGGGAATTGTCCGCTCCTACCGTGAAATCGCTGCCGCGCATCGGGGCGAGGTTGCTGCCGAGGTTACGACGGCGCATGCGCTCACCGCTGCCCAGGAAACCGATCTCAGGGCGGCGCTCAAGGATGTTACCGGCAAGGACGTTGCCCTCAACGTCACGGTTGATCCCTCAATTCTCGGCGGCCTGATCGTCAAGGTCGGCTCCCGCCAGATCGATACGTCTCTAAGAACGAAACTCTCCTCGCTTAAGCTTGCACTGAAAGAGGTCGGCTGATGGATATCCGCGCCGCGGAAATTTCCGCAATTCTGAAAGATCAAATCAAGAATTTCGGCAAGGAAGCCGAAGTTTCCGAAGTCGGACAGGTTCTGTCTGTTGGCGACGGCATCGCTCGCGTCTACGGCCTCGACAACGTTCAGGCCGGTGAGATGGTCGAGTTTCCTGGCGGCATTCGCGGCATGGCGCTGAACCTTGAGGCCGATAATGTCGGCGTCGTGATCTTCGGCTCTGACCGGGACATCAAGGAAGGCGACACGGTCAAGCGGACTGGCGCGATCGTCGATGTGCCTGTCGGCAAGGGTCTGCTGGGTCGCGTCGTCGACGCGCTCGGCAATCCAATCGACGGCAAGGGGCCAATTCAGGGCGACGAGCGCAAGCGCGTCGACGTCAAGGCGCCGGGCATCATTCCGCGCAAGTCGGTGCATGAGCCGATGTCGACCGGCCTCAAGGCCATCGATGCCCTCATTCCGGTCGGCCGCGGACAGCGCGAGCTCGTCATCGGCGACCGTCAGACCGGCAAGACCGCCATCCTTCTGGATACCTTCCTCAACCAGAAGCCGCTCAACGAAGGCGACGACGAAAGCCAGAAGCTCTACTGCGTCTACGTCGCCGTCGGCCAGAAGCGCTCTACCGTTGCGCAGTTCGTCAAGGTTCTGGAAGAGCGCGGCGCTCTTCAGTATTCGATCGTCGTCGCTGCGACGGCGTCGGATCCGGCGCCGATGCAGTACCTTGCGCCGTTCACCGGCTGCACGATGGGTGAGTTTTTCCGCGACAACGGCATGCATGCCGTGATCGGATATGACGATCTTTCCAAGCAGGCCGTGGCCTATCGTCAGATGTCGCTGCTCCTGCGTCGTCCTCCGGGCCGTGAAGCTTATCCCGGCGACGTCTTTTACCTGCACTCGCGCCTTCTCGAGCGCGCGGCCAAGCTCAATGACGACCAGGGCGCCGGCTCGCTGACCGCTCTTCCCGTCATCGAGACGCAGGCCAACGACGTGTCGGCTTACATCCCGACCAACGTGATCTCGATCACCGACGGCCAGATCTTCCTGGAAACGGATCTGTTCTATCAGGGCATCCGTCCGGCTGTGAACGTCGGTCTGTCGGTGTCGCGCGTCGGCTCGTCGGCTCAGATCAAGGCGATGAAGCAGGTTGCCGGCTCGATCAAGGGCGAACTCGCCCAGTATCGTGAGATGGCCGCCTTCGCGCAGTTCGGTTCGGACCTCGACGCTTCAACGCAGCGGCTCCTCAACCGTGGGGCGCGCCTGACCGAGCTCTTGAAGCAGCCGCAGTTCTCGCCGCTGAAGACGGAAGAGCAGGTCGTGGTGATCTATGCGGGCGTGAAGGGCTATCTCGACAAGCTGGCTGTCTCCGACGTCGGCAAGTTCGAGCGCGGGCTGTTGTCGCATATGCGCAACGACGGCAAGGGCGTTCTCGATGCCATCCGCAAGGAAAAGGCTTTGAACGACACGATCGAAGGCGATCTCAAGAAAGAGATCGACAAGTTCGCCAAGAGCTTCGCCTGAGGCCACGCATCACAAGAACGGACGGATAACGGATGCCTTCACTTAAGGATCTGAGAAACCGGATCTCCTCCGTCAAGGCGACGCAGAAGATCACCAAGGCGATGCAGATGGTCGCCGCGGCGAAGCTGCGTCGCGCGCAGGAGGCTGCGGAAGCAGCGCGGCCCTATTCGCAACGCATGGGTCAGGTTCTCGCCAACATCGCCGATGCCGTCGGCGAGGGCGACGATTCACCGCGTCTGATGACGGGCACCGGCAAGTCCGATGTTCATCTCCTCGTCGTGTGCACGGCGGAACGCGGCCTGTGCGGTGGCTTCAACTCGCAGATCGTGCGGCTGGCACGCGAACATACGCGCAAGCTGCTCGCCGAGGGCAAGCAGGTTAAAATCCTGTGTGTCGGCAAGAAGGGCTTCGATATCCTGCGCCGCGACCATCGCGACCGGATCATCGACCGTGTCGACCTGCGCGAGGTGAAGTCGGTCGGCTTCGGTGATGCAGATGCCATCGCCCGTCAGGTGATCGAGCTCTTCAACAAGGGCGAATTCGACGTCTGCACGCTGTTTTACTCGGAGTTCAAGTCGGTGATCTCGCAGATCCCGACCGCACAGCAGCTCATTCCGGCCAGCGCGCCTGCCAAGACGGACGATGCCGTCGGCGACGACAAGCTCGGCGGTGCGATTTACGAGTACGAGCCCGACGCGGGAAGCATTCTGTCCGATCTCATTCCGCGAAACATCGCGGTGCAGATTTTCCGCGCCTTGCTCGAGAACGCTGCGTCGGAACAGGGTGCGCGCATGTCCGCCATGGACAATGCGACCCGGAACGCCGGCGAGATGATCGACAAGCTGACGCTCTCCTACAACCGCCAGCGTCAGGCGCAGATCACCAAGGAACTGATCGAAATCATTTCGGGCGCGGAAGCGCTCTGAGGCTCTTGAACAGAGGTTACGAAAACAATGGCTAAGGCAGCGACCCCCAAGACGCCGGCAGCTGAAAAGCCGGCCGCGAAGAAGACCCCGGCAAAGGCCGCCGCGACCACCAAGGCATCGGCTGCGGCAAAGGATGCCGCTCCGGCCGCAGCGACGAAGGCGCCGGCAAAGCGCGCCGCGCCTGCCGCTTCCGGCACCAGCGTTGCATCGAACAAGCCGACGGGCGCTAAGGGCAAGATCACGCAGGTCATCGGCGCCGTCGTCGACGTGACCTTCGAGGATCATCTGCCGGAAATTCTGAACGCGCTTGAAACCGACAATCTCGGCAATCGTCTCGTTCTCGAGGTTGCGCAGCACCTCGGCGAAAACAGCGTTCGCACGATCGCCATGGACGGAACCGAAGGTCTCGTTCGTGGCCAGACCGTGACAGACACCGGTGCACCGATCGCTGTTCCGGTCGGC
The DNA here is from genome assembly GCF_002750855.1 of Neopararhizobium haloflavum. GTDB lineage: Bacteria > Pseudomonadota > Alphaproteobacteria > Rhizobiales > Rhizobiaceae > Georhizobium > Georhizobium haloflavum. The sequence continues at coordinate 16,720 of NZ_NWUC01000006.1, read as the reverse complement.
GACGGCACGCTCGGACGCATCATCAACGTCATCGGCGAGCCGATCGATGAAGCCGGACCGGTGCCGACGACGACGCGGCGCGCGATCCACCAGGACGCACCAGACTTCACCGAACAGTCCACCGAGGCCGAAATCCTCGTCACCGGCATCAAGGTCATCGACCTGCTCGCGCCTTACGCGCGTGGCGGCAAGATCGGTCTCTTCGGCGGCGCGGGCGTTGGCAAGACGGTTCTCATTCAGGAACTGATCAACAACATCGCGAAGGCGCATGGCGGCTACTCGGTCTTCGCCGGCGTGGGCGAGCGGACCCGCGAGGGCAACGATCTCTATCACGAGATGATCGAGTCGGGCGTGAACAAGGACCCGAAGGAAAATGACGGCAACACCGAGGGCTCCAAGTGCGCGCTCGTGTTCGGCCAGATGAACGAGCCGCCCGGTGCGCGCGCTCGCGTCGCACTGACCGGTCTGACGATTGCCGAACATTTCCGTGACGAAGGTCAGGACGTTCTCTTCTTCGTCGACAACATCTTCCGGTTCACCCAGGCCGGTTCGGAAGTGTCGGCGCTTCTTGGACGTATCCCTTCGGCCGTGGGTTACCAGCCGACGCTCGGCACCGACATGGGCGCCATGCAGGAGCGCATCACCACGACGACCAAGGGTTCGGTCACCTCCGTGCAGGCCGTCTACGTCCCGGCCGACGACCTCACCGACCCTGCACCTGCCTCGACCTTCGCCCACCTCGATGCGACCACCGTTCTGTCGCGTTCGATTTCGGAGAAGGGCATTTATCCGGCCGTCGACCCGCTCGACTCCACGTCGCGCATGCTCGATCCGATGATCCTCGGCGAAGAGCACTATCAGGTCGCCCGTCGCGTGCAGGAAACGTTGCAGCGTTACAAGTCGCTTCAGGACATCATCGCCATTCTCGGGATGGATGAGCTCTCGGAAGAAGACAAGACGACGGTGGCACGTGCCCGCAAGATCGAGCGCTTCCTGTCGCAGCCGTTCTTCGTCGCCGAGGTCTTCACCGGTGCGCCGGGGCAGCTCGTCGATCTCGAAGATACGATCAAGAGCTTCAAGGGGCTGGTCGAAGGCGAATACGACCATCTGCCGGAAGCGGCCTTCTACATGGTAGGCGGGATCGACATGGCAGTCGCCAAGGCTGAGAAGCTGGCCGCGGAAGCCGCCTGATCCTTCGCAATCAAAGGCGATCGGCTGTTCCGGCCGATCGCCGGCATTCCCCCGTATCGCCGACAGAGTGACCCGACATGGCTGACACCTTCAACTTTGAACTCGTATCGCCGGAGCGCCTGCTGGTTTCCGCCGAGGCAGTTTCCGTCGTCATTCCCGGTTCTGAAGGCGAAATGACGGTCCTGCCGCAGCATGCGCCTGTGATGACGACCCTTCGTCCCGGCATCGTATCAGTCGAACTGTCGACCGGCGAAAAGCAGGACTTCGTCGTATTCGGCGGTTTTGCCGACATTCTGCCCACGGGCTGCACGCTGCTTGCCGAGGCTGCCTTCGCGGTCAATGACCTCGACCGCGACGAGTTTGCGCGACGCGTCGAAGCGGCACGTGCCGATCGGGAGAAGGCTTCAGGCGACGAAGAGGTCATGAAGCTGGACGAGTATCTCAACCAGCTGACGACGCTGCAGGGTGCCATCCTTCCGGCCTGATCGACCAGAGTTCGCGCGATCACAGCATCGTTGATGCGCCTTTACGCCGGATGGACGTAGGGGCGGAAGACGCTGACCACCTCTTCATAGACCTGGCGTTTGAACGGCACGATCATATCCGTCAATCGGTCGACCGGTGTCCACGCCCACGCATCGAATTCCTGCTCGTGCCCGCCGGGCGGCGGGGCAATGGCGATTTCCTGATCCGGGCCCTCAAAGCGGAATGCAAACCACTTTTGTGTCTGCCCGCGAAACCGACCCTTGAGGCCAATGCCCAGGAGTTCGCGCGGCAGATCGTATTTGATCCAGCGCGGTGCTTCGGCGATCAGCGAGACCGACCGCATGCCGGTTTCTTCGTATAGTTCGCGCAGCGCTGCGGGCAATGGCTCTTCGCCTTCGTCGATCCCGCCTTGCGGCATCTGCCATAGTTTGGGCGAGCCATCATACTCGGAATCGGCAAGGGGCAACCGTCGACCCATCCACACCAGGCCGGCAGCATTGATCACCATGACACCGACGCAGCGCCGGTAGGGAAGATCGTCCGGTTTCAATTCTGCCAAGGCTCGATCTCGCTCTTCATCGCTGACGTTCGGGATCGTCGGCGAGTGCGGCGACGCCGACGATTTCTATGTTGCGGCTGCGGGCGTCTTCGATCCAGGCAGCAATGGTGTCGACGCTCTCATCGAAAGCGGACGCAACGCCGATCGCCTGCCCATTGCGCACGGCAACGCGCTCCAAGGCATCAAGGCGCTCCAGCATGCTGCCGCGATCGCGATTGATGTCGATAACCAGTTCTGCCGCCGCGAACGGCGTGCCGACAGCGCCCGCGACCAGTTCGGCCTTCGATTGGGCCGATGTGCCATCGTCGAGAAACAGCAGCCCACGGTCAGCGAGATCGCGCATGATGGGTTCGATCGCGCCGGCGTCTGCAAGGAATTTGCCGCCGAGGTGATTCATGATGCCGGTGTAGTTGGTCAGTTGCGCCATGGCGGCGTGCAGGCTGGCCAGGTTGGCTTCTTCTCCGGCGGCGATCGTCAGGGTCTCTCCCGCCGCGGCTCCCGCCAGGTCGTTGAACGGTTCGAAGGGCACCTGCAGCACAATCTCGTGCCCCCCGCGCCGTGCGGCCTGCATCCAACGCTGGAGACTGTTGCCCCCAGCGGCGAATCCGAGCGTGACCTCCTCCGGGAGTGTCTCGATCGCGTATTGTGTGCCAGTCTGACTGAGGCCGAGGCCACCGACCACGATCGCGATCCGCGTGCCACGCGCGCCCGACCAGCTGCGGGCATAGGCGTCGATCGGCCGATCTGTGTCGCTGCGCCGCGGCAGTGCGCCTTGCGCGGTTTCCTCCAACAATACGGGTTCGGGCAGGTGGGCGAACCTCAGATCCTGGCCAACGGTTCCGCCGTCGAGGATCTGTGGGCCGTCGTCCTGTCGTGCGCCCGGCCGGAATATGGTTACGGACTCGCCATCTCCCGTCATTTCAGTGGTGACATCGGCGCCCGAACGTCCTGACGGGCGGGGCGTGACACCAGTCGTCACGTCCTGATGGGCATCGGCAGGCTCATAGGCTGCGGGCAACGGGTCAGCTGGAACGTCAGGTTCGGTTACGGCGGCTGTCTGGCGGAGATCGTCGCTCTGGAACGCGGCAAGGCTGGCCAAGGCGACGATACCGACGATGGCAAGCAAACCTATAGCAGATCGCCCGCCGAGCCGGGGAGGCCGGCTGCGCGGTGCTTTCCTGTCTTGCCCCAATGGCCTGTCGAGATCGCTGCCCACATAGAACCGCTCTCATGACACGGGGTGATTCGGCAAGAAAAACCGCGCCGGACAATGTCTCGGCGCGGTTGATGCTCTTTCCGGTGTCTGCCGATCAGTCGCTAACGGCAGCCTGATCCGGATTGGGCGGGAAGGACGGGTCCGACTTGTCGCCGCGCAGCAGATCCAGCGCATAGTTGAGCTGGATGTCGTCTTCCTTTTCCGGCGGCACATAGGCGATCGAACCCGAACCTTCGTCGGTCTCGCTCTCACCCTGGATGTGGCCGCGCAACTCAGACTCGCCTGCCGCCTCGACGCGCCCACGCATCTCCTCCGGCAACGGCTGCTCCACGGTGATGTCCGGCGAAATGCCGGTGCCCTGGATCGATTTGCCGGAAGGGGTGTAGTAAAGCGCGGTCGTCAGCCGCAGTGCGCCATTTTCGCCGAGCGGGATGATTGTCTGGACCGAGCCCTTGCCGAAGGAGCGCGTGCCAACCACGGTGGCGCGCTTGTGGTCCTGCAGTGCGCCGGCGACGATCTCAGATGCGGAAGCCGAGCCGCCATTGACGAGGACGACCAGCGGCTTGTTGCCTGTCAGGTCACCTGCTCGCGAATTGAAGCGACGGCTTTCCTCCTCGTTGCGGCCGCGGGTCGACACGATCTCGCCGCGATCCAGGAAAGCGTCGGTGACGCTGATGGCCTGGTCGAGCAGGCCGCCCGGATTGAGGCGCATGTCGAGGACATAGCCCTTGAGCTCATCCTCCGGCACCTCAGCCTTGATCTCCTCGATTGCCGCGGCAAGGTCGTCGTAGGTCTTCTCGGTGAAGGAAATCACGCGCAGGTAACCAACGTCGTCCTCTATGCTGTGCCGCACGGCCCGAACGGTGATGATGTCTCGGGTGACCTTGATCTTCATCGGCGCGTCGGCGCCTTCGCGGATCACGGTCAGTTCCACTTCCGTGTCCACCGGACCGCGCATCAGGTCCACGGCATCGGAAAGCGTCAGTCCACGCAGCGACTCCCCGTCGATTTCGGAGATCAAGTCGCCCGCAAGAACGCCGGCGCGGGCGGCGGGTGTATCTTCGATCGGAGTAATGACCTTGACGAGTTCATCCTCCATCGTGACTTCGATGCCGAGGCCGCCGAATTCGCCCCGCGTTTGGGTGCGCATGTCGTTGGCGTCTTCAGCGTTCAGGTAGCTGGAATGCGGATCGAGCGAGGTGAGCATGCCATTGATGGCGCTCTCGATGAGTTCCTTTTCTTCCGGCGGCGTCACATACTGGGCGCGCACGCGCTCGAATACGTCCCCGAAAATCGACAGTTGCTCATAGGTCTCGGAGTTTGCCGCTTCGGCGGACGTGCCGAATTGCTGGGCGGTGCTGAGCGCTGTGGCGCCCATGAGGGCTCCGGCGAACAGGAGTGAAATCTTACGAATCATTGCTTACCCTTCCCGAAGTCTCAAGAGCCCACCAGGGCGCCGGATCGACCGGCTGGCTATCTTTTCTGAACTCAATGTAAAGCGTCGGCTGCGTCGAAGCCAGAGCCAAGGCGGCGGCGCCGGCCAACCTCGTTTCACCCATCGCCGCGACTGGTTCACCGGCGACGACGAATTGCCCCGGCGACACGTCGATCCGGTCCATACCTGCCATCACGATATGATATTCATCACCGGCATTCAGGATCAAGAGTTGTCCATAGGTTCGAAACGGGCCGGAATAAACCACCCAGGCATCGGCCGGCGCCTGCACCACCGCACCCGACCGGCTGGCGACCGTGACGCCCTGCAGGCGGTGGCCCGTGCCGTCGTCATCGCCGAAATGCCGCGCGATCTGGCCGGTGACTGGAAGTTCTAGGCTCCCGTGCAGCGCGTCGAACGGCACGGCCGGAGCGAACCGATCCATGTCCAGCGTGCCGTCACGCGCCCTGGCGCGCGCGCGCTCCATCTGCTCCTCAGTCTGGCGTTCACGCAAACGTGTTGCTTCCGCCGCCGCTTCGGCGGCCTCGCGCACGGATTCGATCTCGGTCTCCAGCGAAGCAATGAGATCCTGAAGACCGATCGCCCTTTCGGCAAGCCTGGCGACCGATTCGCGCTCCACTTCCAGCTGTTCTTCACGCTTGGATTGCAGGGCGCGCTTTTCGTCGAGGAGCAGGGCAAGGCGTTGCTCTTCCTCCACTTGCTCTTCGCGCAAATCGAGCAGTGCGACACGTTCCTCGTCGATCGAGTCGCGGATCGAGACAAGCTTTTGAAGATCGGATACGAGCATCTCGGTTTCCGCCCGCATCTCCGGCACGACAGCGCCGAGCAGGATGGCACTGCGCACCGAGGCAAGCGCGTCATTGGCACTGACAAGCAGGGCGGGCGGCGGATTGCGGCCCATGCGCTGCAGGGCCGCCAGAACTTCGGAGAGAACGCCGCGGCGCTCGCTCAGCGATGCAGTGATGGCGGCTTCGTCGGCGCGCAAGGCAGCGTATCGATCCTCGATCTCGCCGATCCTCTGGGTGAATGTCTGTTGCGCTTCGGCAGCGGCGATCAGATTTTCGCGGATCGTCTCTTCATCCTTGCGCAGGCCATCCACTTCCGCCTGAAGTTCAGCCAACCGCTCATTGGACACGTCAATCTTGCCCGTCAGCGCGTCCAGTTCCGACGCTGTGCGTTCGCGCTGGTCCGCCAACGCATCGGTCCTGGCGGCCTTTTCGGCGGACGGTTCCTGGGCATGCAGCACGGCAGAGGCGCTTGACAACAGCAGGAGGGCCATCAAAGCCAAGCGCACGGGGGGCCACCCTGCCGCTGCATATGATCGTGTTGCCTCTGCCCGCCGCAAAACGTCTTCCATGTCCTTGATCACTCGAAGCACCTTAAGCCGTGAACGATGTCGAGTTTGAGGCGATGCGCGCACTCTCCGTTAACCAGATGCAATGAATCAGCGCCCGAATGCCGGCTGTCCGCCACTTTACGCATTATGAAAAGCATGTCTTAAGGTGATTTGCCTAGCATTGCTGCATGTTATCCTGTGGGAGTTGCAGATATGCGGGGGCTTTTCCATTCCAGAGACGGTAATTTTTCCGCTCTCTTCGCGCTTTCGCTTCCAGTTGTGCTGTTGAGCGCGGGCGTTGCGCTCGACGTATCGCGGCTGTCGGCGGCGAAGAACTCGCTGCAGAATAGCGTCGATGCCTCGCTGATGGCGGCGTCCAAGCTGCAGGAGGCTCCGGAGTCGCGCGAGCTGTTCTTCACGGATTATCTGACAGCGTCGGCTTCCGGCGACCCTTTCCTGCTGAATATCCAGTCGGATTTCAAGGCCGATATTGGCGCGAACTACATTGCGACCGAGGCCGAGGCGTCGGCAGACGTTCCGTTGACGATCATGCATGCCTTCGGCCAGTCGGGGCGCGTATCGGTCAGCGCAAGCGCATACGAGTCCACCGACGCGCTGGAAGTGGTCATGGTGCTCGACAACACGGGCTCGATGGCGGGAGAAAAGATCAAGGCTCTGCGTGAGGCGGCCGAGGAGATGGTCGGGATCCTCGAAACGGTCGCCGAGGACAACCCGCAGCGCAACATCCGCATGGGCCTTGTGCCCTACGTGACGGCCGTGAACATTCGCGGTGCCGAATTCGATTGGTCTTGGATCGACGAGGAGGCGCGGGCGCGTTTTCATGGCGCGAATTTCGGAACTGAGGGAGTGCCTGTCACGGACAACAGCAATAGCAAGCGCGATAGCCGCGCCTTGCTGACGGCGTCCGGCAAGATCAATCATCTGGCGCTGTATCAGCAGCTGAAGGTGGAATGGAAGGGATGTGTCGAGGCGCGCCCAAGCGACATTGCGGTCGACGCTGCACCAGACTACCTGAAGCCAAACACGCTGTTCGTACCCTATTTCGCCCCCGACGAACCGGATTTCGACCAGAGTCGAACCTCCGACCCCGCTCGCAAGTCATTGACGCGCGGCGACGACGGCAATTCGTTGAACAACAACTATCTCGACGACAAATCGGGAAAGACAAAGGCCGATTTTCCGGACGCGCATGGACCCGTGCAGCGGTCCGTGGCGAAATACAAGAATGCCGATACGAGCAGGATCGGCCAGAGCGGCCAGTTGACCAACGGCCCGAACCGGGCCTGCCCCACCCCCGTGGTGCCGCTGACCGACGATTTCACGCTGCTGCACAAGGCCGTGGCCGACATGAGGCATTGGAACGGTTCCGGCACTAATTCCGCCGAAGGCCTGGCCTGGGGCACGCGCGTGCTCTCGCCGGAATCACCGTATCAGGGCGGGGATGCCTTCGACAGCCAGACGACCAAGAAGGTGGTCATCCTTCTCACCGACGGCGTCAACGAGATTTTCGGTGCGAAGAAGACGCCCAACGGTTCCGACTATGGCAGCTACGGATATCTCGCATCGGGCCGCATGCAGAAGACGGATGCGGGCGGCGCGAGGAACAACGTGAATGCTTGGATGAAGGCCAATTGCACCTACCTCAAGGATCGGCGGGTGGACATCTACACCATCCTGCTCAAGGCTGACGACAGTGCCGACAATCGCAACCTTTACAGCGGCTGCGCAACCGATGCCGACAAGTACTATGTCGTCAACGATGTGTCCTACCTGACCAAGGTGTTCTCGAAGATCGCCGACAACGTCGCGGCCCTTCACTTCACGCACTGAGGGTCGTCGTTCAACTGCGGTGATAGGGGTGGCCGGACAGGATCGTGATCGCACGATAAAGCTGTTCGGCCAAAAGGATGCGCACGATCTGGTGCGGCCATGTCAGGCGGCCGAAAGAAATGACCCGGTCGGCGCGTTGCCGCACCGTGTCATCCAGCCCGTCGGCACCGCCAATGACGATGGCGAGATCGCGCTTCGCGCCATCACGCATCGCTGCCAGATCGTCGGCGAAGCGTTCAGAGTCAGGCGTCTCACCGCGCTCGTCGAGGGCGAGGAGCGCTCCGTCGGACGGGACCGCCTTCAGGATGGCGTCTGCCTCGTCCGCCTTTCGCGCCTGTGATGACGATGCGCGGCTCTCCGGCAATTCGACGACGCGCCGGAATTCAAAGCCGAGCGGGGGACCCGACTTCGCTAGCCGGTCAATGTAGCGCGCCGCAAGGTCGCGCTCGGGGCCGGCCTTCAGCTTGCCGACGGCGATCAGCGTAATCCTCATACCATCTCTATCCGGCCGACCAGCGGGCAAGCGCCAAGCCGGCCTTCAGGCCGATCGTCCGCCGTCTCGTTTCTCAGTGCAGCGTTTCTTCACCGAGCTCCGGCGTCATCCACATCTTTTCCAGATTGTAGAATTCGCGGATTTCGGGACGGAAGACGTGCACGATGACATCGCCGGTGTCGATCAGCACCCAATCGCCCGTCGCCAGCCCTTCGACACGAGCCGTGCCGAGACCGGCATCTTTGATCTGACGGATGAGCTGATCGCATATCGCCGAGACATGTCGGTTCGATCGCCCGGAAACCACCACCATGTGGTCGCCAAGCGCCGACTTTCCGGCAATGTCTATGGTGACGATATCTTCGGCCTTGGAGTCCTCGAGGCATTCGAGGATCAGGTGAAGCGCACGGTCGGCAGCATCAGTGCCGCTTCCCGTGGCTGAGGAAAAAGTGCCGACGGCATTTCCCTTCGCGTGTGCTGTTCTCAGAACCGTTTCCCTTTCCAACAATCAAGAACCAGCGTCGTTGCTTTCGACGACATCGGTGTCGAAGCAGATGTAATGATAGTCTCGCCGCGTTAAAGGTTTCAAGACACAAGAAGTTGCCGTCACCAGCGTATTTTTTGGGCCGTTGCTACCTCTTCGGGATAGGGACGGGCGCGGCGCGCAAGGCTGTCGACGACAAGGACGAGCGCGGACCGTGGATAAAGGTCCATGCTGGAGGCTTCATCAGGGCCAGCCGGGATGCATCCTCTTCATCGATCCGCGCGTGGGCGAAGGTCTTGGTCATCTTGGCAGAAAGGTAGGACAGCGTTGCGCCGGGCCGATCTATGACGGCAATGGGGAACGTGCGTGCGATCATTTGCCAGTTTTGCCAGTGATGGAAGTTCGCCAGATTGTCGGCGCCCATGACCCATACGAAATGAACGTCGCGATTGCGCGCCTTGACGAGCGCGAGCGTCTCGGCCGTGTAGCGAAGGCCATGGGTCGCCTCGAAGGCTGTCACCTTGATGCGCGGGTCAGTGACGAGCGCTTCGCTTGCGGAGATGCGCTCAGGAAGACTGGCCAGTTCCCCCCGTGATTTCAGCGGATTGCCCGGTGTGACAATCCACCAAATCTGCTGCAGATGCAGGCGGCGCAGGGCGATTTCAGCGACGAGCGAATGACCGGCATGCGGCGGATTGAACGACCCGCCGAACAACCCGACACGCATGCCGGCCTCGACATGCGGCATGTGCGCATGCCGAGGCGCAAGCATCGCCTTGTCGACCGTCACGGTCAGGGTCTGGTCTGCCCGGTACCGCGCACGCGATACTTGAATGATGTCAGCTGTTCCACGCCGATCGGACCGCGGGCGTGCATCTTGCCGGTGGCGATGCCGATTTCGGCGCCCATGCCGAACTCGCCGCCGTCGGCGAACTGGGTCGAAGCGTTGTGCAACAGGATTGCTGAATCAACTTCGTTGAAAAACCGTTCGACCACCGCGGGGTCTTCGGCGATGACAGCTTCCGTGTGATGCGAGGAGTAACGCTGGATATGAGCCAGCGCCCCGGCCACGCCATCCACCAGGGCAACCGAAATGACCGCGTCGAGATATTCCGTCGACCAATCCTCGTCGCTGGCGGGCTTGAAACCTGGAAAAACCTTCAGCACCGCCGCCGAGGCCCGAATCTCGCACCCGGCCTCCGTCAGTGCCGTCAGGATCGGCATGAGATGTGTCGCTGCCGCCGCACCATCGACCAGAAGGGTTTCGGCGGCGCCACAGATTCCGGTTCGACGCATCTTGGCATTGACCGCGATTGTCTTTGCCATCTCGATATCGGCCGACGCATCGACGTAAAGGTGGCATAGCCCTTCGAGATGAGCGAAGACCGGCACCCGTGCCTCGTTCTGGACGCGGGCAACGAGGCTCTTGCCGCCGCGCGGGATGATCACGTCGATAGCGCCGGCAAGGCCCGCCAGCATGGACCCCACCGCGGCGCGATCTGCGGTCGGCACCAGTTGAATCGCGTGTTCGGGAAGGCCCGCGGCCTTCAATCCGCGAACGAGACAGGCGTGAATGGCGCGCGAAGAATTCAAGCTGTCGGAGCCGCCGCGCAGGATCACCGCGTTGCCCGCCTTGAGGCAGAGAGCGCCAGCATCGGCAGTCACGTTGGGCCGGCTTTCGTAGATGACGCCGACAACGCCGAGCGGAGTGCGCACCCGCTCGATCTCAAGACCGTTCGGCCGCTCCCATGCAGCGATGACCGCGCCGACAGGATCGTCCAGCGCTGCGATGGCGCGGATGCCCTCGGCCATGGCGTGAACGCGGTCGGCGTCCAACTCCAGCCGATCGATGAAGGAATGGGAAAGATCGTTGTCGCGGGCTTTGGCCAGATCGGCCGTGTTCGCGGCCAGGATTTCATCCATGTCGGCGATGAGAGCATCGGCCATCGCGCCAAGCGCGCGGTTCTTCTGGTCAGTGGAGGCGATCGCAAGCGGGCGGCTTGCCGTCCGGGCCTGCGTGCCGAGCGCAGTCATCAGACCCTCAAGGCCATTGTCGTTCGTCTGAACCTGGTGCAGCATCGTCTTGCTCCGCGAATTGCGCTTCATGCAATCGGCTGTCGCGCCCCTGCTGTCAACACCAGGTCGTCGCGATGAACCATCGCGGCGCGACCGGAATAGCCGAGGATCGTTTCGATTTCGGCCGTCTTGCAACCGGCGATGCGGTTTGCTTCCTCGGCGTCATATGCAACGAGCCCGCGGGCGATCTCGTTGCCTTCCTCGGTGCAAATGGCCACCGTATCGCCGCGGGCAAAATCTCCCGTAAGGGCGCGAACCCCGGCCGGCAGAAGGCTCTTGCCCATGCGCAGCGCGCGTTCGGCTCCGCGGTCGATGGTCAGCGTGCCCATCGGTGTCAGTTGTCCGGCAATCCACGTCTTGCGTGCCGTCACCGGCGTCGGGTTGGGTGCGAACCAGCTTGTCCGCGCGCCACGGTCGATTTGCGCAAGGGCGTGGGCGTCCTTGCCGGAAGCGATGATCATGGCGCATCCGGCGTTGGTTGCGATCCTGCCGGCATCGATCTTGGTGCGCATGCCCCCGCGCGAAAGTTCCGAGGCGGCGCCGCCGGCCATCGCTTCGATCTCCGGCGTGATCGCTGTGACCACGGGAATATGGCGCGCTTCGGGATCGACACTCGGCGAAGCGGAGTAGAGACCGTCGATGTCGGATAACAGGATCAGAAGATCGGCGCCGATCATCGTCGCGACGCGCGCGGCAAGTCGATCGTTGTCGCCGTATCGGATCTCGGTCGTTGCCACCGTATCGTTCTCGTTGACGATCGGAATGGCACCGAGCTTGAGCAGTTCGGAGACGGTGGCGCGGGCGTTGAGATAGCGGCGCCGATCCTCGGTGTCGCCCAGCGTCAGCAGGACCTGGCCGGCAATGATGTCGTGGGCAGCCAGCGCAGAAGACCAGGCACGGGCAAGGGCGATCTGACCCACTGCCGCTGCCGCCTGGCTTCCTTCGAGCTTCAAAAGGCCGCTCGGCATATCGAGCACCGAGCGCCCCAGCGCGATCGCGCCGGAGGAGACGACAAGAACATCGGCGCCTGCTGCCCTGAGCGCGGCGATATCTTCGGACAGCGCCGTCAACCAATCGTGCCTGAGGCCGCTGGCCCGGTCGACGAGCAGCGCCGAGCCGATCTTGACGACAATCCGTCGATAGGCGCCGACAGGTTTGCGTTCCAACTCCATGAGGTGGGGCCTCAGTCGCGGCTGTCAGCCGGCTGGCCGGTCGCTTCGACGATGACGTCGCGTAGCGCCCTCAGAACCGGGGTCATGCCTTCGCCGGTCGCAGCCGAAATGAGATAGGGCTCGCGTCCCGCCGCCGCTGCGAGAGCCGCGGATTTTTCGGCGCGCTCCTCGTCGTCAAGCGTATCGATCTGCGAAAGCGCCAGTATCTCCGGCTTCTCCCGGATGCCGTGACCATAGGCGTCAAGTTCACCGATCACGGTGCGATAGGCTTTGGCGACATCTTCCTCCTGGCCGGAGACGAGGTGGAGAAGCACGCGGTTGCGCTCGACATGGCCGAGGAAGCGGTCGCCAATGCCGGTGCCTTCGTGAGCGCCTTCGATCAATCCCGGGATGTCGGCGATCACGAATTCGCGTCCATCGATGGTCGCAACGCCAAGATTGGGGTGCAGAGTGGTGAAAGGATAGTTGGCAATCTTCGGACGGGCCCGCGTGACGGCGGCGAGGAACGTGGACTTGCCCGCATTGGGCAGACCCAGCAGACCGGCGTCGGCGATCAGCTTCAAGCGTAGCCAGATCGTCTTTTCCACCCCTTCGAGACCCGGATTGGCATGGCGTGGAGCCTGGTTCGTGGAAGATTTGAAATGGGCGTTGCCAAAACCGCCGTTGCCGCCGCCGGCAAGACGAAAACGCTGACCTTCCACAGTCATGTCGCAGATCAGCGTCTCGTTGTCCTCTTCGAATATCTGCGTTCCGACGGGTACCTTGAGCGTTGCGTCGCTTCCTTTGGCGCCCGAGCGATTGCGGCCCATGCCGTGTCCGCCGGTCTCGCCCTTGAAGTGCTGCTGATAGCGGTAGTCGATCAGCGTATTGAGGCCCTCGACGGCTTCGACCCACACGTCGCCGCCGCGGCCGCCGTCGCCGCCGTCCGGCCCGCCGAACTCGATATATTTTTCGCGCCGGAAGGAGACGCTGCCGGCCCCGCCTTCGCCGGAGCGGATGTAGACTTTCGCCTGGTCGAGAAATTTCATCGGTGCGCCAGTTCGCTCGCGGTTCATCGCACGGACGATCGCAATCATCCGTGCGCCCTGATATCGCCGGGAGCCTACGGCGTCAAAGATTATCGTCGACGGGCAAAGGAGTCCGCCGACCGGAATGGCGCCGTTGGCGCGAATTACAACGAACAGACGTCAGCTTGGCTCGACGCAATCCTCTTCCATGGCATCAGCTTCAGCCATGTCGGTGTCTTCACCCTGTTGCTGGGCCTGGACGTCGTCGTCGGACATGGCAATGTCCTCATCCGTCTCGAGCGGCGCGCTGCTTCCGTCCTTTGTGACGCCGTCGCCGCTGGTCGAGCCGGTCGTCGCGGAGTTGTCGACACCGTCCTCCAGCGGCGCGGTGGTGCCGTCCTTGGAGATGCCGGCGGATTGGTCGTCGGCACATTGCGCCAAGGACGAACCGGTGGATAGCACGGTGAAGGCGGCGGCGGCCGCGATCGTCATAATCGTTTTCATCGCTGCGTCTCCTTGATGATTGACAGCAACGAAACAGCGGCGCGTGAGCGATGTTCCCATGGCGTCACTAACCCGGCACGGTCCTTTGGTACCGTGCCGGGCGGCTTGGATGGCGACGATTGCGGATCACGCGGCCTGCGGCACGGCCTGGCGGAAGGCTTCGCGCGTCAGGGCGGTCTCGATGTGGGCAACCATTGCGTTGCGCCCGACGGAGAAGACGTCGGAGCGTCCGGTCACCTGAAAGCCGAGTTTTTCCTGCAGCTTGAAAGATGCGGGATTGTCGGCAAAGACGCCAGCGAACAGCGTGTCGAATGGCGTTGTGTCGAAAAACCAGGTGACAGCGGCGCCCACCGCCTCGCTCATGACGCCGCGGCCCCAGCACGACTTCTCCAGCCAGTAACCGATTTCAGGTCGATCTGATCGCTTCTCCAGTCCGATCATTCCGACCAGTCTTCCTTCGAGCGTCACCGCGAAATGGCGCTCGAAGGGAGCCGACTGCTGCTCGGCGATCGATGTCAGCCATTGGCGTGCATCGGTGAGATCGTAAGGCTGTGGCACGCGCGCCAGCATGCGTGCGACCTCGAACTCGCCCAATGCGGCGGCGATGGCGCCGGCGTCGTCCATGGCCGGCGCACGCAGCACGAGGCGGGGCGTGACGATCATGGCGTTCTGCATGTGCTCCTTCATCGTCCCCGCTCCTTGATGGCAGCCCAGCTCCTCAGCGACAGCCATGTCTTGCGATCGAGGCGGTACCATTCCACCGGCAGCGCACCGCCCAGCGCCATGGACGGAACCATGCCGTTGCCCTGATGCTGAAAACCCGACTTCTGGATCACTCGCCGAGAGGCGGGGTTGGTGACCCGGCATCGGGCCTCGATCGCGGTGACATCCCGCGTACGAAAGATCATGTCGATCACCGCGTGGGCCGCTTCGGTGGCATAGCCGCGGTTCCAGAACGCTTCCCCGATCCAGTAGCCAAGCTCGACCGTTTCCTCGTCCGCATGTGGTTCAATGCCGGCGCAACCGACGAATTCCCCGGTTTCTGCGATGGTCACCGCGTAGACGCATTTGCCGATCCCGCCCGTCTTGGCACGTCGAATGAAATCTTCGGCGTCCGCGTGCGTATAAGGGTGCGGCATACGCGAAACCATCGAGGCCACGCGCAGATTGTTGGCGAGATTGGCAAGGGCGTCCGCGTCGTCGAGATGGGGCCGGCGCAAGACCAGCCTCTCGGTCAGCAAGACCGGACAGTCCGGCCGTCTTTCGTCGGGCGAGGAATCGCTCCGACATTCGTCTTCCAAGTCCAGCAACATGGGTCAGTCCTCCGTTCGAAAGGAAAAAGGGAAGATGGGATTGCCCCATCTTCCCCTTTGAACGTGGCCTGGACCTTGAAAGTCAGCCGGGTCGATGAGACGCCGGCTGATTTTTTGAGCGGTGCCGGCTACTCCGCTGCGTCCGCGATTGGCATCACGGACACGTAGGTACGACCATTGGCTTTCGTGCGGAACGAAACATGGCCGTCGGTAATCGCAAAAATGGTGTGGTCCTTGCCCAGCCCGACGCCCGAGCCCGGATGCCACTTCGTGCCGCGTTGGCGCACGAGGATGTTGCCCGAGACGACGCTCTGTCCGCCGAACTTCTTCACGCCAAGGCGCTTGGATTCGGAATCACGACCGTTGCGCGAGGAACCGCCAGCTTTCTTGTGTGCCATGGTGTTCTCCTTAAATCCTTGTTTCGCCGAGATTACTTCGCGAGAGCCTTAGCCTGTTCGCGCCAGTCCTCGATCTGGGCAGCGCTGAACGGCATGACTTCGTCGATCTTGGCGATGTCCTTGTCGGTAAGCTTGGCGATCTGAGCGAAGGTGGTGATGCCCTGTTCGCCCAGCTGCTCTGCGGCTTTCGGGCCGATGCCCTTGATCGCGGTCAGGTCGTCGGCCTTGCCTTTCGGCGCCTTGAACAGGGTGGCAGGAGCCTCGCTCTGTTCGGTCTTGGCCTCCGCCTTCGGCGCTTCGGCCTTAGCCGGCTTTGCGGGGGCATCCGTCTTGGCGGCAGCCTTCTTGGAAGGCTTCTTGCCGTCCGTCAGGATCTCCGAGATGCGGACCAGCGTCTGGTGCTGGCGATGGCCGCGCATGCGCTTGGAGTTCTGGCGACGACGCTTCTTGAAGGCGATGACCTTGCGGGCGCGGCCGTGCTCGACGACCTCTGCGGTGACCATCGCGCCCTCGACGAAGGGTGCGCCGATCTTGGCATCGGCGCCTTCGCCGACCATCAGCACTTCAGCGAATTCGATGATGTCGCCGACTTCACCGGCGGTCTTCTCGACCGTCAGCGTCTCGTCGGCTGCGACGCGGTACTGCTTACCGCCCGTCTTGATGACTGCGAACATTTTTTGCCTTTCGATGTTCGTTCCGGCTTCCAGACCAGGCTGGCCGTGGAGCCGTCTTTTTGTCAGTCGGTCATGGTCCGAACCGCCGCGAGGCATAAATCGCGCTGCATCGACAGGCCGGACCGGCGAGAATGCGCAATTGAACCGGCAGTCGGCAATGCGCATGTGCTCCGGACGGACTTGGCCATTCCGAAGACCAGTGGCGGATACGGGAAGGCCGGTCCGAAGTCAAGCACGATCACGAAAATTCGAGCGTGATGGCCTTGTGCCCGGCGCCGCTGCTCGCTATGACAGCGCCCGCACGTGACCACCGTGCATATGGCGCCTGGAGAGGTGGCAGAGTGGTTGAATGCACCGCACTCGAAATGCGGCATACGGGCAACCGTATCGGGGGTTCGAATCCCCCCCTCTCCGCCATTCAGATGCAGGTACGACCCGGAGACATGGGTAACAGAATGTACCTAAGACATGGGTGACGACCTCGTGCCGAACGGGTTGTCGATG
>NZ_NWUC01000005.1 GCF_002750855.1 Neopararhizobium haloflavum | reverse complement strand
CTGATGCGCTCGATCGCGATGCCGAGCCTTAGCCAGAACACCGACAGCTTCGACAGGTTGTAGAGCCCGTTCGGCGAGGCGAAGGGCAGGCCGTTGTCGCTTCGGATCGCGGCTGGCAGGCCGCGCTCCCTGAACAGGCTCAGGAAGGCCTCGATGACGGGCAGTTCCTTCGTGCTCTCGAGGGCTTCGCAGGTCAGGATCATGCGCGAGACCTGGTCGGTCACCGTCAGGGGGTAGCAATAGCGGCCATCGCCCAGCTTGAACTCGCCCTTGAAGTCGGCGCACCACAGATCGTTGGGCGCGGTGGCTCGCGACAGCGCCGTGCCCTCGGCCTTGCAGCGCCGCCGCTGACGGGCGCGGCTCACCAGGCCGTGGCGGTCGAGCACGGCATGCACCGTCGACTTGGCGGGAATGCGCATGTCGCCCGCCAGCCGGCGAACCAGCAGTTCCCTGATCTTCCTGGCGCCCCAGTGCGGCTTGCCCTTCTTCGTCTCCACGATCAGCCGCTCGATCTGGTCGGGCAACTGGTTGGCGTAGCGCACCGGCCGGCGCGAGCGGTCCGTCAGCGCCTCCAGCCCCTCCTGCCGGTAGCGGCCCCAGATCTTGTAGCCGGTCTTGCGCGATATGCCGAACGCCCGGCACACCTCGCTCATGCCCTCGCCGTCCAGAATACGGCCGACGAAACGAACCCGCTCGTCCATAACCGAACACTCCTTCCACGGCATCAACACCTCCCGCAAAGCGAAAAGTGTTACCCATGTGTCCGGTACAAAACGTCACCGATGTCTCGGGTCGTTCAAACAAAACTGGGCACTCCAGCCGGAGCCGCGCCCCGCCACCCATCACCAGCCGCTCCAGGACTGACCGCCGCCCGTGGATGCGGATTTCCGTGTCGTCGACCTCAACCTGGCCGATCAGTGAGCGGATATAAGCTCGCCTGAAAGGGATTTCCCCGTTCAGGACATTCGTTCGCATCACGTCAGCGAACGCAGCGATATTGTCCTCGGTGATGCGCACACTTGGCCGCATCGCCGAAACGGCCCGGTCGAACGCGACCTGTGCGATGTCGCGCTCGGTTTTCACCACTCCAATACGGTCGTTGAGCGTCGCGTCGGATGGGTCGGCGATGCCGTTTTCAATCGCGGCATAGAGCCTCCCCAGACGGTCCTGAGCGTCGGTGAGCTTTGCGCGCAACGCCGATAAGCGCGCGGAATAATCTTCATCCTTCGCCGACTGGCGTTCCATGATGCCTATGAGAAGCTTGCGGACCCGCTCAGGCGTGAGCAGCTGTTCGGCGAGGCGGTCGCTGACCAGCCGATCAAGCTTGTCCATAGGAATTGAACGGCCCTTGCAGGCGGCCTTCCCCTTCTGGGCGTATGTCGCACAAGTGTAGTACCGATACCGCCCGGATTTGCCGGTACGGAGCGTCATCCCGCCGCCGCAGCTTGCACATGTTGCGATGCCAGTCAGAAGGATTGGGCCTGTGACGACGCGTGGAGGCGTCGCCCTCGGATTCTTGGCCCGCAACATCGCCTGAAGCGCGTCGAATGTCGCAGTACCGCCAACTTGGCCTGAGCCTGTGCACAGGTTTCGAGATTATATAGGTGGCGGCCGTCAGCATATTCTATCTATCTGGGAATTAACGGGGGAGTTATGAATCCAACGACACTTAAGATAATCGCTGCCGTGCTTAGTCTTGTCGGCTCCGGTCTGCTCGCTTGGCGCGTCAAGGTATCCTTGAAGCCCTTGCCCTCGTGGTGAAGGCGCACGAGGGCAACATTCAGCAGCTGATGCGCTCATCCGGCGACATCTACAACCTCGCCAATTCAACCGAACATGTCGAGAAGGCACAGCATTATTGGCTCCTCGTGCTCGGGTTTCTCTGCCTGTTCGCGTCGGCGGCCCTTCAACTGACTTCGCTGCTCGTCGCATCATAGAGAGCCTGCGACGTTGCCTTCGCGGGAGGCCGGGCGACCGCGCAACTCGGACAGCTCTGCGGGCCGACACGACGCATTATGTTCCGATAAAAAGGGTCGCAGATCACTTCCGGGTGAAAGTGCGCAATGACCATCGCACCGGGAATGACCTCTCGCAGGCAGAACGTGAAATCCAGTTCCGGCACCCAATCCGGCCTGTTCACCTTGATCCGCGTCCATTCGCGTAACAGCTTTTCGGCAAGCTGTTCCCGTTCGTGCGATGTGACCATGCTTAGGGGCAGGTCGACCGCAAGAACGGTCGGAACCCCTCTCCGCCGAAGCGCCTCGTGGGCTTCAAACCCCAGGACGCATTGAATCCACTCGCTGCCGTAAAGCAGATAGTGGCCAGCGCTGTTCGTCAGGCCCCGGTCATCCATCACGAGATACAGCCTGCCCGTATCGCGCTCCGCGCTGTCAAAGTCATGGAGGCGTTGTTCAATAGCAGGGCGAAGACGAGCGAGCTGGTCCTCTTCCCTCACGATGCGCCGGACCTCATCGGCCAGCGTAGCCGGATCGTTCAGGACGATACCAGCTTGATGATAGCGGCCTGCATCCTCTGTGCGGCAGCCATGGTAGGTCCGCGCGGTCGAGACGGACAGGGCGTCAGCGAGATGTTGAACGACATATTCGACTTCGAAACGAAGGATGCGTTGCGTCTTTTTCAGCCAATCGGAATCGTCCCAGCAGATGTCCTGCTCACCCATCTGGTGCATGTGGCGGATGCCCCGCTCGTTCAGAAAAGGGCGGAGCCATCGGGAAACAGCCGAAGCCCAAGCCTTCGGCTGTTTCCAGTCGATAATCGCTTCCCGCCAGATTGCACTCATTCGCGCCCCCTTTTCAGCATTCTAGTCGAGTCGGGCGCGCTCCACCTCACAGTTCCTGCCCTGCGAAAATTATATAGCTCCTACAATTATATAGCAGTTCCCAGTTTCATCCTCTGGGGCGCGCCATTTTCCCGTCAATTGCCCTCTACAGTGCGATATTGCAGCCGATCACCGCACACCCGCCAACCGGCATGCGAAACCGCCGTTTCCATGTTACAGCGCGATAAAGTTCGAAGGCTGGCGACGGCAAATCCCGACCTCAATTCGACCGTTCCAACCTAACGTATAGTTCCCCGAAAGCTGCCTTTCGTGGAGCCTCAAGCTGTCTCCATCATCGGCGCGTCCCGGTTCGAGCGCCCGGAAAATGACGGGCTTGATGATGCATCGCCGACTGCGATGGCAAGATGGTCTGTGAGCGCGTTGTTCACCCCGCCCGCTCAGAAATCGCCGTTCCCGCCGCCCAGCCGGACGACCACGCCCACTGGAAATTGTAGCCGCCGAGCCAGCCGGTGACATCGACTACCTCGCCGATGAAATAGAGCCCCTCCACGGCTTTGGCTGCCATTGTCCGTGAATTCAGCCCGTCCGTGTCGACGCCACCAAGCGTCACCTCGGCTGTGCGGTAGCCTTCCGAGCCGATCGGAAACACCTCCCAATCTTGAAGGGTCGCGGCGATTGCGGCGAGTTTTCTATCGCTCGCCTCGCCGATCGGTCCGGTCCAGCCATGGGTTTCGGCGAGATGGAGTGCGAGGCGTTTGGGCAGGATGTCGCTGAGCACGGTTGAGATCGCACGGCGGCCGTTTTCTCGCTTGGCCGAGGCAAGCGAGGCACTGACGTCGTTGCCGGGCAGGAACGCGATGCGGATTGGCTGCCTTTCGCGCCAATAGGACGAGATTTGAAGGATCGCCGGCCCTGAAAGACCACGATGCGTGAAAAGCAATGCTTCCTCGAACGCCGTTTTGCCGCAGGAAACGCGCGCACTGGCCGCAACCCCCGCTATATCCCTGAAACCGGCGAGCACACCCTCTCCGAAGGTCAGCGGGACGAGCGCTGGTCGCGTTTCGGAAACAGCGAGTCCGAATTGTTCTGCGATCTGGTAGCCAAGGCCGGTCGCACCCATTTTCGGAATCGACTTGCCGCCGCAGGCGACGACGAAATGCCGGCAGCGGATCTTCGCCGCCCCATCGCCGCCGAGCGTGACGGTAAAGCCGCTCATGTCGCGCTCGATCGATTCGAGCGTGGTTCTCAACCGCAATTCGCACTTTACCTGGTTCATCTCTTCCAGAAGCATCGCGACGACCTGTTTCGCCGATGTATCGCAGAAGAGCTGGCCAAGCGTCTTCTCGTGCCAGGCGATGCCGTGCTTTTCGACGAGCGCGATGAAATCGTGCGGCGTGTAGCGACCAAGCGCCGACTTGGAGAAATGCGGGTTGTTGGAGATGAAGTTTTTCGCGCTTGTCCCGATATTGGTGAAATTGCAACGTCCGCCGCCGGAAATGCGGATCTTTTCGCCGGGTGCCTTCGCATGATCCACCACCAGCACACGGCCGCCGCGCGCAGCGGCATGGATCGCGCACATCAGGCCTGCCGCGCCCGCGCCGAGGATGACGGTATCGAAGGTTTCAAGCTGCATGGAACACAGCACTTGCCCGTGCACGTAAAAAGCAACGCACTGACAGGGCCAGCATCGCGGTCATCTGGAACATCGTGATTTCATCTCGCTGGCACCCGGATCGAAAAAACGTGGACAGCAAAGGGCTATGCTACGCATCGCCAGCGATCACAATCCCTGCAGGATCATGGCTGAACCAATCACTTTGCACCTCGGGGAGGGTGCTGTCTCCGAAGCGCTGCTGACGGACGCGCGTTCTCGACGGCTTCGTTGCTCATCGAGGCTGCTTTTGCCGCGGACTCATCCAAAACCTGCCGATCCGCAAACCACCCCAAAAGAGCCAATTGGCTTGAGCCTACAGTTGGAGGGCTATGGCGTAGACGTAGTTATCATCTTCGCCCGGCACTGCGCGCCAGTTTTCGCTTTTCCACAAGTCACCTGCGATCGCTTTTGATCGGCCGCTTGGCGCAATTGCGCCGGCAAGCGGGGCATTGTCATGTGGATCGGTTCAGCAAGAGCAACAGGGCGGCGGCCAGTGGGGCTGTTGCGAGTATCGCGAAGGCCATTGCGTAGGAGCCGGTGAGCCAGGCGAACGCTGCGAGGGTCAGTGGGCCGAGGACGACGCCGGAAAAGGTGAACATCAGCACGATCGCGGTCACGCCGCCCGCGTCGACGGCATCGACATGGCGCGTCGTGTCGGCGAGCAGCACGCCGTTCCACCCGACGGCCGTCACACCGAGGGCGAAGAGCACGGCGATGACGAATGCGGGGGGCGCGCCGATCGCCGTCGGCAACAGCCAGGTGATGGCCGTTGTGGCGATGCCGATGATGGCGAGCACGCCGAAACCGCCCGAGACCCGGTCGGCGATCGCGCCCCAAAGGACGCGGCCGATCACCCCGCCGAACTGGAGCGCCGCAGCGCCCGAGCCAGCCGCCACGAGGCTCCAGCCAAATTCGGATACCAGCATGACGACGCCATAGGACGCCAGTGCCAGCTGGATGGTGGAATAGAGAAAGCCGGTTGCCGCAAGGCTGCGGAGCGGCCGGCTTTTGAGGACCTGGCGCAGCGCTGCAAGCGGCGGGGAAGGTGCGGCGGCGCGCTCCGCCATGCGCTGGTCCCACACGCGGCGCAGCGGTTGAAGCGCGATCGCGATCAGCGTGATGGCCCCGGCGGTCAGGACGAAGGCGGCCTGCCAGCCGAAGACGGCGGACAAGAGCGGCAGCGCGAGCCCGGCGAGAATGCCGCCCAGCGGCACGGCGGTCTGCTTGATGGAGAAGACGAGATTGCGCCTTTGCGCCGTCGTGCTGCGCGCCAGCATCTCGGCGCCTGCCGGGTTTGTCAGGGCGTAGCCGCAGCCGATAAGGGCGGCGGCGAAGAAGAATGCGGGCAGGCCGCCCGCGGCGAGGGTGAATAGGCCGAGCGCCACGGCGGCGAGTGCCAGCTGCGAGGTGCGGACCGGGCCATTGCGCCGCAATACCGTGCCGGCGAAGACCGACATTGCCGTGGCAGTCAGGTAGACGAGGCTTGTCTGGATCCCGACCAGCCCCGGCGGAACGCCAAGTTCAAGAGCCGCGATGGGCGCGATCGTCGGCAGGGCGAAGACCGATACGCTTGCGAAGGCCTGAATGGCGAGCGCTGCGGCGAGCGTGCGCCCCAGCGGCGGCGGGCCGGATGTCAGATGTCCTTCGATCGCATCACCATGCGCTGCTGCGGCCTCTTCAGATGAAGGAACAACGATCCTGCCATCAACACCAGCCCGATGACGTCCGATAGAATGCCCGGAACGATCATGGCAAGGGCCGCGGCCCCCAGCGCCAGGCGCAGTGCCGGCTGGATCGCATGCTGGAAGTGGCCGATCGTCGCCAGCGACAATGTCGCAACGCCGATGGCCGCCGTCACGCTCACCAGCATGACCTCGGATATGTCGCCGTCCATCAGCAATACGGGATTGTCGATGAACAGGAAGGGGATGATGAACAGGCTGAGCGAGAGCATCACGGCATAGCCGGCGGTCGGGAAGACCTTGCCGCGGCTGATCGCGGTTGCCGCGAAGACCGCGGAGGCGACCGGCGGCGTGATCGCGGCGAGGCAGGCGAAGTAGTAGATGAAGAGGTGGGACGGCAGTTGCTGATAGCCGAGTTGGCCCAGCGGCGGGCCGAGAACGGCAGCGGCGATGGCATAGGCGGCGGGTGTCGGCATGCCCATCCCGAGCAGTATGGCGACGATCATCGTGAGGATCAGTGAAAGGATCGCGCTGTCCTGGCCAAGCGATACGATGATCTGCGACAGGGTCACGCCGAGACCGCTGAGATTGATGATCGCCACGATCAGCTGTGCCGCGGTGACGATCATCGCGATGTAGGCGATGGTATCGGCCGCGCGCGCGAAGGCGTCATAGATGGCAGGACCGAACCGGATGGGTGCGGCGTGCGTTTCGCCCTTTGCCGTTTTCTGACCGACGAGCCGCACCGCGAGTGTCTGCAGCGCGAAGAGCCCGATGGCGGCGACGATCGCCCAGAAGACCGCGTACTGGACCGTGTATCTTGCAAGGATGAAACCGATGAGCAGGCCGATCGGTACGAAGAGCGCAACCATGGCGGCAGGCGCGTAGGTTTCTGCGCGGCTCGGGATCATGTCTTCCGGCACGGGCTGAAGGCCGCGTTTGCCCGCAAAGAGCCAGACGGCGAAAAGGAGGCCGAGATAGAAGAGCGCCGAGGGGATGAGGGCCGCGGTTGCCACCTCGAGATAGGATATGCCGAGAAGTTCGGCGAGGAGGAACGCGCCGGGACCCATGATGGGCGGCATGAACTGGCCGCCGGTCGAGGCGACGGCCTCGATGGCGCCGGCCAGATTGCGCGAGAAGCCGAGCCGACGCATCAAGGGAATGGTCAGGACCCCGGTGCTCGTGACGTTGGCGACCGCGCTGCCATTGACCATGCCCATGAAGGCACTGCCGATGACGGCGACCATGCCGGCGCCGCCCTTCAGGCGGCCGCCGATCCGTATGGCGATGTTGATGAATGTGCGGCCGGCGCCGCCGGCATTCAGGATTTCGCCGAAAATCAGGAACAGCGCCACGACGCCGGCCGAAATGCCGATCAGCGAGCCGAAGACACCCTGGTTGCCGAGATAGAAACTGTAGATGAGGCGGTCGAAGCCGAGACCGCGATGGCCGAGCATGCCGGGGATGTATGGCCCGAGAACAGCATAGGCCAGGAAGATGGAAATGAGACCGACGAACACCCAGCCGAGCGCGCGGCGGATCGCCTCCATGAGACAGATGAAGAGCGCAAGTCCCAATGCACGCTGCAGCGGTTCGTTGGTGAACCAGTTGGCGCCGACGATTTCGTCCGCATTGGCGATAAGGTAGCTGATCGCCGTCACCGTGACGGCGATCAGGGCAAGGTCGATGATGCGAAAGGGGGCGGGGAGCGGCCGCCATGCCACGATGAGCGTGATCGCGCCGGCGATATGGACGGCTCGCAGATCATGGGCCCCGGCATAGCCGAGGCCTGCGCCGAAGAGATGATAAAGCGCCCACAGGATCGCGAGCGGGACCAGCAGGCGGCCGATCGCGTCCTTTTGCGGGGCAGTCTCAACCTCGGGATCGCTCATCAGACAGCTCCTTGCGTGTCGGCGCCGTTATTCGGCGATCAAGCGGTCGGGAATGTCCGCACCGATCTCCTCCAGATACCGGACAACGCCGGCATGGAGCGGGGCGACGGCAGCCGACAGCGTCAGTTCGACGGCATCCACCTGGGCGGCCGGCGGATAGACATCGGTTGCCGCCTGCTTGCCTTCTTCCGAGAACACCGCCTTGGCGATCTGGTAGGCCGTTTCCTCGTCGAGGTTGGTCGTCGTGTTGATGCCGATCGCGGTCTGGATCGTCTCATAGCTGCCGCTTGCCGCGTCACCGTAATTGTCGCCGGCATCCGTTGTCGTGCCGCTGAAATAGGGGAAGGCTTCGGTCACGGCGGAGACCTGATCGGCATCGAAGGAAAGAATCCGGATCGGGCGCGAGGAATGTGCCTGCTGGATGTAACCGTCAGGGTGCAGGCCGCCCTTCACGAAGCCCTGGATGTTGCGGTTCTGATAGGCTTCCAGTGCATCGTTGCCCTCGGCGATCATAAGCTCCGGTTCGATCTCGATGCTGGCGAAGATGTTTTCGACCTGCGCTTCCGTCGATGTTCCCCTGCCGCCGGGATTGAAGGAGACGCCGGCGAGATCGGCGATGCTCTCGACCTCGCTGTCTGCAGCGACGACGAAATTGAGAGGCAGCGGCGCAAAGAAGAAGAGCGTGCGCAGAGTGTCCGCCGGCGCGCTGAAAGGGGCCTCGCCCTCGACGGCGGCGAAATCGCTCGATGTAACGGCAATGCCCATGTCGATCTCGTCGCGCAGAAGCGCTTCGGTCGAGACCTCGGCGCCGCCAAGTTCGCTGATGTTGATCGAGATGTCGTCGATCGTGTTCGACAGGTAGTTCGATATGCCGACCTGATAGGCATAGAACGAAGAGCTGCTGTGGGTTCCGCCCATCGTCAGACGCTGCTGGGCGGTTGCCGGTGCAGCCAAGGCTGCGACAAGGCCGCATGCCAAAAGAAGTGTTGTGTTGCGCTTCACGGTTTTTCTCCTCCCGTTGCCGGCTGCTCAGTACCTCCTCAGATGCTGTAGCAGCCTGTTGTAGGATGACCTCAAATCACCCCTTGCCATCTCGCCGTTCCCTGACAGGACAGCGTCGATCTCGCGGCCGATGAGGGCCTTCAAATGGTAGTGCCGGCGTCTTTCGGCGGTATCGCCGTTATCACGCGCATGGTGGTGTGCATCGATCGCGTCGCTGAGTTCGGCAATGCCGCTGCCATTCGCGGCGGTCATCACCACCGCAGGCGGCGAGGCGCTCTTGCGCGCGCCGACAATGCCGCGAATTTCGGCGGCCATTTGCCGTGCGGCGGGGTTTTCGGATTTCGTCACGACGAAGATATCCGCGATCTCGATGATGCCGGCCTTCATGGCCTGCACGGAGTCGCCAGCATCGGGCGGCACCACCAGGACCACCGTATCGACGAGTTCTCTGACATCGATCTCCGCCTGACCGATGCCGACGGTCTCCAAGAGGATTTCCTCGAAACGATGGCGCTCGAGAGTCGTCATGAGATCGACGACGTTGTCGCAAAGGCCATTTCTGGCGCCGCGGCTTGGCACGGAACGGATGAACAGCCGGGGCAGGTCGGCGATGGCATCCATACGGATGCGGTCGCCAAGGATCGAGCCGCCGCTCAACGGGCTTGTCGGATCGATGGCCAGCACCGCGACAGTCCTGTCCCGGTTCTTTTCCAGCCGGTGTGCCGCCAGGGCGCTGATCAGCGTGCTCTTGCCACCGCCCGGCGGGCCGGTGATCCCGATGCGGCGGGCAGACGCCGTGCTCGCATCGCCAATTTCCGCGAGCACGTCGCCGACCGGCGCGTTGACGACGCGGCTCAACTCCCTTGCGATGGCGCGGCGCGGAAACGGGTCGGTCATGGCACCGCCTTTGCCTTCGCGTCATCGAGGAATTGGGTGGAGTGCTCACCGAGAAGCGGCGGCGGACGATAGTCGACGGTATTGCCTTCGATCCGGATCGGACTCGCGATAAGGCGAAGGCTGTCGCCCATTGTCGGAATCTCCACCACCATGTCGCGCGATTTGGTCAGCGGACCGTCGAGCGCGTCAGGCAGATTCTCCACGGCGGCAATCACAAGGCCGAGTGGAGCCAGCCTCAACACCCAGTCGGCTGCGTCGCGCTCGGTCAGCCGTGCGGCGATGGAATCGATCACCAGATCACGGTTGGCCGAGCGCCCCTTCATCGTTGCAAAGCGGGGATCGCTCAGCCATTCGCTCTCGTCCAGCGCCTCGGCGAAGATGCGCCAGAACTTGTCATGCGTGATGAACAGGACAACGTAGCCGTCGCGGGTGGGGAACAGCTGTGCCGGCACGATATAGGGATGGCCACCGCCACGGACCCGTGAGGTGACGGCGCCGGCGTTGAGGTAGCTCGATGCCAGATAGTTGAGCTGGGAGAGCATCGTGTCGTGCATGGACACGTCGAGCTGGCCGCCCTTGCCCTCCACGAGCTTGGAGACGAGCGCAAGGGCGCCCATGATGCCGGCCGAATTGTCGACGGCCGAAAAACCCGGTTTCACGGGAGGGCCGTCCGGATCGCCGGTCATCATCATGACCCCGGTCATGGCCTGGATGACATAATCATAGGCCGGCGAATCCGAAAACGGTCCGTCCAGCCCATAGCCGGTGAGCGCGAGACAGGCGAGGCGCGGATTGACAGCGCGCAAGGCCTCGTAGGTCAGGCCGAGCTTCTTGATTGCCGAGGGCCGCAGGTTGGTGAAAAGACCATCGGCGGATTGCGCAAGGCGGTGCAGATCGTTGCGGCCCGCCTCGGTCGCCAGATCAAGAACGACGCTCTTCTTGCTGCGGTTCAGGCTGGCGAAATAGGCATTGTGCGGCCCGATCGCATGCGGGCTGATGTGGCGACCAATGTCGCCGTCCGGGCCTTCGACCTTGATGACGTCGGCGCCGAGATCGGCAAGCAGCATGCCGCAATACGGTCCGGCCAGCATGTGACCGACCTCGATGATGCGCTTTCCCGCGAGCGGACCCGGCAACTCAGCCCTCCGCCAGTTCTCTGTCGATCGCGCCTATCACGCTGTCGATCTTCATTTCGCTGGTGAAGACGCCGCACACGCCCGCCTTGAGGAGCGCTTCGTGATCCTCCACGGGGATCGTGCCGCCGACGAACACCTTGATGTCGCCGGCATCGGCCTCACGCAGCTTGGCGATGACATCCTCGACGAGTTCCTTGTGACTGCCGGAGAGAATCGACAGGCCAAGCATGTCGACGTCCTCTTCGACGGCGATGCGCACGATGTAGTCAGGCGTGCGGCGAAGCCCCGTGTAGATGACGTCGGCCCCCGCATCGCGGAGCGCCAGCGCGATCACCTTCGCACCGACGTCGTGGCCGTCGAGGCCGGGTTTTGCGATGAGAATTCGTTTTCTGGCAAGACTCATGGCTATCAAAACCTGATGGGTTCGCGGAACTCGCCCCATTCCTTCTTGAGCGCAGCAACCATCTCGCCAACGGTGGCGTAGGCGTGGCAGCACTCGACGAGGTAGGGCATGACGTTCTCGTCATCCTTGGCTGCTGCCTCCCCAAGGCGGGCAAGCGAGCGTTCGACGGCCGCATCGTCGCGGCTGTCGCGGACCTTCTGATACTTCTCCAGCACCTGACGCACGCCTTCGGGATCGAGCCGGAAGACTTCGCCGCTATCCTGGTCGCGCGTTGCGCGTTCGCCGAGATTGACACCCACGACCTTGCGCAGGCCGTCGTCGACCGCCTGTTTGCGCTCGCGGGCGCGCTCGGCGATCTGCGCCTGGAGATAGCCGTCCTCGATGGATTTCACGACGCCGCCATAGTCGTCGATGCCGCGCATGACCTTGAGGATTTCCTCTTCCATCCGGTCGGTCAGCCACTCGGCGTAGTAGCTGCCGCCGAGCGGATCGACGGTGCGCGCGACGCCGCTTTCATGGGCGACGATCTGCTGCGTCCTCAGCGCGATTTCGGCACTCGTCTCGGTCGGGATCTGAAAGGCCTCGTCGAAGGCGCAGGTGAAGATCGACTGTGCGCCACCCATCACGGCGGCAACCGTCTCGATGCCGACCCGCACGATGTTGTTATAGGGTTGCGCCGCCGTCAGGGAGGAGCCGCCGCACACGACCCCGAAGCGGAAATGCAAGGCTTTCTCGTCCGTTACGCCGAAACGTTCGGACAGGAGTTTGGCCCATATGCGCCGACCGGCACGGAACTTCGCAACTTCCTCGAAAAGATCCATATGGACGTAGAAGAAGAAGCTGAGACGCTTGGCGAAGGCGTTGACGTCGCCGCCGCGGCGCATGAATTCCTCGACATAAGCCAGGCCGTTGGCGAGTGTGTAGCCCATTTCCTCGACGGCGGTGGAGCCCGCGTCGCGTACATGGGCGCCGGCGATCGATATCGGATTGAAGCGCGGCGTCTGCTCGTTGGCATAGAGCACGCTGTCGGCGATCAGTCGCATGGACGGGCGAACGGGGAAGATCCAGGTGCCGCGCGCCACATACTCCTTGAGGATGTCGTTCTGGATCGTGCCAGTCAGCTTCTCGCGCGCGACGCCCTTCTTGTCGGCCGCAGCCAGATAGAGTGCATAGACGATCGCCGCCGTTCCATTGATGGTGAAGGAGGTGGAAATCTTCGACAGATCGATCGAGTCGAACAGGATTTCGGCTTCGGCCAGATTGGATAGGGAGACGCCAACCTTGCCGATCTCCGATCTGGCGATCGGGTCGGTCGGATCGTAGCCGCACTGGGTTGGCAGATCGAGCGCGACCGAGAGCCCAGTCTGGCCGCGATCGAGCAGAAAGCGGTAACGCTCATTGGTTGCCTCGGCCGTGCCGAAGCCGGAATATTGCCGGATCGTCCAGAGGCGGCCGCGGTAGCCGTTTGGAAAGATGCCGCGTGTGTAGGGGAACTCGCCCGGGCCGCTGCCGTCGGACACGGTCATCTCAGGCGTCACCGTGATGGGGACCTCGATGCCGGAAGGCGTCGTGCCGAGCGCATCGAACTGCGTCGCGGCTTGCTCGGTTTTCTTGGCAGCGGGGACGCTCATGCTCTTTTCGCCTTGTTGAGGATTGCGTCGACGGCCGCGTCGTGGTCCGGGTGGGCCCAGACCTCGCCGAAGCGGGCCGTTTCGATGCCATCCATGGTGTCGCGGCCCGCGTTTTTCGCTTCGATGGCGAGCGCCTTGAAGGCGCGCATAACCTGCGGGGCCTGGGAGAGCATCGGAGAGATGAAGCGGTCCATCGCCTCGTCCAACGTCTCGCTTTCGCCAGCCGCTGCATCGATGAGACCCATGGTGATGGCCTGTTCGGCGTCCAGCATCTCCGAACGGGCGAGCAGGCGGAGCGCCCGCGACGGACCGACGAGGCGCATCAGATCCACTCCGCCGCCCCAGGCGCTGGCGATCGCAAGTCTGCCTTGAATGAAGCCGATCCGCGCATGGGCGGCTGCGACGCGCATGTCGCAGGCGACGGCAAGTTCGGCCCCTCCGCCGAGCGCATCGCCGTTGAGGCCGGCGACCACCGGCACGGGAAAATCGCGGATGGCCTGAAGCGCATGCTTGGCATCGCGGGCCATCTCTTCGGCGGCCAGGTCGCCCTGGACTTCGGCGAGATCGCGAAGGTCGCCGCCGGCGGCAAAGCTTCGGTCGCCGGCGCTGGTGAGCAGCGCAAGTTTCAACGAATTATCCGCCGCGCTTTCGCGGAACGCTTCGCCGATCGCGGCGAGAAGGGACCGGCTGAGCGCATTCCGCTTTTCCGCGCGATCGATATGGACCCGCAGCACGCCATCTGCGCGCGTTACCTGCAATCCGGGTCTATCCATGCCGAACGCTCCTCCACATTCGAAATACGGAAAGAGTGTTTGGCATTTCGAATATATTGTGTCAAGCGCGGGGGATATGGAATAGCGGCTGCATCGCGTGTGGTGCGCAGCCAGGATGGACGATCCGCTGATCAAATCGGGGAGGCGGCGCGAAGGTCGGGGGTGGGCATTCGAAATGGAAAAAACTATTTTCTAAAATAGAATCGTTGGCACAGGTCGCGCGATCGGGCGGCGAGCTGCAGGATTGGAAGCGATGTCCAGAAGCACAGGACGCACATTGGACCTTTTCGAGGTTTTCGCACGCGAGCGCCGCCCGCTCAGTCTTTCCGAGCTGTCCAAGGCAATCGGCGTCGCGCCGTCCAGTTGCTTTTCCATCGTGAAGACGCTGAAAAGCCGTGGGTTTCTCTACGAGGTCGGCGAGCGCAAGGCGCTCTACCCGACGCGGCGCATGCTGGAGCGCTCGCTGGCGATCGCCGAGCACGAACCCCATCTCATGCAACTCGTGCCGGTGATGGAAACGCTGCGCGACGCGACGGGCGAGACCATCATTCTCGGTCGACGCCAGAGCAACGAGATCGTCTATCTCAAGGTCGTAGAAGGATTGCACACCGTGCGCTACACCGCGCAGGTGGGAGAGCTCAAGCCGATGCATTCCAGCGCGATCGGCAAGGTTGTTCTCGGCGCACTGGATCGGGCAGACCGTCTCGCGCTGATCGAAAAGCTGCCTTTGCGCCAGATGACCGACAACACGATATCCGATCGCGGTCGGCTCGTCGCGGATCTCGATGAGGGCATCGCGCGCGGCTATCAGATGACGCTGGGCGAAAACGTCGCCGACGTCGTGGCGATCGCCATGCCGGTCAAGATCGGCAACGACGAGTTCGGAATCTGCATCGCCGGCCCGCGCCATCGCATGGAGCCAAGACACGCCGAACTTGCCGCGATCATCGCCAGCACTCTTCAATCCTTCGCCTCGGGCAAGATGCGTGGGCGATCGTGAAGCCCTGACCGCGCGGCTGCCAACGAGAGAGAGTTTCAGGACCAACGCATGACAACATCAATGAACGATCCGCGCACTGCCGGCTGGACGATGCAGGCAGATGACGGCTTCGTCGGCCTTGTCGGCCCGTTCTGGACCCGCATGGTCGGCGAACACCCGGCCTACGGATTCCTTGCCGAGCCACGCCATGCCAACCTTTTGAATGTGGTCCAGGGCGGCATGCTGATGACCTTTGCCGACCGGGCGCTTGGACTGGAGGCCTGGAAGGCGGCAGGCGATACGCCGTGTGTGACCCTGCAGTTCAACACCCAGTTCATCGCGGCGGCGCCAATCGGCGCGTTCGTCGAAGTCGAACCGCGCGTCATCCGCATGACACGCAGCATGGTGTTTCTGGAAGGGCAGATCCTGGCCGACGGCACGCTGGTCGCTTCAGCGCAAGGGATCTGGAAAATCCTTCGCCAGCGCAGCTGAACGGTCTTCGAGCACGGCGCGCGAACTGGCTCAATCTTCACGAGCGCGCGTCGATCGCATCGGCGATATCGTCGGCCATCTTGAGCAGGCGCAGGATGACGGGAACGGCGACGGCGATGACCGAACGCTCGAGGCCGCGCGCCTTCTGTGCCTCGCGCACCTGGGCAGTGACGTCGGCGATCAGCGGAATGAAGCGTAGCGCCATCGACAGCGCGAGGCTCACCCTTGACGGGTCGACGCCGAAATGGCGCAGCGGCGCCAAACCGCGCTCCATCGCTGCCAGCATGGCCGATACCTGCGTCGTCAGCGTGACCAGCGACGCCAGGAGGATGAGGGTGGAGAGCCGGAGAGTGACGAGCGCGCCGGCCTGCCAGTCATTGAGCCATAGCTGAAGCGCGAAGATCAGCGCCAGCAACCAGAGCGCTGGCCGGATTTGAGCGATGAGCGTGCGCGCATCGAGGCCGGCAATCCGGTAGGCCACGCATACGAGCACCAGGATGCCAGCGATGTGGAACGGATTGGCGATGAGGAAAATCGCGGTGCCGGCGATGACAAGGCCCAGCAGCTTGGACCCGGCCGGCAGGCGATGGAGCACCGATTCGCCGTGACGGTATAGGCCGAGCATCACGACATCGCTGCCACATAACGGGCGAGCGCAGGGCCAGGCACGTCATCGGCCAGGATGCGGCCTTCATCGAAGACGAGGACCCGATCGTAGTCGCGGACCAGATCGAGATCGTGCGAAACGGTGATCACCGGCTGGTCGAGGCCAGCGATCACCTGTGCGACGTGGTTCCGGTTGCGCAGGTCGAGAAGTGTCGTCGGTTCGTCGAATACGATCACCTCCGGTTCCATGATCATGACGCCAGCGATGGCGAGCAACTGTTTCTGCCCGCCGCTGAGCGTCTGCGTCGAGCGCTCGCTCAGACCATCGAGGCCGAAGCGGGTGAGCACGGAGGCGATCCGCGCCTCTTTCTCGGCCCTGGGCAGATCCAGGCGCTTCAGCCCGAACGCGATGTCCTCCTTGACGATCGGATAGACGATCTGGTTGTCGGGATTCTGGAAGATGAAGCCGACCTTGCGGCGCACGGCCTTGCCATGATCGGCCGTGTCGAGCCCATCGACCGTCACCGTGCCCAGACTCGGGACGATGAGGCCGTTGAGGAGGCGGGCAAAAGTGCTCTTGCCCGAGCCATTGGCGCCGACGACGCCGATGCGGCGTTCGCTCAAGGCAAGATCGAGGTCCTCAAGAACCGGCCGCTCGTCGAACTGATGGGATACGCCGGCGAGGCGGATCATGCGCGATACCCTCCAGGGACCGTCAGGCCCTGGCCATCATCGGATAAGCGCGCCGCACGGTCATGGCCACGATCGTAGCAATGGCAACCTTGACCAGGTCGCCGGCGACAAACGGCGCGTTGGCCAGCAGGGCCTGCATGTAGCTCAGGTCGACGACCACCGCGACCCAGGCGGTGCCGATCAGATAGAGGGCGGGAATGCCGCCGATGAAGATGTACGCCGTCGCCTTCAACGCCGTCAGATTGCGCCAGTTGCGTTCGAAGAGCCAGCCGATCAGCCATGCGGAAATCGCCCAGCCGAGAAGGAAGCCGCCGGTCGGTCCGAGAAAGACACCGAAGCCGCCGCGTCCGCCGGCCAGGAGCGGCAGACCGGCCGCGACGAGGACCAGCAGAAGCGCCTGGGAGAGAAAGCCCTTGCGCGCGCCGATGATCGCACCCGCCAGCATCGGACCCATCGACTGTGCCGTGATCGGTACGCCGGTGAGCGGCAGCGTCACGGGCGGAAACAGGCCGAGCGCCGCTGTGAATGCTGCAAAAAGGGCGATATGCACAATGTCTCTGGTGCTCATGGGCTCTATCCTGTCGCTTCTTCGTCCTCGGCGGCGCGGGCCGCCCTGTCAAGGCAGGCGCCTAGCCCAACGGGCGCGGATTGGCAACGCCGGAGACACGGCGCGATCGCGTGCCGTCCTCGGCCCTTGCCGGTTGCGAGCGGATGCGGCACATGGCAGGGCGAGGACATCTGGTAGGAGGCACCGCATCCATGGCTCTGACGCTGCATGGTTATTTTCGTTCTTCAACGTCGCTGCGCGTGCGCGTTGCGCTGAACTACAAGGGGCTGGCGTATGAGCAGGTCACGCATCACCTGCGCAAGGGTGAGCACCGGACGGTGGATTACCTGGACGTCAATCCGCAGGGGCTGGTGCCCGCGCTGGTAACGGACACGGGCGTGACCCTCACGCAGTCGCCGGCGATCCTGGAGTGGCTGGAGGAAGCCCATCCCGAGCCGCCGCTGCTTCCCGGCGATATTCAAGGGCGGGCGCGGGTGCGCGCGCTGGCGGCTATGATCGGATGCGAAATCCATCCGCTGAACAATCTGCGGGTGCTGAATGCGCTCAAGACGCGCTTTGATGCCGACGATGACGCCGTGGCCGAATGGTTTCGTCACTGGGTGGGCGAAACATTCGCGCCGCTGGAAAGACGCCTTTCCAATGACGCGGAGACCGGGCGTTTTTGTCACGGCGACACGCCGACCCTGGCCGACGTCTACCTCTATGCCCAGGTGATCAACAATCGCCGCTTCGCAGTGCCGAGCGAGGTCTATCCGACCATCATGCGCATCTTCGCCGCGTGCGAGGAAAGCGAAGCCTTTGCGGCGGCGCGGCCGGAAAACCAGCCGGACGCGGAATGACCGGGGCGGCGCGGGCTAGGGCGATGAAGCCCATCGTCATCGCCGGCGGCGGCATCGGCGGTCTGGCCACCGCCGTCGGGCTGGCGCGCAAGGGGTTCCGGTCGATCGTGCTGGAAAAGGCCGCACGCCTCGGCGAGATCGGGGCAGGCATTCAGCTCGGCCCCAATGCCTTCCATGCGTTCGACTATCTCGGCGTCGGCGACGCGGCGCGGAAAATGGCCGTTTATATCGATGCGCTGCGCCTGATGGATGCGCTGTCGGGTGAGGAGATCACCCATATCGATCTGACCGAGCGCTTTCGCCAACGGTTTGGCAATCCGTATGCGGTGGTGCATCGGGGGGACCTGCACGGCGTATTCCTCAAGGCCTGCCGCGACAGCGATCTGGTGGAATTGCGCACATCGAGCGCGGTTGAAGGATACGAACACCGGCCGGACGGCGTGGCCGCGCGCCTTGCGGACGGGACGATTGTCGAGGGAGCGGGTCTCGTCGCGGCAGACGGACTGTGGTCGGCCATCCGCGGTCAGCTGGTTAGAGACGGCACACCGGTCGTTTCCGGCCACACGACCTATCGGTCCGTCATCCCGGTCGAACAGATGCCGGAGGATCTGCGCTGGAACGCGGCGACGCTTTGGGCCGGCCCGAAATGCCACATCGTCCATTATCCGCTGTCCGGCTGGAAGGTCTTCAACCTGGTCGTGACCTATCACAACGACGCGCCGGAGCCGGTTGCCGGACAGCCCGTCTCACGCGAGGCGGTGGAGCGCGGTTTCGAACACGTGCATCCAAGAGCGCGGCAGATCATCGAACACGGCCGCGACTGGAAGCTCTGGGTGCTGTGCGATCGTGCGCCGACCGATCGATGGGTCGACGGACGTGTCGTGTTGCTGGGCGACGCGGCGCACCCGATGCTGCAATATTTCGCCCAGGGCGCCTGCATGGCGATGGAAGATGCGGTCTGCCTTGCCGATGCCCTTTATGAAGCCTCGGGCGATTTCGAAACCGCCATCGCGCGCTATCAGGCGGCCCGTATCGACCGCACGACGAAGGTGCAGCTCCAGTCCCGCCTGATCGGCGAACACATCTACCACCCGGCCGGGGCGCATGCCCATTTGCGCAACACTGTCATGGCCGCCAAATCGCAAGACGAGTGGTATGACGCTGTGCAATGGCTTTATGGCGGCAGCGGCCTTGTCGGCGGCGTTCAGTCCGTCACCGGGCAGCGCCGCCGCGTTTGACCATTGCAGGGATATGCTGCGCCGTTATGATGCAAGACCATGCATGAATTTCTCACCGTCCGCGAAGTCGCCGATCTGCTGCGGATCAAGGAGCGCAAGCTCTACGATCTGACCTCGGAAGGCGCCTTGCCCGTCACCAAGGTCACCGGCAAGCTCATCTTTCCGCGCGATGCCCTGATGGCATGGCTGAGGCACAATACCGACTACGGCTCGGCCCTGCCTGCCCTGATGGCGCATCCGGCGGTCGTTGCGGGCAGTCACGATCCATTGCTCGACTGGGCGCTTCGCGCCTC
Source organism: Neopararhizobium haloflavum (assembly GCF_002750855.1). Classification (GTDB taxonomy): domain Bacteria; phylum Pseudomonadota; class Alphaproteobacteria; order Rhizobiales; family Rhizobiaceae; genus Georhizobium; species Georhizobium haloflavum. Next base: position 331,487 of record NZ_NWUC01000005.1, on the reverse strand, counting down.
CGGCAGCGAGCTTGCAACCTACTATGACGGCTCGGCGGATGGCCTGAAGCGGCTGAAAGCCGGCCAGGCCGTTGCCGCGGGTGTGCATTTTCACAGCGCGCAGGAGGGCACCGCGACGGTCGACCGGGTCTCGGCCGAAATGGTGCACGAGCCCGTGGTCCTCGTGGAATGGGCGCGACGCGTCCAGGGACTGATCATCAAGCCGGAACTGGCCGATGGCATCAGATCGATCGAGGATGTCGCCGGCCGGCGGGTGGTGTGCCGGCAGGCCGGCGCCGGCAGCGAAGCGCTCTTTTCCCTTCTCCTTGGGCAAGGCGGCGTGGATGAGAGCGACTTTACGAGATTGCCGGAAGTGGCACGCAGCCAGAGCGATCTTGCCGAAGCGGTGGCGCACGGCAGCGCCGATCTCGGATTCGGCATCGAAGCAGTCGCGCGTCAGCACAAGCTGGCTTTCGTACCGCTCGAGACCGAACGGTACGACCTGCTCGCGTGGCGGCGCGATTTCTGCGAGCCGCCGATGCAGCGATTGATGGACTTCACGCGGACCGCCGCCTTTGCCGAGCACGCCCGCCAGATGGGCGGCTACGATGTCGAGGCGACGGGCCGGATCATATATAACGGAGCTTGAAGGAGCACCCGATGAAGCTGAGTGCAAGGAATGTCCTGACGGGCACGGTCGTCGACGTGACGAAGGGCGCCGTCGCCGCCAAGGTCAAGATCGATATCGGGGGCGGTCATCACATCACCTCCACCGTCACCGTCGAGGCCGTCGAGGAACTGCGCCTGGAGAAAGGCAAGAGCGTCAGCGCCATCATCAAGGCATCCGACATCATTCTCGGAGCCGATTGAGACCATAGCCGAGGCGCGGCACGCATATCGTCGTAAGGTCAGCCAGTCTCGTCACCTCGATCCGCACGCCGTAGACCTCGCTCAGCCTTTCACCAGTCAGCGTCCCGCCCGCCGGGCCGTTTGCGAGAATGCGTCCGTTTCCCATGAGGACGGCGCGGTCGGCGACGGCCAGGGCGTGGTTCGGATCATGGGTCGAAAATAGGACTGTATAGCCATCCCTTGCCAATTTCGCGATCTCGTTGAGCACGACAATCTGGTTGCCGTAGTCAAGACTGGCGGTTGGTTCGTCGAGGACAAGCGCATGGGTATCCTGTACGAGCGCCCGAGCGATGAGCACCATCTGGCGCTGGCCGCCGGAGATTCTGGAATAGTCGCGGTCGGCTAGATGGCTGCAGCCAAGGTGGGCAAGGACCGCTTGGACGCGCTTACGGTCTTCAGATCCAGGTGCTTCGAATAAGCCCAGGCGCGCCTGGCGGCCCAGCATGACAACATCCGATACGGTGAACGGAAATGGTGGTGCATGCTGTTGCGGGACGGAGGCAAGGCGGCGGGCCCGTTCAGCCGGCGTCATCGTGTCGATTGGCATGCCCTCAACGCGGACGGAGCCGCACAGGATCGGAATGGCCCCGATCAGGGTCTTGAGCAAGGTGGTCTTGCCGCAGCCGTTCGGGCCGAGCAGGCAGGTGATGCTGCCGGCGGCCACGTCGAGTGCGATGTCGGTTGCCACCGGATGGCGACTGCCATAGCCGATCGATAGGCCGCGCGCTTCTATCATGCTCACGACCACGCGTTGCGGCCACGGGCCATCAGGAAAACGAAAACCGGCGCTCCGATGACGGACGTCAGGATCCCGAGGGGCACTTCCGTTGCCGCGATGCTGCGCGCAATCGTGTCGACGATGATCATGAAGATCGCACCGAGCAGGATCGCGGTCGGCAAGAGCCTGGCGAACCCCGGCCCGACCAGCATGCGCGCGCAATGCGGAATGATCAGGCCCACCCATCCGACCACGCCGGCAAAGGAAACGACCGACGCGGTGATCAGGGTTGCCGCCAGGATCAGGATCAAGCGGATGCGCCGCGTATCGACACCGAGCGCGCACGCTTCTTCGTCGCCCATGGCGAGCACGTCGACCTTCCACCGCAGCAAGATCAAGGGGATCATCGCGCAGGCAGCAACCGGCAGGGCGGCGGTCATGTCGTTGGCATGGATCGCCGCAAGGCTACCGAGCAACCAGAACGTGATCGCGGGCAGTTGGTCGTAGGGATCGGCAAGGACCTTGATGAGCGACGTGGCCGAGCCGGCGAGAGCGCCGATGACGACGCCCGACAGGACGAGGACCAGGATGGTATCCTGTCGCCTGACGACGCCGGCTATGGCCATGACACAGAATACCGCGCCGAGCCCGCCGGCGAAGGCGAGAAACTGGATGCCCGGAACGGGTAGCGAAAGAAAGATCCCGAGTACCGCGCCAAGGCCGGCACCGGCCGAGACGCCAAGGATGTCGGGCGATACGAGCGGATTGCGGAAAATCTGTTGAAAGACGCTGCCGGCAGCAGCAAGGCAGGCACCGAGCGCAAGGGCGGCCAGCACCCGCGGCAGGCGGATGGACTGGACCACGGTCGCCGCCTGCGGATCGGCCGGCGCCCGGCCGACCATCAATGCCAGGAGATCGGACAGCGTGACGGGATAGGCCCCAACCGAGACCGCTGTCAGCGCCGTGACGATCACCAGTGCGGCGAGGGCGCCGAAAAGCGCCGCTTGCGATGTCGCGCTGCGGGCTTTCGATCTCACTGCTGCGGCGGCCGGCCTTTGGTCCATTCGATGAGTGTCGCAAGTTCGCTGTCGGTCAGATCGACATGATAGAACAATTTGTAGAAACGGCGGGTCTCGGCTTCCAGATCGAACGCGAATGCATCCGGAAAGAAGGATGCTGCCAGCCAGTTCAATCCGATCAGACGGTTGATGGATGGCGGGCGATCAATCCATCCGAACGGGGCTGTCGGGCTGAGATAGACGCGCCCATTCGCCACCGCATCGATGCCTTGCCACAGTGGGTCGGTCCACACGGCATCATAGAAGGCGCGGTCCCATGTCACGATCGTGTCGGGATCGGCGACGATCACCTGTTCGATCGATGTCTCCACCAGACCGCGCTGGCCGTTACCCGGATCGGCGACATTGATGCCGCCAGCGCGCTCGATGATCTCGGTGTTGATCGAGCCTTTCAGCCCGGTCTCGAGCCCGGCCGGCCCGCGTGCCAGATAGGTCCGCGGCCGGTCGGAGGGCGGCGTGACGGCGAGCACCGAATCGATCTTCGCGAAAGTCGCCTCGCTATAGCGGGCAAGCGCATCGCCGCGTTCGGCAACGCCGAGGATGTCACCGACAAGGCGCAGGGCCTCGGCCGTATTGGCAAATCGCCCATCGATCAGGACGTAGGGAATTCCTGTCTGCGACTGAACGCGATCGGCAAGCGAGACATAGGTATCGCTGACCGAGCCAAAGTCGAGAATGAGGTCGGGCGCGATGCCAAGGACGACCTCCAGGTTGGCTTCGCCGCCGCGCCCCGTCAAACGCCCGGTCTCAGGCAGATCGCGATAGGGCTCTGCGATGAACGGCAGCTCTTCGGGATAGGGTCGACGTGGCCAGCCGACCATTGCTTCGGGCTTGAGAGCGTAGAGCAGCACCATTGCCGGAGGCCCCGCCGCATAGACGCGATCGATCCTGTCGGGGATATCGATCGTCCGGCCGGCCGAATCGACGATCTGTCGTGCCGATGCCGGGCCGGTCAGGAGCGCGATCACGAGGCCCGCGACTATGGCTAGCCGTTGCAAGATCATGCCTGTTCGCCCTTGATCCCGATAAACCCGAACCGATTGAAATGGGCTGTCGCCTCCGCACTTGAGAGATAGCTATGGAAAGCCTTGGCGGACGGGCCGGCTCCGGCGAGTTGCGCCAGGCCATAATGCGCATCGACGGCTAGCGGTGCTGGCAGATCGATGATCGCCAGACCCTCGACTTCGGCCATGGCGCGCGTCGCGTTCGTCCGATAGGTGACGAAGATGTCGGCCTTTTCCGTTTCCATGAGCCAGCCATAGATATTGCGGCCCGCTGGCGCGGGGGGAAGACCCGGTGCGCCTGTCAGTCGCAAGGCCTTCTCAACAAGCGCAGCGAAAGCACCCGTGCGGGTTGTCTCGATACGCCGGAAGAGTTCGAGGGCGTAGTCGCCGGATGGGTCGTTTCCTGGCGTGGACATTCCGACAGATAGAGATGGATCAAGCAGAAGCGATGCAGGATCGCTCACTCCGGTGGCAAGCTCACGGCGCGTCAGGAGGCACAACCGATTGGTGAGAAGCGGGGCAACGGTGACCGCCAGTCCGCTCTTGAGGAGGGCGCGGGGATGGGCCATGTCGGCAGATAGGAAAAGGTCGGCCCGATGGTCTGCCTCGATGCGGCCGCGTAGCAGTCCCGACGCACCGAACTCCATCGAGATGGAAATCCCTGTGGATTGGCTGAAGCGATCAGCAACGCCGGCGGCTGCGGCCTTCAGGCTGCCTGCCGCACAGAGATGCACCCGACCGTCGTCATCGACGGCCGGGGGCGTGGCTGTCCTGTTCTCAGCTGTCGCTTTCATCAGCATCGGGGAAGAACAGTTGCTGGCCGTCGATCTTGTAGTCTGCGATCGCTTGCTGGCCTTCGTCCGACAGCATCCAGTCGATGAATTGCTGGCCGGCCTCGGTCTTGACGTTCTCGCAGTGGTCGGAACTGACGAGGATGATGCCATAGGGGTTGAACATCGCCTCGTCGCCCTCGACCGCGATTTCGTAGTCGCCCTTGTTGCCGTAATTGATCCAGGTGGCGCGGTCGGTGAGGACATAAGCGCCCATGCCAACGCCGGTGTTCAGTGTCTCCCCCATGCCGGAGCCCGTCTCGCGGTACCAGCCGCCATCGGTGCCGGCAACGTCGATGCCGGCTTCTTCCCAAAGCTGCAGCTCCTTGGAGTGCGTGCCGGAATCATCGCCGCGCGAGGCGAACGGCGCCTGGCTTTCGGCGATCTTGGTCATGGCATCGACCACGTCGCTTGAGCCGGCGACGCCCGCCGGATCGGCAGGTGGGCCGACGATGACGAAATCGTTGTACATCAGCGGCTCGCGCGAGACCCCATAGCCGGATTCGACGAAGGCTTCTTCCTGCTCGCGGGCATGGACGAGCAGCACGTCGCCGTCGCAATTTTCCGCGTTGTTGATGGCCTGGCCGGTTCCCACGGCGACGACGCGCACTTCGAGACCGCTCTCCTCCTGGAACATCGGCAAAAGATGCTCGTAAAGGCCTGAAGCCTCCGTCGACGTCGTCGACTGGACAATGATGAATTCGTCTTCCTGTGCAAGCGCCGAACCGCTTGTCAGCACGGACCCTGCGAGGACGACCGCGCTCCACCGAATTGCATTGGTCTTCATGGTTTTCTCCCTTTGTTGGCCTCAGATCAGTATTTCGCCGGCGGCGAAGGCGCGGGCCTCGTCGGTCGCCGGGGCGTCGAAAAAGCGTTGGGTCGGCGCGTGCTCGACGATCCCGCCGCGGTGCATCAGCATCACCGTGTCGGCGAGGCGGCGCGCTTGAGCCATGTCGTGGGTGACGAGTACGATCGAGGTGCCTTCCTCCCGTGCCTTGTCGATCATCTCCTCAATGCGCAGGGTCGAAGCCGGATCGAGGCTGGCGGTCGGTTCGTCGAGAAACAGAATTTCCGGGCGCATGGCCATGGCTCGTGCCATCGCCAGACGCTGCTTTTCACCGCCCGAAAGCCGCCGGGCGGACGTTGCCGCGATGTGGGAAAGTCCTGCATGCTCCAGGGCTGCGAGGGCTAGGCGTTCTGCCCGAGAACGGTCATGGCCGGCACATTTGAGCGCGTAAGCGACATTGGCGAGGGCCGAGCGGCGCAAGAGGACGGGATGCTGAAGCAGCATGCCGAGCCGCCGATAGTCGCTGCGGGCGGGCGGACGCCCGTTCCAGGTGACGTTGCCACGATCGGGACGCATCAGGCCGCACAGCGTCTTGATCAGCATCGACTTGCCGGCGCCGTTCGGGCCGACGATCGCGGTGACGGACCGCTCGCCGAACTCGATGTCCGAGACGTCCAGGAGGACGCGCCCGGCACGGGTGATCTGAAGGGCGCGGCCGCAAACGGGCGTTACTGCGGCGATCTGGCTTGTTCGATCAAGCATAGGCCGCGCGCTCCGCCGTACCGCGCAGGGCAAAAACCATGGCGTTCACGGTGACAGCGATCGCCACGAGGATGATGCCGAGACCCAATGCGAGGGCAAGGTTTCCCTTGGCGGTTTCCAGCGCGATCGTCGTCGTCATGACGCGGGTCACGTGGTTGATGTTGCCGCCCACGACGATGACGGCGCCGACCTCCGCGATGGCGCGGCCAAAGCCGGCGAGCAGCGCCGTCATCAGCGAGAAGCGGCCTTCCCACAGGAGCGTGACGAGCCGCTGGATCGCGTTGAGACCGAACAGCGTCATCTGCTGATCGTACTCGTCATTGAGATCTTCTATCGTCTGACGGGCCAGCGCGGCGATGATCGGAGTGATAAGCAGAGCCTGGGCGATGATCATCGCCGTCGGCGTGTAGAGAAGCTGCAGCGGGCCCAGCACCCCGGCATTGGACAGAAGCAGATAGACGACAAGGCCGACGACCACCGGCGGCAGCCCCATCAGCGCGGTTATGCCGACGACGAGCGCACCGCGGCCAGGAAAGCGCGACACCGCAAGCAGCGCGCCGAAGGGAAGCCCGATGATGGCGGCAACCAGCACCGCGGTCAGACTGACTTGCAGCGACAGGAACACGATCTCGCGCAGATCGGCATCGAAATTGACGATCAGCGCGAAAGCCTGTCCGAACGCTTCTGCAAAACTATGCATAATCCGCTGATGCCTTGGGTGCGAGCCTCTGATCGCGCCCAGATTATGCGAGCGTTCGAGCGTCTACAACCAAAAGACGATCGATGCTGGTCGAAATGCGCCGATTGTCTCCTGAAATTCGATCAGAAAGAACTGCGGACATAATTATGCGCTATTTTGCTGTATAAAGGGAAAAGCCATGAGCGTATGGGTCGCGATCGTCGATGGTGATCGTGTTGAGGCCGGTCACCCGTGCCCATCCACCGATCGAGGGAACGATCGCGGGCCGGTCCGCCACGGTGGTTTCGGCTTCCACTCGTCCGTGGAACAGAGAGCCGATGATGCTTTCATGGATGAACGCGTCGCCGGCCCTGAGCCGGCCCTTGGCGGCCCAATGCGCCATCCGGGCCGACGTTCCCGTGCCGCACGGCGAGCGGTCGATCGCGGCTTCGCCGTAAAAGACGGCATTTCGGGCATGCGCTGCCGGGTCGCGCGGTGCGCCGGCCCAGAGCACGTGCCGCAATCCCTTGATGGCAGCGTGCTCAGGGTGCTGGAACGCATATTCTTCGTTCAGTGACGCGCGCAGCTTGGGGCTCCACGTCAAAAGGTCGTTCACCGTCACGTCGGCGATGTCCGAAAAGGCCTCCTGGGGCTCGACGATCGCATAGAAATTGCCGCCATAGGCGACATCCACGGTGATCTCGCCCAGACCCTCGACATTCGCCGTCAGTCCTTGTGCATGAAGAAAGGACGGCACGTTGGTGATGCGCACTTCCTCGACATGGTCACCCTCCTGGCGGTAGGTCGCCGTGACCAGTCCGGCTGGCGTGTCGAGGCGAACAATCCCAGGCGTCTTCGGCTTCACCAGACCGTGCTCGATCATGGTCGTCACCGTGCCAATGGTGCCGTGGCCGCACATGGGCAGGCAACCCGAGGTCTCGATGAACAGGATGGCGATGTCGCAGTCTTCCCGCGTCGGCGGGTAGAGGATCGAGCCGGACATGATGTCGTGGCCGCGCGGCTCGAACATCAGGCCCGTGCGGATCCAGTCGTATTCGGCGATGAAATGTGCGCGCCGCTCCAGCATGGTCGCGCCTTCCAGTTGCGGCGCGCCGCCGGCGACGACACGAACCGGATTGCCGCAGGTGTGGCCGTCGATGCAGAAAAAGGTGTTGCGTGCCATGGGTGATCTTTCAAAAGCGGTCGGGAGCGTAGGGCGCAAGCGGGAGTGCCGCGGGCTGGCCGCCGGCGAGGTCGGCAACGAGTCTCGCCGTCGCAGCGGCTTGTGTGAGGCCGAGGTGACCGTGGCCGAAGGCGTAGATCACACGAGGCGCACCGGGTGAACGTCCGATCACCGGCAGGGTGTCTGGAAGCGAGGGGCGAAAGCCCATCCACTGCGTTCCGCCGTCGGTCTTCAATCCCGGCATGAAGCGCGCAGCCTTGGCCAGCATCACTTCGCAACGGCGATAGTCAGGCGGTCGCTTCAGGCCGGCCAATTCAACGGCGCCGCCGACGCGTACGCCACAATCGAGCGGCGAGACGACGAAGCCGTGATCATCGAACACAAGCTGACAGCGCAGGTCGAACGCGTCGGACGCCAGCGTCGTGTTGTATCCGCGCTCGGTTTCCAGCGGTATGCGGTCGCCGACCTGTGCGGCAAGGTGATGAGACCAGGCGCCGGCCGCGATCACAGCCTGGCCGGCCTCCAGGCTGCCGATGGCATCGCCGCGCAATGTGACGCCGTCTTCATTCGTCGTCACGGCCGTTATGGCGTCTCGCAGAAAGCTGGCCCCGCGATCGGTCGCCGCGCTGCCGACCGTTTTGGTATAGACCTGCGGATCGCCGACATTCGACCATTCCGGCACGAAGGTGGCATGGCTGAAGTGGCGGGCGAGGCCGGGTTGGATGGCATCGATGCCGGCCCGGTCGAGGTGACGAAACGCGATGCCGTGGCGCTCGCGCACGTCCCATCCCGGTTTGGCCGCCTCGAAGCTTCGGGCAGTGTCGTGCAGATGAAGGGCGCCATGGTCGTGCACCATGCCTTTGAGATCGAGGGCGGCGATCAGGGCCGAAGTCTCGCGCTGGGAAAGTTGCATCAGCGCGGCCTGCGCTTCGATGCTGCGACGATATCTCGGCAGGCGACCGGCGCGGAAGAAGCGCCATAGCCAGGGCGCGATGGCGGGCAGATGGGAGGGCGGGAGCGAAAGCGGTCCGCTTGGATCGACCAGCCACTTCGGCGCTTTCCAGAGGATGCCGGGCGAGGCGAGAGGCAAGATGTCAGAAAATGCGAATGCTCCGGCATTGCCCGCGCTGGTCTCCTCGCCGATGCCCGTTCGGTCGATGAGCGCTACGCTGAGCCCGCGCGACGCCAGCGCATGGGCGCAGCTGACCCCGACGATCCCGGCGCCGACCACCGCTACGTCGACGCGAATCCTGCCCCGGTTTCGCGAGCCGGTCATCTGTATTGCGCGTGACCGCCGCGGCGGTATTCTAGTGAACTGGCCATCGATCTTCCCGCTGTCGCGCCCCTTAAGCGGGCAGCGTCCCGAGAAGACCGCAAAGACCGGGTCGTTTCAAGCGGGTGTCAGCCGAAACGACCCCGGAAACGGCCCTGGTCGATTTCGCGCATACGCATTTCCAGATCGACGATCGAGGTCGCTCCGTTGAGATAGGCGTTCTCCCGGTCGCGGCGTGGCGACCCGTCGAACAGGCGGTTCATCCGCTGAATAATGTTCTTCATGACTAGCTTCCTTCTTTGTCTAGCAAAGGTAGGCTGCCTTGTGCGGCGCACAATAAGCTTGAAGGCATGGGTGCCATGCGTTCCATGCAGGCGGTCCGATCGTCCGGCTGTCCACAAAAACGCCGCATCCGTGTCCGATGCGCCATGAAAGGGACGAGCTTGCCGCTCCGGCGGTCCATCATCCAGGAGTTTCCCAATGCCGGCACTCAGCCGTCGGTCGGTCTTGTCTTTTTGCGCGCTTGCTGTCCTTTCGATGGCCACTGGGTGCACGACGGTGAAAGAGGAGCCGGAGACGGTCACCGCGCCCGCCGCTGCGCCACAGACCGATCTCGATCGGATGATCGCCCGTTATGCAGCCCATTACGACGTGCCGCTGTCGTTGGTGCGACGGGTGGTCCAACGTGAAAGCCGCTTCAATCCCGGCGCGTACAATGCGGGAAACTGGGGCCTCATGCAGATCCGCTACGACACGGCGCGCACCATGGGGTATCGCGGCGAGCCAAAGGGACTGCTCGATGCGGAGACCAATCTTCGCTACGCGGTAAAATATCTGCGCGGCGCCTACCTCGTCGCCGATGGCGATCACGACCGCGCAGTTCGGTTCTATGCCAGCGGCTACTATTACGACGCCAAGCGCAAGGGTTTGCTGGTGGAGACGGGGCTGCGGCCCGCATAAGACATCCCCCGAAAATCATCTTTCACGGCGGTGTGAATTGCCGCGATCGGCTCTGATCGGTCAGATGCCGGCATCATGATTCATCCAAAGCGCCAATCGATCTTCAGTTTGTTCGTTCTGCTCCTTCTGGGAACGAGCGCGACAGGACAACCCCTGCCATCGCAGGTGCCCGTTCCCTCATCCCCCGACGGCATGGTCGAGAATGATGGTGCGCGTTCCGGCCGCGCGGCGATCATCGCGACAGCCGATGCGTTCGAACCGCTCCAGACGCTCATCGTTGCAAGAAGCGGCAATGTGCTGATCGAGGAGGGCTTCGACGGCCACCTGCCAAGCCAGCCGACCAACATAAAATCGGCATCGAAATCGATCCTCTCCGCTATGGTCGGGATCGCGATCGACAAGGGACTGATCGAGGGTGTGGATCAACCCATCGCCGATTTTCTTTCAGACAGCTTTCCCGAAAATCCCGATCCGCGTCTTAACGAGATCACGATCGGTCATCTCCTTTCGATGCAGGCAGGATTGCAGCGCACGTCCGGCGGCAACTACGGGCGGTGGATCGCCAACCCCAACTGGGTGAGCGCCGCACTCGCCCAGCCATTCGTGGCCGAACCGGGCACGGGGATGCTCTATTCGACGGGCAGCAGCCATCTGCTTTCCGCCATCCTCACCAGGGTGGGCGGACGCGATACGATGGCCCTTGCCAATGAGTGGCTCTCCATGGATGGCGCTTTTCGCATCGCCGACTGGGAGCGCGACCCTCAGGGCATACCGCTCGGCGGCAACCAGATGGCGGTAAGCCCGAAGGCCCTCTTCGCCTTTGGCGAACTCTATCGCAACGGCGGAGAATTCGACGGCGAGACCGTTGTTCCGGCCGCGTGGATCACCCAGTCGTGGACGGCGCGCACCAATTCCGTCTTTTCGGGCGAGCGCTACGGCTACAACTGGTTCATCCGGAATATGGACGGATACGACTGTTTCTATGCTTGGGGCTATGGCGGTCAGATGCTCTACATCCTGCCGGAGCTCGACATGACGGTCGTAATCACCTCCGACACCGACCAGCCCTCGGGACGGTCGGGTTACAAGGATGACCTGCATGCCTTCGTCGAAGACGAGATCATACCGTTTGTCCTCGATCAGGACACATCCGGCGACGCTGTCAGAAATCGTTAAGCTTTCCGAATTATGAATGAGGCCGGAAGCGGCATCTCGTCGGCGCCGACCTGCCGCAAGACCGGCCAGTGCGGAAATGGGTTCCGGACAGGTCCTCAGACTTCACCGGCGCAAGGCCGCAAGAGGCGGCCATCGAGGGCAAGCCATGACCCAGCTTTCCGACGAAATCATCCATTATATCGCCAGCTACAGCGACCGTGACGTGGCCGAAGTTGAGGGCGACACGAGCATCGACGACCTGGGAATTCATTCCCTGGAGATGACCGAGATCGTACTCGACCTTGAAGAGCGCTACGGCGTGGAGACGGACTCGATCGACCTGTGGCGATCGTTCCGGACCGTCAACGACATCATCCACGCGGTCGGCGAGTTGCTGTCCGCCAAAGCGGCCTGAGCACGCAAGAGCCGAAAGCAACGTCAAGGCGGATGATTGGTAGCAGTTTCGCTGATATGCTGCTAGTTGGCTGATTTAACTAATGAAATTGTAGTATTATCGAAGTTTCTGGTGGACCGGACGGTTTGAAGCGCGCACACTTGGCGGTGCGAATGCGGTTGCCGTTGTGAGGTCACATGGAAAGCGACTTTGAAAGGCAGTTGAAGGGATACGGTCTGACGACCGCCCATATTCTCTACAGGTTGCCGGATCATCCCGTCGTCCTGCAATCCTACATATGGCAGGACTATGATCTTGCGCCGGATTTTCCGCTGATGCGCGGTTTCCTCGATTTTTGGCAGTCCACCCTCGATGGATTGCTCCATTCGGTTCGCTATACCCATCAGCGCCTGATCGCGCCGCGCGAGTGGCGCATGCTCAACGGCGAATTCATTCTTCACTGAGTAGAGCCGTGCGTATCCCGTCCGCCGCGCTGATCGCATCCATCAAAAACTCTCATCGCAGAAGCGATTTCGTCTCGCCGAGAATTGCGGTATGGCAGTTGGCATTGGCCGCCCTGCCATGGTGCCGGTGGCCGCGATCTATTCGGAGACAGACATGGACACGCGCGTCGACGCTGCAATCGTCGATCAGGCAGGCCTGCGTCCCGGCATGTCCTGGGGTGGTCATGCCCGCGCAACCGTGGTGCTCGCCACGCCGTTGATCGGTGCCCAACTCGGCCATATGGCCATCAACATCAGCGATACGGTGATGGTCGGCTGGCTCGGCGCGACCGAGCTTGCGGCGGCCGTCCTTGCGACGCAGGCCTTTTTCCTTGTCTTCATTTTCGGTGTCGGGTTCGCCCAGGCCGTCATGCCGGTCGCGGCGCATGCCGAGGGGCGGGGCGATGTGCGTGGCGTGCGCCGCTCGGTGCGAATGGGCCTTTGGGTGCTCGCCCTTTATTCCGCCGTCGTCATGGTGCCGCTCTGGCAGATCGAGCCCATCCTGCTGGCTCTCGGGCAGGCGCCCGAAACCTCGGCGCTCGCCGGCCAGTACATGCGGGTCGCGCAGTGGGCGATGTTCCCCGCGCTGTTCCTGATGGGGCTGCGATCCTATCTGGCCGTGATCGGCAAGGCACATGTGCTGATGTGGGCGACGTTCGCGGGCGTGGCGCTCAATATCGGGCTCAACTACATCTTCATCTTCGGCAATCTCGGCGCGCCGGCGCTGGGCATCGTCGGTGCCGCCGTTGCATCCCTCGGCACCAATCTTTTCGGCGCGCTTTGGCTCATGCAATACACAAGCACGAAGCCGCAGCTGAAGAAATACGAGCTCTACGTCCGGTTCTGGCGACCCGATTGGCCTGCCTTCTTCGAAGTGATTCGACTGGGCTGGCCGATTGGCCTGACGATCATAGCCGAGGCAGGCCTGTTCTCGGCGGCGTCCATCATGGTCGGCTGGCTCGGCACCATCCCTTTGGCGGCGCACGGCATTGCCCTGCAACTGGCTTCGATCGCCTTCATGATTCCGCTTGGTCTGGCCAGCGCCTCGACCGTGCGGGTGGGGCTTGCCCATGGACGTGAGGACTGGACAGGCCTGATGCGCGCCGGATGGTCGGCCGTGGTCATGGCCGCGGGCATCGGCCTTGCGGCGGCGCTCACCTTCTGGCTTGTCCCTGAACTTCTGGTCGGGCTCTATCTCGATGAAACCAATGCGACGGCGAGCGAGGTCATCGCCTTCGCCGTGCCGCTGCTTTACGTGGCGGCGGCATTCCAGATCGTGGACGGGATCCAGGCGGTCTCCGCGGGCAACCTGCGCGGGCTGAAGGATACCCGCATGCCGATGATCATCGCAATCGTCAGCTACTGGTTCATCGGGCTGCCGGCAGGATACGTCCTGGCATTTCCGATTGGTCTCGGCGCGGTCGGAATATGGTGGGGTCTTGCAGCAGGGTTGACCGCCGCCGCGGTGCTGATGTCCTGGCGCTTCGGCGAACGCGACAGGCTGGGCCTGACGACACCCCACAGCGAGATTGCGTGAGCGGGCAAAATCCATAAAGTCGCCGGCCATGCATGAGACAGCACCAGTCGTCATAGAGCCAGCGCTTCAGCGTGCCCGTGGAGAAGGCCGGCTCGCGGTCAAGTCGGTCGACGGGGAAAGCAGGCTCGCAACGCTCTACCAGGATGGCTGCGCAAAGATCAGACTGCCGTGGCCCGTTCGAAGTGCGCCGCTCGAAGCGGTGCTGATCAACACGTCCGGTGGCATGACCGGTGGTGACCGCATGACCTGGTCGGTCGAGGTCGGGCAGGGCGCTCATGCGTCCGTCACCACACAGGCCTGCGAACGCATCTATCGATCGACCGGCGCGGAGGCGCTCGCCAGCACACGGCTCGATCTGGCCGATGGCGCCACGCTCGCCTGGGTGCCGCAGGAGACGATCCTTTTCGACCGCGCCCGGTTCAGGCGCAATCTTCAGGTCGACATGGCCGTTGACGCGCGCCTGCTTGTGGTCGAACCGCTGATCTTCGGACGCGCCGCGATGGGCGAGGTGGTCGAGAAGGTGGATTTTCATGACCGGTGGCGCATTCAGTGCGGCAATCGTCTCATCCATGCCGAGGATCTGGCGTTCGCTGGAAGCGGGCAGGCGCAGCTTGACCGGCCGGCGATCGCCGGCGGCCATATCGCACTGGCAAGCCTTTTGCTGATCGCCGATGATGCCGAGCAACTGCTTGAGCCTGCCCGCGACCTGATCGGCGATGCCGGCGGCGTGAGCGCGTGGACGGTGGGCGGACGTGGCAAGATTCTTGCTCGTCTTTCAGCAGAAAGCAGTCTGGCCCTGCGCAAGACCCTGATGCCGCTGCTCGCATTGCTTAACGGGCGGGCACCATTGCCCAAGATATGGGCAAGCTGACGGGGCGCCGGCTTAAAGGAGGATTTTCGAGGGGATGAATCTCACACCGCGTGAAAAAGACAAGCTGCTCATTTCGATGGCTGCCATGGTCGCGCGCCGCCGCCTGGAGCGTGGCGTGAAGCTCAACCATCCGGAAGCGATCGCCTTGATCACCGACTTCGTCGTCGAAGGCGCGCGGGACGGGCGTCCGGTCGCCGAACTGATGCAGGCCGGCGCCGAAGTGCTGACGCGAGCCGAGGTGATGGAGGGCGTGGCCGAGATGATCCACGACGTGCAGGTCGAGGCGACGTTTCCCGATGGAACAAAGCTCGTCACCGTTCATGAACCCATCCGCTGACAGGAGCACGATATGATTCCGGGCGAAGTGATTACGGCAGCTGGCGATATCGAACTCAATTCAGGCGCCCAGACGACGACGCTGATCGTCGCCAACACCGGCGACCGGCCGGTGCAGGTGGGCAGCCACTACCACTTCTTCGAGACGAACCCCGCGCTTGCCTTCGACCGCGACAAGGCGCGCGGCATGCGGCTCGACATCGCGTCGGGTACGGCGGTGCGCTTCGAGCCCGGCCAGGAGCGCGAGGTGACGCTGATCCCGATTGGCGGAAGCCGTCGGGTTTTCGGCTTCCGTCAACAGGTTATGGGTGATCTTTGAGTCCGGGCGGAAAGCGCGGCGGTTTATTCGCCTTCGGCTTCGTCGATGGTCACGCCCTGATCGGGCGCCACGCCGCGGACGAAGATGGTGGCATCGGGCTCGTCGAGGTCGATCGACACGACATCGGGAATGTTCACCTCTCGCGAAGTCAGGGCGTTGTAGAAGATGGCGCTGGCTTCCAATGCCTTTTGAAGCTCCAGGATGCGTTCGCTGCTTGCCTCGATCGCTTCTTCCACTTCGGGCGGCGCATTTTCGATCATGTCACTGAGATAGACGACGTCGATCTTCTCCATGTTGGTGATGATCTTCACCCGATCGATGCTTTCGCGCAGATCGGCGATCGTCTGCTGCAGGTCGTCGACACGTTCGGCGGCGCTGGTGTCCTCAACCGAAATTTCCGAATCGGCGATGTTTTCCGATGCGTCCCGGTTCTCGAAGCTCTGCGAGATCGCCGGCGTTGCGGTGAGAAGGGCGCAGGTCCCGGCGAGCAAGAGTGTCCGGACGCGGCTCTCCACGCCTTTCAGCCCGGTCTTGATCGCAATTCCCATCCTTCTCTCCATTCATTTGTCGTTTCTCTCGGCGCGTGCTTCGCCCCGCATCAGCTCGAGCCCGCTCATAAACCATCGCGAGGCTCGTTGTCGAACGTGATTATCGCGCCTTCCAATTTCAATAGACTGCCACGGAGCTTCTGCCATGCCCGCGAGAATTGACCGCGCCTCCTATGCTGGCATGTTCGGTCCGACGGTGGGCGACCGCGTGCGCCTTGCCGACACCGAACTCTTCATCGAGGTCGAAGAGGACCGCACGCGCTATGGCGAGGAAGCCAAATTCGGCGGCGGCAAGGTCGTGCGGGACGGCATGGGCCAGAGCCAGGTCAGCCGGGCGGACGGTGCGGTCGACACGGTCATAACCAACGCCCTGATCGTCGATCATACCGGCATCGTGAAGGCCGATATCGGGCTGAAGGACGGTTTGATCGTGGCGATCGGCAAGGCGGGAAACCCCGATACGCAGCCTGGGGTCGATATCGTTATCGGTCCCGGGACGGAAGCGATCGCCGGGGAAGGAAAGATCGTCACCGCCGGTGGCTTCGATTCCCATATCCATTTCATCTGCCCGCAGCAGATCGAGGAAGCGTTGATGTCGGGCGTCACAACGATGCTCGGCGGTGGCACCGGGCCGGCGCATGGAACGCTGGCGACGACCTGCACGCCCGGACCGTGGCATCTGGCGCGCATGATCCAGTCGCTCGACGCCTTCCCGATGAACATCGGGCTTTCCGGCAAAGGGAATGCCTCGCTTCCCGGGGCATTGGAGGAGATTGTGCTGGGCGGCGCCTGTGCGCTCAAGCTCCACGAGGACTGGGGCACGACACCGGCCGCGATCGACAATTGCCTTTCCGTCGCCGACGACCATGACGTTCAGGTGATGATCCACACCGACACCTTGAACGAGAGCGGCTTTGTCGAAAGCACCGTGGATGCCTTCAAGGGGCGCACCATCCACGCTTTCCACACCGAAGGGGCAGGAGGCGGACACGCGCCGGACATCATCAAGGTCTGCGGTCTGGCGAACGTCATTCCCTCGTCGACCAACCCGACTCGCCCCTATACCCACAACACCATTGCCGAGCACCTCGACATGCTGATGGTGTGCCACCATCTGTCGCCGTCCATTCCCGAAGACATCGCCTTCGCCGAAAGCCGCATCCGCAAGGAAACGATCGCGGCCGAAGATATCCTGCATGACATGGGGGCCTTCTCCATCATCGCATCCGACAGCCAGGCGATGGGCAGGGTGGGCGAGGTGCTGATCCGCACCTGGCAGACGGCGGACAAGATGAAGCGGCAGCGCGGCCGTCTGCGCGAGGAAACCGGCGAGAACGACAATTTCAGGGTCAAGCGCTATATCGCGAAATATACGATCAACCCGGCGATCGCGCACGGGATGAGCGCTCATATCGGATCGGTCGAGGTGGGCAAGCGGGCGGATCTGGTTGTCTGGGACCCGGCCTTTTTCGGGGTGAAGCCGGCGCTGGTTCTCGTCGGCGGGACCATTGCGGCCGCACCGATGGGCGATCCCAACGCCTCCATCCCGACGCCGCAACCCGTCCATTACCGCATGATGTTCGGTGCATTCGGCAAGACCGCGGCCCACTCCTCGGTGATGTTCGTCTCATGCGCTGCGAAGGAGAACGGGCTTGCTGCAGCGCTTGGCGTGGAAAAGCCAATGATCGCGGTCGAGAACACCCGTGGCGGCATCTCGAAGGGATCCATGCGGCTCAATGACGCGACGCCGCATATCGATGTGGACCCGGAAACCTATGAAGTGCGCGCCGACGGGGAGTTGCTGACCTGCGAGCCGGCGGATGTGCTGCCCATGGCGCAGCGCTATTTCCTTTTCTGAGGAACCCGTCCCGAAACCATCCGTTGGCCCTTCGCAATGAAACGAAGGAGGCTCGACGATGAGCGGCATCATGCTGAAACACGATGGCTGGGTGGTGGTCGCCGATGGCGAAAAGGCGCTTTTCCTGCGCAACGAGGGCGACGCGATGAACCCGAACCTGGAAGTGTTTCGGGAAATGGCGCAGGAAAATCCCGCAACCCGCGAACAGGGGACCGACAAACCCGGCCGCATGCATGACGCAGGTCCGGGGCACCGCTCGGGCGTCGCGGATACGGACTGGCATCAGATCGGCAAGGAGCGGTTCGCCAAGGATATCGCGGCGAGGCTGTACAAATACGCGCACTCGGGACGGTTCGACAGACTCGTTCTCGTCGCTCCGCCCACGGTGCTTGGCGACATGCGCAAGGAACTGCACACGGAAGTGGCCGAGCGAATCGTCAGCGAAGTTCCAAAAACGCTGACCAATCATTCCATCGACAAGATCGAAGATCTGCTTTTGCACTGATCGCGTAGAAAGGCTGTACTGGCCCGCGTCCCTGCGCGGCAAGCCAAGGCGCCGCGGCGAGAGGATTCAGCATGAAATTTTTCTGGGTCTATCTCGTCGCGGCTTTCATCTTTCTGGCGATCGACGCTGTCTGGCTCGGCTATGTTGCCCGTGACTTTTACAAATCCCGCATGGGCGATCTGCTGCTGGACCAGCCGCGTTTCGCCATCGCGGCCGGCTTTTACGCGATATTCGTGATCGGTCTCGTCTATTTCGCGATCGCCCCGGGACTTGCGGCAGGAAGCTTCTGGCTCGCCGTCTTCAATGCCGGCCTTTTCGGCATGTTCTGCTACATGACCTATGACGCGACGAACCTTTCCACGATGAAGGGTTTCGATGCGACGGTTGCAATGGTCGATATCATATGGGGCGCCGCGCTCAGCGCCTTCACCGCTGGCGTCACCTACGCCATCGCGTCGGCATTCTCCCTCTGGCACAATTGATGCATGGAACTCCCCTACGATCGGAGGGATCATGCAACGCATCGAACGCATCACACGAAAGGGCGACTGGTCAGGCGACGCCGCCGACACGATCACGCTCGACGAGACCGGCCGGCACCGCAGACGCATCCGCCTGACGACCGATGGCGGCCGAGCAATCCTGCTCGACCTGCCCGAAACCACGCTCCTTCGCGATGGAGACGGACTGCCGCTGCCGGATGGCGGAACCATCCTTGTGCGGGCCGCACCCGAGGCACTCTACGAGGTGCGCGCCGCGAACCCGTCGCCCGAACGCCTTCTGCAGCTTGCCTGGCATCTCGGCAACCGGCACTTGCCTGCACAGATTTTCAGCGATCGGATCCTGATCCGGCGCGATCATGTCATCCGCGACATGCTGAGCGGGCTCGGCGCGAGCGTGCGGGAGATCATTGCGCCGTTCGACCCGGAAGGCGGCGCCTATGGCGATCACGGCCACGCCCACACGCACGACGCTCACAGTCATTCCCATAGCCATTCCGATTGACGGCGGGCGGCATGGAAACCGAAAATGAAGGGGCTAGCCAGCTGGAACTGCTGCGCTTGATGACGTTCTTGTCGCCCGCCTTTCCAGTCGGGGCCTTCAGCTACAGTCATGGTGTCGAGCGGGCCGTCCATGACGGGCTCATCGTCGATCGCGCCGGCCTTATCGAATGGCTGGAGGACGTGTTGGCAAGGGGCTCCGGCTGGAACGATGCCGTCCTGTCGGCCGAGGCATGGCGACGGGCCGGGAAGATGACGGCGCTGAAGGCGCTGGCGGAGCTTGCCGAGGCGTTAGCAGGTTCGGGCGAGCGTCACCTCGAGACGATGGCGCAGGGCGAGGCATTCATCGATGCAGTCGATGCCTGGTCGGGCAATGCGTGGCCGGGCGGTGACGGCGCGCTACCGATGGAGCGGTCCATGGCCTATCCGGTCGCCATCGGTGCGACAGCCGCACGGCGCGGCATTGCGCTGGAGCCCATGCTTGCCGGTTTGCTCCATGCCTTTGCCGCCAATCTGGTGCAGGCTGCGGTGCGGCTCGTGCCACTTGGCCAACGCGACGGGGTTGCGGCTCTCGCCCAACTCGAAGCGTGTGTCGTGCACACGGCCGAACGTGCGGCGAACGCGACGCTCGACGATCTCGGCTCGTGCAGCTTCAAGTCGGAGATCCTGTCCATGAGACACGAAACGCAATATTCGAGGCTATTCAGATCATGACTCAATCTCATCACGGTCCCTTGCGCGTCGGCATCGGCGGGCCGGTCGGCGTCGGCAAGTCGACGCTGACCGAAAAGCTGTGCAAGGCAATGCGCGATGAATTTTCCATCGGCGTCGTCACCAACGACATCTACACAAAGGAAGATGCAGAGATGCTGACGCGTCTCCAGGCGCTGCCGCAGGACCGTATCGTCGGCGTGGAGACGGGCGGGTGTCCGCATACGGCGATCCGCGAGGACGCCTCGATCAATCTGCGGGCGATCGACGACCTTTGTCGCCGGCATCCGGACCTTGATCTCGTCTTCATCGAATCAGGCGGAGACAATCTGGCGGCGACCTTTTCGCCCGATCTGGCCGACCTCACGCTCTACGTCGTCTCGGTCTGCCAGGGCGGTGACATTCCGAGGAAAGGCGGGCCGGGTATCACCCGTTCCGATCTGCTCATCATCAACAAGACCGATCTGGCACCTTATGTGGGCGTGGATCTCGACCAGATGGATGCGGATGCCAGGCGCATGCGTGCCGGCCGCCCGCTGCTTTTCACCGATCTCAGCCGCGGCGCGGGACTTGACGCGGTGGTGGACTTTCTCATCGAGACCGGAGGCTTGGAACGCCGGGCGGCAGCAGCTGAATAGTCAGCTGTTGGACTTGTACAGTCCCTCATAGTTCGGAAGGCGCTGAAATGCTTCGCGCAGTGCCTCCGACCAGCCTTCCGATATCTCCTGGTAGTAGGGATCGGAGGCCATCAGGCGCCGTTCGGCGCCGCGCTCAAGGCTGTTGCTCACATAGGTCTGGATATCGAGCGGCAGGCCGACCGAGAGGTTGGATTTGAGAGTCGAATCAAAGGACACGATCAAAAGCTTCGCAGCTTCCTCGAAGCTCATGTCCGGGTCGTAGGCGCGAACCAGAATCGGTTTGCCGTATTTGTGCTCGCCGATCTGGAAGAACGGGTTGTCGTCCGTCGCCTCGATGAAATTGCCTTCCGGATAGATGAGATACATCCGGGTTTCGCCGCCGGCGATCTGCCCGCCGAGGATGAAGGTGGCGCCGAAGCTGGCTTCGCTCTTGAAGCCGCCGCCGTCGGCGATCTCACGGATGACGCTGCGCACCGTATCGCCGACGAGCTTGGCGGCCTTGAACATGGACGGCACTTCGTAGATGTCGGGATCGCGCTCTTCGGTCGTCTTGTGCCGCTCTTCCAGCATCGAGACGACGGTCTGGGTGGTGGCCAGGTTGCCGGCAGAGAGCAATGTGATGATCCGGTCGCCCGGTCGCTCCCACGTATACATCTTGCGGAACGAGGAAATGTTGTCGACACCCGCATTCGTGCGGGTATCGGACATGAACATCAGCCCGCGCCTCAGCCGAAGACCGACACAGTAAGTCATTGCCGTTTCAACCCCGTCGTGGCCGGGCGCACCGTCCTTCCCGCCTGCGCCGGCGAATCGAACGACCGACCGTCGTTCAGCAGCGAATATTACTGCTCGACCGTGATCGAAACGGCAAGCGTTTCCGCCGCGTTTCCAAGCCGTATGCCCGAGATGGGGGCGGCGTCGACATAGTCCAGGCCGGTTGCCATGCGCACATAGCGTTCGTCGGGGGAAATGCCGTTCGCCGCGTCGAAGCCAACCCAGCCGAGACCTTCGACATGGGCTTCGGCCCAGGCATGTGTCGCAACCTGTTCGGTCCGGTCGTTCATCATCAGATAGCCGGAGACATAACGCGCGGGAAAGTCGAGATAGCGGGCAGCGCTGAGGAAGATGTGGGCGTGATCCTGGCAGACGCCGCTCCCCGCTTCCAGCGCTTCCTCGGCAGTCGTTTCCGCGTCGGTCGTGCCGATCTCATAGGCGACAGTCTCGGCAATGCGCGCCATGAGTGCGTGAAGGCGCTCCAGCGGCTCATCATTGTCGACCGAACGGGCGAGATCCCTGATCGGCTTGGCCGGCTTGGTCAGGCGGGTCTCACGAAGATAAAGCCAGAGCGGCGAGAAACCGATGTGCGGTCCGGCAACGCCGTGGCGATCCTCCGTGTCGATTTCACCTGAAGCAATGACCCGGATCATGTCGCTGCCCGGATGTGTACTCACCATCTGCACGAAGTTGCCGTAGTGATCGTCATAGGCGACTTCGACGTTCCCGCCCTCGATTTCCGTATTCCAGTGCAGCACCGTCTGGCCACGGCCCGAGAGCGGCGTCAGCCGCAGGCGCTGGAGTGCGTATCCGACCGGTTGGTCGTAGTTGTATTCGGTCGTGTGGCTGATCTTCAGATGCATGATCAATAGAACCGATAGGCTTGCGCGATCTCGTTGCCGAGGCGGGCATTGCGGGTGATGAAATCTTCGAGGAATTGGTGCAGGCCCGCATCGATGATAGCGCGGATGTCGCGGTTCCTGAACGATTCCAGGATCTCAAGCGCGGTGTCGTGGGCGGGGTGGCGTTCGGAATATTCCGCTGCCAGATAGCCGAGATTGTTCGAGATCTTCTCATGGCAGTATGCCAGCGACCGGGGCATGCGCCCGTTCAGGATGAGAAAGTCCGCGATGTTGACGGGGTTCAGATCGGATTCGTAGACCCATCCATAGGATCGGTGGGCCGAAACCGAACGCAGGATCGAGACCCATTGGACATTGTCGAGCGAGGAGCCGACATAGGTCACGGCCGGCAGTAGCAGGTAGTATTTGACGTCGAGGATCCGGGCCGTGTTGTCGGCACGCTCTATGAATGTGCCGATGCGTGAGAAATTGAAGATCTCGTTGCGCAGCATCGTGCCGTGAAACGCCCCGCGGATGAGGCCGGTGCGCTGCTTGATCATGTCGAGAACACCGGGCAGGTCGGTATCGCGAACGCGCCGGGAGAGACGGTGCTTCATCTCGATCCAGCATTCGTTGGTGCTCTCCCAGGCTTCACGCGTCAGGGCGGTGCGCACCATGCGGGCATTATTGCGGGCGCTGTCGATCACAGACATCACGCTGGAAGGGTTGGCCGTGTCGCGCAGCAGGAAGTCGATGGCGTCCGGACCCGTCACCGTCTCGTGATGCTGGCGATAGGCGTCTTCGGCGCCGGCGCTCTTGAGCACGGACACC
This sequence comes from Neopararhizobium haloflavum, assembly GCF_002750855.1. Classification (GTDB taxonomy): domain Bacteria; phylum Pseudomonadota; class Alphaproteobacteria; order Rhizobiales; family Rhizobiaceae; genus Georhizobium; species Georhizobium haloflavum. Next base: position 308,501 of record NZ_NWUC01000005.1, on the reverse strand, counting down.
CATTCGTCATCCGACCCGTTGGATGCGGTCAGCGACATGCGCACGCCGGCGTCGATCAGGCGGGCGGTGTTTTCCGCGCGCTCGATGTAGCGGAACATCCAGAACAGGCCATTGGCTGTACGTCCCAGCATCATCGCATCAATCCTCCAGCACCCAGGTGTCCTTGGTGCCTCCGCCCTGGCTGGAATTGACGACCAGCGAGCCGGCCTTCAGCGCGACGCGGGTGAGGCCGCCGGGTATGATCTGGATCCGGCCTGGCGAAACGAGCACGAAAGGCCGCAGGTCGACGTGACGCGGCGCCACACCCTTCTTGACGAGGATCGGGACGGTGGAGAGCGACAGGGTTGGCTGGGCGATGTAATTGCCCGGCCGAGCCTTGAGCTTGGCGGCGAAGGACGCGCGGTCCTTCTTGGATGCGGTCGGGCCGACCAGCATGCCATAGCCGCCGGAACCGTGGACCTCCTTGACGACCAGATCCGCCAGGTTGTCGAGGACATATTGCAGGCTCTCAGGCTCCGAGCAGCGCCACGTGGGCACATTCTGAAGAAGCGGCTTGCGGCCGGTGTAGAACTCGACGATCTCCGGCATGTAGGAGTAGATCGCCTTGTCGTCGGAAATGCCGGTGCCGGGCGCATTGGCGATCGTGATGTTGCCGGCCCGGTAGACATCCATGATGCCGGCGACGCCGAGGGCGGAATCGGGGCGAAAGGTGAGGGGATCCAGAAAGTCATCGTCGACGCGCCGATAAAGGACGTCGATCGGCTTGTAGCCTTGCGTCGTGCGCATCGCAACGCGCCCGTCGACCACGCGCAGATCCGACCCCTCGACGAGTTCGGCGCCCATCTGGTCGGCCAGAAAGGCGTGCTCGTAATAGGCCGAATTGTAGATGCCCGGCGTCAGGACGGCGACGCGCGGCTTGCCCTCGCATCCCGGCGGCGCACAGGCTTCCAGGCTCTGGCGAAGCAGCATCGGATAGTTCTCGACCGGCCGCACCTTGATGCGGTGGAACAGCTCGGGAAACATCTGCATCATCGTTTCCCGGTTCTCCAGCATGTAAGAGACGCCGGACGGCGTGCGGGCATTGTCCTCCAGGACGTAGAACTGGTCTTCGCCGGTGCGCACGATATCGGTGCCGATGATGTGGGTGTAGACACCGCCGGGCGGCCGCATGCCGATCATCTCGGGCAGGAACGCCACGTTCTGTTCGATCAACTGGCGCGGGATGCGGCCGGCGCGGATGATCTCCTGCTTGTGGTAGATGTCGTCGAGAAAGGCGTTGAGCGCGGCGACGCGCTGCTCGATGCCTTGCGCCAGGCGGCGCCATTCCTTGCCGGATATGATGCGTGGCACGATGTCGAACGGAATGAGGCGCTCGGCCGCTTCTTCCTTGCCGTAAACCGCGAACGTGATTCCGGTCTTTCGGAAGATTGCTTCGGCATCGCGCGATTTCATCACCAGGCGCGCACGATCCTGCTCGCGATACCAGTCGAAATACTTGGAATAGGGCGCGCGGACATCATCGTCCGACGCCATCATTTCATTGAAAGGCAAATCGAAATTCCCCTTTTTCTTCATCAAAGAGCAAAGCCCTGCCCATTGCAAGACACCGATTTCACTTGATTTGATCTGCCTGTTTTTTGGGCGCAGAGAGCTGAAGAATTGGATCGGCGGCTTTGACTTGCGGGGCCGGCAGGCCTATCGACATCTGATCGCTCTTCCAAGGTCGGGATCGGGTCCTGCCTCTTGTGCCCCAGCTTGTGCCGAGGCTACAAATGACAATCGAACGCCTCGTGCCCGCACTCTTCGTGCTGCTCTGGTCGACCGGATGGATCGTTGCACGCTATGCTGCGCCGCACGCCGATCCGCTCTTCTTCCTGTCCCTTCGCTACGCCTTCGCCGGCCTCGTCTTCCTCGTGTTCTGCGTCATCGTGCGAGCCAACTGGCCGCGGACACGCGCCGAATGGGGTCACGCCGCTCTCTCCGGCGTGCTGCTCCACGCGATCTATCTCGGCGGCGTCTGGTGGGCGATCGCGCATGGCGTTCCGACCGCGCTTTCGGGGTTGATCGCTGCCCTCCAGCCGCTTCTGACAGCATTGAGCGCTCCGTTCATCGTCGGCGAGCGGCTGTCGTCCGGCCAAAGGCTCGGCATCGTGCTGGGTCTGGTCGGGCTGTTGATCGCGATCGTGCCGAATATCGCTGCACTCGATCCCGCCGAAGTCGGCGCGGCGATCGTCCCCCTCATCGTCAACGTGGTGGCGATGTTCTCGGTCACCGCCGGCACGCTCTATCAGAAGCGGTACCTTCAGACAGGCGATCTTCGAACCATCGCCACATTGCAGTATCTCGGCGCGTTCGTTGTCACCGTGCCGGCCGTGCTGCTGCTCGAGGACATGCGGATCGTCTGGAATTTCGAAGTCTGGGTCGCGCTCTTGTGGTCGGTCTTCGGGCTTTCGGCGCTGGCGATCGCGCTGCTGCTATACCTTATCCGCCGTGGCCAGGTCTCGCGCGCGGCCTCGCTGATCTATCTGGTGCCGCCGACTGTCGCCGTTCAGGCGTTTCTCTATTTCGGCGAGGACCTGCCGTTGCCGATGATCGTCGGCACGGTTGTGGTGGCGATCGGCGTCTATCTGACAAACCGGAAATAAGCGACTGGTTCGTGATAGGGCCGCCGGACATGCAAACGGCCGCTCGATGGCGGCCGTTTGTCGTTTCTTCCTGGCGCGCAATGCGTCAGGCGGTGCGGCGCTGGCCTTCGCCCGATCGGCGCTGACCGGCCTTGCCGCGGAATTTCTTGCGCTGGGGACGGGCGGACGGTGCATTGCCGCGCCGCTCCCTCTGGCCGCCGTTGCCGGCGCCGCGCGGGCCGCGGCCACCACCGCCACCGCGTTTCGGACGGGCCTGATCGGCCGGCGCGTCGCCGCTGGCCACCGAAATCGAAATGCCCATCAGCTTCTCGATGTCGCGCAACAGGCGGATCTCGTCCGGCGCGCAGAATGCCACGGCTTCGCCGTCACGCCCGGCACGGGCGGTGCGTCCGATGCGATGCACATAGGCGTCGGGGACTTCCGGCAGATCGTAGTTATAGACATGCGTGACGCCGGGAATGTCGATGCCGCGCGCAGCGACGTCGGTGGCGACAAGAACGCGAATCTTGCCCTCACGAAAACCCTTCAGGGCACGCTCGCGCTGGTTCTGGCTCTTGTTGCCATGGATCGAGGCGGCCTCGAAGCCGGCAGCGGCAAGCTGTTTCATAAGCTTTTCCGAGCCGTGCTTGGTGCGGCCGAAGACGAGCGCCAGACCATTGGGATTGGCTCGAAGGCTTTCCATGAGCAGCGCCGTCTTGCCCGACTTGTCGGTGACGAAATGCACGCTCTGCTCGACCTTGTCCGCGGCCTTTCCGGGCGGGCTGACCTCGACGCGTATCGGGTCGGTCAGGTAGCTGGCGGCCAGTTCGGCGATCTGCTTCGGCATTGTGGCCGAGAACAGAAGCGTCTGGCGCTTCTTCGGTACGAGCTTCACGATCTTTCTCAGATCGTGGATAAAGCCGAGGTCGAGCATCTGGTCGGCCTCATCGAGGACGAGACGATGCGTCTGGTGCAGGCTCAGCGCCTTGCGATCGACGAGGTCGAGCAAACGGCCCGGCGTGGAGACGAGAATGTCGACACCCTTGTCCATCATGCGGATCTGGCCGTTGATCGACACGCCACCGACGACGACGCCGACCTTGAGCGGCGTCTTCTTGACGAACGATTTCAGGTTGACCGCGATCTGATTGACCAGTTCGCGGGTCGGCGCGAGAATCAGGGTGCGGGCAGAGCGCGGTTCGGGCCGCTTGCCTTCGGCGATGAGGCCGTCGATGAGCGGAAGGCCGAATGCGGCCGTCTTGCCGGTTCCGGTCTGGGCGAGACCGACGAGGTCGTGTCCCTTCAGCACCAGCGGAATCGCTTCATTCTGGATGGGTGTCGGTATTTCGTAGCCGAGCGATTCGATCGACTGGAGGACGAGCTTGGACAGGCCAAGCGTCTGAAAATTCTGCAAAATAATATGCCTTTCAGGCGTGGGCAGCACGCCGCTCGGACTGATGTCCGATCGGTCGGCCTCAAGAACCCCGCGTGAATGGGAACTTGGATGAACGAAAGCCTTCGGGCGTTTAGCTTTGTCAGGGCCGATAGGCCATGCACGCTGACGCCGCTTTAAACCTTTTTGATCGGATGAAGTTTGTCCGAAAGAGCCAGCTCACGCGGCGGCCGAAAGGGAAAGCTTGGTCGCATGTCGTGCTTTTCCCGCCGAAAGTCAAGCCGCCATTGCGCTCGCCTGCTGAAACCCGTGCGGCGGCGGAGATTAACGATGGCGCTTCATCGCCGCGCGATTTTTGCCGAATCGCCTTCCCAGTATGGCGCTAATCGGTATGATCGGCCAACTTCCGGTCGCAATCGGAAGGAGCATCCAGAGAGGACCCCGGCTGCAAAAGACGGCCGGCATTCAGGGAGATAATGTTCATGATGTTGCCAAAACTCAAACTCGCGCTCGCCACGGGCGTCGCGGTCGCAGGCTTTTCGACGGCGACACTGGCGGAAGATTTCACGGTAGGCTTTCTCGGCGGCATCACCGGTCCGATCGAAAGCCTGATGCCGCCCATCCAGGCAGGCGCCGAACTGGCGATCAACCAGGCGAACGAGCAGGGCGGATTCTTCGGTGACGGCAGCCAGGGCTCGCTCGCCGTCGGGGATACCGGCTGCGAAGCCACCCGTGCTGCCGACGCGGCCGACCGTCTGGTCAACGTCGACGGCGTTGCGGCGATCGTTGGCGCGATGTGCTCGGGCGCAAGCGTTTCGGCCGCCAACAATGCGGCTGTTCCCGGCGGTGTCGTCATGGTTTCGCCGGCCTCCACAGCGCCGTCGCTGACCACGCTGGAAGACAGTGATCTGGTCTTTCGAACCGCGCCGTCGGATGCGTTTCAGGGCGAGGTCCTGGCCAATCTCCTGGCCGACAAGGGAATCACCAGCGTTGCAGTCAGCTACGTCAACAACGACTACGGCAGCGGCCTTGCCGATGCCTTCGGCACGGCCTTTCAGGCCGCTGGCGGCGAGGTCCTGACGTCCGAAGCGCATGAGGACGGCAAGGCAGACTACCGCGCCGAACTCGGCTCGCTGTCTTCGACGGGTGCGGAAATGCTGGTGGTGCTTGCCTATGTCGATGGCTCTGGCGGCACGCTCATCCGACAGGCAGTCGAAGGCGGCGACTTTTCGCAGTTCGCGGGCGCCGACGGCATGGTCGGCGGCCGGCTTGGCGAACTGGTCGGCGAAGGCGCAGACGGCATGATCGCCACGCGTCCGGGCTCGCCGGACCTGCCGGGACGCGACGCCTACGAGGCTGCAGCCGAAGAGGCGGGCTTCGATCCCAATGCCACCTTCGCGGCCCAGTCCTATGACGCAGCGTTCCTGCTGGCGCTCGCGCTGGAGAAGAACGGCGGCGAGAAGGAGGGGTTGAACGAGGCCCTGCGCGAAGTGGCGACCGAACCCGGCGAAACGATCCTGCCTGGCGAATGGGAAAAGGCCGTTGAGCTGATCGCGGCTGGCGAGGACATCAACTACGAAGGTGCCTCGGGCAGCCACGAGTTCGACGATGCCGGCGACGTCCCCGGCGTGTTCGACGAGATGGTCGTCGAGGGCGGCGAGTTCACGCTCGTCGGTCCAGCCAGCTAAGGCTCTTCGGCCGGTTGATCTTTACTAAGTCCTGAGGCAGCCCGCGTGCATTGCAGCACGCGGGCTGTTTTTACGTCGAGCCGACCGACTTAGTCCCATTTTTCGGAGCGTTTGCGTAACGGATTGGAAACCCGGCGTCTTTAGCCATTTAAGTGTGGCATGGCAGGGGGCGTCTCATGATCCATTTTCCGGTTCCAGCCGACGAAGAGGCAAGATTGCGTGAGCTTCTGGCGCTCAGCCCAGGTGATGGGCAGGCAAGCGCGGAGATGGAAGCGATCGTCGCGCTCGCCTGCAGCATATGCGATGCGCCAACCGCGCTGTTGAGCCTCATCGACAAGGACACGCAGCGAATTCTCGCCAAGGTCGGCTTTCGCGGCCGGACGGTGCCGCGCCACCACGCGTTCTGCAATCTGACCGTCTTCGGAAACCAGCCGTTCTTCGTAACCGATGCGGCGCAGGACCAGCGGTTCGTCGACAATCCGTTCGTCGCCGACGGCGTGCGCTTTTATGCCGGCGTGCCGTTGCGAGGACCGTCGGGCCAGCCGGTCGGGGCGCTGTGCGTCATCGACACATCGGCGCGGGAGATCACGGAACAGCAGATAGGGCAGTTGCAGAACCTGGCGACGCTCGCCGAAGTGTTGTTGCGGCAGGACAGCGATGCGCGCCGGCTTGCCGATCTTTCGCGCACCGTGCTGGCTGACGGCGAGCAGTTGCGGGCGCAGGCGCGCGAACTCGACGTGATGCATCGGATGCTGGAAGACGCCTCGGTCCTCGGCGAGATGGGAGCCTTCGACTACGACATGCGAACCGGCCGGACCCGCTGGAGCGATTCCATGAAGCGGATCCACGAGATAGAAGGAGATATCCAGTCGACCAACGATTTCAGCCATCTCAAGCAGTTCTATTCGCGCAAGGATCTGGCGCAGTACGTTCGCGCCGTCCGTCATGCGATGGAAACGCGGCAGACGGTCGACATCGAAGCGTCGATCCGCACCGCAAAGGGCGCAAAGCGATGGGTGAGGGTGCGGGTCGGGTTCGAATATGAGAATGGCGAGCCGGTCCGGCGCTTCGGTATCATGCAGGACGTCAGCCGCCAGAAGCGCATGGTCGACCGGCTGGACTACCTGGCCAATCGCGATCCACTCACCGGGCTCTACAATCGCAACTACTTTCTGCGGCAGGCCGACCAGTTCCTGGCTGCCCATCCCGACCGTTTGCGCGGCGTCGCGATACTTGATCTCGACGGATTCAAGTCGATCAACGACAGCTATGGTCACGGGGCGGGAGACGCATGTCTCAAGGTTGTGGCAGCCCGCTTGCGTGAGTACTGCAACAACACGTCGATCCTCGTGCGGCCCGGCGGCGACGAGTTCACGATCGTTTTTGCCCGCAACGGCGACAGCGACGATACCCTTGCCCGCTTCGAGGGGCTGCGCCAGGCCGTGGGACAGCCGATCGAGTGGAAAGGCCTGACGTTCCAGGTTTCGGTCTCGATCGGCCTTGCGCTCTGGGATGGTGGGCGAAAGGCCATGACGGCAATGGAGCTGGTCCAGCAGGCCGATCTTGCCGTCTACAAGGCGAAGGCCTCGGGGCGCAATTGCGTGGCGTCCTACTCATCCGATCTTCATCGCACGGCCCTCAAGCGGTTCAACCTGATCAGCCGTGCACGGCAGGCGATCGAGCGGCGGGAGTTCGTCCTTTTCTACCAGCCGAAGGTTCGCCTTTCCGACCAGAAACTCGTCGGGTTCGAGGCGCTGATCCGCTGGCGCCAGGATGACGGGAACTTCAAGACGCCCGGTCATTTCCTGGCGGCGCTCGAAGATCCGGAAATGTCGCGACGCATCGGCGCCTTCGTTATCGAGGCTGCGGTGGAACAGGCGCGCGCCTGGCGGGCCATCGACTTCGACTTCGGCCATATCGCGATCAACGTGTCGTCGAGCCAGTTCGCGGGGCGCAGCTTCGTCGACGATCTCATGGCCAGGATGGACGCGGCATGCCTTGCCCCGACGGACATTCAGGTTGAGGTGACGGAAGGAGTGCTGCTATCGACCAGCGGCACGGTGGACGTCGCGCTCAGGCGGCTTTCGGAGCGCGGCATCAAGGTCGCCTTCGACGATTTCGGCACGGGTTATGCCTCGCTGGTCCACCTGCGCCAGTTCGAGATCGATATCATCAAGCTCGACATGTCGTTCATCCAGTCGATGCTGACTTCTCAGGCGGACATGGCGATCGTGCAGACCGTGCTTCTGCTGGCGGAACGCCTCGGCAAGACGGTCGTCGCGGAAGGCGTGGAGACCGACATGCAGATGGAGATGCTGCGGGTCAACGGATGTCAGTTCGCACAGGGTTACCTTTTCAGCCCGCCTGTGCATCCCGACGCGGTGTTGGCGCAATGGGGCGGGAACACCCGCCAGGCCGGGTAAGAAATCCGGCCGGGCGGCGCATGCTCAGCCCTTTCGGGAGAGCCGTTCCGGCATCAGCCCCTTCGGTGCGAACCTGAGGACGAGCGTGATGGTCAGCCCGATGACGAAAACGCGCATGGAGAGCGCGCGGCTATCGAGATCGGCCGGCGGCTGCCAGCCGAAGGACTGACCAATCGTGCGGATATGATCGAAGATATAGAGCGTCACGGGCTCGGACATCGTCCAGATGATGTAGACCAGCAAGGCGCCGAAGATCGCGCCGCGATTGTTTCCAGGCCCGCCGAGGATGACCATCACCCAGATCAGGAAGGTGTGGTTGAGGTCGAGAAAGCCATTCGGGTCGAAAATGGTATTGAAATGGATGAGGGCGGCCCCGCCGATGCCCATCAGAACGCAGCCGAAGACGAAGATCTGCAGGCGCCGCCGGTTGACGTCCTTGCCCATTGCGGCGGCCGCGTCCTCATTGTCGCGGATGGCCCGCATCATGCGGCCCCACGGCGCGCCATAGGCCCGCTGCAGGAGAAGATAAACGATAACGAGCATGACCGCCGTCATCACGAGATATCCCGATCGGGCGGCGGTGAAGCCGATCTCGCTTGCCGTCGGGAGCGGCCAGGGCAGGGGCGATACCGTCTGCGTGCCGCGCGTCAGCCAGTCGGCATTTTTCAGGAAGGTCTTGATGATCTGGGCGATGCCCAGCGTCGCGATGGCAAGATAGTCCGAGCGCAGGCCGAGGCAGATCTTGCCGACCACCCAGGCGATGGCGCCAGCGACGACACCCGCAAAGCCCCATCCGATGTAGACGGGCAGGCCGAGCCCACCGACGAAGCCAGCCTCGCTCTCGATATAGCGGGCGGCCGGATCGAGGCTTTGGGACACGACGAGATAGGCGATTGCGAGGGTTACGAGCGTCAGGAACGTGACCAGTCCCTTGGGCAGACCAAGCTTTCCCGACCGGGAAACGGCGAAGACCAGGCCAGCCCCGATGACGATCTTGACCGCGATGTCGCCGATAAGGGACGGGCCGTCGGAAGCCCAGAAGGCGCCGTTCACGGGATAGCTGATGAACATCGAGGCGAATGCACCCGCCGCGATGAAGCCCATGATCCCGACATTGAAGAGACCGGCCGTGCCCCATTGCAGCGACAGGCCGAAGGCGATCAGCGCGTAGCACAGCGCTTCCACGGTGACACGAAGCGCGTAGGCGGTGCCCTGCGACATGAACACGGCAAGGAGCAGAACGCCGAGCGCGGCAAAGAGCAGGAGATCGCGGCGATTGTCGCCGGCGGTGAAGCTGGCCATCACAGCACCCTTCCCTTGAAGATGCCGGTCGGGCGGTAGATCAGGATGATAATGAGGAGGACAAACGGGACCATCAGCTTGTATTCGGTTGGTACGAAAGCCAGCGAGGGGGGCACCTCGAACGCGCCGTCTGTCATTCGGGCGATCGGCCGGAGCAGCACGGACCAGTTGAAGACCGCGAGCGTTTCGGCATAGCCGACCACGAAACCGCCTGCGATTGCGCCGTAAGGCTGGCCGATGCCGCCGACGATCGTGGCGGCGAAGATCGGCAGCAGGATATTGAAGGACAGGTCGGGCTTCAAAGACACGTCGAGCGCGAGCATGGTCCCGGCAAGAGCCGCCAGCCCGCCGCCGATGATCCAGGTGGTGCGCACGACGGTTTCGATGGAAATCCCGGTGACCTGTGCGAGCGAGGGATTGTCGGAGACAGCACGCATTGCCTTGCCGAGGCGCGAGCGCGACAGGAAATAATGCAGTGCGACGACGGCGATCGCCGTCACGATGAACAGCGCGATCTGCGGCTCCGTCAGCGTGATCATCTGATTGGCGCCCGGCACCTCGATGCGGAAAATGTCCTTGCGTTCGTTGAAATACATCTCGCGGGAAGAGGGGCCGGCGAACAGTCGGATGACGCCCTGCAGCATCAAGGTCACGCCGATCGAAGCCATGACCAGGACGATGCCGCGCGCGCCGGCGTTGCGCAACGGACGGTAGAAGGCCCGGTCGATGCCGATCGCCATCCCCGCCGTGACCAGCATGACGACGGGCAACATCATCATTGCAAGGGGCAGCGGCGCCGTGACCCCGGCCGCTGCCAGCGCCGCGGCCATCGCATAGGCGACGAAGGCGCCGAGGGTCATCATGTCGCCATGGGCGAAATGGGCGAAGCGCAGGATGCCGAAGATCAGCGTCACGCCGATCGCGCCCAAGGCATAGATCGAGCCGATGATCGCGCCGGCGAAAATGCCCTTGTTGATGAAGAAGACGAGTTCGTTCATCGGACCCTCTATCCTCCCAGGAAGCTCTTGGCGACTTCCGGATTGTCGAGCAGGGCCCGGCCGGTGTCGGTGTAGGAATTGTGCCCGTTGGCAAGAACGAAGCCCTTGTGGGCAATGGCGAGCGCCTGCTTGGCGTTCTGCTCGACCATCGCGACGGTGACGCCGGTCTTGTTGATGGCGATGACGCGGTCGAAAATTTCCGACATGTACATCGGAGACAGCCCAGCCGTCGGCTCATCGAGCAGGATCATCTTCGGCTCGATCATCAGCGCCCGGCCGAAGGCGACCATCTGGCGCTGGCCGCCGGACAGCTCGCCGGCCGGTTGGCGGCGCTTGTCCTTCAGCGGCGGAAACAGCGCATAGATTTCGTCGAGAACGTGCGAGAAGTCATCGCGCCGCGTGTAGGCGCCCATCTCCAGGTTCTCGTGCACGGTCAGTGTCGGGAAGACATTGTCTTCCTGGGGCACCATGGCGATCCTGTGTGCCGCAAGCTTCTCCGGGCTCATGCCGGTAATGTCGCGGCCGTCGAAATGGATCGAACCGGCGGTGATGTTCAGCATGCCGAAGATGGCCTTCAGCGTCGTTGACTTTCCGGCGCCGTTGGGGCCGACGATTACGCCGATCTCGCCTTCTTCGAGCGTCAGGTTGACGCCCTTGAGGATCATCATCTGGCCATAGCCGGCGTGCAGGTCGCGGATCTCGAGCAGGCTCATGCGCGCGCCTCCTCGTCTTCCACGTGGTAGGAGGTGGCATTGCCGGTCGGCGAGCCGCCGAAATAGGCCTCGATGACGGCCGGATCCTTCTGGATGTCCTCGATATGTCCCTTGGTCATCACGCTGCCGGCGGCCATGACGATCACCGGATCGCAGAGCCGTGCGATGAGGTCCATATCGTGCTCGATGACGAAGAAGGTGTAACCCATCTCCCTGTTCAGCCGCTCGATGTTGGAAGCAAGATCGTTCAGCAGCGTGCGGTTGACCCCGGCTGCGATCTCGTCGAGCAGCACCACCTTGGCATCGGCCATCATCGTGCGGCCGAGTTCGAGAAGCTTTTTCTGGCCGCCGGAGAGGTTGCCGGCTAGTTCGTGCTTCACATGGGTGATCTTCAGGAAGTCGAGGACTTCCTCCGCCTTGCGGCGGATTTCCGATTCCTGTCGGGCGACGCGGCCGGGCAGGAACCATGCGCCGCCAAGACCCTCGCCCGTCTGGCCGTCCGGGACCATCATCAGGTTTTCCAGGACGGTCATGTTGGAGAATTCGTGGGCGATCTGGAAGGTGCGCAGAAGGTGGCGATGAAAAAGAACGTGGGCGGGAAGCCCGGTCACGTCCTGCCCATCAAGAAGGATGGCGCCTGACGTTGGAGGAAAGTTTCCCGCGACCATGTTGAAAAGCGTCGACTTTCCCGCGCCATTCGGGCCGATCAGCCCGGTGACCGATCCACGCTCCACCGACAGGCTGCAGTCGTTGACGGCGCGGAAGCCGCCAAAGCGCTTTGTGACGCCCTTGACCTCGATAATGGCTGACATCGTTCCCCGCGGGCGACATTGAGCGCCCGATTGTCGTTGTTTTCGTTCCCCCGGCCGTCAATTCGACGCCTGGGGCCGCAATTGGCGCGCTCTCTATCACCGGCGCTCGCCTATGGGAAGAGCATGCCCGGCCTGACGCTTCGCCGCAATCGCGGTTCTGCACGACGCGTTGCCCATCTCACCGCATTTTGACCTCTGCGCGGTCCTAAATGCACAACGGGCCCTCGATGAGGGCCCGTTGCAATCGGTTCGATGATGCCGCAATCAGGATGCGGCTTCACGCGCGGCCGTCAGCCACTCGTCGACTTCCGCCCGGTTCTCTTCGATCCACTCGGCCGCATGGGCTTCGATGTCGGCGGTCTCGTTCTCGCCTTCGTACATCTTGGCGTTCTGCTCGAACACGTCCGCAAGGGGCACGGATGCCGCTTCGAGAAGAGCGCGGACCGACGGGTTTTCCTCGAGGAAGGCGCTGTTGGCGACCGGCACGATGTCGTTGGCCGGGAAGCCGAGGGCGCAAGGATCGTTGACGCAGCCTTCGACGCCTTCCAGCGTGGCGGCGTCTTCAAGGCCCTTGGTCGATTCCGGCAGGTCGATCTCCGGCACTTCGATCCACACGACGTCCTCGCCGGGCTTCAGGACATTGACGGTCCAGTTCGGCGTCCAGGTGTAGAAGAAGATCGGCTCGCCCTGCTCATGCGCTGCAACGGCGTCCGCCATGGAGGCCGAATAGCCGGCCTTGATCGGATTGACCGTGTCGCGCAGGCCATAGGCGTCGAGATGGTGCTCGATGCCCTCCTCACAGCCCCAGCCGGGCGGGCAGGCGACGAGATCGGCCTTGCCGTCGCCATCGCGGTCGAACAGTTCGGCGATCTCGGGGTCCTTGAAGTCCTCGAGGTTGTCGATGCCGTGCTCGTCGGCCGTCGCCTTGTCGATCAGATAGCCTTCCAGGGCGCCGCCTTCGGCGACCGTGCCGACCTTTTCGGCTCCGCTTGAGAAGTCGTCCTCATAGGTGTTGTGCAGCGGGAACCAGCCATCGACCCACAGGTCCATGTCGCCCTGTGCGACCGATTGGTAGAAGATCGGGTTGTCGAGCGCGCTCGGGCCTTCGACCGTGTAGCCCAGCTCTTCCAGCATCTGCTTGTAGATCTGGGTGTAGAAATAGCCGGTGTCCCAGGTCGGCTGGGCCATGTTGATCGTTACGCCTTCGCCCGGCATGTCTTCCTGCGCGAAAGCCCCGGTTGCCGCTGTCAGGCAGAGAGCGGCAACGGCGACGCCGCCGGAGAGCCGTGTGATGAGGTTCGATGCTGACATGATGTGGTCTCCCTATGTCGGTTTTTTCGTCGTTCCTGCGCCAGTTGGCGCAGGAACCGTTCGGTCCGCGTGCAGCGGCGTTCAGCGGGCGGACGGCGCCGGCTTGTCCGCCGGAGCGGATGCGGTGCGCCCTGCCGGGCTGAAATAGGATTTGAAGGTCGCCAGAAGCGACGGTGTCTTCACCGATTTGCGTTCGGCAAACGACTGGGTGATCCGGTCGAGGATGATCGCCAGAATCACGATGCCGACCCCGCCTTCCATGGCGGTGCCGACGTCCAGACGCCCAAGGCCGGTGTTGACCGTCAGGCCGAGCCCGCCGGCGCCGATCAGGGCCGCGATGACGGCCATGGAGAGCGCCATCATGAGCGTCTGGTTGAGCCCTGCCATGATGGTGCGAAGCGCCAAAGGAAACTGCACTTCCCAGAGCACCTGGCGCGGCGTGGACCCGAAGGCGTAGGCAGCCTCGACGAGGTCGGAGCGCACCCCGCGAATGCCGAGATTCGTCAGGCGGATGATGGGTGGCAGCGCGAATATGATTGTCGCGATGACGCCTGGTACGGTGCCGACGCCGAAAAGCATGACGATCGGCACGAGATAGACGAAAGGCGGGATCGTCTGCATGATGTCGAGGATCGGGCGGAGAACCGACATGAAGCGGTCGTTGCGGGCGCCGAGAATGCCAAGCGGGATGCCGATCAGGGCGCAGAAGAAGACCGCCGTGACGATCATGGCGAGCGTCGTCATCGTCTGCGACCAGACGCCGATCAGGTCGAGAAAAACCAGTGCCAAAGCGGTGAAGATCGCGACGCCACGGCCGGCCGTTCGCCAGGCGATGAGCGTGAGGATCGCCGCGAAGAGGAGCATCGGCATTGCGTTCAAGAACGCGTCGAGTCCATCCAGCACCCATGAGATCGGCACCTGCATGGAGCGGAAGAGGGGCCGGAAGTTCGGCACCAGCCAATCCTTCACGCCGGCGTCGATCCAGTCGCCAAAGGGGATTTCAAAAAGATCTGACGGGCTAAACATACCAATCGCTCCGGACTGAATTTCAAGAGGCGACCGCCGGCTCAGGCGGGCGTCACGCGCTTGTCGGCGGCTGCCGCTGCTTCGGATTCGCCGCGCACGAGTTGGGCGAAGATCGCTTGCGGTTCGACGACGCCGACCAGTGTTCCCTCCGCATCGACCACGCCGACCGGCAGGCCGGTGGTGGATTTCTCGTAGAGCGCATGAAGCTCGGCGTCCGCGGCGATCGTCTCGAAGTCGCGGCGCAGGACGGTGCGGATGTCTTCGTTCTTGTTTCGGCGGCTGGCCGCGGCAAGCGCGCGGTAGGTCGCAATGCCGGTGACCGATCCGTTCTCGGTTGCGAACAGGGCGTCGCGACCGAGGTCTTCCATGCGCGCCAGGGCATCCCCGATCGTGTCGCTTCCAAGTTCGATCGGCGCAGGGTCCATCGCGATGCTGTCGACGGAAAAGACGCGCGAGCGGTCGATGTCCTGGGTGAACGCGGCGACGTAATCGTCGGCGGGGCTGCCGACGATCTCCTGCGCCGTCCCGACCTGCACGAAGCGGCCGTCCTTCATGATCGCGATCTTGTCGCCGAGGATCAGCGCTTCGTTCAGGTCATGGGTGATGAAGATGATGGTCTTCTTCAGCGTCCGCTGAAGAACGAGGAGTTCTTCCTGCATGTCGCGCCTGATGAGAGGATCGAGGGCCGAAAACGGCTCGTCCATCAAGAGGATTTCGGGCTCGGCGGCGAGGCCGCGCGCCAGGCCGACACGTTGCTGCATGCCTCCCGACAGTTCGTCGGGATAGCTGTCGGCGTAAGTGTCGAGCCCGACTTGCGCGAGCGCGGCGAGGGCCTTCTCGCGGCGCTCGGCCACCGCCATGCCCTTGACCTTGAGGCCGTAAGCGACGTTGTCGACAACCGTCTTGTGCGGAAACAGCGCGAAATGCTGAAAGACCATCGCGACCTTCTCGCGCCGCACCTGACGCAGTGTCTCGGCCGGGCACGAAGCAACGTCGGTGCCGTCGATCAGGATTTCTCCGCGCGTCGGCGCGATGAGGCCATTGATCATGCGCACGAGCGTGGACTTGCCCGAGCCGGACAGCCCCATCACGACGAAGATCTCACCCTCGGCGACATCGAAGCTGGCATCGTTCACGCCCACCGTATGGCTGGTTTCCGCCAGGATCTCAGCCTTGGATCGGCCGTTCTTCAGAAGTTCGAAGGCCGGATCTGTGTCGTCACCAAATATCTTGTATATATTTTTCGCTGTAACCTTGGTTGCCATGAGGTCCGTTCAAATAGAGATTGGCTGAATGATCGCGATCAACGCGAATTGACGGGCAAGATGCCGCTTGGCGTTGCCTTGAATGTTTGTCGATGAGTTTGAAATAGGGCGTGGGATCGGAATGGCGCGGACGATACCGGCGCTGTATTCGGATGGCAACCGCTGTGGCACATTTTAATCCTCCCGTCGCCGGACAATGTCAGAGGGGGAGGCGTGTGGCCGTGCAAAATGCGCCGCACGCATGTCGCTGATAGAAAAATACGCGGCGCGTCGAAGACGGCCCGAGCATCGCGATGGTGCGTTGCAAAATAGTCGAAGGAATTTTTGAGGCGAGTGTTGATCTCTGGCCAAAAAGTGACATGCTTAGCCCCATCAAAACAAGCGCACAAAGCGCTGTAAGGGGAACATAAGCAAATCTCACTCGTCGAGATTTGCTCAATTGGGAAGGCGTTCTTTGGAACTTCTCTCACCAATTTCGGGCGTGAAGTCCGGATTTCATGACCTATCAGATGCACCAATGTGGCCGTCGCAAGGCGTGTCGCTTCGTCAGCACGCATATCCTGTTTGCGACATTGTGAAGCGCCGCGATTCTTGGTCCGATCGTGCCGGAAGCGGTGAGGGCCGATGACAGCAGAAAACGCATCGCAAAGCCGTGGCGCAAACGTGCGCTACGAAAATGTTCAGAAAAGCTATGACGGCGAAACGCTCGTCGTCAAAGATCTCAACATCGACATCAAGCGCGGTGAGTTTCTCACCATGCTGGGGCCGTCCGGCTCGGGCAAGACGACCTGCCTCATGATGCTCGCAGGGTTCGAGCCGGCGACCAATGGCGAGATCTTTCTGAACAACGCACCGATCAACGACGTGCCGCCGCACAAGCGCGGGATCGGCATGGTGTTTCAGAACTACGCGCTCTTTCCGCACATGACAGTCGCCGAAAATCTTGCCTTCCCCCTTCAGGTACGCAAGATGAGCAAGGCCGATCAGGAAGCCAAGGTGAAGAGGGCGCTCGAAATGGTCGAGTTGCCGACCATGGGCGGCCGTCGTCCGGCGCAGCTTTCCGGCGGTCAGCAGCAGCGCGTCGCCGTGGCCCGGGCGCTGGTGTTCGAGCCCGATCTGGTGTTGATGGACGAGCCCCTCGGCGCGCTCGACAAGCAACTGCGCGAACAGATGCAGTTCGAGATCAAGCACATCCACGAAAGTCTCGGTGTCACCGTCGTCTATGTCACGCACGACCAGACGGAGGCGCTCGTCATGTCGGACCGGGTGGCGGTCTTCAACGATGGCGTCATTCAGCAATTGTCACCGCCTGACACGCTGTACGAATCGCCGCGCAATTCCTTCGTCGCCCAGTTCATCGGCGAGAACAACAAGCTCGACGGAAAGGTCGAGAGTATCGATGCCGATTATTGCTCGGTTCGACTGACCGACGGTACGCAGCTTAAGGCCGAAAAGGTCAATGTCAGCAGCGTCGGCGATCTGACCACGCTGTCCCTGCGCCCGGAGCGGGTCGAGACTTCGGGTCTCGACGGCATGGAGAATGTCGTGCGCGGACACATCGAGGAATTGATTTATCTCGGGGATCACATCCGGGTTCGCATGAACATTGCGGGCAACCCGGATTTCGTCGTCAAGGTTCGCAACCGTTCCGGCGAGCAGAAGCTCAAGGAAGGGCAGGAACTTGATGTTGGTTGGCGTGCCAGCGACTGCAAGGCGCTCGACCATGTGCAGTGACGGCGCGGCGCGTTCCGCTCCTGTCGCATTGCGCGAAATTGCCGCCGGAACGTTCCGGCTGGCCGGAATGTCCGCCACACCCATCGGTGCGGCGGTAATCACCACAGGGAGAACAGTAAATGCTTAGGAAAATGCTGCTTGCATCTGCTGCAACGGTCGTCGTGACCGCTGCCACACCGGCGCTCACGCAGGACGCCGACAGCCTGACGATCGTCTCCTGGGGCGGCGCCTATGAGCGGTCCCAGCAACTGGCCTATTACGAGCCCTTCACCGAAGAGACCGGGGTCGAAATCCTGCAGGAATCGGAATCGGCCAACGGGCTTGCCGGCATCCGCTCGCAGGTCGAGGCCGGCAACGTCTCGTGGGACGTCGTCGACCTTCTTCAGTCCGACGCACAGCGCGCCTGCGACGAGGGGCTCCTCGAAGTGATCGACCCGGCCGAATGGCTGGCCGATGGCGACGACGGCACCCCGCCGGAAGAAGACTTCATCGAGAACACGATGGGCGACTGCTTCATTCCGCAGATCCTTTACGCCACCATGTTCGCCTACAACACCGAGGCTTTCCCGGACGGTGGCCCGCAGACGGTCGAGGACATCTGGGATCTGGAAGCGTTCCCCGGCACGCGTGCCCTGCAGCGCATCCCGCAGAAGAACCTTGAATGGGCGCTTCTTGCCGACGGCGTCGAGCCGGATCAGGTCTATGAGGTGCTGGCGACGGAAGAGGGCCAGGATCAGGCTTTCGCCAAGCTGGACGAAATCCGCGACAGCGTCATCTGGTGGGAAGAAGGCGCTCAGCCGCCGCAGCTTCTCGCCGACCAGGAAGCCGTGATCGCGACGGCTTACAACGGCCGCATCTTCGATGCGCAGATGAACGAGGACCAGCCCTTCGAGATCATGTGGGATCACCAGATGTTCGAAGTCGACGGCTGGGTCATCCCGGTCGGCAATGAGGACGAGCTGGACACGATCAAGGAATTCATCCGCTTCTCGACTGACACGCAGCGGCTTGCCGACCAGGCGCAGTACATCGCCTACGGTCCGGCGCGCAATTCCTCGGCATCCAAGGTCTCGACCTTCGAAGGCACCGACATCGAGATGGCGCCGCACATGCCGACCAACCCGGAGAACCTCGAAACGGCGATCGCCTTCGACGTTCAGTTCTGGGCCGACTACGGCGACGCTCTCGAAGAGCGCTTCAACGCCTGGCTGGCGCAGTAACAGCCGATGCCTGCCGCCGACCGGTCGATCAGACCGGTCGGCGGGTCAACACTCGATCGCAATAACCAGGCGGACGCCGGATGACCGACGCTACGATGGCAGATATGGCCGCTTCCGGCGGACAGGAACTCAAGACCAGCGACGGCCGTTCGCTGAAGGCCGCGCTGAAGGCTTCGCAGAGCGTCGAGCGGCGGCGGGCCTTCCTTCTGGTCCTGCCACTGCTTGCCCTTCTCGTCGCATCCTTCATCATCCCGATCGGCCAATTGGTCACGCGTTCGGTCTACAATCCGGAAGTCGCAAGCTATCTGCCTGAAACCTCCAGTGCGCTTTCGGGCTGGAACGGCGAGGGAGTACCGGACGAGGAAGTGTTTGCCGCGCTGGCGGCCGACATGGTCGTTGGGGCGGAGAACCGCACGATCGGCCGGGTTGCCGCGCGCATCAACCGCGAAATGCCCGGCACGCGATCAATGATCATGGGCCTGTCACGCTCGGCCGAAGAATTGCAGCCTCCCTACCGCGAGGCCTTCCTGGCCGACGACGAAGGGTGGGGCGAACAGGCGCTCTGGCGCTTCCTCAAGCGCGAAACCCGCATCATCACGCCCGCCTATTACCTGATCGCCACCGATCTTGAGTACAACGCCGAAGGCGAGATCGTACAGCGTCCGGAGAATTACCAGGTCTATCGTACCCTGTTCTGGCGAACCGCCTGGATGAGCCTCACCATCACGGCGCTCTGCGTTCTGCTCGGCTATCCGATCGCGCATCTTCTGGCGACCCAGCCATTGCGGATCGCCAACATCCTGATGATCTTGGTGCTCCTGCCGTTCTGGACGTCGCTTCTCGTGCGCACATCCTCGTGGATCGTGCTCTTGCAGCAGCAGGGGGTGATAAACGACATGCTCGTGTGGCTCGGCGTCGTCACCGATAGCGGGCGTCTGCGGATGATCTACAACAAGACGGGCACGATCATCGCGATGACGCATATCCTGCTGCCGTTCATGATCCTCCCGCTCTATTCCGTCATGAAGACGATACCGCCGTCCTACATGCGCGCGGCGCGCTCGCTCGGTGCGACGCAGACCTACGCCTTCACGCGTGTCTACCTGCCGCTGACCATTCCGGGGCTTGCCGCCGGCGTGCTGCTCGTCTTCATCCTGGCGATCGGCTATTACATCACGCCGGCTCTGGTCGGCGGCGACAGCGGCATCTTCATCTCGAACCTGATCGCTTCGAACATGCAGAGTTCGCTGGCCAACCTCAAACTGGGTGCGGCGCTCGCGACGATCCTGCTGGTCCTCGTCATGCTGTTCTACTTCGTGTTCAACAAGCTGATCGGCGTTGACCGATTGAAGTTCGGCTAGGAGGAAACCCATGTCTCTGCCCGCCTATGCTTCGACCGGCGAACGCGCCTGGTACTACAGCTACAGGGTCATCTGCGGCCTGATCTTCCTGTTCCTGATGTTCCCGATCATCGTGATCGTGCCGCTCTCGTTCAACGCCCAGCCCTATTTCACCTTCACCCGCGAGATGCTGTCACTCAATCCGGAGGGCTTTTCCACCAGGTGGTATAACGCGCTGTTCAACAGCTCGCGCTGGATGGCGGCGATCCAGAATTCGTTCTTCATCGCGATCTGTTCGACGCTCATCGCCACGACGCTCGGCACGCTCGCCGCGCTCGGCCTCAGCCGGCCGCACATGCCCGCGCGCGCTTTCATCACCGCCTTCCTGATTTCGCCGATGGTCGTGCCGCTGATCATCACAGGCGCTGCGCTCTTTTCGTTCTATGCGCGTCTCAACCTGACGGAATCCTTCGTTTCCATCATCCTGGCGCATGTCGTTCTCGGCACGCCTTTCGTCGTCATCACTGTCACTGCGGCGCTATCGGGCTTCGACCAGAGCCTGATCCGGGCCGCGCAGAACCTCGGCGCCAGCCAGACGACGACGTTCTTCAAGATCATTCTGCCGTTGCTTCTGCCGGGCGTCATTTCGGGTGCGCTCTTTGCGTTCATCACCTCGCTCGACGAAGTCGTGGTGGTGCTGTTCCTCGCCGGTCCTGCACAGGAGCCGATGACGGTGCGCATGTTCTCCGGGCTTCGCGAGAATATCAATCCGACGATCCTCGCCGTCGCGTCCGTGCTCGTCTTCATGTCGATCATTCTGCTGACGACGCTCGAGCTCATCCGCAGGCGGCAGGAGCGTATGCGCGGCATGTCTCCGGGCTGAAACTGCCATCCAACGGAACGTGGTTAACACATTCTTCAAGCCGGCCATGCATTCTGCATAGGGGGACGGGGGGCAGGAATGCCTCCCGCATGGATTCTTTGGCGAGGTGGTGCCCGTGTCATCAGCACACGAAGAGCTTGATCAATCCGAATTCGAGGCCTTGATCGAGCGCGTCGGCGCCGCCAAGCTGCCCGCATATCTCAAGAGCGGAGAACTGCGTTTTCAAGCCGTGAGCGGACCTTATGCCGTGGAACGGGGCATGCTGCCTGGAGCGCTTGTGGGGCAAGGCGATCCCGGCCGCGAAGAGGAGGGCTACGACCGCGCGCGCGATGAGGCGGAACGGCGCTGCCTGGTGTTCGGCAAGAGCCAGCGGCTCGCCGGGTCTGCCCGTGACCGTGCTGGCGGCCAGATGATCTTCCACCGCATCCGCGGGCCGCGTGGGGCCCTTCATGTCCTCGCACACGATCCGCGGATCGATCTGCAGTTGCGCGCCGAGGCGCCGGTCGAGGACAAGCCGTGCGACGATGGCACGGGTGTGGTGACCCCGACCGAGACTCGGAACAAGGAACTGGAGGATGCCATTCAGGCCATGCCGATGGGCGTGGTCCTGACAGACCGCGACCTGACGATCGAACTGGTCAATGGTCCGTTCTTCGACATCTGGAAGCTGATGCGCCGCGAAGATCTTGTCGGCCGCAATTTCCGTGCGCTGATGGACATCAATCGCCACAACGGCATCTACGACGTCGAGGACACGGATTGGGAGACCTACGTTGCCCGCCGGCTTGAGGAAATAGCGAAAGGCGGCGTCGCGCCGCGCCCGTTCCGGCGAGCCGATGGCGTCGCGCTCATGTATTCGGTGACCCCGATTTCCGATGGCCGCCGGATGATCTGCTACTACGACATCAGCGATCTGGAAGAGCAAAAGCGCAAGGCCGACGAGGCGAGTCAGGAGACGACCCGCACGCTGCGCCTGCTCGACGATGCGGCCGAGGCCATGGCCCAGGGGCTCATGATCTACGATCAGGAGAGCGTCATCTACACCAACCGGCGCTTCCATGAATTCCTGGATGTGCCGAGGGACAAGGTCGCGCCGGGCCTGCCTTGGACCAACCTTATCGACTACTGCGCAGCGCGCGGCGACTACGGCCCGCCCGAAGCGGCGGCCAAGGCGTCCGCCTATATCCGCGATTGCGCGGCGAAGGGCATCGTTCATCAGATGGAGCGGCGCGGCCGCGAAGGCAGGTGGTTGCGCATCGACGGCAAGCCGACGGCCGGCGGCCTCACCGTAGTGACCTATTCGGACATCTCCGAACTCAAGTCCCGCGAAGCGGATCTGGAAGCGCTCGTCGTGAAGGCGGAAGCATCCGACCGTGCGAAATCCGAATTCCTGGCAAATATGAGCCATGAGATACGCACGCCCATGAACGGCGTGCTCGGCATGGCCGAACTGCTGTCGAAAACCGATCTCGACACGCGTCAGCGCACCTATTGCGACATCATCGTCAAGTCCGGCAACGCCCTTCTCACGATCATCAACGACATCCTCGACTTCTCCAAGATCGAGGCCGGGGAGATCACGCTCGACTCGCAGCCCTTCGACCTGCGCGATGCGGTCGAGGATATCGCCAGCCTGATGGCCACGGGCGCCAGGGAAAAGGATCTGGAATTGGCGGTCAGCATCCCACCGGAACTGCCGCAAGCGGTCATCGGCGATGTGGGGCGCTTCCGCCAGGTATTGACGAACCTCGTCGGCAATGCCGTGAAGTTCACGGAGAAGGGCCATGTGCTCGTCAGCATCGACGGGGCAGTGTCCGACGAGACGCTGGCCCTGACGATCAGGGTCGAGGATACGGGGCTTGGCATTCCCGCGGACAAGGTCTCCGCCATATTCGAGAAGTTCAGCCAGGTCGACGGCTCGTCGACGCGTCGTCATGAGGGCACCGGTCTCGGCCTTGCGATCACGCAGCGACTGGTCGCGCTGATGAAGGGCGAGATCACGGTGGACAGCGAGGAGGGGCGCGGTTCCGTCTTCACGCTGTCGTTGGCTCTGCCCGTCCACAAGGCGGCGGCGCCGGCTCGGCCCGAGGCTGCTGAACTGGCCGGGACGCGAATTCTCGTCGTTGATGACAACGCGGTGAACCGAGACATCCTGCAAACACAGCTTTCAGCGCGCGGTTGCGACGTGTGCGCAACGATCGACGCGGCGGAGGGGCTTGCGTTTCTGCGTGCTGCCGCCGGTATCGGCGTGACCGTCGATTGCGTCATCCTCGATCATCACATGCCTTGCATGACGGGACTTGAGATGGCTGCGGAGATTCGGCGCGATCCGCAGTTGGCGACGACGCCGCTCGTGCTTTTGACATCGGTCGATGTCGATCCGCTGTCTTCGGACATCACCGCGCTGGGTCTTGCTGCCTGGCTGACCAAGCCGGCGCGCGAGCATCTTCTTCTGGAAACGCTCGCAAGGGCGATCGCTGGCAAGCCGACCGGGGCGCTCGCGACTGCAAACGAGACGGCCTCACATGCCGAGCCTCGATCGCCGGCAGAGCAGGACGAATCGCTCGACCTTTGGATCGACGACGAACGTCTTGCCGAGTCGGTCGCGGGTATCGGCGCGGCGCTGTGGGCCGATGACGAGGCAGATCACGGCGAGCATGCCCACACTGACCGTGACATGGGACGCAAGGCGCAGAGCGCCGGCCGTCCGGTCTCCCCGCGCGCCCGTCAGAACGTCGATATCCTCGTTGCGGAAGACAACGAGGTGAACCAGATCGTGTTCAGCCAGATCCTCGACGATCTCGGCGTGGTCTATCGCCTTGTCGACAACGGCGCATCGGCTGTGGAGGCGTATGCGAACATGGCGCCGCGGCTGATACTCATGGATGTCTCGATGCCCGTGATGAACGGGCACGAGGCGGCCCGTTCGATCCGCCAGAAGGAAAGCGCGGCCGATCGCCGGGTTCCGATCATCGGTGTGACGGCCCACGCGCTCAAGGGTGACCGCGAGGCGTGTCTGGAAGCGGGCATGGACGATTATCTGTCCAAGCCGATCAGTCCGGAAGCACTTGAGAAGAAGATCAGGCAGTGGCTCGACATCGATGCGCTGGCCGCGCGTGCCGGATAGGGTGGATCAGGGCAGGTAGCCGGTCAGCATCTGCCGCTTGCCGGCGTGTCCGGGGCGCTTGAGTACTGAAAATCCGGCCGCTTCGAGATTGCGGCGAACCCAACCGGCGGCGCTGTAGGTCGCAAGGGTGGTGCCCGTCCGGCTCTTGCGCGCCAGTGTCCGCATCAGTTCGCCGCCCCACATGTCGGGATTGCGCGAAGGTGCGAAGCCATCGAGATACCAGGCATCGACAGGCGCAGCGATCGTATCGATGCAATTGGCGACATCGCCGATCACCACGCGAAGCGTCGTGCCTTCGTCGAGCGTGATTGTGATGACAGCCTGCATGGCATCGGGAGAGGGCCAGTCCGCTACGAGCTTTTCGACCAGAGGCCTACGTCCGGGCCAGACGGCGAGCGCACGTTCGATCTGATCGGCAGCCAATGGGTAGCGTTCGAAGCTGACGAATTCCAGCGACTGTCCCGCCCTGCGCGTGTCGTGCCAGAGCGCAGCCGTCTCGATGAAGTTCAGCCCCGTGCCGAATCCGAGTTCACCGATCCTGAACCGCTCGACGTCCCGCCAGCGCGCGGGCAGGCCGTTGCCGTCCAGGAAGACGTAACGCGTTTCTGCCGCCCCATCGCTCGTCGTGTAATAGTGATCGTCAAAGCGTGGCGAATAGGGCATATCACCCTCATGCCAGATCAGTCCCGCGCCCAGATCATCGTTTCTGTCGCTCATGCGCTTCTCCGCCGACCGGAAGATTGACCGGTCATGACCGGACGGCACCGCTATAGCCCCTCAGTGCGCCGCTTGTCTTGCGATCTTCTCGTCGCAGGGGGCGGCGTTGTCGGTCTTTGGACGGCGTATCTTGCTGCGGGGGCGGGCATGCGCGTCATCCTTTGCGATGCCGGCTGCATCGGAGCGGGCGCCAGCGGCGGATTTCTCGGCGCGCTCATGTGTCATATGCCGGAGCGCTGGAACGCCAAGAAGCAATTTCAGCTCGACGCGCTCGTCTCTCTGGAAGAAAGGATCTGCGATCTTGAGGCTGAAACCGGTCTGTCGACTGGCTATGGCCGTGTCGGACGCATCCTGCCGCTCAACAGCGCCGAGCAGCGGGCGCTGGCCGAAACTCGAAAGACCGATGCCGCGCGCAACTGGCGGGTGGCCGGTCGAACTTTTGATTGGCAGATCGTCGAGCTTGGCAGCCTGGCGAACTGGCCCGGCACGAGGGCTGTGGCGCACGGTGCTGTGGTCGAGACGCTTTCGGGGCGGGTCGATCCGCGTGCGCTTCTCGCAGCGCTTGGCGCCGGTGCGATCGCGCGGGGCGTCACGCTCATCGAAGAGCGCGGTCTCAAATCGGTGGACGGCGAGGTCGGCCTGCTCTCCGACGGCGCGGAAGTGCATGCCGGCGCCATTGCGCTTACTGCCGGGATCGCCACGCCCGCGCTTCTTCAATCGATAATGGCGGTTCCAGAAACGCTCGGCCGCCCTGTGAAGGGGCAGGCGGCCTTGCTGGCGGCGGACCTGCCGGCGGGGCGCCCACTCGTGTTCCGCGATGGCGTCTACGTCGTGCCGCATGCGAACGGCACTGTCGCCGTCGGCAGCACGAGCGAAAACGCATTTGCCGATCCTTGCTCCACTGACGGCCAGCTGGACACCATCATCGATCAGGCAGGGCGGCTTTGTCCTGAACTCGCCGGTGCGTGTGTGATCGAGCGCTGGGCTGCGCTGAGGCCGCGCGCTGTCTTGCCGGATCCGATGATCGGGCGCATTCCGGGCCGGGCGCGCACCATCGTGGCGACAGGCGGGTTCAAGATCACGCTCGGTATCGCGCACGAAATGGCCCGCGCCGTTCTCCTCATCCTCGATGGCGATGAGGACGCAGGCTTGCCGGAAACCTTTCGGCTTCAGACCCATCTTGCCCGCGCC
This sequence comes from Neopararhizobium haloflavum, assembly GCF_002750855.1. Taxonomy (GTDB): domain Bacteria; phylum Pseudomonadota; class Alphaproteobacteria; order Rhizobiales; family Rhizobiaceae; genus Georhizobium; species Georhizobium haloflavum. Next base: position 282,734 of record NZ_NWUC01000005.1, on the reverse strand, counting down.
GGCCTCAAGCAGACTTGACGTTCCACCCGATCGGCGATCAGGCTCGCCGCTGGCAATGCTCCGTCTTGAAAGGATGATGGTGACTTACCCGCGAGACATGATCGGCTACGGTCGAATCCCTCCCGATCCACGTTGGCCCCATTCAGCCCGGATCGCCGTTCAGTTCGTCATCAATTACGAGGAAGGCGGCGAGAACAACGTGCTGCATGGCGATGCCGCATCGGAGGCCTTTTTGTCCGAGATCGTCGGCGCGCAGCCCTGGCCTGGCCAGCGGCACATGAACATGGAATCGATCTACGAATATGGATCGCGTGCCGGGTTCTGGCGGCTGTGGCGCCTGTTCACCGGGCGCGCGCTCCCCGTCACGGTCTACGGCGTCGCCACCGCGCTCCAGAAGAACCCCGAAGCCGTCGCGGCCATGAAGGAAGCTGGCTGGGAGATCGCCTCGCACGGGCTGAAATGGATCGACTACAAGGACTATGAAAAAGCGGCCGAGCGGAAGGAGATGGCCGAAGCCATCCGCATCCATGAGGAAGCGACGGGCGAGGCGCCGCTTGGCTGGTACACGGGCCGCTCTTCCATCCATTCGACCACGCTCGCCGCGGAGGCAGGTTTTGCTTATTCATCCGATGCTTATGCTGATGATCTCCCATACTGGATCGACGGACCCCGTGGTGCGCACCTGATCGTCCCCTATACGCTCGACACCAACGATATGCGCTTTGCCACCGCACAGGGGTTCAATACCGGCGACCAGTTCTTCACCTATCTGAAGGACAGTTTCGACGTGCTCTATGCCGAAGGTGCCGCAGGGCAAGCCAAGATGCTCTCGATCGGCCTGCACTGCCGCCTCGTCGGGCGGCCGGGGAGAACGGCGGGGCTCGCCCGTTTTCTGGACTATGTGGCCGGGCATGACCATGTCTGGATAACGCGGCGCATCGATATCGCGCGGCACTGGCATGCCCACCACAAACCATGAGGACGTGACATGGACAGATCTGAGTTCGTCGACCGGTTCGGCGGCATCTTCGAACATTCTCCCTGGATCGCCGAGCGCGGGTTCTCGCACCTGCCGGATCAGGAGGCTGCTCCAAAGGCCTCGCAGGTTCACGTCGCGCTCTGCCAGGCCTTTCGAGAGGCCGACCGGGAGGACCGGCTCAAAGTTCTTGAGGCGCACCCGGATCTCGCGGGTAAGGTCGCAGTTTCTGGCGGTCTGACGGAAGCCTCACGCGGCGAACAGGCCGGTGCCGGTCTCGATCGTTTGAGCGAGGACGAACACCAGCATTTTGCCGACCTCAACCGGCGTTATCGCCAGCAGTTCGGCTTTCCTTTCATCATCGCCGTCAAAGGGCTTGGCAAGGAGGACATTCTTCGGGCATTCGAGAAGCGGCTGACCCATACGCAAGCCGAAGAATTCACCGCCGCATGCGATGAAGTGGAAAAGATCGCGTTGCTGCGGCTGGAGGCCATGAAGCCGGAGACCTGAATGAACCATTCCGCACCTGCATCGACGCAAGAGACCGCCATTCCCGAATTCGTCCGCGGTACGATCAATCTGGCTTCCGCCCGTCTCGGCGCCGTCGGACTGTTCTCCACCGACGCGTTCTTCGCGCCGCTGGAGCGGATGCTGAATGACGAGCCAGCCGTTTTCCTGCCGGACGAATACGACGACAACGGCAAGTGGATGGACGGCTGGGAATCGCGGCGCAAGCGCACGCCGGGGCATGATTTCGCGATCGTTCGCCTTGCCATGCCCGGTCGCATCCTCGGTTTCGATGTCGATACCAGCTTCTTCACGGGCAACTATCCGCCCCATGCCAGCATCGAAGTTGCGCGGATCGATGCGGGCGAGCCGGACGAGGCGACCGAATGGACCGAGATTCTGGCCAAGACACCGCTTGGCCCAAATGCACATCACTTCCTGGAAATCACCGACCCGGCGATGCGCTCGAGGGTGTGGACCCATCTGCGCCTTCATATCTACCCCGATGGCGGAATCGCGCGGCTGAGGGTCTTCGGCGCCGCGCATTTCGATTGGTCACGGGTCGGCACGTCCGACGAGGTCGATCTCGCTTACATCTTCCACGGTGGACGGGCGCTGGCCTGGTCGGATGCCCACTATGGCTCGCCCGAGCGCATGCTCGGCCCCGGCCGCGGGATCAACATGGGAGATGGCTGGGAGACGGCGCGCCGGCGAGGTCCGGGCTACGATTGGACCATCCTCAAGCTTGGCCACCCCGGGGAGATCGCGCGGGTCGTCGTCGATACGGCACACTTCAAGGGCAACTTTCCAGAAAGCTGCGAACTTCTTGGCGCCAATCTTGCTGATCACACCGGGCCTCTGGACGACGAGGCCCTTCGCGACAGCGAGGAGTGGACCACCATCGTGCCGCGCCGCAAGCTGCAGATGGACCACATCCACGAATTTGCCGGCGACGACATCGCGGCGATCGGGCCTGTCACTCATGTTCGCTTCAACATCCACCCCGATGGTGGCGTCAGCCGGTTGCGGCTGTTCGGGACGAAGGCATGACGCCGACGCATCGTCTCGACATCGCGCCGTTGACCGCGCGCGCCTTCGCGCCGTTCGGGGAGGTTCTGGACGTCGCGGATGCGGAACTGCGGCTCATCAACGACGGCAATACGGAGCGCTATCACCGCCTGGCCGCCACAGATATGGACTCAGCCGGCCGTGCGATCGTCAGTCTGTTCCGCGGCAAGGCGCGGTCGTTTCCGTTCACGATCGCGATGATGGAACGCCATCCGGATGGATCGCAGGCATTCTGGCCGCTCTCGGGTCGGCCATGGTTGGTGGTCGTCGCCGAGGACGAGGAAGGACGGCCGGGCCGCCCGCGTGCCTTTCTGGCCAGCGCCAGCCAGGGCGTCAACTACCGCCGCAACGTGTGGCATCATCCGCTGATGGCGCTCGATGAAATGAGCGATTTCCTGATCATCGATCGGGAAGGGCCGGGCTCCAATCTGGAGGAATTCTTTTATGAGAAGCCCTACGAAATCGTAGTCGTGCCGGCAGCCTCGACACTCGCCCGATAGCCGCGTCCGGTCAGCGGTGCCCTGCCGATGCAGGGGCGCCCATCAGGCCGGCGAAGTCGTCTTGGCCGGTCGCCCCGCGACGTAGACCTGGTGGACGGCCCGGTCGTCGCCCATGGTCTGCAGCAGGAAAAGCTCTTCGGCCAGCGTCGTCGCGCGCTCCATCTTCAGGGCCATGGCCGGCGTAGCACTGGCGTTGAGAACGACGACATCGGCCTCCGTTCCCTCGTCCAGCGTGCCGATTTTGTCGACAAGCGACAGCGCCTCCGCGTTTCCGCGCGTCATGTGCCAGGCGGTCCTCAGGGGATGAACCCGATGACCCTGGAGCTGCTGGACCTTGTAGGCTTCATCCATCGTGCGGAACATCGAATAGCTCGTTCCGCCGCCGATATCGGTGGCAAAGGCGGTGCGCACGCCGGCCCCCTCCAGCCGCTTCAGCCCGAACAGCCCCGAGCCGAGAAACAGGTTCGAGGTCGGACAGGAGACGGCCACCGATCCCGTTTCGGCAAGCGCGCCGACTTCTCGGTCGCTGAGATGGATAGCGTGACCGAGCAACGTCTTCTCGCCGAGAAGGTCATAGCGCGCATAGATGTCGGTGTAGTCGGCAGCATCGGGGTAAAGCCGTTCTGCAAAGGCTATTTCTTCTCGATTTTCGGAAAGGTGCGTCTGAACGTGAAGATCGGGATTGCGCTTTGTCAGAGCGCCCGCCACCTCCATCTGCGCCGGCGAGGAGGTGATGGCGAAGCGCGGCGTTATGGCGACGAGACCTCGCCCTTCGCCATGCCAGCGGTCGATGACGGCCTGGCTGTCGTCGAATGCCGATTGCGGCGTGTCGCAGAGTGCTTCGGGCGCGTTGCGGTCCATCATCACCTTGCCGGCGATCATGCGCATGTCGCGCCGCCTCGCTTCTACGAAGAAGCAATCGGCCGAGGCGCGATGGACCGAGCAGTAAGCTGCGGCAGTGGTCGTGCCATGCCGGATCAGTTCATCGAAGAAATGGCGCGCGATGCGCTCGCCATGGGAGGCATCGGCGAAACGCTGCTCTTCGATGAAGGTGTAGCCATTCAGCCATTCCAGAAGCGAACCGGCATAAGAGCCGACCACCTGCATCTGGGGAAAGTGGATGTGCGGATCGATCAGGCCGGGCATGATCAGGTGAGGGCGGTGGTCGACCGTTTCGACGGAGTGAGGTGTTAGCCTGCGGACCTCGTCGAAGGCTCCGAATGCTGCGATCAGGCCATCGCGCAGAAAGAGCGCGCCATCGTCTTCATAGCGATAGCTTGCCACATCGTTCGGCCCCTCCGGGCGGCGCAGGAACGTCAGCAGTCGCCCTCTCAAAAGCAGGTTCATCTGGCGTCTCCGCGTGTGGTGCTTTCATACCAGGCGGCGACGAGGGCGCGCTCCTCGGCTTGCATCGCGGTCACGTTGCCCGGCGGCATCGCGTGGCTTCGGCCGGCCTGCAGGTAGATGTCGCGGGCCGCTGCGGCGATCTCGCCCTCCGTCTCCAGCTTGACGCCCTTGGGCGGCCACGTGATCCCTGGCCAGACGGGTTCTGCTGCATGGCACATGGTGCAGCGGCTTTGAATGGTTTCGCTCGCACCGGCAAAATGGGTATTGGCGGCGAACCGTTCGATCTGCTCTGACAGCGCGGCGTCGCTGTCGCCTATCGGGCGCGGGACCGTCGACAGCCACATGATGAGAACGAAGATGACCGCCGTTGCCAGCCACGTCCAGGTCGGGCTGCCCCTTCTGGCATGGCGTGTATTGAACCAGTGCCGGATCGTTACGCCCATCAGGAAGACCAGCGAGGCGATGATCCAGTTGTAATGCGTGGCAAAGGCCAGGGGATAGTGGTTCGACAGCATGAGGAAGATGACGGGCAGCGTCAGGTAGTTGTTGTGAAGCGAACGCTGCTTCGCCTGCATGCCGAGCTTCGGATCCGGCGCTTTGCCGGCCTTGAGGTCGGCCACCACGATCTTCTGGTTGGGAATGATGATGAGGAAGACGTTCGCCGACATGATCGTCGCCGTAAAGGCGCCGAGATGCAGGAATGCGGCCCGGCCGGTGAAAAGTTGCGTGTAGCCCCAGGCCATTGCGACAAGCATGACGTAGAGGAGGAGCATAAGGCCCGTTGTGCTCTTGCCGAGAGGCGATTTGCACAGTTGGTCGTAGACAAGCCAGCCGACACCGAGCGAGGCGAGGGAAAGGACGATCGCGGCCGGCGGCGACACATCCAGCACGGCCCTGTCGATCAGATAGAGGTCGGCGCCGGCATAATAGACGATGGCAAGCAGCGCGAATCCGGAAAGCCAGGTCGCATAGCTCTCCCATTTGAACCAGGTCAGGTGCTCCGGCATGGATGCGGGCGCGATCATGTATTTCTGGATGTGGTAGAAACCGCCGCCGTGCACCTGCCATTCCTCGCCCGACACCCCTTCGGGCAGGCCGGGGCGCTTGGTCAGGCCGAGGTCGAGGGCGATGAAGTAGAAGGACGACCCGATCCACGCGATGGCGGTGATGACGTGCAGCCAGCGCACGGCGAAGGAAAGCCATTCCCACGCAATGGCGAATTCGTACATGATGCGTCCATCCCGTTCGACGATGGTGATCCTTAGCGCGTCGCCCGATTCACGCAAAGACGGTTGATGGAGGCCGCTTCTTCTGACGTCAGACGCCGGACGCGCCGAGATACTCGCTTTTCAGGTCGACGGTGGTGGTTTCGCCGAGGTGCACGAAATTTTGGTCCAGCCAGATTCTCGCCTCCTCGCGCCCGCGATCGCGCAGGTCCTGGAGAAAGCCCCAGCCGAGATCGAACTTCGATGCCACGGAAAGATCGGCCAGGGCATCGTCCGAGCGGATCGAGTGCACGAGAATCTTTTTCAGGCGGTCGCGATATTCGTCCTTCAGCCACTCCTCGTCGATCAGCTTGCCGACGAAGTCGATCGCCCGCAATTCACGCACGAGAGATGAGTTGAACGAGATTTCGTTGATTCTGTTCATGATGTCGGGCGCCGACATGGGCACTTCGTCGCGGACCATCGGGTTGACGTGGACGATCATGACGTCGCGGCTGTGGCATCGATAGAAGAACGGGAAGATCGCGGGATTTCCCATGTACCCGCCGTCCCAGTAATGCTCCCCGTCGATCTCGACCGCCTTGTAGACGAATGGCAGGCAGGCCGAGGCCATGATGGCGTCCAGCGTCACGTCTTCGTTGGTGAACACCTTGACCTTGCCGGTCCGCACATTGGTCGCCGAGATGAAAAGCTTGGTCGATGCGCAGGCGTGCAGCGCCTCGAAATCGACCGACCTGTCGACGATATCGCGCAGCGGATTGAAGTTGAACGGGTTCCACTCATAGGGCGAGAACATCCGTGTGATGTTGTCGAACACGTTGAAAGTCAGCGATGCATCCATCGAATAGGGGCCGAGCAGCTTTTCCCATGGCAGTTGCTTGACCGGCGAGAACGCATCGCCGGCCAGCGACATGTCGCGCCAGAAGGCGGCGAGCGCTTCCCTCGCACCATCGGCGCCGCCGGTCATGTTGCCTTGGGCGTAGACGGCGGCATTCATGGCGCCTGCAGATGTGCCGGAGACGCCCTCGATCGCGATCCGGCCGTCTTCCAGAAGGCCGTCGAGCACGCCCCATGAAAACGCGCCATGGGCGCCACCGCCTTGAAGGCCCAGATTGATCGTCTTGACGGCGGACTTGCCGCGGCCGACCGCCGGGCTTTGAAGATCGACAGGACGATGCATGGTCACTGGGCCGTCCAACCTCCGTCCATTGCCAGCGCCGCACCGGTGATGGATCGGCCGGCGTCGCTGCTCAGAAAGAGCGCATAGTCGGCGATCTCCTCGACCGTCACGAATTCCTTGGTTGGCTGCGCCTTGAGGATGACGTCGTTCTTAACCTCTTCCTCGCTCATGCCGCGCGCCTTCGCCGTATCGGCGATCTGGCCGTCGACGAGCGGCGTCTGCACATAGCCAGGGCAGATCGCATTGACAGTGATGCCATCCTCGGCCGTTTCCAGCGCGATCGTCTTGGTCAGCCCGACGATGCCGTGCTTGGCCGCTACATAAGCGGCTTTGAAGGGTGACGCGATCAGCCCGTGAGCCGAGGCGATGTTGATGATGCGTCCGCTCCCGCGCGCCTTCATGCCGGGTACGGCGGCGCGGATCGTGTGGAAGGCGCTGGTCAGGTTGATCGCGATGATGGCGTCCCACTTTTCGGCGGGGAACGCCTCGATCTTCGCGACATGCTGGATGCCGGCATTGTTGACCAGAATATCGACGCCACCGAATTGCTTCTCCGCTGTCGCGATCAGATCCGCGATCTCGGCTGGTTTGGTCATGTCGGCGCCGTGAAAGATCACCTTTCCGTCACCGCGGTCGTCGACCGCCCGCCGGGCGGCCTCGGCTTCGTCCGGAGAACTCAGACCGTTCAGGACGACGTTCATGCCTTCTTCGGCGAAACGTTGTGCGATGCCAAGGCCGATGCCGCTTGTCGAGCCGGTTATGACGGCGGTTCTTCTATCGCTCATTGCTCATTCCTTGCTGCAGTCGCTCAATGAATTGTGCGTTGCAGCATATATAGTGCGCATCGGAGCGTCTGGCCAGCGATGGCCAGATCGGTGATATGAGAAAAAATTAAGCAACTATTGCTAAGTGATCAAATAGTATGCAGAGCTCGGCGAGATCGTAGGCGATTTCGCATTCCCCCGTGCGGCTCGCGCAAGTGTCTTTCGACGCTTTTGCTACGATGATCCAAAAAACCCTTTAATGTCAGAGGCATAAAATTGGTACGCCTCTGCTCCCGGCGATCTGGCATGCGGCTTGCTCCGATATTTCGGGTGCAAATCGAGACCGTTGGAGGGAAAACGGATGTCCGCATCGACAGGGAAATTCACAATGGCGACGGCAGCTCTGGCGCTGGCTGCGTCGACGGCATGGACCGGCGCATTCGCGCAGGACGAGGGGCCGATCAAGGTCGGCATTCTCCACTCGCTTTCGGGAACGATGGCGATTTCGGAGACCACACTCAAAGACGTGATGCTGATGCTCATCGAGCAGCAGAACGAGAAGGGCGGCGTTCTCGGCCGTCAGCTCGAACCCGTCGTCGTCGACATCGCGTCGGACTGGCCGCTGGCGGCCGAGAAGGCGCGCGAGCTCATCGAGGTCGAAGAGGTCGACGCGGTGTTCGGCTGCTGGACCTCGGTTTGCCGCAAGTCGGTGCTGCCGGTGTTCGAGGAGCTCAATTCGCTGCTCTTCTATCCGGTTCAATACGAAGGCGAGGAAAGCCAGCGTAACGTCTTCTACACCGGTGCTTCGCCCAACCAGCAAGCGATCCCGGCCGTCGACTATCTGATGAACGAGGTCGGCATCGAGCGCTGGGTGCTCGCCGGCACCGACTACGTCTATCCGCAGACGACCAACAAGATCCTCGAGCAATATCTCAAGGACGCCGGTGTCGCCGAAGACGACATCATGATCAACTACACGCCGTTCGGTCACACCGACTGGCAAACGATCGTCTCTGACATCAAGGCTTTCGGATCGTCCGGCAAGCCGACGGCCGTTGTGTCGACCATCAACGGCGACGCCAACGTTCCTTTTTACCGCGAACTCGGCAATCAGGGCATCGACGCGGTCGATATTCCCGTCGTCGCCTTTTCGGTCGGCGAAGAGGAACTGGCGGGCCTCGATACCGCACCGCTCGTCGGCCACCTCGCCGCATGGAACTACTTCATGTCGGTCGATACGCCTGAGAATGCCGAGTTCATCGAAGCGTGGACTGCCTTCATCGGCGATGAGGAGCGCGTGACCAACGATCCGATGGAAGCCCATTACATCGGCTTCAACATGTGGGTCGAAGCGGTGGAGAAGGCCGAATCCACCGATCCTGACGCTGTCATCGAGAACATCGTCGGCGTCGAGGTGCCGAACCTGACCGGCGGAACCGCCGTCATGCTGGCAAACCACCACATCACCAAGCCGGTGCTGATCGGCGAAATCCAGGATGACGGTCAGTTCGACGTGGTCTGGGAGACCGATGATCTCGTCGAGGGCGATGCCTGGTCGAACTTCCTGCCTGAATCGGCCCCGCTCGAAGCCGATTGGACCGATCCGATCATGTGCGGCAACTACAATACCGAAACCGAGACATGCGGCAGCGGATCCTGATCCTCTCCTTCCCGTGAGGGATTCGCGCAACGAGGGGAGGCGGTGGCCATGGCCGCCTCCCTTGATCCAGGGCACCGGCTCCGGCCGCTGCCGAACTGTCCGTCGGGGACGTCGCTCATGATCCGCACTTTCGCCGCCCGTTGGCTCGCCTGCCTCGCGCTCGGCCTCCTATTCTCTTTGAACGGTGCATACGCACAGGAAGCGCCGATCGATCCGGCCGGGCCGGTCGCCGATCTCGTCCGGCAGTTGCCGGATGGCTCCTATCGCGACCGCGGCGCCGTCATCGGCGAGCTTGCCGCTACCGGGGATAGCGCCCTTGTGCCGCTCCTGCGAACGCTCGAAGCGGGTGAACTCTTCCTGCTGACGGAAACAGGCGCCATCGTCACCATCGAACCGGAAGGCGACGAGGTCGTCGCGACCGATGTTCTCACGGGGGAGGCGATCGGCACCTTCGGCGAAGACGCGGTGGAGGAAATCCGGGTCAACAACCTTATCCGCCGGGAGGTGCGCGCCGCGGTCAGCCAGCTGACCTTGATGAGCGACAGCCCGTCGGTGCGCATCGCTGCTGCGCGCGAGATGTTCAACGGCGCAAATGCCGACAGCATCCCGATGCTGGACGAGGCGTTGGCGCAGGAGGACAACGAAACGGTCCGTGCCGTCATGGAAGAGGTGCGCGCAGTTGCGGTGCTGCGCTCCGATGCCGGTCCGGACGAAACGGCCGCTGCTGTCGATACGATCATCGAAAGGGGCGGGCGCCAGGCGCTCGGTATCCTGCAGGCGAGCCTCGGCTCGGCTTCGGCAGACGTCGCCCCGGCGATCGAGGCGGGCATCGCGCGCATCGAGCGCAACCTGGCGCTTTGGGGTGTGGGCCAGAACATCTGGTACGGCCTGTCGCTCGGGTCGGTGCTGCTGCTCGCCGCCATCGGACTCGCGATAACCTTCGGCGTCATGGGCGTCATCAACATGGCCCATGGCGAGATGGTGATGCTCGGCGCCTACACGACCTATGTCGTCCAGGAAATCATTCGCAACGCCGCGCCGGGCCTGTTCGATTATTCGCTCGCCTTTGCGCTGCCGCTGGCCTTCCTCGTCACCGCGCTCGTCGGCATCGCGATCGAACGCGGCGTCATCCGCTTTCTCTACGGACGCCCGCTCGAGACGCTGTTGGCAACCTGGGGCCTGTCGTTGATCATCCAGCAGGCGGTTCGCACAATCTTCGGTGCATCGAACCGCGAGGTCGGCAATCCATCCTGGATGTCCGGCGCCTTCGAGGTGGGCGGTCTGGCCATCACCAACAACCGACTTTGGATCATCGTCTTTTCGCTCGTCGTCTTCGCCGTGCTGGTTTTCGTCATGAAGAAGACCGCGCTCGGGCTGCACATGCGCGCCGTCACGCAGAACCGGCGGATGGCATCGTCCATGGGGATCAGAACGCCCTGGGTGGATGCCATGACGTTCGGTCTCGGTTCGGGCGTCGCGGGACTTGCGGGGGTTGCGCTCTCGCAGATCTCCAACGTCTCGCCCAATCTCGGCCAGGGCTACATCATCGACAGCTTCATGGTCGTCGTGTTCGGCGGGGTCGGCAATCTGTGGGGCACGCTGGTCGGGGCCTTCACGCTCGGTGTCTTCAACAAGCTGCTGGAGCCGCATACCGGAGCGGTCCTCGCCAAGGTTTTGGTGCTCGTCGCCATAATTCTCTTCATTCAGAAACGGCCGAGGGGGCTCTTCGCGCTCAAGGGCAGAGCGGTGGAAGCATGATCAGTCAGGCGCTTCTTCGCGGCCTCAACGGCAAGGCCATGTGGGTGGTGGCCCTCCTGGTCGCAGCGGCCATCCTCGTGCCGGCTTCGAACCTTCTCCTGCCAGCCGGCCATCCGTTGCGCGTGCCGAACTATCTGGTGCCGCTGATGGGCAAATATCTTTGCTACGCGATGCTGGCGCTCGCGCTCGATCTCGTGTGGGGCTATTGCGGCATTCTTTCGCTCGGCCACGGCGCCTTCTTCGCGCTCGGCGGCTACGCGATGGGCATGTATCTCATGCGCCAGATCGGCGACCGAGGCGTCTATGGCAATCCCGACCTGCCGGACTTCATGGTGTTTCTCAACTGGGACGCGCTGCCGTGGTACTGGCAAGGGTTCGACATGTTCTGGTTCGCCATGCTCATGGTCATGGTCGTGCCGGGTCTTCTCGCCTTCGTCTTCGGCTGGTTCGCCTTTCGCTCCCGCGTCACGGGCGTCTACCTGTCGATCATCACCCAGGCTATGACCTATGCGCTGCTGCTCGCCTTCTTCCGCAACGACATGGGCTTCGGCGGCAATAACGGGCTGACCGATTTCAAGGATATTCTCGGTGCCTCCGTCCAGGCGGGTGGTACGCGGGCCGCGCTCTTCGCCGCGTCGGCCCTGATGCTGGCAGCCGCATTCGTGGTGTGCTCCGCCATCGTCAACTCAAAGCTGGGCAAGCTGATGATCGCGGTGCGCGATGCGGAAAGTCGCACGCGCTTCCTCGGCTTCCGTCCTGAGTACGTCAAGCTCTTTGCATTCGTCGTTTCCGCCGTGATCGCTGGCATAGCGGGCGCGCTCTACGTACCCCAGGTGGGCATCATCAATCCTGGCGAATTCGCGCCGGCAAATTCCATCGAGGTGGTGATCTGGGCAGCCGTCGGCGGGCGGGGTTCGCTGATAGGCCCGATCATCGGCGCCATCCTCGTCAATGTCATGAAATCCTACTTCACCGTCGCCTATCCCAATCTGTGGCTCTTTGCGCTCGGCGGCATGTTCGTCTTCGTCACGTTGTTCATGCCGAAGGGCATCGTTGGTTTCCTCAGCGGACGACGCTGGCCCGGACGGCCGGCGCGCACCACAACGGATGCCGGGCTCGACACGGCCAAACCATCGCCCGCGGAGTGAGCGTCATGACAAGCATAGCGCCCGCCAGGGCAGAAGATCGTCCACTGCTCTACCTCGACGGGGTATCCGTGTCGTTCGACGGGTTCCGTGCGATCAACAACCTTTCGCTCTATCTGGAGAAGGGGGAGATGCGCGCCATCATCGGACCCAACGGCGCGGGAAAGACCACAATGATGGATATCATCACCGGCAAGACCCGGCCGGACCGTGGCGACGTTTTCTTCAATGGGACGATCGACCTCACCCAGCACGATGAGCCCGCGATCGCGACGTTCGGCATCGGGCGCAAATTTCAAAAGCCGACCGTGTTCGAAAGCCATACGGTGGAAGACAACCTGCTCCTCGCCATGAAGGGCAAGCGCAGCGTCGTGGCACAATTCTTTCACGTGTCGTCGCGCCACGAACGTGAGGCACTCGACGGCATCCTGGAGACCATTCGGCTGACCGGGCGCCGCGCCGACCAGGCGGCGAACCTCTCGCACGGCCAGAAACAGTGGCTCGAAATCGGAATGCTGCTTGCCCAGGATCCGAAACTGTTGCTCATCGATGAGCCGGTCGCAGGCATGACCGATGCCGAAACCGAAGAGACGGTGCGGCTTTTGAAGGAAATCGCTCGGGATCATTCGGTCATCGTCGTCGAGCACGACATGCATTTCGTGCGCGAGCTCGGCGTAAAGGTTACCTGCCTGCATGAAGGGTCGGTTCTATCGGAAGGCACGCTCGATCATGTCAGCAACGACAGCCGCGTGATCGAGGTCTATCTCGGGCGATAAGAGCCGGGAAATTCGGACAAGGAATGCGTCATGCTGGAAGTTGAGAATGCCGATCTGCATTATGGCGCCGCGCAGGCGCTGCGCGGGGTCTCCCTGACCGCCAGGAGCGGCGAGATCACATGCGTTCTCGGCCGCAACGGCGTCGGAAAGACAAGTCTGATGCGGGCTATCGTCGGCCATCATCCGCTAACGCAGGGGAGCGTCCGTCTGGACGGCGTCGCGATCGACCGCAAGGCTGCCTATGACAGGGCCCGCGCAGGTATCGCGTTTGTTCCGCAGGGGCGGGAGATTTTTCCGTTGCTCACCGTGCGCGAGAACCTCGAGACCGGCTACGCGCCGTTGAAAAGCGGTGAGCGATTGATTCCCGATCATGTTTTCGAACTTTTTCCCGTGCTGGGCGACATGCTCGCAAGGCGCGGGGGAGATTTGTCGGGCGGCCAGCAGCAGCAGCTTGCAATTGGACGAGCGCTCGTCACCCGGCCGAAGATCCTGGTGCTGGATGAACCGACCGAAGGCATTCAGCCCTCGATCATCAAGGATATCGGGCGGGCGATACGCTATCTTCGCGACAGCGCCGGCCTCGCCATCGTGCTCGTCGAACAGTATCTCGATTTTTGCCGGGAACTGGCCGACCGCGTCACCATCATGGATCGTGGGCAGGTGGTGCATCACGGCCCGGCCGAGGATCTCGACCGGGCCGACATTCGTGCGCATCTGACCGTCTGAGCCGTCACAAGAGGTTACAGATCAGGTTGCCTGTTCGATGACGCCGCAGGCGATCCGATCGCCGCTGTCTCCGGCCGGATCGGTCGTATAGTCGTCCGGTCCGGCGTGAATGACGAAGGCGGAGCCATCGTCGTCCATCAGCGTGGCCGGCCCCTCAGCGGTGATCGTCACGTCGCCGACAAAAAATTCCGCATGCGCGATGCCGTCGTCCTGAACATGAACGTTGGGCAGGTCACCGGGATGGGGGCCGTTCTCGTTCATGACGCCGTGCTCTCCTTCACCGGCGATGTGGCCGCCAGCCGATTCGTGCCCGCCCTCGGCGTCGCACGAACCGGTCTGATGCAGGTGGACGCCGTGCGGACCCGGTTCCAGCCCGCTGGCCTCGATTTCGACGATCATGATGCCGGTCGGTGTCTCGGTGAACGTCACCGTGCCCTCTATGCCATCGCCTTCCAGCGTGGCTTGGGCCGTTGCACCGGAAGCAGCCATTTCGGCGGTGGCGGCGCCATCCTCGGCCGGCGCGCTTTCTTCCTGGCCAAAGGCAGGGACGGCCATCGCCGCTATCAGGGCTGTCGAGCAGAAGAGCATCTTCATGGGGAATCCTCCGATCCACGGACTTCACCGAGAATCGGCGAAGTTCTCGAAGGCTAACTCACCGCTTGCCTGTTGGTTCGCCTCCGACCGGCAATTTCGTCGTCTGCGATGTCGGATGATCCGGCTTCGATGCAATCGTCAGAGCCGCTTCGACCGCATCCAGGCCGTGCGCGAGCTGCGCCGACTGCTCATCGCCCAGTGCCGCGATTAGCCGTCTTTCGTAAGCCTTTGCTATCGTCACCAACGCGCGATAGCAGGCCACGCCTTCGCGCGTCAGTGTCAGGTGCTCGATGCGCCGGTCGTCGGTATCGGTGCTGCGGCTGATCCAGCGGCGCTTTTCCAAGGCGACGACGGCGCGGCTGACCTTCGTCTTGTGCAGCGATGAATGGCGGCCGATCGCCGTGGCGGTGATCCGGCCGAACTGTCCGACCGTCGCGAGCACCCGCCATTCCGGCCGTGTCATGCCGTAACGCTCGCGGTAAAGGGTTGCGAAATCCCGGCTGACCGCCTCGGCCGCGCGGGAGAGCCGGTAGGGCAGGAAATGGTCCAGTTCGAGCAGCGCCTTCGGCATTCTCCGGTTGCCTCCTCGTCGGGTCAGACTTGATAGTTACAAAATAAAACGGTTACGTCTGTAACCAATTCGCAGCGGTCAGGGAGAGGCGCAATGCAGCCGCGCTACATGCCGGGTTTCGGCAATGATTTCGAAACCGAGTCGCTGGAAGGCGCCCTGCCGCAGGGCATGAACAGCCCGCAGCGCCCCGCCTACGGGCTTTATGCCGAACAGTTGTCCGGCTCGCCCTTTACCGCACCGCGCGGCACGAACGAGCGATCCTGGCTCTATCGCATGCGCCCCAGCGTTCGCCACGCCGGCCGCTTCCAGCGCGCGGATTATCCGCAGTGGAAGAGCGCCCCTTGCCTGGGGGATCATTCCCTGGCGCTTGGTCAATTGCGCTGGGACCCGCTCCCGGCCTTGCCGAAGGGAACCGATTTCCTGGCCGGTATACGCACCATGACCACCGCCGGCGACGCCCTCGGGCAATCCGGCATGGCTGCCCATGTCTACAGCTTCGATGCGGACATGCAGGATGATTACTTCTTCAATGCCGACGGCGAATTGCTGATCGTGCCGCAGGAGGGCACGATTCGGATTTTCACCGAGATGGGCATCATCGACGCCGGACCGCAGGAGATCGCGCTCGTTCCACGCGGCACGATGTTCAAGGTATCTGTGTTGGACAAAGGGCCGGGCGGTGGTGCGCGGGGTTATATCTGCGAAAATTACGGCGCGAAGTTCACCCTGCCGGATCGGGGCCCGATCGGGGCCAACTGCCTGGCCAATCCGCGCGATTTCAAGACACCCGTCGCCGCCTATGAGGACAAGGAGAGCCCCTGCCGGGTGACCGTCAAATGGTGCGGCCAGTTCCACGTCACCGAAATCGGCCATTCACCGCTCGACGTCGTCGCCTGGCACGGGAACTATGCGCCATACAAATACGATCTGCGGACATTCTCGCCCGTGGGGGCGATTCTTTTCGACCATCCCGACCCGTCGATCTTCACCGTGCTGACGGCACCGTCGGGCGAGGAGGGCACGGCAAATGTCGACTTCGTCATCTTTCCGCCGCGCTGGCTGGTGGCGGAGAACACCTTCCGTCCGCCCTGGTACCATCGCAACATCATGTCGGAATTCATGGGCCTGATCGTGGGTCAGTACGACGCCAAGGAAAAGGGCTTCGTTCCGGGCGGCATGAGCCTGCACAACATGATGTTGCCGCACGGGCCGGACGCGGCGGGCTTCGAGAAGGCGTCGAATGCCGATCTCAAACCGGTCAAGCTTGAGGATACGATGGCCTTCATGTTCGAGACGCGCTTTCCCCAGCAACTGACGAAATTCGCGGCCGAACTCGAAACGCTGCAGGATGATTACATCGATTGTTGGAACGGTCTCGAACGGCGCTTCGACGGAACGCCGGGAGGGCGAAGGTCTTGAGCGATCGCCTCGTCTTGCTGGGAACAAAGGGGGGGCCGGCGATCCGGCCCTTGCCGGGTGGCGGCAGCGGTCCCTGGCCGACGTCGTCGCTGGTCGAAATCGGTGGCCGGCGCATCGTCGTCGATTGCGGCCTCGGCGTCACGCGCGGGCTGGTCGACGCAGGCCTCAGGCTGGCCGATATCGACGTGATCGTCATCACCCACCTGCACTCCGATCATGTGCTGGAACTCGGTCCGCTCATCCACACGGCATGGACGGCGGGCCTCAATCGGAGCGTGACCGTTTACGGCCCGGCCGGAACGTCGGACTGCTGGCGCGGCTTCCTCGGTTCGATGCAATACGACATCGACCTGAGGATTGAGGACGAGGGCCGGCCGGATCTGCGGGATCTGGTCACGGTGAACGAATATGGCGAGGGCATTCTGTTCGACGATGGAAACCTTAGGATTGCCGCGCTGAGGGTCGACCACCCGCCCGTGACCGAATGTTTCGCGCTGAAAATTGAAGCAGGCGGTTCCTCCATCGTATTCTCGGCCGACACCTGCCATTTCCCGCCGCTGGCGGACTTTGCGCGCGGCGCCGAGATCCTCGTTCACGAAGCCATGCTGGAGGCCGGCGTCGACGCGCTTGTGGCGCGAACCGGAAATGGCGCACGGCTGAAAGAGCACCTGATGGCAAGCCACACGCTGGCCGAGGACGCTGGCGCCATCGCCGCGGCGGCCGGTGTCGGACGTTTGGTGCTGCATCACCTCATCCCCGCCGACGATCCGGCCTTTGGCGAGGCCGACTGGGTGGCGGCGGTGCGGCAGACGTGGGATGGTCCGCTGACCATAGGCCGCGACGGCCTGTCGATTGCATTGGCGTTTGACGACGCACAAAGGGAGAGAAACACCGCATGAAACTCGCCACCCTCAAGGATACCACGCGCGACGGGAAACTGGTCGTCGTCTCCAGGGATCTCACGGTCTGTTCGGAGGTCGGACACATCGCCCGCACGCTGCAGGCCGCGCTCGATGATTGGGCGCATGTCGGGCCGCGGCTTTCGCGTGTCTATGAGGGACTGGCGACCGGCACACAGCCGACCATGCGCTTCCACGAGCATGACGCGCATTGCCCGCTGCCCCGCGCTTACCAGTGGGCGGACGGCTCGGCCTACGTCAACCATGTCGAACTGGTCCGCAAGGCGCGCGGCGCCGAAATGCCGGCCAGTTTCTGGGAAGATCCGCTGATGTATCAGGGCGGATCGGACACGTTCGTCGCGCCGCGCGATCCAATCCGGATGGCGGACGATGCATGGGGCATCGACATGGAGGGCGAAGTCGCGGTGATCGTCGACGACGTGCCGATGGGCGCCGATCTCGACGTCGCGCGCGCGGCCATCCGTCTCGTCATGCTGGTCAACGACGTGTCGCTGCGTGGCCTGATCCCGGGCGAACTCGGCAAGGGCTTCGGATTTTTCCAGTCGAAACCCTCATCGGCTTTCTCACCGGTCGCCGTCACCCCGGACGAGCTCGGCGAGGCATGGGATGGCGGCAAGGTTCACCTGCCACTCTGCGTCGACCTGAATGGCCAGCCCTTCGGCAGGGCCAATGCCGGCATCGACATGACGTTCGATTTCCCGCGCCTCATCGTCCATGCCGCAAAGACGCGGGCGTTGGCTGCGGGCACGATCATCGGCTCGGGAACCGTATCGAACAAGCTCGACGGCGCCCCTGGAAAGCCAATCTCGGAGGGTGGGGTCGGTTACTCCTGCATCGCCGAGACCCGCATGATCGAGACGATCAACGGCGGCAAGCCGCTGACGCGTTTCATGACATTCGGCGACACGGTCAGGATCGAAATGAAGGATGCGCGCGGTCATTCCATCTTCGGCGCGATCGAACAGACCGTCGAGACATACGGCAAGGAGTAAGGCAAGATGGCCAAGGCATTTGCGTCGCAAGGCGATCTCAAGGAAAAGACGATCTCCTTCACCGAGGTTGGAAGAGACCTTTTCGCCTTTACGGCCGAGGGCGATCCCAATACAGGCGTCATCATCGGCGACGACAGCGTGATGATCGTCGATGCGCAGGCGACACCCCGGCTGGCGCATATGGTGGTGGAAAAGGTCCGTTCGGTCACCGACAAGCCGATCAAGCATGTGGTGCTGACGCATTATCACGCGGTGCGTGTGCTCGGCGCATCGGCCTACGGCGCGTCCGAGGTCATCATGTCAAACGCAGGCCGCGCCATGGTGGTGGAACGGGGCCAGGAAGACTGGGATTCCGAGTTCCAGCGCTTCCCGCGCCTCTTTCAGGGCCATGAGAGCATTCCGGGTCTCACCTGGCCGACGCAGACGTTCGAAAAGCGCATGACGGTCTATCTCGGCAACCGCCGCGTCGATCTGATGCACCTCGGCCGGGCGCATACGGCAGGCGACATCGTGGCCTTCGTGCCCGACGAGAACGTCATGTTCACCGGTGATATCGTTGAGTACCACTCGGCCTGCTATTGCGGCGACGGGCACTTTGCCGACTGGGGCGGCACGCTCGATGCGATCAAGACCTTTGATGTCGACGCCATCGCGCCTGGCCGAGGCGACGCGCTCACCGGCAAGGCAAAGGTCAAGGAGGCGATCGAGAACACGCGCGATTTCGTCGCCAGCACCTATGCACCCGCCGTCAAGATCGCCGCTCGGGGCGGTTCACTCAAGGAGACCTGGGACGCGATACGCGCCGAATGCGATCCGAAATTTTCCGACTACGCCATCTACGAGCATTGTCTGCCGTTCAACGTCGCGCGGGCCTACGATGAGGCACGCGGCATCGACACACCGCGCATCTGGACGGCCGAGCGGGACAAGGCGATGTGGGAAGAGTTGCAGGGCTAGGTCCGTTCCCGGCGAGGCACGCGAGAGGGGAGAATGGGAATGTCGTATTTCCCGAACTTCTTGTCCGCTGTCAGAATGGTGAGGTCGCTGGTTTGGGCCTGAACGATCAGCACGCGGTCGAACTGCTCATGTCCTGAATTTCGGGGCATATTCTCTAACCGGACATTGTCGAACGCTGATGCCCCGTTACACCTACACACCCTTTGACGTCGTCACGCCGGCCGAACTTGCCGGCCGTGCGGTGCCCGATCGCTATCCGGTCGTCATTGTCGGTGCGGGGCCGGTCGGGCTTGCGCTGGCGATCGATCTGGCGCTGCACGATGTGCCATCGGTCGTATTGGACGACAACAATGTCGTGTCGCTCGGCAGCCGAGCGATCTGCTGGGCCAAGAGGACGCTGGAGATCTTCGATCGGCTCGGCGTCGGAGACCGAATGGTCGACAAAGGCGTCACCTGGAAGGTCGGGCGCGTCTTTCACGGGGAACGGGAGATCTACAGCTTCGACCTGCTGCCCGAGCCGGGTCACAAGATGCCAGCCTTCATCAATCTCCAGCAATACTATGTCGAACACTACCTCGTTGAGCGGTGTCGCGATTTCCCCGGCCTGATCGACATTAGGTTCCGCAACAAGGTCGTGGGTGTGGAGCAGCGTGAGGGTGGCGCGCGCGCCCGTGTCGAGACACCGGACGGCGCTTATGACATCGTGGCCGATTGGCTCGTCGCCTGCGATGGCGCGCGCTCGCCAGTGCGTTCTCTGCTCGGCCTTGAATTTGTCGGTCAGCGGTTCGAGGAACGTTTTCTCATCGCCGACATCGAGATGCGGGAGGATCTCTTCTCCGCTGTTCGGGTCGACGCATCGGGGCCTGAACGGCACTTCTGGTTCGAGCCGCCTTTCCACAGTGGTCAGTCCGCCCTGGTGCACAAGCAGCCTGACGACATCTACCGGATCGACCTGCAACTCGGTCCCGAAGCCGATCCGGTCGAGGAGAAGAAGCCTGAAAATGTCATCCCGCGCATTCGTGCCGTGGTCGGCGATCGCCCCTTCACGCTCGATTGGGTCTCGGTCTATTCCTTCCAGTGCCGGCGGCTGGAGCGATTCGTTCATGGCCGCGTGCTGTTTGCGGGCGACAGCGCGCATCTGGTGTCACCCTTCGGAGCGCGCGGCGGCAACGGCGGCATTCACGATATCGACAATCTTGGCTGGAAACTCGCCGCCGTGATCCATGGCGACGCAGGGGAATCCCTGATCGACAGCTTCAACGAGGAGCGCGTTCGCGGCGCTGACGAGAACATCCGGCATTCCGCCAATGCGACGAATTTCATGACGCCGAAATCGGACATGGAAAAGGTTTTTCGCGGCGAAGTCCTGTCGCTGGCTACCCACGCGCCCTTTGCGCGCCGGCTCGTCAATTCCGGCCGCCTTTCGCTGCCGTGTTCGCTGGACGGGCTGTCCCTGCAGTCGCCGGCAAGCAACGAAATCGGGCTTCGGCCGGGGTCGGTCGTGCCAGATGCGCCACTCATCAAGGGCAAAGACGCATGCTGGCTGCTGAACGAGATCGGCGGCGACTTCGCACTGCTGACGACGGGAAAAACGCCTTCAAGCGGGGTGCGCACGGTTCGCATCAGCCGCGGGGCGGACGGTGGCGCGCTGGTTGACGGGGAGGGGATGGCTTTCGAGCGTCTCGGCGAGGACATGACCTACCTTGTGCGGCCGGATCAGCATGTCGCGGCGGCCTTCCGCGCGCCGGACCGACCGGCCATCGAGACGGCGCTTGCGCGCGCCCTGGGAGGAGTTTCATGAAGGACGATCCCTTGCAGGACAGGCTTGGCCCGGCGGGCGACGCTTTCTACGCTGATCTGATGTCCGCGCACCGCGAGCTTTCCTTCGAAGAAAGCGCGCGTCTCAACGCGCGGCTGGTCCTTCTGTTGGCAAACGCCGTCGGTGACCAGTCCCAGCTGACCGCCATCCTCAACGCGGCAACGCAGCGTCGGTGAGGGCTTTCGCTCTCCTCTGCAAGAGACTAACCATGGCGCCTTCTGTTCCACACGAGGAGATGCACCATGGCATGGCAGCCGGCCGACAATCGCTACGAGACCATGAAATACAATCGCTGCGGGTCAAGTGGGCTCAAATTGCCGGCGGTCTCGCTGGGGCTATGGCACAATTTCGGAAGCGACACGCCGCACCAGACCAAGCAGGCGATCTGCCGGCGAGCCTTCGATCGCGGCATCACCCATTTCGATCTTGCCAACAATTACGGCCCGCCGCCCGGTTCGGCGGAGACGGCGTTCGGCGAGATCCTGCGAACCGACTTTGCCGGCTATCGCGATGAACTGATCATCTCCTCGAAAGCCGGCTACGATATGTGGCCCGGCCCATACGGCGAGTGGGGCAGCCGCAAGTATCTGATCGCCTCATGCGACCAGAGCCTGAAGCGCATGGGCCTCGACTATGTCGATATCTTCTATTCGCACCGCTTCGACCCCGAAACGCCGCTTGAAGAGACGATGATGGCGCTCGACCAGATCGTGCGCTCCGGCAAGGCGCTCTATGCCGGGATTTCGTCGTACAACGCCGAGCGTACGCGCGAGGCCGCCGCTATCCTGAAGCAGCTCGGCACGCCCTGCCTCATTCATCAGCCGAGTTATTCCATGCTCAATCGCTGGGTGGAGGATGACGGGCTGCTTGATGTGCTCGATGGGCTGGGGATCGGCTCGATCGTGTTCTCGCCGCTCGCTCAGGGCATGTTGACGTCGAAATACCTCAAGGGAGTTCCAGAGGGTAGCCGCGCCAGCCAGGGCAAGTCGCTGATGCCGGAATTCCTCAACGACAAGAACGTCGAGAACATCCGGGCCCTCAACGCCATCGCGGACAAACGCGGGCAGACGCTCGCACAGATGGCGATCGCCTGGGTCCTGCGCGGCGGCCGGGTGACGTCCGCCTTGATCGGCGCGAGCCGCCCGGAGCAGGTCGATGACTGCGTCGGCGCGTTGAAAGCCCTTGAATTCAGCGACGCGGAACTGGCGGAGATCGACGGCCATGCGCGTGAAGCGGACATCAACCTCTGGGCGGCCTCAGCCGAGCGCGAGGGACCTGCACGCAAGAAATAGAGTGGTGCACAAAATAGCGGCTGGCTGAACGGTTGCCTTTTCGTTGCCTGCCTGCAATCAGTCAGTGTGACGGTGCCTTCCATTCGAAGGTGAAACGGGAAGCCGGTCGAAAGCCGGCGCCGCCCCCGCGACTGTAAAGGATGGATGTTCTGCCATGATGCCACTGGTGCGCTTCTTGCATCGGGAAGGCGGCAGGATCAGTCCCAAGCCAGGAGACCGGCCGTCAAATCCGCGGTTCAAGCCGCACGAATGCACTGCGCTGGGGCGGAGGGCCCCGAAAGGAAAACACATGCGTATCATCACACTCATCGCCACCTTCGTCGCATCGACGGGCGCTGCCATGGCCCACACCGGCCACGGGACGCACGACAACGCCAGCTTCGCCTATGGCTTCATGCATCCGCTCGGCGGGCTCGATCATCTTCTCGCGATGGTCGCCGTCGGGCTTCTCGCCTATCTCATCGGCGAGCGCACGGCGACCAGCCGGCCACTCTGGCTCGTGCCTGCGGCCTTCGTCTGTGCTATGACCGTCGGTGGCACGCTTGCGGTTGCGGGCGTGACATTGCCGCTGGTCGAACTCGGAATCGCCTCTTCCATCGTCGTGATCGGCGCGGCCGCCGCCTTCGGCAGCAGCCTGCCCGTGGCCGGCGCCATGGCGCTGGTCGGTTTCTTTGCGCTGTTTCACGGTCATGCGCACGGCACGGAAATGCCGGCCAATGCGTCCGGGATGGCGTATGGTCTCGGCTTCATGGTCGCAACGGCGCTGCTGCATGCCGCCGGCGTTGCTGCCGGACTTGGCATCGGCAAGCTGTCGCGCGCCAACGGCGTTCTCGCGGCACGCGCCGGCGGCGGGGTCATGGCTCTTGCCGGCATCGCCATCATCGCCGGCGTTCTCTGACATCGTTCTGGGTGGGCCGCTTGACGCCCGGCCCACCCGATGCCGACAAAGCAGCGGTGACGCCGTCCACTCAGTCTTTCGCTGCGAGGCAAGTCTGGAAGGACGACGCCATGTTCCGCATGAGTTCGAAATAGAGCTCCGGCCCGTCCTCTATGGTCGCGCCGAGCGGATCGAGTACGCCGCTGGCGGCGTTCGATCCTTCTGCGACGACTTCCACGATGCGGGGTTCGAACTGCGGTTCGGAGAAGACGCAGGCAGCATCGAGCGTTCGCACGGTTTCCTGTATCTCGCCGATGCGCCGGGCACCGGGCTCGATCTCCGGACTGACGGTGATCGAGCCGGCCGCTTCCAGGCCAAAACTGTTCTCGAAATAATGATAGGCGTCATGGAAGACGACGAAGGGACGGCCGGCGAGCGGGGCCAGCTGCGTCTCAATCTCTGACGACAGCGCCTCGATGCGCTGTGTCATCGCGCTGGCGTTCGTCGCATAGGTTTGTGCGTTGGCAGGGTCGGCGGCCGCAAGCGTCTCTTCGATCGCACCGACCATCGCCTTGGCGTTTTCCGGATCGAGCCAGATATGCAGGTCGTGGCCGGCATGATCGTGGCCGGCATGGTCGCCACCTTCGTCATGATGGTGCTCGCCAGCGCCATCGTGATGTTCGGCTGCATGATCATGATCGTGATCATGATGGGCGTCTTCGTGCTCATGCTCAGCTGCGTCGGCATCTGCCCGATCCTGCTCCTCGAAGGCTCCGCCTTCGCGATAATCCAGCAGCGTCAGGCCATCCGCATCCTCTAGAGCCAACACGGTTGCCTGCTGCGAGAGCGCCAGCAAAGGATCGGTCAGGAATGTCTCCATCGTATCGCCGATCCAGAAGACGAGCGCAGCATCCTGAAGCAGGGAGGCCTCGGAAGGGCGCAGTGCGTAGCTGTGCGGCGAAGCGGCCCCCTTGATCAGCAACTGCGGCTCACCGACCCCGTCCATGACCCCGGCCACCAGCGAGTGGAGCGGTTTGATGGAAACCACGACATTGTCCATCGCGAGGGCCGGGAGCGGCAGCGTAGAGACGGAGGCCGCGAGGGCGAGGGCAGTTCGGCGCATGAGCAATCCTTCCATAGCCTGATATGTTATTGTGTAACATGAATTGCGTAACGCTATAACGTGTGCCATATGGTTGGACAAGTGTGAATTCGGGTCAATTTCATCAGCGATGCTTGGACGTCATCAACATGCCCCGGCCGGCGAGGGCAATCTCATCGCCATGCAGGGCGTCGGGGTCAGAAGCGGAGGACGCTGGCTTGTGCGCGGCGTCGACCTGACGGTGGCGCGCGGCGAGATCGTCACGCTGATCGGGCCCAACGGTTCGGGCAAGTCCACCACGGCCAGGACAGCGATCGGCATCCTGGCGCCAAGCGAAGGCACGGTGAGACGCCGCACCGATCTCGTCGTCGGCTATGTGCCGCAGAAGCTGACCATCGACTGGACGCTGCCCCTGGCGGTCCGGCGCCTGATGACGTTGACCGGCTCTTACCCCGGCGATGCCATCGAGGCGGCGCTGGCGGCGGTCGGCATCACGCACCTGGCGGACAGGCAGGTGCAGCATCTTTCGGGCGGCGAATTCCAGCGCGCGCTGCTTGCTCGTGCTATGGTGCGCAAGCCCGACCTTCTGATCTTGGACGAACCGGTTCAGGGCGTCGATTTTTCCGGCGAGATCGCGCTTTACGACCTCATAAAGCAGATCCGGAACGATACGGGCTGCGGCATCCTCCTGATCTCGCATGATCTGCACGTCGTCATGGCGGAGACCGACACCGTTATCTGTCTCAATGGCCACGTATGTTGCCGCGGCACCCCTCAGGCGGTTGCCGAGAGTCCTGAATATCTTCAGCTTTTCGGAGCGCGCGCCGCTGCGACGCTGGCGGTTTACAACCATCATCACGACCATACGCACCTGCCGGACGGGCGCGTTCGTCATGCCGACGGCTCGGTCACCGAGCATTGCCACCCTGGCGACGGTCATCACGGGCATACGCACGACCATCCTCATGGGGAAGGACACGATGACGCCGCGCCGCATGGCGCGAAAGGGCAGGGACATGCTTGACGACTTCTTCACGCGGGCCATCCTTGCCGGCGTTGGCCTTGCACTTGCCGTTGGCCCGCTCGGATGCTTCATCGTCTGGCGGCGCATGGCCTATTTCGGCGACACCATGGCGCATTCGGCGCTGCTCGGCGTCGCGCTGTCGCTGCTTTTCGACATCAACCTGATGGCTGGCGTCTTCTTCGTCGCTGTTGCCGTCTCGGTGGCGCTGATCGTGCTGCAGCGCGGGCGCTCCCTGTCGACCGACGCCCTGCTCGGCATCCTCTCGCATTCGACGCTGGCGATCGGCCTCGTGCTCGTCGCCTTCATGTCATGGGTCAGGGTCGATCTGATGGGTTTTCTGTTCGGCGATATCCTTGCCGTGTCGCGCGCGGACATCGGCTTCATCTGGGCAGGCGGCGCGATCGTTCTGGCCGGGATCTGGGCGCTCTGGCGCCCGCTTCTTGCCGCCACCGTCAACGCCGAACTGGCCGAGGCGGAAGGCATGCGACCTGAGCGCGCGCGCTTCGCCTTCATGCTGCTCATGGCGCTCGTCATCGCCATCGCCATGAAGATCGTCGGTATCCTTCTCATCACGTCGCTGCTGATCATTCCGGCCGCCGCCGCCCGCCGCTTTGCACCGACACCGGAGGCGATGGCGGTTCTCGCCTCTCTCATCGGCGTTGCTGCCGTTGTCGCGGGGCTTTATGGTTCTCTCAGTTTCGACACGCCGTCCGGCCCGTCGATCGTCGTCGCGGCCCTGCTTCTCTTTCTTGTCGGCCAGATTCCGGCGCTCGGGCCGAAGGAGCCATCCACGTGACCGCTGAAACCCCGGATCTCACGAAGAACCAGCGGCTCGTCTTCGATGCCTTGTCGAGGGCCGATGGGCCGCTCAGCGCCTATACGATCCTCGACCAGTTGCGCGACGATGGCTTTCGAGCGCCACTCCAGGTCTATCGGGCGCTCGACAAATTGCTTGCTTTCGGTCTTGTGCACCGGCTGGAAAGCCTCAATGCCTTCGTGGCCTGCGCCCATCCACATTGCCACCGGCACGCCATGATCGGGTTCGCGATCTGCGAGACCTGCGGCCAGGTCGATGAGTTCTCGGACGAGGTGATCGAGGATCGTCTCGCCAGCTTCGCGCAGGCGCGCGGTTTCGTACCGGCCAAGACAACCGTGGAACTGCGCGGCCAGTGCGCGCGCTGCCGGCCCAACTGAAGGCGCCGTCTTAGCTGGGCAATGCTTCGGTCGCATACTGGGCGGCATGCTCGCTGTCCGGCGCGATCGGCGTGATCACATCGATCAGAACGCCGTTGGGATCCCTGGTGATGAAATGGCGCTGGCCAAACGTCTCGCTGCGAAGGCTCAGCAGTATCGGCAATCCCGCTTTTCCCACACGCTCATATTCCGCGTCCACATCGTCGACTTCGAAATTGAGGAGCAGCCCGCAAACAGGCTTTTGGGCACCCTCGGGGATCGTTTCGTGCCGATAGTCGAGGACCGCAAGGTTCACCGTTTCGTCGTCCCCGGATTGCAGATGGACGTACCAGTCGGCCGTATAGAGGGGGCGAAAACGAAAATGCGTCTCGTAGAACTGCGCCGTCGCGGCGACGTTCTCCGTCATGATCACGGGGTAGTAGCTGGTCGTCTTCATTGACGCCTCCATGTCAAATACATACTGTATGTATGCATCAGTGTTAATAACATGCAGGCTGTATGTATGCAAGATCGAAGTCGAAGAACGAACAAGGACCGCTCGCAGACCACGCGGACGCAACTGATCGACGCGGCCCGAACGCTGTTCGTCGAGAGGGGCTATGCCGGAACGGGCACGCCCGAACTGGTGGCGGCTGCCGGCGTGACGCGCGGAGCGCTCTATCATCATTTTGCCGACAAGCAGGCGCTCTTCCGCGCCGTCGTCGAGCGGGAGGCCCGTGACGTCGCGACAACGATTGAGCGGAGCGCCGCTGACATTGATGATCCTGTCGAGGCGATCTTGAGGGGTGGCGAGACCTATCTGGCGACGATCGCCGAAGCAGGGCGGGTGCGTCTCCTCCTCATCGACGCGCCAGCCGTCCTTGGCAGGAGCACAGTCGACGCGATCGATGCGGAAACGGGTGGTGCGACGCTTGAGGCCGGCCTTGCGGCAGCCGAAGCGGCAGGCCGCCTCAAGCCGCTGCCGATCGCGGCAACCGCTCGGCTTCTTTCGGCTGCCTACGACCGCGCCGCGCTCGCCATCGCGGCGGGCGAGGACGCAGGCCCCTGGCATGAAGGGCTAAAGGCACTGGTCCTCGGCTTGACTGCGTCCAGCAAGAGATGACTTGGGCGAGGCCTTATCCAACCACCCAGTACCCGTTCTGGATGTCGGCGTTGGACAGGCCGACATACTCCGGCAACTGGGTGAACTGCACCAGAACGTCGGAACCGCAGCCGTGTCCCCTCAGGCCGCAGGTCCGCTTTTCTTGAAAGGCTCGAACTCGGTGCCGAGCTTTTCAAGCGTGGCATCGGGCGGAGCGAGACGCGACAGCTTGTTGATGAAGCTCGCGGAACAGTCGGCGAGGAAGCGCGTGTGCAGGTAAATGGTCTGCCGCTCGACCACGCTACAGCCGATGAAAAAATCGAACTCGCCGAGCACGAGATAGAAGTGATCGGGAATCGTGCTGCTTGGTCCGACCTCGATCTTCGCGCCGCCCTCGCTGATGTCGATCATCCGGCAGGTCCTTGTGGCGATCTGCCGGATGCCTTGTCCCAGAAACAGGATTCGCACGAGAAGGTCGGTCGGGCGGCGATAGTATTTGCGGCGATCGCCATCTGCCGGGACACGGGTCAGATAGTGCCTCTTGCGCGGCGTTTCAGGGGGCATCGGAATAGCCTTCGAGTGAGAGAGGCATCACAACGAGAGGATGCGTGCCGGCGTCGATGGTGCCAGATGATCGATGATGAACCGTCTGGCCTGTCCGTGTGGCAGCGCTTTTGCGTAAAGGTATCCCTGACCGAAGCGGCAGCCCATGGCGTGCAGCATCGTCTCCGTCTCCTTGTCCTCGATGCCTTCGGCAACGGCCGTCAGGTCGAGCCCGTGGGCGAGGGTGCACATGGTCTGCACGATCGTCCGGTCCTTTTCGCTGTCCGCCATCTTTCGCACGAAGGACATGTCGATCTTGAGCTGCGTGATGGGGAACTGCGTCAGGTGCACGAGGGAAGCATAGCCCGTTCCAAAATCGTCGAGCGCGATGTCGAAGCCCATGTCGCGGATGGTGGCGAGGACCTGCGCGGCCTTGTCGGCGGTTCGCCCGAAGAGGACGCCCTCGGTGATTTCCAGCTTGATGCAGGATGTCGGCAGACCGGCTGCTTCGACGCGCCTCAGCTGGTCGAGAAAGGAGGGATCGCGCAGCTGGCTGGAACTGATGTTGACGGCGATCTGGCCGAAGTGCAATTCCTCGGCGCTCCAGCGCGCGGCGGTTTCGATCACCTGGCTGAAGACGAGATCGGACAGGCGATGGCCGATGACGGGATCGTCGATGAGATGTGCGAAAACACCGGCCGATACGAGGCCGCGTTGCGGGTGATGCCAGCGAAGAAGCGCCTCGAACCCATCAAGGCGGGCCGTGCCAAGGTCCATGATCGGCTGATAGTGGACCTCGAATTCGCCATGCTCGATCCCCGCGACGATCGCGCGCCGCAGTTCCTGCTCCCGCTCGGTGGCAGTTGCCATGGCGTCGGTGTAAAAGACGAACCGCGCGCGGCCGGACTGTTTTGCCTGGCGCAGCGCAAGATCGGCCTTGCGAAAGAGGCCCGCCGCGGTCTCTGACGCAGTATCGGAAAGCGCGATCCCCATCGAAAGACGCGAGGTGAGGTGACGGTCCTTCACCGCCACTTCGCGCGTGATCGCCTGCTTGATGCACCTGGCCCGAAGCCGCACCGCTTCCGCGTCGTCGGCACCGGCGAGGAGAACGGCGAATTCATCGCCGCCGAAGCGCGCGAATAGCGCGTCAGGCTCGCCAGCCAGATGGTCCGACAGACGGCGCGCGACTTCCTTGATGACCGCATCGCCGGCTTCGTAGCCGAAGGCGTCGTTGATGTCCTTGAAGTGATCGAGATCGAAGAAGAGCAGGGCATGGGATTGCCCGTCCGCCCGGCGCGACAGCACGTCTTCGAGCTGTCGGAAGAACGATGCCCGGTTGGAAAGGCCCGTCATATGGTCGTGCGAGGAGTGGTAGAGCGCGCCGGCCAGAAGCTCCTGCATCTCGGTGATGTCCTGGACCGAGCCGACGAGACGCGCCGGCCGGCCATCCTCGAAATGTTCCACCTCGCCGATTGTGCGGACCCAGCGCCGTTCACCAGCGGGCGTGATGATCGCATACTCCATCTCCATGGTCTCGCCGGTCTCGGCAATCTGCTGGAGCTTGCGTTTGAGCAACGGCCGGGCCGCGGGATCGCAGAGCCCAAGCGCGCTGTCGAGCGATGCGTCGAAGGTGTCGGGTGTGACGCCGTGCAATGCATAGACTTCCGGCGTCCATGACACCGCGCCGGTGTCAATCTGGACCGCCCATGCCCCAACCTTCGACATGCGCGCGATCTGGTTCATCAGCATCTGGTATTCGCTGAGTTCGCGATATTGATGCTCGAGCGTGCGGCGTGCCTCCTCCAGTCGCTCCTGCTCGGCCACCCTCTCGGTCACGTCCATGAGGCAGCCCTGCCAGGTGATCAGGCCATCGACGTTGCTGACGGGGTGCGACGCCCCGAGGACCCAGAGTGTTCCCTTGACGGGATGCTGGACGCGGAACTGGTGTTCCCACGCCGATGCAGTGCGGTAGACGGCGTCGATCGAGGCCAGAAAGCCAGGGAGGTCATCAGGATGAACGTTGGCGAATGCGCGCCCGATGTCCATGACAGCATCGTGGGGGCAAATACCGATCGTGTCGATGAAGCCGCGGCTCGCAAAACTCAGCCGCTGGTGGCCCGACCGGTCGCGCTTGAACTCGAAAATGCCGCCTGGTGCGTTGTCCGTCAGACCGTTGACCAGCACCTTGCTCGCGTCCATGTCGAACCCGAGACGCCGTGCGTCAAGCAGGCTGATCGTGATCCGGGCGAGATCCCTGAGCAGGTTTATCTGTCCCTTGTCGGGTGTTCTGGGCGCGCCATCGAGCACGCAGATCGTCCCCAGGCTGCAATTTTCAGCCGTTAAAAGCGGCGCGCCGGCATAAAACCGCACCCGGCCGTCCTTGACGAAAGGAATGTCCGCAAAGCGCCGATCGTGGCTGGCATCGTTGACGACAAACACGTCGTCCTGCTCGATCGCCCAGCGGCAGAAGCTTTCCTCAAGCCCGGTTTCCTGTTGGTCGAATCCGACCCGAGCCTTGAACCATTGGCGATTGCGGTCAACGAAGCTGATCAGCGATGTCGAGACGCCGAAGATGCGCGCGGCGGTGTGCGTCAATGCGTCAAAAATCGGATCGGGCTCGGTATCGAGTATCTGATAGCTGTCCAGGACCTGCGCTCGCCAAACTTTGTTCGCCTGATTCATCACCACTGCCTTCGGATGTTCTCAAGGCCCAAATTCGCGGCAACTGATTAAGAAAAGTGCACAAATTGCCACCTGAAATATTGTGGTCGGGCATGAAATCCTGCCGCGATTCAACTTGCACGATCAGCCGTCTTGCCGAGGTTGAGTGATGCGGGTGCTCTTGGTTCTTGCCGCCAGTCGCGGCTTTTGCTTCGTCGCGTTCGCCAAGATCGGCCATAGCCATCATCTCGACAGATAACGGCCTCTGCCGGTGACGATTTCGCGCCTTTCATCTTCGACATATACCGATTGGGCGATTGCCACAGTCGGGCCGGCCACCGTAGCTATTTGGCCGACGCGGGTTCTGTTGTATGCGCGACATGCCTCGTGCGTCATGCAGGGCGTCTGTTCTGCTGCCATCAAGCAAATTATCTGGGGGTAATGATCATGGCTCAACTCACATTGAGGCAACCTTTCGACATCGTCACATTCGATGGATTCAACGGCGAAATCATCGATTTCAGCGCCACGCGCATCACCGAATCCGACGGCGTCAGTCTTGTCCATTACGAGGGCAGTTTCGGTTTGACCGCTGAGGAAGAAATCACGGGCACCCTGACCGGGATCGAATATTTCGACGCCGGCGTCCACATCTTCTCCGCCGATCAGCTTCGCATCGATGCGACCGAGTTCGCCTATCTCATCGACACGGACCAGATCGATGCGGCCGTGGATCTCGTCCTTGGCGGTGACGACACGATCATCGGGTCCGGCGGCAAGGACGTGATGGCGAGCTTCGGCGGCAATGACACGATTCAGGGCAATGGCGGCGACGATCAGTTCCTGCCTGGCATGGGCTCCAACTTCGTCGATGGCGGCGCGGGGACCGACACCGTTCTTTACGAGGGCGTGTCGTCTGATTTCGACATCACGATCGGTGAGGACGCCGTGACGGTGAGCAACAATGTCAACATCGAAGACCGTCTGGTCGGCGTTGAGCGGCTGGCCTTTACAGACGGGTTTCTGGCGGTGGACCTCGGCGGCAATGCCGGCAAGGCCTTCAGGATTTACGAGGCCGCCTTCGACCGGGCGCCCGGCGCGCCGGAGGTCGGCTACTGGATGAGCAACATGGATACCAGCTGGTCGCTGGAGGACGTTGCTGCGCGTTTCATGGATACGGCGGAATTCGCCGCGCTCTATGGCGACAATCCAACCAATGCCGAGCTCGTCGACCGGATCTATTTCAACGTTCTCGACCGAAAGGCCGATGCCGGCGGCGCGGCCTATTGGGAAAGCCAGCTCGACGCCGGCGCGATGTCGCAGGCCGAAGTCCTCGCGCGGATTTCCGAAAGCCCTGAGAACATCGCCGGCGTTCTGCCGCAGATCGAAGGCGGCATCTGGTACAGCGTCTGATCCAGAACCGGCGCCGCTCGTCCGATCCGGGCGGCGGCGTCGATGGCATATGCGCCGGCATCGATGATCCGAAAACAGGACGCTTGCCGTGGGGGGATTTATGGTCGGGCAATCGTCGCGCCGTGCATCCTGACGAATAACGCGTCCAATTCGTATGGCTCCATCAGCTCTTGACCTTCCAGCAGGTGGAAGCACGATCTTTCGCCTTTCGAGCACCGATCCCGGTGCGTCGTGCCGACCGCAGCGATAAGCCCGGTCCTGAACAAAGGAAAAGACGATGCGGAGCATGAAGGTGTTGATGCTGTTGATTGGCGCAGGCGCGTTTTCAGCCACGGCGATGGCTCAAGGTGGGCATGGCGCGGGCCACGGAGGCGATGTCGGCAGTGGGCAGGGCGCCGGCATGATCATGGACATGGGTTCGATGCAGTCCATGATGGAAACGATGATGCCGGCCGATGGCGACACGGAATCGACAAAAGCCTACAAGCGGGCGGATATGGATATGATGCACGGCATGGCGATCGACTATACCGGCGATCCGGATATCGATTTCCGGCTCAAGATGATCCCCCACCACCAGGGCGCGATCGACATGGCCAAGGTCGCGCTCGAACATGGCGCCGACCCCGATACCAAGCGGCTCGCGGAAGCGATTATCGCGGCTCAGGAGCGCGAGATCGCCGAGATGAGGGAATGGCTGGAAGAGCATCCGCAATAACGCCCCATCCTGCCACGCTGAGGGTGCGATCCTTCGCCTGCCAGAGAGCTGGCGAATAGGACTGCCATTTTCTTCGCGCAGCACTTGGGCTAGAAGGACGACCGTACCAGTTCGCGCTGCGCGTCCGCCCGTTGAGCGCGGCCCCGGCGCGCGGTGGCCTTTGCTCTGGCGCAAGGACACCCCACAAGCCAAGCCGTCGCCGAAAAAGAAGCAAGTCCGAACAGATGCCGTTTGAACAAGCCGAAAGAGCTGCAAGGCTCGGTGACTATGGTGATCATCGCTTCGCCGTCGCGCCCATGATGGATTGGACCGATCGCCATTGCCGATATCTGCACCGTCTGCTGACCAGGCATGCGTTGCTTTATACGGAGATGGTGGTCGCCGATGCGGTCATTCATGGCGATCGTCAGCGGCTCTTGCGCTTTGATCAAGTGGAACATCCGCTTGCGCTGCAGATTGGTGGCAGCGAACCCGACAAACTGGCCGAGGCCGCCCGCATCGGAGCCGATCTTGGCTTTGATGAGATCAATCTCAATGTCGGGTGTCCCTCCGACCGGGTGCAGTCGGGCACGTTCGGGGCCTGTCTGATGCGCAAGCCCGCGCTGGTCGCCGAGGGCGTGGCGGCGATGAAGCGCGCCGTTGCCATTCCCGTCACGGTAAAATGCCGCATCGGGGTCGACGACCAGGACCCGGAAATCGCTCTCGATGAGCTCGCCGACCGGGTGGCCGGGGCAGGGGCCGACGCGCTCTGGGTGCATGCACGCAAGGCCTGGCTGCAGGGGCTGAGCCCCAAGGAAAATCGGGACATTCCACCGCTCGACTACCCGCGCGTCTATCGGCTCAAGCAGAGATTGCCCAATGGATTCATTGGCATCAACGGCGGCATTGAGAATGTGAATCAGGCGATGGAACACCTGCGTCATGTCGATGGGGTCATGCTCGGGCGGGCGGCTTATCACAATGCGTCACTGCTGGCCGAGGTCGACCAGGCGCTGTACGGGGCGCAAACACCGCCGGTCGACTGGATTGTCGTGCGCGATGCAATGATGGAGCATGCGGCCCGCCACATCGGCGAGGGTGGCCGCCTCATCCATGTCACCCGTCACATGGTCGGCCTTTTCCAGGGTGTGCCGGGCGCCAGGCGGTTCCGCCAGGTGCTGTCCACGGGGGCAAGCCGCCCCGAGGCCGGGCTGGACGTCATCGCGACCGCATTCGACGCGGTCCTGCCGCATCTGTCCGCATGTGCCGCCTGAAGGCCGCTTCAGTCACGCAAGTGTCCAGCGGGGTCCATGCCGCGTGGCTCCGCGTTGCCTGAGAGCGCTTCCGTGCGGCCGTGAAACGGTTTAGCGTTCCTTCCGGGGAAGGTCGGGGTATCGATCGGTAGAAGGAGAGGACGCTTGACACCAATTATCGCCAAACTCGCGGGCGTGGGCATGCTGGCGCTCATCGCGCTCTCGGGCTGCGTTGTTGTGGAGGAGGGCGGCCCGCCCTATCGGCCGCCGCCGCCCGGGCCCGGACCAACCGTCTGCCCGCAGATCTACGCGCCCGTATGTGGCGTGCGTCGCGGCGACAGGGAAACGTTTCCGAACCAGTGCACGGCCGAGGCGCGCGGCTTTCGGGTCATTGCGGATGGAGAGTGCCGGCGCGAACGCCCGCCGATCTCGCGTCCGCCAGGCCCTCGTCCCCCGTATGGTGGTCCGCCGCCTCGTCCTGGCCGTCCGCAGGTGTGCACGCGCGAGTTCGCGCCGGTCTGCGCCATTCGCGGCGGTGAACGCCGGTCATTTGGCAATGCCTGCAGCGCAGTCTCCGAGGGCTTCCGCGTGGTCGGCCAGGGCGGTTGCTGACGCGCTGCCACAAACGAAAGCGGGCGGCATCGCTGCCGCCCGCTTCAAAATCGTCTCAGGCTTCTGCCGCGCTTAGAGCTGCTGCAGGTTGACAGCCTTGTCGCCCTTGCCGCGGCGGTCCGCTTCCGTGTCGAAGGTGACCTTGTCGCCTTCGTTCAGGTGCGCGATGCCCGATGCCTGAAGAGCGGAAATATGGACGAAAACGTCCTTTGCGCCGCCATCCGGCGTGATGAAGCCGTAGCCTTTGTCGGCGTTGAAAAACTTAACGGTGCCCGTCTGAGCCATGATGAAAGGGTCCTTTCCCCTGATTGTTCCGACCGCCGCGCGCCTATCGCGCGGTACGGCAGGCCGCGTCATGCGGCGGTGTCGAGCAGTCACAGTTACGGGGAAAGAACGTCCATAAACAGTCCAGTCTCCGGGTCAGTAAATCCCGAACGGCCGAGGCATGACACGAGAAAGGCAAAAATGCAAGACCGATTCGGCCAAGCGCGCGCCCATTGATTCCATTTTGGCGGGGATTGCCCGCATCATCCAAGGCCTTTGTCTCGCCGCATTGCGAGGCGAAACACCATGCTTTCGGGTCAGGCATTTGGAGAGGGCGGGCGTGTTTGGGGATCGGGTTGTCGCGCGTTGGAACGGTCGTACCATGACCGTATCGGTCATTCTTGCGTCCGCAGTGTCACTGTCCGCGTGCACCAGCAGCGCGGTCGATGAATTGGCAACCGGCGCCATTCCGGCCGAGGCGGCCCAATCCTACTCGGCGAAAGAGCGTGAGTGCCTGGAGAGGGCGATCTATTTTGAATCCAACCGCTCCAGCGAGGAGGGCCTCCTGGCGGTCGGCACGGTCGTCATGAACCGCGTGCACTCGTCCGAGTTTCCCAATAGCGTCTGCGGCGTGGTGGGGCAGAAAAACCAGTTCGCGCCCGGCGTCCTGACGCGGACCATGCCGCGCGAGAAAGTCCCCGACATTCAGGTTGCGGCTGAAAAGGTCCTTGGCGGTCATCGCCATCCCGACCTCAGCGACGCCATGTTCTTCCACATGGCGGGCCTCAAATTTCCGTACGACAACATGCATTACAAGCTCGTGGCCGGCGGCAACGCATTTTATGAGAAGCGTTGATCTCGGCGCATTTTCCTGGGGGCCGGGGACGATTTCGTTGCACTGACAGGTAAAAAATGTCGCGGTGGGCCTGTACCGGCCCGCCGATAATGCTATGCGCCGCCTCGTATGACAGTTCTGTGACAAGAATGGCGGTGCGGCAGGCATGGCGAAAAGCGCGTTGGACAAGGACCTGAAGAAGGTCGGCTCGCTCGAAACAGCGACTTTCGATCTTTCCCGTTCTCTCGCTGCGCCGGGGCTGGCCTTTCTCTTCCTGCTCGCCGCAATGGTGCTGGCGGCGCTGTTCGTCGAGGAGGGCCCATTCGGCTACCTCGTCATCATCGCATCGGTCATCGCGGGCTATATGGCACTCAACATCGGTGCCAACGACGTTGCCAACAATATGGGTCCTTCGGTCGGCAGTCGTGCGCTGACCATGGTGGGGGCCATCACGATCGCGGCGATCTGCGAGGCGTCGGGTGCCCTTCTGGCCGGCGGCGACGTCGTTGATACGATCTCCAGCGAGTTGCTCCGTCCGGGCGCCGATCTGTCGCCCGTCGGCTTCACGCTGGTCATGATGGCGGCGCTTCTGTCGTCGGCCCTGTGGATCAATCTTGCGACCGTCCTCGGAGCACCGGTTTCCACGACACACTCCGTGGTTGGCGGTGTGATCGGGTCCGGCGTCGCGGCCGCCGGTCTCGCAATGGTCAACTGGCAGATGATGACCGCGATCGTCGCCAGCTGGGTGATCTCCCCCGCGCTTGGTGGCATCCTCGCGGCGCTGCTTCTGACGATCACCAATGCGACGATCGTCAACAAGGACGAAAAGGTCGAGGCCGCGCGAATCTGGGTGCCGGTACTGATCGGGCTGATGACCGCCGTCTTCGCGATGTATATGGCGATGAAGGGTTTCAGCCGGCTTTGGGACCCGTCTTTCGGGGCGGTCGCGATGCTCGGCCTGCTGTTCGGCGGGCTCGGCTGGGCGCTGTCGCGGCCTTGGGTATTGCGGCGTTCGCAGGGGCTTGAGAACCGGTCCAAGAGCATCAACGGTCTTTTTCGCCTGCCGCTCATCTTCGCGGCGGCGCTGTTGTCCTTCGCGCACGGCGCGAACGACGTGGCCAATGCGGTTGGTCCTCTGGCCGCCATCGTCGCCGTCGCCGACAGCGCCTCGACGGACGTTGCAGCCGTGCTCTTGCCGATCTGGGTGCTGGCCATCGGCGCTGCGGGCATTGCCGTCGGTCTTGCCCTTTTCGGCCCGAAGCTCATTCGCACGGTCGGTGAGCGCATCACGAAAATGAACGAGATCCGTGCCTATTGCGTGGCGCTGTCCGCCGCCACCACGGTTCTCATCGCTTCGGCGCTCGGCCTGCCGGTATCGTCGACACACATTGCTATCGGCGCTGTCTTCGGTGTCGGGTTCCTCCGCGAGTTGACCTCCAACAAGGGCGTTCCCAACCCGGCCGTCCAGCCGCGTTCTCTCTTCCTTCAGCCGACGACGCTGAACGAGACCGCCGAGGAAGCCCTGGCCAATTTCCAGAAGCGCGAGCGGCGTCGCCTCGTTCGCCGGCAGCATGCCTTCGGCATCGCGGCCGCATGGGTCATCACGGTGCCGGCTTCGGCGCTTCTGTCGGCGCTGGTCTATTTCATGCTTGAAGCGGTGGTCGGCTAGACCAATTCACGTGCGGAAATGAAACGGCACAACGGCAAACCGTCGGTCGGTCAGCCCGTCTCGGTGACGCGCTTGTTCAGCTTCTGCGCCAGGCTGATCGCGCCCTTGTCTGACAACAGCCGCTTGGCTTCGGTCAGCAGGACCCAGTGGCGGCGGCGTTGCGTCATTTCGGGCCATTCATCCAACTGGTCTTCGACCAGGAGCGGGAAAACCTGCACGTCGATCTCGGTCCTGCGCAGGCGCTGTTTGATCGTGCGGTAGGTGCCGATCGGAGTCATGTCGACGGACCCTCGCACGCCGGCTTCCTCGAAGGCTTCCTGCGCTGCCGACTTGGCGGGCGACATCCCATCGATAAGCCCGCCTTTGGGAAAGATCCAGCGCCCGGTGCGTCGCGACGTGATCAGAAGGAATGCGGCGCGACCCTCGACGACCCGGTAGGGCATTGCACCATACTGCACGACCGCCGCGCTGTCGCGGGCACTCGAAGTCCAGTTGCTCGTCAAGGTGGCCAGGTTCATATCTTCCTCAAACAGCGAATCGCGTCACGCCATTATGCTCAACTACATATTTCAGTGTGAAGGGCCGCATGTGGGCGATTTTGCCCGTTGTTGCAAGCCGCAACGTCGTTTTCACGCAAATGCCGGCTTTCTTGCCTGGCGCGTCGGCAGATCCCCATCGTTGATCGGCGGCAGACCTTGCAGCACGCGCCTTGGCGGTAGAATGGCAATGGCCTCCGTTCCCTCGCGCAACCGGGACTTCAAGACAAACTGACCACCATGCTTGGCGAGGATCGCCTGAACGATCGGCAAGCCGAGACCGGTACCCTGTTCAGCGCTCTTGATAGCGATCGAACCTTGCCCGAAAGCGGAGAGCACGATCGGGATCTCCTCTTCGGGGATACCCGGCCCGTTGTCGGAGACGGCGATGTACTGGCCGCCGCCCGCGGTCCAGCCGACCTTCACCGTGATGTGGCCACGAGCCGGGGTAAACTTCACGGCGTTCGAAAGAAGATTGAGGACCACCTGGCGCATGGCGCGTTCGTCGACCCAGACGAGGGGCAGGGTTCGCTCGAACTGCTCGGCAATCGTGATTTCCTTGCTGCGTGCCTTCAACTGCACCATGCCGATGCAGTCTTCCGCGATTTCTGCGAGCGACAGGGCGTCTTCTGCAAGGTCATAGCGTCCCGCCTCGATGCGTGAGAGGTCGAGAATCTCGTTGATCAGGTTCAGCAGATGCTGGCCGGACCGATGGATGTCGGCGGCGTAGTCCTTGTAGGTCGGATTGGCGAGCGGGCCGAGCACTTCGCCGCTCATCACCTCGGAAAAGCCGAGGATGGCATTGAGCGGCGTTCTCAGTTCATGGCTCATCGAGGCAAGAAAGCGGGACTTTGCCAGATTGGCTTCTTCAGCCCTGCGGCGTGCCTCGTCCGACATCGCCTTGGCGACTTCCAGTTCGGCGATCAGTGCCACCTTCTCCGATTGAAAGGACAAGAGCTTGAGATTGGAAAAATAGAGCCGGTCGGACACGAAGATGAAAAAGCCGAACGCGGCCACGACAACGATCGCCATGCCGATATCGTAGGGATTCTGCGTCAGATAGGCGAGTGCGCTGAAAACCAGGACTGGCGGCATGAAGGAGGCGACGATGGCCCGTCGCAGGGTAAACGTCGTCATCGCGGTGGCGGCGACGGCGACGAGCAGGATGACGCCCTTGTAGAAGGAAAAAGACGGATCGGTGCATTCGGCGCAGTCCTGTGCCGCGAATATCGCCCAGCAGATGCCGATGGCGAGATGGCCGAGCAGGAACCGGCGGGCCCATTTCGCCGTGGTGTCGCGGTCGAACGTCTGGCTCGATGCGCGGCGCGCGAAGAAGACGAGGGCCGCATAGGCGGTCAGCGTCACCGCGGCCCACGGAATGAGTTCGAAGGATTCGCCGAAATAAATGCTGATCGCCGTTGCGGCCAGGACGAGGATTGGCATCGCCGCCGCGCCCTGCAGGATCGCGTTGATATGCAGGAGCAGCATCTCGCGGGCGAATTCGAGGTTGCTCGGCTGGCCCACCTGGAGCCGGTCGCGCGTAGCGCGCACGGTCTTGGCCACGCCCGCATT
This sequence comes from Neopararhizobium haloflavum, assembly GCF_002750855.1. Classification (GTDB taxonomy): domain Bacteria; phylum Pseudomonadota; class Alphaproteobacteria; order Rhizobiales; family Rhizobiaceae; genus Georhizobium; species Georhizobium haloflavum. Next base: position 243,204 of record NZ_NWUC01000005.1, on the reverse strand, counting down.
GCGTCTTGGACGCGAGCGGTCGACGATATTCTTGTCGTTGCTGCTTTCTACGGCGATGGACATCGCAATCGTTTGCACGCTGACCTTTGATGATTTTGAATCAAGGTTAACGGCGAATGATTAAGAAGACCCTTCCAACCAGCCGAACTGCGGTCGCCTGCTCGGCCGGTCCGCGGAAACCATCGTGGGACTTGAGCGCGGCGAGGCTTCATGCAACCTTCCGCGCGCCAGCCGAAAGGGCTGGAAGAGACAATGCCGCGCAACGTCCGAGGGAGGATGCACCAAGATGAAGCTTTATGACGGCGGCCGCGCGCCCAACCCGCGCCGGGTCACGATCTTTCTCGCCGAAAAAGGCATCGACATCGATATCGTCCCGGTCGATATGGGCAAGCTCGGTCACAAGAGCGAGGAAATCACCGCGCGCAATCCGTTGCAGCGCCTGCCGGTGCTCGAGCTTGATGATGGAACGATCCTGACGGAGTCGGTCGCCATCTGCCGCTATATCGAGGCGCTTCATCCCGAGCCCAACCTCTTTGGCAAGAATCCGCTTGAGACGGCTCAGATCGAGATGTGGAACCGGCGCATGGAACTCAACTTCCTCGGTTCGGTCACGGCGGTCTTCCGTCACACCCACCCTGCCATGCGCGACTGGGAAGTGCCGCAGGTCCCCGAATGGGGCGAAGCCAATCGTTCGCGCGCCGTCGATTTCCTGACCCTGCTCGATGGCGAACTGGCGGAACGGGACTACATCGCCGGAGACCGCTTCACCATCGCCGACATCACCGGAATCGTCGGCATCAGCTTCATGAAACCGGCGAAGATCGAGCTGCCGGCGCATCTTCAGAACGTTCGCCGCTGGCACGAGGCGGTGTCGGCTCGGCCCAGCGTCAAGGGCTGACACAGGTCGCCTTGACGCTGACGATCAGAAGGACATTTCTGACGCGTCTTCAAAAGGACATCGCGGCGTGTCGCATCTGCCGCGACACGCCCGATGGAGGGCCGGTGCGCCGGCTGCCGCATGAGCCGAGGCCGGTCTGCGTGCCATCGCCGACAGCGCAGATCATCCTTTGCAGCCAGGCGCCCGGCGCACGCGTCCATGCGTCGGGCCGGCCGTTCACGGATCCCTCGGGCGACCGGTTGCGCGACTGGCTCGGTCTTGACGAGGCGACGTTCTACGACGCCAACCGGATTGCGATCGTTCCGATGGGGTTCTGCTTCCCCGGTCTCGATGCGAAAGGCAGTGACCGCCCGCCGCGCGGCGAATGTCGTCGGCATTGGCACGATCAGCTTTTCGACGCGATGGCGCAGGCCGACCTGGTTCTGGCGATCGGCCGCTACGCACAGGCTTATCATCTGCCCGAGTGGTCGCGCGCGAGCATGACGGCGACCGTCGCCTCATGGCGAACCATCGCGGCGACCACCCGTCGCGGGCGCACGATCATCCCGCTGCCGCACCCTTCCTGGCGCAACAATGCGTGGATCAAACGCAATCCCTGGTTCGCCGAGGAACTGCTGCCCGATCTCAGGGCGCGGGTGAGCGAAAGGGTTGTTCCCAAAGGGCAGCAGCAGGGCGAAATCTGATTGCGGCCCGACGGGCCTCATGATAGCACCGCGCAGGCGAGCAGAACGTTATTGCTTAAATGCAACAAAATTCGCTGCTCATGAGAAATTCATTCCAGTTGGATGTGATTCATGGACCGTCTCGACCGCAAGATCCTTAGGCTTCTTCAAGAGGATACGACGCTTGCCGTCGCCGATCTTGCAAAGAAGGTCGGACTGTCGACGACGCCCTGCTGGCGACGGATCCAGAAGCTGGAGGAAGAGGGCGTCATTCGCAAACGGGTTGCGCTGCTCGACCCTGCAAAGGTCAACACCAAGGTTACCTGCTTCGTCTCGATCCGCACCAACACCCACAGCCAGGAGTGGCTCAAGCGTTTCTCGGAGGTCATCGTCGACTTCCCCGAAGTGGTGGAGTTCTACCGGATGAGCGGTGATGTCGACTACCTCTTGCGGGTCGTCGTGCCGGACATCGCCGCCTATGACGCCTTCTACAAGCGCCTGATCCAGCGGATCGAGATACGCGACGTGTCGTCAAGCTTTGCCATGGAGCAGATCAAGTATACGACCGAATTGCCGCTCGACTATCTGGCGATCGACGGCGCGCGGGGGGAATAGCGCGCCGTCTGATCATCGTAGGTCGCCGCCTCAGCGTTCGAGGCGCGCCAGCAGCGACGAGGTGTCCCATCGATTGCCGCCCATCGACTGGACCTCGGCGTAGAACTGATCGACGAGCGCTGCGACCGGCAGAGATGTCTTGTTGCGGCGCGCCTCTTCCAGGATGATGGAGAGGTCCTTGCGCATCCAGTCGACGGCGAAACCGTGCTCGTATTGTCCGGCCACCATGGTCTTGAAGCGGTTTTCCATCTGCCAGGAGCCGGCGGCGCCCTTCGAGATGACGTCGATCACCGCGGGAATGTCGAGGCCGGCCTTCATGCCGAAATGGATGCCCTCGGCAAGACCCTGAACGAGCCCGGCGATGCAGATCTGGTTGACCATCTTGGTCAACTGCCCCGCGCCGACTTCGCCCATCAGCCCGACCATCTTGGCATAGGCGTCGATCACGGGCTTTGCCTTGTCGAAGGTCGCCTTGTCGCCGCCGACCATGACCGTCAACGCTCCGTTTTCCGCGCCGGCCTGACCGCCCGAAACCGGCGCATCGAGAAAGCCGAAGCCCCTTTCCTTGGCAATGCCGGACAGTTCGCGGGCAACCTCGGCGGAAGCGGTGGTGTTGTCGATAAAGATCGCGCCGGATTTGACGGCGCCGAAGGCACCGTCTGGTCCCGTTGTGACCGAGCGCAGATCATCGTCATTGCCGACGCAGGAGAAGACGAAATCTGCGCCCTGCGCGGCCTCGGCCGGCGTCTTGGCGGCCTTGCCGCCGAACTCCTCAACCCATCTTTCCGCCTTGGCGTGCGTCCGGTTATATACCGTGACCTCGTGGCCACCCTTTTTTCTCAGGTGACCAGCCATGGGGTAGCCCATGACGCCGAGGCCTATGAACGAGACGTTTGCCATTGCGATGCTCCTCACTAACGATGCAAGCTCTTTAGCGCGCGCCGCCAAAAAGCGTTTCAATCAAGAATTTCAATGCAAGGACATAAAACAATGAAGCGGCTGCTCAAAGGGTTGGTCCTGTTTATTTTTGCGGTCGTGCCGCTCCTTGCCGTTTTTGCCGGTCTCGGCCTGTTGTGGATGTCGCGCTCGCTTCCCCCTGCGGCGGGTACAGTGCAACTTGACGGCCTCGACGGACCGGTGACGATCGCGAGGGACCGGCAAGGGGTTCCGCATATTCAGGGAGAAAGCCGCGACGACGTTTTCGCCGCCCTCGGATTTGCTCATGCACAGGACCGGCTCTGGCAGATGGAGGTGGCGCGCATGGCAGGAAAGGGCCGGCTGTCCGAAATGTTCGGCGATGCCACCATCGGCACCGATGTCTGGCTGCGCACCATCGCCATCTACGACGCCGCCCGGCGATCCTACGAAACGTTCCCCGATGAGGCGAAGCGCGCGCTGGAGGCCTATGCTGCCGGGGTCAACCGCTGGCTGGCCCGCGAGCCTCGCGCGTTCTCGTCGGCGCTGCCACCTGAATTCGTCGTTCTCGGTCACGAGCCCGAACCCTGGCGGCCGGAAGACAGCGTTGTCGTTGTCAAGATGATGTCGGTCGGCCTGGCCGCCAATATCGCCGATGAGGTGAACAGATTGGCGTTCGCCCGAAAGGGCCTGTCGCCGGACGAGATCGATGATTTGTTGCCTTTGCTCCCTGACGAGACGAAGGTGCCGCCGCTCCCCGACCTCAATGCCCTTCTCGATCTGAACCCTGCCGCCCAACAGGCGCATCTGGATGCCGCGGCGTGGGGCGATATTTCCAGGGTTGGATTGACGGGTAGCGGGGCCTCCAACAACTGGGTGGTTTCCGGCGAGCGCACCGATACCGGCCTTCCGATCCTTGCCAACGATCCGCATCTCGGCCTTTCGGCCCCGTCGGTCTGGTATCTCGCGCATCTTCGGGTGGAAAACGGGGAGACGGCGAAGAACCTCGTCGGGGCGACGTTGGCTGGCGCGCCGCTGGTCCTGCTCGGCCGCAACGATGCTGTCGCCTGGGGGTTCACCAATACGGGCACGGACGTTCAGGATCTCTTCATCGAGGCGGTCGATCCTGAGGATGCCTCGCGCTATCGCACACCCGATGGCTGGCAGGCTTTCGGAGAGGCGGAGGAGCGCATCCGTGTCGACGGTGCCGAGGATCACGTCTTCACCCGGCGATGGACGCGCCATGGGCCGGTCATGCCGGCAAGCTATCGCAACCTCGGCGCCCTCTTGCCGGACGACAAGGTGGCCGCACTGCGCTGGACGGCGCTCGCCGATGACGATCGCACCATGCTCTCAGGCCTTGCGCTATGGGACTTTGCAAGCGTCGCAGACTTTCAGGATGGCATGCGCGACTTCGTCACGCCCATGCAGTCGATCGTCCTTGCGGACACCGAGGGCGCGATCGGCCTGATCGCGCCCGGCCGCGTGCCGGTGCGCGATCCGGACAACGCGGTGATGGGGCGTGCGCCGGTTCCCGGCTGGGAGGCGCGCTATGACTGGCAAGGCTTCATTCCCTATGGCGATCTCCCGACCGCGCGCAATCCCGAGGTCGGCGCGATCGGAACGGCGAACACCCGCATGGTGCCTCGCAGCTACGAACCTTTCCTGACGCTCGATTGGGACGAAGCCTACCGTCAGGCCAGGGTCGATGAGCGCGTTATCGAGGCGGATCAACCGCATGGCATGGAAACGTCGCGGGCGGTCCAGGCCGACACTTATTCAGGCGGGTTTGCCGAACTCATGCCTTTGATGCTCGATGCCATTCGGGACCGTGACGGCGTCGACCGGTTCGTCGTTTCGTTGATGAGCGACTGGGATTTCGAGATGCAGCGTGATGCGGCCGAGCCATTGATCGCCATGGCATGGCTGCGCGAGGCGATGTACGCGATTTTCGTCGATGATCTGGGGGACGCCTTTGAACCCTGGCTTGAAGCGCGCGGGCAGGTTCTTGCGCGTATTCTGACCGGTCGGTCGGCGCGCGACTGGTGCGATGTGGCGGATACTTCGCAGGTCGAGGATTGCGCCGCCGTGTTGAGTTCCGCGCTCGAGACCGCACTCGGCACACTTGAGGCGCGTTACGGTGATGACCGAAACGATTGGCGATGGGGCGATGCCCATGTCGCGCTCAGCGTTCATCAACCCTTCGGGCAGGTCTGGCCGCTCGATCGCATCTTCAATGTGAGCGTCGAGAGCGGGGGCGGGCCCTTCACGCTCGATCGCGGGCGCACTGACCTTGGCGACGAGGATGCACCGTTCGCCAACCGGCATGCGGCGAGCTTCCGGGCAATCTACGATCTTTCTGATCTGGACAATTCGACATTCGTGATTACGACCGGGCAGTCCGGTAACGTGTTTTCGTCGAACTACAGCAATCTCGCCCAGCCTTGGTCCGCTGTGGAAGGCATCGAGATCCCGAGCGATCCGAGCCTCTACGAACGCGATGTCGACAGCGTCTGGCAAATGGTTCCTTAAAGAAATTCAAAGCCCTTGGCAGGATGCGCCGGCCATTGTGCCAATATCGCATCGGGGATGGAACCGAGTCGGCTACTGCCGAGTTGACCGTCACATCACAAACGTTGTCGCCGCTGTTAACGCGGGCGTTCACCTGAGTTCGAGGCCTTCCGTTGACTGACCGGAGACAGAAACCGACAGAAGGTCAGATAGACAACGCGAAGCTTGCCGAGCAGCTGCTTTATTCAAAGCATGAGACGGGCGATCCCTTCGCGGCGGCCATCCGCGGCACGCGCATGGCGATGATCGTCACAGATCCGCGCCAGGAAGATAATCCGATCATCTTCGCCAATGACAGTTTCTGCCGGCTCACCGGGTATCACCACGACGAACTGATCGGCCGGAATTGTCGCTTCTTGCAAGGTCCGGAAACCAATCCGCGGGATATCGCAGCGCTCAACAGGGCCGTGGAACGGGAAGAGGATGTTCATGTCGAGATCATGAACTATCGCAAGGACGGCACCCCGTTCTGGAACTCGCTGTTCATTTCCCCGGTGCGCAACGATGACGGCGAGGTCGTCTTCTTTTTTGGCTCGCAACTTGATGTCAGCAACAAGAAGCAGACGGAATTCGCGCTGCATTCGGTCAACGACGAACTGCGAGAGACGAAGACCCTTCTGGAACAGCAGATCGACGACCGCACGGCCGAATTGATGCGTCTGCTCGCGCAGCGTTCGCGGCTGGTGAACGAGCTTGACCATCGGGTGAAGAACAATCTCCAGCTCATCAGCTCGCTGCTCGGCTTTGAACTTCGCAACGATCTGGGAGAAGAAGCGCGCGAACTCGTCACACGGCTGCATCAGCGGGTCGACGCGTTGGGGCTGGCGCATCGTGATCAGCACAACAAGGATGCGATTGGATATTTCCGCGTCGACAATTTCATCCGTGTCCTGATCGGCAAGATTCTGGTCCAGCACGAACAGTGGGAGCGCGAGCCACGCTACGCGCTCGATCAGATCAGCTTGCCCATCGGCAAGGCCGCGCCTCTGGCATTGGCGCTGAATGAGTTCGTCCGTGCGCTGCTTGGCGGCGTAGACAGCTCTCCGGCTGGCGACAATCTGCTCATCATCTCGGCGACAACGCGCAACGGCCGGTTGCTCATCACCATTTCGTCGCGAAATCTCGTTCGCTCGGCTTGCCAGGACGCTCTCGACGCAGTCGAGCCGTGGACCGTCAAGCTTCTTGAAAAGCAGCTCAACGCTCAGATCGATTTCGTCGATGACGACAACAGCTGCGGCGTGGTGCTGACAATGCCTGTTAACGGAACCCACGATGAAGAGCGATAGCGTTAAGCGTAGCATTGTGATCGTTGAAGACGAGGTCTTGCTCGCGCTCGATCTTGAAATGATTGCCGAAGAAGTCGGGTATTCCGTTATTGGTCAGGCGGCCAAGAAATCCGAGGCGATCGCGACCATCGACAAGGGAAGGCCCGATCTCTGCCTGATCGACGTGCATCTGCTGGACGGGCCGACTGGTGTCGATGTCGCACGCCATGCTGTCGAGAACACCGATGCTCTGGTCGTGTTCGTCACGGCTAACAGAGCGGCGCTGCCCGACGATCTGGCGGGGGCTTACGGCGTGATTGCGAAGCCATACACCGTGTCCGGCATGCGCGAAGCACTTGCCCATCTGATGAAGATCATCAATCAGGAGGTGGATCGCGCCGACCAGACCCCGATCGAATTGCGTGCTGCGGGATAGCTCTGACAGCAAGCATTATCGACCGGTCAGATCGCGGCGTTGTCCAACGGAAAAGCCAAGTCGACTTGTGCGCCTTCCTTCGGCCAGTTGAAGGACAGTCGTCCCCCCAGCTGGCCCTCGACGCTGATGCGCGCCAGCCGGCTGCCGAAGCCGCTTGGCAGCGGCGTACCTTCAATCGGCGGGCCGCCGGCTTCCCGCCAGCGGATTGCCACTTCCCCGGCCGTAATCGTCCAATGCACGGAAACGCTGCCGCCAGGCGCTGTGAAGGCGCCGTATTTCACAGCGTTTGTCGCCAGTTCATGAATGACGAGTGCGAGACTGGTCGCGGCTTTCGACCCCAGCATCAAAGGCGGGCCGTCCGCCTCCAAACGGCTCCCGTCACCAACATGGGGTGCCATGACCTTGCGCAGCAATTCGGAAAAAGCAATGCGTCCGGCGTCGGGCTCCAGGCCGCCTTCGTTCATGACCATGCCGTGGGCATGGGAGAGCGCGCTCAGCCGACCGGTGAGTATTTGCGCCATTTCACTGGGCGACGTGGCGTTGCGGGCGGTCATGTTGACCATCGACATGGCGACGCTGAAAAGGTTCTTCACCCGATGGTTGAGTTCACGCAAAAGCAGTTCGCGGCTTTGATCCGCCTTCATGCTTTCCGTGCGATCCATGCCTTGCACGAAAATGCCGTTCACTGCACCGTCATGGTCGAAGATTGGATGGTAGGAAAAATCGAGGAAGGCTTCTTCTGCAGGGCCGTTGGGCGTGTATTGGATCACGATGCGCGCACCGTTGATGCTGACGGGGTTGCCGCTCGTATAGACGCCATCCAGCATCTCGAAGAAGCCTTGACCATCGATCTCCGGCAGCGCATCGCGCACGGTCTCGCCGACCACCCGCCGCCCACCGATGAAGCGTGTATAGGCTTCATTGGTGAAGGTGAATACGTGTTCCGGCCCGGAGAGAACCGCGATCATGCCAGGCGCCTGATTGAAGAGGCGGCGGAAATCGTTGTTTTCCGCGAGCAGGGCCCTGTGCGCCTCCTCAGCTTCCTGGGCGCGTTGGATCAGGTCGGTCTCGATCTTGGCATAGCGGAACGGCAGGACGCTTGAATTGCGCAAATTGTGCAGTTCGGTGACATCGACCGTGTTCTGCACGACATAGGCGACATATCCGTCCTCGTTGAAGATCGGGAAATGGACGGCCGTCCAGTAGCGATCCTCGAAGGTCTCGCCTGTGGCATCCGGGATCGCATAATGGATATAGGAAAGCGTATCGCTCTTGCCGGATTCGATGACCCGCATGAAGGAACTCTTCAGGTCACGGCCCGCGGCACCGTCATTGGGAAAGACATCGAATATGTTCTGGCCGAGAAGGAGTTCAGGCGTCGAGTTGGTCGCCTCGAGATACGCCTGATTCGCCGCTACGTAGCGCAGTTCGGTGTCCAGCATCATGTAAGGGCTCGGGATGGCGTCAAAAAACTGTTCGAACGCGTCGAATCCAACCGGGGCGTTCGCCGTCAGTTGCCGTCTCGCTCCGCCTTGCTCGTTGGCCACCATGCATTTCGGCACCGCTCGGCACCGCCTCGTCTGGCCTGCGGGGCGTCCCGACCCTTAAGACCTCTGTATCCAGAAAGTTTACAATCCCGCCTTCCGCCCGCTCCATGCCGGTCGGCGTATTCATCGACGTTCCGGCCTGGAAGAGTGCTTCCGAGACGGCGTATCGCGGCCCGCGCGTGATGGAAGTAACTTGATCCCGACAGAGGCGCCCAATCGCACAATCGCGCAGGAGGTCTGTTTTTTCAAGTGGGTAGCGCTCGCTGCCGCAGCATTTCTTCTCCAAAGCGCTTCGGTTATTCTCAGCGTTTGAGATGTCGGGTGAGCCTGTTCTCCAACACGGCCCAGACATTGCGCAGGGCCTCGACGATGATGAGGTAGAAAATCGCTGCCCAGATGTAGGTCTGGAAGTCGAAGGTGCGAGAATAGGCGCGCCTGGTCTCTCCCATCAGATCGAAGACAGTGATGATCGCGACGATGGCGGAGCCCTTCACCATCAGGATGATTTCGTTACCATAGGGCCGCAGCGCGACCATCATGGCCTGCGGCAACACGATCTTGCGGAACGTGATCCATCGGCTGATACCGAGCGCGGCTGCGCCTTCATGCTGGCCGCGCGGCACGCTCTGGATCGCACCTCGCAGGATTTCGGCCTGATAGGCCGCCGTGTTCAGGGTGAACGTGAAGAGGGCGCAATTCCAGGGGTCGCGGAAGAACGTCCAAAGATGCAGCGCGTCGAGTGTGTCGCGGAAGCTGCCGAGCCCGTAATAGATGAGAAACAGCTGGGCGATCAGTGGCGTGCCGCGAAATGCATAGACATAGGCGTATGCCAGCCACGAGATTGGCTTGTTGGCGCTCATCCTGCCGATCGCAACGGGAAGCGACACGAGCGCTCCGATCGCCACCGCCATGATGACAAGCTGTAGCGTGATCCAGAGGCCGCTCAGGTAATCCGGCCCGTACGTCCTAATCTTCTCGATGTCGAAGCTGCCTACGAGAAAAAGGAACAGCCCGACGCTTGCGGCGACCCACAGCCCCATCAGAGAATGGCCGACGAGCTTCTGGCCGGTCCAGGCCTGCGGCTGCGGGGCGGGCGGCGCCTTGGGCGCGATCAGGCGTTCGGCGACGCTCATCGCTTCATCTCCGCCTTGCTTGCCCATTGCTCGATCGCGCTGATGACGATCGATGACAGAATGGCAAGCACCAGATAGAGCAGGCAGGCAAGACCGAAGAACATGAACGCTTCCTTGGTCACGCGAGCCGCAACGCCTGTCTGGCGCAGGATATCGGAAAGGCCGATCACCGAGACCAGCGCGGTCTCCTTGAGCAGGATCATCCAGAGATTGCCGAGGCCCGGAAGCGCGATGCGGACGAGTTGCGGCAGGATGATCTTGCGCATCGTCGTGCCGCGCCGCATGCCGAGCGCGTTCCCCGCCTCGTACTGGCCGCGCGGGATCGCGTGGAAGGCCGAGACGATGACCTCACTGGAGTAAGCCGAGAAGACGAGGCCGAGTGCCACCATGCCTGCGATGAAGGCGTTGATCTCGATGACGAGGTCCGCGCCCATTGCGCGCATCGCCTGCTGGATGCCGATCTGGGCGCCGTAATAGACCAGGAAGAGCGTCAGCAGCTCCGGCAGCCCGCGGAAGATGGTGGTGTAGACATTTGCTGCAAGGCGCAGCGATTTCTCGTTCGACTGCTTGGCGAGCGCGATGAAGAACCCGGCGACAAGGCCGAGCGGAAGCGTAGCCAGCGCCAGCGAGACGGTAACGAGGACGCCGCCTGCGATCTCGTCGCCCCAGCCGGCGTCACCGCAGGCGAGCAGGCTATCGGACAGAAACAGCGAGAAAAGGCCGACCGGGCCGCAGAACGGGTCGAACCATGTCGTCAGGAAGCCAGGCATGCATGCTTTCCCGGAACTTCGCTCAGCGGTCGGCAGGACGACGGTGCTGAAAGCGGTTGCTGTCCACAGGCGAGGGCGGCGGAGAAACGCTCCGCCGCCATTTTGTCAAAGCCAATGTCAGGCGCGATCAGCTGCCATAGACGTCGACATCAAAATACTTGTCGTTGATTTCCTGGTAGGTGCCGTTCTCGCGGATTGCCTGGATCGCCGCGTTGAACTTCTCGCGCAGTTCATCTTCGCCCTTGCGCACGGCAATGCCGGCGCCTTCGCCGTTGATGACCGGGTCGATCGGCAACGTATCGAGAATCTTGCAGCAAGCGCCATCTTCCGATTCAAGCCACTCAGACAGCACGATAACGTCGTCGATGACGGCGTCGATGCGGCCGGAGGCGACGTCGAGCTTGTATTCGTCAGGGGTCGGATAAAGACGCAGGTCGGCGTCCGCGAACTTTTCCTCGGCATAGTTGGAGTGCGTCGTCGACGACTGCGCGCCGAGCGCAATGCCCGCCAGCGCTTCCGGCGTCGCCTCGGTCAGATCGCTGTCCTTGGGAACGGCGATGGCCGGCGGCGTGTTGTAGTATTTCTCGGTGAAATCCACCTGTTCCTTGCGCTCTTCGGTGATCGACATCGATGCGATGATCGCGTCGAAGCGCCCGGCCTGCAGCGCGGGGATGATGCCGTCCCAGTCCGATGTGACGAACTCGCACTCGACTTCCATCTCGTCGCAAAGCGCGTTCGCGATGTCGATGTCGAAGCCGGTCAGCGAACCGTCCGATTCAATGACGTTGAAGGGAGGGTAGGCGCCTTCGGTGCCGATGCGCACAACGTCCTGCGCGCTGGCTGCGCTCATGGTCACGGCCAATAGCGCCGTGGACGCGGCGAGCGTGAAAGCTTTTGAAATAGGCATGCTGGTCCTCTCTGCGGTTGTGCCGGCGGCTTTTTTTCTGCTGTGCCGATCCGGCTTCGGCTTGCGCGCCATGCGTTCACAGCGCTTCGAATTCAATAATCCCACTGTTTTTCGCGCAATTGCAACAGGAAATCCCTTACGTGAACGAAGTCCACGTCATGCTAGCTCATTGAGCGATCCCGAATGTGGAGAACGGGATGAACAATACCGTGTCGCCGCGCGCCACGCGCTCGGTGTCCTCGGGCAGCTCGATCAGTCCGGTGGCCTGCCGCAGGCCCGTGATCAGTCCCGACCCGTCGCTGGCGAACTTCTCGACCGCCGGTCGACCATCCTCTCCGGTGCCCAGCCACCCGCGCAGGAATTCGCGGCGACCTGGCTTCTTGCGGGCGATCTCGAAATTGGCCGGAAGCGGATAGCGCGCGATGGTTTCGTCCGCTCGCCCCCCAAGCCTTTGGAGGACCGGCCGGACATAGAGGAGGAAACAGACGAACACGGCGACCGGATTGCCGGGCAGGCCGAGAAAGACGCAGTCGTGGGCATCGTCGCTGATCTGCCCGAAGGTCATCGGCCGTCCGGGCTTGACCGCGATCTGCCACAGATGCCGCTTGCCGATCCGGTCGAGGATTTCGACGATGTGGTCCTCTTCGCCGCGGGATGCTCCGCCTGTCGACAGGATGAGGTCATGACTGGCCGCTGCCTCGCGCAAGGTTTCCTCGATCGTCGCGCTGTCGTCGGTCAGGATGCCGAGATCCGTCACCGTCACCGGCAAGCTGGCGGTCAGTGCGCGCAGCATGGCGCGGTTGCTGTCGAACACCTGTCCGGGCACCAGATCATTGGCCGTCCCCGGTTCGACCAGTTCGTTGCCGGTGGAGACGAGGGCAATCCTCAAGGGGCGATAAACTTCCAGTTGGCCGACCCCGAGCGACGCCAGCGCTGCGATCTCCTGGGGTCTGAGGGCGTCTCCCTGTTCCAGCACCGGCTGACCGGCCTCAAGGTCCTCGCCGGCCCGCCGCCGGTTCGCGCCCGGCTTCAGCCCCTTGGGCACCGTGACGGTGCGACCGTCATCGGAGACGTCACAATCCTCCTGCATTGCGACGGTGTCGGCGCCCAGCGGCATCACTGCTCCGGTGAAGATACGTGCCGCTTCGCCGCGCACCAGTTCGATGGAGCCGAGGTCGCCGGCAGCCACGCGGCCTCGCACACCGAGGGTATTGCGGCGAAAATAGTCGGCATAGGCAAACGCATATCCGTCGACTGCGGCGTTGTCGGCCAGCGGTACGTCGCGCGGGGCGGTCACCGGCGTGGCGAGATAGCGGCCTTGCGCCTCAGCCAGGCCAATCGTCTCGGTGGGTGCGATGATCGTCAGGCGCTCGCGGATCATCGCGACAACATCGTCGTGGCGCACCCGGTCGCGATCGGTCAGAAAGCAGTCGTCCAGAAGCCGGCGTTCCCTGGACCGGCTCATGGCGCGGTCTTTCGCAGCGTCGAAAGTCCCGTCATCGCCTCGACGAAATCGCAGATCGCGATGGTGTCGTTCAGGTCGAAAACCGGCAGGCTGGTCTCCCCTGGCGGTTGGTCGGCGGCTATCGCCACGATAGCGGGATCATTCGGCGCAAGCGGCATCTGGTTGGCCGAATCGCGCCTCCGCGTCTCGATCTTCATATGGCCCTCGCGCTTGTAGCCTTCGATCACCACGAGGTCGCATGGCGTAAGGCGCGCCAGAATATCGGCCAGAGCGGGTTCCTTCTCGTTTCGCAGTTCGTGCATCAGGGCCCAGCGGTTGCCGGAAACGATCGCCACTTCTCCGGCGCCTGCCTGCCGGTGGCGCCAGCTGTCGCTGTCCTGGCGGTCGATGTCGAACTCGTGATGCGCGTGCTTGATGGTCGAGACCCGCCATCCGCGGCGTGTCAGTTCCTCGACGATGCGCACGGTAAGGCCCGTCTTGCCGGAGTTCTTCCAGCCCGTCACACCGAATACGCGCGGGGTGGAGGCGCCGGTCACGTCAGACGCTCCGCGAAATAATGCTCCGCCGCCGCGATGTCTTCCGGCGTGTTGGCATTGAAAAAGGGATCGAGCGTCTGGCTGCCATGTTCGATCAGTGGAAAGTCGACGACCGCCAGGCGGTGCCTCTCGATCCATACGAGGACCTTGTAGGTGTCGGTGGTGCGCAGCCAGCTATCCAGATCATCGGCGAGAGCGACGGGCCACAGACCGAACACCGGATGTTTGTTTCCACCCGAGCCGGCCAGCACGATCGTGGTCTCGTCACGCGCGGCGTCGGAAAGCTGCTCGACGAGATCGAGCGGGAAGAATGGCGTGTCGCTGGCGGCCGATGCGATGTGGGTGATCGCTGGATGATTGGCCTTGGCGTGGCGCATCGCCGCGAGAATTCCCGCCAATGGCCCAGTAAAGCCTTCGATCGTATCCGCGACAATCGGAAAGCCATAAAGATCAAAGTGATGCGGGTCGCCGTTGGCATTCAGAATCAGGCTGGAAACCTGCGATTCCAGCCGCGAGATGACATGGTCGAGCATCGGCTTGCCACCGATTTCCTTCAGCGCCTTGTTGCCGCCGCCCATCCGTCGAGAGAGGCCGCCAGCAAGGATACATCCGAGAATCTGCCTTGGCTCTGGTCTTGTCACGCGTCGACCTCTGCGCCGGCGTTTGCGCCTTTGCGTCGATGCTTACGGTCCTCGTCAGGTACACTGTCGGGATCGAGATCGAAGACGATACGCTCGTGGCCGGAAAGCGCGATGAACCGTTTCCCGCGCGCCCGCCCGACCAGGGTCAGCCCGATCTTACGGGCAAGTTCGACGCCCCAGGCAGTGAAACCGGATCGCGACACGAGAATCGGAATGCCCATCATTGCGGTCTTGATCACCATCTCGGATGTCAGTCGGCCGGTCGTATAGAAGATCTTCGAGGCCGGATCCTCGCGGTTGCGATACATCCAGCCTGCGATCTTGTCGACGGCATTGTGGCGCCCGACATCCTCCATATAGACCAGCGGGCGGTCTTCCTCGCACAGCACACAGCCATGGATCGCGCCTGCCTCGAGATAGAGCGACGGCACCGTGTTTATCTTCTGCGTCAGCCCATATAGCCAGGAAGTCTTCAACCGGGCGTCCGGATCGAGAGAGAGATGCTCCAGATTGTCCATGATGTCGCCGAAAACGGTGCCTTGGGCGCAACCGGATGTGCGCACCTTCTTCTGCATCTTCGTCTCGAAATCGGTCTCGCTGTCGGTGCGCACGACGACGACGTCCAGATCGTCGTCATGGTCTATCGCGGTGACCCGGTCGTTGGCGCTAAGCATGTTCTGATTGAGGAGGTAGCCGAGCGCCAGAAGGTCCGGATGATCGCCGATCGTCATCATCGTCACGATCTCCTGGCGATTGAGATAGAGCGTCAGCGGCTTTTCGGTGACGACCCTCGTCTCGATGCCACGGCCGGTCTGGTCGACGCCCGACACCACGGTCGACAAGCGTTCGTCGGCTGGATCCGGGCGGATCAGGAATTCGCGCACCACGTCATTCTCCCACAATGCGATCCGGTGCGGCGTCTTCCAGCGCGGTGGCCGCAACGCCGGATCGCCGGGAAGCATAGACCACGTAAAGAGAGGCCGCGACCCCTGCCATGGACGAAATCAGCATGGTGACGAGGAGGGGATAGGGGCCTGTCTCGGGAGACAGGGAGGCGCTTGCGATCACCGACAGGCCGGCGCCGCCGCCGATCATCATGGCGCCGCCGAGACCGGAAGCAGAACCGGCGAGGTGGGGACGCACCGAGACGACGCCCGCATTGGCGTTGGGCAGTGTCATGCCGTTGCCGAAGCCGACGAAAAAGATCGGTCCGAAGAATGCCATCGGATGGAAGAACCCCGCGAGGAACAAGCCGATCGACAGCACCATGCCACAGGCGGCGACGAAATTGCCGATCACCATCATCGGGTTGAGGCCGATAACGATCGAAAAGCGGCCGGCGAGGAAATTGCCGATCATGTAGCCAAGGGCGATGAAGAAGAAATGATAGCCGACCTCGTGCGGTGCCATGCCGAGGACGTTGGAGGCGACATAGGGGCCGCCGCCGAGGAACGAGAAGAATGCACCGGATGCAAATGTCGCGGTCAGCGCATAGCCCCAGAAACGCCGGGCCCGGAGCAGTTCCGGGTACGCACGGAACTGCTGGGCGAAGCTCGCCGACATCGTCTCGTTGGTTTCGCCAAGGTCGCGCCAGACCACGACAAGCACGATGACGCCGAAGATGAAGGTCACGACAAAATTGGCCTGCCAGCCGAACAACTGATCGAGAATGCCGCCGAGCGTCGGCCCGAGCATCGGAACCAGCGTCATGCCCATGGTGACATAGCCGATCATGCTTGCGGCCTTGGCCGTGCCGACCATGTCGCGGACCACGGCCCGCGACAGAACGAGCCCGGCGATGACGACGGATTGCAGCACCCTGCCGATGAGCAGGATTTCGATCGTCGGTGCAAAGACGCAGACGAGAGTGGCGGCGAGGAACAGCCACAGGCTCGCCAGCATGACGGGTCGGCGGCCGAAACGGTCGGACAGCGGGCCGAGGAACAGTTGCAGCAACGCTGTGCCGGCGAGATAGAGCGACACCGTCAATTGCACAAGCGCGTAGTCCGTCTCGAACCACGCGGCCATCCCTGGCAGAGAGGGCAGGAAGATGTTCATGTTGAGCGCGCCCACGGCCGCCATGAGGACGAGCGTGATGATGTGCGGCGGCGTGCCGGCGTCGAGAAAGCGGGATGGCTGCTGCATGCGCGGTCTAGATCCTTCGCGGCTCACTTGGCGCAGGACGAGTAAAAAGGAAAGGCTCCCTTACAAAAAATCTGGCCGTCAGGGCGCGTGGCGCGCCGGCGTCTCGGCGGCAACGGGCTCGGCTTCGGGCTTCCTGCGTTCGCGATAGAGCGTATAAAGGCCCGATCCGACGATGATCGCGGCGCCGACGATCATGTAGCGATCGGGAATGTCTCCGAAGACGAGATAGCCGACCAGCATCGCCCACAACAGATTGGTGTAGCGGAACGGCGCGATGAAGGAGATGTCGCCCTCGCGCATTGCCATGATGATGAACTGGTAGCCGAACAGCAGGAGTATCGCGCCGAACAGGATGAGGCCGGCATGTTTCGCCTCGACCGGGCTGAAGCCGCCCATCAAGGGCGCCATGACGAGGCCGGTGAGGGCGACGATCGGACTGGTGACCACGGACAGGAACAGCGATGGCACATCGGCGCGGACCATACGGGTGGCGAGATCACGCAGCGCGGCAAACCCGACCGTGGCGAGGACCAACAGCGAATAGGCCGAAAAACCCGCAACGCCCGGGCGTACGATGATCATGACGCCGAGGAAGCCGACGGCGATCGCCGTCCAGCGGCGCCAGCCCACCGGTTCGGCGAGGAAGAGCGCTGCGCCCATGGTCACGGCGAGCGGCAGGGCCTGCAGGATGGCCGAGGCATTGGCAATGGGGATGTGTGTCAGCGCGATCAGGAAGGTGACGGTACCGCCGACCTCGCCGATGACGCGCAGGACGATCATCGGTTCCATGATCGTGGCCAGCGGGCGCAGCGCGCCACGGTGCCAGGCGAGCGCGGTGATCAGCGTCGTGGCGACCATGCCGCGCAGGATCATGACCTGACCGACATTCATGTCCGACGACAGCACCTTGACGATGGTGTCGTTGAACAAAAATCCGGCCATGGCGAGCGACATGAACAGCGCGCCGCGGACATTGGCAGAAAGGGGCATGGGCCGACCCGAGGACAGGGGTGATAAGGCGGGCTTACGGACTTTCGCTAGACGGCGGCGGTGGCGCCGACAAATCAATATTGGTGATCGATGCGGCGCAAGCGGTGATGGTTTCGGGCTGGCCTCATCTTATGCTGTCGCGGGTCAGCGGACTGGGTCCGAACCAGCCCTTGGTGGCTGCGCGCTCGTCTCCCTCGTCGCCGACCTCGGCCGCGTGGGAAGCGGCGGGTGCCTTTCTCATCTTTTCGGCATCGGCGGCGCTCTTCCACCAGATCCGCCAGCGCCGCTTCAGCGCCTTCGGCTTGTCGGCGAAGAGCCGCCTGCCGAGGACGAGGCTATCCTGCTCCAGCGCGGCGGCGCGGCGCGTTGCCAGGACAGCGAGGGTGCCGCGCGCCTCGACCGGGCCAGCGGCGGGATCGGCCATGCGCTCGGCGAAGACGCAGGCGTCATGGTGCTCGCCGAGCATGGCGGCGAGCGCGCGGGCGGCGGCGATGTGCGGACCCGTCGCCTCCGGCCAGGCGAGGGCGAGGAGACGGGCGTGCTGGCTGTGATACTTCACTTGCTTGCGCCAGGCGTGCAGGGCCTCGACCCGCTCGGGACCCGCCGGCGTCTCCACGGCGCGGTCGAGACCGTCGCGGGCAGCGCCATAGGTGGCGGCCAGCCCCTTGCCGAGCGCGGCGAAGCCCGTCTGCGACAGGTGCCAGCCATCGATGCGGGCCCGCATCTCACGCAGCGCGTCGAGGGCGCCGGTCAGCGCGGCATCGATATCGCCCGTATCGGCGGCGACACTGCGCTGGCCGGTGAGGGCGCGGCGCACCGGCGCCAGCGCCGGCCGGTCGATGCCGCCGGCGTTCGCCGCGCACAGCGCGTCGTAGACATTCGTCATCACCGCGTCGTCGCGATAGGGCGAAAGCGCGCTGGCGATTTCGCGGCAGGCGGCGTTCTCGCGCTTTCCGGCGGGAAAGACCGGCCGCACGAGCCGAACGAGGCCGCGCAGCTTCTTCAGCCGCTTGCGGGCCTGATGGACGCGCACCGGCGCGGCGAGGTCGCCGTCCTCCAGCTCGGCGATCGCCTTGTCGACCTGCTCGGCGGCGATGCGGCGCAGGGCCTTTCCGACGGCACGGGTGCCGGGCTTGAAGCGATAGGCCATGGATGCTCGAACCTCGCGACCTTGGAGCTTGCGGCGGCGCGGCAGCCTTCCGGGGCAGCACACCCCCCGTGAAATCCGCGCGTCGGCGCGCTATGTTCTTGCCCATGATAGCGCAGTCAACCCTTTCTGCCCGCATCGCGTCCGGACCCGGTCCCGGCTCGGGCGACGACGTCACGGCGCCGGCCAAGCCGAAGACAGTGACCCGGACCAAGCTGGAGCGGCCGAAGCTCTACAAGGTGCTGCTCCTCAATGACGACTACACGCCGCGCGACTTCGTCGTCATGGTGCTCGAAGCCGAGTTCGGCATGGGCGAGGACCGGGCGACGCAGGTGATGCTGACGGCGCACCGCAAGGGCTCCTGCGTCATCTCGGTCTATCCGCGCGATGTCGCCGAAACCAAGGTCCAGCGGGCCAACGAATACGGCAAGAAATTCGGCTTTCCCCTGCAGTTCATCGCCGAACCGGAGGAGTGAGGAGCGGTCCGCGCAGCGGACGAAAAGCCAACGGTTGGGCTTTTCGAGCGACGAACGCCCTGAGCCATCGCGAAGGGCAGGGCGACCCGCGCAGCGGTCCGCTTCTCACCCTCACCTCCCATCACGGGAGAGGTGGGAGCCGGCGCGCTTACGGGTTGACGAGTTCCAGGATCAGCCGGTGGACGTTGCCGCCTTCCGACATTTCGGCGCGGTCGAAGCTGCGGGCCTTTTGCAGGCGCCAGGCGGCCATTTCGGCGAGGAAGGCCTGGAGCTTTTCGCGCACCTTCGTGCATTGCGGATCGTCGGGCGCGGAGAGGTTGCGGCTGAAGGTCTCGATCCGCTCGGTCATCTCGATCAGATGATCGCCATGGACGCGCTCGTGCTTTTCGACGCCGGCGATGAAGCGGGCCCATTTGGATGCGGCCGGCTCCGGCAGGCCGGCGGGCGCCTTCGGCCAGCGATAGATGATGGTGAGGCTCGGCCGGGCGAGCGCGAGGACGCAGGAACCATCCGGCTGCGGGCGATAGTCGCGCGTCCACAAAAGCTCGAAATCGGTGTGGGCGATGGCCGAGCCGACGCCGGCAGCGGGCGCCCTGTCGCCGATGGAGCGATAAAGCGCGATGCCGCTTGCGCCGCTCACCGCATAGGTCTCGATGCGCTCGGCCGGTTGCCAGTCGCGGGCGTGCGCCGGGCTTGCGGCAAGGCCGAGCGCGAACGCGAGGCCGAGGGCGGCGCAACGGGAAAGGCGGAAGCGGAGGACGGCGGGAGGGCGAGGGCGCATGAAGCGGTTCTAGGCGAAATCCTTCGGCCAATAAAGCGCCGGCTCGGACGGCGGGGGCGTTTGGCCCACGGGTTCTGGCCGGGCGGCGCCGGGACGCTGCGGCTGAACGCCGGCGGGATCGCCACCGGGCGGGCGCTTCCGGCGGCGGGCCGATGTCCCTACGGCCTCGCATGCCGGGCCGCAGGCGCGGCGGACGGCATCGCTCTGGCAGGCGCGGTGGCGACGGCAGGCGGCAAGGCGGCAGCAGGCGGCATCGTCGCGCGGATGCGGCTGCCAGCCTTCGCGGGCGAGCGCCTCGATCTCGTCGCGGATGCGGGTGATGTCGCGGCGCAGCGTGGAAAGGGCAATGCGGCGTTTGAGATCGGCCATCGAAAATCCTCGTCTCCGGGTCGTCCCGGCGCCGCCTGAAGCGGGCAGGCAGGGGCGCGCGAAAGCGCCCTTCGGCCCATGCGGGCGCCAGGGGGAAAGCAGCAGTGACGGGTCCGGGGCGCAAAGATCGAGCCGCCTGGAGATGTGTGTTGTCATGGCGCGGTCTTCGCGCCCCGGCGGCGTTCTCGGGGGCATCCTCCGTCAGATCCCGGTTCAAGCTCTCTGCGCGGACCGGCCATCCCTTCGGGCGCTCGGCCTTTCGGGGACGCGCGGCCGGCCCGCTTGCACGGGCACGCAGCCGAACCTGGTCATAGTGCCAGGGGGAGCCGTTTCGGGACCTCTCCGGCCGGCGGCCACGTTTCACCGCCGGCGGAAGCGCCGGCCGCCACCTGGAACCGGACCGTCGACCTGTCCCATCCCGCTCGGTAGCAGCGAGGGGATTATGGCATGGGCGTCAGGGGCGGGGAAAACAAAACCTCTCCCCTTGGGGAGAGGACGCAAAATCGGTGCCTTGGCGCAGCCAAGTGCCAGATTTTGCTGGTGAGGGGGCGGCGTGGAGGCATGATCTCGCCGACCTCACCGTCCCCCTCACCAAGCGCGCCGAACCGCTCGGCTTCGCCTCGCGGGGCTTGCTATCCTCTCCCACCAGGGGAGAGGTGGGGCATCCGGGCTGCCGCGCCGTCACCTCTCCCCAAGGTGGGAGAGGACGCGATTTCTTGGGCTTGGGTTTACCCAAATCCATAGAAATCGCTGGTGAGGGGGTCGTTTTGGGGCAAGATCTTGCGTCCATGGCGCTGCGCTATGGCTCCGCGCGTTCGTCGCTGAAATCGCGATGCGATTTCTGGCCTCCGGCCATCGCTCCTCACCCCCTCACCAGCAAAAACTAAGGCTTGGTCGCTGATCGCGCCCAAACCAAAGTTTTTGCAACCTCTCCCACCTTGGGGAGAGGTGGGGGTTGCCGCTCGCCTTTCGGTACAACCATTGCTATCGTCGGGGGATGAGACACGCGCCGCCGCCGGTCCATCGCGTTCATGCCCGCGCCATGCGGCGGCAGATGACGGATGCGGAATGGGAGCTTTGGGAGTGCCTGCGCGACCGGCGGCTGGAGGGGTTCAAGTTCCGCCGGCAGGTGCCGCTCAAGGGCTATATCCTCGATTTCGTCTGCTTCGAGGCGCGGTTGATCGTCGAGGTGGACGGGGCGCAGCATGCAGAAAGTTCGCGTGATGCGCGGCGTGACTCGATGATGGCGGGGGAGGGGTTTCTGACTCTGCGGTTCTGGAACGACGAGGTCTTGCGGAACGGGGACGGGGTGTGCCGGGTGATCCTGGAGGCGTTGTGGACGCGGGTGGGGCGGTAGATGGGGTGGTCACCTCTCCCCTTGTGGGAGAGGATAGCAAGCCCCGCGAGGCAAAGCCGAGCGGATTGGCGCGCTTGGTGAGGGGGCTAGTGTAGATAATGGGCTGGTTACGATGGATAGTTGAAATCTTTTTTGAGCCACCGAGTGCTTTACTATCCAATAAGGGGGGTGAAGGTGCAAATAGGTCGAGTTAGAATTGAAAACTACAAATCAATACAAAGTATCGATGTTGATTTTTGTAATTTGAATGCCTTGGTTGGAAGCAATAATGCTGGCAAATCCACCATAATTAAAGCAATTGATCTGTTTTTTGATAGCTCTCCTCGTGTAAGGAAAGAAGACCATTATTTGTATGATACAGACCGGCCAATTTCTATCGCGCTGGTTTTTACTCGCCTGACCCCCATCGAACGTCAGGAGTTTGGGTCCGCGATCAAAGACAACGCCCTCATGGTTGCGCGTGAATTCGGTGGGCCGAATCAAGAGAGGGGCGAATATTTTGTTTACACTGATGTAATGGCGGAATTCGACGAATTTCGTCAAGAAAGTAATGGCACGAAAAAGCGCAGCATCTATGCGCGTTTGCGCGATCAATTTGGGCTTCCATCTGCGTCTGGAGACCAAATGGAAACCGAATTGAAGAACTGGGAAGCGCAAAATGAAGATCAGCTAACGTTCGACAAAGTTCGTGGCTTTTTCGGCGCGATGAACGTTGCAAATGGCAAGCTGAAAAAGAAAACGGCGGTACGATTAGTTCCTGCGGTTAAAGATGCATCAGAAGAGGCCGGGGACCTCAAAAAGAGTCCAGTGGTTAGTTTGCTAAATGATATTATCAAACAAACCTTCGAAAACAAAGAAGAGTTCACCGAGTTTATCCAGGCGTCGAACACTCGTCTGGCCGAGATAACCGACCCAAAAAATATACCTCAGTTGTCTTCAATTAGCTCCCGTCTGACTGACACACTTCAAAGGTACTATTCAGATACTCACCTAATTGCGGACCTTCAAAAAGCAAATGAGATATCTGTTAGCTTTCCTAGTCCGCTTATTTCAGTTCAACACAGAGGGTTGCGTGTCGAGGTCGGCAACGTGGGTCACGGCCTCCAGCGAGCTATCTTCTTTTCCTTGGTTCAATTTCTTGCCGAGGAGACATCCGGCGACGGTGGTGAGAATGAGGGACGCTTCGAAGAAGCGTATAGTGACATAATTTTGCTAATTGAAGAGCCGGAAATTTATCAGCATCCAATAAAGCAGCTTTTATTTTATCAAGCGTTTAAAGAAATAACGACTGGATTTAATAATATTTCCGGTATTCGTATTCAAATTATTTACACGACACATTCGGAAAAATTTGTAAACATAGTCGACGTTGATAACATACGCTTAATTTCAAAAAGCGATCTGGATGGCGAACTGCAAACGACCTGTCGAAGCCTTTCCATTGAGAGTTTCAGCGCCGGAATGGCGTCCCATATCGGTGCTGATACTACCCCCATGAGCCGTGACCGTTTTGCTGTTGGACTTCATATATTTACTCGGGAGATAAATGAAGGATTCTTTGCGGACAAAATCGTTATTGTCGAAGGAGCAAGCGATAAGGCAATTCTTGAAGCAGCCTTTAAGAGACGCGATATCGATCCGTATACATTTGGAATATCGATTGTCGATGTTGGCGGCAAAACAAAAATTGATAAGCCGCTATACGCATTCAAAAGCCTTGGAATGATAGCGTATCCTGTATTGGACTCTGATGAAGGAGGTAAAAATCGTAATCAGGCTTTGAAAAGAAACCGATTAATTCAATCAATTGCAGGGGCACCTAATTTAACGGATTTTCCATCTGGCGTGAGTGATTACTACGCAGCGTTCCCTGGTAATTTAGAAAAGTATATTTCAGCAAAGATCGGCGATTTGTATGGTGATATTAAACAGAAAGTCTGCAGCAATTTTGATATTGCAGGAGGCGAAGCATGCAAATCGCCAGTAGCTGCCGCCGCTATCATTGAAATAGCGATTTCCAAAGGCGTTGATTTCAGTCATCTGGACAGTATCGTTGACACCGTACGGGGACTCTGACCGAAATGTTGATTTAACATTTGTTGGCTTCCCCCTCACGATCTCCCACCAAGGGAGAGGTGGGCATTGCGCCATCCGCTTACCGACCAGGACGGCCAGTTTTGCTCGGGCGGCGTTTGCGGCGGGCGTCGCCTTCGTCTTCGTAGGAGCCGGCGCCGATTTTTTCGCGTTTGAGGGGGGCGGGTGACTCCGCGTCCGCCGCTTGCCCCCTCACCGAGCGCGCCGAACCGCTCGGCTTTGCCTCGCGGGGCTTGCCTGCCGGCCCCTCGCTTTCGCTCCGGGCGTTCGTCGCTCGAAACGATTCACTGGATCGTTTCGTCTGCTGCGCAGACCGCTTCTCACCCTCTCCCACAAGGGGAGAGGTGCCGCGCGGGGCGGGCTTCTCGGTTCTTCCCACCGTCATTTCGTCGAGCTCGGGCTTGCGGAATAGGGAATTGCTTTCGTTCCTGCCCGTGGACTTTGATTTGCCCGATTTTCCGCCCGCGCCTTCACCCGCGTTGCCCTGCGACCGCGCCAGCGGGTCGTCCATGACTTCCAGTTCCTTGGCCTTCAGGCGCTTGATTTCGTCGCGCAGTCTGGCCGCGGTCTCGAAGTCGAGGTCGGTGGCGGCGGTGCGCATGCGGCGTTCGAGGTCTTCCAGGTGGGCGGCGAGGTTGTTGCCGATGAGGTTGTTGGGGTCGTTCTCGCCGCCGCGGCGGGAGCCCTTGCCGCCGATGTCTGTGCGGTAGTGGTCCTTCTCGTAGACGCTGTCGAGGATATCGGAGATCTTGGCCTTGACGCTTTCCGGCGTGATGCCGTTGGCGGCGTTGTATTCGAGCTGCTTTTCGCGGCGGCGGGCGGTTTCGTCCATGGCGCGCTGCATGGAGCCGGTGACATTGTCGGCATAGAGGATGACCTTGCCGTCGACGTTGCGCGCCGCTCTACCAATCGTCTGGATGAGGCTCGTCTCGGAGCGCAGGAACCCCTCCTTGTCGGCGTCGAGGATGGCGACGAAGCCGCATTCGGGGATGTCGAGGCCTTCTCGCAGGAGGTTGATGCCGACGAGGCAGTCGAAGGCGCCGAGGCGCAGATCGCGGATGATCTCGATGCGCTCCAGCGTGTCGATGTCGGAGTGCATGTATCTGACGCGGATGCCCTGCTCGTGCAGATATTCCGTCAGATCCTCGGCCATGCGCTTGGTCAGCACGGTGCAGAGCGTGCGGTAGCCGGCGTCCGAGGTGGCGCGGATCTCGCCGAGCACGTCGTCGACCTGGGACTTGGCGGGGCGGATCTCGACCGGCGGGTCGATGAGGCCGGTGGGGCGGATGACCTGCTCGGCGAAGACGCCGCCGGCCTGCTCCATCTCCCAGCCGGACGGGGTGGCCGAGACGGCGACGGTGGCGGGGCGCATGGCGTCCCACTCCTCGAAGCGCAAGGGGCGGTTGTCCATGCAGGAGGGCAGGCGGAAGCCATATTCGGCGAGCGTTGCCTTGCGGCGGAAGTCGCCGCGATACATGGCGCCGATCTGCGGGATGGTGACGTGGCTCTCGTCGACGAAGAGCAGCGCGTTGTCGGGGATGTATTCGAAAAGGGTGGGCGGCGGCTCGCCCGGCGCGCGGCCGGTGAGATAGCGCGAATAGTTCTCGATGCCCTGGCAGGAGCCGGTGGCCTCCAGCATCTCGATGTCGTAGCGGGTGCGCTGTTCGAGCCGCTGGGCTTCCAGCAGGCGGCCGGCCTTTTCGAGCTCGGCGAGGCGGAGCTTCAGCTCTTCCCGGATCGACTTGATCGCCTGGTTGAGCGTCGGCTTGGGTGTGACGTAGTGCGAATTGGCGTAGATCTTCACCGATTGGAGGTCGGCGGTCTTCTGGCCGGTCAGCGGATCGAACTCGGTGATCTGCTCGATCTCGTCGCCGAAGAGCGAGATGCGCCAGGCGGCGTCCTCAAGGTGGGCGGGGAAGATCTCGATCGTATCGCCCCTGACACGGAAGGAGCCGCGCTGGAAATCCATGTCGCGGCGCTTGTATTGCTGGGCGACGAGATCGGCGAGGAGCTGGCGCTGGTCGAGCCGGTCGCCGACCTGCATCTGGAAGGTCATGGCCGTATAGGTCTCGACCGAGCCGATACCGTAGATGCAGGAGACCGAGGCGACGATGATGACGTCGTCGCGCTCCAGAAGCGCGCGGGTGGCCGAGTGGCGCATCCTGTCGATCTGCTCGTTGATCGAGGATTCCTTCTCGATATAGGTGTCGGAGCGCGGGACGTAGGCCTCGGGCTGGTAGTAGTCGTAATAGGAGACGAAATACTCGACCGCGTTTTCGGGGAAGAAGTTCCTGAACTCCGAATAGAGCTGGGCGGCGAGCGTCTTGTTGGGCGCGAGGATGACGGCGGGGCGCTGGGTCTCCTCGATGACCTTGGCCATGGTGAAGGTCTTGCCTGAGCCCGTTACCCCGAGAAGGACCTGGGAGCGCTCGTTCTCGTTGGCGCCGGCGACGAGGTCGGCAATGGCGGTCGGCTGGTCGCCGGCGGGCTGGTAGTCCGTCGCCATGGTGAAGGCGATGCCGCCCTCGGACTTTTCCGGCCGGGCCGGGCGATGCGGCGTCCAGATCTTGCCGTTCTTGTGCAGCGGATTGCCGCTCTCGATGAGGGCGGAGAGGGCTTCCACCGTCGCCGTTACGGAAGTGGAGGCGAGGGAGCCGGCGTCTTCCAGGCTGACATCCATACCGGCGACCGGGTTGAGGCCGGCGGCGGCGCGGGTCTTGGGATCGGTCGAGCCGCCCATGGAGGTGCCGCGGGAAGATTTGATTGCGGTGGTTTTTTCTGTCTTCGCGGCCGTACCGCGCTTCGCGCTGGCCTGCGGACGGGACGGCGCATCGGCGCCGGCGCCCGTTCGGGCGCTGCGCTCCGCTCTTTCTTGGCGATCACTGGCTTCGCGTTCTGCGCTGGCGGCGCGTTCGACCTTGCGGCGGTGCTTGCCGGCCTTGGAGGCGACGTCGTGGCGGGTCTCGATCGTCTCGGCCTCGGCCATGCGCTCCATCTCGCGGGCCCAGTCGGAAACGCCGCCGGACAGCGGCTGGCCGCTCAAGGGGCGCTGGGGCGGCTCGTCGAAGCCGCGGGCGTGCGTCGGGTCGAAGGTCTCGCCATCCCGGTCGGGACGCGGGGCGGTCTTTTTGTCTCGGGATGCCATCAGGGGAATATGGGCGCAGTGCGGACGGATTGGAAGGGTGACGGTGCGGCTCGCGGCGGCGAATTGCGACCGCCGGCGCCATAGAAAAAGCCGCGTCGCGGGAGGAGGAGCGACGCGGCTTTGCAGTCACGCCGGGGCGTGACGGATCACGATCACCGACCGGTGGTCATCTCGCGCATGATCCGGCGGTTGTGGGCGTTGTTGGGGAGGCGCGAGCCGCGCATGGCCTCCCAACCCTCACGGTCGAACCGGCGGGCGTCGCGCCAGTCCTCGCGGCGGTCGATCCGCTCGTGCCGCCAGTCGCGGCGGGCATCGCGGCGCCATTCGCGGCGGTCGCGCCAGTCACGGTCGCGATAATAGCGGCCCGGACGGCGGACATAATAGTCGTCGTCGTTGGAAAGGACGCTGCCGATGACGACGCCGGCGATCAGCGGGATGCCGATGGCGGCGGCGGTGGAGTTGTAGCTGCGGCCTGCATAGCCGCCTTCCTGCTGGGCGAGATAGCGGGAGGAGGCCCAGCCGTCATAGCCCTGATAATTCACACGGCACCAGGAATAGCCGCTGGTGCAGCCGGCGACGTTGACGACCGCGCCATTGGGCAGGACGCCGACGGACCGGTATTGCGTGCCGGGGCCGGAGCGAATGTTGAGATCGGTGGTGACGAGCGCTGAGGCGGCCATGGCGCTGGAGGCGCCGAACAGGCCGACCGCGAAGGCCGCTGCTTTCAGTAATCCTCTCATGACGAAACCTCACTGTCAGTGGATGACACATTTCTTGTTCGATGCGTGAAACGGTCCCAACCGATTTTTGTTCCCCTCCGACACGCCGTTCACTGCAACGTGAAGGCGGTGCCAAGCCGCGCTACACGCCGGTGTCCGGAACCGGGGTCGGTCTGCCCTCGCCATCAAGGGCGACCATGACGAAGGTGGCATCGGTGACACGGTCCATGCGGTCGGAGAGGTAACGCTGGGCGAAGGCCTCGACCTTGAGCGTGATGGAGGTGCGGCCGACGCCGGTGACGTCGGTATAGATGCAGAGCGTGTCGCCGATCTTGACCGGCATGGCGAAGGCCATCTCGTTGACGGCGGCGGTGACGACGCGCCCGCGCGCCCGCTCGGCGGCGCGGATGCCGGATGCAAGGTCCATCTGCGCCATGACCCAGCCGCCGAAGATGTCGCCGGCGGCGTTGGCGTCGCCGGGCATGGCGAGGGTGCGCAAGGTGAGCTCGCCGGCAGGCCTGGCTAAGGGGGCGGCGGCGGACGACCGGGTGGTCGCGGGATCGGTCGGATGGTGCATCGGAACTCCTGAAGGGGGCGGCGGGATCAAGCCTTGCGGCCTGACGGACGATCGCAGTTTTCCCGCGCCGGCCGGCAATGGCAAGCCGATCGCGCGTTCAGAACTCGTTTACCACAATCCCATAGGATTCCGGCTTGAGGAGCTCGGCGAGCACCGTCCACAGAGTATCGCGTATGGCCATCGGCGCCCATCATCATCACCGCAAGGCCATCCGGCACCTTGGCCGAACGGTGTGCCGCACGGCGCTGACCACGGGCGTGCTTGCCGGGTTTCTCGTATCCTGTTCCGTTTCCAGCGTGCTGGAGCCGCCGTCATCGGTGCCGACGGGCTCCATCACCCCTTCCTACAGCGCACCGGCCGAGCCGGCGCCGCAATCGCCAAGCGCGGACCCATGGGCGCGCACCGCCGATGAAGGCCCGCTCGAGGCGCTGCCGCCGGAAACCTATGGCGCGCCGCAGGCGCGCGTTTCGCAATTGCCGAGCTACGATTCGCTCGCCAGCCAACCGCAGACGCAGGTCCGGGGCGCACCGCCGGCGTCGCTCGGCACGCTGACGATCGACAGCGCGACGGGCCAGCCGGTGGCGCCGGGGCAGGCGTCCGCATCCATCGGCGACAACTACTCCTCCGGCGGCGGACTGGCCGCCGTCGCGCCGATGCCGGCGGGCGGCTACGGCGCTGACATCACAGACCAGCCGGCACCGATGGAGATCGCGCCGGCGCCAAGCGTCGCGGCCCTGCCGCCGGCGGCCGCCGCGCCCGCAGCCCCGGTTTCAGCGCCGCCATCGCCGCCGGTTGCCGCGGCACCGCAACAGGTGGCGCCCGAACCCGAGCCGCGGCGCCTTGCCGGGCTTATTCCGCGGGCGCTGAACCCGCTGGCCTCGTCGCGGCGCGAAACCGCGCGCAGCGGCCTGCCGGCGGCGGAAGCGGCCTGCCGCGACCGGCTGCGCCGGCTCGGCGTCACGTTCACCGACAAACCGGCGGTGGGCAATGGCGGCTCGTGCGGCATCGGCCATCCGGTCGAGATTTCCGCCCTCTCGGGCAACGTCAAGGTGCGGCCGGCGACCACGCTGAACTGCCCGATGGCCGAAGCCTTCGCGACCTGGGTGAAGAACGAACTGGCACCGGGCGTGCGCAAGCGCTACCTATCGGGCATCGACACCGTCGGCTCGATGGGCGGCTATTCCTGCCGCACCATGAACTCGCGGCGCGGCGCGCCGATGTCGGAACATTCCAAGGGCAACGCCATCGATGTGGGCAGCCTGAAGCTGAATTCGGGCAAGACGATCAAGGTCCGCTCCAAGGGCTTCTTCGCGTTTCGCGAGCGCGGCCTTCTGAATTCGGTGCGGGACGACGGCTGCAAATATTTCACCACCATTCTCGGCCCCGGCTCCGACGCCAACCATGCCGACCATTTCCATTTCGACCTCAGGGCCCGCCGCAACGGCTACCGGCACTGCGACTGAGGGCAGTTGCCAAACGGTGCTTGCGTGGCCATGGTGCGGGGATGAAGTCCGCAGACTGTACCACCTGAACCCGCATCCCGCCTTTGAACGCGGGGTGCCGCCATGTCGGCGCGAATGTTCGTTCCGGCAGGTTCCCGCGCGCGCCGCCTTTCGCCGCCGCGCTTTTCTGCCGTCCTGCGGCAACGCATTTTCCGGTACGTCTCATGCACAATCATTTCGAAAGCCCGTTCAAGGGCATCACGCTCGACCGCCAGGTCAGCAATCCCAACATTGTCGTCGGCCGCTACAGCTACTATTCCGGCTATTATCATGGCCACGGCTTCGACGACTGCGCGCGCTATCTCTCACCCGAGGCGGGCGCGGACAGGCTGATCATCGGCAGCTTCTGCTCGATCGGCTCGGGCGCGGCGTTCATCATGGCCGGCAACCAGGGCCATCGGAACGACTGGATCAGCACCTTCCCCTTCTACTGGATGAACGAGGTGCCGGCCTTTGAGGGCGCGCAGAACGGCTATGCGCCGGCCGGCGACACCGTCATCGGCAACGATGTGTGGATCGGTTCGGAGGCGATCGTGATGCCGGGCGTGCGCGTCGGCGACGGCGCGGTGATCGGCACCCGCGCGCTGGTCACCCGCGACGTCGCACCCTACGCCATCATCGGCGGCAACCCGGCCAAGGTGATCCGCATGCGCTTTTCCGAGACGGACATCGAACGGCTTCTGGCGATGCGGTGGTGGGACTGGAGCGATGAAGCGCTGAAGGAGGCGATGCCATTTTTGACGAGCGGAGACGTGGCGGCGCTTCATGGGTATTGGATGGGGGGTGGGTGAGGGGGTGGCCGGTGGCTGCTTTCGATCCCATTTCGGACGTCCAAGTCGGATTTCCCGCTTCCCAGATCCGGAGATTGGCACATGTCCCAAGCATTGCAGAGGCAAGTCGCCGCGAGTCGGCTAGAATGAGACCTCTGCGCCGTCCATCGCTTCGCGACTGATGTTGGCGACGATGAACTTCGCTCGATGAAACAACTCGTCGAAAGTCAGAATTTCCGGCGCGCGAATGTTTCGGCGGTAGAGCTCGAAGCAAGCGATCTTATCGTCATTTCCGATAAGCTCCGACAGATTGCCAACGACCAAATAGCTTCGCGGCTCGATCGAGTAGGTGCTCTCTCCGATGTCGGTGCCGTCACCATTCTTGAGCGCTTCCCTGAAACGGGTACGGCCAAATTCGAACGCCGTTTTTTGAATCTGCGTCACGGCGTTAGACACTTCATCGGATACACCCCAGCACCCAGCGCGATATGGCTTGCCCGATCGCAACAGCGCCGTTTGATCCTTCTTGATTTCGACAAGCACATACTGGCTGATTTCCGCGCGAGTTCGCAGTAGTGCGTCAACGGTTTTGCCAGGCTTATCGAAGGTGTTTCCCGTCGTACGGCTTTCGAGAGCGTCCGCTGCCTTATCGAGAAAAACGTAATTCAAGCCGTGCCCAAAAATCCACGGGTTGCTTTCGAAAAAACTCTGCCACTCAGGTTCCGATAGCCCCGATCCGAGCTTGGCTTCGAAATCGCTCAACACCTTGCGCTTGGCGGCCACGGCGTAGATGTCATGATGCAAATCGGGAGATTCGGCTAGTTCGTGAATTAGCTGAGCACCCTTTGAACTACTCAGTAGGGCATTTAGGGCGCCTAAGTTCAGATTATCCAGAGAAATTCTGGTTTTCTGTGCATCATTGAAATCTAAGTTCGATATAATCGCTAGGAAATCGTTTATCTGAGCAAGTTGGAAATTGTTGACTTGGATATGACCGTCTTGCTGCCATCCGTATGTCTTGTGAAAGCGAAGCTTCGTTATCTTAAGGGTTCCGAAATTCGCTTTGTCGCTCACGTAGAATGTTGAGACGGCCAGCTTGCATCTACCGGTGACATCGATTTCGCCGAAGACCTGTTCGCTCTCGCCAACTATAGTAGCGTAAGCACCCGCCTTACCAGGATGAGTATAGAGCTGGTTTGCCCTGTAATTCGCGAGATATTCAATGTCATCGGACACTAGCTAGTCCGCCTCCGGCGTTTCCTGCCTCGATCTTAGTATGGCTGCTACCCCTTGCGCGGCGTAGGTCTCTCGATTTGCGCCGAGACGATCGAGTGCAGATATCAGGCCCATTTGCCCCATGGACCAAATCACGAGTCCCCGTTCGTCATCAAGGATGCTGGATGGTGCGTCTGAAATCAGCGCGAGCGCTTCCTCATCGGTGAGCTTTCGTCCCGTCATCGCACAGAGATAGGCATAGCTGGCCGGATGTTTGTCTCGTAGAAGATGCAAGATATCATCGGGTATTGAAGTCGCTCGCAAAGCGGCTTTGCTGATGATCCATCCTTCCGCGCATCCAGCTGCAAGCTCAGCGAGGTTTCTGTCTAAAAAAGCAGGCTCTGCCTGATAGGCTAATATCTTCGCCGCGCGCGTACTGCGCGATTCCAACCAATATTCGAATATTGCCTTAGCGTCGAATAACGGCTCATCGGAAGCCATGGCTTTGAGCCATCTACTCGCGGCGCCCCTTGTACCGCGATCAATCCAATGTTCGAGTACCGCATGCCGATGGGGAAGGGGTAACCACGAATAGACGGCGGAGAGAAGCGCGTCCACGCGCGTTCGCACGACATGATTACCCTCAGCGAGCGATTGCGCTTTATCGGCTAGGAGCGAAATCCGCTCCGCAAGTTCGCCATCGGATAAACGCAATAGCCTTAACAGCCTTCCCCTAAGGGCCAGTCGCACGGGCGCGTCCGCTTCCAGTGTGCTGCAAATCGCCTCGCAGAGTTCTTCGAATGTTAGGCAGGCGACGTAGGCGTGGAGCAGGCTACGTTCTATTCCATATGGTACCGGATTTTGTGCGCACTCAAAGATGCGCTCCAATTTTTTGCTTAACGGATACTCCATGCCAGTCAGTTTATCGGATTCTGATGGGAAATAGCGAGCGCGAAAGTCGGTGCCACAAACAATAGTGCGGAAGCATCGGTTGCCTGCATTTCTGGGCACGTAAATGCTGGCGTGCTGCAACTGAACGAACGGCCGTAAATTCTCGGACCGCCGCCGAAACCTGCCGGTCCGCACTCCACCCCCAATCCGCCCACCCCACCCCCACCCTTGCATCGCGCAGCAATCTGCCTCAGCCTTCCTGGCATGAGCGAGAAATTCGAGACGGGCGCGGTGGCGTTTCAGCTGGCCATTTTCGGGCGGGTGCAGGGGGTGGGGTATCGGGCGTTTGTGCGTGAGGTGGCGCTGGCGCACGGGCTTTGCGGGCATGTGCGCAATGCGCCGGAGGGGCATGTCGAGGCCCTGATCGGCGGCGAGCGCGGCGCGGTGGAGGCGGCGATCGCGCGGCTGGCGGAAGGGCCGCCGGGTGCGCGGGTTTCGCGGATCGACCGGATCGCGGCGGGTGCTGCGGGGCTGCCTGCGGGCTTTTCCATTTTGCGCTGAGGACGGGCCTGCGCTGAGGGCGGGGCTGCGCTGAGGGCGGGGCCTTTTTTGAAGGGTGGCTCCCACACCGAGCGCGATGTCCTGCACAGGAAGGCCGGCGGCGCGGTGCATCGGCTTTTTGCCGCAGTGGGGCGCCGCCGGGGGTGTCGCTGGCTGGCGGTTCAGCCGTGCCAGGCGCGCTCCAGTTCGGCGACGTCGAGCTTGATCATCTTCATCATCGCATCCCTGACGCGGCCGGCCCTTTCGCGGTCGGGGTCCTGCATGGCGCGCGGCAGGATTTCGGGGACGACCTGCCAGAAGAGGCCATAGCGGTCCTTCAGCCAGCCGCACTGGCGCGGCGCGCCGCCGTCCAGCAGCTTTTGCCAATAGTGGTCGACCTCGGCCTGGTCGCGGCAGGCGATGGTGAAGGAGACGGCCTCGTTGAAGGTGAAGTGCGGGCCGCCGTTCAGCGCCTGGAAGGTCTGGTCGGCGAGGCGGAAGACGGCGACGAAGAGCCTGCCATCGTCGTGGCGCACGGTTTGAAGGATTTCGGCGTCGGGGAAGATCTCACTGTAAAAGGCGATCGCCTCCTCCAGCTGGTCGTCGAACCAGAGGCAGGGCATGAGCTTTTGCATGGCCGTGCCCCACTCACTTGCCGTCCGGCGGGCCGACGATCGCCCAGGCGTGGCCGAAGGGGTCCTTCACCTGGCCGTAGAGATCGCCCCAGAAGGCGACTTCGAGCGGCATCGTGACCTCGCAGCCAGCCTCGACCGCGCGGTCCCACCAGCGGCGCGGATCGGCGACGGCGAGGGTCAGCGTGGTGCCCTGCGGGGTCTGCCAGCCATGGCCGTATTCGGGCATGGCGTCGCCGAGCATGAAGGCGCCGCCGTTGATTTCGAGCTGGCAGTGCATGACGCGCTTGCCGTCGTCCATGCGCATGATGTCGCCGACGGTGCGCGCATCAAAGGCGCGGGCGTAGAAGTCGATCGCGGCGCTGGCGTCGCTCGACATGATGTAGGGCACGACGCCGGGCATCGCGGTTTGCGTGGTTTCGGCCATGTGAGGTCCTCCAATGGGGGTTGCGGCGCGTCAGAGCGCCATGAAGCTCTTGAAGCCGCCGAAGATCATGCGCTTGCCGTCGAAGGGCATTGACGCCATGTCAGCCTGCATGCGCGGGTCCTCGAAGATCTTCTTCATGATCTCGTCGCGGCTCTGGCGTGAGGTGTAGGTGATCCAGGCGAAGATCACCGTCTCGTCGTCGCTCGCCTCGACGGAGCGCGGGAAGGAGGTGCGCTCGCCATAGGGCACGTCGTCGCCGACGCATTCGACATAGGAAAGGGCGCCATGCTCCATCCAGATGTCGCCGGCGCGGCGGGCCATGTCCTTGTAGGCGTCGAGCTTGTCGGTGGGGACGGCGAGGATGAAGCCGTCGACATAGGGAAGGTCGGTCTTTTCGGGCAGGTCGCTCATCGGTCGTTTCCTTTCGCGATCGGATGGTTGTCAGGTGCGGAAGACGTCAGATGCGGGCGGCAAGGGCGGCGAGCTGGTCGGCGCACACGCCCCAGCCTTCGTGGAAGCCCATCTTCTCGTGCGCCTCCATGTCCTCCTGGCGCCAATGACGGGCCCTTGCCGTGTAGCGCGTCTTGCCGTCCTCCTCCTCGAAGGTGACGATGCCGGTGAAGAACGGCTTTTCGGTGGGCACCCAGCCGGCGGTGAAAGCGTCGGTGAAGACGATCTTCTCGTTTGGCACGAGTTCGAGATAGACGCCGTCATTGGGATGCTCGTTGCCGTCGGGATCGGCCATGACGATGAAGCTGCGTCCGCCGGGGCGAAGATCGGTCTCGACGTGGGCGATGGTCCAGGGCGCGGGGACGAACCACTGGCGGATCAGCGCCGGCTCGGTCCAGCAGCGATAGAGGCTGGCGCGGGGCGCGTCGATCAGGCGGGTCAGGGTCAGCTCGTGGCTGGCGGGGCGTGCGGCGGTCTCGGTCATCGGTCAAACTCCCATATCGTGCTTGTCGGCCATAGGACGGGCGTTGGCAGTGATATCCGACAGCTTTCGGATTTTTTTGTTCAGGTCGCGATTTTTCCCGCTAAACTGCCCCGATCGGATCGGGGGTTGGGGCACCTTTGGACGCGACAGACAGGATCATCCATCAGATCTACGAGGCTGCGGCCGCGCCGGAAGGCTGGCCGGACGCCGCGGTGGCCTTGTCGGACCTGGTCAAGGGCGGAACGGTGCACATGATGCTCGCGGCGCAGGACGGCAGCGCGGCTTATGTCAATCTTTTCTCCGGCGACCCGGATTTCGCGCCGATCTATCTGAACGATTTCTCGCCGATGGACTTCCGCGTGCCGCGCGTCATGGCCCGGCCGCTCGGCGCGTTCACCGACGAGCGGGCCTATGTCAGCCCCGAGGAGGCGAAGGTCAGCCCGATCCACCAGGATCTGTTGCCGCGCTTTGAGGTCCACCGGATCGGCGGGGCGAACATAAGCCTGCCCGGCTGCATCGGGTTTTTCGGAATATCGACGCGCCGGGCCGAGGAGGATTTCGATCCCGGACAGACGGCGCTGCTGGCGGCGCTGTCGCGCCATGTGCTGCGGGCGTTCGCGATCACCAGGTCGCGGCACGAAATCAGTCTTGGACGCGACCTGGCGATGGGCGCGCTGGAGCGGCTCAACACGGCGCTGTTCCTGATGCGCGGCGCGCGCGTCATCGATGCCAACGCCGAGGCGCGCCGATTGCTGGGGCAGGGCTTCTTCCTGCTGCACAACGATCAGCTGGCGGTCGCGAACCGGGGCGAGCGGGCGCGCCTTGAACGTTTCATCGCTTGCGCGGTGCGCGGTGAGACCGGCGGGCCGATGCTGCTGCGCGATCCCGATACGGCCGGACGGTATGTGCTGCGGGCGGAACGGCACGAGCCGCAGTTTCCCGGCGGACATCAAGCGCCTGCGCGGCATCTCATCGTGACGGTCAGCGAACTGAACCGAGCGCAAAGCCCCGACGAGGCAGAGGTGATTGCGTTCTGCGGTCTCTTCGGCGTTTCGCGCGCGGAATCGCTTGCGGTGGCGGCCGTGCTTGGCGACGTCTCGCTGTCGGACCATGCGGCGGCGCGCGGCATCCGGCCCGGAACGGCGCAGCAGCAACTGAAGTCGGCGATGGCCAAGATGGAGATCCACAGCCAGAAGACGCTGCACCAGATGTTCGAGCGCTACCGCGTCTTCGGCGCCTGAGGCGCGGCGCAAAGTCCGTCGAGATGCTGGCGGATGTGCGAGGCCTCGGCGGTGGTGGTGGCGAGCGCGATGGCGCGGTCGAAGGCTTCGCGGGCCTCGTCGATGCGGCCGAGTTCACGCAGAAGGCCGCCGCGAAGACCGTGGAAATAGAAGTAGCCCGCCAACCGGTCGGCGAGAGGCGCGATCGCGGCGAGGGCCGCTTGCGCACCGTGCAGCTTGTGGGTGGCGACCGCCCGGCTGAGGCTGACGACGGGCGAGGGCTGAATGCGTTCAAGCGTCGCGTAAAGCTGGTCTATCCCCGCCCAGTCGGTCAATTCGGGACGCTGCGCACGGGCGTGAAGCGCGGCGATGGCAGCCTGGATCTGATAGGGGCCGGGGGCGCGGTGGCGGATCGCCTTGTCGATCATGGCGAGGCCTTCGGCGATCATGGTCCGGTCCCAAAGCCCCCGGTCCTGATCCTCGAGAAGAACGATCTCGCCCTTTGCGTCGAAGCGGGCGCGGCTGCGCGCATGCTGGAGCAGCAGAAGCGACAGCAGGCCCATGACCTCAGGCTCGGAGGGGAAAAGGCCGGTGAGGAGCCGCGCCAGACGGATCGCCTCCTCGGCGAAGAGCGCCGCGGACCGGCGGGCGTCCTCGTCCTTGCCGCCGCCTGCAAGGTCGCTGGCGCGGGCGGAATAGCCTTCGTTGAAGACGAGATAGATCATGGCGCCGACGGCGCCGAGCCGCGCGGCGCGCGCATCCGCGTCGGGGGTCTCGAAAGCGACACCGGCACGCCCAATCTTTGCCTTGGCACGGGTGATGCGCTGCTCCATTGCGCTGTCGCTGACGAGAAACGCTCGGGCGATCCGGGCAACGCTGAGGCCGGAGACGATCCGCAACGCCAGCGCGATCTGCTGCGTTGCCGGCAGATCAGGATGGCAGCACACGAAGAGGAGACGCAGGATATCGTCGCGGTAGTGTCCGTCGTCGAGCCGGTCGGCCATGTCGGCTTCGGCGTCGGACAGATCTGAAATCGCATCCTCGTCCGGCAACTCGGTGTGGCGTGCCACTTTGCGGACGGCGTCGATGCCGGCGTTGCGCCCGACGAAGATGAGCCAGGCAGTCGGATCGCGCGGCGGACCGTTTTTCGGCCAGGCGGACAGCGCCTTGAGCGAGGCTTCCTGGAAGGCTTCCTCCGCCCGGTCGAGATCGCGGAAATAGCGAAGCAGCGCGGCAACCGCCCGCGGGCGTGCGGCGGTCAGCGATTTCTCGATCCAGGCGGGGTCAGCGGTCATCTCGTTTCGGCTTTCGTTTCATTGGGTCGATAGAGCATGACGGGCCTGATCTCATAGGCGCCGTTGCCCGGATTGGCCTTGGCAAGGTCACGCGCGACGTCGAGGGCGGCGTCGAGATTCTCGCATTCGACGACGTAGAAGCCGAGGAACTGCTCCTTCGTCTCGGCGAACGGCCCATCGATGACGAGCGGCTCTTCGGCCGACTTGCGCAAGGTGGTGGCGGACGTCGTCGGCATGAGCCGTGCGACCGGCCCGAGACGGCCTTCTGCCTCAAGACCCTTCTGAACCGTCATGAGACGGCCCATCACGGCGTCTTCTTCTTCCTGCGACCATGCGCCGGTGACCGCTTCGTGGTCGTAGCAAAGGATGGCGTAGAGCATTGGCTTGGCCTCGCGGGTTGTTCCAAGGACGAAAGGAAAAATCCGTAGCCGACAGCGATGAGGCCGACAACGCGGATTTTTCGATAGTGCATCTGCGATCAACCACAGATTGTGCATCGTAGTGAATCGCAACGTCATGAAAGAATAATGCGCCATCGGTTGAATTATAATCGATCTGTTGCGCTGCTTTTCCGCAGACTCATCACAAAACGATTCCCAGCGTCACATGTTGAAAATCCTGATGGCGTGCGCTAATATTCGAGCAACAGCATAAAGTTCGAATGAGAATACGAGCGGGCTCCGTCGTGGGCCCGAATTTTATTTGTTAGAGGAGTTTAGATGGCCGAGAAGAACCCCGACAAAGGATATGTCGCCGTACTGGGCTGGAGCCTGAGAGCGATCGATGCGATGGCGCGGTTCGACCGCCGCTATGTCATCGTGGCGCCGGAATGGGCCGAGTCCTATGCCAAGGAACACGACATTCCGTTCATCAGCTGGAATTTCGAGCGGCTGAACGACCGGTCGCATGAGATCGCGCAGACGCTGAAGGACATGGGCGTCGACGTCGCCATCCCGCTCTTCGAGGAGACGGTGGAATGGGCCGGCGCGATCAATTCCGTGCTGCTCAACAATCCGCGGCTCCTCGGCCAGTCGATGCTTTTCCGCGACAAGTCGCTGATGAAGCGGCGCGCGCAGCTTGGCGGCATCCGGGTCGGGATCTTCGAAGAGGCGATGGACAAGTCCGATGTCATCCGTTTCCTGAAGCGCGTCAACCAGACGCTGCTGAAGCTGGAAGGCGACGTCAACGACCCGATCCACATGAAGGCGTTCGACAAGGCCGGCTGCCTCGGGCACCGCGTGATCCGCACGGCCGACGATGTCGACGCGATCTCCGACGACGAATTCCCGGCGCTGCTGGAATCCCACCTAGACGGCTGGGAATTCGCGGTCGAGGCCTGGATCAAGGACCGGAAAATCCAGTTCCTGAACATTTCGGAGTATGTGACGCTCGGCTATTCGGTGTTCGTGCCGGCGACGCCGGAGCTCGAGAAATGGCGCGGGCGCATCACCGAACAGATCGAAAAGCTGATCGACGTGTTCGATATCGACTTCGGCTTCATCCATCCGGAATACTTCGTCACCAATGACGGCACGCTCTATTTCGGCGAGGTGGCCTACCGCCCGCCGGGGTTCAACGCGTTCGAACTGATGGAGCGGGCCTATGGGTTCAACGCCTATCAGGCGCTGGTTCTGGCTTTCGACCCCAAGACGACGCAGGAAGAAATGGACGCCTTCTTCCCCGAGCCGGTGAAAGGGGCATCGGGGCACGCCGGATGCTTCGGCGTCTATCCGCGCCGCCGCGTCGTCAGCGACCTCGACATACCGGAGGAGACCGAGGACCATCCCTATTTCGAGTTCCACGAACTGGCTCCGCCGATGGAGCAGAAGGTCACGAAGCGCACCGCTTTTGGAACACATTGGGGTCTCGTCTATTTCTTCGGCGAGGACCCGCACGAGATGCGGGAGCTCCTGAAGAGACAGGAAGAACTGGACTTCTACGTTTGACCTCGGCAGCCGGCCGGCGCACGCTGTGCGGTGACGGGGACAGCGAATCGCCGCGCCGGTTGGCGCTTTTGCGAAAGGACGCGGCAGCAAAGCCGCGTGCCGAGCCAATGGCCGGCAAGGGGTAGGCATGACATCCAGCGACGCCTTCGACATCAGTGCTTTCGCCGCCCGCCTGGATTATGCGCTCGAACAGCTGGAGCGGGCCGCGCCTTTCGCCAAGGTCAGCTATCGCAGCCGCGTGCTCGATCAGGCGCGACGGCTGTTGATGCGGCCAGGCGGTGTTGCCGCGCTTTACGAGCGGGCGGGCCGTCTCGACGATGCAGGCATTTTCGGCGGCACCGACTGGGACAAGCCGGCGGGACTTCTGCCGCGTCTCGTCGGCAACACGCTGCGCTACGGCGAACGCGCGACGATCATCCTGGAATGTCTGAGCCTCTTGCGGTTCCTGGCCGTGGCAAAGGGCGCGCATTCGGTGTCCGGCCTGCCGGGTGACCAGGCGCAACACTTCCTGACACAGGTGCTGGCGCTCAATCTGGAGCGCATTTTCGGCTCCACGAGCGAAGCGTCCCGCGTACAGGCGGGTAAACAGGAGATCGGCGAGACGGTCGACGCCGTCTTCGCCTTCCTGCTCGACAAGATCGGCACCGACGACATTCTCGGCATCCTGATCGACGAGATCTGGCGCATACTGGAGCAGCGGCCGCTGCAAGTGGGCCACGTCAAGGGAATGATCGTCCAGATCGCCGTCGTGTTGGAAGGCGACGCGGTGCATGGCGGCGAGATGCGGCTCGGCGCCGACCGCCTGATCAGCGCGCTGTTCGGCCCGACGCGGCTTTCGGCCGACGATGTCGGCGTGGAGCGCTATCGCAGCCGGCTCGATCACAGCGATTCCCTGGCTCATCTGAAGGAAGCGACGGGTTTTGCCCGTGCGATGCACGACACAGGCCTTGTTTCCGACTACCACGCCGCGTTCGTGCAGTGGCTGATCGAGACCGACAAGACCAACCTCATCCCGCACGCGCTGGGCCTGAGCAGCACGGGACTCGACGGCTATCGCTGCTACGAGCCGCTGATCATCGCCATCATCCGCGAGGCCATTCATCCGGCGACCGGGCAGACGCTGCTCGGCCTGGCGCTGATGCTTGAGCGGGGCATTCTTTATTCACCGCCGATCGCGCCATCGCTCTGGCGAATGCTGTCGATCAACGTCTCAGAGCATACGGCCGCGACGATGACAGCCGCGTTCGGCAGCGCCTGCACGCCGCGGGCCTTCCTGCTTGCCGGCCTCATCGACCTTCTGGGCCAGCCACTCGGCATCGGGCAGGGCAACAATCCAACCTGCCAGTCAGCGCGGGCGCTGTCCATGTGGGCGCTGAACGATCCCGACTACCTGTTCTATCTTGTGGCGCGGGTGGCGCTGTCGGACCGGATGGTGATGCATTTCGAAGGGCAGCTGCTCGACAGCGCCGAGCTGCCGGCAGGGCTGACCTCACTGACGCCGCTCGATACCGACCCTGTCTCGGTGCTGCTGGTGCCGCATCTCGACAGGATCTATGCCGAGATGGGACGCCGATGCGGCGACCGCGGCGAGGACCCGCATCGCTGGATCAATCCGGAGTTGCACGGATGGTGGGTGAGCCGCTCGTTCCACATCGCCGTCGACGTCGCGACAGGGATGATGAAGGACCACGCCGCTTTCCTTGCGCGGTTCCACGCGTCGTATCATCCGCTCTACAACGGCAATCAGCCGGTCATCCACCCGCAGCCGGCAGGCATCGCGGTGACGGACAGCCGGGGCGTCTTCGTTGGCTGGCACGCGATCTCGATCATCCGCGCCGCGCTCGATCATGACGGGATCATGCGGGTCTATTTCTTCAATCCGAACAATGACAGCGGGCAGGACTGGGGCCACGGCGTCGTGGTTTCGACCAGTGGCAACGGCGAGCGTTTCGGCGAAGCGTCTCTGCCGTTCGGGCAGTTTGCCTCGCGTCTCTACATCTTCCACGACGACGATCTGTCGGCCCAGGAAATGGGTGCGGGCGTGCCGGCCGAGGAGATCGGGGCCATCATGGCAATGGCGCGAGAGAGCTGGGCGGGGGACAGGCAACCGCTCGATGCGGCGGCGCAGGCGATCTGAAGCGTATCACGGCGCGTGACAAGCGCGCTTTCTGCGGCCGGGCACGTCCCGACCGCCAATCCTTCAGATAGCGATATCAGGCCGGCTCAGGCTCGTCGGCGAGAACCAGAACTTCCTGTGTGACGTCGATGGCAAAGCGGCCATCGCCGAGATTGGTGACCTTGCGGCCGTCTTCCAGAACGTGATGGCGCATGCCGAGCGCGCCGCTCGCCATGACGTCGTGATACTCGTCGACCCGGTGCTGTTTGCCCTTGTCGTCGACGACCTTGAATGATCCCGTCTTCTTATCCATGACCGATCGATCCTCCCGTCGTAAGCGTCCGTCCCCGATGGACGGACTGCCGAACGGTGGATGACCAATCGCAGGATCGGCACCACCGTTCAACCCCTGGTCGCGTCCGGATGGGCGCGCCGATGTGTTTATCGCCCACGGGCGACCTTTCAGGCCGCCAGCGGCTTGGCGTTGCGGCGCGTGGGCGTGACAACATCCGTGTGACGACGCGCGCCAATAAATTCCGGGCGCGGCTCCTTCGCGGCGAAGGGCGCCACCAGTCTATTCGAAACCGCGTTGAAAACGAAGAACGCATTGGATCGCGGCAGCGGCGAAATGTTCGATGCCGATCCGTGCAGGGTGTTGCAGTCGAAGATCAGCAGCGAGCCGGCCGGCCCTGTCGGCGTCGACATGCCGTGGCGCTCGTAGAGCCTGGCAAGATTTTCATCGTCAGGTACGCCGGTTTCCTGGGCCTTGAGGGAAGACTTGTAGTTGTCCTCCGGCGTTGCGCCAACCGTGCCGACGAAGGTCTGGTGCGAGCCGGGCACGAGCATCAACGGTCCGTTGTGCGGCTCGTTGTCGGTCAACAGCAAGGACATGGACAGGGCACGCATGCGCGGCATGCCGTCCTCGGCGTGCCAGGTCTCGAAATCGGAGTGCCAATAGAATTCCTTGCCCCTAAAGCCGGGTTTGTAGTTCAGCCGCGACTGGTGAATGTAAACCGCCTCGCCGAGAAGAAACTCCGCGATGCCGGCCAGACGCTCGTCGGCGGCCAGGCTCTGCATGACGTCGGACTGGCGATGCAGGGCGAAGATCGAGCGCACGTCGCCCGAATCCGGCTCGCTGACGAGGGTTTCGGGCTCAAGGCGGGATGTGTCGGTTCTCAGCCGCGCAGACTCATCAAGGAGGCTCTTGAGCTCTTCCGCCTTGAACAGGCCGGGCATGAACAGAAAACCGTTGTCGCGATATGATTCGTACTCGCCCCTGGTGAGCGGTGCGTCTTCGCTCCATTCCGAATAAACGACCGGATCCTGACGGCTTCGGATGTCAGGGGTCGTGCCTTTTCGGGTGGGATAAAGATCGCGCATCTCAGCCATCATTCGTCTCCTCTTGCTGGCTGTTGTCGTTCAACGGCCAGGTGCGGGACAATTGGCGGGCGCCTGAAGGCGCATGACGCGTCACGGGACTGCATCGCAGTCCTTGCCGGGCTCCCGTGACCGCTACCTGGCAGTGTCGGAACTAGCCGGATATGCGAGTGTTCCTCACCGGTTCAAAGTTTTTTGCCGACGCGAACATTCCGCCAGCGCATGGGACCCATCGGCACCGCGCAATTGCCGGGGCGCATGACGCACGCTAGAAGGGGCGGGCCTCCCGCCTTTCAGCCGCAAGCCGCGATGGACCCATGCCGCCCTTTGAGGATCTGATATTCTTCGCCATCGCGCTTGCCGGCGCGGGCGCCGTCGCCGGCGTGCTCGCCGGGCTGTTCGGCATCGGCGGCGGCGCCATCCTCGTTCCCGTCTTCTACCAGGTCTTCGGCCTGGTCGGTATCGACGATGCGGTGCGCATGCATGTGGCCGTCGGCACGTCGCTCGCGATCATCGTGCCGACCTCGGTGCGCTCGATGTTGTCGCACCGCAAGCGCGGAGCGGTCGACGATGCGCTGCTGAGGAACTGGGCGATCGCGGTGCCGCTCGGAGCCGTGCTCGCCTCGGGGGTCGCGGCCTATGCGTCGAGCGAGGCGCTGAGGGGAATCTTCGCCGCAATCGCGGTCGTGATCGGCGTGCGGATGGTGCTCAACCGCAAGAGCTGGCGGCTCGGCAACGACCTGCCGCGCAATCCCTATACATGGCTGGTGGGGGTGGCGATCGGACTTCTGTCGGGTCTGATGGGGGTCGGCGGCGGTGTCTTGAACAACACTTTCATGACCAGCTTCAACCGCCCGGTGCATCAGGCCGTTGCGACATCAGCCGGGGTGGGCGTCCTGATCGCGATTCCCGGCATGATCGGCTACATCATCGCGGGATGGGGCGAGGCGGGCCTGCCGCCGTTTTCCACGGGTTACGTCAACTGGATCACAGCGGCGATGATGATTCCGGGATCGATGCTGATGGCTCCGGTGGGCGCCAATCTGGCGCATCGGCTGAGCCGGCGCCAGCTGGAGGTGCTGCTCGGTATCTTCCTGTTCCTGGTGGCCGCGCGGTTTTTCCTCAGTCTGTGAGCACCAGTTCGTCGCGCTGCATGCTGAAGGAGGAGAGGTCGCCGAGGAAATTCATGCCGA
This sequence comes from Neopararhizobium haloflavum, assembly GCF_002750855.1. GTDB lineage: Bacteria > Pseudomonadota > Alphaproteobacteria > Rhizobiales > Rhizobiaceae > Georhizobium > Georhizobium haloflavum. The sequence goes on along the minus strand of NZ_NWUC01000005.1, from coordinate 198,985 downwards.
GAAGGCTCTGGCCGAGCGCGCCTTCCGCGGAGACGGTCGCGCGCACGTCATGGCGCACGATGGGGCCGATCGTGATCTGGCGCAGGCGGACCGGCGCGGCGCGGGCCGGCCCGTTGGCGGTCATGACGGTGCGGCTGAAGGCAAGGGTCTGCGGATCGAGGCCAAGTCGCTCAGCGTCGCGATAGGTCAACGCGATCGTCGTCGCGCCGGTGTCGACGAGAAAATCCACTGGTGTGCCATCAATCTCCGCCTCGATCTGAAAATGACCGCCAAGGCCCTTGCGCACGATCACCTCGGTTTCACCCTCGGCGGTCTGCCGGGTGACGGCGCTTCCCGGCATGAGGCCGGCGGAAAGCCGCGTGCCGACGGCCTGCAGGTCATAGCGGTAGAGATAGAGCGTGGCGAGAGCCAGGATGATGACCAGCCAGATCAGCGCGTTGCGCGCCGCCTCGCCGAGATTGCCGCGCCGCACCACGCCGGCGCCGACGAGCGCGACCAGCATCACGAGGCGGGCGAATTCGTCGTTGGCGAGGCCAAAACTCGTGCCGGCACCGTGGTTGAAGAACAGAATGGCGAGCCCGGCGGCAAGAATGCCCATCACGGCATAGAAGAGGAAATTGCCGCGCCGCATTCTCAAATCTCTCCGCGTTCGCGGGCGATGCGAGCGCGTTTCGTCTCGCGCCTGGGCTTGCGTTCGAGCTTGGCGAGCCTGGCCGGCAGTTCGGCCATGACGGCGCGGCGCAGTTCCGGCGAATAGCCGATCCAACCGGCGATTTCGGCGCTGGTACGCCCGCAGCCGAAGCAATATCCGGTCTTCATGTCGATCGCGCAGACGAGGATGCAGGGGCTTTCGATGGACACGGGGGGCGCCGGTTTGCCTCTTTCTCAATCGCCGGCCGGCACCATGCCGGTCGGCTCCATCGATATAGGGTCGGGCAGGCGCAGCACGCAACCGTTCATCTCAGACCAAAAGGGCGAGACACACGAGGCAGGCTGTTTCGACGATCTGCTGGCAGGCGCCGATCGTGTCGCCGGTATGGCCGCCAAGACGACGACGCGTGCGGCTGGTGAAACTGAAGAGCGCCAATGCAGCGGCCGCGAGCAGAACAAGCGATGCGACCGGGCCCATGGCAAGGACAATGAGAGAGCCGGCGATCACGATGCCTGATGCAAGGGCGAGCCGGGCGGCGCCGGGGTCGGGCCGGCCGGCGGCTGCTGCCACGCCGGTGGTGCGCGCCGATGGCAGCATGTGCCAATGCCAGACCATCGCCGCGCGGCTGAGGCAGGCGGCGGCGAAAAGCACGAGAACGAGCGCCGTCGGCGGCAGTATCGCGAATAGGGCCGCCAGCGCGGCGGCGCGTAGCGCCAGCGTCAAGACGAGCGCGACAACGCCGTATACGCCGGTGCGGCTGTCCTTCATGACCGCGAGCGCGCGCTCGCGGTCGCCGCCCGCGCCCAGTCCATCGGCGGTGTCGGCCAGACCGTCCTCGTGCAACGAGCCCGTTGTCAGGACCAGTACGAAAAGAACAAGCACCGCCGATACCAGATCAGGCGCCGCGATGACCATGAGCGCCGCGGCTGCGAGCGCCTGGGGAAGTGCGATGATGAGGCCGGCCAGAGAAAAGGCGCGAACGACCCTCGTCAGCCTGCCGTCGTCACCGACAAAGAAGCCGGCCGGTACCGGCAGCCTGCTCAAAAAGGCGACGGCGCGCGCGATGTCGGTGATGAAGGCGCGCATGCGGTGACATCTCCGGTTCAGCGGGATTTCCGGCGTGCGGGAGGACCGAGGCGCCGTATTCGCTGTTGTGGCGGAGCGACGAAGCTTTTACCAGAGGTGGGTCCGCTTCTCCGAACCTCCCTCGACAGGAAAGTGCCATGGCCGCCACAACCGGAATGCCCTTCGACGATTTTCGCACGCTGATCGATACGCTGCCGGGACCGGACATGGCGGCGGTGGAAGCCGTCAGGGCGCGAGACAAGGATCTGACCAAGCCGCAAGGCTCGCTTGGCAGGCTGGAGGAGATTGCCGAGTGGCTGGCAGCCTGGACGGGGCGTCCGCCGGCCGTCAACCGCCCGCTGGTCGCTGTCTTCGCCGGTAACCACGGCGTCACGGAAGAAGGTGTCTCGCCTTTTCCGGCCGCGGTGACGGCGCAGATGGTTTCGAATTTCGCCGCAGGCGGGGCAGCGATCAACCAGATCTGCATCGCGCACGACCTCGGCCTCAAGGTCTTCGACCTGGCGCTCGACATGCCGACAGGCAATATCACCAGGGAAGCGGCGCTCGACGAGCGCGGCTGCGCAGCGACGATGGCCTTCGGCATGGAGGCGGTCGCCGGCGGATCCGACCTGATCTGCATCGGCGAAATGGGAATCGGCAACACGACGGTGGCAGCGGCCGTGATGCATGGCCTTCATGGCGGGACGGCTGCGGAATGGGTGGGGCCGGGAACCGGCGCCGAAGGCGAGACGCTGGCCCGCAAAGTCGCTGCAGTGGAGCGCGCGGTGACGCTTCACCAGGCGCATCTCGGCGATCCCCTAGAAGTGCTGCGTCGGCTTGGCGGGCGCGAACTGGCGGCAATGGCCGGCGCGATCCTCGCCGCGCGGGTCGAGCGGATCCCCGTCATCATCGATGGCTATGTCGCGACAGCCGCGGCGGCGGTTCTGCACAAGGCCAATCCCAAGGCGCTCGACCATTGCCTGATCGGCCATGTATCGGCCGAGCCGGGACACATGAAGGCGATCGAGAAGCTCGGCAAGACGCCTCTGCTCGCCCTTGGAATGCGGCTTGGCGAGGGAACGGGCGCGGCTCTGGCCGCCGGGATCGTCAAGGCGGCGGCCCAATGTCACTCGGGCATGGCGACATTCTCCCAAGCCGGGGTAAGTGGCCGCGACTGACCGCTGGAGGTCGCATTCGAGCAAGTCTTTCCGGCCTGTTGGGGCCACCATCGGCCTTATGGCGAGCGATGGGATCAGGACCGGATCATGCTCCTGCGGACGGGTGCGCTACACCGTCAGCGGGCCGCTGCGCGCGATCATCGCCTGCCACTGCATCGAATGCCGCAAACAGAGCGGCCATTTCTTCGCGGCGACGGCCGCGGCGGACAGCGACCTCGTTGTGACCGGTGAAAAGCATATCACCTGGTATGCGGCATCAAACGTCGCGCAACGCGGGTTCTGCCGCCACTGCGGCTCGGCGCTCTTCTGGAAGCGGCAGGCAAGCACGACGACCTCGATTCTTGCCGGGAGCCTAGACGGCAAAACGGAAATGACGATTGCGCGCCACATCTTCTGCGGTGAGAAGGGCGACTATTACGATATCGCCGACGGCGTGGCTCAATCGGTCGGGAATGGCTGATCGTCTTCAAATTGCGAACGCTGCGTGGCGCTTATCCCATCTTTTGTGAACATGCTTCTTCGCCTAGATTTCGAGGCAAAGGAGTGCACGACATGGATGCGTTGCCGACAATCTTCATTTCCCATGGTTCGCCGGACACGGCGATCGCAGATACGGCCGCTGCGACGTTCCTGAAGGGGTTTGCCGCGACCATTGCGCGGCCGCGCGCGATCATCGTCGTGAGCGCGCATTTCGAGGTCGAGGGCGGTGTCGCCGTCACGGCCGATGCGATGCCCGAGACGATCCACGACTTCGGCGGCTTCGACCGCAAGCTCTACGAGATACGCTATGGGGCACCCGGCTTGCCGGGGCTGGCCGCAGACATCGCCAGACGGCTGACAGAGCAGGGGTTCAAGGCGCGGACCATCGGCGATCGCGGCTTCGACCACGGCACCTGGGTGCCGCTGTCATTGATCTATCCCGAAGCCGACATTCCGGTCGTGCAGGTCTCGGTCGATCCGGGCCGCGATGCCGCCTACCACATGAGCCTCGGGCGGGCACTGGCCGACCTGCGGGGGGAGGATGTGCTGATCATCGGGTCCGGCTCGTTCACGCACAATCTCGGCGAAGCGTTCAAGGCGCTGCGTGCCGGCCGGCGTGATGCGCCCGTGCCGGACTGGGTGGCGGAATTTGCCGCGTGGATGGATGATCGCATCCGGGCGGGCGACGAACAGGCGCTCACCGGCTGGCTGGAGCAGGCGCCGCACGCGGCGCGCAACCACCCGACGCCCGAGCATCTGATGCCGCTCTTCGTCGCGATCGGCGCGGCAAACCGAAACGCTGGCTGGCGAGCCGACGCGATCCACGCGAGCAACGAATTCGGGGCGCTGGCGATGGATGCCTATGCGTTTCACTGACTGCGGCGCGCAGGGTGGGCATGACGTCGCCCATTGCGGTAATTGCGTGTTCAGCGCGGAGCCGCTACCTCGTTAGACAGGGCCGTCGACGCGGGGGAAGGCATGCAGCGCATCTATCACGCATTCCGGCACTCGTGCGCCGGCATCTATTATGCGGCCGGCCACGAGGCCTCGTTCAAGCAGGAACTGATCCTCTTCGCCATCGCGGTGCCGCTTGCCGCGCTGATCAGCGACAGCCTCGTCATGTTTCTGGTGCTGATCGGGGTCGTCGTCTTCATGATGATCGTGGAACTGCTCAACACGGCCGTGGAGGCGGTTTGCAACGGGCTTTCGCGCAACTACATGGAAGAGATCAAGATCGCCAAGGACTGCGGATCGGCTGCCGTCCTCTTCTCGGTGATGTTGTCCGGGTCCGTCTGGCTCGCCGCGCTATATCTTCGCTTCTTCAACTGACGAACCGAGCATCCCATGTCCGACGAAACGCTTTATGCCCGCTCCGGCCTGCCGGACGACCTCAGGGTGCTTCTCGCCAAATATCCGCGTGAGGGATGGCATCGCGATCACACGATCGGGCAGACCGGTTCGTTCTGGCTGCAGCGGCACGACATGTTCCGCGAACTCGGCCGGGCGCTGGTGACGACGACGAACGACCTGAAAGAAGGGCGGATGGCGCCGGATGCCTTTGCCGGCTGGTTCGTGCCGCGACTAAATTTCTTCCTGTCGCAGCTCGAAGGGCACCATCAGATCGAGGACCAGCATTACTTTCCTGCCTTCGCGGCGGCCGATCCACGCCTCAAGCGCGGCTTCGACATCCTCGATTCCGACCATCATCTGATTCACGATCTGCTGAAAGCCAATGCGCACGCTGCGCGTGGCTTCCTTGAGGGATTGCGGGCAGGCGGGGATCAACTGAAGCGGGCGAGCGAGGATTACGGGCAGCAGGCCGAACGGCTCCTTGCGGGCCTGCTGCGGCACCTTGAGGACGAGGAAGACCTCATCATCCCGCTTATGATCGACAGGGGTGAGGATCGGCTGGGGCTCTATTGACGGCAGGGCGCGGGCGCCGCTCGCAAGGATCAGCCGGCGGCTCGGCATTCCCGCGGATCGATCTGCGCGTCTGAGAAGACGTAGCGGCTGCCGCCGGCGCGCTTGGCGCTGTACATGGCGGTATCGGCCGCGATCAGCAGATCCGTCGCAGTCGTCCCGTTGACCGGGTAGCGACCGATGCCGATGCTGGCGGTGATGGGCGGCGCGGCATCGCCCGTCGAAAGGCTTGCGCAGCAATCGACGAGCCGCCCGGCCATCAGCGAGACAAGCTCGCGGTCGCAAATGCGTGGGAGGGCGATGACGAACTCGTCGCCCCCGAGCCTGCCGATGACCGCGCGCGGGCCGGCCAAAACCTGAAACCGCTCGACGACTTCCTTCAGGATGGTGTCTCCCAACGCATGGCCGCACGTGTCGTTGACCGCCTTGAAGCCGTCGAGGTCGACATAGAGGAGGCTGAGCGTGCCGGCCGGACCGTCGATCTCCTGCATCAGGGTGGACAGTTCGGCCGAGAACGCGCCGCGATTGAGCGCACCCGTCAGCGTGTCGTAGCGCGCAAGGCGCTGCAACCGATGCTCATTGGCCTTGAATTCGACGATGAGGCGGACGAGATCGGCGCTTTCCTCGATGAGGCCGACCTGCTGCTCGCTGAGCGCCCGTCCGATCGGACGTTCGATGAACATCAACGCCAGGACACGACCCTCGGCGCCTTTGATATCATGCCGCTCGACGCCGGCGGCGGCGACGTGACGGTACCGCTTCGACGTCGCGCCGACATCGATGCGGACCTTCCAGTCGGGGGCCGTTCGTTCGATTTCCCGCTCCAGCGTCGACAGCAGGGATTCCAGCCGCTCGCCTGTGGTCAGCTTCTGGAGCAGACGGCTGCGGCCTTCATTGATGCGGGAAATCTGCGCGTGCTGTGCCGCTTCCATGGCGAGGCGGCGATTGGCATTGTCGAGCGCGGCGGTGCGGGCGCGAACGAGGTGATCAAGACCCTCCAGCGTTTCCTTGAGCCGCGCCTGGCTGAAGCGGCGCTCGCCGCTGGTGGCAGTGAGCAGAAGGCCGGTGACGGCGAGGACGGCTATCAACGCCTGCAGCATGATCAGCGCCTCACGCGAGGGTGCCGCGTTGCTGATCGGCCCATGGCCGAAGGCGGTGCACACGGCAATGGCGACGGACATGACGAAGACGAGGGAGGTGGTGGTGAGCAGCGTGCCGCGCAGCGCCGCCCAGATGATCAGTGGAAACAGCAAGAATTCCAGCGAGAGGTGATGCAGCGGGCCGCCAACGAGCATGTCGCTGAACACGACGGCGACCAGGCCCGCGCCAATCAGCATGACGGCGAAGGTTTCGGTCATGATCATGTCGCCGCGCGGCTGAGCCCACGGGTGAAGCGCGATGAGGATGATCGGGGTGAGGATCAAGATCGCGGTGATGTCGCCGAGAGCCCAGCGCATCCACTCCACCGGGAAGGCGCCGAGCTTCATCCAGCCGGCCATTGCAAAGCCGACCGGTCCGAGGACGGCGCCGTAGAGGCAGCAGCCGATGAACGTCGCGGCGACGAAGCAGGCGACGCCGCGGCCGGTGAGAAACGGGCTTTCCGGGACGGACCAGCGCCGCAAGAGCGCGACGATCAGCAACGGCTGGGACGCATTGACGGCGGCGAGCCAGACAGCGATCGCAAACGGCGCCTTGAGCGAGAGATTGGCAAGACACGAACCGATGAAGATACCCGGCAGGGCGGCCGGCCCGAAGCGCATCACAGCGGCCAGCGCGAGGCCTGACGGCAGCCAGAACGGGACCCAGTTCTTGCGGATCGAGCCGTCGGCCACGAGATCGGCGAAGAGAATGCTGGCGCGGGTGCCGAGGATATAGAGGATGGCAAGACACACCGTCAGCGCGATGATGCGAAAGGCATTTTTTGCCGCGCCCGTCGGAGGGGCGCGATTGAGTTGGAGGCGCAGGAACATCGATGGTCTCGGTTGTGCTTGTGAGCCCACATTGCGCAGCCGGGGTAAATTCAGCGTAAAGCTTTTCACTTCAAGCAACGACCATTCCGGTCGGCGGCTTCCGTCCGGGCATGAACCGGGCTAGAGCAGGCGGACCGGACGACAAGGCATGAGTTTTCGCAATGACCGCATCCACCGATACGCTTTCCATCGCCATCGCGCAGCTCAATCCGACCGTCGGCGACATCGCCGGCAATCTGGAAAAGGCACGACGGGCGCGACGCGAGGCTGCGGAGCAGGGCGCCGACCTCGTGGTTTTCACCGAACTCTTCCTGTCCGGTTATCCGCCCGAAGACCTGGTGCTGAAGCCGGCGTTCCTCGCGGCATCGGCGCGCGCGCTCGAGGCGCTTGCGGACGATACGGGGGACGGCGGGCCGGGCGTGGTGATCGGCTATCCGCGCTTTGACGCCCATGGCCGCTACAACGCGGTGGCGCTGCTCGACGGTGGCCGGGTCGCGGCGACGCGCGACAAGGTGGACCTTCCCAATTACGGCGAGTTCGACGAAAAGCGCGTGTTCCAGCCCGGCGCGATGCCAGGGCCGGTCGACTTTCGCGGCGTGCGGATCGGCCTGCCGGTCTGCGAGGACATCTGGGGCGACCTCGATGTCTGCGAGACGCTGGCCGAGAGCGGCGCGGAGCTGCTGATCGTGCCGAACGGCTCGCCCTATTATCGCGGCAAGATGGACGTCCGCCAGCAGGTGGCGATCAGGCAGGTGATCGAAAGCGGGCTGGCGCTGGTCTATGCCAACCAGGTGGGCGGCCAGGACGAACTGGTGTTCGACGGCGGCTCGTTCGCGATCAACCCCGACAAGACACTTGCCTTCCAGCTCGGACAATTCGACGAGACGGTGGTGCTGACGCGCTGGGAGCGCAGCGTCGAAGGGTGGGTCTGCCGGTCCGGCCCTATCGAGGCGCTGCCGCAGCCCCAGGAGGCCGACTACCGCGCCTGCATGCTGGGCCTCAGGGACTACGTCAACAAGAACGGTTTCAAGCAGGTGGTGCTTGGCCTTTCCGGCGGCATCGATTCGGCGATCTGTGCGGCGCTTGCGGTCGACGCGCTCGGTGCGGAAAGGGTGCGCACGGTGATGATGCCCTATCGCTATACCGCCAAGACATCGCTCAGCGACGCGGAGGCGTGCGCAAGAGCGCTCGCATGCCGTTACGACATCGTGCCGATCGCCGAGCCGGTGGAGGGCTTCCTTGCCGCACTCGACCAGATGTTCGAAGGCACCGAGGAGGGGGTGACGGAGGAGAACCTGCAAAGCCGCACCCGCGGGACGATCCTGATGGCGATCTCCAACAAGTTCGGTTCGATGGTGGTGACGACAGGCAATAAATCGGAGATGTCGGTCGGCTATGCGACGCTTTACGGCGACATGAACGGCGGCTTCAATCCGATCAAGGATCTCTACAAGAGCGAAGTCTACAGTTTGTCACGCTGGCGCAACGCCAATCGGCCCGCCGGCGCCATGGGGCCGGCGGGCGTCGTGATCCCCGAAAGCATCATCGACAAGGCGCCCTCGGCCGAACTGCGCGAGAACCAGACCGACCAGGACTCGCTGCCGGATTACGATGTGCTCGACGATATCCTGGAATGTCTCGTGGAGGGCGAGATGTCGACGGAAGCGATCGTCGCGCGCGGACATGAAGAGGCGCTCGTGCACCGCATCGAACATCTGCTCTACATCGCCGAATACAAGCGCCGGCAGTCGGCGCCGGGCGTGAAGATCACGCGCAAGAATTTCGGCCGGGACCGGCGATATCCGATCACAAACCGATTCAGGGATCGTGGCTAACGCACTGACAAAGTTAAATTTTCATCAATATAGTGAAATTCACATTCTCGTGATGACGACTGTGAAACTTTCTATCTCGCGTTTCGTATCGAAAGCGGGTTTCGTCGGGTTGGGGGCGCGAGGAAAAGCCCCAGATGCGACATCAATATCCAGACCCGATGCGTCAGCCGCCGCTGCGCTCTGCCATTCGCCTCAAGCTTGGAGGCAGCCCGATGCGGCTCTTCGTGAGGCGTTTTATTGTGCGTTCCGCTGGGCCCGGGTGGTGAGCGCGACGCCGGCGGCAATGATAAGCGCTCCGACCCATGTCAGTGCCGCGTAGCGTTCTCCCAGAAGGAAGATGCCGGCCAGAAGGCCGATTGCGGCGGCGACATACCCGATCTGGCTCAGATAGACCGGGCCTCCGACTTCCTGAAGGCGGAAGAAGAAGACGAACATCGCCGCCGCGCTCGTTATCTGTGCGAGCGTGATCCACGGGATCGTCGGAAGCAGCGCGAAAGATGCCATGTCACCGGTCAGGAAGAGGCCGGCAAAGACGATCGCGGCGGATGCAAGGTGGCTGCCGGCTGCAAGCTCGGTCGGACCGGCGTCGGCCGGCCAGTCGAAACTGCGGTAGACGTTGCCGGCGGCGAGGCTGATCGGGATCATCAGCCCGACCACGACCCAGCCTATGCTGGCCGGCGCGCCGGCAGCACCACGCGTCGTGGCGACGATCAGCGCACCGATGAAGCCGACGGCAATGCCGATGATGCCGAGCCGATTGGGTGGCTGAACGCCGAGCGCGATCGACATGGTCAGGGTGATCACCGGCGAGAGCGTGAACATGATGCCGCTGTAGCCGGCGCCAAGGTGCGGCACAGCGGAAAACAGCAAGACGTTCGGGATGGCATAGGAAACGATCGCCGCCAGCAGATAGAAACGCAGCTTGTGGGGCGTCAGACCGAGCCCGCGGCCGGTTGCCAGAAGGCCGGCGAGGAGGATTGCGCCGGCGCCGAACGAGATGACGAATGCCCAGAGCAGCGGCGGCGCACCGGCCGCTGTGGCCGCCTTGCCGAGTGGCGGCGTGGCGCCGAGCAGCGTGCCGGTGACGAGAAGCAGCCCGAAGACCGATTGCGCGAGCGGTGTCCGCATGGTGTCCCGCTCAGCTTTTCAGCTGATAGCCGGTCTTGAAGATCCACCAGACGATACCGAGCGCGAGCGACAGGAACATGCCGATTGCGGCAACGGACCAGACGATCGACACGTCCGAGACCTCGTAGAAGCTCCAGCGGAACCCGGAGATCAGATAGAGGACCGGATTGAACATCGTCACGCCCTGCCAGAAGGGGGGCAACATGTCGACGGAATAGAAGGAGCCGCCGAGGAAGACGAGCGGCGTGATGATGAGGAGCGGGACGAGCTGAAGCTTCTCGAAATTGTCGGCCCATATGCCGATGATGAAGCCGAGCAGCGAGAAGGTGACAGCCGTCAGGAGAAGGAAGGCAACCATCCAGAACGGGTGGGCGATCCTGAGATCCACGAAGAGCGAGGCGGTGATCAGGATGATCGTGCCAAGGATGATCGATTTGGTGGCGGCAGCGCCGACATAGCCGAGAACGATCTCGAAGAAGGAGACCGGGGCCGACAGGATCTCATAGATGGTGCCGGTGAACTTGGGAAAATAGATTCCGAAGGACGCGGCCGAGACCGATTGCTGCAGAAGCGTTAGCATCATCAGGCCGGGCACGATGAAGGCGCCGTAGGAGACGCCTTCAACCGTTTCGATGCGCGAGCCGATGGCGGCGCCGAAAACCACGAAATAGAGCGACGTGGAGATGACCGGCGAGACGATCGACTGAAGCACGGTGCGCCTCCAGCGATTCATCTCGAAGGCATAGATGGACTTTACGGCCTGGAAATTCACGCCTGCTCCTTCACGAGACTGACGAAGATGTCTTCGAGCGTGCTTTGCTTGGTGTCGAGATCGCGCACGCGGATGCCCGCGCTCTGGAGGTCTGCCAGAAGCGAGGTGATGCGCGTGCGCTCGCCTTCGCGGTCGAAGGTGTAGAGAAGGGTCTTGCCGTCGTCCTCGATCGTCAGGTCGTAGCCCTGCAGTTCCGCAGGCAGCGCGGATAGAGGCTCGCGCAGCTCCAGGCGCAGTTGCTTGATGCCAAGCTTGCGCATGAGATCTGCCTTGCGCTCGACGAGGAGCAGACGGCCACCGGATATGATGCCGATGCGATCGGCCATCTCTTCGGCTTCCTCGATGTAGTGGGTCGTGAGGATGATGGTGACGCCCGATTCGCGCAGCTTGCGGATGACTTCCCACATGTCCTTTCTGAGCGAGACGTCGACGCCGGCCGTCGGCTCGTCGAGGAAAAGGATCTTGGGCTCGTGCGACAGCGCCTTGGCGATGAGAACGCGCCGCTTCATGCCGCCGGAGAGTTCTCGCAGCTTGTTGTCCCGCTTGTCGATAAGGGAAAGGTCGGTGAGGACCTTCTCGATATAGGCGGGATCGGGCTTCTTGCCGAAAAGGCCGCGCGAAAAGGAGACGGTGTCGAAGACCGATTCGAACTGATCGGTCGTCAGCTCCTGCGGGACAAGACCGATCAGGGAGCGTGCGGCGCGATAATCAGCAAGAATATCGTGGCCGTCGACGCTGACGCTGCCGCCCGTCGGATTGACGATGCCGCAGATGATCGAGATCAGCGTCGTCTTGCCGGCCCCGTTGGGGCCGAGGAGTGCGAAGATTTCGCCACGGTCGATCTCCAGATCGACGCCTTTCAGGGCCTCGAATCCGGAATCGTATCGTTTCGAAAGGGAGGAGATTGCTATGACGGGATGCATGGCGCGCAATGTATGGCGGCGCCGGCAAAATACAACGCGCAATCGTCAACTTCGCGTCCGCCAGGTCAAATGCGAGGCGATTTCGTCCCACGCCGGGCGCGCGGGCATTGATTTCAGGGTGTGCGATGCCATATGATAGCAAACATGGGTGCTCCATAGGGAGCGCCGACTGCCCATATGGCGGTTTCCATCATCTACCCATGACGGACAATGTGCAGGCGGGCGAAGCCTCGCCAACGCACGGATCAGGCCGCTTGTCTCGGTCTATCGGTCCCATTGCTTCGTCTGGCGAGCGCCGATCCGGCGCGTTGCCTCGGGTTCGGACTTTCAACAGGGATGCCGGCGCTTTCGAGGCGCCTGAAGGCTTTCCGCAGAAACCGGTGCGCGATTTCAGGGCGATCGGGTTAGGAGCAGTTTTGCAGGTACTGGTACGCGACAACAACGTTGAACAGGCAATGCGGGCGCTGAAGAAGAAGCTGCAGCGCGAAGGTCTTTTCCGCGAGATGAAGCAGCGCCGGGCTTACGAAAAGCCCTCCGAGCGCCGCGCACGCGAAAAGGCGCAGGCGATCCGCCGGGTTCGCAAGGCAGCCAAGAAGCAGGCGCAGCGCGAGGGCCTGCTGCCGCGTTCGGCCGGCGCACGGCGTTAACGGTTCGTTAACCAATCGGCGCCTAGATTCACGTCCAGGCGATTTGCTGTGCCGGATGCTGACCACGGATGTACTGGCAGCGACGGCACGCAATCTCCGGGTGGAGCATCCTGCGGCAGAACTTGCCGCGCGAGAGCTCCACTCCGGGGAGCAGCCGCCGGGCGTTCCAGCGGCACGTAGATGACAAGGCGGGGGACACCCCGCTTTTTTTGTGACATCCAGCCGCCCAGCGCTTACAGGCCGGGCAACCGAACCCGCGGTTCGGTTCGATTTGCAAGCCGTTTTCCTCGCAGGGCTTCATGTCGTTCTTCAGGTTCATCACCGAAAACAGTCGCTGGCTTGCCGGCGGATTCTTGCTGACCTTCTTTTCCAGCTTCGGCCAGACGTTCTTCATTTCGCTGTCGTCGGGCAACATCCGCGCGGCCTACGATCTCAGCCATGGCGAGTTCGGCACGCTTTACATGATGGCGACATTCATGAGCGCACTGACGCTGCCGGTGCTGGGCAAGGCGGTGGATTACATTCCCGTGGCGCGCGTTGCCGCCTTCAACATTCCGCTTCTGGCCGTCGCAGCTGTCGGCATGGCGCTTTCCCAGTCCCTGTTCTTCCTGTTCGTGACGATTTATGCGCTGAGGCTGTTCGGACAGGGGATGATGACCCACAACGCCCTGACTGCGATCGGGCGGTGGTATGCGGCGCAGCGCGGGCGCGCGATGTCGGTAACGGTGATCGGACACCAGTTCGGTGAGGCCACGCTGCCGCTGGTGTTCGTCGCCGTGGCCGCGGCCATCGGATGGCGCGGCAGCTGGCTGCTTTCGGCCGCTTTTCTGGTGACGGTCGGTCTGCCCGTCATCTACGGACTGATGCGGGTGGAACGAGCGCCGCGCGCGACGGACGGCGTGGAGCGCCGCAGTGCCGGCCGGGACTGGACGCGCGGCGAGGTCTTGCGCGACCCGATCTTCTGGCTGGCTTCGCTCGGGGTCCTGGCGCCGGGGTTCATCGGGACGACGATCTTCTTCCACCAGGTCTATCTGGTGGAACTGCGCGGCTGGTCACTGCAACTCTTCGCGGCCTTTTTCGTCGTCATGTCATCGATGACCGTGCTCTTCTCGCTGATCAGCGGTGCGCTGATCGACCGGTTCAGCGCCGTGAGGATGCTTCCGGTGTTCCTGCTGCCGCTTGGCGTTGCCTGCTTCATTCTCGCTTTCGGCGAGGCGCAATGGACGGCGCTCGCCTTCATGGTTTTCATGGGCGTGTCCTACGGCTTTTCCTCCACGCTGATGGGCGCGCTCTGGCCGGAAATCTACGGCACCAGACATCTGGGCGCGGTGCGCTCGGTGATCGTGGCGATCCTGGTCTTCGCGACATCGCTAGGGCCGGGACTGACCGGCTTCCTCATCGATTTCGGCGTCAGCTACCCTGCGCAGATCGGGGCGATGGGGGTCTATTGCTTCGCCGTTTCCGGACTGATGGTCCATGTCGCAGGAACGATCAGATCACGCAACGTCATCGACGCGGGGGGTGGTGTCGGGGCGCATTTGACGTGATACGCCTTGCATCGTCCTTTCAGGTTGACTAACGCGTCTTGCCATGAAGACCTTCGAACGCATTCCCGTCACCGTCCGCTTCGCGCCTTCGCCGACCGGGCTGATCCATATCGGCAACGCGCGCACGGCGCTCTACAACTGGCTTTTTGCCAAGAAGCAGGGCGGCGAATTCATCCTTCGGTTCGACGATACCGACCGGCAGCGTTCGAAGGCGGAGTATGCCGAGGCGATCGCCGCCGATCTCGAATGGCTCGGTATCATGCCGGACCGGGTGGAGCATCAGTCGAAGCGATTTGCCAGCTATGATGCCGCCGTCGAGGCGCTCAAGGCGCGGGGCCTGCTTTATCCCTGCTATGAGACGGCCGACGAACTGGAGCGCAAGCGCAAGCTGCGGCTGGCGCGCAAACTGCCGCCGGTTTACGGCCGCGATGCGCTGAAGCTGTCGGAGACGGAGCGCGGCGCCCTCGAAGCGGAAGGTCGGCGGCCACACTGGCGGTTTCTCCTGCCCAATTTCGCGGACGACCCGTTCGAGACGCGACGCACGGAAGTGCACTGGTACGACGTGGTGCGCGGACCGCAGACGGTCGATCTCGCGTCGATGTCCGACCCGGTTCTGGTGCGCGAGGACGGAACGTATCTCTACACCCTGCCGTCGGTGGTCGACGATATCGAGATGGGCGTCAGCCACGTCATACGAGGCGACGACCACGTGACCAATACCGGTGCGCAGATCGCGCTCTTCAAGGCGCTCGATGCGGAGCCGCCGGAATTCGGGCACCACAACCTTCTGACGACCGTATCGGGCGAGGGGCTGTCCAAGCGCAGCGGCGCGCTATCGCTTTCCTCATTGCGTGAGCGTGGCTACGAGCCGATGGCGATCGCATCGCTTGCCGTGCTGATCGGTTCGTCCGATGCGGTTGCAGCGGTGCCGGGCATGGATGCGCTGATCGAGGCGTTCGAGCCGGCCAAGGCGTCCAAGTCCGCAGCGAAGTTCGATCCAGCCGAACTGACGACGCTGAACCGCGCATTGGTGCATGAACTCAGCCATGAAGCGGTGGCCGACCGGCTCGATGCGATGGGCGTCTCGCGCGAGCAGAGCGCGGCATTCTGGTCAGCAGTGCGGCGCAACTGCGATTTCGTCGCCGATGCCGCGGGGTGGTGGGCGATCATCGCAGAAGGTCCGGACAAGACGGGCGATCAGGGTTTCTCTGACGAGGACCGGGCCTTCGCGCGCGCCGCTTTCGACCATCTGCCCGAAGGTCCCGTCACGCCCGATACGTGGAAAGCCTGGACGGATGCGGTCAAGACCGTGAGTGGGCGCAAGGGACGGGCGCTCTTCATGCCGCTGCGGATCGCGCTCACAGGAAGGGCGTGGGGACCGGAGATCGCAGATCTATTGCCTCTGATTGGTCGGGAAGGAATTGCGGCCCGACGACCCTGACGTCGCGCTTGGCCATGCGGTCTTCCAGATCGACGATCTCGTGCTTGAAGGGTTCGGCCGGCGTCGGTTCGGTGGTCGCTGTCGCATCCGGCGGCGTCAGCACGAGTTTCCGGCGCTCCTCCTGCTGAGGCTCGACGGAAACCTGCTGCGGCGCGGACGGGGTGAGCTCGATGATCGAGCTGTGGCCGGCCGGGCGGCGGAACTGGCTATAGGACGCCGTCTGCTGCGCGGTGGAACCGGGAGCAGCGCAACCATTGTCCGAAATCTGCCGGCGGATCGCATCCGGATCCGCCCCAGCGCCCAGGCGATCGGCTGCCTGGCGCTTGGCGAAGAGATCGTTGAGCTTCATTTCAAGCGACGGCAGCTGGTCGGCGATGACGCGGCATAGGTCGCCTTCGCCGCCACGGATCACGATGACACTGCCGGTGCAGCCGCGATGGCGCAGTTCCGTCTCCAACTGATTGATGCGCTGAAGCGTGCCGTCGATCTGCCGGTTGATGGCGGAAGGCGTCAGCGCGCCGGTCGCGACGGCGAGGTCGGCCTGCATCCCCGCGCACCTGGCCGCGCTGTCGACCTGATCGGCCAATGCCACGCCGGCATGGAGCGTTGCCGCCAGTGCGGCGATGGCGAGCGCGAAGCGCCTCGAAACGGTTTCCATAGCGAAAGTCCTGCCCAGTTTGAGCGCCGGCGGCAATGAACGGCCGCGGGCGCTCGCGTCCCGCAGCCTCAACGCGCGATCGGGCAGATTGGTTGCGCTATTGTGCCGTATTACTGCCTTCTTCCGGGAACGAGGCCTCGACCACCGCCAGTGTCGACATGTTGACGACGCCGCGCGAGGTGACGGAAGGCGTGAGGATATGCGCCGGCCGGGCCGCGCCGAGCAGGATCGGTCCGACATGAAGCGCGTCCATCATGGTCTTGACGACGCCAAGCGTGATGTTGGCGGCATCGAGATTGGGGAAGACGAGCAGGTTGGCCTCTCCGGTGAGCGTGCTCGACGGCATGACGCGTTGGCGCAGGAATTCCGAGATGGCGGAATCGCCATGCATCTCGCCGTCCGCCTCAAGCTCCGGATCGAGCTTCTTCACGAGCTCGGTCGCCTTCTTCATCTTTTCGGCACTGGCGGATTCGCGCGAACCGAAATTGGAGTGCGAGACGAGCGCGGCACGCGGCACGATGCCGAAGCGGCGGATTTCGCGCGCCGCCATGATCGTGGTCTCCGCAATTTCTTCCGGGCAGGGATCGTAGGACACATAGGTGTCGGTCATGAAGGTGGCGCCGCGCTGCGAGATCAGGAGACTGAGGGCGGAGTATTCGAGCACGCCCTCGCGTTTGCCGATGATGTGCCCGATATCGCGCAGGTGCCGCGCGTAACGGCCTTCCAGGCCGCAGATGAGGGCATCGGCCTCGCCGCGGATGATCGACAGGGCGCCGATGACGGTGGGGTTGGTACGCACGACCGTGCGGGCTGCCTCGGGGGTCACGCCCCTGCGGCCGACGAGGGCGAAATAGTCGTCGACATAGTCGCGATACCGCGGATCGTCCTCGGGATTGACGACGGCGAAATCCTTGCCGGGACGAATGCGCAGGCCATAGCGTCGCAGGCGCGTCTCGATGATGGCGGGGCGGCCGATCAGGATCGGCTCGGCAACGCCTTCCTCCAGCAGGACCTGGGTGGCACGCAGCACACGCTCGTCCTCGCCCTCCGCGTAGATGACACGCTTCTTCGTCGCCACCTTGGCGGCCGAGAAAAGCGGCTTCATGATCAGGCCGGAGCGGAAGACAAACCGGTTGAGCTGATCGGCATAGGCCTCCCAGTCGGCGATCGGACGGCGGGCAACGCCGCTCTCGGCGGCAGCGCGTGCCACAGCCGGTGCGATCCGCAAGATCAGTCGCGGGTCGAAGGGTGAAGGGATCAGATAGTCCGGTCCGAAGATCGGCGTCTCGCCGGAATAGGCGCGGGCGGCGACGTCCGAGGGCTCCTCGCGGGCAAGGCCCGCTATGGCCCGCACGGCGGCAAGCTTCATCTCCTCGTTGATCGTGCGGGCGCCGCAATCGAGCGCGCCACGGAAGATGTAGGGAAAGCACAGGACGTTGTTGACCTGGTTGGGATAGTCCGACCGGCCGGTGCAGATCATGGCGTCCGGACGGGCTTCACGCGCGATATCGGGCATGATCTCGGGCGTCGGGTTGGCGAGCGCCATGATCAGCGGCTTCTCGGCCATGTCCTTGAGCATCTCGGGCTTCAGCACGCCGGCGGCGGAAAGACCGAGGAAGACATCGGCGCCGCCGATCGATTCGGCGATGGCGCGCTTGTCGGAGTCCTGTGCGTAGACCTCCTTCCACTCGTCCATCAGTTCCGTGCGGCCCTGGTAGACGAGGCCTTCAAGGTCGTGGACCCAGATGTTCCGGGTGCGTGCGCCGAGCGCGACGAGCAGGTTGAGGCACGCGAGGGCGGCAGCACCGGCGCCGGCCGTGACGATCTTGACGTCCTCGATCTTCTTGCCGGCCAGTTCCAGCCCATTGAGGATGGCGGCGGCGACGATGATCGCGGTGCCGTGCTGGTCGTCATGAAAGACGGGGATGTCCATCATGTCGCGCAGACGGCGCTCCACTTCAAAGCATTCCGGCGCCTTGATGTCCTCGAGATTGATGCCGCCGAAGGTGGGCTCAAGGGCGGATATCACCGAGACCATCCGCTCCACGTCGGGCGCGTCGATCTCGATGTCGAACACGTCGATGCCGGCGAACTTCTTGAAGAGGACGGCCTTGCCTTCCATCACGGGTTTGGAAGCGAGCGGGCCGATCGCACCGAGGCCGAGGACGGCGGTGCCATTGGAGACCACCGCGACAAGATTGGAGCGGCTCGTATAGTCGGCGGCGAGATCGGGCTTGTCGCGTATCGCCAGGCAGGGCGCAGCAACGCCGGGTGAATAGGCAAGCGCCAGGTCGCGCTGGTTGCCAAGCGGCTTCGTGGCCTGAATTTCCAGCTTACCCGGTCGCGGGTGGCGGTGATAAAACAGCGCGTTTTCATCAAGGTCGCCGGAATCCGGCCGCGACCCGGAATTGCGGTGGCCGGGGGTGTCCTTGAGTGTCATGGGCTCTTATCCAGCAATCGATGAGACGGTGGGGCTGCGTCGATCGCCTGCGGCGATCTCCCGCTCCGACCCGCTTCTTGCGGATTCGGCAAGAGGATGTCCAGTCGGGGCAGCCCATGCGGGCGATAAAATCACTTATGACAAAACGGTATCAAATGCCACGCGTCCCTTTCCGTGCGCAGGACGAAACGCGTCTGTCATCGAACTGAAACAGGACTCTGGTTAGCCCTTTCGAGAAGGAAGGGGACCGACCGATGTCCATCGATGCGACCATCATTCCCACGCGCAAATATCGCACGCTCTTCATTTCCGACGTGCATCTTGGGTCGAAGGCGGCCCAGACCGATTGCCTGCTGGACTTCCTGAAGCATCACGACGCCGAAACGATCATCCTTGTCGGCGATATCGTCGACGGCTGGCGGCTCAAGCGGAGCTGGTACTGGCCGCAGAACTGCAACGACGTGGTACAAAAACTCTTGCGCAAGGCGCGCAAGGGCGCGCGGATCATCTATGTTCCGGGCAATCACGACGAGTTCCTGCGCGACTTTCCGGGTTCGCATTTCGGCGGCATCGAGGTTGCGTCGAAGACCATCCACGAGACGGCGGACGGCAAGCGCTATCTGGTCCTTCACGGCGACGAGTTCGACGTGGTGGTGCGCCATGCGCGCCTGCTCGCCTATCTCGGCGACTGGGCCTATGACGCGGCGATTGCCATCAACTGGGCGCTCAACATCGTCAGGCGGCGGATCGGCATGCCGTACTGGTCGTTCTCGGCGTGGGCCAAATACCGCGTGAAGCAGGCGGTCAATTTCATGGGGGAGTTCCAGCGCGTCGTCGCGGAGGAGGCCCGCCGCAACAATGTCGACGGCGTCGTGTGCGGCCATATCCACCATGCCGTGATCGCCGAGATGGACGGCATCACCTACATCAACACAGGCGACTGGGTGGAAAGCTGCACCGCCATCGCGGAGACCTTCGACGGGGAAATGAAGCTTCTCGTCTGGCGCGACGTCATGCCGGCGGGGGCCATTGCGCCCACCATGCCGGCGAAATTGACGAGGGAGATCGAGGCGGCCTGATTCGCACCGGCCGTCACAGCGATGTGATCACAAGGCCCGATTGGGTGTCGTGAGCGACGCAATCATGCCGCAAAGCGGCTTTCCCGTGTGACGCGAAAGCGTCGTTACGATGCGCGTTGGCAACGCGGCGAGAAAAAAGCCCTCGATGCAAATCAAATCCGTGTTTCGCGCCGTTATCGTTGGATGACAGTGGCTTAGCGAGCGGATAAAGGGTGCCCATGGTTGATGTGCTTACCAACGGCATGAGCGTCGGCAAGGGCACGCGAAACGAAGCCGATGAAGGCCCGGGCCAGAGCGTGAGCGTTCTGGGCCGGGCGGATGTCGAAATCGGGGATCGCGAGGGCGGAACCGTGCGGCTGCGGCTTGCCGGTGACTGGCGGCACCATGCCGTGCGAAACGTCAACGAGACGCTGCTGGCGTTCCAGAACCAGCCGAATGCCGAGGCGATCGTCGTCGACATGACGGCGGTGGACCATCTCGATACCGCAGGCGCCTGGCTTGTCCGACGCCTGCAGGCGGCGATGCGGGCCGCGAAGATCGGCTTCAGCATCGAAGGGGCCGACGAGAAGGAGAAGGCCCTTCTGCTGGCGGTTCCGGAGACGCTGAGCGACGGGCGAGAAGACAAGGCCGCGCCCGAACCGCTGTTCCATCGCATGTTCGCGCCGACCGGCAAGGTCGTCTACGGGGTTTACGACGACATCGTCGCCTCGCTGTTCATTCTCGGTTCGGCGGTGCGCGGGGCCCAGGAAAAGCTGGAAAAGAACGCGCGCGTCTCGCCGGCTGCGATCATATCGCAGATCGACCACATGGGCGTCAGAGCCGTTCCGATCATCGCGTTGATGTCGTTCCTGATCGGCGCGATCATCGCGCAGCAGGGCGCCTTCCAACTGCGTTACTTCGGCGCCGAACTCTTTGTCGTCGATCTTGTCGGCATTCTCCAATTGCGCGAAATCGGCGTCCTGCTGACCGCGATCATGATCGCCGGACGTTCCGGCAGCGCGATCACGGCCGAGATCGGCTCGATGAAGATGCGCGAGGAGGTCGACGCCCTCAAGGTCATGGGTCTCAATCCGGTCGGGGTTCTGGTCTTCCCGCGCCTGGTGGCGCTGACCATCGCGTTGCCGCTGTTGACGGTGATCGCCAATTTCGCCGCGCTTTTCGGCGCCGCGGTCGTTGCCTGGACCTATTCGGGCATCACGCCGGACGTGTTTCTCGGGCGCCTGCAGGAGGCGGCGGATCTTTCGACGCTGATCGCCGGGATGATCAAGGCGCCGTTCATGGCCCTGATCATCGGCATCGTCGCCTCCGTGGAGGGGCTGAAGGTGGGCGGCAGCGCCGAATCGCTCGGGCGCCGCGTGACGGCGTCGGTGGTGAAGGCGATCTTCGTCGTCATCCTGGTCGACGGGCTGTTCGCCATTTTCTACGCGGCGATCGATTTTTGAGGGGGCGGATGCGATGAACGAAGCGAAAACTGCCCCAAAGTCCGCCGATGGCCGCACGCCGGTGCTGTCCGTTCGCGGCGTCAATGTCGCGTTCGGGAGCAACGTCGTCCTCAAGGACCTCGACCTCGACATCTGGCGCGGCGAAGTGCTGGGCTTCATCGGCCCTTCGGGCACCGGCAAGTCGGTGCTGATGCGCGCCATCTTGAGGCTCTTGCCACGCCAGAGCGGGAAGATATGGATCCTCGGGCACGACTACGAAACGGTGTCGGAGGAGGAGAAAATCGCGCTCGACACCCGGCTCGGCGTTCTCTTCCAGCACGGCGCGCTGTTTTCGGCGCTGACGGTTCGCGAGAACATCCAGGTGCCGATGCGCGAATATCTCGATCTGCCGCAATCGCTCATGGACGAGCTGACAATGCTCAAGATCGAGCTTGTCGGTCTTTCTCCTTCCGCGGCGGACCGCTATCCCTCCGAACTTTCGGGCGGCATGATCAAGCGCGCCGCACTGGCGCGGGCGCTGGCGCTCGATCCCGACCTCGTCTTTCTCGACGAGCCGACGTCGGGTCTCGATCCGATCGGCGCGGCCGAGTTCGACGAACTGATCGCCAAGCTGCGCGATACGCTGGGGCTTACGGTCTACATGGTGACGCACGATCTCGACAGTCTGTTCTCGGTCTGCGACCGGATCGCCGTGCTGGGTGACAAGAAAGTGATGGCAGCGGGCACGATCGAGGACATGCTGGCCTATGAGGACGGCTGGATCCGGTCCTATTTTCACGGCAAGCGTGCCCGCGCGATTCCGCGCAAGGACCACGCCGCTCCGGCCGATGCAGCGCAAGCACCGAATTCGAACGGATAAGAAGACATGGAAACAAGAGCCAACTACGCGATCGTCGGTCTCTTTACGCTGCTGGTGCTCGCCGCCGCATTCGGCTTCGTCTACTGGATGACGAACTACGGCAGTTCGGGTGACGTGGCGCCGCTCAACATCCGCATCCCCGGATCGGCGAACGGGCTGAGCGTCGGCTCGCCCGTGCGTTTCAACGGCATATCGATCGGCTCCGTGCGGGGCCTCAATCTCGACCGGGAAGACCCGAGCTTCGTCGTCGCGCGGACCGATGTCAGGGCCGACGCTCCGGTGACGGGATCGACCAAGGCGGTGCTGGAAATCCAGGGGCTGACGGGCTCGGCCTATATCGAGCTTTCGACCGGCGACGTGCCGGGCGACAACATTCTGCAGGAGGCGCTGGAGTCGGGCGTTCCCGCCGTTCTGACCGCCGATCCATCCAGCGTCACCAATCTGCTCGCAACGGCCGACCAGATCCTGACACGGGCCAACAACGTGGTGGGCGAGATCGAAGGGTTCGTGCAGGACGCACGCGAGCCGCTGACCGAGACGCTGCGCAATACATCGGAGTTCTCCCAGGCGCTGTCCGACAATGCCGATGGCATCGATCAATTCCTGGAAAGCGTCGCCTCGCTGTCGGATACGTTCACCGGTCTGTCCGGGCGTCTCGACACCACGTTCGAGGCGGCTGAAAACCTGATGACCTCGATCGATCCGGCGAAGATCGATTCCATTCTCGGCAATGTCGACCAGGTGACGGCGGATCTCTCGCAGGCCTCCGGGCAGATCACCGAGATCGTCGGCACGTTCCGCCAGACGGCAGAGACGTTCCAGGGCTTCACGCAGACGGCCAGCCAATCGATCGACCGAGTGGATTCGATCGTCAGCAATGTCGACACCATCGTCGCGAGCGTCGATGCCGAACGCCTGTCCGAGACGCTCGACAACATCGCTGCCGCAAGCGCCGACGCGCGCGCGGCGATCGCCAGCACCGAGGCGATCACCCGTCGCTTCGGCGAACGCGGCGAAGACATCGACGGCTTCATCACCGATGTGATCGAGACGGCAGACCGGCTCAATGCGGTGGCGGTGCGTGTCGACGGCGTGATCGCCAAGGTGGACACGGCGCTGGGCGAGGGCGAGGTGAACGACATTCTGGCGCAGGTGGAGACGGCTGTCTCGTCCTTCGCCGAGGTGGCGCAGGCGATCGACGCGACGCAGATCGGCGAAGCGGTCGACGATATCGCCGCCGCCAGCCAGAGCGCACGCGAAGCGGTGGCCAACACCGAAGCGATCACCCGCCGTTTCGGCGAGCGCGAAGAGGATATCGACCAGTTCATCACCGACGTGACGCAGATGGCCGACCGGCTGAACGCCGCATCGGTGCGGGTCGATGGGGTGCTGGCCAAGGTCGACGGCTTCCTTGGCGAAGGCGATGCATCCAATCTGCTTGCCGAAGCGGAAGCGGCGATCACCTCCTTCCGGCAGGTCGCCGACAACATCAACGGCCGGGTCGGACCGATCGCGGCCAATCTGGAGCGCTTTTCGAACAGCGGTCTTCGCGACGTGGAAGCGCTGATCGCGGAGACACGCCGGTCGATCAACCGCATCGAGCGGAGCATTTCCTCCATCGAGCGCAATCCTCAGCGGCTGCTGTTCGGCGGTGACGAAGTGAAACAGTTCGACGGACGCACGCGGCGGTAGAAGCGGGCGTTGACAGAGATGCGGCATCGTCGCATCAGGACCATGGATTGCCCGTCGTCGCGACGACGGGAGAATGAAGAAGGGGACGTGCATTGCTGAAGCGGGTTCTTGCCACGGCAGCCCTGGTTGCCTTGCTCACGGGCTGTGCCGGTTTTCCGGGCGGCGGCGTGACGACCGATACGTTCTCGCTGAGCAACGAGCCTGCGGTTCCCGCCGTGCCGTCGGCGCGCAACCGTCAACTCCTGGTGGTCGAGCCGATCGCCCTCAAGCTGCTCGACAGCGAACAGGTGGTGATCCGCACGTCGGAGTCGGCGGTGCAGTATCTGGCCGATTCCCAGTGGAACGACCGGCTGCCGCGGCTTGTCCAGGCCAAGCTCATCGAGGCCTTCGAGAATACCGGAGAGGTCGGCGGTGTCGGGCGTTCGGGCGAGGGGCTGGCGATCGACTTCCAGGTCGTGCCGACGATCCGTACCTTCGAGGTCGTCTCCTATCAGGGCGTCGCCAACATCGAACTTTCGGTCAAGATCATCAACGACCGCAACGGCGTCGTCGTGGCGCAACGGGTCTTCACCGGCAGTGCCGCTCTCAACGGCACGGAGAACGAGGCCTATGTCCGCGCGCTCGACAATGCCTTCACCGGTGTCGTCGCCGAGATCGTGCCCTGGGTGATGGGCACGATCTGATCAGACGTCAGGACCGCGCAGGTCGACCGCTTCTGCCAGGGTGAAACGGGGTTTCAGAGACCGAACGTGACGTGGCCGTCGTCGTCGATCGCCCAGGCCGGGTTCCACGCGATTTCCCAGGCGTGGCCGTCAGGGTCCTCCACATAGCCCCGCACGCCGCCATGCGGGGGCGAATCGGCCTTGCGCAGCAGACGGCCTCCCGCTGCGATCAGTTGCTCAATGACGAGCGGCACATCTTCCCTGGCAGGAACATTATGGCCGAGCGCGAATGCGCTGCGGGTCGTCAGGTCCGTGCGATTCATGTCAGCGGCGAGCGCCGACGTCGCGAAGGTGCCGAGCACGAAGCCGTTCATCTGATAAAAGACGATCTCCTCGTTCTCGAATATCGGTTTCCAGCCGAAGCCTTCGACGTAGAATTCACGCGACCGGCTGAGGTCGGCGGTGCCAAGGGTGACGACGGATATCTGCTGTTTCATGACCAAGCCTCTCATTCGCCGGCGCACGATTGCGCGGGCGTTCGAGTCTTGGGCCGTCGCGCTGCGACGGAAGGACCCGCATTCGCGGGGGCCGGGCCAACCGCACCGACCTAACCTGTTTCAGACACCCACAGGTTTTCATATCGAAGGTCTGAGCGCAAGGCATCAGTGTGAGGATCTCGCGATCAAACGAAGAACCCCGCGGGCAGTCAAGCCCGCGGGGTTGCCTTGCGATCAGCTGAAACGGCCGGCGGCGTGGGCGAGCATCGTGTAGACCTTGCCGGTGTCGGACGTCAGATAGGTCTGCGTCATCATGTTGTCGCGGTCATTGCGCGAGACGTCGGCCAGCAATTTCTCGAAATCGGAAATGTAACGGTCGACGGCAGTGCGGAACTCCTGCTCGCGGGCGTATTTGTCACGAATGTTGTCGAAGGTCTGCTGGCCCTTCAGCGTGTAGAGCTTGCGCGTGAAGACATCACGCTCGCCGCGCTGGTAGCGCCGCCACAATTCGACCGACGCCTCGTGGTCGATGGCACGGGCGATATCGACGGACAGCGAATTGAGCGACTCCACGACGTGACGGGGATTGCGCCCATCGGCGGTCCGCACGGGCTGTGCGGGCTGCGGCTGGCGGCTGCGCTCGCCTTCACCGCGCGCTTCGCTCAAGGCGGGCTCGTCGCCTTCCTCGCGCGAGGCTGCGCCGCGCAGAAGGTCGCTGACCCATCCGCCACCCTGCAGCGGGGCTGCTTTCGGGGCCGCGGACGGTTCGATCGTGCCGCGCAGCGGGGCGGGAGCTGCCTGTTGTGCCTGCTGCGGCTGGGGTTGCGGCCGGGCCGGCGAAGCGGCAGGCGCGGCGGCAGCGGTTTTCGCCAGCGTACCGCTGCTCCCGGCAAGATCCGTCGCCCGGTCGGAAGCCTCGACGATGCGTGACAGGTCCTTCAGTGCCTGGATCTGCTCAGCGACCGCCTGGCGCATCGCCGCGGCGCTGCTGCGGGTTTCTTCCGGCAGGTCGAATGCGCCGCGCTTCAGCTCTTCGCGGGTTGCGCCAAGCTCCTTGCGGATGTCGGCGGCCGATTTGCGGATTTCCTCCGTCGCACCGCCGAAACGGCCGACGGCATCCTCGACGGCTTCCTTGACCGCCGCGCGCACGCTCTCGGCAACGCCGGTGGAACGGCTTTCGGCATCCGACAGAAGCTTGCCGATCTCGTCAAGCGAGCCGCCAAGACCGCCGGAGAGGCGCGATGCCGTGCTGTCGGCCTTTGCCGTCGCCTTGGCGAAGGCTTTTTCGACGATGTCTTCCAGCGACCGCATCGTCGCCTCGATCTGCTCGGAACGTCCGACGAGGCCGACGGAGAGGCGTTCCAGCGCCTCGCGCCGCTCTTCCAGCGTGTTGGCGAGGTTGGACTGGGCCGCACCGAGGAGGTCGGACGCCGACGACAGGACACGGGAGTGCTCGTCGAAGCGATGCGCGATCTGTCCGACCTGGGAAAGCGTGCTGGAGGCGATGGTGTCGAGCTTTTCGACATTGCCTTCAAGCAACCGGGTCGAACTGGCCACCATGGAGGCTGCCTTCTCGGCCGAACCGGAGAAGCTTTCCGTCGTCTCGCTGAGGCGGCGATCGACGGCACCGAGGTTTTCCGAGGCTTCGCCGACGACGGTCGAAATCGCGGCATTGCTTTCGGCCAGCCGGTCGATCAACGCCATGACGTTGTCCTTGAGACTGGATTCCACCGTCTCGACAGCCGACAACGTCTCGCTGGTGCGCGCGTTGAGCGCTTCGACAAGCGCCGCGTTCTCCGCGCGCAGCTTGTCGCGGCTGTCGCGGGTGACGGCTTCCACTCGGGAGGCGAAATCCGCGCCCGAGCGACCGATCTCCTCGGCTGCGCCGCTGGTGGTGCGGGCGAACTCGTCGACCAGCGGACGGGCCTGTTCGTCGATCAGGCGCGAGAGTTCGCTGGAACGGCTGGCGAGCATCGAATTGAGTTCGCGCGTACGCTCGTCGAGCGTGGCACGGATGGCTTCGTTGCGCGCATGGAGCGCCTTTTCCGTTTCCGACAGCTTGCCGCCGATGGCGTCTGACTGCTCGGACAACTTGCTGGTCAAGGCTTCGGCTTGCGCCGTCAGGCGGCGGGTCAGATCGTCGGACTGCTCACCGAGCAGGACGCCCGTGCTGCGAACCGTGTCGGCGATCGCGTCGGCCTTTTCACCGAAGAGCGCGCGCGAGCGATCGATCAGGCCCGTCATCTCGCTGACGCGCTCGGTGATCTCATCTGTGCGCTGCGACAGGCGCTCGTCCAGCGTGCGGGCGAATTCTTCACTCTGACGGCCGAGGCGATCAGCAAAGGCGTCGCCGACACCGGACAGCGTGTCGCTGGCTTTCGAAGCTTCCGTGCCAAGGTCGCTCGATGCTTCGGCAACCGCGTCGCGCAGTTTCGCCGCGAAACCGCCGGCCTGGGTCTCGATGGTCCGGCTGACGTTCTGCAACCCGACATTGAGGGCCGCGTCCATCGTGCCGAAGCGCTCCTCGATCTGACCGGAGCGGGTGTCCAGCGTCTCGGCCAGCCGTTCGGCAGCCTGTCCGGCCTTGATCTCGAAATCCTCCGAGCGGCGGGCAAGCGTCTCTTCCAGATGGCGGGCACTGTCGGCAAAGCCACTACGGATCGGCTCGCTGGCGGACTGGATCGTGTCGTTCAGGCGGTCTGCGCCGGATGTGATCGCGGCTTCCAGTTCAACGGCGCGGGTGGACAGCGTGCGATCGATCGATTCCAGACCGCCGGACAGGGCGGCATCGATGGCTGCGCCGCGCTCGCCGAGCGTGCCGGTGATCTCCTGCGTGGTCCGGTCGAGGCGTTCGTTGAAGCCGGTCGAGGCGTCGCGCAGGCTTGCGTCGATGCGCTGGGCCCCGCCGCCGATAATCGATTCCAGCTCTCCGGCGCGCTCGCCAAGTGCGCCGGTGATCTCCAACGTGGTCCGGTCGAGACGTTCGTTGAAGCCGGTCGAGGCGTCGCGCAGGCTTGCGTCGATGCGCTGGGCCCCGCCGCCGATGATCGATTCCAACTCCCCGGCGCGCTCGCCAAGTGCGCCGGTGATCTCCTGCGTGGTCCGGTCGAGACGTTCGTTGAAGCCGGTCGAGGCGTCGCGCAGGCTTGCGTCGATACGCTCCGCACCGCCGCCGATGATCGATTCCAGCTCACCGGCGCGCTCGCCGAGTGCGCCGGTGATCTCCAGCGTGGTCTTGTCGAGGCGCTCGTTAAAGCCCGTCGTTGCATCGCGCAGGCTCACATCGATACGCTCCGCACCGCCGCCGATGATCGCTTCCAGTTCGCCGGCGCGGTTGCCGAACGCGCTGTCGAAGCGACCGACGCCGCCACTCAGCGCTTCGTCTATGGCCGAGGTTCCGCGATGCAGGGTCTGGGCGAGGTGGCTCGTCGTTTCGTCGAGCCGGTCGCCGACGCCATCGCTCGCGGTGCGGATGGTCATCTCGATGCGGTCGGCACCGGATGTCATCATCGCTTCGAACTCCCCGGCGCGATTGCCGAAGGCGTTCTCAATCCGCTCGGCACCACCGGAGATCGCGTTCTCGATCGATGCAACGCGTCCCTCGACCGATTCCCCGATCAGGCGGTCGGTCTCTTCCAGCCGGCCGGTGAGGCGGGTCTCCGCCGCGTGAAGGCGGGCGTCGATGCGTTCGGCACTGCCGTCAACCAGGGAGCCGAGCGTATTGGCGCGCTGATCGATCGTCTCTTCGAAGCGGCGCGTGCTGTCGTCGAGCGAGCGGGTCACGCCGTTGGCGCCATCCTGAAGGGCGATCTCTATGCGCATCGCGCCGACAGAAAGGGCGCCTGCCAGGTTGTCAGCCTTTTCCGACAATGCCCGTTCCATGGCGCCGTGGCGCTCGGAGAGGGTATTGCCGATGACCGCGCCTTGCGTCGCCAGGGTCGTTGCGATCCGCGAATGGGCGTCTTCCAGCTTGCCGGCCAGTTCGTCACCACGAATGGAGAGCGTGGCTTCGAGCGCGGTGCTGCTGTCGAACAGCTTTTCGCCGAGTTTCTCGTTGGCGGCTTCGATGCGACCGGCGAGGGCGTCGCCCCGATCGGCCAGCGTCGATTCCAGGCGGCCGCCGCGCTCGTCCAGCGTCACGGAGAGGCGCTCGTGCGCTGCATCAATGCGGCCGGCGAAGGCGTCGCCGCGCTCGCTGAGCGTGCGTTCGATCGCGCCGCTCTTGTCTTCCAACGTGCCGGCAAGGCGTTCATGGGCCAGATCGAGACGGCCGGAAATGCTTTCCTCACGCTCGGCAAGCGCGCGTTCGATCGAAGCGCCACGCTCATCGATGGTGAAGGCGAGGCGTTCATGCGCACCCTCGATGCGGCCCGCGAACGCATCGCCACGCTCGGTGAGGGTCTTGTCGATGGCGCTGCTCTTGTCCTCGATGGTGGCGGACAGGCGTTCGTGAACGGCCTCGATGCGGCCGGCGAATGCATCGCCGCGCTCGGTCAGCGTGCGCTCGATGGCACCGCTCTTCTCGCCGAGCGTTTCGGCGATGCGGGCATGGCCATGTTCGAGATTGGTGGCCAGCGTCTCGTTCTGTTCGCTCAAGGCACCGGCAATCGCCGCGCTTTGGGCCGCCAGCGTGCCGCTCATGCGCTGATGGGCATTGTCGAGCATGCCGGACATGGCCTCGGACCGTTCCCCGAGTGCAGCCGTGATGCGGTCAAGGCTCGACGACAGGATGCCGTCCATGGCTTCGGTGCTGCCGGCGAGGGTCTGGTTGATGCGTGCCAGGCTGTCGGATAGCTTTCCGTCGAGCTGACCGGAGCGGGCATCGAAGGCGGTGGTGAATTCGGCGACACGGTCGTCGAAGGCCGTATTGAGAAAGCCGACGGTTGCCTGCAGCTTCTCCTCGAAGAAGCCGGAACGCAGATCGAGATCGACGATCGCGTCGTCGACGCTGGATTTCAGCGTCTGACGGAAGGTGGCGCCTTTTTCGTCGAGCGAGGCATTGAGCGATCCGATGACGTCGTCGAGACCGCGGGCGATGGCTTCCTCGCCGACCTTGAGGCTCTCGGAGATTTCGCGGGTGCGGGCGATCAGCGTGTCGTTGAGCTGGCGGGCGCGCTCGTTGAGTGCCTCGTTCAGCCGCTCGGTGTTGTTGTCGAGCGTCGAGGCGCGTGTCTCGAACTGGGCGAGCAACGCTTCGCCGCGCATGACGAGCTGATGGTCCAATGCGTCCATTCGCCCGTCGAACTCCTTCGACAGCGTTTCGCTCGAACCGGTCAAGGTCGTCAGCATCGCCTCGGTGCGCGACGTCAGCATCTCGTCGAGCGAGCGGGTGGCGGCGTCGGCATTGGTCGTCAGCGTCGAGACGCGCGTTTCCAGAAGGCGCGCAACGGCATCGCCGGACGTTGCGATGCGGGTGGAGATTTCATCGCCAGCCGACGACAACTCGTCCTTGAGCTGTTCGTGCGCGCCGGAAATGGAAGCGCGGACACGCTCTGCGTGGCTGACGATGGCGTCGCGCTCGGTGCCAAGCTCATGCACGAGCGAGCGGATGCGCATCTCGTTGTCGGAATAGGAACGCTCGAGCGCGTTGACCTCGGAATGGACCAGCGTTTCGAGCTCGGATGCCCGCGCGATGGTGCGCTCGATCCCCTCGTTCATCGCCGAGACTTCGCGGCGCACAGCCTGGCCGACACTGGTGATGCGCTCGGACGCGATGTTCTCGGGTTCGGAGAGGCGCATGGCGATCTCGGCCATGGAACGGGCCGCAGAGCGCATCTCCTGCGCACGCGACATCATCACGCCGAAACCGAAGAACATCATGATCGGGACGATGGTGGCAATCAGGAGCACCACGGCCGACGGCATGGCCATCAGGTCGCCGAGGGAGCGAATCTGCCAGATCGCGGGCGAATAGAGAAGATGCGCGACGGCGAACGCGCCGACGACCCAGCCCGCGGCCATCAGCATGGCCGTGCGCATGTGGCCGCGCGGCCGCGGTGCCTCGAAGCTTTTCAAGACGAACGCGGTCGGACGCCTTGCGTCGTCGTTGGCGGGAGCAAAGGGCGTTGCGGCGGGCGCATGCGCACGCTGCTCGGCTGGCCTGGCTTCGGCTGTCTGTTCGGTCCGCGCGTTCATGCGCTCACCGCGCTCGGCCGGCGAGGCGGCCGGGTTCCTGAAAGCGGCGCCGATTGCTGCGGCGCGCGAGCGTGCCGGTGGTGCCAATGGGGCGCTCTGGCCGACGGCAATGCGGCTTTGCTGGGCCTCGCGATCGGCCTCGGCAAGCTCACGCGCGGCATGCGAGACCTGGGTCTCAAGTTCCTCGAAAGACATTTCATCAAGGATTGCACGCTCGTCCTCGCTGTCGAAATCGATCTTCAGGGCATCCTCCAGGGCCTGGAATGCCTGATCATCGATGGACTCACTGGCCGCCGTTTTCTTCGCCATAATCTTCCAACGCCTCGTTACTCAGCACTTCAAACGATCATCGTCTGCAGCGAACGCATCGTGCATCCTTCAATCCCCGATCCGATCCAACGGTCCCCAGCCCTTCAAAAAACCGGTGGTCGAACAAGGAGGTACACGGGCAGTAAACCCGTATCGTAGTGGCACAAACGCGGCACTGAGACAATTCGTGTCGCATTTCCGTCCACACTGACGTCACGAAGTAAGACGTGGAATTTTAACATTTCGGACGGATAATGCCGCAAATTTTTCTTATTTACCCGGCGTTAACCATGCCGCGAAGTTTTCGTGCAATTGCCACGCCAGCGTTAAAATGCTGGCTGGTTTGCGCGGTGTAACCTGCCCATAACGAAACAGATCAAGATTGAACACGCTCATGCAAGCCTTGCCCATCGCCTTCAACCGGCCCGAATGCCGCCAGCGCGTCGCCGATTGCCGGCGTCCCATTGACCTCGAACATTTCTCGCGCCAGACGATGGGCAACAAGGAACTGGAAGCCGAAGTGCTGCAGCTCTTCATCCGGCAGGTGCGCGAATGCACGCGGGCGATCGAGCGCAGCGGCAGCGACAGGGCGGGGCTTGCTCATATGCTGAAGGGCTCGGCGCGCGGCGTCGGCGCCTTCACGCTCGCCGACCGGGCAGCCGCGCTCGAATCCGAACCGGAGAGCGAAGCGCATGTCGAGGCGCTCGCCCGCGCGGTGGTCGAGGTCGAGAATTTCCTGCTGCGCCTTTCACGCTGATCGGCCTGCCGGCGCCGGCTCCTCGGCCGCTGCTGCTTGACATTCGCGCCTCACTCTTTAACTCGACGCCAGAATGAGAGCCGCGCCGGGCCGAACCCGCGCGGACCGCTACCGGGCGCGGAGTGTTGCTGAATGACCAAGATCACCATCGTCGCAAATGATGGTACCCGCTACGAGCTTGAGGCCGAAAACGGCTCGACGGTGATGGAAAACGCCGTGCGCAATGCCGTTCCGGGTATCGAGGCGGAATGCGGGGGCGCTTGCGCCTGCGCGACCTGCCACGTCTATGTCCACGAAGCGTGGAAGGAAGCCGTTGGCGAGCCGGAGGCGATGGAAGAGGACATGCTCGACTTCGCCTACGACGTGCGCCCGACCTCGCGGCTGTCCTGCCAGATCCGTGTCAGCGACGCGCTGGACGGGCTGATCGTATCCGTGCCCGAGCGGCAGGCCTGAGCGGCGCTTCGCCGTCAAACGGCCGTCGTTCCGGCGGATGGATTTTCTCCCTCCGGCGGGAAGACGGGAATGGTTGACCTTTGATGCCGCCGGCCGCGCGGAGTAAAAGCCGGCACGCACGCACAACATTGCGAGACGGCGCGTCGCCGCGCCTTGAACGCCGGAAGGTTCAGGAATGCGAAATGTGATTGAAACGGATGTCGTCATCATCGGGGCAGGGCCGGTGGGCCTCTTCGCGGTGTTCGAACTCGGGCTCTACGATCTGAGGTGCCATCTGATCGACATTCTCGACCGGCCCGGCGGCCAATGCGCCGAGCTCTATCCCGAAAAGCCCATCTATGACATTCCGGCATGGCCGGAGATCTCCGGCGCCGGGCTGACCGAGCGCCTGATGGAGCAGATCAAGCCGTTTCACCCCGAGTTCCATTTCAATCGCATGGTCCAGAGCCTCAAGAAGCTCGAGGATGGGCGCTTCGAGGTGGAGACGGACGAGAACGAGGTCTTCCACGCCAAGATCGTCGTCATCGCGGCCGGTGGCGGCTCGTTCCAGCCCAAGCGTCCGCCGATTCCCGGGATCGAGGCCTATGAGGACAAAAGCGTCTTTTATTCCGTGCGCCGCATGGAGGAATTCCGTGACCATGACGTCCTGATCGTCGGTGGTGGGGATTCGGCGCTCGACTGGACGCTCAACCTCCAGCCGCTGGCACGCTCGCTGACGCTCGTCCACCGCAGGCCGGAGTTCCGCGCCGCGCCAGACAGCGTCAACAAGATGTTCGCGATGCAGGAAAAGGGCGACCTGAATTTCGAGATCGGCCAGGTGACCGGGCTGTCCGGTGCGGATGGGCAGATCGAGGCCGCGACGGTGAAGGGGCCGGACGGTGAAGTCGAGGTCAAGGCAACGCGCCTGCTGCCGTTCTTCGGACTGACGATGAAACTCGGGCCGATCGCCGACTGGGGCCTCAATCTTCATGAGAACCTGATCACCGTCGATACGGAGAAGTTCCAGACCAGCGTGCCGGGCATCTTCGCCATCGGCGACATCAACTGGTATCCGGGCAAGCTCAAGCTGATCCTGTCGGGCTTCCACGAGGCGGCGCTGATGGCGCATGCCGCCAAGAAGATCGCGCATCCCGAAGCGAAGGTCGTGTTTCAGTACACGACGTCCTCGACCAGCCTGCAGAAGAAGCTCGGCGTCAAATAGACTCTGCCCCGCTCACAAAAAAAGCCCCCGCTGCCTTGCATGTGCGTGCCGCAGCGGGGTGCAGGTGTGCGCATCGAAAACCGGGTGGAAGGAACGCCCCGTCAAACCGAATGCGCCAGGGAGGCCACAGAGAGTCAATCTACGCTCACGCTACCGATTCCATGACTGAAATGGTAAGCGATGACGCGCCGATGCGCCACTCCAAGAAGTCACAGATTGTTTTATCGGGTTTCAGTCTGGGGAAAACCCTGGGCGAGCTGTGCCAGCTCGCGGCTTTTTCTGGAATCGATTGAAGCGCTTCTGTGTGTTTCTTGAAGCAATCTAACAATCGCATCTTACCGTGATTTGAGCTGCTGAAGGCGATATTCGAGAAGGCGGACCATGCGCTTTTCGAAGTTGATCGATTCGACCCGGTCGAATCGCGCCTGATCTTCGTCGTGCTCGATGAGGATTTCATCCGTCACACGGGCGACTTCCGCTTCCATCAGCGCGCAATCGCGCTCCGGCCGCAACTCCTCGATCGTCCGTTCGAGCTGGCGGGCATACTGGCGTGCGATCTCGGCGTGGCGTTCCTCATGCCGCTTGATGTCGCCGGCCAGCGTGTCCCAGATCAGCGCAAGGTCGAAGTCGGCGCGGCGACGCTGGGTCCAGCGCGGCAGGATGATCTTGGTGTCGAGCGTGATGCGCGCGGAGTCGATGCCGCAACGATTGTCGTGCTCGGCATAGGTGACGGAACCGCCGAACTTCATCTCGGTGGCGCCGGGATGGCGCGCGCCGGTGCCCTTGACCATCGGTCCGGCGCTCAGCAGCGCCTCATCGAGATCGGCAGCCGTATCGCCCTTGACCGGGAAGTAGGCAAAGGATTTGGTGATGATGGTTTCAGCCGAGGCCATGCCAGCGGGCGCGGCAAACATCATAGCGAGGCCGACCAGCGCGGTCTTTGCGAAAAACGACATATCAGCCCGCCTCGGTTGCACTGTCGCAGAGCTTGCGCCATAGGCTTGCCCGATGCAACAGCGCCAAAGTCACACTCGCTTGAAAATGCCACGTGCGACCTCACAACGTTGAAACGCGGGCATCGCAAAGCGCCGGGAGTTCGAACAATGCCATCATCCGCACCCGAAGACGTCATGCAATCTGCGGTTGCTTTTCCCGCCGCGCGGGTGTGGATGGTCGGCCATGGCCGGCATCTTGATCTCGGTGCACGCGGTCACCTGATGGGCATCGTCAATGTCACGCCGGATTCCTTCTCCGACGGCGGGCGATTCGATGGGGCCGGCGATGCCGTCGACGCAGCGCTTGCGATGGCGGATGATGGTGCGTCGATCGTCGACATCGGTGGCGAGTCCACGCGCCCCGGCGCGGCGCCTGTGGATGCGGCATGCGAACAGGCGCGCGTGCTGCCTGTCATCGAGGCGCTCGCCGCGCGCAGCGACGTTCTCATCTCCGTCGACACCTACCGGGCCGACACGGCGCGCCTGGCGGTGGAGCGCGGCGCGCACATCATCAACGATGTCTGGGGGCTGACGAGGGACGGCGCCATGGCGTCGCTTGCCGCGCAAACAGGGGCCGGACTGTGCATCATGCATACCGGCCGGGAACGGGAACGGCTGGCCGACGTCATCGCCGACCAGCGGGCGTTCCTCACGCAGTCGCTGGCAATCGCGCGCCGGGCCGGCATCGATCCGGCGCAGATCGTGCTCGATCCGGGGTTCGGGTTCGCCAAGGACCCGGACGAGAACTTCGCGTTGATGGCGCGGCTCGGCGAATTGCACGCACTTGGCCATCCGCTGCTTGTCGGCGCCTCGCGCAAACGCTTCATCGGCCATGCGACGGGGCGTGAGGCAGAGGAGCGGGATGTTGCCACGGCCGCAACGACGGCTTTGATGAGGGCGGCGGGTGCGGCCGTTTTCCG
This sequence comes from Neopararhizobium haloflavum, assembly GCF_002750855.1. Classification (GTDB taxonomy): domain Bacteria; phylum Pseudomonadota; class Alphaproteobacteria; order Rhizobiales; family Rhizobiaceae; genus Georhizobium; species Georhizobium haloflavum. The sequence continues at coordinate 163,328 of NZ_NWUC01000005.1, read as the reverse complement.
TGTCCACGATGTCGCAAAGAGCCGGGACGCGCTGGCGATCGCCGATGCTATGCTCGCCGCGACTCCCGTTCAGCAGCGGACCTGAGCCATGCCCTATCGCATCCTGCTCAAGAACTGCGCGTTCTTCGCCCGCCATGGCGTGCATGACGAGGAGGAATTCCTCGGCCAGCGCTTTTTCGTCGATGCGGAACTGACGGTCGATCCGGGCGATGCGCTGGCGCTCGATTCGATCGACAAGACGGTGGATTACGGCGTCGCGTTCCAGGAGATCGAGCGTATTGTGACCGGCAAGCGGCGGTTCCTCATCGAGGCGCTGGCGCGGGAAGTGGCGCTGGCGCTGAGCGCCAAGTTCCCGCAGATCGCCCATGCCCGGATCACGATCCGCAAACCGAATGCGCCGGTTCCCGGCGTGCTCGATTACGTCGAGGTGACGGTGGACCATGACGCGCGCGGATAGCGGCCCGCACCGGGTCGCTATCGGGCTTGGCGGCAATATCGGCGACGTGTCCGCGACGATGCGGTCGGCCCTGACGCAGCTTGAAGCGGCCGACGGCATCGCCGTCGTCCGCGTATCGGGTCTTTATCGCACACCGCCGTGGGGAAAGACGGACCAGGCCTTTTTCTACAATGCCTGTGCCATGATCGAGACGAGCGTTGCGCCCGAAGACCTTCTCGGGCTGCTCCTCGACACCGAGCGCGCATTGAAGCGCGACAGACGCAGCGGCGAGCGCTGGGGGCCGCGCACGATCGATCTGGATCTGTTGTGGTACGACGGGGTGACGCTTGCGAGCGAGGACCTCATCCTGCCCCATCCAAGAATTGCCGAGCGGGCCTTCGTCCTCGTGCCGCTCGCCGAGATCGCGCCGGATCTTCAGATTGACGGGCGGGCGGTCGCGGACCTCGCGCGACACGCCGATGACGAGGGGATCGAGCGCATTCAGGATGGCGACTGGTGGCGCGCCTGAGCTTCGCGCTTTCTAGCGGATCGAGCCGACGGCGATCGAATCCAGGTCGCGCTGCAGCGACATGCCGATGACCGGCACCATGGTTTCGCCGACCTTGACTGAGACCGTGACGTTCATTGCGTGATCGTCGGTCAGCCGGGCCACCATGGCGCCTTCGAGTGCCTTTCGCGTGATGCCCATGATGACGCGATCGGGCTCCACACGCCCGGACACGACGTCGAGCCCTTCGCCCGCGGCGCCATCGAGGAAACGTCCCTCGTAGCCGCTTGCGCTCTGACGGATCACGGCGGTCATGGGCTGACTGAAAACGCCGACACGACAGGAGCCATCCAGCGTGACGCCGGCCGAAGCGGCCTGAAGAGGGTTGCCCGTCAGCTGGCAGTTGAACTTGGTGCCCTTGTATTTGCCGGCCACGATCTCGCCAGGTCCGGTCCACACGCCGGCAACGCTCTGGAAGAACGCCCGGTCGTCGGCCAGCGCGTTCGGGGCATTCATGCCCAACATCACCGATGCACTGAGGACGGCGAGGAATATGCGGTGCTTCATGCCCATTGAGCGGTCCTGACTGCGAACTAGGAAGACGCGTCGAGGATCGGCGAGAATGGTTAACAGACGGTTTCAGCCGTACTGCGTCAGCGACGATTTCGCCCGGAATTCTTCTCTTCGTTCGGTGTGTTGTCACCGATGCGCGAAAGTTCACCCAGGAAGTCACCGATGCCGGGCCGCCGGACGGCGTGGAAGGCGAGCGGGCGACACAGATCCATTGCGGCGATGCCGATGCGGGCGGTCATCAGTCCGTTTATGACGCCCTCGCCAAGCCGGGAGGACAGACGCGAAGCGACGCCGTGGCCGACGACCTGCTGAATGAGGCTGTCGCCGACGGCAATGGAACTGGTGACGGCGAGATGGGCGATCACATCGCGGAAAAGCCGGATGAGGCCGACCGCGCCCGGCCGGCCGCCGTAGAGTGTGGCCATGGCGCGGACGAGGCGGACGCTCTCGTAAAGGACGTAGGCAAGGTCCACGACCGCACGAGGCGAGACCGCCGTGACGATGGAAACGCGCTTGGAGGCGTTGAGAATGAGCCGGCGGGCGCGCTGGTCGAGCGGGGCCAGCAGTTCTCGCTCGGCAAAGGAAATGAGATGCGGTGCATCGACGATTTCCTCATCCATGTCGGCGATCGCGGCGCGGCCGCGCGCGGTTTCCGGCGCATCGCGGGTGAGGGTGACAAGCTGCTTGACGACACGGCGGGCTCGCGCCGGCCTTCGGTCCATCCGGGCTGTCTCTGCCTCGTCCTTGAGCTTCTGGACGGCGGAAAGCCGCATCAACGCGATCACCTCGCGCAGGACCGCAACGAGCAGGGACAGCAGGAAGATCGTGACCGTGCCGATCGCCAGATATCCGAGCCAATCGTTGCGGGCGAAGAGATCGCGGATCAACTGATCGGTCCACAGGCCGATGGCGAGCGACAGGAGGACGGAGAATGCGCCGAGTGCAAGCTTGGCGAAGGGAAAGCCCCGCGGCCGCGGCACCGCAGGCGGCGGCGTTAGCGCATCGATATCGCCATCGCCTTCGTGCGCAGGCGGGGGCGGCGCGAACGGGTCGGTCTCATCCAGCGTGATGGTCTCGGCAGGCAGCGCGGCCGGTCGGCGCGCGGTGGCGGGCTGGGCGGGCTCGCTTTGTGAAGACTGCCGATCATCCTCCATGTGGAAGACCGCCGGCCGACGCGGATTGTCACCATTGTGGCGCCGATCATTCATGCCAGATCGTCCCCGAAGAGAAACTGCAGCGCCCGGTCGAGGCGGATGTGAGGCAGCGAGAGCGTCATGCCTTCGGCCGTTCGCTCGATGCGTGGCGGACGGAACCGGACGAAGTTGATGTCGGTCAAAGGCCGGTGTGCAGACCGCGATTCAAGGTCTTTAAAGATCGAATCCGGATCGTCCGGCAAGTCACCGGGAAATATGGCTGTTTTGGTTTCGCCGTCGAAGGTCTGGCCGTCGATCCTCTCGCCTCTGATGGGCGTGCCGACGATGACGGGCAGGGCTTCTCCAGAGCGCTCGACAGTGGCCTCGCGCGTGGCGCGGACGGCGGCCAGCGCCATGACCTCCAGGCCGGCGCCGGAATACTGGATCCGGCCCGCGGCGCGGTCGACGAGCCGTGCGACCATCGCCTCCAGCCTGTCGTGGCTTTCATGGTGAAGGTGGTCTGCCTTCGTGGCGCCGATCAGAACCCGGCCGATGCGCCGGGTGAAGAGCGCGGTCAAAAGCGAGTTTCGCCCTGTTCGAAAGCAGGACAGGATATCGGCGAGCGCCCGTTCGAGATCCTGAACCGCGTCTGGGCCGGCATTCATCGCCTGAAGCACGTCGACCAGCACGATCTGCTTGTCGAGCCTCGCGAAATGCTCGCGGAAGAACGGCTTGACGACGATCTGCTTGTAGCTTTCGAAGCGCCTTTCCATCATCGCCCAGAGCGAGCCCTTCGGGGCAGCGCCTGTCGCCGGCAGATCGGGAAGCGGAGAAAAGGTGAGCGCCGGCGAGCCTTCCAGATCGCCGGGCATGATGAACCGGCCCGGCGGCAGAGTGGATAGCGCCCGCTCGTCGGCCTTGCAGGCCTTGAGATAGGCGGCAAACAGGGCAGCCAGTTCGCGCGCATCGGTTTCGTCGGCCTTCGCGCCCGGATCGATGGCCTGCGCGCGCTCCATCCAGGCGGCTGACAGGTCGGCACGCGCCGACGATCGTGCCAGTTCCACGGCGCGGGCGCTGAACTCGCGAAAATCCTGACCGAGCAATGGCAGGTCGAGCAGCCATTCGCCCGGATAATCGACGATATCGATCGACAGCTTTCCGGCCGACAGCATGCGGTTCCAGCCGCTGGCGGTTTCGAACTCGACCGTCAGACGAAGCTGCGAAATGGCGCGGGTGGAATCAGGCCAGAGGCGTTCCTCGACCAATGCCTTGACGTGGTCCTCGTACTGGAAGCGGGGCACCTCGTCGTCAGGCTGGGGCTCCAGATAGCTGCGCGCGATTCGCCCGCTGTGGTGCGCGTCGAACAGCGGAAGGCGGCCGCCATGCAGGAGATTGTGGACAAGCGCGGTGATGAAGACCGTCTTGCCGGCGCGCGACAGGCCGGTAACGCCAAAGCGGACCGAGGGATGGATCAGCCCGGAGGCGCGATCGGCGATGTTGTCGAGCGCGATGCGCGCTTCGTCGGTCAGGCTGGTCAGCGAACGCGCCAATGATGGGCCTTTCGGACAGGGACGGTCGATGCTCGATATAGGCCGCGCCGGGCGTTGAAAAAACCCCCACGTCGCAGGATCGGATCAAACGTCATCGGGCGTGAGGAAGGCGGCGAGCCGGCATGGCCCCGCGGCGGCCCTTGCGAACGGCCCGTCGATGTCGATGACCGCGAGCGCGGCCGTCGGAAAGCCAGCGCGAAGCGGGCGCATCTGCGCGGCCGGGCCGCGTGCCAGCAGATCCTGCGCCGTCTCTTCCATCATGGGATTGTGGCCGACGATGAGGATCGGCCCCGGATCGCTCTGCTCGGCCAGGATATCGACGTAGGATGCCCCGTCCTCGCCATAGAGCCCGTCGACATATTCAGTTCGCTCGGCTGCGACCTTGAGACGGACGATTTCCCATGTCTGCGTGCAGCGGCGCGCCGGTGAGCAAAGGACGAGGGAGGGTGCAAATCCATTGAGCGCCATGGCGATGGCGATGCGCTCGGCCTCGCGGCGCCCCGTCTCATCGAGCACACGATCGAAATCGCGCATGCCCGGCGCGGCCCAGCCGGATCGCGCGTGGCGCAGCAGAAAGATGCGGGAAATGTTCGCGGTGTCCATGGCGCAAGCGATAGGTCGTCCTGGGTCGGCCCGCAATCGGACATTCGATCACACCGGACGATCGGTCCGGGGCAATCGGGCCTGGTGAGGCATGAAATTTCGCGCTCTGGCTGAAATTTGCGCTGGTGTACGGGGCGGAAAGCGCGCCAAACGCGACGGGTCAGCCGCGCGCATGGCAGTCGTGCAGATGCATGCCTTCATGAGAACATTCGAAAATATATGTCATGTTTTGAGCGGCTTATGCGCATTGGTTCGCACAGCAATGTGAAACCCGTCACAACCAATATCTCTTGCCCGCGCATTGGTCAGTGGATATACACCGCTCGACCGTGCTGTTTCGGGAGATTCGCGGTGGGCGAGAAGATCGATCTATCATCCTACGTCCCCTCCGAGGACGAGGAATTCATGAACGTCAAGCAGCGGGCCTATTTCCGCGCAAAGCTCAATGCCTGGCGCAACGACATCTTGCGCGAGGCGCGCGAGACGCTGGACAATCTGGCAGAAGAAAATGCCAACCACGCCGATATCGCCGACCGAGCGTCGTCGGAAACGGACCGGGCAATCGAACTTCGCGCCAGGGACCGTCAACGCAAGCTGATCTCCAAGATCGACGCCGCCTTGCAGCGCATCGACGAGGGAACCTACGGCTATTGCGAGGAGACGGGCGAGCCGATCAGCCTGAAACGCCTCGACGCGCGGCCGATCGCGACCTTGTCGATCGAGGCGCAGGAACGGCACGAGCGGCGCGAGAAAGTCTACCGCGACGAGTAGGGCGGGCTGCGGGAACGGCCGCCGGGCTCAGGTCAGCGGCGCGTTGCCGTCATGTCGCCGAGCAGCTTGGCCATCTCTTCTTCGAGAGACCCTTCCTTGTCGGACGAAGGTGCGGCTGATTCTGCCGATGGCGCTTCGACGCGCGGCGCGGCGGCTGCCGGCTTCGGCTTCGCACTGACGGCTGCGCCCTGCTGCGGGGTGAGGGCCGGACGGTCAAGCGTGCGCGCCATCTCCGCGTCCAGCACGGCGTCGAAATCCGCCTGATCGAATGGATTGCCGGCTTGGACCCCCGAGGCCTCGGCGCGCTGTGCCGGCTGAAAGCGCTCGGCCGGGAACTGCGCAGGCTCCGGTTCCCCAAGGACGCGGCCACGCGCACCTTCGAGGATGTCGGCGGGATCGGCGATGGCCGGGCCAGCAGCCGCTGTTGGCATAGCCGGCTGCGCAGGCGGCGGAGCGGCAGGCCGGGCGGGCGGCGCATGGCGAACCGTGGCCGTCTCATCGTCATCCGGCTCGGCTGGTCGTACCGGCATCGTATCGTTGGGGCGCACGACCGGCGGCGCGGCCCTTGCGCCCTGGCCGATCCGGCTTTCCACGACGACATCGCTCGGGCCGCCGATCAACAGAAGATGTTCGACATCATCGCGCTTTATAAGGACGAGACGCCGTCTTGCGTCGACGGCAACGGTGTCGAGAACGGCAAGCCGAGGATCCCGCCGGCCTCGCCCGAGGGTGCCGGCGCCGACGCTGCCACGGCGCGCCTTGATGAACCAGAAGACCACGACGAGCCCCAAAAGGGCGATCGCCACGACCAGAATCGCCGTCACCATGGCGCTGCCTCGTTCATCCAGCATGCCGGCAAAAAATCCATCCATCGTTTCATGTCCATTCGCTCGGTATCGATCTAACCAGCCGGAAAACGCCGCGGTAAGCCTCGAACATGGATATTTTGCGGTAATCCAAGAGAATCGTTCTCCGACTGTGAACCGACGGGCCAGGAATGGCTTTGGGGCTTTCCATGGCCGGGTGAATATGGTCCAAACCAAGCGATTGCCGCGATCGCGACGGGGCGGGCGAGCGCAGGCGCATGAGGATTGAGATGGCAGCAGACATCAAGGGGCAGGCCTATCCGACGCCGATCGTCGACCGATCGGCGCAACCGCGACGCGTGGTGAGGCTGATCGTGCTGGCCGCCGTACTGATCGGATGCGCAGCCGCCTTCGTCAGTTTCGGCGATCGGATGAGTCCGGGTTTCGTGCTTGGCCTGCTTGGCGTCCTGGCGCTCATCGGCATCTTCTTCATCGTATCGGCCGTCATCGGCTTCGTTCAGGTGATGCCGTACCAGCAGGCCGACCCGATCAGCCGGAGCGTCATCGACAGCCAGAGCGAAGGCATGCTGATCACCGACCGCAAGGGGCGGGTGGTCTACGCCAACCGTGCCTATGGCCGGCTGACCGGCGCGGAAAAGGCAACGGATGTGCAATCCGTCGAGGCGCTGCTGTCGCGCAACAAGGAGGCGGCAGAGGCGGTCTATCGATTGACCAATCTTCTGCGCGACGGCCAGTCAGGGCAGGAAGAGTTTCGCCTGACGCGGGCCCTCAATCCGCATGCGAACGGCGCGGCCGGGGGGCGTTGGTATCGGCTCGCCGGACGCCCGCTGGCATTCCTGCCTGGCGAGCGGGAAGCGCTGCTGGCCTGGCAGATCACCGATGTGACCCGCGAGCGTGAGGAGCAGGAGCGGTTCTTCAAGGAGCTCCAGCACGCGATCGACTATCTCGACCACGCGCCAGCCGGCTTCTTCTCCGCGGGCAAGACCGGGGAGATCGTCTATATCAACGCGACGCTGGCCGACTGGCTGGCGATCGACCTGACCAAGTTTCGCCCGGGCTCGATGACGACGGCCGATCTGATCGCCGGCGAAGGCATGGCCCTTATCGATTCGGTTCAGGCCGAACCCGGACGCAACCGGACCGCCACGCTCGACCTCGATCTGCGGAAGACGAACGGGCAGAGCGTGCCGGTACGCCTGGTCCATCGGGTGTCGATGACGCGCGACGGGGCACCGGGCGAAAGCCGGACGATCGTCCTGGCACGCGGCGGCTCGGACGGCGGCGACTATTCGGCCGCCGCGGCGGAGATGCGCTTCACCCGCTTTTTCGACAACACGCCGATGGCGATCGCCTCCGTCGATGGCGACGGCAGGATCCTGCGGACCAATGCGCCGTTCCTCAAGGTCTTCTCCGGACTTCTGACCCGCGACGACCTCGACCGCGGCGCGCGCTTCGACGCTGTGCTGCACGAGGGCGACCATGCCGGCTTCGCGCTCGCACTGGCCGACGCGCGCGACGGGCAAGGCGATATCCCGCCTGTCGACACACGCCATCCCTCCGATCCGGAGCGTTATTTCCGGCTTTACGTCAATGCCGTGATCGACCACGGCAAGGATCGTGAGGAAGAGGCGATCATCTACGTCGTCGAGACGACAGAGCAGAAGGCGCTCGAGGCGCAGATGGCCCAGACCCAGAAGATGAATGCCGTGGGGACCCTGGCCGGGGGCATCGCGCACGACTTCAACAACGTTCTGACCGCGATCCTGCTTTCGTCGGACCATCTGCTTTTGTCACTGCGCCCGTCTGATGCGAGTTTCGCCGACCTGATGGAAATCAAGCGCAACGCTAACCGCGCGGCGGTGCTGGTTCGCCAACTGCTGGCCTTCTCGCGCAAGCAGACGATGCGGCCGAGCGTTCTCAACATGACGGATGTGATCGGCGACCTGCGCATGCTGATCGACCGTCTGACGGGAACGCATGTGAAGCTGGATATCGAATACGGGCGCGATCTGTGGCCGGTGATGACCGATCTCGGTCAGTTCGAACAGGTGCTCATCAATCTTGCCGTCAATGCCCGCGATGCGATGCCCGATGGCGGCACGATCACCATCCGCACACGCAACATGGAAAAGGACGCAGTCGCGGCGCTGAACTATCGCGGCCTCGAAGCAGCCGACCATGTGATGATCGAAGTCGCCGACGAGGGAACGGGGATCGCCCCCGACATCCTCGACAAGATCTTCGAGCCCTTCTTCACGACCAAGGATGTCGGCAAGGGCACGGGGCTCGGCCTTTCCATGGTCTATGGAATCATCAAGCAGTCGGGCGGGTACATCTACCCGATTTCCGAAGTGGGTCAGGGAACGACGTTCCGGATCTTCCTTCCGCGTCATGTCGAGACCGAGCAACCGGATGCAGGAACCGACGCCGTCGCCCTGACGGAAGTCAAGGCAAAGCCTGCCGAAACGTCCAAAGCGGCGACGGAGCCGGTGGACCTGACCGGCAGCGCCGTCGTGCTTCTGGTCGAAGACGAGGAAGCCGTGCGGCGCGGGGGCAAGCGCATGCTGGAGACGCGCGGCTATACCGTGCACGAAGCGGCATCCGGCGTGGAAGCGTTGGAGGTGATGGAGGAACTGGAAGGGGCCGTCGACATCGTGGTCTCCGACGTGGTGATGCCGGAGATGGATGGACCGACGCTCTTGCGCGAGTTGCGCAAGGACTATCCCGACCTGAAGTTCGTTTTCGTCTCGGGCTATGCGGAAGAAGCGTTCGCGCGCAATCTGCCGGCCGATGCGACCTTCGGGTTCCTGCCCAAGCCCTTCTCGCTCAAGCAGCTTGCGACGACAGTGCGTGACACGCTCAACGGATGAGGGGCGGGGATCGGGGTCCGCCCGGTTTCGCCACAAAATTGCCGCGAAAGACCCGGTTGACGCCAGCGCAGCGGCCAGTCCAATAGGCCCATCATTCGGAGAGGAATCACCATGACGATATTTTCAGCAAAGCCGCAGCTCGCGGCGATCCTGATGGCAAGCGCCGTGCTCGCCGGTTGCACGACGGACCCCTATACGGGCCAGCGCCAGCTTTCCAACACGGCCGGCGGCGCAGCGCTCGGTGCGGCGGCCGGCGCGGGCCTCGGCCTGCTTGCCGGCGGCGACGATCGCCGCAATGCGCTGATCGGGGCCGGGGTCGGCGCGCTGGCCGGCGGCGCCATCGGTGGCTACATGGACAATCAGGAAGCCAAGCTGCGGGCGCAGCTTCAGGGCACCGGCGTCTCGGTGACCCGCAATGGCGACAACATCATCCTGAACATGCCGTCCAACGTGACCTTCGACACGGACCAAGCCGATGTGCGGGCCAATTTCTACCCGACGCTCAATTCGGTGGTTCTGGTGCTGCGCGAGTTCGACCAGACGCTGGTCGACGTTTATGGCCACACCGACAGCGACGGCTCGGACAGCTACAACCTCGATCTGTCGCAGCGGCGGGCCCGATCGGTTCTGTCGTACCTGACCGGGCAGGGTCTCGACCCGCGCCGCTTCTATGCCCAGGGCTATGGCGAGAGCCAGCCGATCGCCGACAACGCCACCGAGCAGGGTCGCGCGGCAAACCGCCGGGTGGAAATCCGCATCGTCCCGATCCAGCAGAGCTGACGGGCAGCGTGACGCTCCGGCCGGCGCGGCTTCACGCGCCGGCCGATCGATCCTTCGGGCCGACGGCCACGGCGATGCGCGCAGCGAGACGTGCATTGTGCCTGACGAGGGCGACATTGGTGGAAAGGCTCGCGCCACCGGTGATCTCGAAAATCGCCCCAAGCAGGAACGGTGTCACGGCCTTGCCGGCGACGCCCTTCTCTTCGGCGCGGCGCAGCGCTTCGGCGATATGCCGCTCCATCTCTTCACGCGCGATCTCGTTTGCCTCGGGCACCGGATTGGCAACGAGCACGCCGCCCGACAGCCCGAGCTTTGTCCGCGTGCTGCAAAAACGCGCGATGGCATCCGGAGTGTCGAGGCGAAGCGGGCTGCCGAGCCCGCTGTCGCGCGACCAGAAGGCGGGAAAGCGATCGGCGCCGAAGGTGACGACCGGGACGCCGCGCGTTTCCAGCACCTCCAGCGTCTTGGGAATGTCGAGGATCGCCTTGGCACCGGCGCAGACGACCAGGACGGGCGTGCGGGCCAGTTCCTCCAGATCGGCCGATATGTCGAAGCTCGATTCGGCGCCGCGATGCACGCCGCCGATCCCGCCCGTTGCGAAGATGGAGATATCGGCAAGCGCGGCAACGATCATCGTCGCGGCGACGGTGGTCGCGCCGTTGCGGCCCTCGGCGACGGCAAACGCCAGATCGGCGCGAGAGACCTTCAGCACATCCTCGGCGCGTGCGAGAGCCGCGAGTTGGTCGTCGGTGAGGCCGACATGGACGGTCCCGTCCAAAATCGCGATCGTCGCCGGCTCCGCGCCCTCTTCGCGCACGATATCCTCCACGCCGCGCGCCATCGCGAGATTGTCCGGAAACGGCATGCCGTGGGTGATGATGGTGGATTCCAGCGCAACGATGGGCCGGCCCTCGCGCCGGGCGGCCTCAACAGCAGGTGAAAATTGCAAAGGCAGACTGCCGCGCGGTTTTTCATGCATGATCAATGGTCCTCAACAAGGGGGCTCCGTCCAGCGCTACGGCTGGCGGCACTTCAGACAGGAGAGCATCCAGCCGCTCGAGTGATAGATCGGACGGGGCGCAGGTGTCGGCGCCGACGACATGGCTGGCGGCCGCGCATCCGCGGCGCAGAGCCTGCGGCAGCGCCATGCCTGCAATGAGGCCGACGAGGGTGGCAGCCGCAAGCGCGTCTCCCGCACCCGTCACATCGACGACGTGCTGCCGCAAGGGCGGTTCCACCATCCAGGCTTGGTGGCCATCAAAGGCAATGGCGGGCATGGCACCGCGCGTCACGATGCCGGCGCGAAGGCCGCACTGACGGAGGATTGCCGGCCAATCTTGAGGCCTTGCTGCGGCGCGGTCGGCGAGCGCCGCCGCTTCGCGCTCATTCAAGAACAGCACGGACAGCGACGGCAGGACGCCCTCAAGGCGCATGACCTTGGCGGGCGAAATGGCAATGGCGGCGAGCGGGCGACCGAATTCGCCGCATCGGGCGGCAAGGCGCTCGATCGTGCGCGCAGGAAGGTTCGCATCGACCAGCACGTGATCGGCGGAGACGATCGCCTCGCGCATGGAGCGCCGATCGAACTGGCGCGGGCCGAACAGGTCATAGAGCGCCATGTCCGCGAGCGCGACGACGAGGTCGCCGTGCTCGTCAAGGATCGCGGTATAGGTCGGGGTCGCACGATCGAGAAAGGTGATCGGCCGATCGTCGATGCCTGCCGCGGCGGCGGCATCGGAGACCGCTACGCCATGGATATCGCCGCCGCGCGGAGCGACGAGGCAAACGTCCGCGCCGAGACGGGAAAGAGCCCTTGTGGCATTGAACGCGCCGCCGCCGGTTTCTTCACGCCAGGTGCCCGGATTGCTCGCGTGCATTTCGGTCGGGCCGGACAGCGTGGCGCGCCGGTCGACATGCGCGCCGCCGATGACGAGGATCCGCGTCATGGCCGCACATGCAGGGTCGGCTGGAGCGGGAAAGGCGTGACCTCGCGGCAGCCAGATGCGGAACAAAAATCAAACATTCCTACAAAAACCATGATAAAACAGCGTCTTCAACGCAGCTTGCGCCATGAGAACAAATAGAGTACAAAAGGTCCACAGGGCGGGTTTGCCTGTCCGTCGCGGATAACCTAAAGGTGGATCATATGGCACAGAACGCGCTCAGGCTTGTAGAGGACAATTCGGTGGACAAAAGCAAGGCTCTCGACGCCGCGCTCTCGCAGATCGAGCGGGCGTTCGGCAAGGGCTCGATCATGAAGCTCGGTTCCAACGAGCAGGTTGTGGAGATCGAGACCGTGCCGACCGGTTCGCTCGGCCTCGACATCGCGCTTGGGGTTGGCGGCCTGCCCAAGGGCCGGATCATCGAGGTCTACGGACCGGAAAGCTCGGGCAAGACGACACTCGCACTGCATGTGGTGGCCGAGGCGCAGAAGCGCGGCGGCATCGCCGGTTTCATCGACGCCGAACACGCGCTCGACCCGGTTTATGCGCGCAAGCTCGGTGTCGATCTGGAAAACCTTCTGATCTCCCAGCCCGACAACGGCGAACAGGCGCTCGAGATCACCGACACGCTGGTGCGTTCCGGTGCGATCGATGTTCTGGTGGTCGATTCGGTCGCCGCGCTGACACCGCGCGCGGAGATCGAGGGCGAAATGGGCGATTCGCTCCCCGGCCTGCAGGCTCGCCTGATGAGCCAGGCGCTCAGGAAGCTGACCGCCTCGATCTCGCGGTCGAACTGCATGGTGATCTTCATCAACCAGATCCGCATGAAGATCGGTGTGATGTTCGGCTCGCCGGAAACGACGACCGGCGGCAATGCGCTGAAATTCTATTCCTCCGTGCGGCTCGACATCCGCCGCATCGGTTCGGTCAAGGATCGCGACGAGACGATCGGCAACCAGACCCGCGTCAAGGTGGTCAAGAACAAGATGGCGCCGCCGCTCAAGGTGGTCGAGTTCGACATCATGTATGGCGAGGGGGTCTCCAAGACCGGCGAACTGATCGACCTCGGCGTCAAGGCCGGGATCGTCGAGAAGTCCGGTTCCTGGTTCTCCTACAACAGCCAGCGTCTCGGCCAGGGCCGCGAGAACGCGCGGACCTTCCTCAAGGAAAATCCCGAGGTGGGACGCGAGATCGAGACGGCAATCCGCCAGAACGCCGGCCTGATCTCGGATAATTTCTTCGAGGACGATTTTTCCGGAGAATCCGACGACGGCGATGCCGCGAACGGCTGAGCCGCTCGGTTCAGCAAAGGGTTGGCAAGGCATGAAGCGGTGGGCTGGCGCCCGCCGCTTTTTCGTTTCGGGAAGGACGGATCGGGCAACGTGCGGGCCGCGACGTGCACGCATGCTGGACAGCGCGCGGCGCGCCGGATAAAAGCCGGAAAAGACGGGGTTCCAGGCTGCCGGCCACGGCAATGTCGATCCCGACATTCAACTGCTACCGCCGCGCTTTTTGAACGATGGCCGGTTGTCCGCCGGCTTGATCCGGCACCGACGGGCGTGATCGCAACGAAGGCGCGGTGCGGGAAAAAAGGGCGTGCCATGAGCGGCGTAAACGAGATCCGCACGACATTTCTGGACTATTTCGGCAAGAACGGCCACGAGATCGTGCCGTCCAGTCCGCTGGTCCCGCGCAACGATCCGACATTGATGTTCACCAATGCCGGCATGGTGCAGTTCAAGAACGTGTTCACGGGGCTTGAATCGCGCCCCTATTCGACCGCCGTCAGCTCGCAGAAATGCGTGCGCGCCGGCGGCAAGCACAACGACCTGGACAATGTCGGCTACACCGCGCGACACCACACCTTCTTCGAGATGCTCGGGAATTTCTCCTTCGGAGACTATTTCAAGGAGCGGGCGATCGAGCTGGCCTGGAACCTGATCACCAAGGAGTTCGGGATCGACGGCCGCCGGCTGCTGGTGACGGTCTACCATACCGACGACGACGCATTCGACCTTTGGAAGAAGATTGCGGGCCTGCCCGACGAACGCATCATCCGCATCGCGACCAGCGACAATTTCTGGGCGATGGGGGATACCGGACCGTGTGGGCCTTGTTCGGAAATCTTCTACGATCACGGCGAGGACATCTGGGGTGGCCCACCCGGCTCTGCCGAGGAAGACGGCGATCGGTTCATCGAGATCTGGAACCTGGTGTTCATGCAGTTCGAGCAGCTCAGCGCCGAAGAGCGTGTGGAGTTGCCGCGCCCGTCGATCGACACGGGCATGGGCCTGGAGCGCATCGCCGCCGTGCTTCAGGGGGTGCATGACAATTACGACATCGATCTTTTCCGCGCGCTGATTGCAGCCTCCGTCGAAGCGACGGGCGTTGCGGCCGAAGGTGGGCGGCGGGCCAGCCATCGGGTGATCGCCGACCATCTGCGATCCTCTGCCTTCCTGATCGCCGACGGGGTCCTGCCATCCAATGAGGGCAGGGGCTATGTCCTTCGCCGGATCATGCGGCGCGCGATGCGCCATGCGCGGCTCTTGGGCGCCGACGAACCGCTTATGTGGAAGCTGCTGCCAACGCTCGTCTCGCAGATGGGCCGGGCCTATCCGGAGCTTCAGCGCGCCGAAGCGCTGATATCGGAGACGCTCAAGCTTGAGGAAAGCCGCTTCCGCAAGACGCTGGACCGCGGGCTGACGCTGCTCGACGACGCCTCCTCCAGCCTTGGCGAAGGGGACCGGCTGGATGGAGAGACGGCCTTCAAACTCTATGACACCTACGGCTTTCCACTCGACCTGACGGAGGATGCATTGCGCCTTCGCGGTGTCGGCGTCGACACGGACGGCTTCAACGCCGCGATGGCGCGACAGAAGGCCGAGGCGCGCGCCAACTGGTCGGGGTCGGGCGAGGCGGCGACCGAGAAGGTCTGGTTCGAGCTGCGCGATCGCATCGAGGCCACCGATTTCCTCGGCTACGACACCGAGCAGGCCGAGGGCGTCGTGCGCGCGCTGGTCGTCGACGGCGCCTCGGTGGAGGCCGCCGAGAAGGGGAGCCGCGTCGAACTCGTTTCCAACCAGACGCCGTTCTACGGCGAATCGGGCGGGCAGATGGGTGATACCGGCCGGATCACCGGCGAGGGGTTCGCCCTTTCAATCACCGATACCCAGAAGAAGGGCGACGGATTGTTCGTCCACATCGCCGCGGTGGATGAAGGAACCGTCCGCGTCGGTGACGAGATCGTCCTCGACGTCGACCACGCGCGCCGGTCGGGCCTGCGCCAGAACCATTCGGCCACCCATCTCCTGCACGAGGCGCTGCGCGAGGTGCTGGGAACGCATGTGGCGCAGAAGGGATCGCTGGTCGCGCCGGATCGCCTGCGGTTCGACATTTCCCATCCCAAAGCGGTCGAACCGGAAGAGATGGCACGCGTGGAGGAGATGGCCAACGCGATCGTCATACAGAACGCGCCGGTCGTCACGCGTCTGATGGCGGTGGACGACGCGATCGCCGAGGGCGCGATGGCACTTTTCGGCGAGAAGTATGGTGATGAGGTGCGCGTTGTATCGATGGGCACCGGGATCGAGGGCGATAAGCATGGCCGGACCTATTCGATCGAGCTTTGCGGCGGCACGCACGTTTCGGCCACGGGCGATATCGGCCTGATCCGGATTGTCGGCGAATCCGGTGTCAGTGCCGGCGTGCGTCGGCTCGAGGCGCTGACAGGCGCGGCGGCGCGCGCCTATCTGACGGAGCAGGACGAGCGCGTGCGCCAGCTGGCCGGCACCTTGAAGGTGCAGCCGGGCGAGGTCCTGTCGCGCGTCGAAGGTCTGATCGAGGAGCGGCGCCGGCTCGAGCGGGAACTGGCCGATGCCAAACGCAAGCTCGCCTTTGGCGGCGGCGGCGCGTCGGGCGATGGCGACACGCGCGATATCGACGGCGTCAAATATCTCGGCAAGGTGGTGACCGGGGTCGAGGCGAAGGCGCTGAAGGGTCTTGCCGACGACGGCAAGAAGGCGCTCGGGTCGGGCGTGGTCTGCTTCGTCGGCGTCGCCGAGGACGGCAAGGCGAGCGTCGTGGTCGCCGTGACCGACGACCTCAAGGACCGCAAGAGCGCCGTGGACCTGGTGCGCGTGGCATCCCAATCGCTCGGCGGGAAGGGCGGCGGCGGCCGGCCGGATATGGCGCAGGCCGGTGGCCCCGACGGTTCGAAGGCGAAAGACGCGATCGAGGCGGTGGCGCAGGCGCTGGCTGCCTGACATCAGCCGTGCGGCAACACGCCTGCCTGCTCGCCCGGCACGTCCGGGCGGGCGCCGGCGGCTGGCTCTGATCGCTCCAGATAGTCCTTGATGTATAGCTCGCGCGTCAGCGTCATGGCGAGAGCGGTGAGCGGCATGGCAAGGGCAAGCCCCATGAGCCCGAACATGACGCCGAACAGCAGTTGCACGGAAATGACGAGCGCCGGCGGCAGGTGCACCTTTTCCTGCTGGATGAGCGGCGTGATGACGTAGCTTTCCAGGGCCTGGACCGAGAGATAGATCGCCAGAACCCAGAGCATCATCGCGCCGCCTTCGGCCATAGCCAGAAGCAGCGCTGGCAAGAGCGCGAGAACCGGACCGATGTTGGGAATGAATGCCAGCAGGCCGGCGATCAGGCCGAGGATGATGGCAAGCGGCATGCCGATCGCCCACAGGCCAAGGCCCGTAAGGACGCCGACGATGGTCATGGCCATGAACTGGGCGACCAGCCAGTTCTTCAGGGTGTGGGCGCATCGGGTCATGATGTCGGCCGCGCGGGGGCGAATGGAGGGCGCGAAAAGCCTTATGGCGCCTCGACGATAGACATCCGGATCAAGCGCCAGATAGACGCCGACAAAGACGATGATGACCAAATTGCCGAGCGCGCCGAATGTGGTGGAGACGGCGGTGGTCGCCGCAGCGCGTCCCTCACCGGACAACAGACCGGAGGGATTGGCACGCTCGATCAGGTCGTTTGCCCACTCGTAGTGCTCGATCCGCGCGCGCAGCGTCTCGAACGCGGCCGGAATCTCGGCCACGAGGTCATCGACCTGATCGGCAATCGCGCTGGCTGTCGACGTTCCGACCGCTGCAAAGGCGGCAATGACCAGGAGAACGAGGATGGCGATGCCGTAGCCGGTCGCCAGATGCAGAGGGCGGGCGATGAAGTTGCCGCCGCCGTGCAGCAGCGCGCCGACGAGAACGCCGGCGAAGATCACCAGGACCACACTCGGCATCAGCACGAACAGTGCGACCACGAGGATGATCGCGACCGCGATCGAGACCTTCCAGGATGCCATTCTTACCCCAGCGTACCCGTCCAACGCACGGGTAACTGGAGAGCGTTGCTTTCGTTCCCGCGAGATGGCTTGGAACCGACTGTCCTGCCGGGCATTTGCATGTGAGCTAATTCAATAATCCGGGGGCCGTCGCATACCATGACATTGTTGATCATCTACGTGGCGCTGGCGATCGGACTTTCCTTTGTCTGTTCCATTCTGGAAGCGGTGCTGCTTTCGATCACGCCATCCTACGTGGCCTCCCTGGAGCCGACGAAGCCGGAGCTCGCCAAGAAGCTCAAGGCGCTGAAGGACGATGTCGACCGACCGCTCGCCGCCATCTTGAGCCTAAACACGATCGCGCACACCGCCGGCGCGGCGGGAGCGGGGGCTCAGGCGGCGAACGTCTTCGGCGATGCCTCGCTCGGTGTCTTCTCCGCGGTCCTGACGCTGCTCATCCTGGTGCTGTCGGAGATCATACCGAAGACCCTCGGCGCCACCTACTGGCAGGGCCTGGCCCCGATGGCGGCCCGGATCCTGCCGATGCTCATATGGTCCATGTGGCCCCTCGTGAAGATGTCGCAGGGCCTGACGAAGCTACTGGCGCGAGGCGGCGGGCAGTACGAGGTCAGCCGCGACGAGATCGTCGCGATGGCCGACATCGGCCATCGCGAAGGCATCATCGACAAGAGTCATTCACGGATTGTCGCCAATCTCTTCCGCTTCGACCGCCTCACGGTCGAGGACATCATGACGCCGCGCACCGTCGTCTTTTCCCTCGATCAGACGATGCGTGTCGGCGATTTCATCGCAAAGCTGGACGAGGTGCCGTTTTCGCGCATCCCGATCTTCGTCGAATCGATCGACAGCGTCACCGGCTTCGTCCTCAAGAACGACGTCCTGGTCGAAGGGGTAAAGGACCGGGATGATGTGACGCTTGCCGACCTCAGGCGCGACCTTGTGCGCGTACAGGAAGAAACCTCGCTCGACGAACTCTTCGAAACCCTGCTGACGCACGACCGGCACATTGCGCTGGTTGCGGACAAATTCGGCGGCACGGCCGGTGTCGTCACCATCGAGGATGTCGTGGAAACGCTGATCGGGATGGAAATCGTCGACGAGGTCGACACGACCGCCGACCTGCAGCAATTGGCGCGCGAGAACTGGGAAAAGCGCCGGGCGGCGCTGGAGGGTCGCAAGCCGGCGATCCGGCCCGAACATTCGGCTGCCGCGCCGGTCGGTGACGCGACGAACAAAAACGCCCCGCATGCCGAATGACGTGCGGGGCGTAAGATCAGGCCGCGAAGCGCGGTCTGCCTAGAGACCCATCGCCTTGGCGAGGTTCTCGTCGACCTTGTCGAGGAAGCCTGTGGTGGAGAGCCACGGCTGATCGGGGCCGATGAGAAGGGCGAGGTCCTTCGTCATGTGGCCGCTCTCGACAGTCTGGATGCAGACGGTTTCCAGCGTCTGGGCGAACTTGGCCAGTTCGGCATTGTCGTCGAGCTTGGCGCGGTGGGCGAGGCCACGCGTCCAGGCGAAGATCGACGCGATCGAGTTGGTCGAGGTCTCCTCGCCCTTCTGATGCTGGCGATAGTGACGGGTCACCGTGCCGTGCGCCGCTTCGGCCTCGACGGTCTTGCCATCCGGCGTCAGCAGAACGGACGTCATCAGGCCGAGCGAGCCGAAGCCCTGGGCCACCGTGTCGGACTGCACGTCGCCGTCATAGTTCTTGCAGGCCCAGACATAGCCGCCCGACCATTTGAGGCTCGCCGCGACCATGTCGTCGATGAGGCGATGCTCGTACCAGATCTTGGCTTCCTTGAACTTCGCCTCGAACTCGCTTTCGTAGACCTCCTGGAAGATGTCCTTGAAGCGGCCATCATAGACCTTGAGGATCGTGTTCTTGGTCGACAGGTAGACCGGCACCTTGCGCTGCAGGCCGTAGTTCAGGGACGCACGGGCAAAATCGCGGATGGAATCGTCCAGATTGTACATGCCCATGGCGACGCCCGAAGATGGCGCGTCGAAAATCTCGTATTCCTGTTCCTTGCCGTCCTCGCCGACAAACTTCATGAAAAGCTTGCCCTTGCCGGGAAACTTGAAATCGGTGGCGCGGTACTGATCGCCGAACGCGTGACGGCCGACGATGATCGGCTGGGTCCAGCCGGGCACGAGGCGCGGGACGTTCTTGCAGATGATCGGCTCGCGGAAAATGACGCCGCCGAGGATGTTGCGGATGGTGCCGTTCGGCGAGCGCCACATCTTCTTCAGGCCGAATTCCTCGACGCGGCCCTCGTCGGGCGTGATCGTCGCGCATTTGACGCCGACGCCGTGCTTCTTGATCGCATTGGCGGCATCGATGGTGATCTGATCGTCCGTGGCGTCACGGCTTTCCATGCCGAGATCGTAATATTCCAGATCGATATCGAGATAGGGATGGATCAGCTTGTCCTTGATGAACTGCCAGATGATGCGGGTCATCTCGTCGCCGTCGAGCTCGACGACCGGGTTTGCGACCTTGATCTTTGCCATGAAGGAAAAGCCTCTCTTTCTCATATGACGGGATGGGCTGGATGAACTGGCCGGTCCTATAGCACCGGTGATCGGGATGGCAAAGCCGGGGCGGGTGGATATCAGGTGAATTCGCGACTGTCGAAAAGGGCAGACTTTGCGGACCCAGCGTTGCGGTGTATGAGCCGACCAAACAAGGAGCGAGCATGGCGGGTACGGACAGAAAGCGCGACCTGATCGCGGAAGGACCGGCGATCGTTCTCGTCGAGCCGCAGCTTGGCGAGAACATCGGCATGGTGGCGCGCGCGATGGCGAATTTCGGACTGGCCGAGCTCAGGCTCGTCAATCCGCGCGACGGCTGGCCGAGCGAGAAGGCGCGGCAGGCAGCGTCCAAGGCCGATCACGTGATCGACGCCGCACAGGTCTTCGATACGCTGGAGGCAGCGATCGCCGATCTGAATTTCGTCTATGCGACGACGGCGCGCGAGCGCGACGGGTTCAAGCCGGTTGCCGGGCCCGTCGAGGCGGGGCGGACGCTAAGGGCGAAATTCCGGGCGGGAGAGAAGGCCGGCATCCTTTTCGGTCGCGAGCGATGGGGCCTGAAGAACCACGAGGTCGGGCTCGCCGACGAGATCGTCACCTTCCCCGTCAATCCGGCCTTTGCGTCGTTGAACATTGCGCAGGCCGTCCTGCTGATGTCCTATGAATGGATGAATTCGGGCCTTGCGGACCTCAACGACACGGCGTTTTCGCACAATGACATGCGGCCGGCGACGAAGGCAGAAATTTTCGGGCTGTTCGACCATCTTGAAGAGGCGCTCGACGCGCGGGGCTATTTCCGGCCGCAAGACAAGAAACCGAAGATGGTCGACAATCTGCGCGCACTCTTCAGCCGGCGGGATCTTCACAGCGAAGAGATCCACGTTCTGCGTGGTGTGATCAATTCGCTCGATCGCTTCAGCCGGGCGATGCCGCGCGGCAGCGGATCGCCGGATGCAGGCGCAAGCCAGCCTTTGAAGGACGAGCGGCGTGAAGGCTGACCGCGCGCCTCTGCTCGTTTTCGATTCCGGGGTCGGCGGACTGACGGTGCTGCGCGAGATGCGCGTGCTGATGCCGGATCGCACCTTTCTCTATGTCGCGGACGATGCCGGCTTTCCCTATGGGGCGTGGGAAGAAGCGGAACTGACCGCGCGGATGGTCGCGCTTTTCGGCCAGCTGCTCGCGAAGCATCGGCCCGAAATCGTCGTCATCGCCTGCAACACGGCATCGACGCTCGGCCTTGCAGCGCTTCGCAAGGCCTATCCCGACACGCCGTTCGTCGGCACGGTGCCGGCGATCAAGCCGGCGGCAGAGCGCACGCGCTCGGGCCTCGTCTCGGTGCTGGCCACGCCCGGCACGGTCAAGCGGCAATATACGCGGGACCTTATCGCCCAATGGGCGACAAAATGCCATGTGCGCCTTGTCGGCAGTACCGAACTTGCCGGGCTTGCCGAAACCTATATGCGCGAGGGCTTTGTGGAAGAGGACGCCGTCAAGGCGGAGATCGCGCCATGCTTCGTCGAGCAGGCTGGCAAGCGCACAGATATCGTGGTGCTTGCCTGCACGCACTATCCGTTCCTGGTCAACCGCATGCGCAAGACCGCGCCATGGCCTGTCGACTGGCTGGATCCGGCCGAGGCGATCGCGCGGCGGGCGCTCTCGATCCTGCCGGTGGTCGATGACAACGCCGGAGGCGGGGAGGGCGCCGACATCGCGCTGTTCACCTCGGGTGCGCCGGGCAAGTCCATCATCCGGCTCATGAAGGGCTTCGGCCTTGCGGTGCCGATCGAAGAGCGCGTTGCCATGGAACCCTTGGAGGGCTGACCCGTTCTGGCTTCAATCGATAAGGAGTTTCTTATGGACCTCGTCCGCTTCATCATCGCCATCATCCTGCCGCCGCTCGGGGTTCTCATGCAGGTCGGGCTGGGCAAGCATTTCTGGATCAACATCATCCTGACGCTGCTCGGCTACATTCCCGGCATCGTGCATGCGGTCTGGGTCATCGCGAAAAAATAGGCGGCCGCGGAATGGGCGTTATTCGTCCCATGCCTGGACGATGGTCTGGCGCGCAATCTTTCCATCCTTCAGATCCAATGCGGCCATCGATACCACCTTGGTGCCATCCGGATAGGCGCAGTCTTCGGTGAAGGTGAGATGATCGCCCTCGGCGACGCTGGAATGGACGTGATGCGTCATCTGTCTGCTGCACACGTCCTGCCAGAACGATCCGATCGCCTCGCGACCGTGCATCCTGCGCGGCCGGCTCGGCGGATTGTTGCGATCGATGATGGTGAGAACGGCATCATCGGTGTAAAAGCCGGTCAATGCGCCGCCGTCGCTCGCCTCGATTGCCTGCTTGATGGTGATTGGAGTCACAGCACTCGTCGGCCTATCCATCGTCGTCCCTCCATCGCGTGTGGTGTGCATCATGGGTCGCAAGCGGCTTCGGCGCCGCCATGAGGCAGCGCGGACGGGCAGGGGCCGGCGCCGGGATGCTGGTCGCACCGCCGCGCATAAAAGCCGGTATGGCAGAGATCAGGACGATCACCATGGCCAGTGCACCGCGCCGTCGTTGAGCCGGCATTCTACCACGGGCGCGTGCCGGCCGCCTGAAAATTCTCTTTGCGTTGACAAATGCACCGGCTTGGCCTAATCAGCCGCGCAACGCCCGGCGGATTTCGTCGGGCGTTTCATTTGACGTGTCCCGTGGACCGGCATGGCTGTGCCTTGGTCCTGTCAGCGTCCAGCTTTCGGGCTGAATCGCAGAGGAGGGCGCGTTTCCTTCCGGCCCTGCTGAAGAGCAGGGTCACGTTTTTGTTTTGAAAGGAAATGCGATGAGCAAGCGCGAATCGTCCAAGTACAAGATCGACCGCCGCATGGGCGAGAACATCTGGGGTCGTCCGAAGTCCCCGGTGAACCGCCGCGAATACGGCCCCGGCCAGCACGGCCAGCGCCGCAAGGGCAAGCTTTCGGACTTCGGCGTGCAGCTGCGCGCCAAGCAGAAGCTCAAGGGCTATTATGGCGAAATCCGCGAGAAGCAGTTCCGCAAGACCTATGAAGAGGCAAACCGCCGCAAGGGTGACACCTCGGAAAACCTGATCGGTCTTTTGGAGTCGCGTCTGGACGCTATCGTCTACCGCGCGAAGTTCGTGCCGACGGTCTTCGCCGCGCGCCAGTTCGTCAATCACGGCCATGTCAGCGTCAACGGCGTTCGCACGAACATCCCGTCCTATCGCTGCAAGCCGGGCGACGTCATCGAAGTGCGCGAGAAGTCCAAGCAGCTCGTTGCCGTCATCGAGGCGACGCAGCTCGCAGAGCGCGACGTTCCGGACTATCTCGAAGCCGACCACAACAAGATGGTCGCGTCATTCGTGCGCGTTCCCGGTCTCAGCGACGTTCCCTATCCGGTGCAGATGGAACCGAACCTGGTGGTCGAGTTCTACTCGCGCTAAGCGCTCGCGAAAGCGTGACGACACAAGATCTGGCCGCGCGTATGCGCGGCCTTTTCGTTTGTCCATTCGTCATGCATCGTCCGGCGGCGCGGAGGCGATTCGATATCCCGATTTGATCGCCGATCCGTTTTGCGATCTTATACCGCGCGCCTTTACGGAAGCGACCGCACGATACGATAGGCCTCATGGTACCGATATCCGCACATTCGAGCGTAGACCGCCACTATTACAAGGTCATGACGGCGTGTCTGGCGCTGATCGCCATCCTGCTCGGCGCGACACTCGTTGCCTCCGAGCCTTTCGCGCGTTTCCTTCTAAGCGAGGGCGGGCCGATCGAAACGGTGTCGGCGGCCGGCTATATCGTGACGGTCATTTCGCTGTTTCGCGAGGCCGATCTCGGTTTCCTCAAGGAACATTTCCATCTCGTGCTGTTGCCGCTCGCCATGTGCCTGCGGGAAATGGATTTCCATGTCCATTTCACGACGATCAGCATCACCAAGTCGAGCTTCTACGTTTCCGGCGAGGTTCCGCTGATCGAGAAAATCGTCGTGATCTCGATTCTCCTCGTGCTGCTCCTTGCGGTGGTGCAGATGGTGCGCAGGCACGCGCGCGCGTTTCTGCAGAACCTGCGCGAATTCGACGCGACCGCGATTGCAATCATGCTGGCTGGCGCCTGCGCAGTGACGGCCAAGGCGCTTGACGGTATCGGGCGCAAGCTCTCAGGGTTCGGCATCGAGGTGGGCGCCAATGTCGAGGTGGTGTCGCTTGCGGCGGAAGAAGTCCTGGAGCTTGGCATTCCGGTCTTCTTCATGGTCGCCCTTTTCTCGTATTTCGCGCGGGACGACGGCGCGGCAATGCACAAGAGGCGGGGTTGACGATCCGCCCCGACATGGACGGGTTGTCGGCCGAGGTGCCGCCGATCATGCGCGGGGCGCCGGGAGGTGTCTCGTTCAACAAACTTCGCAAGCGGCTATTGCGCCAGGTTCGCCAGGCGATTGACGATTTCGCCATGACCCGCGGCGCCGCGGTTCCGGCGCGTTGGCTAGTCGGCGTTTCCGGCGGCAAGGATTCCTATGCACTCCTGGCGCTGCTTCTCGAGCTTCAATGGCGTGGCCTGCTTGAGGTCGACATCCTCGCGTGCAATCTCGATCAGGGACAGCCGAATTTCCCCAAGCATATCCTGCCCGATTTTCTGACGGCCAACGCAGTGCCGCATCGCATCGAGTACCGCGACACCTATTCGGTTGTGACCGAGAAGGTGCCGGAGAACCGGACCTATTGCGCGCTCTGCTCGCGGCTTCGCCGGGGCAATCTCTACCGGATCGCGCGGGAGGAGGGCTGCGGCGCGCTGGTTCTCGGCCATCACCGGGAAGATATCCTCGAGACGTTCTTCCTGAACCTCTTTCACGGTGGGCGACTGGCAGCAATGCCACCGAAACTGCTCAACGACGACGGTGATCTTCTCGTGCTGCGGCCACTGGCCTATTGCGCGGAGGCCGATCTGGAGAAATTTTCGGCCGGCATGGGGTTTCCCATCATCCCTTGTGATCTTTGCGGTTCGCAGGATGGATTGCAGCGCAACCAGATGAAGGCGATGCTGGCCGATATCGAGCGGCGCATGCCGGGGCGCAAGGACACGATGCTGCGTGCCCTCGCCAACACCCGGCCGTCGCACCTGCTGGATACCGGACTATTCGATTTTGCCTCGATCGTGGCGGCGGCGAAGCCGGGCGTCGATCAATAGGACTTGGCGAACAACCGGCCACCCTCGGCGAACAGAACAAGGGCGAGCGACAGGACCGAGACGGTGAAGAATCCGGCGATCATCGGCACTGCCGTGCCGTTGTAGAGCTGGCCGATCATTGCGCCGATGATCCCGCCGCCAGCGGTCTGCAGGAATCCGAGAACCGACGATGCGGTTCCCGCGACGTGACCGAGCGGCTCCATTGCCAGGGCGTTGAAGTTTGCGCCGATCCAGCCGAACTGGAACATCGCTGCGACGAAGAAGGTCAGGAACAGCCATAGCGGCAAGGTTCCGGCGAGGGAAACGAGCAGCCAGAGGCCGCATACCGCGATGAAACCGAGAAGGGCGGTGTGCGACAGGCGGCGCATGCCGAAGCGCCCGACGAGACGCGAGTTCAGGAACGACGAAAGCGCCATGAAGAGCGCGACGAAGGCGAAGACCGCCGGGAACCAGACGCCGAGACCGTAGATCTCGACATAGATCTGCTGCGCGGAATTGAGGAAGCCGAAGAGCGCGCCGAAGATCGACGCGGTGGCGAATGCGTAGCCGACGGCAGTCCGGTTCGTCAGGACGATCTTGAAGCCTTCGACAATGCGCAACAGGCTGAGCTCGCGACGGTAGTCGGGGTCGAGCGTTTCGGGCAGGCGCGGCACGGCCCAGGCAATGACGGCGAGACCGAAAAGCGCGATGGCGACGAAGATCATGTGCCATTCGCCGAAGATCATGATGATCTGCCCCATGCCCGGTGCGATCACCGGAACGACCATGAACACCATCATGACCATGGACATGATCTCGGCCATCTGCCGGCCGCCATAGATGTCGCGCACCAGCGTGACGGCTATCACCCGCGTCGCGGCGGCGCCAATGCCTTGCGTGAAGCGAAGCGCCAGAAGCAGGCCGAAAGACGGCGCGAATGCCGCGAGGGCGGCGCAAATCACGTAGATCGCCAATCCGGCAAGCAGGGGCTTGCGCCGGCCGAACCGATCGGCCAGCGGTCCGAAGAAGAGCTGCGCGACCCCGAAGCCGAGTACATACGCGGACAGGACCAATTGCCGGCTGTTCTCGTCGGCCACGCCGAGGCTTTCACCAATCTGTTGAAGGCCGGGGAGCATGATGTCGATCGACATGGCGTTGAGAGCCATGAGCGCTGCCACGAAAGCGATGAATTCGTGGCGCCCAAGCGGCGCCATGCGACGCTCGGGCGGAAGATCGGCCGCCGGCGTGCCGGGGCGGGACGTCATGGTGCTCATGGAAACCCTATCATGCTGGCGCGGGCGATCGGCGGGGTGCTCGTGCCCTCGACCGAATACGGCCGTGCGCTTGGACGAGAAGCTAGCTTCGACCACGCTGCGGGCAACCCCGCAATCGGTACGGACATCACAATTGTGCGAATGACGCCATCACCGACGCTTATGGAAACAAAAAGCCCGCCGGAGGGGCCGGCGGGCTTGATCATTCAGCAGGGGTCCGGCTGATCAGGCGGCGCCGCGCACGGCGATGCCCTGTTCGGCCAGATGCGCCTGCAATTCCTGGCTCTGGAACATTTCGCGGATGATGTCGCAGCCGCCGACAAATTCCCCTTTGACATAGAGTTGGGGAATGGTCGGCCAGTTGGAGTAATCCTTGATGCCCTGGCGCAGATCGTCGTCGGCAAGCACGTTGACGCCCTTGTAGTCGACCCCGATGTAGTCGAGAATCTGGACGACCTGACCGGAAAAGCCGCATTGCGGAAACTGCGGCGTGCCCTTCATGAAGACCACGACGTCGTTGCTCTTCACTTCATTATCGATGAAGTCTGCGATGGCGGACATTGGCATACCTTTCGGCCCGCTCGGGCGGGCAATCTGAATGAAAAATCTGTTCCCTAGATAAGGGATCGGACGGGCCGTGTCGAGACTCAGCCCCCCACTGCCGTCGCGATACGGCGCGGTTGAACGGGAACCGCCGCCGCACGAAAGCATTCTACATCAACATATTAGAATGGAGCGGACGATGAGCGACGTTGCTGCCGGTTCGGGTGAGGCTGCCAAGGAGCTGGAGCCCAGTCTCCATCGGGTCATGGGGCCGGGGCTTCTTCTTCTTTTCATCGTCGGCGACGTTCTGGGCACCGGCATCTATGCGCTGACCGGCGAGGTGGCCGCGGAAGTCGGCGGGGTGGTCTGGCTGCCATTCCTCGTTGCCTTCGCCGTCGCGCTCATCACCGCGTTCAGCTATCTCGAACTCGTCACCAAATATCCCAAGGCCGCCGGTGCGGCGCTCTACACCCACAAGGCGTTCGGCGTTCACTTCGTGACGTTCCTCGTCGCCTTCGCCGTCATGAGTTCCGGCATTACGTCGGCGTCGACGGCGGCGCGGGCCTTTGCATCGAACATGTCGGAAGGCTTCGGCCTCGGCATCGAGGGGTTCGGCATCACGTTGATCGCGCTCGGTTTCATGGCGCTCGTCGCGATCATCAATTTTCGCGGCGTTGGCGAGAGCGTCAAAGCCAACGTCGTCCTGACCTGTGTCGAACTGACCGGGCTCCTGATCATCATCATGATCGGCTTCTGGGCTATTGCCGGCGGGCAGGGTGACGTCTCGCGCGCCTTCACCTTCGAGCCGTCCGGCGAGCGCGGCATGTTCTGGTCGGTCATCGCGGCGACAACGCTCGCCTTCTTCGCGATGGTGGGCTTCGAGGATTCGGTCAACATGGCGGAGGAGACCGAGGACCCTTCGCGCATCTTCCCGAAGGTCCTGCTGATCGGCCTGCTGCTGACCGGCGTCATCTATGTCCTGGTGTCGATCTCGGCGATCACCCTGGTGCCGGCCGAAGAGCTCGGCGAGGGCGATACGCCGCTCCTCAAGGTGGTCGAAGCAGGGGCGCCGTGGTTTCCCTTGAGCGTCTTCGGCCTCATCACCATGTTCGCCGTCGCCAATTCCGCGCTCATCAACATGCTCATGGCGAGCCGGCTGGTTTACGGCATGAGCCGCGAAGGCGTCCTGCCGCGGCTTTTCGGCAAGGTCCATCGCGCGCGCCGCACGCCCTATACCGCCATCGTCTTCACCACGCTCCTGGCAGTCGGGCTGATCACCTTCGTCGGTGCTGTTCCCGATCTCGGAGGAACGACGGCCCTCCTGCTGCTCGGCGTTTTCACGATCGTTAACATCGCCGTTCTGGTGCTGCGGCGGGACACGGTCGACCACGAGCACTTCAAGTCGCCGATGGGCATGCCGGTTCTCGGGGCGCTGACCTGCGCGTTCCTGGTCGGCCCCTGGACCGGGCGCGATCCCATTCAGTATGCGATTGCGGGCGTATTGCTCGTCATCGGCGTCGCGCTCTGGTTCGTCACTGTAATGATCATGCGATCGGGCGCGCTGGAAGGCGACGATGACCTTCCGCCCAGCCGCAAGACCGGCCCGGTCAACTGACCGGGCGGCCGATACAGTTCGCTGATCTGGCGATGCGTCAGTCCGGGGCGCTGGTCTGCAGCGCGAGGGCGTGGAGGACGCCGCCCATGTTTCCCTTGAGGGCCTGATAGACCATCTGGTGCTGCTGCACGCGGTTCTTGCCGCGGAAGCTTTCGGAGACGACCTCGGCGGCATAGTGGTCATTGTCGCCGGCAAGGTCGCGGATCGTCACCTTCGCGTCGGGGATCGCATCCTTGATCAGTCGTTCGATGTCACCTGCGCTCATCGGCATGAGGCATCTCCTATATTCATCGCGGGCATGGTCAGGCGGCGTCTGTCGCGGATGTGACCGGCGCATCCATGTAGTTCGGAAACCAGCCTTCGTGCGCATCGCGCAGCCTGTCCAGTGAAATGGCGATTGTGTCGTCGATTTCCAACATCGAACCGCCGACGTGACCAAGACGGCGGAACGGCAGGCCGGCGCCTTCGGCGTTCATGCAGAGGAAATTGGCAAGCTCCGAGGAGACGGTCACGATGTAGCGCGCCTGATCCTCGCCGAACAACAAGGCGTGCGGTGCGTGGCCCGAGGCGACGGCATCGGCAAGAGAGAGCGTCATGCCCTTGCCGCTGGCCAGTGCCATCTCGGCGAGGGCGAGGGCGAGGCCGCCGGAGGAAATGTCATGACAGCTGGTCACCTGCCCGTTGCGGATCGCCGAGCGAACAAAATCGCCATTGCGCTTCTCTATGGCGAGATCGACCTCGGGCGGCGGGCCATCAGCCTGACCGAGGATGTCGCGAAGATAGGCGGACTGGCCGAGATGGGTGCCGTCGCCGCCAAGCAGGATGACGGCGTCACCGTCATTCGCCCCACCGACGCGGGCCGTCATCTGCCAATCGGGGATCAGGCCGACACCGGCGATCGTCGGGGTCGGCAGGATCGCTTCGCCGTTGGTCTCGTTGTAGAGCGAGACATTGCCCGACACGATGGGGAAGCCGAGGACGCGGCACGCTTCGCCGATGCCTTCGACCGCCTTGACGAACTGACCCATGATTTCCGGGCGCTCGGGATTGCCGAAATTGAGGTTGTCGGTGGCAGCCAGCGGCTCGGCGCCGACGGCCGTCAGATTGCGCCAGCATTCGGCGACCGCCTGCTTGCCCCCCTGATAGGCGTCGGCCTCGCAATAGCGCGGCGTGACGTCCGACGAGAAGGCGAGCGCCTTGCTGGGATGGCCCTCGACGCGCACCACACCTGCGTCACCGCCGGGCAGTTGCAGGGAGTTTCCCTGGATCAGCGTGTCGTACTGCTCCCAGACCCACCGGCGCGAGGCGTGATTGGGCGATCCGACGAGGCCGAGAAGCGCCTCCGCGTAATTCTCCGGTTCCGCGATCTGGCTGGCGGCGAGCGGTGAATAGAGGCCCGGCTCGCGCCATGGACGATCATACTCCGGCGCTTCGTCGCCCAGTTCCTTGATCGGCAGATCGGCGACCTCCTCGCCCTGGTGCAGGACGCGGAACCTGAGATCGTCCGTCGTCTTGCCGACGATCGCAAAGTCGAGGCCCCATTTGCGGAAGATCGCTTCGGCTTCCTCTTCCTTCTCCGGCCGGAGCACCATGAGCATGCGCTCCTGGCTCTCGGACAGCATCATCTCATAGGCACTCATGCGCTCTTCGCGCACAGGCACCTTGTCGAGATCGAGCTCTATGCCAAGGTCGCCCTTTGCGCCCATCTCGACGGCCGAGCAGGTCAGTCCGGCCGCGCCCATGTCCTGGATGGCGATGACCGCGCCGGTCTGCATGAGTTCGAGGCAGGCTTCCAACAGGCACTTCTCGGTGAAGGGGTCGCCGACCTGGACCGTGGGACGCTTTTCCTCGATGTCCGCATCGAATTCGGCGGACGCCATCGTCGCGCCGCCAACGCCGTCGCGGCCGGTCTTGGCGCCGAGATAGACCACGGGAAGGCCAACGCCTTCGGCCTTCGAATAGAAGATCGCGTCGGTCCTGGCGAGACCGGCCGCGAAGGCATTGACGAGGCAGTTGCCGTTGTAGCGCGCGTCGAACTCGACTTCGCCGCCGACCGTGGGCACACCGAACGAATTGCCGTAGCCGCCGACACCAGCCACCACGCCGGCGACGAGATGACGGGTCTTGGCGTGATCGGGCTCGCCGAAGCGCAGTGCGTTCATGGCCGCAATCGGCCGCGCGCCCATGGTGAAGACGTCACGCAGTATGCCGCCAACCCCCGTCGCCGCGCCCTGATAGGGCTCGATGTAGGAGGGGTGATTGTGGCTTTCCATCTTGAAGACGACGCAGTCGCCGTCACCGATGTCGACCACGCCGGCGTTCTCGCCGGGGCCCTGAATGACCTGCGGACCGGTGGTGGGCAGGGTGCGCAGCCATTTCTTGGAGCTCTTGTAGGAGCAGTGCTCGTTCCACATGGCCGAGAAGATGCCGAGCTCCGTGAAGGAGGGCTCGCGGCCGATGAGATTCAATATGCGCTGGTATTCGTCGGGCTTGAGGCCGTGCGCCTCGATCAAATCCGGGGTGATTTCGATGCTGTTCTTTATGGTCATCGGTTCTTCGATACTCGATTTTTCCTCGGCGATGGGCTCAGGCCTGCGCACCGCAACTTTGTGAGCCGCTGGCCCAGCGGGCGATGTCGGCTCTCACTCGGGGTCCCACCGGCTGATCGAGCAGCGGCCCGAACAGATCGATGGCGCCGGCTTCGCCCTTGGCCTCGACGACGAGCAGAGGTCGGCCTCCAAAATCGTTCTCGGGTACGAGCAGGAACCGCGGCCGGCCGGAAAATGAGTTCAGCTCATTGGCGAAGCTGAAGCTTGCGAAGGCAGGATCGCCGCTGGCGAACCAGCAACGATGGGCGGGGATGGCGACCTGCTCCATCGTGCGCAGCGCGGCGCTCTTGCCGGATGCCGCGGGTGCCGGGTCGACGGCCGGGCCGGACTGACAGGCAGACAAGAGGCCTGCTGCAAGGATGAAGGCCGGGCGAAGCGCTGCGATCATGCCGCGACCGTATCGAGCGCCGATTCGAAAAGGGCGCGACCATCGACGCCGCCGTGAGCGGCTTCGATCAGGTTTTCAGGGTGCGGCATCAGGCCGAGCACGTTGCCGGCCTCGTTGACGATGCCGGCGATGTCATTGAGCGAGCCGTTCGGGTTGGTGCCCTCGGCATAGCGGAATACGACCTGGCGGTTGTCCTCGATGCGTTTCAGCGTATCGACCTCCGCGAAATAATTGCCATCGTGATGCGCGACTGGGCAGCGGATGACCTGATCCTTCGCGTAGGCACGGGTGAAGGCGGTTTGCGCATTGACGACCTGCAGCTTGACTTCGCGGCAGACAAATTTGAGCGAGGCGTTGCGCATCAGTGCACCCGGCAGAAGCCCGGCTTCCAGCAATATCTGAAAACCGTTGCAAACGCCGATCACGCGGGTGCCGCGCCCGGCGGCGTCGCGCACCGCCTGCATCACCGGCATGCGTGCGGCGATCGCCCCGCAGCGCAGATAGTCGCCATAGGAAAAACCGCCTGGAATGACGATGAGATCGGTATCGGCAGGGATCTCGGTCTCGGTCTGCCAGACGGTCAGCGGCGGCGTGCCGGCAATCTTGGTCAGCGCGGCGATCATGTCGCGGTCGCGGTTCAGGCCGGGGAGAAGGAGGACGGCGGATTTCATCGTCTCATTTCCGGTTCGCGTCGAAGGGTACGGCCCGCTTCTAGCGGAACTCTCCGGCCATGGCGAGAGGCGTTGCGCCGGCTTGCCCGGAAGAATAGGGGTGAGCAACGTTATTGTGGAGGATGCCATGGGCGAGCATGAGGACAGCCGCGTCGAGGCAGGCATGAGCGTCGATTTCCAAGGGCGCATGTCCTATGGCGACTACCTGCGGATCGACACCTTGCTGTCGGCGCAAAAGCCGCTGACCGATCAACCGGACGAACCGCTGTTCATCGTCATCCATCATGTGCAGGAGCTCTGGATCAGCCTGATCCTGCACGAGTTGCGCTTTGCGATGGATGCGCTGAGAGCCGACAAGCCGGGCGTCGCCTTCAAGGCGCTGGCACGGATCGCGCGCATACAGGAGCAGCTGATTTCGGCGTGGGACGTGCTGTCCACCATGACGCCGTCGGATTACCTCACCTTTCGCGCCGCGCTCGGCCAGTCCTCGGGCTTTCAATCGCACCAGTACCGTATGATGGAGATGATGCTGGGTGCCAAGGACGAGCGCATGCTTGCGCCGCATCGTCACGACGCCGCGCACCATGGCGCGCTGCTGAGCGTCTTTCATGCACCGAGCATCTACGATGAGGCAATCGCGCTGCTGGCGCGCCATGGAATCGATGTGCCGCCGGAACTTCTGAGCCGGGACGTGACGCGTCCGCATCGGTTCCACGAAGGATTGAAGACGGCGTGGCTCTCGGTCTATCGCGACACGCACCGCCATTTCGAACTTTACGAACTGGCCGAGAAGCTGGTCGATGTCGAGGACAGGTTTCAGCAATGGCGGTTTCGGCATATGAAGACCGTACAGCGCATCATCGGGCTGAAGACCGGAACGGGCGGTTCTTCCGGCGTCGCCTATCTCAAGACGGCGCTCGACCGCTCGTTCTTTCCCGAACTGTGGGAGCTGAGAACGGACTTATGAGCCGGCCGGTGGATCGAATGGGCATTGAGGTTCGGCCAGCTCGCGCAGATCAATCCGTCTTTCGATGCGATCGAAACGCGCATCATACTGACGGAGCTGGAAGTGCACCCCGCATTGGCGGCGCGCGACACAACGATCACGCGATCTCGACGGCATAGTCCTCAATGACAGTGTTGGCGAGAAGTTGTTCGCACATCGCATTGATCTGCGATTCGGCTTCCGTGCGGTCGTCGGTCTGCAACTCCACGTCGAACACCTTGCCCTGACGGACATGGCCGACGCCGTTGAAGCCGAGAGCGCCGAGCGCGCCCTCGATCGCTTTTCCCTGCGGGTCGAGAACGCCATTCTTGAGCGTGACGGTGACGCGTGCCTTGATCAATGGAAAGACCCTTTGTTCTACTTGACGAGGACCGGGCCGGTGCCGCGCGGCGGCTCGTTCTCATTCATGATACCGAGCCGGCGGGCCACTTCCTGATAGGCCTCGACGAGGCCGCCGAGGTCACGGCGAAAGCGGTCCTTGTCCATCTTGTCGTTGGTCGCGATGTCCCACAGGCGGCAGGAATCCGGCGAGATCTCGTCGGCGACGATGATGCGCATCATGTCGCCCTCGAACAGGCGGCCGCATTCGATCTTGAAATCGACGAGCTGAATGCCGACACCGAGGAAGAGGCCGGTGAGGAAATCGTTGACGCGGATGGCGAGCGCCATGATGTCGTCGATCTCCTGCGGGCTCGCCCAGCCGAAGGCGGTGATGTGTTCCTCGGACACCATCGGATCGTCGAGCTGGTCGGCCTTGTAATAGAACTCGATGATCGAGCGCGGCAGGACGGTGCCTTCCTCTATGCCAAGGCGCTTGGCGAGCGAACCGGCGGCGACGTTTCGGACGACTACCTCCAGCGGGATGATCTCGACTTCCTTGATCAGCTGCTCGCGCATGTTGAGCCGGCGGATGAAGTGGGTGGGGATGCCGATGCGGTTCAAGTGTGTGAAGACGTACTCGGAAATCCGGTTGTTGAGCACACCCTTGCCGTCGATGACGTCGTGCTTTTTCTTGTTGAAAGCCGTGGCGTCGTCCTTGAAGAACTGGATCAATGTGCCGGGCTCGGGCCCTTCATAGAGAATCTTGGCCTTGCCCTCATAGATGCGGCGACGACGGTTCATGACGTTTCTTAACTCTGTGGTTGCCGGCTAGGGGAAGGCGACGGGTGCGTCAGAGCGGCCCTGCCGGATTTTGCGTGCTTGTTCGTGGCGAGTGCTTATCCGATCTGGCCGCAAGACACAATTGGCCGCTCGGGACGCCGCACCGATCTTTTGCCGGCGTTGGCGCAGCGGTGCGGCAAGCTGGCGGGACGACGCCGCTTTTCTTCGCCGCAAATTCCCCGCATAGTCCCGGCGAATCCGAAAGGGAGATGACGCATGGCAGCCAGCATGGACGACCGCCAGAAGGCATTCGAGAACAAATTCGCCCGCGACCAGGATCTGCGCTTTCGCGCGGAGGCGCGCCGCAACAAGCTGCTCGGCCTTTGGGCAGCAGAGCATCTTGGGAAGGTCGGCGGCGAGGCCGATGATTATGCGCGCGAGGTCGTGAAATCCGATTTCGAGGAAGCCGGCGACGAGGACGTTTTCCGCAAGGTCCGGCGCGATCTCGACGCCGCCGGGGTTGCGATTTCCGACGAGGAACTGCGCAAGGTCATGGTGGAAAAGATGGCCGAAGCGATCGATCAGGTTCAGAACAACTGATCGGACGCACGCTGGTCGGCGTCGACGCGCCCGCGTCGGCGCCCGTGCGGGAGAGGAAATATTCATGATGAAACTTGCCGAGCGGCTGCGCAGCGGGGAAACGCTGATGACCGCATGGTCGTCCATGGCATCGCTGCCGGTGGTCGACAGCCTGGCGCGCAGCGGCTTCGATGCGGTGACGCTCGACATGCAACACGGCGCGCACGACGAGGCCAGTGTTCACGACTGTCTGCAGCCTGTGGCGATGGCCGGCAAGGGCGCTGTGGTGCGCATTCCGGTGGGGCGCAACGACATGGCGAGCAGGGCGCTCGATTTTGGCGCGGAGGCCGTCATCGCGCCGATGATCAATTCGCGCGAGGATGCCAAAAGGTTTGCCGCGGCGATGAAGTATCCGCCGCTGGGCGAGCGCTCCTGGGGACCTTTCCGTGCGCTCCAGATCCATGGCGAGGGGGACGCGAAGGCCTATATGCGCTCGGCGAATGACCGGACGCTTGCCTTTGCGATGATCGAGACGAGAGCGGCGCTTTCCGTGCTGGCGGATATTCTCGACGTCAAGGGCATCGACGGTGTGTTTGTCGGGCCGTCGGACTTTTCCATCTCCTGGTCGGGCGGCGGCGACGTCGATCCGCATCTCAACGACTTGCAGCCGGCGCTCGAAGAAGTTGCCGCAAAAGCCCGTGAAAAGGGCAAGCCGTCCGGCATCTTTGTCTTCGACCCGGCACGAGCCGGCACTTATGCGGCGATGGGGTATCAGCTGATGGCCATCACCAACGACGTCGCGTTCCTCAATGCCGGCACGGCAGCTGGTCTTGCCGCGGCGCGAGGCGGCGATGCCGGGAGGAGCGCTGGCGGCGGATACTGAAGACCGGTGGTCAGGACGGCGCCGTCAAGCGGCCCATGAAGCGGGCAAAGACGAGCAGGCCTTCCGGCCATGGTCCATGGCCGGATTCGGCGTTGATGTGGCCGGCGTCCCCGGCGTCGACCAGCAGCGAACCCCAGGCGGCAGCGACATCTTCGGCGACGTCATAGGCGCAAAAGGGATCATTGCGGCTGGCGACGACGATGGACGGGAACGGCAGCGGGTCGCGATCATACGGGCCGAACGTCATCAGATGACGCGGCCGAACCGCTTCATTGGCAACGTCGGGCGGCGCGACGAAGAAGGCGCCGGCAATCTTCTTCCTGAAGAGTGGCAGGGCCTGAACGGTGGTGGCAACGCCCAGCGAATGAGCAACCACGACGATCGGGCGGGTCGCGGTGTTGACCGCCTCGGCCATCTTCTGCGTCCAATCCTCCCGTTCCGGCTTCGACCAGGCGGCCTGCTCGACGCGGCGGGCCGTGCTGAGCTTGTTCTGCCACCTGGTTTGCCAGTGATCGGGGCCGGAGTTGGTGTAGCCGGGGACGATCAGGATATCGGTTTCGGACGCTTTCATGGGGGCGTCATTTAGCGATGTGGCCGGCGCGGCGCAACCTGTACCACGTGGCTCAGCCGAAGACGCGCCGGAAGATCGTGTCCACGTGCTTGGTGTGATAGCCGAGATCGAATTTCTCGCGCAGTTCGTCTTCGCCCAACGCGTCGCGGACTTCCTTGTCGGCCAGAAGTTCGGTGAGAAAATCCTTGCCCTCCTCCCAGACCTTCATGGCATTGCGCTGAACCAGCCGATAGGCGTCTTCGCGCGACGCGCCGGCCTGGGTGAGCGCGAGCAGAACACGCTGGGAATGAACAAGGCCGCGGAACTTGTCGAGGTTCTTCTGCATGGTCTGCGGATAGACGACCAGCTTGTCGACGACGCCGGTGAGGCGGGCCAGCGCGAAATCGAGGGTGACTGTCGCGTCAGGGCCGATCATGCGCTCGACGGATGAGTGCGAGATGTCCCGTTCGTGCCAAAGCGCCACGTTCTCCATGGCCGGAAGCGCATAGGCGCGCACCATGCGGGCAAGTCCCGTCAGGTTTTCGGTCAGCACCGGATTGCGCTTGTGCGGCATGGCCGACGAGCCTTTCTGGCCCGGGGAGAAGTATTCCTCCGCCTCGAGAACCTCGGTGCGCTGGAGGTGGCGGATTTCGATCGCCAGGCGTTCGATCGACGAGGCGATGACGCCAAGCGTTGCGAAGTACATCGCGTGGCGATCACGCGGGATGACCTGCGTGGAGACAGGCTCGGGCTTGAGCCCCATGGCGCTGGCGACATGTTCCTCGACACGCGGATCGATGTTGGCGAAAGTGCCGACAGCGCCTGAAATCGCGCAGGTGGCGATTTCCTCGCGGGCTGCGACGAGGCGGGCCCGGCAGCGTTCGAACTCGGCATAGGCGAGGGCCAGCTTCACGCCGAATGTCGTCGGCTCGGCGTGAATGCCATGCGAGCGGCCGATCGTGACGGTATCCTTGTGCTCCATCGCGCGGCGCTTCAACGCAGCAAGAAGCGCGTCCATGTCGGCCAGGAGAAGGTCGCTCGCCTTGACGAGCTGGACGTTGAAGCAGGTGTCCAGCACGTCCGAGGACGTCATGCCCTGATGGACGAAGCGCGCGTCGGGGCCGACGATTTCCGCCAGATGGGTCAGGAAGGCGATGACGTCGTGCTTGGTAACGGCCTCGATTTCGTCGATGCGGTCGACATCGAACGTGGCATTGCCGCCCTTTTCCCAGATGGTCGCGGCGGCTTCCTTCGGAATAACGCCGAGTTCCGCCATCGCGTCGCAGGCATGCGCCTCGATCTCGAACCAGATGCGGAACTTCTGTTCCGGCGACCAGATATCGACCATTTCGGGGCGGGAGTAACGCGGGATCATCGGCGGGCCTTTTGCAGGATCAGTTGCGGGATGTGCTGCGCTTTAGAGCATCGCTCGATGAATCTCAACGCAACGCCGGCGATTCGGCCATCCGGGCCGATTGCCAGCAACTTGCCGCGACCAGAAAGACGAAGCCGAGCGGCAGCAGATGGCCGAGGCCGATGACGGCGAACTGGTAGATCGCCGAGGCCGAGGTGAAGGCAAGCTGGAAGAACCACAGAACCGTGAACGGATCGCCGTGCCATTCCGCATAGAAATTGCGGTAGACGATCGCGAAGAGACCGGCTGTCACACCGATCGTGAGGACAGAGAGGCATAGGAACGCTGCGGCGAACCGAACTTCGAAACGGCGCGCGGTACCGAGAAACCGCATGAGGAAAATAGCCGGGGGCCAGGCGAATGCGCCGCCGCAGAAATAGAGCAGGAGCAGTGCCGGCCGGTGGCTCGTCAGGCCCTCGACGCGCAGTTGCAGGGACAATGCCAGCGACAGCGCCATGGCGATGCCCCAGAGCGGGGCAAACAGCTGGTCGCGCCCGCGCGGCAGCGACTGCCAGGCGCGATCGCCAAGGCGCCGCATCGCATTCACGCGGCCATCATGCGCGGGCACCCGCGGCAGCCCTGCGGATCGCGTCGATATTGCTGCGGTAGCTCTCAACCGTGCCGCCCTTGAAGACGGCCGAGCCGGCGACGAGTGCATTGGCGCCCGCTTCGGCGACGAGGGGCGCGGTTTCGGCCGTCACGCCGCCGTCGACTTCGAGATCGATCGGACGATCCCCGATCATCGCCTTCAGCCGGCGGCACTTCTCGATGACCGCGGGGATGAACTTCTGGCCACCGAATCCGGGATTGACGCTCATGACGAGGATCAGGTCCAGTTGATCGAGGACATACTCGACGACCGATTCCGGTGTGCCTGGATTGAGCGAGACACCGGCCTTCTTGCCAAGCGCCCGGATTGCCTGAAGCGAACGGTGAAGATGCGGCCCGGCCTCGGCGTGGACGGTGATGATGTCGCACCCGGCCTTGGCGAAGGCTTTCAGGTAGGGATCACACGGGGCGATCATCAAATGGCAGTCAAAAATGGCGTCGGTGTGCGGCCGCAGCGCCTTGATGACGTCCGGGCCATAGGAAATGTTGGGGACGAAATGCCCGTCCATGACATCAAGGTGGATCCAGTCAGCGCCTGCCTCGACCACGTCGCGCACTTCCTGGCCGAGCCTTGCGTAGTCGGCGGCAAGAATGGAGGGGGCGATGCAAAGGGGGCGGGTGGCTGGCATGGCTGATCCTTGGAGCTCTGGTGGTGCAGCCGATAGCACCGCGGGCGTCGCGCGACAACGCCGTTTGCCGGCATCAAGCCTTCGGTGAACCGAACCGCGCCCGCCAGGTCGGCACGCCATCCTGCGCCGCGGCCTCGGCTTGGTAAACGCCGCGTGCGATCGCGCGGGCCATGGTCGCGGCTGCCGCGGCGCACAGGTCGATAAAATCGTCGGCGACCGGCCGCGATCCTGTTCCCGTTGCCAGCGCGAAAACCAGATCACCATCCATGGCGGTGTGCGCTGGCCAGATCGCGCGGGCGAAGCCGTCATGGGCAGAGATCGCCAGTCGCTTTGCCTCCGCCTTGGTCAGCTCGGCGTCCGTCGCAATGACCGCGATCGTGGTGTTGGCGCCGGGGCGGGCGCGGTCGCGCATCTTCAGCCTGACCTGATCGGGGTCGGCCGGCATGGCGGAGGGATAGCCGAGACCGCCGAACTCATCCTGCTTTTCGAAGGGCGCTGCCCAGAAATGCCCTTTCTCGCCGAACGTCGTCGCTCCGAGGGCGTTGACGGCGACGAGGGCGCCGATGGTGGGGCCATTGGCGAGAACCGTGGATGCCGAGCCGAGGCCACCCTTCAGGCCCGCTGTCGTTGCGCCCGTGCCGGCGCCGGCAGTGCCGAGATCGAAGGTGGCGGCACTCTTTGCCGCCGCTGCGTATCCGAGCTCGCGATAGGGCGGATAGCGTCCCCAGTCCTTGTCGCCGCCATTCATCAGGTCGAACAGGATCGCCGCGGGAACGATGGGAATGCGGTGCGGGCCGACGGGAAAACCACGACCCTCTTCACGCAGACGGGCCTGGACGCCCGAAGCGGCGTCGAGGCCGAAGCCCGATCCGCCCGATAGGACAATGGCGTCGACGTGCTGAACAGTATTGTGCGGGGCCAGGAGATCGGTTTCGCGGGTGCCGGGTGCGCCGCCCAGCACCTCGACGGCCGCGGTCGCGGGCTGGTCGCAGAGGAGGGCCGTCACGCCCGATTTCAGCCGGTGGTCCTCGGCGTTACCGACACGCAGGCCTGCGACGTCGGTTATCAGATTGCGCGGTCCCCGTCTCATCGCCGTCAATCCTGGCGCGTCTCGGTATCGGCGGGTGAAACGGGGCGCAGCGATCCGTTACGCGAAACCGTGAGGCGGTACGTGTCGCCGTCAATCGCCTGGTCGCGTCCGAACGCGATGTCGCCAATCGCGGTCTTGAACGTCCGGCTGCGCAACGCTTCGTCCATCTGCATCGATGTCGCGTCCTTTTTGGCCTCAGCCAGGATCTCGGCGGCGGCGAAAAGCGGGAGATGATAGCCGTCGGTCGGACGAACGTCTTCGCTGCCCCGTTCATCCAGGACGGTCTCAATCGCCGCAATCGCCTCCTGCTGCGCGTCCAGGTCTCGCGGGCGCTGCGCCGTTACGGCGTAGACGCCGTCGGGAAGGGGAACCACACCATCGGCGGCCCGCATGGCGTCGCCGCCCATGAAGGTCAGACCAAGGTCGGCAGCAGCGGCATCGCGCGCCATGACCGCGACATCGGAGCGGTCGCCGCCGACGAAGACATGACTGACGCCGGCGCTCGCCAGCCGCCGGACGAGTCCGAACTGCATCTCCTCGGCCGGGCGATAGTTGTCGATGAAGCTTGGCGTTATGCCCATCTCCTCCAGTTCCAGCCGAACGGTCTCCGCCAGATCACGGCCGTAGATCGTGCCGTCCTCGATCAGCGCGAAGGGCTCGTCGGCCCAGCGCTCGGCGATGATGGCGGCGATGCGGCGTGCCTCGGCCTCGGCAGATGGGGCGAGGCGGAAGAGTGGCCAGCCCCGGCTCAGCGCATCCTCCATCACGATGCCGGCGCGAACGCTCACCGTAATGGCCGGTATGGCCGATTCGGCAAGCATCGGCATGGCGGCATCGATGGTCTCGACACAGAAGAGACCGACGACGGCATCGACGCCGGCTTCGATCAGCGAGGATGCGGCCTCGCCCGCTCCCTCGTCATCGCAGGGTTCGGGGGCGGGGACCACCTCGACCGTCAGGTCGGTGCGGCTTTCGGCGAAGGCTTCCAGCGCCGTCGCTGCCTGTTCGCCGAAGATCGACAGCGTGCCATCATCGGGTGCGACGAGGCCCAGACGAAGGCTGTCCTCAGCGCCGGCAGCTCCGGTCATCAAGGGCCACATCAGGGCGGCTGCCGTCAGCTTCTGGCCGGTTCGTGATCTCATGATGTCCCTGATTTTGCTCTCCTCTCCCTTCTAATGCGGGACGTTGCGAAATGGAACCATGAGCGGGCGCCGAACCATCCGCGCGCCGTGGCGGAGCTGCCAGGCAGGCCCGACGCGTTGACCGGATGGACAAGAAAGCGCAAACAACCGGCTTTCAAACGTGCTTTGAAACCTTATCTATTGCGGATCGGAGCTGCGATCCGACGGCTTTGAAAGAGGTGTTGCTTGCTGCACAGACAATCGATCGCGCCGCAGGAGTATCGCGAGGCCATGAGCCGCTATGCCGGCCATGTCCAGGTCGTGACGACCGAATGGAACGGTGTGCGCCGGGGGATGACGGCGACGGCAAGCTGTTCCGTTTCGGATGATCCGCCGACGGTGCTCGTGTGCGTCAATCGGACCAATCCAAAGAACGACCCGTTCTTCGAGAGCGGCTATTTCGCCATCAATACCCTGGCTGACACGCATCGCACCCTGGCCGACGCCTTTTCGGGCCTGACCGGTCTCAGCGAAAAGGAGCGCTTCGATGTCGGTTCGTGGGATACGATCACGACGGGCGCGCCGACGCTCAGCGACGCGCGTGCGGTCTTCGACTGCCGGGTGGTGGAACTAAAGCCCATGTCGACGCACACCATCATTTTCGGGCAGGTTGTCGGCCTGAGGCTTGGCGAGCATCGACCGGCGCTCATCTATCTCGACCGGCACTATCAGGCACTCTGAACGGCCGGCCACGAAGGAGTTGCAATGGCTCAAGCACTGCCGCAATCGATCGACGAAACACTGACGCTGCTGAACGACAACGACTATGTCGCCGGCAGGGATCTGGCGACGGTGGTGTTCCTGTCCTTGAGAATGCACAGGCCGCTCTTTCTGGAGGGCGAGGCCGGCGTCGGCAAGACCGAGATCGCCAAGGTGCTGGCCAAGGGGCTGGACCGTCCGCTGATCCGGCTGCAATGCTATGAGGGGCTGGATGTCGCCTCGGCGGTCTATGAATGGAATTATCCGGCCCAGATGCTGGAAATCCGGATGGCCGAAGCGACCGGCGGCACCGAACGGGGATTGATCGAGAAGGGCATTTTCTCCGACCGCTACCTGATCCGCCGCCCGGTGTTGCAGGCGCTGGAGAGCGAGGCGGGCAGGGCCCCGGTCTTCCTGATCGACGAACTCGACCGCACGGACGAGGCCTTCGAGGCTTTTCTTCTGGAAGTTCTGTCGGATTTCCAGGTCACCATCCCGGAGATCGGGACGATCAAAGCCGAAGAACCGCCGATCGTGATCATCACGACGAACCGGACGCGCGAGATCCACGACGCGCTCAAGCGGCGATGCCTTTACCACTGGGTCGACTATCCGCAGGCAGAGCGTGAACTGGAGATCGTTCGGCGCAAGGTGCCCGGCTGCAACGCCGACCTTTCGCGCGAGGTCGTCGCCTATGTGCAGAGGCTGAGGACCATCGACCTGTTCAAGAACCCTGGCGTGGCGGAGACGATCGACTGGGCGAGCGCGCTGACCGAACTCGACCGCATGGCGCTCGACCCGCAGACCGTTTCGGATACGCTCGGGACGTTGTTAAAGTACCAGGAAGACATT
Organism: Neopararhizobium haloflavum; assembly: GCF_002750855.1. GTDB lineage: Bacteria > Pseudomonadota > Alphaproteobacteria > Rhizobiales > Rhizobiaceae > Georhizobium > Georhizobium haloflavum. The sequence continues at coordinate 120,617 of NZ_NWUC01000005.1, read as the reverse complement.
GCCCGCATCGGCTCGGGCGAGGGCCGCAAGCTGCTCGATGCGGTGAAGGCAGATCTCGCCGCGGCGGAATAGGAGCGCCAGGCGATCAGTGGCGCGAACGACGATCACGTGAGCATGGAAACGACGAACGACACGGGCCGCCTGGCCGACAACATCGTCTTCTTTGCGCGCACCTTGCGAAAGGCGGGGATGCGCGTCGGGCCGGCCGCGGTGACCGATGCGATCGAGGCGGTGAAGGTGTCAGGCATCGGCTCGCGCGAGGAATTCTACTGGACCTTGCACTGCGTCCTCGTCAATCGGCGCGAAGATCATGCGATCTTCGACGAGGCGTTCCGCCTGTTCTGGCGATCGCGGGATCTCGTCGAGAAGATGATCGCCATGTTTTCGCCGGTTGCGCTCGATCAGCAGCACCGGGAGAAGCTGAAGGCCGGTGAAACGCGGGTGAGCCAGGCGCTGTTCGAGGGACACGAGAAATCCCGGCCGCCTGAGGAAAAGCCGGAGATAGAGGTGGACGCGCGGTTGTCATCTTCCGGCAACGAAGTCCTGCGCACGACGGATTTCGCGCAGATGACGGCCAGCGAGATCGCTGCGGCCAAGAAGGCACTCGCATCGCTCGTCCTGCCGGTCGACCGGGTGAAGACCCGCCGGTTCCGTCCGACGCACCGCACCGGCCGGGTCGACCCGCGTGCCACGATGCGTGGCGCCATGCGCACAGGCGGACAACTGATCCTGCCGGCCTTTCGCACACGCAGGGAAATTCATCCGCCGCTCGTGGTTCTGGCCGACATTTCCGGCTCCATGAGCCAGTACACGCGCATCTTCCTGCACTTCCTCCATGTGCTGACGGAGCGTCGCCGGCGCGTCCATACCTTCCTTTTCGGCACGCGGCTGACCAATGTGACGCGCCAGATGCGACATCGGGACCCCGACGAAGCGCTGGACGAGTGCACCGCCGCCGTTCGTGACTGGCAGGGCGGAACGCGGATCGCCTCGACGCTTGCCGCATTCAACCGCAACTGGAGCCGGCGGGTGCTGGGACAAGGCGCCATCGTGCTCCTGATCACCGATGGCCTGGAGCGAGATGGCGGCGACGATCTGGAATTCGAGATGGACCGGCTGCATCGTTCGTGCAGGCGGCTCATCTGGCTCAATCCGCTGCTGCGTTTCGACGGATTCGAGGCCAGGGCGCGGGGCGTGCAGGCGATGCTGCCGCATGTCGACGAATTCCGCGCCGTTCACAATCTGGAGGCAATCGAGGGGCTGGCCGAGTCGCTTTCTGCGGGAAGGTCGCGCGACAGCGACCCGCGCCGCTATCTGAGCGGGGGGAGGGCAGCGTGAAAGGAGAGATCATGAGCAACGGCACTGCCATCGATGCCGGCGATCCGCTGGCCATTGCACAAGGCTGGCTCGAGGCCGGACGTCAGGTCGCACTGGCGACCGTGATGGAAACCTGGGGGTCGGCGCCGCGACCGGTCGGCAGCCATCTCGTGATCGACGGAGACGGGAATTTCGAGGGCTCGGTTTCCGGCGGGTGCGTGGAGGGCGCGGTGATCGCAGAGGCGGCCGACGTCATCGACAGCGGCAAGCCGCGCATGCTGGAATTCGGTGTCGCGGACGAAACGGCATGGCAGGTCGGCCTGTCCTGCGGCGGGCGCATTCGCGTCTACGTGGAAAGGATCGACTGATGGATCGCCGGCTGATTTTTGCCTTGAACGAAGCGCGCGGCGCAAGACGTCCCGCGATCCTGATCACGGATATCGCCAGTGGCGACGCGCACATCGTCAACGAAGCTGAATGCGCCGATCCGTCTTTGCGCGAGGCGATCGCGGCTGCATTGCTCAGCGGCAAATCGGGCCTCGTGGAGGCTGCGGACAAGACCTATTTTCTCAATGTGCATGTCCCGCCGGCCCGGTTGGTCGTGATCGGCGCCGTGCATATCAGCCAGACCCTGGCCCCGATGGCGCGGCTCGCCGGCTTCGACGTCACCATCATCGATCCGCGCACGGCCTTCGCGACGGCCGAGCGCTTCGAAGGGACGCGGCTTGTCGCGGACTGGCCGGAAGACGCGCTGCGCACACAGCCTCTCGACATGTTCACGGCCGTCGCCGCCGTGACGCACGATCCGAAGATCGACGACCATGCGCTTCAGGCAGCGCTGACGGCAAACTGCTTTTATGTCGGTGCGCTCGGCAGCCGCAAGACGCACGCCCGGCGCATCGACCGGCTGCGTGAGGCCGGCGTCGGCGACGCGGCCATCGACCGCATCGCGGCACCGATCGGTCTCGACATCGGCGCGGCCAGTCCGGCGGAAATCGCCGTTGCCGTCCTCGCCGAAATCATCGCCGCCTTGCGTAAGAGAACACTTACGCAAAACCTCGGCGAGATGGCGGCCTGACGCCATGCGGTTCGGAGAGATCGCGGCGGAACAGTGCGACGGCGCCATCCTGGCTCACAGCCTCAGCGTGGGCGGTGAGCGGTTCAAGAAGGGACGCGTCCTGACGGCGCGTGATGGCGAAGCCCTGCGCACGGCCGGGATCAAGAGCGTCATCGCGCTCGTCCTCGACCCCGGCGACGAGACCGAGGATGTCGCGGCGGCAAGGCTTGGCGATGCGCTGGCCGGCGCTGGCGTAACCATCGGCGAGGCGGCGACAGGGCGCGTGAACATCCATGCTGCTCACAACGGGCTTTTTCGCGTCGACAAGGACGGGGTCGATGCGCTCAACCGGATCGATCCGGCCATCACCTTTGCCTGCCTGAGGGATCGCGTCCAGGTCCGCGAGGGCGACATGGTCGCGACCATAAAAATCATTCCGTTGGCCGTTTCAGGGGCTGCCCTGGCTGAAGCGACGATGGCGATCGCGCGACCCGGCCTCCTGGAAGTCAAGCCCTTCGCACCACGCCGCGTTGGTCTCGTCGCCACCAAACTGGCTTCGCTGAAGCCGAGCGTGATGGACAAGACCCGCGATCTGCTCCAGGTGCGGCTCGACCAGTCGGGGAGCGAAGTGATCGGCGAAACGCGCGTGGCCCATGACCCCGCCGCCGTGGCCGATGCGCTTCTTGCGCTGAAGTCGCGGTGCGACATGCTGATCGTATTCGGTGCCTCGGCGGTCGCCGATGCACAGGACGTGATACCGGCCGCGATCCTACGCGCGGGGGGAACGGTCGAGGCCGTCGGCATGCCGGTCGACCCCGGCAATCTCCTGGTCCTCGGCGAGCTCGGTGGCGTGCCCGTCATCGGCGCGCCTGGTTGCGCCCGCAGTCCGAAGGAGAACGGATTCGACTGGGTTCTGGCGCGCATTCTTGCAGGCGAGGCGGTGACGGGGGAGGACATCACCGGCATGGGCGTCGGTGGGTTGTTGATGGAAATTCCGACGCGGCCACAACCGCGCAGCGGCCACGGCAAGACCGACAGGCCGATCCGGATCGAGACCATCCTGATGGCGGCGGGGCGCGCGCGCCGCATGGGCGAGGGTGGTCCGCACAAGCTGCTCGCGGAGTTCGATGGCATCCCGCTTGTCCGGCGCGCGGCAATGGCCGCGCTGGAGATGGAGGCGACGCCCGTCAGCGTGGTGACCGGCCACCGCCGCGCCGAGATCTACGAGGCCCTGGCAGGACTGGACTGCAGCGAAGTATTCAATCCCGATTTTGCCGACGGCATGGCATCGTCGCTCCAGGCCGGCATCAGGGCGCTCAAAGACCGCACGGATGGCGCCCTTGTGCTATTGGCCGACATGCCTGCGATCAAACCCGAGCATCTGCGATTGATGGCGGAGGCCTTTCGAGAGGGGGGCGGACGGGCCGTGGTGCGCGCCGTGACCGGAGGCAAGCGCGGGAACCCCGTGATCCTCCCGCGCGCCGCCTTCCCCGCCATCCTCACTCTGGAAGGCGATGTCGGCGCCCGCCAGATCGTCGAAAGCGGCGCTTATCCGATCATCGACGTTGACATCGGTGAAGCGGCGGCGCGGGATGTCGATACGCCGGAGGCCGTACGCGCGGCCGGCGGTGTTCTGAAAGCCTGATGCCGGCCGCTCGCCGGCATCGGCATGTGACCGGTAGTTTCGATGGACATTATCGATATCGAGGATTTCTTCCTGCCGCTCGGACCGGTCTCCATCCGCCGCATGTTCGGTGGAAAGGGAATCTATTTCGAAGGGCGGATCATCGCGATCGAACTTGGCGGCGAGCTTCTCCTGAAAGCCGATGCCGACAGTGGACCCCGCTTCGCCGCAGCGGGCGCCACGCAATGGCAATATCAGGGGAAGTCGAAGCCGGTCAAAATGCCGTACTGGAGCGTTCCCGATTGCGCCCTCGATGATCCGGAGGCACGTCGCGTCTGGCTGGTCGAGGCGCATGAAGCGGCGTTGCGCGGGGCCACCGACGGCCGGCGGCGCCCTTAGGTCGGACGAATATTCATGTTTTGTTCACTACGGCCGCGAGCGGTCGACGCGCTTGAGCGATCGGCACTTTACAATAGAACAAAACCAGAACATAAATGGGTCATAACGGAAAACGGAGTTGACCCATGACGCACATCCTTCGCGATATCCTGGCTTTCACATCGATCTCCATGTTCGTTGCGAGTTTTTCGGTCATGGCAATGGCGCTTTGATTCACAGACCCTGTGGAGGGCGGTGGACAAGTGCAAAGATGACTATTGCCCGGGCCGAGGCTTCTGGACTTGGCGTGCCTTGCCTCCGACAATCCGGCTGGCGATTCTTCCCGGATCGCCGGATCGGAAATGAAGGGCGCTCAGGACAATGGATGCAACCGGCAGCGAAACCGCGCAGGCGCATGACGCGCTGAAGTTCATCCATCTGCGGGTGCATTCCTCCTATTCGCTGCTCGAAGGCGCGCTGCCGATCAAGAAGATCATTGCCCAGACGGTGGCGGACAAGCAGCCGGCGGTCTGCGTTGCCGATACGAACAATCTGTTCGGCGCGCTCGAGTTCTCGGTCAAGGCACAGGAAGCCGGCGTCCAGCCGATCATCGGCTGCCAGCTCGACATCGACATGGAGGACGGCGCGACCGGCGAGAAACGCAATGCGCGCGAGGTGGCGCCCCGACTGCCATCGATCGTGCTGATCGCGGCCAGCGACGAAGGCTATGCACGGCTAGTCGACCTCGTCAGCCGCGCCTATCTGGAGGGTACCGGGGCCGAACCGCCGCATATCCGCCAGTCCTGGCTCGGCGAAGGGGGAACGGACGGGCTGATCGCGCTGACGGGCGCGGCGACCGGGCCAGTCGACAGGGCGCTCTCTGACGGCGACGGGCCGCGGGCGGAGGCGGCTCTTTCGCGGCTCAAGGATCTTTTCGGCGACAGGCTCTACGTCGAGCTGCAACGACCGAAAAACCATGATCGCAAGCGCGAAGAAAAGATGCTGGCGCTCGCCTATGCGCATGCGTTGCCGATCGTTGCGACCAATGAGGCGTTTTTCCTCAAGCCCAGCGATTTCGAGGCGCATGACGCGCTGATGGCGGTCGCGCATAATGCGATGGTCTCCGACGACAACCGTTTCAGGCTGAGCGAAAGCCATTGCCTGCGCAGCCAGGACGAGATGGCGGCGCTTTTCGCGGATCTGCCTGAGGCGCTGGAGAACACGATCGAGATCGCGCTGCGGTGCTCGCATCTTCTCTCGACCGTCAAGCCGATCCTGCCTCGTTTCACGGGGGCGACGGACGACGCGGACGCCGACAACCTTGCCGAAAGCGCAGAGTTGCGCCGTCAGGCGGAAGATGGACTTGCCGATCGCATCGACCGTCTCGGCCTTGCGCCCGGATTTGACGAGGCGGATTACCGCGACCGGCTGAAGCTGGAGCTCGACATCATCGAGAACATGAAGTTTCCCGGCTACTTCCTGATCGTCGCGGACTTCATCAAATGGGCCAAGACGCAGACCATCCCCGTCGGGCCCGGCCGCGGATCGGGCGCTGGCTCGCTCGTTGCCTATGCATTGACGATCACGGATGTCGACCCGCTGCGCTTTTCGCTGCTTTTCGAGCGCTTCCTCAATCCGGCGCGCGTTTCCATGCCGGACTTCGACATCGATTTCTGCCAGGATCGGCGCGAGGAGGTGATCCGCTACGTTCAGGGCAAATACGGGCGCGAACAGGTCGGCCAGATCATCACCTTCGGATCGCTCCAGGCACGCGCGGCGCTGCGCGACGTCGGGCGTGTGCTTGAGATGCCTTACGGGCAGGTCGACAAGATCTGCAAGCTGGTGCCCAACAATCCCGCCAATCCGACGCCGCTATCGAAGGCCATCGAGGAAGAGCCGCGGCTGCGTGAAGCGGCGGAGGCCGAGCCGGTGGTCGCCAAGCTGCTCGATATCGCGCAGAAGCTCGAAGGGCTCTACCGCCACGCCTCGACCCATGCGGCCGGCATCGTTATCGGCGATCGCCCGCTGGCCAAGCTGGTGCCGATGTACCGCGACCCGCGTTCGGACATGCCCGTCACCCAGTTCAACATGAAGTGGGTGGAGCAGGCCGGGCTGGTGAAGTTCGACTTCCTGGGCCTCAAAACGCTGACGGTACTCAAGACGGCAGTCGATTTCGTCACCAAGCGCGGGGTCGCGATCGATCTTGCCGCCCTGCCGCTCGATGACCGCCCGACCTACGAGATGATGTCGCGCGGCGAGACGGTCGGTGTGTTTCAGGTGGAATCGGCCGGGATGCGCAAGGCGCTGATCGGCATGAAGCCTGACCGCATCGAGGACATCATCGCGCTTGTCGCGCTCTATCGGCCGGGGCCGATGGAGAACATTCCGGTCTACAACGCCCGCAAGCACGGCGAGGAAGAAGTCGCCTCGATCCACCCCAAGATCGACCATATCCTTTCCGAAACCCAGGGCGTCATCGTCTACCAGGAACAGGTGATGCAGATCGCGCAGGTGCTGGCCGGCTATTCGCTCGGCGAAGCCGACCTGTTGCGCCGCGCTATGGGCAAGAAGATCAAGGAGGAGATGGACAAGCAGCGCGAGCGCTTCGTCTCCGGCGCCGTGGAACGCGGCGTTTCCAAGCCGCAGGCCGACATGATCTTCGACCTCCTGGCGAAGTTCGCCAATTACGGCTTCAACAAGTCGCATGCGGCCGCCTACGGGATCGTCTCTTACCAGACCGCCTACCTGAAGGCGCACTATCCGGTCGAGTTCCTCGCCGCGTCGATGACCTACGACATGGCGAACACGGACAAGATCAACGACTTCCGCCAGGATGCGCGGCGGCTCGGCATCGAGATCGTGCCGCCATCGGTTCAGACATCCTTCCGGCTATTCGAGACCGGCGAAAACCGCATCTACTATTCGCTGGCCGCGATCAAGGGCGTGGGCGAAGGGGCTGTCGATCACATCGTCGCGGTGCGCGGCGACCGGCCATTCGCTTCGATCGAGGATTTCTGCCTGAGGATCGACCCTAAGATCATCAATCGCCGCACGCTGGAACATCTCATCGCGGCCGGGGCGCTGGATTGTTTCGGCTTCGACCGCGCAAAGCTCGTCGCCGGGATCGACCGGATGGTCGGCTTTGCCCAACGGGCGGCGGAAACGCGTATTTCTGGCCAGGGGGACATGTTCGGCGCGGGGGCGGCGACAGGGCCCGAGCGCATCCATTTCCCCGAATGCGAACCATGGCTGCCAGCCGAGATGCTTCACCGCGAGTATCAGGTGCTGGGCTTTTATCTCTCGGCGCATCCGCTCGACAATTATTCCGACGTCCTCGCCAAGCTTCGGGTGCAGACCTATGCCGACTTCGCGATTGCGGTTAAGAAGGGGGCAACGGCCGGCCGACTGGCCGGTACGGTGACTGGACGACAGGAGCGCAAGACGCGGACCGGGAACAGGATGGGCATCGTGATGTTTTCCGATGCTTCGGGCCAGTTCGAAGCCGTCCTGTTCTCCGAGGCCCTGGCGCAATACCGGGATCTGCTCGAACCGGGCCAGTCCCTGGTGATCGTCGTCAGTGCGGAGGAAAGACCGGAGGGCATCGGCCTGCGCATCCAGACCGTCCAGTCGCTCGAAGAGCGTTCGGTCCAGATGCAGACTGCTCTTCGGGTCTATGTGCGTGACAGCGGGCCGCTGCGGGCGATCGCCGGACAGCTCAACGCAAGAGGCGAGGGGCTCGTTTCATTCGTCGTCATCAAGGAAGACGGCAAGCGGGAAATCGAGGTCGAACTGCCCGACCGCTACAGGCTCTCGCCGCAGGTCGCCTCCGCGATGAAAGCGGCCCCCGGCGTGGTGGACGTCGAACTGGTATAGGAGAGATTGCCCGCAGCCCGGGCGACCATGCCTACGGGCAGGTCGCTCGGCTGGTGATCGCCAGCATGAGCGCTGGGCCCTGGCAACGAAAGCCAGTGCGCCAGCGGTTTCGGCGGAGCTACCGGCGGGATCAGGCCCGCGCGGCGATCTTCATGAAGGCAGGAATATCATCGCCAAATCCGATCGGCGTTGCCTCGTCATCGCGATTGCCACGCCGAGAGCCGGAATTGCGGCCCCGCCCGTTCTCGGAGCGGCCGGCGTCGTCATTTGCGGCGCGGCGCGGCTTCGGCTCGGCTGGAGCAGGGCTGACAGGTCCCTTCTGCTTCGCTGCGGCGCCGGATGTGCCGTCTTTCGCCGAGCCGTTCGTGGCGGCAGAGCTTTCAACGGCGGCGACCACTTCGGTCAAGGCCTCCTCGGCAGCGGGCTCCTTGCGCGCGCCGCGGGCGCTCTCCTTGCCGCCGCGCGGTTTGCGGCCACGTTTGGGCTTGTCTTCTTCCGGCGCAGCCGGTGCGATGGACGACAAATCACCGCTCAGCCACTCGATCTTCTGGTCGATCAGCTTCTCGATCGCGTCGACATATTTGCCCTCGCGCTTGGTCACCAGCGTGAAGGCCTTGCCCGAACGGCCGGCGCGGCCCGTGCGGCCGATCCGGTGCACGTAATCTTCGGCGTGGATCGGCACGTCGAAATTGAACACGTGACTGACATCGGGAATGTCGAGGCCGCGTGCGGCGACGTCCGAGGCCACCAGCAGTTGGAGGTTGCCTTCGCGGAAATTGTGCAGCATCGCCATACGCGAGCGCTGATCCATGTCGCCATGAAGCGCACCGGCCGAAAACCCATGCCGGTCGAGCGAGCGGAACAGGTCGGCGACGTCCTTCTTGCGATTGCAGAAGATGATGGCGTTCTTCAACTCATCCTGATCGCGTACGAGATCGCGCAGCGCGGCACGCTTTTCGTAGTCCTTGGCGCCCGTCGCCACCAGTTGCTGCGTGACGGTCTTGGCTGTCGACGAACGCGTGGATACCTCCACGCGAACCGCGTTCTGGAGGAAATTGTCGGCGAGCTTCTGAATTTCCGGCGGCATCGTCGCGGAGAAGAAGAGGGTCTGCCGGGTGAACGGGATCAGCTTCACGATCCGCTCGATGTCGGGGATGAACCCCATGTCGAGCATGCGGTCCGCCTCATCGATCACCAGAACCTCGACACCGCTCAGCAGCAGCTTGCCGCGCTCGAAATGGTCGAGCAGGCGACCGGGCGTGCAGATGAGGACATCCGCGCCGCGCTCAAGCTTGCGGTTCTGCTCTTCGAACGAGACGCCGCCGATGAGCAGCGCGACGTTGAGCTTGTGGTTCTTGCCGTATTTCTCGAAATTCTCGGCGACCTGGGCGGCGAGTTCGCGGGTCGGCTCCAGGATCAATGTGCGCGGCATGCGCGCCCTGGCGCGGCCCTTTTCCAGAAGCGTCAGCATCGGCAGGACAAAGGACGCGGTCTTGCCCGTGCCGGTCTGCGCGATGCCGAGAACATCACGTCGTTCCAGCGCCGGCGGGATGGCGCCTTCCTGGATCGGTGTCGGTTCGGTGTAGCCCGCATCTTGAACGGCGGACAGGACTTTCTGGCTCAGGCCGAGGTCGGAAAAAATGGTCAAGGGAAACTGGTTTCCATTGTCGATCGTTGATCGGGGGTGGTTCGCCAGCGTTCGTCCTGACGAAAGCGGCACGCGCTTGACAGCGCCACAAATGCCTTTAATGCGTCGGCACATAGAGCGAATGGCGGATGATGTCAAGAAATGCCCGCAAATGCGGGGCTCGGCGCGGCCGGTTCGCTCAGAGTGCTGCCAGCAGCGGCTTCAACGACATGCCTGCACCAAGAAAATTCTGCGGGTCGACGGGTTTGCCATGGCGGCGCACCTCGTAGTGCAAATGCGGGCCGGTCGATCGGCCGGTGCTGCCGGCAAGGCCGATGCGCTCTCCGGCGGCGACAAGTTGGCCCCTGGAGACGTCAAGCGCGGAAAGGTGCGCGTAACGCGTCGTCAGTCCGTCTCCGTGGTCGATTTCGACGAGGTTGCCATAACCGCCGCTGCGACCGGCCTTTACAACCGTGCCGCCGCCCGAAGCGCGGACGGCTTCGCCAGACCCGATGCGAAAATCGATGCCGGCGTGAAAAGCCGTGCGGCCGAGGAAGGGGTCCTTCCGCGTGCCGAAGCGGCTCGACATCTTTCGGCCCGGTGCCGGATGGGCGAAGGGCAAGGCAGCGGCATGGCTGCGCATGGCATCAAGCCGGGTGAGCGCCTCGTCCAGATCATCCAGCGTCGCCTCGAACGTGCTGTTTGCCGGAGCATCGATAAAGGGTCCGCCAACGCCGTCAGTGTCGGAAACAGGGCCATTCAAACCGACAGCGTGCAGAACATCTTCTATAGCCTTGGCAGTATCATAGGCATCGGATGTGAGAGCGCGGACACGCGAGAGCTGTTCCTGCTCGATGGCGTGGAGCGATGATTCTATTTCGCTGAAGACGCGGTCGGGATGGTGGTGTTTCGGTTCCTCGGACGGTGCATAGGCTGAGGCGGTGTCTGACCCATTGCCGCCCGCGCCTTGCGTTGCCGGGATGCTGCCCGTGACGAGCGAAATGGCATCGAGCGCGGTATCGGCACGAAGTTCGGCGGAGACGCCCGGTCGCGGTGTCGGCAAGGGGGCGTCGATCGCGCCCGGTGCAACATCGTGTTCGGCTCGGCGGAGCAGGGCGTCGAGACGACCGTTGCGCGAGGACAGCGCGTCCTGATGGGCGATCAGGCGGTCGACCTTCTCCTCCATCAATTGCTGGTCCAGCAACTGTCGACTGGTCACGCGGTCGACTTGCGCGCGCAGCGCGGCGATCCGATCCTCGTAAGCGTGTTGCATGCGCGCCTGACGCGCGACAGAAGAACCGATGAGGTCGTCGCGCAGCACGAGATAGGCGGCTGCGGCAACGAACGTCACCATCAGCACTGCGGCAAGGCATCCGGTCACCGCCATGGCCCATGGGCGGACGGTCATGTGACGGACGCGATCGCCGCTAGCGATGATGATCGTGTGTTCCTTGGGCCGCTTGCCGAAAATGCGTCCTTGCTGCGATTGCGCCACGGTTGCCTCTGCCGTTCCTCGAAGCGATCGATGGCACATTAGACCGCGTTAAGGTTAACATTGCCTTGCGGCTCAGGAGGTGCTGACGGCGGTCAGAGAACGATAGAAGGACGGCGTCAGGCCGGCCTCGGCGCGGGCGAGGTCGTTGAACGGGGCCTTGAGCGGGCCACGGAAATTGGCCCGCACCAGTGTCCGGAAAGTGGCAGCGGGATCCTTGCGTTGGCGCTGACACAGGAAGCGGAACCATTTCGCGCCGACCGCCACGTGCTTCTTCTCGTCTTCATAGATGATGTCGAGAACCTCGGCGCTCGCTGCGTCGCCGCTGTCGCGCATCTTCGCCTGAAGCGCGGGTGTGACATCGAGTCCGCGGGCCTCCAGGATCAATGGCACGACTGCGAGGCGGGCGGTCAGATCGTTGCGCGTGTCGTGGGCCGCCTGCCACAGACCGTCATGGGCGGGCAAGTCCCCATAGTCCGCATCCATTGCATTCAGACGTGCGCGTATGAGCTTGAAATGCTTCGCCTCCTCGAAGGCAACCTGCATCCAGCCGTCAAAAAAGCTTTGCGGCATCTTCTCGGCTGCGAAGCGGGCGACAATGTCGAGAGCAAGATCGACCGCGTTGAGCTCGATATGGGCGATGGCGTGCAGGAGCGCGATGCGACCTTTATCCGATACCAGTGAGCGCCGCTTGACCTTGGTCGGCGGCACAAGAAGCGGCCGGTCCGGACGGCCCGGCCTGTCGGGCAATGTCGCGTCGAGCGGGGAGCGCAGCGACAATTCGCGCGCGAACCAGCGCCGCGCACCTTGTTGTGCACGCTCGGTCTTCTCGATGAGGTCGGCGGCGGCGATGGCTGTCGCGGCCGCGTCGCGCAGCGAATGGAACCGAAAGTCCGCAACCATCAGCTCACATCGCCTTGACGGCCGCAAGCACGTCCTCCGCGTGGCCCGGCACCTTGACCTTGCGCCAGACGCGCGCGATCCGCCCGTTCTCATCGATCAGAAAGGTCGAACGCTCGACACCCATGTATTTGCGGCCATACATGCTCTTTTCCTTCCAGACGCCATAGGCCTCCAGCGTCGACTTCTCCTCGTCGGAGACAAGCGGCACTGTCAACCCGTGCTTGTCGCGGAATTTATCGTGCTTTTTCACCGGATCGGGGGACATGCCGATGACATCCGCGCCGGCCTTCTGGAAATCCGATCTCAGTCCCGTAAAGGCAATGGCTTCTGCCGTGCAGCCGGAGGTGTCGTCCTTGGGATAGAAGAACAGAACCACCTTTCGACCCTTCAGGTCTTCAAGGGATACGGTCTCTGCGCCGTCGCGCGGCAAGGTGAAGCCTGGCGCCGCATCGCCCTCGGTCAGATCGCTCATCGCTGGCCTTTCTTTCGTCGTCTTTATGCAGGAGTGGGTTCGCGTAAGCGATATATGGTCCGCAAAGCCTGCGTCCAGTTGTGATTTGGCACAATCGCCACGCGCTTTCTCCCCTTTTGTCGCGGGGAAGGCTTGCGCGAGCGCACCTGTCGCAGGCAAGTTGCGGAGTGAGCGTGCGTCACCTCTCCGCGTCGGATTGGTGAGCGTAATGGCCCTCGCGGCGGGACGGCCGGGCCCAGCGGATAGTTGAGCGAATGAACCAGAAGGACGATGCAAGCCCTTCGGCAGACGCGCCGTACCGTCCGGCTTCCGATCGCCAACGGGGGGTGAGGGCCAAGCGGACGCGCTTTCGCCGGGTGCTTGGTTTTCTGGGCGCAACGGTTGGCGCAGCCTTCGTGATCGTCATCCTTGCATTCAGCGCCGTTCAGTTCGGTCTGGCCGACGGTCTCTTCGCGAATCGCATCCGCGCCGTGCTTGCCGCGACCGTCGGGCCCGACATGACTGCCACGGTGGACAGCGCCAGCATCCGGATTGGCCGCGACGGACGCCTGGCGATCGAGGCGGATGCCGTGCGTTTCCGCCGGAGTGGGCGGCCCGGCACATCGGCTCCTGGCGAAGACGATCTCCTGACCTCGGCCCGTTCAGTCCGCCTGCTGCTCGACCCGCTTCCCGTCCTCAATGGTCGTTTGAATGTCGAATCCGTCGTGATCGACGGGGCGACCTTCGATCCGACGGTGATCGGCAATGGCGGCCGTCTCGATTGGAGCCGTATCCGGGTGGATGCGCTCGAGGAAGCATCGCGATTTGCATTCGAGGGGCTAGATCGGGCGTTTCGGATGCTCGACCGCAGCGGCACGAGTGCGATCCGCTTCACCGACGGCGCGGTGGTCGGCGCCGGTGCGGAGCGGGCCGACGGGAGCCGCGGGCCGCTGCGCATCGAGACGGTGGAACTGGCATTGTCAGCGCAGGACGATCTGACGATCGAAGGCACCATTTCATTCGGGGACCAGACACTTACGGTCAACGGCGAAACCGCTCCGCACCGCGAACTGGAAACGCTTGAGGACCTGAACATCAGGATCGCCGGCCTGACGGCCCTCGGCAACCGGCCCTTCTTCGCTGTGACCGCCGACGCGCCTGAGCTGGAGTCCCGCCGCCGCTTCGGGGTTGAAAGCGAGGCGAGCATCGCGCTCACGGCCCATCGCACGCCACAGCCGGGCCGGGCGATGATCGCGATGACGCTTGATCTGGCGCCCGGGGTGGCGACACTCGGCGGTAATCGATCGGTGCTGAAGCAAAGCCGGCTGCGTGCGGAATACCTGCCCGACGAGGACAAGATCGAAATCCTGCCTTCGACACTTCATGTGGGACAGTCGCGTTTTCCCTTCTCCGGGGGCATCATCGACATCTCCAACCTGAACTCGGTCGAGGGGCGGGGGTTTGCGATCGAACTGCTCGTTGACGAGGGACGATCGGCGCCGACCGATTCTTCCGAGCCGGCCCTGACTTTCGACGGCAAGGTCTTCGCGCGCTTCCTCAAGCATCACCAACGCCTCGTCATGGATGAGATCACCCTGGCCAGTCCGTTCGGCCAGATCTTCGCCTCGGCGGGAGTCGGTTTCGGCGGCAAGTCGCCGGAGGTCAGCCTGGCCGCTTCGTTCGCGCGAATGGGCACCGGCGGATTGAAGCAACTCTGGCCGCACTGGATTGCGAAGCGTCCACGCCAATGGGTATTGGCGAACCTCTTTGGAGGGCATGTCGAGAACGGAGAACTGCGCCTGTTCATTCCGCAGGACCGCATGGCCGAACAAAGGGGCCGGCTGCAGCTCGACGACAGCCAGCTGCGCTTCGGGTTCGATCTTAGGGGGGCGCGTGTCGGTATCGCCGGTGACCTGCCGCCCCTGCGCGAGGCGAACGGACGGTTCGACCTCATGGGCAACGCGCTAACGGTCGCCATCGACCGGGCCAAGACATATTTCGCATCCGACCGGGACGTGGATGTCGAGAGCGGGACCTTCACCATCGCCGAGACGGACCGCAAACCGCTGATGGCGGATCTTGAACTGTCGCTAGCAGGTTCAGCCGACGCCGTGGCCGAGATCATATCGTACCGGCCGATCGACGTGATCGACCGGATCGGCTATCGACCGGAAGACTTCTCAGGGACAATCAAGGCCGATGTATCCGCCCGTTTCGGCCTTATCGCCGAACAGGGCCCGCCGCCTCCGGAATGGTCGGCCGAGCTCGATCTGGCCGATGTGGACATTGCAAAGCCGGTGGAAGGACGCAGGCTCGAGGGCATGACAGGGACGCTGGCGGTCAAGCCAAGCCACGCCGTCCTGCAGGCTGATGCCGCTGTCGACGGCGTGCCGATGACGTTGCAGGTCACGCAGCCTTTGCAGGCCGGCGCGGGTATCGAAGCCGAACGTCTCATCACGGCACAGCTCGACGATGCGGCGCGCGCTCAGCTTGTCCCGGGTCTTGGCGGCATGCTGTCGGGCGTGGCCGATCTCAGCCTTTCCCAGATCGGAAAGGCGCCGATGGAGATCGCCGTCGACCTGACATCCAGCGCCTTGACCGTCCCTGGGCTGAATTGGACCAAGGCCGCCGGCATACCCGCCGAGGCGACATTCACCGCGGCGGTCGAAGAGACGGGAATCCGTATCGATGCCTTCGAGTTTGCCGGCGACGGCTTCGGGGTCAGCGGTGCGATGGATCTTGTGGACGGCCGGCTTGCAAGCGCGCGCTTCGACCGTGTGAGGCTGTCGCAGGCGGACGAGTATTCAGCCAGGCTCACCAACGATGGCGACGGCTACCGGGTCGAGATAGACGGAGAGACCATCGATCTGCGTTCGATTGTCGGATCGATTCGCTCCGGTGCGACCGGATCGTCCACGGGGGAAGGGGTGTCAGAGGGCGCCGCGATCGATGTGACGGCGAATGTCGCGCAGGCGGTTGGATTCAACGGTGAAGTGCTTTCGAACCTGACGGCAAGCTACAGCGGGCGAAATGGCGAGGTCCGTTCACTCGACGTCAAGGGCGTGACGGGCAGCGGCGAGGCGCTGGTGCTTTCGATCGATCCGGTCGAGGGCGGGTCGCAGCTTCAGCTGAACAGTGGCGATGCCGGGGCAGCCGCGCGCTTCGCCGATCTTTACGGCCGGATCGATGGCGGCCTGATCAACCTGCAACTGACGAGATCGGGCAAGGGGCCCTATGCCGGGCGCGTCACGATGGACAATTTCTCGGTGATCGACGAAGCCCAGTTGCAGCAGATTGTGACGGCCCGCGCCTATGGGGCCGAGCAAAGCCTGAACGATGCAGTGCAAGGGCGGATCAATACCGAGGCGGCGCAGTTCGAACGCGGTTTCGCGCGCATTCGGATCGGCGATGGTTCCGTTACCGTCTCCGACGGGGTGGTGCGCGGCCCGCAGATCGGAACCACGTTCCAGGGCACCGTTCGCGATCCCAATGGGCAGATGGCGATCACCGGCACGTTCATGCCTGCCTATGGCCTCAATCGCCTCTTTGCCGAAATCCCGCTGTTCGGGGCACTGCTTGGCAATGGACGAGACCGGGGCCTGATCGGCATCACCTTCCGCCTGGCAGGACCGAGCGCCGATCCGCAGCTTACCGTCAATCCGATCTCGGTGATGGCACCCGGCATATTCCGCCAGATATTCGAATTCTGAGCGATCGTTGCGGTCATGCGCACCAGGACCGGCGGGCTCCGCCCCACGGCCTTGCCAGCCCCTCGCTGACGAGCTGCTGGCCAAGAGAGCGCCCGCCGCGATGCACGGTGCGCAGGCTGCGGCCGTAACGATCCTTGTCGCGCGCTTGAAGGCGCAGCTCGATCGGTCCGGCATTGAGCAGTTCGTGCATGCGCATCGTTGCGCGCTTTCCGCGTTCCGCTTCGGCCGCACAGTCGGGACGGAAGGTCTCCGGCGTATCGATATCGGCGATTCGGATCGGCTGGGAACCGAGGTAGAAGGTGTCGCCATCGATGACGCAGTCGGCGTGGGGTGGTGTCGCGCAGAATGCAAAATGCGTGTGTAGCGCGCCCGTGACGATCGCGTCGGGCGGTTGAATGGTTCGTCCGTCGAACCAGAGGCAACCCGCGGCAATACCGATGGCAAGCACAAGCGCGGCCATCCGGCTGGCGAACCTGCTCAGCCTCGCGCGCCGCCGCGATCGGACCGCCGGTCTGCGGCCGTTGGTTCTCAGGAAAATAACGTTGCTCATGATTCGCCTCGCCATATCGAGGCAAGTGTGCGGGAGAGAGCCTGCGCGAGGATGAATCAGAACGCGAAAATGCACTGAATTGCGTGTGAACGCTTGATAAGCAGAATCATGTGTCCTGATCAGGCGCCTGTTTTGAATAGGCAAAAGCGGGTTCTGACGGTGGGTGGTTCGGATCGCCGAGCCGGGTTGCCGGGAGAATGGGCCATCCTCGGGCTTCGTGCGCAGCCCGTTCTTGTTTCGGCCAAGGATCGTCACTATCCATTGGTCGGAACCACCGGAGTTTCCTCGATCATGCGGCCCATCGCCAATGTCATCGCCATCGTAGCTGTCGCCCTGATACTGGCAGCCGTGCCGCGCACCGCGGCGCTGTCGCAAGAGGAGGGCCCGTCGATCGAGACGTTCCTGAACGATCTCTTCGGGCAAGACCGCGAGGCGGCGCCGCGCGCCGATGAGGCGCCAGCGCAACAGCCATCGGCGCCCGTACGGACCGTGCCTGAAAACCGGGCGGAGATGCAGCTTTCCTTTGCCCCGCTCGTCAAGCAGACGGCACCGGCGGTCGTCAACGTCTATGCCGACCGCGTGGTCCAGCAGCGCTCACCTTTTGCCGGCGATCCGTTCTTCGAGCGCTTTTTCGGCCAGGAAATGCCGCACCGCTCGCAGCGGCAATCCTCGCTAGGCTCGGGTGTGGTGATCGACCCTTCGGGCATCGTCATCACCAACAACCACGTGATCGACGGAGCAGACGAGATACGAGTCGCCTTTTCCGATGGCCGGGAATACGCCAGTGAGGTCGTGCTGAAGGACGAGACGGTGGATCTGGCCGTCCTGAAGATCGAGGCGGAGGAAACCTTTCAGTCCGTGCCGGTCGGCGATTCCGATGCCGTCGAGGTCGGCGATCTCGTGCTGGCGATCGGCAATCCCTTCGGGGTCGGCCAGACCGTGACCAGCGGCATCGTCTCGGCTCTTGCCCGCAACCAGGTCGGCATTTCCGATTTCGGCTTCTTCATCCAGACCGACGCGGCAATCAATCCGGGCAATTCCGGCGGTGCGCTGATCGACATGGATGGCAGGCTTATCGGGGTCAACACGGCGATCTTTTCCCGTTCCGGCGGATCGAACGGCATCGGCTTCGCCATTCCGGCCAACATGGTCCGCGCCTTTGCCGCCGCCGCCGAGACGGGGAACGACACCTTCATTCGCCCCTATATCGGCGCGACCTTCGAACCCGTGACACCCGACATCGCCGAGGCGGTCGGAGCGCAGCGGATTTCGGGAGCGCTCGTCAACGAGGTCGTGGATGATGGGCCTGCCGCGCGGGCCGGTCTCAGGCCGGGCGATATCGTGACGGCGGTCAATGGCCGTCCTGTCGAGCACCCAGACGCGCTCGGCTACCGCCTTGCGACGGCCGGTATTGGCCAGACCGTAGAGCTGGCGCTGCTTTCGCAGGGCGAGCGGCGCACGATTTCCATCGCGCTGGAGGCGCCGCCCGAAATCGAGGAGCAACGGATCGAGGGAGACAATCCATTTGCAGGCGCCGTAGTTGCGGACCTCACGCGGCAGCTGGCCCAGCGGCTGAGGTTGCCGGAGCCGCGCGGTGGCGTGATCGTGCTGGACGTCGACCGTCGCGCGCCGGCAGCCCAGTACGGGCTGCGTCCGGGCGACGTCATCGTCGCGGTCAATGGCGAGAGCGTCGGCGATGTCGACGGGCTCGTCGCCGTTCTCGATGAGGGTGCCGCGTTCTGGCGTTTCGACATCGAGCGGGGCGGGCGCCTCATGCGCCAGTTCGTCCGGTAGATGAGCGACCTGTTCACCCACGGACTGGACCCGACCGGGGGCACGCGGCGTCCGCTGGCCGACCGCATGCGGCCGCAAACGCTTGGCGAGGTCACCGGCCAGCCGCATCTGACAGGCCCCGATGGGGTGCTGACCCGGATGATCGCGGGCGGCTCGCTTGGCTCGCTCGTCTTCTGGGGGCCGCCTGGCACTGGCAAGACAACGGTGGCGCGGCTGCTGGCCGGCGAGACGGATCTGGCCTTCGAACAGATTTCCGCGATCTTTTCCGGTGTCGCCGATTTGAAGAAGGTGTTCGAGACAGCACGCGCACGCCGGATGTCGGGCCGTCAAACGTTGCTTTTCGTCGACGAGATCCATCGGTTCAACAAGGCGCAACAGGATTCCTTCCTTCCAGTCATGGAAGACGGAACGGTGATCCTGATCGGCGCGACCACGGAAAATCCCTCGTTCGAACTCAATGCCGCGCTCTTGTCGCGCGCGAGGGTCCTGACGTTCCATCCTCACGACGAGGCGAGCCTTGCCGCCTTGCTCGATCGGGCCGAGCAAGTGGAGGGCAAGGCGCTTCCGATCACCAAAGAGGCGCGCGCCGTTCTCATAAGGATGGCTGATGGCGACGGCCGTGCGGTGCTGACGCTGGCCGAAGAGGTCTGGCGTTCCGTGCGTGCCGACGAAACGATCGATGCCGAGCAATTGCAGTCTATCGTGCAGCGCCGTGCACCGGTCTACGACAAGGGTCAGGACGGTCACTACAACCTGATCTCGGCGCTTCACAAATCGGTGCGTGGCTCGGACCCCGACGCGGCGCTCTACTATCTGTGCCGGATGCTGGATGCCGGCGAAGATCCGCTCTATCTCGGTCGCCGGCTGGTGCGCATGGCGTCGGAGGATATCGGCCTGGCCGACCCGCAGGCCCTGACGATCGCCAGTGCGGCCAAGGACGCCTACGACTACCTTGGATCGCCGGAGGGGGTACTGGCGCTCGCCGAGGCCTGCGTCTACCTGGCGACGGCGCCGAAATCGAATGCCGTCTACACGGCCTTCAAGGCAGCGATGCGCGCGGCGAAGGAGAACGGTTCGCTGCTGCCGCCAAAGCATATCCTCAACGCACCGACCAAGCTGATGAAGTCGGAAGGCTACGGCCAGGGCTACGAATACGATCACGATGCACCTGATGCCTTCTCCGGCCAGACCTATCTGCCGGACCCCCTCAGCGGTACGACGTTCTACGATCCGCCCGAACGGGGTTTCGAGCGGGAAATCCGCAAGCGTCTCGACTTCTGGGCGGCGCGCCGGCGTGAGCGCCAGGCCCGTGAAGGCTGATGCCGGATTGTGCTTCAAAACCGTAACAAAAGCGGTTAGGGAAACAGGATGCTGCACACGCTTCTCGTGGCGCTCGGCGGCGCCATCGGCGCATCTTTGCGCCATCTCACCTCTCTCGCCGCGTTGAGGATTCTCGGTCCTCAATTTCCTTTCGGGACGATGACGGTGAATATCGTCGGCTCGTTCGCGATGGGTGTTCTGGTCGAACTGATCGCCCGGCGTTTCGGCGCATCATCGGAATTGCGCCTCTTTCTTGCCACGGGGCTTTTGGGCGGCTACACGACCTTTTCCGCGTTCTCGCTCGACACGATCGTTCTTTGGGAACGCGGCGCGGCGACCCTTGCGGTCTGCTATGTCGTCGCGAGCGTTCTGGTATCGATCGCGGCGCTTGTCGCCGGATTGAGCCTTGGCCGCGCAATTTTCTGAGCCGAGCTGCGGCGTATCAAGGATCGAGTGACAATGGCGGGCGTCGAACAGCGCAAGGTCGATGGCGACGAAGCGGGCATGCGGCTCGACCGGTGGTTCAAGCTCCACTTTCCTGGCCTCGGTTTCGGCCAGTTGCAGAAGCTTCTGCGATCCGGCCAGATCCGGCTCGACGGCGGACGGGCAAAATCCGACACGCGGGTCGAACCGGGGCAGATGGTCCGCATCCCGCCTCTGCCGGTGGACGAAAAGACCAAGGGCGGTCCGGTGTCGGCGCGCGCGGTTCGCTCAAGTCCCGATCATGAACTGTTGAGCCAGATGCTGATCTATGAAGATCCGAAGGTCTTTGTGTTCAACAAGCCGGCTGGTCTAGCCGTCCAAGGTGGCTCGGGGCTGACGCGTCATGTCGACAAGATGCTGGAGGCCTGGCGCAACAAGAAGGGCGAGAAGCCGCGGCTCGTCCATCGTCTCGACCGGGAGACCTCGGGCGTTCTCGTGGTCGCGCGCACACGCGGCGCTGCGCAGGCCCTGACGGGCGCGTTTCGCGAGCGCACAACGAAGAAGACCTATTGGGCGGTGGTCAAGGGTGTTCCCAAGAAGCGTGAAGACAAGATATCGACCTGGCTCGTCAAGCAAGCAACGCCCGACGGCGATCGCATGCGCGTTGCAAAGCATGGCGAGCCCGACAGCGACCACGCGGTTTCCTTCTATCGCATTCTCGAACAGGCGGGACAGGATCTCTCCTGGCTGGAAATGGAGCCTTATACCGGGCGCACACACCAGTTGCGCGTCCATGCTGCCCATATCGGGCACCCGATCCTGGGGGACCCGAAATATTTCGAAGCCGATCAGAACTGGTCGTTTCCCGGTGGAATGCAGAACCGCCTGCACCTCCACGCCCGCCGGATCGTGATCCCGAACCCTGCAGGTGGCACTATCGACGTGACGGCGCCGCTGCCGCCGCACATGGTGCAGACCTTCAATCTCATCGGGTTCGACGAGGCAAACGGAGCATCCGACTGATGGCCGACGAGGACAACAGAACCGTTCGCGATATCTTTTCCGACCTTTCCGGCGCGATGAGCGACCCGGACCCGGTCAAGCGCGCGCAAATCCAGATGCAGAAGCCGCTGCCCAAGCGCTTCTATAAGGAGGCGGGCGTCGCCGCACAGGAAGAGGGCAGGTACGGGGTCGTCCTCGACGGCCGGCCGGTCCGAACGCCGGGCCGCAATCTTCTCGCTTATCCGTCAGAGGCGCTTGCGGTGCGCGCCGCTGAGGAATGGGCATCGCAGGGCGAGGCCATCGATCCGGCGACAATGCCGCTGACACGCCTTGCCAATACGGCGCTCGATGGCGTTGCAAGCGATATGCAAGCCGTGGCCGAAGACGTCCTTCGCTTTGCGGGAACCGATCTCATTTGCTACCGCGCGGGTGATCCGGAGCGCCTGGTGGCGCGACAGGCGGAAACGTGGGATTCGGTCATCGACTGGGCGGCCGGCACGCTTGGTGCCCGGTTCTTGCTCGCGGAAGGCGTCATGCATGTCGCCCAGCCACGCGAAGCGATCGCCGCGTTCTCCGTCCATGTCGCGGGGTTCGACGATCCGTTGGCGCTCGCCGCGCTGCATGTGGCGACCGCGCTGACGGGGTCTGCCATTCTCGCAATGGCACTTGCCAAGGGTGCCCATTCCCCTGACGAAATCTGGGCGATGGCCCATCTCGACGAGATGTGGAACGAGGAACTATGGGGGCAGGACCATGAGGCATTGAAGCGGCGCGCGGCAAGGCGGCGCGATTTCGATGCCGCGGCCCTGGTGCTGGACGACGCCGCATCGCGCTGAGGGGCGGCTGGCTGGATCCCGCGGCGCGGTCGACAGGAAAGGCGCCATCGTCTAAGCGAAAGAGGTGCCGCTCACGGCCCGTCTGGAGGAACGATGCATGAAGAATGTGCTTCTCGAACTTGAGGAACGCCGACGCAAGGCCCGGCTCGGCGGCGGAGAAGCACGGATCGCTGCGCAGCACCAGAAAGGCAAGCTGACTGCGCGCGAGCGGATCGAGACGTTCCTCGACGAAGGCTCCTTCGAGGAGTTCGACATGTTCGTCGAGCATCGCTCAATCGATTTCGGCATGGCGGACACGAAGATATCCGGCGACGGCGTTGTCACCGGCTGGGGCACCGTGAACGGACGCAAAGTCTTCCTTTTCGCAAAGGACTTCACCGTCTTTGGTGGTTCACTTTCCGAGGCTCACGCCGAGAAGGTGATGAAGGTCCAGGACATGGCGCTGAAAAATCGGGCGCCGATCATCGGTTTCTACGACGCCGGCGGCGCGCGCATCCAGGAGGGGGTGGCCGCGCTTGGCGGCTATGCGGAGATTTTCCAGCGCAACGTGCTCGCCTCAGGCGTCATACCGCAGATCTCGGTGATCATGGGTCCTTGCGCAGGCGGCGACGTCTACTCGCCGGCGATGACAGATTTCATCTTCATGGTGCGCGACACGTCCTACATGTTCGTGACCGGTCCGGATGTCGTCAAGACGGTGACCAACGAGACGGTAACGGCGGAAGAACTGGGCGGGGCATCGATCCACACGACGAAATCCTCGATCGCTGACGGTGCTTACGACAACGATGTGGAAGCCCTGTTGCAGATGCGACGCCTTGTCGACCTGCTGCCGCAGTCCAACACGTCCGAAGTCCCGGAAATCGAGAACTACCAGGCCGTCGACGACATCGACAAATCGCTCGATACACTGATTCCGGACAACGCCAACAAGCCCTACGACATAAAGGAACTCATCCTGAAGGTCATCGACGAGGGCGACTTCTTCGAGATCCAGACATCGTTTGCGAAGAACATCGTATGCGGGTTCGGTCGCGTCGAGGGGCGTACCGTCGGGTTTGTCGCCAACCAGCCGATGGTTCTTGCCGGCGTGCTCGACAGCGACGCATCGCGCAAGGCGGCGCGGTTCGTGCGTTTTTGCGACTGCTTCAACATTCCGATCGTGACCTTCGTCGACGTTCCCGGCTTCCTGCCCGGCACGTCGCAGGAGTATGGCGGGCTCATCAAGCACGGGGCGAAGCTGCTTTTCGCCTATGCCGAAGCGACCGTGCCCAAGGTGACGGTGATCACGCGCAAGGCCTATGGCGGGGCCTACGACGTCATGGCGTCGAAGCATCTGAGGGGCGATATCAACTATGCCTGGCCGACAGCGCAGATCGCGGTGATGGGCGCCAAGGGCGCCGTCGAGATCATCTTCCGCAAGGACATGGGTGACGCCGACAAGATCGCGGATCACACGCGCATGTACGAGGACCGGTTCCTATCGCCGTTCGTTGCCGCCGAGCGTGGCTATATCGATGAAGTTATCATGCCGCATTCGACGCGCAAACGCATTGCGCGGGGGCTGAGGATGCTGCGGGACAAGCAACTGACCAATCCCTGGAAGAAGCACGACAACATTCCGCTTTAGTAAGGGCCGATCAGACAAGGCCTGCGCAAGCTCCCGTTCCGATCATGCCGTTGCCGGAATCAGCGGAGCCCGCCATGCTGTCCACCTATCTCAACTTCAACCTGATCGACAGGGACATGGCACGCAGCCTGGACAGGGTCGCCAGCGATCCCATCGTCGCGCGTGAAGCCAAGTACTACCGCGAGACAATAGGCTCTGTCGCTTCCGTGGATGCGTTTCTCGACGACTACCGGCTCTACTCCTACGCCATGAAAGCCTATGGGCTGGAGGACATGACCTATGCCCGCGCCTTCATGCGCCAGGTGCTGGAAAGCGATCTGACTGACGCGGAAAGCTTTGCCAACAAGCTGGAAGACGAACGCTACCGCACCTTCGCCGCCGCCTTTGCCTTCGGTGGCAATAGCCAAACGAGCGTTTCGATCGACATCCAGTCGAACCGGCAGACCGAGGATACCGTCGGGCTTTATGACAAGGGTGTCCAGGACGAGGCGGCAGGCTACGTCCGCGAGTTCAACTACTACAAGGATCGCATCGGCGATATCGAGAGTGTCGATGCTCTTCTGGCCGATCGGCGGCTGACCGAGTTCGCGCTGGAGGCGGCGGGACTCGACGTGCGCTACTACTCGCTCTCGCACCTGAGAGACATACTGACCAGCGACGTGGAAGACCCCGACAGCTACGTCAACCGCGAGGAGAATGCCCGCTATCTCTATTTTGCAGGCTGGTTCAACTTCGCCGCTGACGGTTCGGTGCCGGAAGGCGAGGCAGCGCAGGACGAGGCACAAATCCGCAACATCACCGAGACCTACATCTTCGACGTGCCGGATCGGATCATCCCGCTCGCCGCGGAGATCAAGACGGAGTACTTCAAGTCGGCTATCGCCGATGTCGAGACGATCGACGACTTCGTGGGCGATTTCAAGCTGGTCAATTATCTCTGGACGGCCTACGGCCAGCCGGCATCCTTCACCATGACGGCGGATGTGAAAGCAGCTCTGACCAGCGATCTCGACGATCCGGCGAGCTTTGCCAACACCCATCCCAATGGCGTCTTTCGGGCGATGGCGAGCCTGTTCAACTTCGGAACGGACGGAACTGCGCCCGACGGGGCACAGACGAACGAACAGAGCGATGCGCTGGTGGCACGGTTCATGGAGACCTATGACGATGCCGGCGAGCGCCGGGATGCCAACAGGGCCGCATATTTCCGCTCCGCCAGCGAAAGTGTCGTCAGCATCGATGGCCTGATGCGCGATACCCAGCTTTTCGACTACACGATGCGCGCCTATGGCTTCGACCCGCAGACGGTGTCGAAAGAGGCCGTCCGCCGTGCACTGACGAGCGATGTCGATGATCCTTTGAGCTTTGCCAACAGGCAGAGCGATGGGCGATATCGGGCACTGGCCGCTGCCTTCAACTTCGACGCCAATGGTCTTGCGACCACAGCCCGCAGGGCCCAGTCCCAGGCCGAAGCGGATGCGCTTGCCCAATCCTTCGCCGAGCGGGGGGACCTTCTCGGGCTTTCCGACAAAGAGGTCGAAGCGGAGATCATCTATTATCGCGAGCAGACCGGTCTGATCGACGATGTCGAGGGTTTCCTTGGCGATCAGCGCCTCGTCGGGTTCGTCCTGGATGCGCGCGGCATCGCCCGCGACGAGATGACTGAGGACATGTTGCGCCAGGTGCTGACGAGCGACGTCAATGACGCGGAGAGCTTCGTCAACACGCTGCCGGACCGACAGTTCCGCCTGTTGGCCGCGAGCTTCAATTTCCAGCCCGACGGGACGGTTTCGCGCGAACTGCTGTCAGTGGGCCAGGCGAGGGCGGACATCGTGACGACGGAGGAAAACTATCTCCGGCAATCACTGGAAGAGGAAGCCGGGGCGGAGAACGAAGGCGTGCGCCTGGCACTTTACTTCAAGCGCATGGCAGGCGAGATCACCAACGCCTTCGACATCCTTGCCGACCCCGCGCTGCAGGAGGTGGTGCGGATTGCGCTCGGTCTGCCGCAGGAAATCGCCCAGGCCGATATCGATGCGCAGGCCGCGATGATCGAGGAGCGGGTCGATTTCGCGGATTTCACCGATCCCGAGGAACTGGACAAGTTCCTGACCCGCTTCAGCGCGCTCTACGACATCGAGTATGACACGACACCCTCACTCGCCTCCACGCTGCTGTCCACCGATCCCGGCGCGACCCTCAACGCCGACATGCTAATGAGCCTGTCGCAGGTGCGTCTCAGGCTTTATTGACGGTCAGAGGCGCTCGGCATGCCAGCGCAAATGATCGCTCATGAAGCTGGAGATGAAGAAATAGGAATGGTCGTAGCCCTCCTGCATGCGCAGGGTGAGGGACATCCCGGCCTTCTTGCAGGCGTCCTCGAGGAGCCATGGCCGCAGACCCTCGTTAAGGAAACCGTCAGCGGTGCCCTGGTCCACCAGCAGTTCGGGAAAACGGGCGCCATCCTCGATCAGGGCACAAGCGTCATGCTTGCGCCAGTCGGCAGCATCGGTGCCGAGATACTTCCGGAATGCGCCGCTTGACCAATCCGCCGTCGACGGCTCGACAATCGGGGCAAAGGCCGAGCATGCCTTGAACCGTTCCGGATGACGCAGCGCGATCGTCAGAGCGCCATGGCCACCCATGGAATGGCCGAGGATCGACTGGCGGGCCATGTCTGCCGGAAATTCTTCGGCGATAAGCTTCGGCAGTTCGTCCACGACGTAGGAATACATTCGATAGTTGCGGTCGTACGGCGCTTGCGTCGCGTCGACGTAAAAGCCGGCGCCCTTGCCGAATTGCCAGTTGTCCGGTTCGTCGGGCACATCCTCGCCGCGCGGACTCGTATCGGGACAGACGACGATCAATCCGAGCTCGCTGGCGATCTGCCGGTACTCGCCCTTGTCCATGACGTTCTGATGGGTACACGTCAGGCCGGAAAGATACCAGACGACAGGGCACGGCCCATCCTTGGCCTGGGGCGGCACGAAGACGGCGAAGGTCATCTCGCAATTGCAGACATCTGATTGGTGCGAATAGACACCCTGGATGCCGCCGTGGGATTTCGCTTCGGACACTGTCTTCATACTGTTCTCCAATCCTTGATCGAGGGCAGCGATATCAGGTGTCCAGCGTCTTCGAAACGGAACTTATCGCCCGTCTCGCCACGGTCTCGAGCGCCTGCAGGAACGCCGAGCGGTCGCGCTGCGAGAACGGCGCGTTGTAGCCCTTGATTTCGCCTGCTTCGCGCAGGTGCTGTGACAGATCGCGCATCGCGCTAGCCATGCCGATGGTGGCCTCGTCGAAGATGCGACCGGAATGGGAGAGCGTGTGGAGACGCTTTTCCACGCAACTCGCGGCAAGCGGCACGTCGGCGGTGACGACGATGTCGTTTTCCTGCGCATTCTCGACGATCCAATCGTCGGCGGCGTCGAAGCCGGCGGACACCACCACATGCTTTACCATCGGGTCGCGTGACGGCCGCAGACCGGAATTGGCGACGATCACCGTCTTGAGGCCGTGCCGATCCGCGACCTTGAGTATTTCCGGCTTCACCGGACAGGCATCGGCGTCGACGAAGATGGTGGGCCCGACGATCGTCACGAACGTCCCAGTTCGGTCCGGATCAGGTCTGCACCGGCGCCCAGGGCGCGCAACTTGGCGCTGGCCACATCACGCGTCAACGGTGCCAGGCCGCAATTGGTGCAAGGGTATATCCGCTCCGGGTCGGCGAATTCCGTCGCGGCTTTCAAGACATTGGCCACGTCCTGCGCGGTTTCGACGGTTGTGGAGGCCACATCGATCGCGCCGATGAGCAGATCCTTTTTCGACAGGAGGCCGATCAGCGAGATCGGAACCCGCGAGTTGGCGCATTCGAGCGAGACCTGGTCGATCCGGCTTTCGTTCA
Source organism: Neopararhizobium haloflavum (assembly GCF_002750855.1). Lineage (GTDB taxonomy): Bacteria > Pseudomonadota > Alphaproteobacteria > Rhizobiales > Rhizobiaceae > Georhizobium > Georhizobium haloflavum. The sequence continues at coordinate 92,723 of NZ_NWUC01000005.1, read as the reverse complement.
GCGCCGGAAAGATCGCCTCGTATTGGCGCCATTCCGAACCGAGCGTCTCCTTCCACTTGATATTGGCTTCGATGCCGTAGCCGTAGCAGATATGGACGGCCGTGGTGCATTTGAGGCCCTCGGCGGCGCGTTCGAGCGCGGCGATGCCCCATTCGCCGACCTCATCCATGAAGACGTTGAAGGCGGGCTCGTCGAACTGGATCGTGTCACAGCCGGCGGCTTCAAGCTCCTTTGCTTCATCGTTCAGAAGTTCGGCAAAGGCCATCGCCATGTCGGCACGCTTGCCGTAATGGGCATCGGCAATCGTGTCGCAGATCGTCATCGGGCCGGGGAGGGTGAATTTGAGACCCTTCCTAGTATGCGCGCGGCAAAACGCGGCTTCGTCCCTGTGAACCGGGCGCTTGCGCGAAAGCTTGCCCGTTACAGTCGGCACCTCGACCGTGTAGCGGTTGTTACGGATCCCCATCGGGGTTTTCAGGTCCCAGTCGATGCCGTCCACATGCTCCAGAAAGCCATGGACGAAATGGGTGCGGAACTGCTCGCCGTCCGAGACGATCTCGATGCCGGCGTCTTCCTGCTCCTTGATCCAGATCAGCGCCGCATCGCGCTTGGCCCGGTCGAGCGCCTCGCCCTCAAGGCGCCATTTCGGCCAGAGCTTCTCGGTTTCGGCCAGCCAGCCAGGTTTCGGCAGGCTGCCGGCGACGGTGGGACGAAAGAGCATCGGGTCCTCCTGCGGCTCGGTTGGCCGCAGATTGCCGCTTTCCGGGCGGGGGTCAACCCGGCCCGGAAGGATAGGTCAGGACTTTTCGATCAATAGACGACGACCGAACGGATCGATTCACCGCTGTGCATCATGTCGAAGCCCTTGTTGATGTCTTCGAGCTTGAGGATGTGGGTGATCATGGGATCGATGTCGATCTTGCCGTCCATGTACCAGTCAACGATCTTCGGAACGTCCGTGCGTCCGCGTGCCCCGCCGAAGGCCGTGCCCTTCCACACGCGGCCGGTCACGAGCTGGAAGGGGCGGGTGGCGATCTCCTGACCTGCGCCAGCAACGCCGATGACGACCGATTCGCCCCATCCACGATGGGCCGCTTCCAGCGCCTGGCGCATGACCTTGACGTTCCCCGTGCAGTCGAAGGTGTAGTCCGCCCCGCCGATCTGGTCCGCGCCTCGCTTGGTCATGCCGACGAGGTGCTGGACGATGTCGCCGTCGACCTCCTTCGGATTGACGAAGTGGGTCATGCCGAACTTCTCGCCCCATTGCTTCTTGTCGTTGTTGATGTCGACGCCGATGATCATGTCGGCGCCGGCAAGCTTCAGGCCCTGGATGACGTTGAGGCCGATGCCGCCGAGGCCGAAGACGATCGCGGTCGCGCCGATCTCGACCTTGGCTGTGTTGATTACCGCGCCGACGCCGGTCGTCACGCCGCAGCCGATGTAGCAGATCTTGTCGAAGGGGGCGTCGGGATTGACCTTGGCCACCGCGATCTCCGGCAGGACGGTGAAATTGGCGAAGGTCGAGCAGCCCATGTAATGATGGATCTTGTCCTTGCCGATGGAGAACCTTGACGTGCCGTCCGGCATCACGCCCTGGCCCTGGGTGGAGCGGATGGCGGTGCAAAGGTTCGTCTTGCGTGACAGGCAGGAGGGGCAAGAGCGGCATTCGGGCGTATAGAGCGGGATGACGTGATCACCCTTCTTCACGCTGGTGACGCCCTTGCCGACATCGACCACCACGCCGGCTCCCTCGTGACCGAGGATGGCTGGAAACAAACCTTCCGGGTCGGCGCCGGAGAGGGTGAAATCGTCGGTGTGGCAGATGCCGGTCGCCTTCACCTCGATAAGCACTTCGCCTTCCTTCGGTCCTTCGAGCTGAACCGTCATGACTTCCAGTGGCTTACCGGCCTCCACGGCAACTGCGGCGCGTACGTCCATAACGATCTCCTCTCGGGCCTCAATGCGTTTGGGGCGAACTTGTCAGAGCTTGGGCGGCGCCTCAAGCACGGTTTTGAGGCGGAATGCCGGACTTTGGAACTATAGGCGCGTCACTCGCTGAACTGACGACCGAGTATGGTGATCTCTTTCTCGAGCGAGTCGATCAGGTCCGCGGTGCGCGCGTGCTGCTCCTTGAGCTTGCGCAGCCGCATGTTGACCACCTTGAGCGCCGACTCCACCGAATGCGCGTTGGGCGCGTCGCCGACGCCGCTGAGCAGCCAGGTGGGCGAAACGCCGAGCACGCCGGCAAGCATGATGAGGCGGTTGGCTCTCGGCTCCGATCGGTCACCCTCCCATGCGGCGATCGTCTCGGTCTTCACGCCAAGACGGCGGGCGAGCTGCGCAACGGTGATGTCGAGCGCGTCGCGTGCACGCCATATGCGCCCGCCGAGGGTGTCGCTGTCGGGTGTGTCCTGGATGATATTGCCGGCCTGTTCCATACGGGTCCCCTTCCGAACGTAGCGGTGGCGTCGCTTTCACGATTGTTGCCCCGAACGAAATGGCTTAACGCGGATTGATGATGCAATCCGCAACAGCGCAGACGATCGCAGGGCGCGACCACGTCCAGGGAATGGTGATCATGTCGATTGGCATGCTCATCTTGCCGGTCATGGACGCCATAGGCAAGTATCTGGCGACGGAAGAGGCCATGTCGCCGGGGCAGGTGACGTTCTATCGCTTTCTCTTTCAACTCATCTTCACCGCCATCGCCATCGCCATCGTTTCGGGACGGACAGGGTTCCAGTCGCAACGCTTCTGGCTGAACATCCTACGCGGACTGGTCATGGGTGTCGCCAGCCTTTGCTTCTTTGCGGCAGTGAAATACATGCCGATCGCCGATGCGCTTGCCATCTTCTTCGTCGAACCATTCATCCTGACGGCGCTGTCGGCGATCTTTCTGGGTGAGAAGGTGGGGTGGCGGCGCTGGACGGCAATCGCCGTCGGCTTCGTGGGTGCCGTGATCGTCATCGAGCCAAGCCTTGCCCGGTTCGGCGCTGTCGCGCTCCTGCCGCTGATGACGGCGATGCTGTTTGCGACCTATCTCCTGATGAACCGCATGCTCGGTGTCCACGACGGCCCGCTGGTGATGCAATATCTGGCAGGCATCGGCGGAACGGCGATCGCGTTCGTGTTCATCGCGGTCGGCGGGTTTGCCGGGATCGACAACCTGCAGCCCTCATTGCCGGCCAGCGGCCTCAGCGTCGCTCTGGTTCTGCTGCTTGGCGCTCTCGCTGCATTCGGACACGGCTTCGTCGTCCTCGCGTTTCAGAAAGCACCGGCGTCGGTGCTGGCGCCGTTCCAGTATCTGGAAATCGTGTCGGCCGTGCTCATGGGGTATTTCATCTTCGGCGACGTGCCCAGTCTTTCCAAATGGGTGGGCATCGCCATCATCGTCGGATCGGGTCTCTTCATCTTCTGGCGGGAGCAGCAGGTCCTGGAGAGCTGACGCTTTCGCGTGGCGCGGAACTGCTCTAGAACCGGGCGGAGAGAAGCCTCCGGCGTCAAATGGGGGCAACGGGGGATGCGCCTTCATGTTCAAGAAAATCCTGATCGCAAACCGCGGTGAAATCGCCTGCCGGGTCATCAAGACGGCCCGGCGCATGGGAATTGCCACGGTCGCCGTCTACTCCGACGCGGACCGCGATGCGCTTCATGTGGAAATGGCCGACGAGGCTGTCCATATCGGGCCGGCCGCCGCGTCGGAAAGCTATCTCGTCGGCGACAAGATCATCGACGCGTGCAAGCAGACTGGCGCGCAAGCCGTGCACCCAGGCTACGGCTTCCTGTCGGAGCGTGCGTCCTTCTGCGAGGCGCTCGAAGCGGAAGGTATCGTCTTCATCGGCCCGAAGCCGAAGGCGATACGGGCGATGGGCGACAAGATCGAATCGAAGAAGTTCGCCAATGACGCGGACGTCTCGACCGTTCCCGGCTTCATCGGCGTGATCGAGGACGGCGACCATGCCGAGGCCATATCCGACGAAATCGGCTATCCGGTCATGATCAAGGCGTCCGCCGGCGGCGGCGGAAAGGGCATGCGGATCGCCCATTCGCGGTCCGAGGTTCGCGAGGGGTTCGACCGGGCACGATCGGAGGCGAGAAACTCGTTCGGTGACGAGCGCGTGTTCATCGAGAAATTTATCGTCGAGCCGCGCCATATCGAGATCCAGGTGCTTGCCGACGCGCATGGCAATTGCATCCATCTCGGCGAGCGGGAATGCTCGATCCAACGGCGCAACCAGAAGGTCATCGAGGAAGCCCCGTCACCGTTTCTCGACGAGAAGACGCGTCAGGCGATGGGAGCGCAGGCGGTGGCGCTCGCACAGGCGGTCGACTACCAGAGCGCTGGGACGGTGGAGTTCATCGTCGACAGTGAAAAGAACTTCTATTTCCTGGAGATGAACACGCGTCTTCAGGTGGAACATCCGGTGACGGAACTGGTGACCGGGATCGATCTCGTGGAGCAGATGATCCGTGTCGCGGCGGGCGAGCGCCTCGCCTTGAAACAGGACGACGTGAGAATGACGGGATGGGCGGTGGAAAGCCGGCTCTACGCAGAGGATCCCTACCGCAATTTCCTGCCGTCGATCGGGCGGCTGACCCGCTACCGGCCGGTGCCCGAGGGGCGGCAGGGCGAGGTCATCGTGCGAAACGACACCGGCGTTTTCGAAGGCGCCGAGATCTCGATGTTCTACGATCCGATGATCGCCAAACTGTGCACCTTCGCACCGACCCGCGCAGGGGCGATCGAGGCGATGGGCGAAGCGCTGGACGGATTCGTCGTCGACGGGATCGAGCACAACATTCCCTTTCTCGCATCGCTGATGCGGCACCCGCGCTGGCGAGACGGACGACTGACGACGGGCTTCATTGCCGAGGAATATCCCGACGGATTTGCGTCGCAACGGCCCGGACCAGAGGAACAGGCTGTGCTTGCCGCGGTGGCGCTGACGGCGGAACTCCTGCGCAAGGACCGTCTGGACCGTTTCAGCGACCGGCTGGCACCGCACGAGGGCGCGCTGAGGCGCGATTGGATCGTGCGGCTCGACGATGACTATGTTGAGGTCTCGGTCGACGACGGCATGGCATCGATACCTTTCGAGGCGGACATGTCGATCGACGGCAAGAGGCTGACCGTCACGACCGATTTCAGGCCTGGAGACGCGGTCTGGCGCGGACGGATCGGAAACCTGGCCGTCACCGCGCAGACCCGTCCGGTGGTCAATGGACTGCGGGTCGATTGGCAGGGCTTCTCGACGGTGGCACGCGCATTGACCCCGCGCCTTGCCGAACTCGATCGGCTGATGCCGGTGAAGGTGCCGCCGGACACGTCGAAGATGCTCCTGTGTCCGATGCCGGGGCTCGTCGTATCGATCGCGGTCGCCGAGGGCCAGGCCGTCAAGGCAGGTGAAACGCTCGCGGTTGTCGAGGCGATGAAGATGGAGAATGTCCTGCGTGCCGAGCGCGACGCTACTGTCGCATCGATCAAGGCGGAGCCGGGCGAAAGCCTTTCGGTCGATGCCGTGATCATGGAATTCGAATAACCGGCCGGGGAGGGCCTATCAGGTGTCTTCGGTCTGACCGAAAACGTCCTGAAACGCTCTCTTCAACGCCAGGTCCGCATCGGCCATGCCAACCGGCAGGCCGAGATCGACGAGGCTCGTCACGCCGTGGTCGCTGACCCCGCAGGGCACGATCCCGGAAAAGTGTTCCAGATCAGGCTCCACGTTGAGCGCGATGCCGTGAAAGCTCACCCATTTGCGGATGCGGATGCCGATCGCGGCGATCTTGTCTTCGGCAGGCTGGCCGGGGACCGTGGCAGGACGATCCGGGCGCACGACCCAGACCCCCACACGATCCTCACGCCGTTCGCCGCGCACATTCATCGCGGCGAGCGTCTCGATGACCCAGGCTTCCAGGGCAGCGACGAAGGCACGCACGTCCTGGCGCCGGCGCTTCAGGTCGAGCATCACATAGGCAACGCGTTGACCGGGCCCATGATAGGTGTATTCGCCGCCGCGCCCGGTCTTGAAGACGGGAAATCGTCCAGCGGCGATCAGATCGTCCGCACGCGCGGAGGTGCCGGCAGTGTAAAGCGGCGGATGCTCGACCAGCCATACGGTCTCCGGCGCGCTGCCCGCAGCGATCAGCGCCGCGCGATCCTCCATGAAGGCAACCGCTTTCTCGTAGTCCGTCAGGCCGGGCGCCACACGCCATTCCACCGGCGCGGATCCGGCCACCGGGTGAAAACGCGCAACGAGCGAATCGCGGGCAGGGCCAGCGCGCTTGTGGGCATTTGCATCGAGCGTCAGATCGTTCATGAGGGGCTATCTATGCCCTCGCCATCGCCAGCACAATGGCGTCATTCCCGCCATTGCACGCCCATTGTCTTGAGGCCGCAATTTATGACGGCCACGGCCTTGTGCACCCCGAACCTATTTGCTAGATGACCGGCGCTGGCCGAGGCCGGCTTCTACCACGTGCGGTCGTGGCGGAATTGGTAGACGCGCAGCGTTGAGGTCGCTGTGGGGCAACCCGTGGAAGTTCGAGTCTTCTCGACCGCACCAATTTTCCCGATCATCAGGATGAAGCGGGCCTTTCAGAGGTCAATGCGCCGTGCGTTCCGCGCTCCGAGGATGCGTCGTCGGTTCGCGAAGGTGCGCGGCATTGATGGCGTCGATGACTTCATCGGCTGTTTCCAGCACCAGCGTCAGATCGTTGTCGATCGTCTTGATGGTCGCCGGGCCGCCATGTCCGGCTATGCGCATGATGTGATTGATGTTGAGATGGATGTGGTTGCCGTCACTCAGTGTCAGTCTGATGAACATTGCCGTCTCCTCCCACTCTCTTTCAAGAAACGCGGGCATAATCCACGCTTTCCTCATCAATAATCATAAAGCAAACGCGCGATCTTGAAAAGAACGATCGCAGAATTGTTGCTGGCGCCGTACAAGTGTGAACTCCTGCCGATGCGCTTATGCTTGCGGTCTTTGAGATGGCGGTGATATCGATCTGACATCGTGACCACCTGGACGGAATTCATGCTCAAAAGGATAGGCCGGCGCTTGATGCGCATGACCGGGGCGCGCGGCGCGCCGCCAGCTGTGCCGTCGATGCCGGAGCCACCCGCCGATGGGGTTCGGCTCAATCTGGGCTGCGGGTTCGATCTGCGGCCGGGCTGGGTCAATGTGGACCTGCACGACTTTCACAAGCCCGACCTTGTCTGCGACATCACGTGGCTCCGCTCGGTCGAGAGCGAAAGCGTGGACTATGTGCTTGCTCAGGACGTCCTGGAGCATATCCATCGCGTGCGCTGCCATACGGCGCTGATGGAGTGGAACCGTGTCTTGAAATTGGGTGGAGAGATCGCGGTGCGCGTGCCGGACGTGACGGCGCTGGCGGACATGCTGAGGCGACCCGATTACGCAACGGCACAGGGGCAGCGTCATCTTCTGCAGAACATGTTCGGCACGCAGAGCTATGACGGCGACTTTCATTTCAATGGGTTCACGACCCTTTCAATCCGCCACGACTTCGAAAGCTGCGGATTCGAGATCCTTCATCTCGGGCACAAGGACGAATGGCTTTTCGAGGTGCTCGGCCGCAAGGTCGACCACCGGGAACCGGATGAAATCTTAAGGATCGGCTCGGATGAGGCCTTCATCGAGGAAGCGTATCAGCGCTATCTCGGCCGCCCGTCCGACCCCGAGGGGCGAAACTATTTCCTCGGCGCGGTGGGCAAGGGCGTGCCGCGCGAAGCCGTGATCGAGACGCTCAAGGCCGCTTGAGAGGCATGAGACCTTGCGGCACGATACGCCGCAGCCCATTTATCGGGGGTCCGCGCGCCCTTCGTCTATCGGTCAGGACGCCAGATTCTCATTCTGGAAAGAGGGGTTCGATTCCCCTAGGGCGTGCTAGGCGATATGGCACGTGCCGGACAACGGTTCCTGCTTGACGGTTGCGTCTTCGGCAAACGTTCCTCTATGAATGTCGAGCGGTTTCGGATCGGGCCGCCCTGCACACATCCATGCAAAATGAGTCTCACCTGCCTTCGGGCCGGAACGGCTTTTGCGCCTTGGCATTGTCCGATCGAGAATGGCAGGCGAGGCAACAGGAAGGGACGTGCGAATGAGCGAACTGGGCGAGGACAAGCGGGCGGACGCGCAGGCGGCGGAAACCGCCGATGCGGGCATCGACGACGTGTACGCCGACGACGGCGCGCTGCGCTCGGATTTCCTCGAACGCGTGCTCGATGCGATAGAAATCGGCGATCGCGAAGCGCTTGAAGCCGAAGTCGGCGCACTGCACGAATCGGAACTGGGCGACCTTCTGGAGTCGATCCAGGCCGATGACCGCCAACGTCTCGTTTCACTCCTCGGCTCCGGGTTCGACTTCTCCGCTCTGACGGAGGTCGACGAGGCGGTGCGGCTCGAGATCATCGAGACGCTGCCTAACGAACAGATTGCCGAGGCGCTCAGCCAGCTCGATTCCGACGATGCCGTCTACATCCTGGAGGACCTCGACCAGGAGGACCAGGACGATATCCTGGCGAAGTTGCCGTTCACCGAACGCATCCGGCTGCGCCGCTCGCTCGACTATCCGGAGTCAACGGCCGGCCGGCGCATGCAGACGGAATTCGTGGCTGTGCCGCCGTTCTGGACGGTCGGCCAGACCATCGACTACATGCGTGAGGAAGCCGGGCTGCCGGACAGCTTCTCTCAGATTTTCGTGGTCGACCCGACCTTCAAGCTTCTCGGTGTCGTCGATCTCGACCGGATCCTGCGCACGAAACGCGCGGTGAAGGTCGAGGACATCATGCGCGACACCAACTATCCCGTTCCGGCGGAGATGGACCAGGAAGAGGCCGCGCAGCTGTTCGAGCAGTACGATCTTCTTTCGGCGGCGGTGGTCGATGGCAACAACAGGCTCGTCGGTGTCCTGACGATCGATGACGTCGTCGACGTCATCCAGGAGGAAGCGGAAGAAGACATCATGCGCATGGGCGGTGTCGGCGACGAGGAGCTGTCCGACAGCGTGCGCGCGACGGTCCGCTCGCGCTTCCTGTGGCTTCTCATCAATCTTGGGACGGCGGTGCTCGCGTCGCTCGTCATCGGCATGTTCGATGCCACCATCCAGCAGATGGTGGCGCTGGCGATCCTGATGCCGATCGTCGCCTCGATGGGCGGCAATGCCGGGACGCAGACTATGACCGTCACCGTTCGCGCGCTGGCGACGCGTGACCTCGATATCTACAATGCGGGCCGCATCATCCGGCGCGAGGCGACAGTCGGTCTGATCAACGGGTTTCTTTTCGCCGTCGTCATCGGCGTCGTGGCGCTGTTCTGGTTCGGCAATGCCGACCTTGGCATCGTCATCGCGCTCGCAATGATCATCAACATGATTGCGGCCGCACTCTCGGGCATACTGCTGCCGCTTCTGCTCGATCGTGTCGGAGCCGATCCGGCGATATCCTCGGCCGTGTTCGTCACGACGGTGACGGACGTCGTCGGATTCTTCGCATTTCTCGGACTGGCAGGGTGGTGGTTCGGTCTCGTTTGAGCCGCCAAAATTGACTTTTACGTAAAAGTAGTTACGCTTTCCCCTCAAATCTTGGGGATCTGTGCGGCGTGAACAAATACTATACGATTACCGAGCTGACGCGCGAATTCGGCGTCTCTACCCGGACGCTGCGCTTCTACGAGGACGAGGGACTGATTCAACCGGAGCGGCGCGGACGGACCCGGCTGTTTCGCCAGGCTGACCGGCGGCTGATCCAGGAAGTGCTGCGCGGTCGGCGGATCGGCTTCACGATCGCCGAGATTCGCGAGATCATCCAGGTCTACAAGGACCCGCCCGGCGAAGAGGGGCAGTTGAAGCTCCTGATGAAGCGTGTCGACGAGAAGCGCGCCGATCTGCGTCAGAAGCGCAAGGATATCGAGGACACGCTCAGTGAACTCGACAATGTCGAAGAGGCATGCCTGACGCGGCTTGCGGAGATTGGCGTCAGCACCTGAAATCAAGGACGCGGTGATTGCCCTCCTAGAATGTCGGCGGTGCATTGCGATGCGATCGCACCGGTTCGTTCGTCGGTAGCGGGATCAAGCCTGCCGCCGATCAAGTCGTCGAAAAGCTCCTGCGCGTTGAGCGCCTGGTATGTGCAGTCGCAAAAACGCGTGCAGAAGGCTTCGGATTGCCCCGACGCGCAGCTTTGGGTGCAGTTTGCCATGTAGGCGGTGGCCGGGTCGGCGCCGGGTGCCGGATAGACCAAGGCGAAGAGATAGACGCAGGCGATCAGCACTGGCTGGTGGACGAGATAGACCAGGAGGCTGTGCCGGCCCGCGAAGGCGAGGAGACGGCTTGGCCCGGATGGTTCGCCGTTCATCGCCAGAAAGCCGAGCCGGTCGCGATCCTTGAGGATGCGGGCGAGCGCAATACCGAAAAGCGTCGGGCTGAAGAACGGAAACAGCGGCACATAGTCATTCGACGGCGGATTGGCCGAGGACAGACCGACCCACCAGAAGATCGGCGCATCGAAAAAAGCAGAGCGCAGGAACTGCGGCGCGACGACGACGAAGACACCCGCAGCGATCGTAAGAAGAGGCGGCAGCCGGAGAAAGGCAAGGCCTATCAAGCTGGCGGCCGCTATGGCGTGAAGGATGCCGAAAAAGATGAACCGCGAGGGAGTTGCGAACCAGGTTGCGATCGTGATCGCGAGCGCTGCCGCGACGATCATCGCGAACCGCTTCCAAAAGGGGCGCCAGCGTATGGTGGGGTAATGGCCGAGGACGAGGCTGAAGCCGGCAAGGAAAAGAAAACTGGATGCGATCGAACGCGCAAAAAGCTTCCAGAGGCCCTGTCCGGTGGTGCCCGGTTCGCTATAGCCGAAGAACTCCAGATCCCATGCGAAATGGTAGATCGCCATGGCCACGAGCGCGACGCCACGCGCCACATCCAGCCAGATCAGGCGACGGGATCGAGACGCTTCGGATGCGGCAGGGGAAATATCTGTCACGCGTTTGGCCTTCCTGTCCTCTTGTCGTCACTCGGCAAATGCATACCTGAAGCGAACATCCCGAACCTCTCAATGCGTGCTTTGTGTAGCACACCGCTGCGCTGGCGATAGACGAAGGAAAAAGGACAGGCAATGCAGGCAGTTTCGGCACATGGAGCGGAAATCCCGGTTCTCGGTCTTGGAACATGGACCCTCAAGGGCGACGACTGCGTCGCCATGGTGGACGCGGCGATCAAGGCCGGCTATCGGCACATCGACACGGCGATCATGTACGACAACGAAGGCGCGGTGGGCGAAGGAATTCGTTCGAGCGGGGCAGGGCGCGATTCGCTCTTCCTGACCAGCAAGGTCTGGTACACCGACATCGGACCGGGAGACCTTCAAAGAGCGGCGGAAGCCAGTCTGCGCCGGCTCGACGTCGACACGCTCGATCTGTTGCTGATCCACTGGCCGAACCCGGATATCCCGCTTGCGCAATCCATCAAGGCGCTGAACGAAGTGCGCAAAAGCGGCATGACCCGTCATATCGGGGTCTCGAACTTCACCACGTCTCTGCTCGACGAGGCCTGGGCCGCCACCGACGCGCCGCTGGTGTGCAACCAGGTCGAATATCATCCGCTGCTCGACCAGTCGAAGGTGCACGCGGCCTGCCGGTCCCACGGCATGGCCATGACGTCCTATTGCCCGCTGGGGCGGGGTGGCGACGTGTTCGAGGCCGAACCGGTCCGGGCTGCGGCGGCCGCTCATGGAAAAACGCCCGCGCAGATCGTCCTGAGATGGCACATCCAGCAAGATGGCGTTGCCGCCATTCCACGCACGTCCAAGCCGGAGCGGTTGGCCGAGAACGCGGCGATCTTCGACTTCGCGCTGGGCGCAGAAGAGATGGACGCGATCAGCGCGCTCAAGTCGCGCAATCAGCGAATCTGCGATTATGATTTCTCACCGGAATGGGATCGCGCCGACTGAGGGGACGTGTCGACGAGGATCTGGCGCGCCGCCGAGAAGAATTGGCGGCGCAAGAGCACGGCCAGCACCAGAGCCGTGGTCATGGCGAAGACCACCGGCCCCACGAACCACCCGAGATAGCCGATCGAGAGGAACACGGCGCGCAGACCGGCATTGAAATGCCGGCCGCCGAGCACGTTCATCATGATCGCCCGCTCGACCAGCCTTTCGGCCTCGGCGGGTCGTTCGGCCAGTTCGGCGGGCATCGGGATCGTTCCGAACAGGATCGAAGAATAGTTGAACAGACGGTAGGACCAGCCGAACTTGAAGAAGGCATAGCCAAAGATCGCGATCAGGCCGCACACCTTCAATTCGAAGCCCGTGCGCCCGCCAGCAACGACCAGAGGCAGGTCACGGTAGATCCGCAGCGCTTCCTCCGTTGCGCCGAGCAATGCGAAGCAGCCGCCGATCGCGATGATGGAGGTGGATGCGAAGAACGCCGTGCCATTTTGCAGGCCGGCGATGATCGACGTGTCGATCATGCGAAGGTCGCGTCGAATGCTGTTTCTTATCCACAGGCCACGATGGCGGTTCATCAACCGCGTCAGGCTTTCGCGCTGCCAATTCCGGTTGCCGTCGCTGGCCCAGGCAAACCCAAGCCAAGACAGGATAAAGAAGCAAAGTGCGGCGAGATCGGCGGTCTGCATGCGCGGGCGGGTCCTGATGATCGTCGCCGCATTGAGACCGACAGACATGGTCGATGCAACCAAAACCCGCCTACAACGTTCTCGCTTCCCGATGACAAATGAGGCAACTGCGGTCAAAATGAGGCACTGCGACTCAGGCGTTTACCTCTCGTTAACCAAGCAAGTGCTTGTGTTTCATGGAGCGATGCAGATTCGCATGGCCTGATATGCACGTCGTGCCGCGGCATTGCCGCTTTTTGCAGTTGCGAAGCCGGAAGAGGTTTTGTATGAGCACCGCCCGGGACGACAGAAGAAAAACATCCGTTCCCTACACAATCGGGGCATCAAGTGGAGTTATGATGGAAGAGACCGCTCAGAAATCCTGCTGGGCCTTTACGGCTCGGGCAGTGATTGGTTTCGCCGGCGTTCTGGTACTCGCCTATCTCTTTGGTGGTATCTAAGGCGCCGTCCAGAAATACGGACGTCTTGAAATTCAAGAAAAAAGCGCGGAGCGATCCGCGCTTTTTTCGTTTATGGCCGCGTCGCCTGGAACGCGTTTGTGATTTGCGCCGCCTGGTGTCGATGACGGGGTATACGCCACCCGTGCCGGAACGATAGGCTCTGCGGATGCCAACGCGCCGGAGCCGCCATGTTTCTTTCGGTTTTCGATGTCTTCAAGATCGGGGTCGGGCCTTCCAGTTCGCACACGATGGGGCCGATGTCGGCCGCAGTCCGCTTTCTCGACGAGATTGCCAATGGTGACTGGCCGCGACCGTCCAACGCGGCGGTCGAGCGCATTTTCGTGAGCCTCCACGGTTCGCTCGCCTATACCGGTGTCGGGCACGGAACGGGCCGCGCCGTCGTGCTCGGTTTGTGCGGAGAGCGTCCCGATACGGTCGACCCGGACCTGATGGATGCCATGATCGGGGAGGTCGAGCGGAAGAAATCCGTCCAACCGGAAGGTCATCCGGCCTATCGCTTCGATCCGGCAAACGATCTCGTCTTCGACCGAAAGACGCCGCTGCCGGGGCATGCGAACGGCATGGCGTTCGTTGCGTATGACAGGGATGACCGCCAGTTGCTCCGCCGCGTCTACTATTCGGTCGGCGGCGGCTTCGTGGTCGGCGAGGAAGAGTTGGCGGCGCTGAAGGCGAAAGCGCAAAAGGAGGACGGGCCGGCAGTGCCCTATCCCTTCCGCAACGCAGCGGAAATGATGGAGATGGCGTCTTCGGCCGGATTGTCGATCGCGGAGATGAAGCGGGCGAATGAACTGACGCGGATGAGTGAGGACAAGCTTGACGCCGGCCTCGACGCGATCTGGGCTGCGATGGACGGATGCATAGAGCGGGGCCTTGCCCAGGATGGCATCATGCCGGGCGGATTGAAGGTCCGGCGGCGGGCGCGCGCGATCCACGACAGGCTGGAAGAGGACTGGCGCAGCAACCGGGTGAACCCGCTGGTCGCCAATGATTGGCTGAGCGTCTTCGCCATGGCGGTGAACGAGGAGAATGCCGCCGGTGGCCGCATCGTCACCGCCCCGACCAACGGCGCGGCCGGTGTCATCCCTGCGACCATCCGCTATTACCTCAAATTTCATGACGGAGCCGACGCTGGCGGCATCCGCGAATACCTGCTGACCGCGGCGGCCGTCGGCGGCATCATCAAGAACAATGCCTCGATCTCAGGGGCGGAGGTGGGCTGCCAGGGAGAGGTCGGTTCGGCGGCCGCGATGGCGGCCGCCGGTCTCGCCGCGCTGATGGGCGGTTCGCCCGAACAGGTCGAGAATGCCGCTGAAATCGCGCTCGAACATCACCTTGGCATGACCTGCGACCCGGTCGGGGGGCTCGTCCAGGTTCCGTGCATCGAGCGCAACGCGCTCGGCGCGGTCAAGGCCGTGACCGCTGCGTCACTGGCCTTGAAGGGCGACGGGAAACATTTCGTCTCGCTCGATGCCTGCGTCGAGACGATGCGGCAGACCGGGCTCGACATGAACGAACGCTACAAGGAAACCAGCACCGGCGGTCTTGCCGTGAATGTGGTGGAATGTTGAGCGGACACGAAGATTTGGCGCGCCGCGCCATTGATCGACCGCATCAGATCCCTATCAAGGGTACATGACGCTTCATCTTCTCAAGCTTTGCGTCGGCGTGGAAACGATCGACGATCTGCAGGAGCATATCCATCGCCGGCTTTCGACCGCCGCGTCAGCCGGCGTGCCGGCCGAACAGGTGCATACGACCCGAATGGTTCCCAAGCGGGTGCCGGAACTCCTCGATGGTGGTTCGCTGTACTGGGTGATCAAAGGCAACATCCAGGTGCGACAGAAGCTTCTCGAGATTCGTCCCTTCACCGATGGCGAGGGCATTTCGCGATGTCACCTCGTTCTCGAGCCGGCGTTGCATCCGACGCTCTGGCAGCAGCGGCGGCCATTCCAGGGTTGGCGATACCTGAATGTCGACGATGCTCCGCGTGATGTCACGGATGAGGACGGCGATATTCGCGACCTACCGCCGGAGATGCGGCGCGAGCTGGCCAGCCTCGGTCTTCTTTGAGTGCGGCGCGTGAAAGAACACGGGCGTGCGGGAGCTATTGCGTTTGGCCGGCGAAACGCCAGATTCAGGTGATGATGCATTACCGGCGGATCAGTCGATGAACGGAAGGGACGATCCCAAACAGCGGGCGGGGCGGCAGTTATCGACACGCGGCAACTCCGCGGCGACGGCCTCCACGAAGGGTGAGATCGACCGTTTTCTCTCCGCCGCCCGGACGATCGCACCGCAGGCGGGCGGGGGACGCCTCGTCTTCGCACTCGATGCGACGATGAGTCGGCAACCGACCTGGGATGCGGCGTGCCGGTTGCAGGCGCAAATGTTCGACGCTGTGGGCGCCGCCGGAAATCTTTCCGTGCAACTCGTCTATTTCCGCGGCTATGGCGAATGCCGCGCTTCGCGCTGGGTCAACGACACGTCGAGCTTGCGCGATCTCATGACGCGGATCGATTGCCGTGGGGGCCAGACCCAGATTGGCAAGGTCCTGCACCACATCGCCGAGGAGACCCAGCGCAAGCCGGTGAGCGCCGCTGTCGTGATCGGCGACGCCATGGAGGAGGAGATCGACGTTCTGTGCCACCGCGCCGGGGAACTGGGGCTGCGCAAGGTGCCGTGCTTCATGTTCCAGGAGGGACAGAACCCCGCCGCCCATCAGGCATTCGCCGAGATCGCGCGCCTTTCGGGCGGGGCACATGTGCGTTTCGATGCGAACGCCGCCGACCAATTGGCGGAACTGCTCAAAGCGGTGGCGACGTATGCGTCTGGCGGGCTGAAGGCCCTGGAAAGTGCCAGGACGCGCGGTTCTCGCCTGCTGCTGCAACAGCTCTCCTCGCGGCCGAGCCGTCGCTGACCATGGCGGTGATGTTCTACGCCACCCTTGCGTTGCTGGTTCTGGGGCTGTTGGCATTGGCCTTCACCAAGGCCAACCCCCGGCAACTGGCAATGAGCTTGAAATACGCCCTTCCGGGGCTGATGGGGCTTGCCGGACTCGGGCTGACCCTTGCGGGACGAGCGGGTGTCGGCATGACGCTTATCGGCTTCGCCGCTGCCCTGTTCGGCAGGATGCGGCATTCTTCCGGCGTCAGCAGGCCCGCCCGCCGTGTGTCTCACGTGCGCAGCGCCGTTCTTGAGATGGAACTGGATCTCGATACGGGAGAGATGTCGGGCTTCGTGCTGGCCGGGCGGATGGAGGGCAGGGAACTCGACGATCTCGATGAACCCGAATTGCTGCTGCTCCACGAGGAACTGTCCAGCGACGCGGAAAGCCTGCAGCTAATGGAGGCGTATCTTGACAGGCGCCTTGCCGGTTGGCGCGAGCGCGCTGATGCGCACGCGGGCGACGGGCTGGGAAGCGCGCCAGGCACGGGCCCCATGAGTGAGCAGGAGGCTTACGAGGTCCTTGGTCTTGGCCCGGGCGCGACCGAAGCGGATATCCGCCAGGCGCATCGCCGCCTCATGAAGCGGGTTCATCCGGACGCGGGCGGCTCGGTCTTTCTTGCCGCGCGGATCAATGAAGCCAAGGATATTCTGTTGCGTCGTCATTAAGCTCATCCCCATACGCAGAACACAAAATTCGGGGTCGTCTATGTCCGGGCTCTCATCCCCAGGGCGACCCGCCAAACGCGGCGGGCCGGTCGTCTTTGCGTCGCAGGGCTATTGCTGGGTAGCCCAGCATCCATAACCGCTGCGCTTCAGGCTGTCGCAGGCTGCCCAGGCATCGTCCTTGCCGTCGAAGCCGGCGAAACGGGCGCGATAAAGCTGCTGTCCGCCATCGCTGTAGGCGACGGTATAGGGGCGGGCGTCGGCGATGGCGCCGCCAGCCTTGGTCTGAGCGGCCGAAAGAAACGCCATGGCCTCGTTCTGATCGGGCATTGCCGCGACCTGGACCACCCAGCCGCTGGGCGCAGGCTGCGCCGCCGCCGCAACGGCACTGGTGCTGGCTGTGGTTACGGTGTCGACGTCGCTCGATCCCATCTCGACCTGACCGATTGCGGCTGGCGGCACCGGGGCGTCCGGCTGCTGCTCGCGCAGAACGGCTGCCAGCGCCTGACGTCCGACGATCGGCCGGCCATCCGGTACGGGGAAGGCGGCAAGAGCGTTCGTGCGGGCTGCAGGGGCGTAGGCCGTCGCAACGCGCATGTCGATCGGGTCACGGAAGACGGGCAATGGCCCTTTCTCGGGAAGCGACCATGCACTTGCCGCGAGCATCGGCGATGCGCCGGAGCGCGCAATGAGGTTGCCGGTGCCGGCGCCGCCGCGCGTAGCCTTCGGCAGGTACTCCGCGATCAGCTTCTGCATCTGGGCATTGCGGCTTGCGCCGGTGCGGCCACCCATCACGACACCCACGATAAGGCGACCGTCGTCCTTGACCGAGCTGACCAGGTTGAAGCCGGATGCATTGATGAAGCCGGTCTTGATGCCGTCGACGCCGCGCACGCTGCCGAGCAGACGGTTGTGGTTGCCGTAGGTCGCCTTGCCGAAGGTGAAGCTGCGCGTTGAGAAATAGTGGTAGTGATGCGGGAAATGTTCGCGCAGGGCGATGCCCAGGCGCGCCATGTCGCGGGCAGTCGTCTTCTGTTCGGAATTGGGAAGACCGTGCGCGTTCTTGAATGTCGTGCGCGACATTCCGAGCTGGCGGGCCTTGTTGGTCATAAGCTGGGCAAATCGACCTTCCGAACCACCCAGGAATTCACCGAGCGCGGTCGCGGCGTCGTTGGCAGACTTGGTGACGAGCGCCTTCATCGCCTGATCGACCGTCAGGGTCGAGCCTGAGCGCAGACCGAGCTTGGAGGGCACTTCGCCTGCGGCGTTGGCCGAAACCGGAATGCGGCTGTCCTTGGTGATGCGTCCCGCATCCAGCGCCTCGAACGTGAGGTAGAGCGTCATCATCTTCGTCAAGGATGCGGGATAACGCGGCGCGTCGGCGCTGTTTTCATAGAGCGTCTTGCCAGTCCGGGCATCGATGACGATGCCGGCATATTTCGGATTGGCGCTGGCCTGCGTGGCCGCGAACGTCATTACGAGCATTGCCGCGATGAACAGTTTCGCAGCGGTGAGGAGATTTTCGCCCGTTGTAAGGCCGGCGACGCCTGATACGGATTTGGTCACGGGCAAACTCGTTCTACGCGACGCATGGATATGAGCTTCCGATCGCCGCGCCCCCGCTCATGGCAACCGTTGTCCCGGACATTAATCGCGCCATCGTTACCAAGAGGTTTATGCTGATCGAGAGCTTTCTGTGGAAGCGATGATTTGTCTCAAATTCGAAGAATGCGGCCATGAGAGGGCAGCGTGAATGGTGCGTCGCACAAAAATTCTTGACCAATGGTGCGATGCACATATATGGAGGTTCGAACGCATCCGCCCTTGCGACTGCAATCCAATGAGGTGAGTGACATGTTGAATTTTGACGAAGCCAACAAGACCGGCAAGGAAGCTGTCGACACCATGCTGAAGAGCTATTCGACGATGGCGACCGGCATGCAGACGATGGCATCGGAAGCCGCGGACTACTCCAAGCGCTCCTTCGAGCAGGGTGCCGCCACGATCGAGAAACTCTCGAGCGCCAAGAGCCTCGAGAAGGTGTTCGAGATCCAGAGCGACTTCGCCAAGTCGCAGTACGAATCATTCGTCCAGCAGGCCACGAAGATGGGCGAGATTTACGCCGATCTGGCGCGCGACGCCTACAAGCCTTTCGAAAAGGCTGCCAGCTAAGACGCATTTGCTGACGTTCGGGAAGGGTCTCGGGGACCCTTTGATAAGCGGGCATCATGAAGGCCCGGTGGCATCGATCGATGCTGCCGGGCCTTTGTTTTGCATGGTAGCCACGAAGGATTATCATTGAACGGCGCAGCGGGGGGCTTAAAATGCTCCGACAAACGCTTAAATGAAGCGGTACGATCAATCCCACGCGTCGCCGGGGCGGCGACCAATGACATGATGAACGAGGTGGTTCGCAGAATGGTCGCACGACCGATCTGGTTGCAAAACGGCAATGAGCGCAATGGCGATGGTCCGGGACGCGGTACGTCCGTCATTACCCGCACCAAGACGAAGGTGAAGAAGCCGAGCCTCTACCGCGTCCTTCTCCTCAACGACGATTACACACCAATGGAATTCGTCATCCACGTCCTTGAACGCTTCTTTCAGAAGGACAAGGAGGCCGCGACGGTGATCATGTTGCATGTTCACAATCACGGCGTCGGCGAATGCGGGGTCTTTACCTACGAGGTGGCGGAGACCAAAGTGACCCAGGTGATGGATTTCGCGCGACAGAATCAGCATCCGCTCCAGTGCGTCATGGAAAAGAAATAAGGAACCAAGAGCGTGCCGACTTTTTCACCAAGCCTAGAGAAGGCCCTGCATCAGGCGCTGACGCTGGCGAATGAGCGTCACCATGAATATGCGACGCTCGAGCACCTGCTTCTCGCACTGATCGACGATTCCGATGCGGCTGCCGTGATGGGTGCCTGCAACGTCAATCTCGACCAGTTGCGCGCCATCGTGACCCAGTATGTCGACAATGAGCTTCACAATCTCGTGACGGGGTATGACGAGGACTCCAAGCCGACCTCGGGTTTCCAGCGCGTCATTCAGCGCGCGGTCATTCACGTCCAGTCTTCCGGGCGAGAGGAAGTGACGGGCGCGAACGTGCTCGTGGCGATCTTCGCCGAGCGCGAGAGCCACGCGGCCTATTTCCTGCAGGAACAGGAGATGACGCGCTATGATGCGGTGAACTTCATTTCGCACGGCATCGCCAAGCGCCCTGGAGCGTCCGAAGCGCGGCCGGTCAATGGCGCGGAAGAGCAGGAAGCGGACGGCCAGGCCGCCAGCGAGCAGGACGAGGGCGGCAAGAAGAAGGCGCAGGACGCGCTGTCGGCCTATTGCGTCAACCTCAACGAGAAGGCGAAGTCCGGCAGGGTCGATCCCCTTATCGGGCGCGACCTGGAGGTGAGCCGCACGATCCAGGTTCTCTGCCGCCGCTCCAAGAACAATCCGCTCTATGTCGGTGATCCTGGCGTCGGCAAGACGGCTATTGCCGAGGGGCTTGCCAAGCGTATCGTCGAGAAGGACGTGCCGGAGGTGCTCCAGGACGCCACGATCTTTTCGCTCGACATGGGCACACTGCTCGCAGGGACCCGCTATCGCGGCGACTTCGAAGAGCGGTTGAAGCAGGTCGTCAAGGAACTTTCCGAGACGCCGGGGGCCGTGCTCTTCATCGACGAAATTCACACCGTGATCGGCGCGGGCGCCACATCGGGCGGCGCGATGGATGCGTCCAACCTGCTGAAGCCGGCGCTGTCTTCCGGTACGATCCGATGCATCGGGTCGACGACGTACAAGGAGTATCGCCAGTTCTTCGAGAAGGACAGGGCACTGGTCCGCCGTTTCCAGAAGATCGACGTCAACGAACCCTCGATCGACGATGCGGTGAAGATCCTGACCGGGCTAAGGCCATATTACGAGGACTATCACAAGGTGAAGTTCTCGACGGCCGCGATCAAGTCGGCGGTCGAGCTGTCGGCCCGGTATATCAACGATCGCAAGCTGCCCGACAAGGCGATCGACGTGATCGACGAAACCGGCGCGTCCCAGATGCTGTTGCCGGTATCCAAGCGCCGCAAGACGGTGACGGAGAAGGAGATCGAGGCGACGATCGCCACGATGGCGCGCATTCCGCCAAAGACCGTGTCGAAGGACGACGAGGTGGTGCTCGCCAATCTCGACAAGGAGCTGCGCACCGTCGTCTACGGCCAGGATACGGCCATCGACGCCTTGTCCTCGGCGATCAAGCTGGCACGCGCCGGCTTGCGCGAGCCGGAGAAGCCGATCGGAAGCTATCTCTTCTCCGGTCCGACTGGCGTCGGCAAGACGGAAGTCGCCAAACAGCTTGCCGCGTCGCTCGGCGTCGAACTGCTCAGGTTCGACATGTCGGAATATATGGAGCGTCACACCGTCTCGCGGCTGCTCGGCGCGCCTCCCGGCTATGTCGGCTTCGACCAGGGCGGCCTGCTCACCGACGGTGTCGACCAGCATCCGCATTGCGTGCTGCTGCTCGATGAAATCGAAAAGGCTCATCCGGACCTTTTCAACATCCTGCTGCAGGTCATGGACCACGGCAAGCTGACCGATCACAACGGCAAGCAGATCGACTTCCGGAACGTCATCTTGATCATGACGACCAATGCCGGGGCGTCGGACATGCAGAAGCCGGCGATCGGCTTCGGCTCGGCCAAGCGTACCGGCGAGGATTCAGAAGCGATCAACCGGCTCTTCACGCCCGAGTTCCGCAACCGTCTCGATGCCATCATACCGTTCGGCTCGCTGCCGACACCGGTGATCCATCAGGTGGTTCAGAAATTCGTCATGCAACTGGAAACGCAACTGGCCGAACGAGGCGTCACCTTCGATCTGTCGAAGGAGGCAATCGCCTGGCTGGCGGACAAGGGCTACGACGAGATGATGGGCGCGCGGCCGCTGGCACGCGTGATCCAGGAGCACATCAAGAAGGAACTCGCCAACGAGGTGCTCTTCGGCAAGCTGAAGAAGGGCGGGACGGTGAAGGTGACCGTCGAGACGAAAGACGGCGGCGCCAGCGGTCTCAAACTCGACGCCATCCCTGACGAGGTTCCCGTCAAGCCGAAGAAGAAGCCTGCCGCGAAGAAACCGGCCAAGGCCAAGGCCCCGGCGCGGGGCAAGACGGCGGAAAAGCCATCCGCGAGCGATAATGGCGGCGATACCAAGACGGCCGTTGCAGTTACGGAACGTCCAAAGGCCGACAGTCGAAAGTCGGGCGGAACGGTTCCCAAGGTGCCGCGCAAGAAATAGCGAAGACGGAGAAGAGCCGTTTTGTGATGGCCGGGGTTGGTGACAGCCTCGGCCATTGCTTTGTGAGGTACGCCCACATGGCCTGTCATGCCTGAGCGAAACCAAAACAAGTAAGGCTGGCTGACTTTTCCATCTCGTTCTTGTCCGAGAGCTGTGATAGTCCGGCAGAGACATGCCCGACAGTTCTCCTCCCGAAACGCCAGTTCCCCACTATCGCTCGCTGTCCGCCGCCGGGTGGTATCTGCATGGCGTGCGCACGGCGATTTCGATCCCGGCGGTCATCCTGGCGTCCACCTTCGTGGGCTTTGCCGCGCTGGCGATCAGCGCCGGGATGTCTGTGGAGCACGCGGTGTTCATGACGGGAATGATCTGGGCGCTGCCCGGCAAGGTCGTGCTCATCGGCGCGATCAATGCGGGCAACGGCGTCCTTTCGGCGGCATTCGCCGTGGCGCTCTCATCGATGCGACTGACGCCGATGGTGGTGGCTCTGATGCCGGAGATGCGCACGCCACGCAGCCGCAACTGGGTGCTGTGTCTCGCGTCGCATTTCGTTGCGGTGACGGCGTGGGTCCTTGCGATGGAGAAGATGCACGTCGTTCCACCGGAGCGACGCACGCTATGGTTCATCGGCCTCGGGTCGACGCTCATCTTCATCAACATGGTGGTCGTCGCGCTGGTCTATTTCCTCGCTGCCGACCTGCCGGATGTGCTTTCGGCGGCGCTCTTGCTGTTGACGCCGCTCTATTTCGTCACATCGCTATGGGGCTCGGCACGCGAGCGCGCCGGTCACGTGGCAATGGTCGCCGGCATCCTCCTCTGGCCTCTCGTTCATCTCGTCCTGCCAGAGTTCAGCCTGTTGGCGACCGGCGTTCTGGGAGGCGGACTTGCCTACGGCTACCACCGTCACGTTCGCGTGCGGGGGAAGGCGGCGACATGACATTCGATGCCCTCGATACCTGGTGGTGGCCCTTTGTCTATATTCTGATCGCGGGATGGCTGGCGACGGACAGTTGGCGCTTTCTTGGCGTTTATCTCGGCGGCAGGCTTTCCAGCGATTCGGAAATCCTGGTTCTTGTAAGGGCCGTGGCGACCGCCCTCGTGGCCGGCGTGATCTCCAGCCTTGTCATCGCGCCGTCAGGACCGCTCGCGGAAACCGCGCTTTTGCTGCGGGTCGGCGCGGCTGCGGCAGGATTTGCCAGCTACATCCTTTTCGGCCGCCGGATCCTCGTCGGCATCTTTGTGGGCGAAGCCGTCCTGGTCGCTGGCATGCTCATGTCTTGAACCGGTTCAGGCGAGCGCAGCGCGAATCTTCTCGGCGTTTTGCGCGAGAACGGCCTGATCCTCCATCGTCCCGGTATGGGGCTTCAGCGCGACCCCGTCGAAACGCGGAATGACGTGGACGTGCAGGTGGAACACGACCTGGCCGCCGGCGGACTCGTTGAACTGCTGGACCGTTACGCCATCGGCGTTGAATGCCTTGACCACGGCCCGCGCGATCTTCTGGACCGTCTCCATGACACGGGCGAGGTCGGCTGGTTCGACATCGAGGATGTTGCGGCATGGCGTCTTGGGAAGAACGAGGCAATGCCCGTCGCCGCGCGGCATGATGTCCATGAAGGCCAGCGTATGCTCGTCTTCGAAAACCTTTTGTGACGGCAGTTCGCCGCGCAGGATCTTGGCGAAGGTGTTCGTGTCGTCATAGGCGGTCATGAATTGTCTCCCGGATTGGTTCGTCGCGGCGTAGGCACATTTGCGGCGGCGCCATCAATGGCCTACCGATCTTGAGAAGAAATTGACGATGATGACGCCGGCAAGGATCAGCCCCAGCCCGATGATCGCCGGAAGGTCGAGCCGCTGGCCAAATGCGAAATATCCAATGAGCGCAATCAGCACGATGCCCGTTCCCGACCAGAGTCCGTAGACGACGCCCACCGGCATTGTGCGCAGCGTCAACGACAGGAAGAAGAATGCGAGGCCATAACCGCCGATCGTGACCAGCGACGGCGCGAGGCGGGTGAAACCATCGCTCATCTTCAGCGCCGAAGTCGCGACGACTTCGAAGACCACAGCGATAATCAGATAGACATAAACCATACCGCTTGCTCTGCCCGAGGCGCCGTTGAAACCAATGAAGATGCTGTAGCCGATTCAGGACCGGCGTGGCGAGCGGTCATCCCTTGCGGAATGGCCCATGGCTGGAAAGGATCGCACCGACCCGTTCGACATCCTCGCGCTCGACATCGAGATAGTCCGCAACTGCGCGCCGCAGCCCCGGATGGGTGATGTGGTGGGCGGAGTACGTGGTGACCGGCAGATAGCCGCGCGCCAGCTTGTGCTCGCCCTGTGCCCCCGCCTCGACCCGTGCGAGACCATGGGCAATGGCGAAATCGATCGCCTGATGGTAGCAAATCTCGAAGTGCAGGAACGGGTGGTCCTCGATGCAGCCCCAGTGGCGGCCGAAAAGGCAATCACCACCGATGAAATTGATCGCTCCGGCAACGTACCGTTCAGCCCGGCGGGCCATGATCAGCAGCACATCCTCGGGCATGCGCTCGCCGATCATGGAGAAGAATGCCCGATTGAGATAGGGCCGGCCCCATTTGCGCCCGCCGGTATCGCGGTAGAACGCATAGAAGGCGTCCCAGTGGGCTTCGGTTATGGCCCTCCCGGTCAGCCACTCGACCTCGATGTCGTTGTCGAGTGCGGCTCGCCGTTCGCGCCGCAGCGCCTTGCGCTTGCGTGAGGCCAGCGTTCCGAGAAAGTCCTCGTAGGTACCATAGCCTTCATTGTGGAAGTGGAACTGCTGGTCGGTGCGGCGCAGATACCCGTTTCGCTCGAAATGTCCGATTTCCAGTTCAGGCACGAAGGTGACATGTGCCGAGGATACGCCGAGCCGCTCGGCGAGTGCCACCAAGCCTTTTGCAAGTGCGTCCTGTGCCGCCGGACGGCCCGCGCCTGGCGGTGTCAAAAGACGGGGGCCGGTGGCAGGCGTGAAGGGTATCGATGACTGCAGCTTGGGATAGTAGCGTCCGCCGGCGCGCTCGAAGGCATCGGCCCAGCCGTGGTCGAAGACATATTCACCCTGGCTGTGACTCTTGAGATAGCAGGGCATCGCGCCGAGAAGGACACCTTCGGCGCTCTCGAGCAGGAGGTGTTGCGGCAACCATCCGGTCCGTGCGTCAACGCATCCCGATTCTTCGAGCGCGGTGAGGAAATGGCGGGACAGAAAGGGGTTGTAGGCAACCGATCCGGCGCAAGCGCGCGCCGTGCCCTCCATCCGGTCCCATCCACCCTGGTCGATGCCGGACATCGCGTCGGCGACGCGAATGTGGATCTCGGTGGTTTCCTGCGGCTCGACACGGTGGCCGACTGTCATGGCATGCCTTCTTTCGCACCTGCGAAGGAGCTAGAGCGGAAACATCGCGTTGAAAGCCCTTGCACGAAAATTTGACGCTACATGGGTCGTGGGTCGAAACCTTCGAACGTCATCTGGTCAGCGAATTCGAAACTTCGATCCCGCGCCTCCTGATTACGCACCGTCCAGGAGATGACAGGTGTGCCGGTTTCGCGAAGGCGCGCCACGAAAGCGTTGGGGAGATGATGGACGTTGTAGGACACGAAATCCAACCCGATTTGCCACGCCTTCTCGTGGCCGGCGAGTGCCTCTTCACGCACGCCTTCGGCCGTCAGACCGAGGAGATAGGGGGCCTCGAGTTCCTTCAAGTCGCGCAGGAGCGCATGGTCAAAGGACATGAGTGCCACTGGTCCGGCATAGCCTTCCAGCGTCTCCAGTACAGCGCCGGCGAACCCATCGTCGTCGCCGGGCTGTCCCTTGAGTTCAATGACCAGCGGCACGCGTCCGCGGACGGTCTTCAGCATGTCGGCAAGCGTGGGGATGCGCTCGCGCGTTCCGCCCACCGCCGTCTGCTGCAACTCGCTTGAGAGCTTGTCACGGGTGCGCAGCTTCAATGCGCACAAGCGCTCCAACGTGTCGTCATGAAAGACGACAGGGACGGCGTCAGCGGCGAACTGAAGGTCGCATTCGATGGAAAAGCCGGCATCGGCCGCGCGCTGGAACGCGGCGAGCGTGTTCTCGAAAACGCTGGTGTTGAGATCGTGATAGCCGCGATGGGCTATGGGATGGCGCGTCAGCCAAGTCGTATCCCTCATCACATCCGCCTCAATTGATTGCGAACAGCGCGTCGATCTCGACTGCGGCGTTCATAGGAAGCGCTGCCATGCCGACGGCTGCGCGCGCATGACGGCCGCGCTCACCGAGTACATCGGCGAGAAGGTCCGATGCCCCGTTGATGACGAGATGCTGCTCGATGAAGGTTGGGACGGATGCGACGAACCCGTTGATCTTGATCAGCCGGGCAATGCGTTCCAGGTCGCCGGAAAGCGCGCTCGATGCCTGTGCGAGGATATTGATCGCACACAGTTCGGCTGCGCGCCGCCCGGCCTCAACGTCGACGTCGGCGCCGAGGTGGCCGACAACGGCCAGGCCGCCAGCCTCCATCGGCAACTGACCGGATATATGGAGATGGTTGCCCGAGATCACCCATGGCACGTAGTTCGCCGCCGGTGCGGGTGCGGCGGGCAGGATGATGCCCTTTTCCTCCAGACGCTTCTTAATCGTCGCGGTCATGCATGCTCCTCGTTTGTCGATCGCTTCGCCATAAAAATGCCTTGAGCGCTGCCGTCAAGCGCCTCGCTTTTGCCTATCGCCTCCCTGTAACATGGCGTCAGGGAACAGGAGACGATTCATGCCGCTACGTTTTCGCGCGCAATGCGCCGCCAGCCTCATGCTTCCGGCGCTCGGCATGCTGGGTGCCATCGAGAGCCCGGCGGCTGCGGCGTCGGCCAGCGCGCTGGTCCCACACCGCGCGGTCTATGACCTAAAACTGGAGGAAACGCAGGAGCGTTCCGGCATCTCGGGCATGTACGGCCGTATGGTCTATGAAATGAAGGGTTCGCCCTGTGACGGATTCTCGGTCAGCTTCCGGTTCGTCACTCGCGTGGACACGGAAGAATTCTCGCGCGTCACCGACCAGCAGACGACGACCTACGAGAATCTGGAGGAAGAGACGTTTCGCTTCGTCACGCGCTCTTTTGTCGACGATTCGCTCGACGATGAAACCAGCGGCAGTGCGCGTCGGGGCGATGGCGGCGGCATAGACGTGACCTTGAACGAACCAGAAGAGCGCAGCCTGTCACTCAACGCGGGCAAGTTTCCGACCGAGCACATGCTGGAACTCATCACCCGCGCGGAAGAGGGGGATCGGTTCTATCAGTCTCACATCTATGACGGGTCAGAGGATGGCGATCGTGTCATGCTGACGACGACGGTCGTGGGCGATCGCGAAGAACCTTCGACCGGTGACACTGAGTTGTCAGAAGCCGGCGATCTCGAGGATGCGGCTTACTGGCCGGTGTCCATGGCCTATTTCAACGAGCAGGACCGCGGCGACGAGACGCCGGACTATCAGATATCGTTCAAGCTCCACGACAACGGCGTGACGCGCGATCTCGTCATGGATTACGGCGATTTCGTTCTCAGCGGAAAGCTCCAGAGCCTGGAGCTGTTCGAACGCGCCGACTGCACGGAATAAACCGCCGATTAATGCAAATTCACATGAATTGATGGCGAGAGATTCGGCAGGTATTCAACATATAGAAGTTTTATCAATTGGTTCCGCGGTGATTTGAACATGAAGGATCACTTATTTTGCGTCGCAACCCGGTCATGATTGGTCCGTTATAGCTTCATCAGGTACTGCCCGAAGGGACGGCGGGCCCTTTGTGGAGGCTTGGTGGATCAATGAAACGTTTCGAAATCATCGACGGCCTGCGCGGCTACTTCCTCGTGTTCATGCTTATCAACCACCTCGTGTTCACGGGTGGATATTTCCTCGTCCAGATCAATCATCGGCAGTTGGCCTTCGTCGAGGATGCGCAAGGGTTCGTCTTTCTGTCCGGACTGCTCGTCGGGATGGTCTATGCCCGCAAGATGGCCAAATACGGCTATGAGACCGGGCGCAACGCGATCTGGAACCGCGCCTTCGAGCTCTATCGATATGCGATGCTGATCGTCATCGCCGTTCTCGTGGCGAAGATGGCGCTGCCGGAAGCTGGCGAAATATGGCGGAACTGGCTCGGTGGTACATCGCTGGCGGACCCGGTGCGTCTTGCGGCGATCGCAACGTTCTTCTTCCAGCCGACCTTCATGGACATCCTGCCGCAGTATATCGTCTACATGCTGTTTGCGCCGTGGTTGATCCAGCTCTGTCTCAAGGGTCAGTGGCATGTGGTCATGATCGGATCAGTCATCTTCTGGATGGCTGGCCAACTGGGTCTTCAGCATCTTGTGACCGGGCCCCTCGACGTTGCCCTCGAGCGTGCCGACGAGCAGGGCGTGCGGGCCAGCTTCAATCTATTCGGCTGGCAGCTTGTCTTCTTCACGGCGCTGGTGCTCGGCGCGATGACGGCGACCAAGCAGATCGCCTGGTCGCGCATCTTCACGCCGGAAAACACCGTCATACCCAAGGCGGCGCTGGCGATCTGCCTGTTCTTCGTCCCTTTGCGCATCGCGACCGCACACGGGTTTCTGCCCGATGACATGTACGGCAAATTCGGTGCGATGGAGGTCAGGGCAGACTTCGGACCGGTCTATGTGCTGAACTTCGCCGCCGCTGCCGCGGGCATGGCCTGGCTGTTCATTGCCGGGCCGGAGCACAGCAATTCGCTGGTTCGGCGGGTGGCCGGGGCGCTGACCTGGCTTTTCACGCTGCGGTTCCTGCGGCTCCTTGGCCGTCACTCGCTCCAGGTCTATGTCTGGCATGTCGCGATCGTCTACGCGGTTCGTTATGTCGATGGACGGGCTGGCGGTTTCAGCGAGCCGGTCAAGATCGCGATCGCGCTTATATCCATCGCGCTGCTGACGTTGCCGGCGCTATGGCGCGAGCGGGAGCAATGGCTGGCCCGACCGAGCGTGCAGCCGGCCGAATAGGTTATTCGAGAATTGGTATCTTCTGTGGTTCAGGGTCCGTGCTCGCAGCACGGACCTTTTCCGTCACATCCCGATAGCCATAGATCTCCCAATCGTGTGGAAAGCTCATTACGCGATCGTCCAGCATTGGAAAGCCGCTGCCGAACACGGCGTTGAACACTGCACGATAGCTGTTGACCGGAGAGATGTCGGGACGCATCGAGCCGTAATCGCCGGACGGAAAGAAATAGGCATTGAGGATGCCAGTCTTCATGTCCAGTTCGCCCGGCGTCGCATCGTGCCAGGGCACGGAGCCGTCACGCGTCGGGAAGGGTCCTTCATCGGCCTGGATGAGAATGACCGGCGGCGTGGCGCTGCCTTTCTTCAAGGTGGTGACCAGATCCCGGATCATCATGTTCGCATAGGCGATGTGGTCGATATAGCCCTGATCAGGTCCGCGTGCAGCGGCTTCGGCCTGGGTCAGGCATTCGCCTTGCGCCGTAAACACGTAGGGACCGTGCGGCACGAGGATGTGAGCGAAAAGGTAGACCGGCTTGTCCGCGTCGCCGATTGTCTTGATCTCCTCAATCTGCCGCGAGACCCTCTGGCACTGGCCGTTGTCCCAGTCGAGCATCATCGTCAACGGGGTGTCGGGAAGAGCGTGAAAAAGCGGCCGGAGGATCGTGCGCCGCAGATAGAGCATGTTGAATTCGCTGAAGCCCATCGGCCGGTTGATGTCGGCCACGGCGTTGTCGAACGTACCGGTCCACCATGAACCGTACTGATGGAATGTGTAGTCACGCGCCTTCAGGAAGCGGGCGACGCGGTGGTCGTCGAGCATCTCGTAGACGGGCCGCCAGTTGCTCCTTTGCGCTGGTGGATTGGCGTCGAGGTTGTCGAGGTAATCCATGTAGAAGGTCGACGCCAGGGAATGGCCGGTCTTCAGATAGTTGGAATGGCTTTGTCGGGCGAGGTAGAAGCCCTGCGCCTCAAGGAAATCTCCGATCTCGCGATTGTCGGTGTCGAAATAGCTTTCAAGCACGTGCTCAGAACCGTAGCGGTCGAAAACGAAGTGGTAGATGTCGGGCGGCGTCTCGCCGGCAATACGGGTCCGGCCGGTTGCCGGCGGTGCCAACTGCTCCAGGGCAGCTGCCGCACGGTCACCGTCGTAAAGGTCGCGCGCGTCCCAGTTTCGCCAGTCATAGGCGACGATCTTGAAGGTGGGGGTGATGACGAGAACGACGGCGATCGCGTTGAGGATGGTGTTGAGCGGTTTGAGCGACAGGCGAACGCGCAGCACCGCCCATGACAGTATGACCATCGCAAGAACAGCGAGCGGCAGCGTGCGCACCATGGGGTATCCGCCGTCGATCGCCCGGTTGAGGCTGCCGAAAAGATTGAGAAAATAGCAAGACCCGACAATCCAGACGCTTGCGGCAACCGCAGCTCTGGCCTCCCGCGATCCGCTGATGGCGCAGAAGATCCCATAGAATAGCATGGCGGCTGCCAGGCCCCACGCGATCGCCGGCGCGGCGTCCGGAAAGTCGACCATGTAGGTGCTGTTGGCGAGCAGAGCCAGGACCGACGCGGGCGCAAACAGGAACGGATGAAGCGTCCAGCTCCCGTCGCTTCTTCGCCACCAGCGCTGTGCCGTGCGGTGCGGGCGGTCGCGCTCGACAGCATGCGATACTGGCTGATCCATTGGTCGCGTCTTCCACACACTCGCCTGATTGGCAGGCGGTTTTCCAGTACGCACGGCGTGCGCCGCGCTCTGGCAATCATTGCAGTTCTGTGACAGTTTTGTGAAGGAACGATTATGGTTTCATGAAGTTTTACGTTCGTCATCATCCTATCGACGACCACGACGAAAGGCGAATTCCCATGCGGTTCAAGCTGACGTCACAGCCATTTGGCCTTACGCTTTCCGCGCTCTTCGTCGGTATCTCGACGACCAGCGCCCATGCCTATCTTGATGCCGGAACGGGCAGCATGATCCTTCAGGTACTGCTGGGCGGGATCGCAGGCGTCGCGATCGCCGGGAAGCTCTACTGGTACAAATTCCTGTCGCTGTTCGGCATCAAGCCGAAAGGGGATAAGGACGAAGTGGAAGATCAAGCGATCTCAAATCAGCAGGCGTCGACCGACAGATGAGCGAGGCAATAGAGCGGGGAGCGGCGCTCAAGACCATCGACACGCCGGCCGCTACCGACTCCATCCAAGACGAGCCGAGTTCCTACCGCGACCGCAACGGTTCGGTGTTTTATGATCACGGGCGCGTCTTGCGGCGTCTGTCCGCCAAGGCTGCCGCCGATTGGGAGGCTCTCAGCAAGAGCGAATTCTTCGGGCGATCGGTGCAGGACGGCAAACTGATCGGCACCGAACTCGTTGAAACGCGCGCGCCGGGAGAGCGGTGGGCGGCAATTGTCGAGCATGAGCGCGTACCATTCATATCCTATCCCTACGAATGGACGTTCGGACAGCTCAAGGACGCCGCACTTCTGCATCTGGAGTTGATGCGCGCCGCTCTCGATGAAGGTATGATCCTCAAGGATTCCTCTGCCTACAATGTCCAGTGGCGCGGCATGCATCCCGTCTTTATCGACACGCCGTCCTTCGAAATCCTGCGGAAGGGCGAGCCTTGGGTCGGCTACCGCCAGTTCTGCGAGCTGTTTCTTTATCCACTCATGTTGCAGGCCTATAAGGGGCTTGATTTCAAACCCTTTCTGCGCGGCCGTATCGACGGCATATCGGCGGACGAGATGCGGCGCATGATGTCGGCTCGCGATATGGCGCGCAGCGGCGTCCTCCTGCATGTCGTGGCGCAAAGCGCATTGCAACGGCGCTATTCGGGAAGCGCGAGCAACGTGCGCGGGGCCCTGGCTGAGGCTGGATTCGACAAGAGGCTGATCGAAAGCAATGTTTCCAAGCTGACGAAGCTTGTTCGCGGATTGGATCCCCCCGGTACGGAGACCGAGTGGTCGGACTACGACAAGACCCATTCCTACGACGAGGTCGAGTTCCAACGTAAAATCGCGTTCGTGCGCAACGCTGCAGCCGGGCGGCGGTGGAAGCTTGCGTGGGACCTTGGCTGCAACACCGGCACGTTCTCGCGTATCGTTGCGGAGCATGCCGACTATGTGGTGGCGATGGACGGCGACTGGATGGCGATCGAGCACTTCTACCAGCGTGAGCGGGCAGGGGATGCCCGTTCCAGCATTCTGCCGCTGGTGATCAACCTCGCCGACTCCTCGCCTAACCAGGGCTGGCGCGGCGCCGAACGCAAGGGGCTGGCAGAGCGCGGCCGCCCCGAGCTGACGCTGTGCCTTGCCTTGATCCACCACATCGTCATCTCCGCGAACATTCCGCTCGCCAGTTTCCTTGACTGGCTGAAGGAGCTGGGTACGGCGGTGGTGATCGAATTCGTCGGGCGTGACGACGAGATGGTCAAGACATTGCTGGCCAATCGGGAAGACCAGTATGACGACTATCATCCCGACATTTTCGAGGCTCTACTCGGCGAGCGGTTCGCGATCAGGGACAGGCAGGATCTGAAGGGCGGCAAGCGCACGATCTATTTTGCCGAGCCGCATTCGCGCTGACGCGGGTGATCTTCCAGGCACACGCACTTGCCTTTGCCGGCGAACCGCTATAAGGCACGGCGCATTCCACACGCGTGACATGGGACGTGGCCGGGAGACATCCGGGACGTTCCGCCGGTGGCTTGAGAAAGCTGTTCGTTGCGCGGAGGTTCAACCGGAAAGGAGACAGAGGCATGGCATTGCCCGATTTTTCCATGCGCCAGCTGCTGGAAGCCGGCGTCCATTTTGGACACCAGACCCACCGCTGGAACCCGAAGATGAAGCCCTACATCTTCGGTGATCGCAACAATGTTCACATCATCGACCTGGCGCAATCCGTGCCGATGCTGCATCAGGCTCTGAAGGTCGTATCCGATACCGTGGCCGGCGGCGGCCGCGTTCTTTTCGTCGGCACCAAGCGTCAGGCATCCGAGATCATCGCCGATGCGGCGAAGCGTTCGGCGCAGTATTACGTCAATGCCCGCTGGCTCGGCGGCATGCTGACCAACTGGAAGACGATCTCGAACTCGATCCAGCGTCTGCGCAAGCTCGATGAACTGCTCGCTGGCGATGCCCAGGGCTTCACGAAGAAAGAGCGTCTCAACCTTGAGCGCGAACGTGAAAAGCTCGACCGTGCCCTCGGCGGTATCCGCGACATGGGCGGCACACCGGACCTGATGTTCATCATCGACACCAACAAGGAAGCGATCGCGATCGACGAAGCCAAGCGGCTCGGCATTCCGGTCGTGGCTGTGGTCGATTCCAACTGCGATCCGGACCGTGTCGACTACGCGATCCCCGGCAACGATGACGCCGCCCGCGCGATCTCGCTTTATTGCGACCTGATCTCGAAGGCCGCGCTCGACGGTATCGCCCGTCAGCAGGGCTCGTCGGGCGTCGACGTTGGCGCTTCGGCTGAATCGCCGGTCGAGCCTGCGCTCAACGACGGCGAGGCAGCCGCCGGCGAAGGCCAGGACGCCAAGGCCTGATAGCGGCCTGAGTACCGCCCGGAGCGCAGAACCGTGCGATCCGGGCGTCATTTCCCTGACATGAAAATCGGCACATTGGCGTGCCGAAAGGATAGCGGCGCGGAGCGCCGACCCTCGGGCGCCCCCTTCGCGGCGGATAGCCCGGACCGATGAACGAGAGGCAAGTATGACGATTACCGCTCAAATGGTGAAGGAACTGCGCGACAAGTCCGGCGCCGGCATGATGGACTGCAAGAAGGCGCTGGCCGAAACCAATGGCGACATGGAAGCGGCCGTTGACTGGCTGCGTGCCAAGGGCATCTCCAAGGCTGACAAGAAGTCGAGCCGCACCGCGGCTGAGGGTCTTATCGGTGTTGCCAGCGAAGGCGCCAAGGCCGTCGTCGTGGAAGTCAATTCCGAGACCGATTTCGTTGCCCGCAACGACAAGTTCCAGGAACTCGTCGCCGGTGTCGCCAAGGTCGCGCTGACAACCGACGGGGCTGTCGAGGCCGTATCTGCTGCCGACTACCCGGCATCCGGCAAGACCGTCGAGGACACAATCCGCGACGCCGTGGCAACGATCGGCGAGAACATGACGCTGCGTCGCTCGGCGCTGCTGTCGGTCGACGACGGCGTCGTCGCGACTTACGTTCACAACGCGGTCACGGCCGATCTCGGCAAGCTCGGCGTTCTCGTCGCGCTGCAGTCTACGGGCGACAAGGATGCGCTGAACACGATCGGCCGTCAGGTTGCGATGCACGTCGCCGCCACCAACCCGCTTGCGCTGACGTCGGACGACGTCGATCCTGCAGTTGCCGATCGCGAAAAGCAGATCTTCATCGAACAGGCGCGCGAATCCGGCAAGCCGGAGAACATCATCGAGAAGATGGTGGAGGGCCGCATGCGCAAGTTCTACGAAGAAGTCGCGCTTCTGTCCCAGGCCTTCGTCATCAACCCCGACCAGACCGTCGGCGAAGCGGTAAAGGCCGCCGAAGCCGAGGTCGGTGCACCGATCAAGGTCACGGCCTTCGTTCGCTTCGCTCTCGGCGAGGGCGTCGAGCGCGAGGAAAGCGACTTTGCCGCCGAAGTCGCGGCCGCGGCCAAGGGCTGAGCCCGCCGCGACGCTGCGGCGTCACGAACCGGCGAAGGGCATCGCGTGACAACGCGGTGCCCTTCGTGTATGCGGCAGCACGAGCAGAAAAAGACGGCGAGATCCACGCATGACGACCCCATCCCCCCGCTACAAACGCATCCTGCTCAAGGCTTCCGGCGAAGCGCTGATGGGGCAGCAGGGCTTCGGCATCGATGTGGAAGTGGCCGATCGGATCGCTGGCGACATCGCTGAAGTACGCGCAATGGGTGTCGATGTCGGCGTCGTTGTCGGCGGCGGCAACATCTTTCGCGGCGTGGCCGTTGCCTCCAAGGGCGGTGACCGGGTGACGGGCGACCACATGGGCATGCTCGCCACGGTGATCAACGCGTTGGCACTGGCAACCTCGCTTCGCAAGCTGGGTGTCGACACGGAAGTGCTGTCGGCGATCGCGATGCCGGAAATCTGCCAGAGCTTCTCTCAGCGCGCGGCCCTTCATCACCTCGAAAAGGGCAGGGTGGTGATTTTTGCCGGCGGCACCGGAAACCCCTTCTTCACGACCGATTCCGCCGCCGCGCTTCGTGCAGCCGAAATGGGCGCCGAAGCCATCCTCAAGGGCACGCAGGTTGACGGGATCTATTCAGCCGATCCCAAGCTTGTCGCCGATGCGACGCGCTTCGACCGCCTGACCCACGACGAGGTTTTGAACAAGGGGCTGGCCGTCATGGACGTTGCGGCGGTGTCGCTGGCACGCGAGAACGCGATACCGATCATCGTCTTCTCCATCCATGACAAGGGCGGCCTTCCAGCCATCCTCAACGGCGATGGACGAGGCACGATCGTAACCGATCATTGAATTTTGGCATCCGGCCGTTCTGGTACGGTGCCCGAGCATGCATGGGAGACCCGACATGAGTGATGGTGTCAATTTCGCCGATCTGAAGCGCCGTATGGAAGGTGCCGTGACGGCATTTCATAACGATGCGGGAGGTCTGCGGACAGGGCGGGCCTCGGCCAGCGTTCTCGACCCTGTGATGGTCGAGGCTTACGGAACCCGCATGCCGATCAACCAGGTTGCCAACATCACCATACCGGAAGCCCGGATGCTTTCCGTTCAGGTTTGGGACAAGCAGATGGTCGGCGCTGTCGATCGCGGCATACGCGAGGCGAATCTGGGTCTCAATCCGATCGTGGACGGCCAGAACCTGCGCATTCCGCTGCCCGACCTGAATGAGGAACGGCGTCGCGAACTGGTCAAAGTGGCACACACCTATGCCGAGAACGCGAAGGTAGCGATCAGGCATGTGCGGCGCGATGGCATGGATGAGTTGAAGCGTTCGGAGAAGGCTGGAGACATCAGCCAGGACGACAGCCGGCAGCAAGCCGACCGCGTACAGAAAATGACCGACGAAATGATTTCCGAAATCGACCGCTTGCTTGCCGATAAGGAAAAGGAAATCATGCAGGTCTAGGGTTTCATTCCCAGATTTGACGTCGAGAGAGGGTCGCTGCACGAGACCCGGGAGTCTTCCATTGAGCACGCCGCACCACGTCGCCATCATCATGGACGGGAATGGACGCTGGGCGAAAAGCCGGGGCATGCCGCGTTCCATGGGGCATCGCAAGGGGGTCGAGGCGGTCCGCGAGACAGTGCGGACAGCCGGGGAAAGTGGCGTGCGATATCTGACGCTTTTCGCGTTTTCCTCCGAGAACTGGAACCGCCCGCCCGACGAGATCAATGATCTCATGGGCCTGCTGCGCCATTTCATTCGCCGGGACCTGGCAGAACTGCACAAGGAAAACGTGCGCGTGCGCGTCATCGGTGATCGTGACCGGCTGGAGAAGGACATCCTGGCGCTTCTTGAAGAGGCCGAGGAACTGACCCGCGCGAACTCCGCGATGCATCTCGTGATCGCATTCAATTATGGCGGACGCAACGAGATCGCACGGGCCATGAAGCGGATCGCTGAAGCCGTCGACCGCGGCGATCTCGACGCATCGTCCGTCGACGAGAGCACCGTGACCTCTTTTCTCGATACCGCCGGCATTCCCGATCCGGATCTGATCATCCGTACGAGCGGCGAAAAAAGGCTGTCGAACTTTCTGCTCTGGCAGGCCGCCTATACGGAGTTTGTCTTCGTGCCATGCCTGTGGCCCGATTTTGACAAGGCGGCCTTCTCAAATGCGATGCTGGAGTACCAGCAGCGTGAACGCCGCTATGGCGCGGTACCCGAGCGCGACTTAGCGCTCGGTTCATGATGCAGATCGAACTGAAGCAGCGCGTCGTCTCGGGCATCGTCCTGGGTCTGGCCGTGCTTGCCCTGACCTTTTGGGGGGGCGTTCCCTTCAAGGTCTTCGCCGCGCTGCTGGTGATCCTGATCTACATCGAATGGACGGCCATCGTGGGCGCGCGCCGTCAATCGTTTCAGGCCTATGCAACGGGATGGCTGGTGATCGGCCTCGTCGGCCTCTTCACGATTTCCGGCGCTGGTGTGCTGGCTGTCTCGACGATGTTTGCCGGGGCGGCGATCGCCGGGCTTTTGGCGCTGCGGACCGGTGCGGCCGGGTGGATCGCGCTCGGCATCGTCTATGCGGGCTTTTCAGGGCTGGCGATTGCCGAACTGCGGGATGACGCCTCGCTCGGGCTCATCGGCATGGCGTTCGTCATCGCCATCGTCTGGGCAACCGACATTTTCGCCTATTTCTGCGGCCGCGCGATCGGAGGGCCGAAACTCGCCCGCCGCATCTCGCCGGGAAAGACCTGGTCCGGCGCGGTTTTCGGCATGTTCGCAGGCATTGCCGCGGGCACGGCGGTCGCGCTGGCGACCCTGGAGCGAGGTGGCATCTGGATTCCGCTGCTTGCCGCGATCCTCTCCATTTCCAGCCAGGTCGGCGATCTTTTCGAATCCTGGATCAAGCGCAAATTCGGCGCCAAGGATTCCGGCCGGCTCATTCCAGGCCATGGCGGGGTCATGGATCGGGTGGACGGGCTTGTTTTCGCCGCTTTTTCGGCTTTTCTCATTGCAGTGATCGCGTCCGGCGGCATTCCCACGCGAGATGCCGGTTCACCGATTGCAGCAAGCCTTTTTGCATTGTAGGACATCGCCAACAGCGGCCATCGGCCGCTTTGGCCCCGGCTCTGGAAGGAGATTTCATCGATGGACGTCATCGCGCCGTACCTCTCCTTTCTCACTGGCTACATCATCCCGTTCCTGATCGTCTTGACGATCGTCGTCTTCGTTCACGAGATGGGGCACTATCTCGTCGGACGCTGGTGCGGGATTCGTGTGCTGACGTTCTCGGTCGGCTTCGGACCGGAAATCTTCGGCTTCAACGATCGTCACGGCACGCGCTGGAAGCTATCGGCGATCCCGCTGGGCGGCTACGTGAAGTTCTTCGGTGACGAAAACGTTGCAAGCGCGCCCGATGCGCGCGGGGTCTCAGCGATGAGCGAAGAGGATCGCCGCCGCTCTTTCCACGGCGCGTCCCTCTGGCGCCGGGCCGCGACGGTGGCAGCCGGGCCGATCGCCAATTTCATTCTCGCGATCGTGATCTTTGCGACCGTCTTCACCTTCAACGGCAGACATATCGCCGACCCTGTGGTGGCAGAGGTGCAGCCCGCCAGCGCGGCCGAGGCAGCGGGAATCCAGCCGGGGGACGTGTTCGTCGCAATAGACGGCGAAGCTGTGGAAACCTTCGACGATGTGCGGCGATACGTTTCGAGCAGGCCGGAGGTCGAGATCACCGTGACGATGCTGCGCGGCGGCGAGGAGATGGACTTTACCCTCGTTCCGGCCCGCGAAGAGATCGAGGACAATTTCGGCAACCGGATGGAAGTTGGTCTTATCGGCGTTGTCACCGACACGGATGCCGGCAATTTCCGCACAGTCGAGATGGGGCCGATCGAGGCGACGGGGCAGGCCGTCAAGGAGACGACCTACATCGTCACGCGGACGTTTGGATATATCGGAAACATCATCACCGGGCGCGAGAGCGCCGACCAGTTGGGCGGACCCATCCGCGTTGCCCAGGTTTCCGGCCAGATGGCGACGCTCGGTGCGCTGGCGCTCATCCAGTTGACCGCGGTTTTGTCCGTATCCATCGGCTTATTGAACCTCATGCCCGTTCCAATGCTCGACGGGGGGCATTTGGTGTTTTACGCTATCGAAGTAATAAGAGGGCGGCCGCTTGGGGACAACGCGCAGGAGATGGCGTTCCGGATCGGGTTGGCCATGGTGCTGATGCTGATGATTTTCGCGACCTGGAACGACGTCAACATGTTGCTGGGGTGAGCCGTTAACGAACGCGCACTATCCCCATGCGAATAAAGCATTTGTTTACGCTGATTGCAGCCATCCGTGACCTTTGGGCCACGCCTTGAAATGAAGTAAACAGAAATTAACCGGCGGCCTTGCTTGTAGGGCAAAAGCGGGTAAAAAACGACGGACTATTCGGAATCGGGCATCCGTCTGGTGTGGGAATTCGGGCAATAAAAGGTTTGTATCGATAATGAAAGCCGGTTCGAAGTTCACGGGCGCGGTCTCGGCCGTCGCCCTGTCGGCGGGGATTGCGTCGTGCGGGTTGGGCGCCGGGCTTCTTGCCACGGCATCGGTTGCGCAGGCGGCCGTCATCAACAGCATCGACGTCAGGGGCAACAGTCGCGTCGACGCGGCCACGGTCCGAGGCAACATCACGATCCAGCCCGGACAAAACTTCGACAATGCCGACATCGATGAATCGGTCCGCCGGCTCTTCGCGACCGGTCTCTTCTCCGACATCAGGATCGAGCAGGCCGGCGGCACGCTGATCGTGACGGTTTCGGAAAACCAGATCGTCAATCAGGTGGTCTTCAACGGCAACAGCAAGATCCGCGACCGGCAGCTGGAGACGATTGTCCAGACCAAATCGCTCGGGCCGTACAGTGAAGCTGCCGTCGAGGCGGACATTCAGGCGATCGAAGACGCCTATGTCGCGGTCGGGCGCAGCGATGCGACCGTAACGACACGGACGGTCACGCTGGACGACGGCCGGGTGAACCTGGCATTCGAAATCAATGAAGGCGACCGCACGAAGATCGCCGCCGTCAATTTCGTCGGCAACCAGGCATTTGGCGATGGTCGGCTGCGCGATGTCATTCGGACCAAGCGCTCCGGGCCGCTGTCGTTCCTGACACGCCGTGACGTCTATGATCAGGACAAGCTGCGCGCCGACGAGGAGCTGCTGCGTCGCTTCTACTACAATCGCGGCTATGCCGATTTCCAGATCGTGTCGTCCTTTGCCGAGCTCGATGAGCAAAGCAACGAATACACCGTGACCGTCACGGTCCAGGAAGGCGAGCGCTACACGTTCGGCAACGTGAACGTCGTCAGCTCGGTGCCGGATGTCGACACGGAACGCCTGATGCGCCTGGTCGAAAGCCGCAGCGGCTCGGTCTACAGCGCCGAAGAGGTCGAGGAGTCCATCGTCGCTCTGTCGGAGACGGTCGCGACCGAAGGCTTCCCGTTTGCCCAGATCACTCCGCGCGGCGATCGCGACTTCAACAACCGCACGATCGACGTCACCTACATGATCGATCAGGGCACGCGGGCCTATGTCGAGCGCATCGAGATCCGGGGCAATACCCGCACACGCGACTATGTCATCCGTCGCGAGTTCGATCTGTCCGAAGGCGATGCGTTCAACCAGGCGCTGGTGCGCCGCGCCAAGGAGCGCCTCGACAGGCTCGGTTACTTCAGCGCCGTGAACATCTCCACCGCGCCGGGTTCGCAGCCCGACCGCGTCGTGATCGTCGTCGACGTTCAGGACCAGCCGACGGGCGAGTTCTCGATCGGTGCCGGCTATTCCACGGGCAGCGATGGTGGTGCGACGGTCGAGGCCTCGGTCACCGAGCGCAACTTCCTCGGTCGCGGCCAGTTCATCCGCGTTGCTGCCGGCGGTGGCGAAGATTCGCGCAGCTACAACATCCAGTTCACCGAGCCCTATTTCCTCGGCTATCGTCTGGCTGCAGGCTTCGATGTGTTCCGCACGGAAGATAGGCGCGCCGACAACTACGAATACGAACAGCAGGGATTGACGCTGCGCATCGCGGCTCCGATCACCGAGGATCTGACGTTCGGCGTCAACTACAACCTGGTGGAAAGCGAATACTCGCCGAACGACGACAATGGCGTCGCGCTTGGCGACCTGTCGCGTGCCTACCAGGAAGCGGTTGAGTTCAGCCCTTGGCTGCGCTCGTCGATCGCTCCGCGGCTGACCTACAACACGCTGGACGACCGGAACCTGCCGCGCGAGGGCATCTATGCCCAGGTCGGGGCTGAATATGCCGGCCTTGGCGGCGATGCCGAATTCGTCAAATTCACCGGTGAGGTCAACTACTTCCAGCTGCTTTCGGACTCGGCCGATATCGTCGGTTCGCTTTCGGCCGGCGCAGGGCACATGATCGGCACGGGCGATGAAACGCGCGTTTTCGACCAGTTCTTCATCGGCGGCGAAACCATTCGCGGCTTCGACACGCGCGGCATTGGTCCGCGCTCCGAGGCGCTCGCTGACGGCTCGCGGGATTCGCTCGGCGGCACGACCTATTTCAATGTGTCGGCCGAAGCTTCGATGCCGATGCCGATCATTCCGCGCGATGTCGGTCTTCGCGTTGCGGCCTTCGCCGACGCCGGCACGCTTTACGGATCGGAACTGTCCGATGACGTTCTGGCCGATGCCGTCGGTCTGGATCGCAGCTGGCGAGCGTCCGTCGGCGCCAGCCTCATTTGGGCGTCGCCCTTCGGTCCGCTGCGTCTCGACTACGCCTTCCCGATCGAGAAGGAAGAGTTTGACGACGTGCAGGAATTCCGCTTCGGTGCCTCGACCCGGTTCTGACCGGGGCATCAGTGAAACGAGGATAAGCCGGGCTTTGAGCCCGGCTCATTGTTTGTGCACGCCAAGATGGACAAAGCCAACTTCTACCCGCCCCATCCCGGTATTGCCCTCGGCGAGCTCGCGGGCGAAATCGGTGCGGAGCTTCAAGACGATGCCCATGCCGCGCGCTTGATCCACGGGTTGGCACCGTTGACGCGGGCAGGCGAGGGCGAACTCGCCTTCATCAATTCCCGCCGCCATGTCGCCGAACTTGGTACATTGGCGTGTGCGGCGGTGATCTGTCCGTCCAGCCTGGCATCATCGGTTCCCAAGTCGGTGGCCGTCCTGATCTCGAATGCCCCGCAAACGAGCTTCGCCCAGGCAGGCGGTTTGCTTTATCCCATGGCGTTGCGGCCGGAGTCGCTGACCGGCGAAACGGCTGTCTCCACCGGAGCGTTCGTTCATCCCGACGCGCGGCTCGAACCTGATGTGGTCGTCGATGCTGGAGCGGTCATCGGTGCCGATGTCGAGATCGGACGCGGCTCCGTCATTGGCGCGGGCGCGGTGGTCGGCAGCGGCTGCAGGATTGGTCGGAACTGTTCGATTGGTCCGCATGTGTCGGTTCAGTTCGCGTTCCTGGGAAATGACGTGATCCTGCATCCGGGCGCCCGGATCGGACAGGACGGCTTCGGATATGCGCCGTCACCGGTCGGAATGGTCAAGATTCCGCAAATCGGGCGCGTGATCATCCAGGACAAGGTCGAGGTTGGCGCCAATACCGCGATCGATCGCGGCGCGATGGACGATACGGTCATCGGCGAGGGGACGAAGATCGACAATCTCGTTCAGGTCGGCCACAACGTTCGCGTCGGGCGTCATTGCATCATTGTGGGCCAGGTCGCCATCGCGGGGAGCGTCGTCATCGGCGACCAGGTGATGATCGGCGGCGGCACGACGATCGCAGGGCATCTTCAGATCGGATCCGGCGCGCAGATCGCGGGAATGAGTGCGGTTGCCGCCGATGTGCCGAGCGCGGCCAGGTGGGGCGGAATTCCAGCACGCCCCATGCGCGCCTTCCTGCGCGACATGGCCGAAATCAGAGCGCGCGCATTCAATCGCGGCGCAAACAAGGGGGACACTTCGGATGACTGAGGCATCCACGGCAACCATGGATGTCGCGGACATCCGCGAGATCCTGACGTTGTTGCCGCACCGCTATCCGTTCCTTCTCGTCGACAAGATCGTCGATATCGATGGCGACGACAGCGCAATCGGCATCAAGAACGTCACGGCGAACGAGCCGCATTTTACCGGCCACTTCCCCGAAAACCCGATCATGCCGGGTGTGCTGCTGGTTGAGGGCATGGCGCAAACGGCCGGTGCGATCTGCGCGCGCAAGCAGAAGGGGACGTCGTCGCTCGTCTACTTCATGACCATCGACAATGCGCGGTTCCGCAAGCCGGTTGTGCCCGGCGACCGGCTGGAGTATCACGTCGCCAAA
Organism: Neopararhizobium haloflavum; assembly: GCF_002750855.1. Lineage (GTDB taxonomy): Bacteria > Pseudomonadota > Alphaproteobacteria > Rhizobiales > Rhizobiaceae > Georhizobium > Georhizobium haloflavum. The sequence continues at coordinate 49,733 of NZ_NWUC01000005.1, read as the reverse complement.
CTCAAACAGCGCGGCAACATCTGGAAGTTCCATTGCGAGGCGCTGGTCGACGGCGCCAAGGTCGCCGAGGCCGATATCGGCGCGATGCTTGTGGCGCAGGAAAGCGAGAACGGATGATTTCTGCCTCAGCGCGTGTCCACGCGTCCGCCATCGTCGAGGACGGGGCGGTGATCGGCGACGACGTTTCGATTGGTCCGTTCTGCCACATAGGGCCTTCCGTCCGGATCGGGCCAGATGTCGAAATCCTCAGCCATGTCGCAATTGCCGGTCATACGTCGATCGGGGCGCGATGCCGCATCTTCCCGAACGCTGCGCTCGGCTTCGAGCCGCAGAACATAGCCTATCGCGGCGAAGAGACCCGCCTTGAAATCGGCGAAGGATGTATCATCCGTGAAGGTGTGACGATGCATCCCGGCATGCCGAATGCTGGCGGCGTGACGACCATAGGACGCAACTCGCTGTTCCTTGCCTATTCCCACGTGGCCCATGATTGTCACGTCGGAGACAACGTCATCTTGTCCAACAACGTCATGCTCGCAGGTCACGTCACGGTTGGCGACCGCGTCATCATGGGTGGCGGCGCGGCTGTTCATCAGTTCACCCGGGTCGGGCACCATGCCTTTATCGGCGGATTGTCGGCGGTGAGCTACGACGTCATCCCATTCGGCATGCTCAATGGCAATCCGGGCATTCTTGGCGGGCTCAACGTCATCGGCATGCAGCGCACGGGCATGGACAAGAGCGCGATCCACGAGGTTCGCCGGGCTTTCAAACACATCTTCAACGGGCCGGAGTCCATTCGGAAGAATGCCGCTGCCGCGCGCGCGCTTTTCGCCGACAACGCCACAGTGATCGATATCGTGGATTTCATCGAAGCGGAAAGCGAACGGGCGCTTTCCTCGCCAGCGCGCGGACATCGATAGGCGCGCCATGGCGCGAGATTCAAGTTTCGAAGGAGCAGGTCGACTGGCGATCCTCGCCGGTGGCGGCCAATTGCCGTTGCATGTGGCAGAGGCGGCGCGCAAGAACGGCGAGAATCCGTTCATCATCGCGCTTTCTGCCGAAGCTGATCTTAACTGGCGGGATTTCGATAGCGCGGCGATCGGAACCGGCGATTTTTCGTCCCTCGAGGCGTTGTTGCGACAACACGGCATCGACCGGGTCGTTCTGTCGGGTGGCGTGCGCCGACGCCCGGAATGGCGGGAAATCAGACCGACCTGGAAGACTGTCCTCGGCATGCCGCGTGTCATCGGCACGCTCTTGCGCTCGGGCGACGACACGGTACTGCGGATGGTCATCGAACTGATCGAGGGCACCGGCGCGCGCGTGATCGGAGCACAGGAAATCGCGCCGGATCTTCTCGCCGAGACGGGAAGCTTGACGAAACGCTTGCCGCGTGCGGAAGATCGGCGGGATATCGAGGCAGGCAGTGCGGCAGCGCTTGCACTCGGTTCGCTCGATGTCGGGCAGGCGGCAGTTGCCGTCGGGGGGCGTGTCATCGCGCTTGAGGGCGCGGAAGGGACGGATGCCATGCTGCAGCGCGTTGCCGCCTTGCGCCGCGACGGGCGCATTTCCCAGAAACGTCAAGGCGTTCTGGTCAAATTCTGCAAGCCGCAGCAGGATGTGCGCGCCGATCTGCCGTCGATCGGGCCGGGGACCATCGAAGCGCTGAGCGTTGCGGGCCTTGCCGGGGTCGCGGTCGAAGCGGGGCGGTCTCTCATTCTGGAGCGGGCGCTGACGATCGATTCCGCCGACCGGGCAGACGTGTTCGTCGCCGGGATTGAGCGTGACGAGGCGCTTTGCCGATGACGCGCGGCAAATCCGATACGCTGACCGTCGCGATCATCGCAGGCGAGCCGTCAGGCGACCGCCTGGGCGCCGATCTCATCAGCCAGATGCGCATGCGGTGCGGTGGCAACATCGCATTGGTCGGTGTTGGCGGCGACCAACTGATCGGCGAGGGGTTGACCTCGCTGTTCGACTATTCCGAACTGTCCATCGTAGGCGTTGGTGCTGTCGTGGCCCGCCTGCCGCAGCTCATGGCCCGTATCCGGCAGACGGCGCGCGCCATCATCGCCGCGCGGCCGGACGTGCTGGTCATTGTCGACAGTCCCGATTTTACCCATCGCGTGGCCCGGCGCGTCCGAAATGCGCTGCCGCAGGTGCCGATCATCGACTATGTCTGCCCGACCGTCTGGGCATGGAAGCCGGAGCGGGCGCCGGCGATGGCGGCATATATCGATCACGTGCTGTCAATCCTGCCGTTCGAGCCATCTATCGTCGAAACGCTCGGAGGGCCGCCCACGACCTATGTCGGGCATCGGCTCGTCTTCGACACCGGCCTGCTTTCAGCAAGGGCAGAACAGCATCAGCGCCGCCGAACCAAGGTGATGACGAAAACGGTCATGCTGCTGCCCGGTTCGCGAGCGGGCGAACTGAAGCGAATGCTGCCACTTTTTCGCGATGCGGCAGCGGAACTGGCATCACGGAACCAGGGGTTGCGCTTCGTGCTGCCTGCGCAGCCCCGGCACAACGAGTTCATCGCCAGTCACGTTGCGGACTGGCCGGCAAAGCCGGAACTGGTGATCGGCGAAGAAGCCAAGTGGCGTGCCTTCGCGCAGGCTGACGGCGCGCTTGCGGCATCGGGCACGGTGCTTCTGGAATTGGCGCTTGCCGGTGTTCCTTGCATTTCGGCCTATCAACTCGATCCGATGGCGCGGCTTTTGATCTCCAAGATCACAGGATGGAGTGCGGCCTTGCCCAACCTGATCGCTGGCTATCCGGTCATTCCTGAGTATTTCAACGAATCGGCGCGCGCAAACCGGCTGGTGCGTCATCTGGAACGTCTGATCCAGCCGACCATCGAACGCGATGCGATGTTGCAGGGCTTCGACGCGGTGAGAAATGCCATGGCCGTGACGCGAACGCCGGGCGAGCACGCCGCCGAAATCGTTCTGGATTTTGCCCGGTCCGGGCGTTCTGCGGCCGTCCAAGTCGTTGATTGAACAAAATCGACCAGATGCTTACATAAGGGCTGGATAAATCGGCTGAAAGCCCTGCGGAAATTGGCTTCGCCGCCTGCCATCCGCTATAAAAACGCCAGTGATTCTGACCAAAAGATCGTGATTGCCCCTTGAGCGAGATAGTGCCTCCCGGCGGCCCGACCGGCCCCACCGGCATCGAGCCGGTTTCGATCATCGACGAGATGCAGCGTTCCTATCTCGATTACGCGATGAGCGTGATCGTCAGTCGAGCGCTGCCCGACGTTCGTGACGGACTGAAGCCGGTCCATCGGCGTATCCTCTACGCCATGCACGAGAGCGGGTATCACTGGAACCGCAAATACGTGAAGTCGTCCCGCATCGTCGGTGACGTCATGGGTAAGTATCACCCGCACGGCGACAGCGCGATCTATGACGCCATGGTCCGCATGGCGCAGCCCTGGTCGCTGCGCGCCATGCTGATCGACGGTCAGGGGAATTTCGGATCGATCGACGGTGATCCTCCAGCGGCGATGCGCTATACCGAAGCGCGGCTCGCGAAACTGGCGCACGAGCTTCTGGAAGACATCGACAAGGACACGGTCGATTTCCAGGATACCTATGACGGCTCGGGCGCCGAGCCCAAGGTGCTGCCCGCGCGCTTTCCCAATCTGCTGGCAAACGGGGCCGGCGGCATCGCGGTCGGCATGGCGACCAACATTCCGCCGCACAATATCGGCGAGCTGACCGATGCGTGCATCGCACTGATCGACGATCCCGCACTCGATCTTTTGAAGCTGATGGAGATCATTCCCGGTCCCGATTTCCCCACGGGCGGATTGATCCTTGGCCGGGCAGGCATCCGCAGCGCCTATGAGGGCGGCCGCGGCTCCGTCGTGATGCGCGGCAAGGTCCATGTCGAGCCGATCAGGGGTGATCGAGAGGCGATCATCATCACCGAGGTTCCCTATCAGGTGAACAAGGCGTCGATGATCGAAAAGATGGCCGAACTCGTTCGCGACAAGCGCATCGAGGGAATCTCCGATCTTCGCGACGAGTCCGACCGGCAGGGCTACCGTGTCGTTGTCGAGCTGAAGCGCGACGCCAATGCCGACGTGATCTTGAATCAGCTTTATCGCTACACACCGCTGCAGACGTCTTTCGGCTGCAACATGGTGGCGCTGAACGGCGGCAAGCCGGAATTGATGAACCTCCTCGACATGCTGAGGGCATTCATCGCCTTCCGCGAGGTCGTGATCTCTCGGCGCACGAAATATCTCTTGCGGAAGGCGCGCGACCGCGCCCATGTGCTCGTCGGCATGGCGATCGCCGTCGCCAACATCGACGAAGTGATCCACCTGATCCGCAACGCGCCGGACCCGCAAGTGGCACGCGAACAGTTGATGGAACGCCGCTGGCCGGCCAAGGACGTGGCGCCGCTGATCCGGTTGATCGATGACCCGCGGCACCGGATCAACGATGACGGCACCTACAATCTTTCCGAAGAGCAGGCCCGCGCAATCCTCGAACTGCGTCTTCAGCGGCTGACGGCGCTCGGGCGCGAGGAAATCGCGGACGAACTGAACAAGATCGGCGAGGAGATCAAGGACTATCTCGATATCCTGTCGTCGCGCGTGCGTATCCGCGAGATCATCAAGCAGGAACTGACCGACGTCAAAGCCGAGTTCGGCACGCCGCGCCGGACCGAGATCGCCGATGGCGGTCCGGACATGGACGACGAGGATCTGATTGCGCGCGAGGACATGGTCGTCACCGTGTCCCATTCGGGCTACATCAAACGGGTGCCGCTTGCGACCTATCGCGCGCAGCGCCGGGGTGGAAAGGGCCGCTCGGGAATGGCGACGCGCGACGAGGACTTCGTCACGCGGCTTTTCGTGGCCAACACGCACACGCCCGTCCTTTTCTTCTCTTCGCGTGGCATCGTCTACAAGGAGAAGGTCTGGCGGTTGCCGGTCGGCACGCCGCAATCGCGCGGCAAGGCGCTGATCAACATGCTGCCTATCCAGCATGGAGACCGCATCACGGCGATCATGCCGCTGCCCGAGGACGAGGACAGCTGGAGCAATCTCGACGTGATGTTCTCCACCACGCGGGGGACCGTCAGGCGCAACAAGCTGTCGGACTTCGTCCAGGTCAACCGCAATGGCAAGATCGCCATGAAGTTTGACGACGAGAGCGACCAGATTCTCAATGTCGAGACCTGCACGGAGCATGACGACGTCGTTCTGACGACTGCGCTCGGCCAATGCATTCGGTTCCCCGTGACCGACGTTCGCGTCTTCGCCGGACGCAACTCGATCGGCGTTCGAGGCATATCGCTCGGCGACGGCGACAGGGTCATCTCGATGGCCGTGCTCGGCCATGTGGACGCCGAAGCGTCCGAGCGTTCGGCCTATCTCAAGCGGGCGGCCGCCGAGCGGCGCGCGGCCAGCGGCGAGGACGAGGACATCACGCTGGTCGGCGAAGACGTTGGGGAGGACGCCGATCTATCTCCGGAGCGCTACGAGGAACTCAAGGCGCGCGAGCAGTTTGTCCTGACCATCAGCGAAAAAGGCTACGGCAAGCAATCTTCGTCCTACGATTTCAGGATTTCCGGTCGCGGTGGCAAAGGCATCCGGGCGACCGACGTCTCGAAAGTCGCGGAAATCGGAGAACTGGTCGCTGCATTCCCGATCGAAACCGGCGATCAGATCATGCTGGTTTCCAATGGCGGGCAGTTGATCCGGGTACCGGTCAACGGCATCCGCATCGCCAGCCGCGCCACCAAGGGCGTCACGATCTTCTCGACGGCGCGGGACGAGCGTGTGGTCTCGGTGGAGCGAATCAGCGAGCCTGAGCCGGACGAAGTCGACGAGGTGCTCGAAGATGCCAAGGAAGCGGAAGAACTCGACGGAATCGCGTCCGACAACGAGGCTGCGACGACTGACACGCCGTCGACCAACGACGACGACGCCTGATCAAGGCTGAACGCCGCTCGATCTTGATCTGAGCGCATAAAAAAAGACCGAGCCGTCTCCGCGGCTCGGTCTTTGTGTGTCCAAGTGGGCGAGGGGAACCGCACTTCGACTGGAGGGCGTCTAACACCAGCTGGCAGGCCGGCGCTGTAATCCTAGAAGTGGCGCGTTGTCCGCGCTCTTACTCTTGCTTCCTTGGCTTCACGTTTCATCTGCACCACCATCGCGAACACATCGCTGATGAGAATGCAGGCGATCAGAACTGCGAAAACTGTCAATGCCGTCAGCATCATCTGCATCTAGCCCCGTAATCAGTAATGGCTGCGTACGCGCATCGGCACTTGCGACTTGCTCTCTGCGCTCAGGGCGAAAGCCGTCGCGATGACCATAGCGAAGAACATAACGACGGCGAGGATGAGTATCGGCATTGTTCGGTCTCCATTTGCTCTCACAACGCGGCAGTGTTGAAATGGTTTCATTCGCGTTGAGAGAATGTTCATCACAAGTCGCGTGAAACGGTGTTGAACAGCCTATTCATCTACAGTTCATCTTGCTCGGCATGGGGTGATCGTCGCTTGCGAATGGTGCGGCTGCGTGACAAAAGGCTGCCAACGTGAAAGGGGCGCCGCATGAAAACCGCCTTCTACCCCGGATCGTTCGATCCGCTGACGAATGGCCATCTCGATGTATTGATGCAGGCCCTTGCGACGGCCGACCGGCTGGTCGTGGGGATCGGCATTCATCCCGGGAAGACACCGCTTTTCACCTTCGAGGAACGTGCGGATCTGATCCGTCAATCGCTTTCGACAACGGGTGAAACCTCCGACGGGCAAGTCGAGGTCGTTCCCTTCGACGGACTGGTTGTCGACGCGGCGCGCGCGAACGGAGCCAGCCTGTTGCTGCGTGGGCTGCGCGATGGAACCGATCTCGATTACGAAATGCAGATGGCGGGGATGAACCGGCAGATGGCGCCGGACATCCAGACGGTGTTCCTTCCTGCCGCCACGTCCTCGCGACCGATTACCGCCACATTGGTGCGCCAGATCGCGGCAATGGGCGGCGATGTCAGCGCCTTCGTCCCGGAGGTCGTGCTGACGGCGCTCCGGCACAGATTTTCCTGAAAGTTCAGCGTCATCATTGGGAGAACGCGATGAGAACCATCTTCGTCAAGACTGCGGCACTGTTGATCACGGGCCTTGCCGCCACCGCCAGTTTCACCGTTCTGGCGCAGGACGCGGAGAACCGCCTGGTGATCGAACTGGAGTCAGGCGAGGTCGTCGTCGAATTGCTGCCCGACGTGGCGCCTGAGCACGTGGCCCGTGTCAAGGAACTGGCAGAGGCCGGAGAATATGACAACGTGGCGTTTCACCGGGTGATCGATGGCTTCATGGCCCAGACCGGCGATGTGGAGTTTGGCGACCTGACCGATGGCTATGTCGCGCCGAGGGCCGGCACCGGAGGGTCTTCGCTGCCCGATCTGGAAGCGGAATTTTCCGATATCCCCTTCGAGCGCGGCACGCTCGGTATGGCCAGGGCACAGGATCCCAACTCGGCCAACTCGCAGTTTTTCATCATGTTCGACGAAGGTGCGTTCCTGAACGGCCAGTACACGGTCTTCGGCCAGGTCGCCGAAGGCATGGAGCACGTCGATGCGCTCAAGAAGGGCGATGCGGCTGCCAACGGCGCCGTGGACAATCCGGACCGCATGATCAGCGTGCGGGTCGAGTAAGCGAATTCATCAGAACAGGAGAACACGATGGCCGAGATCAAGGATCCGGAAAACGCACTTGTCATGGAGACCAGCAAGGGGCGTGTCGTGATCGAGCTTTTGCCCGATCTGGCGCCCGAACACGTCAAGCGCATCAAGGAACTGACCAGCGAGGAAGCCTATGACGGCGTGGTCTTCCACCGCGTGATCGACGGCTTCATGGCGCAGACCGGCGACGTCAAGTTCGGCAAGACCGGCGGCAAGGATTTCAATCCAGGCCGAGCAGGCATGGGCGGGTCCGACAAACCCGATCTAAAGGCCGAATTCTCCAATATCAGTCACGTGCGTGGCACCTGCTCTATGGCGCGCTCCCAGAGCCCCAATTCGGCGAACTCGCAGTTCTTTATCTGTTTCCAGGATGCGCCGTGGCTGAACCGCCAGTATTCCGTGTGGGGTCAGGTCATTGAAGGCATGGATGTGATCGACAAGATCAAGCGCGGCGAACCGGTCTCCGATCCAGACACGATCGTCAGCATGCGCATCGCCGCGAACGCCTGATCGGGCGAAACAACTGCAAGACGTTTCCCGCCGGTGCGGTTCCTGTCGCGCCGGCGTCTTTGATTGGAATGGATCCTCATGCGTGTCGATCTCTTCGACTTCGATCTGCCCGAAGAGCGAATTGCACTTCGGCCGGCCTCACCGCGCGACCAGGCAAGGCTTCTGCATGTACGCCCGGGCGACGTGACGCCGCTTGACGATCATTCCGTGACGGATCTGCCTGATCTGCTGCGTCCGGGCGACGCGCTGGTCTTCAACGATACGAAAGTCATTCCGGCCCAACTGGAAGGTCTGCGCAGCCGCCCTGGTCCAGATGGCGAAGCCATGACCGTTGCCGTGTCCGCGACGTTGCACCTGCGCCAAGCGTCCAATCAATGGCGCGCCTTCCTCAAGCCCGGCAAGCGGGTCAAACCGGGCGACCGTATCGCGTTCGGCGGCGGCAGCGACGCCTGCTTTCTTGGACGGCTAGACGCCACGGTCGACGAGAAAGGCGAGGGCGGGGAGGTGCTGCTGACATTCGATCTCGACGGTCCGTTGCTTGACGAGGCGATCATGGCCGTCGGGCACGTGCCGCTTCCGCCTTATATTGCCTCGAAGCGGGCCGAGGATCAGCAGGACCGCAAGGACTACCAGACGATCTACGCGCGCCAGGACGGGGCGGTCGCCGCGCCAACGGCCGGTCTGCATTTCACGCCGGAGCTCTTCGAGCGCCTCGACAGACGGGGTATCGAGCGCCATTTCGTGACACTGCATGTGGGGGCAGGAACCTTCCTTCCCGTCAAGGCTGACGATACTGCCGACCACCGGATGCATGCCGAAATCGGACTGGTGAGCGCCGAAACGGCGACCGCGCTCAATGCCGTGCGAGGCCGCGGCGGACGGATCGTGTCCGTCGGCACGACGTCGCTGCGGCTTCTGGAGAGCGCAGCCGGCGAGGATGGACGGATCCATGAATGGACCGGGGCGACGGACATCTTCATCACGCCGGGCTATCGCTTTCGCGCTGTCGACCTTCTGATGACGAATTTCCATTTGCCCAAATCCACGCTGTTCATGCTCGTTTCGGCCTTCAGCGGACTGGAAACGATGCAGGCGGCGTATGCCCATGCAATCGATCGGCAGTACCGGTTCTACTCTTATGGTGACGCATCGTTGCTGGAGAGGAAATTGCCGTGAACGATACCTTTCGCTTCGATATCCAGGCACGAGACGGTCAGGCGCGGACAGGCGCGGTCTCGATGCCCCGCGGCACGGTTCGCACGCCGGCCTTCATGCCGGTGGGCACGGCCGGGACAGTCAAGGCGATGTATCTCGATCAGGTTCGCGACCTCGGCTCAGACATCATCCTTGGCAACACCTATCATCTCATGCTGCGGCCCGGTGCCGAACGTGTCGCCCGACTGGGGGGGCTGCACGACCTCATTCGCTGGCCGCATCCGATCCTGACCGATTCGGGCGGCTTTCAGGTCATGTCTCTGGCCGGATTGCGCAAGCTGACCGAAGAGGGGGTGACGTTCCAGTCGCACATCGACGGCAGCCGGCACGCGATGAGCCCGGAGCGTTCGATCGAAATCCAGGGGCTATTGGGGTCCGACATACAGATGCAACTCGACGAATGCGTTGCGCTGCCGGCAACGCGCGCGGAAATCGAACGCGCCATGGAGTTGTCGTTGCGCTGGGCAGGTCGATGCAAGACGGCCTTTGGCGATCAGCCCGGCAAGGCGATGTTCGGCATCGTGCAAGGCGGTGATCAGCCGGATCTGCGTGTCCGGTCGGCCGAGGCGCTGAAATCCATGGATCTGAAGGGCTACGCCGTCGGCGGCCTGGCGGTCGGCGAGCCACATGACGTGATGCTCGCGATGCTGGAGGCAACCTGTCCGGTTCTGCCTGACGACAAGCCACGTTACCTGATGGGCGTCGGAACGCCAGATGATATCCTGAAATCCGTCGCGCGGGGGATCGACATGTTCGATTGCGTCATGCCGACGCGGGCAGGGCGCCACGGACTGGCCTTCACCCGGCGTGGCAAGGTCAATTTGCGCAACGCCCGCCATGCGGAGGATGTCCGGCCTCTCGATGAAGAGTCCGATTGCCCGGCATCACGCGATTATTCACGAGCTTATCTGCACCACCTGGTCCGTTCTGGCGAGGCGCTGGGCGGCATGCTGCTGACGTGGAACAATCTTGCCTACTACCAGAGCCTGATGGCCGGCATTCGCGGGGCCATCGCCGCTGGCCGGTTCGCTGACTTCATGGCAGAAACGCAAGATGCATGGATGAGGGGCGATGTTGCGCCTCTCTGACCGTCGCCTTGTGTCTTTTCAGATCTGGGGCGCCTGCGATTTCAGCATGTGAACCCCGTTAATCCGGAACTCTCCATTGTCTTGCTTTTCCAGGACGTAAACGGCCGTCCAGTCATCCTTGCCCTTGGTGCCGCCGATCAACACCTCCTGCACGATGGTCTTTCCATCGCTGGCCGGCTTTGCCTTGCCGAATGCAAAGTTTCCGGGGCGAAAGACGGGCGCATAGCCGCGTTTGACCATTTCGAAGAAGAGATCGGGATTGGGGTACATTCGCTGTATACCCGGCGCGGCATGCGCATACGCCGCTGCGGCATCTTCTCTCAAGAAGGCCTCGATCTGACTTTCGATGACGGCTTGGGCGTCTTCGATATCATCGGCTCTGGCTGGCGCGGCAACAAAAATCCACGCGGTGGCCGCGATCAATGCAAGTGAATGCTTCATGGACATCACCCTCCGGGACCCATCAGCATCATAAGTCCATTGCTGCGAACTGCGAAGCGATACGATCGGGTCCGCTCCCGTATCACTTTGAGTGAGTACGTAGCGTAACGCCAAATCGTTGCGCCGCTCGCGTGGTCCTTTCGAGGGGTGCAGTCGTGGGGTGCGGGAGGATTCGTTCCTTGCCGCCCGGTTTTGCGCAAAGGCGATCCGCTGTCCAAGGGAAGCGACGCATTCCTGTTTCTTCAATCCGTTCTTTCGATTGGCGATACTTCGAACCAGTCTCGAAAGGTATTGGAGCCATGCTTTCCATCGACGAACAACTGAGCGTCTTTCCGGCTTTCTTCAAGGTCGAAGGAAAGCGCGTGTCGATCATTGGCGGTGGCGAGGAAGCGTTTGCAAAGGCGAGGCTTCTGGCAAATACCCGTGCCGAGATAATCGTCCATACGCTCAAACTCGAGCCAGATTTCGAGCATTGGCTTTCGGAACGCTCGATTGATGTCCGTCGGACGTCGTTCACGGCGGGTGACCTTGGCGATGCTGTATTGGTTTTCGCGGCGACGGGCGATGGCGCCGAAGATCGCCGCATCGTGGAGGCGGCACGCGCTCGGCGCATCCCAGCCAACGCGGTGGATCAGCCGTTGCATTGCGATTTCTATACGCCTGCGATCGTCAACCGAGCGCCAGTTGCCATCGCGATTGGCACCGAAGGCGCCGGCCCGGTTCTCGGACAGATGATCCGCGCGCGGATCGATCAGATGCTATCACCCTCGCTTGGCGCCCTGGCCCGGCTTGCTGCCACCTACCGGCCGGCTGTCGAACGGCTTTTGCCAAAGGGCGCCCCGCGCCGGGTCTTCTGGCGGCGTTTCTTTTCCGATCGGCCGGCAAGCGAAGTGGCCAGAGGTGATCTGTCAGGTGCGCGTCGTGCAGCAACGCACCTGTTGCGCACGATCGACGCGGCCGAGGGCCGCGTCTGGCTGATCGGTGCCGGTCCGGGGGCTGTGGACCTTCTCACGCTCCGGGCACAACGCATTTTGATGGAAGCGGATGTGATCGTTCATGATGCGCTGGTGCCGCAGGCGATCGTCGACATGGGGCGTCGTGATGCGGAGCGCATATCGGTCGGTAAGCGCAAGGGTTGCCATTCCAAGTCGCAACATGAAATCAATGCGCTGCTGGTGGAACTTGCCAGATCGGGCAAGCGGGTGGCGCGGCTCAAATCGGGTGACCCGCTGATTTACGGACGCGCAGGCGAGGAGATGGCGGCGCTGCGTCATGCCGAAGTGGCCTTCGAGATCGTCCCCGGCATCACCTCGGCTTTCGCCGCAGCCGCGGACTTCGAACTGCCGATGACGCTGCGTGGAGTGGCTTCTTCGGTGGTTTTCACGACCGGTCACGACCTCAATGGTGAGACACTGCCGGACTGGGCCCGTCTTGCCGCTTCCGGCGCGACGATCGCCGTCTATATGGGTCGCACCGTGGCCGCCGGCGTTGCTCTGAAGCTCATCGAGGCAGGTCTCGCAGGCGATACACCGGTGGCGGTGATCGAAAACGCCGGGCGCGAAACCCGCCGCATGTTTCACGGCACGATCGATCAATTGCCTGAACTGGAGCGACGCGGCGATCTCAATGGGCCGGTGATGGTCATTGTCGGCGACGCGGTTGCCGGCGCGAATCTCGAGCGCTCGGCGCTGCTGGTGCCGCACGATGCGGCGCTGGTAGCCGCATGATCGCCTTCAAAGGAATTAAGGGAGTACAGAAATGAGCACGCTCAAGGCCTTGACTGCGAACAGACTTTCCGACGGCATCGCTGTCTGGCTCGGTGCCGATGGCGGCTGGCACGAAAGTCTCGATGAAGCTTTTGTCGCTCGCCACGAAGCTGCGGTGTCCGGGCTTCACGATGCGGAAAAGGTGGCCGCGCTCGACAACCAGGTCGTCGACGTAGCGGTGATCGATGTGGAAGAACGCGAAGGGCATCTCTACGCCCTGCGGCTTCGCGAGCGTATCCGCGCCCTTGGTCCCACAGTGCGCAGCGATCTCGGCAAACAGGTCGAGCAATCGGCACGCGACGACGACGCCATAGCTGCCTGAGGCATATCATGTATCGTTACGATGAGTTCGATCACGCTTTCGTTCGTGAGCGCGTTGACCAGTTTCGCGACCAGGTGAACAGGCGTGTTTCCGGAGAGATCACCGAGGATCAGTTCAAGCCGTTGCGGCTGATGAACGGCGTTTATCTGCAATTGCACGCCTACATGCTGCGTGTAGCGGTGCCCTATGGAACGCTGTCGTCGCGTCAGATGCGCAAGCTGGCGCACATCGCGCGCGTCTACGACAAGGGCTACGGCCATTTCACCACGCGGCAGAACATCCAGTACAACTGGCCGAAGCTTGTAGACACACCGACGATCCTGTCCGAACTCGCCGAAGTCGAGATGCACGCCATCCAGACGTCTGGCAACTGCATCCGCAATGTGACCGCCGACCATTTCGCCGGCGTGGCGTCCGACGAGGTGGCCGATCCGCGACCCTATGCGGAGATCTTGCGGCAGTGGTCGTCGATCCATCCGGAGTTTTCGTTTCTGCCGCGAAAATTCAAGATCGCGCTCACTGGTGCGGATCGGGACCGGGCGGCGATCCAGACGCATGACATCGGCCTGCATCTCAAGAGAGACGACACCGGCGCGCTCGGATTCGCCGTCTATATCGGCGGTGGTCAGGGGCGTACCCCGATGGTTGCGAAGAAGATTCGCGATTTTCTGCCCGAGAACGAGTTGCTGGCCTACACGACTGCGATCCTGCGTGTTTACAACCTGCATGGCCGCCGGGACAACAAGTACAAGGCGCGCATCAAGATCCTGGTCCACGAGACCGGAACCGAGGAACTCACCGCACAGATCGAAGCGGAATGGGCCAAACTGAAAGGCGGCGACCTCGAACTTCCGAAAAAGGACATCGAGGCGATCTCGGCCTATTTCGCGATGCCCGATCTGCCCGAGCGCTCCGATGGCTGGGCGTTGCTCGCGGCCGAAAAGCGTCGCGACGCAGATTTCTCAGCCTGGGTTGCGCAGAATGTGGTTGCGCACAAGCACCCGGATTACGGCATCGTGACCATTTCGCTGAAGCCGATCGGGGGAATTCCCGGTGATGCTTCCGATGAGCAGATGGAACGTGTGGCGGATATCGCGGAAAGCCTCAGTCAGGACGAAATCCGCGTGACTCACGAGCAGAATCTCGTCTTGCCCCATGTCGCGCTCGGCGACTTGCGCGAGGTCTATGATCGCCTCGTGGAGGCCGAACTTGCCACGGCCAACAACAACCTGATCACCGACATCATCGCGTGCCCCGGTCTTGATTACTGCGCCCTGGCCAATGCGCGTTCCATACCGATCGCACAGGATATCTCCCGGCGTTTCGGATCGCCGGCGCGCCAGCAACAGATCGGCGAACTCAAGATCAAGATCTCAGGCTGCATCAATGCCTGCGGCCACCACCATGTCGGACATATCGGCATTCTCGGCGTGGAGAAGAAGGGCGCCGAGCTCTATCAGCTGACGCTTGGCGGATCGGCGGACAACGAGACCGCGATCGGGGAAATCGTCGGACGCGGGTTCGAGCCCGACAAGATCACCGACGCCGTCGAAACGGTGGTCGAGACTTATCTCGGTCTGCGGGACAACGCGGACGAGACGTTCATCGAGACCTACCGCCGTGTCGGAGCGCAGCCGTTCAAGACCGCGCTCTATGGCGAACCATCGAAGGCGGCTTGAGGAGATGGATGTGAACGATATCCCAGTCTGGACCGTCGAAGGCTTCGTCGCGGACGATCCCTGGCAGGTCGTCGAAGCGCAGGACGAGTTGCCCGCAACGGGCGACATCGTCGTTCCGCTCGAGGGCTTCGTCGCATTGTCGGATGAAACGCGCCGGGGAATCGGGGTCGATGCCGGCCGTAATACGCGACGGATCGGCGTTTTGATCTCTGCCGACGACGACCCCGGCGAGATCGCCGACATGCTCGACGATGTCGCACTCGTGGCGTTGGACTTCCCCAAGTTTTCTGACGGCCGGGCGTTTTCGCATGCGGCCCGGCTGCGTGAGCAGTTCGGTTTCAAGGGTGATCTCAGAGCCGTCGGCGATGTGCTGATCGATCAGATGCCGCTCATGCTGCGCGTCGGAATCACCAGCTTCGCGGTTTCGAGCGAGACGACGATCAAGCGTCTTGAAGCCAATCGATTGCAGGGAATTGCCCGCCACTATCAGCCCGGTGCCTTGCCCGAGGCGGACAGCGGCGGCTATAGCTGGCGCCGGGTCAGCGCCTGAAGCCAGCCATCTCTTACGACCAATCCGAAAGCGAGCCGATGCACATCAATGTCACCGACCAGGGCGGTAAGCGCCATCGACTGGAAGCTCTCGAGGGTTTCCGTGTGATGGAAATCATTCGCGACTGGGGTCTCGACATCAATGCGGAGTGTGGTGGTGCCTGTGCATGCGCTACCTGCCACGTCTACGTCGCCGATGAATGGCTGGACAAGCTGAATGCGCAGGAAGACGAGGAGGTCGACATGCTCGACGAGGCCTTCATGGTCGAAGACAACTCGCGGCTTTCCTGCCAGATCATCATGAGCGAAGAACTCGACGGGCTCGAAGTTTCGCTGGCGCCTGGCTCTGAAAAGGAACGCGTCGCGGCCTGACGCACCTTTGCAGCCGATGGATCAGAAGCCCGCCATCGCGCGGGCTTTTTCGTGCGCGGGAGGGTACATTGGACAGGGGCGCAATCGCATTGTTATTCACGCGCTATAGTGCCACCTTCACGGAAAAGGACGTGGAGGGTTGCCGATGGATTTCGATCTGAACGAAGAACAGCGAGCCATATTCGAGATGGCGCGTGACTTCGGCGCGGAAAAGATCGCCCCCTTCGCCGGCCAGTGGGAAGAGGACGGCACGATCCCGAAAAGCGTCCTGAAGGAGGCCGCCGATCTTGGCCTCGCCGGTATCTACGTCAGTGAGGATATGGGCGGCTCCGGCCTCAGCCGCCTGGATGCGGCTTTGATCTTCGAGGCGCTTTCCATGGCCTGTCCATCCGTCGCCTCGTTCCTGTCAATCCACAACATGTGTGCCTGGATGGTCGACCGGTTCGGCGGCGACGTGCAGAAGGCAAAATGGCTGCCGTCCTTGACCCGCATGGAGACGATCGCGTCCTATTGCCTGACCGAACCGAATTCGGGTTCGGATGCGGCCGCGCTTCGCACGCGGGCCGAGCGCACCAACGAGGGTTACGTTCTCACCGGCACCAAGTCGTTCATCTCCGGCGGCAGCTATTCGGACCTATATGTCGTCATGGCACGAACCGGCGGGGACGGGCCGCGCGGCATCTCCGCTGTCCTCGTGGAGAATGGGACGCCCGGCCTTTCCTTCGGCGCACTGGAGAAGAAGATGGGCTGGCGCGCCCAGCCGACCAGCGAAGTGCGAATGGATGACTGCCATGTGCCTGCGGACAATATGATCGGCGAGGAAGGTCACGGCTTCAAATATGCCATGGCCGGACTGGACGGCGGCCGGCTGAACATCGCGGCTTCGGCGCTGGGCGGCGCACAGTCCGCGCTCGACAAGGCGCTGGCCTACGCCGGTGAGCGCACGGCGTTCGGACAGACCATCGACCAGTTCCAGTCGTTGCAGTTCAAGCTGGCCGACATGGAAACCGAGTTGCAGGCCGCGCGGATATTCCTGCGCCAGGCGGCCTGGAAACTGGACATGTCGGCGCCGGATGCGACCAAGCACTGCGCTATGGTCAAGCGATTCGTCACCGACACCGCATTCAGCGTCGCCAATCATGCTCTCCAAATCCATGGCGGGTATGGATATCTTGCCGACTACGGCATCGAGAAGATCGTGCGCGATCTTCGCGTACACCAGATCCTCGAGGGAACGAATGAGATCATGCGGATGATCACCGCACGCGCCCTGTTGGCGGAGCGGGACGCTTGACGGACGTATCCGGCACGATCACGCGGCGCGAGGGCAGGGCTGGCCGCATCACGCTCAACCGCCCGCAGGCCCTGAACGCCCTGACTCACGAGATGGCCGGAGAGATCGAGGCCGCACTTTTGGCGTGGCGGGATGATGACGACATCGCACTCGTGATCATCGACGCGGTGGGCGAGAGGGCCTTTTGCGCTGGAGGCGATATCCAGGATCTCTATCGGACAGGCAAGTCAGGTGATTTCTCTTATGGCCGGCGATTTTGGGCAGACGAGTATCGTCTCAATGCGCTTATCGACAGCTATCCGAAGCCATACGTCGCCGTAATGGATGGGATCACGATGGGAGGGGGCGTCGGCATCGCTGCCCACGGCTCGCATCGGATCGTTACGGAACGCACCGTGCTGGCGATGCCCGAATGCGGCATCGGTCTCATCCCCGATGTCGGCGGTTCGATGATACTCGGTCATGCACCCGGCCGGCTCGGGCTCTATCTCGGCCTGACGGGCAAGCGGCTCAAGGCGGACGGCGCGATCCTGACCGGCTTTGCCGATGCATTCGTACCTTCGCAGTCCGTCGCGGAACTGACGGCCCGCCTCATCGAGACGGGCGATGCGGACGGTGCTCTTTCATCTCTGGCTGTCGATCCGGACGGAGGCGCGTTGCGGGAGTTGCAGGCCGAGATCAAAGTGGCTTTTGCCGGTTCCGACCCTGCTGATTGCCTTCGCCGCCTCGACGATGCCTCGGCAGACGGCAATTGGCAGGCGGAGGCCGCCAAGGCGATGCGCCGTGCGAGCCCGCTTTCCATCCAGTGTGCGCATGCGGCGATCCTCAAGGCCAGCGAGATTTCCGATCTCCGTGATGCGCTGAAGCTGGAGTATCGCTTTTCCTGGCGATGCATGGAGCATGGCGATTTTCTCGAGGGCGTGAGGGCCCAGATCATCGACAAGGACCGCAACCCGCATTGGCGTCATCGCGATATCGACGCCGCGGCGCACGATGCGGCAAAAATGCTGGAATCGCTCGGAGACGACGAACTCGTTCTTTGACTGCAATGCGCACAATCGGAGGGAAAAACATGAACATCGGCTTCATCGGACTGGGGAAGATGGGTGCGCCGATGGCGTCCAATCTGGTCAAGGCCGGCCATTCGGTCACCGGCTTCGATGTCGCAGGTGTCAAGGTGGATGGGGTGGCGGATGCTTCGTCGGCCGCGGACGCGGCGCGTGGCAAGGATGTCGTCATCACCATGCTGCCGAACGGTGATATTCTTCGGTCGGTCTATGCCGAGATCGTTCCTGCCGGGACGGCCGGCAGCTGCTTCATCGATTGCTCGACGGTCGATGTGGACAGCGCGCGCGCCGCGCACGAGATGGCTTCGAAGGCGGACCTTCTGTCCGTCGACGCTCCGGTCTCCGGCGGCGTTGGCGGTGCAACGGCGGGCACGCTGACTTTCATGGCGGGGGGAAGTGAAGCGGCGTTCGCCATCGCCGAACCTTTGTTCTCGATCATGGGACAAAAGGCCGTGCATTGCGGCCCCGCCGGCTCCGGGCAGGCGGCCAAGATCTGCAACAACATGATCCTCGGCATTTCGATGATCGGTGTCTGCGAGGCGTTCGTGCTCGCCGACAAGCTGGGTCTCTCACGCCAGAGCGTCTTTGACGTCGTGTCGACGTCGTCCGGCTCCTGCTGGTCGATGAACACGTACTGCCCGGTTCCGGGTATTGGACCGCAAAGCCCGGCGGACAATGCTTACAAGCCGGGCTTCGCGGCGGAACTGATGCTGAAGGATCTGGGCCTCGCCCAGGACGCAGCCGAATCCGTCGGTGCTCCAACCCCGATGGGCGCGAAGGCTCATGCCCTTTACCGTGCATTCGTCGATCAGGGTGGCAAGGGCCGCGACTTCTCGGCCATGATCGAAAAGTTGGCGAACGATCCGCGGTAGGTGCTGCGGTCAGGCGGCGCGTAACACCTCGTTCAGATCGTCAAGATCGACCACGGCGACGCTGACGATCTGCCGCTGTATGTCTTCGGGTGGCAAGCCCTCGCTCTGCATTCGCGCCACGAGTTCGCGCAAGGTTTCCATCTCGGTGATGCGTGGCTTCATGCCTTGATGCTGATGATTGTGCATGCTGAGCGACCCCAATCATGGTTTGATGAAAGGTCGGGCTAAGCAGGAATCAGGCCCGGAACATGGCAAGTGTTCCATCATCCACAGCTAAAATAAACTGTGCGGATCGGCAAAAGAATTCTGGATTGTGCGATCGATGCAACGATGTCGGAGATGGACCAGCCGATGTCATTGGTGGAGGTTTGCGGGTTTGTGCGATGGGCTATCGCAGGAGGCATCCGGCGACCCTCGACAAGCCGGGCCGTGCGGTTTAGCCAGACCGTCGCGTCTTACGACCAGCCTTCAACTCCGGAGCCGACTGCGACATGACCCATCCCTACGTCCTGACCCTGTCCTGTACCGATCGTCCCGGCATCGTTGCCGCGGTGACGACCGAACTTGCTGCGAGCGGCTGCAACATTGCCGAAAGCAACCAGTTCTGGGATCGGGCAACCGGACGGTTCTTCATGCGCATCGCCTTCCATGCCCCGGACGGGTCGTCCAAGGATGATCTGGAACGTGCGCTGAAGCCGGCCGTGGAGCGCTTCGACATGAAGACGACCATCGCTGATGGCGCCCGCCGACCGAAGATGATCGTGATGGTGTCCAAGTTCGACCATGCGCTTTTGCATCTGCTCTATCAGATACGGGTCGGCTGGCTTGATGCCGAGGTCGTGGCGATCGTCTCCAACCATGATGATTCGCGCCGCACCGCGGAACTTGAAGGCATCGCGTATCACCATCTTCCAGTCTCGAAGGATACCAAGGACGAGCAGGAGGAAAAGCTCCTGGCGCTCGTCAAGGAGACAGGCGCCGATCTGGTGGTCCTTGCCCGTTACATGCAGGTGCTTTCAGACAGGTTGTCGAAGCGGCTTTTCGGCAAGGTGATCAATATCCACCATTCCTTCCTGCCATCCTTCAAGGGGGCAAAGCCCTATCACCAGGCCCATGAGCGGGGCGTCAAGCTGATTGGAGCGACGGCGCATTACGTCACCCCGGACCTGGACGAGGGACCGATCATCGAGCAGGAAACCGAGCGCGTGACCCACGCCATGAGCGCCGATGATTTCGTTGCCACCGGCCGCGACATCGAAAGCCGCGTGCTCGCGCGTGCCGTCAAGATGCACCTGGAAAGCCGCGTCATGCTCAACGCGCACAAGACGGTGGTGTTTCTCTAGACAGTTCAGCTTCGCACGGAAGCGGGCCGCGCGACATGGCGCGGCCCGATCCCCGGCATCAACCCATGGTCGGGATGACGAATTCCGCGCCGTCCTTGATGCCCGAGGGCCAGCGCTGCGTGACCGTCTTGGTGCGGGTATAGAAGCGGAATGCGTCCGGACCATGCTGGTTAAGGTCGCCGAAACCCGAGCGCTTCCAGCCGCCGAACGTGTGGTAGGCGAGCGGAACCGGGATCGGAACATTGACGCCGACCATGCCGACATTGATCCGGGACACGAAATCACGCGCCGCATCGCCGTCGCGGGTGAAGATGGCGACGCCGTTGCCGTATTCGTGCTCCATCGGCAGACGGATGGCGTCCTCGTAATTCTTCGCGCGAACGACCGAGAGGACGGGTCCGAAAATTTCCTGGGTGTAGATGTCCATATCGGTCGTGACGCGGTCGAACAGGCAGCCGCCGATGAAATTGCCGTTTTCATAGCCCTGCATCTTGAATTCGCGGCCATCGACGACAAGCTCTGCGCCAGCTTCAAGACCGGAATTCACCAGGCCGAGAACCCGCTCACGGGCTTCCTTGGTGACCAGAGGCCCGAAATCGACATCGTCGCCGGCCGTGTAGGGGCCGATCTTCAGGTTCTCCACCATCGGCGCCAGCTTCTCGACAAGCCGGTTTGCCGTTTCCTCACCGACCGGTACCGCGACCGAGACGGCCATGCACCGTTCACCCGCCGCGCCATAGCCAGCGCCCACGAGGGCGTTCGCGGCCTGGTCCAGGTCAGCGTCCGGCATGATTATCATGTGATTCTTCGCGCCGCCGAAGCACTGAACGCGCTTGCCATTCGCGCATCCGCGCGCATAGATGTACTCGGCGATGGGTGTCGAACCAACAAAGCCCACGGCCATGATGTCCGGGTGATCGAGGATCGCGTCGACCGCTTCCTTGTCGCCGTTGACGACGTTCAGGATGCCTTCCGGCAGTCCGGCTTCGATCATCAGTTCGGCCAGCATCATCGGCACGGATGGGTCGCGCTCCGATGGCTTCAGGATGAAGGCGTTGCCAGCCGCGATCGCGGGGCAGAATTTCCACATTGGGATCATCGCCGGGAAGTTGAACGGCGTGATGCCGGCGACGACACCGAGGGGCTGGCGCATCGAATAGAGATCGATGCCGGGGCCGGCGCCTTCGGAGTATTCCCCTTTCATGAGGTGCGGCGCGCCGATGCAGAACTCGGCGACTTCCAGTCCGCGGATCACGTCACCCTTGGCATCGGGAATGGTCTTGCCGTGCTCGCGCGACAGCGCCTCGGCCAGCTTGTCCATATCGCGGTTGAGCAGATCGACAAACTTCATCAACACCCGGGCGCGTCGCTGGGGATTGGTGGCGGCCCATGCCGGCTGCGCCTTCTTTGCCGTCTCCACGGCGTCTGCGAGATCCTTTGCGGACGCAAGGGCGACCTTGGCGTCAACCTCTCCAGTGGCCGGATTGTAGACGTCGCCTGTCCGGCCGCTCGTGCCGGCGACAGTCTTGCCGCCGATGAAATGTCCGATATCGCGCATGGTTCATCCTCCGGGAATTTTCGATGGTAGCATTCTGCACTATAATTTGCGTTCAACAACAGCGCGGATTAAGCAGCCGCTGTGCACAAAATCATGTTGAGGCGCCATGAACTGGGATGATGTCAGGGTATTTCTCGCTGTGGCCCGCAACGGCCAGATCCTCGGGGCTGCGCGGAGTCTCGGTCTCAACCACGCCACCGTCAGCCGCAGGCTGACTGCTCTCGAGGATGCGCTGGCGACGAAGCTCGTGATTCGCCGGACGAACGGTTGCGAGCTCACCGGCGAGGGCGAAGCGTTTCTCGACGGGGCAGAACGAATGGAGACGGAGATGCTGGCCGTGCAAGCCAGCATCGGGCGCCAGGATGCCGCCGTCTCGGGCACGGTACGCATCGGCGCGCCTGACGGGTTCGGCATCCAGTTCCTTGCCGCGCGGCTTGGCAAGTTGACGAGGCGCCATCCAAACCTGAAAATCCAGCTCGTTCCGGTGCCGAGATCCTTCTCGCTGTCCCGCCGTGAGGCCGACATCGCGATAACGGTCGAAAGGCCGGAGCAGGGGCGGCTCGTTGCACGCAAACTCATCGACTATTCGCTCAGCTTCTACGCCTCGAAATCCTATCTGGCGGACCATCCAGCGCCGCGCCAACTGGAAGACCTCCAGTCGCACCACCTGATCGGCTACGTGGAGGATCTCGTTTTTTCACCCAGTCTCCATTTTTCGGCTGAGCTGCCCCGTCAATGGCAGGCTGGATTCGAGATATCGAGCGCGGTTGGGCAGAGCGAAGCCGTGCGCGCGGGTGGCGGCATTGGCATTCTCCATGATTTCTCGGCGCGCAGCGATCCATCGCTGGTGCGGCTCTTCCCAGGGAAGACCATTGTTCGCGCGTATTGGATATCATTTCACGAAAGCGTGCGAGATCTTGCCCGTGTGCGTACGGCAAGTGACTTCATTTCACGGGAAGTTTCAGGTGAGCGCGCTATGTTCCTGCCGGACCGCACGGGGGAATGAGCGCGTCTTTTGACCGCCAAGGTTGATGTGGACGCTTCCTCTGCTAGAACCCCGGGTGCAGATATCGAAGACGGATGTCTCCTCCCAGTCCGCAAATCTCATCAGCGAGAGATGAAAACTCAATGCCGATCAGAATACTGAGCCAACTCTTCGCCACGTTCGTTCTCGCCGCTTTCCTGTCGTTTCCCGTCACCGCGATCGCTCAAGACGCTGCAAGTGAGCCCGCCGAGGAAACCGCCACGGAAGCCGGCGCGGCCACGCCCAGCGAACTTCAGCTTCTGATCGATGCGCTGAGCAACGAAGAGAGCCGCAACCGGCTGATCGATGAATTGCAGTCTGCCGCGGAAGTCGCTGAGCCCGGCCCCGTCGAAACGATCGACAATGCGCTCTTTGGTAGCGACGAGGTGTCTCTCGGCCGGCGAATCGCCGAAACGACCCGCTATTTTGCCGAGGGGGTGGCTGACTCCGCGCTCGGCTTCTGGAACCGCGTCGCGGCCACGCCGGCGATGTTCTCTGCGCTCGACGCCGACCAGATCGGCGTCCTGTCCGGCGCCTTCGTCGACCTCCTCGTCGTGATCATCGCCACTTATGCGATTTTCCTTGCGTTGCGCAGCCTCGCCAAAGGCGTCTTCCGTTCCATGGGGCAGCGGGCAGGCAATGCCGGCATCGTGCAGAAGATCGTCTTCATCGTGGCTTCGGCGCTGGTCGACGCGTTGGTCGTCGTGATCGCTTGGGCAGCCGGTTACGCCATCTCGCTTTTCGCGTTCGGTGATCTGGGGTCGATGGGCCTGCGCCAGACCCTCTATCTGAATGCGTTCATGATCGTCGAGCTCATGAAGGTGGTCCTGCGCATCGTCCTTTCACCGTCAACCGGCGATCTTCGTCCGGTGCCGATTCGCGACGGCGCTGCCCGCTCCATGAATCGCGGCTTCACCTGGATCATCGGCATCCTCGGCTACGGACAGCTGCTTGTTCTGCCCATCGTCAATCAGGACATATCTCCGGCGGCTGGACAGGCGATCTCGGCACTTATCGCCCTGGTCGCGCTGATCATCGCCGTGGTCATGACGGTTTCGAGCCGGAAGGCGGTCGCACAATGGCTTCTGGAGCGGCCCGAGGAGGAGCTCGCGGCGGAGACGAGCGGCGATGGTGTTGCGAGCCCATCGCCTTCGCTCAAGGCGCAGCGACGAAACAAGCAGTTGCGCTTTCTGGCGCATCGCTGGCATTGGCCAGTGCTGCTTTATCTCGCCTTCCTGTTCGTCATAGTGCTTGCAAGTCCCGCCGACGTGCTCCTCAGCGTTCTCGGTGCGAGCGGGAAAATTCTGATCGCAGTCGTGATTGGATTTGCCGTCGCGGGATGGATCGCCCGAGCGATTGCGCGGGGGATCAATCTCCCGGATCGCGTGAACCAGCGGCTGCCGCTCCTGGAGCGCCGCCTGAACGCCTTCGTGCCGAAATTTCTGACGGTACTCAGAATCTTGATCTTCATCGTCGTCCTGCTCGTCGTGCTCGATACGTTGAATTTCTTTGATCTTCGCGCATGGATGCAAAGCCAGGTCGGCATCCGCACGACCGGCGCGCTGATGTCGGTTTTCCTCATTCTCGTCATTGCTTTCGCAATGTGGCTGGCGCTCAATTCATGGGTCGACTATCGGCTCAATCCGGATTTCGGGCGGCCTGCAACCTCCCGCGAACAGACATTGCTCAGCCTTCTGCGCAATGCGGCAACGATCGCGATCCTGGTGATCGCGCTGATGTTCGCGTTGTCGGAAATCGGGATCAACATCGCTCCGCTGATCGCCTCGGCCGGTGTTCTCGGTCTTGCGATCGGTTTTGGTGCGCAAAAGCTTGTTCAGGACATCATCACCGGGGTCTTCATCCAGCTGGAGAATGCCATCAATGTCGGGGACGTGATCACGGTCGGCGGCATGACGGGCACGGTGGAGCGTTTGACGATCCGCTCCGTGAGCCTGCGTGACGTTTCTGGCGCCTACCACATCATCCCGTTCTCTTCGGTGGACATGGTCACGAACTTCGTCCGCGACTTCGGTTACCATGTCGGGGATATCGGCATCGGATATCGCGAGAACGTCGAAGATGCCCGTGCCGCGATCGCAGAGGCTTTCGAAGCGCTTCGCAAGGATCCGGAGATGAACACGGCGATCATCGGCGACATGGAGTGGTTTGGTGTCCAGTCGCTCGCCGACAGCGCCGTGATCGTGCGCGTGCGCATCAAGACGGTGCCCGGCAAGCAATGGGGCGTCGGGCGCGCCTTCAACGCCGAGGTCAAGCGTGTCTTCGACGAGCGTGGCATCGAGATTCCATTCCCACACCAGACACTCTATTTCGGAGAGGACAAGCGTGGCCGTGCCCCCGCCGCGCACATCCTGCTTGAACAGAAAACGACGTCTGCCGATGTCGAGGAGACCCCAAGCGAGCCGAAGAAGCGCGCGGCACGTCGCAAGACGAGCGTGCGTGACAACAAGGATGCCATTCCGCACAGCGATGACGACGAAGATGATGCACCTGACCGGTAGGGTCCAAGATGCCCTGACGCCGCCTCAGAATGCCTTGAACGTCAAGATGGTGTGGGTGCGTTCGACACCGTCGATGGTGTGCAGGTTTTCGGCGACGAAGTGTCCGATGTCGACGTCCTGGTCGACATAGAACTTGACGAGGAGGTCGTATTCGCCGCTGACGGAATACACCTCCGAGGCGATTTCGCGCGCCGCGATTTCGTCAGCAACCTTGTAGGCCTGCCCAAGCTTGCATTGGAATTCCACGAAAAAGCAGTGCATGCCCTTCATCTCCGAATTTGTGCCCGGCGGGGCCGACCCGCCTTCTTGCCGGTCTAGCTTGTCGGCCTGGCGCGATCAACAGAAGGGTCAGAGGATGCAGGTCGGTGATTGCTTCATATCGTGCAATCATGAAAGGCTGTCGGTCCTTAGAAGCAAGGTTCAATCTGCATGAGTGGCTCCATGGGTACGGTCATCATTCTGGGTCTCGTCGTTCTCCTCGTCGTCTATGGCGTCTTCGTCTACAACGGCCTTGTTCGGGCGCGGCAGATCGTTGAGGAGGCGTGGAGCGGGATCGATGTTCAACTGAAGCGTCGCGCCGACCTTGTCCCAAACCTCGTCGAGACGGTGCGCGGTTATACCGACCACGAGGCCAATACGCTTCGCGAGGTGACAGAGATGCGTGCGCGGGCCCAAGCCTTGCCGAGCGACGACGTCAAGGGCAGGGCGGCGGCAGAAGGACTTCTCGGCCAGGCGCTGGGGCGGCTGATGGCCGTGGCCGAAGCCTATCCCGACCTCAAGGCGAACGAGAACTTTGCCCAACTTCAGCGGTCGCTGGAAACACTCGAGAACGAAATCCAGATGTCGCGGCGCTACTACAACGGCGCGGCGCGGGACCTCAATATCAAGGTCGAGAGTGTGCCATCCAACATCGTTGCCGGGGCGTTCGGCTTCCGCAAGACGGAGTACTTCGAAATCGAGGATGCACGCGATCGCGCGGTGCCGGATGTCAAGTTTTCGCAATGAACTCGCTCGTTGCATCGCTTGCTCGAAGGCTGAGTGATTTCGGGCGCCTCATCGCCGCAATTGCTTTCATTCTGGCAGCTCTCGGTGGCGGCTCTGCGAAGGCTGAGGAAGCGATCCTCTCCTACGACAGCCGAATCGAGATTGCAGCGGACGGATCGCTCGACGTTACGGAGACGATCGAGGTGCGGGCGGAGGGAAACCTGATCCGCCGCGGCATCTACCGGGATTTCCCAATTCGCGCGGAAGGGGCGGACGGACGGCTGCATGAGGTCGGATTTGAGGTGGTTGCCGTAAGCCGTGATGGCGAGCCGGAACCGTTCAGCGTCGAGCGAGGCAGCGGCATTGCGCGGGTCTATGTCGGTAATCCCGATGCAACGCTCCAGCCAGGCATCCATCGCTACCAGTTGCACTACCGCAGTGATCGCCAGATTCGATTCTTCCCCGATCACGACGAGCTGTACTGGAACGTGACAGGCAATGGCTGGGTGTTTCCCATTCAAAGGGTTAGCGGCACGGTGCATTTGCCCGATGAGAGCCGCGTCCAGGACGTGGCGGTCTTCACTGGTGCCTATGGGGAGCGGGGCGAAGCCGCGCGCACGTCAGGTGTCGGTGAGCAGGCCGTGCGTTTCGAAAGCACCGCGCCCCTGCAGCCCGAAGAAGGCCTGACCATCGTCGTTTCGATGGCGAAGGGCGTGGTTGGCGAACCGGATGAGGCGCAGCGGCGTGCCTGGTTCCTGAGGGACAATCGGGGAGCGCTGATCGCCATGATCGGGCTTACCGTGGTCATGAGCTATTATGTCTGGGCATGGCGGCGCGTCGGTCGCGATCCGCCAGCCGGCGTCGTCGTTCCGCGCTGGGACGTTCCCGATGGAGTCTCACCGGCACTGGTCCACTACATCGACCGAAAAGGGCTTCCGAGCGGTGGCTTTGTCGCGCTGGCCGCCGCGATCGTTAATCTGGCGGTCAAGGATCAGGTGGAATTGACAGGGTTTGGCGACGACCTGACGGTTCAGCGGACAGGCAAGGAGCCGGAAGATCGATTGCCGGTCGGCGAGGCCGCGGTCATCGCTTCCCTTGCCGCGTCGGGTGGGACGCTTAGGCTGAGCCGCAGCGAGGGCACCTCCGTCAAATTGCTCGCGGCCCGGTTCCGCAAGGCGATCGAAGCCGAGCACCGTGGCAAGTTCTACCGGCACAATCGCGCGTACAGCTTCGTCGGCATTGGTCTCAGCATCGCGACGCTCGTTGCGCTCATCGTCGGCGGCGGTCTGAACGAACCGACGATCGTGGGGATGATCGTCCCGGCTGTCATCGCCGTTGTGCTTGGCAGCGCGGCAGTCAACATCGGGCGCTCCTTGACACGCAATCGGCGACTCGGCGCGCGTATCATGTCGATCATTGCATTGGCGGTGGTCGGCACCGCCGTGGTCAGCGTCGGTGGCGGCGTGCTCGCATCGCTGCTCGACAGCGAAGTCGCGCTGACCGTGCTCGTTCCCTTTGGCGCACTGGTCCTCGTCAACGTGCTCTTCTTCTTCCTTATGGGGGCGCCGACACCCATCGGCGCGCGCATGGGGGCCCATCTTGAAGGGTTGAAGCGCTATTTGAGCTACGCCGAGGCGGAACGGATGAACATCGGCGGTGCGCCGGATATGTCGCCGCGCCAATTCGAGACCATGCTGCCCTATGCGATTGCGCTGGGTGTCGAAAAGCCCTGGAGCCGTTCGTTCGAAACCTGGCTCGCAACCGCGACCGCTGCGGGTGCAACCGTGCATTATGCAGGGCCGCACTGGTATGGCGGACGCGATTTCGGGTCGCTCGGCGATTCGCTCGGAAAACTTGGCTCGGATCTCTCCAGCAGTCTTTCAGCCGCGATCCCGCCGGCCAAATCTTCGTCCTCAGGTTTTTCTGGCGGCGGCGGATTCTCTGGCGGCGGCGGAGGAGGAGGAGGTGGGGGAGGCTGGTGAGGTTGCGGCTGGTCCGGCCTGGCGTTGACAAATCAAGGGCCGGGCTTCTTCTTCGGCCGCACTTTCCCCATTCGACTGGAATCACTGGTGTCAGTCACAGCGCATACCATTCTCCGCGATGTCTTCGGCTATCGCAGTTTCCGCCCCGGCCAGGAGGCGATCATCGAGACGATCACAGGCGGCGAGGATGTCCTCGCCGTCATGCCGACGGGTGCGGGAAAATCCCTGTGCTTTCAGATCCCGGCGATTCTGGACCGCCGCCTGACCGTTGTCGTCTCGCCGCTTGTCGCGCTTATCGACGATCAGGCAGCGGCCCTCAGGGCGAATGGCGTCAGTGTTGCCGCAATTCACTCCGGTCATGACCGGGAATTCAATGTGGCGGAATGGAAGCGGGTCCGGGCAGGCGATGTATCGCTGCTCTACATGTCGCCGGAACGGCTGATGACGCCACGGATGATCGCAGCGCTCCAGCAGATCGGCGCCGGGCTTTTCGTTGTCGACGAAGCGCACTGCATCTCAAAATGGGGAGCGAATTTCCGGCCGGAATATGAACGGCTGGGCGAACTCAAATCCGCTTTTCCCGAAGCCGGCATCGCCGCGTTCACGGCAACCGCCGATCGAGCGACGCAAGCGGATATCGCTGAGAAACTGTTTTCGGGACGCGGCCGGATCGTCGTTCAGGGTTTTGACCGGCCAAACCTTTATCTCGCGGTCGAGCCCAAGCGGGATTGGAAGCGCCAGCTCATCACCTTCTTGAAGGATCGGCGGGACGAATCGGGCGTGGTCTACTGCCTGTCACGGCGCGCGACCGACGAAACGGCGGAACTTCTGGCGGGCGAAGGGTTCAACGCCATCGCCTACCATGCAGGTCATGCACCCGAGGTGCGCAAGGCGAACCAGGCCCGCTTCATGCGCGAGAACGCGATCATGGTCGCAACGGTGGCTTTCGGCATGGGAATCGACAAGCCGGACATCCGCTTCGTCTGTCATCTCAACCTGCCTGCCAGCATGGAAGCCTATTATCAGGAAATCGGGCGTGCTGGCCGTGACGGGATGCCGGCCGACACACAACTCTTCTTCGGGCTCGACGACGTTCGCTTGCGCCGCCAATTCATCGAAAATGATGGCGAAGACCGAGAACACATCTTGCGCGAGCACAAGCGGCTCGATGCTCTGCTGGCCTATGCGGAGGCGCCGGGATGCCGTCGGGTTTCGCTGCTGGCCTATTTCGACGAAGAGGCGGGACCATGCGGACATTGCGACAACTGCTACGCGCCCCCGAAGGTGATCGACGGCACGCGTGAAGCGCAAGCGCTGTTCGGCATCATCGAGGGCACTGGCGAGACATTCGGTGGGGCGCATATCGTCGATGTGCTGCGGGGGCTCGAGACCGAGAAGATTCGCTCGAATGGACATGAGCGGCTGAAGGGATACGGGGCCGGGGGCGCCAAGACGAAAACTTACTGGCAGGCCTTCGTGCGCCAGGCTGTCGCAGGACGCTATCTTTCGATCAACATCCAGAAATTCGGCGCGCTTGAATTGACCGCACGCGGCAAGTCCGTGCTTGCCGGGCAAAGCGCTTTCGAACTGCGCGAAATCGTGATTTCGACCCGAGACAAGCCAGCTTCACGGCCGAAGCGATCGGCCCCCTCGCTCTCGGCCCGCGATGAAACGCTGCTCTCGGCATTGAAGAGCTTGCGTCTGGAGTTCGCGCGCGAGAGATCGGTGCCCGCTTATGTCATCTTTTCCGACGCGACGTTGATGGAAATGGCTTCCGCACGTCCTGGCACGCTCGATGAACTGGCAAGCGTCAACGGTGTCGGTCCCAAGAAACTCGGCGAATTCGGGTCCGCCTTCCTTGCGCTGACGCGCGGCTGATCCTGAAGGGTATCAGCTCACGATTGCGGTGATCGACAAGCCGATCAGCACGATCGATATGATCAGGAACGCACCGAAAATGCGGGGACGATCGAAAACGACGGCAAAGGACGATGTCCAGACCGACGTGGCTGCGCCGAGCGCGAAGAGAAAGGCAGGCTTGTCGTTCCATGCGATGCCAACGGCCATCAAACTGGTGATGATGATGGCGCCGAAGATCACCATAATGGCAAAGCCGAGTTGTTCGAAATGGTCCATCGTCGTTACCTCGTTCGGCTCCTGTTGCATGCCGCCTGATCACGCCCCCGACCGCTGCAGCCACGAGATTCGCGCCGAACGGTGCCGCGCGCATCATATTCAATCATTGGTCAGGTGCCAGACTTGGGTGGGCGTTTTGCGCGATCGGTCGTTTACCTGTGCATTCAATCGTCGTTCGTGGCGTCGAGGTCACACGGGCGGATGCCCTCTTCCACGCGGGCGGGGGTCTTCTGGAGAACGCCGCGTCCCCCTTCTGAAAGAAATACGATGCCTTGGCGAAGGAGCACATCGCGAATCGCTGCCACGGCGGGGTCACTGTCCCGCAAGCTGGCCGTCCCCCGCGCTTCGATGCGCTGGACTTGGTCGGCCGCAAGGCCGGCGCTCTTTGCTACATCCGCCACTTCGAGGCCGACAAGCACGCGCGCCGCGTGCATCTGGTTGCCTGTCAGGGTCATGCCTACTCCTTGCGTCATCACTTTTTGCAATTGTTGGCGTCGGAATTGTGGAAAGCAAGGCAGCGCACGCTTGCGGACGTATTTTTGCCGCGCGGAGGGTGCATCGCTGATCCGATACATCAAAACGTAAACACGTCACCCTGGCGGGAATCGGAGCCATGATCATGCGAACCGTCCCTTTGTTCCTGCCTGCGCTTGCGTGGCTTGCCATGGCAGTCACCTGTTCCGTACCCAGCCTTGCGGAAGAGAGGTTGCATCGGGTCGATGTCAGCAAAAAGCCTTGGAGCGCGGTGGGACGGATCCACAACAGCACAGGCGGGCACTGCACGGGCGTTCTCATCGCACCCTCTCTCGCCGTGACGGCAGCGCATTGCCTCTATTCCGCTCGGGCGGGCGCAATGGTCAGTGCTCGATCCGTTCATTTCCTGCTAGGCTACGAGCGCGGCAGCTATGAACACCACACCGTTGCTCGTGCCTATCAGGTCGCGGACGGCTTCAATCCCTCAAGGCCGGTCGAGACACCGTCGTCCGATTGGGCGCTTATCGAGCTTGAGGATCCAGCGCCCAAGCGCTTTCCGCCGATTGCGGTCTCCGAAGCGATCCCGTCCGAAAGTTCGTTCGTTTCGGCCGGCTACGGCATCCAAAGACGCTACTGGCTGACCTCCACCGATTCGTGTGTAGTGCGGCAGGAGACCGATAGCGGCATGATCATTGGCTCATGCCCGACGGTTTCTGGATTTTCCGGCGGGCCGCTCATCAATGACGATTCGGAATTGATCGGCATCCAGACCGGCAACGGTCGACAGAACGGCAAGGCCGTTCTGCTCGGCGTCTCCAGCAAGAATTTTGCGGACCATATGAAGTGAAGAGCTTTAGAGGAACGTCCGCAGCGCTTCCGCTGGCTGTATGCGAATGAATTCCAGCGCGATGCCTTCCTGGAAATGGCGCACGACGCGGCCGCGCATGGTGCCAAGCACGACGGGCGTTCCGAGCGCGGGTCGCACCTCGATTTCCACCGCCGCGCCAGACAGCGAGAGGTCGATGATCCGGCAGGCATAGCGTCGACCGTCGTCAAGGCTGATCTCTGCGCGCGGATTGCGCGGGGCGTAGCGTTCATGCCGACGATCTTCCGGCAATCCCAATTCGTGCTTGTTGGCGAGCCACGTCAGCTGTGCCGCAAGTTTCTCGCGCTTCCTGACGGTGGCATTGAGTTCGATCGTGAAACCGTCACTCTCCAGGGACGCGACACGACCCTCGACCCGGCCAAGATGGTCGAGATAGGCCACGATCCGCTCGTTCGGGCGGGGCCGAGCCGCACACAGGAACTGGACATCGCCAGGAGACATCTGAGCCGCGACGCAATCGTGCTCGGAAAAGTCGGCGCACATCAGTCGACCCGGCACGTTTATGGAGACGCTTTGAAAGCGATTGTCGCCGACGACCGGCGTGGAGGCGGGAGCCTGTTCGAGGACGAAGGACATGGTCGACCCGGGATGCTCGTTTCGTATGAGACAACTTTAGGTCACATCCATTAACAACAAGTAATAAACGGGAGGATGCAGGCGGAAACTTCGGCTGATCTGGAGAGCGCCAACGCACGGCCTAGATAAGGGGAAACTCTTATCGTCACAGGTCCTCATGCCCGCATCCTCTCGACAAGCCGTCCGCAGCATCAGATTCGTTCTCGGAGACCAGCTGACACGCGATATCAGCGCGCTGCAGGGCGTCGATCGGGAACGCGATCTGATCGTTCTGGCGGAGGTGAAAGAGGAGGCGACCTATGTGGCGCATCACAAGAAGAAAATCGCATTCCTTTTTGCCGCTATGCGCCACTTTGCCGAGCAACTGCAGCAGGCGGGCCATCAGGTCCGCTATTTTCGCTATGAGGAGGGGATCCCATCGTTCGACGCGGCGATAGAAACGGTCGTCGGTGAAACAAAGGCATCATCGCTCATCGTGACCGAGGCCGGGGAGTATCGTGTCGTTCAGAAGCAGCGGAATTGGGCCGAAGAACTACCGCTCGATGTCGAGATCAGGCCCGACGATCGGTTCTTCTGTTCGCACGAATTGTTCGATGAACTCGCCGGGCCCGATCCCAAGACGCTTCGCATGGAGTATTTCTACCGTGAGATGCGCCGCAGGACGGGCTATCTGATGGACGGCGATGAGCCGGTCGGAGGGCGGTGGAATTTCGATCACGACAACCGCGATCCGCTGCCTGGGGACGTCTCTCCTCCCAACCGGCCGCATTATGGACAGGACGATACGACCAAGGAAGTCATCGAGCTGGTCGCCAGCACTTTCGGTGAACACTTCGGCGAATTGGAGCCATTTGACTATCCCGTCACGCGTCGTCAGGCGCTGCACTACCTCAATTGGTTCATAGCCGAGGCCCTGCCGGATTTCGGCCGGTATCAGGATGCCATGCGGCAGGGTGAGCCGCTAATGTTCCATTCCCACCTGTCCGCGCTGATCAATTGCGGGCTGTTGAGCGCGCGCGAATGCTGCGACCGTGTCGAGGCAGCGCACAAGAATGGTTCGGTCCCGATCAATGCAGCGGAAGGTTTCCTGCGCCAGATCATCGGCTGGCGCGAATTCATCCGCGGGGTATATTGGCTGAAGATGCCCGGTTATGGCGATCAAAACGCCCTCTCGGCCGATCGCCAACTGCCTGAATTCTTCTGGTCGGCCGATACCGATATGAACTGCCTTGCGCAGGCGATCGGGGAAACCAGCCGGAACGCCTATGCCCACCATATTCAGCGGCTCATGGTGATCGGCAATTTCTGCCTCCTGGCCGGCCTCGATCCACGCGAGGTGCAGGAATGGTACCTGCTGGTCTACCACGATGCCTATGAGTGGGTGGAGATGCCGAACGTTGTCGGCATGATCCTTTATGCAGACGACGGCTTTTTCGCCTCGAAGCCTTACGCAGCCTCGGGCGCCTACATCAACCGGATGTCCGACTATTGCGGCAATTGTCGCTACGACGTGAAGCGCAAGAACGGACCGGACGCCTGTCCCTTCAACTATCTCTATTGGGACTTCGTGATGCGCAACCGGGCCCATTTCGAGAGAAACCGGCGTATGGGCGTGGTCTTGAAATCTCTTGATCGCATGTCGAGCGACAAGAAGGATGCAGTGCGCAGTGACTCAGAGCGCTTCCTGTCAATCCTGTGAATTACGCATTGAGGCATGGAACATCGCAGGCGATGGTCCGTTGCCCCACCGGAGTGCGTTGACCTGTCAGCAAGCCAACGCAAAGGAATGCCAACATGGCGACCATTCAAGGGGTTTACATTGCTCTTTTCGGAAGACCCGCCGACCCGCTCGGACTGGCCTTCTACGAGAACGAGACCAATAACGGCGAGGATTTGAGCGCGATCTACGGCGCTCTTGCCAGTTCAGCAGAATATCAAGACCGTTTTGAAGGGATGATGTCGAGCGAGGAGATCGTCAACTCGGTCTACATGTCGCTCTTCGGACGCGGCGCCGAGCCCGATGGTCTGGCCTATTGGGCCGAGCGGCTCGATACGGACCTGACGATCGAGCAGATCGCCATCGCGATCTATGACAGTGCCATGGGCGACGACATGCAGACGCTCATGAACAAGGAAATTGCCGCCAACAACTTCACCAGCGCAATCGATACCGAGGACGAGATCGAGGACTATCAAGGTGAAGATGCAGCCGATGCGGGTCGCGCGTTCCTCGATGATGTGACGTCAGACCCCGCAACAATCCCGACCGATGAAGAGACCGATGCGGCCATTGCCGGTCTCGGACTTCGTCTGACGGAAGCATCGAATGAAATGCTGACCGGCGGCGATGGCGACGATGCCTTCAGCGGAGCCATCGGCGGCGACAACCCGACCGTAAACGATGGAGATTCGATCGATGGCGGCGCAGGCAGCGACAGCTTCTCGGTTGTCGTGGCAGGCTCGGACGACGATCCCGTCGATCCACAGCTTACCGATGTCGAGGCGATCGACGTTACGTTTACCGAAAGCTCGTCGATGAGCACGCCGGAAATCAGTCTCGCCGAGGCGACAGGTGTCGAGCGGGTGTCGGTCTCTAACAGCAATGCCTTCGGTAGCGTGAGCAACATCGGGAACGTCAGCCAGTTTCGCGTGATGAACCAGGGCGCCTCGGTTGGCTTTGCCGGGACGACGGCTGCAGCGCTTTCGCTGATGCTGACGGATGTCGTGGATGCGGATGAGGGCGACCTCGTCACCATCGACTTCGACGATATCACGGCCACGTCGCTTGAAGTGTCGGTGGAAGACAGTGCGGCAGCGCTCGGGATTGCCAATGTTGGACCGGATTTGACCGCGGACGATACCGTTGAAACGCTGACGATAGAGTCGAACGGCGAAAGCAACCTGATCGGCGTCAGCGGCACGAGTGCTCTGGCAACCATCAATCTCACCGGCATGGGCGATGTCACGCTTGTCGGCGGGACGGTCAACGATGACGCGAACCCAGGCGACGGAATCAACGCCGGAACCGAGTTCACCGCCGATGGGTTTGCTGCCGTTGAGCTTCTCAACGCAGCCGACCTTGAAGGCGATCTGGCGATTGACCTGTCCAATGCGACAGGAGCCGTCACGGCACGGGGCGGGTCTGGCAACGACACCATCACGACCGGCGCGGGCGATGATCTCGTCACGGGCGGCGCCGGCGATGACACGCTGGATGGTGGCGCCGGCGACAATATCTTCGGCGGCGGCCCCGGCAACGACACGATCATCCTGACCAGTGGCGGAAACGATGAGGTGCACGTCGATGCCGGCGTCGGGCTCGATACCGTCACCGATTTCGTGGCTGCCGAAGCCGAGGGCGCAACAAACGATACGATCGACGTTGTGTCTTTTCTCCAGGGTGGAGCGATCACCTTCGCCAACTCGATGGATGATGATGTTCGTGGCGACGGCGATCTCGCCGAAGGGGATTTTCAGATACGCACCGATCTGATGTCGCTTTCGTCGGACGATGACCAGAAAGTCGTTCTGATCACCGATGGCATGGCGGCGGATGAGGGCGTCACGCAAGCTGCGATCGACGCTGCCACCTCGGAGGGCGCAGCGGAGTTCTATCTCGCCGTCTTCAATTCCGAATCCGGCGATACGGAAATCTATCATGATGAGGACTGGTCAGACACTGACGGTCGTGAGCATCTCATGTCGCTGACCGGCGTCAATTCGGAAGATCTGACGCGCGACAATTTCGACGTCTACGTCTAGGAGCCGTCGGATCAATACCGGAAATCGGAGCCCGGGTCATCGACCCGGGCTTTTCATATCGGTCAGATGAGCTGAAGCCCTTTCAGGCTGGCGTGGCCGTTGCGACCGACGATGACGTGGTCGTGCACCGTGATCCCGAGTGGTTTGGCCGTTTCGATGATCGTTCGCGTCATTTCGATATCGGCGCGGGACGGGGTCGGGTCGCCCGAGGGGTGGTTGTGGACCAGGATCAACGCCGTCGCAGACAGTTCGAGCGCGCGGCGCATGACTTCGCGCGGATAGACCGGTGTATGGTCGACGGTGCCCGTCTGCTGGACCTCGTCGGCGATCAGCACATTCTTCTTGTCGAGGAAAAGGATGCGGAACTGTTCTCGCGTTTCAAACGCCATGGCCGCACGGCAGTAGTCAATGACTGACTGCCAGGAACCGAGCAGCTGGCGCTCGCGGATTGCTCCCTTGAGGGAGCGTTGACCCAAGGCGGCAACGACCTTCAGGTCCAGCGCCGCGCTTTCACCGATCCCATCCGTCTCCGCCAGAAGATGCGGCGGCGCGCCCAAGACTTCCGATAGCGTCCCGAACCGTTGAAGCAACGCTTTCGCGATCGGCTTGGTGTCGCGCCGCGGCAACAGGCGGAAGAGCAGCAGTTCCAGAAGTTCGTAGTCGGCAAGACCGGATGCGTTGTCGCGGAAACGCTGGCGAAGGCGATCGCGGTGGCCGTGATAGTGCTGAGCGGGCGGCTTTATTCCGCCATCCAGCGGCCGGGGTTGTTCAGCAAAATAGGAGCGTTCATCGGCCGGAGCCGGGTCGCCTTCATCCGTGTTGTCCTGCCCTTCGGCCGTCATCCGGTCTCAGGTCCATCCCTTGCGATCAAGCCGGCAATCCGGGGCGGTCGAGTCCGCCGGGCGAAAGCGTGAAGATCTCACATCCGGTTTCAGTCACCCCGATCGTGTGTTCGTACTGCGCCGACAAGGACCGGTCGCGGGTCACAGCTGTCCATCCATCGGCGAGAACCTTCACATGCGGCTTGCCGAGGTTGATCATCGGTTCGACGGTGAAGATCATCCCGGGGCGCATCTCCGGGCCCTCATTGGCCCGTCCATAGTGGAGGATGTTCGGAGCGTCATGAAACAGACGTCCCAGCCCGTGACCGCAAAAATCCCGGACGACGGAGCAGCGCTCGCCCTCGGCATAGACCTGAATGGCTTCGCCGATAGCACCGGTGCGGGCGCCGGGCCGGATGGCGGCGATGCCGCGCATCATCGATTCATGAGTGACTTCCAGAAGCCGCTCGGCCGCGCGCTTCAACTGCCCGACCGGGTACATGCGGCTGGAATCGCCATGCCAGCCATCCAGGACATAGGTGACGTCGATATTGACGATATCGCCGTCGCGGAGCGGCTTCTCGTTGGGAATGCCGTGGCACACGACATGGTTGATCGATGTGCAGGAGGACTTCATGTAGCCGCGGTAGTTCATCGTCGCCGGAAATGCGCCGTGATCCTTGCCGAAGCCGTAGACGAAATCGTCGATTGCCTGTGTGGTGACGCCGGGCGTAACCATGGCGGCGAGTTCATCGAGGCACCGCGCCGTCAGTTGACAGGCCTTGCGCATGCCCTCGAACCCGTCTTCACCGTAAAGGCGGATCTGGCCATTGTTTTTCTGCGGGGCCAACGCTGCGTCGATATAGCTGACCATTACTTTCCGTTCCGATTTGCCGCTTCCGACCCGGTGCATGGTCGGGCTCCCGGTTCTTCGATCGGGACGACGGCGTCGGGACGGATGAATTCCGGTGTGATGTCGCATCGAACCGCGATGGCTTCAACCCCACGCGCCACCGCGCGATCGAAAGCGGCAGCATAGATCGGATCGAGGTCGCGGCAAAGCCGGAAACGAGACACGTCAGGACGCTGGATCATATAGAGCATGATTGCGCGATGGCCTGACTCGACCATATCGCCAAGTTCTTCGAGATGTTTGGCGCCGCGAGCCGTAACCGAATCGGGAAATTCGGCAAGGCCGGAGGTCCGGCTCATATGCACGTTCTTCACCTCGACATAGGCTTTGCCGCGCGCTTGATCTTGAAGCAGGATGTCGATGCGCGAATTGCGTCCGTAGCGCTGTTCGCGCAGCCGCTCGCCGTAGTCGGCGAGGTCACGGATCAGGCCAGCATCGATCGCCTCGTCCGCCAATCGGTTGGGCAGCCCGGTATTGACGCCGATGATGGTGTCGTCAGCCTCCACCAGTTCCAGGCAGTGCCGGTATTTTCGCGTGGGACTGTCGTGCTCGGACAGCCAGACGCGCGCGCCGGGTGTCGTCAGGCCGAACATCGAGCCGGTGTTCGGGCAAGAGCCGGTGATCGCCTGGCCGTCCGCCAGAACCGCGTCGAACAAGAAGCGCTTGTAGCGTGCGACGAGCGTCGCAGGCACGAGGGGAGATTTGAACTGCATCGTCGAGGCGATAAGGCATCCCCCGTCTCGGCGCAATCGAAGCATCTATGAGTTGCGGGCGCATCACGCCTTCATCTTGACGAACGAACCAGGCGCATCCTCGATCGGTTTCAGTTTGGCGCCGCCCGGTTTGCGGGTCTTGGCCTCGACCTTGCGATCATCCTGCGCTTCAATCCATGCCTGCCAATGGGGCCACCAGGAGCCGGGGTTCTCCTGCGCCCCCGCGATCCAGTCTTCGAAGCCGCCCACCGGCGGCCCTCCCGTCCAGTACTGGTACTTGTTCTTGTCCGGCGGGTTGACCACGCCGGCGATGTGACCAGATCCGGAAAGCACATACTGCACATCGCCGCCGAAGAACTGGCTGCCGATGAACACCGACTTTGCTGGCGCGATATGATCTTCCTTCGTCGCCAGGTTGTAGACCGGGATGCGGATGTCCTTCAGCGAAACCGGCTTGCCGCCCAGCTCCATGCGTCCGGCCGACAGATTGTTTGAGAGATAGCAATTGCGCAGATAAAACGAGTGGTTGGCGCAGGGCATCCGCGTGGAATCTGAATTCCAGTAGAGGAGATCGAAGGGCAGGGGATCCTTGCCCTTGAGATAATTGTTGACGACGTAGGGCCATATCAGATCGGACGAGCGCAGCATGTTGAATGCCGTCGCCATCTTGGAGCCGTCGAGATACCCGGTGCGCTGCATGCCCGCTTCGATCGCTTCGATCTGTTCTTCGTCGACGAAGACCTTGAGATCGCCCGCATAGGTGAAGTCGACCTGGGTCGTCAGGAAGGTGACCGTGCGGATGCGCCGGTCCTTTTCCCTTGCGTGCAACGCCAGTGTCGCCGCCAGAAGCGTCCCGCCGACGCAGTAGCCGATCGCGTTGACCTCGCTCTCGGCCGTTGCCGCCTCGACCGTATCCAATGCGAAGCCGATCCCTTCGCTGGCGTAGGCGTCCCAGTTCTTTTCCTTGTGACGCTCGTCGGGATTGACCCAGGAGATGACGAAGACGGTGTGTCCCTGTTCGATGGCCCACGCGATGAACGACTTTTGCGGGTTGAGATCGAGAATGTAGAATTTGTTGATCCAGGGTGGGCAGATCACAAGGGGGCGCTTCAGGACCTTCTCTGTCTTGGCGCTGTACTGGATGACCTGACAAACGTCGCTCTGGGCGATCACCTTGCCGGGGGTTGTCGCGAGATTCTCGCCAACCTTGAACTTGGAGTAATCGGCCTGACGCAAGCGAAGATCGCCTTTGCCGGCCGCAATGTCCTCGGCCAGCATCCTCATGCCGCGCACGAGGTTTTCGCCGTTGGCTGCCACCGTTTCCCGATACAGTTCCGGATTGGTCATGATGAAATTGCTGGGCGCCAGCGCATTGGCGATCTGCTTGGTGTAGAAAACCGCCTTGTGCCGCGTGTGCTCATCGAGCCCTTCGGCATCTTCAACGAGCTTCTCAGCCCAGTCCGAGGTGACATCATAGGCGCTTCGCAGGAAGTTGAAGAATGCGTTGCGTTCCCAATCAGCGTCGGAAAAGCGTTTGTCGCCTGCATGTCTTGCCGGCGTGATCGGGCCGTCGTCCTGACCGGACATCTTCTGGAGCGAGGCGTTCCACAGCCCGAAATAGCTCGTCATCAAATGCGTTTGCGCCTCGAAGGCGCGTGCGGGGTCCGACAACCAGTATTCAGAAACCTTGCTGAAGGTCTTGACCATGTCGGCGACGGGCTCGGAGAGGGTATCGGTCTTTTCACCGCTCTCGCGTGGGCGCACCCAGGCCGAGGCAGCTCTTCCCAACTCCTCCAGCATTCGGGCCAGATTGCGCGCAAAGGCCTCCGGATCCTTGATGATATAGGGCTCGATCGACGATGCATCGATCTTGTCGGAGGCCTTTTTGCTGTCCGTCGTGTTCGACATGCCGTTCCTCCCGGTCATGGCATTTCGCCTTTGCGGCTTGTCAAAAAAGCCTACTATATCGAAGCTCGCCAATGTAAGAGGAATAAGACATTGTTTTCCCGCACCGCCGGATTGGCCGCGTCACTGCGCATGGCGGTTGGCGGATGAAAGCGCGACAATCATTCGGCGAGTCCTTGTCCATGCTCTTCACTTCCTGTCGTTCTGGTGTCCTCCTGCTGCTCATCGCCGGCATGATGGCCGGTTGTAGCGAGACGACGGACCCCCAGTCCGAGCGCTACGATCCCACGCTGACCGTTGTGCAGCAGAACCTCTCGCGACCCGATACGCTGACACCGGAACCGTTCGTCCAGACGGGTGCGCGCCGTGGTGGCGAGTTTCCGACCTTTTCGCGCATGCCACGCGGCGCGACGGCCCAGATGAGCGATGTCGAGCGCCAGATGATCGAGACAGAGATGGCCGCTGCTCTCGCGGAACAGCGCAACGACCGGGTCGCTGCGACACGGTATCGCGAGCGGCTGGCACAGCTGCAGGCGATCGCCCGCAATCACGGCACCGAAACGCTGCAGCGCATCGAGAACTGAGCGGCCTTGCATTTGTTGCCGATTGGACGCAATGGGTCTGCATGACGTAGGGTTACTGCGTCGCCCACTTCCCGGATCGAGACCATGGAAGAATTTCACAAAGTTCGCCGTCTGCCCCCTTACGTCTTCGAGCAGGTCAACCGCCTCAAGGCGAACGCGCGAGCCGGTGGCGCTGACATCATCGATCTCGGGATGGGGAACCCGGACCTGCCGACACCGAAGAGTATCGTCGACAAATTGTGCGACGTCGTGCGCGATCCCCGCACGCATCGGTATTCCTCGTCCAAAGGCATTCCGGGGTTGCGGCGTGCGCAGGCGGCTTACTATGCCCGCCGCTTTGGCGTGAAACTCAACCCGGACACACAGGTCGTCGCCACACTCGGTTCGAAGGAGGGCTTTGCGAACATGGCCCAGGCGATCACAGCGCCGGGCGATGTCGTTCTGTGTCCCGATCCGACCTATCCGATACATGCGTTCGGTTTCCTGATGGCCGGCGGTGTGATCCGCTCGATGGCCGTCAAGCCGGACGACAGCTTCTTCGTCGCGCTCGATCGCGCAATCCGCCATTCGATCCCCAAGCCGCTGGCGCTCATCCTGAACTATCCGTCGAACCCGACGGCGTATGTTGCAACGCTCGACTTCTACAAGGAAGCGGTGGCCCAGGCGCGCAAGCACGATATCATCATCCTCTCCGATCTGGCCTATTCGGAAATATACTTCGACGGGACACCGCCGCCTTCGGTGCTTGAGGTGCCGGGCGCCATGGACGTGGCCGTCGAGTTCACCTCGATGTCCAAGACCTTCTCGATGCCCGGTTGGCGCATGGGCTTTGCTGTCGGCAACGAACGGCTGATCGCGGCTCTTACCCGGGTCAAATCCTATCTCGACTATGGCGCCTTCACACCGATCCAGGTCGCCGCGGCGGCCGCGCTCAATGGTGATGGGTCGGAGATCGAGGACGTCCGCAACGTTTATCGGCGCCGCCGTGACGTTCTGGTCGAGAGCTTCGGCAAGGCAGGCTGGCAGGTTCCTCCGCCCGCAGCGACGATGTTCGCGTGGGTGCCCGTGCCCGAAGCGTTCAAGCCGCTCGGGTCGCTGGAATTCTCGAAGATTCTGGTCGAAAAGGCGGATGTCGCCGTTGCGCCGGGTATCGGTTTCGGCGAACAGGGGGATGACTATGTCCGGATCGCCCTGGTGGAGAACGAGCACCGAATTCGGCAGGCGGCCCGCAACATCAAGCGCTTTCTTGCATCGGCTGACGAGACGATGCACAACGTGATCCCGCTCAACGCCCGGCGCTAGCGCGCCGGACACTGGTATCACGTTGCGGTGTGCGTCTGGCGCCGCGACCTTCCGAACATGAATGGACTGACGAATGGCTGAACCCCTTCGAATCGGCATCGCGGGTCTTGGGACCGTGGGATCGGCGCTGGCGAGCGTGCTGGTCTCCCGCCACGCGCTCCTGGCCGACGCGTGTGGACGCGAGATCGTGATCACCGCCGTCGCGGCACGCGACCGGGAGCGCAACCGCGGCATCGATCTGAGAGCGATGGAATGGTTCGACGATCCGGTCGAACTTGCGAGGAATGCGCAGATCGACGTTTTCGTCGAGCTGATCGGTGGTGACGGCGATCCAGCGCATCTGGCCGTCGAAGCCGCTTTGAAGCGCGGCGTTCACGTCGTCACCGCCAACAAGGCGCTGCTCGCCCGGCACGGCGTTGCGCTGGCACGGCTCGCCGAGGAAAAGGGCGTGCTGCTCAACTTCGAAGCGGCGGTCGCCGGTGGCATTCCAGTGATCAAGGCGATGCGGGAATCCCTGACGGGCAACCGCGTGAGCCGCGTCTACGGGATCATGAACGGGACGTGCAACTATATCCTGACGGAGATGGAGCGCGAAGGCTTCACCTTTGCCGAATGCCTCAAGGAGGCGCAGCGCCTCGGCTATGCGGAAGCCGACCCGACCTTCGATATCGAAGGCAACGACACGGCCCACAAGCTTGCGATCCTGACGAGCCTTGCCTTCGGCACGGAAATATCGGCTGACAACATCTATCTCGAGGGGATTTCCAACATCTCGATCGAGGATATCCGCGCTGCCGACGATCTCGGTTACCGCATCAAGCTCCTGGGGGTGGCGCAGCGAACGGAGTCGGGAATCGAACAGCGCGTTCATCCCACCATGGTACCAAAGGATTCCGTGATCGCTCAGGTTGACGGCGTGACCAATGCCGTTGCGATCGAGTCGGACGTCCTCGGCGAACTTTTGATGTCGGGGCCTGGCGCGGGCGGTGATGCCACCGCATCGGCGGTGATGGGCGACATCGCCGACATCGCCAAGAGCCGTCCGGGGCTTCAGCATGGACCGGCCCTTGGCCAGCCCGCAGCGAAACTGCTGCCGTATCAGCGTGCCAAGATGCGCAGCCATGAGGGCGGGTACTTCATTCGCCTGACGGTCGAGGATCGCGCGGGCGTTTTTGCTTCCATCGCCAAGAACATGGCGGACAACAAGATTTCGCTTGAGTCCATCGTCCAGCGGGCCAAGCACCATGCGCCGTCCGGCCTCGGACACCAGACCGTCGTGCTTGTCACGCATGCGACGACGGAAGCGTCTGTGCGGGCGGCCGTCGATGCGATCAAGCACGAGGGATATCTGGAAGGCGCGCCACAGGTCATCCGTATCGAGCGGCCCAAATCGGGCTGAGGGGACGCTCGAAACGCTGGGCCGTCGAGGCGAGGAACAGGCGGTGCAAACGATGCCGATGGAACGGGAGCGGGCCTTTCTTGACGTCGAGATGTCGCTGACTGGCCAGCGCTGGAGCCAACGACTGGACCAGTCGGGCCGAAAC
This sequence comes from Neopararhizobium haloflavum, assembly GCF_002750855.1. Classification (GTDB taxonomy): domain Bacteria; phylum Pseudomonadota; class Alphaproteobacteria; order Rhizobiales; family Rhizobiaceae; genus Georhizobium; species Georhizobium haloflavum. The sequence goes on along the minus strand of NZ_NWUC01000005.1, from coordinate 5,820 downwards.
CGGGCGCTGGCCATGGCGCAAAGCTACGGGATGTCCGAGATCGTCGCCCGGGTTCTGGCCGGCCGCGGTGTCGGACTGGACGAGGCGCAGGATTTCCTTGATCCGACGTTGAAGAAGCTGATGCCCGATCCGCAGTCGCTGACGGACATGGAGCGGGCCGTCACACGGCTGTCGCGGGCAATCCGCGACCGGGAGGCGGTGGCCATCTTCGGCGACTACGATGTGGACGGCGCCTGCGCATCGGCGTTGATGAAGCGCTTCTTCGATCATTTCTCCGTCCCGTCGGATATTTACATTCCGGACCGGATTTTCGAGGGATACGGCCCGAATGCCAGGGCCATCGGGGACTTGATCGATCGTGGCGCCAGGCTGATCGTTACCGTCGATTGCGGTTCGACCAGTCACGATGCTCTGGCCGAGGCGGCCAAACGGGGGGTCGATGTCATCGTTATCGATCATCACCAGCTCTCGGCCGATCTGCCGCCATGCCATGCGCTGGTCAATCCAAACCGTGAAGATGACCTTTCTGGGCAGGGCCACCTGTGCGCTGCCGGCGTGGTGTTTCTGGTCCTCGTCGCGACACTTCGGCGCCTGCGCGAAGAGCACCAGCCAGGTCATGCCAGTCTCAATTTGCTGAACTGGCTCGATCTCGTTGCCCTTGCGACGGTGTGCGACGTGGTGCCACTCAAGGGTCTCAACCGCGCATACGTGGTGAAAGGGCTGGTCGCTGCGCGTCATCTTGGTAACCCGGGTCTTGCCGCTCTCGTTCGCAGCGCCGGGGTTGGCGGACCGCTGACGCCTTATCATTTCGGCTTCCTGCTGGGACCGCGGATCAACGCAGGCGGCCGCATCGGTGATGCGGCGCTCGGCAGTCGGCTGCTGACGCTCGGCGATGCGGCGGCCGCCGAGGAGATTGCGGTGCAGCTCGAGGCCCTTAACCGCGAGCGTCAGGCTATGGAGCGCGCCATGCTGGAAGAGGCTGAAGCAGAAGCGCTCTACGAATACGCGTCCGGCACGGGTCCCGCCATCTTCGTTACCGCGAAGGATGGCTGGCACCCCGGTATCGTCGGTCTGATTGCCTCGCGACTGAAAGACCGACTGCGCCGGCCGGTCTTCGCGATCGCCTTCGATTCGAGCGGGCGTGGCACCGGGTCCGGCAGATCGATCGCAGGCTTCGATCTTGGTCGGCTGGTGCGCGGCGCTGTGGAGCAGGGTTTGCTGGTCAAGGGCGGCGGGCATGCCATGGCGGCCGGTCTGACCGTCGAACGCTGCAAACTTGGTGCTCTGCGGACGTTCCTGGAGGAACGCGCCACGTCTAAGATCGAGGCGCTGACGGCCGACAGCGAGTTGAAGCTCGATGGCGCGTTGTCTTCGAGCGGGGCGACCGTGGGATTGTTGGATGCTCTGGAAGCGGCTGGTCCCTACGGCGCCGGCCACGCTCAACCGATCTTCGCCTTTCCGCGTCACCGCTTGAGCAATGCGCAGGTTGTCGGCCAGGATCATCTGCGCATTGAAGTGCAGGGTTCGGACGGCGGACGGCTCGGTGGCATTGCTTTCAGGGCCGCTGACACGGCTCTTGGCCAGGCCTTGATGGCCGGGCGCGGCGCGACGTTCCACTTCGCCGGCAGCATCGCGATCAACCATTGGCAAGGCACACAAAGGGTGCAGCTTCGCCTGCTGGACGCAGCGCCCGCATAGGTCGGTTCGACAGACAATTTCGAAGAGAGGGTGGCACGCCCTAGGGGAATCGAACCCCTCTTTCCAGAATGAAAATCTGGCGTCCTAACCGATAGACGAAGGGCGCATGCCGTGATCGCGTCGCCGCGATGGGCGTCTTATAGTCAGGGGATTTTGTCTCCGCAAGCACCAAAACCCGTTATGTGGAAAAAAAGTACCGCGATGCGGTAGACGAGGCGCGTGGCACTCAGAAACTTCACGCAAACAATGGGTTGGATGCGTTAGTTGCGACGGCGGCAGCGCCAGTTCCAGTCGCGCTTGCTGCCGACGTCCACATGGACCGATTCCGTGTGGCAGTATGTGCCCACCCCGCCACGGCCCGGCAGGCTGCGCGCAAACTCGGCAATCTGCCACTTGCTGACGCCAGCCACCTGGATATCGGCTGCCTCGCAGGACATGTGCTTGGATTCGCGGGCACCTCCGACGCGTCGGTTGTGCGATTTGTTGCGATATCCTGACGTGACGACGACCTGGCGTCCGAAATGGGCTTCTATCCGGCGAATCGTCTGGACGAGGCCGGGCTTCAGGCAGGAGACGTCGACATTCTTGTGCTGGACGGCAAGCCGGCTGCCAGCAAGCGCGGCAAGGCCCACGGCGGAGGCAACCTGGACGGTGCCGTTTTCCTCATCATAACTGTTGTAGTCGAAACCTTCGCGCCGCGAGAGCTGATAGAGGCTGCTGACTTCGCGCACGCCGGGCAGGGGCGCTTCGCCGCCGGCCACACTCAAGCGCGCTTGCGGCTTGCTCGTTGCGATGGATGCGGTGGTGACCGGCGATGTCTCGGGTTCCGCCGGCTCTTCGGCCTCAGCGGCACCGGCCGGTTGTTCCGTTTCGCCCCGGTCGCTTTCGAACAGGCTTCCGGCCGTGGCCGAACGCGGCGAGGCGGGCTCGGTCACCGGCTTTTCGGCTGACTTGCCGGAGCGGGAGAAAAGACGGGCAAAGGGCGAGGGGGCTTTCTCGGGTTCGGCGACGACGGCGAGCGCGGCGGGTGCGCGATCCTCGGCGGCGGCTGGCTCGGCCTCGGCCGCTTCGACCGGTGTATCCCGCTGCGCTGGATCAGCGGCTGCGACCTCGACCGGTTGCGCTGCGGTCTCGGTACTTGCCGCTTCAGCGGCTGTGTCTGTTGGCGCCGCCTGATCGGTGGCCGCTACACTTGCATCCGCGCTTTCATCGTCGACGGCTGCTGCCGTCGCCTGCGCTGCGCTCCCTTCGGAAGCTGTCGCGCTCTCGCCGTCATCGGCGACCGCTTGTGCGTCCGCGGTCTGAATGTCTTCTGTGGATGACGATCCGGCCGTCTCGACGGCTGCGCCCGGTGCTATAGAAAGAGCCCCGTCATCGGAGACCGCGCAACCGGCCACTATTCCCAGGCACCCCGCCATGGCCAGAAGCTTGAAGTGTGCAAGATGGTTCGTGCTGCGGTTCGCGCGACGCTGCAATGATTCTTCCCCGCTTGAAATGGCGTCTCAGACACGCCAGCCAACGCTTCTATAGGAAGAAACGACGCGCTGTCCATGCCAGGCCGACGGAATTGTTGCAGTCCCCGATAGTGTTGTTCTGATTCAATCCGAATTGGGGCGAAACGATGGCTGTGCGCAATCAAACGTTAACCATGAACAACTTGCGGACCGGCAGATCGCGCTGCCGGCCCGCGGACGATGCATGTTATCTACCAGGATCCGGTGTTTTCCATCGAAGCCCATGGCTCCTGGCTGGGCAGGCTGTCGCCCTTCTGCAGCAGCTCGATCGAGATGCCGTCCGGTGAGCGCACGAACGCCATATGGCCGTCTCGCGGGGGACGGTTGATGGTGATGCCGCTGTCCATCAGCTTCTGGCAAAGCGCATAGATGTCGTCGACCACATAGGCGAGGTGGCCGAAATTGCGCCCGCCCTGATACGTCTCCGGATCCCAATTGTAGGTGAGCTCGACCATCGGGGCCTTTTCCTGTTCCGCCCGCTCCTGGTCTTCCGGTGCGGCAAGAAACACGAGCGTGAACCGGCCACCTTCGTTTTCCAACCTGCGGATTTCCACAAGCCCAAGCTTGTTGCAATAAAAGTCGAGTGCAGCGTCCAGGTCGCTGACGCGCACCATGGTGTGCAGGTAACGCATTGGCTTCTCCGATGTTTTTGGTTTCCGCCAGGCAAACTAGACGACAGAGGCGCCGGTGCAATGGCGGCGTCGAAATTTTCACGCCGGCCTGTTCATGGAAAAGTAACTCTTGCACAGCCGGCCCATTGCAATGTTATCTTCTGTCACAGAATCAACGTTGCTTGACGTTAAGTAACAAAGGCGGATGGGGATGGGGGACAGTTCCTCGCAGAAAGACGAGATGTTGGATAGCCACATCGTTGGCGAGCCCGTCGACCTGATCGAAATTTCCGGTGTTATCAAGTGGTTCGATGTCGCCAAGGGTTTTGGGTTCATCGTGCCCGACAACGGGATGGACGACGTTCTCCTCCATGTGACCTGCCTCAGGCGTGATGGCTATCAGACCGCCATGGAAGGCACGCGAGTCGTTTGCGAAATCCAGAAGCGCGAGCGTGGCTACCAGGCGTTCCGCGTCCTTTCGATGGATCAGTCCAACGTACCGCATCCGTCTCAATTGCCGCCGGCGCGCACGCGCGTCCAGGTGACGGCGACCAGCGGGCTCGAGCGCGCCATCGTCAAGTGGTTCAACCGCACCAAGGGATTCGGCTTCGTCACGCGCGGCGAGGGGACCGAGGACATCTTCGTCCACATGGAGACGTTGCGCCGGTTCGGCCTTGCCGAGCTCAGACCCGGTCAGGTCGTGCTGGTGCGCTATGGTCCGGGGGCCAAAGGCCTTATGGCTGCCGAAATTCACCCCGATACGGAAACGCCGTTTCCCAAGTCGCACTGACGCAAAAGCGAAAGAGCCGCCATGTTTCACGTTCGTCCTCTCGCCCTTGGTGCGGCCGTTGCGCTGTGCGCCTGCCTGCCAATCCTAGCCGTCGCACAGGAACACGAGACTTCCGCCGATCCGCTGGTGATCGAGACGGCAGACGGGCAATTCGACTATACGGTGGAGCTGGCGCTCGACGGACGGGAGCGAGCCATTGGCCTGATGAACCGCGAGAGCATGGAAGATGATCATGGCATGCTCTTCCGGTTCGAAAGCGTTCGCCCAGTCTCCATGTGGATGAAGAACACGCTGATCCCGCTCGACATGCTGTTCATCCGGGAGGACGGCACCGTTGCCGGTTTTCACGAGAACGCCGAGCCGATGTCCGAGACCGTGATTTCCGCCCCGGAACCGATCCGCTATGTGCTCGAACTCAATGGCGGCACGGCTGAGGAAATCGGGCTTGCCGAAGGCGACCGTGTGTCCCACCCGGTCATCGACGGGACCGACTGACAGCGTCACGGTTCCGGCCCGCTGCCGGGATATGTCTGTGGCGGCAAAATGCGGTTGCGGGCGGGCGATGAAGCGTGTATCCCCCACCCGTCGTCATCGGCATCCGGAGCGTAGCGCAGCCTGGTAGCGCATCTGGTTTGGGACCAGAGGGTCGCAGGTTCGAATCCTGCCGCTCCGACCATGATGACCGGGTCGTTCTCAGGCCATTGTCGAAGCACGGAGCGCCGCTGATGTCCGCCAAGATCTACCGTCCCGCCAAGACCGCAATGCAGTCGGGCAAGGCGCGCACGCAGGACTGGCTTTTGGAATACGATCCGGAAATCCCGCGCGCCATCGACCCGATGATGGGCTACACGTCCTCGCGCGACATGAAGCAGCAGATTCGCATGAGCTTCGACACCCGCGAGGCGGCCATCGCCTACGCCGAGCGCCATGGCATCGCCTATCGTCTGGTAGAGCCGAAAGAGCCCAAGCGCGTGCGTGTCGCCTATTCCGACAACTTCAAATATGATCGCAAGATCCCCTGGACGCACTGATCCCGGGCGACGCGGCCCCTTAGCTCAGCTGGATAGAGCACCGGCCTTCTAAGCCGATGGTCGCAGGTTCGAATCCTGCAGGGGTCGCCATTTTTCCGGGGTACGACCCGGAGACATGGGTAACAGAATGTACCTAAGACATGGGTGACGACCTCGTGCCGAACGGGTTGTCGATG
>NZ_NWUC01000004.1 GCF_002750855.1 Neopararhizobium haloflavum | reverse complement strand
GGTCTGGGTTGGAGCGCAGCGCTGCGCTGCAACCCTGGCCGTCGCCGAGACCGGGGGGTGCAAGGCGCAAGGGCGGACGGGCGGAGGGGGATCACCCGGCCTGCACAAGCGGATCGAAGTCGTGACGAGAGTGCGGAGCACATATCCGCGCGGAAGGCTGGGGATACCGCCCGGCCGCCCTTGTGCCGCGCCAGGGGGCAGCGCCCCCAAGCAACCCGCCCGGCCAGAGCAAAGCGGAGGACGGGGAGAAGATCCGATCGGGATACGCAAAGCCTGAAAACCGGAAAGCCGCGTATCCTGATCTCCTGGTTTCCTGAAAGGCGGCGGAGATGAGCAAAAAGAAGCCCCGCTCGGTTGAGCGGGGCAATCGGGGAGCTGGCCTTAGTCGCCGTTGCGGCGGGACCAGATGAGGTTGTGGGAATTTCCGTCCTCGGCTTCGACCAGGCTGGCGTAGATCGGTGCGGGGAAGCTCGGATCGTCCAGCTTGACGGAGAGGTATTCGCGCTGCGTCTCGCGGGCGGTCTTCCTCCAGGCCGCGCCGAACTCGGTAGCACCGGCGAAGATGCGGAAGTCGGGGGCGCGCTCGCTGTCGCCCTCGCTGGGAACGAACTTGGCCTTGACGTTGAGGGTCAGGGTCTTGACCGCGCCGGTGAAGCCCGCGCCGTTCTCGTTCTGGGTGAAGGTGCCGATGGTCGCCATTGTCGTATTCCTTTTCCTGTCGGGCCGCACCATTGCGACCTCGATGGTGGTCGTGAGACCGGGGACGATCGGCCCCGCACCCCTAGGGGCTGGAACATCGTGGAAGGCGGCCGGCGGCAGCTTTTTTGCTTCGCGATGCAAAGCCGAAGGCGGCGGAAAAAAGTTGGCGACGGACGTTGCGGGAAGACGAGCGAGGCGAAGCCGATCTTCGGTCAGACCCATTCCAATCGAGGACGCGAATGGAGCGCCCGTTTCAGGAAATCGCGGGAATACGGCAATGGCGGCCGTCCTGCGCCTCGCCGGGATCGGGGACGCTGCGCCGGTCGCCTTGGGTGCGGTCTTTTCCACCCTGACCGCCAAGGCCAGTTCGTATGATACCAGCGGGGCGTTGGCGGGCACGGCTTCGTCTGACCTTCGCCGGTGCTGGCGTGCCCGGTGTGGCCGGAAGACCGCTTGCGGGGCGGCATGCACTACCTCGCCAAGCGGATGATCCGAGCTTCCCGGCGCTGATCCGCCCCGCCCGTCGAAGCGGACGGAAAGCCTAACCTCATCATGGGGCTGCCGTGGCGACCGTGACCGGCCTCCGAGACTGCCTCCCTCACCGGATGGGAGCTTCCCGCGAAATGTCCGCCGCCGCCCCTTGCGTTATGGGATTGAAGCCGAATGGCGGAAACGCGGCGAAGTCGTGGTTCCGGCGCAGCCGAAAGCCCGGCCCGGAGGGCAACGCCCAATCCTGTGACGTTCAACAGCACTCGTCATGGATTCGGGGGCGAGGCTTTTTCCAGCCGTGCAACGGCCTTGGGGTCGGAAGCCTCTTTGTGCAGAGCATCCCAATTGTCGGGCGGATTGCCGTCATCCAGCATCCCCTTGAAGACCTTGTAGGCATCCGTTTTGGAGCCATAGGTCCGCAAGCTGTTTTCGTCGTTCACCCATGCGAAGATGATGACCTTGCTGGTGCTGCTGTAGCGGAAAAAGAGCCGGAAACGACCATTGCCGAACTTGGCGCGAAACCAGTGCTTGCGGTCATCGCCAAGGGTCGCGCCCTGGCGATAGATGGAAGCTGTCGGGTCCGATGGCACATTGACGGTGACGAGCTGGACCAGGGACGCGAGTAACTTGGCGTCTGCGGATTTCTGATAATCGTCCGGTTTCTTCGCTTTGAGCGCGCCGACCGCCTCGATCAGCTTTTCCCACTGATCGAGAAAGAGAGGGTGTGCGAGGACCGTCCAGCCATTGATCGTCGGCATATCAGATCGAAACGTCCCCCTCGATCTCGGCATCGAGATCGACCGTCATGCCCGCCGTCAGGGCAACAGCCCGGTCGAGCAAGGACTGGGGGAACGGAAGAACGGATTTCTCGGGGTGCTTCGCCATGTCTCGCGCGAGAAATTCGAGAAAGCGGTCGATCACGGGATCGGCGGTTTCTTCAATCTCGGCCTTCTGGACATAGACGCGGTGCTGCTCGTCAATGAGAAAAGCAATGCGTCCACCATAGTCAACGCCCAGCGCCTGCCGAACGGACTTCGGCACGGTGGTCTGTCCCTTGGCGGTGATGGTGCTTTCTTCTTTCAGCAACGCTCCCATGGCGGGCCTCCATAAATCGGTCGAGTGGAATGTAAGGAATATTCCTTATCATGTCAAGATTGGCCGTCGCCTTGCTCTGCCAGCCGGTTCCGCGCCTTTATTTCGCGGGGTGGCCGACACCGTTCACCAGCCGCGCCAAGGCAGAGAAGCCGACGAAACCGCCTCCGACGATACAGAAGATTTGCCGCCAGATGTCGGACGGGACGGCCTCCTTGGTGACGCCATGGACCAGCGCATAGCCCGCAACGGCGGCGGGAGCGGCGAAGATTAGCGCCACGATCAGGCGGATGATGGGAGTGCGGATCGTCTCGAACAGCCCGGCCAGAATGCCGAAGGCGGCACAAGCCGAGAACAAGCCGACGAGTCCCGCACCGATCAGGCCAGAGCCGGTCTGATACGCGAACTGCGCTGCGGTCAGCCCGAGCATGAAAGGCAGGGCATAGACGGCGAGATTGTAGGCGAGGACGCAGAGCAACGCGACCAGCGCAACACTCATGAACATGACGGCGACCATGATGTTTCACCTTTGCTGACGGCACCGCCTTTCGTGCAATCGCCATGATGGCGGCTGCACGTTCCGATGTGTGCCGATGTGTTCTTGTTCTGTCGAGGTCATCCGGCCGCGCGGGGAAGCCGCGCGGCCGGATTTTACGGGTAGAAGGCCGGGACCGCTGACGCGATCCCGGCCCGCCGTTCATTCCGCCGCGACGGCGAAAGGCTCATCTTCCACGGTTTCGGCGCTGTCGGTTTCGGGCAGAGCCTCGTCCTCCATGGCGAGGGCTTCCGGCTGCTCGTCCACCGCCAACCATGCGGGCCGCTCCGTGCGCAGGATCGGCGGGAGCCACCCGGTTCCGGCCAGAAGCCGTTCGGCAGCTTCCGCCATGTCCGGCTTCTTCTTGTCCGCGATCCGCTCGGCGGCTTCGTCGCCAAGCGCCTCACGCACGGCGTCAAGGATATGGGCCTTCGTGACACGCCCGAGATAGGCCCGAACGGTCGGCGTCCAATGCGCCGTCATGTCGAGCGCAACCGCCGTCGCCAGCCTGTCCGCCGTTGCATAGGCGTGGCGCTTGTTCTGCTCCCATGGCAGCTTGAGGGCGTTGACGGTCTGCGCGGCGCAATGGGCGAACAGCGCCATGACGCTCGCATGGTCCAGACCGGCGATGAAGCCCCAAAGCTCGGCCACGTCGCGCGGCATGTCCGCCGCCCATCCGGCATGACGATCCGCCAGCGCCTTCGCCGCCGCCGTGTCCTCGATGCCGTCCGCATGCCCGCCAAGGCTGGCGCTGATCGGGCGGATTTCGAGGGCGTGGGCGTCCCCGCCGCCACGATAGAAGGTCTGCGCGGCAAGCGCATGGGTGACGGCGATCAAGGCCATGTCCGGCTGTTCGCCAAGAGCGAGACGCAGGCCAAGCGTCCGATGGGCCGTCAGGTCGCGAATGAGAAGATCGGAAATCGGCTTGCCGTCTTCCTCCGCTTCATCGTCCTCGGCGTCGAACGCGGAAACATGGTTGCCGTCCTCGTCATACTCGCCGTCCTCTCCGATGATTTCGCCATCGCCGTTGACGTGAACGCCGTCGATGATGGTTTCGCCATCTGTGCTTGCTTCTTCTTCCGGTTCCGGTGCCTCGTCCTCGGGCCGGATGAAACCGCGCTCGATCCGGGCTTCGCCGTCATGGTTCAACACCACGAACACGCCGCCGCGCCCGATCTCGTCGGCGTCATAAGCGTAGCGCAGCCCGTCGATCCGCTCGATCTCGGCTTCAAGCTCCGCAAGGCGCTGATCCACATCGGGCGGCAGGTCTGTGTCTGCGTCCTGCCATTCCGCCGACAGGCGCTCAAGTTCCTCCTGCGCGGCGTCGTAGGCGGCTTCCTGTTCCTCGGAAAGCTCCACCGGCTGCGGATAGGTGCGGCGCATGCCGTGCGCATGGGGCCAGTCGATATAGGCCAAAACCCATTTCCACCCCTCGGCCTCCCGAACCTCGGCGGCAGTGCTTTCCAGTTTGTCGAGGGCAAGCCGGTCCAGCAGCGCGGCGTCCTCGTAGAAGCCGCCGCGATCCTCGGTGAACAGGTCACGGATAATGTTGCCACCTGCCTCGGTATAGGCTTCCGCGCCGACGAACACCGCGCGCCGATCCGAAGCCGCCACATTGCTAGCGGTCAGGTCGCGGCGGATGATCCACGGCTCCTTGTTGTAGGACAGATTCTCATAGACCTGTTCCTGCCGGTCGTAGTCGTCGGTGATGGCGAACGCCTGCAACTGGTCCATGGTCAGCCCGCCATCGCGGTAAACTTGAATCAGCTTGGGGCTGACAGCGCCGAGGCGAAGCCGCTGCTTCACGACATGCGCGGACTTGCCGAACCGGGCCGCGATTTCCTCCGCGCCCCATCCGCGATCTTCCGAAAGCTCGCGGAACTTCTCGAACTCGTCGGCGGGGTGAAGGTTTTCGCGGTTCACGTTCTCGTCAAGGCTGATCTCGGCGGCGTCGTTCGCCGTGTCGATGACGCAGCGGATCGGCTCCGTCTTCTTGATCTCCTTGCGCTTGGCGCGCAGAAGCTGCGCCAACCTGCGGCCTTCCCCGACGCTGACGAGATAGAAGCCGGTCGGTTCCCCGCCCGCGTTCGTTTCCGGCTCTACCACAAGGTTTTGCAGCATCCCCTTGGCGGCGATGCTTGCGGCCTTCCCCTCGATAGACGCCTCGCTGTGCGGGGTCTTCCGGGCATTCTTCGGATGCTTCTTAAGCTTGTTGAGCGGGATGAAAACCGTTTCGCCATGTTCTGGAACGGTCGTGATCTGTGTAATGGTCGTCATGATCTTGATCCTTTTGGTCTGGGTTGGAGCGCAGCGCTGCGCTGCAACCCTGGCCGTCGCCGAGACCGGGGGGTGCAAGGCGCAAGGGCGGACGGGCGGAGGGGGATCACCCGGCCTGCACAAGCGGATCGAAGTCGTGACGAGAGTGCGGAGCACATATCCGCGCGGAAGGCTGGGGATACCGCCCTGCTGCCCTTGTGCCGCGCCAGGGGGCAGCGCCCCCAAGCCACCCGCCCGGCAAGAGCGAAGCGGAGGACGGGTACAAAGCTAGATCAGGATGTGCAAAGCCCCAAAACCCGAGGACCGAGCATCCTGATCGCCGCTTTTGTTATTCTGTTGCGATATAGTTGGTATCGCTTAGGAATTGATCATCTGCCATACTGGCCAAATAGATGTCAAAATATAAAGACGAGAAGACGCGCTTGGACATTCACGAGCTTAAACTACTGTTGCAACAGCATCTGACAGACGGCCTAGTAACGGTTGTCGGCTCTGGTCTGTCATGCGCGGAAGGGCTGCCGGGTATGGGCGAGTTGGGCACTCATCTCGATGCGACAGTGACAGCAGGCTTGGCGGCAGCGGAGGTAGATCGGTGGAAAGCGATTTCACCGCTCCTGCCAACCAAGGGACTCGAAGCGGCTCTTCTGGAAGTGCCCCCGACGACAGGACTGGAAATCGCGATCGTTGCGCGCACGGCCGAACTGATCGCTATACGTGAGCGTCAAATTGTTGCCGAAGTTTTCTCGCGGACCCGGACGCTGCGTTTTACCGGGCTCGTCAAGCACTTGTTGAAACCTCATACCGGACTTCCGGTGGTTACTACCAACTATGATCGCCTGGTTGAGGTCGCCGTGGAAGAAGCCGGTCTCGGCGTTGATACGTTGTTTATCGGCCATTTTGCAGGAGAGTTGAACGAGCAGGAAAGCCGCCTGAGCTTCTGCCGGGAAGTGACGCTGAAGGCCGGACGAGCACAGTTTCGTTATCGTCCGCGCGCCAATATCTTCAAACCTCATGGCAGTCTCGACTGGTATCACCGTGACGGGAAGCCCGTCCGCTACTCTGGTGATCTCGATCTACCGAGGCTCATCATCACGCCGGGGTTGAACAAGTTCCGCAACGGCTACGAAAGCCCGTTTGACCGCCATCGGGAACGGGCAAATTCGGCGATCGACCGTGCCAGCCGCTTTCTCGTGATCGGCTATGGTTTCAACGACGATCACCTTGAAACTCACCTGACGCCCCGTATCCGCAGCGGCGTGCCCACGCTGCTTTTAACTTACGGACTGTCGGATAATGCGGTGAAGCTCGTAAACGAGTGCCGCAATGTCATCGCGATTCAGCGCGCCGAACAAGCTGGTGTTTCCGGCTCTGGCGTCTTTGTCGCTGGCGTCGAGACCTTCTTTCCTGGTCTGGACCTGTGGGATCTGGGCTCATTCGTTGCCGAGGTGCTTGAACCATGACTGAAGCCGCTCTCCAATTTGCTGACGAGGATAAAATCGGGCGCGTCGCGTCGGTCGATACCAGCCGTGTTGCGATCGATGTGACGAACTCCGTTCTGCTCACGCGGATCGGCATCGGACAGCTCATCGCCATTCGCGGCGCGACGGAGCGCGAATACCTCATCGCCATGACAGAGCGCGTTACCCGCAGCATCAGGGAAGAATTGCCCGGCCCGGACGATGAGGATGCCGATGGCGGGCTTTTGGCAGCGGTGCCGACCGACCTGATCCAGGGCGTGTTGATCGGTACGTTCAGAACGGTGGAGGGAGATCGGCGGAATACATTCAAGCGCGGTGCGGATAGCTTTCCGCAGATCGACCGGGACTGCTTCGTCATTGAAGGCGGAAATCTTCAGCGCTTCATGGGAATCCTGGGTGCCGGTTTTTCCGCCGATGAAAGACTCAAGCTCGGCACGTTCGTTGCGGATCGCACGGCCGATGCGATCGCCAGTGGGGACAAGTTCTTTCAGCGGCACGCAGCGATCCTCGGAAGCACCGGGTCCGGCAAAAGCTGGGCTGTTGCACTGATCCTCGAACGGGCCGCCAAGCTGAAGTTTCCAAACATCATCGTGTTCGATATGCACGGCGAATACGCTCCGTTGGCAGATAAGGCGAACGGAGGATTCGCTACGCGCTTCCGCGTCGCTGGTCCCGGCGATCTGGAAAATCCGGGAAACGACACGCTGTTCCTGCCATATTGGTTGCTCAACCGTGATGAAATGCTGTCGATGATCCTCGATCGCAGCGACCAGAACGCGCCAAATCAGGCGTCGCGGTTCACGCTGCATGTCCGCTCCTTAAAAGGGCAGACACTCGATGCTGAGAAGAAGGCCGATATCAAGAAAACGTACACTGTCGATTCGCCGATTCCTTACGACGTCAAACAGTTGGTCGGGCTTCTGAACACAGACAACACCACAAAAGGGGTGGGTAAGAACGGCCCGGTGAAGGGGGAATGGGAGGACAAGCTGACCCGGTTCCTGTCGCGCCTCGAAGCAAAGCTGGACGATCGTCGCTACGGCTTCATGTTCGCACCGCCACCTGCTGCGATGAAATACGACTGGCTTGCAACGCAGGTGCTCAAACTGCTGCAATCTGGCGATGACACAGGCATCAAGGTTATCGACTTCTCCGAAGTGCCCGCCGACGTACTCCCCGTGGTGACGGGAACGCTGGCGAGGCTACTTTATGATGTTCAGTTCTGGATGAGCGGGAAGACCCGGACGCCGGTTACGCTGCTCTGCGACGAGGCTCATCTTTACCTTCCGGTTCGCGATGACGCTGACGCGGTCCAGCGTCAGGCCCTCGGATCATTCGAGCGGATCGCCAAGGAAGGCCGTAAATACGGCTTCTCGTTGCTCGTGGTGAGCCAGCGCCCGTCGGATGTCAGCCGGACGATCCTGAGCCAGTGCAATAATTTCTTGGCTTTGCGCCTGACGAACGAAACCGATCAGGGCGTCATCAAGCGCCTGATGCCGGATTCGCTGGCTGGGCTGACGAGCATCTTGCCATTGCTTGATACGGGTGAGGCGCTGTTGTTGGGTGACGCTGTTCTGCTACCGACGCGGATCAAGCTCGACATGCCAAAAGTGCCGCCGGATAGCGCGACGCGAGATTTCTGGAAGGAATGGGGATCGGCCAAGCCGGATGATGCCGCAATAACTTCTGCGGTCGAATGTTTGCGGGGGCAATCGCGTAACGGCGGATAAAGCCCGCAAAGGCGCATTGGGGGGGAAATGATTCTAACGGATAATGAGACAAAGGTGGATCTCCTCAACAATGAGGCGATCGCCAAAACTATCATCGAACTGCTGCGTGAAAAGCCTGACCGCGCTGTGACAATCGGTGTTCATGGCGACTGGGGCGCAGGCAAATCCAGCATCCTTGAGATGATCGAGAATGGCCTCAGTTCGGATGAGGACGTGCTCTGCATCAAATTCAACGGGTGGCGTTTCCAGGGGTTCGAAGACGCCAAGATCGCGCTGATCGAGGGCATCGTTACCGGGCTCGTTGAAAAGCGGCCCTTACTCACCCAGGCCGGCGTGGCCGTGAAAGACATCTTTCGGCGGATCGACTGGCTGAAGATCGCGCGGCGCGGGGGCGGTCTCGCGTTCACCGCGTTCACCGGCATCCCCACAGCCGATCAGATCGGCGCAGTGGTGGGCACCTTGAAGGGAATCTTCTCCGATCCCTCGAAACTCGCCACGCAGGAGAATTACGACAAAGCGATCGATGGTGTGCAGGGTCTGCTGAAGCCCGGAGAGTCGAAGAACGTCCCGGAGGAGATCGAAGCCTTCAGGAAGGCTTTTGACGATTTGCTCAAGCAGGCAGGCATCAAGCAACTGATCGTACTCATCGACGATCTTGACCGCTGCCTGCCAGACACGGCGATCGAAACGCTCGAAGCCGTCCGACTGTTCGTCTTCACCGCTCGCACCGCATTCATCGTCGCGGCCGACGAGGCGATGATCGAGTATTCGGTGCGCAAGCATTTCCCCGAGTTGCCGGACACGACTGGCCCCCGTGACTATGCGCGCAACTATCTCGAAAAGCTGATCCAGATTCCATTCCGGATTCCGGCTTTGGGCGAAACAGAAACCCGTATCTACGTCACCCTGTTGCTCATCGGCGCCGAGCTGGGTGACGACGATCCCGCTTACTCGTCGCTCATCACAGTCGCGCGTGAATTGCTCAAACGGCCTTGGAAGACGGCCGGGCTCGACGCGCAGACGGTGAAGACCGCCTTGGGCGACAAAGCCGGCCAGGTACAGAACGCGCTCACCTTGAGCGACCAGATCGGTCCGATCCTGGCCAGCGGTACTCAGGGCAATCCGCGGCAGATCAAGCGCTTCTTGAACACCTTGCTGCTGCGCCATCAGACCGCGCTCGCTCGCGGCTTCGGAGAAGAGGTGAAGCTGCCCGTCCTGGCGAAACTAATGCTGGCCGAACGGTTCCTCTCCAGACTATTCGATCAGATCGCCAGCGCCGCCGCCCGTGATCCAGACGGCCGTTGCGCAGACTTGGCGGCGCTTGAAGCCGCCGCGTTGGAGAAGAAGCCAGTTCCAAAGGCCAAGCGGGCCGGGCCGAAAATCAGTGTCATCGATGACACCAAGCCGACCGTCGTGCCGGATTCCAAAGACAGTGCCGTTCTGACGGAATGGAAGGCGGCCGACGCGATACGGGCCTGGGCGCGGCTATCGCCGGCCTTGGCTGAGGTCGATCTGCGCCCCTATCTGTTCGTCACCAAGGATCGGAAAGACTATTTTGGCGCGGCCTCCGTCCTCGGGCGTCTCGCCGCTGTGGTCGAAAAACTGCTCGGCCCAAAACTCGCGGTCCAAGCGTTCGAAGGCGAACTCAAGCAACTCGTTCCTGCGGAGGCGGCGCAGGTCTTCGAGGAACTGCGCGGGCGCGTTATGGGCGGAGACACCTTTGATACCGTGCCACCCGGCATCGACGGACTCGCGGTGCTAGTTCGCGCGCATCCGACGCTTCAAGCCAATCTTCTTGACCTGCTCGAAGCCTTGCCCGCCGATCGGTGCGGGCCTTGGCCCGCGTCGGGTTGGGAGGGTGTCGTCAAGGATTCCGACGCCGTGGCGCGCTTCGAGAATCTACTCTTAGGATGGTCCACCTCCGGTTCGTCCTTCCTGAAGCCCACGGCGAGCGCCGCGCTTCGCACGCGGAAGGGTGGTCGCTGATGGGCACGTCGAACGCCTATGGGGGTGCAGGAGGCGGTACGCCGCTCATTCCGAGTTGGTTGCAAGGTGACAGCGACGGCGGAGCTGGCGCGGGTGATAGCGACGGAACGCAATCCCCGGCTCCTGATGGAGCGCCGCCCGCAGTTCCTCCCGCGCCAGCACCTCGGCCGACCGCGCCGGCAGGGGCGTCGGATCGCTTCACTTCCGCCCGAAACAATTTCACGCGTTTCGCAAGTTCGGGCGGAAGCGACCGTAGGAGCCTCGGCCGCGCGGTTTCGCAATATGTGTCCAAATCAGCGGGCGGCTCACGCCAGGCTGCGCAGCGGATGGGTTCGTCGCGGGGCGCGGGTGCTGGACTGGTCAGGTTCCTCAACGACGCCAGCGCGAATGGCGTGCGTGAGGCGCTACGAACGCTCAACCTTGAAAGCCTCGCCGGGCGTCCGATCGAGGAAGTGTTCGCGGGTCTCGCCGATTATATCTGCCCCGAAGGTGGGTCTATTGATGAGGGAATCGCGCGAGACGCCTTCGTCGAGACGATCGCCGATCTCGCCGGTGCTGGCATTACCGACATCGACGCGCTGACACCTGGGCAAATCCAGACCGTCTTCGAACTATATGCGACTCACGCGATCGAGGCGCGCATCTGTAACGACATCGGCACCAAGGTCGTAACCTTGCCTGCCGATCCGCGCGCGGCCGAGAGGGTTCAGGCGCAATTGCGTGATTTCATCCAGCGGGGTGTCAGCGACGCGATCAACGCCGCGGGTGTCAACATTCAGTCGCTGACCCCAGATGCAGTGATGGGCTTTGTAACTAACGTCTATCAATCCGCCTTCGACGTGTTGCAGACGATGGGCGATGGGGAGGCAGCGAAATGAGGCGCCATGTCATCATTGGCCGTTTCGGCGAGGACGATAAGACCCGTGTTCCAAAGGCGCGCGACGAAGTCGCATCGATCTTACAGTTGGTAGCGGGCAAGCGTCTCGATCATGGGATCGGCCACGCCTTGGCTGACCTCAAGGCGCTGCACCTGACCCCGAGCGAGATCGGCGCGGACATGCTCGTGGTCGCGGCCCACGTTCACGCAGCGGACACCCGCATCTCCCGCTCGACGGAATCGCAGGATGCCTGGACGCGCGAGATTCGATTAGTCGTCCCCGTGAGCGATCCAGTGCGATGGACGGCCGCCGCGCCGATCTTGGTCCGCGCCTTGAACTTCCTGACAGGCGACAGATGGGATGTGGGCTTCCGCAAACGGGCCAAGGGCTACGCGAAGCTGGTTTCTCCTGCCGCGCCCACCCTCATTCCCGCCCCGTTCGATGGCGTGAGCTTGTTCTCCGGTGGTTTGGACAGTTTGATCGGTGCGATCGACAGCTTGAATGCCGGCGAGACGCCGCTTCTGGTCAGCCATGCCGGCGAAGGACTGGTGAGCAAGTCGCAGGAGCAGTGCTTCCACGGTTTGAAAGCCGCTTATAAAGCCTCTTCTTTCGATCGGCTGCGGGTATGGATGAGCTTCGATAGCGGGTTTGTCGAGGACGTCGGATCGGAGGACACCACACGCGGCCGCTCGTTCCTGTTCTTCTCGCTGGGCTTGGCCGCCGGGACTGCGCTCGGCCGCGACTTCGTGCTCAAGGTTCCGGAAAACGGGTTGATCGCGCTCAACGTGCCGCTCGATAGACTTCGGCTCGGCGCGCTCAGCACCCGCACGACGCATCCCTTCTACATGGCCCGGTGGAACGATCTGCTGCGGGCGCTCGGTGTCGGAGGGAAGGTCGAAAATCCCTATTGGGACAAGACCAAGGGGGAGATGGTCACCCAATGCACCAATCCGGCCCTGTTGAAGCAGCTCGCCCCGCTGTCGCTATCATGTTCATCGCCGACGAAGGGGCGCTGGACCAAGAAGCCACAGGGACACTGCGGATACTGCCTACCGTGTCTCATTCGACGGGCCTCTCTACAGGGCAAGGATTCGACAATTTACGGCGTGCCAGACCTGAAGACTGCCACATTAGACACCCGACAGGCCGAAGGTCAGCAGGTCCGATCCTTTCAGATCGCGATCGCGCGGCTATCGAAGCGTCCGGAACTCGCCAAGGCCCTCATCCACAAGCCAGGGCCGCTCTATGATGATCCTTCCCGTCACGATGACTTGGCTGATGTCTACCGCCGCGGATTGGAAGAGGTTGGGCGCTTGCTGACTGGCGTTCGCACCGCACCGTCGTAAGAGGCATCATGCGATCAAGTCTCGTTGATTTTCATTGCCACCTCGATCTCTACCCGGACCACGTGGCCGCGGTGGAGCGTTGCGAGAGCGATGGCGTTTTCACCCTCGCCGTGACCACCACGCCTAGAGCTTGGCCGCGGAACCATGAACTGGCGTCCGCCACCCGTCACGTTCGCGCGGCTCTCGGCCTGCATCCTCAACTGGTCGGCGAGCGCGCCCGCGAGATCGGGCTGTGGGAGGAATTGCTTCCGCTAACACGCTATGTTGGCGAGGTCGGACTGGACGCCGGCCCGCGGTTCTACAGGTCGTTTGAGACGCAAAAAGAGATTTTCGCTCGTGTGCTGACGCTCTGTGCGGCGGCGGGGAACAAGATCGTCACGACGCATAGCGTCAGAGCGACGAAAGCCGTGCTCGATATGGTCGAGCAATACATGCCGCCCCAGCGTGGACGCGTTGTGCTTCATTGGTTCACCGGTACCGCGAAAGAGGCAAAGCGGGCGGTAGATCTCGGCTGCTATTTTTCAGTGAACGCCGAGATGCTCGTAAATGAAAAGCGGGCGGCAATAACCAAATCTTTGCCTCTCGATCGCATTTTGACAGAGACGGACGGACCGTTCACACAAACTAGCGGTAATCCTTCCACACCAAGCGATGTTTGGGTCGCTGTCGAGGGATTGGCGCGTCTGCATGGGATTTCAGTAAGAGACATGTCCGCAGCCATTCTGAATAACCTCAAAGACCTACTTGCCGAGCGGAGCTAGATGGGCGGCTCACCGTCGCCTACGGATGCATTGGTATGTGCTGCATCCCCGGCGGTTGCAAACGCGGCAAACCATGGCTCGACTTGTAAGGCATTCCTTAGAGGCGTTCGGATTAGATCCGGTGCGCTTCAAACATAAGTTGCGGCCATAGACTTGCCGTCTTTAGTCAGCGATTGGAGGTGACTAATTGCCTCTGCGACTGAGAACTCTTTGCCAGTCTTATCCTTGAAGTTGCTGGGCAGCCCTGTCCACACTACGACATCATATTCTTTTTCGGCAGCCCATTCAGCGACTGCGTCCGGCACGGGGGGCGAACAAGTCCGGCTGCCATCGCGGAAATAGAAACCTATTCGCTTCATGATCGTACCTTCGCGGCAGCGCAGATCGGCAATCGCGTCATCAGGGTTGTGAGGTGGCGCCGAAAAAACGGACAGTCGGCTAAGGTGGGTTCGACCTCGATGAAGGACGGACTTTATGACTGGCAAACGGAAGCGGTATTCGGCTGATTTCAAGGCCAAGGTTACGCTGGAGGCGCTGAAGGGGGAACTGACCCTGTCGCAACTGGCGACGAAGCACGGCGTGCACCAGACGATGATCGCGGCTTGGCGCAAGCAGGCCGTCGAGGGGCTTTCGGGGGTGTTCTCGGGCAAGGTCGAGGCGACCGAAAGCGTACGCGAGGGCGAAATCGACAAGCTGCACGCCAAGATCGGCCAGTTGGTGGTGGAACGGGATTTTTTAGCCAAAGCCTTCGGTCGCTGAGCGTGGACCGGAGGCGAGCGATGATCGAGCCCGATCACCCGAAGATTTCGATCCTGCGCCAATGCGCTCTGGTGTCGATTAACCGATCGGGCTTCTATTACCGGCCGACGGGAGAAAGCCCGCTGAACCTGACGTTAATGCGGCTGATCGACGAGGCCTTCCTGGAGATGCCCTGGTACGGCTCTCGCCAGATGGTTCGCCACCTTTGTCGCCTGGGCTATGGGGTCGGCCGGAAGCGGGTGCGCCGGCTGATGGCCAAGATGGGCCTGACGCCGATCTATCAGAAGCCGCGCACCACCATCCCTCACCCGGAGCACAGGACTTACAAATACCTGCTGCGCGAGCTGACGATCGACCGGCCGAACCAGGTCTGGTGCGCTGATATCACCTACATCCCGATGCGCCGGGGCTTCATGTATCTGGTGGCGGTGATGGACTGGGCGACGCGCAAAGTGCTGTCCTGGCGGCTGTCCAACAGTATGGATGCCGAGTTTTGCATCGCCGCCCTGGAAGAAGCCCTGGCCCGCTATGGGCCTCCGGAAATCTTCAACACCGACCAGGGCAGTCAGTTCACCAGCCCCCGCTTCGTCGACGTGCTGAAGGACGCTGGCGTGCGGGTCTCAATGGATGGCCGTGGCCGTTGGATGGACAACGTCTTCATCGAGCGGCTGTGGCGTAGCCTCAAATATGAGTGCGTCTACATCCACGCCTTCGAGACCGGATCGGAGTTGCGGGCCGGTCTGACCTGGTGGATCAACTACTACAACACCAACCGACCTCACTCGGCCCTTGCCGGGGCGACCCCCGACGAGGCTTATAGGCAAATCCAGGTGCCGCCCTATCCGGGGCTCGCCCCGGATAGGGCTAACCCTGAGCGCAGACTGGCGGCGTAATCTGAATCTGAACCGACCTTAGCCAAGCCGCCATGCTGTCCGAACAACCGGAGCCACCTCATTGCTGCGCCTGCTGAGCGAGTAGGCGGCCAGGCCCTGCGCCCGTGCAAGCTTATCCTCGGGGTATCCGGGCCGAGCGGCGCTCGGTCGCGTGGAGAAATGTTCGAACCACGTCTGTAGTTTGATGCATTCCGGTGGAACCGGTACCGCGTAGAAGTCTGCCGCATATTGCAGGGTCGCCATGGCAACGCAGTCGGCCACGGTTATCCGATCTCCTGCGATGAACTCAGTGCCGCCAATCATTTTCTCGATAAGACGCAGTTGCCCGAAATACCTGATAGCGCAGATTTCGGCGACGTCCTGACTGGTCCGCACGATGCCATGGCCGAGCGGACTGCCATGACGCCCCCATAGGCCGAAGAACGTCAGCGCTTCATCGAGCATATGCACGAATTGCCGGGTGCGCGCCCGCGCAGCAGGCATTGCTCCCAACATGTCGGGACCGAAGGCCTTGTCCTCGAGATATTCGAGGATCGCCAGCGACTGACCAATGACCGTGCCGTCCTCATCTTTGAGGATAGGCATCGACCCGGTCACAGTAAGCGCCGTGATCGCTGCCGGCGGGACATCGGCCCGTCTGTCCGGCTCGTCGAACAGGGTGACCTCAACATTGGTTGGCTTTTTCTCGGCCAGGTAGATGTTGAGCCTTTGCGGATAAGGCCCGAAGGCAAAATTGTAGAGTTTGATGGCCAATATGTCGGCTCCTATGTCCGGTCAGGCAAACCCACCACTCAGCCGGCGATCGCGACCCAGCCGCGGAACGAAAACGCGGCATAGAACAGCGCCGGGTCCACAAAACCTGCTTCCAGCAGAAGCGTCTCCTCGTCGTCAGGCGTCAGGAGGGGCAGACGCTGTGCCATAATAGCTGCGGAAGCGGCGGCCTTTGCCGGATCGGACCCGTCCCGGTCGGCGAAGAGAGCCGAGCGAGCGAGCCATCGCTCCGAGGCGGCGTCCGGCGCGGTGTGATGAGCGACGACGACGGCGCTGCCGGGTTTCAGGCGATGACGGATTTCCCGCAGCGTCTTCAGCCTTTCATCCCTGTCGAGAAAGTGAAGCGTGAGAAGACATGTCGCGCCGTCGTATGGACCGGGCGGTGCCTCATCCACAGTTCCGGCACTCAGGTCCATGCGGCCAGCGAACGGCGAGACGGCTTTGTGTGCGAGGTCCAGCATGGCAGGTGACGGATCGACGCCGGTGAAGCGCCATTCCGGTCGCACTTGCGCCATCGCCTTCAGTTCCAGCCCGCCGCCGGCGCCGACCACGAGGATGCGCGCTGCGTCCGGCGCGTGCTCGGCGAGAAGCAGCTCGGTCATGCGGTGCAGGTCGGTGAGGCCGGGGACTTTCTTCAAAGTTTCCTCGGCGTAAGATGCGACAGAGGTCGGGTTCAGGAACGGCGTGAGATTGTCGTTCATTGCTTGTCACCCCCGAACACAAGGGAGCGATGGATCGCCATTGCCGCCATGACCCCGTCGGCGCAGGCGAAGGTGACGTTGTGCGCCATGCGGGTAATGTCGCCGGCGGCATACACGTCGGGAACGCTGGTCATCTGCATCTGGTCGACCTTCACGGTTGAGCCGAGTGGCCCATGATCGATATCGCAGCCCAGCGTCCCGGCAATCTCGCTGTTGAGACGATTGCGTGGACTGATGAACAGAGCATCGATGGGCTGCGTGCTGCCATCCGAAAGGTGGATTGCCGAAAGGTTGGATCCGTCACCCGTCACATGTTCGACACGCGCCGGCTCGATGCGCACACCGCGCCGGGAAAGCGCTTCGCTGGCCGCTGCCTCCAGCTCGCCGCCGTCCAGGTAGAAGGTCGCCGGGCCCCAGTCTGCGATCAGCATCGCCTGATGGTAGGACATTGGCGAGACGTTCAGCACGCCGAGCAGGCGGTCGCTGAACTCGTAGCCGTGGCAATAGGGGCAATGAATGACGGATGCGCCCCAGCGTTCGGCTAGCCCCGGCATCTCGGGAAGAATGTCTGAGACGCCGAAGGCGAGCAGCAGGCGCTTTCCGGCGATGGTCGCCCCGCTCTGCAAGGTCACGGAGAACGAACCGTCTGCCTTCTGTGCCTCGACGGCGGCATCGTTGAAAAAGCGTACGGTCGGATAGGCGCCAACCTGCTGGCGCATCGTGTCAAGCATGAGTTTGGGATCGCTCCCATCCTGCGCAAATAAGCCGTGCGATGCGGCGGCGAAGCGATTGCGCGGCTCACCCGTATCGAGAACGCAGACGGATTTGCGGGCGCGGGCAAGATACATGGCAGCGGAAAGGCCGGCGAAGCTGCCGCCGATGATGATCGCATCATAGTGCATGAAATTCTCCCCGCATCAGGCTTTTGCGGAAGTGGATTCGGTTGACGCAGGCCGCTCAGGGCCGCGCAGGACGATAAAAAGGAAAAGCAGCGCCATCACACCGACGCCGACCCACATCGCCTGCTGCCAGCTTTCGACGAAAGCTTCCTGCGCGGCCCTGTAGAGGCTATCCGCGTAAGGCAACCCGCCGTCCGCGAGGGCCATTGCGTTGGCAATGTTTTGTCCCGCCAGTCTGGCTGCATCGCCGGGAAATCCGGCCAGTCGCGGAGCGATCGCGCTTGTGTAGCCTGCGGCGAACACCGCGCCGAGCAGAGCGACCCCAAGTGATGTTCCCAACTCGCGCGTGACATCGTTGAGCGCCGACGCGACACCCTGCTGATCGCGTGGCAGGGAGGACGTGATCGCTTCCGTCGAGGGCGCCATGGCCAATCCCATGCCGATGCCCATCGCGACCATGCCCGGCAGAACCGAGAGGTATCCGCCATCGACCGACACAAGGAGCGACATCAGTGCCAGCCCCGTCGCACCCAGCAGCACGCCCCCGGCGATCGTCGTCTTCGGGCCGATTCGTGCGGACAGAAGCGGCGCGACCCCGGAAAAAACCATCATCAGCAACGCCATGGGCATGAGGCCCAGCGTGGCGCGCAGGCCCGACCACCCGAGGACCGCCTGGAAGAATGGATAGAGGACGATGAATACGCCGGCCTGCACGCCGAACCAGGTCGTCAGAGAGACCGAGCCACTGGTCAGACTGCGTTTCCTGAACAGCCTGATATCAAGCAACGGGTCGGGATGGCGCAGTTCCCACCAGACGAAAGCGATGAAGGCGGCGATGCTGACCGCAAAGCCAAACAGCGTCGGAGCCGCTGTCCAACCAATCGCCGGGCCTTCATGCAGAACAAAACTCGCGCCCATGATGGCGAGAAGCGACAGGACAGAGCCGACCGTATCGAACCGATGTTCCGAGGACTGGCGCGAATTGGGAACGGCACGCAAAGCCATGACCGCGGCAACTGCTACCAGTACGACAGGAAGCGCGAACAGCCAGCGCCAGGACAGGAAATCGACCAGCACGGCGGAAAGGAACATGCCGAGGATGCCGCCCGCGCCGGCCACGCCGGTCCAGATGCCGATGGCCTTCGATCGTTCCTCGTCGGGAAAGGCCGAGGTAATGACCGAGAGCGTCACCGGCATGATCATCGCCGCGCCGACGCCGCTCAGGAAGCGTGCGCCGAGCATCACCTCGACGCTCGGGGCAAGAGCCGAGCCAATATTGGCGACCCCGAAAACCGCAAGGCCGATCAGCAGCACCGGCTTGCGGCCCCAGCGGTCTCCCACCGCGCCCAGCGGCAGCAGCAGCGAGGCAAGGCTGATCGCATAGAGATTGATCATCCAGAGCACCTGGCTCTGGCTGGCCCCGAGATCGAGCGCCAGATGCGGCTGCGCGACATTGAGGCCGGTCACGGCGGCGATGACCGCCATCAGCGCGATGCAGACCGTGATCAGGATGCTGCGGCGTCGCGCGGGATCGTGGACCGTAGGGTCGGGCAAGGAATCACCATGAAGAAGAATGGCGTCTTCAGGCGAAGTCGAACTGTCAAAGCTGGACATTTGGGCACCGGATCATGTATCAGACGAAGATACATATAACCAGTGCCGCCTTACGTATCAAGAACAGATACATGAACTCCGGATCAGGCCGGTCTGCGGCCTGAAAGCTCGCAAACGGAAATACGGATGAACAAGGACACAAGGCTTTCCGACGTGCTGCACGTCCTGCTCCACATGGGGCAGGTCGACGAGCCGCTGACCTCCGAGATGCTCGCCAAGAGCATGGGAACCAATCCGGCGGTGTTCCGCAGGACGATGGCGGGGTTACGCGAGGCAGGCCATGTCCATTCAGGCAAAGGCCATGGTGGTGGCTGGCGGCTGGCGCGTCCGCTGGCGGAGATCACATTGCTGGATGTCTATCAGGCGCTCAATTGCCCGACCCTGTTCGCCATAGGTAATCGCAGCGAGCGTACGGATTGTATGATTCAAAAGAACGTCAACGCCGCCCTCTCCGAGACGATGGCGCAGGCGGAAGCGCTGTTCGTCAGGCGGTTCGGCGAGGTGACCCTCGATACGCTGCTGCCGGCAAATCCGGATTCCCCCACATTGCATGTGCACGACGCCGGCTGAGCACGACTGCTGCACGATACGCCGATTTCGTAAGGTCGGTGCCGGCGTTCCTGTTGGCGCTTCTCAATCCTGAGCAGTAGGACGCACGACGATGCTGCCGATCTCGACATCGTCGGGCTGCTCGACGGCAAAGGCGATGGCCCGTGCGATGGCGTCAGGAGAGACGGCCATTTCCTCCTTCCGCTTCAGTATGGCTGCCTTGACGGCAGGATCGTCGATGGCCGCATCTGCAAAACCCGTATCTATGAAGCCAGGCGAAATCTCGGTGACGCGCAGGCCTCTCACGCATTTCTGCCGTAGCGCTTCCGTGGCGGTCCTTAGGCGCGAGCCGGCCTGCACAGTTAACGGCGAACTTCGCGGCGCTTTCGCTGCATCTGTCCGAGGATCACCGGGCGCGGCTTGATGCAGCCAGAGTACTGCCGGTCATCAATCCGTATTTTATCTTTCAACTGCCGATGCCGATGTTGTTTGGCGGGATGGATGTCCAGTCCTGGCGGCGGAACTGATACCTCGCTGAGCCGCAGTATCGGCTCCGCTATCTCTGTCCGCGGGATCAGTCCATGAGATAGCGCCATTTGACCATGCGTTCACCAAGATCGATGGTTCCGCCATCGACGCTGAAGCGTCCGTCACCCTGATGGTGGATCAGCCGCTTTTCGCGGCGCTTGGTGTCAGCCCAGATGCGCTGCACTTCCAGCACCACCATGTCATAGCGGTTTAGCCAGCCATCATCGGCGATGCGGCATTCCAGATTGGCCCAGCATTCTGTGACGAGCGGCGCGCCCACGGTCTGCGCCGGTAAGGGCGTCAGGCCGAAATGATCGAACTTGTCGATTTCATCGCCCGAGCAATTGCCGATATCGACCACCGTCTCGGCCAGATCAACGGTCGGCACCGCAAGCACGCATTCGCCGGTTTCCAGCAGGGCCTTCTGGCTGTGATCCCAGGACCCGATGACCGCGCCGACGAGCGGCGGCGCGTGGCTGATCATCATGTGGAAGCCCATGGTCATCAGATTGGCCTTGCCCGCGTGCGAGCGGGTGGAGACCATGACGATGGGGCCGGATTCGAGAATGCGATAGGCTTTTTCTGGCGGGATTTCGTCGAACATGGCAAGCTCTCACAGGGTTGGCCCCGGGCAGGTACAGGATGGGCCTGCCCGGTGCTTGAGGTTCAGTCCTCAAAATCAGTGGCATCCGAGGCTGTGCGCCAGGCGTCGAGATCCGTCTTCACCGCGTTCATCTTCTCATCAGCCAGCGTGGTGGCGATTTTGCCTGCAAACAGGTGCAAAGGCGGCTCGGCAACCTTTGAGGCCTCAATAATCAGTGCCGCCACCTTTTCCGGGTCGCCAGCCTGCTTGCCATCCAGCGCATTCAGATGCAGGTCGAGCGAGGCCTGCGCCTCGGTATAATCGGCAATCGCGCGTTCGGCGACGACGAGGCTGTCCTTCGACAGGAAGCCGGTGCGGACGGGGCCGGGGTAAACCACCGTGGCCTTGATCCCCAGTTCTGCCACCTCGGCGCGCAGGCTTTCGGTCAGACCGGCCAGCGCGAATTTGCTGGCGACATAGCTGCCCCAACCCGCATAACCGCCCTGAAAGCCGACGATGGATGCGACGTTGAAGATATGCCCGCTACGGGCGGCGCGCAGATGCGGCAGCGCATGGCGCAGCACGTTGAGCGGGGCGAAGACGTTGACGTCGAAATTGCGCCGCAGCTCGGCATCCGACAGCGCCTCGATCGCGCCCTGCTGGCCGTAGCCTGCGTTGTTCACCACGCGGTCGATGCGGCCGAAATGGGCGATGGTGCGCTCAATGGCGGCCTTGGTGCTGGCATCATCGGCCAGATCGACCGCGAGCGCCAGAAACTGCGCGCTGTCTTCGCCAAGCGCATTGCGCAGGCTGGCAAGATTGCGCGATGTGGCGGCGACGGCATCGCCCCGCGCCAGAACCTGACGGGCCAGCGACAGGCCGATGCCGCGTGCGGCCCCGGTGATGAACCAGATGTTTTTGGGAGAGATGTTTTGCATGGAAGGCTCCGTTCGTTCACTGCGATGCGCCCGCCTGGGGTCGGTGTTGCGATGGTGGGAACCTAAGGAGCGATAGAAGGCCGGACTAGGCCGAGGGCTATTTCATAATTGCCTAATCCTATTTGGTATTCATAAATTCATAGATTGAAACGCATATAATATGCCATGTTCATCTTGAACTTAAATTTTCAGGACCGTGCAGCATGCATGCACCCGACCCAATGCTACAGCAGGAGATGATCGCCCTGATTCAGCAACTGGCCCCGCATGAGGGCCACACCAGAACCGCGCTGGACGGGGTGCGGCTGATGCGCACCGATCACCCTTTGGGACGCACGCCGGTGCTTTATGAGCCGAGCATCGTCATCGTCTGTCAGGGCCACAAACGCGGCTATCTGGCGGATCAGGTCTATCATTATGATGCGCAGCATTATCTGGTGCTCTCGGTGCCGCTGCCGTTTTCGACCGAAACCGAGGCGAGCCCGGAGGAGCCGCTGCTGGCCGTATCGGTCCGGCTCGACATGACGGCGCTGGCCGATCTGGTGATCGAGGTCGATCAGAGCGCCTCGGTGCCGCCTGCCACGCCCGTGGGGATCCTCTCGACGCCGCTCGATGCCACGCTGGCCGATACCACCTTGCGACTGCTACGCGCCCTGCAATCGCCGCTTGAGGCGCGGGTACTGGGGCCAGCAATCATGCGCGAGCTGTGTTTTCGGGTGCTGATTGGGCCGCAGGGCGGGGCCATCCGCGCAGCTTTGGCAAGTCATGGTAATTTCGGGCGCATCGCGCGGGCGCTGCGGCGCATCCACAACGACTACGGCCAGTCGCTGGATGTGGCGACGTTGGCGGGCGAGGCAGGGCTGAGCGTCCCGGCCTTTCACGCGCATTTCAAGGCGGTCGCTGCGACCTCGCCCATTCAGTACATCAAATCCGTGCGTCTGCATCAGGCGCGGCTGATGATGATCCGTGACAATCTGACGGCAGCGGCGGCGGCGGCGCGGGTGGGCTATGAAAGCGCTTCGCAGTTTAACCGTGAGTTCAGGCGGCTCTTTGGCCGTTCCCCGGGCGAAGAAGCACGCGAGATGCGTTCGGCCTTCGCGTTAATGGCGCCCACGCAGCTTGAGGCGCTGGCCGTCACGCATTAGCCCCGCGCGAGGCTGGCGCGGAAAAGCCCTGCGCCGTAATCGGCGCCAGGCAGCTGGAGCGGTTTTGGTGAACAATATCCGGTAGATCACCGGGGCCACGACCTGATCGAGCAAGGTTTCTGCTAGGAATGACTCGCACCTCACTCAACGATCGGACCGCTTTTGCCGCCGTCGTGCGCCGCCAGAGCTTTACTACTGCTGCGGCCGATCTCGGAGTATCACCCTTCCTACACTCCGCCACGCGATGCGATGACTGGAGGAGCGCCTAGGAGTGCGGCTTCTGGCGCGCTGACTCGATCCGTCGCGCCCACCGAGGCCGGCGCGGCGTTGCTTTCAAACTTGCAGCCCGCACTTTGCAGATCGAGCAGGGCTGAGCGCGCTATCACATTGTCCGCCCTAGATCAGGGTCGCGTGGATCGGCACCGGGGAGCCGACCCCAGGCGTACCCAAGTTTTTCGGCAATCGCATTGAGGTCCGGCGGCAGAGTTCTGCTGGATTCTTCGCCGAAGACGCCGAAGAGTGGATCCCAT
Source organism: Neopararhizobium haloflavum (assembly GCF_002750855.1). Classification (GTDB taxonomy): domain Bacteria; phylum Pseudomonadota; class Alphaproteobacteria; order Rhizobiales; family Rhizobiaceae; genus Georhizobium; species Georhizobium haloflavum. The sequence continues at coordinate 342,766 of NZ_NWUC01000004.1, read as the reverse complement.
TCTTCAATGGAGAGCGACACGATCAGTTTTTCCCGGCTGAAGGGATCTTCTTCGATCAGGGCTTCGACCTCCGTCCTGCTGTTCGCGACTATGATCAGAAAGCCTGACCGCAACGGCGATCCCTTCAGCGGGCCGGAGGCCTTCAGCTTTTCCTTCTCGACCAGTTCCAGCAGATATTCGACATGTTCAGCGACGTGACGGTTCCATTCCGGTCCGTCGGGATGAGACATGGTGACGATATAGAATGCCATGATCGATGTCCTTTTATTGCGAAGGCACGACTAACATTGGCAAACAGTAATGATAAATCGTAGTTTCTACCGTACAGAAACAACCAATGGTGTTGAATGCCTGACCGGCTCGAAAGCATGGCCGCCTTCGTCAAGGCGGCAGAACTAGGCTCCTTCGCCGCAGCGGCTGAGAGCCTCGGAGTATCGCCGCAGATGGTGGCAAAGCATGTTGCCGCTCTTGAAAGCCGCCTCGGCCTGCGCCTGATCAGCCGCACCACACGGCGGCAGAGCCTGACCGAATTCGGTCAGCGCTACTGTGAAAGCTGCCGGACGATCCTTGGCGATATCCAGGACGCAGAAGCCGAGGCGACCGAAGTCCGCAAGGTTGCGCGGGGCGTCTTGCGGATCAATGCTCCCGTGACGTTCGGTACCCATGCGCTCCTCCCGGTCATCACCCGATATCTTGTGGAGAACCCCGAAGTACAAGCGGACGTCGTCTTGTCAGATCGGTTGGTTGATCTGGTCGAGGACGGCTTCGAAGCCGTGATCCGTATCGGTCCACTTTCGGAAACCAGCGCACTTAGCGCGCGAGAGCTCAGCCCTTATAAATTGATTGCCTGCGCCGCACCTGGCTATCTCGAAGAGCGCGGCGTCCCCGCCACACCTGACGATCTGAGCCGGCATGAATGCCTAGGCTTCAGTTACTGGTCGCAGGCGATGGCGCGTGAATGGACTTTCCGGAAAGCAGGCACGCTGTTTCGTATACCCGTCCATGGCAGGTTGAGGGCGAATGACTGGAAGGGCCTTCACCATGCGGCGCTGGTCGGCTTTGGAGTGACGCTCGGGCCAATGGTTGCGCTGCGCGACGACATCGCAGCCGGTCGTTTGGTTCAGGTTCTTGCCGACTACGACGGGCCTTCCCGCCCTATGCATCTTCTCTATGCGCAGGATCGCCGGATGACGCCCAAGCTGCGGCACTTCATCGACACGGTGCTGGCTGCGTTCCCTCGCGAGCCGGAGGCGTAGCGGCAAGGAGTTCGCTACCTGACCTTCGACAGGACCATCGCGCAGGCCCACCGACACGCAGTAGGCGCAAAAATGTCTGATAATTCAGTATATTGTCCGCTCCCGCGGCGACCTTAGCACCAAGATCCACCTGGCCGTGCGCAGCCTTGACTGCCCGGCCAGGATCATCCTGACCGCCGGTCAGCGCGGCGATGCGCCCCAGGCTGCTGCCCTGCTCGGTGAGGATCGGCCCGACGGGCGGCTGGCCGATGCCGCCTACGGCGCAAATCACTTCCGCGAGGCCATCACCAAGGCTGGCGCTGTCGCGATCATCCCCAACAACCCGTCACGGATGAAGAAGCGTCCGATCGACCGCTTATTTGGGAGGGTAATAGAGGGCTATGGAGTAGATATCGTTCTCATCGCTATCCCGCATGGCCCGCCATCGCTCGAAGTTGCATTTAAAAACAAAGATTTAGCGGAATGTCGCGCTACTGGTCGGTCTGCGGCCGGTTCCACGCATGCGGTCAGTAATTCTCGATCGATATCGCATCGACAAAGTCTCGGCGAACGGCCAGAACGCCGGCAGATGCGCGGATCAGGCGGCATTTGTGGCGCATTTCTCCCGTAGATACTTGAGTGCTTCGCGCTGAAGAAGGTGGCCACTTGGCTTTCCGGGAACGTAGGCACCCTTCGCTTTCATCCCGCCGACCATCTGGTCCTTGAGCACGACCATCTCCCCGACGCCCGTTTCCAATACAACGCGCTCATGCACAAAGTCGCCGGGTATGGTGAGCGTGCGATAACTGGCCCCGTCTCTCTGGCCGGCGATCGGCAATTCCGTGACCTCGATTTCGTTGAAGGGGACGGCGGTTCAGTCGACCGTGGTCGTCGTTTTCACGGTTGTTCCGGGCGCCCCTCGATCAGCTTCCGTCCGCTCGATCGCGACCACGCAGCCTTGGCGCTTGTCCGCTCGCATCATGTCTGGAGCGACTTGGTCATTGGAAGCGTTGGCGGTGTCGGTGAAAACATAGGCGCTCTCGGTGGAGCGGAAGCCCGCTGCCGCGACCCAGAAAACCACGGTCAGTGTCGCTTCCTCCGTCGACCAGGCCAGCGCGGGAGCGCTCGAAGCGAGAAGCAGTGCCGTGCCAGCGCACAGCCCCTTCAACAGCTCGAACGTCGCCGCCCCGCGCCTTACTGGCACTGCTGGCGCGGGCCGCCGCCGTAGGGCTGGTAGGTGTTGTCTTCCATGCGGTAGGACCGGTAGCGATTGAAGCAATCCTGCACGTGCTCCATCGTCACGCGCTGACGCGGCGCGGCATCCTGAGCGGCATAGGCAAGGGGCTGTGCTGCGGTTTCGCGCTCTTCGGTTGGAGCGGGGGCGCTGCTCCGCGCTGCCTGCTGGCCCTCGAGAAAGGGCGAGACGCAGGGCTTGGTGCCGCCGCTATAGGGCCGGTAGCTGTTGGTCTCCCGGCGATAAGAGCGGAAGCGGTCCTCGCACCAGGCAACATGTGCGGCCGGCAGGCGATTGGCTTGCGGCTCCGGCTTCGTCGCCGCCGGCTGCTGATCTTTGGTCTCGTCCATCTCGCCGGCTGCTGCGGCCATCGTCAGTTGGTCGGGCGTCGTCGGCTCGCTCGCCGTAGCGGTCGCGTCGTTCGCCGATTGCGGATCGGCCATGGCGACGAGAACTTCCTCATCCTGCGTGTCGTCGGCTGGCGCAGCGGCCGTCTCGATGCGCTCGAAATCCTGTTCGCTCGGGTCGACGCGCTTGGGGTCCGCGCTCCACATCGCAGCGACGTCCTGCCTCTGCTCGATATCCCGAACCGGTTCGGCCGCGAGGTAATAGGCGGCCAGTCCGCCACCCCCTGCGAACATGGCGAACGAGACGACAAATCCGGTGACGATGGCGAAGAACGGTTTCACGAGCGCGATCCTTTTCCCTTTGGTTAAGAGAATGCGGACCCCGTGATTCGGGTTCCGAGATTTTCTGCCAGGGTCGGAGCAAAGGACCCGCCCGGTATCGGGCACGGCGCTGTCGTCGAGGGGTGGAACGCCTAATTTTCAACGTCCTGCCACTGTAGCGAGCAGGGAAATTAACCATTGGTTAACCACCCCGATTGTAGAAATCGAGCAACGGAAAATTAACGTAGATGACCAAAGTGCTAACCGATACGCGTCCGATCCGGCTGAAGGGCCGCTCCTTTCTGGCACTCGTTCTGACGCCGGAAAACCCGCTCGAAGGCTGGCTGGCGAGGCTCGATGATCTGGCGGCCCGTTCGGCGGGCTTCTTCCTCGGCCGGCCGATCGTCCTCGATCTGGAGGGCCTCGATATCGGCAAGGCGGGCTTGAAGGAACTGATCGACGCGCTGAGTGAGCGCGGCGTCCGGATCATGGGCGTGGAAGGCGCGCGACTGTCGCTGCTTGGTCCCGGCATGCCGCCAGCCATGAGCGGCGGGCGCCCGGCGACCGATTTCGATGCGGACGCCGAAGCCGAGGCGGCGGCATCGGCCGCGGCCACGAAGCCGTCTGATTCGCCGGCTGAAGCGAAGGAAGACGAGCCCAAGCAGCGTGTCGAACCTCAGGTCGTGCGCGCCATGCCGTCGGTCATCATCAAGGAGCCGGTGCGCTCCGGCCAGTCGGTCATATTTCCCGAGGGCGACGTGACCGTCGTCGGCTCGGTCGCCTCTGGCGCGGAGATCGTCGCCGGCGGCTCGATCCACGTCTATGGCACCTTGCGGGGCAGGGCATTGGCCGGTTCGGTGGGCAACGCCTCGGCGCGCATCTTCTGCCGCAAGCTCGAGGCCGAGCTTCTGGCGATCGACGGCCTCTACAAGATGGTCGACGACATGGATCCCAAATTGCGCGGCAAGGCCGTCCAGCTTTGGCTCGACGGCGACGCGATCATGGCAGAGACACTTATCTGAGCCGGCGGGCGGCCAGCATCGAGGAGAACGAGATGGCAAAAGTAATCGTGGTGACATCGGGCAAGGGCGGCGTCGGCAAGACGACGTCGACTGCCGCGCTCGGCGCTGCACTCGCGCAGCGCGGCGAAAAGACCGTGGTCGTCGATTTCGACGTTGGTTTGCGCAATCTCGATCTGGTGATGGGCGCCGAGCGCCGCGTCGTCTACGACCTGATCAACGTCATCCAGGGCGATGCCAAGCTGCCCCAGGCGCTGATCCGCGACAAGCGTCTGGAGACGCTGCACCTGCTGCCGGCCTCGCAGACCCGCGACAAGGACAACCTCACCTCCGAAGGCGTCGAAACGGTCATGGCCGAATTGAGGAAATCCTTCGACTGGATCATCTGCGACAGCCCGGCCGGCATCGAGCGCGGCGCGACGCTGGCAATGCGCCATGCCGATATCGCAGTCGTCGTCACGAACCCGGAAGTCTCCTCGGTGCGCGATTCGGACCGCATCATCGGTCTTCTCGACGCCAAGACGGCGCGTGCCGAGCGCGGCGAGCGGGTGGAAAAGCATCTGCTCCTGACGCGCTACGACCCGGCCCGTGCCGAACGTGGTGACATGCTCAAGGTCGACGACGTCCTGGAGATTCTCTCGATCCCGCTGCTCGGTATCATCCCCGAGAGCATGGATGTCCTGAGGGCCTCCAACATCGGATCGCCGGTCACGCTCGCCGACACCCGCAGCGCACCGTCACTGGCCTATATGGACGCTGCAAAGCGTCTGGCCGGAGAGCAGATCCCGATGAGCGTTCCCGGCGAGAAGCGCGGTTTCTTCGGCAAGATCTTCGGACGGAGGGCAGCATGAGCATCTTCGGCTTTTTCAATCGGAAGACGTCCGCGCCGCAGGCGCGTGAGCGTCTCCAGATCCTGCTCGCCCATGAGCGCTCGTCGGTCGGTCATTCCGATCTCGTGGCGCTGTTGCGCGAGGAGATCGTCGCGGTCATCGCCAAGCATGTGCAGGTCGACCGCGACAAGGTGAATGTGAAGATGGACCGCGGCGACCAGGTTTCCACGCTCGAGGTGGATATCGAAATCCCGCTCGACGCCAGCGTGCGCGCGGCCTGACCCATCGGAACGCTGTCCGGCGAGACGGTTCGCCCGTACCGCCTGACGGCCCGACCCGAAAGGAGACGAGCATGACCCGGGTAGCACTTCTCGATCGGCTCAAGGAGCTCCAGCAGATGCCGAAGTTCCAGAACCGCGACATTCGTACGATCAGCGCCTGTATGACGATCGAGGCGTTGGCCAAGCATGTGGAAGTCTGCGAACAGGCAGCCGGCCAGCCTTCGCGGGAGGCCTGAGCGAGCAAGATAGCGCCTGGGCGAGGCACCTTGCCCAGGCGCAGCATGTCGATTGCAGATTGACAGATTGTCAGACAATCATAACCTGTCGGCATGATGCGCCCTCATGCCGAAACCAGACTGGCGCTCTCGCGCACCGATGTGACGCTGAGCCTTCGCCTCGTTGGCGCGATGCGGGACGCGATCCTCGATGGAACGCTTGAGCCCGGCCGCCATCTGCCCGAACGCGAGCTCTGCGCGCTCTTCGATGTCAGTCGAAGCCTCGTGCGCGAGGCGTTGCAGGCGCTGGCGGCGGAAGGCCTCATCACCATCGTTCCTCATCGCGGGCCCAAGGTGACGCTCATAGACCGGGATGCGGCGCGCGATCTTTATCGCGTGCGCGCGGCGCTGGAGGGGCTGGCCTGCGCCGAATTTGCCGAGCGTGCCGACGCTAGTCAGCGCGATGCCTTCTTCGCCGCGGCAGCACGGCTTCAGACATTGAGCGAGGATGATCCGCCACAAAGGCTGATCGACGCCAAGAATGTCTACTATGAACGGCTCCTTTCCGGCTGTCGCAATCAGACCTTGGCCGACATGTTCACCCGGCTCAACAATCGCATCGTCCAGCTTCGCCGGCTATCGCTGTCGGCAGCCGGTCGTCTCGGTGACACGCTGCGCGAGATCGCCGCCGTCGTGGCTGCGGTCGAACGGCGTGATCCGGTCGAAGCGCGCCGGCTGGCAGAGCTCCACGTCGAAAGAGCCGCCGCGGTGGCGGATCGGTGTTTCGCAGAACGCCAAAGATCACAAGCAATTAGGAATCAAGGAGATGCCGATGGACAAGGCAACATATGAGAAGGGGATGAAGATCCGCCGCAAGACGCTGGGCGACGCCTACGTCGACAAGGCGATGGGCAACGTCAACGAATTCACCGAGGAGCTGCAGGAATTCGTCACGACCTATTGCTGGGGTGAGGTCTGGGGCCGCGAGGGGCTCGATCACAAGACCCGCTCGACCATCAATCTTGCCATGATCAGCGCCCTCAACCGGCCGCATGAACTGGCGGCCCATGTGCGCGGCGCGCTCAACAATGGCCTTACGGAAAACGAGATCAAGGAAATCCTGCTGCAGGTCGGCATCTATTGCGGTGTGCCGGCCATGGTCGACAGCTTCCGAATCGCACGCCAGGTGATCGATGATGTCCACGCCGGAAAGTAGGTCCGAAACGATCGGGTTCGTCGGCCTTGGCATGATGGGGGCGCCGATGGCGCGAGCGCTCGGTGCCGCCGGGCACGACCTGGTGGTCCATGATGTGCGCACGGACATCGCCGAAACGCTCGCGACGCAGATCGGCTGCAAGGTCGCTCCCGACCCTCGGGTCCTTGGTGAGATTGCCTCCATCGTCATTACGATGCTGCCGAACGGCAAGATCGTTCGAAGCGCCGTGCTGGACGGGGGGATTGCCGAGGCCCTGCCGGACGGTGCGGTCGTCATCGACATGAGTTCGTCCGAGCCGCTGGCGACCCGCGAGCTGGGCGAAATGCTTGCCGCGCGCGGCGTCACGCTGGTCGATGCGCCCGTCTCTGGCGGTGTGCGCAAGGCGGTCTCCGCCGAGCTTGCCATCATGCTAGGCGGCGATGACGACGGTGTGCTCGACCGGGTGAGCCCGGTTCTCGGCGCCATGGGCCGCGTCTTCCGCACCGGGAGGCTCGGCTCGGGTCATGCGCTCAAGGCGCTCAACAACTATGTTTCCGCCGCCGGCCTTGCTGCGGCTTGCGAGGCGCTCATCGTCGGCGAGGCCTTCGGCCTCGATCCGGAGCGCATGGTCGATGTCCTCAACCAGTCCACGGGCCGCAACAACTCCACAGAGAACAAGCTGAAGCCGTTCGTCCTGTCGGAAAAGTTCCGCGAGGCAGGGTTCGCGATGGACCTGATGGCCAAGGACGTCGGCACCGCCGCCGATCTGGCCGATGCCCTCGACCTGCCGATGCCCGGTCTTCACGATGCCAGCGACCTTTGGAAGCGGGCGAGCGAGGCATTGGGGCAGGGCGCCGACCACACCGAGATCTACCGGTTTCTGGATCGGATGCGATAGAACGCATGTATTCTACAAGGAAGCGATCGGGAGGCTGGTGAAGAGGATGGGCATACCCTGCTCGTCAGGAGGACGCAGCCTGGGCGCGCAACAATTCGTCGCGCGCCTCGGGCTTTTGCAGCACACAGGTTGCGCAGAGCGAGCCGCCGTCGGTCTTGTAGTAACGGCAGCAGCCGCCGCGCGAGCGGTAGCGGCGTTTGACGCTCGCGTTGCCCGGGGAACCCGGAACGTCGAGATCGAAGAAATGCATCTGCGGATTGGCAAGCGGTGATCCAGGTTGCTTCAAGATGGCAGTCGCTTCCGTGCAGGCCGCGTCGACGGCATCGGCACGTTGGCCAATATCGAGGAAGACCGCAGCGACCGAGTCGGAAACGAGGCGCCACTGCGCCGCAGCCGGCAGCCCCGTCATCTCCCCGATGGCGTCGATCAGTGGTGAGAAATGCGCCTCCAGTCGCTGGCAGGCCATCCGGCGCAGCGCAGCGCGGTCGTCGACCTGCATGACACCATCCCGGCTTTCCAGAACCGGATCGTCGCTGAGAACGCCGCTCTTGAGAAAACGAAGCGAGACAGCCGTATACTCGATGCGCCTGCCGTCCGCTTCGAAGCTGTCGGGCGTCAGCCGTATCGCCATGGACCGGTCCGAAACGTCGGCAAGAATGCCGCCATGCAGATAGGCCGGCCCGAACGCGAACGCCACGCAATAGCTGTGGCGTGCGATGAGATAGGCTGCGAGTGTGCGACGATCGATCCCGGAACGCCCCATGGCCTGCGCGACGAGGAGCCGGTCGAGCGCCGGCTCTTCGCGGGTGAGGGCGTCGACCGTTTGCCAGCCATCTTCCAGTGCGCCGAGCGTTACCAGTGGACGGGGCCAGTGGGCCGCCTGCCACTGCAGCCAATGTGCCAGCCGATGGTTTTGCGGAACGTCGAGCATGCATGGTCCATTGCGATCGCGGGCGTTGCCCTTTATTTATGGACTATCGCACTCATGATTTAGACGCAAGACGCCGGGCTCAGATCGGCATGCCCTGTTGACGCAGCTTGTTGCGCATCGAAACGGCGATCGATTGCGCAAGCAGCCCGGCACGGTTGGCGGCCAGTGCGCTGCGACCGAACAGGGTATCGGGCGCCAGAGCGATATCGGCCATCGGCACCGTATCGTTCCAGAACCCGCCGATGACGTGATCGTCGATGGTCGTCGCCGAATCCATCAGCGTCCAGCGCTCTTCCTGGTGAAATGCCTCGATAACGAGATACTCAAGCAGCATGCCCGGCCCGTACTTGCGATAGCGCTCGTCATAGGCGCATTTCGGCGTGACGACGTTTTGGCCATCGACGATGTTGATGCTGACGGCGATGGGAACCTCATCAAGGAGCAGACTGTCGATCACGGCCGCGCCCTCCGGCGTCGAGCCGGACGAAAAGGCGGCGCGCGCGAAGGCCGCGTGATCATCGCGCGAGAGAAACGATGTGCCCCGCTCGCCCTTCCAGCCCGTATGCTCGATGCGCAGGAAATCTTCCACGCGCCGGCTGACGAGTTCCGGTGCGCGCGCCCGCTCGAATCGCACCGCGCCTGCCTGGCCAAGCCGGCGCAGATTGCGTCTGATGTCCTTCAACCGGCTGCGCGAGAGCACGGTCTCGACATGCCGGTCGAAGCCGCCCGGCATGGGGCGCAGCACCGGCCGCTCATAGCGACGCAGTTCCTCCAGCACGACGCCGGCCTGACGGCACGCATCGCTGAGCAGCGCGGCGAAAGGCGATGACATATCGATATTCGGCATGCTCCAGGCGCGCAGCAATGACGGATCGTTACAAAGCCGGTCCACGAACGCGGAAACGACGCGGGGCGCATGGGAGGCCGCAACGAGCGGGGCCGCGTTGACCTGATAGCAATTGCCGGCAGAGCGGATCATGGCGAGCGGTCCCGCGCCGATCCAGCGGAAGAAGAAGAGCCCGACCAGGCCCGCATCCGGACAGGTGAAGGCGAGGGCTCTCAGCCCGCCATCCGCGTCGATCGTGTCGAGCCCGGCCATAATGTATTGCCGCCCGTAGAACGGGTTGGAAACGAGGCTGCCCCTGGCCAGCCGGTCCCAGGCCGCGGGATCGAGCGCGGCAATGCCGGCCGCATCGAGTATTGTTGCCGAAAGCCCGTTGCCGGCAGTTGGATGCGGCATGTGATTGACGCGCTCGATGGCCTGGCCCTGGATCATGTCACGTTCCCCCTCTCGTCCCCCGCGTGGCATTGATGGTGCTTGCGATCGCGCCGGCGGCGAAGAAGGCCGGCAATGTCAGTCCCAGCCTGCGCCGCGCGAAAAACGCCAGCAGCGCGCTGCGCACCGCCAGTGCGCACGCCGAGGCGATGGCCGCGCCAACCAGCCCGAGCCAGGCGATCAAAGTGAAGTTCAGCGCGACATTGACGGCCAGCGCGATGAGGAAAGCCAGCGAGCAGACCCGCTCTTCGCCCAGCATCGAGAGCACGTCCTCGCCCGGCCCGAAGAGGCAGATCAGCACCGGACCGAGACACAGCAGCGGCACCAGAACCGCGCCCGCCACATAATCCGGGCCGAACAGTGCCAACAGCGGCTCTGCCGAAACCGTCAGGAAGATCATGCCGCCAAGGGTGATCGTCGTGGAGATGAGCGCAACCTGATGGATGAGGGTCTGCAGCATCGCCCTGTCGCTCGGCGCCGCGAGCGCGGCAAAGCGCTGCGCCGTCACGGCGGTGACGCCATAGGGCACATAGCCGAGGATCTGCGCCAGACGCGAGGCAGCGAAATAGTAGGCGACGAGCTCCGGCTCGACGAAAAGCCCCAGAACCAGGATGTCGGCGTTGAGAAAGAGAACCTGAGCCGTGTCGACCAGGGCGAGCGGCAGCGCCGCGCGCGTCCAGACGCGCCAGGCATAGATCGGGCGGGCACCTGAAAGGCGCGCGCGGATCGGCCGGGCGACAAGCCCGTACTGGATGATGACGCTGGCGAAAAGCCCGCCGATCGTCAGCCCCATGATATGGGTCGCGTCGGCGTCCATGCCGAGGAGGAAGAGCCCGCACATGCCGGTCAGAAGCGCCAGATGGCGCAGCAGGAACGCCGGCGCGATGCCGAGCTCCGGCCGGTCCATCCCGCGTGCGATGCCTTCGAGGAAATCCTGAAGTGTCAGGAGCGGCACGGCGGCGAACGCCATCAGCGCCAGCATCTGGAAGGCGGGATTTAGACCGAACGGGTTGAGCGCGGTGATCAGGAGCGCGCCACCGGCCACCAGCCCGGCGATGGCCATGACGACGGCAAGGACGAAACGCATCAGCCCCGCCGCTTCCCCCGCCTGTCCGCGGTGAAGATACTGCGCCAGGAAGCGGCAGACCACCTGGTTGGTGCCGGCCGTCGCGCCATGCCCCATCAGCATCAGCCAGACGAGCAGGAGGCTGTATTGCCCGAAACCTTCTGCGCCGACCATGCGCGCGGCGAGGATCTGCGCCATGAGGCCAAGGCCGGCCGAGGCCACGCGGATGCCGATGACGGTCACGCCCTGGCGTCCGCGCCGCGTGCCTTCATTCGTCGCAATGGCCGCAGGGGCCCCGCTATGGGTGGCAGCGTTGGTGATGGCCCGCTCCTATTCGCCGGCCTGAAGCGCGCCACCGATCGGCACGAGATAGCCCGGTTCGCGCGAATCCAGCCGGTATTTCATCGTCCGGCGGAAGCTCTGTCGCTTCTGCTGGCCCGAAAGGCGCCAACCCACCGCCAGCGCGCATTTGGCGTAGGCGGCAGCGCCGTGCACCGAGGCCGATCGCGGCGCGAGCCCGGCGGAGCGCAGGATCCCGTTGCCGTACTGCACGCCGAAATGGCGGCGGATCTCCGGCGTCCAGTGTTCCGTCGTGATCGATATGTTCAGGCAGTCCTTGTTCTCAACCCGGTGCGGTCCGTTGAGCGGCCAGTGCAGCATGTCGCCCGGCGCAAGGTCGTGGACCGCGGCGTGGCGGTCGAACCAGGCGTGGTAGGGCACTTCCTCTTCGGTGCGCCCGCGAATGATGTTCTCAAGGTCCGCCGGCCGAAGGAACGGCTCGCGGTTGGGATAGATGTAGATGCGCTTTTCGCCGCGGATCTGCCACAGCGACTGTCCCGGCACGTCGGCGTGGTAGAACACCTGCGCATTGGGCGAGGAGATCAACAGTCCCATGGATTTGCGGATGACGTCGAGATCCGGCACGTTCGCCTCGATCTCGCCGAACATTTCGCTGAGCAGCGCACCGAATTCCGGCACGATCTCGTTTGCCTTGGTCACGTTGATCCAGATGCGACCAGCGTTCACCGCCTTGATGAGCTCTTCGCCGCTCATGTCGCCGCGCTCGCAATAGGACCAGCTGCGCACATCATGGCCGGTGCGCCCCATGGTGTTGATCGCCATCTGGCCGGGCGGGATCGCATCCAGGATGCGCCCGAGCGCCGCGTCGGAGAAAAGGGACCGCTCATGCAGCCGGTGACGGAGCTTGACGTCGTGATGTCCCCACAATGCCCGTGCTACCGCGTCGAAATCGCTGAATATGCCCTCGCTCATGCGCTGCGTGCCTCCCCGCTGGTCGTCATTCCATCCGTCTCGTAGCTGGTTTGCGGTGTCTCCACCGCGATCAGCCGCGCCGTGCGCCGCTCATGGTTGCGTGTCACGAAGCCGCGCACCGTCTTTGCCCATCGCCACAGCCGCGGATTTTGCTTGATCAGTCGCTTGGAGCCGCGCTCGCCCATCAGGACCGCGGCCGCCAGCCGGCCCGCCGGCGTCAGCGCGATCGCTCCGTCATACCCGGTGGTGCGGTCGGTCCAGTCGTTCTTGTAGTCGAATTCGCCGATCCCCATGTCGATCGTCTTGATCCCCGAGGCCGACAGCGCCTCGATCAGCGACAGCATCAGGATGCCCATCAGGCTGTAGCGGGACGCCGGCCCGCTGGAGATCGAGTTGATGTACTGCGAGAAATGCGTGCCGGAATACGTGCCGAACGACACCGCGAGGATGTCCTCGCCGGCAGTAAGCGCGTGCATGGAAAGCGTCGGCCGCTCGTCGCCGAGCGAACGGATCGCCGCATCCTTGAAGAAGGCGACGAAGCCCGGCTCCGCGAAGATGTTGCGGATGCCTTGCTGGCGGAACCGCGCGCCGCGCTGTTCGAGGAAGGCGGCATGGAATGCCTCGACATCCGCCCGGCTTGCCGCGCGGCGCAGTTCGACCGCGCCATGGGCTTCTTCCAGCCGTCGACAGCCACGCCGAATGTTGCGGATGCGCTTGGCATTCGGCCGCTCCATCTCCGGCCCGATCGCACCGAAATAGAACGGATCGGGCGAGGGATGATGAGGCAGGCGCAGCAGCGGATTGGCAATGCCCTGCCATGCCCCAGGCTGGTTTGTGAAGAAGGCGACGTCCAGCCCGCCAACCGCGTCGGCCGCAGCCTTGAGCGCTGCGCGCACCACCGCCGGCGTCATGGCATGAGCGCCTTCCGCCGAAAGCATGGGAAAGTCGCTGTTGGCGATCGCCGAGGTCGGCATGCGCGCGATGGTCACGCCATAGCGCCGCTCGAGCATGAGGGGCAGGGCCCCGATTGTCCGCCCGTCGGCTGCCATTGTCACCAGAACGATGTCGTCCGGCGAAAGCCCGTTCGCCCGCGTGTGGCTCGCCACCCAGCCCGGCCGCTGATAGGGCGTCATCACGAGCTCGTCTTCAAGGCGCCGCCATTCCGGCAGCGCTGCGGCAAGCCCGCGATGCACCGCTATGGCAACGGCTCCCGCTGACCTGCGGTCGTCCTGGTTTTCGCTGAAATCGGTTGCGGCAATCGCCATGGCGCGCTTTCACGGGGGTCTGGTTCATCGGCTGACACCCGGCGCTGCAGCGCATGCCGGTGACAGGGGCGACGCTAACCGCGACGGCTTACCAAAGGTTGAAATCAGACCGCGCCGCGCCTCGCACGGCCCCGCTTTCGCAGCGGATGCTTAATGCGCCCTTTCATGACCCGCAGCGATTCGAACGATCGGTTCGGGGAGAGCCGTCGTGCCCAACTCGGCCGTCGGTGAAGCATCGCCCGCATCGCTGCGGATGGGCCGGCAGATCTTCGGAAGAGGCCGAGGATGACGAAGGAGAGGGGGGACGTTTCAGGAAGGGAATCGGGCACCGCGCGTCACCCCTCCCCAAATTGGTGGAGGGCGCACCACCGGGATCTCGGCGTCAGCCAAGGTGCCGGGTTTTTTGCTGGTGAGGGCTGAGCCTTCGAGACGCAATCATGCGCGCGCGGCGTCCCTCCGCCACGCACGCCGAATCACTAGGCGCCGTTGGCGGTAGAGTGATCGCTGTCCGGAAAGAGGATGCCGTGCGTTACGGGGTCGTAATAGCGCATAAGCTCGCGCACGAAAAAGCGCGGCTCGACATTGTAGGCGCGGGCGAAGGCGGCGTAGCGCTCCGGCGGGATGCGGCCGCGGCCGGCCTCGATCTGCGAGATGAATGTATAGTAATCCACCCCCACAGCCTTGGCGAGCTGGCGCTGCGAAAGCCCGGAATTCTCGCGCAGAATGCGCAGCCAGCGTCCGGCGCGCTGGCGCAGTTGCAGAACCTGCTCGCTATCCATGGTCTGTTGCGGATGAGTGTACATGTTGAGTGTCCTTTAAACCCCAGTCCAGACCGAATTGTGGCGGCCGGACAGGCCCAATAGGTTTAAGTGTCGCTGTATTCACTGAATGCTGTATGGCGTGTCTCCGTCACAATTGCAAGAGCCCTCAGCGTCCATAAGGTGTGACTTATTAGGGCGGGAATAGGGCGCGGCGGCGGTTTTATCGGGATATTTCACCCTTTACAGACGGTTAATATCATCAAGGAAAACAAAATATTACCGCATTCCGTGACGTCCTTCGCGCCAGGCTTTGCGGGAAAAATCATCATCCACTCATGCCAAATGTATAGCAACTATGAAATTCAAAGTTGACAGTTCGGTATTCGCTAGATAGTCAGCGATAGACCGCTAACGGTCATGCGGCGGAGTCCCCGCTTTGCCGTCGAGCCCCATGGTCGGAACACTCAAGAGGAAAATCTTTCATGGCTTCTGTGCAGGGAATTTACATCGCGCTCTTCGGGCGCCCCGCAGACCCCGCTGGTCTCGCTTTTTATCAGGAAGCATCCAACGATGGTGCGAACCTCGATGCGATCGGCGCACTTGCCGGTCAGCCGGAATACCTTGACCGCTTCGTCAACCTGAACAACCGCGGCATCGTGAACTCGATCTACGAATCGCTGTTCAACCGTGCCGGCGACGCAGCAGACCTCGATTATTGGGCTGGCGTCCTGGAAGATGGCACCTACACGATCGAGCAGATCGCTATCGCAATCTTCAATGCCGCTCAGGGCACCGACCTTGAGACCGTTCAGGCCAAGGAAGCTGCCGCCAACCTCTTCACGGCATCGCTCGACACCGACGCTGAAGTTGCTGCCTATGTCGGCCCCGACGCCATCGAAGCCGGCGTAAACTTCCTTGCTGACGTAGACGCCGACAACGCGCCGACGCAGGCTGAAGTTGATCTTTATATCGCCACTGAAATCGAGCAGGAACCGGTTGCTTTTGCACTTGGCAACCTTGAGGCGGCTCAAGACGATCTGTCCGATTTCTATCAGGAAGCTGTCGCAAACGAAGACGTTGCTGCCGAACTAACGGGCGGCGCAACGGCCGAAACAGCTACTGATGCGCAAATCTCGGCGGCAATTGCAGCTAATTTGGCTCAGGCTGAATCAGATCTTCAGAGCGATATCACGACCAACGGAACAGACAGCGCACTGGCTGCAGGTCTGGCAGATGCTGAGGACGCACTTGCTGATGCCGAAGAAGATGTGGCCGCGGTAGAAGGTCTTGCAGAGGCAATTGCTACATATGAAGCCGCTGAAGATGCACTGGAAGCAGCGGATGCTGCTGAAGTAGCGGCTGGAGCGGACCTGACAGGTGAAATTGCAGCGTTTGGCGCGTTGAATGCGGACTATGCCAATGTCACCGCTTTGGCGGATGGTAGCGTCACGGCAGACGTCGATGATGGCGCAGGCGGAACTACTACAGTCACGCTTATTGGCGTGAACGGCGATGGTGATCTCGAAATCGATCCGGCATACGACGATGTCGCTGGGATTGCTGATCTTCTCGCGGCGACCACTGCAAACGAAGCTGCTCAGGAAGTCGCTTCTGACGCACAGACTGCCCGGAACGATGCACTTCAGGTTGTTTTCGAAACGGAGAACGATGCTTACGCTGGGACCGTCGTAGATGGCGATGCAGTCAATGGTACAGACTCACCATTGACAGATGCACTTTTCACAGAGCGTGAAGACCTTACTGACGCTCAAGAACTTGTCGATGCTCGTGCGGAACTCAAGGCTGATGTAGACACCGCTCAGTCATTTGTAGACGCAGAAGATGGCTTCGAAGACGCCGTTGCTGATGCACTCGACGGTTTTGCCGACATTGGCTATGAACAGCCGGCAGAACTTACTGCCGATGTCACGGCAACAGCCGAGTCAGACATCTATCTTTATGACGACGCTACCGCTGCGGCGACCATCACCGACTTCAGCACAGATGGCGACGATGTCTTCTTCATCGGAAGCGAGTTCTCCTTCGAAGTCGTCACGCTGGAAGGCACCGATACGATCGCAAACACGGACCAGGGCGATGTCGCGGGTCTCGACATTTTTGCGGTTCAGAATGGTGCAGATGTCGATCTCTACATTGAAACCGCCACGTTCGACGGTTCCGACGACAGCGGTGCTGCATTCGGTGGTAATGTCATCAAGCTCGCAAACGTTGACGTCGCCGGTCTGTCGTTCGACGCAAACGGCTTCCTGACCTACAGCGACACCGTAGCCTAAAACCTCTCCCGAGGGCGCTACGGCGCCCTCGCTTCTTCAAGCCCCGGTCCTTCTTGCGAAGGGCCGGGGTTTTTCGTTGTCTGATCGTGGCCGGAAAACTCCGCGCTCCGCCGCGGTTCTAGATGCGCTTCAGGGCGTAGGCGACGCGTTTGGCGTAGTCGGCGCCGCGGAAGGCGGCGGTGGGCCAGCGTTTGGCGATCGGCGGCTTGGCGCTGTCATAGGTGGAGGCGGCGTCGGTGTTGATGTTGGACTGCGCTCTCAGCCCCGAAAAGGCGACCAGCGGATCGCGCACCGTCAGGACGTTGGCGCCGAAGGCCCAGCCGCGCTCCAGCGCCACGTCATAGGGCAGCCACATCGGGGAAAGCCCGGCGCGCAGGCGCTTTGCCCCCTCCAGCGTAACGAGGTAGCAGGCAGCCGAGCCCTGCGGGCCGTGCAGGCAGCGCCCATAGGCGTCGCCTTCCTCGCTGACGCCCTTCTGGACGAAGCCCTGGACCCGGTGATTGATCAGCTTGATCGCATCAAAGGGCCGCGCGGCGCGCGCCAGCGCCTCGGCCCGCGCAATGAGGCGCGCGTTGAGCGTGATGTCGTCCTCGCAGATGATGGCGAGCGGCGCACCTTCTGCGATCACCCGGTCGAGCGCGGCGAGGTGGCCGCGATAGCAGCCATATTCGCCGGGCAGCATGCGCCGCCCATGGCAGGTGTTGAAGCGCTCGGGGTCGACTTCCTGCCAGTCGGCGGGCGCGACTGCCGCCCCGTCGAAGCCCGGCACGCGCGTTGCGGTCAGCCCGCTCTTTTCGGCCGAAGCGGTGACGACGCGCCAGCGCGCCTCGGAACGATCGAGATTGATGACGAAGATCGGCAGCATGGCGGTCGTCGATTTCTGTTTCAGTGGCGGCCGCGGGGCGGGAGCGGCTTGCTCCATATGGGATCGCACATCCTATAGCAGCAGAAGCCGAAGCCGCCAGCCATCAACATGAAGGATTCGCCGATCGCCAGCCGGTTGCTCGAATTGGTGAGGATGGCGATGAGGAAGAACAGGGTGGCTGAGACGTAGAAGATGAAGACCGTGCGGTCGATCAGCCCGGCGCCGAGCGCCTTGTGCGCCTGGACCAGCGACCAGACCGTGACGAGCGCGAAGAACAGGAGCCCAAAAACGCCGTAGCGCATGCCGATCTCGAGAAAGCCGTTGTGGATCAGCTGATAGCCGACATCGGCATAGCGCGTTTCTTCCCACAGGTTCTCCCAGTAGATGCCGGTGCCGAAGGCGATGTTGGCGCTCCAGATCTCGGCGGCATTGACCCAGAGCATCAGCCGGTCGCTGAAATTGTCCGGCACATGGCCCGCGATGATCGGCGTTGCCAGGCCGTTGCCCGAAAGCAGCGCGTCCGCGATGGCGAAAAGGCCGGTCACCGAGGGACCGATGACATCGATCACGGTTTCGCGGAAGACGAGGGTCGCGGCGAAGACGGAAAGAAGCGCTGCGGAAAGGACGAGGCGGGCGGCAAAGCGCTCCTCGTAATAAAGCACCAGCGCGCCCATCACCGGCAGCGCCGTCGCCACCGCGATCCATACGCCCTTCGACTGCGCGCCGAAGACGCCGATCAGCGCCAGCACCGCCGTTGCCGCACCGGCAAGCGCGCCGAGGAGCCGCTGCGGGCGTGAAAGCTCTCTGCCCGTCGCGGCGTAAAGCCCGAAGCAGATGGCCGCCAGCGCGATGAAGCCGCCGCCGGTCGCCGCATGGATCGGGTTGTTGTGGTAGAGAAACGCCGCCCGCTCGCCCGATACGGCGACAAGCGGATCGACGCTGGCGACGAGCAGGAGAAGGCTGACGGCGACGAACAGCATCGCGATGGCCGCCATCTGTCTGCGCAGATGGAAAAGGACCATGCCGATCGCCGGATAGAGCGCGGGAAAGAAATAGATGCCCTCGGCCGACCCGCCCGTGTTTTCTGGATGGGCATACCCCGTATAGGCCATCCTGAGGCCGACATAGAGCGCGAACGCCATGCACAAGACCGCCATCCAGGACGGGGCGGGCCGGAAGCCGTCGCGCGCCCATTCGACAAGGCCGGCAAGCGCGAGCAGTGCCGCCGCATAGCGGTAGAGATCGCTTTCCACCCAGGCCGCGGAGGCAAGGGCCAGCACCAGTGCGGCGCCGATGAAGGGGAGGATGGCACGTTGTCCCCGGCGGCCGGATGCGGGCGAGGCCATGGTGTCGGCGCCGGCCATGCGGGCATTGCGGATGTGCATAGAAGAACGGCCTTCACCTTGCATTACGGCCCGCTACGGCATCATGCCGTGCTGTCCCTCAGGCCGTGGCCGGCGGACCGGCGGCATCGCCGCCGCGCCGAACCTATGTGAGCGGTAGCCAAAACACGACGCTTTGTCCATTCTGCGGCAACAGGACGCCTTGTTCGCACCACGCCGCCGCACCCGCCCGAGCGGCCGTGGCCGGGCCCGCGTCTATCCGCTTCCTAACGCCAGGTTAACGCTCCCCACACATTTGTCGTGTTGCCGAGAGCAATCTGTGAAGACGGCTCGTGTAATGCCTTACGCACTGTACAACGAGCAGGCTGGGCAGGGGCAATGTCGAGCGTCAAATCCGTGCAGACGACGGGCAATTCCGTCGTCGATGATCTTCTTGCGTCTTACGCATGGAGCGATAAGCGCATCACCTTCGGGTTCACGAAATCGCCTGGCGACTATGGGCGGGGCTACGGCGGCGGCGAGGCCGACAACGGCTATGCACCGCTCAGCGCCATCCAGATGGCCGCCGCGCGCGACGCGTTCGCCGCCTGGGACGACCTGATCGCCATCGACATCGTCGAGGCCGCCGGCGCCACGGCCGATCTGAGGCTGGCCAACTCCAGCGTTCCCGCGACCGCCTGGGCCTATCTGCCGGGCACGTCGGACGTCGCGGGCGACATCTGGTTCGGCCGCGCCAAGGGCTATTACGACACGCCCGACGCCGGGAACTATGCCTACATGACCATGCTTCACGAGATCGGTCATGCGCTGGGGCTGACCCATCCTCATGATGCGGCGACGGGCTCGAATTTCAGCGCCGACGACGGCAGCGCCGGCATCGTGTGCCCGTGCTGTGCCGGTGCCGTTCACCGCGCACCGGGCGAGGGCGGCAGTCAGGCTATCTTCGGCCTCTTCGACGGCAGCGACGACGGCGCCAGTACCGGTCCGGGCACGACAGGCAGCCGCCTCGATGCCGCCTATTTCGGCACTGATGCGATGCCCGGCGCGGCCGATGCGATGGCCGCCACGCTCATGAGCTACGCCTCGTTCGTCGGCGACAGCGGTGGCTACAAGAACGAATATTTCGGTTATGCCCAGACGCCGATGCTGCGCGACATCGCCGCCGTGCAGTATATCTATGGTGCCGACTATTCGACGCGTGCCGGCGACACGGTCTACCGCTTCGACCCTTTCACCGGCGAGATGTTCATCGACGGACGCGGAGCGGGCGCGCCGGCTGACAACCGGGTCTTCGAAACCCTTTGGGATGGCGGCGGGCGCGACACGATCGATCTTGCGGCCTATGGAACCGGCCTTGTACTCGACCTCGGGCCGGGCAGTTGGAGCGATTTCGGCACGCAGACGGCCGGTCTCGGACGCGGCCATGAGGCCCCCGGAAACCTGGCACTCGCCTATCTCAGCCGCGGCGACGCGCGCGGTCTGGTGGAAAATGCGATCGGCGGGTCGGGCCATGATGTGATCACCGGCAACCGCGGCGACAACGTTCTTGTCGGCGGGGCGGGCGACGACCGGCTCGAGGCGGTCGCAGGCACCAACATTCTGGCCGGCGACGGTGTCGGCAATGCGTTCGCTTTGCTCGGTCTCCAGAAGGCGGATTGGATCACAGCCAGCCTGCCGGCCTCGGTCATGCCCGGAAACGACCGCCTGGTCGGCGGGGAAGGCAACGACATCTTCGTGCTCGCCGGTGGCAGAGACGTGGTGGAGGGCGGCGGCGGCGTCGATACGCTGGTCATCGACCTGGTGCATTCGGCCATCTCGATGGCAAAAGAGGGTCTCGGCCTCCTGCTGAGCTATGCCGGCGGCGAGGTCCTGGCCTTCGACGCCACCTATCTCGCGGCTCGCGATGGCATCTTCGCGCTGAGCGAACTCGGCAACGAATCGCCGCGCCAGTCGGTCTTCGACGAGGACATCGCGCTGCTTTATTCCGCCGGGCTTGGCCGCGAGATCGAGCAGTCGGGTCTCGACTACTGGTCGGCAACGCTGCAATCGGGCAAGCCGCTCGCCTATATGGCGGCACATATCATCGACAGCGACGAATTCTGCGATCGCTTTGGCGAGCCCGAGACGATGGGCGATCCCGAATTCATCGACAGGCTCTACATGAACGTCCTCGACCGCGGCGCCGATGGCGCGGGCGCCGATTATTGGTGCGACGCCATGTCGGACGGATTGAGCCGGCCGGATGTGCTGCTGCGCTTTGCCGTCAGCGACGAAAACCGGTCCCAGCTGGCACAGGACGCACCGGGGACAACGACCGGCCAGCCGGCGGACCTCTATCACGACCTGTGGGCTTGACCCTCATCACCGGCAACTGGTGCGGCGCAGATGCGCCAGATAGTCGTTCCAGAAGTCGTCGCGGTCGACGAAGCCGTGCATCGAAACGACCTGATCGCGATCGACAAACCGTGCGGCTGCCTCAACGGGCAGGAGCTGCGCCGGGTCGCAGGCGAGGTGCCGCGCCCGCTGCCAAACCGCTGACTTCGTGGCCATGTCTTCGGCCAGCCGCAGATTGTGGTGATGGACCATGCCCGCGCCGAGGCCAACAAGCACGGCGATGACGCCGGCAAGGCGCGACGTCGCGCGTGCATTCGACGGCAGGCGAAGCACCAGGGCCATCAACCCGACGAACATGGCGACGATGCCGATGAAAGCCGTCCGGCTGTCGAGGAACACACAGTACTGGCTCTGCGAGCACCATTCCTGCTGCATGATCGTCAGCGACGGCGGCAGGACGACATAGGCGGCAGCAGCGAGCGAAAGGGCGGCGAGCCATCCCGGACGCGGCAGCGAGGCCAGGACGGACCGACCCGTATAGACGGCAATGCCGGTCAGAGCCGCAACCGCGACGCTCAACAGCAGCCGCTCATCGTCGACCGTCGGCCAGTCGAGCGCGAACGCCGTATAGGGCAGGAGGTGCAGGCCGAACATGTGCCCGGCCATGGTGACCCCCGCCTTGGGCAACGCCGTCGCATCGGCCAGCATGTTGCCGACATAGGAGGAAGGGTGCGCGAGCCGCCACCCGAGATAGATCGCCAGCGAGGCCAGAACGGAGCCAACGTCGAGCCAGAATCGGCGATTCCTCAGCGTGAGAGAAAGCGCTGCCCGCCCGCGAACGAGCGCCCCGGCATATTCGCACCCCAGCATGGCCGTGCCGAGTAGGAATGCGTACTCCGTCGGCAGCATCGCGAGCGCGAAAAGCATGCAGAGAACGGCTTCACCCATGCTGATGCCAGGTTGGGGCGACCGGCTCCGCATGTGGACGAGCGCCAGCCGAATTCCGGCCACGGCGAGAAATGGAACCGTGTTCTGCAGCGGATAGGACGTGGGAGACAGATGCTGATAGTCCAGGACGCTGAAAGCAACCAAAAGCAGGAAGAACAGGGCCGCCACCGCTCGCCTGGCCAAGATTTGAAGCCAGAACGCGATCAGTAGGAAGACACCGAAGAACAGCGCCACGTAGAGGACGCGAAAAGCAAAGGAATCGGCGAAATAGGCGCCGTAGATGACGAGCGGCATCAGGACATAGCCGCCGATCCGGCCCTGGTCCGTGGCCGCTCGCTGCATGCTCGCCCATACCTCGGGCCAGCCGTCCATGCCGTGCTTAAGGCTCATCACGTCGTCGGCGGTCAGACGATAGCCGACCGTGAACAGATAGCCCTGCAGCACGCTGAGCACCACGGCCATCAGCCATAGCGTCCGATTGGGGCGTGCCGCCATTGAAGTGAGCAGTCCGGTAAGGCTCTGGATCATCGGCGCTGCCTACCAAGGCCGCTCCGCGCCTTCCACAAACTTTGACAAGCCGCCTCTCGAAGATCCAGACAGGTGATGCGCCGGAAACACATTGCTAAGCGCGGCGCAATCGTGGCAGAAGGCGACCACTCCGCCGGGGGGCACAGCGGTTCGATCAATCTTCGGAGATACGACACGTGGCGATGAAAGCGCTGATTACCGGCATCACTGGTCAGGACGGAGCCTATCTGGCCGAACTTCTGCTCTCCAAGGGCTATGAGGTCCATGGCCTGGCGCGCCGCTCTTCCACGGCCGATGTGAATCTGACCCGCCTGAAATGGCTGGGAATCGAGGATGATGTCCGCATCGTTGACGGCAATCTGAGGGATCTGTCGGGCCTCATCCGCACCATGCGGGACGTCAAGCCCGACGAAGTCTACAATCTCGCCGCCCAGTCTTTCGTGCGCTCATCGTGGCAGCAGCCCATCCTCACCGGGGAGGTGACGGCGATGGGCGTGACGCATGTCCTCGAAGCCCTGAGGATCGAGCGCCCCGATGCGCGCTTCTATCAGGCGTCCTCCTCGGAAATGTACGGGCTGATCCAGGAGGTCGAGCAAAGCGAGGCGACGCCGTTTTATCCGCGCTCGCCCTATGCCGTCGCCAAGCTTTATGGCCATTGGATCACGGTCAACTATCGCGAAAGCTTTGGCATGCATGCCTCGAGCGGCATTCTCTTCAACCATGAATCGCCGCTCAGGGGCATCGAGTTCGTGACGCGCAAGGTCACCGACGGGGTTGCGCGGATCAAGCTCGGCATGGCCGATGAGTTGAGGCTCGGAAACATCGACGCCAAGCGCGACTGGGGCCACTCCAAGGACTATGTACGGGCCATGTGGCTGATGCTGCAGCAGGAAACGCCTGACGACTACGTCATCGCCACAGGTCGCACCACCACTGTGCGCGACATGTGCCGCATCGCCTTCGAGCATGCGTCCCTTGTCATGGACGATCATCTGGTCATCGACCCGGACCTCTTCCGCCCGGCAGAAGTGGATGTCCTCCTTGGTGATCCGGCGAAGGCGCGCGAAAAGCTGGGCTGGGAGGCGACAATCTCACTCGATACCATGATACGCGAGATGGTCGATGCGGATCTGGAACGCCTGAAACCAACGCGCTGACCGATGGAAGGGGCACGGCGCATCGCAATCACCGGAGCCGGCGGCTTCGTCGGACAATGGCTCCAGTCGGCCTTTGCCGGCAAGGTGCATGCGGGTGAGGTGGAACTTCTGCCGCTCAGCGCTTCCGGCGAAAAAGGCCGCACGCTCGACATCACCCATGCCGGCGATGTGCGGGCCGCAATGCTTGAACTGCGGCCTGATGTCGTCATCCATCTCGCGGCGGTCGCAGCGCCTGCCGACGCCAGGCGCGATCCCGGTCACGCATGGCGCGTCAATGTCGACGGGACGCTCAACATTGCGCGGACATTGATCGCGGAGCTTCCCAAGGCGAGACTGATATTTGCCGGTAGTTCAGAGGCATATGGCGAAAGCTTCAACCGCTTCGGCGGCATCGTCGACGAGGCAGCGCCGCTGGAACCGATGACAGCCTATGCCGCCACCAAGGCCGCGGCCGATCTGGCGCTTGGCCAGATGCGCCGCGACGGGCTGGATGTGGTGCGGTTTCGCCCGTTCAACCACACCGGGCCGGGCCAGTCGGATGCCTACGTCGTCCCGGCATTCGCAAGCCAGATCGCGGCGATCATCAAGCGGCAGCGCGAACCCTTCGTCGACGTCGGCAATCTGGACGCCGTGCGCGACTTCCTCGACGTGCGCGATGTGGTGGCGGCCTATGTTCTGGCCTGCGACCCCGAGCGCGTCTTCGACGATCAGGCGATCAACCTCGCATCGGGCACAGGGCGCCCCGTCCGCTCCATTCTCGACAGGCTGATCGAACGCGCCGACATGCCGATCACGGTTCGCACCGACCCCGCGCGTGTGCGGCCCTCGGAAGTGCCGCGCGCACTGGGCCGGGCCGATCGCGCACAGGCTCTTCTCGGATGGACGCCGCACTACGGCTTCAACGAGACAATCGACGCCGTGCTTGACGCGATGCTGGTTACGCCTGCGTCTTAAAGGCCTTGAAGCGGGCGTCGCACGCCTTCATGAACGCGTCGGCGATCGATTCCCAGGAGTAGCGATCTTCCACGAGTGTACGCGCCGCGACGACCATTGCCGCAAGATCTGACTGCGGCATGTCGAGCGCGCGGCTGATTCCCGCCGAGAAATCGTCGTCGGGGGTCACGATGAGATGGCGGCCCGGATCAAGCGCCAGTCCGCGTGTGCCGAAGGCCGTGGAGATCACCGGGATGCCCGCCGCGAAATAATCGAGCATCTTCAGGTTGGTGCCTGATCCCTGCGTCATCGGATTCAGCGCTAGATCCGCCCGGGCGAACAGCGCATCGCGCGTGGCGTGATCGACCATGCCCATCAGTTCCACGTTTGCTGGCAACTCGCGTCCTGTGAACGGGCCACATGCCGTCCCGGCGACGAGAAACAGGACATCGGAAAATTCGGGAGCCACGCGGATGATGCGCTCGATCGCATCGATGTTCGGTGGATGCCAACTTCCGATGAAGAGCGCGCTGCGCGCCTTGCCAAGGGCAAGGGGGCGACGGTCTTGCGGCGGGGTGTGCACGACGTCGTCGAGATCGACCCCGTTGGCGACCTCCAGCAATTCGGCCCGTGTCGGACCGTAGAGCGCGCCGAGTCGGTCAAGATCTCGCTGTGCGCAGGCAAAGACGAGGTCGGCCTCGCGCCAGGCCAGAGCTTCCACCCGCACGACTTCCTCCAGAAGCTTCGCTCCTGCGGGCGCCCCCGCATAGGCCGCCGCCTTGAGATCCTGCTCGACGTCCTGAGCTTCGTACCAAAGGGGCTTGTTCGGAGCGGCCTTGCCGATCTCCTCGACCAGATAGGGGTGGCATACGATGACAGCGTCGCTGGAATGCGCCGAATAGGCGAGCGCGGCGCGATAATCGGGCGTAAGCGCCGTCAGCAGCGAAGCACAGACGTCACCCACCGGAATGCGGTCCATGGCCAGCGTGAGATCGCGCTCGTGCGCGGCATGCCGTGCCGAACGTGGAACGCGGATCTCGGTCATGCCCGGTGCGATGGCGATTTCCTGATAGGTGCTGCCGGCGGGTGCGAGCGTGACAAGGTCGACATCGTGGCCTTGCGCTATGTGACGATAAAGATGGAAGACGCGGAGTTGACCGCCGCCGCGAGGCGGATAGACGGGGAAGGTTGCGGCGACGGTGATCTTGCCGGCTTTGCGCTGTCTGGCGCGCACGCTCCTTCGCTCGCCGAGGAGGCCTCGGCAGACCACATCCCAGGAAATGCCGGCCACCCGGTCGCGTGCCTGTTCTCCCATGCGTCTTGCGGCGGCCGGCTCGTCGGCCAGCCACTGCAGTCTCTCGCCGAGTGCCTTGGGGTCCGCCGCGGTGGCAAATCCCGTGCGCCCGTCCTCGACGAACTCCCGAGGGCCACCCGAATCGCGCGTCGTGACGACCGGCTTGCCGCTTTTCATCGCTTCGATGGTGATCAGCCCGTAATCTTCGTCATACGGCACGAACGGTATGGCAAGGGCGTCGGCATATAGACCAGGCATCTTGCTGTCGGGCACGAAGCCGAGGAAGCGGATGCGTGGATCATCGCCCGCGAGCGCACGCAATTCCGTTTCGGCAGGTCCCGTCCCGGCGATCAGAAGCGGGACGTCCGCGCTGACATGCTTCATCGCCTCGATAATGAGGCCGACCCGCTTCGGCCCGTCTAGCCGGCTGCCGGTGAAGAAATAGTCCTGCCCACCGCATTTGAAATCCTTGCCGTTGGCGGGCGGATAGAGGACGTCTACGGGAACGTCCTTCGGAAAATAGCTGGCGCGCTTTCGAACCGTATTGGCGATGGCGGCATAGCGGCGGATACGGCGCGGGTCGAGCCCGTAATCATCGAGAAAATGTACGATCTCCCGCGCAAGGGGGCCGGGATAGGCGAAAGCTGCTTCGCTAACGCCGGAGCGGCGCAATGATCGATAGCGATCGAAGGTTGCGGCGATGTCGGCCTTTGCGGGTGGACCCGCCGCGCGGATGGCGCGCAGGGTCGCCACGAAGTCTCTCACGGCCGGTTCGCCACCATCGAAATCGCCGCTCTGAGGCGCAGCGAAGGGATAGGTATCGTAAAGACCGCGCAGGCGATGCAGCATGTAGACGATGTGATTGGGATGATCGATCATCCAGGCCGGATACTTGCCCGTGATGACGCAGTCGTACCGCGAAACATCGAGTTTGGTGAACGCCTCGTAGGACGCGACAACATCGTCCAGATTGCGCTCCGGAGAAACCATTCCGACGATTTCGCAGTCGTGCGGTGTGGCTTCGTTGATATGGTCCTGCAGTCCCCAGATCAGGTTTTCGGCCCCGCCAAGGCCAAACGGAATGGGATGCGGTGAGACGAGGGCGATGCGCACGACTAGTCTCCCATGCCTTCAGGGATGCGTCCCGCCGCCAATAATTTTTCCACGACGTTGTCCCAGCTGATTCCCATCGATGCGTAGCGATCGCGCCCGTTGCGACCGAGCTGGGCGGCTCTCCGGCGATCGGCGTAGAGCCGGTCGATGGCCGCGGCGACCGCCGCCGGCTGCGGATCAGTGACAAATCCGGTCTGGCCGTCGATGACGAATTCCAGCGGGCCACCGGAATCGCGGCAGGTGATGACCGGCTTGCTCGAAAGCATCGCCTCCAGCGTGACGTAGCCATAGTCCTCGTCGAGCGGACCGAAGAAGACGCCGAGGCTTTTCGCGTAGAGGGTTATGAGTTCCTGACGGGTCACGTTGCCGAGAAAGCGGACGCGCTCCGCGATGCCGAGTTCGTGCGCCAGCGCCTCGCACGTCTCGCGCCGTCCGCCGTTGCCGGAGATGAGGGCAACCGCTGGCGATTTCGTTTCCGCCAGCGCCCTGATGAGAAGATCCTGGCGCTTCAGGGCCTCGATGCGGCTGGGAACGAAGATATAGGGCTCGGCATCGGACACATGGAACGCTTCGGCATCGGCTGGCGGGTGGTAGAGCGGGGTGGATGCGACGCCATTGTTGGCCATGAGGCGTTCCGCCACGCGTCCGGCATTGGCGAAGACCGCCTGCGCCGAACCGAGCGCGCGTGTGTCGTCGGCGATGATGGCCGTGCGCAACGCCTCCGCCTGTGCATCGCCGGCAGGAAACCCGTACTCTGTGCCAAAAAGCTCATAGGCCGGGCGATGCTGATGCAGCAACCAGACCACCTTGTCGGGATGCGACATCAGATAGGTTGGGAATTTCAGGCAGATCATGCGGTCGATCTGGCCACCGCCATAGCGCGTGTGGTCCTGGCTCGCCCAGGCATCCATCGCATAGCGCGTCGCCTCGACCGGCGAGAAATGAAACGGTCCGGTGATGCGGTGGACCTGATGCCCGGCGCGCTTCAGGGCGTCGACAAGCCCGTCTGCATGAAGCTCCGCGCCGCCCGCGACATCCGGCGTGAAGACGGTGGCCACCCCTACGCGCATGCGTCCTCCGTCGCATGAAGACCGCCATCATTCATGATTTGAACGCCAGGACGGCATAGTCGAGCGGGACCTGGAACCAGTCGTTGATTTCTTTCGGATCGAAGCCGCGCGGCTCGCGCTCAAGATCGAGATCGTCGTCATAACGAATGATGCGCGCTCGCTCGAAGCCACGCGCCTCGGCGAGAAACTGCGTCAGGGCCGGGGGCAGGGGATTGCGGTGGGTCGGATCGAAATAGAAGGTGTAGGCGCCGACCGTCAGGCACTCCGGGTTCGGTGTCTCGAAAAGAATCGCGCCGCCCGGCGCAAGCGCCCGCCGTGCCTCATCGAAGAGCGTGATGAGTTGGTCGTAGCTGATGTGCTCGATGATATGAAAGCCGGTCACACCAGCCAGGCTCGCGTCAGGCGTCTCCTTGAGCAGCGCGATGGCATCACCGAGGTGGACCGTATGGCCCTTGGCCCGCGCTTCCTCGACCATGGCGACATTGAGATCGGCGCCCTGGACGGCTACGCCTGCATCGCGCAACTCACTCAGCCATTCGCCGCGTCCGCACCCGATGTCGAGCACCGGCAGCCCGTCCATGGCCGGTGGCAAGGTCTTCATCGCCGGAATGTAGCGCCGAACACGGGCCGTTATCTCTTCCCTGGAGCCGCGGAACCGGTTTTCGAAAGCCAGATAGAGTTCGTCCAGCTTGTGCTCGTCCAAAACCTCCACGGTTTGGCGTGCCGGCGTCGACGTCTCAGGGAGCGCGCGCCGCGCTTCCTCGATGAGGCGTGAAAGATGCTGGCTGCGATCGACAAGCATGGTCTGCGCCGCGCGGGCCGCCGAAGCCGCATTGCTGGAGGTCGCTGTCGCATCCGCGATCAGCGAAAGTGCCTTCTCGCTCTTCTCTTCCGTCTTGCCGAGCGCAACTTCGTGTTCGCGCATGGCGCGATCGACACCTGCCAGAGACCGGTCAACGTGCATGTCAAAATCGCGCAGCGTCCGGCGAATGGCCGAGATCGTCTCGTTCGCCTGGTCGACGAGATGCCCGTGCCGCTCATCCATCGCCGAAAGGCGCTGACGCAGCGCCAGCATGTCTGAGCGCAGCGTGACGAGCGAAACAAGGGGCGCGAGAAGGCGGCCGATCACCGGCACACGACCGGCAATATCGAGCAGCCGGCGCTTCTTGACCCCGGCGATCTCGACGGGACGCTTTTCGGCCTCCTGGGAACGCATCAGACCGGAGAGGACCTGGGCGCGCGTCGCAGTGCCTGCGCGAAGCGCATCCGTCAGTGTTTGATGACCGGTCTGGTCGGGCTCGCGACGCAGAATCAGGTGATAGGCGGCCTGGATGAATTGCGTGTCGGACAGCCGCTGAAAATCCATCAGGCCATAGGCGCGGTCGCCAATAGGCAGAAGCTTGGCGCCATCAGTGTCGGCGACGCCCGGAATATGGATTCCTTGCTGGAAAGCGCGATGATCCACCGCCGCGCCGGATCCGTCCTGCGGGCGGGCGTTGCGCCGCTCCAGTTCGGCCGCCTCGGCGCGGATCTCCGCGAGCATGGCGTCGATGTCCATGCCCTTGCTTTGACCGGAATGGTCCTGATCGTCGCGGTCAGTCATTACGTGGCGTTCCTGCGGCATTCGGCCGAGGCGAAGGCATCGGCGCCGGCCTCACATAGCTTCCGTATCGCCAAATCGCAAACCCTCCTGATCGGTGCGGAAATGCGACGGCCTCACCTGTCCGGGTGATGGACGAAACATCCGCTCTGCTGCTTATCGGAAGCACAAATGTTCAATGTGAACGGTATTGTTTCAAGGGGGACAACATGGACCAGACAGAATTGACCGTCGGTGATCTGAGAGGCTTTCTGCAGTTTGCCGCGAGCGGTGTCATTTCTTTCAGCCCGGATCAGATATCAACGTTCTTTGACCAAATTCGGACACTGATCGACAACCAGGGTCAATTGACCGACGAGTTGGATGCCCAGATCGATCTTGCCGAACAGGTCCTGATCGATTTCTTCTCGGCCGGGTCCGTCGCCTTCGATCTGAACGCGACGATCGAGATCCTTGCGGGCTATCCGGACGACACGCCTCTATCCCAAACAGCAGAATTCGCTTATCTTTTTGATGGGACGGACGGCACCGACGATGGCGATGACGGTGTCGTCGATCCGGTGGTCGACGGCGTGGACTATGTGGTCGGCGATGTCGGCTTCAAGACCGTCGACCTGTCCTTCGCCGAAGTCGAGACTGTGTTCAACGCCGCGACCGGCGACGTCACGGTGAGCGGGCCGGGCATCGCACTGACGATCGATATCGATGTCACGGCCCGTGTCGAGCTCACCGATGGATTTCTCGCTTTCGACATCGACGGGGCAGCGGGGCAGGGCTACCGGATCTATGGCGCGGCCTTCGATCGCGCGCCGGACGATGCCGGTCTTGGATATTGGATCCGTCAGCTCGACGAAGGCAACATCGATCTCGTGACGATGTCTCGCGCCTTTCTGGCGTCGGATGAATTCCAGGCGGTCTACGGGTCGGCCGTGGCCAATTCTGATTTCATCGAATTGCTCTACCAGAACGTGCTTGAGCGACAGGCCGACGATGCCGGTCTCGACTATTGGCTGGATGCGATGGAGGACGGCGCCGCGCGGGAAGTCCTGCTCGCGAGTTTCTCCGAGAGCCTAGAAAACAAGGTGAACGTCGAGGCGGAATACGCCGGCGGCATCTTCTACGTGTGAGTGTCGGCGGGAGCGAGCCATTCAGCCGTGCTCATACGGCCGGTCTTGCTCCCGCATTCCACCTTATTCTCGCTGCCGCACCGTGCTAACGCTCGGTGCATGAACGATCAGACAAGCACCCCGCCGCCCGCCGTTCCCGCAACGCTTGATGCTCAGGAAGCCAAATGGCAGCTTTCGATTCGCTACGAGCAGATGGCGGACCGCATGCGCTTCGTCATCACCAAGCATCTTCCCGGGCTTTCGGCCGACGCGCCGCTGAAAACGGAAACATGCGAATGCGCGCTGACACGAAGGCTCTGCGGCCGGATGATCGACGCATTCGCCTCTCTGCTTGAGAAGACGAGCAGCGCCGCTGCGACCGCGCCAGCCGAGATGCGCGACGACATGATCGTTTTCGAACATCAAGGCGCGCTGTCGGAGGGCAAGCAGACTGCCACGCCTTCCGCCAAGTCAGCGAGTCAGCGCGAGCCGGAGCACAGGCCGATGCCTGCGGATCGCCTGCCGCTGGTCGATTCCGTTGATGTCGCGCTGAGGGCGGGCCAATTTCATCTGGCCGTGAAGTCGGCAGGACATCCGCTCGCGCGGCTTTCGGTGGGCAGGGATGAATTGCACCGCATCGTCGAACTGATGGCGCGCCAAGCCGATCGCGCGGGATGGAACCTGCAGCCAGAGACGGGCTGGCTCGCACGCCTGTCACTGACGGCAGACACCGGCGCCATCACGCTGAACTGACGAGACCACTTGTTTGACGGTTGTCTGCCCGCCGGATAACGAGGATCAAGCCCAAAACGAACGCAGGGGAGCCCAATGCCCAAATACGTCGCGCTCAGCCACAGCAATCATCGCAATGCGCGCTGGAAGCGGTTTCAGTCCTACACCTTTGCCGCGAACGAGACCTTCGTGCCGTTGGTTGCCGCCGATCTGGCCAAGACGGCCATGGGCTTGCCTGTCGCCTTCATCGAGCGCGACGAGAGGCTGGTTCTGGTCGCCGTGACGTCGCTGACACCGGGCATCAATCTTTTCGTCTCGATCGACGGCCAGTGGCTTGGCGGCTACGTTCCATCCATCCTCCGCGGCTACCCGTTTCGTCTGGTCCCGGTAAAGGAGCGCAACGAGAGCGTGCTCGCCTTTGATGAAGAGAGCGGGCTGATCGGCGAGGGCGCCGAGTTCGAAGAAGGCGAGACGCTGTTCGAGGAGGAAGGCCGGCCCAGCAAGCGCGTCAGCGAAACACTGGAATTCCTCAAGCAGTGCGAAAAGAACCGTGCACTGACGGAGCGGGCGACCGCGGCCATCAAGGAGACGGGCATCGTCGAAGACTGGCCGATCAGTGTTTCGGTTGACGGCGAGGAGCGCCGCGTCGGCGGCTTGAAGCGGGTCAGCGAGAAAGCACTCAACGGACTATCGGATGCCGATTTTCTGAAACTGCGGCAGTCGGCTGCGATGCCGGTGATCTACGCCCATCTGCTGTCGATGCAGAATATCGGAAACTTCGACCGGATCATCCGCCTGCGCGACCAGCTCGCCGCCGCAAGGGCGCAGCAAAGCGCCAAGCCGGCATGGCAGGTCGCCGAAGACGACGAACTTCTTTTCTGACGATTTTCTTCCCTGAAAGTGAAAAGGACCGGCGCTGGCCGGTCCTTCCATTTCTCATTCCTCGTTCAGGCCGCGGGTGATCGCGTCTGAAAGCGGGCGCAACAGGTAATCCATGAAGGTTCGCGAGCCGGTTGGTACGATGATGTCGGCCGGCATGCCCGGGTGAACGGTCTGGTCGCCGAGCTTCTTCATTTCTTCCGGTGGAACGGAGACCTGAACCAGGAAATATTCCGTATTGTTGGACTGGTCGACGATACGGTCGCCCGATACCGAGCGAATCTCGCCGAAGATCGACGGCAACTTGCGCACATCGAGCGCGACGAAACGAACCTCGGCGCGCTGGCCGAGCTTGACGTCGTGAACGTCGAGCGGCGTGACCCTTGCGGCCACCACCAATTCGGCCTGTTCCGGCGAGATTTCAAGGAGCGGCTCGCCGGGGGAGATGACCGCGCCGAGCGTCGTCACCGCCACATTCTGCGCGACTCCGGTCGTCGGCGCGTGAATGTTGAGACGGCTCATCACGTCCTCGGCCGCCGTCAGCTGTTCTTCAAGGTCGGCGATCTGTGTTTCGACCTCGCGCAATTCTGCGACGACCTCCTCACGGAACTGCTGCTTGAGCTGTTCCATCTCCAGCCGCGCCTCGGTGGCGGACTCGTTCGCCCGCGCGCGCCGTGATTCGATATCGCCGACTTCGCCTTCGAGACGGGCCGCTTCACGCTCCAGAGCAAGCAGGCGGGAACGCGCCACGAGGCCCTTTTCCAGAAGCGGACGGAGGCTGTCGAGTTCCTCGGTGATCAGCCGGATCTGCTCGCGCTTGGAGCCTTCCTGAACATTGAGCCCGTTCACCTCGAGATTGAACTGGATGATTTTTGCCTCAAGCAGTTCGATCTGCCCTTCGAAGGACTGACGCCGTTCCAGAAAGAGGCGTTGTTCACCCTCGATCATCGCCTGAATGTCGCTGCTTTCCCTTTCAAGGATGTGCTCGGGAAAATCGATCTCCGCCCGATCGTCGCGTTCGGCCCTGAGGCGAGCGGCCTGAACCTGGCGTGCATGCAGCTGATTGCGGAAACGATCCGCGCGGGAAGCTGCCTGAACGGGGTCGAGCCTGAAGAGAACTTCGCCGCGTTCGACCATCTGGCCTTCGCGGACATTGACCTCGGCCACGATCCCGCCTTCGAGGTGCTGAACGACCTGTGTGCGGCCTTCCGAGACCACCGACGCCGAGGCCGTGACGGCGCTGGCGAGCGGCGCGTAGGATGCCCATGCTCCAAAGCCGAAAAAGGTGACCCCGACGATGACTGCGCCGGCAAGGACGGTGCCCTTGGCGCTGCGCGGCGGCCGGGCAGCCTTTGTCGGTCCGCTCTTCTGGTCGAAGCGTGCCGGTGGCTTTGGTGATTCCTGTGCGGCCATCTGGCCTCTCCGTTATTTCCCAGTGTTGCGTCTGCCGCCGCGACGCGACAGCAGGGTGGCAACCTAAATCATCGATGCGGCGCTCAGGAGGCGGAAATCACCTTGGCCTGAGGCGTGCGAAGCTGGCTCACATTGGCGGCCTGGCCGGTACGGGAGCCGAGTACGACTTCCGGACGATCGAACTTGGCCACCGCGCCATCGGCGAGCACCGCGACCTTGTCGACCACCGAAAGCAGCGACGTGCGGTGGCTGATGATGATGACCGTGCGATTCTCGCGCTTGGCCCACAGGATGGCGTCGGCCAGCGCCTTCTCGCCTTCCTGGTCGAGGCTTGAATTCGGCTCGTCGAGCACGATCAGCCGCGGGTCGCCATAAAGCGCCCGTGCCAGCGCGATGCGTTGGCGCTGGCCGCCGGAGAGTGACCGCCCGCCGTCGCCGAGCTTCGTCTCATACCCATCCGGCAGCTTCAGGATCATGTCATGCGCGCCGGCCGTCGCTGAGGCGTGGATCACGGCGTCGGGATCGACATCGCCGAACCGGGCGATGTTCTCCGCAACGGTTCCGTTGAACAGTTCGACTTCCTGCGGCAGGTATCCGAGATGGTTGCCGAGATCTTCCGGGTGCCACTGGCTGAGTTCGGCGCCGTCAATGCGCACCGAACCGGAAACGGGGAGCCAGACGCCGACGATGGCACGCGCAAGCGTGGTCTTGCCGGCGCCCGAGGCACCCACGACAGCGACGACCTCGCCGGCCTCGATCTTGAGGTTGATGTTCTTGATCGTCGGTGCGTTGGAGCCGGGAGGCGCAACGAACAGGCGCTCCAGCGTCAGTTCGCCCTTGGGCTTGGGCAGGGGCATGCGCTCTTCATTGTCGCTCGGCACGGTCTCGAGCAGTTGCTTGATGCGCCCATAGGCCGAGCGTGCATTGACGAACTGCTTCCACTGGCCGACGGCCGCTTCGACCGGAGCGAGGGCCCGGCCCATGATGATGGAGGCGGCGATCATGATGCCGGCGCTGACTTCGCCCTGGATGACGAGGTAGGCGCCGACGCCGAGGATGGCCACCTGCAGCGACATGCGAACGGCCTTGAAGCTGCCCATGATCACGCCGGCGCGGTCGCTGGCCTTGGCCTGCAGGCCGAGCGCATCGAGGTGCAGCGCGTTCCAGCGGCCGATCAGCGCCTTCGACATGCCGAGCACATGCACCGTCTCGGCATTTCTGAGGCTCGACACAACGTACTGGTTGGCAGCGACCGAAGCGCCGGAGGCCTGGCTGAGGATGCTGCGCGTCATCAACTCGTTCGATACCGCGAGGATGAAGATTATGATCGCCCCGACCAGCGCCACCATCCCGAGCCAGAAGTGCATCAGGAAGCAGACGGTGATGAAGACGGGAACCCATGGCGCGTCGCAAAAGGCGATCAGACCGGCGCCCGTCATGAACTCGCGGATCGAATCGACGTCGCGCGGCGCCTGGCTGTAGGCGTGTCCGGGCTGGCGGACGTGGCCGCGAAAGGCGGTGTAAAGGACGTTATCGGCGAGCAGTTCATCGAACATGACACCGGTGCGCACCAGAATGCGCGAACGCACGATTTCCAGCATCGCGAAGACCATGAGAAGGCCAATCGCAAGGCCGGTCAGAACGATCAGGGTGACCTCGCTGCGGCTCGCCAGCACGCGATCGTAGATCTGCAACATATAGAGCGGTCCGACGAAGACCAGCAGATTGACGAAGAAGCTGAAAACGATGACCGCGATCATGTTGCCGCGGCATTGGCGCATGGCATTCGTCAGCATCTTCAGGCTGTTGTCGGCCGCATCTTTGCGTTTCATGTCCTGCCCTTTTGGCATTAACTCTGGTCTTCGAACCCGGCGATGTGCTTGATCTTGATTGTCGAACCGCCGCAGTCGCCCGTCTGCGCGGTTGTCGTCATCTGAACGCCGCTAGGCAGCGATGACCGCCTCGTACAGCCATATCGAGTGCCCATCAACACCAACCAGATGCACGTCTTTGTCGACGATGGAGATCTCGTCGATCCACTCGGCCGTCATGACCTTCATCGAGCCCGGTGCGTCCGACACCATCAACTTGTCCTGATCGAAGCGGAAACCCCAATAGGAGGCATCGCCGCCATCATGGATGACGTAATCGGTCTGGTCGTCCTTCAGCTTGCTGCCATCACCGTTTTCGGTGGTGAAGTGCGACACGAATGCGATCGCCGAGCCTTCTTCGCCGTCCTTGTCTCCGATACCATCCGGCGTGTCTCCGACATCCGACGTCTCGGGCTTTTCGACTGATACGACAGGCTCCGAATCTCCGATCTCGATCTGATCGCGCCGCGAGCCAAGCAGATCAGACAAATCGAGACTGGCGACCACCAGTCCGTCGTCATCATCGGCATCGCCGTCGACGCTTTCGGAGCCGTCATTGTCGGCATCCGCCGTCTCGGTCGCAGTGGGCTGCTTTGCCTGACCGGAACTTGGCGAGGAAGAAGAAGCCGTCTTGGTGTCGTCCGGCTCCTTGGCGGTGGAGGAGGAACTTGTGCTCGAAGCCGAAGCAGTCGCGGTGCCCGATCCCGAACTGTGGGTCGCACCGGCTTCGGCCGTCTCGGATCGCGAAGAACTGCCGGCGGACTGTTTTGCCGGAGCCGCTTCCAGCTGTTCCGGAGCCTCGCTCTGCGCGCCGTTGAAATCGAGTGCGAGATCGAGGGTCTGTTTCTCGAGGATGTGGTGGCCGGTCGGGTCGTCGACAGCTTCCGGCTGCTCGATCTTGCGGGCAAGGACGCTCTCGTTCCGCGCCTGCATATCCTCCATCGCCGCCAGATTGCCGAAGGTCTCGCCGTTGCTCAGCACGACGCCGGTGCCCTGCGCTTGCGCCAGGGACGGGTCGGAGCCGGATTGACCGCGCTCGGCCGCTGCCGAGCGTTCGACGTCGGGCACGTCGCCGGCTTCCGGCACGGTGGCGACGTCAAGCGCCAGGTTGCTTCCCGCCGCGTCGCTGCCGCCGAGTTCGCTTGCCATCAGGTCGATCGCCAGGGCCGCTGCCCCGAGGGCGCCAAACGCGGTGAAACCGCCGGCCAGGCCCTGCGACTGAGAGCCGTTCTCGCGGCCGAAAAGACGGCTGAGCAGATGCGTGGCGGCGTCGTCGTCGGTATGGCCTGCAGCGTTTTCGGCGGCCTTGGCCGATTCGACGTTGCGTGCCAGTTCCGTCACGACGATCGCGGCAGCCACGAATGCAGTGAAGACGGCGCGCGGATGGATGACAACCTTGCTGTCGCTGCGCTGGCGGGGAAGGGCGAGCGGCGCATCCTGCAGCATCTGCTCGGTGACCGCTCGGAAATCGACGCCGTGATAGCTCTGCCCGGTGGCGTTGTTGACGACGACCACTTCCTCGTTGATGCGCGCGATGTGCACCATGGGTTCATACGTATCGTCGCGCTCGAACACCGCCCAGGGCTCGCCCTCGTCGGTAATGCCGCGATGCAGGGAAATATGAAGGCCCGCTTCGACCAGGCGGTCACGGACCCTGTAGAGTTCCGCCAGTTCCTGTGTGCCCCAATCGGCACTTGTCCGGCGATTGGCCGTCTTCTGACGGGCGCGAGCAAAGGAGAAGATCGAAGCACTCATGTGATCAGCCGCTTTCCAATCCGTATGGTTTCAGGCACGACGTCTCCCGTCGTGTGACGAGAGGGTGGCTGGAAGAGCTGCTGATCGGGCACCCCGAAATGCGATCATGATCCCTCATCCCCCTTCATCTTATAACGGCTTCCGCATCGGACGGAAAGCATCAAGAGCGTTTGAAAGTGCTGTGTTGCCTAATCTCTACAAGAATAAGGCACCGTTTTGACATTGTCTTTTGTTAAAATGGATGAAAGTTAAACAATTGACATAGTCCGAAGGGTTAGGCGCGGGCTGCACGAGCATAGACGGCGGCCGTTTCCGTTGCGCAGCGGCGCCAACTGAACAGCGCCGCGCGATCCAGCCCCTTGCGGATCGAATCGCTGCGCCATTGCGTGTCGTCGAGGCCGCGCGCGATCGCCTCTCGCAGTTCAGCCGTATCCTCAGCCTCCACGTAAAGCGCCGCATCCCCGGCGACCTCGGGCAGTGAGGAATTGCGTGACACGATGACCGGGGTCCCCGAGGCCATCGCTTCCAGAATGGGCAGGCCGAAGCCTTCGTAGAGCGAGGGAAGCACGAAAAGCCGTGCGCCGGCGAAAAGCAGCGGCAAATGCGCATTCGGCACGTAGCCGGGATAAACGGCCCATCCTTCGCGAACCGCCCTTTCTATCTTCTCGTGGGCCGCCTCGCTCTGCCAGCCGCGATGCCCGACGAGAACCAGAGGAAAGCGCGTGCGGATCGCCGCGGGCAGTCCCTCATAAGCGTCCAGCAACCGCATGACGTTCTTGCGCGGCTCGATCGTGCCGGCATAAAGGCAGTAGCCCTCGTGCTCGAGCCCCAGTTCGGCAAGAACGTCGCGCGTCTGTGTTTCGTCCCTCGGGCGGAAATCGTCCGAACTTGCAAGCGGGATTGCCGTCACCCGATCCTGTGGCCAGTCGAAATAAGCGGCGGTCTCGTTTTTCGTATAGTCGCAGTCGGTGATCAGATGGGTCGCGCGCTTCAGCGAAAGACGGATCTGCTTGCGCATGTAGCGCACCCGTGCCGGCGGGTGGCATTCCGGCATTGTGAAGATCGACAGGTCGTGGATCGTCACGACATTTGGGCCCTGGCGTGGCGGCAGATAGTAGTTGGGTCCGTGAAAGACGTGTTCGTCATGCGCCAGAAGAGCCCGCCGGCGTCGCCAGTCGAGCGCCGACTGGCGTAGCGCGACCACCGTGTTGCTCTTTTGCAGCGTGCGCTTGATCCAGCCGACTGCCGCGCTTCCCTCATCCGAAGGCTCCGGCGCGCTGTCGAGAAAGCCACCCATGCCGAAGTAGCGCAGGTCGTCGATCCCGCCGACATGCGGCAAGTGCCGCGACAATTCATAGGCGTAGCGCCCGGTTCCCGTCAGCGGATACCGCACCGCTTCGACTGACAGGATCACCCTCGTTCCCATTGCCGTCTTTCCATTGCCGTAAGTGATCAAGCTTGGTCCGCTGGCCGGTGCGTGACCTCGATGGTTGGCGGAATGAAGGCCAACCCGTCAAAGACCTGACGCGCCGTGTTGACCACCGAGAAGGTAGCGGCAAGGTCGCACCATTCGTAATTCTTGGAAACGTGGTTTTCCTTCTCGCTGAGCGAGGTCGTGATGGAATAGTCGCCCGCCGCGATATTGAGGGGGAAGGACACCGTCACGTCGACGCGGTCTCCGGCAGACAGATTCTCCAGTTCCTGGTCGGTATAGTGGGTGTTGATGCCGAAAAGGGTCTGACCCATGCGGTTCTTGATGGCGTAGCCGAAGACGAGGCGCTGGACCGGTGC
Organism: Neopararhizobium haloflavum; assembly: GCF_002750855.1. GTDB lineage: Bacteria > Pseudomonadota > Alphaproteobacteria > Rhizobiales > Rhizobiaceae > Georhizobium > Georhizobium haloflavum. The sequence goes on along the minus strand of NZ_NWUC01000004.1, from coordinate 303,594 downwards.
GTGCACCGCGATGGTGGCTCGAATCTGCATCTGCGAGCCGACGCTCGCAACCTCGATGGGATGGCCTTCGGCATCGTGCAGCGCGATCGCCTCGACGGTTGCCTCATAGGTTCCCGATCGCGTGGCGACGCGGCCGCGCACGAGCTCGGTGCTGATATCGCCGTCGCTCTGCGTGCCGATCATGGCGTTGTAGTAATCCATGATCTCGTCGGGCGCACCGTCCTTGGCGATGCGTCCGCGATCGAGCAGGATCGCCCGCTCGCACAGATTGAGGATGGCGGCCCGATCGTGCGAAACCAGAATGAAGGCCGTGCCGGCTTCGCGGAAACGCTCCACCCGGTCGAAGCACTTCTGCTGAAAGTAGGCGTCGCCGACGGACAACGCTTCATCGACAATCAGGATGTCGGGCCGAAAGGCGGTGGCCAGCGCGAACGCGACGCGCATCTGCATGCCGCTGGAGTATACGCGCATGGGCTGATCGAAATAGCTGCCGATTTCGGCGAACGCCTCGATCTCGTCCATCTTGCCTTCCAGCGCGTGATGGCTGTGGCCGAGCAGTCCGCCGGCCTGGAAGACGTTCTGCCGTCCGGTGAGGTCTGGATTGAAGCCCATCCCGAGCTCGAGAATCGCTGCGATCTGGCCTTTCAGGTGGACCTGGCCCTCGCTGGCGCGGAGCGTCCCGGTGATCATCTTCAAGAGCGTGCTCTTGCCGGCGCCGTTCTGGCCGATGATCGCCAGCGACTGGCCCGGCTCGATCGCAAAACTGATGTCGCGCAGGATCCACTTTTCCTCGTACTGGCCATAGCGCGCCGAAAACCAGGACAGAACCCGCCCGAGTTCGTGCGAATAGGACTTGAAGGCCTTGCCGAGCCTGTCGACGCGAAGAACGGGATCCTGGATCAAAGGACGTCCACCATTTCTGGGCTTGCGCGTTTGAACATGAACATGCCGAGCGCGCCGACGATCAGCGTCAGCACGACAAGACAGAAAAGTGTCAGGGGATCGGGCGCCTGCTTGAACACCAGGACGTCCCGGTGCACCGCCACGATCCAGTAGATCGGATTGAGATAAAGCGCGCCGCGATAGGCCTCTGGAATGATGTTGGCCGTATAGACGATCGGCGTGAACCAGAACCCGAACTGGATGAAGATCGGCACCATCTGCCCGACGTCGCGGATGAAGACGTTGAGCGTGCCGAGGATGACGCCGAGACCTGTCGCAAGGCCGGTGTTGACCAGGATGAGCAGTGGCAGCCAGAGCGTCGCCAGCGACAGCCCATGGCCGAGCGCCAGATAGACGAGGGTTACGGCAAGAAAGAAGATCAGATTGTTGATGATTGCGATCGCGGCGATGACGACAGGCAGCGTCACCTTGGGGAATACGATCTTCTTCATCGCATTGGCGTTCTCGATGAACATCGTCGAACAGCGCGTGACGATCTCGGTGAAGAGATACCAAGGCAGGAAGCCGGCCATCAGGTAGATCGCGTAGGCGAACTGGTTGTCGATGCCCGGAATGCGGCCGCGCATGATGGCCGAAAGGATGAGGGCGAAGATCGCAACCTGCACGAGCGGCGATATCACCAGCCAAAGAATGCCCAGGCGGCTGCGATTGACGCGGTTGTTCAACTCCGCCGCGACGGAGGAGACAACGAAGGCGCGGTAGCGCCAGACGCCTTTCAGCATGGCTTGCATGGTGTCACTCGGCCTGAGACGTGGACGGACGATCATTGAGGAAAGGTGCGGGATGGTTCACCCCGCCCGCAAGGAGCGCATCTCCTCGTCGACGAAAATGGCACTGAAGTGGCACGATGCAAATGGTCCTGTCAAAAGCGAAGTGGAGCGGGTTTCACGCGGCTTGAGGCGCAGCGTTCGCGGTCTTTGCGACATAGCGGCGCCTGAGGTCGAGAAATGGCTTTTCGATGGTGACGTAGGAAAGCCAGGAAAAGGCGAGTATGGCGGCCAGAACCAGCGGGAACTGAACGAGGGACGCAACGAAGCCTGCCGGCAGGTCGCCGACCAGCAGCCTGTGAAAGCCAAAGATGATGAGGCCATGCCACATATAGATGGAGAAGCTCCATTGCCCGGCCGTCGCCAGCCACTGGTCGATCCGGGTCGGCAGCTTGAGGCCAATGGCCAGATAGAAGACGGTAAATCCGGCCCAGACACTCGCCTCGGCCATGCTCCACCAGATCCAGAAGAGCTGTTTCGGCTGATCGGAAAAAAAGCTGGCGAAGCGGGCCTGCACCATCAGCGCGGTCCAGGCAGCGGCCGTGGCGAGGATGAGGCCGACCATACCGCGATCGGCGATCCACTGACCGTGGCGGCGGTAGAGGAGGGCGGCCAGCATGCCGATAAGGAACTGATCGAGACGTCCGACGAGGGTCGAATAGAGCATATGTGTGCTGTTCGGCGTCGCGAGATAGGCCCCAAGCTTCACGACGGCGAGGATCGCCAGCAGCCGCAGGATGTAGGCCGCACCCTCCGAGCGCACGAAGAGGGCGAGGAAGGGGAAGATCAGATAGAAGGTGAATTCGATCGAGATGCTCCACGCGGCGCCGGTTGCGAAATGGGCCGAGGTGGGCGGGCTGCCGATATTGGTGAACAGGACGTAGAAGATGTCCGCCGCCTCGAAACCGTCGCGATTGATCGAGATGGCTAGGACGAAGATGGTCAGGAACAGCGGCGCGATCCTGAGGACGCGATTGGCCATGAAGCGGCGATAGGCGATGGTTTCACCGCCGAGGGCGATCGTCATGAAGATGAAGCCGGATAGCACGAAGAACAGCGCGACGCCGGTATGCCCCTCGGTGACCGGAGCCAGGAAGAACCATTGCGGCAGGGGCTGCCAGCCGCCGAGATAGAAGTGGAAGAAGTGGAAACAGACCACCAGCAGCGCCGCCAGAAGCCTCAGATGGTCGAGGCGCGGGATATAGGAGACGTTCTTGGATTGCATGTGCCGCTGCTATCGCCCTTCCTGCTGGCCGCCCGGTTGTCTGCCGCGCATCATCCCTCTTTAAACGCCACGCACTGGCATAGGCCAGCCATTTTACCTATGCGTGGCGCCTCGCAATTCGCCAGGGCGCGCTGACCGACATGCATGTTCTCCACTTCTTCAAGACCTATTGGCCCGACAGCTTCGGCGGCATGGAGCGTGCGATCCACGCGATCGTCAAGGGAACCGCGGCGCACGGCGTGTCTTCGGAGGTCCTTTCGCTGAGCAGAAACCCGCGGGAAAGAACCGTCGAGTTTGACGGACACCTCGCTCTCAAGGCCCCGCTGACAGCCGATATCGCGTCGACGGGTTTGTCACTGACCGCGTGGAAGCTCTTCGCCGAACGCGCCCGCTTAGCAGACATCGTCCACTATCATTTTCCGTGGCCCTACATGGATGTGGCCCATTTCCTCGCCCGCCACGGCAAGCCGACCGTGGTCACATACCAGTCCGATATCGTGAAGCAGAAGCGTCTGATGGCCCTTTACCGCCCGCTGATGCGGCGGTTTCTCGGAAACGTCGATTCGATCGTTTGCGCATCACCGAACTATCTGCGGACCAGCGCGGACCTCCGCCCCTTCAAGGACAAGGTGACGATCATCGAGAACGGCCTGGCCGAAGCTGACTATCCGGCACCGTCCGACGAGCGGCTTGCTCATTGGAGAGCGGCGCTGCCGGCGGGGTTCTTTCTGTTCACGGGCGTGCTGCGCTACTACAAGGGCCTCCACGTCCTCATCGAGGCTGCGCGCCTTTCAGGTCTGCCGGTCGTGATCGTCGGGTCGGGACCGATGGAAGATGACCTCAAGCGCCAGGCCGCTGGCCTTGAAAACGTGCATTTTCTCGGCGCGCTCGATGATGCGGACAAGGTTGCGCTTCTGGCACTATGCCGGGCATTCGCGTTTCCCTCGCACCTGCGCTCGGAGGCCTTCGGCCTGTCGCTCGTCGAGGCGGCGATGTTCGCAAAGCCGATGATCTCCTGCGAGATCGGCACCGGCACCAGCTATATCAATCGCGATGGCGAAACTGGTCTCGTCGTCCCGCCGAACGATCCCGAGGCCTTCGCCGCCGCGATGCAGCGTCTGGCAACCGACGGCGACGCGGTCGAAGCCTTTGGCAAAGCGGCACGGGCTCGCTATGAAGCGGTCTTCACCGCCAAGCGCATGGCGACGGCTTATGCAGAGCTCTACCGCGGCCTTCTTGCCGGGAGGGACGGTGAGCGCGGGGTTGCCACACCATGAGTGGCTCGTCCGCGCACCGTGTTCTCGTCACCGGGGCGAGCGGATTCGTCGGCCGTGCCGTGATCGCCCGGATCGCCGAGGTGGAGCATCTCCAGGCGGTGGCTGCGGTGCGAAAGCCGGTTCCGACCTTCCCGGTGGACACGGACCAGCGACTGGCGCCGCATCTCGGACCAACGGCGGACTGGACGACGGCTCTTCACGGTATCGATCTCGTCGTGCACTGCGCGGCACGCGTCCATCGCCTCGGTGAAACGGCGGCAGAGGCCGAAGAGGCCCATCGCCAGGTCAACCGTGATGGCACGCTGGCCATCGCCCTGCAGGCCGCTCGCGCGGGGGTCTCGCGCTTCCTTTTCATCAGCACGATAAAGGTCAATGGCGAACGAACAGAGAAGGATGCGGCATTCGGCCCGGATGACGCTCCCCGACCGCTCGATCCCTATGCGGTGTCCAAATGGGAGGCCGAGCAGGGGCTGAGGGAGATCGCGGCGCGAACCGGAATGCAGGCGGTCGTGGTTCGCCCGCCTCTGGTCTATGGCGCTGGGGTGCGCGGCAACCTCGATGCCATGATGGGCTGGATCGCACGCGGAATACCGCTGCCGCTCGGCGCAATCGACAATCGTCGCAGCCTGGTCTCGCGTGACAATCTGGCCGATCTTGCCCTTGCTGCGATCACCTGCCGGCAGGTTCCCGACAAGGTGCTGATGGCCGGCGACGGTCACGATGTATCGACGCCCGAGCTTCTGCGCCGCGTCGCCGCCGCGATGGACCGGCCGGCGCGTCTCGTCCCGGTACCGGCGCCGCTGCTGCGCGCGGCAGCAATGATGACGGGCAGACGTGCCGCCGCGGCGCGACTCCTTGACTCGCTGCGGGTCGACATCTCACAAACGTGCAGCGAACTCGACTGGCGGCCCCCCCATTCCACGGACGCGGGGATCGCGGCCATGGCGAACGACTTTTTCGAAAGGAAGCGATGATGCAGCACCTCTGGCTTTTTGCCTCGGTGCTTGTCGCTTCCGCCATCCTGACGGGATTGGTGCGTCGCGTCAGCCAGCGTTCCGGCCTGATCGACCGACCCAACGCGCGCTCCTCCCATAGCCGGCCCGTGCCGCGCGGGGGCGGCGCGGCGATCGTCGTCACCTTCCTCGCGGCCCTGAGCCTGCTGGCGGGCGAGGGCACGATCGGCTGGCCGCTGGCGTTTGCGCTGATCGCCGGTGGTGGGATCATTGCCGCAACGGGACTGGTCGACGATATGCGCTCACTCGATGCGGCGCCCCGTCTTGTTCTCCATTTCGTAGGCGCCGGCATCGCGCTCTATGCGATCGGCGGCATGCCGCCGGTCTCTTTCGGCGGCCAGCCGGTCGATCTCGGTCTGCCGGGAGATGTCCTGGCATGGATCGCCGTTGTCTGGATGCTCAATTTGTTCAACTTCATGGATGGGATCGACGGAATTGCAGGCGTGGAAGTGGTTACTGTGAGCCTTTGCGCGGCGCTGCTTCTGATGATGCGAACCAATGCGGGGGCCGCCTTGCCCGGCGTGGCGCTGGCAGCCGCCGCAACCGGCTTTCTCATCTGGAATCTGCCGAGGGCGCGCATTTTCATGGGCGATGTCGGCAGCGGTTTTGTCGGCCTCGCCGTCGCCGTCCTTGCGCTCGGCTGGTCGGCGCTGAACCCGGCCATGTTCTGGGCGATGCTGATCCTGTGCGGGGCTTTCATCGTCGACGCGACCTATACGCTGTTGGCCCGTTTGGCACAGGGGCACGCGCCCCATATTGCCCATCGCACGCACACATATCAGATCGCCGCGCGTCGTTTCGCCGGTCATCTACCTGTCACGCTCTCTGTCGCCGTGATAAATATTGTCTGGTTATTACCGCTGGCCTGGGCCGTTGTTGATGGCTTCCTCGCTGGACCTTTCGCTTTACTTGCGGCATATGCGCCCCTGATCGCGCTGGCCGTCTGGTTCGGCGCGGGCAGGCCGGACAGCCAGAAACAGCAGGATCACTCGGACAATGCGCGCCATGAAGAGACCGATGCGTCTCATTGATCGTCTGCTCGCGATGTCGCAACTGCAGAAGCAGTTCGTCGTCCTCGCCGTCGACATGGCGCTGGCGCTGATCGCGACATGGCTGGCCTATTCGCTACGCCTGGAGCGGTACCACTATCCCTATAATGGCGAGCAGCTTGCCGTTTATGGGATCACGGCGGTGCTGTTCGTGCCGATCTTCATTCGGTTCGGCCTCTACCGGGCGATATTTCGATATTCCGGCATCGCGAGCCTGCGTGCAGTCGCGCAGGCCGTGTGTCTTTACGGTCTGATTCTGTTTTCGCTGCTCGTTGCGTTGAGGTTACCGGGCGTCCCGCGTTCGCTCGGCATCATGCAGCCGCTGCTCTTCTGGGGCTTTGTATCCTTCAGCCGTATCGTGGCGTCTCAATTGCTGCTCAAGCATCTCAATCTGGTCGAAACCGCTCGTCGGCCCACGATGATATACGGCGCCGGCAACGCCGGTGCGCAGGCCGCGAGCTCGCTGACCATGTCCGGCCAGAGCCTCATCGTCGGTTTTCTCGATGACGATGCCGCCAAGCAGGGCAAGCGGCTGAACGGCCTGAAGGTCCACGCGCCGTCCGACATCCCGCGTCTGATCGAACGCCATGGTGTCACCGACATCCTGCTGGCGCTGCCCGGCGCACCACTTGCGCGGCGGCGCGCCATTGTCGCGAGCCTGGAGCCTTTCAATATCCGCGTTCGCTCAATTCCCGAATTCTCCAAACTGGCGATCGGGCAGGCGACCTTTTCGGATATGGAAGACCTGCGGATCGACGAACTGCTGGAGCGGCAACCGCTCGCAGAGCCGATCGATGCGCGGACGATGGGTCTGCGCACCGTACTGGTGACCGGCGCTGGCGGCAGCATCGGCAGCGAGCTTTGCCGGCAGTTGCTGGCCACCGGCATCGATCATCTGGTGATGGTCGACCATAACGAGTTCGGCCTCTATCGCATCCATGCCGAAATCAGCGAGCTCATCACTCGCAATGAGTTGGCATCCGCCGTCACGGCGCACCTTGCCAGCGTGCGCGACCGAAGCCGCATGGACGATATCGTCCGGCTGCATCGGCCCGACGCCCTTTATCACGCCGCCGCCTACAAGCATGTCCCGTTGATCGAGAACGATCCGCTGGAAGGTGTGACCAACAACATAATCGGCACGATGAACACCGCTGACGTGGCGCGCGCAAATGGCGTCGGCCGCTTCGTGCTGATTTCAACCGACAAGGCGGTTCGTCCTACCAATGTCATGGGCGCGACAAAGCGCATGGCGGAGATGACGGTCCAAGCCCTGGCCGACGAGACGACGGGGACGGGCGGCACGGTCTTCTCCATGGTCCGCTTCGGCAACGTGCTCGACAGCAGCGGTTCCGTCGTTCCGCTCTTTCGCCGCCAGATCCGTGAGGGCGGGCCGATCACGGTGACCGATCCGGATGTCACGCGTTACTTCATGACTATTCCGGAAGCCGTCAGCCTTGTCCTGCAGGCCGGACAGATGGCCACCGGCGGCGAGGTCTTCGTGCTCGATATGGGCGAACCGGTCAAGATCATCAATCTCGCTCGCCGGATGATCCGTCTGTCGGGCCGCACGGAACGCACGGACGACAATCCGGGTGGGGACATCGAGATCTCCACCATCGGATTGCGGCCCGGCGAAAAGCTCTACGAAGAGCTGCTGATCGGCGAGAACCCGCTACCGACCGCCAATCCGAGCATTCTCAAGGCACACGAAAAATTCCTTGCCTGGGAAACGCTCAAGAGCGTTCTCGACCGTCTGGCTGCCGCGGCCGAGTGCAACGACGAGGCGGCATGCGCGGCAATCCTGTCCGAACATGTCAGCGGCTATGTCAGAACCGGCCCCTGCACCGACGCGGCAAGCAAGGCGGCCCAATAATCTTCATCGCCGCCAGACCACCGGAGTGCCATCTCGTTGACGCTCATTCGAGCATTTCCGTGACGGCGTTCAGCCGGGTTGATGCGCCGGTTCGGCGTCGCTCGCTTCAACGCCGTGGCGGCGGTTGTAGCGGATCGACGACCACAGGGCGAGGCCGATGAGCGAGGCGCCGCCAAGCCCGGTGATCACTTCCGGCACATGCACGAGCGACTGCGCATACATGATCACCGACAGGATCAGGATCGCATAGAACGCCCCATGCTCCAGGTAGCGGTACTGTGCGAGCGTCCCTTTTTCCACGAGCATGATGGTCATTGAGCGCACGTACATCGCGCCGATGCCGAGGCCGATGGCGATGACGAATAGGTTCTGCGTCAGCGCGAAAGCGCCGATCACGCCGTCGAAAGAGAAGCTCGCATCGAGAACTTCCAGATAGACGAAGGCGCCGAAACCGCCCTTGGCGGCCCCGGAAAGGGCCTGCTGCTTCTTGTCGAGTACGTTGCCCAACACGTCGACGAGCAGAAACGTCAGGAGCCCGTAGATCGCGGAGAACACGAAGGTTGTCGTCTCCTCGGCAGTGAGAAAGGACGAGAAGATGAGCATCAGCAGCAGAACGAACGCGATTTCGATGCCCTTGATGCTGGCATATTCGGAAACCCGCGACTCGATCGCGTGAACCCAGTGGATATCCTTGTGTTCATCGAAGAAATAGGTGAGCCCGACCATCATCAGGAAGGTGCCGCCGAACGCTGCGATCGACAGATGCGCCTCGCTCATGATGCGGGAATATTCGGCCGGTTCTGAAATCGCCAGCTGGACTGCGGCTATGGGTCCGATCCAGGCCGCGACCGCCACGATCACCAGGGGGAAGATGATGCGCATGCCGAAGACGGCGATGAGAATGCCCCAGGTCAGAAAGCGACGCTGCCAGACCGGCGTCATTTCCTTCAGCTTGTTGGCATTGACGATCGCGTTGTCGAAGGACAACGAGATTTCCAGCACGGCCAGCACCGCGCAGATGAAGAAGATGGAAGCTGTGCCGGAAATCGTGCCGGTATATTCCCAGCCGACCCAGGCGCCGAGCGCCAGACCGACGACTGTCGTGATGAACGCCCAGGTAAAATAGCGGTAGGTCGGTTTGTCCATGGTGAAAGTGTCTTTCAGTCCAAGTGTCTCAAAAAGGATGGTGATTGGGCGTCGCCGGATCGAGGCAGTCCACAGTTAGCCCGTTTCGTCGCGGCGGCAAGACCGTTCCGCGCGGGCAATGTCTCCCGCATCGTCGAACGCCGTCATTTGCTGCCGCGCGCCGGCTCGCAATAGATCGCATGCAACGTCTCGATGACACGTGCAGCTTCCGGACTTGCGATGGAGTAATAGATGATGCGGCCCTCCCGCCGGGTCGCGACGAGGCGGTCAAAGCGCAGGCGTGCGAGCTGCTGCGATACCGCTGCCTGCGGCATCGTCATGATCTCTTCCAGCTCGGAAACCGATTTTTCCCCCTCGACAAGCAGGCACAGGATGAGCAGACGGCTCTCGTGGGACAGCGCCTTGAGAAGGTCGCTGGCCCGACGCGCCTGATCGGCGAGCGCGTTGAAATCCTCGATGCGGTCTGGTGGAGTGACTTGCGGCAGACTCATGGTTCTCGTTTATCGCCATATGAGTGCAGTCAGCAACCCGGCTGTCGGGCGGCTGGCCGCTCGTTTACGTCTTATACCAGACTTGCGCTCCTTGCGGAAAGATATGCGTGCGGCTGCCTTCCGATCAGGGATTGAACGCGAGGGGGGCGTTGAACCGCCACGAGTTGCGGCCTGCTGCGGCCGGTATCGCGGGGAAGGGTGCTGCGCGCTGGACAGTCTGAACGGCAGCCTGATCGAGGACCGGCGAACCAGAACTGCCCGTTACGGCGATGCCACTGACCGACCCGTTGGCGGAAACCGTGAAGGTTACCTGGACCTGACCTGACAGCCGGTCGCGGCGCGCGGCCGATGGATAGCGAAGCGCCCGCAGCAGTCGCGACCTGACCTGTCCCTGATAGTTGGAAATGGCGGCGTTCTGTTCTGCCTGCGCCTGTGCACGCGCGGCCGCTTGTGCCTGTTGCGCTGCCGCTCCTTGCTGGGTCTGCCCGGATGCCGTGCCAGCACTTTGATTGACAGCCTGATTGCCCCGCTCACCCTGTGCCTGCTGGCGTTGGGGCTGCGGCGCCGGCTGTGGCTCGGCTCTTTGCGGAGGCGGGGGAGGCGTATATTCCGGCCGCGGTGTCGGGATGGGGGCGTCGACGATCGGGTCTGGCAAGGGTTCGACGGCTTCGGCGCTCTGAACCGGCTCCTCGACCGCAGGCTCAGGAGGCTCGGCCGTCACCGGCGGGCTCTCGGCCGCCTGCTCCTCCGGCGGCGGCGTCGGTGCCGTCACTGGCGGCTCGGCGATGACAACGCCATTGGGCGACGCTGGTTCGAGAGCTTCGGTATCGGCTGGCGCCGCGACAGACGGTTCGGCGAGAGGCTCATTCGTCGGCGTCTCGTTTGGCGCCACCGCGTCAGGTGTCTCCGCGGTTGTTGCTTCCGTGGGACTCGGAGTGTCTGGCGTGGTCGGGTTGACTGGCTCGACCGGTCGCGTGACGGTTGGCTCGTCTACCGCTTCGCCTGCCGACTGCATGTCTTCGAACGCATTGCCGAGAACCGAGACGGGGGTTGCCTCCCCGCCCGAGATCAGGACCGGCTCCGGCGGTTCTATGAAATAGTAGCTCACCGCCAGATGGATCGCCAAAGAACCGACGGCCGCAACGACCCATAAGGCAGGGTGGCGGCGCATGCCGGCCGCGCCGCGCGCGATGATCCCGGTCGCCTCGTCCGATTGGCGGGCGGTGATGGGCGCTTTGTCGTGCGCCGCTGCCAACGTTTCGGTGAGGGTCTTCTGCGTCAGCGTTGGGGCGAAATCGAGCGGGATGGGAACGGCGAGCGCTTCGGCGCTCAACGGATCGATCCGTTTGGTCATTGGGCGGCCCTCTCGGTCACCACGCTCACGCTTTCAAACCCGGCCTCGCGCAGCCGTCCCGTGATCGCGACCAGCATGTCGGCGGGCAGGGCGCGATCGACGACAAGGCGCATGGTCGTCTGGCCCGTCAGATCTTCATTCTCCGACAGGAAGCGCTCGAGGCTGGTTTCCGCACCGCGATAACGAAACGCGCCCTCAGCGGTCACGGCCAGGGCGTCGGGCGGCTCGGCCTGCTCCGCATTCTCCGTCTCGATCATCGTGACGGAACTGTCGAGCGGCGGCGCCAGCGTACCAGCGACGAGGAAGAAGATGAGCATCAGAAAGACGATATTGATGAGCGCGATGGTGTTTTCCATCGCCCGTCTCGGCTTTTGTTGTGGAAGCTTCAGCGTCACGTCGCCATCCTCACCGCGCCACGTTCAATGTCAGTGTCGTATCGCGGCGGATCTGTTCGACAGCCGTGACGAGCTGCTGCGACGTGGCCTCGCCGCGAACGAGCAGCACCGCGCTTTCAGCGCCCGCCGCCTCCAGACCCTGTAATTGCGCGATGGCGCCTTCGGGTTCGACGGTTTCACCGTTGACCGTCCACGCCTCGCCGTCGAGCCGGATCAGGATGTCGGGCTGTCCGGACGTTCCGGTGCCGCCCTGGCCGCCGGCAAGCTCCACCTCCGCAAACCGGGTGAAGGTCGACGACAGCATGAAGAACAGCAGCAGCAGGAAGATCACGTCGATCAGCGAAGTCAGCGACAGGCGCTGCCGGCGTCGAACGGCCGCATTGATACGCATCAGTAAGCGGCGCTCCTCTCATCGATCGTCGCGGCGAAATCGTGGTGCGTCTCAGGATGATCCTCGACAGTGCCGAGGGATCGCGACGAGAGAAACGCACCGGTCAATGTCTCGACGGCGACACGCTCGTTCTCCACCCGCGATTCGAACCAGGTCAGGACGAGCGATACGGGCATGGCGACGGCAAGTCCGACGGCCGTGGTCAACAGAGCCACCCAGATACCGCCGGCCAGGATCGACGGATCGACGGCGTTGCCCGCGCCCTGAAGCGCCTGAAATGCCTCGATCATGCCGAGCACCGTTCCGAAAAGCCCGAGCAGCGGCGCGATTTGCGCGACGGCGTCGAGCGCGCGGAAACCGCGTTGAAGATGGTGGAGGCGGCCAACGGCGATGCGCGCCACTTCCTCCTCGATCGCTGCCTTCGACGTGGCGCGTCGGCCGGAAAGCCGGATCGCGGTGCTCAGCGTCTCCGATACGAGCGACCTGTCGTTGGAAACCAGTTGCTCGGCACCCTTGTAGTCGCGCTGCGACCACAAGCGAAGCGCCTCACGCGGCCGGCCGTGCGATCCGACCCGTTCGCGTGCGAACTGCATGAATTTGAGAAGGATGACGGCGAGCGCGAAGACCGAGAGCCCGAGAAGCACCGCCACGACCCAGCCGCCGAGATCGATGAAGGACTGGACGATTTCGATGAGATTGTCGATCACGCTGGAATCCTCAGTTTGCGAATTCGACGTCGGACTGGCTGGAGACGGAAAGCCTGTCCATGCACGTCGCGGGCTCGACGCCGTCGCCCGAACAGGTCGACACGTCGTTGATCAGGACGCGAGAGACATCGCCGCAGCTTGTGTCGGAGAGATTGAACTGACGCACCCGCGTGCGCTCCGCGGGCAGATCCTGGAAATCCAGGACAGTCATGCGCTCGACCAGCCCTTCGCCATTGAACAGAACCACCTCATAGGCCGCCTTTTCCAGGCTGGCTTCCAGGCCGTTCTCAGCAACGAAGGTGAAGAGACAGCCGGTGTCCGTCTCCTGCAACGTGTTGAGCTCGAGCGAAAGCGCCCCGTCGGTTTCGCCCGCGTCCTGTGCGAGCGCGCTCGCCGACAAGATCGAAAGCGTCAACAAGGTAGCCGCGCCGCAACGGGCGAGGCGGGGTATCGAGAATTCCATGGCCGGTCCCTAAAGTATCTTTTTATAGTCAACTTTTGACGTCTTTAGGGGTTCCCGGCCCGCAGCGCAATAGTCGAGTTCGCCATTCGGAGCCTTCGCGATCGGCTCTGCCCAACACAAACGGCCCGCCGAAGGGCGGGCCGTTTGCAGTCAGATGGCCCGCGTCAGCGGTAGAGCCGGACGCCGGAAACCTTCGAACCGATCATGCCGAATGCGGTTTCCAGTTCCTTGTTGCTCGTTGCGTTGTAGTAGTTCGGCTTTCCGTCCCGGTCGAGCGATGCACAGCGCTCCAGCAGCGCCTTGACGGGCGAGCGGTTGTCGACATCGAAGGCGATGGTGAACACCATGATGCTCTTCGCCTTTGCCGCCTCGCAGACCTTGAGGAGATGGGAGTCCATCGCGCGGCTGAAATCGCTGCTTCGATGATAGTCGGTGCCGTCGAAGATCCGGCCATTGGCGGAAAAGCCGTAGGGTCCGTAGGTGGACTCGTTGCGGTTGTTGTCGGTGTAATAGGTGTTCTCGCCGTCGCTCATGACGACCATGGCTTTGATGTTGCGCTCGCTTCCATAGGCGCGCCCGCCGGTGAACGGCTCGCCGGGCGACAGCGTCCTGAGCCCCCAGGCCGCACCTTCGGCGATGCTGGTTGCACCTTCCGCACGCATGTCGTCCAGATGCTCGAGCGCGTCACGCCGGGACGCAGTCAGCGGCATGATCGGTATGGAAGTGCATGCATAGTTGGGACCGACACTGATCGGTTGGTTGGAGACCCGACCAGTCTGTTCATACTTTCTCATCCAGCTCTGACGGGCATGTTGAGCGGCGCCGTGGTAGGACGAATCTTGGTTGGAGGCAGACGATCTGCCAAGGAAATCGTCCTCTATATAGCTGTTTGTATACCAGCTCTCCCATTTGCCGTCGCGCTTGTACCGCGTCGGCGTATCCGGCGCGAACATCGGCACGAAATAGCTGTCGGGGTTGCCCGCCGAGGGGGCGGTGTCGTCGACGTTGAGGGGATAAGGACGGGCCTCGACGCAGCCGCCCCAATCGACGCTGACCTCGTCGAACAGCCAGAAGCGGTTGAGCACCTTGCCGTTCTTCTTCCATACGCCGTTCTGCTTGCTGGCGCCGGAGAGCGTCGTCCAATCGAAGTTCTCGTGATGGATGGATGACTTGCCGGCAGTATCCATCCAGCTGGCACTCTTGTTGCCTGGCCCGACATTGACGGCCCCGGCGAACGGCACGATGGCAAACTGGACGGCATTTGGCTCCGAATTCGGCGCGACGGCGCCGTGAAGGTCTTCCACCAGCTTGCTCGCCGCCGATTTGAGGGCCTTCAGCTTGTTGCCATCCATCGATCCGGAATTGTCCAGTACCAACGCCAGTTCCACGGTCGAGGTTGCGACGGCGACCTCACTCTTGAGTCCGAGGTCGATGCCGCCGCCACTGCCGCTACGGTCGTTGCCCTCCTCGCCATCTTCTCCGCTGCCGCCCTGGCTGAGACCGTTCTTGTCGAGCATGGCCCAAAGAACCGGCATGAAGCGCGGCTGGACCTGCGTTTGCGCGCGCACACGGATGAAGTTGGCGTCTTCTCCGGTGAAGAACCCGTCATAGGTGTACACGACGGTTTCGCTGACCCCGTTTTCGTCGAGGTTGGCGCGAAAGACAGCCGCCGAATCCTGCGTGATCGCAGCGCCCGAGCGCTTCTTCGCATAGCCATCAGCTGCGACGAACGCTGCGGCGTCCAGCGCCTCGGCGATGTGCGACCTGGTCCGAAGGATTTCACTATAGTCAGCCGCAAGCCCGACGGCACCGACGACCGGAACCATCACGATTGCGCCGAGCACCGCAAAATTGCCGCGTCGGTCCTCGCGCAGCCGCATCGGGTCGAGCCGGCGCATCATAGCCGGCCACGCCCCGCGTAAAACATTCCTCATGAATGCACCCGCTACATATTAGGCGATCTTGATCAGATAATGGATGGCGCTGAATTCGCGCTTAAACGGATTGATAAGATTGTCGGGATCGGTGCATTTCGATCGCAGGTTATGGACGCGGGCCGCTTGTCTTCCGTATGAAACGGAAAGTCTCTAGCATGCCCATCACATGACGGAACGGGAGGATCATTCATGACCAACACTCGGCTCACCCTCGGCGTGGCCCTTGGCGCGATGGTCGCCGCTTCGGCGGCAAGTGGTGCCGAATTGCGTTTCAGCTGCTACCAGGACGGCGTCGAATGCGACGTCTGGGCCGAGCAGTTGAAGCAGTTCGAAGAGGAAAATCCCGACATCACCGTCGCCGTAGAGGTGGTGCCGTATCAGTCGATCCTGGAAAGCCTGCCGGTCAATCTGGCCAGCGGAGACGGTCCCGATCTGGCACGGGTCACGGATTTCGGCGGCCTTGCCGAATACATGCTGAACGTTCGAGACTATGTCGAGGATCCGGAATCGATCGAGGATCGCTTCGGCGCGTCGCTCGATTGGGCGCGTGTCGGCGGCAACGCGGAAGATGGCATCTACGTGGTGGTCGACCAACTGACCGCGACCGGGCCGTTCGTCAACAAGACCCTTTTCGACCAGGCAGGCGTCGAGATGCCGGGAGAAGGTGCAACATGGGAAGAATGGGCGGAGGCAAGCCGCCAGGTCGCCGAGGCGACCCAGTCGCCCTACGCCATGGCGATGGACCGTTCCGGCCACCGGTTCATGGGGCCGGCGATCAGCTATGGCGCCGAGATATTCCAGGAGGATGGCGCGCCCATCACTGTCGATGACGGGTTCCGGGCCTTTGCCGAACAATTCGTCGCCTGGCACGAGGACGGAACCATGGCGATGGATGTTTGGGCCGGTGCCGGCGGCGCGACCTATCAGGACGCGGCGCAGGAATTCATCAACGGCTCGCTTGTCTTCTACCTATCCGGTTCCTGGCAGATCGCCCGGTTCGGGCGCGACATCGGCGACGCGTTCGATTGGGTCGCCGTGCCTTCGCCCTGTGGTGAGGTCGGCTGCACCGGCATTCCGGGCGGCGCAGGCATCGTTGGCTTCAATCACACCGAGCATCCCGAGGAAGTCGGCAAGCTGCTCGAGTTCATCGCCAGGGACGATGTGCAGGCAGCCGTGATGGCTGCGACCAAGAATATCCCCGCCAGCCGCACATTGCAGGAAGAGGGCATCGATTATGCCAACGCGTCCGACCAGGAGCGCGCCGCGCTGGAGGTCTTTTCGTCTGCGGTCATCGACTTCAGCCCGGTCGCCTATGCCTTCCAGGGCTACGCCAACAACCGCGCCATCATGAATTCCACGGTCGAGCGCCTGACGCAGGCGATCGTCGGCGAGGTCGCGCTCGATGCGGCGCTCGAGCGGATCGACCAGGACGTGGCTGAAGCTGTGGAAGCGGCCGAGTAGGCAGCGGCAACGCCGGGCGTCTGGAGGCTTCATGAGCGGCATCGTCAGGCGTGCGGCGGCATCGCTCTACGCATTCACGTTCAACCTGTTCGAGCGGCCGATGCTCGCGGCGCAGCGCGCCGTGGGCATGCGCCGCGTCGCCTGGCTCTTCCTGCTGCCGAACCTTGTGGCCTTCGCCCTGTTCACGTTTCTGCCCATCGGCCTCAATTTCGTCTATGCGCTCACGGGCAGCGACGCGATCCTTCTGGCCGACCGCCCGTTCGTCGGAACGGCCAATTTTGCCTCGCTGCTCGACTGTGCAAGCTACCTCGACCCAAACAGCTGCCGGCGCGACATCTTCTGGCGGGCGGTTCACAACACAGGATGGTTCGTGCTGCTGCAAGTGGGTTTCATGGTGGCCCTTGCGCTCGTGACGGCGCTGATACTCAACCGGGATATCCCGCTTCGCGGCTTCTTCCGTGGCGTATTCTTCTATCCGGTCCTCCTGTCTCCGGTCGTGGTCGCGCTGATCTGGAAGTGGGTTCTCCAACGCTACGGCGTTCTCAACGCAGGTCTGGAGGAAATCGGCGCTGAGCCAGTAAACTGGCTCGTGCGCGCCGACTGGGCCTTCTTCTGGGTCGTCTTCGTCTCGATATGGGCGCATATGGGCTTTTACGTCCTGATCCTCCTGGCCGGCCTGCAGGCAATCCCTGCTCATGTGTACGAAGCGGCCGAGATGGATGGCACGTCGAAATGGCGCGTCTTCTCGCGCATCACCATGCCGCTCCTAATGCCGACAATGGTGGTCGTCCTGGTGCTGTCGCTCATCCGCGCCGTTCAGGCCTTCGACGAGATCTATGTCCTGACCGGCGGCGGGCCGGGCTCGGCGACGATGCTCGTGCTGCAGTATATCTATGAAACCGGCTTTGCCTCGCAGCCACGTCTCTTCGGACTTGCCGCCGCCGCTTCGATCCTCATGGCCGTCGTGCTCTTCGTGCTGACCCTTGGGCAGCTCTGGCTGACGCGCAGCCGCGCCGAAGGGGACAGTCGATGAAGCGGTTTCTGACACGGCGGCGCGGGCGATACCGCATGGATTGGATGGACTGGTTGAGCTGGGGCTATCTGGTGGTCGGGCTTCTCTTGATGCTCGGTCCGGTCCTGTGGCTCGTCCTGTCCTCGTTCAAGACGGAAACTGCGCTCGCCGAATATCCACCGCGCCTGCTACCCCTTTCGGCGGTCACCGCAACGGTTGAGGGCCATGACGCGCCGCTGCCGCTTTTCGATATCACCGGTGGAGAGCATGCCGGCCGGCAGCTTGCCGAAATCCGCCGTATCGGGCTGGAAGCGCAGATGGTCGATCCCGCGGCGCCCGGCGAGACCATCAGCATATCGATAGACGATCGCACACCGGCACGCGAGTTCAAGCTCGCGACAGAGAATTACACGTCCCTGTTCAGTCGCTTCAACTTCATGCTCTACTTCTGGAACTCGGTGTTCATCACCGTGGTTGCGACGATTCTCACCGTTCTGGTCAACTCGATGGCCGCTTTCGCGCTGTCGAAATATCGCTTCCGAGGACGCACCACCGTCTTTCTGCTCATCATCGCGACATTGATGATCCCGCCGACGATCAATCTCGTGCCGATATTCATCGTGGTGTCCGAACTGGGATTGGTCAATTCGCCCTGGGCGGTGATCTGGCCCGCGATCGCGACGCCGACCGGGGTTTTCCTGCTCCGGCAATACATGCTGTCGATCCCCGACGACCTGCTCGACGCAGCCCGCATGGACCATGCCTCCGAATGGCGGGTCTATTGGAAGATCGTGATGCCACTGTCGGCGCCGGCGCTCGCCGTCCTGGTTATTTTCTCCATGATGTGGCGCTGGAACGATTTTCTGTGGCCGCTGATCGTCCTCAACCGATCGGACGAGTTCACGCTGCAACTGGCGCTCAACTCTTTCCAGGGCGAGTTGCAAACCAGTTGGAGCAACCTTCTGGCCATGACGGTGCTGACGCTGCTGCCGATCACGATCGTCTTCGCTTTTCTGCAAAAGTACATCACCACGGGCATCGCCCAGACCGGTGTGAAATAGGAACCGCATGGCACAGCTCGACCTGGACGGATTGATCAAGGACTACGGCGACGTGCGTGCCGTGCACGGTGTCGACCTCGTCGTCGAGGAGGGCGAGTTCTGCGTCTTTGTCGGCCCGTCGGGCTGTGGGAAGTCGACGCTGTTGCGGATGATCGCGGGTCTCGAGGAGATTACCGGCGGAGAGCTTCGCATCGACGGGGTGCGCGTCAACGAGCAGCGGGCATCCGAGCGCGGCCTGGCAATGGTGTTCCAGAGCTACGCGCTTTATCCGCACATGACCGTGCGCCAGAACCTTGCCTTCGGTCTGGAGAATATTCGCCTGCCAAAGGGGCAGATCGTCGAAAAGGTCGCGGAGGCGGCCCGGATGCTGCAGCTGGAGGAATATCTGGACCGCAAGCCCCGGCAACTCTCCGGTGGCCAACGCCAGCGCGTCGCGATCGGCCGGTGCGTCGTGCGCGAACCGCGCGTTTTTCTTTTCGACGAACCGCTCTCCAATCTCGACGCCGAACTGCGCGTGACCATGCGCGGCGAGATTGCCGATCTGCACAAGCGGCTCGGCAATACGATGGTCTACGTCACGCACGATCAGGTCGAGGCGATGACCATGGCCGACAAGATCGTCGTTCTGCGCGAGGGGCGCGTCGAGCAGGTCGGCCGGCCGCTCGATCTCTACAATCGGCCCGCCAATCTGTTCGTCGCCGGATTCATCGGTTCGCCGCGCATGAATCTCTTTGACGCGACGGTCGCCGGCGTCGAGGTCGGCGCGCTTAAGGTCAAGGATGCGCAGGGCCGCGCATTTCATGGCGCAGTGGCCGTCGACGGCCTGTCGCCCGGCGAAGCTGTCGTGCTCGGCATCCGGCCGGAACATGTGCTGCTCAGCGACCATGAGGAAGAAGACTGTCTTGCCGTCACGGTCGAAGGCATCGAGCAGCTGGGCGGGCATTCCTATCTTCATTGCCGAAGCGATGCCGGAGCGTCGTTGACGGCGCATGTGGCTGGCCAGACGGCGTTGCGCCGTGGCTCTTGCACCAACGCCGTGCTGCGGCGCGCCTTCATTCACGTTTTCCGAAAAGCCGACGGAGCCGCGTTCGAGCGGCAGGTGATCGGCGAGGCCGCTTGAGGTGGCCTTCCTCGCGCGCAAGGACGACCTGCTGGAAACGCCGACGGGGGCCGCCGCCAATCTCGAAGGTGGTTTCCGGCTAAGGCTCGATATCCTGGAAGACTGGCTGCTGCGCGTCTCTATCGTGCCGGACAAGGGAATGGCGGTTGATCGCGGCTGGATGATCGACCCTGCGGGCGACTTGCCGTGGGAAGGGCGTGAGCGCCTTTCGGTAGAAGGTTTCGCGGCGCCGGGCGGACGGGTCGAGGGCAACAGGCTTATCGGCAATGCCTTGCGGGTGACAGTCGAAAAGGCCCCATTGCGGCTGGTGGTCGAAAGGGCGACGGACGACGGATGGGTGACGATCGCTGAAGACCGTCCGGCCGGTGCCTATCAATGGCTGCCGCGAAGCCATCTTTTCCAGCACTGGCAGGCGCGGCTGCCAAAGGACCGGCACTTCGGCCTTGGCGACAAGACAGGTCCGCTCGATCGTACCGGGCGGCGGCTTCGATGCCTTCAGGTCGACAGCCTGGGCTATGACGCGGAAAGCACGGACCCGCTATACAAGCATGTCCCCTTCGTGATCGCCGAGACGCCCGCCGCCGATGGAGGCGGGGGTGAGGCTTGCGGGCTTTTGTACGACACGCTTTGTGAGACGACGTTCGATCTCGGCGCCGAACACTCCAACTATTTCCCCCATTACAGACATGTCGTAACGGCAGATGACACGCTGATTTATCATGTCATCGCCGGCCCGCGCATGCGCGACGTCGTTCCGCGCCTGATGCGGATGACGGGCCTGCCGCATCTGCCGCCACGCTGGTCCTTCGGGTTCGCCTTCACCACCATGCATCACGCCGACGATCCCAAGGCCCAGGCGGTCATGACCGGATTTGCCGAGCGCTGCCGCGCCGACGGCATTCCCATCTCGGCGATCCATTCGGGATCGGGATATACGACAAAGGAAGACGGACGCCGCTACGTCTTCACATGGAATGAGAGCAAGTTTCCTGATCGCGCTGCCTTTTTCGCGCGGCTGGCCGAACTCGGCTACAAGACCTGCGCCAACGTCAAGCCGGTGCTTTTGACCGAACATCCCGATTTTGCCCAGGCGCAACGCGAAGGTTGGTTCATTCGCCGCGAGGACGGCAGCCCGGCGATCGAGATGTTCTGGGGCGGGCAGGGCGCGAGCCTCGACATGACCAATCCGGCGACGATCGACTGGTGGAAGAAAGGAAATCACCGATCAGGTGCTTGGCGCCGGTTTCTCATCTGCCTGGAACGACAACAACGAAGCCGAACTTTCCGACGAGACTGCCACCGTCGTTGGTTTCGGCAGGCCTCTTAAGGGGGTCGATGTGCGCCCGCTGCACGCGTTGCAGATGACGCGAGCGACCTTCGAGGCGACGGCTGCGGCAAGCCCGGGCAAGCGCCCCTTCACCATCACCCGCGCCGGGCCCATCGGCATAGCGCGTTATGGCGAAACATGGACGGGCGACAACCGTACGAGTTGGCATACGTTGAAATGGAACCTGCGGCAGGGGCTGTCGATGAGCCTGAGCGGCATGCCTCTCATCGGCCACGACATTGGCGGCTTCGACGGTCCAAGGCCCGAGCCGGAACTGCTCGTTCGCTGGGTGCAGATGATGGCGCTTCATCCGCGCTGCGTCATGAATTCCTGGAAGCCGCAGTTGCATGACCCTGCCACCGTACCGTTCATGTACCCGCAGGTGCTTGATTGCGTGAAGGCGGCGCTGACGCTGCGATATCGTTTCCTGCCCCATATTTATGATCTTAGCTTCAGGGCAAATCGAACCGGCGAGCCCGTGATCGCACCGGCATTCTACCATTTTTCCGAGCCGGCCTGCTTCGATGATGCCGATTGCTTCATGCTCGGTGCCAATGTCCTGGTCGCGCCGGTGGTCAACGCCGGCGATCGATCCGTCAGTGTGTATCTGCCTTTCACCGAGGATGGTTGGTTCGACTTCTGGTCCGGAGAGCATTTTGTCGGCGGAAAGACCGTTACGGTCGATGCGCCTTTGGAGAGGCTGCCGATCTTCGTTCGCGGCGGCGCCGTGCTTCCGCTCGCCGGCCAGTGGGAGGAGACCGCACCGCATGATGCGAAGGACCTCGCCTTCACGCTCTACGCATCGGGCGAGAGCGGCCATGCGCGCGGCGAATTTTTCTGGGACGACGGCGAGAGCATTGTTGCGAACGGTGCCGCGTCGCACCGTATCGGGGTGCGGGCGGAGTGGTCCGGCGGCGAAGCGTCTGTGACAATCGAGCCGGGGCCGATGGCGGCTTGCCCAGCAATTTCGGCCGCTTGTGTCGACGACCGGATTCGACGCTTCAACTGGCGTCTCAACGCATGATTCCGGGCTTTCATCCGGCGTGATGGGCGCGGCGAGGAACATTGGATTCCGGCAAACGTTCTTCTCTCGTCAACAATGGGAGAATGACAATGACAGCCCCTAGTGTTTCTTCCGAAAATATTCGTGCCACCCGCGTTGAGGGCACGGAAGTGCGAAATGCCGCAGGCGAACACCTTGGAAGCGTCGACGACCTGGTCATCGGAAAGCGTGATGGACAGGTCAAATACGCCATCATGTCGTTCGGCGGCTTCCTCGGCATCGGCGAGGAGTATCATCCTTTGCCGTGGGAAAAGCTGACATATGACGAGCGCGAAGGCAGCTATGTCGTCGACCTGTCGCGCGAAGAACTCGAAGGCGCGCCGCGCTACGCACGCGAACGGGAGTTCGACTGGACAAACCGCGAGGATACCCGCCGCATCAACGACTATTACGGCGTACCCCCTTACATCTGACGCCGCGTTTTCTGAGGCAACACGCATGAGAGGAAACCAACTTGGGCGGGCCGAAAGGCCCGCCTCTTTTTTCGCGCCGTCCAAAGTCAGGTATGGCCAGGCTGCGTTTGCCGGTCAGGCCGCCGAGCGCACATCGGCAGCATCCGGATCACCGGGCATGGTCTCACAGCCGAGATCGGGAAAGGCCACGACACGCTGGCCGGAGAAATCGGTTCGAAGAACCACCAGGTCCCGCTCTTCGAAATAGCTGAGCAGACGGCGGGCACGACGTGTCGAATGCGTGCCGTAGACCCGCGCCAACGTGGCATCCGAAGGGCAGGGCTGTCCCTCCAGAGCCGCTTTTGCAACGAGAATGAAGACGCCCTGGATATCATCGGCAACGGTCTGTGCCAGCGTCATGACGCGCTGCCAGTCCTCGCCGCCCGCTGCTGCCGTATCGACGCCGACCCTTGCCAGCGCGAATCGGCGGCGAAATTCGGTCATGGCAAGCGGCGGCCCCTGCAGGCGCTGGATGCGGCAGCGCACCAGAAAATCCTGGTAGAGTTCCGCGTCCGTTCGGAAGGCCGCGTCCGGATCGTCGAGAATCGCCGCCATGATCTGCTCGATGAGGCCGTCGCGCTCACCATCGGCGATTTCGGGAAAGAGCTCGGCAGGCGTTTCGGGTTCGGGCTCGGACTGGGCCAGATCGGCAAGAATGTCGTGCGTCGGACGTGGGGGTGGGGCCGCACGGCGTACCGGCATGCGGGCCTCGTCCGGGCTCGGCGTGAAGATCAGGTCGCGTGCCTCCTCCGGCGCCGGGCTTTCCGGCAGCGGCGTCAGTTTCGGGCTCGTTGATCGCGCTTCGGTTTCCACCGCGCCGATGGCAATTGGCAGGGGGCGGCGCGACAGGGCGGGACCGAGAGCGACGAACCGGCCGCGCGCAAGGTCTCGGAACATTTCCGCCTGGCGCCTGTCCATGCCAAGAAGATCGGCGGCACGTGCCATATCGATATCGAGAAAGGTGCGGCCCATAAGGAAATTGGACGCTTCGGCCGCGACATTCTTGGCCAGTTTCGCCAGCCGCTGCGTTGCAATGACGCCGGCAAGGCCTCGTTTCCGCCCGCGGCACATCAGGTTGGTCATCGCCCCCAGCGACGCACGCCGCGCATCCTCCGCGACCTCGCCGCCCGCCGATGGGGCGAACAGTTGTGCCTCGTCGACAACGACCAGAACGGGATACCAATGATCCCGCTCGGCATCGAACATGCCGTTGAGGAAGGCGGCCGCGCAGCGCATCTGCTGGTCCGCCTCCAGCCCCTCCAGTGTGAGGACGGCGGAGACGCGGTGCTGGCGGATCCGCTGGGCGATGCGGGCGAGTTCCGTTTCCGAGCGCGCGCCGTCGACGACGACATGGCCGTATTTGTCGGCGAGCGTGACGAAATCGCCTTCCGGGTCGATGACGCACTGCTGAACCCAGGGTGCGCTTTGTTCCAGAAGCCTGCGCAGCAGATGGGACTTGCCCGAACCGGAGTTGCCCTGGACCAGCAACCGGGTCGCCAACAATTCCTCAAGATCGAGCAGCGCCGGCTTTTCCGCCGACGTGGTTCCCATGTCGATGTCGACCCGCATCACCACTCCTCGTTTCTCAGACAGGCCTCCATAGCATCGATGAGGCACCGGCTTCGCCCCTTCACCCGTGACAACCCACAGATGTTATCGGCATGCCGGATCACCCGCGCGCAATTGCACACGGGTGATCGCCTGTCGGCCTGATTGGAAGGTCAGTGTTCGTGCAGTGCCTTTGAGGCTTCGATCCCGCGTTTGCTGAAACGCGACCAGAGAAGCGGGCCGGCAACTGCGGCGACGGCGATCGCGTAGATCGTCAGCGCGATCCATGAGGTGACCAGGAAGCTGAAATCGCCCTGGTTGATCATGAGACCACGACGCAATTGCTCCTCGGCAAGGGGGCCGAGAATGGCACCGACAAGGACGGGGGCGAGCGGGTAGTCAAACCGGCGCATGACGAAACCGACAAGACCGAAGACGAGGAGCAGGATCAGCGAAAACGGTGTGCCCTGCGCGCCGATGATGCCGAGCGCGGCAAACGTCATGATGCCCGCATAGAGCCACGGCTTGGGAATGGTGAGAAGCCGCACCCAGACGCCGACGAAGGGCAGATTGATGACGACGAGCATCAGATTGGCGATGAAAAGGCTTGCGATCAGCCCCCAGACCAGTTCCGAATTGCTGGTGAAGAGCAGCGGCCCCGGCTGCAAGCCGTATTGCTGGAACCCGGCCAGCATGACGGCCGCCGTCGCCGAGGTCGGCAGGCCGAGCGTCAGCAGCGGGATCAGCGTGCCGGCGGCAGATGCATTGTTGGCAGCCTCCGGCCCGGCAACGCCCTCGATGGCGCCCTTGCCGCTGTCGAATTCTTCGCGGGCGATGCCCTTGGCGGTGCGCCGCTCGGCCGAATAGGAGAGAAATGTCGGGATTTCGGCGCCCCCCGTCGGCAGCGGACCGAACATGAAGCCGAGCCCGGTGCCGCGCAGAAACGGCTTGAGGCAACGCTTCAGCTCGCCGAGCGTCAGCCAGACCGACCCCTTCACCGCCTGCATCTTTTCATTCATCGTGCTCGACTGGGAAGCGATGTAGAGCGTCTCCCCGATGGCGAAGAGCCCGACTGCCACCGTGGCGATGGAGATGTTGTCGCGCAGTTCCGGCACGCCGAAGGAAAGGCGCGCCTGGCCAGTGAGGCGATCGATGCCGACGAGGCCGATCGAAAGGCCGATGAACAAGGCCGTCAGCCCCCGCATCAACGAGCCGCCGAACGCAGCCGAGACGGTGAGGAAGGACAGCACCATCAGGGCGAAATACTCGGCCGGGCCGAAGGCCAGCGCAACCTTGACCATGAGCGGTGCGATGATGGCGAGGCCGATCGTGGCGCATGTCCCGCCGAAGAATGATCCAATGGCCGCCGCTCCCAGCGCCTTGCCGCCCCGGCCATCCTTGGCCATCTTGTTGCCCTCGAGCGCCGTCATGATCGAGGCTGTTTCGCCCGGCGTGTTGAGCAGGATCGACGAGATCGCGCCGCCATACATGCCGCCGTAATAGATGCCGGCGAACATGATCATCGAGCCTGTCGCGCCGAAGGAGAGCGAAACCGGCAGCAAGAGGGCGACGGTGAGGGCTGGTCCGAGCCCCGGCAAAACGCCGACCGCGGTGCCGAGCAGCACGCCGAGAAGCGCAAAGCCGAGATTGCCCGGCTGCGCGGCGACGAGCAGGCCGTCGAGAAGGAGCGAGAAGGTATCCATAGGCGTCTAACGATCCCCTGGTCGGCGTCGATGCAGAATGCGTCCGCCGGGTGTCAGCGAAACAATACGTTGATGTAAGGCTCGATCAGCCCGCCGGGCAGCGACAGCCCGAGGCCTTGCCGGAAAAGCACGTAGAGCATGCAGTTGAGCAGAAGGCCTACCAGGAAGGTCAACCAGACGGGTTTGCGCCCGAAGCCGCGCGCGGCGAGGCCGAATAGCACGGACGATGCGATGATGAAGCCTGATCCGGCATAAAGCAGAGCCGTCATGCCGCCGAGGGCAGCAAGCAGCCAGAGGACCGGGGCGAAGTTCAGCGCTTCGCGTTCCGGAAAATCGCCCCTTCTGGCCATGACGATGGTGAGCACGCCGAAGATCGCGATGCCGGCCCCCACGATATAGGGAAAGATTTCCGGTCCGATCTGGGCATAGCTGCGCCGCTCCGGGTAGGAGGATGCATCCCATGCGATGAGCGCGGCGAACACGAACAGGCCGAGCGCGATGCCCAGCCCGCCGATATCGGTGGCGCGGGAAGAGCCATCGGGCCGGCTTGCGCCGGCCCCCTTGTCTTCGTGCGTAGCCATTTTACTGGCTGATGCCGAGTTCGGAGAGGATCGCGGTGGTCGCCTCGATCTCTTCCTGGAGGTAAGTCTGGAATTCCTCTCCGTCGAGGTAGGTGTTGACCCAGCCGCGGGTCTCCAGCTCGTTGGCCCAGGCCTCCGATTCCGACATGGTGCGGATGGTCTCCGTCAGTTGCGCCCGCTCTTCCTCGGTGATGTCGGGTGCCGCCGCGATCATGCGCCAGTTCTGCACATCGACGTCGAAACCCTGGTCCACGAAGGTCGGAGCGTCGACATAGTCCTGCGGTTCCGGCGCCGTGATGCCGATGACCTTCAGTTCGCCGGCCTCGATCTGGGCGGCGAATTCGCTGTAGCCCGAGATGCCCACCGTAACCTGTCCGCCGAGAATTGCGGCGAGCGCTTCACCGCCGCCCGAGAACGGGATGTAGTTGAGGCCGCGCGGGTCGACATCGGCGGTCTGGGCGAAGATCCCCGCTGCGATGTGGTCGACACCACCGGCCGAGCCGCCGCCCCAGGTAACCGAGCCCGGATCGGCGCGCATGGCCTCGGCAAGATCCTCGGCATTCTCGATCTCGCTGTCGGTCGGTGCGACGACGACGACATATTCGCCGGTCAGGCGCGCGATCGGCGTGACATCGGCCAGCGTGACGGGCGCATTGTTGGCGATGATCGCACCGACCATCACGTAGCCGCCGACGATCGTTGCGCTCGGATCGCCCGTCGACTGGTTGACGAACTGCTGCAGGCCGATCGTGCCGCCGGCGCCGGCCACGTTTTCAACCTGGATATTCGAGGCAAGGCCCTCGGCCTGGATGACCGACTGGATGGTTCGCGCCGTCTGGTCCCAGCCGCCGCCAGGTGCTGCCGGCGCCATGATGCGCAATTCGTCCATCTGGGCAAATGCTGCTGTGCTGGAAAGAAGCGCTGCGATTGCGCCCGCGAAAATGGCTTTTTTCAAGATGACCTCCCGAATGTTGACGTTGCGGCGCCGTTTGGGCGCCGGACCGGGTCGGGAGTTGATCTTGGCTGATGATGGATCGGCATGCGGTGGCCGCATGCGCACTCCTCCCTCGCCCAGGGCTCCCAAACCTGGTTGGACAGACGTTAACACTGTCACCTGTCGCTAACCTGTCATCGGCGCGGAGAGACGATGCCGCGCCAGGTTTCCAGGAATCGGCTCTTGCGCTGCTGGTCCAGCGCGACCATGAGCGCCGGTCCGAGTGCGATGGGCTGCACAGCGCCGCTTCCGAGTTCGGTGATGTTCCGCGTCGTGAACATGCCCCGCACGTCCGGCATGACCGCCCCGAGCGCGGTTGGACCGGCTGCCACCGCCTGACCCTGCCGCGAGAGCGCGAAGTCGACGAAGGTTCCGGCAAGGCCGGGGCTGGGCGCATCGCGCGGGATCAGCATGCTGCGTGTCAGGACGAGCACGTAGTCGTCCGGAACGACGATGCCGATATTGGCGCCTGCCGCCTGTCGGGCGAAGGCGTACGAGCCGAGGACATTGTATGCAATGGCGAGTTCGCCACTTGCCACCCGGCTCAATATGTCCGGGCTGGAGCCGCTGAGAACGGCATCGGTCCGCCCGAACGCGTTGGCCAGGCGCCAGAATTGGGACGAGATCAACTGATCCTGAACGGCGAGAAGGTAACCGACCCCGCTTGCGGCAATGTCGTATGTGGCGACCCTGCCGCGGAAGCGCTCCGGATCGGCTTCCAGGACCTCAGCCAGTTCGAGATGCGTGCGCGGTGCTTCGTCGCCGGAAACGAGATCCGGATTGTAGATGATGACGGCGGGCTCGAAGGTGAAGCCGAAGACCTCGTCGCGCCATTGTGCCCAGCGGGGCAGGGCGGCGACCTCGTCGGAGCGATGGGCCACGGCATGCCCGTCATTGGCCAGCTTGACCTGGAGGTCAGAGGCCGAGCTGATCAGAAGATCGGGGGCGGGCTGCAGTCGGCCAGTCAGATAATCCTCATACATCGGCAGCGTCTCGGTTTCCTCGTAGCTGACGGCAATGCCGGGATTTGCGTCCTGGAAGGCTGCGACGAAGATCGAGAAGATCTGCGTGTCCGTGGTGCCGACGATGGTCAGCGTCTGCGCACCGTTTCCGCCGCTCGCCGCTGGATAGTGGACGGGATCGGCATAGGCGGGGTCGATGAAACAGGCGCCGAGCGCCAAGAGGACCGCGGCGGCGCCCAGCCGTGAGCCGCGTCGCTGCGGGTCCGGCGCGCTTTGAGGCGACGCGCCAAACGGCAGATGCACTTCGGCAGCAAGTCCGCCGCCTTCTCGCGCACTTAGCGAAAGCCGGCCCCGATGCGCGTCGACGACCCGCTTGACGATCGAAAGGCCGAGACCGGAGCCGGGCTTGCCCTCGCCGCTCCTGCCACGACCGAACCGCTCCAGCACCTTGTCGCGTTCGTCAGGCGCGATGCCGGGGCCGCGGTCGAGCACGGCGAGATAGAGATCACTCACGGTTTCCGTTCCCTCGCGCCGCGCAACGACGATGTCCACGGCATCGTGAGAATAGGCAAGGGCATTGTCGACAAGGTTGCGCAGCATCTCACGCAGGGAGATGCGATCGTAGGGCAAGGACTGGCGTGCGATCTCGTCATCCATCGACACCGAGAGCCGCAAGAGCGCGTCGGGATCGAGGCGCTGAACGACCTCGTCGACGAGGCTTCCGAGCGTCGTCGTCTGGGCGTCGCGCAGCTCCAGTCGATGTGAGATCGTGGCATCCATCAGCAACTGACTGACAAGCTGGCTCGATTGAACGGCGCCCTGGTGGATGCGGCCGATACGCTCGCGCAAGGCCACGGGGTCGTTTTCGTCCATGGCGACCTCGGCCTGCGCCCGCAGCGAGGCGAGGGGGGTGCGAACCTGGTGTGCGGCCTCCGTCACGAGCTCGCTCAGCCGTTCCATCGATCCTTGAAGGCGCGCCATGAAATCGTTGAGCGCGTTGACGAGATGGCGCACCTCGGCGGGGACGGGAATGTCGACGGCCGAGAGGTCATCCTGTGCCCGTGCGCGCAATTCCTGTTCGAGCGCCAAGAGCGGCGCGAAACTGCGTCGAATCAAATACCAGACAAGCCATCCGGCAAGGACCGTCAGCGCGATGAGTGGAACGATCGCGTTCGAGATGATCTCGCGCGACAGGGCATTGCGGGCGCCTTGCGTTTCGGCGACGCGGATCGTCACCCAGCCGGTCGACTGCGCCGTCGACACCAGCCGGCCGATGCTGGCGACCCGGACGGTCTCTCCGCCATAATCGACATCGTCGAACTCGGCCTCCAGTGATGTCGCGAGCGGCATGGTCGACGCCAGGTCTCCATAGCCGGTGACCAATTGACCATCCGGTGCGCGAACCGCATAGAAGATGCGGTCATTGCCGGAAAACATGGCGAAGGAGGCATAGGGAAGCTCCAGCGTCACGGCCCCGTCCTCGATCTGAACGGCGCCCGCGATCGTCAGGGCCGAGGCGGCCAGAAGCCTGTCGAAGGCGCGGTCGGACGCCCGTTCGGCGTAGTCGCGGATGAAAACGACCAGGATGAGGGCGGCCGACAGGAGCAGCACCACCGCCAGGACAGTGATGCGCCGGCGCAGCGAAAATCCGTCAGCCTGCATGGCCGACCTGTCCGTCGTTGCACAAATCCGGTTCGACATGCCGTGCGAGATAGCCGATGCCGCGCACCGTTATGATCTCGACGCTGGCGCCCTCGATCTTGCGCCGCAGACGCGAGACGTAAAGTTCCAGAGCGTTGACCGCGACCTCCTCGTCGATGCTGAAGAGCTGGGCCATCAGGCGATCCTTCGAGACGACCTGCCCGGCGCGCGACAACAATATCTCCAGGAGCCGAAACTCTCGGCGACCGAGCTCGACCGCCCGCCCGGCCAGTTGAACGGTGTGGCCTGCGAGATCCATCGTCAGATCGCCGACGACGAGCATGCTGGTGGTCTGCCCGGCGGGCCGGCGCATCAGCGCACGCAGGCGCGCCTGCAACTCTCGAAGATCGAACGGTTTGACGAGATAATCGTCGGCGCCCATGTCCAGCAGGCTGACCTTGTCGTCGATTTCCGAGCGGGCCGTGACGACGAGAATCGGCACGTCCCGTCCCGAACGGCGCAGCTCCGAGATGACCGAGATGCCGTCGCGACCG
Source organism: Neopararhizobium haloflavum (assembly GCF_002750855.1). GTDB lineage: Bacteria > Pseudomonadota > Alphaproteobacteria > Rhizobiales > Rhizobiaceae > Georhizobium > Georhizobium haloflavum. Next base: position 273,061 of record NZ_NWUC01000004.1, on the reverse strand, counting down.
GGAAGCATGAGATCGAGGATGACGGCGTCGAAATTGTCACCCACGGCGAAGGACAGGGCCGCCTCGCCATCGCGAACCCAGTCGACGGAATGACCTTCCCGCTTGAGACGGCCTTCGACCGCTTCGCCGAGATCCCGGTTGTCTTCGACAAGTAGTATACGCATCTCGCATGCCCGTATTGCCCATTTGAGCTTAGCGGAAGAGATCGGTCGCGGTCATCCCTTCACGTGCCGTTACGTGAATGCTTTCAAATGTGTCGCTTGGCGGACCCGGCCGCGCAGGCTGCGCTTGTTGGGCTGCGCGAACTGTGGCAATCGGGAGGAGCCGGCGCGCCGTTCTTCGCCGGACCCTTCTTCATGTCCCGATGATGGCGATGCGTTGGACAGATCGCGGATTTATCCGCTAATGCGAAACGGGATGCCGAATTCACTGTGAAAGAGCCGACCATGACCCAAGACGCCATTCCCTTCATCGATCTTGCCGCGCAGCAGGTACGCATCCGCGACCGTGTCGAGGCGGCGATGAAGCGGGTTCTCGATCATGGCAAGTACATCATGGGCCCGGAGGTCACGGAATTCGAGGATAAACTGGCCGAATTCTGCGGTGCCGCGCATGCCATAGGCTGCTCCAACGGCACGGACGCGCTGGCGCTCTGCCTGATGGCGAAGGGCGTGAAGCCGGGCGACGCGGTGTTCTGCCCGAGCTTTACCTTCGCTTCGACCGGCGAGGTCGTCGCCTGGCTCGGTGCGGTGCCCTATTTCGTCGATATCCATGAAGACACGTTCAACATGGATGTCGCCAGCTTGACCCAGGCGATATCTGACGCGAAGGCAGCGGGCCACCGGCCCGTCGGCATCATTCCGGTCGACCTTTTCGGACAGCCCGCAGATTACGATGCCATCGAGCCAGTCGCGCGCGAAGAAGGGCTCTGGCTTCTGTGCGACACGGCACAGGGGTTCGGTGCGACCTACAACGGCCGCGTGACAGGTTCCATCGGCGACATGGCGACCACGAGCTTCTTCCCCGCAAAGCCGCTCGGTGCCTATGGCGACGCGGGGGCGGTGTTCGTGGCTGATGACGAGACGGCGCATGTGATCCGCTCGCTTCTCAATCATGGTTATGGATCGGAGCGCTACGACAATGTGCGGATCGGCATGAATGGCCGGCTCGATTCGCTGCAGGCCGCTATTCTCATCGAGAAACTCGCGATCTTTCCCGACGAGATCGAGGCCCGTGATCGCATCGCCGCGCGCTATTCGGACCTCCTGGGCGAAGAGGTGGTCACGCCGCACGTCATGTCAGGCGCGCGCTCGGTGTGGGCGCAATACACGGTCCGCGTGCCCGGGCTAGATCGGGCTGCGATCGTGGAAGGCCTCAAGGACCGCGGCGTGCCCACAGCCATCTACTATCCCAAGCCCATGCACATGCAGACGGCCTACAGCCACTATCCGGTTGCCGGAAACGGTCTCCCGGTCAGCGAGCGACTGGCGCGGGAAGTCTTCAGCCTGCCCATGCATCCCTACCTCGACGAGGCGACGCAGGATCGCATCATCGAGGCTGTGCGCGATGTCGTGCCGCAGACCGCCAGAAGGGCGGCGGCGCACTGAAGGCCGTCCCGGCCGGCCCCACCATGAATTGAGGAGACGATAGGCGTTGTCGATGACGGAACGGACATGTCTTGCGGTCGTGCTGGCTGCGGGTGAAGGAACCCGGATGAAGTCGGAGCGCTCCAAGGTGCTCCATGCCGTTGCCGGTCTGCCGATGATCGGCCATGTCGTCGCGGCAGTCGAGGCGGCCGGTGTGGAAGACGTCGCGCTGGTGATCGGCCGGGACGGCGATGCCGTTTCCGCCGCGGCGAGCAGCGGCGCGGCGAGAATCTCGACCCATCTCCAGACTGAGCGTCTCGGCACGGGGCATGCGGTACTGGCAGCGCGCGAGGCGATCGCGCGTGGCTATGACGATGTGCTCGTGCTGTTCGGCGACACGCCGCTTCTTTTGCCTGACACCTTAAAGGCCGCCCGCGCCGCGCTGGCCGATGGCGCCGACGTGACGGTGATCGGATTCAACACCGACAAGCCGACGGGATACGGCCGCTTGCTCGAACGGGACGGCGCACTGGTGGCTATCCGGGAGGAGAAGGACGCCAGCGAGAAGGAGCGCGCGGTCACGTTCTGCAATGGCGGCCTGATGGCCATTCGGGGAGGGGATGCGCTGACGCTGATCGACGCGATCGGCAACGACAACGCCAAGGGCGAATACTATCTGACGGACATTGTCGAGATCGTCCGGGCGCGTGGCGGGAGCGCCGTCGCGATCGAGGCGCCGGCCGAGCAACTGATGGGTGTCAACACCCGCGCCGAACTGGCGGTTGCCGAAGCCGTCTGGCAGGCGCGCCGCCGCCAGACGCTGATGCTGTCGGGCGTGACGATGATCGCGCCGGAAACGGTCTTTCTCGCGCATGACACGGTGATCGAGCCCGACGCGGTGATCGAGCCGAATGTCGTTTTCGCATCCGGTGTGACGGTGCGCGGCGGAGCGGTGATTCATCCCTTTTGCCATATCGAGCAATCGGAAATCGGACCGGGCGCGCAGATCGGGCCTTTCGCAAGACTGCGTCCGGGGTCAAAGCTCGGTGCCGGCTCGAAGGTCGGCAATTTCTGCGAGGTCAAGAAATCGGTCGTCGGCGAGGGCGCCAAGATCAACCACCTCTCTTACATAGGCGACGCGCAGATCGGCGCGAAGGCGAACATCGGCGCAGGCACGATAACCTGCAATTACGATGGCACGAACAAGCACCTGACCGAGATCGGCGCCGGCGTCTTCGTCGGCTCGAACACGTCGCTCGTCGCTCCTGTCTCGATCGGTGAGGGCGCCTATATCGCCTCGGGCAGCGTCATCACTGAAAATGTCGAGGCCGACGCGCTGGCACTGGCGCGGGCGCGTCAAACGGCCAAGCCCGGCCGGGCGCGCGATATCCGTGCGCGCAACGCGGCATTAAAGGAACGGAAACAGGGCAAGTCCTAGGGTCCCGACCCGGAAGGCCGCTCAACCGGAGCGGATATCGACCAATCGCTGTCACCAGGGAGCACGGCGCATGTGCGGCATTATCGGAATCATCGGCCAGGACAACGTGGCACCGCAAATGGTCGACGCGCTGAAGCGGCTCGAATATCGCGGCTATGATTCCGCCGGCGTCGCGACGATCGACCATGGCCGCATGGATCGCCGCCGGGCCGAAGGCAAGCTCGTCAACCTCGAGCGCAAACTGGCGGCCGAGCCGCTGGCCGGCTCGATCGGGATTGGCCACACCCGCTGGGCGACGCATGGCGCGCCGACCGAGAACAACGCCCATCCGCATTTCACCGGCGGCGTTGCTGTCGTCCACAACGGCATCATCGAGAACTTCGGTCCCTTGCGCGCCGGGCTGCAGAAAAGGGGCGCGACCTTCAACACGCAGACCGACACGGAAGTGGTGGCGCACCTCATCGCTTCGCTGCTTGAGGAGGGGCTTGCGCCCGAAGCGGCCATGCAGGCCGCGCTCAAGCAGTTGTCGGGCGCCTATGCGCTTGCGGTGATGATCGAGGGCAGGAGCGACATGCTGATGGCCGCGCGCCACGGTCCGCCCCTGGCGATAGGCCATGGCGATGGTGCGATGTATCTCGGGTCCGATGCGGTTGCGCTTGCGCCTTTCACCGACCGCATCACCTATCTTGAGGACGGCGACTGGGCGATCGTCACCGGCAGTGGCGTCGTCATCCACGATCGTGACGGCGCGATCGTGCAGCGCGACGAGATGCGGTCTTCGACGACGGCGACGGTGGTTGATCGCGGCAATCACCGTCATTTCATGGAAAAGGAAATCTACGAGCAACCCGAAGTCATCGGACGCACGTTGAGTCATTTTGTCGATTTCGCCGAGGCGCGCATTCGTCCCCTGGACGCGGCGATCGACTTCGCTGAGGTGAACCGGCTGGCTTTGTCGGCCTGCGGAACCGCATTTTACGCCGGCTCGATCGGCAAATACTGGTTCGAGCGCTATGCCCGCCTTCCGGTCGAGATCGATATCGCGTCGGAGTTCCGTTATCGCGAGATGCCGCTGTCGAAGAAGGACGCGGCCATCTTCATTTCGCAATCGGGCGAAACGGCCGATACGCTCGCCTCGCTGCGCTATTGCAAGGAAAATGGCTTGCCGATCGGCGCCGTGGTCAACGTCTCCGAATCGACCATCGCGCGCGAATCGGACGTGATCTATCCGACACTCGCCGGCCTGGAGGTCGGCGTCGCCTCGACCAAGGCGTTTACCTGCCAGCTTTCGGTGCTGGCCGCGCTTGCCGTTGGTGCCGGCCGGGCGCGCGGCACGATCGATGCCGATGAAGAGGCGAGGCTGTGCCAGGCACTTGCGGAAGTGCCGCGCCATGTCACCCAGGCGCTTCACGATCTCCAGCCGCAGATCGAGCGGCTGTCGCACGAATTGTCGCGGTACAAGCACGTTCTCTATCTCGGGCGCGGCACCAGCTTCCCGCTCGCGATGGAAGGGGCGCTGAAGCTCAAGGAAATCTCCTATATTCACGCCGAGGGATACGCGGCCGGCGAGCTGAAGCATGGCCCGATCGCGCTGATCGACGAAACGATGCCGGTCATCGTGATCGCGCCTTACGATTCGGTTTTCGAGAAGACCGTGTCCAACATGCAGGAAGTCGCCGCGCGCGGTGGCCGGATCATTCTGATCACGGATGCGGAGGGAGCGGTTGCGGCCGGTATGGAGACTTTGGCGACAATCGTCGTTCCGAAGGTGCCGGAAATCGCAGCGCCCATCGTCTATACCGCCCCGATCCAGCTCCTCGCCTACCACACGGCTGTCTTCATGGGCACCGATGTCGACCAGCCGCGCAACCTCGCCAAGTCGGTGACGGTCGAATAGCACACCCACGCCGGAGCGACGTCGATTCGACGGCTCGGCCCCGGCGACGGGTGCTGGCAGCACCGTTTCGCCACGATTCACAGCGCCAATTTCGCGTTTTTCCTTAACCCCCTGTTAATGAACGCTCAGCCGTGCGGCGAAAACGTGGCTTTTGTGCAACAAGCCGTTTTGAACCCGGCGGGGTATATGGCCAAAAGCGCAAATGCCGATTGCTTCGCCGGAGGCTCCGCGTATTTTCAAACTCGGAAGAACGGGCGGTCACCGTCCAACTTCTCATGTTGGGGATGGGGCAGGGAATGCTGTCCTTCAGCAAAATACCCAGACCCGTTTGAAACTTTGACTGGAGGTCAGACAATGAACATTAAGAGCCTTCTTCTCGGCTCCGCTGCGGCTCTCGTCGCAGTATCTGGCGCCCAGGCTGCTGACGCGATCATCGCTGCCGAGCCTGAGCCCCTGGAATACGTCCGCGTTTGCGACGCTTTCGGCACCGGCTTCTTCTACATCCCGGGCACCGAAACCTGCCTGCGCATTCACGGCTATGTCCGTCACGACATCCTCGGCGGTGACCTCCTCGGTCTCGACACCGACGGCGACGGCGACGGCGACGCATATGCCAAGAACAGCCGTCTGTCGCTGCGCACCAGCACCGCGACCGACACTGAGCTCGGCACGCTGCGCACCTACACGGAAACGCGCTTCAACTACAACAACAACACCGGCAACCAGACTCCGTCGCTCAACTTCGCATGGATCGAGCTCGGTGGCCTGCGCGTTGGTAAGGACGAGTCGGTCTTCACGACCTGGACCGGTTATGCTGGCTCGGTCATCCGCGACGACACGGCTTTCGGTTATGGCCCGTTCGACACGCAGCTGATCAGCTACACCTATGACGCCGGCAACGGCTTCTCGGCTATCCTGTCGCTCGAAGACGACGGCCCGCGCCACCAGTTCGACGACTACACCGCCGTTTACGAAGACGATGAAGGCTACATGCCGGACGTCGTTGCTGGTGCCAAGTACGAAGCTGGCGCATTCGGCCTCTCCGTCGTCGGTGCTTACGACGAAAGCATGTCTGAAGGTGCTGTCAAGGCTCGCCTCGACGGTTCGTTCGGCGGCTTCTCGGCCTTCGTCATGGGCGGCTGGTCGTCCAATGGCGACGAGTTCACCACGACTGGTTCCAACCGCTTCGCGGCTTGGGGTGGCGACTGGGCTGTTTGGGGTGGCGTCTCCGCTCCGATCACCGATCGCGTAACCTTCAATTCGCAGATCCAGTACGACGATTACGAAAACTTCGGTGCCATCGGTAACCTGGTATTCAACGTCGTCGACGGCTTCGCTGTCACCACCGAAGTTATCTACGTTGATAACCTCGACGACAACGACCTGCTCGACAACGATGGCGAGTGGGGCGGTGTTCTCCGCTTCCAGCGTTCGTTCTAATCGAACCTCGGTTTGATTGCGGAAGCCCGGCAGCAATGCCGGGCTTCTTTGCATTTGGGGTATGGGCATGAATAGTTCGAAGCGGCGCAGCATGATCTGGCCGGTGCTCGTCGCCCTGGCTTTGGTGCTCGTTCTGTGTTTGTGGTTCGGCGTGCTATAGCCGGTTGGCGCCGAGAAAAGCGTCGATTGCCTTTGGAAGAGCGGCAAGATGCAGGATCGGAGCGTGGCCATGGCCGGCAACGGTGATCGCCGTGAGGTTGGGATGGCGTCGTTCCATCTCTTCCACCGTTTCGGCTGACAGGAGCTGCGAGTTTTCTCCGCGGATTGCAAGCGCCGGAACATGCGTCAAGGCCTCGAACTGCGGCCAGAGCGTCGGCAGCGGCGTGCTGAAGTCGATCCCCTCCAATTGCCTGGTGAGCGCAGGATCGTAGTCAGCGACAAGCTTTCCCTTCTTCTCTACATAGATCGCCCGCGCCATCTCGCGCCAATCGTCCTTTGAGAGGCTCGTGAAGGCTCGGCCGTGCACCGTTTGCAGCAGCTCCGCGGCCTCGTCCCAGCCTTTGGGTTGCGGAGTGCGGGTCAGATAGCTCTTGATCTGCGCGAGCCCGGCGCCCTCGATGACCGGGCCGGCGTCGTTGAGGATCACGCCGGCGATGCTCGTCGCTCGCAGCGCGGCGAGCATATGGATGATCAGGGCGCCGCGCGAGGTGCCGAGGAAGACGGCGCGGTGGATGCCGAGAGCCGCAAGACCGCTGAGGACATCGTCGCTTTCAACGGCCAGATTGTAGTTCGCAGGATTGTCGTCGCGTGCCGATCCGCCACGCCCGCGGTAGTCGAAGCAGACGACTTTGCGCGCGGCGGCAGCGGAGAGGGGAGTTGCCCGCCCGCTGAGGGCCATCGCCAAACCATGGAAGTCGCGGGCGTTGCGGGTGAGGCCTGGAAGGCAGACGAGCGGTGTCGGGGCCTCCGGCAGACCGGCGGCCGGCGGATAGATGCGGGCATGAAGGATGAGCCCGTCCGCCGCACTGAACCGCGTCTCGATATAGTCGGAGGACGACGTTTCCTCTGCGGCCCGCAATCTCTCGCCCTTCACAAAGCCCCCGTCAGTTGCGCCCGAAACGAAGGTCGTGAACGATATCGGTCTCGGCGCCGAGGCGGGCCTTGTAGACCTGATAGTTCTCCATCACCCGTTGCACGTAGTTGCGCGTTTCGGGGAAGGGGATCCTTTCGACCCAGTCGACGACTTCTTCGATGGATTTGCCGCGCGGATCGCCATAGCGTGCTATCCACTGGGGAACACGGCTCGGCCCGGCATTGTATCCGATGAAAGTCATGATGTAGGAGCCGCCGAAATCGGCGATCTGCTCCCCGAGGTAGTGCGAGCCGAGCGTGGCGTTGTAGCCGGCATCTTCGGTCAACCGGGACGCGGCGTAGGGCAGCCCGTGACGCCCGGCAACGCCCCTGGCGGTTCCGGGAAGCAGTTGCAGCAGTCCGCGCGCGTCTGCAGGCGAAACGGCGGCCTTGTTGAACTCGCTCTCCTGGCGCGCAATCGCATAGGCGAGGGCCTTGCCGGCGCTCGAAATGTTCGCGCTCGCCGGGATGACGCCGATCGGGAAGGCGAGTGCCGCGACATCGACGCCGCGGTAGAATGCGGCCTTGCCGACCCGCAACGCCATCGTGTGATCGCCGCTCTGCTCCGCCATGTAGGCAAGCAAGGCAAGCTCGCCGGGATTGTCGATCTCGTCGGCCAAGGCCCGGTAGAGCACGGTCGCACGACGTTCGTGCCCGGCATCTTCCAGGCGCTTGATCGCCGTGGCGGCCTGGCGGGCAGCGAACTGGTTGCGCTCACGATCGCTCGGAGAGGGATAGGAGACGTTGATCGTCGTGCTGCCTAGCTTGGCCTTTGCGAGTTGTCCGTAATATGTGGTCTGGTGCTGCGCAGCCTTGGAATAGTAGTCGCGCGCACTGCCGGGGCCACCGGCCTCGGCTGCCCGGCCGAGCCAGTAGTAGCCGCGCGACAGCGAAAGCGGCCGTGATGAGATCTTGATGATGTTCTCGAAGTGACGGTGTGCCGTGCTGGCATCGTTGAGGTCACGCAGCGCATACCAACCGGCATGAAACTCGGCGTCGACACGGTCGACGTCGCTGACGGCGCGATGGGCGCTGACCACCTTGTAGGCGGCGCGGGCATTGCCCTCGTCCATCAATCCACGCGCAACTATGCGTCGCTCGTTCCACCAGGCATCCGGGTCGATCAGTGCGCTGACGTCTGCGGGTGCGCGGTCGAGCAGCGCGGCTGCTTCCGCATATTTGTCCTGATGGCGCAAGTGTTCGATGCGGGTGAAAAGGTAGCTCGGGTCGCCATGCCATGAGCGGTCGACGGCATCGAGCAGCTGGCCGGCATTGCCGGCATCGCGGATCACCGCCGCGCGCGCTTTGAAGAGCGAATAGGCCTCTCCCTTGGACGAGAACCGCTCCGCCTGGCTCACCCGCTCGCGATAGAGCAGCAAGTCCATGCGCTGCTTGTGGTCCGCCGTCGAAAGCAGATTGTCGAACTCCCGGAGGAAGAGATTCTCCTGATTGACGTTCATCGCCTCCGAGTGCCACCAGTGGCGCACGAGCGATCGGGCCCGGTCGCGCTGACCGCTGGACGCCAGGGCGCGCGCGTAGATGAGCGCGCCTTCCGCGGTGGTCGGCTGACTGTTGGCGAAGGCACCGAGAACCCGGTCGGCTGGCGGATTCTCGTGATAGAGTGCCCGTTCGGAATGCCCGCGCAGCGCGTCGAGGCCGGGCCAGCCCTGAAGTTCGACCGCCGCAGCGGCGATTTCAAAGGAGGGGACGCCCTCTTCGCCGGACATGGCGATGGCCCACGTCATGATCTGCCGATCCAGGCTGCCGCGCGCCATGCTGTCGCGCACGGACCGGGCCTCACCGACGTTACGGTTGATGGCATCGAGCCCGCGCTTGAGAGACGCGCTGGCCTGGCCCGATGTCTCGACCGGGTTGCCCGGTCGCACGATCGAGCCGGTGATGTCGGCCGCGCTCGGCTCGGCGGGGGCCTGATATCCGGCAGCAAGGCTCGGCATCGATTGCGGCCTGAATGCGGGAACCGGCACGCCGGACGGCGGCACGGGCTGCGCTGCAGACATGCTGGTCCCGGCAAGGAGAATCCCCAACGCGGCAAGGGTGGTACGGTATGTCGACATCGATATCGCTCAGCCCCGAAATACTGGCAGTGGTGTTTCGCTGCGCCCGCTCGTCCGGTACGCCGCAGCGCGCCGGTTGTGCCTCGAACGCACAGATGAGGACGAGAATGCCGGCGAAGCAGTGAAGTAACCGTTAATCAAAGGTTATTCGCACCTGACAAATGCAATCCTTCGCGATAGGGTTGTGCCCGCACAGCCAGGAAAAACCAACCCGTTCGCGCTTGCGACAACTCTGTCGCGCGACTATTGTGCGCCGCCTCACGCCCTGTGGGGGCGAGATGACAATGACAATATGGCCAAAGCAAGAGACATTGGCCGCACGCTTCAGGAGCCATGATGTTCAAGGGGTCCATACCGGCGCTCGTCACGCCCTTCGATGATGCAGGGGCTGTCGACGAAGACGCCTATCGCGCCCATATCGCATGGCAGATCGCGGAAGGGTCGAGTGGGCTCGTTCCCGTCGGCACGACCGGCGAGTCGCCGACGCTTTCCCATCAGGAACACAAGCGCGTCATCGAGATCTGCCTCGAAGAGGCGAAGGGCAAGGTCCCCGTCATCGCAGGCGCCGGCTCCAACTCGACCCACGAGGCAGTTGATTTCGCCCGCCACGCCGAAGACGCGGGCGCCGATGCGATCCTCGTCGTCACGCCCTACTACAACAAGCCGGGTCAGCGCGGGCTCTACGAGCACTACGCCGCCATAGCGCGTGCCGTATCGCTTCCGATTTTCATCTACAACATCCCCGGTCGGTCGATCATCGACATGACGCCGGAAACCATGGCGAGGCTGCATCACGACCACCCCAACATCGTCGGGGTCAAGGACGCCACGGCGAAGATCGAGCGCGTCTCCGAACAGCGCGCGGCCTGCGGGTCCGAATTCATCCAGCTTTCGGGCGAGGACGCGACGGCATTAGCGTTCAATGCCCATGGCGGCGTCGGATGCATCTCGGTTACGGCCAATGTCGCGCCGCGGCTGTGTGCCGAATTCCAGGCTGCGACACTGAAGGGCGATTTCCACAAGGCACTTGGCCTGCAGGACCGGCTCATGCCGCTGCACAAGGCCCTGTTCATCGAGCCCAATCCCGGCGGCGCGAAATATGCCCTGTCCAGGCTGGGCCGCATGAAGAATACCCAGCGGCTACCGCTCGTGCCAGTCGAGCGGACGACCGAGGAGCGGCTCGATGCCGCCCTTCGTCATGCAGGTTTGCTGAATTGATCCGATCGACATCCAGGCCCTTGCGCGTGCCTTTGAATAGCGCGCTCGGTCCGACTACATAGAATTGAGCGGTAAGCGGATGGGCCGGGCCGCTCCAGGCAAGGATTATGATGGCCAAGGCGAATGCCAAGCCGGCGCGCAACATCGTCGCGGAAAACCGCAAGGCGCGCTTCAACTACGAGATCATCGACACCTTTGAGGCCGGTCTTGAACTGACCGGCACGGAGGTGAAGTCATTGCGCGAAGGCAAGGCCAATATCGCCGAATCCTATGCCACGGAAGAGGGCGGGGAGATATGGCTGATCAATTCGTATCTGCCGGAATATCTGCAGGCCAACCGTTTCAATCACGAGACCCGCAGACGGCGGAAGCTTCTACTCCACAAGCGTGAAGTCAGTCGCCTGTTCGCCGCCGTCAATCGCGAGGGAATGACGCTCGTTCCGCTCAAGATCTACTTCAACGATCGCGGTCGTGCGAAGCTCGAACTGGCCCTGGCCAAAGGCAAGAAGCTGCACGACAAGCGCGAGACCCAGAAACAGCGCGATTGGCAGCGCCAGAAATCGCGCCTGCTGCGTCAGCATGGTTAGTCGTTGAGGCGTTGCATCCTGGCCTGTTGAGCCTCGGAGAGAATTGGCCCTCAGACTACGTCTTGGCCAGTTCTGGATAGTGGGTCACCCGGCCATGGGGCGAAGGCCTGCCGCGGGCAAAGAACGGATTGGCATTGCCGTCGTCCGGCGCCATGCGCAGACGATCGATGCTCTCACTCTCAAGCCATGACGTCGGATCGAAGCCGAACGAAACCGCATTGCAATCGGAAAGCGCGAGTCCGTCGAAATAGGGATCAAGCGCGAAGGGTTCCGGAGCGATCACGTCGTGGATTTTCAGGTTCGCTCCGGTTTGGCTGACGATGACCGCAGCGTTCCTCTCCGCAATACGGCGAGCTTGCTGGCCGAAATAGGTCAGGTGCCAAAGCATTATCGGAAAATAGTCGATCGCGCAGAAATCCTGGCTCAGCGGCGCGGACGTTGCGGCCATGGCTTTCAGGGTGAGCCGATCCTGTGGGCTTGCCATGTCAAGCACAGGCAGCGCGTGCGCCGCATGAGCGTTCGTGGCCCGATCGAGACTGAAGGCACGTTGTTCGATCCGCTCGAAGCCGAAACGCTGATACAGATCGGTGACGGACGCGTTGCCGAACACGAAAACCGGACGATCGTCGAGGGGCGGAAGCGCCAGGATGTGCGTCATCAAGTGCCTGAGATGCCCGCGGCCGCGCATGTCTCGCCGCGTCGCGACAGCGCCCAACTGGTAGGCGTCAACCGTCATCCCGTCGACGATAAGGCGCATGGCCGTGCGCGCGATGGTGCTGACGATTTCTCCGTCCAAGAGCATGGCGAAGACAGTGAAACGGTCGTCCCAACCGCCACGATCGGCCCAAAGCCGAAACGACACATCGGTGAACGCCTCTTCCGTGAAGCGAAAGAAAGCCTCGTGGCCCTTCGTGTCCCGCGGTCCGATTTCAATGAGGTCGCAGGTCATTGGGTCGTTTTTATAAGCAATTGCGAATATCATATTCGTATCGCTTGATGTCGTCGTTGCCTAGGAGAAATGTCAAAGGTTTTCATGTTCGTCCCGCTTGCCGGCGGGCATCGGTGGGATGCAACGCCGCGGCGACGCGCGGCGTTGCTGGGTTTGGCAATTCGGATTCAGCGATCCATGGCCTGACAGTCGGCAACGATGCGCGCCGCGCCGGGCGCCCGAGGCGAAATCATGCCCCGGCACTCCCGAGCCATGATGGCTTCGGCTGACATCTCGCCCATGTTGCCGGGGCGGCCCATGCCATTCGGGCCGCCGTCGCCGCCACCCATGTCGCCGCCACCCATGTTTCCGCCGCCCATGTCGCCGCCTCCCATGTCGCCGGGGTTGCCGCCATTGCCGGGACCGTCGCCGTCGCCGTCCATGCCGCCACCGCCGCCTCCGATGATGCCGCCACCGCCGCCGCCGCCGATCCCGACGCCAACATCGACATCGGCAACACTGTCACCACCAACGGTCGCGCCGACATCGGCGTCTACGCCGCCGCTGCCGCCGATGGATACGCCAGCGTCGACATCAGCCACGCTGTCGCCGCCGACGGTCGCGCCGACGCCAGCATCCACACCGCTGCTGCCGCCGATCGAAGCACCGGCACCGACATCGGCGACGCTGCCTCCGCCGCCGATGCTTGCGCCGACACCGGCGTTGACGCCATCGCTGCCGCCGACCGATGCGCCGACGCCGGCCCCGAGGCCGCCATTGTCACTGCCGACCGAGACGCCTGCGTCGATGCCGCCGACGGAAACGCCGACATCCTGAGCGAGCGTGGTCGAAGAAAAGAGGAAAGGTGCTGCAAGAAGGGCGGCGAACACAGCCGTCCGCGGCCTCGCTTGGATCGTGTCTGCAATCATGGTGTGCCTCCATTGTTATCGCACAATTTATTCGCGCGTAATGAAGACGATTGTGGACCAGAAAAGTTTCACGCAGAAGTGGTCACAAAAATAAATACAACCAATCGTTGACTGAGGCAGGTTGTGAATTTTTAGCGATCTGTACCAAAATGGTGCGAAGGCGTTACTCGCCCGCAGTATTGGCTGTTCTCGGCCGCCGAATGTGCGCTCGTGCAGCGCTGAACACATCGCGGAACATCGCTTCGGTCAAGCGCCCCGTGTTGGTGTTGTAACGCGAGCAGTGATAGCTGCTGAAGATCGCAAGACCATCGATGTCCGTCTTCAGATTGTGCCCGAAAGGATGGTGCGCGACCTTTGCTCCGAGCGTGCGAACGGTCGAATCGTGCGAAATCTTGCCAAGCGTGATGATCGCCCTGAGGTGGGGCATTGCATCCAGCTGGGCGGCCAGAAACTGACGGCAGGTGTTGATTTCCGCGCCGACCGGTTTGTTTTCCGGCGGCACGCATCGCACGGCGTTGGTGATCGCCGTTCCGATCAGACGCACACCGTCATCCGGCCGGGCCGCGAATGTTCCGGTTGAAAAGCCGAAGTCGCGCAGCGTCGCATAGAGCAGGTCGCCGGCATAGTCGCCGGTGAAGGGACGACCTGTGCGGTTGGCGCCCCGCAGCCCAGGCGCAAGGCCAACGATGAGCAGTTCGACGCCGTCAAGGCCCTCCGGCGGCAGGAAGGTCGCGACCGGCCCGTTGAACCAGTCGGGATGCGTCGATCTCTGTTGCAGGATGAAGGCGCGTAGCCGCGGGCAAAGCGGGCAATCGTGCGACGGCTCGAGAGGGCCGGCTTTGGTCGGATGCATGGTGATGGTGTCAGTCTTCGTCGTCTTCATCCGGAGCGGGCTGCCGCGCAGGCCGTTCGCTGGGTGCGCGTCCGATTTCCGACTTGAGCGAGATCAGGTCGATGAAGTGGTCGGCATGCCGGCGCAGATCGTCGGCGATCATCGGAGGTTGGCTTGCCAGCGTCGAGACGATGGAGACCTTGCGCCCGCGTCGCTGCAGCGCGTCGACCAGCGAGGTGAAGTCACCGTCACCGGAGAAAATGACGAAATGATCCACTGTGTCGGACTGCTCCATGGCATCGATGGCGAGTTCGATATCCATGTTGCCCTTGATCTTGCGCCGCCCGGACGCATCGGTGAACTCCTTGGCCGGCTTGGTGACGACCTTGAACCCGTTATAGTCCAGCCAGTCGATCAGCGGCCGGATCGAGGAGTATTCCTGGTCCTCCACCAGCGCCGTATAATAATAGGCCCTCAAGAGGTAGCCGCGCTTTTGAAAGGCAGCCAAGAGCTTCTTGTAGTCGATATCAAAACCGAGGCTGCGGGAGGCGGCGTAGAGATTGGCGCCGTCGATGAAAAGAGCGATCTTCTCGCGGGGGTCGAACATGGCGATGCTTTCGGCAATCAACTATGAATATTCACGACGTCCGGACCGGCACCGATGACATGGCCGGCGAGGGCGGCAAATGGACGCGAAATGCGAGGTCAAACGGCGATCTTCCAGCAACGTTCTTGAATTAGTACAGGGCAGGGAGTATGGAAAGGCCAATCCCGCAAATTTCCCTGACTGTAAAGGACAGGCCATGGCCCGCGTCACCGTCGAAGATTGCATCGACAAAGTCGACAACCGTTTCGAGCTCGTTCTTCTTGCAAGCCACCGCGCACGCCTGATTTCGCAGGGCGCCGCGATCACCATCGATCGCGACAACGACAAGAACCCCGTCGTCGCGCTGCGCGAGATTGCCGACGAGACCTTGTCCCCCGGCGACCTCAAGGAAGATCTAATCCACTCGCTGCAGAAGCATGTCGAGGTTGATGAGCCAGAGCCCGATGCAAGCGCGCAGCCGGCGCCGGCCGAGGCGAGCTCTGAAGAGACGATCGAGGTCGCACCGACCGAGGACGAAGAGGACAAGATCACCTTCGACCAGATGTCGGAAGAAGAGCTTCTCGCCGGCATCGAAGGCCTTGTGCCGCCGGAAAAGAACGACGACTATTGATCCGGCGGCTGTCGCTGCCGCCTGCCCACGTTGTCGATTTGATTTCTCGTGCGCCGGTCGTTCTATCCGGCGCACGTTTCGTTTGAGCGGAGAGCGTTTCTGAGATGATGCGCCAGTACGAGCTCGTGGAGCGCGTGCAACGGTACAAGCCCGACGTGAACGAGGCCTTGCTCAACAAGGCTTACGTCTACGCCATGCAGAAGCACGGCAAGCAGAAGCGGGCGAGTGGCGATCCCTATATTTCCCATCCGCTCGAAGTCGCCGCGATCCTGACGGACATGCGGCTCGACGAGGCGACGATCGCGGTCGCGCTGCTGCACGATACCATCGAGGACACCAGCGCGACGCGCGACGAGATCGATGACCTTTTCGGTCAGGACATCGGCGCCCTGGTCGAGGGCCTCACCAAGATCAAGAAGCTCGATCTTGTGTCCAAGCGAGCGAAACAGGCCGAGAATCTGCGCAAGCTGTTGCTTGCTATCTCGGACGATGTCCGCGTCTTGCTCGTCAAGCTGGCCGATCGTCTGCACAACATGCGAACGCTTGGCCATGTCCCGCCGGAAAAACGCGCGCGCATCGCCGAGGAGACGATGGACATCTATGCCCCGCTGGCCGGGCGCATGGGCATGCAGGACATGCGCGACGAGCTTGAGGAACTCGCCTTTCGCTACATCAACCCCGAGGCGCACGACACGGTCACCAAGCGGCTTGCAGATCTTTCGGCCAAGAACCGTGACCTGATCCGCACGATCGAACAGGATTTTTCCGCACTCTTCGCAAACCACAAACTGGAAGCGAAGGTGAAGGGACGTCAAAAGAAGCCCTATTCGGTCTTCCGCAAGATGCAGTCCAAGTCGCTGTCCTTCGAACAGCTTTCCGACATCTATGGATTTCGCATCATCGTGGAGGACATCGCCGCCTGCTATCAGGCTCTCGGCATCGTCCACACGCGTTGGTCCGTCGTGCCGGGCCGGTTCAAGGATTACATATCGACACCGAAACAGAACGATTATCGGTCGATCCATACCACGATCGTCGGTCCTTCGCGCCAACGCATCGAACTGCAGATCCGCACCGCCCGCATGCACGAGATCGCCGAATACGGCGTGGCCGCGCACGCGCTCTACAAGGATGATCTGAAGGGTGGAGAGGACCTGCTCTCGCGAGACAGCCGCGCCTATTCCTGGTTGCGTCACACGATCGAGCAGCTGTCGGAAGGCGACAATCCGGAAGAGTTCCTGGAGCACACCAAGCTGGAGCTCTTTCAGGATC
This sequence comes from Neopararhizobium haloflavum, assembly GCF_002750855.1. Classification (GTDB taxonomy): domain Bacteria; phylum Pseudomonadota; class Alphaproteobacteria; order Rhizobiales; family Rhizobiaceae; genus Georhizobium; species Georhizobium haloflavum. The sequence goes on along the minus strand of NZ_NWUC01000004.1, from coordinate 256,511 downwards.
AGGTCTTCTGCTTCACGCCCAAGGGGCGCCTTATCGCCCTGCCGCGCGGGGCAACGCCGATCGATTTTGCCTATGCCGTCCATACCGACGTCGGCGATACCTGCGTCGGCTGCAAGATCAACGGCCGGATCATGCCGCTGGTGACGCGCCTCAACAACGGCGATGAGGTCGAGATCATACGGTCCGGCGTGCAGGTTCCCCCGCCGGCCTGGGAAGAGGTCGTCGTCACTGGCAAGGCGCGTGCCGCGATCCGCCGTGCCACGCGCGCCGCGGTTCGAAAACAGTATGCCGGGCTCGGTTTCCGCATCCTGGAGCGGGCCTTCACGCGGGCCGGCAAGACGTTCTCGCGCGAACTCTTCAGGCCGGTGCTGCATCGGGTCGGTCAGAAGGACGTGGAGGATGCGATCGCCAGCGTCGGCCGCGGCGAGCTTTCCTCACAGGACGTTCTGAAAGCCATTCACCCCGAGCACGCCGATGAGCGCGCGCCGATGTCGAAGGCGGCTGCCGACGAGGGCTGGTTCAATCTGCGCAGCGCTGCCGGTGTCATTTTCCGCATGCCGGGGCTCGGCAAGAAGGACAAGGTCAAATCCCGAATCGCCCGCAAGACCAACGGCGCCGGCAAGGGCGGGGTGGGTGAGCCCGACGACGCGCTTCCCATCCGTGGCGTGGACCAGAACGCAATCGTCTCCTTCGCGCCGGCCGGCGCCGTTCCGGGTGACCGGATCGTCGGTATCATGGAGCCGGGCGCGGGCATCACGATCTATCCGATTCAATCGCCGATCCTGACACGCTTCGACGACCAGCCCGAACGCTGGATCGACATCCGATGGGACATCGACGAGGCGACGAAGACCCGTTTTCCGGTCCGCATTCTGGTCAATGCGCTCAACGAGCCGGGGTCGCTTGCGGAGATGACCGACGTTATCGCTCAGCGCGATGCCAATATCCGCGCTCTGTCGACTTTGCGCATCGCCTCGGACATCACCGAGTTGATGATGGAAATCGAGGTCTGGGATCTCAAGCAGCTCAATCAGTTGCTCATGCAGTTGAAGGAGTGTGCCTGTGTTTCCACGGCAACGCGCCTCTACGAATGAGGGGCAGGCGTCGAAATTGCGATCGCGCGTCCCAAAAAAGATCGGATTTGCACGGTTGGGTAACGGTTTCCATCTTTAGGTAATGCAATGAGAGACGGCCAGATATCGCGGCCGTCGCATAACGCGAAGATCAGGGTCACGTCAGCTTCATGCTGTTTCGCAGACGCAAGAAATTGGGACTTTGGGAACGCTTCCGGCTGTTCATTTGGCCGCAGCGCTCATTCTCGCGTTCGATTCAGTATTTTGCCAAACGTGTTCTGCGGCTGCGCGCCACGCCCCATGCGATCGCCGCCGGGGTCGCTGCCGGTGTGTTTGCGTCCTGGACCCCGCTTATCGGCTTTCACTTCGTTCTGTCCTTCGCTATCGCCTATGTGGTCGCCGGCAACATGATCGCCGCCGGGATCGGTACGGCTGTCGGCAATCCCTTGACGTTCCCATTCATCTGGGCCGGCACCTTCAAGCTCGGCCATTGGATCCTCGATCGGGGCAAGGATTTGCCGCCGGTTCATATCGACCTCGTTCAACTGATCCGCGATATCGATTTCAATCAACTCTGGACGCCCGTCATCCAGCCGATGCTTGTCGGCTGCCTGGCGCCCGGCCTGATTTCGGCCCTGTTCTTCTACGTCCTGACCTATTGGGCAGTTCAGCGTTTTCAGGACCGTCGTCGTCGCCTTCTGGCCGATGGAGCGCGACGGCGCAACGGCGCCCTTCCGGCCGGCGCTGCGACCGTCGGCGGCGAGAAGCATTGAAAAGACATTCATGATCATCGGCATCGGCAGCGACCTCATCGATATCCGCAGGATCGAAAAGACCCTCGCACGCTTTGGCGAACGCTTCGTCAGCCGATGCTTCACCGAGGTGGAACAGGCAAAGTCCGATCGCCGCAAGGAACGTGCCGCATCCTACGCCAAGCGCTTCGCGGCCAAGGAGGCGTGTTCGAAGGCATTGGGAACCGGTCTGGCTGCGGGCGTGCACTGGCGTGACATGGGCGTGGTCAATCTGCCGGGCGGCAAGCCGACCATGCGTCTGACGGGTGGTGCGGCACGCCGCTTGGAAAAGATCGCGCCGGTCGACCATGACTGTGTCGTCCACCTGACGATCACCGACGATTTTCCGCTCGCCCAGGCGTTCGTCATCATTGAAGCGCTGCCGCGAAAGGGCCAGAACACCGTCGCGTGATGGCGGTCATGGCTTTGTTGCCGCCATTGGGCGAACGGTCTAAAGAGGTGCCGCGGCGACAGTCCATTCTAGAGGAACCGATGAGCGTGTCTGATACCAGCAAGAAGCAGAAATCCGGCGCCCTTGGCGAGAACATCAAGGTCATTGTCCAGGCACTGCTCTTGGCACTGGTCATCCGCACTGTCCTCTTCCAGCCTTTCAGCATTCCGTCCGGCTCGATGATGCCGACGCTGCTCGTCGGCGACTACCTGTTCGTGTCCAAGTTCTCCTACGGCTACTCGAAATATTCCATACCGCTCTCTCCCGATCTGTTCGAAGGCCGGATCTGGGCGGCAGAGCCCGAGCGCGGGGACGTGGCTGTCTTCCGCTATCCGCCGAACCCGGACCTTGACTATATCAAGCGTGTGATCGGCCTGCCGGGTGATACCGTGCAGATGCGCGATGGCATTCTCTATATCAACGGAGATGCCGTGGAGCGGGAAGAAGTCGGTACCTATCAGCCCGAAGGTCAATATGATCGCGGCCAGCCCGTGCCGCTCTACCGCGAGACCCTGCCGAACGGCGTCAGCTACAACACGCTCGATCTCTCGTCCAATTCGCCGGGCGACAACACGCAGGAATTCCAGGTGCCGGAGGGGCACTATTTCATGATGGGGGACAACCGCGACAATTCGGCCGACAGCCGTTTTGAAGTCGGGTTCGTTCCGCTCGAGAATTTCGTCGGCCGCGCCAACATCATCTTCTTCTCGATGGATGCAGGCACATCGCCGCTGGAACTTTGGAAATGGCCGACAAACCTGCGATTTGACCGCCTATTCCAGTCTGCACAGCAATGACCCGCGCCCGACCGCTCTCGGACAAGGATATCGACCGGCTGTCGGAGAGGATCGGCCATGTCTTCGCCAACCGCGATCGCGTCGTGCGGGCGCTGACTCATTCCAGCTCGCACAACGCCCGCGGCGGCAACTACGAGCGGCTGGAATTTCTCGGCGATCGCGTGCTTGGCCTCTGCATCGCGCAGATGCTGTTTAACGACTTCAAGTCGGCCAGCGAAGGCGAGCTTTCGGTGCGGCTCAACCAACTGGTCAGCGCGCAGACATGCGCCGCTGTCGCCGACGATCTCGGCATGCATGAGTTCATCCGCACCGGCAGCGATATCAAGTCCGTGACCGGAAAGCGTATGGCGAGCGTGCGCGCAGACGTGATGGAAGCCCTGATCGCCGCGATCTATCTCGACGGCGGACTTGAGGCTGCACGCGGCTTCATTACGCGCAACTGGTCGACGCGCGCCCGCGACCAGCATGCGGCGCGGCGTGACGCCAAGACCGAGCTTCAGGAGTGGGCGCATGCCCGCTCCGGCGTGACGCCAAGTTACCGGGTCCTCGACCGCAGCGGCCCGGACCACGATCCGCAGTTCACGGTGCGGGTCGAGATCGAAGATCTTGAACCCGAGACCGGGATCAGCCGCTCCAAGCGCACGGCAGAGCAGGAAGCGGCGACGAAGATGCTGAAGCGTGAGGGCGTGTGGCCCTCCGAAACCGCCGAATAGGACGAAGATGAGCGACAGCGACATGCAGCCCGGCCCTTCCACGGAAGAGGCCGCATCGACCGATACACGTTCCGGTTTCGTCGCGCTTCTCGGCGCGCCGAATGCCGGCAAGTCGACGCTGGTCAACCGCCTGGTTGGAGCCAAGGTGTCGATCGTCAGCCACAAGGTACAGACGACCAGGGCGATCGTTCGCGGCATTGCGATTGAAGGACGGACCCAGATCGTCTTCATCGACACGCCCGGCATCTTCAAGCCCAAGCGCCGGCTCGATCGCGCAATGGTCACGAGTGCCTGGGGCGGCGCCAGGGACGCCGACGTCGTGCTCTTCATCCTCGATGCCGAACGCGGCCTGGTGGGTGACGCGGAATCGATCCTCGCCGGCCTGCCAAACGTGCACCAGCCCAAGGTCCTGGTGCTGAACAAGATCGATCAGGTGAAGCGTGAAAAGCTTCTGGAGTTGACGGCCAGGGCCAACGAGACCGTCACCTTCGACAGGACATTCATGATCTCGGCGCTCAACGGCTCGGGATGTGACGACCTGATGGCCCATCTCGCCGCTGCACTTCCCAATGGCCCCTGGTACTACCCGGAAGATCAGATTTCGGATCTTCCAATGCGCCAGCTCGCCGCCGAGATCACGCGCGAGAAGCTCTATCTGCGTCTCCACCAGGAACTTCCCTATTCCTCCCATGTCGAGACGGAGCGCTGGGAGGAGAAGAAAGACGGCAGCGTGCGCATCGAGCAGGTGATCTATGTCGAGCGCGACAGCCAGAAGAAGATCGTTCTCGGCAAGGGCGGCGAGACGGTCAAGGCAATCGGCCAGGCGGCGCGCAAGGAGATCGGCGATATTCTGGAGCAGAAGGTTCATCTGTTCCTCTTCGTCAAGGTGCGCGGCAACTGGGGCGACGATCCTGAGCGCTACCGCGAAATGGGACTTGAATTTCCCGGCTGACGGCGCGAGCGTGGCGCGATGGAATGGATCGATCGCGGCATCGTGCTCGGCGTCAGACGCCATGGAGAGACCAGCGTCATCGCCGAGGTGATGACTCACGGCCATGGCCGCCATCTTGGCCTCGTGCGCGGCGGGCGCTCGCGCCGTATGCAGCCGGTGCTTCAGCCGGGCAATGTCGTCGAAGTGACGTGGCGCGCCCGTCTCGACGAACATCTCGGCATGTACCAGGTCGAGCCGCTGGCTTTGCGCGCTGCCCGTCTGATGGAGAACGCGACATCCGTCTACGGCGTGCAGGCCATGGCGGCTCTCTTGCGTCTCCTGCCCGAGCGCGATCCCCATCAGCGACTGTTCGAGGCCATGGACATCATTCTGGAGAGCCTCCATGCACCGCACGAGGCCGGCGAGCTTTTCGTGCGATTCGAGCTGGCCATGCTCGATGAACTGGGCTTCGGCCTTGATCTGGCGGCGTGTGCCGTCACGGGCGCGCGCGATCGGCTGGCCTATGTTTCGCCAAAGACGGGACGGGCCGTGGTGGACCATGTCGGCGCACCCTGGTCCGATCGCCTCTTCGCGCTGCCACCGTTTCTGCTTCGCGGCAGGGCCGAGGCTGCCGATGCGCAAGAGCTCGCAGCCGCTTTCCGCATGACCGCATATTTCTTCGACCGCGATATCTATGGTCCGCGGGGTCTGACCCGCCCCACCGCGCGTGACGGCTTCGTCGCGGCCGCGCTCAAGGCTCGGCAAAAGTTCGCTGATGAAACGACCGGGACACATCCCGTGTCCCCGACCGAAAAGGCCGCTCCATGACATCGGGTGCAACCACTGCAAGACGCCGTACGCTGCATTACGGCACCATTCCATTGTCGGTCGTGGCAAGGGAGGGAGGACTGAACGTCCTGCGTGCCATCCTTGCCGGTGAGCTTCCCAACCCGCCGATTGCCGAAACCCTGGATTTTGCCCTGAGCGAGGTCGATGAGGGAAGAGTTGTCTTTTCAGGCAACCCCAATGCGGAGCATCTCAATCCGCTCGGTGCGGTGCACGGAGGGTGGACGGCGACGATCATGGATTCCGCGCTCGCCTGCTGCATCATGACGACGCTGGCACCGGGCGAGGGGTACACGACCGTGGAGTTCAAGGTGAATCTCACCCGTCCGCTCTTCGCCGACATGGGCGAGGTTACCTGTGAGGGCAATCTCGTTCATCGCGGCCGGACGATCGCGACGTCCGAGGCGTTCCTGCGCGACGCCAATGGCAAGCTGCTGGCGCACGGGACGGAGACATGCGCGATCTTTCCGATCGACAATCTCACCCGCTGATCTTCGTCGGCCGCGCGGCAGCGACCTCAAAATTTTACCATAGCATTTTCAAAAGCTTGGGAGAGAGCCTCCTGCTTTATTGCCGCTACGCGGGAATAAGTCGCGTGCGCTCGCGTTCGTCAGTCCATGCCGCGGCGACACCAGCCCGACTTTCCAAGGGCGGGGCCGGTGCCACGACAGGCAAAATACGTTGAGAACGAAGGAGAACAGTATGTCGGATAAGAAGAACAGACACAACAGTGCCGACCATGCGTCGGGTGCCGTGGAGAAGACTGTCAGCCGGCGCAAAATGCTCGGCATTCTCGGCCTGACCGCGGCGGCGGCCTACACCGCACCCACTCTGCTCACCATCCGCCAGGCACGCGCCTCCGGGTCCGGCGGCGGTGGATCGGGCGGCGGTGGTGGCTCCAACGGCGGCGGCGGCTCTGGCGGCTTCGGCGGCGGCGGTTCGAATGGCGGCGGTTTTGGCGGCGGTGGCTCCAATGGCGGCGGCTTCGGTGGCGGCGGCTCGAACGGCGGTTCTGGTGGACGCGGCGGTTTCGGCGGCGGCGGCTCGAATGGCGGCTCGGGCGGACGTGGCGGTTTCGGCGGCGGCAACCGCGGTTCGGGCGGGCGAGGCGGCTGGGGCGGCGGCTCCGGTGGACGCGGCCCACAGACGCTCGGCAGCTTCGGCCGCAGCATGGGCAACGCCATGGGCGACGTATTGCGCCGCTGATCAAAGACGGAGCATGTAACGGCAAGGGGAGCGCGGCTGTGCGGCGCTCCCCGCATGACTTGGGGACGAGATCGGAAGGACAACGGAACGATGCAACTTTGTTGCTTTCGCGGATTGCCGGCTCCCATCGGCATCGATCCCGATGTCAGCCGCATTGCCGATGACTTGCGCACCGTCCTGGTAGGCTGGCCGCAGGTTGATCCCGCCGACATGCCCTTCGATCAACCGTTCCTCACCGTTTCAGGGACCCCGGACCATGTGATCGTTCGGCGCCAACCGTCCGGCGAGACCCGAAGTGAGCCGAGCACGACGAGCGCGATCTGCACGATCATCGTGGAATTGATGGCCGCTTTTGTCCGCAACGTGCAATCAATCGGCAATCTGCATGCGGCAGCGGTAGAGTTCGGCGGCCGCCTGGTCGTCTTTCCCGCGACGAATCGCGCCGGCAAATCGACACTGGTCAGCGCGTGTGCCGCTGATGGTCGGCGGGTGTTCAGCGATGATCTTCTGCCGATCGATCTGAAAACTGGAGATGGCGTGGCGTCAGGCTGTCTGCCGCGTATCCGATTGCCGTTGCCGGATGGCGCGCCTGAGCGGCTGAAGCGGTATGTCGAATCCCATACCGAGGTCACTGATGGCTACTATGCGTTTCTCTCGGCAACGAAGGGACGGAGCGTCCAGCATGGAGAGAAAGCGTCGATCGGTGCCATCGTTCTGCTGGAACGGTCCGACCAGCCATGCGCGGCCCGTCTCGAACCTGTGGCTCTTGAAGATGGGTTGACGCGGTTGCTTGTGCAGGACACGAGCGAGGTTCCGGCGCAGTGCATGCTCGATGCCTATCTGGACCTGCTGGCACATCTTGCCGTCTATCGGCTGGTCTATTCAGACATATCGGATGCGCAAGCACGGCTGGAGGAAGGCTTCTCCACCTGGCCAGCGACCGAGATTTTGGCCCGGAGTGATCCGCGCCGGCAATCGGCATCGGCGTCCGGTTTCGATTGGCCGACGCCTGCAACGGATATGCCAGTATATCGGCGTGTCGACGAGGTCGCGGTCCGCGTGGTCGGCGACAGCGCCTTTCTCGTCGACCAGCGAAATGACAAGATCCATCATCTCAACACCTTGGGCCTCGGCCTGTGGAACCTGCTTGAGAATGATATGGATGAGGCGACCATTCGCACAATCGTCGCAGGCGCCTTTGCCGACGTTCCCGAGGAGGTCGTGGAGGCGGATGTCGGCGCGCTGCTGCAGACCTTCCTGGCAGAAGGCCTGGCGCAGCAAAAAGGCTGAAGCCTATTCCGCCGGTTGCACGACGTCGCGAACGACGGCGCGCTCCTCGATCGGCCAGTGAACGAGGGCGGCGAAAAGGCCGAGCGCCACGCCGAGCCACCAGACGGGGTCATAGGTGCCCAGCCGGTCGTAGAGAAAGCCGCCGAGCCAGACGCCGAGAAACGAGCCGATCTGGTGTGAAAAGAAAACGATCCCACCCAGCATGCCGAGATAGCGCGTACCGAACATGATCGCGACCAGTCCGTTGGTCGGCGGGACGGTGGACAGCCACAAAAGCCCCATCACGATCGAGAAGACGACCACGGAAAAACCGCTTTGCGGCAGGAGCAGGAATGCGGTGACCGCGATCGAGCGCCCGATGTAAATCAGGGCGAGGAAGGCTGGCTTGGAATAGCGCTGCCCGATGATGCCGGCGGCAAGCGAGCCGATGATGTTGAAGAACCCAATCAGCGCGATGGCCGTCACGGCATAGGTCGCATCGATGCCGATGTCGCCGATATATGCGGGGAAATGCGCCGTGATGAAAGCGACCTGGAATCCGCACACGAAAAAGCCGGCCGTCAAAAGAAGATAGCTGCGGTGTCCCAGCGCTTCCGAGAGGGCGGCTCGGATGGTCTGCTCGACATCGGTCTGCTTCTGGCTGCCGCTCGCGGCATTGCCGCGCAGCGGGATGGCGAGAACGGGAATTGCCAGCATGATGACGGCCAGCACGACCAGCGCGTCCGACCAGCCGAGCGATACGATGAGGCCCTGAGAGATTGGGGCGAACACGAACATGCCCGCAGAACCGGCCGCCGTGCCCAGACCGAAGGCGAAGGAACGTTGCTGCGGTTCGACGTTGCGGGCGAAGGCTGCCAGGATGATGCCGAACGATCCGGCCGCGACCGCCAGGCCGACGAGAATTCCACCGCCGATATGCAGCCAGATCGGCGCGTCGGCAAAAGCCATGATGACCAGCCCCGTCGAATAAAGCAGAGCCGATAGCAGAAGGACCCGCCAGGTGCCGTACTTGTCGGCGATCGCGCCGAAGAATGGTTGGCCGACGCCCCAGAAAAGGTTCTGCAGCGCCATTGCGAGGCCAAAGGTCGTGCGATCCCACCCGGTATCTGCCAGCATCGGCAACTGGAAGAAGCCCATGACCGAGCGCGGCCCGAAGGCGAGCAGCGCGATGAGGCACCCCGAGACGATGATCATCAGGGGCAGGGGGGCGGCGGGCAGTGATGAAACGGAAGACTGGGTGCTCATGCGCGTCCTCGCTGGCGCCCGCCGTCAGCCGGGCTGATCTGCCAAAAGGCATCTGTCGGCCGTTGGTACTGCAACCGGACGAAGCCCGGAAGCCATTTTTTTGACATGTATCGTTCAACACAATTGATTGCTGCACCTCCAGCAACGCGACTTAGGTCGGCTTGCAATTGGCGCGGCGAGGTCATACATCAGGCGCGTCGGCACTGTCGGCTTTCTTTTCGACCCTCTTATGCTCAAATTGAGCAATAGGGCCGCAGCGCAGGGAGAAGCGGCATGGTCGCGACGGCAATTGCTTCCAACAATGAAGTGAACTCAGCACGCAACGCGGCAGAGCGATACGGCGTGAAAAGCCGTCCTGATCTGTCCTATACGCCGGCGGTGGCCCGCGAGACGGCGCATCTTTACGAACGCGTGAAGCACCACATCCCCGCGATAGAATGGCCGGTCCATGCGCCCTACATTCATGCGATCAATCGGTTGAAGGCCGAGCGTGGCGCTGTCATTTTGGCGCACAATTACCAGACGCCGGAAATTTTCCACTGCGTTGCCGACATCGTCGGCGACTCGCTTCAGCTTGCCCGGGAGGCGACCAAGGTTGATGCCGAGATCATCGTCCAGTGCGGCGTTCATTTCATGGCGGAGACCTCCAAGCTTCTCAACCCCGAGAAAACCGTGCTGATCCCGGACATGCGTGCCGGTTGCTCGCTTTCCGAATCGATCACTGGCGCCGATGTCCGTCTGCTGCGTGAGCGCTATCCCGGCGTTCCGGTCGTCACCTATGTCAACACATCGGCCGACGTGAAGGCAGAGACGGATATCTGCTGCACCTCATCGAACGCCGTCGCAGTCGTTGAAAGCCTCGCTTCCGATACGGTGCTCTGCATTCCCGATGAGTACCTGGCGCTCAACGTTGCCAAGCAGACCAAAAAGACCATCCTGACCTGGAAAGGGCACTGCGAAGTCCACGAGCGCTTCACCGCCGAGGAACTGAACGCCTACCGCGAAGCCGATCCATCGATTGAGATCATCGCTCATCCCGAATGCCATCCTGACGTCATCGCGGTCGCGGACTATGCCGGCTCCACTTCGGGAATGATCAACTACGTCAAGGATAAAAAGCCGGCGCGCGCGCTGCTTGTCACCGAATGCTCGATGGCGTCCAACATCCAGTCCGAGGTTCCTGAGGTCGACTTTGTGAAGCCCTGCAACCTGTGTCCGCACATGAAGCGCATCACATTGCCCAAGATCCTGGATAGCCTCTTGGAAATGCGCGAAGAAGTGCTTGTCGATCCAGCCATTGCATCGCGCGCCCGGCTTGCCGTCGAGCGCATGGTCGCCCTGTCGCAGTAGCGGCCGTTGCGCCCCCTCTCGATCCTTTTTGGGCCAAGGTCCGGCGGCGCGCGCGTCGCCAGGGGCGGCCGGTCTTTCGCCTCAGCTAGCCGGAACGCGAATTGTCTGTCCGACCGACAGACGATTGGGCACGACGCCGGGGTTGGCCTGGAGCAGCGATTGCAGGGCAAGGCCGCGCGAGCGTGCGATCGCGCCGAGCGTGTCGCCGCGCTGGATGCGGTAAAGAGCGCCCCCGGTCTCCTGCCGCATGGTCGGCGCCGGACGACCGCCCTGGCTGACGATCGGCTTTTGCCGTGTGGCACGAATGCGTGGCGGGCGCGGCGCGATCTCGTTGTTGAGCGTGTTCGGAACAGCGGAGGTCCTGCCTCCGGGAATGTTGAGCAGTCCCGGCCTGTCGAGGTCGCGGCCCGGATTGGCACGGCGAAGATCGCCAACGGTGGTGCCGCAGCGTTGGGCAAGGGCCACGGCGCTCGATCCGACACCCGTCTGCAATCGCGAGGTGCATTGCGCGCCGGCCGGTTCGACGCCGCTGGCAAGAAGCAGCGACGCGACGATGGCGCCCCCTGCGATCGTCAAGCTCGGGAATATGCGGCGTTGTGTGCCGTGGGGCATGGCTTGGTCCATTGTGTTGGCATCGTTGCTGTCCTTTCATGCAATCTAGCGCCGGCACTGGCGATTTTCCATGTGGGGCCGACCAGCGGCCGAGGATGAGGCAATGAATTCCAGCACGTTTCCGCCGGTATCCTGGACGGGCATTGACGACGTCGTCATCGTCGGCGGCGGGTTGGCAGGGCTTTTCTGCGCGCTGAAGCTGAGCCCGAGGCCCGTTACCGTTCTCGCGGCTGCGCCGATCGGTCAGGGCGCCTCATCTGCCTGGGCGCAAGGCGGCATAGCGGCGGCGGTGAGCGAGGGCGACACGGCCGAAAGCCATCTCTCAGACACGTTGGCTGCCGGCGCCGGCCTTGTCGACGAACGCATCGCACGCATGATGGTGGAGGAAGGCCCGGCGCGGATCGACGACCTGCTGGCCTATGGCGTGCCCTTCGATCGCGATCTGGAAGGGCGGCTCGCGCTCTCCCGTGAAGCGGCCCACTCGACGCGGCGCGTGGTCCGGGTACGTGGCGACATGGCGGGCCGCGCGATCATGGAAGCCCTTATCGCGGCAGTGCGCCAAACGCCGTCCATTCGCGTCATGGAAGGCTACGTCGTTGAGGATCTGGTGTCGGAGGGGCGCTACATCGCAGGCGTCGTGGCACGTCCGGATGCCGGTCGTGCCACCCAGCGCGTCACCTTTCCGGCCCGCGCGGTCGTTCTTTGCACGGGCGGCATCGGCCACCTTTACAGAGTGACGACGAACCCATTCGAGGCGAGGGGGGGCGGCATGGGCATGGCCGCACGCGCCGGCGCGGTGATCGCCGATGCGGAATTCGTGCAATTTCATCCGACAGCCATCGACGTCGGACGTGACCCCGCGCCGCTGGCGACCGAGGCGCTGCGAGGTGATGGTGCAACGCTTGTCGATCGCGATGGCCATCGTTTCATGCTCGACCTTCATCCAGATGGTGAGCTTGCACCGCGCGATATCGTGGCACGCGGAATTTTCCGTCAGGTGCAATCGGGCAAGGGCGCTTTTCTCGACTGCACACGGGCGGTTGGCGCTCGCTTTCCGGAGATTTTTCCCACGGTCTACGGCTATTGCAAGGAAGCGGGCATCGACCCCGTCCACGATCCCATTCCCGTGGTTCCCGCCGTCCATTACCACATGGGCGGCATCCTGACGGACGCGCAGGGCAGGACGTCGCTCGACGGGTTGTGGGCGGCCGGCGAGGTCACCTCGACGGGCGCGCACGGCGCCAACCGGCTCGCCTCCAATTCCCTGCTCGAGGCAGTCGTCTTTGCGGCCAGGATCGCCGAGGACATCCAGGGCCTGCTGCCGACGCCGAAGCTCAACGATTGGGGTGGGTTGTCGGAGGAGAGTGACGATGTCTTCACAATCGAGGACAGCCCGCCGCTGAAGCGCCTGCGTGCCATCATGTCCGACAAGGTCGGCGTCGTTCGCGAGCGTGGGGCGCTTGTCGCGGCCATCCGCGAAATCGCCGAACTCCAGGCCGCCGGCAACCGGCTTCGCTTCGCCAACATCGTGGCAACCGCCAAGCTGATCGCCGTCGCTGCGCTGAAGCGGGAAGAAAGCCGGGGCAGCCACTACCGATCCGATTTTCCCGAGACGGCGCCTGGCCGCCCGAGCCGTAGCTACCTCACGCTTCAAGATGCGGACGCGGTCATTCGCGACATCGCTGGATAGGACATGATGACCGACAGACCTCCGCTTCCCCAATTGCCGTCGATCATGGTCGAGGGGGCCGTGCGTGCAGCCTTGCTGGAAGATCTCGGCCGGGCCGGCGACATCACATCGGCAGCGACGATCGACCCCGGCGCGCAAGCCACCGCCCGCATCGTAAGCCGGCAGGACGGCTTTCTTTGCGGCATGCCGATGGCGCGGATGGCGTTTCAGTTGATGGATCCGACGATCAGGATCGAGAGCGCCTTTGGCGATGGCAAGATACTTGCACCAGGCGCAGAACTGGCGCGCGTCGCCGGTCCGGCGCAGGCAATCCTTTCAGCCGAGCGGACCGCGCTGAATTACCTTATGCATCTGTCCGGTGTTGCCAGTCATACCGCGCGTTTCGCCGCACAGATTGCAGGAACCGGTGCAAGGATTTGCTGCACCCGCAAGACCATACCCGGCATGCGGGTGTTTCAGAAATACGCTGTGCGCATTGGCGGCGGATCCAACCACCGCTTCGGACTCGACGATGCGATCCTGATCAAGGACAACCACATCGCCATAGCCGGGGGCGTCGCCAGAGCGATCGAAAAGGCGCGGGCGGCAGCCGGACATCTGGTGGCGGTGGAGGTCGAGGTCGATACACTCGACCAACTCGGAGAGGCGCTTGCGGCAAAGCCCGACGTGATTCTTCTTGACAACATGTCGACGCAAAGCCTTGGCAAAGCGGTGCAAATGAACCGCGATGCGGGTTCATTCTGCCGACTGGAAGCCTCGGGGAATGTCGATTTCGACACGGTGCGGGCTATTGCCGAGACGGGTGTCGACTATATCTCGACATCGAAGATCACGATGGCGGCGCCGACCCTCGATATTGGTCTGGATATTTCGATAGAGGCTTGAGGCGAATGAAGCCGGCGCAGGGCCGGCTTCATCTCTGGTTTGCGAATCACATCGCAGGGAGAACCGTCAGGTCGACGAGTTCGCCTTCGAGACCGGAAATTTCTCCGGCTTCCGTTGCGGCGCCCGTTTCCAGGTCCACGGTGTAGAGCATGCCACCGGTCGCGAGCCACGCGGTGTTGGTGCCGTCTTCTGTGGTCTGCACGTCGAAGGCATGGTTGGTGCCGCCGTCCTCGATGCCGAGCTTGCCGATTGCGGCCAGCGTTCCATCATTGGGCGACGTCTGCTGGATCAGCCCGCCAATAGTCGCATCGATGTCGTACATGGCCGTCTCTTCAGGCGTGCCGAACGAGTTGATGTAAGCGGCGGCGACGATATTCGGTGCCTCACCGGCATGCATGTCGGCTTCCTCGAAGGCGAGTTCCCCGTCCACGGTGACTTCGCCGGTATCGACGTTGACGCGGTGGTTGGTGGTGCCCGTCATGTAACGCAGGCGGTCGGCCATCGGGTTGAAGTCGACGACAACGGGCCCGTCACCGATTTCAAGCGGGGTGTCCATCGTCGAAAGCTCGGTCGCTTCGCCCGTTTCGGGATCGATTGAAACGACGACGCTTTCCGGCGTGACGCCGATAAGGGTGTTGTCGGCCGGGCGCAAGTCGATTCCGACGAGGCTGTCGACGCCTGTGACGTCCATCGTACCGGTGACCTCAAGCCCCTCGGTATCGAACATCACCAGAGTCTTGTCGCCGGTCAGGCCGACGACCGGCGCGGCCAGCGCGGCGCCGCCTGCAGCGAAGATGAAGGTCGAGGTGATCAGTGCACGTTTCAGACTTGTCATGGTGGTTCTCCCTGTGAAACGGATGAAGACAAGGGTCTTTGCCCGCACGTCTTCATGGCTACGACACGCGGCGGATGCGGATGGATGCACCCTTTGCAAAAAAAATTCTCCGACTGCGTCCACACCGGTGAGCCTTGTGTATTCCTGGCAACGGCACTGCCGGAACGGCGGATCGTCGCGCGCATCTCCACGGTGATGCTGGACGGGACCGCATGTGATGTGCCAACTGAACCGAGAGGTGGCATCGATGCTGTGCCGCGAAGCAACTCGACCTCTGGATGGTGAATTGATGCTGGATCATGCGGAGGCGCTTTCGCGCTGTGCAAATGGGGATCGTGCGGCGCTGAAGGCACTGTTCGAAGCCGAAGCAGGGCGCCTGATCGCAGTCGCCGAGCGGATCCTGCGCCGCCGCGATGTCGCTGAAGAAGTCGTTCAGGATGCCTTTATCCAGATATGGCGAAAGGCCGATCAATACTCCGCCGATCGCGGATCGGCGCGCGGCTGGATTTATGCGGTCGTTCGCAACCGTGCATTGAACGTACTGCGCGATGGGCGGCGCGAGGATCTGGCTGACGAAGCGGATCTGACGCGCTTGAGCGAGACGGCCAATCTCCACGACGACCGGGTCCTGGACCGACTGGACGCAACGAGCCGCCTGAGGCAGTGCCTTCAGCAATTGGATGAGGCCAAGCGGCGAAGTCTCTTGATGGCCTATATGTCCGGCTATACCCATGGCGAGATCGCCGGAAGAATGAACGTGCCGCTCGGCACGGCGAAAGCCTGGGTTCGCCGAGGACTTTCGGCATTGCGGGAGTGCATGGGATGACCAGCACCACCACCCCCATGGACGGGCAAAACTTGTTGGAACTGGCTGATGAGTATGCTCTTGGCCTTCTCGACGCGCAGGAACGTGCGCAGGTCGAAGATGCCCTTTTGCACGATGATGATTTGCGCCGGGCCGTGGATAATGCGCGCGACAGGTTCCACGAGCTGGACCTGACGGCCGAGCCGGTGACGCCGTCGCCGCATCTTTGGGAAAACATCGAGACGGCGGCGGCTGAGCGCGTCGATGACGGGCCGCCCTTGCCCAGCGCGAGCGGCGCAAGAACCGTGACTGCGGCGAACGACAACGCGGTTCGGCGCTGGCGGTGGGCGGCGTTGGCCGGCATAGCAGCTTCGCTGGTCCTGGCTGTCGGATTGTTGCGCATGCCATCAACAACGCCTTCCGCAGCCGTCATCGCCGTTCTTGTCGATGAGGCGGGCGAACCCTTGGTCATCGTCGAGGATTTCGGCGACCGCAGCACACGGGTAACGCCTCTTGTGGATGTGACCGTGCCGGCTGGGCAGACGATGCAGCTCTGGACCTTGCCTGACGAGGAGACGGGCCCCGTCTCGCTCGGGCTGATCGAGGAACCGGAGACGATGATCCTGGACGATGGGCCGCAACTGCCCGCTCCACAGGCCGATCAGCTCTATGAGATCACGATCGAACAGGATGGCGGCTCGCCGACGGGCCGGCCCACGGGCGAAATCCTGGGCAAGGGCTTTGCCAAGCAGCCACGATGAGGGACGTGCCATGCCATCGACGATGAATCCGTTTCTCATGTTCCAGGGTGATGCGCAGGCGGCGATCGACCACTATCTCGCCGTCTTCCCTGAGGGCCGGATCGCAGAGATATCGCATTACGGTCCCGGTGAAGGAGCCGGTGAGGGCAAGGTCGTCAAGGCCCGGATAATCTTGAACGGCCTGGAGGTCATGGTGATCGACAGTCCGCCCGTGCACGATTTCACCTTCACGCCCGCAACGTCGCTGTTCGTTCATTTCGATCAGGAGGCCGAGCTCGATCGCGCATTTTCGATGCTGGGCGAGGGTGGCTTGGTTCTGATGCCGCTCGACACCTATCCCTTTGCGCGCAAATACGCTTGGCTCAACGACCGCTTCGGCGTGTCCTGGCAGCTGAGCCTTTCCTGATCGGTCCCGTTCAGTCGAAAACGATCTCAGACGTTTCGCCCGCCGAGCTTGAGACCGGGCGCCGGCCGCTCCTCGAGGATCGCGCGGCGGAATCGGTAGAGCGCCGCCGGCCGGCCGCCGGTGCGCGCGCTGCTTTCGCCCGTCGGCTCGACCAGTTCCGCGCCTTCGACGAGCCGCCGGAAGTTCTGCTTGTGCACATGACGGCCCGAAATCGCCTCGACGGTCGCCTGCAACTCCGTCAACGTGAACCGCGGCGGCATCAGCTCGAAGATCACCGGTCGATACTTGATTTTGCCTCGCAGCCGCGAAACGGCCGTTGCCAGAATGCGGCGGTGGTCGAATGCCATGCTGCGGCCGAGCGGCTGGGGGAGGGACGTCTGCACGATGCGTCCGTCCGCAACGGCCTCCTCGACCAGTCCGGCTTCATAAAGCAGTTCGTATCGCTCCAGCACACGTTCCTCATCCCAGGGAAAGTCGTCGAGACCGAAGGCCAGGCGAACCCTTGAACGACGGCTGAGCGCCGATGGCGCCTTGCCGGCAGCAGGTGGTCCATTCACCCATGCGGCAAGACGCGGCAGGATCGTCCGATCGAGCAGCGCCGGTCGGCCCGGCCGCCAATCCTCCCATGGCAGGTACCGGTACCAGTCCGTCCAGCCTCGCCCCCCTGTATCTGCCTCGCTCTCTATGCGTGTGAGGGCGAGATAGCCCACGGAGACGATATGCAATCCGGCATCGTCTCTGCGTTCATGCCGGCCGCGATCGCCGAATGTATAGAGTTGCTCGACATACCCGAGGTCGAGGCCGGTCTGATCGGCGACAGATGCGCGCAGCCCCATTTCGAACGTGCGATGAACCTGCGGGTCGAAAGGGCCGAGCGGTAACGAATCGCTCTTTGATCCATTGCCTGGTTCGTCGACGATCAGGACACGCGGTGTCAGGCCGGAAATCGCGATGATCGCCGCATTGAGCCCTATGGCGATGGTCACCGCGTCAGCCTTCATCACTGGTCGCCCGCTGCGATATCGAAGCGGAATGGCTCGCCTTCCATAGCATCCGCTCCGCGGCCGATGGCGGCAACACCCGCCACAAGTGCTCCGCCGCGTCCCAGTGCCTCGTCTCCAATGGCGATCAGCCGGGAATTGGGGGTCGCAGCCGGCGCAGCCCTCCTCAGTCGTTGCGCCAGCGCGGCGTCGTCCTGTTCCGGATTGCAGGCGAGGGCCGCGATGAGGGCTGCGGCCGGCGATCGCGAGATACCCATCCAGCAATGAACCAGCAGCGGAGTACCCCGGTCCCAGCGCCGCGCGAATTCGACGATTGCGCGCACATGGTCTTCCTGCGCAAGCACCAGGCCGCTCATCGCCTTGTCGATGTCGTTGACGCCGATGTGCAGATGGCGGTCGGCAGGCACCCGGCCCGGTCGGTGGAAAGCGTGCCCCTCGCCAAGAAGGCTGATCATGTTGCCAGCGCCGTATCTGGCAGCCACTTCGCCGATGCGGCTGAGCGGTGCGACCACGATGAAGCTCATGGCGGAAATCTCCGTGAAGCGGCGGTCCGATCGCGCTCCAGCGCATCGAAGCGGGCAAGCAGCCGGGCCTGCGCCTCGGCCGTGGCGACTGCGTGAAGATCGAGCGTATCAGGATCGATCATGCGCGGCTGCCCGAAATAGCGCCGCGCCTCGCCTTCCGAAAAACCTGCCAGCCGCGTCGCTTCGAAATAGGCGGCGATCGTGTCGGCCTTCTTGGTAAGCGCCTTGGCGGCACGCGGCGGAATGGCCGGCAAGGCAAAGCGCATGTGGATCGCAGCCTCCAGGCGCTTCTCGATCGCCTTGTAATCGCCGCCGATCACCGCCTTGAATGGCGAGATCATGTCGCCGATCACGTATTCCGGCGCATCGTGGAGCAGGACGATCAGGCGCGTCTCGGCCGACAGGTCAGGCTCGATCATCCCCGCGATTTTTTCGACAAGAAGAACATGCTGGGCAACCGAGAAAGCGTGGTCGCCAAGCGTCTGACCGTTCCACCGAGGCACGCGGGCAAGGCCGTGCGCAATGTCGGCGATCTCGATATCGAGAGGTGACGGATCAAGCAGATCGAGGCGCCGGCCTGACAGCATGCGCTGCCAGGCGCGCGGCGGGGCGCCGGAACGCACCGCCAAGTCAGGCCTCTTCTGTTGCGGAGAGGAAGCCAAGGCCGGTCCATTCGGGCAGCATCAGCTTAACTGCCAAGCCATCGACCGAAATTTCATCCTCGCGCTCGAGAGCGGCAGCGACGCGGTCGGTGCGAACGATCGCAAGTCCGCTTCGCTCGACGACCGTGCCGAGCACCCCAAGCTGTTTTCCATCGGCTGAAACAGCCGTTCCCGCCGCAGGCAGCGGTTCATCGGCGGCCACCTGCACCAGACGCCGGCGCGCGGTTCCGCGGTGCTGCATGCGGGAGACGACTTCCTGCCCGACGAAACAACCCTTGCGGAACGACACGCCGCCATTGAGATCCATCAGGACATCGTGCGGGAATATATCGGAAAGGGCGTAGTCCCTGCCGGATTCGGCTACGCCTGCGGATATTCGAAGCGCATCATAGGCCAGCATATCCTGCGGATCGGAAGCGTTCGGACCATAGACGCGATAGACATCCGCGCCGCTGCGAAAACGCCGGTCGCGATGAGCTTGCGCCGGTGACGCTTCGTCCCACGCAGCCGAAACGGCGATGTCGGAAGCGGCCGCGATCTCGACTTTCGCCCGCAAGCGATAGAGCATCATCCTCTTGATGAAATCATCCCGGATGGCGCGATCGAGATCGATCAGGAACCCGTCCGAGCCATCCCGGGCGATGACAAAATCGAACATGATCTTGCCTTGCGGCGTTAGGAGCGCACCGCCGACCGCTTCATTCATGGCGAGCTTGTCGAGATCGGGGGTCAGCACGTCCTGCAAAAGACGCCCGGCTTCGGGCCCGCAAATCCGAACGACAGCCCTGTCGTTCAATGCGACGCTTGGCATGGGATGCTCCGCTGAGATTGGCTTCGCCGCCACAGGTAGCGTTTCGACCTGCCGCCCGCAAGCCAGGGCGCTCCTCAGTGGCCCGCCACGAAATAGGACCAAGCGCCTTCGGCCGTGATGCCGATCCGGTAGAAATTATAGCCGCCATAGACCTGCATTTCGGCATAGTCACCGGCTGTCACGATCCGCATGAGCTCTACCTTCTGAGGGTCCGTCAGCTCTTCCAGCGGAACGGCGAAGAAATAGGGCCAGAGATAGACGGGCGTTTCGCCCTCGCGCTCGACGAGGACAAAACCGGCGTCGAGAACGTCGAGCAATATGGCGAGGATTTCCTGCCCGCCCTCGTCGCCTGATGAGGCGCGCAGAAAGTCGATCGGATCGTCATTAAGACCGCCGATCGTCAGACGCGTTGCTTCCGGCCCGATTCCGATGAGGGGGCGCAGCGCCTCCAGGTCACCCGTGGCGGCCGCCTCCATGATGAGGGTGCGCATGCGTGCGGCCGGCTCGGGCAGGATGTCTGTGTCGTAAAGGATTGCGACTGCGCCGTCCGTTTCCGGCTGGCTGGCGCCCTCTGCTTCTCCATCCGGCGCATCGGGCTCGCCGGTCTGGAGCAACGGTTCTGGATCGGGAATCGCCGGCGTTTCCGGACTGGCGTCCTGGGCTGAGTCGGGATCGAAGGCGTTGAGATCGCTCAGTGCGAGGATGGCGGGCTCCTTGCCGGGCGCAAGGGCATCCTCACCGGCATGAGTGACCGTGACACCAAGCGCCAATGAGGCAAGAACGGCGCCGATGAGCCGCCCGTCTCGAATCAAAGCTGCCATGTGTCCCTCGCTGGCGCTCATGATTCCGATGCGCCGTTCCGGCGGATCGCGTGGGGCGAACGTCCTACTGCACGGAACGAAGCGGTGAGAATTCGCCCGACAGGATGCGCTCTTTGAGCTGTTCGACCAAGGCTTCAGCGCCGTCTTCGCCAAAAAGGCGAACCGTTTCACGCATCGCTGTGGCAAGAGCCGCGTCCGCGAGGATCTCAGGTTCGATGCCGTCAGCCACGCCATCGGCCCAGGCGTCGCTCTGATGTTCCAGCGCGACCTGCATCTTCTCGTGCACGATCATCTCGTCGATTTCGTTGAGGCGATGTTCCATGCCTATGCTCATATGGCGCAATCCACTCCTTGCGAGTTTCTTAACAGCACTAACACGGTTCATCTCAAAACGGGACGTCCGCGCGGCGAAAGGGGTTAACAACCCCCTAATTTCCGAACCTGGCGATGATTTCCGACGCAAGTGTTGCGCCTTCGCTACGATATCGGGCTTCTGCAGCAGTCGCTGCTGGCGTGCAGTCGGTATAGACCGAGGCAAAGGAACGATATCCGCGGTTGAATGCTGCGGTGAGCCGTGCCCGGCGGTCGGGTTCCGGCGCTTCCGCCTCGATCAGATCGCGCATCAATTCGCGCCACTGCCGGTCTGACTGAGCATTGCACAGCTCGCGCAGGTAATGCACCGAGCCGACGATCTCGGAGAGGCGAATCAGGCGGTCGTCGTAAGGAGCCGTCGGCGCAGGCTCAGGCGCAGTGCTTTCCGTCTCGCTCTCCGCGCTTGCCGGATCATCGGCATCGCTCTCTGCCTCCTGTGCGGCGCACATGCCGTTCAGTGCGGCGGCGAACAACGCTGCGCTCAATCCTGTTCGCATGATGGAACGTGCAATGGATCGCTTGGTCATTGGCCTTGGCTGGTATGTCGGCCGCGCATTCTGTTGCGGCGCCGTGGTCGTCCTTCGGGCCCGGCGTAGCATCTTTCCGGCGCGCCGCTAAGATGTCGTTCCGGTTTGCGCGAGAATTTCCCGTATGCATTCGGCGACACTGTCAGGCATCGGCAAGGCCAGCGCTTCGTCCCGGGTGAACCATCCCGCTTCCGCCGCGTCGTCCGCTGCCACAGGCTGCACCGGTGAGGCGGGGTCGAGCGAGACGCGGAAGACGGTGAGAAGGAAATGGGACAGCACCCTCCCGCTCTCGTCGCGGTCGATCAGATCGTAGTCGCGATAGGGGCGCGCCGCGCCGCCGATGAGACCCGTCTCTTCGGCAAGTTCGCGCAATGCTGCCGCTGCTGGTGCTTCGTCCACATCGACCCGGCCGCCAGGAAATGCGTAGAGATCGCGGGCAGGGTGGTTCGCCCGCTTGACGAGGAGCACGCGTTCCTGGTCGACGACGATTGCGGATACCGCTTTTCGTGGCTGCTGGCACATGACTCCGCTCGTTGTGAAGCGATGAGGCTTCGCCTACAGCCCTCCGGCCTGCCTGGCAATGTGCTTGACGCCATCGGTCGGTGGTGAGATCAAACCGCGATGTGCGGACGTTTTGCATTGACGGCCATGCCGGAGGAATTGCGAGAAGTCTTCGGCGTCATGGAGGCCGAGGACTTCCCGCCGCGCTACAATATTGCGCCGACGCAGCCGATCCTCATCGTCAGGGCGCGTCAGAACCTGCCGCCCGGCAGCAATCGTCCGATGCGCGAGTTGATGCTTGCGCGCTGGGGCCTCATTCCCGGTTGGGCGAAGGATCCCTCCAAGCTGCCGCTCCTTTTCAATGCCCGCAGCGAGACCGCCCATGAAAAGGCAGCGTTTCGCGCGGCAATGCGCCACCGCCGCATCCTCGTGCCTGCAAGTGGATTCTACGAATGGCGGCGAAGCGACAAGGGGCGCAGCGGCGCCCGACCCTTCTGGATCCGCCCGCGGCAAGGTGGCATCGTCGCATTTGCGGGGCTCCTGGAAACCTATCTCGGCGCGGACGGTTCGGAAATCGACACCGCGGCTGTGCTGACCACGCGGGCGAACGCGACCCTTGCACCAATCCACGATCGGATGCCGGTGGTCATCGCTCCCGACGCCTTTTCCCGTTGGCTCGATTGCAAGGACAGCGAGCCGCGCGATGTCGCCGACCTGCTCGGCCCCGCAGACGACGATTTCTTCGAACGGGTGCCGGTTTCCCAGGCGGTCAACAAGGTGGCCAACGACAATCCGGACCTTCAGGCGCGGTGCGACGATGACGAGGCCGCAGCCGAGCCTTCGCCGCCGGGCGAACAGCTCTCGCTGCTTTGAACCCGAAGGCCTGATCGTTCCATGTCATTTTTCGCGAACCCTGCCGTGGCGGGCTTCTTTCTCGGGGCGGGGCTCATCATCGCCATCGGAGCGCAGAACGCATTCATACTGCGCCAGGGTCTTTTGCGTCGGCACGTCTTCGTTCTCTGCCTGATCTGCTCGCTCTCCGATGCGCTTTTGATCGCCGCCGGCGTCGCCGGCCTCGGAACGCTCGTTGCCCGATCCGATACGCTGTTGCCGATCGTCACTGTGGCCGGCGCCGGGTTTCTTCTGGCCTACGGCGCCATTGCCTTTCGCCGCGTACTGCGTCCGAAAGCGCTTGAAGCGAGGCAGGGCGATGGGTCGGACCTGATGGCGGCCATCATGGCGTGCCTCGCCTTCACATTCCTCAACCCGCATGTCTATCTCGATACGGTCGTGCTCGTTGGCTCGTATTCGGCGCGGTACGACGTCGATGACCGTCGATGGTTCGCGGCCGGGGCCATGGCGGCATCATTCGCGTGGTTCTTCGCACTCGGCTACGGCGCACGCTTCCTGGCGCCTCTCTTTGCTCGGCCGTCTGCGTGGCGCATTCTCGATACCGTCATCGGCATCGTCATGTGGGCGCTCGCAGCGAGCCTTCTCGCCGGCATGCGCTAGGCTCAGGGCTTGCGCTTCGTCTGTGACGCGAAGCCCTTGCTCTTGAGGCCGTCATCGCGGCGCGAAAGCAGGCTTGCGGCCTTCACCGCGGCGCAGCCGATGGCCCCATAACGTGTTTCCAGTGCGTCTGGCTTGTTCGCCGTCTTCTTGTCGCCCGTTTCTCTGCGATCGAGCGTGTCGGTCCGTGCCATATCGGTGCTCCTGTAAGCTGGCACTTACGTTCGCCGCAACTCATGCGACGAACCATAGTCAAGCAAAGACTCGATCGTGATGGAAATATGTTAACCACACATAAAAACCCGGTGCCGCCTCTGAAGACGGCACCGGGCCAACGACCGGCCCGGTGATTGGGGCACCGTGCGGGCCGGACATGTCAGGATTACGAAGTTAGTTGAAGCCGAATGGCGCGGCATCCCCCATTTGGGGGAGGTTTTTGACTTTTTGGTCTAAAATGGACACGAATGCCCACGGGCCTTGACCTGTCGGCGGCGAAACGCGATAAGCGGGCCATGAAGAACGGTCATGGCGCGTTCGCCATCTGCATTAGCCGGATCATTATTTGCTAGCGATTTCGCTGGCCCGGCCCGTTTCGTCCTCCTGACAGACCCGACAAACGACCAGGCCGGCAGGCATGGGAGATTTTCGTCGCATGGTCGAGGGACCGACACTCAAGCTCTACAACACCATGACCCGCGCGAAAGAGAGCTTCGCGCCGATCGATGCCGACAACGTGCGCATGTATGTTTGTGGTCCGACGGTCTACGATTTCGCGCATATTGGCAACGCGCGACCTGTGATCGTCTTTGACGTTCTCTTTCGCTTGCTCCGCCATCTCTATGGCGAAGAGCATGTGACCTACGTGCGCAACATCACCGACGTTGACGACAAGATCAACGCGCGGGCTTTGCGGGACTATCCCGGCCAGCCACTCAACGAGGCGATCAGGGCCGTTACCGAAAAGACCGAGAAACAGTTCCAGGCCGATGTCGGCGCGCTCGGATGCCTCGAGCCGACGGTGCAGCCGCGCGCGACCGATTTCGTCATGCCGCGTGCCGACGGCAAGACGGACATGAAAGGCTTGATTCAAAGTCTGATCGATCGCGGCCATGCCTATGTTTCGACAGGCGAAGTCCTCTTCGATATCTCCTCCATGGCGGACTACGGCCGATTGTCGAATCGCCGCCTGGAAGACCAGCAGGCCGGTGCCCGTGTCGCTGTCGACACCCACAAGAAGAACCCCGGAGATTTCGTCCTGTGGAAGCAATCGGACGAAAGCGAACCGGGTTGGGACGCAACCTTCCAGGTCGACGGCCGAGATGTGACGATCCGCGGTCGTCCTGGCTGGCATATCGAATGCTCGGCGATGAGCGCCGCCTATCTTGGCGAGACCTTCGACATTCATGGCGGCGGGTTGGACCTCATCTTTCCCCACCACGAGAACGAGATCGCGCAATCACGCTGCGCTCACGGAACGCCGGTGATGGCCAATGTCTGGATGCACAATGGCTTCCTGCAGGTCGAAGGGCGCAAGATGGCCAAGAGCGAAGGCAACTTCGTCACCATCAACGAACTCCTGGAGACCGAGACCTTCGGTGGCCGCAAATGGCCGGGGGAAGTGCTGCGCCTGGCAATGCTGATGACGCACTATCGCGAGCCCATCGATTTCAGCCTCAAACGGCTGGAGGAAGCCGAGGCACTGCTGGCCAGATGGCGGCGTCGTGCAAAAAGGGATGCGTCGGTGCGCGTGTCGGATCGTTTCCTGGGCGCCATCGCCGATGATCTCGATTTTTCCGAATATTTCCGATTGATGAGCGCTTCCGACACCTCGGCCGAAGAACTCTTCGCTGCGGCCGAGCTTGTCGGGCTCGACCTTTCCCAACTGGATACGAACATCGATGTCGCGGCGCATATCGAGCGACGCCTCTCGCTGATCGGACAGAAAAACTGGGCTGAGGCCGACCGGATCCGCGATGCGTTGCTGGAGCAGGGTATCCAGCTCAAGGACGGCAAGGATCCCGAAACCGGCGAACGCGTGACAACCTGGGAGGTGATGCGGTGACCCTCGACAATACGCCCGAGTTTTCCGGTGGCTGCCAGTGCGGCGCGGTGCGGTTTCATGTGCGGGGCCGGCTCGGCAAACCGTCGATCTGTCATTGCCGCATGTGCCAGAAGGCTTACGGCAATTTCTTCGCACCGCTCGTGTCCGTGCATGAGGGTACGCTGGCCTGGACGCGGGGCGCGCCGAAGCGGTTCCAGTCGTCCAATCACGTGAAGCGCGGTTTCTGCGAGGCGTGTGGCACGCCGCTGACCTACGAGGCGCCCGATGGCGTGGCTCTCTCGATCGGAGCATTCGACGATCCAAGCACGATCGCACCCGAGATCGTATTCGGCATCGAAGGCAAGCTGCCCTATGCTGACGGACTGGCCGCGCTGCCGGCGCGCACCACGGCCGAGGATGAGGCCTCCAATCCGTTTCTCGCCTCGATCGTCACGTTTCAGCATCCTGATCACGATACGCCTGAGTGGCCGATGCCGGGAGACCGTTCATGAGCACCCTGCGCGATCTATACCCGGCGATCGAGCCATATGAGACGGGTACGCTCGACGTCGGCGACGGGCATGTCGTTTATTGGGAACGCGTCGGCCAGCGCGGCGCCAAGCCGGCCGTCTTCGTCCATGGGGGACCGGGAGGCGGCATCAGTCCCAAGCAGCGCCGGCTTTTCGATCCGACACGCTATGACGTGCTCCTGTTCGACCAACGCGGGTGTGGCCGTTCGACGCCGCATGCCGAACTGAACGCCAACACGACCTGGCATCTCGTGGCGGACATGGAGCGACTGCGCGAGATGATGGGCGTTGAGCGTTGGCAGGTTTTCGGCGGTTCCTGGGGCTCCACCTTGTCGCTTGCCTATGCCCAAAAGCACCCCGAGCGGGTCTCCGAAATCATTCTGCGGGGCATTTATACGCTGACCAAAGCCGAACTCGACTGGTATTATCAATTCGGCGTCTCGCAGATGTTTCCCGACAAGTGGGAGCGATTCATCGCGCCGATACCGGAGGGTGAGCGGCACGATCTGATGGCAGCCTATCGCCGCCGCCTGACCGCCGACGATCGTGCGGTGCAGATGGAAGCCGCCCGCGCCTGGAGCATATGGGAAGGCGAGACCATCACCTTGCTTCCGGATCCGGAGACGAGCGACAAGTTCGAGGAAGACGACTTCGCGCTCGCTTTTGCCCGGATCGAAAACCACTTCTTCGTGCATGGCGGCTGGCTCGATGACGGCCAGTTGCTGCGCGAGGCCCATCGTCTTGCCGATATCCCTGGCGTCATCGTGCACGGCCGATATGACATGCCGTGTCCAGCCCGCTTCGCCTGGGAATTGCACAAGGCCTGGCCCCAGGCCGAGTTTCATCTGATCGAGGGCGCTGGCCATGCCTTCACCGAGCCCGGTATTCTCGATCAGTTGATCCGGGCCACCGACAAATTCGCAGGAAGCGCGCAATGAGCAAGGATCGCCTTTATCTGTTCGACACGACGCTCCGTGACGGTCAGCAGACGCCCGGCGTCGATTTCTCCGTCGAGGACAAGACCCTCATCGCAAAAATGCTCGACGACTTCGGGATCGATTACGTCGAGGGCGGATATCCCGGTGCCAATCCGACCGACACCGCGTTCTTTGAAAAGCGGCGGACACGGCGGGCCGGCTTCGTCGCCTTCGGCATGACCAAGCGGGCAGGTGTATCCGCCTCCAACGATCCGGGTCTTGCGGCGCTGATCCAGGCGGCCGGCGACGCCGTTTGCTTCGTGGCGAAGAGCTGGGACTACCATGTCGATGTCGCCCTAGGGATTACCAACGAGGAAAATCTCGAATGCATCGCACGATCGGTCGAGGCAACGATCGCCGCCGGCAAGGAGGCGATGGTCGATTGCGAGCATTTCTTCGACGGCTACAAGGCAAATCCCGACTTTGCCACCGCTTGCGCGCTCGCCGCCTATGAGGCCGGTGCGCGCTGGATCGTCCTCTGCGACACCAATGGCGGCACACAGCCCGGCGAGGTGAGGGAGATCGTCGGCGCGTTGATCGAAGCGGGAATCCCGGGTGATCGGCTGGGCATCCATGCGCACAACGATACCGGCCAGGCCGTTGCCAATTCGCTGGCAGCCGTGGAAACCGGCGTCCGGCAGGTGCAGGGGACGCTGAACGGCATCGGCGAGCGCTGCGGCAATGCCAATCTCGTGACGCTGATCCCGACACTGGCTCTGAAGCCGGTCTATGCCGATCGCTTCGAACTCGGCATTTCCACCGAAAAGCTTGGTGAACTGACGCGCTTGTCGCGCACGTTCGATGAACTGCTGAACCGCAACCCGGAGACCCAGGCGCCTTATGTCGGCCAGTCGGCATTCGCGACCAAGGCCGGCATCCACGCCTCGGCGATCCTCAAGGATCCAAAGACCTACGAACACGTCGATCCCGAGAGCGTTGGCAACATGCGCCGCGTCATGGTGTCCGACCAGGGTGGAAAATCCAATTTCCTCAACGCGCTGAAACGACGCGGTATCGAGGTTGCCAAGGACGACCCGAAGCTCGATCGGCTGATCTCTCTGGTCAAGGAACGTGAGGCGACCGGCTATGCCTATGAAGCGGCCGACGCGAGTTTCGAGCTGCTTGCCCGGCGCACGCTCGGACGTGTGCCGGAGTTCTTCGAGGTCCAGAGTTTCCGCGTGATGGTGGAGCGCCGCTTCGATGCGCTGGGCAACTTGAAGACCGTGTCGGAGGCGGTCGTTCGCGTCACCGTAGACGGCGAGGAAATTCTGTCGGTTGCGGAGGGCCACGGTCCGGTCAACGCGCTCGACATTGCGCTTCGGAAAGACCTCGGCAAGTTTCAGTCGGAGATCGTCGACCTCGAGCTGGTCGACTACAAGGTCCGCATCTTGAATGGTGGTACGGAAGCCATCACCCGCGTCCTGATCGAATCGAGCGATTCGACCACTGAACGGTGGTGGACGGTGGGCGTATCGGACAATATCATCGACGCATCCTTCCAGGCGTTGATGGATTCGATCGTCTACAAACTCCTCAAGAATCGCGATCAGGCCGGACGCGCTGCGGCCGAGTAAGGCAATTGTCATGAGAGCTTCAGAAGAATGCGGCGCCGCCGGGCCGGCTGCGACGGGTGCACAGGCGCCTGTTTCGCCCGGTGACACCAGGCAGGGTTTTGCCACAGCAATCGCCGCCTACCTGCTTTGGGGCCTCGTGCTGCCGTTCTTCATGAAGGCCTTGAGTCATGTCTCGCCAGTCGAGATCGTCGCGCACCGCGTATTGTGGGCTCTGCCGGCTGGCGCGCTCATCCTACTCTGGCTCGGCCGAACCGCTGATCTGAAGGCGGCCCTGATCAAACCGCGCGTTGTCGCCATGGCCGCGGTGACGGCTACCGTCATCTCCCTGAACTGGGGGATCTACGTCTATGCCATCGTATCCAATCAGGCGCTGGAGGCGTCGCTGGGCTACTACATCAACCCGCTGATCAGCGTGGTCCTCGGCATGGTCTTTCTCGGCGAAAAGCCCAACCGGCCGCAATGGGTCGCGATCGCACTCGCCGGGCTCGCCGTCATCATCCTCACCGTGTTTGCCGGGCGCCTGCCATGGATCTCGCTCGTTCTGGCGCTTTCCTTCGGGACCTACGGCTATCTGCGCAAGACCCTGCCGATCGGTCCGAGCCAGGGCTTTCTGCTTGAGGTCATCATTCTCTCGCCGATCGCGATCGCACTGATCGGCTGGTATATCGCGCAGGGCGAAAGTCATTTCCTGGCCGGCAGCGCATTCGACACCATCATGCTCATCGCGGCCGGCCCGGTCACCGCCATACCCCTGGTTCTCTATGCGTTCGGCGCGAAGGGTCTGCGGCTTTCCACCATCGGCGTGCTGCAATATCTGGTGCCGACACTGATCTTCGTGATCGCGGTGTTCGTCTTCGGCGAGCCTTTTGCCCTGCCGCAGCTCATCGCCTTCGCGCTGATCTGGCTGGCGTTGATCATCTACACCTGGACGCTTTTTGCGGAGCGCCGCACGCTGGCGGCGGCGCGAACGTGATCAGACCCGTTCAGCCGCCATCCTTCCAGCGAACCCTGTAAAGGTCGAAACGGCGGTCACGCAGATTGCGCACCGCTCCTTGCGCGCGTGCCCACTGTACAGTCCCGATATTGAGATCGGCAACGGTGACCATCTCGACATTCTCACTCGCTTCAGCCGCGATGCCGTCGCGCGCGAACGGCATGTCGCAAGGCGTCAGGATCGCCGACTGCGCATAGTTGATGTCGAGGTTGTCGACATTGGAGAGATTGCCCGTGATGCCGGACGTGACGACGTAGCACTGGTTTTCGATCGCGCGAGCGGCACTGCAATAGCGCACCCGAAGATGGCCGTGCCGCGTGTCCGTGCAATAAGGCACGAACAGAATACGCGCCCCCTGATCGGCAAGACGGCGCGCGAGTTCGGGAAATTCCGAATCATAGCAGACCATCACGCCGATCGGGCCGCAATCGGTATCGATCACATCGATCTCGTCGCCGCCGACGATACCCCAGTATTCGCGCTCGTCGGGCGTTGGATGCAGCTTTTCCTGCGCGTGGATCGTCCCGTCGCGCAGAAAGACGTAGGACACGTTCTGGATATCGCCATCGTCGGCGATCGTCGGATGCGACCCGCCGATGATGTTGATGTTCGAGCCGAGCGCCAGCGCCTGCATGCGCTCGATGAACTCAGGCGTATACTCGCTCAGCCGCTTGATCGCTTCCGAGGGCGGGCGCTCCGGCTCGCTCGATAGAAGGATCAGGGTGAAAAGCTCGGGAAAGACGACGAAGTCCGAGCCGTAGTCGGCGGCCACCTCCACGAAATAGCGCACATGATCGAAGAACTCGTCATGGTCCTTGACCTTTCGCGCGCCGATCTGAACCGTCGAAACACGCACGGTGTCGCGCCCGCGCTGGGAAAGCGGTTGGGTTGCCGCCTCCGGATCGTAATACGGATTGCGCCAGAGCATCAGCGCGGCATGGCCCCCCGAGGCCTTGTCGTCCGGATGATAGTTCTTGAGCACCCGTTCGGGTTCGAATCCGAGCCGCATCTGGAAGCTTGCGACCGGATCGATGATGTCGCGGTTCTTCACGGCAGCCAGATAGTCGTCCGGCTTGGGGAATTTTCGCTTGTTGCGCCGATAGCCGGGCAGGCGTCCGCCGAAGGCGATGCCCTTCAGGTCCATCTGCTCGCACAGCCGCTGGCGGACTTCATAAAGGCGCTTGCCTATGCGCGCGCGCCGCCGCCCGGGATCGACGCATACCTCGACGCCGTAAAGCCAATCGCCCTTGCCGTTGTGCCGGCTGGCATAACCGCCGCCGGTGATGTCGTCCCAGGTGTGCTGGCGGAAGATCTGCCGCTCGGCCAGTTGCAGCGTTGCCGCATAGCCGACAATCTGATCGTCGAAGACGGCCACGAACTGCCCGTCGGGAAAAGCATTGATCTGGCCCCGGATGATGCCGGGCAGATACGGCTGTTCTTCGGGATAAACGCGCGACGTCAGCGCCAGGATCTGCGGAATGTCCCGTGTCGTGGCGTTCCTGACTTCAAGGATGGGTTTCTTGGCAAGGGTCGTCATTGCGGATCGAGGCTGCCTGTGCGTTCGCATTTTCAGAAGAAGACGTCCGGACGGATGCCGGCCGGCGCGGGAAATTCCGTTCCGATGTAACGAATTTAGGACTCACCGGCACGGCCGGCAACCGCACTGGCCAAAGCCATTACATCCGTTCGATGATGCGGCTCTCGCCGCTGCCGCCGTTCGAGGCGGCTGCAGCGATGATGGCCGGCACGATATCATCGACTTTGGAGATGACGAGCGGCTTGACGAGGTGGGCCGTATGCAAAAAGCCTTCCGCTGACATATGGTCCATCAATCGCACGAGCGGGTCCCAGAAGCCGCCGATATCGGCAAGCACCATCGGCTTTGTGTGACGGCCGAGTTGGGCCCATGTCATGATCTCGACGATTTCTTCCAGTGTCCCGATCCCGCCGGGAAGCGTCACGAACGCGTCGGAACGCTCGAACATCGTGTGCTTGCGCTGGTGCATGTCGGCGGTGACGACCAATTCGTCCAATTGGCCGAGGGCGTGCTTGGTCGCTTCCTTCTCCATGAGAAACTCGGGAATGATGCCGGTCACCGCGCCGCCGCCGCTCATGACGCCGTCGGCGACGGCGCCCATGACGCCGCGCGTGCCGCCACCGTAGACGAGCCGCATGCCGTGCGCGGCGATCGCGCGTCCGAGAGCCTTGCCGGCGGCCCGATAGGCCTCGTCGCGGCCCGGCTGCGATCCGCAATAGACACAGATCGAACGAATCTCTTTGAAGGTCTGGCTCATATGAGCGAGGAAGCATTCGCGCGCGGTCTGCGTCAAGCCGACAGTGCGGCAAATCGCTTATCTTCGAACGGCGCGTGTTTTCCCAAATTGGGACAGGGAAATGCCTGAAAACCGGCTTTTCGCGGGGTGGCACGATACTTGTTACCGATTGGTAAACTCGGTAGTTTGTAGCGTTAATGAACGGGATCGGGGCCCGTTTTGGAGATATTCAATGAATCAGGGAAACGCCGGTCTGCTGGCGCTTTGTATTCTCTTGGGGGGAATTGCCTTCGGTGTGCTGTTCGTTGCGCCGCGCTTCATGGGCGCGAACGAAGCGACGGTCGAGACAAACGAGCGTGCTGCGACCGTGCCGGAGGAGACGACCGAGCCGGCCAGTGAGGCCGCCGATGTCGGACCGGAGCGGACCACCCAGAAGCAGGGCCGTGCCGCCGAGAGCGACGATGGCACCGGGTCGGAAGATGACGCTGTCGCGGACGTTGCGCAGGACGAGCCCGGCCTGACGGACCTGTCGCAATTGGCCGCGTCGGGCAAAACCGATCGTGCCGGCCAACCGGCCGACGGCCCGGCATTCGACGTGCTTCGTGTAGAGCCGGACGGCTCGGCGGTGATCGCCGGCCGGGCGGACCCCGGCAAGCGCCTCGACGTGATGAACGGCAGCGACGTGATTGACTCGACCAAGGTCGGGCCAAGCGGCGATTTCGCGATCGTGCTCAAGGACCGTCTGGCGCCCGGCGACTATCAGTTGACCTTGCGGGTGACGGGAGAGACGGGAACCAGCGAAACGTCCGAAGAGGTCGCAACGATCACCATCCCCGCCGATCGCGGCGGAGACCTGCTTGCCATGGTGACGAAGCCCGGTGAGGCGAGCCGCATTGTTGCAGCGCCGGATCGCTCGGGTGGCGATGCACCCGCGCCAGCGCAGGCCCCCGGTGGGTCGCAAGGGCCGGCGGCCGAT
Organism: Neopararhizobium haloflavum; assembly: GCF_002750855.1. Taxonomy (GTDB): domain Bacteria; phylum Pseudomonadota; class Alphaproteobacteria; order Rhizobiales; family Rhizobiaceae; genus Georhizobium; species Georhizobium haloflavum. The sequence continues at coordinate 223,731 of NZ_NWUC01000004.1, read as the reverse complement.
GAGCGTTCCTTAGAGGGTGAGCAGGGCGAGATGCCCGCGCAAGGCGACGCTCCAGCCCCGGCAGGCTCGCAAGAGGGAATTCAAGAGGACATCGCATCGCGCGTCATGGCCGACGACGACGCTTCCCCTGATGAGATGGCCGAGCCGGAAAACGACGAAGCGGGCGCGCCGGAAGTGGCCGCGGCGCAGACCGACGCGGACGGTGAGGCGTCAGCGAGCGCGGCAGGGTCCTCGGGTGCCGCTTCTGCAGCGGATGGGAACCGCGAAGCAGGTGTTCGGATCGAGGCCGTTGAGGTCGAGGTCGATCGCCTCTTCGTCACCGGATCGGCGCCGACGGGTGGCACGGTCCGGGTCTACGCCAACGATGCGCTGGTGGGCGACGATGCCGTGGGCGAGGGGGGCCGCTTCCTCGTGGAGGGCCGCGTGCCTCTCGATGTCGGCGAACACGATATTCGCGCTGATTTCATCGACGATGGGCGAGTGGTCGCCCGCGCCATCGTGCCGTTCCATCGACCGGAGGGGCAGAGTGCCGCCGCGGTTGCCGCGCTTGAGGATGACGCAGTTCTCTCGCTTGCCACTCCGGTGGACGAGCCAGGCGAGGGCGAGCGTTCCGAAGCGTCCAGCGTGCCACGTTCGGATGACGAGGGAACCCCTACGACGAGCGCGAGCGCCGACGATGCCGCGATCGTTCCGGCTGACGGGGAGGCTGAAGAGGCACGCGTCGCAGCCTCCCCCACCACTGCCGATCGATCCGCAGCAGAACCACGGGAGCCTGATGTGTCGGAGCCGTCGGCGAACTCGGTCGAGGAGGCAGTCGATTCCATCGAAACGGAAGTCGCCGTGGCCCCGGTCGGTGCCGAATCGAGCGACGAGACCACCCCCGAGGAGCCCGTGACGGTTCAACAAGAGGCTCTGCAGCCCACCGACGCATCTGTGATCATCCGGCGCGGCGACACGCTCTGGCAGATATCGCGGCGGGTTTATGGGCAGGGCGTGCGGTACACCACGATCTACATGGCCAATCAGGAGCAGATCGCTGATCCCGACCGAATCCTGCCCGGACAGATATTCTCCGTGCCGGATGAGGCACTGGAGAATGCCGAAGAACTCCACCGCCAGCGCATGCTGAGTGACCGCTGAGCGCATCGACGTCCAGCACGGCCATTGCCCGGTAAGCTTTCATCGTATATCGTCGATATACGATGAAAGCTGCCTCGCTCGATGATGAAGCCGATGCGGTCTCCGCGCGCAGGTTGCAGGCGCTAGGGCATCCGGCGCGGCTGCGCATCCTTCGCCTGCTGTCACGTCGCGACGCCTGCTGCTGCAAGGATGTGGTTGGCGAAATCGGGCTGGCGCAGTCGACCGTGTCGCAACATCTGAAATGCCTGGTCGAAGCCGGGCTGGTGCGCTATCGCCCGGACCGGCAGGCCTCGCGTTACAGCCTCGACCGCCACGCGCTCTCCGATCTCTCCCGCATCGTCGGAACATTGCTGGAAGACCGTGGGACCGCTGCGAGCGGCAAAGACAACGCAAAGTGAAAGACGAGAACGTGGCGGGCAAGAAAGTCTCGGCTGACGCCGGAAACCCTATCGGTACATTGCGCAACCTCTGGCCCTATATGTGGCCGTCGGCAAGACCGGACCTGAAGGCTCGGGTGGTATGGGCGACGGGCTACCTCGTCCTGTCCAAGCTTGTGCTGATCCTGGTGCCCTATTTTTTCAAATGGGCAACCGATGCGCTGAACGGATCGCTGGAACTGCCGGGCTTCGTCCCGCAGATTCTGCTTGGCGGCGTCGCGCTCGTCGTTGCCTACAATGTCGCGCGGATCGTCCAGTGGGGTTTCAACCAGCTCCGCGACGCATTGTTTGCCAGCGTCGGCCAATACGCGGTGCGCCAGCTTGCCTTCAAGACGTTTGTGCACATGCACCGCCTGTCGCTGCGCTTCCATCTGGAACGGCGCACCGGAGGGCTTTCGCGCATTATCGAACGCGGCACCAAGGGCATCGAGACGATCGTTCGCTTCACGATCCTCAACACCGTGCCGACGCTTCTCGAATTCGCGCTCGTGGCCGTCATCTTCGCCTTTGCCTTCGGCTTCTCCTACTTTCTCGTCACGGCACTGACCGTTCTGGTCTACATCTGGTTCACGGTGAAGGCGAGCGATTGGCGCATCGGCATTCGCCGGGCGATGAACGATTCCGATACCGAGGCCAACACCAAGGCGATCGACTCGCTTCTGAATTTCGAGACCGTCAAGTATTTCGGCAACGAGGCCATGGAGGCGGAGCGCTTCGATCAGTCGATGGAACGTTATGAGCGCTCCGCGACGCAGGTCTGGACGTCGCTCGGCTGGCTGAACTTCGGGCAAGGCCTGATCTTCGGCATCGGCATGACCATCATGATGGTGCTGTCGGCGCTGGCGCTCAGCCGCGGCGAGCAGACCATCGGCGATTTCGTTTTCGTCAACGCCATGCTGATGCAGCTTTCCGTGCCGCTCAATTTCATAGGCTTTGTCTACCGCGAGATACGGCAGGGGCTGACGGACATCGAGCAGATGTTCGACCTCTTGGAAGTGGGACCGGAAGTGGAGGACGCGGAGCATGCCAGGCCGCTCGCCATCGATCGTGGTGCAATCCGCTTCGACAACGTGCACTTTGCCTATGACCCGCAGCGCCCGATCCTGAAAGGCATTTCTTTCCAGGTGCCCGCCGGCAAGACGGTCGCCATCGTCGGACCGTCGGGGGCAGGCAAGTCGACCATTTCGCGTCTGCTCTATCGCTTTTACGACATCCAGTCCGGCGCGATCACCGTCGACGGCGAAGATGTGCGAGAGGTCACGCAGGCCTCGCTGCGCGCTGCCATCGGCATGGTGCCGCAGGACACGGTGTTGTTCAACGATACCATCGCCTACAATATCCGTTACGGTCGCCCTTCGGCCGGCCGCGAGGAAGTGGTCCGCGCCGCTGAACTTGCGCAGATCGGCCCGTTGATCGCCTCGTTGCCGCACGGCTATGAGACGATGGTCGGCGAACGTGGCCTGAAGCTCTCGGGCGGGGAAAAACAGCGCGTGGCGATCGCGCGCACGCTGCTGAAGGCGCCGCCAATCCTGATCCTTGACGAGGCCACCTCTGCGCTCGATACGGCCACAGAGCAGGAAATCCAGGCCTCGCTCGATTTCGTCTCGAAGGGCCGCACGACGCTCGTCATCGCGCATCGCCTTTCGACGGTCATCAGTGCAGACGAGATTATCGTCTTGCAGGACGGCCATATTGCCGAACGCGGAACCCATTCGGCCCTGATCGTCAAAGGCGGGCTGTATGCCGCGATGTGGGACCGTCAGCGTGAAGCGATCGAGGCGGAAGAAAAGCTGAACAAGGTCCGTGAGGAAGACGAAATGGGCATCGTCGTGCGCCGTCGAACGCCCGAAGTCACCTGATCGGAACCGTCCGCCTTCCGCCTCGTTGCCGTAGCACGTGCGAAGCGGTAGAGAGCATGCGAACAGCGGAGAACAGCAATTCATGACCATTTGGCACAGCATCCGGAACGCACTCGTGCCGGTTCGCCGTGAAGGTTATCCCTTTATCGCAGCTTTTTTCATCGCCACGCTCGTCCTCGGCCTGATCGCTGATTGGCTGTTCTGGATCGGTCTGATCCTGACAGCATGGTGTGCTTATTTCTTCCGTGACCCCGAGCGCTTCACGCCCGTCGATGATGATCTGGTGGTGAGCCCGGCCGACGGACGGGTCTCGGCCGTCACGCGCGTCCAGCCGCCCGCCGAACTGGGGCTCGGCGCAGAGCCGATGCTGCGGATCTCGGTCTTCATGAACGTTTTCGACTGCCACGTGAACCGCGCGCCTGTCGCCGGTCTTGTCACGCGGGTGGTGTATCGCAAGGGCAACTTCATGAACGCCGAGCTCGACAAGGCCAGCAGCGAGAACGAGCGCAACGGCATCGTGCTGGAGACGCTTCACGGGGCGGTCGGTGTGGTGCAGATCGCTGGGCTGGTCGCCCGCCGCATCCTGTGCTGGAGCGAAGAGGACGAGCGGCTCGATGCCGGGCAGCGCTTCGGCCTCATCCGCTTTGGCTCCCGCCTCGACGTCTTCCTGCCGGATGGCGCGACACCGCGGGTCGCCGTCGGCCAGACCGCAATCGCCGGAGAGACGGTCATCGCCGCATTCAACGCCTCCAGGGGCCCGGTGGTAACACGCCGCGACTGAGCGAACAGGATGGTTTGATGGACGACACATCGCGAGATGACCGCAGGGACGACGACTTTCTCGATACCCCGTTCTCGTCTTTTGATCTGAACGGTGAGGACGACGAAGAGGTCGATGAAGGCCGCGGCCCGCGCCTTAGCGAAATCTCGTTCCGCATGATGATCCCGACGATCATCACCATTTTGGCGATTTGCGCCGGCCTGACCGGCATACGCCTGGCATTCGAAGGCCGTGTGGAACTGGCGGTCGTCATGGTGTTGATCGCAGCGTTTCTGGACGGTGTTGATGGCCGGGTGGCACGGCTGATGAAATCCTCGTCGCGCTTCGGCGCGCAGATGGATTCGCTCGCCGACATCATCAACTTCGGTGTTGCCCCAGCGCTCGTTCTCTACGCCTTCCTGCTGGACCAGTTGCGTTCGCTCGGCTGGATCGCGGCGCTGATCTACGTTCTGGCGGCCGCATTGCGCCTTGCCCGCTTCAACGTGATGGACGAACGACCGAAAGCGAAGTGGCAGTCCAATTATTTTGTCGGCGTGCCCGCGCCATTCGGGGCCATGCTGGTGCTTCTACCGGTCTATCTCGGGCATCTCGGCATAGAGCCGGGCTCGACCTTCGCCGCTTTGGCGAGCATCTACACGCTCTTGATCGCTTTTCTGCTGGTCAGCCGGCTGCCGGTGTTTTCAGGCAAGTCCATTGGCCGCGTGCGGCGCGATCTCGTGCTCCCGGTCCTTTTCGCCATCGCGATCTATGTCGGGCTCCTGATGAGCTTCAGCTGGATGACGCTGACGATCACGACCCTCGTCTACCTGGCCTCGCTGCCCATGGGCTATCGCGCATGGAAGAAGCGCTATGGGCGGGAGGCGGACGGCGGGATCGCGTCACCTTCAACCCCGCATACCGAAGGTTTCTGACCGAGCCCGCTCATTCCGCCGCCTCGCGGTGATGATGGATCGGTGCGTCGTCTTCCTTCTCGCGCTCGGGCGGTTGAGCCGCCGCTTCCGGCGTGCGCCGGACATGCCGGGTCAAAGAGCCGGCGGCCCGCCAGGTGCGCCCGACATTTGAGGGCAGGGCCAGCATGACCGGTATGAACACCAGCGTGAGCAGCGTCGAGAACGCCAGGCCCGAAATAATCGCCGTGGAAAGCTGGACCCACCAGATCGCGGTAATTCCGCCCACCACGATCGTCTGCGAGAAGAAATCCATATTGATCTGAAGTGCCATCGGCACGAGGCCCAGGATCGTCGTGCCGGTTGTCAGCATGATCGGCCGAAGACGCTGCGCAGCCGTTTTGATCACCGCTTCGCGCATGTCTGTGACGCCTTCTTCCTTGAGACGGTTGAAGGTGTCGATCAGGATGATGGCATTGTTGACCACGATACCGGCAAGCGCGACGACGCCGGTCCCGGTCATGATGATCGAGAAGGTCTGCCCCGTGACCAGCATGCCGGTCAGAACGCCGGTGATCGCCATGATCACCGTCGAGAGCGTCAGAAACGTTTGGTAGAACGAGTTGAACTGGGTCAACAGGATGATGAACATCATGAACAGCGCGCCGAGTGCGGCCCGCCCGAGAAACGCCTCCGATTCCTTTTGCTCTTCATCCGCGCCGCGGAATGTCAGTTGCACGTTCTCCGGCCATTCCTGTGCCTCAAGCCACTCGTCCACGATGCGCACGCCGTCATCGGCAGTCGCCGCGCGTCCCTGATACTGAGCGCCCTCGACAAGGCTTGCCTTGATGTCCATGGCGTAGAGACCGTCGCGCCGGGTGATCGACGAGACCTTCTGCTCGGCGGTTCGGGTGATGAAGTTGGAAAGCGGAACCTGCCCGTTGGCCGTTCTCAGCTTCAGAGCCTCGAACTGGTCAAGCGTTCGCTGCTCTTCCGGCAGACGCGCACGGATTTCCACCTCGTCATCGGAATCGTCGGGCCTGTACTTTCCGATCAGCACGCCATTGGTGACGAGCTGGATCATTCCGCCGACTTCCTGAATGCTGGCGTTGTATCGTCCGGCCTGTTCGCGATCGACAGTCAACTGCCATTCGATGCCGGGCAGGGGGCGACCATCCTCCTGGTCAGTGAAGATATCGATCGTATCGACATGCTCGCGGATGCGTCCGACGGTTTCGACCATCGTGTCGTAATTGGTCGACTTCACTTCGAGGCGAAGATCCTTGCCGGTCGGCGGACCGCCCTCGATCTTGCGGACCTCCACCTTGATGCCGCCGAGATCGGCCGTCCGCACGCGGATGTCCTCGAAGATTTCGCTGGCGCGGCGGCGGCAGCAATAGTCCGCCAGTTCGATCTGCAGCTCGCCGATGGCATCGGCCGGCTTGTCCTGCACGCCGCCGAGCGGACTGCTTGCCCCGGCACCACCGCCTGGCGCAGTCGCTTTCATCACGACGTTGTCCACGCCTTCGACCTGCAGAACCTCGGCTTCGACTTCGCCGACCAGATCGCGGATGTCGTTAGCCGACAGATTGCCGCGCGCTGAGACAAGCACGATGGCAACATCCGGTTCTTCTTCGATGAAGAACTCCACGCCAGCATTGTTCTCGCCGAAATACATGAAGGTGCCGATGGTGAGGCCGATGATGGCGACGATGACGGCGACGTTGCCCACCAGATTTCCGGCGACAAGGTTGAGGAAACGGGCGTAAACGCCGGTTAAGCCGGTGATACGATGGATTTCGAGCTTGGAGCCCGCCGAAAGCATGACGGCTTGCGCGTCGGGTTCATGAACGGCGGGACGTCGGCGCGAGGCCACCAGGCGGAAGAGCCACGCCGCTCCGAGGAAAACGATACCGAAAATCGCAGCGGTAACGAGACCGACCCCGGCGCCGACGGCCTGGCCCGGCCCGAAATGATAGGCAGCCGCGACGCAGCCTGCCGCAACGAGGCCGAAGAACGATGCGCCATGACGCGAGATGGCGGCCGCCAGCCGTGCGATCAGCGCGCCCGTCACTGGAAGGAAGATCAAGGCCGTCAGCAGGGATGCCGACAGCACGATGATCACCATGCGCGGCAGATACGCCATGAACTCGCCGGGCACGCCGGGCCACAAGAGCAGCGGCAGAAATGCAGCGAGCGTGGTCGCGGTCGAGGAGACCACCGGCCAGAACATCAGCCGCGCGGAGCGCTTGTATGCCTCGTCCGGGTGCATCCCCTCGGCGATCTTCCGGTCGGCATACTCGGTCACGACGATGGCCGAGTCGACCAGCATGCCCACCGTGAGCACCAGGCCGAACATGACCATCATGTTCGCGACCATGCCGAGCGCGCCGACGATCATGAAGGCGATCATGAACGAGGTCGGAATCGCCAGGCCGACCAGAAGCCCGGAACGGATGCCGAGCGAGGCGACGACACAGATCATGACGAGCACGATGGCAGTCAGGATCGACGATTCCAGCGAACCCAGAACTTCGTAGATGAAGGAGGATTGATCGAGCAGATAATCGACCTTCACCGTTTCCGGCCATTCGCGCGTATAGGCCTCGACGACTGTCCGCACCTCATCATTGTTCGAGATGATGTTGGTGCCGTTTCGCTTGACGACGTCGATTGAGATCGCCGGATTGCCGTTGACGCGGGTGAAGGAGGACGGCTCCTTGTATGTGCGTTTGATCTCGGCGACATCGCCAAGCGTGACGACGCCTTCCTCGTTCTGCTTGATCGCGATCGAATAGACGTCTTCTGCCGTTTCGATAAGGCCGGGAAGCTTGACGTTGAAGCGTCCTTCGCCATTGTCGAGAAAGCCGGCGGGCACAAGCTGATTGTTGCGATTGAGCGCGTTGAGAAGCTCGTCCTGCGTGATGTCGTAGGACTCCAGCCGCATCAGATCGAGCTCGACCTCCAGCAATTCCTCGCGATCGCCGCTGATATTGGCTTCGCGCACCGTGGAGATCGATTCCAGTTCGTCGGCCAGCCCCTGTGCGAGCGTCGTCAGCGTGCGCTCGGGCACCTGGCCGGAAAGCGTGACGACGATGGTGGGCATCAGAGCGAAGCTCGTTTCGCTGACCACCGGCTCGTCCGCGTCTTCCGGCAGTTCTGCAGCGGCCTGGTCCACCTTGTCGCGAATATCCGCGAGAACGATTTCCTTTTCCGTATCGACGGTGAATTCCAGGACGATCGTCGCATTGCCCTCCGACGCGATCGCCGTGAGCTCCTTCAGCCCGTCAATACCGCGCAGGGCCGTTTCCATAGGGCGCACCAAAAGACGCTCGGCGTCGCGGGGTGAAATGCCCTGCTGGGGGATGTTGACGAAATAGACCGGAACATCGACGTCCGGGTTGGCTTCCTTGGGCACGTTGACGTAGGCCATGATCCCCGCGACGATCATGACGAGCATCAAGGCGACGACCGTCTTCGGTCGTTCCAGAATCGCATCGAGGGCGTTGATCATGACCGCGCCTCGTACGATGCGGCCTCAGCGGCTTCGCCTGCTTCGCTGTCAGCGCGGACCGGCTGAACGGTCTGGCCGCTCTCGACATAATCCTGCCCGACCGTGATCACCCGCATTCCGGGCTCCAGCCCGGTCAGCCATACACCTTCGCTGGTCTGGGCCTGGATCTCGACCGGTACGAATTCCACCTCATCGTCCTTGCCGATGGCGCGCAGGCCGATCGTGCCGTCGTCGGCCAGCGTCAGCCACGACGACTTCACGCGATAGGCGGGCGCGCTCTCAAGCGGAATTCGCGCTGAGGCCGTGATCCCGTCACGCAGCTTGCCATCCGAATTCTCGATAGCGATTTCGATCATGAATGTCCGGGTCTGCGGGTCCGCCGAGCGGGCCACATAACGGATCGTTCCGTCACGCGTTTCGCCAGAGACGAGCGTCACCGTCGCCGAATCCCCGGTGGTGAGTGCCCCCACGCGCCGTTCCGAAACCTGGCCGATGAAGAGCATCGGGTCCGTATCGATCAGCGTAACGCAAACGTCGCCCGTGGCGAGATTGTCGCCAACTTCCACGATCGGATCCTGCACGATCCCATCGGTCGTTGCCTTGATCTGCGTCCGCTCCAGTTCCTGCCGGGCCGCGTCGAGTTCGGCCTTGGCACTGTCGCGGGCCGCCCGCAACGCGTTGAGCTGGGTGGAGGAGGCAAAGCCGCGCTGCTGCAACTGCTCGTTCGCGTCGAAGTCGAACTGCGCCTGGGTCAGCGCGGCCTCTGCCTGGGCAAGCGCGCTTTCGCGGGTGCCCTGATCGAGCCGGCAGACGAGGTCGCCGGCCTTGACAGCATCACCCTTGTCGACCAGCCGCTCGCGCACCGTGCCGGTCGTTTCAGCCCGCACGGACACGATCGTGTCGGCCGCGGTGCGCCCGCGCAGCGTGAGGGCGTCGACCCGCTCTTCGGGCTGGAGCGTGGCATAGCGAACCTTGAAGATCGCATCCTCGCTGGCCTGCCGTTCTGCTGGCGGCGGCGTTGCCTCAGCGGAATCAGCCTGTCCGCCGATCATTACGTCGCCGGTTGCCATCCACCCGATGACGGCGCCGGCGAAAACCATCGCGGCGATGTGGGATCCACGAATCCGAAAGGCCATGACGGCACTCCTGTCATTCAGCGGCCTGCGCGGATTGGGAGGTATCCCGCGCAAGGGCCTGCAATTCGTTTCGGCGCTGTTTCAGGTAGTCGAGATTGAAGCTCATGCAGGCCTTGCCGTAGTCGGCGATCCAGTTCGTGCCGGCGTGCTCGGTGCAGGTCGACGCCTCGCGGATCTGGGTGAGCTCAGCTTCCAGCTGCTTGACGCGAACGTCGATTGCGCGCGTCAACGTTTCCTCGTCGAGCATGTCGGCGCACATGGCGATCAGCAGGAATTCCGATTTGAAGACATCCGGCTTTGGCGGCGACGACAGCCAGTCGCAAAGCTCGCCATGTCCCTTTTCGGTGATCGAATAGACCTTGCGCGCCGGCTTGCCGGCCTCCCTTTCCTCACGGGCGGTGACGCAGCCATCCTTCTCAAGGCGTGTCAGGGCCGGATAGATCGAGCCATAGCTGGCATCGATGAAATAGGAAAAGCGCGACTCCGTCGCCATTTTCTTGATTTCATAGCCCGTCGCATCGCCGAAATTCAGAATGGTGAGGCAAAGAGTGCGGATGTTCATCTGGCCGGATAACCCCTGTCCGGGACACATTCATGCGTCCCTATATATTCGTTCGCTATATGCTGACATTACATATATCGAACGAGAATATATTGCAACGGCATAGGTCGCCGCTGCTGCTTCGAAAATCGCATTGCCTTGATCGTCAAATGAAAAAACCCGCGCCGGATGGACGCGGGTTGATCATTCAGGGTGCTGCCGGGCGCCTATTCGGGCTCGCGGTATCGCAGCATCCGATCTTCGCGTACGTCGTATAGCATCCCGGTTTCCGTCAACGCCGGGTCTGCGAGTTTGATGATCTTTGCCGCGACGTCCCGTGGATCGGGCAGGGTATCGGGATTCTCGCCTGGAACGGCCTGCGCCCGCATCGCCGTGCGAGTGGCGCCCGGGTTGACGCAGTTGATGCGAACCGCGGTGTTGACGAGTTCGTTGGCCCATATGCGCGCCAGCGCCTCGATCGCGGCCTTCGATGCGGCATAGCCGCCCCAGAACGGCCGGCAGGAATGGGCAACGCCCGATGACAGGAAGATGGCCCGGCCGGCATCAGACGCACGGATGAGCGGCTCCACGCTGCGCATCAACCGCCAGGTGGCGTTGACGTTGAGCGTCATCACTTTCTCGAAATCCTTTGCCTTGATGTGGCCGATCGGCGAAATCGTGCCGAGCACTCCAGCATTTGCGACGAGCACGTCAAGCTTGCCCCACCGCTCGTGGATGGAGCCGCCGAGTGCATCGATTGCTTTCATGTCGGTCAGATCGAGGGGGACGAGCGTTGCGCTGGCGCCCACGGCCTTGATGTCGTCATCCAGATCCTCAAGCCCTCCGACCGTGCGCGCGACAGCGATGATATGCGCCCCGCGTCTGGCCAGTTCCAGCGCGATGAAATAGCCAATGCCGCGAGAGGCGCCGGTCACCAGCGCGGTGCGGCCCGAAAGGTCGAACATGAAGGGTCCTTATCCGTTGTTGGCGAGCAGCGACAGCGTGCGCACGTTGTCGACCGCATCCTGGTCGGTCAGCCGCGTCGGGTAATCGCCCGTGAAGCAGGCATCGCAGAACTGCGGCGCTTCGGCGTTGCGACCGGGTTCGGCGACGGCGCGGTAAAGCCCGTCGATCGAAAGAAAGGCGAGCGAATCCACGCGGATGAACTCGGCCATCTCCTCGATCGACATGCGCGATGCAAGCAGTTTGGCCTTCTCCGGTGTGTCAACGCCATAAAAGCATGACGACATCGTCGGCGGCGAAGCGATGCGCATGTGTACCTCGCGCGCTCCGGCCTCGCGCACCATCTGGACGATCTTCTGTGACGTGGTTCCGCGCACGATCGAATCGTCAACGAGGATCACGCGCTTGCCTTCCAGCATCCGCTTGTTGGCATTGTGCTTCAGCTTGACGCCCATGTGGCGGATCGCGGCCGTGGGCTGGATGAACGTGCGACCGACATAGTGATTGCGGATGATGCCGAGTTCGAAGGGAATACCGGAGCCCTGCGCGAAGCCGATCGCCGCGGGCACGCCGGAATCGGGAACCGGAACGACGACATCGGCTTCGATCGGGCTTTCCGCAGCAAGTTCCTCACCGATCCGCTTTCGCGCCTCGTACACATTGCGACCCTCGATCATGGAATCGGGGCGGGCGAAATAGACATACTCGAAAATGCAGAACCGGGGCCGGCTCTTCTCGAAGGGGAAATGGCTTTCGATGCCTTTCTCCGTCACCACGACGACCTCGCCGGGCTTGACGTCGCGCACGAAGCGGGCACCGATGATGTCCAGCGCGCAGGTCTCCGACGCAAGGATATAGGCGCCGTCGAGATCGCCGATGACCAGTGGCCGGATGCCAAGTGGATCGCGCGCCCCGATCATCTTCTTTTCCGAGAGGCCGACAAGCGAAAACGCGCCTTCGAGCTGCGTGATCGCGTCGATGAACTTGTCGATGAGCTGCGTGCCGCTCGATACCGCGATCAGGTGAAGGATCGTTTCGGTGTCGGACGTGGATGAGAAGATGGCACCGCGCTTCTGCAACTGCTTCTGCAACGTCATGGCATTGGTGATGTTGCCGTTGTGCGCAACGGCAAATCCGCCGCCCGCGAACTCGGCGAAGAATGGCTGAACGTTACGCAGACCTTCGCCGCCCGTCGTGGAGTAGCGCGTATGACCGATTGCGCGATTGCCTTGGAGCCGATCGATCACCGATTGCTTCGTGAACGTATCGCCGATCAATCCGACATGGCGCTCTATGAAGAACTGCCGCCCGTCATAGGCGACGATACCGGCCGCCTCCTGTCCGCGGTGTTGGAGGGCGTGCAGCCCGAGCGTGACAACGGCGGAGGCCTCCGGCTTGCCGAATATCCCGAAGACGCCGCATTCGTCGCGGAAGGCATCGGATTCCGATTGGTCTGGCTGAACGGTCGCTGCAGACAAGTCTGCCATGGCTTCGGCCTTTGTGTGTTTTGCCCCTTATACGGGGCGGGTGCATCGTCGATGCGACAACGCGGGGGCTCCCCCGCGCCATCAGGTCGTCTTTGTCCTAGTTGCCGGCGGCACCTGGGTCGGCGGGCGTAGCCTCCTGGCCTTCGGCTTCGCCGGCGCTGCCGCCGCGCAGCCGGTCGAGGATGGTGGCGTCTGCATCTTCCGGCAACATGTTGACGAGCTGGTCACCAAGCTGGTCGAGCAGCGGCTTCGATTTCGCCTCGGTCACCCATGGCGGCTGGCGCGGCTCGTCGACGAGCCAATTGAAGAAGAGCATGCCAACGACCACCAGCAGCACGCCGCGCGCAGCGCCGAAGACGAATCCGAGCGTCCGGTCGAGCGCGCCGATGCGGCTGTCGATGATGAAATCAGCGATGCGCATCGTGATGAAGGAAACGATGATGAGCGCCACGAGAAAGATGACGGCGGCCGATCCGATCGTCGCGACCGTTGCGCTCGTCGTGTAGTCGGAGGCGAACGGTACGAGCAGCGGATAGAACGTATAGGCCGCGAAGGCGGCTGCGATCCATGACGCGACCGAAAGAACCTCGCGGGAAAAGCCGCGCACCATTGCCAAGACGGCGGAAAACAGGGTTATCCCGATCAGGATTCCGTCGAGAATGGTAATTGGCATGCGATTGCTACTCCAGGAGCGCCGCGCGGGTCGCCGCGTTGTTGTCGTGACGAAGACGCGCTTGGCACCTAAGCGTCGTCGTCTGATCCTTGTGTGGCCTTGGCCCCCGCGATCTGAACGACCAGATCGGCCAGCGCCTCCACCTCAGTCAAGCTCTTCGTCGTGCGCGCCGGCATGTCGGCTGACGCTGACGGCAGAACGGCCCGCTGAAACCCCAGTTTTTCGGCTTCTTTAAGGCGCTGAGCGGTATGGGCCACTGGCCGCACGGCACCCGAGAGGCTGATTTCGCCGAAATAGACGCAATCGGCCGGAAGGGCAAGGCCGGCCAGCGATGAAACGAGGGCCGAAGCGACGGCCAGGTCGGCGGCCGGCTCGCTGATCCGGTATCCGCCGGCGATATTGAGATAGACGTCGTGCTGAGCCAGACGGACACCGCAATGCGCCTCCAGCACGGCCAGTATCATCGACAGTCGCGCTGAATCCCACCCGACGACGGCGCGTCGCGGCGTGCCCAGCGGTGAGGGGGCAACCAGCGCTTGCACTTCCACTAGGATCGGGCGCGTCCCCTCCATGCCGGCGAAGACCGCCGCTCCGGGCGATTTCTCGTTTCGCTCGCCGAGAAAGAGTTCGGATGGATTTGCCACTTCGCGCAGCCCCTTGTCGGACATCTCGAACACGCCGATCTCATCGGTCGGGCCGAAGCGGTTCTTGACCGTGCGCAGGATGCGATAGTGGTGTCCGCGATCGCCTTCGAAATAAAGCACCGCGTCGACCATGTGCTCGACCACCCTTGGACCGGCGATCTGTCCGTCCTTGGTGACGTGACCGACCAGCACCACCGTGGCGCCGGTCTGTTTGGCGAATCGGATCAGCGCCTGCACCCCGACACGCACCTGGGTCACCGTGCCCGGCGCGCTTTCGGCCAGATCACTCCAAAGGGTCTGGATGGAATCGATGATGACCAGATCGGGACGCTTGCCTTCCGAGAGCGTTGCGAGGATGTCCTCGACATTGGTTTCCGCGGCAAGCAGGACGTCGGTATCGGCTGCCCCGAGGCGCTGGGCCCGCAACCGCACCTGTGCCACCGCCTCTTCGCCGGAGACATAGATGATACGGTGACCGCCGCGCGACAGCGCCGCTGCGGCCTGCATCAGCATCGTCGACTTGCCGATACCCGGATCGCCGCCAATGAGCAGGGCCGAGCCTCGCACGAAGCCGCCGCCGGTGGCGCGATCGAGCTCGTTCATGCCGGTCGGGATTCGCGGTGCCTCCTCGATCTCGCCCGAAAGTGAAGTGAGTGCGACCGGGCGCCCTTTCTTCGGGGAACGGCCTGGACCGCCGCCAATGCCGGCCTGAGGATCATCCTCGATGATGGTGTTCCATTCCCCGCACCCGTCGCAGCGGCCGGCCCAGCGCGTGTGAACGGTCCCGCAGTTCTGGCAGACGAATTGGGTGCGGGGTTTGGCCATGTCTGTCGGTCTTTCGGAGAAGGCTGCGGAATCGGCTTCTTTCGACTAGCATAGGCAAACGGGCGAGCGACAGGGCGCGCCCATGCAGTCATTGAGGAGAAACGCCGTGCCCCCGTACATTTCCCGCCGCACGTTTCTCGAAGCCTGGTTGTCTGCCCCCATTCTGATCGCGGCCGGCAGGGTCGAGGCGCAGGGTCTTGCGCCGACACCGGGCTGCGGCGAAACGGATGCGGTCACGCCGGCCCAGACGGAGGGTCCGTTCTTCACGCCCGTCACGCCGCAGAAGCGGAATTTTCGCGCGGACGGGGCCGGTCGCCCGGTTGCGCTCCATGGTTTTGTGGTCGACACCGCCTGCCGGCCGCTCAGCGGCATCAACGTCGATCTCTGGCATGCCGACGACGCTGGCAGGTATGACAACGAGACCTACCGGTTTCGCGGCCACCAGGTGAGCGACGCGAACGGTCGCTACATCTTCGAGACGATCGTTCCCGGCCTCTATCCCGGCCGCACACGGCACTTTCACGTCAAGGTGGGCAATGAAGCTGCCAGCCTGCTGACAACCCAGCTCTATTTCCCCGGCGATCCCGCCAATCGATCCGACGGCATCTTCGATGCCCGCCTTGTGATGGACATGAGCGAGGCAGCTGACGGCTTGCTCGCGCGGTTCGATTTCGTGTTGGCGTGAAGAACGCGCCGAACCGTCAGACCTTGCCGGCCTCGGGCCCCCTGTCACGGTAGTAGTAGTTCGCACCCTTGCCGAGGATGAGGCCGCGGATGGCCTTGCGCAACCGTTCCGATCGGCGCAGCGGATCCACTGTCGCGGCGGCCATCTGCATCGCAAGGATTTTCACCTCGTCCCATACGCGATGGACGCCAGGCGCCTTCTGGGGCAGGCCCCGCCGCCGCAGCATCGAATTGGCGACGTAAAGATGGTTGCGCCGCCGCACCGCCTTGCTCTTCCACGTAATCGCCAGCGAGATCGAATAGCTGCCTTTTGTCTTTACGTAATGCGGCCAGAGATAGGGGATGAACAGGCCGTCGCCGGGTTCGAGATGATTGTGCATGCCGCGATCCTCATAAGCGGGATCGAACGTCATGTTGCGGTGCTGCGTCAGCGCGTGCTCGATCTGGTCTTCCGAAACGATGGCGCGATCCTCGTTGTCGTAGACGTTGAACTGCTTGTCGCCGTGGATCTGGACAAAGAAATTGTCCTCGCCATCGACATGGAAAGGCGTCGTGGAGTCAGGCGACGAGACGAAGAGGAAACCCTGGATGTCTGAAAAGCCGGCGGCCATGATGCTGGAATGGCCCCGAGCGCGGGCAACGGACAGAAGGCCCTCCTCAAGAAGCGCACGATAGGCCGGCAGACATTCGATGCGCTTCAGCACCATCCAGGCGCCCGCCGTCTCGATCCGGGCGATCACCGCATCCGGAGACAGGTCGACGAGTGGCGTGGTCGAGGGGTCCTGCGTGATGCCGACCTTGCCGGAATTGTATTCGATTCGGTCGCCGGGCAGCTGTTGCACCAGTTCCAGAATGGCGGGAAGCGTCAGCCTCGGGTCCGCGGCGAGTGAATGCGCGATCCGGAAGGGACGCGCGGGAAAGTGGCTGCGAAATTCTTGATTCTGAACGTGAAGCGTGCCGGTCATCGCGCTGTTCTCCCGTGAACTTGGCGGCTTGAAGACAGAATGGAAAGCGCGGCCTTGGCGGCCCGCTTCAAGAGACCGCGCGTGTCGAAGGCCGCCATGCATATGCGTGGAACGATGCCCTTGCGCGTCGGCAGATAGAGATCACAGATGTCGATGCGATCCTTCCAGATATGATCGATCATCGGGTGGTCGGCGATCGCCACGGAATCGGTGAGGCGAACCTGCGGATCGGCCATGAGGTGACGCGTCAGTTCCACCGTCAGTTGAACCCCTGGCGACATGCGCATGTGGTCTTCGTCGTAAGCGGTCTTGAAGAAGAAGGCGTGGTCGGCCGAGCGAAAGACGATGCCCGATGCGACCGGCTTCTCTTCCAGCAGCAATTCGCAGATCTCCAGGCGCCCCTCGGCGCCGAACGCCTTGCAGGCCGACCGGATGTAGGCGGCATCGCCATCGTTTCGGCCGAGCGCGGTGCCTGTGTCGCCCTTCCAACCGCTCGCTTCGAGAGTCAGGAAGCGCTCCAGCGCGTCATCGAGTTCGGCGGGCGTGCGTGACACACGCCACTCAACCGTGCCCTGATCCTCCAGGCGATGGCGCTGGCGACGCAGTTCCTTGAGTTTCTTCGCGCCGAGACCCCCGCGCAGGTAATTTTCGCTGTCGCCCTTGGCGGAAAGTGCGGCGCGCTGGTGGAGATTGCGCCGTGTGGCGCGCATGCCCCGCGCGGCAAGAGCTTCGCCGAACGCCTTTGCGACTGGGCCGTCGCTTCGCACCAAGGGCAGGGCGATCATTGCAACGCCAGCCTCGCGCGCCATGTCGATCATCGCTCCTGCAATGGCGACGGTATCGTCCCCGCCGATCAGCGGCGTTCCAAGCGGAATATAGGGCTGTCCGATGACAAGGGCGGGAATGGGCAAGAAGAGTGCGGCCCAGGCGCCGACGAGCGGCAGCATCCCGGCCAGCATTCCATCGCGACCGCGAACCGTTACCGCCTTTGCCGGCTTCGCCCTGGAGGCATGGCTATGCAAGGCCAGATAGTGGCTCGGCGAGAGAAAGGCATTGGGTTCGACCGCGCGTTCGCTCAACCAACGCCATTCGATAGCGTCGACCTTGTCGAGGGGGCGCAGATCGGACCGCAGTGGCTCCGGCGGCATGGTGGTTCCGGACGCCAACTGCCCCAAATCATGTGCAAGATACATCGTCCAGCCGCCTTTCACCTAGCTCATGCAGTGCTGATGCTGAGAGGGAAAGTAGAGCGGTCGAACGGGCGCGGCAACTCGCTAGTAAATAGATGGTAAATGCGCGGAATTGATTAAAGTTTAACTGAAAATATTGTCAATTTTCAATGTACTGACGGGCATATCGATCACCGAGGGATGTCAGTATTTCATACCCGATGGTGCCGGCCGCTCGCGCCACGGTATCGAGCGGTAGCTGGTGCCCGAACAGCTCGATGAAATCTCCGACCGCAACATCCGGGCCGACATCGGTGACGTCAAACATTGTCAGGTCCATCGTGATCCGTCCGAAAATGGGCACGTGGCGGCCTGCAAGGTGTCCGACCGGTCGCTCGCCGCTGAGCCGGCGCAGGGGTATCGCCGCCCCGGACAGGCTGCGCAGATAACCATCGGCGTAGCCGACCGCAGCCGTGGCAATGACGCTGTCGCGCGCGAGTGGCGTGGCGCCGTAGCTGACACAGCCGCCATGAGGCACGCGCCTGAGCTGCAAGATGCGCGCCTTTGCGCTCGCCACCGGCTTCATCGGATTGGCGACACCCTCAACGCAGTCTCCGCCATAAAGCGCAATCCCCGGACGTGTTAGATCGCCAACATAAGAGCGGCCGAGGAATATGCCGGCCGAATTGCACAGGCTTGATTCGATCTCTGCAAAGCCTTCCATAACCGTCTGGAAAGATTGCAGCTGTTTCGCATTCAGAGCGTGCGAGGGCTCGTCCGCGCAGGCCAGGTGGCTCATGATCAGTTCCGGGGAGAACCGGCTCTGGCATCGCCCCTCCGCGGCCAGCGCGCATGCTTCGGCCGGGGAAACGCCGAGCCGGTTCATGCCGGTATCGACTTGAAGGGCGAAGGGCAGGGAACCGGCCACGGCGCAATGATCGCGCCAGGAGTGCACCTGCTCGAGGGATGCCAGAACCGGGATCAATCCGGCCGCTGACAGCGTGACCTCAAGCCCTGGATAAAGACCATTGAGGACGAAAATGCGCGCTTGCGGTGCTTCGGCCCTCGCGGCGACACCCTCTTGCGCCGTGGCGGTGAAGAAGTCGCGGCAGCCGGCCTGGTAAAGCGCGCGCACGACCGGCGCGATTCCCAATCCGTAGCCGTTCGCCTTGACCACCGCGGAGGTGCGTGCCGGCCGCGACCTGAGCGCCATGAAGCGCCAGTTTTCGACCAGCGCCGCAAGATCGATCGTGAGCCGCAGCGCGCTCGGGATCTCCTGAACGCCGCTCACTCGTGACTGTACTGAAGATAGGATGAATCGGCCAGATCCGCGAAGCGGGTGAACTCCGACTGGAAGCCCAGCGTGACGGTGCCCGTTGGCCCATGCCGCTGCTTGGCGATGATGACGTCGGCCATGCCTTTGACCTTCAACATCTTTTCTTCCCAGGCGAGATACTGCTCATCCTTGAAGTCGCTGGCGACCTGATCGGGTGAGCGCCGCGGCTCCTGATTCTGGACATAGTATTCCTCGCGGAACACGAAAAGCACAACGTCCGCGTCCTGTTCGATCGAGCCGGATTCACGAAGGTCGGAAAGCTGCGGGCGCTTGTCCTCGCGGCTTTCCACCTGGCGCGACAGCTGGGACAGCGCGATGATCGGAACATTCAATTCCTTGCCAAGTGCCTTCAGCCCCGTCGTGATCTCGGTGATTTCCTGCACGCGGTTCTCGCCGGCCTTCTTCGAACCGGTCATCAGCTGGACGTAGTCGACCACCAGCACATCGAGCCCGCGCTGACGCTTCAGTCGCCGCGCGCGTGCCGCGAGCTGGGCGATCGAGATGCCGCCGGTCTGATCGATATAGAGCGGGATCTTCTGCATCATCTGCGAGCAGGCGACCAGCTTCTCAAAATCCGCTTCGTTGATGGCGCCGCGCCGAATCTTCGAAGACGAGATTTCCGTTTGTTCCGAAATGATACGTGTGGCCAGCTGCTCGGCCGACATTTCCAGCGAGTAGAAACCGACCACACCGCCATTCGCCGTCTTCTGCGAACCGTCCGGCATGATTTCGCCGGGCTGATAGGCTTGCGCGATGTTGAAGGCGATGTTGGTGGCGAGAGATGTCTTGCCCATGCCTGGACGGCCGGCAAGGATGATCAGGTCCGAATGCTGCAGCCCGCCCATCTTGAGGTCAAGCGAATGGATGCCGGTCGAGACCCCCGAAAGGCCGCCATCGCGCTGATAGGCAGCCCCGGCCATGTCAATGGCCAACGCCACGGCGTCGTTGAACGACTGGAAGCCGCCGTCGTATCGTCCGGTCTCCGCCAGTTCGAAGAGCCGCCGCTCGGCATCCTCGATCTGTCCCTGCGGTGGCATGTCGAGCGGTGCATCGAAGGCGATGTTGACCATGTCCTCGCCGATGGTGATCAGTGCCCGGCGCAAGGCAAGATCGTAGATCGCGCGGCCGTAGTCCTCAGCATTGATGATCGTCACGGCTTCGGAGGCGAGGCGGGCCAGATACTGTGCAACGGTCAGCTCGCCGACCTTCTCGTCGGCCGGCAGGAAGGTCTTGATGGTGACGGGATTGGCCGTCTTGCCCATGCGGATGATGTCGCCGGCGACCTCGTAGATCTTTCGATGCAACGGCTCGAAGAGGTGAACCGGCTTGAGGAAGTCCGATACCCGGTAAAAGGCGTCGTTGTTGACCAGAATGGCGCCAAGCAGCGCCTGCTCGGCTTCGATATTGTTCGGCGCCTCGCGATAATGCGCCTGCGCGCTACCTGCTTCCGTCAGTTTCCGTACGACTTCGTTCATCGGCTTTGCCGCCACCCCACCTTCATCTCGGCCCCTAGCTACAGATGTGGCCCCGCCATGGCGACCTTCATTCACGCCTTGTGAGTCTTATCCCCACCGTCCACACGCAAAAATGAGTCCGTCCGCTCGACGGCATTGACCGATCGCGATTGTAGCTGATTCGCCGCCAAGCGCGGTGGCTCCGCTGGAGTTGGCGGTAACGCATGGTCGGGATCGTCTAGCACGCATGTCTGCGATGCTGGCCTCGCGGCGCGGCGAGGTCACGCTCGTCGTCCAGCATGTAATCGCGCGTCACAGGCACCGCCGCCGCATCGTGAGCCAGCTGAATCTGGAAGACCATGAGGCGCTGCCAGCGGAATGCCGATTCCGACGCGGCGAGATAGAACTCCCACATCCGGCAGAAGCGTTCGTCATAAAGCAGCTTGGCTTCGTTCCGCCGTGCCATGAACCGCTCTCGCCAGTGTCGAAGCGTGTCGGCGTAATGCTGCCTCAGAATTTCGATGTCGGTGACGTAAAGACCCGAGCGTTCGATGGCGGGCAGAACTTCCGAAAGGCTCGGAATATGGCCTCCGGGAAAGATGTGGCGGGCAATGAAGGGGTTGGTCCACGAAGGCACGTCGGCACGGCCGATCGCATGAAGCAGCATGATGCCGTCCCGTCTCAAAAGCCGCGCGCAGGCTTTGAAATAGGCGTCGTAATTACCAACACCGACATGCTCGAACATGCCCACCGAAACAATTCGGTCGAATTGTTCCTCGATCGTGCGAAAGTCGCGCAGCAGAAATCGGATACTGCGCTTTATGTGCGCGGGAATGCGGTCGTTCGAATAGAGATGCTGCTCGTCCGAAAGCGTGATGCCGGTGACGTCGGCGTCGAAGGTTTGTGCCATGTAAAGCCCCAGCCCGCCCCACCCCGAGCCGATGTCGAGCAGTTTGAGGCCGGGGTGCTTCATATTGAGCTTTGCGGCGATATGGTCCTTCTTGGCATGCTGGGCTTCCTCCAGGTCCATCTCGGGCCTTCGGAAATAGGCGCAGGAATACTGCCGGTCCTCATCGAGGAAGAGATCGTAAAGCGCAGTGGAGAGGTCGTAATGGTGCTGGACGTTGCGGCGCGCGCGTTGGAGCGTGTTGAGTTGGCGGAGTTGCCGCGTGCTTTGCCGAAATCGGTTCAGCGCGCGCATCCATGGCGCAGTGCTCGTCGCATAAGGGCCGGCATTCATGAAGATCAGTTCGAGAAGGCCAAACATGTCCCCCTCGACCATATCGACTTCGCCGTCCATGTAGCATTCGCCCAGCTTCAGCGCCGGATCGAGAGCGATGGCCCACGCGGCGTGGTTGCTGTTAAAGCGAAGATGAAGGGGCTGGCCCGTGCCGTCCCCGAACTGTTGGGTGCGACGGTCGGCATCGGTGATGCGCAATGTGCCTCTGGAAATGAGGCGTGTTGCCAGACTTTTGATCAAAGGGTTCATGGCGATCCCTTTTTACGCTGCTAACTGTCAAAAATTATTCGCCAATTTGTTGGAATTTTCAATAGAAAAACGGCGCCGGACAGAATCCGGCGCCGCCATGGCAAGCACTTTCTGAAATGCGGCGAAGTCAGCCCTTGTCTTCGTCGCCTTCGTCTTCCTGCGCATCGGCTTCTTCTTCGCCTGCACCTTCGTCTTCAACGTTGTACTCGGCGTCTGGATCGAAGAAGCCATCAGCGGGCAGAGAATCGTCGACGCCGTAGATTGCGTCGGCGGACGTCAGCGTTTCACCGGCGGACTGACGCTCGGCTTCGTCGGCGGAGCGTGCCACATTCAGCTCGATCTCGACGTTGACTTCGCCGTGCAGGGCCAGAACGACCTTGTGCAGGCCGATGGCCTTGATCGGCTGATTGAGCTCGACCTGGTTGCGGCCGACGGAGAAGCCTTCCTCGGCGAGGATCGCGACGATGTCGCGCGCGGCGACCGAACCGTAGAGCTGGCCGGTCTCGCCGGCCGAGCGAACGACGACGAAGCTCTTGCCTTCGAGCTTGTCCGCGATCGTCTGCGCTTCCGACTTGCGCTCTTCATTGCGCGCCTCGAGCTGCGAGCGTTCGGCTTCGAAGCGCTTCTTGTTGTTGTCGTTGGCGCGCAGCGCCTTGCCCTGCGGCAGGAGATAGTTGCGCGCATAGCCGTCCTTGACCTTGACGGTGTCGCCCATCTGGCCGAGCCGGCCGATGCGTTCGAGAAGAATGACGTCCATGATGTTGGTCCTTTCGGTTTGTCTGAGGCAGTCAGTGGTTGTCGTTGTCTGGCGGCCGTTTGGTCTGGCTGACCGGGACGGCCCGCGCCGTGTCGAACATTCCGGAAATCAGGAAGAACACGATCGGCAAGGTGAACAGCAGCACGGCGAGATAGGCGCCCCACAGGACAAGCGGGCGCCAGGGTTTGCCCCGCGTGCGGTGGTGTACGATCGCAAACCCCGCCAGCGTGAAGCCTGCCGCGAAGGCGCCGCAGACCACCGCGCCGATAAGTCCGGCGACGCCTCCGAAGAAGGTGGCGGCTAGGCCGACGCCGAAAATGTAGAGGCTGGTGCGCGACATGCGCAGGCTGGCCGGCAGATCATCCTTGGGCCGCCGTGCCCGTCCGGATATCCGCACGATCGCCAATGCGATATAGAGGCTGGCAAACAGCAGCATCACCCAAAGCGCGCCCTGCACGACCGGCAAGGCGGTCAGGAAGAAGCGCTCATATGCGGCCTGTTCGTCGGCGCCGACGGTGAAGTCGGCGCTTTGTTGCTGCATGATGGCAAAGAATTGTTCGACGACATCGGCGATCATCGCCTCGCCATAGCCCATGACGACGCCGACGATGACGAGGCCCGCGACCACCAGCAGGCAAAGCTGCTGGAGGATGTCCGACATCGGGTACCAGGCAACGCCGCCCTCAGGTCCGCCGAGCTCTTCGGCCGGACGCCCGAGATTGGCAAGATGGCCGATCCAGGCGGCGGGAGCCAGTGTCGTGGCGATGAAGGTGAGGCCGGCGAGCGGCGACAGCGCTGCCGAGACGATCCCGCCAGCGATGGCGGCGGCCACGAAGCCGGCGGTGTTCGACCAGCCGAGACTTGCGATCAGGATGGGAAGCGTCGCCGTCGCGAAAAGGACGATCGACAATGCGGTCGGCTCGCCGGCGCTGATCGACAGCAGCGCCGCGGCGGCACCGGCCAGAATGCCCACCATCAATGCAGAGGAATTGACGTTCATTTTCAATCGCTGTCCTGCCGCTTTGAGCAGTTAGGGAAAGGCCGCGCCTGTCCCAACTCGGGTTTGTCGATGTCGCCGATCGCGCCGATCGCGAAAGGCCCGTCATCCGGTGCCCGTATGGACGCCGGATGACCGATTGTCGAAATTACTTCAGGACGTAAGGCAGCAGGCCGAGGAACCGAGCGCGCTTGATCGCCTTGGCGAGCTCGCGCTGCTTCTTCTGGCTGACGGCCGTGATGCGCGAGGGCACGATCTTGCCGCGCTCGGAAATGTAGCGCTGCAGCAGACGAACGTCCTTGTAGTCGATCTTGGGCGCGTTTGCGCCTGAGAACGGGCAGGTCTTGCGGCGGCGATGAAACGGCCGGCGCGTCGGGATCTGGTTGATATCGACCATGATCTCTTCTCCTTACGAGCGGTCTTCGCGGGGACGACGCGGACGGTCGTCGCGATCGCCACGGCGCGGGCGGTCGTCGCGGTCACGCTTCTGCATCATCGCGGAGGGGCCTTCCTCGTGCGCTTCGACGCGGATCGTCATGTAGCGCAGGATGTCCTCGTTGATCCGCATCTGGCGTTCCATTTCGGTGATGGCGGCAGCGGGTGCCTCGATATCCATCAGCGCGTAATGGGCCTTGCGGTTCTTGTTGATGCGATAGGTGAGGGACTTCAGTCCCCAATTTTCTACACGCCCGACCTTGCCGCCATGCTCTTCGATCAGTCCCTTGAATTGTTCAACGAGACCATCGACCTGCTGGGCGGACACATCCTGCCGGGCAAGGAATACATGTTCATAGAGAGCCATGATTGACTTGCCTTTCTTTTCTAGTTCACCCGATGATCGGCGGCTAAGCCTCAACGACTTGTCCAGGATCGGTACGATCCGAGAAAGGCGCCGGAACGGTCGAGAGCGGAGACACGGGAGGCCAAGAAAGTTCTCTTTCCAGCCGGCTTTCGCGAGCGAAAACCGACCCTCCGTTCAGCCACCAGCCAGATGACCGGGTGTTGCGAACAGCGCGCTTATACGGATTTCGCAGTGAAAGGCAAGCGCTTCGGGAATATGCAGGGGGCGTTGCCTCGAAATAATGCCTGTGTCAGAAGCCTCCACCAGAAAAGCAACCATCAGCGGGTATAGACGCATCATGGCCATCGCGTTCACATTTCCAGGTCAGGGCAGCCAGGTTGTCGGTATGGGCAGGGATCTTGCCGACGCCTATAGCGAGGCGCGCGACGTCTTCAACGAGGTCGACGAGGCGCTCGGACAGAAACTGTCGGCGATCATGTTCGACGGCCCGGAAAGCGAACTGACGCTGACCGCCAACGCCCAGCCGGCCCTGATGGCGGTGTCGATGGCGGTCGTGCGCATTCTGGAAGCCGGCGGCTTCTCGATCCATGACAAGGTGGGATATGTCGCGGGCCATTCGCTTGGTGAATATTCCGCGCTTTGCGCCGCCGGGACCTTCACGGTAGCAGATACGGCACGTCTCCTGAGAACGCGTGGTGACGCGATGCAGGCGGCAGTTCCCGTCGGAGAGGGCGCCATGGCGGCGATCATCGGGCTGGAGCACGAAGCGGTCGAATCGATATGCGAGAAGGCGGCGTCAAACGGCGTCTGCCAGATTGCCAACGACAATGGCGGTGGACAACTGGTGATCTCGGGCGGCAAGGCGGCCGTGGAGCGTGCGGCGGAGTTGGCCAAGGATGCTGGCGCAAAGCGCGCACTGTTGCTGCCCGTTTCCGCGCCGTTCCATTCGGCGCTGATGACACCGGCCGCCGATGCCATGCGCGAGGCGCTTGATAAGGTGGAAATGAAGGAGCCCGTGGTGCCGCTGATCGCCAATGTGCGCGCTGCCCCCGTGGCCGATCCGCGCATCATCGCAGACCTTCTTGTCGAGCAGGTCACCGGGCAGGTCCGCTGGCGCGAAACGGTCGAGTGGTTTGCCGCCAACGAGACGACAACGCTTTATGAGGTCGGGGCAGGCAAGGTTCTGACCGGCTTGGCGCGCCGCATCAACCGTGATCTGGAAGGCAAGCCATTGGGCACGCCGGCTGAAATCGACGCATTTCTCGCCAACCCGCCCGAGATGCCGACCGCACCGGCCAATGCGCCGGATTTCGAATAGCCGCCAGCGACGAAAAGGAATTCATCATGTTCGACCTTACTGGACGCAAGGCTCTCGTCACCGGCGCATCGGGCGGCATCGGCGAGGCCATCGCCCGGATGCTGCATGCTCAGGGCGCCACCGTCGGACTCCACGGGACCCGAGCCGAGAAGCTCGAGGCCCTTGCCAGCGAGCTCTCCGAGCGCGTCAAGGTGTTCCCGGCCGACCTTGCCGACCGCGATGCGGTGAAGGCGCTTGGTGAGAGCGCGGAGAAGGACTTGGAAGGCGTCGATATCCTGGTCAACAACGCCGGCATTACCAAGGACGGCCTTTTCGTCCGCATGTCCGACGACGACTGGGACAAGGTGCTGGAAGTCAATCTCACGGCCGTTTTCCGGCTGACGCGCGAATTGACCCATCCGATGATGCGTCGGCGTCATGGCCGCATCATCAACATCACATCTGTCGTTGGCGTGACGGGAAATCCCGGGCAGGCAAATTATTGCGCGTCCAAGGCCGGAATGATCGGCTTCTCCAAATCGCTCGCGCAGGAGATCGCCAGCCGGAATGTCACGGTCAACTGCGTGGCACCGGGTTTCATTGAATCGGCAATGACCGAAAAGCTCAACGATAAGCAGAAGGATGCGATCCTGTCGGCCATCCCCTCCAAGCGGATGGGCAAGGGAGACGAGGTGGCATCGGCCGTCGCCTATCTGGCCTCGCAGGAAGCCGCCTATGTCACGGGGCAGACGATTCACGTCAATGGCGGCATGGCGATGATCTGACGAATACAGGCGTCTTTTCGCGTCGAGCGCGCCGAATGAGGGCTTTCAGGCGTTCTGAAAGCGTGTTATGGCGCGCTTCCATCCGTCGGGGCTGCCGGACGATACCGGTGAAGGACGAGCCAAGTGTTCGTTTCTGCAATCCACAGCAAACGACGATCGAACGGGCGCCATTGGTGAATTTGGCACCCGCAACTTGATTAGAGCCGTTGCTGCCATTAACGAGGCGGGGACGAAACGAGAAGGTCGAGGAAACCGACATGAGTGATATCGCAGATCGCGTGAAGAAGATCGTTGTCGAACATCTGGGCGTCGAAGCCGAAAAAGTGACGGAAGGTGCCAGCTTCATCGATGATCTGGGCGCGGACAGCCTTGATACGGTCGAACTGGTCATGGCGTTCGAAGAAGAATTCGGTGTCGAGATCCCCGACGACGCGGCCGACACAATCCTGACCGTCGGTGACGCGATCAAGTACATCGAGAAGTCTCAGGCCTGATACGTCAGGCATGGTCGGGTTCCGCCGCTGCTGCTGACATCGGCGGCGGAGATCGTCGTTGGACGATATGGCCCGCTCGCAGCGCCCTCCGGCAACTCATTTGAAGGCGGATCGACAGGCGATGAGACGCGTTGTTGTGACTGGTACGGGAATGGTTTCGCCGCTGGCTAGCGGGACCGAGGCTACCTGGAAACGGCTTGTCGAAGGCCGGAACGCGGCGCGCCGCATCACCGAATTCGAGGTGGATGACCTTCCCGCCCAAATCGCGTGCCGCATACCGGTTGGCGATGGATCCGATGGCACCTTCAACGCCGATCAGTGGATGGAGCCGAAGGATCAGCGCAAGGTCGATCCCTACATCGTCTATGCGGTCGCCGCTGCCGATCAGGCCCTGGCCGACGCCGGCTGGAAGCCGGAGACGGATGAGGACCAGATCGCAACGGGCGTCCTGATCGGGTCCGGCATCGGCGGTATCGAAGGCATCGTGGAAGCCGGTTATACGCTGCGTGATCGCGGTCCGCGTCGGATTTCGCCGTTCTTCATCCCAGGACGTCTGATCAATCTTGCGTCAGGTCAGGTTTCCATCAAGCACAAGCTGCGTGGGCCGAACCATTCCGTGGTGACGGCGTGCTCGACCGGCGCCCATGCGATCGGCGACGCGGCACGGCTGATCGCGCTCGGCGATGCCGATGTGATGGTGGCCGGCGGCACCGAATCCCCGGTGAGCCGCATTTCGCTTGCCGGGTTTGCCGCATGCAAGGCGCTGTCGACTCAGCACAATGACGATCCGCAGCGAGCGTCCCGGCCTTATGATGCCGACCGCGACGGCTTCGTGATGGGAGAGGGCGCCGGCATCGTGGTGCTGGAAGAGCTCGAACACGCAAGGGCGCGCGGCGCGAACATCCTGGCCGAGATCATCGGTTACGGACTGTCCGGCGATGCCTACCACATCACCGCGCCGTCCGAAGACGGAGAGGGTGCCTTCCGCTGCATGACCATGGCGCTGAAGCGGGCCGGCATCGCGCCGTCCGATATCGACTACATCAACGCTCATGGCACCTCCACGATGGCGGACACGATAGAACTCGGCGCCGTGGAGCGTCTGGTCGGTGGTTCCGCTTCGAACGTGGTGATGTCGTCGACCAAGTCGGCGATCGGCCATCTTCTCGGCGCTGCCGGTGCTGTAGAGGCGATCTTCTCGATGTTGGCGATCCGTGACAACATCGCGCCGCCGACGCTCAATCTCGACAATCCGGCTCGCGAGACGGCGGTCGACCTGGCGCCCCACAAGGCGCGGGAAAAGCAGATCGACGTCGCGTTGTCGAATTCCTTCGGGTTCGGCGGCACGAACGCCTCGCTGGTGATGCGCCGTTACGCGGCGTGACAAGCACCGCGCAAGCCACGGGCACTATCCCGCTTTTGACACATTGCTCGCGTTAAGAGCGTTGACGATATCGGCTATTGAAGGTTGGACGTGAGCACAAGCGATCAGGAACACACGAACATGTCCCATCGCGATGCAACGGAGGGTGAGCGTGGCCCGATCATCCCGAAATCGGCAAACGAAGCGCTGAGACCGGAAAAGGCGCCGCAGCCGCCCCGCCGCTCAAGGCGCGCTCGCAGCCAGCCGGTCATCTTCATGAACTTTGTCATGTCCCTGGTCGTGATCTGCGTTCTCGGCGCCGGCGCCATCCTCTATTTCGGCAAGCTCGAATACGACTCGCCAGGCCCCCTGGCACAGAACACCACATTCGAGGTGCGGGAAGGCGCGGGCCTGATCGAGATCGCCAATTCGCTGGAGCGCCGCAACATCGTTTCCGACGCGCGGATATTCCGCTACGGCACGGAAGCGGTGATCGGCGACGATACGCTGAAGCATGGCGAATACGAGATACGCGCCAACGCATCCATGCGCGAGATCATGGATCTGTTCCGCTCGGGCCAGGGCATTCAGTATGCTGTGACCGTTCCGGAAGGACTGACCGTCCACCAGATTTTCGAGCGCCTTGCAGAGCATGAGCAGCTGACCGGGGATCTGCCGGAGACCATGCCGGCCGAGGGTTCCCTCATGCCAAATACCTACAATTTCCGTCGCGGGACGACGCGCCAGGAAGTGCTCGATCAGATGGCGGCGGCCCAGCAGGAGGCCATCGATCAGGTATGGGAGCGGCGCGACGAGGGCCTGCCCATCGAGACCAAAGAGGAGTTCGTCACCCTCGCTTCGATCGTGGAGAAGGAAACCGGTCTTGCGGATGAGCGGCCACGGGTTGCCGCCGTTTTCATCAACCGCCTGCGTGAAGGCATGCGTCTGCAATCGGACCCGACCATTATCTACGGCATGTTCGGCGGCGAGGGGCGGCCGGCTGATCGGCCCATCTACCGCTCCGACATCGACACGCCGACGGATTACAACACCTATACCATCGATGGCTTGCCGCCCGGCCCGATTGCCAATCCGGGACGCGCCGCACTCGAAGCGGTGGCAAATCCTTCGGAAACCGATGATCTTTATTTCGTTGCCGACGGCACCGGCGGGCATGCCTTCGCTCGCACGCTCGATGAGCACAACGAGAATGTTGCGCGTTGGCGCCGCATTCGCGCCGAGCAGGAGGCCGCCGCTGCTGCGGAAGGCGAGGCGGATTCGGGCCAAGGCGAGGACGACGCGGCCCAATCGGAAGAATTCGCGCCGATGGACGATGGCGAAGGCGAGTATGAGGGCGAGGTGGCCGAGTAGACGGCGTACGCCCTGAACGCCGACGCGGGGGCAGAAATCGATCGACAACGGGCTGGGACCAGACGCATGACGCTGCAATCGATGACCGGCTTTGCCCGGAGCGAGGGAACTGCCGGCAGCGTGCGGTGGGTCTGGGAGATTCGTTCCGTCAACGGCAAGGGGCTTGATACGCGGCTTCGCTTGCCGAATGGCTGCGAGCGGCTGGAGCCAGCCGTGCGATCTGCTGCTGCGGCGCGCTTTGCACGCGGGAACATGCAGCTTTCTCTCGGCCTCGGCGGGCTGCAGTCGGCCGGTGTTCCCGTCATCAACGAAGAGGCGCTCGCGGTTGTCCTGAAGCTCGTGGATACCCTGAAATCACGCATCGAGGCCGCACCGCCGACCCTCGACGGATTGCTCAACATTCGCGGCATCGTCGAACTGCGCGAGCCGGAAGAGACGGATGAACAGCGGGCCGCGTTTGACACGGCTGTTCTGGAAGGTCTGCAGCAAGCCTTGGACGGACTGGCCGAGATGCGCGCTGCCGAGGGCGAAGCGCTGAAGACCGTGCTTGAGGGCCATCTGGCGACGATAGAGACGATCACGCAGACCATCGACCAGGATCCATCGCGCCAACCTGAGACCATACGTGAAAGGCTCGCCACCCAAGTAGCGCTGCTGACGGACAACCCAACGCTCGATATGGATCGCCTGCACATGGAGGCCGTGCTTCTGGCGGCAAAGGCTGATCTGCGCGAAGAGCTCGACCGGCTCCATGCCCATGTCGCGCAAGGTCGTGCCTTGCTGGCCAAAGGCGGGGCAGTGGGGCGGCGCCTCGACTTCCTGGCACAGGAATTCAATCGCGAAACCAATACGATCTGTTCCAAGTCGAATGCAGCGTCCGTGACGGCGAAAGGCATGGAACTGAAAGTGATCGTCGACCAGTTTCGCGAGCAGGTCCAGAATCTGGAATAGGACGAAATTCATGGCCGAAACGCTTCTTCCCTCGTCGGCGATCGCGCGGCGCGGTCTCATGCTGGTTCTTTCGTCGCCCTCGGGCGCCGGCAAATCGACCATCGCCAGAAATCTGCTCGAGACTGATCCGGGCCTGTCGCTGTCGGTGAGTGTCACGACGCGCAAGCGCCGTGCGAGCGAAATCGAGGGCGTCCACTATCACTTCATCTCGCAGCGCGAGTTCGAGCGTCTGAGGGACACCGATGCGTTGCTCGAATGGGCCGAGGTGCACGGCAATTTCTACGGAACACCCCGCGAGGCCGTCGAGGTGGCAATGTCCGAGGGCCGTGACATGCTGTTCGATATCGACTGGCAGGGTGCCCAGCAGTTGCAGGAGAAGATGCGGGCCGATGTCGTGTCGGTCTTCATCCTGCCGCCGACGATGGCCGAACTGAAGGCCCGGCTGCATCGCCGTGCCGAAGACACCGAAGACGTGATCGCAACGCGCCTCGACAATTCCCGCGCCGAGATCGAGCATTGGCGCGAGTACGACTATGTGGTCGTCAACGACGATCTCGACCGGGCCTTCCCGGCTGTCCAGGCGATTGTCAAGGCCGAGCGACTGCGCCGCGACCGGCGTCCCGGCCTGTTCGATTTCGTCAGCACTCTGCTCGGTCAGGCAGATTAGCCGAAGCTTTTGATCTTGAAACGAATTGGGCCGGCTGGCTCGCTTGCGTCGAATGGTCAACGATTCCAGGACGCAACCAGGCGCGCGAGCGTGCAGAACTCCTCGATCGACAGCGTCTCCGCACGCCGCGTGGGATCGATTGCGGCCTTGGTCAGAAGTTCTTCGCCACCGAGCGCCTTGAGACTCTGGCGCAGCATCTTTCGGCGCTGGCCGAAGGCCGCCTGCGTCACGCGGGCAAGGACAGGGCCTTCGCATGCGACGGGGTCGGCTCGCGGCACGAGGTGCACGACGGAAGATGTGACCTTGGGCGGTGGCGTGAAAGCCTGCGGCGGAACGTCGAAGACGATCCGCGCCTCCGTGCGCCATCCCGCAAGGACGCCGAGCCGGCCATAGGCACTGTCCCCGGGGCGTGCCACGATCCGCTCGGCCACCTCGCGCTGGAACATCAACGTCAAGGATTGGTAGGCCGGCGGCCAGGGCTCGACCGTCAGCCAATTGACCAGCAGTTGCGTGCCAACATTGTAGGGCAGGTTGGCGACAATCTTGACCGGTCCGGCAATGCCATCGTCATAGCCATGGGTGAGCGCGTCGCCTTCGATCACGCGCAGACGTCCGGGATAGTGAGCGCCGACCTCGGCCAATGCCGGAAGGCATCGGGCATCGCGTTCGATCGCGATGACAGACCCGGCATCGAGCGCGAGCAGTGCCCGCGTCAGCCCGCCGGGTCCGGGCCCGACCTCGATCACCGTTACGCCGTTGAGGAGGCCTGCCGCGCGGGCGATCTTCTGCGTGAGGTTGAGATCGAGCAGGAAATTCTGGCCGAGCGCCTTCTTTGCGTCGAGACCATGCGTGGCGATCACGTCGCGCAGCGGCGGCAGTCCGTCGATTGCACTCATCGCGGCGCCGTCATCGTATCGGCCATGCGCAGCGCCGCTATAAGACTGTCGTCGCGCGCAACGCCCTTGCCGGCGATGTCGAAGGCTGTACCATGATCGGGCGAGGTGCGCACGAACGGCAGACCGAGCGTCACATTCACCGTGTCGTCGAAGCCGAGGGCCTTGGCCGGAATGAGCGCCTGGTCGTGATACATGCAGATGGCCGCGTCATAGGTGGCGCGGGCCGCATCATGAAACATGGTGTCTGCGGGCAACGGTCCGCGCGCATCGATCCCGGCGCCCCTGAGTGCGGCAACGGCCGGCGCGATGATCTCGATATCCTCTCGTCCCATCGCCCCATTCTCTCCGGCATGTGGATTGAGCCCGGAGACCACCAGGCGAGGGTTCTCGATGCCGAACCGTCCGGCAAGGTCGCGCGCCACGATCAAACCCGTCTCGACAATGTCGCTCTCGCTCAGCGAACCGGCAACATCGCGCAGCGCAATGTGGATGGTCACGGGAACCGCGCGCAGCTTTGGCCCAGCCAGCATCATGACAGGACGAATGACATCGCCCGTCGCGCGATGCGCGCGATCGGCAAGGAATTCCGTGTGGCCAGGAAAGGCAAAGCCTTCGTCGTAAAGCACAGATTTCGAGATCGGGTTCGTCACAACGGCTCTTGCCTGACCGGACAGTGCCAGATCGACCGCCGTCTCTATCGCTTCGATGACCGCGCGCGCGTTCTTGCCATCAGGTTGCCCGGCTATGCCGGGCGCTGTGGCCTCAAGCGGGACCACAGGCAGGTGAGTCGCGAAGTCTTGGGTGCTGCGTTCGAGAGTGGTTGCGATCAGCGGAATGTCGAACCCGAGAGCAGCCGCGCGCCGTTCCAGGCAGGCCGCGTCGCCCAGAACGCAGAAGGGCGCAATGCCGGAGCGATCGCGCTTCAGCCAAGCACTGAATGTGATGTCAGGACCGATACCGGCTGGATCGCCCATCGTGAGAACGAGGGGAGCAGAAGGATTGTCTTCAGCCATGCATCGACGCCGACTGTCAGCGATAGCTGACGGCCGCCTTTTCCTTCAGCTCCGCCAGGAACTTGTCCGCATTGTCGCGCATCGTCTGGTTTTCCTGGTCTTCCGCGCGAAAGACCATTTCCGCGGCCAGGTCGTCCGACACCTGTTGAGCCGAGCAGATCGCGATGAATTCGGCGCCGCGCTCGGTCGCCCGCACGGGGGTAGTCCCGCCTTGTGACGTCGCTTCGATCTGTTCCTTCCAGTCGGCAGGCAATTCCGGCTGCATGACGCGGCCGAGGTCGCGCACCGACACGTCGCGCAGCTGCGCGGCAAACTGGCGGGTGCTGCCACAGTCGGTGAAACGTCCGCGCATCTGTTCCGCCTCGCGCTGGCGCTGGCCGAGAATCGCGCTGCGCCGATCGTCGGGCACGACGAAGATCACCTGCTGGAGGACGTATTCCGTCGTCGTTGGCTTTTCGCCGCGTTCCAGCATCCGAGAGACCAGATCCTCCTGGCTCATGCCGCCGGAATTCTGCTGCGAGTAGCGTGCGCTGACCACCCGAGGCCAGGTCATCTGCGCGCGGACGAATCGGCGGAAATGGTCGATACCGACACCGGCGCGGTTCAAGACTTCCTGCAGTTGCGCCTGGGACAGATTGTTGTCGTCGGCAAATCGCTGAACGGACTGGTCGACCTGGTCGTCGCCGACGACGGCGCCGATGCGTTGCGCTTCCTGCATCTGGATGGCTTCGTCGACGAGCTGTTCCCGCGCCTTTGCATTGAGATCGCCGCCGGTGCGCTGCAGGCGAAGAAATGCCGCCCGGCGCTGCACGTCGCCCGTCGTGATCGCCTGGTTGTTGACGACGATCGCCACTTCGCTGGCCGCCTGGACGGGCGAGGCCACCAATGGTGCGGAAAGCGCAACACTCGCGGCCAGTACCAGGCCCGTCATCGTGGTGCGCAGAAGGTTGCGGTTATTCTTGCGTGTCGTCATCATCTCGCTCCAAGCACGAGGTCCGCCTATGCGGATACCGTGAACAGCCATCTTGTCGTTCATGGACCGACAATATCGATACTGCGGGGTCGATTAAAGGGTATTGCCGGCTCCATGCGCGAAACATGGGGCGATTTCAAGGCCTCGACGCCGGTTCGACGGCGCGGCGTCGTCAATCGTTGAACGCAATGTCGCCGAGTGTTCTGAAGCTGAGCGATGCACCGATGCTCCAGTCCGGTCCCGACAGGTCACGCCGATCACGTTCCTCAATGTAGGCAATGCGGAACGAGAAGCATTCGTCGTCATAGCCAAGGCCGATGGATGCGTCGGTCAAGACATGCTCACGCGCGTCGTAGGAGGCAGCGCCGAAGACGCTCCAATTGTCGGTGACGCGCAGCGAAGCATCGCCTCGCACCTCATAGCGGTCACGATCGTAGCTGTATTCCGGCTGGGCGCGAACGAACGTCATGCCGGCCCCGACGCTCAACCTGTCGTTGGCATAGCGAGCGGCGACATCGGCCCGGTCGACATCGAAAGTGTCCTTGTCGAAGCGTGCTCCGGCCCGCAGCGCGATGTTGTTGGGCATCTGGACGCCGACCTGGCCGACGAAATCCGACACATCCGTTTCCAGCCCGGAATTGGCACCCGCATTGACGAAGTCGTCTGTCGCAAAAGAGTTTTCGCCGGCCAGATGGTAGGATTGGCCGACGATCGCGTTCAATCGATAGCCGTTGTCGAACGTGCCTGTGTATCGGAAGCCGACATTGGCCCGCGTGCCGCCTTCGATCCGATCGTAGCCCGAGAACTTGTCACGCTCGAAAAGCGATGTGGCGTCGAAGACGAAACTCTGCGCGTCCTCGTTGGGCAGGCCGCCCGAAAGGGGTTCGTTCGGCCGCACGAACAGTTGGGCGACCGGTTCGATGACGTGCGAGCTGGTCGCCGTTGTCGCAAGGATCGGATAGCTCGCCTCGACACCGGCAGTCACCATCGACCGGGACTGAAAATCGTCGTCCGAGCCGCCGACCGAGGCGAGCGCTGCCGTCTGCTCAAGGTCGTTGGCGTGGAGATCGCCGCGCAGGGCGGCAAGCGGGGTGATGATGATCCCCGCATCGGTGGTGATCCGACGGCGCCACTCCACCTCGCCGGTCAGCCGATTGTTCCAGCCGTCGACCCCGCGCAGCCGGTCGCGCCGGTCGTCCGTGAAGTCGAAGAATTCCTCACGCTCGCGCGAAAGGCTCGTCAGGTTGACATCCAGCGTGGTCTCGCCGCCGAAGATCGGCTGGTCGAGCGTATAGGCATAGTCGATCGTCGGATGAACGATCGGCTGGACCTCTTCGTCGAAATTGTCGGGGAAGGGGGTCTGGATATCGAAGTAGAAGCCCC
Organism: Neopararhizobium haloflavum; assembly: GCF_002750855.1. GTDB lineage: Bacteria > Pseudomonadota > Alphaproteobacteria > Rhizobiales > Rhizobiaceae > Georhizobium > Georhizobium haloflavum. Next base: position 187,998 of record NZ_NWUC01000004.1, on the reverse strand, counting down.
GCATGTCGAAATAATTTCGATCGTTGAGGCCGGTCAGATAGATTTCCGAAATCTCTTCCTCTTCGGCGAAGCCATCGATCCGGTATGTCTCGCCGAAGTTCTTGTCCGACTGCAGTGTCAGGTCCCAGCCGAATGTCCAGCGCGAATTGATCTCGAAGCGACCGGTCGAATTGACCAGACCGCGCAGGTCTTCGTCCCAGTCCACGGTGCGCTCGTCGAATTCTTCCGGGGACATCTGGTAGATGCCGGCGGCCCGCAAGGTCACGTCGCCATTGCTGAACCGGCGGCGGAATTCCGCTTCCGTCAGAAATCCCTGATTGGAATATCCGGTGACCGATACGGTCGCGTCCATGTGCGGCGACAACGCGAAATAATAGGGAACGGTCACGCCGAGGCCGAGATCGTCCGCATAGGACGCGGATGGAAAGAGAAAGCCGGACTGCCGCTTCTTCTGGTAATCGGGCACGACGAGATAGGGCAGGTAGGCGATCGGCCGGCCGAACAGTTCGAACCGCGCGCCTTCCAGTCGAATCGTCTGGTTCTCGCCGTTCTGGATGACGCGCCGAGCCTTGATCTGCCAGAGCGGCGGACGTTCGGGGTTCTCTTCGCAGACCTCGCACGCGGTGTAGACACCGTTGTTGAGGGTGGTCTCCGTGCCGCCGGTCCGCTCGGCGCTCTCGGCGACAAGCCGGGTGTTGTCGGGCGTCTCGATGCGCAGGGCATTGACGAAGCCGTCACCGAAATCGTCGGTGATGTCCAGTTCCTCGGCATAGATCCGATTGCCGTCCGGCTCGATCAACTCGATGTTGCCGACTGCGTAGAGCCGCCCCGTCTGCTGGTCGTACTCGACCCGGTCGGCGACCATCTGGTAGCCGCCATAGTCGATCTGGACTGCGCCGGACGCGACGACGCGCTCTTCGTCGAGATTGTAGGTGAGTTCTTCGGAGGTCAGCAGCAGGTTGCCTTCGGGCTGCTCGCGTTCGGCAAGCGCCGGTTCCTGCGCGTGAAGACCGTGCGTGAGGGCCATGCCCGACAGCAACAGCACGGACGCCGCCACGCTTGCGCGCAACGCCGACACCCGTCGTTTCTGTCCAAGCCGGAGCACCACGCCCACTAGCCGTCCTCCTTGTGAAGAAGAACCGTCACGCCGAGCGCGAAGGCGACCACGACTGGAAGCCACGCTGCAACGAATGCCGGAATTGCCCCTGAAGCCCCGAAAGTTCTCACCAACACGGAGACGACATAAAGCATGAACCCTGCGACGATGCCACCCAAAATGACCGTGCTTGCCTGCCCGAACCGTACGAATTGGAGGGACACTGTTGCAGCAATGACAACCATTGCGGCGAGCAGGAAAGGTCTGGCCAGAAGAATTTGAAATTGTGTGGAAAACTGCGCTGCGGAAAACCCGAGTGAACGCGCGACTTCGACCTTCTCCGGAAGCGCCCAGATCGATACCGATTCCGGGTCCGTCAGACGCTCCTGGACATAGGCGGGACGAACGCTCGTTGGCACGTCCAGATTGCCCACCTGCTCCGGCTGGGCCCCGGCGCGATAGCGCGTCGCATTCTCCACCTGCCAGAAGCCGTCGCGGAGCGTCGCGCGTTCGGCCTCGATGCGCGAATCGACCGATCCTTCTTCGTCGAAGAAGATCATGGTGATGCCGTTCATGATCAGGCCGCCGTCGAGCGCGTGGTTCGCACCGATGATCATTTCCTGCTCGCCGCTCTTCTGGCGCAGCCACGGCACGATGTTGTCGGTCGAGGGCGCAGCGTTCTGGCTGAAGATTGTCGTTTCGAGCAATTGGGCCTGGGAGAAGCCGGCGGACGCCAGCGGATTGAAGACAGCCACGGCGAAGACGCCGACGCTCAGCGCCGCTGCACAGATCGGCATCATGAACTGCCAGACCGAGACACCGACCGAGCGCACCACCACAAGCTCGTGGCGCCTATTGAGGCTGATCAACACACCGATCGCCGTGAACAGCGCGGCGAAGGGCAGGGTCTGTTCGGCAAAGGCCGGCGCGCGGTAGAGCGCCAGGAGCATCACGTCGAAAACCGAGAACGCCTCGATATCGGGCACTCGCTCGATCAGCAGTGTGAAGTCGATGATGAGGATCAGTGCCACGATCCCCAGCATCAGTGCGGCGATGGATTTGAGGTACCGAAAATAAAAGTAGAGGCTGAGGGTGCGGCCCATCATGACGCAGCCCCCGAACCGCCGCGCCGACTGCCGATACGATGAAGGTTGTCGGCAATTCGTCCAAATGGGCGCAATGCGGTGGACGCCGCTGCCGGCATGCCAGGCGCGCGATCGGTGGCCAGCAGGAATCCGATGGCCGCCACGGCAACAATCGGGACGGCGTAGAGTGAGAATATCCCGAGCAGGGATCCTGTAGCCATGTCCTGCGTCGTGTAGACGAGCAGGAAATAGCCCATGCCAAGAGCCATCGCATTGCCGGTCAGCGCAAAGCTCACCTGGCGTGCGGTCCTGACTTCCCCCGCAAGAAGCAAGGCGATCATCGCGAAGACGACCGGCAGCGTCCAACTCGTCATGCGTTTGTGGAACTCCGCCGTGAACTCCAGCGGATTTTCCTGATAGCGCGGGTTTTCAGGGTCGGGATTGAGAAGGTACGCCGTCGTCTGATCTTTCGGATAGACAATGTACGCCTCGGCCGTCGGTGCGAATGCAGACAGGTCGAATGCGTAGGAATTGAACTTGACGATGGATACAGCGCCGTCATCCGTATCCTTCTGGTGCAGTTCGCCGTCGCGCATGAACAGCAGTTGCCGTCCGTAATCGTCCTCGACGATCGAGGCTTCCGTGGCGAAATAGGACAGTTCGACATCTGTTTCGCGCCGATCGGAGATGAAGAGCCCGCCGAACCCGCCATTGGGCAGACGTTCGGCGATATGCACGGTCAGCCCCGAATCGATCGTCTGGAACGTGCCTTCCTGAAGCAGCGATGTCAGAAGATTGGCGCGAACATCGGCGACAAAGGTGCGGAATTCCTGCCGGCTATAGGGCGTCACGCCATTTTCCAGCGCGAACGAGGCGAGACCGGCGATGAGCGCCAGCAGCAGGACGGGCTTGATGGTCAGCCGTTTCGGCCCGCCGGACGCCTTGATGACCGCGAGCTCGGAATCGGAGTTCATCGCCTTGAATATCTGAACGGTCGCCAGAAGCAGCGCGAACGGCATGATCAGCGGTACGACGGATGGAATGAGCAGCGTCGCGACGTAAAGAAAGCTCACCATGGTGGAGCCGCTGTCCGTGGCGATATTCAGCCGGTTCAGCCCCTGAACGATCCAGACGATCGCCGTAATCGCCGTCAGCATGCCCACGAACGAGACAGCGACACGCCTGAAGATGTACCACTCGATGAGCTTCATGAGGCACGTTTTTCATCACTCGTCGCGCATTTGCAAGCCGCGCGTCATTGTCGATATTTCGGCACGGACGGCGGTCGTTGAACGCTTTAAGAGCGCTTCTCGTCCCCGGAACACCTTCATGGTGCGGGTCGGGGGATAGTGAGCCGAAATGGCTAAAGATGGGCAAAGAAATTTGGTTAACGAAGTGTTGATGCCGATCGCCGCCCGCCGTCGGACGGGTAGTGTTGGACGGCATGCGCGCCTGCCTGCTAAGAGCGTGCAAACGATCATTCCTGACGCATGGAGTTCGCATGTCCCGCAAAGCCAACATCGCCTTCAGTAAACTCGCAGCACCGACCAAGGGCACAGTCGTCATTCTCGCGGGCGAGGACCGTCAACTGGGTGAACTGGCGCTGCAGATCGCTCCCCAGGCGCTCTATGACCGGGCGTTCAAGGCGGCCGATTTCTCCGGCAAGGCGATGAAGACGGTGGAGATTCTGGCGCCGCACGACAGTGATCTCGACCGCATTGTCGTTGTCGGAGCCGGCAAGCGGGAAGCCATGAAGGCGCATGACTGGCTTCGCCTTGGCGGAACGGCGATGGCGAAGACGGGGAAGGGCGGGGCAACAGTCGCACTCGATCTGCCGTCCGGCGTATCTGCCGAAGATGCCGCCGCGTTTGCTCAAGGGATGATGCTGCGCGCCTATGAATTCGATGCCTACAAGACGCGCAAGAAGGACGATGACGACAATGGCGAGGAGACCGGCAAGTCCGTCGACGTCAAGATCGCAGTCGCCGATGCGTCGGCCGCCAAGAAAGCCTTCGCTGCGCTGGAAGCGGTCGGCGAGGGCGTCCTTCTGGCCCGCGACCTCGTCAACGAGCCGGCCAATATCCTCGGGCCGGTCGAATTCGCCGAACGCGCCTCGCAGATGAAGTCTCTCGGGGTGGAGATCGAGGTTCTTGACGCAAAGGACATGAAGAAGCTCGGCATGGGCGCGTTTCTCGGGGTTGCCCAGGGATCCACCCGTCCGCCACGCATCGTCGTGATGAAATGGAACGGCGGGAAGAAGGGCGAGAAGCCGGTGGCGTTCATCGGAAAGGGCGTCGTGTTCGATACCGGCGGCATCTCGATCAAGCCGTCGGCCGGCATGGAGGACATGAAGGGCGACATGGGCGGCGCGGCTGCCGTCACGGGATTGATGCATGCACTCGCCGCGCGCAAGGCCAAGGCCAACGTCATCGGCATCATCGGCCTTGTCGAGAACATGCCCGATGCCGATGCGCAGCGCCCTGGCGATATCGTCACGTCCATGTCAGGTCAGACCATCGAAGTGATCAACACCGACGCGGAAGGCCGGCTGATCCTTTGCGACATGCTCTGGTACTGCAACGATCGTTTCAAGCCTGCGTTCATGGTCAATCTGGCAACGCTCACCGGCGCCATCCTCGTCGCGCTCGGTCATCACCACGCCGGGCTATTCTCCAACGACGACACGCTCGCTGGGCGCTTGTCCGCAGCGGGCGACGTCACCGAGGAGAAGGTCTGGCGCATGCCGCTCGGCAAGGAGTACGACAAGATGATCGATTCCAAGTTCGCCGACATGAAGAACACAGGTGGCCGCTTCGCAGGTTCGATCACCGCAGCGCAATTCCTGAAGCGCTTTGTTGGTGAAACGCCTTGGGCCCACCTCGACGTCGCCGGCACGGCCATGTCCTCGCCGCAGACCGAGATCAATCGCTCCTGGGGTTCGGGCTTCGGCGTTCGGCTGCTCGATGAACTCGTGCGTGGCCATTACGAAAAATAGCCGATCCCGGCATCGCCGATGACCGACATCCTCTTCTATCACCTGACGGAATCGCGCCTAGAAGATGCGATTCCGCCGCTCCTGGAAAAAAGCCTCGAGCGGGGATGGACCGTTGTGGTCCAAGCGGGCAACGCCGAACGGCGCGATGCGCTGGATAACCATCTCTGGACGTATCGCGAGGCAAGCTTCCTGCCGCACGGCCTGGATGGCGAGCCGCATGCACACCTGCAACCGGTCCTCCTGACGACGGGCGAGGGCGCGGCGAATGGCGCAACCGTGCGCTTTCTGGTGGACGGGGTGAGTCCGCCGCCGCTCGAGGGTTACGAGCGTGTCGTCTTCATGTTCGATGGCCATGACCAGCAGCAACTGGATGAGGCCCGCGCTCAGTGGAAGGCATTGAAGGCGAGTGGTCACGGATTGACCTATTGGCAACAATCGTCCGGCGGACGCTGGGAGCGCAAGGCCTGACGGCTCCGTATGCCGAGGGGCGGGAGAGGAACGATGATCACAGTATACGAGGTGGCCGAGGGCAAACTCCGTGCGGTGGACAGCGACGCCATGCCGTCAGCCGAAACCTTGCGCCGTGGCGTCTGGATCGATCTGGACAGCCCCACGGCTGAAGAGGACGCTGCGATCAAGGCGGCGCTGGCGGTCGACATACCGACACGCGATGAGATGGAGGAGATCGAAACCTCCAGCCGTCTCTATACCGACGAAACCGCGGCATTCATGACGGCTATGCTGCCGGCGCTCAACGATGTCGACAATCCCGACATCCTTCCGGTGAGCTTCGTTCTGTCCGGGGAGCGGCTGATCACTGTGCGTTATCATGAGCCGCGCGCATTCCAAGCTTATGTCCAGCGCACGAGCAGGATGAGCAACGGATGCCACGATGGCTTGTCGGTTCTCGCGGGCCTTCTCGATGCGGTGGTCGACCGCATCGCCGATATCCTCGAACTGGCCGGTCAGGGCGTCGATACCATCTCCCGCGACATCTTCCCGAAGGCGACGACTGGCCCGGCAAAGGGGCGCGACTTTCAAAGCGTGCTGCGGCAGATCGGGCGCCGCGCCGATCTCTTGTCGATCATCCGCGACAGCCTTGCCACCTTCGACCGGCTGTTCAGCTTTCTGGCGAATGTCGCGGTGCAAAAGAAGGCAGACAAGGATACCCGTGCACGCATCAAGACGCTGTCTCGTGACGTCACCTCATTGATCGATCATGCATCATTCCTATCGCAAAAGATCACCTTCTTGCTCGATGCGACATTGGGCATGATTTCCATCGAGCAGAACGCAATCATCAAGATCTTTTCGGTTGCTGCCGTTATTTTTCTGCCGCCGACGCTTGTCGCTTCTGTCTATGGCATGAATTTCGAGTTCATGCCGGAATTGAGCTGGAGATTGGGTTATCCATATGCTTTGGCGTTGATGGTAGTATCTGCCGTCATTCCCTATCTTTTCTTCAAGAGGCGCGGTTGGCTCTAGATTTTATCAAGCGTCAATTGTTTATGTCATTTTACGTATACAGAAATTGATTTGATGCTCATCTGCCAGCGGGTGCATGGTTTCTCCCACAATTGGGAGAGCACCATGAAAGCCTCTGCAGATGTTGACCGTGTGGCTGTCGAGAGAGCCATCGCCACCTTTTTTGCCGATCGTCAGTCTGGCAACTGGCCCGTATCCATTTCCGAAGGACTGGCTTCGGTGCGGCGTTGGCATCCCAACGTGTCGCTGAGCGATCAGGAAATCTCAGCAATGGTCGCAAACTATGCAGTGCATCGAGGACTGAATCTGCATTTCGACCGTCCTATGGCGCCGATCGTCGAAGCGCGGGCGGACATCGCATGGAAGATCACGCCCCACTGAGCATCACCAGGCGTCGCTCACGGCGCTGAGAGCGCTTCGTCGTAATCTGCCGAGAGCTCCAGCCAGCGCTCCTCCGCCTCCACCAGCGCGCGTTCGCAGTCGGAGCGTTCCTTACCGAGCGACGCGATCTTGTCAGCGTTACCGTAGCCGGATGGGTCGGCCAACTGCCGGTCGATTTCCCGTATCCGTTTTTCCAGCGACACGGTCCGCGTCTCGAGTGCTGTGATCTGCTTCTTCAGCGGCGCCAGTTCACGGCGCCTGTCGGCAGCCATCTTGCGTTGCACAGCCTTCGACTTCGTCTCTTCCTCGGCCGCTTCCTCCGCAAGCCGACGCTTGTCGGAATTCTTCAGCGGTCCGCCGATGATGAGATTGCGGTAATCGTCGAGATCTCCATCGTAGGCGGTAACGGTGCCGCCACCGACGATCCAGAGCCGATCGACTGTTGCTTCGATAAGGTGGCGATCGTGGGCAATGAGGATCACGGCGCCATCGAACGTGTTCAGCGCCTCGACCAATGCCTGTCGGCTGTCGATATCGAGATGGTTGGTCGGCTCATCCAGGATGAGGAGGTTGGGCCCGTCGAACGTCGCAAGCCCCATCAGGAGACGCGCCTTTTCTCCACCCGAGAGGTCGCGCGCAGGGGTATCCATCTTTTCGGTCGCCAGTCCCATCTGCGCTACGCGCGCACGCACCTTCGCCTCCGGCTGGTCCGGCACCAGCCGCCTGACATGGTAGACGGCGCTCTCGTCTGGAACGAGATCGTCAAGCTGATGTTGCGCGAAAAAGCCGATCTTGAGGCCCGCAAAGACGGTCATCTTGCCGGTTTCGAGCTGCAGACGGTCGGAGAGCAGCTTGGCGAACGTCGATTTGCCATTGCCGTTGGCGCCGAGCAGCGCGATGCGGTCATCCGCGTCGATCCGCAGGTTCAACTGCTTCAGGACGGGCGCTTCCGGCGAATAGCCGACCGACCCGCTCTCTATGGCGATGATGGGAGAGGCGGCCGCCTTGACCGGATCGGGAAACTTGAACCCGTGCACATGCTCGTGCGAGACGGCTGCGATCTCACCCATGCGCTCGAGCGCCTTGATGCGGGACTGGGCCTGACGTGCCTTGGACGCCTTGTAGCGAAATCGGTCGACGAAGGCTTCCATGTGCTTGCGCTGCGCCTGCTGCTTGGAGCGCATCTTCATCTGCAGCTCTTCCGCCTCGGCCTTCTGCCGCGCGAACTGGTCGTAAGGGCCGCGATAGAAGGTGAGCTTGCGATGCTCCAGATTGACGATCGCGTTGACCGCCCGATTCAAAAGGTCCCGGTCGTGGCTGATGATAACCACCGTGTGGGGATAGCGCCGGACATAGTCCTCCAGCCACAGCGTCCCTTCAAGGTCGAGATAGTTGGTCGGCTCGTCGAGAAGCAGCAGGTCAGGCTCTGCAAACAGGACAGAAGCGAGGGAGACGCGCATGCGCCAGCCGCCCGAAAAGCTGGAGGCCGGGCGTCGCTGCGCCGCTTCATCGAATCCAAGGCCGGCAAGAATGCTTGCCGCGCGTGCTTCGGCCGAATGGGCGTCGATATCCACGAGTCGGGTCTGGATTTCCGCGATGCGATGGGCATCGCTGGCATGCTCTGCCTCGGCGAGGAGCCGGGCACGCTCCTTGTCGGCGGCGAGAACGATGTCGATCAGTGCCTCTTCGGTGCCGGGCGCTTCCTGCGCGACCTGTCCGATCCGCGCTTGCCTTGGAACCGATACGGTTCCCGATTCGGGAGAAAGCTCGCCCGTTATGGCCCGAAAGAGCGTCGATTTGCCTGTACCGTTGCGCCCGACGAGACCGGCCTTGGTCCCTGCCGGCAACGTCAGCGAAGCCTGATCGATCAGGAGTCGGCCTGCGATGCGAATGGAAATTTCCGATAGCTGCAACATGTCGGGCGTATTGGCTGAGGCACGCGCGGATGGCAAGCCTCTTGCCTGATGCTGCGGGGGTGAACGGATCAATCTGCGTGGGCAGTCCGCGCAGATTGATCGAGCAAAAGGTTGCGGCAAGATGCAGCTCTGTCAGGCAGCCCTTGCTGGGAGGCAAGCTTCGCAGATCGCTGCCAGATGCCGGTGATCCGTGCCGCAACAACCGCCCATCACCCGCAGCGAGGGCAGGAGACGCATCAACTGACGGTACCGCTCACCAAGGTCGTGCGGATCGCCGGGATCGAGCGTTGGCGATTCGTCAAGCTCCGCATGGCTCTTGGTGGAGGCATTCGCGCGCAGCCCTCCGATGCGTGCTCGCCAACGGCCCGATCTGGCCAACTGATCTGCGAAATGGGTCGGATGCGCGCAGTTGATCATGTAGTAAGCCGGTGCCGCCAGCGTCGCCTCGTCGGTCTGCTCGATCGCTTCGGCAATCGTGGGGCCGGTGATGAGGCGTCCGTCGGTTTCGACCGTGAAGGAGATGACGACGGGCATGGCGCGTGCCGCCGCCGCGCGGGCGATGCCGACCGCTTCCTCGACATTGGTAATCGTGAAGCCGCTCACCATGTCTGCCTCCGTTGAGGCGAACGCGGCGATCTGGGCGGAATGGTAGTCTTCGGCTTCCGCCGCATTCATTCGACCGGCCTTGTAGCCGTCGCCGCGTGGACCGATCGCGCCGCTGATCACGTGCGCGGCACCCGGACGGTCGAAGTCTTCGCGGATCGCGGCCAGCATGTCGATCGATCGCCGGTTCGCGTCGGCCAGCCGTACGGCATCGTAGCCGAGCTTTTCGCCCCAGTCCGGATTCGCCCGCCAGGTCGCACTGTCGAGAATGAAGCCAGTGCCCTGGGCGCGTGCCAGGTTGAGATAGCGGCGATAATAGGCGTCAAGCGCCTGGCGGCCTTCCGCTGTGTCCAGAAGGATGAATGCCGCGAAATGCGGAAGATCGATGCCATCGTGGAATATCAGGGTGGTTTCCATCCCGCCGTCGGTCAGAAACGTGCCGCCAGCAAGCTGTGGCAGATGGTGGCGATACCTCGTCATTGCAGGGTCTCCCGGTTGACGCCCAATTCGGTGGGCGGAGTGCCGGAATTGTGCCCGTTTGCCGGGGCGAAACTAGCAAGCTCATGGTCAAGTCGGCATCACGCCAAGAAAAGCCCTTGTTGCTCCGAAGCTTGCACTTCGCTGAGGCATTCACATGCCGTGGTGTGGTACGATGCCCGCTGCCATAACTTGACCGATGGTACAGTTTTCGGGGAGTGGAGGCATGGCGCGTGGCAGCGAAACGCGTGAGCGCATTCTTGAGATTGCCGAACAGGCGGTCCTTGCGAAAGGCTTCGGCGCGACCTCGATTGAGGAAGTGATCGCGGCGGCCGGCATCACCAAGAGTGGATTCTTCTACCATTTCAAGGACAAGAACGAACTCGCGAAGGCCATGCTGGTCCGATATATCGCCGAGAATGACCGGATTTTCGATGATCTTTTCGGACGAGCCGATGAACTTTCCGACGATCCGCTCCAGTCCTTCCTGATCGGACTGAAGCTTCTCGCAGAGGCGATGGCGGATCTGCCCAACGGCCATCCCGGTTGCCTGATTGCGACCTATTGCTACCAGGAACGTCTATTCGACCGGGAAATTCGGGCCATCTATCAGACGGCCGTGATGCGCTGGAACGATCGTTTTCGCTCGGCGCTGGCGCGCATAGACGCAAGCTACGCCCCTCGCGATGCGATCGAACTTGACCGTGTGGGGGCGATGCTCTCCTGCGTGGTCGATGGCGGGATAATCATGTCAAAGGCGCTGGACGATCCGCGCATACTGGAGCAGCAGATCATGGCCTTCCGCAGCTACATCAAGCTGTTGTTCACGCCGCCCCTTGTGGCCTATGAGCGCGAGCCTGCCTAAACAGCTCTCCTTCTCTCGCAACGCCCATGCACGGCTTCCGTGCATGGGCGAAGGGGTCTATGACGGGTGAGTTCGTATCGAAAGCCTGTTCATGCCCACTTCCGTTCTCATCGTCGTTCTGCTCGCCGCCGTCTTGCATGCGACCTGGAACGCGCTTTTGAAATTCGAGGTCGACAAGACGGCTGGCGCACTGGCCGTATCAATCGGAAGCGCGCCGCTGGCCATCGCTGCCTTGCTCCATGCGGGTTGGCCGCCGGCCGCTGCGTGGCCATTCGTGCTGTCCTCTGCCGTCCTCCATACGGGCTATTTCTGCTTTCTGATGAACGCCTATCGCGTGGGGGATCTGAGCCAGGTCTATCCCATCGCCCGTGGTGTGGCTCCGCTGATCACCGCCATGCTGGCCAGCCTGCTCCTCGGCGAGACCCTTACATTCGTGGAGACGCTCGCCGTGATACTGATCGCGTCCGGTCTTGCCAGTCTCGTACTGACCGCACGAAGCGACGGGCGGCTCGACCTTCTGTCCTGCGGACTTGCGCTGATGACGGGCCTTTTCATCTCGGGCTATTCCCTGAACGACGGTGCGGGCGCGCGCATTGCCGGCGATAGCCTGTCATTTTACGGCGCAAGTTCGCTCATCAACTGCATCATGATGGCCATCGCGCTCACGGTGGTGCGACGCGACGTGGTTCCAAAGGCGCTGACGCGTTGCGCGCGCTCGCTGATGATCGGGGGGCCGCTGTCGTTCGTTGCCTACGCCCTGATTACCTGGGCCTTTACCCAGGCACCGATCGCGCTGGTCTCCGCCTTGCGCGAAACCAGTGTCATTTTTGCCCTCGCCATCGGCGCGGTCTTCCTCAAGGAACGCATCAACCTCGTCAAGATCGTGTCGACCTTCGTCACGCTGTCGGGCGCGGTATTGCTGCGAATGCAGCGTTAGGTATTCGCAAGGCCGGTTTGCCGTTGAAAGTAGACCAGGTCGAGCGAGGGCGGCGTCCTGCCGAGCTGCGAGAGCATCCCATGGACCTGTCCGCGGTGGTGGGTCTGATGATTGAAGACGTGGGCAAGGGCTGGTGCGAGCGGCTGGCTGATCGTTCGCTGGTCCGTGGCTGTGACATAGGTGAAAATGTCGCCAAGGCTTTGCTCATCCAGGGCCGATAGCCAATCACCGATGCGCTCGTCTTCTGCGATGCGTGCCTTGCGCAGCGCAGAACACTCCTCATGAAGGATGGTATCGAGCGCCAAGGGCGCATCGCCTTCGCCGGAAAATCGCTTCATCCAGATCCGGTCGGCCACGAGGATGTGGTTGAGTGTCCCGATGATCGACAGGAAGAAACCCGAAAGGTCGCGGTTTTGTTCTTCGTCACTCAGCGTTCCGACAGCGTCATAAAGGCGAAGATTGGCCCAGGCATTATAGGCCGCGAACATCGCGAAATGGTTCTTCATCGTTCATCGCTCCGGTTGCGCGCCGCCAAAACTAGTCGTGTGCCGCCGGCTGTGCCAGAAGGGGAGCATCAACTCGGGCAATCGAAAGGCTCATGATGACGATCACCCTTTATGAACTCGTGGGCAAGGACGAGACGCGACCTTTCAGCCCGCATTGCTGGAAGGTGGCGATGGCGCTTGCCCACAAGGGGCTCGATTGGACGAGCGTCAAGACGCCATTCACCGGGATCACCGGCATCGAAGGCGCCGGCAAGACCGTTCCGGTCATCCGCGATGGCGAGCGTATCGTGTCGGATTCCTTCCAGATCGCCCTGTATCTGGAAAAGACCCATCCTGATCGCCCCGCGCTTTTCGGCGGGCCGGGTGGCGAAGCGATGGCGCGCTTCGTGGAAAGCTGGACGCAGACCCAGTTGAACGCCGTGCTCGGAATGGCCGCGGTCATGGATATCCACGATTGCCTGTCTCCAACGGACCAGACTTATTTCCGCAAATCGCGCGAAGCGCGCTTCGGGGCTACGCTCAGCGAGGCCAAAGAGCGGGGTGTGGAAAAACTGCCCGAATTGCGCGGCCGGCTGCAACCGCTGCGCGCGATGTTCGCCCACCAGCCATATATCGGAGGCCAGACCCCGCTTTTCGCGGATTACATCGTCTTCGGTTCACTGCAATGGATCCGTATCGTATCGCCAGATCCGCTGCTGGAGCGGGACGATCCCGTGCTCGACTGGTTCGATCGCTGCCTTGATCTGCATGATGGCCTGGGCCGAAAGACGCCGGCGGCGGCCTGAGCGGGACTTGTCATTGCCGGGCGCGGCGGCTATGGAGGCCGCCAATCTTCCCGACACTCCCAAGATCAACAAGGATAGACAATGGCTATCGAACGCACCTTTTCGATGATCAAGCCCGACGCCACCAAGCGTAACCTCACTGGCGCCATTACCAAGATGCTGGAAGACGCCGGCCTGCGCGTCGTTGCGTCCAAGCGCGTATGGATGAGCCTGCGCGAAGCCGAAGGCTTCTACGCCGTGCACAAGGAACGTCCGTTCTTCCAGGAACTGACGGAATTCATGTCGTCCGGTCCGACCGTTGTCCAGGTTCTCGAAGGCGAGAATGCGATCGCCAAGAACCGCGAAGTCATGGGCGCGACCAATCCGAAGGATGCCGCCGAAGGCACCGTCCGCAAGACCTATGCAATCTCCATCGGAGAGAATTCGGTCCATGGTTCGGACGCGCCGGAAACGGCAGCCGAGGAAATCGCCTACTGGTTCTCCGGCACGGAAGTCGTCGGCTGAATCAGAACTGCGGGACAAGCGCGCAAAGTTCTGAAATGACTCGAAAAAAGCCGGGGCGGGTGCTCCGGCTTTTTTGTGAGATCAGTCGTGAAGTCCGATCATGCGTTCTGTCGCGCTGGCAGTTCCGATGCTGCGCCGGCGACGTGCAATCCGCATTCGCGCTGCGTGTCGTTCTCCCACCACCAGCGGCCCGCGCGCTCATCCTCTCCCGGTTTGACGGCGCGGGTGCATGGCGCGCAGCCGATCGAGGGATATCCGCGCGCGTGCAGCGGGTTGATCGGGATCGCGCGATCCTGAACCCGTTGCCTGATCTCGGCAAGCGACCAGTCAGCCAGCGGGTTGACCTTAAGCACTTCGTGATCCGAATCCCACTCCGCAAATGCGACGGCGCCGCGCGCTGCCGATTGACCGCGCCGCAAGCCGGTGATCCAGACATCCGCGCCAGCCAGCGCGCGGCCGAGCGGTTCCACCTTTCGCACGCCGCAGCAGGCGTGACGAGCAGCGACGCTTTCGTAAAATCCGTTCAGGCCATAAGTCGCGACGAACCTGTCGATCTTCTCGGCTTCTGGCTTGAAGCGCTCGATAGCGATCCCGTAATGGCGTTCGGTCTCGGTAATGAGCGCAAGCGTCTCGTCGAACAGCCTTCCGGTATCGAGCGTGACGATAGAAGCGGAAGGCAGGGCGCTTGCCAGTCCATCCGTGACCACCTGATCTTCGATACCAAGGCTGGTGGTGAAAACGATGCGGCGCCCGCTATCGTGAAGCCAGGCCAGACGCTCTTCCAGCGTCCTGGCAGCGAATTGGCTGGCGATTTCATCGATCAGCGTCTGGGCTTCGTCTGGCGTCATGGCTCACCTTATCGGGTCTTCGCTTCAGGCAGCGAGATTGCCGATGGCAGCGCCGAAAGACGAGGCACGGTATGCCGGCAAAGGGTCGGGGTTTGGAAAACTCTTGGGCGGGTTGGCGCCCCACCGAAAAATCAGTCCGCTGCGGAGCCGCGCCAGCGCCGAAGGGCCGCGTCGTCGGTGTCCTTTGCCTCCACCCAGGATCCGCTGGCACCTGAGAGCAGATGCTCTTTCTTCCAGAAGGGTGCGCTGGTCTTCAAATAGTCCATCATGAAATTGGCACCGTCGAAGGCCGCTTGACGGTGCATTGATGCCGCCACGACAAGCACGATGTTCTCGCCCGGCCGTATGAGACCGAAGCGATGAACCGCCGTCAGCCCACTCAACAGCCAACGTTCGCCCGCTTCTTCGGCAATGCGGCGCATCTGGGCTTCGGCCATGCCGGGGTAGTGTTCGAGTTCCAGCGCCGAAAGCGAGCCGCCGTCGTCGCGGCATAAACCGCAGAAGGTCACCACCGCTCCGACATCGGTGCGAGCGTTGGTCATGCGGCGGACTTCTTCAGTCACGTCGAAATCCTCGCGCTGAACGCGGATTTCTGGCCGCATCGCCATCGTCAGCCTCCGGTCATCGGCGGGAAGAGGGCAATCTCGCGCGGCGTACCCAGCGGCTCGCCATGGCCGACATGCTCGTGGTCGATGGCAACGCGGATCGCTTCTGGATATTGAAGCGCCGCTTCATATTCCTCGCCGCGCGCCTTGAGATGATTCAACAATTCGCCAACGGTCACGACGCCGTCGGGAACCTCGATCTCCTCGTCGGATCGTCCGATGCGCTCGCGCACCCAGGCGAAATAAACCAGTTTCGTCTTCATTCGTTCACCACGTGCTTCAGACCGGCACGGAAATAGTCGTACCCTGTATAGATGGTGATGAGTGCCGCAATCCAAAGCATCACGATACCGATCTCTGTCGTATAGGGCAGCACCTTGTCGCCGGCCGGTCCTGCCAGCAGGAAACCAAGCGCGACCATCTGGATGGTCGTCTTCCATTTTGCGATCTTCGTCACGGGCACGCTCACTTTGAGCGCGGCGAGATATTCGCGCAGGCCCGATACGAGGATCTCACGGCAAAGGATGATGATCGCCGCCCAGATCGTCCAGCCGGCGATCGTTCCGTCCGCCGCCATCAGCAGCAGCACCGATGCCACCAGCAGTTTGTCGGCGATCGGATCAAGCATGCGCCCGATGTTGGACGACTGGTCCCACAGCCGCGCAAGGTAACCGTCAAGCCAGTCCGTGATCGATGCGACCGCGAACAGGATCAGCGCCGTCCAGCGCGCAAAATCGGATCCGTGCAGGCGTCCCTCGATGAAGAAGCAGAGCACGATCAGCGGGACCGCCAATATCCGGCCGTAAGTCAGCATGTTGGGAATGTTGTAGACAGGCGAGGCCATCGGCACCTTCTGCATTGCGGTGTGCGCCAAATGAGCGCCCGGACCCTTCCGCGTCAACCGCGATTTTTTCCGGCGGTGTGGTTCGAGGCAGGTTCAATTCTTCCTGTCCTCGTGAAAATGGTTGTAGATCAACTCGGCCATTGCCCGCGAAATGCCCTCGACAGCCGCAAGGTCACTTTGGCCGGCGCGTGAAACAGCCTTCGCCGTCCCGAAATGGTGAAGCAGAGCACGTTTGCGTGAAGGCCCGATCCCACCGATCTCATCAAGGGGATTCTTGACCATTTCCTTCTTGCGCCGCGCCCTATGGGAGCCGATGGCGAAGCGGTGCGCCTCGTCGCGCAGCCGCTGCACAAAATAGAGCACCGGATCACGCGGAGGCAGCGAGAACGGCTCCCGGCCGTCCATGAAAAAGCGTTCGCGCCCTGCTTCCCTGTCCATTCCCTTGGCGACGCCGATCGCCGTTACCCTTTGCCGGATCCCGAGTTCATCCAGAATCGAGCGTACCGCACTCATCTGGCCCTGGCCGCCATCGATCAGGATAAGATCGGGCCAGGCAGGCATGACGGTTTCGTCGTCGTTCTCCGAATCAGGAGCGGACGGTTCGGCGCCATTTTCCTTCAAGAGCCGCGAGAAACGGCGCTGGATGACTTCGCGCATCATGCCGAAATCGTCGCCCGGTGTGATATCGGTCGAGCGGATGTTGAACTTGCGGTAGTGCGCCTTGGTGAACCCGCCGGCGCCGGCGACGATCATTGCGCCGACGGCGTTCGTGCCCATGATATGCGAATTGTCGTAGACCTCGATTCTTCTTGGCACGCGCTCCAGCCCGAATGTTTCCGCCAGACCCTTGAGCAGACGCGCCTGTGAAGCCGTCTCCGCGATCTGCCGTCCATGCGCTTCGCGCGCATTGGCGAGCGCGTGGTCGACGAGTTCGCGCTTCTCGCCGCGCTGCGGCGCCACGACGACCACACGGCGCCCCCCGTTGAGGCTGAGCGCGTCGGCCAGAAGCGTCTGGTCCTCGATCGGTTCGGACAGCAGCACCTGCCGCGCGACCGGCTTGTCGTCGTAGAACTGGGATAGGAAGGAAGAGAGAATCTCCGCGCTGCTCATCTGAGGGTCGACTTTCGGGAAATAGGCGCGGTTGCCCCAGTTCTGGCCTGTCCTGAAGAAGAAGACCTGGACGCACGCGATGCCGCCGCCAAGATGGATGGCGAAGACATCGGCCTCCTCCACGGTGCGCGGATTGATGCCCTGGTGACTTTGCACATGACTGAGCGCGGCCAGGCGGTCGCGAAAGACGGCCGCGCGTTCGAAATCGAGGTCATCGGATGCCGCCTGCATCGCGTCGGCCATGTGCGCCTTCACCGTCTGGCTCTTCCCGGACAGGAAGTTTTCCGCCTCCTTCACCAGGCCGGCATAATCATCGAGGCCGATCTCGCCGGTGCAAGGCGCCGAGCAGCGCTTGATCTGGTAGAGCAGGCAGGGCCGTGTCCGCCCTTCGTAGACCGAATCGGTGCATGTGCGGAGCAGGAAAGCCCGCTGCAACGAGTTGATGGTGCGTCCCACGGCGCCGGCCGACGCGAACGGCCCGAAATAGTCGCCCTTGCGGGCGCGCGCGCCGCGATGCTTGAAGATTGCCGGCGCCTCGTGGTCGCCGGTGATGAGGATGTAGGGAAACGACTTGTCGTCACGAAGCAGGACGTTGAAGCGTGGGCGCAATCGCTTGATAAGATTCGCTTCGAGCAGCAGCGCCTCGGTTTCCGTGCGCGTCGTCACGAATTCCATATGCGCCGTTTCGCGGATCATGCGAGTGATGCGATTGGAATGGCCACGCCCCTGAGCATAGTTCGCGACGCGCTTTTTCAGGCTCCGGGCCTTGCCGACGTAGAGCACATCGCCTTTGGCGTTGAACATGCGATAGACGCCCGGCTGGTTAGGCAGGCGCTTGACGAAGGACTGAATGACTTCCGGCCCGCTCGTGCCGGGTTGTGTCACGCTGATGTTTTCCCAGTCCATTGCTGGCGCCTTCGCGCTGGCGATATCGTCAGCCGGCCCGGGTGCATCCTCTTCATCTCCCGCCTCACTGTCGCCGTCATAGATGATGCCGCCGGCGAGCCCCTCTTCCTCAGGGTTCGCTTCCGGCGGCCCGGCCTTGGGCGAGACACTGGTCTTTGGTGACGAGTTACGGTTGCGGTGGCTCATTCCGTGATGTCTGCAACATCCGGCGTTTCCCACGCAAGGTGCTGCCCTCCATCGAGTGCGATCATCTGGCCGGTGATCGACGGTGTGTCGGCGAGATAGCGGATCGTGCGGCCGAACTCGTCAAGGTCGGGGCCGTGGCCAAGTAGGACGGCGCGGCTCTGACGCTCGAAATCCTCCTCCGATTGACGGTCGTTGGCAAGGGTTGGCCCGGGGCCGATCGCATTGACGCGGATGTGCGGAGCGAGTGCCTGCGCCAAGGTTTGCGTCGCCGTCCAAAGCGTCGATTTTGACAGAGTGTAGGAGAAGAAGCGGGGATTGAGCGCCCAGACTCGCTGATCGATCACGTTGACGATGAGCGCAGACTGACCGGAAGGAAGGGCGCCGACAAGCGCGGCGGAAAGGCGAAGCGGCGCTTTGACGTGGATGTCGAAATGCCGATTGAACGTCGCCTCGTCAAACTCCGTGGCCGTGTCGTCGGCAAAAACGGACGCATTGTTGATGAGAAGGTCGACGGGGCCGAAATTCGACGCTGCCTGGGAGAGTATGCTTTGAGGCGCTTGCCCGTCGAACAGATCTCCGCCGACCACCTGCGCCCGTCCGCCGTTCTTGTTCAGGCAGGCTGCGAGAGCGTCGGCCTCCGCCAGCGATCCGTTGGCATGGACCGATACCGCGTAGCCGCTTTTCGCCAGATCCGAGGCAATTGCCCTGCCGATCCGTTTGGCACCGCCAGTGACGAGTGCGTGTCTGAGCCTTGCCTGCATGGACGCGTCTTCTTTGAAACTTCCAGCCGACTTGGATCAGCCAGGTGTGTGATTGTGGCAACAGTGCCCAATATAGACATCGACGGTGCGGAACAAAGGGGGCGGCGGCGCTTTGTCTTCGCAGTCGCATGAACGAGGGAATTCAGGGACGCAAAGAGGTTTGTTGCATATTTGCCTCACGCCCGGCAAAGCATCGGCCCGTCACTGAATCTCCACATTCCGGCTCGGTCCCTGCCGCATTCGGAAGCGAGTTAGAGCTCGCAAGGGCGGGGTACAAGAACGACAAACGTCCAACCATTCGGGCGAAGCTCGGATGGGTTCGAATTTAGGAGTATGGAAATGCGTGCATTGAAACTGGCCGGTCTGGCAACTGCCATGGTGCTGCCCTTCGCGGCATCCGCTTATGCTGCCGACGCCATCATGGAACCGCCGGCACCGCCGGCTGCCCCGCAGATCGAGCCGGCTCCGGTTCAGCTGTGGACCGGCCCTTACGCCGGTGTCTTCCTCGGCTACAACTGGGGTGACTACGAAGCGATCGAAGACGATGACGCCGAGGACCTCTCGGGTGGCGCCTATGCCGGTTACAACTGGCAGGTCGACAACTTCGTGTTCGGTGTTGAAGGCGACGTCGGCTATTCGGGTGTCGAAGGCGGCAACGACTTCGTTTCCGCAGATCCGGGCGTCTTCGGTTCGGTTCGCGGCCGCGTTGGCTACACCTTCAACCCGTTCATGGTCTACGCCACGGGTGGTGTTGCAGCCGCTGATATCGAGTACGGCAACGAACTCGGCTCCGATTCCAACACGTCGGTCGGTTACACCGTCGGCGGTGGTGTCGAAGGCTTCGTGACGGACAACATCACGGCCCGCGTCGAATACCGCTACACCGACTACGGTGCTGAAGACTACACGCTGCCGGGCACCGGCACGTTCTCTTCGGGTTATGACGAGCACAGCGTTCGCGCAGGTGTTGGCCTGAAGTTCTGATAAGGCGTCGCCGCGATGCCTCCCGTCGCGGCTGGCTTGAGAGCCGGGATCCTTCTGGGTCCCGGCTTTTTTATTGATATGTCTCAGGCCTGCGGCTTGAGCTCGGCATGGGCCGGGAAGAACTTTTCAAATTTTTGCGGCCAGTTCTTCAGCTTCGCCCGACCGCGTTCCCAATCTCCGTCGAAGCGAAGTGCGAGGTAGCCGAGCATCCCGGCAAGCGCGAAGTGGCCGGCGTGCAGCGTCTTGGTTGTCCGCGGCATATTGGCGTTGAGGTAATCCAGCCCGCGCTCGGCCTTGCGCCACTGCTTGTCGATCCATTCCTGGTGAACCTTTTCCTCAGGCCTGAAGCGCCGTTCGTAGACGATGGCCAGCAGGCAATCGCAGATTCCGTCACACAACGCTTCGAGAACCTCTGCTTCCGTGCGTTTGCCCGCATTGCGCGGATAGAGTTTGCGACCGCTTTCACGGTCGAGATATTGCATGATCGCGCGGCTGTCGAAGACGGCCTGTCCCGTATCCGCCACCAGCGTCGGGATCTTCCCAAGCGGGTTGTTGTCGATGAGTTCTGCTGGCTCCTTACCCGTTTCCGTCTTCGTCGACGTAAAGGCGAGACCGGCATAGGTGGCAGCCATGCGGACCTTGGCCGAGTAGGGGGAGGCAGGCGAATAGAGGATGCGCAAGACCGTCGTCCTTTCGAATGGAGTTGATTCGGTGGACGAAGCTTAGACCAATCGACCGATCGCTTCAGCGGCCGGGAAACCCGATGTCGTGGCGCCTGCACCCGTCGGCATCGACCTCCGGACAGGAGCGGAAGCCAAGCTCCTTGG
The DNA here is from genome assembly GCF_002750855.1 of Neopararhizobium haloflavum. Lineage (GTDB taxonomy): Bacteria > Pseudomonadota > Alphaproteobacteria > Rhizobiales > Rhizobiaceae > Georhizobium > Georhizobium haloflavum. Next base: position 167,292 of record NZ_NWUC01000004.1, on the reverse strand, counting down.
TGAGGCAGATGCGTATCTCACGCAGATTGTCCCGGTCGCACGTCACCGCGATGCCGTTGGCTTCAAGCCCGGGGTTGGCACCGATGAAGGCGGCCTCCACGGCCTGCGGGTCAACCCGCATGTCGCCGCGCATGGATTGCAGGCTCGCTGGGACGTGAACCGCGTCACGGGCTTCGCGCGTTGCTTCGAGATAGCTTTGCGGCGACAGCCCCGTACAACTGCCGTGCTTTCTCCACTGGTGACCGATCAGGCCCATGCCCGGCATGATGTCGAAATAGGGCTTGCCCGTCTCCTCGGGCACCCGATCGGGATGGCGGCTCTCGCAATGTTCGGGATAGCCGTGCTCATGCTGCGGCCACAGCCCGTGCACGACGAATCCGTAGTCCGTCGATTGCTCGCCACATTGAAAGGCGTTTCCGCCGCCTTCGTCGCTGCGGCAGAAGCTGGGCGACCAGGAGAGTGCCAGGACGTAGAAATCGAACGAAGCGGATTGCGCCTGACCAAGTGCAGGCGGGCAGAGGCAAAGGACGGCGATGGCCGCGACTGCTGCGCCGTTATAGCCCGGCGGTGCCGACCGATGTCCGCGCGCAATCACTGCAGCGACTTGCAGTCCGCCCCGTAGACGCGAAGCGGATCGAGGCCGGCGACGCAGAATTCCACGTTGTCGCCGATGATGCCGGCATAACCCATGTCGCCCTCGATCAGGAACCAGATCGGACGCGACCGGTTGTCCGTCATGTTGGCATAGGCGCGGCAATAGTGGCGCTCGACCAGGTTCTTTTCGGTGCGCGGCTCATAGCGCGTCTGCTGAATCGCCGAGAAATCGGCAATGGCGAGGCCAGTGTGAAGCAGATTGTCGTCCGCATAGTCGAATCGCGACACGATGCGGGAAAGAACCCGATGCTCGTTACAGATCGAAGCGGTTGTCGGTGCCACAATGTAGTCGGCCGCCCGGGCCGGTTGCAGGCAGATCGCCGTCAGGCAGAGCGCCAGCAGGGTCGAGGCGGACTTTTTCATGGAACGCGACTCCGATATTCGATCAATCAGGGGGAGAATGCGGTGCCGCTGATGCAAGCGTCAAGGCAGGAAGGCCGCGTTCTTGGCGATTAAACTCTCACTGTTGCCGGCCTGCACGATATGAGGCGAGGTTCCACACGCGGCTGCCGGCCCGGTCATCACGGTTGAGCGCCTGTTCGAGCGCTGGCAGCATGACGGTGAGTTCGTCGGCGAGCGTGTAGGGCGGATTGATGATCACCATTCCCGATCCGCTCAGTCCTGTTGGCGCGGTGCGCTCGCGGACCCAGTGTTCCACGGCCAGAACGTCAGGAAGATCCAGGGCGCAGATGCGTTGGTGAAACGTTTTGTCGGGACTGTCGCTCTTGATCGGATACCAGAGACAATAGGTGCCACCGCGCCAGCGTCGCAGTGCGCGGGCGAGGCCATCGACCATGCGGTCGAATTCGCCCGGCTGCTCGAATGGTGGATCGACGAGTACGAGGCCGCGCTTTTCCTTCGGCGGGACATGCGCCCCGAGTGCCAGCCACCCGTCGAGATGGATGACCCGCGTTTGATAGTCGCCGTCGAAGGCAGCCTGCAGCACACGCGAATCGTCGGGATGCAACTCGATCGCGGACAGACGATCCTGCTTGCGCATCAGCATGCGGGCAAGCTTGGGCGAACCGGGATAGAGCGTCACGCCCCCATCAGGATTGAGATCGCGGATGCAGTCCATATAGGGCGAGAGCAGGGCGGCTGCCTCGGGTGTCGGCGTGCTGTCCATCAGGGCGCCGATTCCGCTGAGCCACTCGCCGGTGCGCTGAGCCTGCGGGGAGGAGAGATCGTAGACACCGATGCCGGCGTGGGTATCGATCACCCTGAATGCCTTATCCTTGCCCTTCAGATAGGTCACCAGCCGAGCCAGGACTGCATGCTTGAGAACGTCGGCGAAATTGCCTGCGTGATAGATGTGCCGGTAATTCATCGGGTGGGTCGCTGACGGTGTTTGATCGGCAAGCCGGATGCTTGCTTCACGGGAATTGTTTGGTTCGCCTGATCGAACTCGACTATAGGAAAAGCATGAATGAAGCGACACCCATCTCGGCCCTGACTCGGATCGGCCATTCGGCCTGTCCGCATGATTGTCCCTCGACCTGCGCGCTGGAAGTCGAACTGCTCGACGATCGCACGATCGGCCGCGTTCGAGGCGATCCAGCCAACAGCTACACCGCCGGCGTCATTTGCGCCAAGGTGGCGCGCTACGCCGAGCGGATCCATCACCCGGACCGTCTGCTTCACCCGATGCGCCGCGTCGGCGAGAAGGGTGAGGGCGGCTGGAAGCGGATCGACTGGAGCGATGCACTCGATCTCGTCGCCGACAAATTCCTGAAGGCCGAGGCCCGGCATGGCTCCGAAGCCGTGTGGCCCTATTTCTATGCCGGTACGATGGGGCTCGTGCAGCGCGATTCGATCCATCGCCTGCGCCACGCGCGCCGGTATTCCGGCCAGTTCGATTCGATCTGCACCAACATGGCCTGGACGGGCTATGTCATGGGTGCCGGCAAGCTGGTCGGTCCTGACCCGCGTGAGATGGCCAAGTCCGACTGCGTCGTGATCTGGGGCACCAATGCCGTCGCAACGCAGGTCAACGTGATGACCCACGCGATCCGTGCGCGCAAGGAGCGTGGCGCCAGGATCGTCGTCATCGACGTCTATGACAATCCGACGATGAAGCAGGCGGACGTCAAGCTTCTCGTGCGGCCAGGCACGGACGGTGCGCTCGCCTGCGCCGTGATGCACGTTCTCTTCCGCGAAGGCTATGCCGACCGCGCGTTCCTCAAGGCCCATACGGACGATCCGGATGGTCTGGAGACCCATCTTGCGACGCGAACTCCCGAATGGGCGTCGGGCATCACCGGGCTGTCAGTCAGCGAGATCGAGGAATTCGCCCGCCTTATCGGTCGGACAAAGCGGACCTATCTTCGCCTCGGCTATGGCTTTACCCGCAGTCGAAACGGGGCCGTCAACATGCACGCCGCGCTGTCGATCGCCTCGGTGACCGGATCCTGGCAGTACGAGGGTGGTGGCGCATTCCACTCCAACAGCGACATCTTCGGGATGGACAAGTCGGAGATCATCGGTGCCGGATTGAAGGATCCGAGCATTCGCAGCCTCGACCAGTCGCAGATCGGCCGCGTGCTGACCGGCGATGCCGAAGCGCTGCGTCACGGCCCGCCCGTCTCGGCGATGCTGATCCAGAACACCAACCCTGCCAACGTGGCGCCCGAACAGCGTCTGGTGCGAGACGGACTTGCGCGAGACGACCTCTTCGTCGCGGTTCACGAGCATTTCATGACCGAAACAGCCGCCATGGCAGACCTCGTCCTGCCGGCGACGATGTTTCTGGAGCACGACGACATTTATCGCGGCGGCGGCCAGCAGCACATCGTACTCGGACCGAAACTGGTCGATCCGCCTGAAACGGTGCGCAGCAATCTTCAGGTCATCGAGGGACTTGCCGAGCGTCTCGGCGTTGCCGACAAGCCGGGTTTCGGCCTTGGCGCCCGAACACTCATCGATCGCATGTTGAAGGCCGGCGGCAGGATCGGCTTCGATGAGCTCACAGGGGAAAAGTGGATCGACTGCCAACCGGACTTCCGCACATCCCATCATCTCGACGGATTCGGTTTCCCAGATGGAAAATTTCGCTTTCGGCCGGATTGGACCGGTACGGCGGCCCCGAACCGGCCTCCTGAGAACGTCGGTATTCTCGGTGACTACCGCCGTCTCCCGGCTTTTCCCGACCATGTGGATCTGATCGAGGTGGCGGATGCGGATCATCCTTTCCGCCTGGCGACCTCTCCAGCGCGTTCGTTCCTGAATTCGACGTTCACGGAAACAAGCGGTTCCTCCAGGCGAGAGGGACGGCCGACGGTCATGATCTCATCGCAAGATGCGAGAACGCATTCGATCAAGGACGGCATGCTGGTGCGGCTCGGCAATGAACGCGGTTCCGTTCGGCTTCAAGCCGTCGTCACCGATGCCGTCAAGCCGGGCGTCCTGATCGCGGAGGGCATATGGCCGAACAAGGCCCATGTCGACGGCGAAGGGATCAACGTACTGACGGGGGCCGATGCTGTGGCGCCCTATGGCGGTGCCGCATTTCACGACAACCACGTCTGGCTGAAGGTTGGTTGAAGGCCGGCTGCACTGCCTTCAGGCGTGCCCTGGCGAGATCAGCAATGCATCACCATCGCTGGCGATGTCACCTGAAAGCTGGACGCGGCCTGCCTTGTCCATTCGCGCCGCTCCAGATGCCAGAAGCCTCAGGGCATGCGGGTAGAGCCGATGTTCGGCCTTGAGGACGCGGGCCGCCAGCGTCGACGAATCGTCGGTTGGCAGGACCGGAACCACAGCCTGCGCGAGCACCGGCCCCTCATCCATGCCGGCTGTGACGAAATGCACGCTGCAGCCGTGAACGAGCGCGCCGGCGTCGAGCGCACGCTGATGGGTGTCGAGACCGGGATAGAGCGGCAGCAAGGAGGGATGAATGTTGATCATCCGACCGGAAAAACGGTCCACGAAATCGGCCGAGAGCAGCCGCATATAGCCGGCCAGGCAGACGAAATCCGGGCGCGCCTCATCAAGAGCCGAGAGCATCGCCGCTTCGTGTTCGGCCTTGCTGGAAAAGCCGCTGCGCGGCACGGCGGTGGCCACCAGTCCTTCCGAACGCGCGAATTCAAGCCCTGCCGCATCTGATCTGTCCGAAAGCACCGCGATGATTTCGGCCGGATGATCGCTCATCGTGCAGGCACGGTAGAGAGCCTCCATGTTCGAGCCGCGGCCGGAGATCAGTACGGCAACGCGTCGTTTTTCGACCGCTGTCACAGTGCCAGATGTCCCGTATAGATCACGCCCTGGCTCTCGCCGCGCTCGACCACGCGCCCCAGCGGCACCACCACCTCGTCATGCGCCGTCAGGCTTGCGATGACCGCGCTTGCGTCTTCTTGTGCGACCACGATGACCATGCCGATCCCGCAGTTGAAGGTGCGCAGCATCTCATGCGGGGCAATGCCGCCAGTTTCAGCGAGCCAGGAGAAGACATCCGACGGCGAGATGCGATCGAGATCGATTTCGGCGGACAGGGTGTGCGGCAATACCCGTGGAATGTTCTCCGGAAAGCCGCCACCGGTGATATGCGCCATGGCCTTGATGGCGCCTGTCTCGCGGATTGCCGCCAGGAGCGGCTTCACATAGATGCGCGTCGGCGTCAAAAGCGCGTCGGCAAGGGTGATGCCTTCGCCGAAAGTCACCGGGTCGATCCAGGCGAGGCCCGATTTCTGCACCACCTTGCGCGCCAGCGAATAGCCGTTGGAATGGAGACCCGACGAAGCAAGTCCGAGGATCACGTCGCCCTTGGCCAGATTGGCACTGGGAAGCAACGAGCCGCGCTCTGCCGCCCCGACCGCGAAGCCGGCAAGATCGTAGTCGCCCGCGGCGTACATGCCCGGCATTTCAGCGGTCTCTCCGCCGATCAGCGCGCAGCCTGCCATGCGGCAGCCTTCGGCGATGCCGCCGACAATGGCGGCGCCTTGCTCGGGGTCGAGCTTGCCGGTCGCGAAATAGTCGAGGAAGAACAGCGGCTCCGCACCCTGAACGACGAGGTCGTTGACGCACATCGCGACGAGGTCGATGCCGACCGTGTCGTGCTTTCCAGCTTCGATGGCCACCTTCAGCTTCGTACCGACGCCGTCATTGGCAGCCACGAGGATCGGGTCGGAAAAGCCGGCGGCCTTCAAGTCGAACAGACCGCCGAAGCCGCCGATTTCGCCATCCGCTCCCTTGCGCCGCGTTGACCGCACGAGCGGCTTGATCTTGTCCACCATCAGGTTGCCGGCGTCGATGTCGACCCCCGCATCGGCGTAGGTCAGGCCCTTCGCGCCCTCGGCCTCGCTCATCGTCGAACTCCCATCACGCCGCTCTGAAATGATGGCGTGGCAATGCCATGGCCGCCGGGCAAGCGCAAGGGAACGCACGAAGCGAAGCCGTGGATTTGCCGCTCACGTTGCAGCGGTGCACTTGCAACGTACCGGAAAAGGCCCGAATTGATGTGCATGAGGCATACCTTGCGCCCGATCGCGTCCGCCTCGTAGAGACAAGCGATGACGATACCCAATTTCATTACGGTCGCCAGGCTGCTGTGCGTGCCGGCCTTTGTCTACGCCATGCTGCTGGGCAATCTCGATCTTGCGTTCGCGCTCTTCCTTGCCGCCGGCATATCCGACGGGATCGACGGCTTCATCGCCCGGCATTTCGATCAGAGATCGGAACTGGGCGCCTATCTCGATCCGATCGCCGACAAGCTCCTGCTCGTCAGCGTTTTCGTCATGCTCGGCTATCTCGGCGAGTTGCCGCTTTGGCTTGTTGTCATGGTCGTCTCGCGCGATCTGCTCATCATGGCCGCGGTCGTCGTCTCCTCGCTGCTGCACAAGCCTGTCGCCATGCGCCCAATTCTCGTGTCGAAGGCCAACACGGCTTTCCAGATCGCGCTCGCACTGCTCGTGCTTGCTGAACTGGCCTTTTCGGCTGAGATCGGCGACCTTCGCTTTATCCTGCTTTGCGCGGTGGCAGTCTTGACCGTGCTGTCGGCAGCGGCCTATCTCATGGACTGGCTGCGTCACATGTCGGGGTCATTCGACGCAGAATAGTGAGGCGAAGCATGGCCACTCAGTTCAATCGAGCTTCGCTGCGCATGCAAGCCACGTTCTGGCTCATCGCACTCGTCGTATCGATCGGATTTCTTGTTCTTTTTCGCGATATTCTGCTGCCTTTCGTCGCCGGCATGGCGCTGGCCTATTTCCTTGATCCCGTAGCGGACCGCCTCCAGCGCTTGGGCGTCAGCCGCTTGATGGCGACCATTCTCATCCTGTTTGCCTTCATCCTTGTCTTTGTCCTGACGCTGATGATCGTCATTCCCGTACTGATCAGCCAGGCGGCCGAGTTCGGCCAGCGTTTGCCGGAATATGTTGCGCAACTGCAGGATCTCATCACCAAGGCCGATGGCAACCTGCTGCCACCTTGGGTGGAGGAGCAGATCGCCGGTCTGCGTGAGAGCTTCACGGGCCTGATTTCGCAAGGCGCCGGTCTGGTCGGCACACTTGCCGGTCAGATCTGGACATCCTCCATGGCGGTGATCAACATCGTCGCCCTTCTCGTGATCACGCCGGTGGTCGCCTTTTATCTCCTGCTCGACTGGGACCGCATGGTCGAGAAGGTCGACAGCTGGGTTCCACGAAACCACGTCGAGGATGTCCGCGAGATTGCGCGCGACATGGATCGCGCCATCGCCGGGTTCGTGCGGGGGCAGGGCACGGTCTGCATTATCCTTGGCCTGTTCTACGCCATCGGCTTGAGTCTTGTCGGCCTCAATTTCGGTCTGCTGATCGGCATGTTTGCCGGCCTGATCAGCTTTATTCCTTATGTCGGCTCGATGATCGGGCTCATTCTCTCGGTCGGCGTCGCGGTGGTGCAGTTCTGGCCGGACTACATCTGGATACTGGCCACGGCCGGGGTGTTCTTTGCGGGGCAGTTCCTTGAGGGCAACATCCTGCAGCCGAAGCTTGTCGGATCGAGCGTCGGTCTGCATCCCGTCTGGCTCATGTTCGCACTCTTCGCCTTCGCCTCGCTGTTCGGGTTTCTCGGCATGCTGATCGCGGTGCCCGCCGCCGCGGCTGTCGGCGTTCTGGTGCGCTTTGCGCTGCGCCGATATCTGGAAAGCGATCTTTTCGCGCCTCGTGCGCCGCTGACCGGGCCGACACCTGTCGAGCCGGTTCAGAAGCGGAAGCCGGAGTAGAACCATGGCCGCCAGCAGGGCGCACACGCGCAAGGGGCCCGAACAACTGCCGCTCGATCTCGGGCATGGCGTTGCCCGCACGCGCGAGGATCTGATCATCTCCGATCCGCTGACGGCCGCCATCTCGATCATCGACAGATGGCCGGACTGGGCGTCTCCGATCATCGTCCTGTGCGGACCGCGCGGTGCCGGCAAGACTCACCTCGCGACCATCTGGCAGCAGCGATCCGATGCCGTCACGCTGAGGGCCGAAGCCCTCGACATCGCGGCCGCTGCGGATCGCCATGTCCTCGTCGAGGACGTCGATCGTCAGCCGCTCGACGAGACGCGGCTCTTTCATCTGCTCAATACGGTGCGCCAGCACGGCACCACCATGCTGATGACCGGACGCCTTTGGCCAGCGGCATGGCCCGTCACCTTGCCGGATCTTCGCTCCCGGTTGAAAGCGGCCACGGTCGCGGAGATCGGCGAGCCAGATGACGATCTCTTGAGCCAGGTCATCGTCAAGCTGTTCTCCGACCGCCAGATTGTCGTCGAACCTCGCGTCGTCGCCTATCTCGTGGCGCGGATGGAGCGATCCTTCGACGCGGCAAGCGCGGTGGTGGCGGAGATCGACCGTCTCGCCCTTGCCCGTCGTCAGAAAATCACGACGCAACTTGCCGCCGAGGCGCTGGCGCTGCGGAACGAGGCTTGAGCCGGCTTCGTTGGTGTTGTCATGTATTCTTCGCTAGTTTCCGATATCGACGACGCACCACGAGGAGACCAGGCCGGGCCACACCGATGAACGAGACAGACGAAGACACGACGTTGAGCGGTATCGAGGCAGACAGTCTGGAGCCAGGCGACAGGGAGGCCGGGTTGTCGGCCAGTGAGCTGGACGAGGCGCTGTTTGCCAGCCCGGAACGTTTCGTCAACCGCGAGTTTTCGTGGCTGCAGTTCAACAGGCGTGTGCTCGAGGAGACCCAGAACGTCTCGCATCCACTTCTGGAGCGGGTGCGCTTCCTGTCGATTTCGGCTGCCAATCTCGATGAATTCTTCATGGTCCGTGTGGCCGGCCTCGAAGGTCAGGTGCGCGAAGGCATCTCGAACCGCTCCGCCGATGGGCGCACGCCGAACGAGCAATTGGAGATGGTGCTGAGCGAGATCGACAAGCTGCAGCTGGAGCAGCAGGCGTCTCTGGCCGTGCTGCAGCAGTATCTCGCCAAGGAGGATATCCACATCGTACGCGCCGACAAATTGTCGGCAGACGACCGGTCCTGGCTCGAAGACGAATTCCTGCGGTCGATCTTCCCCGTCCTAACCCCATTGTCGATCGACCCGGCGCACCCGTTCCCGTTCATTCCCAATCTCGGCTTCTCGATCGGCCTCCAGCTCGTCAGCAAGTCCGATCGCGAGCCGATGACCGCGTTGCTGCGCATCCCAACGGCGCTCGACCGGTTCATAAGGCTGCCCGACAGCACACAGCGCATCCGCTACATCACGATGGAGGACGTCATCGGCCTCTTCATCGGCCGGCTGTTTCCCGGATATGAAGTCAAGGGCTCCGGCACTTTCCGCATCATCCGCGATAGCGATATCGAACTGGAGGAGGAGGCGGAGGACCTTGTCCGGCTGTTCGAGAGCGCATTGAAACGACGGCGGCGCGGGTCGGTCATCCGGATCGAATTCGACTCCGAAATGCCACAGACGCTGCGCCAGTTCGTCGTGCACGAGCTCAACGTGGCAGCGAACCGCGTTGCCGTCCTGCCGGGCCTGCTTGCGCTCAATACGATATCCGAGATCGTCAAGGCGCCGCGCGAGGATCTGCGCTTCGAGCCCTACAATGCGCGTTTTCCCGAGCGTGTGCGCGATCACGCCGGCGATTGCCTGGCGGCGATCAAGGAAAAGGACATCGTCATCCACCACCCATACGAATCATTCGATGTGGTGGCCCAGTTTCTTTTCCAGGCGGCACGCGACCCCAACGTACTCGCCATCAAGCAGACCCTCTACCGCACCTCCAACGACAGCCCGATCGTCAGGGCGCTGATCGACGCGTCCGACGCGGGAAAGTCGGTGACGGCCCTTGTCGAACTGAAGGCGCGCTTCGATGAGGAGGCCAACATCCGCTGGGCCCGCGACTTGGAGCGCGCAGGGGTGCAGGTGGTTTTCGGCTTCATCGAGTTGAAGACCCACGCCAAGATGTCGCTCGTCGTGCGCAAGGAAGACAGAGGCCTCGTCAGCTACTGCCATCTCGGCACCGGCAACTATCATCCCGTGACGGCCAAGATCTACACGGACCTGTCATTCTTCACCTGCGACGAGAGGATTGCCCAGGACGTCGCCCACGTATTCAATTTCATCACGGGTTATGGCGAGCCGCAGGAGAGCATGCGCCTTGCCGTCTCGCCGCTGACCCTGCGCGCACGCATCCTTGAACATATCGAGGGCGAGATCGGCCATGCGAAGGCTGGGCGGCCCGCGGCGATCTGGATGAAGATGAACGCGCTGGTGGACCCCAACATCATCGATGCGCTCTACCGGGCGAGCCAGGCGGGCGTCGAGATCGACCTCGTCATTCGCGGCATTTGCTGCCTTCGCCCGCAGGTGCAGGGGCTGTCGGAACGCATCCGCGTCAAGTCGATCGTCGGGCGGTTCCTCGAGCACAGCCGCGTCTTCTGCTTCGGCAACGGTCATGGGTTGCCTTCGGAAAACGCCTTCGTCTATATCGGTTCGGCCGACATGATGCCGCGCAACCTGGATCGCCGCGTCGAGACGCTCGTTCCACTCACCAACAAGACCGTGCATGAGCAGGTGCTTTCGCAGATTATGCTCGGGAACCTCATTGATAATCAGCAGAGCTACGAGATATTGCAGGACGGGACGTCACGCCGGATGGAGGTGCGCCCGGGTGAAGAACCGTTCAATGCGCAGGTCTACTTCATGACCAATCCGAGCCTGTCCGGGCGCGGAGAAGCCCTGAATTCCAGCGCCCCGAAACTGATTGCCGGATGGGTCTCTGGCAACAAGTCTTGAAGCAAGCACTCTATGGTGGAATCTGAAGCGCGCGGACGCTTGCCGGGCATTCATCCGATTTCGGTCATCGATATCGGATCGAACTCGGTTCGCCTCGTGGTTTACGAAGGCCTCAGCCGTTCGCCGGCCGTATTCTTCAACGAGAAAGTTCTGTGCGGGCTGGGGCGCGGGCTCGCCCAGAATGGCCGTATGGACGAGGAGGGGATCGCGCGCGCGCTCTCGGCGCTGCGTCGTTTTCGCGCGCTCTCCGAACAGGCGAGGGCGACGCGCATCCATGTCCTTGCTACCGCCGCTGCCAGAGAGGCGGAGAACGGACCCGCCTTTGTGGAAGAAGCCGAGGCGATCCTTGGCACGCAGATTCGCATCCTCACCGGCGAGGAGGAAGCGCGCTATTCCGCCTATGGCATAATTTCGGGCTTTCATGATCCTGATGGAATCGCCGGTGACCTCGGCGGGGGCTCGCTCGAACTGGTCGACGTTCTGGCCGACCGCATCGGACACGGCATCACCCTGCCGCTTGGCGGGCTTCGTCTTGCGGAAATGTCCAACAACGACGTTGGCAAGGCCGCCCGGTTCGCGCGCGAGCACATCGAAAAAGCCGACATGCTGGAGGCTGGACACGATCGCACCTTCTATTGCGTCGGCGGCACCTGGCGAAACCTCGCGCGCCTGCACATGGAGGTGACGGATTATCCGTTGCACATGATGCAGGCCTACCAATTGTCGGCGTCCGAGGCCGAAGATTTTCTCGGCGACGTCATTCGCGGAAAATATGCCAAGCATGACGCCATGCGCGTGGTGTCCAAGAGCCGGCGCAACCTTCTGCCATTCGGCGCGGTCTCCCTGCGCGAGACGCTGACAAGGATGAAGCCGAAGTCGGTTGCCTTTTCCGCGCTCGGGGTGAGGGAAGGCTACCTCTTTTCGCTGCTCGACGATGAAGAGAAAGCCCGCGATCCGCTGCTGGCCGCTGCCGGCGAACTGGCGATATTGCGCGCCCGCTCGCCCGAACACGCGCGGGAACTGGCGGACTGGACCGGCGGCGTGTTCGAAGCGTTCGGCATGGACGAGACCGAGGAGGAGGGGCGCTACCGGCGCGCCGCCTGCCTGATGGCGGATATCAGCTGGCGGGCCCATCCTGACTATCGCGGATTGCAGGCGCTCAATATTATCGCTCACGGCTCGTTCACCGGCATCACGCATGCCGGCCGAGCCTATATCGCGCTGGCCAACTACTATCGGTTCGAAGGGCTCAACGACAACGGCTCGACGAGCCCGCTCGCCGCAGTGGCGACGCCGCGTCTGCTTGAATGCGCCAAGCTGCTCGGCGGTCTGCTCCGGGTCGTCTATCTCTTCTCCGCTTCGATGCCGGGTGTCATCCCCCGCCTGAAGGTCGAACGAGGCGAAGATGGCGCGGCGGGATCGCTGGTCTTCGTGGTGCCGAAAGGTTTGGGACCGTTCGAGGGCGAACGTCTTGAGGGCCGGCTTCAGCAACTGGCGAAATTGACCGGCAGAACGCTCTCATTCCGCTTTGAAGATCGGGCTTGATGGCAGTTGCCAGTTGGGGCGTGGCGGGCGGCTCGACAAGCGCGCTATTGACGGGCGGCGCCGGCCGTCTCTGGCCCCGGGGACCTGCCCATTCTATACAGCCTTCACGACGCCAACCATTCGATGCAGGCCTTGATGACAACCACGACGCGCCCGCGAACGCCAGTCTATCTGCTTCTGATCTGCCTCGTGGCCGTTGCATCGGTGGCACCGCTTCTCGTCAAGGAGAACATGTTCCCCGCACATGACGCGCTGATCCATGCCCTGTGGCAGCATCAGTTCGCCCAGATGCTTTTTTCCGGCGATCTCTATCCGCGCTGGCTGTCGGATCTGAACTACGGCTTCGGCAGCCCCGCCTTCTTCATCTATCCGCCGGTGGTGCACTATCTCGGTGCTGCGCTGGGCATAGTCGCTCCCGACCCTGAAGCCATACCGGCACGGCTCGCCTGGGTAATCGCGCTGACCATGGCCATTTCGGGTGCGGCAGCCTATTTCTGGCTTGTGCGGGCGCTGGACGGTCGAATGTTCGCCGCATGTCTCGGCGCCCTGGCGTACGTGCTCAGCCCCTATCACCTCTATGTCGACGCGTATCACCGCTTCGCCCTTGCCGAACTCGCGGCCTTTGTCTGGCCGCCGCTCACCTTGATGCTGCTCCACATCGCGCGAGAGCGGCGGCTCGCCGTCCGCATCGGCTTGCCCCTTTCGATCGCCGGGCTCTTGTTGACGCATGCGCCGTCATCGCTGGTGCTGGTACCGTTCTATGTGGCCTACGCCGGTGTCCTCGATCTGCGCGACAGGCGCGTCGATGCGTTGCGAGAAATCCTTCTCGCCTGCCTGCTCGGCGCATGCCTTGCCGGCTTCTACCTCGGCACGGCCCTTAGCCATCAGGGCTACATCAACAATGCGATGCTGTTCGAGCCGCACTTCTTCAGCGAGGAATGGCTGTTCTTCGGGCAGCCTTGGCGCGATCCCGAGATCGAGCGCAGTCTGACCTACGCCTTTTCGGCGCAGCTTCTGGTTTGTCTTGCCTGTGCCGCAATGGCGCTGTTCGGCGAAAACGCGCTGCACCGCTTCACGGCCCTGGCCGTCCTCGTGGCCGTGCTCGCGGTGAGTTTCCTGATGGCTGCGCCGAGCACCTTCTTCTGGCAGTGGGACACGCCGCTCAACAAGATCCAGTTCCCCTGGCGCATGATGGTCGTGCAGACACTGCTCATGGCCCTGGCCGTCGGCTTGTCGCTCGCTGCATGGCCGCGCGGGCGGCATCTTGGCGCAGCGTTCGGGGCGACGGTCAGCGCTGTGAGCCTCGCGGTGCTGCTCTTCGTCAATATCGGCCTCTTCACGAGCCTGACCGTCCCGCTGCTGCGCGATCTGCCGGCGTGGTACACGCCGATCGAGAAGGTCATCGCCATCCCATTCGACGCGCCGGAATACCGGCTGGCCGCGCCGGATGATCTGGAGACCCTGCTGCCGGACGGCGTCGATGCGGCCGTCGTCGCCGGCGCGGGGACAGTCCAGGTCGAGCGCTGGGAGCCACGGGCGATCGCGTTGGCGGTCACCGCTGATACGGATCTGCGAATTCTCGTGCGCAAATTCGTCTATACGGGGTGGGATGTGGACGAAGGTGGGCCGGCGGCAACGCTCGGTGAACTGTCCGCCGATGTGCCGGCGCTGACGGTCGGCGTTCCGCCAGGGCGTCACCGCATCGCGCTCACCATGACGCCGCTCTGGCAGGAACGTTTCGGCCATGGTGCCAGCCTTGTCGGGATCCTTGCGCTGCTCGCGCTCTCCGTGTGGACACGGCGCCGGCCGGCGCGCCCCGACTGAACTGCTCTATAGCGTCATAGTCTCGATGCGCTTTTCGACGAAACGCAAGGCCAGCCGGCCGGAAATGAGATCGAGTGCGTGATTGCCGAACATCTCGCGTCGCCAGCCCTTGAGCGCCGCGACCTCGGCCTCTTCGCCCTCCGCCGCGATCTGTTCCAGGTCATCCGCATTGGCAATGATCTTGGGCGCGACGCCTTCGCGCTCCGTGATCAGCTTGAGAAGCACCTTGAGCAGTTCGGTTGCCGCGCCTGTGCCTTCGGGCAGCTGTTTCGGCCGTCTAAGCCGTGGCATCTCCTCTTTCGGGATATCCAGCGCCGTGTTCACGGCCGCGACGACTGCCTGGCCGGCCTGCGAGCGTTCCCAGCCGCGCTGGATGGTGCGAAGCCGGGACAACGCCTCCGCGTCGCGCGGTGCCTGTTGGGCGATCTCGTAGATGGCATCGTCCTTGAGGACCCGGCCACGCGGCACATTGCGTCCGCGCGCCTCGCGCTCGCGCCACGCGGCAACGCTCTGCATGATCGCCAGTTCGCGCGGCTTCTTCACCCGCATGCGCAAGCGCTTCCACGCATCGTCGGGGTGAAGGTCATAGGTCTCTTGCGATTCCAGGACGTCCATTTCCTCCTTAAGCCAGTGCGTGCGGCCCTCGCGCTCCAGTTCGGCCTGCAAGTGGCGGTAGACATCTCGCAGATGCGTCACGTCGGCCAGCGCATACTCCAGTTGCTTCTCGCTGAGAGGGCGCCGGCTCCAGTCTGTGAATCGTGAGGTCTTGTCGATCTGGTTGCCGGTAATTCGGTTCACGAGCTGGTCGTAGGAGACGCTGTCGCCGAATCCGCAAACCATGGCCGCGACCTGCGTATCGAAGATCGGGTGCGGAATGAGGTTTCCGAGATGGAAGATGATCTCGATATCCTGACGGGCCGCATGGAAGACCTTCGTCACCGAGGCGTCTCCCATCAGCGCGAAGAAGGGGGCAAGGTCGATGCCCTCGGCGAGCGGATCGACGATCACGGCGCGGTCGGGCGTCGCCATCTGGATCAGGCACAATTCCGGCCAGAACGTCGTCTCGCGAAGGAATTCCGTGTCGATGGTGAGAAAGTCGGAGCGGGCGAAGTCTTCGCAGGCGGCTCGCAGGGCGGCGGTCGAGGTAATGATATCCATCACCGCTCTATATAAGAGGCGCGCCGCTTTGCAACCGGATTGACGGTTGCCCCTGCCTGCTATCCTTGACAAATCGAAGTCATCATGCGCTTGTCCCGCGCGGATTCCAAGGGTGCGTGTCGATCGCGATAGCGCGCCGCAAAACCCAAAAATAACGTTCAGGACATACGATGCACCGTTATCGCAGCCACACCTGCGCCGCTCTTCGCAAATCCGATGTCGGCGCCACCGTCCGGCTCTCCGGCTGGGTCCATCGCGTGCGCGATCATGGCGGCGTGCTCTTCATCGATCTGCGCGACCACTATGGTGTGACTCAGGTCGTCGCCGATCCGGATTCTTCCGCCTTCAAGGACGCCGAAAAGGTGCGCGGCGAATGGGTCATCCGCATCGATGGCCGGGTGAAGGCGCGGACCGAGGAGACGGTGAACGCCAAGATGCCGACGGGCGAGATCGAGATCTATGCCGACGAGATAGAGGTGCTTTCCGCGGCCAGGGAACTGCCGTTGCCGGTCTTTGGTGAGCCAGACTATCCGGAAGACGTGCGCCTTCGTTACCGGTTCCTCGACCTTCGACGCGAGACGCTGCACAGGAACATCGTCCAGCGCTCAAAAATCATCGCCGCGATGCGCCGCCGCATGGCCGACGTCGGCTTCACGGAATTCTCGACACCGATCCTGACGGCTTCCTCGCCGGAAGGCGCACGGGATTTTCTGGTGCCTAGCCGGATACACCAGGGCAAATTCTACGCGCTTCCGCAGGCGCCGCAGCAGTACAAGCAACTGATCATGGCGTCCGGCTTCGACCGTTATTTCCAGATCGCACCGTGCTTTCGGGACGAAGATCCGCGCGCCGACCGGTTGCCGGGCGAATTCTACCAGCTCGACCTCGAGATGAGCTTTGTCGAGCAGGACGATGTGCTGTCGACCATGGAGCCGGTGCTGCGCGGCGTCTTCGAGGAGTTTGCCGACGGCAAGCCGGTGACGGAGGTGTTCCCGCGCATCCCCTACGCCGAAGCAATCCGTAAGTATGGCTCCGACAAGCCCGACCTGCGCAATCCCATCGTCATGGAGGCCGTTTCCGACCACTTCCGCGACTCCGGCTTCAAGGTCTTCGCCAACATCCTGGCGAACGATCCGAAGGCCGAGGTCTGGGCGATCCCGGCCAAGACCGGCGGCTCGCGCGCTTTTTGCGATCGCATGAATTCATGGGCGCAGGGCGAAGGACAGCCGGGCCTCGGCTACATTTTCTGGCGCAAGGAAGGCGAGGAGATTACGGGGGCAGGTCCGCTGGCCAAGAACATCGGCGCCGAGCGCACCGAGGCGATCCGCAGTCAGCTTGGCCTCGACGATGGCGACGCGTGTTTCTTCGTTGCCGGCGATCCGGCCAAATTCTACGATTTCGCCGGCGATGCGCGTGTGCGTGTCGGCGAAGAGCTCAACCTGATCGACCGCGACCGCTTTGCACTCTGCTGGGTCGTCGACTTTCCGTTCTACGAGTGGGATGAGGACAACAAGAAGGTCGATTTCGCCCACAATCCGTTCTCGATGCCGCAGGGCGGAATGGAGGTCCTGGAAGGCGATGACCCGTTGTCGATCAAGGCATACCAATACGACATGGTTTGCAACGGCTTCGAAATCGCGTCCGGCGGTATCCGCAACCATATTCCGGAACTGATGGTGAAGGCATTCGGCCTTGTCGGGCTGGACGCGTCCGTCGTGGAGGAGCGTTTCGGCGGCCTTTATCGCGCGTTCCAGTACGGCGCACCGCCGCATGGCGGGATGGCCGCCGGGATCGATCGCATCATCATGCTGCTGGTCGGCGCGAAGAACCTGCGTGAAGTCACCATGTTCCCGATGAATCAGCAGGCCCAGGACCTTTTGATGAGCGCGCCATCCGAGGCGATGCCCAATCAGCTTCTGGAACTCGGTCTTCGCGTCATTCCTCCAAAGAAGGACGACTGACCAGAAACGCCGCCGGTCTCGTTCACCGGCGGCGTTGTCCTTTTCCGCCTCAATCGTTGGCGGAAACGGTCACGTCGAGAACATCCGGCAACGTTTGCGGCGCCGTGCTGCCCGTCTCGAAAAGCGTCGTGAGAGGCAGCGGTTCCTGCGGATCGGCACGTATCGCCAGGCTTTGCGGGTCGGCGAGAAACGCGCTGACGGCAGTTGAAACCTGCTGCTGGAACGCCGGGTTCTGCAGGCGTCCGAGAAAGAGCGGGAGCATCCCGCTGACGGCCATGGCCATCTCCTCGCCGCCGACACCTTGCTGGCTGCCGAAATAATCGAGAAGCTTGCCGGTCACGCCGTCATCGTCGAAGCGAATGGATGCGGAATTGAGCGTCAACTGCTCAAGCAGCGCCAGCATCGCCTGTCCGTCGGCTTCCTCCGTCGCTTCCGTCATGCGCGCCCCGATCTCCTCGAACTGCGCGGCCATTTCCGTCGTATAGCCGGAAAGACCGATGAGGATCGACATTTGGCCGACCTCGTTGAGATCGATCGTGTAATCGCTGAGCTCGATATCGCCAGCCTCCATGTCCCAACTGGCATTGATCGAGGCGCGGCCCGTCAGCGTCGAATATCCGAGCGTATCGAGTGCGGCGCGAGCCTTTGGGTCCTCGATGGCCTCCAGATTCAGGAAGATGCCCTCAAGCCGCACCATCGAGTCGAAACCTTTCGTTTCGCTCTTGCGGGCGATGTCCATCACGAACTCGTCGGCGCGTAGCAATTGGGCTTCTTGATGATCGACGGTTATCGGGCCCATGTGGGCGCGCTCATAGAGGAGCTGCCCATCGAGATCGGAAGGGTCGGTAGAGGGTGTGGCTGGAATCTGCAGGCCATCGACGGTGATGTCGGCCACCACGACGCGCACCTTTTCGCGTTCGATCTCGATGTCAGGCGTGCGGACCTGGTCGACGGAGTAGCCGCCGCCGTCGGTCTCGGAAACACCATCGAACGTCATGCTTTCGAAGCGATAGCTTTCGCCGTTCGTTATATCGAACGTTACGTCCGAAAGGACGATGGAGTCGCCTTCGACCCTGGCTTGCCCATAGGTGAGGGCGGTGTGGTCCGCCTCCATGGCCGCTTCGAGCTTTTCCATGAACGGTTCGGTTTCAAGCGCCAGCGTCGGCATCGCGGCAGCAAGCAAGGCGCCCGTCGCCGTCATGCTGGTCAGGAGAGCACTGCGGTAGACGTTCATCAGGGGACCTTTCGAATGGAACAGAACACGGCTTTCGCCGCCGGCTACGCGTCATAGTTGGGGCGCAAGAGGGGGCAGGGCAACGGGAAAATGCCAAAGGAGGCCGGATGCTGCGTATTGCACGGTGTGGACAAGGGTGATGAGTGGCCTGCATTTTCCGGCTTGACCTTGTCGCGACTCGCGCGAGCCGCTAAGCCCTTGCCATGGGAAAAAGCCTTGTTCCGCCGGGTTCCGGCCCCAACGACGCCGAGCCGATCGATCTGAAAAAGGCGCTGGAGGAGCGCTATCTCGCCTACGCGCTTTCGACGATCATGCATCGGGCGCTGCCCGATGTGCGCGACGGTCTGAAGCCTGTCCACCGGCGCATCATCTACGCCATGAGCGAGATGGGTCTTCGTTCGGGCGGCTCGTTCCGCAAATGCGCGAAGATCGTCGGGGAAGTGATGGGCAACTTCCATCCTCACGGCGACCAGTCGATCTACGATGCCCTGGTCAGATTGGCGCAGGATTTTGCCGTCCGCTATCCGCTCGTCAACGGCCAGGGCAATTTCGGCAACATCGACGGCGATAACCCGGCGGCGATGCGTTACACCGAATCGAAGATGACGGCCGCCGCCGAACTCATTCTGGAAGGCATAGACGAGGATGCGGTGGATTTCCGCACGACCTATGACGAGGAGAACAGCGAACCCGTCGTCCTTCCCGGCGCATTTCCGAATCTGCTCGCCAACGGCGCCACAGGCATCGCCGTTGGCATGGCGACCTCGATCCCGCCGCACAACGCGGCCGAGCTGTGCGACGCGGCGCTGCATCTCATCGAGAACCCCCATGCCGGCGTCGAGGAACTGGTCGAGTTCGTGCCCGGTCCAGACCTTCCGACGGGCGGCCTTATCATTGAAAGCCGGAATTCGATCATCGAATCCTACCGCACCGGGCGCGGCGGCTTCCGGGTGCGTGCGAAGTGGGAGACGGAGGACACAGGCCGCGGCGGCTACCAGATCGTCGTCACCGAGATCCCCTACATGGTCCAGAAGTCGCGGCTGGTCGAAAAGATCGCCGAGCTGCTTCTGGCACGCAAGCTGCCGCTCCTCGACGATGTGCGCGATGAATCGGCCGAAGACATCCGCCTGATACTGGTACCCAAGTCGCGCTCGGTCGATCCGATGCTGCTGATGGAATCGCTGTTCCGGCTGACCGAACTGGAAAGCCGCATCCCGCTGAATCTCAACGTGCTGAGCCGCGGCCGTGTGCCGAAGGTCATGTCGCTGCCGGAAGTACTGCGCGAATGGCTCGAGCACCGCAAGGAAGTGCTGCAGCGCCGCTCTCGTCATCGCCTCGCGGCCATCGAGCGGCGGTTGGAAATCCTGGGCGGCCTGCTGATCGCCTACCTCAATCTTGATGAGGTCATCCGCATCATCCGGGAGGAGGACGAACCGAAGCAGGAGCTGATGCGCCGGTTCGAACTGACGGATCTGCAGGCCGAGTCCGTCCTCAACATGCGTCTGCGCCAGTTGCGCAAGCTCGAAGAAATCGAGATCCGCAAGGAATTCGACGATCTGGCGGAAGAGAAGGCCAAGATCGAAGGCCTGTTGGCGTCGGACCGCAAGCAGTGGCAGGCCGTGGCCTGGCAAATCCGCGACGTCAAGAAGACCTTCGGCAAGGAAACACAGATCGGCCGGCGCCGCAGCCAGTTCGCGGATGCACCGGAAACCGATATGGAGGCAATCCAGCAGGCGATGATCGAGAAGGAGCCGATCACCGTCGTCCTGTCGGAAAAGGGCTGGATCAGGGCGTTGAAGGGTCACATCAGCGACCTTGGCGCATTGGCCTTCAAGGATGGCGACAAGCTCAAACTGTCATTTTTTGCCCAGACCACCGACAAGCTTCTGCTGGTGACGACCGGCGGCAAGGCCTTCACCCTTGGCGCCGACAAGCTGCCAGGCGGGCGCGGTCATGGCGAGCCCGTCCGCATCATGGTGGAAATGGAGACCGACCAGGACATCGTCACGGCGTTCGTCCACGATCCGCAGAAAAGGGTGTTCCTGGTGTCGAAGGCCGGCAACGGCTTTGTCATCGGCGAACGCGACATGGTCGCCAACACACGCAAGGGCAAGCAGGTGATGAACGTTCGCACTCCGGACGAGACATGCCTGGTCGTTCCGGTCTCAGGCGATCATGTCGCCGTCATCGGCGAAAACCGCAAGCTGCTCGTATTTCCCCTTGTACAGGTACCGGAGATGTCGCGCGGCAAGGGGGTTCGCCTCCAGCGCTACAAGGATGGCGGGGTCGGCGACGTCAAATGCTTCACGATGGCCGATGGATTGTCGTGGAGTGACTCGGCGGGGCGCTCGTTTACGCGGGGCGAAGCCGAACTGCTGGAATGGATGGGCGATCGAGCCCAGGCGGGACGCATCGCGCCCAAGGGCTTTCCGCGAAGCGGACGGTTCGGTTAGGCGGCGTAGCATGCTGCCGCATTTCTGCCGGCTCGACCCGACAGGCTGCGACATGATCAGGATGGAAGCGAGGGGGATCGGCCGATGTTTCGATTTTTGACGGGTCTGTTGGCGGCAACGGCCATCTTCATCGGCGCTCACGCCGCCGCCGCCTCTCAGGACGCGTCTCCCGGATATGCAAGCGCGGTCTACGGCTACACCTGCGCCGACGGGACGGCGATCGACGTCGCCTATATCAACATGAAGGACGGCCTGGCGCTGGCCGTGGTGAAGGTGGACGACGAACTTCTGGTCATGGAGAACGTCGTCAGCGGCTCTGGAGCGCGCTACGCAACCACGTCCGGCGACGAGCGCTATGTGTGGTGGTCGCACCAGAACGAGGGCTTCCTGCAGATGGGCCCCGATGGCGAAGAGGAAATGGTGCACACCGCCTGCCAGTGACCGGGGCCTTCACATCGGTCGGCGCGGCACCTTGGCCCGGATGGGCCGCCAGCCACCCCCAAGCTGCCAGATCGAGTGGGCGACAAGCGCCGTGATCATGATGAGCCCGCCGATCAGCGTTGCAGAGGTCGGCGCCTCCAGGAAGATGATCCAGACCCAGATGGGTGCCATGACCGTTTCGAGCAGGAAGAACATCGCGACTTCCGGTGCGGAGATGTATTTCGGTCCGGTCGCCAGGCACCAGAATGCGACGGGCATGATGACGAGGCCGTTGAAGACGATCCAACCGGGGTGATCGATCGAAAAGCCGGATTGCGAAACGATTGCGAGCGCAACGAGTGCGGGCAGGACATTGGCGACGAGCGGGGCAAATCCCATGTCGCGCTTGACGGCGCGGCTGATCGTGATGGCCCCCGACATGATCAGCGACGAGCAAAGCGCCGCAAGGTCACCGAACGTGTTGCCAAGCCCGATGCCATCCCAAACGATGATCGTCACGCCGACGATCATCGCCGCCATGGCTGCAAAGGTAGCCGGGGCAGGGCGTTCCCCCAGGAAAAGCCATGACAGGATGGCCGCGAACATCGTGTTGAAGGCGAGGATGAAGACGACGTTGGCCGTCGAGGTGTTGAAGACCGCCGTGATGAAGGTGATCGCGGAAACGCCGTAGAGCAGGGCGACGGCCCAGCTTGCCCGTCCCGGCATCATCACCAGCCGGCGCCCCGTCACGAGCCTGTAGGAAGCCCAGGCCACGAGCGCCATCAGCGCCATACCGCCGCTTCTTATCAGGAGAACGGACCACACATCGCCGTCGCCGAGACGCAGGACCGGTATGTCGATCGTGAGGACGAGGCCGCCGATCGCGGTGATCAGCAGGCCCTTGCGGTGATCGGCGCGGGCAGAAGGGGGGATATCGACCAAGAAGAAGACCGTTCGGATGGTGTGGGGATACCGCTCCTTATGGCTGCGATGGAACCGCCGTGCAACCATGGCACCGCGCCAGTCGGGCCTCAGGGCTGATACCGCTCCCAACCGCGCGCGCAAAGGTGTTCTTGCGGCTGGAATTTGGTCTTGTAGTCCATCTTTCGGGATCCGCTGACCCAGTAGCCCAGATAGACGTGTGGCTGCCCGAGGCGGCGCGTGCGCTCGATATGGTCAAGGATCATGTAGGTGCCGAGCGAACGGTCCTCGTAATCGGGGTCGAAAAAGGAGTAGACCATGGACATGCCGTCGCCCATCACATCCGAGAGAGCGACGGCGATCAGCGGGCCGACCGATTTGCCGGTGAAAGCGCTGTCGGGGTCCGGCAGCCGATACTCGATGATTTTCGTCTCGACATGGGAGTCCTCGACCATCATCGCATAATCGAGCACGGTCATGTCCGACATGCCACCCTTGCGGTGGCGCGCATCGAGATACGTGCGAAACAGCGAATACTGCTCGCTGGACGGCTCGGCCGTATATTCGTTCACCACCAGGTCGACGTTGCGATTGATGATTCGCCGCATCGACCGGGTCGGCCGGAACTCTTGTGCCAGGATACGCACCGAAACGCAGGCTCTGCATGTTTCGCAGGCCGGACGATAGGCGATGTTCTGCGAGCGGCGGAATCCACCCTGTGTGAGCAGATCGTTGAGATCGCCGGCCTTTTCACCGACCAGGTGCGTGAAGACCTTGCGCTCGAACTCGCCCTCCAGATATGGGCAGGGCGAGGGCGCGGTGAGGAAGAACTGCGGCGACTGAACAGGCTGGTGGGTCATGTCGAACGGAAACTGCGGACTGCCTCAAAGATCGTAATACCATGGCGCAAGCAGCGAAAACGTCAACCAAATGATGAGCACGAGTGGCCCGCCCGCCTTGAGAAAGTCGCTGAAGCGGTAGTGGCCCGGCCCCATCACGAGGAGGTTCGTCTGGTAGCCGATGGGTGTGGCGAACGATGCGTTGGCGGCAAAAATGACTGCAACGACGAAAGCGTGCGACGGCACCCCGACCCGTTCGGCGATGCCGATCATGATCGGCGTGAAGAGAACCGCGGTCGCGTTGTTGGACAGGATGTTCGTCATGATGGCGATGACGAGGAACATCGCTGAAAGAACGACGGCAGGTGCGCTGTCGGCAAAGAGCGTCACCGCGCCTTCGGCGATCAGTGCCGCACCCCCGGTCGCCTCCATAGCGGTCGCCATGGCGATCGAGGACCCGACGAGCAGGAAGATCTGGCGGTCGAATGCGCGCGAGGCCTGATGCAGCGTCAGACAGCCGGCCGCCAGCATCAACGCCGCACCGATCACCGAGGCGGCGACGATCGGCATCGCCTCGAATGCCGACAGAAGCACGATCCATATGAAGATCCACACGGCGAAAATGGCCTTGCGCGTCTGCGGAACCGGCTCGGCGGAGTGCTCGAGCAGCAGGATGTCGTGATTTCCGCGCAGGTTGGAGATCTCACGAGACGTGCCGCCAAGCAAAAGCGTGTCGCCGGGTTCGAGCCGGATGGCGGCAAGGCCGCTTCGTGCCATGCGGCTCTTGCGCTGTACGCCGAGCACAGCAACGCCGAGCGCCGCGCGGATGCCCGACATCTGGATGGTCCGTCCGGCGAATCGGGAGCCAGGCGCGATCACCGCTTCGGCCAGGTGGTAGTCTGGTCCGGGACGTTGGCCCGGCCGGCTGTCTGGATCGGCGTCGGCAATATCGGCCTCTGTGACGATGCCGATCATGTCCTTGCTGCCGGTTGCCAGCGCTTGCGAGAACGCCTTGCGCGTGCCGGTCACCACGAGCCTGTCGCCCTCCTCAAGTGCGATCGCATCGTATGGCGGCAGGAAGGGCACGTCGCGCCGGATCAGGAGCCGCAGCGTCATTTCACTCAGCGCAGGAAACATCCCGCCCTTGGCTTCCATGCCGATATAGGGATGGTCCGCGCTCAGCGTTATCTCGCCGATGAACTGCGTGCCGCTCGGCTGGGTTTCCCGCACGATCGGGGAGTGCCGTTCCTTCAACAGCCGCGGCATGATGAAGAGCACGTAGGTGCCGCCGACCACGGCCAGCATCGCGCCCATGGCGGTGATATCGAAGAAGCCGATCGGGATGCCGTATTCACGCGCGACGCCTGCCGCAATCAGGTTGGTCGACGAGCCCATCAGGGTCGTCATGCCACCAAGGATGGTGATGAAGGAGAGCGGCATGAAGACCTTGTAGCCTTGATGCGCGCGTTGCGCGGCGATCACGGTGAGGATCGGAATGAAGATGACCACCACGGGTGTATTGTTCAGGAAGGCGCTGAGGACACCGGCCGAAACCAGCACGATGATCATCGCCCGTTCGCTGCTCGCCCCGCCCAGCCTGCCGAGATAGCGCGCTGGCGCCTCCATGGCATCGGTGGCGAACAGACCTTGGCCGACGATCAGAAGTGCAAGAACGGTGATCAACGCCGGGTTGGCAAACCCCACCAGCAGTCTGTCGGCCGACAGAACCGTCCCGTCCGGTGCTGAATAGGGGAAGAGGCCGAACAGCACCAGCAAGGCTGCCAGGCTGGCAATCGCCACGGCTTCGAGCGGCAGGCGTTCGAGCGCATAGCCGATGATGGAGAGGGCGACCACGGCATAGGTCGCCCAGAGATGAATGTCGCCCATGGCTCGGCAGCCCCGTATCCGTTCGGCGCCACATTATGCCGTCACCCTGCCGCGACATAGCACCGGGGTGTCAAATGTGGCGCGCCATCGCGGAATAGTTTTCCGAGCCGACGCCTTCTGCCGCGTTCTTAAACCTGAGAGCGCAGGACCACGGTGCCAAGGAGCATGTCGTGGACGAGTCGCTTGCGGTCCAGAAACAGGCTGGCAAGCAGGATGAGTGGCGTGAGGAACACGTTGAGTGCCCAGAAGACGACAGCGTGTAAACCCGCCAGCATGGAGTCGACCGGCTGCCCATCGGTGCGGGCGATCATGATGCCCATGATCTGCATGCCCGGCGTCGCCTGTTTCGGTCCGCCCATCGTAAAGCCGACATAGGGGAGAGCGACGAGCGCGAACAGGATCCCGTAAAGCGCAAAGCCAAGGCCAAGCGTCAAAAGACCGACGAAGAAGATGATCACCGCGACGGGAATGCAAAGCAGGAGGACGATCGCATAGTCGATGACGAATGCGAGCATGCGCCGGGTGCGTACCCCTTCGTAAGATCGCCGGTCATCCAGAGCAGGAAGCGGCGCTGCTTCTTCGCCGATTGTTTGCGTCGACATGGTCCAATCCCTCGATAATCGTCACCGACGATGTGGGAATACATTAGCAGCTTTGCAATCCCGTCCGGTCTTACGTTCGGGCAAGCCGTTCGGCGACCTCAGGCGCGAAATAGGTCAAAATGCCGTCACAGCCCGCCCTCTTGAAGGCCAGGAGGCTCTCCATCATCACCATCTCGCCATCGATCCAGCCATTGGCTGCCGCGGCGCGGATCATCGCGTATTCGCCGGAGACCTGATAGGCGTATGTCGGCATCGCGAAGGTGTCCTTGAGCCGCTGGACAATGTCGAGATAGGGCAGGCCGGGCTTGACCATCAGCATGTCCGCCCCTTCCTCGACATCGAGTGCCGCCTCCCGTACCGCTTCGTCGGAATTGGCCGGATCGATGTAGTAGGTCCGCTTGTCACCCTTGAGCAGCCCACCGGTACCGATAGCTTCGCGATAGGGACCATAGAAGGCTGAGGCGAACTTCGTCGCATAGGACATGATGCCAACGTCATGGTGTCCGGCGCTGTCGAGAGCGCGACGGATCGCGCCGATGCGTCCATCCATCATATCCGAGGGCGCGATTATGTCGGCGCCCGCATCGGCCTGGACGACCGCGGCCGCCGAAATCTGAGCGACGGTCTCGTCATTGAGGATCCTGCCATCCTTCAGGATGCCGTCATGGCCGTGGCTGGTGAACGGATCGAGCGCGACATCGGTGATGATGCCGATCTCCGGCACCGCTTTCTTGATCGTACGCGTCGCCTCATTGATCAGATTGTCAGCGGCAAGACTGTTCGATCCGATATCGTCGCGCAGGTCGAGCGCGATATTGGGGAAGGTGGCAAGGGCGGGTATCCCGAGATCTGCAGCCCGCCGCGCCTCCTTCACTGCCTGATCGACGGTCAGCCTCTCCACGCCGGGCATCGCCTCGATGCGCTCGCGCCGATTGTGACCGGGAATGAGGAAAATCGGCCAGATCAGGTCGTCGACAGTCAGGCGGTTTTCCTGAACCATCCGGCGTGTCCAGTCGGCCTTGCGGTTGCGCCGCAGACGACGATGCCCCGTGATTTCGTCCACCGACGCCGCGCTGGACGAATTTGCCTGCACATACCTGTTCATCGTCGTCTCCATGCTGGCTGCGTTTCAACCATTCGCGGCGGCTTTATCACCTTCCGCCTCGCCGTTCCAACCTTCACGGAAAATGCCGCCGCTGACGCGTCGATATGCCGGCGCACGGAAAGCCTTGAAGTCGGCGCCGACCTTGTGGCACACGAGCCCTCTCCAATCAGTGCGGGGAAAGCCCAGTGATCACGTTCGAAGCCGAGCGCCGTCCCAAAGAGACACTGGCGTTCCGGTTGTTTCTTTATTTTCAGCGGCTGGTCGCGCTCGGCTGTCTCGTTGCGGGACTGCGCTATTGGGCGCTCCTGAGCGGTATTCAGAACGAAATGTGGCGGTTCGACCTGATGGAGGCACACTGGCAGGTCGCTTCGACCGCGCTGGCGGTTCTGCTGCCGGTTGCTGCGGTCGGGCTGTGGATGCCGGTCTCGTGGGGCCCGGTGATCTGGTTTGTCGCGGCTATCGGCGAAACGGTGATGTATCTGGGGTTTCCAGACCGCTTCGGTGACCATCCGCTGGTCCCCGCAATCCATGCCGCCGTTGCGCTGATCTATGCGACGTTCCGGGTCATTCTCTATGTCGAGAAGCGACGGGCGCGGCGAGCAGTAAGGGTTGATTCACTCTGATCGTCGGTGGGTGATCAGTAAGGCGCTGTTAATGCTAGCTTTTAAGTCCAATTTTATCGGTCCTCGGTAGTGTCACGTTCAAGGCGGCAGAACAAAAGCCGTCACAACGACAACAGTGAGGCACGGGTATCATGGCACAGACGAAGCTGAAGCAGGCAGAAAGCTCCAACGATCCGCGTTCCGACGCGCTGCGCGGTCTCTACATGGAGTCGCTCCAACTGGTCGAAAGGCTGCATCGCCGACTGCTCGACGTCATCAAGGACGAATTCGACCGCAAGGGACGCAGCGACATCAACGCCGTCCAGGCCCTGCTTCTCTTCAACATCGGCAACGCGGAACTGACGGCCGGCGAACTTCGCTCGCGCGGCTACTATCTGGGCTCTAACGTTTCCTACAATCTCAAGAAGCTCGTCGACCTCGGCTTCATCAATCATCAGCGCTCACGGGTTGACCGCCGCTCGGTCCGCGTCAGCTTGACGGAGAAGGGGCAGGATATCGCCACCGTTGTTTCAGCGCTCTATGACCGTCATATCGGATCGATCGAGCAGGTCGGCGGCATCGGCACCGAAGAATTCGAGCGCATGAACAAGCTGATGCAGCGACTGGACCGTTTCTGGAACGACCAGATACTCTATCGCCTCTGATCTCCCATCGACATTCGGCTCGGCCCGGCCGCTCGGCGGCCGGGCCGCCGCAGTTTTATCTGTTGCAATTGTGCGACGCTCCGCGACCGCTCCCTTGCAGCCGTGCCCGCGCACCATTGCCAACATGAATTAGCCATATTGCGATGACATCGCTCGCCTCAGGCGACCCAGGTCCTTCCGGGCCTTGCAACGGTTTGAGCAAACACCGTTCGGTTCGCCAACGCCGTGCACCTCGCGAAAAAGTGAGTTGCGGACTGGGTCGGGGCCGTCCTGGACGTCTCGTTTCGTTAACCATAGCGATGGTAGCATCTCAGGCTCGGGCAGCCGCCCCATCGCAACCGAATCTTGATGGTACAATAGGCATGTCGAAGCAAAGCGAAATTGAGCGCCTCTCACGCAGGGCATTTCTTTCAAGCGCGGCGGCGGTTGGGGCAACCGCCATTGCCGGAGCAGCGCACGGCCAGACGGTGTTGGATACGATCCTGAGTTCCCCGAGGCGGGGCCATTGGGACGACCAGTTCGACGCGCGCGGCACGCGGGCCGTCGAGCAGGTGAGTACCCGTGTTCCGACCTTGAGCGCGCAGACGCTGCAATATGCCCAGGGCGCGCTGGTCGACTATCAGCAGATTGTCCAGAATGGCGGATGGAACACCGTTCCGGCGGTCAACAAGCTGCAACTAGGCGTCGACCATCCCGACGTCACCGCCTTGCGTCGCCGCCTGATGGTTTCCGGCGACCTGCCGCTTGATGCCGGAATGTCGAGCGCTTTCGACACCTATGTCGACGGCGCGGTGAAGCGTTTCCAGGCGCGCCACGGGCTGCCGCCGGACGGCGTGATGGGCGAATTGTCCTACGCGGCCTTGAACGTGCCTGCCGATATTCGTCTCGGGCAGCTTGAAACCAACGTCGTACGCCTGCAGTCGATGGCTGGCGATCTCGGCCAGCGTCATGTGACGGTCAACATTCCCGCTGCCCACATCGAGGCTGTCCAGGACGGACGTGTCGCCTCTCGGCACACTGCCGTGGTTGGCAAGATCGATCGGCAGACACCGATCCTCAATTCCGAAATTCACGAAGTCATTCTGAACCCGACATGGACGGCGCCGCGCTCGATCATCGAGAAGGACATCATGCCGCTCATGCGCAAGGATCCGAACTACCTGACGGACAACAACATTCGGTTGTTCGACGGCCAGGGCAACGAGGTCCCGCCAAGTTCGGTGGATTGGAATGCTGCCGAGGCGCCCGATCTCATGTTCCGTCAGGATCCCGGCAAGATCAACGCGATGGCGTCGACCAAGATCAACTTCCACAACGCGCACGCCGTCTATATGCACG
The DNA here is from genome assembly GCF_002750855.1 of Neopararhizobium haloflavum. Lineage (GTDB taxonomy): Bacteria > Pseudomonadota > Alphaproteobacteria > Rhizobiales > Rhizobiaceae > Georhizobium > Georhizobium haloflavum. The sequence goes on along the minus strand of NZ_NWUC01000004.1, from coordinate 137,874 downwards.
ACACGCCGCAGCAGAACCTCTTCTTCAACGAGGTGCGCTTCGATTCGTCAGGCTGCGTGCGTGTGCAGAACGTGCGCGATCTGTCGCTCTGGATCCTGCAGAACAATCCCGATTGGGATCGCCAGCGTATGGAGCAGGTCATCGCCTCGCGCGAGATCACGCCGATCGCGGTCAACAACCCGGTGCCGGTCTATTTTACCTACGTCACTGCCTGGGCAACATCAGACCGCGTCGTTCAGTTCCGCGACGATATCTATCAGCGCGACGGTGCGCCCGAACTGGCGATGCAGGAAGGCTGAGCCTTTTCAATGCCATTGGGAATTCGAAACGGCCGCCTTCGTGCGGTCGTTTCGCTTTACAGGTCGAGCGCGCGGCTCATGTGCTCGCGAAATGGGAACATCGCGAAATAGGGCTCTGCCTCCTTGAGGACCCTTGCGAAGGATGGGCGTTCCATCAACCGCTTCAGATAGGTCCGGCATCGCGGCAATTCAGCCGGGATGGGGCTCACGATATGCCCGTAGAAGAGCGCTGGCCCGGCGGAGCATTCGGCCATGGAGAAGGGGCCGGCAATCCAGCCACTCTGCGGGATTTGGCTCTCCAGATATGTGTAGGCGGTTGCCAACTGCGTGTGCGCCTGTTCCACGCCGAAAGGATCATGCTTGCCTTCAGGCCGTAGCCGGTCGAAGACGATCGTCTGCATCGGCGTTTCGACGTAGTTGTCAAAGATGCGATCGAAATAGCGCGCGTGTCGCGCCGCTTTCTGATCAGTCGGAATGAGGGGCGCCGGACCGGCATGATGGGCATGCAAATATTCGATGATCAAGGTGGATTCCAGCACCGTCTCGCCGCGCTCGGTATCGACCAGAGCAGGCATCTTCATCATCGGTGAAATGCGGGAGAAGGCGGCGGCCTGATCCATGTCGGCAAGGTCCACGATCACCCTTTCGAAGGGGTGATCGTTTTCATGGAGCGCGATCAGCACTTTCTGGCAGTAGGAGGCGAGCGGGTGATGGTGAAGCTGTAACGTCATGGCGGCGTCCTCCGGTTTTCAACCATTCATAGCGCGCACCGAAAGTGCCTTCAGCCGGCACGATCCGGTCGCGCCGGCCCATTGCCTCGGTCTTACCAGCGATCCAGTCCAAGCAGTTTACGCCCAAGCGGCGTCAAGGTAGCGACGGGGTTTGACTTTTCCTTCCCGCGCGGGTCGCCGGGAAAAGGATCGCCATGCGGCGCCTCACGCTCGCGCCAGAGCCGGATGCGTTCGTCTCTGATCTTGGCATTGTCGGGATCGCCGGGAAACATGGAGATATACTGAGCCATTCGCACCTTGTTCTCCGATCGGTTCGGTCTGACGCCGTGCGGCAACAGGCTGTTGAAGATGAGGAGGTCGCCCGGCTCCATGTCGATGTTGACGATGTCGTAGCCCGTTATATCCGGCTTGAACGGATTGCGGTCGGCGGGCTGGCGCTCGCACCATGCTTCGAGCTCTGCAAAAAGATCCGGTACGCATTGGAAGCCGCCGGTCTCCCTGTTCTGGGGTGCAAGAGACAGAACGCCCTGAACGCCGATCGGGAAGGGGCGGGCAGAGCTGTCGACGTCGAAATGGATGAAGCCGTTCTCCTGGGCAGCGGCGCGGGCCGCCTTGTTCGGCGGATTGAGATTGGCGCGGTCGATCGCGACCCAGAGATTTTCCCGGTCCCAGATGTCGACGAAGGCGTTGTAGACCCTCTCGCTCTGGCGGTTCTCCCAGAGCGTCTGGTGATTATAGACCTCCACCATGCCCGCATTGTTCAGCTCTTTCATCTTGTAGTCGCGCAGCTGAGGTCGATACCAGGTGTTTGGATCATTCCGGTCCATCTCCTGGAAATCCCAAAGCATGTCTATGACTGCATCGCATTGGGAACGTGGAACGGCACTCTTGATGATGACGTATCCGCGGGTGATCCAATGGTGCCAGTCGCTTTCGCTGAGCACTCTCAAGGGGAGGCGCTTTTCAATGTCCTTCAATTGGGTCGTCACGCCCATCGCTGTGGGATGATCGCCGTGTCCATCCTGGTCCACCGGCGCTGTCATGTGGGCTGCAGTCTGCATCGTCTCTCTCCCGAAATGCGGTTGTGATGAAAGAGCCTAGATCGGGACGGCGGGGCGATGTTGTCTGATGATTGCCAATAGTGATACGATACTGGTGTCCGTTTCCTTGCTGTTTGCCTGCGATTGGTGGCCGATTGAAACCGTTTCTCGAAAAGATCAGGCAGTCCGATGGGGCGTCTTGGGCATTTCTCGACAGGCGCCTCGATGACGGTATCCCCTTCGAGTGGCATCATCATCCCGAGTTTGAATTGACTTTGACGCTGAACAGTCGCGGGCACCGCTATGTCGGCGACCATATCGGATCCTATGCGAACGAGGATCTGGTGCTGCTCGGGCCGGGTCTTGCCCATAGTTGGGCGTCCAGCGGGACGCTGGATGCCACCGGCCCGCACCGCGCCATTGTCGTGCAGTTCACCAAGGAGTGGGCCGCGTCGCTGATCGAACTCTTCGTCGAGTTCAACGCATTGAATGCATTGCTTGCCGAAGCCGGGCGGGCTGTGCGTTTCTCCAAGAAGACGGCGGCTGAAGTCCGCCCCGACCTTGAAGCCTTGCCGGAACTGCCGGCAGATCAGCGGCTGGTCCGCTTGCTCGCCGTCCTGGCCCAGTTGACGCGGGATGTGCATCGTACACCGCTTGCCAGCCCGCGCCATCAGATGCCGCCTGCGTCGAGCATCGGCGAGCCGCGTATCGAAAGGGTGCTGCAGCATCTCCATACCCGTCACACCGAGCCGATCGCTGTCGGCGATCTCGCCGCGCTCGCCTGTATGAGTGAATCTGCGCTTCATCGCATGTTTCGCCGCCACACGCGCCTGACACCGCTCGAATATCTGACACAGCTTCGTATCGGTCACGCCTGCTCGCTGCTCATTGGCACGGAACGACCGATCCGCGTGATCGCCGGGGATGTCGGCTTTGCCAATCTCGCTTTGTTCAACCGGATCTTCAAATCGCGTCGAGCGATGACGCCGCGCGACTTCCGCAAAAGCTACCGCCTCGGCCATACTGGACCAAGAGCGGCCTGATCCCGCGCCCTCGCGACGCATGGCAGATGGCGAACCGGTTATTGCCCTTGAGGATACTCGGCGCTAAGACGGCGCCACGCCAAATCGAAAAAGGACTGAGCCCATGTCCAACGCTTCTTCGGCTTCGGCCACGCGTTTCTCCGATGCATTCTTCAATCGTCCTCTCTCGGAAGCCGACCCCGAGATCTTCGGCGCCATCACCAAGGAACTTGGGCGCCAGCGCCACGAGATCGAGTTGATCGCATCCGAAAACATCGTCTCGCGTGCCGTTCTGGACGCGCAGGGCTCGGTCATGACGAACAAATATGCCGAGGGATACCCCGGCAAGCGTTATTATGGCGGTTGCCAGTTCGTCGACGTGGCCGAACAGCTGGCCATCGACCGTGCGAAGGAACTCTTCGGCGCAGGCTTCGCAAACGTTCAGCCGAACTCCGGCAGCCAGATGAACCAGGCGGTCTTCCTTGCGTTGCTGAAACCGGGTGACACCTTCATGGGGCTCGATCTGAATTCCGGTGGGCACCTCACCCACGGCTCGCCCGTCAACATGTCCGGCAAGTGGTTCAATGTCGTCTCCTACGGCGTGAGGGAAGACGACAATCTGCTCGACATGGACGAGGTCGAGCGGCTCGCCCACGAGCACAAGCCGAAGCTCATTCTGGCCGGCGGCACGGCCTATTCGCGCGTGTGGGACTGGAAGCGGTTCCGTGAGATCGCAGATGCGGTGGGCGCCTGGCTGATGGTCGATATGGCCCACATTGCCGGTCTTGTCGCCGGAGGCGTGCACCCTTCGCCGGTGCCCCATGCCCATGTCGTGACGTCGACGACGCACAAGTCCTTGCGCGGCCCACGCGGCGGCCTGATCCTGACCAACGACGAGGACGTTGCCAAGAAGATCAACTCGGCCGTCTTTCCAGGCCTGCAGGGCGGTCCGCTCATGCATGTCATCGCCGCCAAGGCCGTTGCCTTCGGCGAGGCGCTGACGCCGGGCTTCAAGGATTATGCCGCCAATGTCGCCGCCAATGCCAAGGTTCTGGCCAAGACGCTGGTCGACAATGGTCTCGACATCGTCTCGGGCGGAACGGACAACCATCTGATGCTGGTCGATCTGCGCAAGAAGAACGCGACCGGCAAGCGCGCCGAGGCCGGTCTCGGCCGTGCCTTTATCACCTGCAACAAGAACGGCATTCCGTTCGACCCCGAAAAGCCCTTCGTGACATCCGGCATCCGCCTCGGCACGCCGGCAGGAACGACGCGCGGTTTTGGTGCCGCCGAGTTCCGGGAAATCGGCGAATTGATCGTGGAAGTCCTGGACGGCCTCAAGGTTGCCAATTCCGATGAGGGCAACGCCCAGGTCGAACAGGCGGTGAAGGAAAAGGTCGTCGCCCTCACGGACCGCTTCCCGCTCTACCCGCATCTCGGTTAGTTGCAGGATGCGCTGCCCCTACTGTTCGTCGGAAGACAGCCAGGTCAAGGATTCGCGTCCCGCCGAGGATGGTACCGCCATCCGTCGGCGGCGCGTCTGTCCCAATTGCGGCGGACGATTCACCACATTCGAGCGAGTGCAACTGCGCGAACTGACGGTCCTCAAGAAGACCGGACGGCGGGTGCCCTTCGACCGCGACAAGCTCATGCGCTCGTTCGAGATCGCGCTGCGCAAACGGCCTGTCGACCGGGAACGGATCGAGCGGGCCGTCTCCGGCATCGTTCGCCGGCTCGAAAGTTCGGGCGAGCAGGACGTGCCCTCGGAACAGATCGGTCTGATGGTCATCGAGGCGCTGAAGGCCCTCGATGACGTGGCTTTCGTGCGCTACGCCTCGGTCTACCGCGATTTCAGCGGCGCCGAGGACTTCGAAAAGGTCATCGCTGAGTTGAGCGCTCAGATAAACGGCGATGCCGGGCATGAGCGAAATGGCTGACGACAGCAAGGCGGGCGATGTGGATCGCCGCTTCATGGCAGCCGCGATCCGATTTTCGCTGCGCCACAGCGGGCTGACCGGATCGAATCCTTCCGTCGCGACGCTGATTGTCCGCGACGATGGCGCCGGACCGCACATCGTCGGACGCGGGATAACGGCGCGTGGCGGTCGGCCGCATGCCGAGGCGGAAGCGCTTGGCGAGGCGGGTGAGCGGGCGAGGGGGGCGACCGCCTATGTCACGCTGGAGCCCTGCGCCCACCATGGCCGCACGCCACCGTGCGCCGAAGCGCTTGCCCGTTCCGGCATCCGGCGTCTGGTCGCGGCCACCATGGACCCGGACCACCGTGTTATGGGCAAGGGATTTGCCATCCTCGAGGCCGCCGGTGTTGAGACGGTATCTGGCGTTTTGTCCCGCCAATCCGAGCACGCCCTGGCCGGCTATCTCATGCAAAGGACGAGAAGTCGCCCGCATGTCACGCTGAAGCTTGCAATTTCTGCCGACGCCAAAATTGGTCGACGAGGCGCGGGGCAGATCGCCATCACCGCTGATATCGCACGTCGCCAGTCGCATCTCCTGCGCAGCGAGAGCGATGCCATCCTCATCGGCATCGGCACCGCATTGGAAGACGATCCCGAATTGACCTGCAGGCTTCCCGGCCTCGAGGAGCGTTCGCCGATGCGCATCGTGCTTGACGACGAGATACGCCTTGCGCGGACGTCACGTCTGGTCCGATCGAGCCGGCAGGTGCCGCTGCTTGTTGCGACCACGGCAGACCGGGCGGCGCAGAAGACGCTGCGGGAGGACGGTGTCGAATTCATCGCCTGCGCGCAGCACAACGGCCGCATCGCGTTGCCGGAACTTCTGGACGACCTGAGCGCGCGAGGGATAGCGACGCTTCTCGTGGAGGGAGGAGGCGCAATTGCTGCCGCTTTCCTGCGTGACGATCTCGTCGACAGGATCGCTCTGTTTACCGGTTCAGGCTCGATTGGCGCGGAAGGCATCGACGCGCCCTTCACGGCGTCCTCCCCTCTGCATGGCTTCCGCTGCGTCCGAAGCGCGCGCTACGGGCCGGACGATTTCATCGAACTGGAGAGGCAGCGCTGATGTTCACGGGTATCGTTACGGACGTTGGCGCGGTCTCGGCCATCACCCCGGTCGCCGGCGGCGTTCGCATTCGCATGGCGACGAGCTACGATACCGATACCATCGACATCGGAGCGTCAATTGCGTGTGGCGGCCCTTGTCTGACGGTGACGGCCCTTCCCGACAACGGGCCGAACGAAGCCTGGTTCGAGGTCGAGGCCTGGGAAGAGGCGCTACGCCTGACCACGATCGGCACATGGCGAGCGGGCACACGGGTCAATCTCGAACGATCGCTTAAAATCGGTGACGAACTGGGTGGGCACCTCGTTTCCGGTCACGTCGATGCCACCGCCACGATCATTTCCGTCACGGGCGAGGGAGAGGCGGCCCGCTTTCTCATTGAGGCGCCAGACAGTCTTGCTCCCTTCATCGCCCGAAAGGGATCCATCTCGCTGGATGGCACGTCGCTGACGGTCAATGGTGTCGAAGGCTCGCGGTTCGACGTGCTCCTCATCCGGCACTCGCTTGAAGCTACCACATGGGGTGAGCGCCGAACTGGTGATCGGGTCAATCTTGAGATTGACCAAATGGCTCGCTATGCCGCGCGCCTTGCCGAATTTGCGCCACGATAAAGCGCGGATCGGCCCGGTCGGGCGCGAAACTGCTTGCCATCGGCGTATCGGCGTGGTTTGTCCCGCGCCACACCCCAGAGCCGCCCGTCGTCCCCCGGAAAGGACCGTATCGTCATGGCGAAAACGTCAAGAACGCATGTGTTGGTCGTCGAAGCACGTTTTTATGATGATTTGTCCGATGCGCTTCTGGCGGGCGCCAAGGCAGCGCTGGACAAGGCAGGCGCCAGCTATGATGTCGTCACCGTGCCGGGTGCTCTCGAAATTCCGGCGACGATCGCCATGGCGCTCGATGCTGAAGACGAAGGCGGGGAGCGATACGACGGCTACGTCGCTCTTGGCACCGTCATCCGCGGCGAGACCTACCATTTCGAGATCGTCGCCAACGAGTCGTGCCGGGCGCTGACCGACCTTGCGGTCAGCGAATCGCTTGCGATCGGCAACGGCATCCTGACGGTCGAGAACGAAGCGCAGGCATGGGCGCGCGCGCGCCAGGATGACAAGGACAAAGGAGGCTTTGCGGCGCGTGCCGCTCTCACCATGATCGCCATGAAGAACAGGCTGAACGACAAGTGAGCACAGACGAAACGCACAGCGGCGGGGAAGCGCCGAGAGAGCCCGAGGTCAAGCCGGCGAACCAGCGCGGTGCCGCACGGCTCGCTGCCGTTCAGGCGCTCTATCAGATGGACGTCGGCGGCACGGGCTTGACCGAGGTCGTGGCCGAATACGAGACCCATCGCCTTGGCCGGGAGATCGATGGCGAAACCTACCGTCAGGCTGATGCGGCCTGGTTCCGCTCGATCGTTTCCGGCGTCGTCGCCGGTCAGCGCCGTCTCGACCCGATCATAGCGTCTGCATTGACCATGGACTGGCCGCTCTCGCGCCTTGATTCCACGCTGCGGGCCATCCTGCGCGCCGGCACGCTGGAATTGTCGGAGCGCAAGGACGTGCCAATCGCCGTGATCGTCACCGAGTACGTCGATATTGCCCGCGCCTTCTATGAGGGCGAGGAACCGAAAATCGTCAACGCCGTACTCGATCGTCTCGCGCGGCGCTATCGTCCCGAAACGAGGCCCGCCAGCGGCCGGATCAAGAAGTCCGGCCGCGACGAATGACGGATGCCGCGGCCAACGTCGAGACCGGCGACCGGCTGCGGACCGGCAGCGTCGGGCGATCGCTAGCCAAGCGCAACGCGCTTGTCCTGTGTGCCGCGCAGGCCGTCGTCGGCGCGGCCGCCCCGATCAGCATATCGATGGGCGGGCTGGCCGGCGATTATCTCCTGAGCACAGACAAGTCCCTGGCGACGGCGCCTGTCACCGGTTTCAACGTGGGGTTGGCGATCGGCGCCCTTGGCGCCGCCTGGATCATGCGCGGCGTCGGCCGCCGGCTGGGATTCATGAGCGGCGCTGCCGTCACTGGCATCGGCGGAGGGCTGGCTGCGCTGGCACTCTTCATGCATGAATTCTGGTTCTTCGCCTTCGGTCTGCTCATCGTCGGGATCGGCGGGGCATTCGTTCAGCAATATCGCTTTGCCGCTGCCGATGGCGCGCCGCCATCCTTCAAGCCCAAGGCCATCTCCTGGGTGCTGGCCGGCGGCGTCTTTGCCGCGATCATCGGGCCGCAAACGGTGATCTTCACCCGACAGGCTTTCCCGACCGTGCCCTTTGCCGGTGTCTATGTCGCCCTGATCGCGCTCGGCCTCATCGGAATGATCATCCTTTCCTTCCTAAGGATTCCGGAAGCTGTCGCGGGCGATGCGTCCGACGAGGCGGAAAGCCCGGCACGACCACTTGTCGAGATCGTATCCCAGCGTCGCTTCCTCACGGCTCTGACATGCAGTGTCGGCTCCTACACGCTCATGACGTTCCTGATGACCGGCGCGCCTCTCGCCATGGTCGCCTGCGGCTTCTCGCCGGACCTCGCGACGCTCGGCATCCAATGGCACGTGATGGCGATGTTCGCGCCGAGCTTCTTCACGGGGCGGTTGATCGTGCGCTTCGGACAGACGGCGGTCGTATCGACGGGTCTGGTTATCCTCATCATCTGCGCCGCCGTCGCCTATGCCGGCATCGAGCTATGGAACTTCTGGCTTTCGCTGATACTTCTCGGTCTTGGCTGGAACTTCGGCTTCATCGGTTCGACGGCAATGGTGACTGCGACCTACAGGCCGTCGGAAAAGAACAAGGTGCAGGGCTTCCACGACACGGTCCTTTTCTCGCTTGTGGCGCTCGCGTCGCTGGCATCCGGCGTGGTCCTCAATGTGTGGGGCTGGGAGAGTCTCGCTTTCCTCGTCTGGCCGGTCGCCGGTGCCTGCCTCCTGGTTCTGGCATTGCAGGTTGCCGCGGATAAACGCCTTCACGGGCAGTGATTGTTCACAATCCGTGACGTTCGATCGCGGAACTGTCGACTCTCGTCCTCCGTTTCCAAGGCGCCCAATGCAGCCGCTAGATGCTGCAAGGCGCAAGCGAGGACAGCGAATTGACCATACACGTAGCAAACGACCCCGGCGATGACGTCGGACTACCGCATGAAGCGGGAGATTGGTGGACCATCCATACCGGCGAAGCGCCCGTTATCGCGACCGCCATCCACAATGGGCATGCGGTCCGCCCGGAGGTCGCCGACGATTTGGCGCTTGGCGAGCAGGACCGCCTTCGCGAAGAGGATCCCTTCACAGAGTACACTACGCGCGATGTCCCCAATCGGATCATCTGCCACCATTCCAGGTTCGAGTTCGACCTGAACAGGGCGCGCGACGAGGCGATCTATGTGCGCCCCGAGCAATCATGGGGCCTCAAGGTCTGGAAGGAGCAGCCGTCGGCTTCCGAAGTCGAGGCGTCGCTGTCATCCTACGATGAATATTACGCCATGTTGCGCTTCACTCTGGAGCGGATGCAGCGCCGTCACGGCCACTTCGTCCTGCTCGACATTCACAGCTACAATCATCGCCGCGATGGACCCGACGCGCCGCCGAGGGACGAAGTCGAAGCCCCGGAAATCAACATCGGCACGTTCTCCATGGATCGGGCGCGCTGGGCAGGCGTCGTCGATCCCTTCATCGAGCACTTGCGGTCGTCTCGCCTGGCCGGACGCGCGCCCGATGTCCGGGAAAACGTGGCGTTCCAGGGCAAGGGAGAGCAGACGCGATTCGTGCACACCAACTTTCCGACCACGGGCTGCGCCATCGCCATCGAATTCAAGAAAATGTTCATGGACGAATGGACGGGGCAGCCGGACCGGGTCGTTCTCGATGATCTGCGCCAGATGATCCGCACGTCGCTGCCGGTGCTGGAGCAAGCTTTGGGTTCGCAATGAGTGCGCGACCTGATGATGGCCGGCCGGCCCGCGTGGACGAAGCTTGGCGCGATGCGTTGGAAGAAGGGTTGAAGTCCGGCAAGCCAGTCCGCCTGGAACTTGAGGACGGCGGCCGCGTCCATGTCGATCGGCCCGTACCCTTCGTGTGTGTCCATGTGATGGGTGAGCACGCGGCGGACGCGGCCCGCCAGATCGCCATGGCAAACGCATCCTATGTCGTTGCCGGCAGCATCGAGCGAGCGGCGGAGGTAATCGACGTAATCGGCGGTGCCATGGCCGAGCGGTTCGGAGCCTTCATTGTCCTCAGCGTAGACGAATTGGGTCAAGACGCGCTCCTGACCGACGACGCGCCATATCTGCCTCCCTTCGAGATCATCCTTTCAGCGCCTCGGGCACCCGCCGCCCAGGCCGCGGCCGATGCCTTCGAGAGCGCGGCCGAGGCGGTCAAGGCGAAGTTCCGCTCGCCACGCATCGAACGCTGCGCGAGCGAGGAGGGGAAAGGTGGTCAGTCGCTCAGTTCCCTGACGCGCTTCGTCTGTCTCTCCGTAAGCTTCGCGCCGATCTACCGGACCCCCGGCGACGGTGGCATCTATCCGGCCCTTCGTGAGCGGGTCGTGGCGAACATCTACGACGCTGGCCTCAAGGCGATCGCCGCATTCATCGAACAGGCATCGCATCTGAAGCTGACCACCCATCGCGCGCTCGGACGCCAGGTGTTTGTCGACGCGGTACGCAGTGCCGACCGCAGCATCGACGAGATCGCGTCGATGTTTGATTTTCTCCTCGCGGCGACACCGATCAATTCCGCTGCGGCCTGGCAGGAGTTTCAGTCGGGAGGATATCAGCGTGAGCCACGGTTGCTCTATCGACCGCTCACGATCCGCATCGACGAAGCGAAGAGGCGGCTCTTCTCCATCCCGTTCGATCATTTCGAGGACCCGGTCCTTCATGCTCTCTATCGCGAGAAACAGCAGGAGTTGGACCTGCAGCTGACCATGCTTGCCGCGCGCGACACGCCGCGGTTTCGCGAGGTCGGACGGGCGCTTTACGGTTCGGTTCGCTCCAGCTTGCAACGCGCTGCCCACGCAATTCTACGCGAAACGGAGGCGCAGGCCGGTGGAACGAGCGAGCCGGTGGATCACGTCGATTGCCACCATGTCGCAAGCGCAGCAGCGAAGATGATCGAGCGTTACAACGCGGCCTGCCCAGGTTTCGACGCGACGATCGAACTCCGCGACGATCTGCCGGCCGGGCTCATGGTGTCGGGCAGGCGTCTCCTGATTGCACGCGATACGATGCTGTTGCGCAACCGCGTCGAGGCCCTTCTCAGTCACGAGATCGGCGTGCATCTCCTGACCTATTTCAACGGCTCATCGCAGGGTCTCTGGATCTTTCGAAGCGGGCTGGCCGGTTATGAGGGTGTTCAGGAAGGGCTTGCCGTTTTTGCCGAGTATCTCGTCGGCGGGATGACTGTCCGGCGGTTGCGTCTTGTGGCGGCGAGGGTCGTTGCCTGCGCGGCGATGCTCGATGGCGCGGCCTTTCAGGAGGTCTACGACCTTCTAGTCAAGGAGCATGGCTTCTCCGCCCGCGACGCCTTCGGCATCTGCGTCCGCGTCCATCGCTCCGGAGGGCTTGCAAAGGACGCGATCTATCTGCGTGGCCTTTATCAGGTGCTGGATCACCTGCGAGCCGGTGGCGCGCTCGAGCCTTTCTGGATGGGCAAGATCGCGGCATCGCATTTTCACATCATGCAGGAGCTTGGCGAACGCGGCCTTCTCAAGGCGCCCGTCCTCACACCGCTCTTTCTCAATCATTCACAGGCCGAAGCGCGTCTTCAGCGTGCGCGGGACGGACTGTCACCGGTCGACATGGCCGCAACCGAGGACTTCTGATGCGCATTGTTTTTTTTATCAATTCGATCGAGGGCGAAGCCCCGCACTTCACCACGACGGTGCTGGCATTGGCAGCACTCAATCGCGGCCACGAGATATACTACGTCACGCCCGGCGATTTCGTCCTGCGCCCGGATGATTCGTTGATGGTGCGGGCCGTCAGTCTGCCGCGTGCCAAATACAAGAAGCCGGAGACCCTGCACAAGGACCTTCACGGCGATGGTACCAAGATCGAGACCATCGACGTCGCCGATCTCGACGTTCTCTTTTTGCGCAACGATCCGTCGGATGACGCTTACGAAAGGCCGTGGGCAGCGCATGTCGGCGCCATGTTCGGGCGACTGGCCAGCGAACGCGGCGTGCTTGTCGTCAACGATCCGGACGGGCTCGCTCTCGCCCAGAACAAGCTCTACTTCCAGGGCTTTCCGGAGCGCGTACGGCCCGAAACCCTGATCTCCAAGAGCATCGACGAGATCAAGTCATTCATCGAGAACCAGCCCAAGGGCGTTATCGTCAAGCCGCTTCAGGGTTCGGGCGGGAAGAATGTCTTCAAGGTCGACACTCCGACCGATGCCAACCTCAACCAGATATTCGAGGCGGTGAGCGGCGAAGGCTATCTGATCGCCCAGGGATACATTCCCGAGGCCAAGTCGGGCGATGTCCGCCTGTTCGTCATGAACGGCAAGCCGCTGGAGCTTGGTGGCAAGTTTGCCGCGCTCCGCCGCGTGCCGGCAAAGGGCGAAGTGCGTTCCAACATCCACGTCCAGGGCACGGCCGAGAAGGTCAAGGTGACGGACACCATGCTGGAGGTTGCCGAACTGGTGCGCCCCAAACTGATCCAGGACGGTATGTTCCTCGTCGGGCTCGATATCGTCGGCGACAAGATCCTCGAGATCAATGTCTATACGCCCGGCGGCTTGTGGAGCATGAGCCAGATGTACGAGGCCGATTTTCCGGGCGCGGTGATCGAGGCACTTGAGCGCAAGCGAGAGGTTCATGCCGCCAATCGGACGATCTCCAACAGAGCGCTTGCGACGCTCTGAACCCCTCCTCCTGAGTGCATTGACTACTTGACGGCCCTCATGCGGTGCAGCAATCATCGCGCCCAATGCGGCAGAGCGTCGCGCTTAGCGGCGCGCTGCGGCATGGTCATCGGCCGGTATTGGGGGATCAAGTCCGGTCCAATCAGGAGGAATTCAGCGAATGACAATTCTTATCGCCGTCATCGCCTGCGGGCTGCTGTCGGTTGCATATGCCATCTGGGCGACGCAATCGGTGCTGGCAGCTGACCAGGGCAATGAGCGCATGCAGGAGATTGCGGGCGCTATTCGAGAAGGCGCGCAGGCCTATCTCACCCGCCAATACACTACGATTGCGATCGTCGGCGCGGTCGTCTTCGCGATCACATGGTGGCTGTTGGGAGGAACCGCAGCCTTCGGCTTCCTGATTGGTGCCGTACTGTCCGGACTGGCAGGGTTCATCGGCATGCACGTCTCGGTCCGCGCCAATGTGCGCACCGCGCAGGCGGCATCGCACAGCCTTTCGGCCGGTCTCGACATCGCGTTCAAGTCCGGTGCGATCACCGGCATGCTGGTCGCCGGTCTCGCTCTGCTGGGCGTTTCCGTCTACTACGCAATTCTCACCGGTGGACTGGGATATGAATCATCCGATCGCGTGGTGATCGATGCCCTCGTTGCCCTTGGCTTCGGTGCATCCCTGATCTCGATCTTCGCCCGTCTCGGCGGCGGCATCTTCACCAAGGGGGCCGACGTGGGCGGCGATCTCGTCGGCAAGGTCGAGGCCGGCATTCCTGAGGATGATCCGCGCAACCCCGCGACGATTGCCGACAATGTCGGCGACAATGTCGGTGACTGTGCCGGCATGGCAGCCGACCTCTTCGAAACCTATGCGGTGACGGTGGTGGCCACCATGGTTCTCGGTGCCATCTTCTTCGCCGGAACGGACATGCTCGAGGCCGTGATGCTCTATCCGCTGGCGATTGGCGGAGCCTGCATCATAACGTCGATCGTCGGCACCTTCTTCGTTCGTCTCGGATCCAATGGCTCGATCATGGGAGCCCTCTACAAGGGTCTGATAGTGACCGGCCTGCTTTCCATCATCGGCCTCGGCGCCGCGACGTCGCTGACTGTCGGGTGGGGCGATATCGGCGAAGTCGACGGCATGGCGATTTCCGGGACGAATCTCTTTATCTGCGGGATCCTCGGTCTCGTCGTCACCGGCCTCATCGTCTGGATCACGGAGTACTATACCGGCACCAACAAGCGTCCGGTCAATTCCATCTCGCAGGCCTCGGTGACCGGCCACGGCACCAACGTGATCCAGGGGCTTGCCGTTTCGCTGGAATCGACGGCGCTTCCCGCCATCGTCATCGTCGGCGGCATCCTGTCGACGTTCCAGCTCGGCGGACTGTTCGGCATCGGGATCGCTGTCACGGCGATGCTCGGCATTGCCGGCATGATCGTCGCGCTCGATGCGTTCGGCCCGGTGACGGACAACGCCGGCGGCATTGCCGAGATGGCGGGTCTGCCGTCCGAAGTCCGTCGTTCCACCGACGCGCTCGATGCGGTCGGCAACACGACGAAGGCCGTGACGAAGGGCTATGCTATCGGCTCCGCCGGTCTCGGCGCGCTGGTGCTTTTTGCAGCCTATTCCAACGACCTCGAATACTTCATGGCGAATGCGCAGACCTACCCGTACTTCCAGGGCATGGAGGACATCTCGTTCTCCCTTTCCAACCCGTACGTCGTTGCCGGTCTGATCTTTGGCGGTCTCATCCCGTATCTCTTCGGTGGCATCGCGATGACCGCCGTCGGACGGGCGGCAGGCTCGATCGTCGAAGAGGTTCGCCGACAGTTCCGTGATGATCCGGGCATCATGGCCGGCACATCCAAGCCGAACTACGCGCGCGCGGTTGACCTTCTGACCAAGGCGGCGATCAAGGAGATGATCGTTCCCTCGCTTCTGCCCGTGCTGGCGCCGCTCGTCGTCTACTTCGGCGTGCTGCTGATTTCCGGCTCGCGTGCATCTGCCTTCGCCGCGCTCGGTGCGTCGCTGCTCGGCGTCATCGTCAATGGTCTCTTCGTGGCCATTTCCATGACGTCAGGCGGAGGCGCCTGGGACAACGCCAAGAAATCCTTCGAGGATGGGTTCATCGACAAGGACGGGGTCAAGCACGTCAAGGGATCGGAGGCGCACAAGGCGTCCGTCACCGGTGACACGGTCGGCGATCCTTATAAGGACACGGCAGGCCCTGCGGTGAATCCGGCCATCAAGATCACCAACATCGTGGCGCTGCTTCTGTTGGCTGTTCTGGCGCACTGACGGCGAACCCATCGCCAAGAAAAAACCCCGCGGATTTGAGTATCCGCGGGGTTTTTTGCGTCTCTGTCGGTCCGGCTCAGTAGGGATTGCCGTCCGTATTGGGGCCGAACGGGTTGGGAATCTGACCCTCTCCAGGTCCGGCCAGCAACTGTCCAAGGAACGTGAGGTCGCGTCCGCCGGTCGGCGTCGTGCGCGAAATCAGGTCGAAAACGCGCCCGTCCTGCAGCGTATAGTTCGCAATCTGTGAAACGGTGCCTTCCTCGTTGAAATAGACGGCAAGGACGCGTTGGTCCACGAGCTGCGGCTTCATGAAGGCCATGCTGCGCGTGCGCGTCTGCGAGATGTAGTAGAACACCTCGTCATTGTCGAAGGTGGCGGTCGTCGAGGGCGTTCCTAGCGACAAAAGCACCTGTTCGCGGCTCGACCCGACCGGCGTCAGCGCCAGTGCGTCCTCGTCGAGCACATAACCCTGCTGCAGAACCTCCGTGGTGGAGCATCCGGCCAGCATGCCACCCGACATGATCACGGCGACCGTGCCTGCGCTGAGCAGGGTGCGGCCGGACTTGAAATACCGTCGCTTCAACGACATCTCCCTCAAATGGCTGGCCTGGCGGCCTTTCCGGTGCGGGCCCGAAGCGCAAAGGCGCTGCCCCTCGACGTTGCTTTTCGCGCCTGCTTCGGTAAACCAGCCGCGATCATGTTGCAACTGCCCCGCCGGGCGAGTGGCTGTCAGAAACGCGGACCAAGGCGATTTCATGGTATTCGGACTATTCGGGCGCAAAAAAAGCAATCGGCGCATCGTCGACGATGTCTATATGGCGTTGACCGAGGCGGCGCGTCAGCCTGTATTCTACGAGCAGATGTCGGTGCCCGACACGGTGATGGGCCGTTTTGAGATGGTTGCCGCCCACATGGTCGTTCTCGTCCGGCGGCTTTCCGGCGCCAGTCCGGCCGGACACGCCTTTGCGCAGGACCTGGTCGACACGTTTTTTCAGGATATCGACCACTCCATCCGTGAGATCGGTATCGGGGATATGGGCGTGCCCAAGCGCATGAAGAAGCTCGCCCGCATGTTCTACGGTCGCTACGAAGCCTACGACGCTGCCCTTGCCGCTGGCGATGACGAGGCGCTCGCCATGGCCCTCACCAGGAATGTCCATCCGGGTGCAGGCGATGCTCCGGGCGTTTCGGAGGGTATGGCGGGGCTGGCCAGCCATCTGCATGCAGCAGCACGCAATGTGGCTGCCCAGCCGGAAGCGGCAATCCTCTCCGGCCGCGTCGAATTTCCCGCACCCCAGCACCGCACAGCTTCGGAGGCGAGCTGATGAGCACGACCGGACCATTTGCCTACAAGATCAATGTCGGTCACGTGTCGGCCAACCCGCTGACCGTCAAGATGGAAGCTGATATGACCGAACGGGAGGCACTGGCCCGCGATTGGGGTGTCAGCGCCGTTCTCGATTTCGCCGCCACTTTCGAGGTGGTTCGGTGGAAGCGCGATGGAGTAAGGCTCACCGGAACGGTGAAGTGCCGTGTCGAGCAGCCTTGCGTCGTCACTTTGGAGCCGGTCGTTCAGAATATCGAGGAGCCGGTGTCGGCGACATTCGTTCCTGACGGCTCCAAGCTCGCCCGTATGACGGATCTGTCGGGAGGCGAGATCGTGATCGATGCGGAAGGACCGGATATGCCTGAACCGTTTGCCGGCGATGTCATTGACGCGGGCGCCGTGGCTGCCGAATTCGCGGCGATGGCCATCGACCGCTATCCGCGCAAGCCGGGCGTTCGCTTTGGTGAACACATCGAAAGCCGGGACGATGATGGCGAAACGGCACCATCGCCCTTCGCCGCTTTGAAGGACTGGAAGGGGGGAGAGAACTGAGGCTGATCGCGGGTTCATTCTTGCGATGAAGCGGCGATGGACCTGCCCACGGCCATCTCATGCCCGCAATTTCCCGACAATAGAGTTGTACGTGAGGCGAAAAGCAGTATTTTCGGCCCGCGCCGGAAGGCACCCGAGCTCGTGACGAAACGGACAGGATAGCGTGATAAGAATTTCTCTCGACGCCATGGGCGGCGACCAGGGACCGGAGGTTGTGATACCCGGAGCGGCCAAGGCACTGGAGCGCTATCCCGACGCGAGGTTCCTGATATTCGGCATCGAGGAACGCTGCCGTCCCTATCTCGAGCGCTTTCCCAAGCTGGCCGCGGCCAGCGAATTCCACCACTGCGAGATTGCCGTGCGGATGGACGACAAGCCGAGCCAGGCCTTGCGTCGCGGCCGCTGGCGCTCGTCCATGTGGCGCGCCATCGAGGCGGTGAAGTCCGGCGACGCCGATGTGTGCGTTTCGGCTGGCAACACTGGCGCGTTGATGGCCATGTCGAAATTCTGTCTGCGCACCATGGCCAACATCGAGCGCCCGGCGATCGCTGCCATATGGCCGACGCTGCGCGGCGAGAGCATCGTCCTTGATGTCGGCGCAACGGTCGGCGCCGATGCCCAGCAACTGATCGACTTTGCGATGATGGGCGCCGCCATGGCGCGCGCACTCTTTGGCATCGAGCGTCCGACAGTCGGTCTGCTCAACATCGGTGTCGAGGAAATCAAGGGGCAGGAAGAGGTCAAGGAAGCAGGCCGGCTGCTGCGCGAAGCGGATTTCCTGAGCCTCAACTATCATGGCTTCGTCGAAGGCGACGATCTGGGCAAGGGCATCGTCGACGTCGTCGTTACCGAGGGCTTCTCCGGCAATATCGCCTTGAAGACAGCCGAGGGGACTGCCCGGCAGATCGGCGGCTATTTGCGCGCGGCGATGACAAGGACCTGGCGCGCGAAACTCGGCTATCTTCTGGCCCGCGACGCGTTCGACCGTCTGCGCGAAAAGATGGATCCTCGCCGCGGCAACGGCGGCGTCTTCCTCGGTCTCAACGGCATCGTGATCAAGAGCCACGGCGGCACCGATGTCGAAGGCTTCGCCGCAGCCGTCGAGGTTGGGTTCGATATGGCGCGCAACGACCTGCGCCAGAAGATCTCGCGTGATCTCGATCTTTATCATGCGCGACGGATGCCGGCGCGTGCCGAGATGCAGGCGAGCATCTAGGATTTCAGACCGTAGCGTCGTGCAATGTGAAGTTTTGCCTGAACAGGAAAAGAAATGATCAGATCAATCGTTCGCGGCGTCGGCTCCGCCTTGCCAAGAAAGGTCATGGCCAACCGCGACTTCGAGAACGTGGTCGAGACGAGTGACGAATGGATCGTGCAGCGCACGGGGATTCGCCAGCGCCATATTGCAGGCGAGGGCGAAACGACCGCCTCGCTGGGTGAAAATGCGGCGCGCGCTGCCCTCGACAATGCAGGCTTGAAGCCCGAGGACATCGATCTGATCGTGCTGGCCACCTCCACGCCGGACAACACGTTCCCCGCAACAGCCGTCAACATCCAGGCGCGCCTCGGCATCACCCATGGGGCAGCATTCGATGTTCAGGCCGTGTGCACGGGTTTCGTCTATGCGCTGACCACTGCCGACCTCTATCTGCGGGGCGGCATGGCGAAGCGGGCGCTCGTGATCGGTTCGGAGACCTTCTCCCGGCTTCTCGACTGGAATGACCGCAGCACCTGCGTCCTCTTCGGCGACGGCGCTGGCGCCCTCGTCCTGGAAGCAGGTGAGGGGGCGGGCAGCGTCGGCGACCGTGGGGTCCTGACCGCGAAGCTCCGCTCGGACGGCAGCCACCGCGAAAAACTCTACGTAGACGGCGGACCCTCCACCACCGGCACCGTCGGACATCTGCGCATGGAAGGCCGCGAGGTGTTCAAGCACGCGGTCGGCATGATCACGGACGTCATCGAGGCGGTCTATGAGAAGACCGGTTACGGATCGACCGACATCGACTGGTTCGTTCCCCATCAGGCGAATGTGCGGATCATCGACGCTTCTGCCCGCAAGCTTGGCATCGCACCGGAGAAGGTCGTCGTGACGGTCGATCATCATGGCAACACCTCGGCTGCCTCGATCCCGTTGGCGCTCGCCGAGGCGGCGGCCGACGGCCGCATAAAGAAGGGCGATCTCGTCCTGCTGGAAGCGATGGGTGGCGGTTTCACATGGGGTGCGGTGCTGGTGCGCTGGTAGGCCGGTTCGGATCGGTCGCGCTTGCAGCGCAGCACGTCTCCTTCCTTGACGGTCAGACGGAACGTCAATAGTCTCAATCTATTGAACATCAAGACATTCGTTTTGAATATTCGGAACGGGGATGATGGGCGGAAAAACGGTGACAAGGGCGGATTTGGCGGAATCCGTTTTCAGGAAAGTCGGGTTGTCCCGCACGGAATCCGCCGCATTGGTCGAGATGGTGATCGAGGAAGTCTGCAACGCCATCGTGCGCGGCGAGACGGTCAAGCTGTCGTCATTCGCCACCTTCCAGGTCCGCGACAAGAACGAGCGCGTCGGGCGTAACCCCAAGACGGGTGAGGAAGTCCCGATATCGCCGCGCCGCGTCATGACGTTCAAGGCATCGAATGTGTTGAAGCAACGCGTGCTCAAATCTCATTTGACGCGACAGGGCCGCGAAAAGGCTGTTCGCACCGCGGTTTGATTGCGCTCTCAAACGCCCCACGCCGTTGAATTTCTGTGCAACTGTGTTTTAGACACTTGAAAAATTGCGTTCAACGCCCTGAAATGCATGAGAATCATCTCCTGTAGTATGGGGTATGGGATGGAAAAGAGTCCGGACGCATTTCGAACGATCAGCGAAGTGGCCGATGACCTGGACCTTCCGCAGCATGTGCTGCGGTTCTGGGAAAGTCGGTTTTCACAGATAAAGCCGATGAAGCGCGGCGGCGGCCGTCGCTATTATCGGCCCGATGATGTCGAACTCCTCAAGGGCATTCGGCACCTGCTTTACGATCAGGGCTATACCATCAAGGGCGTTCAGAAGCTGCTGAAGCAGAATGGCCCGAAATTCGTGATTGCCGTTGGCAGCGGGGACGTTGTCACGTTGGAGGCGTTGACGGCGGAGGCTGCCGCCAATGCGCCAGAGCCGGCAGCAAGCGATGGCGATCAGGTCGTCGGAAAGGCCAAGGCTCCTGCAGGTCGGCGCTTTTTCGGGTTCGGCGGTGACGGCGAAAAAGGCGACGACAAGGCCGTGGACCTGTCAAAGGAAAACCGGGCCTTGCTGCAGGAGGCGCTCTACGACCTGCTGGAATGCAAGAGGTTGCTCGATCAGGTCCGATGATCGGATGTTTTCAAAGGCTGCGCTCTTGCTTTGCCCGAAATGACGGACTAGAGACGGTGCAGCCTTTGGGCAGGTCGGAGCGTAGCGCAGCCCGGTAGCGCACTACACTGGGGGTGTAGGGGTCGTGGGTTCGAATCCCGCCGCTCCGACCATTTTCACCCAAGCCATGGCGCCTGCACTCAGGCACCTTCGACGACCGAAAATCCTTCAAATCGCGGATGTCCGATATAGTCGACCTTCCCGTCGCCCGTATTGCGGTGCGCCTTGCGGAAATTCTCCGAACGGGTCCAGGCAACGAAATCGTCTTCCGACCGCCAGATCGTGTGCGAGGCAAAGAGCGTACAGCCTTCGTCCTCGTCCAGTTTTCCGCGCAGCAGTCGGAACTCCACGAAGCCGGGGACCTCTGTGAGGGACGAATCACGATCCTTCCAGACGCGTTCGAAGGCCTCTTCCGAGCCTTGTTTCACCTTGAATCGGTTCATGGCGATATACATGCCGTGTCGGCTCCCTATTTTTCCGACGCATCGCGGTCGGTGCTGTCGCATTCAACGTCTGGCCCAGAAAAGCCACTACGTCGAAACATAAGGACATTGTCCGACGTGTCGACCGGGTAGGGCGGCAATGGATGCCGGCGCGCCATTTCTCTTCGGAAGATTTCCATGAATTCCGCTGCAAGCCCGTCGCCCTGATTTCCAACAGGCTCGGCCGCGGCCTTGTGCAGATTGATCAGCATGAAGAGGCTGTCGTCGTCTGTCATGATCCGGCCCGATCCGTTTGAGAGGCTGGCGTGGCAAAGCTGCGCCGCTTGACACGCCGGCGATGCTCGGGCAATGGCTATTAAAGATGAGTGTTGTTGTCAAGTTTTTGTACGTGTGTGCGAATCATGCGTTGGCGTCGGCACCAGGGATCGGGAGAAACAATGAGAACGCTTTGGTCAGTGAACGTCGCCGGTGTTCCCGTCATTCAGATTGCCTGCGCGGTTGCCTTGACCGTAGGCCCCTTGCTGCTCCCGGGCCTGCAGGAAACACAGCAAGACTGGATGCGGCAACATGAGGCTCGCGTGGATGCCGATCGTGCCGCGATCATCGGCGAAATGGCCGGCGCTCTTGTCGGACCGCAACGGCACTGAACGAATTGCCGCGAAGCCCTGCCAGGGGCTTGAAAATTGCCTGCTGCTATTGGAGAGAGGAGCTGCCTGAGATAAGTCAGGTAGCCTTACCTTATCGCTCAGCAGGATATCCTCGATGAAGTACCGCAAGCTCGGACGCACCGGACTTGAAGTCAGCGCGCTTTGCCTCGGAACAATGACCTGGGGTACGCAGAACACCCAGGCCGAAGCGCACGAGCAGATGGACTATGCGGTCGGCAAAGGCATCAATTTCTTCGACACCGCGGAGATGTATCCGACCAACCCGACTTCGGCCGAAACGCAGGGCGCGACCGAAGAGATCGTCGGCAACTGGTTCCGCGAGACAGGCAAGCGTTCCGACATCGTACTGGCCACCAAGGCCACCGGGCCGGGACCGAAATGGATTCGCGACGGCGCCAAGCTTGGTCGCGAAGATATCGTTGCGGCAGTGGATGGCAGCCTGAAGCGGTTGGGAACCGACCATATCGATCTTTATCAGATCCACTGGCCGAACCGCGATTCCTACCATTTCCGTCAGTCATGGAGCTATGATCCGAGCACACAGGATCGCGATGAGGTCGTGACCGAGATCCATGACATTCTCCGTGGTCTCGATGACGCGGTGAAGGCCGGCAAGGTCCGCCATGTTGGCCTGTCCAACGAGACATGCTGGGGAACATCGCAATATCTCGCCATCGCCGAGCGCGAAGGTCTGCCTCGCGTCCAGTCGGTCCAGAACGAATACAGCCTCATGCAGCGCCTGTTCGATCTGGACATGGCCGAGCTGGCGCACAACGAGGACGTCGGTTTGCTTGCCTTTTCTCCGCTGGCGGCTGGACTGCTTTCGGGCAAGTATCAGGGTGATGTCACGCCGCCCGGCACGCGGCGCGAAGCAAAGGCCGATCTTGGCGGCCGGTTGACCCCGCTATCTCTCGGCGTCGTGGACGAGTATCTCGCCGTTGCCCGCAAACACCAGCTCGATCCGTGCCAGATGGCGCTGGCGTTCTGCCTGACACGCCCCTTCATGACGGCTGCCATCATCGGCGCCACGTCGATGTCGCAGCTGCGGACCGATATCGCAGCGATCGATCTGACGCTCGACCAATCTGTGCTCGATGATATCCAAGCGGTTTACCGCCGCTTTCCGGTGCCGATGTGATGGCGCGCACCGCCAGCCGTTCCGGAATGGTTCGATGACCTTGCTGCGGCCGCGAAGCGAGACGGCGCAGGCCTGCCTCGCATTGGCGATCGCGGCCGCCGGCGCCATCGTGGCGTCTCTTGTTCACTTCCCGGCGCCGTACCTCACCGGGCCGGCCATCGCCGTCACCGCTGCCGGCCTGATGGGCGCGCGGCTCGCCGTGCCCGGTCGTTTGGCGGACGTCGCGATGATCCTGATAGGCATGAGCATCGGTGCGGGCGTCACGCCAGGGGTGTTGGACACGGCGAGGCAGTGGCCGGCCAGCTTCGTCCTGCTGGCCTTTTCGCTGCTGGCGATCATGATCGTCTCCAGCTATTGGCTCCGGCGGCATTTTGCATATGACCGCAAGACTGCGTTGCTCGCTTCCTCGCCCGGACATCTCAGCTACGTTCTGAGCCTGTCGACCGACACCAACGCGGATATCCGTCAGATCGGCTTGGTGCAAAGCATCCGCGTGCTTGCCCTCACGCTTATCGTGCCGGTCGTGGTGAGCGCGATGGGCGGTGAGATCGATCCAGATCAAGGCCCGGCGGCGGCGATGTCCGTCTTGTCGATCGCCCTGACGTTCATCCTGTCCATCCTGGTCGGTCTGGTCCTCAAGCGCTTCCGACTGCCGGCCGCGCTGCTGGTTGGCGGAATGATCGTTTCTACCGTCAGCCATCTCACGGGAAC
This sequence comes from Neopararhizobium haloflavum, assembly GCF_002750855.1. Taxonomy (GTDB): domain Bacteria; phylum Pseudomonadota; class Alphaproteobacteria; order Rhizobiales; family Rhizobiaceae; genus Georhizobium; species Georhizobium haloflavum. Next base: position 114,361 of record NZ_NWUC01000004.1, on the reverse strand, counting down.
GATCGAAGGCGTCATGCCGCTCTGGCTGCAGATTCCGGCCTTCCTCATCATGGGCGCGCTGATCGGCTCGCGTTTCGGTGGGGTTACGCTGGCGATGCTGCGCAGCGCGTTTTCGGCCGGCATCGCCATCACCGTGATCGCCAGTGTCTTGGCCGCCGCGTTCGCCCTGCTCGTGGCGGGCCTGTTCGACCTGCCGACGGGGCAGTTGCTCATCGCCTTCATGCCGGGGGGCGTGGAAGCGATGATTGCGATTGCCGTGCTGCTCGATGCCGACCCGACCTTCGTCGCTGCCCATCACGTGATGCGATTGTTCATCCTGACGGCGCTCGTCCCCATAATGCTCGGGCGGCGCCGCACCAGCTGAGCTTCGCGCTGGTGGCGTCGCTCCAGCGCGAAGCAGCCCCATAATACCCCAAGGATGAGATAGAAGTGCCGCCAGTGATCGGTATCGATCACGGTTCCGACGATGACATGGGCGACGAAGACGATATAGGCTGTCATCAGGTAGGGCTGCCAGCTCCGCTCGCGCAGCAGGTAGCGAAAGCCCAATACCAGCGTCCAGACGATCAGCGCGAGGTAGGCGACGAAGCCGAGCCAGCCATAGTCGAGCAGCGCTTTCAGCCAGATATTGTGCGTGTCTTCTCCATAGATCGGACCGAAGGCGAGTGGGCCGATACCGAGCGGCTTTTCCATGGCAAGAAGAAAACCGAGCTTGTGGCGTTCGAAGCGCCCGAAGCGCGCACCGTCATAGTCCTGCACCAATTGGGCCCGGACCGTGAAAAGCTCCGAGACCGCATCGAACTGCAGCGCGAAAATCAGGGCCGCGATGAGGACGAGCAGCCCGATCAGCGCCATGACCAGCACGCGAAGCCGGAAGATGCCGGAACGTTGGCTGACGAGCATGACGAAAACGAGAAGCATCATCGAAAGCGCGGTGGCGCCCCATGCCGCGCGTGAGAACGAAAGGAAGATGCCGAAGGAAAGGATCAGCAGCGCCAGCAAGCGAAAGGGCGCGACGGCCAATCTGCCGTTAAGAATCCCGTGCATCAGGATGAGGGAGGGCAGGATGAGATAGGGCCCGAAGACGTTGGGATCGCCGAATGCGCCGCGGGCACGATCGTAAAGCGTAAAGCGCTCGCCCCCCGGGATGGCGCCGAAATACCCCAGGATGCCCAGCATCGCGGTCACCAGCGCTGCGGCGATATAGGCCCCGAAGATCAGTCTCAGTCGTCGCTCGTCGTCTTCGATGATCGCTGCGAAGAATACCGAGGTCAGCGCCAGAAAGACAGAAACGGCGATGTAGAGCGGTGCGCCTTCAAGGTCGTTCATCCGCGTCAAGGCGATCAGCCCGCCGATGTTGAACACAATCAGCAGGATCAGGAGCGGTGCGACGGTGCGCGATATGCGAAGCCCGAAAAGCGCCCACAGGCCGATCAACCCGACGAGGAACAGCTCGTAAGGGGCCGGTTCGTCGATGACGAAGCCGGAAAGGAAGACGCCGAACGCCATCAGCGCAGCGCCGATCAGACGGAACGTCGCGGCCTTCGGCGCTGCAACTCGTGCAGACCCCGGATGGTAGCCGACGGCGCTCAATACGCATTCTCCGTATTCAGCAAGCGGATTGGCGTCAGAAACAGGATCTTGAGGTCGAAGAAGAGAGACCAGTTCTCGATATAGTAGAGGTCGCAGGCAGTGCGTTGCTTGATCTTCTCGTCATTGTCGATTTCGCCGCGCCAGCCATTGATCTGAGCCCAGCCCGTGACGCCGGGCTTGACGCGGTGGCGCGCGAAATACCCATCCACGACTTCAACGAACAGCCGGTCGCGGGTTTGCGCCATCACCGCATGGGGGCGGGGACCGACAAGCGAAAGCTGCCCCTTCAGAACGTTGAACAGCTGTGGCAGTTCGTCGATCGACGTCTTGCGGATGATGCGGCCGACGCGGGTGACGCGTGGATCCCCCTTCGTCACCGCAAGCCGGGCCGTCGGGTCGCTCATCTCGGTGTACATCGAACGGAACTTGTAGATCTCCACTTCCTCGTTGTTGAAGCCGTGACGCTTCTGGCGAAAGAGGATCGGGCCTTTGGAGGTTGCCTTGATTGCGATCGCCGTGACGAGCATGACCGGCCAGAGCGTCGCGATGGCGAGCAGACTGAAAGCGACGTCGAAGACGCGCTTTGCCACCGAATCCCAATCCCGGATCGGCCGATCGAAGATCGCCAGCATCGGCACCGCGCCGACATAGGAATAGGAGCGTGGACGGAACCGCAGCCGGTTTGCATGGGCTGCCAGCCGGATGTCGAGCGGCAGCACCCAAAGATGCTTCAGCAAATGAAGCACGCGGGCTTCAGCCGTGATCGGGAGCGCGATGATCAGCATGTCGATGCGGGCCCGTCGTGCGAAGTCGACAAGGTCCGCGGTATTGCCGAGCTTGGGATAGCCGGCGACGATCGACGGCGAACGTTCCTCGTCGCGGTCATCGAAAATGCCGCAGATGCGAATGTCGTTCTCTGGCTGCTGTTCGAGCTGGCGGATCAGCCGTTTTGCCAGTTCTCCGCCGCCGACAATGACGGCGCGGCGTTCCATCGTTCCGTCACGCGCCCAGCGTCTGATGGCCCAGGCAACGAGTTGACGGCTGACGAAGAGAAAGGCGAGGCCCGAAAGGTACCACGCGCCGAACCAGACCCGCGAGAAGTCCGATCCCACCTTGAGAAAGAACGCAGCCAGCGCCATGGCGGCAACCGTCATGCTCCAGGCGACGAAGGCGCGCTTGAATGTGCGCAGTGGCATGCGCAGGGCCGGCACCTGATAAGTGTCGGCAGCCTGGAGCAGGATCACGCCGAGCAATGACCCGGCAACGATCGTCACGGCATAACCGGGACGAAAGCTTGACGCGTCCGGCATGACGTAGAGCGCGTGAATCAAGACGGCCAGAAGCAGGAGACCGGCAAACTCGAAGAGTCGCAACAGCCCCGTGACCATTTGCGGAGAGTAGCTCTCATCGCGCAATTGCCTCGCGATGCGGTCGGCGAGAGAACGCAGCTCGGTCTGCCGGGCGTCGTCGACTTCCGTCTCTGCCGTGCGGCCATGATCCGATCCGTCGGCCTGCCGCGCCGGGGCGCTCTCCTGTCTCGTCATCGTTGCGGTATCCTTTGCAGGTTACCGTAGGTAGCAGGAAGGAGCTAAGAAATATTTGATGCGGTCGTTTCACTTCGATCGGCCAGCGGAGCGGCATGAGCGCCGATGTAGGCCTGGCCGATCGCCTCGGCCATGCTCTGCGCGCTGAAACGCCTGCGAAAGCTCTCGATCGATGGCATCGCGGTAGTGAGCCAATCCGGCTCCTCGACCGCGCGGACCATCGCAGTTGCAAGGGCATCTGCATTTCCCGGCTGCACGAGGGCAGGGCTTTCCGCGCCGAGGATCTCGGGAATTCCGCCGACACGGCTGGCGATCACCGGCTTTCCCCCGGCAATCGCTTCCAGGACGATATAGGGCATGGCTTCGGCGCGTGAGGGGATGACGACGTTCCTGGCCATGGCAAAGGCATCACGGGCCTTCATCGCCGCATGCAGCGAAATCCGATCATCAAGGCCAAGGTCTTTCAGCATGGCTGCGTAGCGCGGCTTGTCATCGCCATCTCCGACCATCACACCCTTGAACGGTCTTCCGGCCAATCTTTCTGCCTGCTGGAACGCGCGGATGAAGACATCCGGCCCCTTGAGGTCGCGCATCATGCCGATATAGAGGAAGTCGGCAGCCTCGCGATGCAGCGCCACCGGCACGAATTCTCCTGAGTCCAGCCCGTTATAGACCAGCATCTCTGCGCATCGGGGGCGGCCGACCTTGTCGAGATAGGTTTGCCGCTCGTGCTCGCTGACGAAGACCAGCTGGTCGGTCATGCGCTCCATCATGCGCTCGATCGCAAAGAAGAATCGGCCGGACGGGCGAGCCGCATCATAGTGAAGACTGCCGCCATGCGGCGAATAGAAACGGGCGACGCGATACCTCGAAACCCGTAGCCGTGAGCCGACGATCCGAGCATAGGCGCCGCCCTTGGCGCCATGCCCATGCAGGATGTCTGGCTGCAAATTCTTGATTTCCCGATAGCTCGCAAGCGCCGCACGCACGTCGGAGGGTGCAATCGACCGCCCGATGGGCAGGCGTGTCAGCCCGAGAGCGAGATGCGGGCGGATCGCATCGAAGAGCGCGTCCTCGTAGGACCCGCCCGTCGTGCTGTCGCAGATGATCCCGACCTGATGGCCTGCGGCGCTGTGCTCGGCCGCAAGGTCGCGCACATGCCGGAATATCCCACCCACCGGAGAGCGGAAGCAATGGATGATACGCAGGCTTTTCTCGGGCATCGTCACGGATCAGAAGAGCCGCTCGCGGACATAGATCGTGTCGCCGGCCATGATCGGATCGGAAATGATCACGCGGCCGGTCATGACTTCGCCGTTGATGGTGCGGGTTATGTCAGCGTTCGCCTGATTGGCGCGCGAGGTGAACCCGCCGGCAATGGCGATCGCCTGCTGGACGGTCATGCCCGGCACGTAGCTGTACTGGCCGGCGGCACCGACCTCGCCCATGATGAAGAAGGATCGATATTGGTCGACCTCGACCGTCACGTCCGGATCGCGCAGGTAGCCGTTGCGAAGTGCGGCGGCGAGTGCCGATTCCATCTGCTGAAGCGTCTGTCCGCGTGCCGGCAAAGAGCCCACGAGCGGAAAGGAAATGTATCCGGCTTGGTCGATCGAGTAGGTGCCTGTCAGCTCTTCCTGGTCGAATACGGTCACGCGCAGACGGTCGCCGGCGCCGAGCTGATAGGGCTGAATGGTCGCCTCATGAAACGCGGCCGGGGCCGGGCGGTACCCCGAACAGCCTCCGAGCACCGCAACGGCGGCGAGCGACAGCAGTATGTAAGTCGTTCCGATTTTCGCGAGCATCGCCATGTCCAGACGCAATGGCGCTGATCGCGCCGTTGCCATGGTTATCGACCGATTAGGGTTAACAGCTGGTAAAAAGGGCCGATGTCATCCGCTCTTCCTCCAGCGCATCGACCGGAAATATCGGCATTAACCATTGGCTTACCACGATTGTTTACGCTCCAGCCCGGTGGATCCGATCCTCGGTCGGAATTCGCCATCATCGCAGCGGAGATTCACATCATGTCCAACAGCGCAGAGGCACGCGGGGACGTCGACATCGATATCATGCGGCTGGCGGCGGCGTTGTGGGAACGGCGGTTCATGATGATCGCCATCACGCTTGCTGCCGGTCTCATCGCGTTCCTGTTCGCCAGTTCCCTCGCTCCGGTTTATCGCGGCGAAAGCCGGGTCCTGATCGAGGAACGCGAGGCGGCGATCACGCGCGCCGGGGAGGGCCTTTCGCGCGATGCCATGCTGGATGAGCAGGCCATTGCCAGTCAGGTCGAGGTGATCCGCGCCGCCGACAGCATCCGCGAAGTCGTGCGCGAACTGGATCTGGCCTCCCGCGCCGAGTTTGATCCGGCGGCCCAGCCGTCGATCGTCAACGATATCATGGTGTTCCTGGGAGCAGCCGACGATCCGCTGGAAGAAGCCTCGATCGACCGGGCCGTTGCCGCATTTCGCGAGAAGCTTCAGGTTTACCAGATCCAGAACTCGCGCGTCATCGCGATCGAATTCTCGTCGGAGGATCCTCAACTGGCCGCCGAGGTCGCCAATGCGCTGGCGCGGGTCTATCTGCAGATCCAGTCCGGTGCCAAGCTGACCTCGAACTCGAATGCCACGGCCTGGCTCGAACCCGAAATTGCGGATTTGCGCGAACGGGTGCGCACCGCGGAAGCCAAGATTGCCGATTATCGTGCCGAGTCGGACCTTTATCTGGTCGCCCAGAACGATACGCTGGTCGCGCGTCAGCTCTCCGATATCGCTGGCGAGCTGGCGCAGGTTCGCTCCGAGCGCGCCGACGCCGAAGCGCGCGCGGCCAATGCGCGCCAGGCACTCGAAGCCGGCCGGTCGGTCGACACGGTCAGCAGTGTGCTCGATTCCGGCCTGATCCAGCGCCTGCGCGAGCAGCAGGTCGCGCTGCAGTCCCAGATCGCTGATCTCTCCACGACACTGCTGGGCAACCACCCGCGCATTCGCGGGCTTCGCGCACAATTATCTGCCATCGACGATCAGATCGCGGGCGAAGTGCGCAAGGCTTTGGCCAGTCTTGAGACGAATGCCGAGGTGGCCCGCCTGCGCGAAGCCGAACTTGCCGGGCAGCTCGAAGTCATCAAGGCCAGCTCGGCCCAGGCTGATGCAGAGGGTGTCGAACTGCGCGCACTGGAACGCGAAGCGGCTGCCGAACGGCAACTCCTGGAAACCTATCTCGCCCGCTATCGCGAGGCCATTTCGCGAGGCGACCCCAATGCGCTGCCCGCCGATGCGCGCATTATTGCCAGCGCCGTGCCCGCGAGCGAGCCATACTATCCCAAGGTCTTGCCAATCACGATTGTCGTGATGGTCGCGGCACTGCTCATCCAGATGATCATCGTATTGCTGGCCGAACTCTTTTCCGGGCGCGCGCTGCGGCCTGCCGCCGGCGAATTGCCTGTCACCGCCATGGCCACAACGGGTCAGGCCAGCGGAAACCTCCATACGGCGCTGCCTGCTCCGCTGGACGCAGGGCAGGGCACCGGCGCCCCGGCTGCCGCACCGCGCGTCGACGTGGCGGATGAAGACGAAGAGGACTTCTCACCGGCTGCCATCGCCGCCATCTTGTCCGCCCGGCGGGCCCATCTCGTCGCCGGGCTTTCGCCGGAAGGCGACAGGGCATCTGTCGGTATGGTCTATCTCGCCCGCAGCTTGGCAGCTGCTTCAAAGCGTGTGCTTCTCGTCGACATGACCGGCAGTGGCGCCCCAGGTCGCATGATGCTCGGCACCGCACAGCCCGCTGGCATCACCAACCTCCTGTGCGGCGGCGTGACGATTGCCGAGACCATACAGGCCGACCAGGAGTCGGGCGCCGACGTCATTCCGCTCGGCAATGCCGATCCCGAGCGCGCCATGCGTGGAGCGTCGCGTCTGCACATGATCATCGAAGCGGTGGGCGACGCCTATGATGTCGTGATCGTGGAATGTGGGAGCACCCACATAGACAGCGTGGTGCGCATGCTGGGTGGGGCCGATCTCAACATCGTCCTTTCCGTCATCGATCCCGACGAGGATCTGGTGCCCCGCGAATTGGAAGCGCTCTACCGGGCCGGCTTCGATGATGCGCTGTTGATGCTCGCGGAAGACGATGGGCTCGGCGCGCGGCGCGACAGCGCAGCCTAGGGTCAGGAGGCTCCGATCCCGGCTTCGCCTGCGCGTCAGCTCGGTTTCTTCGCCTTGGGCGGACGTTCCATCCACCGAATGATGAACATGGCGGGAACAACCCAGAGCACGCCGGTCAGCAAGAAATAGATGAGGTGAACCCACCAGGCCGACTCGGCCAGCCGGTATGTTGCGACGGTGGTTGCAACGAGCGCGTAGATCACGGCGAGCGCGACGATAAGCACCGTTCCGACAAGCTTCTTCAATCTGACTGGCATCGCTGGCTCCTTGGCGTCCCCGACATAACGGCTTTTGGCGGCGGTGCAAGCGGCGCGACCCGATGCCGCAAACTCAGCCACCTTGCAATGGACGTGGCGCTGATGCACATCCTCGCCGATCGCGAAGGACCACGAAATGAGCGTTATCGACACAGCGCCCGCGGCGAGCAATGCCGCCCATCCTGCCGACACGCTTGAGCGCCGCGTGAAGAACCGGCGCCTGGTGCGCATTTGGCTCGGCGTCGTGCTCCTGATGATTTTCGCACTCGTCATCGTCGGCGGAGCAACGCGTCTGACCGAGTCCGGCCTGTCCATCACCGAGTGGAAACCGATCCACGGCGTCATTCCGCCCTTGAGCGAAGCAGAATGGCAGGAGGAACTGGAACTCTATCGGCAGATCCCCCAATACCAGGAAATCAATCGCGGCATGAGCCTTGACCAGTTCAAGACGATCTACTGGTGGGAATGGGCGCATCGTTTCCTTGCACGCGGCGTCGGTATCGCCTTCGCTCTGCCGCTCGCCTTCCTTTGGTTGACTGGCAGGGTCGAGCCGCGCCTGCGTTGGCCACTGGTCGGTCTTCTGGCGCTGGGCGGTCTCCAGGGTTTTGTCGGATGGTGGATGGTGGCGTCCGGCCTGACGGAACGCATCGACGTCAGTCAATACCGATTGGCGACCCATCTGACGCTGGCCTGTCTGATCTTCGCCGCCATCTTCTGGGTCATGCGGGCGCTTGCACCGCATTCCGGCGATCATCCTCCCACCGCGCGCTCTCATCTGGCAGCGGGCGGCCTCGTGGTCCTGATCATTCTTCAGATCTACCTAGGTGCGTTGGTCGCCGGTCTCAATGCGGGCTGGGCCTACAATACCTGGCCACTCATGGACGGCGCGATCATACCGGGCCAACTCTTCGTGACAGACCCTGCCTGGCTCAGCGTGTTCGAGAGCGGCAAGACCGCCCAGTTCGTCCACCGCATGACGGCCTATGCTCTGTGGATCGGCGCGCTCGCGCACATGGTCATCGCGCTGCGCCGTGCGCCGGGAACGACCCACGCCAACCGGTCCATCGTGCTCTTTGCGCTGGTTACCTGCCAGGCGGCAGTCGGCATCGCCACGCTGCTCATGCATGTGCCGATCGGCTGGGCTCTGATGCACCAGGGCGGCGCCGTTGTCGTTCTCGGCTTTGCGATCGCGCATTGGCGGGCGTTTTACGGCGCCTATCTGCTCGATGACGCCAAGGTTTGAACCCTACTGATCGCCGAAGAGCATCAGGTCGAGATTCTGCGCGGCAGCGCCTGACGCGCCCTTGCCCAGGTTGTCGAGCACCGCAACGACGTTGACGTGCTCGCCACCTTCCGTGCCGAACACATAGATCATCATTGTGTCCTGCCCATTGAGCGCGGTCGGGTCGAGCCGGCTGATCTGCATGCTGTCGTCCAGCGGCACCACATGCACGACGGACTGGCCGGCATAGTGCTGAACCAGGGTCTGGTGCACATCGCGCATGCTGCACGTGCCTTCCATCTCATCCAGATAGAGCGGCACCTGGACGGCCATGCCCTGCGCAAAGCGTCCGACGGATGGCGAGAACAGGGGCGTGCGCTTCAAGCCGCTGCGCATCTTGATCTCGGGCACGTGCTTGTGCTTGAGCGTCAGCCCGTAGAGGAAATGCGGCGCGCCCAGATACTCGGGATGGCTCTCATCCTCCATCTGCGCGATCAATTGCTTGCCGCCACCCGTATAGCCGGAAACGGCATTGATCGTGACCGGATAGTCGGAGGGCATGAGACCGCGATCGATCAGGGGCTTCAGAATGCCGATCGCGCCGGTCGAGTAGCAGCCCGGGTTGGACACGAAGCGGGCGGAGGCAATCTGTTCGGCGCGGTCCGGGTCGCTTTCGGCGAAACCATAGATCCAGTCCGGGTCGGTCCGGTGCGCGGTGCTGGTATCGATGATCCGCGTCTTCGATGAGACGCCGAGCATGGCCACCGCTTCGCGGGCGCCGTCGTCGGGAAGGCACAGGATGGCGACATCCGCTTCGCGCAGGAATTGCTCGCGGAGATCATTGTTGCGGCGCTCGGCCTCGGGGATGGAGATGATCTCGATATCCTCGCGCGCTTCAAGGCGCGAGCGGATCTGCAGTCCGGTCGTGCCGTGTTCGCCGTCGATGAAGATTTTCGGTTTCATCTCACCCTTTCCAATCGTCTTTGCTGATCAGCGCCTTGGCTGGCGTTCCGGATTCACTATCCGAACGCGTTCATGTGCCGGAAGCCGGCTCGGATGCCCGTCTCTCGGCCAGAAGTCCGAGCGTATACATCGCGACGGTGGCACCGGCAATGGCGGTCACGTCGGCATGATCGTAGGCTGGCGCAACCTCGACCACATCGGCGCCGCGGATGTCGAGGCGGCGAAGCTGGCGAAGGATCGACAGGATCTTGGCCGAGGTCGGACCACCGGCGACCGGCGTTCCGGTCCCCGGCGCGAATGCCGGGTCGAGACAGTCGATGTCGAAGGTGAGATAGACGGGACGCCCGCCCGTGCGCGCAATGATCCGGGAGGCGACGTCGCCCGAGCGCATGTCTTCCAGTTCGTGTCCATGGATGATCTGGATACCGAAATCCTCGGGTGCATGCGTGCGGATGCCGATCTGGATGGACGTGTCCGGGTCGATGATCCCGTCGCGCACGGCACGGGCCACGAATGAGCCGTGGTCGATGCGCTTGCCGTCGTCGAACCAGGTGTCCTGGTGGGCGTCGAACTGCACCAGCGAAAGCGGGCCGTGAACCGCCGCGTGCGCCTTGAGCAGCGGCCAGGTGACGAAATGATCGCCCCCGAGGGTCAAGAGAAAGGCGCCGGATTTGAGGATATTCCCTGCCTCCCGCTCGATCGTTGCTGGTGTCTTCTGGTGGTTGCCGTAGTCCAGCAGGCAGTCGCCGTAGTCGATGACGGCCATGTCCTCGAAGAGATCGCGGCCGAAGGGATATTGCGGATCATTGTCGAATATCGCGGAGGCGCGACGGATCGCCTGCGGCCCGAAACGCGCTCCCGGACGGTTCGAGACCGCTGCGTCGAACGGAATTCCCCATACGACGGCATCTGCCCCTTTGAGAGATTTCGTAAAGCGCCGCCGCATGAACGACAACGCCCCGGCATAGGTCGGATCGCTGGCAGCGCCGCGCATGGCACCAGCCGTGAAGGCATGGTCGATCGACTTCGAAGGCATGGCCGTCCCTTTCCGGATGTTCTGCCTCAAGAGCGCGACCGCGCGGGGCAGGGCCCTTGTAGGCTCGTCGGAGGGAAAATGGAAAACTCGTCGGGATAAGGCAACAAAAAAGGCGGGATCGAAATCCCGCCTTTGCATGGTGCTGGTCGCCAGCGCTTAGCGCTTGGAGAACTGGAAGGACCGGCGGGCCTTGGCCTTGCCGTACTTCTTACGCTCGACGACGCGGCTGTCGCGTGTCAGGAAGCCGCCCTTCTTGAGGACGCCGCGTAGTTCCGGTTCGTAGTAGGTCAGCGCCTTGGAGATGCCGTGACGGACAGCGCCGGCCTGGCCCGAAAGTCCGCCGCCTGCAACCGTTGCCACGACATCGAACTGGCCGTTGCGGTTGGCCGCGACGATCGGCTGCTGAAGAACCATCTGCAGCACCGGACGCGCGAAATACTTCTCGAACTCGCGGCCGTTGATGGTGATCTTGCCGGAACCCGGCTTGACCCAGACGCGCGCGACGGCGTCCTTGCGCTTGCCGGTCGCATAGGAGCGGCCCTGCGCATCGACCTTGCGCTCGTGAACCGGACGGGCCGGCTGCTCGGATGCCGTTGTGGCCTGGCCGAGTTCTTCCAGGGAATTCAGTTCAGCCATGATCAGGCAGTCCTCTTGTTCTTGGCATTCAGAGCGCCGACGTCGATCGTCTGCGGCTGCTGGGCCTCATGCGGATGGTTCGTGCCGGCATAGACCCGGAGGTTCTTCATCTGGCGACGACCGAGAGGGCCGCGCGGGATCATCCGCTCGACAGCCTTCTCAACGATGCGCTCGGGAAAGCGGCCCTCGAAGATTTGGCGCGCCGTGCGCTCCTTGATGCCGCCCGGATAGCCGGTGTGCCAGTAATACTTCTTGTCGGTGTACTTCTTGCCCGTCAGCACCGCCTTGTCGGCATTGATGATGATGACGTTGTCGCCATCGTCGACGTGCGGCGTAAAGGTCGGCTTGTGCTTGCCGCGCAGACGGTTGGCGACGAAGGTGGCGAGGCGTCCGACGACGATGCCTTCTGCATCGATGACGATCCACTTCTTCTCCACCTCTGCAGGCTTCTGCGAGAAGGTCTTCATGGAATTGTCTTTCCTTTTCATCCCAATGCCCGAAAGCAAGGGCGTTTTTTGTTGCTTGCCTTCCCGCGCGCGACACGATCACGCTGCTGGAAGGTCGCGAGGTCTATAGCCGAGACCTTCGTGCGGGTCAATCTGACCATGCCGGCTAAAGTGAAGAAGAGCTAAGAAAAAACAAAGGCTTAGAAGAGCGGTATTATTTTACCACAGCTACTCGGTCTGGCGGGATGGAGTAGGTGGCGCTTGCCTGTGCCACGAGCATACCGCTCTCGTCTGTGATGGCCACGTCGACCACCGCTAGCCTCCGGCCAAGTTTCAGCAAACGGCCGGTGCCGAAAAGCGGCTGTCCATCGGCCGGCTTGCGCAGGAAATTGATGGAAAGATTGGTCGTGACCGCGAGCGCGACCGGGCCGATATGGCCGAGAATGACGACATAGGCCGCCAGATCGGCGAGCGTGAACAGCGTCGGGCCCGACACCGTCCCGCCCGGCCGCAGGTGACGCTGATTGGGATTAAGCCGCATCACGGCACGTCCGGGCTCGATCGAGTCGATCGTAAACGCCTGTCCATCGGCATTGATCTGCGGAAACTCGTCTTGAAGGAACCGTTCCAGTTCCTCGACCCGCATGACCGGCTTGTCCATCGCTGACCTCCCTGCGCCCGTGCGCAATTGAAGGGGCTGGATGCCATGCGTCAAGTCGTGCCAAAAGACCGTTGGAGCGAAACGAGGAGCATGGACCATGGCAGACATCGTGGCGATCAACCCATCCAGCGGGAGTGCCCATGACGGCCTGCTGGTGGCCCAGCGCCATGAGGGCATCCTCCGTCTGACGATGAACAATCCACCGGCCAATGCGCTGTCGATCGCCCTGATGGAAGCGATGCTGGCCGCGCTTGAGGAAGCGCATGCGGACGATGCGGTTCGCGTCGTCATCATCGCGTCGGCGGCGAAGGCGTTCTCGGCCGGTCATGATCTGAAGGAGTTGACGCGCAACCGCACCGGAAAGGACGGTGGCCGGGCATTCTTCGACAGGACAATGCGACTGTGCGCCAAACTGATGCAGACCATCGTCGCGCTGCCAAAACCGGTCATCGCCGAGATCGACGGCATCGCGACAGCCGCAGGATGCCAGCTCGTTGCGTCCTGCGACCTTGCGATTTGTACGGACACGTCGGGTTTTGCCACACCGGGCGTGAATATCGGCCTTTTCTGCTCGACGCCCATGGTGGCGCTTTCGCGCAACGTCCACCGCAAGCAGGCGATGGAGATGCTTTTGACGGGAGAGACGATCGATGCCTCGACAGCCAAGGAGTTCGGCCTCGTCAATCGCATCGTGCCGAAAGAGTATCTGCGGCAGGTGGTCGACAAATACGCCAGCGTCATCGCCGGAAAATCGCCGCTGGTGCTGAAGATCGGAAAGGAAGCCTTCTACCGTCAGGCCGAGATGAGCCTCTCCGACGCTTACGACTATACCGCGCGCGTCATGGTCGAGAACATGATGGTGCGCGACGCCGAGGAAGGGATCGGCGCGTTCATCGACAAGCGAAAGCCGGAATGGACGGGCGAGTGATTTGCGCAAACGCTTGGTCTTGCCCCTGGCTCGGCGCACGAAGCCATTCTTCGACATCCCATTGAAACGACATGCCGAACTCTGATGACCTTTGATCCTCGCATTTCCCTCATCACGCTCGGGGTCGACAACCTCAGACGGGCAACGGCGTTCTACGAAGCGCTCGGATGGCGCCGCGCGCCGGCGTCCCAGCAGGGGGTGACCTTTATCCAGCTCGGAAACATCGTCCTCTCGCTCTTCCCGCGTGAGGAATTGGCGAAAGACGCAACGCTCATCGACAGCGGAAAGGGCTTCTCCGGCCTGTCGCTCGCCTACAATGCCCGTTCGCCGGAGGAGGTGGACCGGCTCGTGACGCTGGCGGTGGAGAAGGGCGGCCGGCTGGTCAAGACGCCGCAGAAGGTTTTCTGGGGCGGCTATTCCGGCTATTTCGCGGACACGGAAGGCCATCTCTGGGAAGTGGCGCACAATCCGTTCTTCCCGATGGACGAGCGCGGCAATCTGCGCCTTCCGGCGGTCGATCACGACAATTACCCCGACGGGGAGATCATCGATATCCTTCGCCGGGTCAAGACAGTGGCGATCGTCGGCGCGTCCGCCAATCCGGTGCGGCCGAGCTATTTCGTCATGAAGTACCTCCGCGACAAGGGCTATGACGTCCTTCCCGTCAATCCCGGCCAGGCGGGGAAAGATATTCTCGGCCAGCAAGCAGTTGCGGCGTTGGCTGACCTTCCCGTGTCGGTCGATATGGTCGATATTTTTCGCGCATCCGATGCCGTGCCGCAGCTGGTCGACGAGATTCTCGCCATGCCGTCGCTTCCCAAGGTGGTCTGGATGCAATTGGGTGTGAGAGACGATGCTGCAGCCGCTCGGCTGGAGGCGGCCGGAATTCGGGTGATCATGAACCGCTGTCCGAAGATTGAGTATGCCAGACTGTCTGGCGAGATCGGCTGGAGCGGCGTCAACAGCCGCAAGATCTCCTCGCGCAAGCCTGTCCTGCGTGATGGGTACCAAAGCTTCGGAATTCGCCAGAACTGCGATGATTCAACAAGCTAGACAATCGGCAGAGAGGTCTGAAAAGACTCCGATTATGCCGGTTTGAGAGAGGGACGTAAGATGGCCAACAACGAACCGGGATTTGCAACGCTGGCGATACATGCCGGGGCCCAGCCTGATCCGACGACGGGCGCTCGGGTGACGCCGATCTACCAGACGACCAGCTACGTTTTCGACGACACGGACCACGCCGCTTCGCTCTTCGGCCTCCAGGCCTTTGGCAACATCTATTCGCGCATCATGAACCCGACCCAGGCGGTTCTCGAGGAGAGGATAGCCGCATTGGAAGGCGGTACGGCGGCCTTGGCCACTGCTTCCGGCCACGCCGCGCAGCTTCTGACGTTCCACAACCTCATGCGTTCGGGCGACAATTTCATCGCCGCGCGCAGGCTGTACGGCGGTTCGATCAATCAGTTCGGCCATGCATTCAAGAATTTCGACTGGCAGGTGCGCTGGGCTGACCCCGCTGATCTCGATAGTTTCAAGAGCCAGATCGACGACAAGACCCGAGCGATCTTCATCGAGAGCCTTGCCAATCCTGGCGGAACCTTTGTCGATATCCAGGCCGTCGCGGACATCGCGCACGAGCACAACATCCCGCTCATCGTCGACAACACGATGGCGACACCTTACCTGACCCGCCCGATCGAACACGGGGCGGACATCGTGGTGCATTCGCTCACCAAGTTCATCGGTGGACATGGAAATTCTGTCGGCGGCGTCATCGTCGACGGCGGCACGTTCGACTGGTCGGCGTCCGGCAACTATCCCATGCTGTCGACCCCACGGCCGGAATACAACGGCATCGTCTTGCACGAGACTTTCGGCAATTTTGCTTTCGCGATCGCCGCGCGGGTGCTTGGCCTTCGCGATTTCGGTCCCGCGATCTCGCCGATGAACGCGTTTCTCATACTGACCGGCGTCGAGACCCTGCCGCTGCGGATGCAGAAGCATTCTGACAACGCGCTGGAAGTGGCGCGCTGGCTGAAGGCGCATGACAAGGTCGGCTGGGTCTCCTTCGCCGGCCTGCCTGATGATCCCAATCATGCACTCCAGCAAAAGTATGCGCCGAAGGGCGCGGGAGCCGTCTTTACCTTCGGTCTCAAGGGCGGCTACGAGGCGGGCATCCGCTTTGTCGAGGCGCTGGAGATGTTTTCCCACCTTGCCAATATCGGCGATACTCGTTCGCTGGTGATCCACCCGGCTTCGACCACCCACCGCCAACTGACGGCCGAACAGCAGGTCGCCGCCGGCGCCGGTCCTGACGTCGTGCGCCTGTCCATCGGTCTGGAAGACGTTTCCGACATCGTCGCGGACCTGGAACAGGCATTGGAGAAGGCGTGATGCGCCATATGCTGCGCGTCACGCGGGAGGGCGCGGAGCCAGAGTCCGATGCGCCCGATCCCTCGCGGGTGCTGGACGGCGCACCGCGCTTCACCACATGGAACATCGAGCAGACCGACAAGGGCCTCTTCGCCGGCCTCTGGCGTGCGACCCCCGGCAAATGGATGATCGCCTATGACGAGTGGGAGTACTTCCACGTTCTGGAGGGCCGCTCCGTCGTGACGCCGGACGGCGGTGATCCGGTCGAGCTCGGGCCAGGAGATTCCTATGTCCTCAGGCCGGGCTTCAAGGGAACGTGGGAAGTGATTGAAACGACTCTCAAAGAATACGTCATCCTGAGCTGAGCCTGATCCTCGGCGCCTTTTCCCGCAAAAGAACAAGGCTTTCATGAACGTCATCATCGTCGGCGCGGGCATCGCCGGTCTTTCCACGGCCTGGTCGCTGGTCAGGACAGGGCACCAGGTCGCGCTTTTCGAACAGGGACCGATTCCCAACCCGCTTGCTGCGTCCGGTGACCACCACCGCATCATCCGCCGCGCCTATGGGAAGGCCGCCGGCTATGGTCGTGCCATCACGGAGGCATATGAGGCGTGGGACACGATGTGGCTCGATCTTGGCCGCAGCCATCTCGATCCGCGCGGCTTCATGTGCATCTCGCGCGAGAAGGGCGATGAAGCCGAGGAGATGCGCGATGGGCTGGTCGACGGCGGCTATGAATTCGAGGATCTCACAGCCGCACAGGCAACTGGTCGCTTCCCGTTCCTGGACGAATCGTCAATTCGTTTCGCCTTCACCTCGCGCGAAGGCGGGGCTCTCCATTGCCGTCGCATCGCGGCCGATCTTGCCGAGTGGCTCACCCGTCACGGCGCGCGCCTTCATGAGCATACCAGGGTGGCCTCCGTCGACCCTACGCTTGGCAGCGTCAAAACGGCCGATGGCACGGTGCACCTGGCCGATCGCATCATCGTGACCGCCGGCGCCTGGGTGCCCAAGCTGTTTCCCGATGTGACGCGCGATCTGACGACATTCCGAACCGCGGTTGCCTATCTCGACCCGCCTGAGGAATTCCGCTCTGCCTGGGCCGATGCCCCGACCATCCTTGATGTCGGCGGAGACACTGACGGCTACATCATTCCGCCGAGCGGCGACGGTGGTCTGAAATTCGGCTCGGGATTGCACAAAAGGCCGGCCGCCGACGCCGATGCCGACCGCAGCCCGGAAGCTGGCGAAGGCGAGGCGATCCGCGATCTTTTCGCGGCGCCCTTCCGTCGTCTGGCCGAGTACAGGGTTACCGACGTGGTCAGCTGCGCCTACACCTTCACGGAGGACGAGCGCTTCTTTGCTGAAGTCCGCGACAAGGTACTGATCGTTTCGGCCTGCTCGGGGCATGGCTATAAATTTGGCGCCGCCGTCGGGCGGCGGGCCGCGCGGTGGGTGGATGACGCTGACACGGCGGGCCTGCAGCGCTGGCTCCGCGCCGAGGCTTAACGTTACCGCACGCTATCAGTCCCATTCGCCGCCCGCGTCTTGAAGATGGGCAGGCACACACTCTATGTAGGACAAAGCAAGAAAGAGTGATTCTCGCCCGGGCAGCGAAGCCGGGCTCAATTTTCAAGGGCTGATTGCATGACAAGAACGGTTGATACCGCCATGGCGCTGGTGCCGATGGTCGTCGAACAGACGAACCGCGGCGAACGCTCCTACGACATCTTCTCGCGCCTCCTCAAAGAGCGGATCATCTTCATCACCGGCCCAGTCGAAGATCAGATGGCAACGCTCGTCTGCGCGCAGCTTCTGTTCCTGGAAGCTGAAAATCCGAAGAAGGAGATCGCGCTTTACATCAATTCGCCGGGCGGCGTCGTGACCGCCGGCATGGCCATCTACGACACGATGCAGTTCATCAAGCCGGCCGTCTCGACGCTCTGCATCGGCCAGGCCGCGTCGATGGGTTCGCTGCTGCTGTGCGCTGGTCACAAGGACATGCGCTTTGCTACGCCCAACGCGCGCATCATGGTGCATCAGCCTTCTGGTGGATTCCAGGGACAGGCATCGGATATCGAGCGTCACGCGCAGGACATCATAAAGATGAAGCGGCGGCTTAATGAGGTTTATGTCCAGCATACCGGTCAAGACTATGACACAATCGAGCGTACGCTCGATCGCGACCACTTCATGACGTCGGAAGAGGCGCGCGACTTCGGCATTGTCGACAAGGTCATCGCATCGCGTGAGGCGATCGAAGCCGAAGGCGGAAAATGAATGTAGAAGGCGCTGGGCCTGGCCGTGTGATCCGGGCCGGACGCGCCCGAGCCATGGGCCGGCCATGCGCGGGCTGTTAAGTGCATGGTTACGTCGGATCGCTAGCCTGTTCGTAACTGCGCCGCATTGTTGCCGAGACGTGGCAAATCTGATTTTGTCAAGGGCACGATGCGTTAGGATGGCTTCAACGGTGCCAGGCGCCAAGGTCTGATTGCCACGAGAGCGCCGCCAGATTCGGGCCCGCTCTCGGTGGATTGAAAGTATTCCGAACGAACCGGTTCGGAAGTGCTGGAAGGAAATGGATATGAGCAAGGTCAGCGGCGGCAATAGCGGCGACTCCAAGAATACGCTTTATTGCTCCTTCTGCGGCAAGAGCCAGCACGAAGTGCGCAAGCTCATCGCTGGCCCGACGGTTTTCATCTGCGATGAATGCGTCGAGCTTTGCATGGACATCATCCGCGAGGAGAACAAGACCTCGATGGTGAAGTCGCGCGATGGGGTCCCCACGCCGCAGGAAATCATCAAGATCCTCGACGAATACGTGATTGGCCAGGATCAGGCCAAGCGCATTCTCTCGGTGGCGGTACACAACCACTACAAGCGGCTCGCCCATGCGGCCAAAGGGTCGGATGTCGAGTTGTCGAAGTCGAACATCATGCTCGTCGGCCCGACGGGCTGCGGCAAGACCTATCTCGCTCAGACGCTCGCTCGCATCATCGACGTGCCGTTCACGATGGCCGATGCGACGACACTGACGGAAGCTGGCTATGTCGGCGAGGATGTCGAAAACATCATCCTCAAGCTGCTGCAGTCCGCCGACTACAACGTCGAGCGCGCCCAGCGTGGTATCGTCTATATCGACGAGGTCGACAAGATATCCCGCAAATCGGACAATCCGTCGATCACGCGCGACGTCTCGGGCGAGGGCGTGCAGCAGGCGCTGCTCAAGATCATGGAAGGCACGGTCGCGTCCGTTCCGCCGCAGGGCGGGCGGAAGCATCCCCAGCAGGAGTTCCTTCAGGTCGACACCACCAATATCCTGTTCATCTGCGGCGGCGCCTTCGCCGGTCTCGACAAGATCATCTCGGCGCGTGGCGAGAAGACTTCCATCGGCTTCGGTGCGTCGGTCAAGGCTGCCGAGGATCGCCGGGTGGGTGAAGTGCTTCGAGACCTCGAGCCGGAGGACCTGGTGAAGTTCGGCCTCATTCCGGAATTCATCGGCCGTCTGCCGGTCATCGCGACACTGGAGGATCTGGATGAGGACGCCCTGATCCAGATTCTTTCCGAACCGAAGAACGCGCTGGTCAAGCAGTATCAGCGGCTCTTCGAGATGGAAGATGTCGAACTCTCCTTCCATGAAGACGCGTTGCGGGCCATCGCCAAGCTGGCCATCAACCGCAAGACCGGCGCCCGTGGTTTGAGATCGATCATGGAGAAGATCCTGCTCGATACCATGTTCGAGCTTCCCGCCCTTGAAGGGGTGCGCGAGGTCGTCATTTCGGATGACGTCGTCGAGGGGGCCGCGCGCCCGCTCTACATCTATTCGGAGCGGGAGGAGGAAAAGGGTAACGCAACTGCCTGATCCTCTCCGGACTGACACGGAAAAGCCCGCTTCGAGCGGGCTTTTTTGCGTCCGAAAGGCCGATTGTGCACAGCGAAAAATTGCGCGAGATTTGACAGTTGCATGACACCCGGCTTCAAGATGACTATGGCCGTGACAGCCCGCTCGGAGGGACTTGAAACGCCTGCGCCACAACGCCACTTACGCTTTTGAAACCACTCGGGGCACTCGCTTCGCCCTCGTACCGAAGGCGAGCCTTCCGTATCGGTCATCCCCCACAGATACGGCCGTCGGAAGGTGGAAAGGATAAACAATGAATGACAAGACCATGATTGAGGGCACGGATTCCTATCCGGTTCTGCCGCTGCGCGACATCGTCGTCTTCCCGCACATGATCGTGCCGCTCTTCGTCGGTCGCGAAAAATCCATTCGCGCCCTTGAGGAGGTCATGGGTGGAGACAAGCAGATTCTGCTTGCGACCCAGACCAATGCAGGCGACGACGATCCGGATACCGCGGCGATCTACACCATCGGCACCGTCGCCAACGTCTTGCAGCTGCTCAAGCTTCCCGACGGAACCGTAAAGGTGCTGGTGGAAGGCAAGACCCGCGCGGAGATCACCGGTTACTCGGAAGAAGAGAACTATTACGAGGCCTTCGCCAAGTCCCTCCCGGAGCCGGAAGAGGACACGGTCGAGCTCGAAGCGCTCGCGCGCTCGGTCGTCACCGAGTTCGAAAGCTATGTGAAGCTCAACAAGAAAATCTCGCCGGAAGTCGTCGGGGCGGCCAGCCAGATCGACGACTACTCCAAGCTCGCCGACACCGTAGGCTCGCATCTGTCGATCAAGATCGGCGAAAAGCAGGAGATGCTTTCCACCCTGTCGATCAAGAAGCGGCTGGAAATGGCTCTCGGCTTCATGGAGGGCGAAATCTCGGTCCTCCAGGTGGAAAAGCGCATCCGTTCGCGGGTCAAGCGTCAGATGGAGAAGACGCAGCGCGAATACTACCTGAACGAACAGATGAAGGCGATCCAGAAGGAGCTTGGAGACGGCGAAGACGGCCGCGACGAGATGGCCGAACTGGTCGAACGCATCGCCAAGACGAAGCTCTCCAAGGAGGCCCGCGAGAAGGCCGATGCGGAGATCAAGAAGCTCAAGCAGATGAGCCCGATGTCGGCCGAGGCGACCGTCGTCAGGAACTATCTCGACTGGCTTCTCGGACTGCCCTGGGGCAAGAAATCCAAGATCAAGACCGACCTCAACAACGCCGAGAAGGTGCTTGAGACCGATCACTTTGGCCTTGAGAAGGTCAAGGAGCGTATCGTCGAGTACCTCGCCGTGCAGGCCCGGTCCAACAAGATCAAGGGACCCATTCTGTGCCTCGTCGGTCCTCCCGGCGTCGGCAAGACCTCGCTTGCCCAGTCGATCGCCAAGGCGACCGGGCGCGAGTATATCCGCATGGCGCTCGGCGGCGTGCGTGACGAAGCCGAGATTCGCGGGCATCGCCGAACCTATATCGGCTCCATGCCGGGCAAGGTCATCCAGTCGATGAAGAAAGCCAAGAAGGCCAACCCGCTCTTCCTGCTCGACGAGATCGACAAAATGGGTATGGACTTTAGGGGAGATCCGTCTTCGGCGCTTCTCGAAGTGCTCGACCCGGAACAGAACTCGACCTTCATGGATCACTATCTTGAGGTTGAATACGACCTCTCGAACGTGATGTTCATCACCACGGCGAACACGCTCAACATTCCCGCGCCGCTGATGGACCGCATGGAGATCATCCGCATCGCCGGCTATACGGAAGACGAGAAGCTGGAAATCGCCAAGCGGCACCTGCTGCCCAAGGCGATCCGCGACCATGCCCTGCAGCCGAACGAGTTTTCGGTGAGCGATGCCGCCATCATGGAAGTCATCCGCACCTATACGCGTGAGGCTGGCGTGCGCAATCTCGAGCGCGAACTGATGAAGCTCGCGCGCAAGGTCGTGACCAAGATCCTGAAGGACAAGGACCTGAAGACCGTTGAGGTGACGCCTGAAAACGTTTCGGAATTCCTCGGCGTGCCGCGCTTCCGTCATGGTGAGATCGATGGCGAGGATCAGATCGGCGTCGTCACGGGTCTTGCCTGGACGGAAGTCGGTGGTGAACTCCTGACGATCGAAGGCGTCATGATGCCCGGCAAGGGCAAGATGACGGTCACCGGCAATCTGAAGGACGTGATGAAGGAATCGATTTCCGCGGCGGCATCTTATGTTCGCTCGCGTGCCGTCGATTTTGGCATCGAGCCTCCGCTGTTCGACAAGCGGGACATCCACGTCCACGTTCCCGAGGGTGCGACGCCCAAGGACGGCCCCTCGGCTGGCGTCGCAATGGTCACGGCCATCGTCTCGGTCATGACCGGTATTCCGGTGCGCAAGGATGTCGCGATGACGGGCGAGATCACCCTTCGCGGGCGTGTTTTGCCGATCGGCGGTCTCAAGGAGAAGCTGCTTGCCGCGCTGCGCGGTGGCATCAAGAAGGTGCTGATCCCCGAGGAGAATGCGAAGGACCTGCCGGAGATCCCGGATAACGTCAAGAACGGCCTGGAGATCGTCCCGGTATCGCGTCTCGGAGAGGTGCTGGAGCACGCCTTGGTGCGGGTTCCCGAACCGATCGAATGGGACGAGAGCACCGCGGTTTCCGTCGCCTCTCAGGACCTGCCGGACGAGGCCGGTGCCTCCGTCGCGCACTAGGCACGAGGGCATCTGATTCGTTCCTGATGAAGGACGTGCCTCACAACCAAGTGGAAAAACCGGGCGCAACGCCCGGTTTTTCGCATTCAAGCCTTAAAAACGCTGGAATACCGGGCTTTTCCGTGCAATTGGCTTGCGATTGCCAGGCGTCTGGAGAAGGATGCCGGACGATTTTCAACCAACTGTTTCATACCGATTTGAAAGGGGTGGAAACATGAACAAGAATGAACTCGTTGCTGCTGTCGCCGAAAAGACCGGCATGGCGAAGACCGAAGCCGGTTCCGCTGTTGAGGCCGTCTTCGAAGTGATCACCGGCGAACTCAAGGGCGGCGGCGACGTTCGTCTCATCGGCTTCGGCAACTTCTCCGTTTCACGCCGTGAAGCCTCCAAGGGCCGCAACCCTTCGACGGGCGCCGAGGTCGACATCCCGGCCCGCAACGTTCCGAAGTTCTCGGCCGGCAAGGGCCTGAAGGACGCGGTCAACTGAAGACCTAGACATACGGAGTAAGATAAAGCCCGGCTCAGCCGGGCTTTTTTCGTTCTTCAACGATCGGTCTCACCGCCGATCACGCTGCGGATGACTGATTGCACAAGCGCTGGGAGCACGCGGAACGTATAGTCGACATGCGTCCGTTCCAGCCAGTGGTGGTAGTCGCGGCCCCACGGACCGATATTGATCACGGGAATCGCAGCGCCGGCTTCATTCGCGTCGAGATCGATGCCTGTCCCCCACAAGGGTGAGTTCTCTGCCGTCACCGCCAGTCCGGCACCGTCGCGCGGCCCGAGGAAGCTCATATCTGATATTGCCGGAAAGAACGCCCTGCGCTCGATGCTGATGCCTTCGCGCTCACGGACCGGCGCCACGCCGGCCTCGATCAGGCGAGCCGTCTCTTCGCCTTGCCGCGTGGCCGGCCATGTGATGGCCGGGTAGGGCATGGAGGCGTTGCCGATAACGACCGCAGCTCCGTCGATGCCGACGCCGTCGACGAGGAATTCCGTCAGCTGCCGCGATCGCTCCGGCAGGTCGAGCGATGTTGCGGCGAGCGCATCGGCCCGTTGTGCAAAGGCGGCAATAAGGCCCGGCTGCCGGCCTGCCATGCCCATTAACTCGGCGAAGGAGAGCACCCGGATGTCGTTCCACACGGGCGTCGGGCTGATTGAGGCGCCCAGTGCCGCCGCGCGCTCGGCCATGCGCTGACGCGCGCGGGAGACGGCGCGCTCGGCAAGCATGCGTGCCGTCTCGAAGATGGCGATCGGGGTCCGCTGATAGGCGAGCACATTCCAGAACAGCCAGCTGCGTCCCGGTGTCGTGACGTTGTAGCAGTCCTTGTTGTCCTTCAGCGCGAGCGTGCTCGGCGGCGAGGCGACTTCACCGCGGGTAACTTCGCCAAGCTCGGGCGCGCATTCGAACTCGACGGCGAGCTCGGCGGCGAGATAAGCGCTGTTGACACCGTCGAAGGGATAGCAGGCGTGCGCGTCCTTGCCGACCACATAGGCACTGATGAGGAGTTTGCCGATGGAACCCATAGTGACGACGCGGCCATTCTGCCCGTCGCCCGTGTCGCAGGTGGCGTCGAGGTTGATCGCAAGCGGCACATCGAGCCCGCGCTCGGCCAGAAAGGCTCTAAGCATCGCCGAAATCGAGCGCATGCCACAGGAGTTTTCTTCCTCGTCGGGCGTTGCAATCAGGAGCACATTCCCCTCGCGCGCTTCCTCGCGGCTGAATGCTTCAAGCACGGCGATACCGGCCGCCACGCCGGATTTCATGTCGAGCATCCCACGTCCGGGCAGAAAGGCGCCACTCTCGAGATCGTGGAGCGCCTGCGGATGGCTGCCGGTGGTTTTCAGGCGTTCGATCAGCGCTTCGCGCAGAGCGTCGGGCGATCCGGCGAGCGGGGCAAGGTCGGTGTAGTCGTCGATCGGCACTACATCGAAGTGCCCGGCAAGCGCCACCGTCCGGCGCCCCGTGCCTCGCACCAGTGCAAGCACGCTTGCCCGACCGTTAGGATCGCCCGGAACAGGCACCAGCATGAGGTCTTCCGGGTGGTCCTTGAAATAGGGGAGCGCGCTGAGGAGATCGAGGAGGCGAGGGGCAAAGGCCGCTTCGTCCTTCGAGCCAGTCACACTCGGCCAGCCTACCAGCGTGTAGGAGAGTTCGCGTGCCCGCATGGCAAGATCGTCGTGCATTTCAGGCTGTCTGCTGTGAACTGGCGGCGTCGCGGTGATACGCGGCGATGACCTCGACT
Organism: Neopararhizobium haloflavum; assembly: GCF_002750855.1. Lineage (GTDB taxonomy): Bacteria > Pseudomonadota > Alphaproteobacteria > Rhizobiales > Rhizobiaceae > Georhizobium > Georhizobium haloflavum. Next base: position 89,718 of record NZ_NWUC01000004.1, on the reverse strand, counting down.
TCGTCGCGCGATCCCATGATGACGCTGACGCGCTGATGCAGCTTGCTCGGGGCGACATCCAGAATGCGCTCATGGCCGGCAACGGCCATGCCACCGGCCTGCTCCATGAGGTAGCCCATGGGATTGGCTTCGTACATCAGGCGCAGCTTCCCTGGCATGTCCGGCTTGCGATCATCCCAGGGATACATGAACACCCCACCGCGTTTCAGGATCCGGTGGATGTCGGCAACCATCGACCCCGTCCAGCGCATGTTGAAGTTCACGCCGCGTGGTCCGTTCTTGCCGGCAAGGCATTCGTCGACGTAGCGCCGCATGGGCGGGGCCCAGTGGCGGTAGTTCGACATGTTGATGGCGAATTCCTTCTGGCCTTCGGGAACCGTCAAGCGCTCGTCGCTCATGACCCAGGACCCCATCTCACGATCGAGCGTGAATTCGAAGACCCCGGTTCCAACCGAAAGCACGAGCAGCGTCTGCGGCCCGTAGATCGCATAGCCGGCGGCGACCTGCCGGGTGCCGGGCTGCAGGAAGTCCTCTTCCCGTACGTCTCGCCCGGATGAATCTTCCGGCGCGTGAAGGACGGAAAAGATCGTGCCCACGGACAGATCGACGTCGATATTGCTCGATCCGTCGATCGGATCGTAAACAAGGAGATATTCGCCCTTGGGGTACCGGTTCGGGATACGGTGAATCGTATCCATTTCCTCCGACGCCATTGCTGCCAGATGGCCGCCCCATTCATTGGCCTCGATCAGAATTTCATTGGCCAGAACGTCGAGTTTCTTCTGGACCTCACCTTGCACGTTTTCGGTGCCGAGCGATCCGAGATAGCCGCCCAAAGCGCCCTTGTTGACGGTGTGGCTGATGGCTTTACAGGCACGGGCGACGATTTCGATCAGAAGCCGCAACTGAGCCGGCAGAGCCTGTTCCTTGCGTTGTTGTTCGATCAGGAACTGCGTCAGTGTCGTGCGCTTCATGTCTCATCTGCCCTTTCTGGGTCGCTGTCAGGCTGCCTCGCTCTTTGCGACGGAGAGCGGGAAAAAGCAGGCGGCTTCCTGGCCGGCGACCGGTTCGAGTTTGGGCATCTCGATACGGCATTTCTCCTCCGCGCGCCAGCAGCGCGGATTGAACGGACATCCTGGCGGTGGGTCGAGCGGCGAGGGCAATTCGCCCGTCAGCGGAATGCGCTTCTTCTCGCGCTCGGGATCGGCCATCGGCGTGGCGGAAAGCAATGCGGCAGTATAGGGATGTTGCGGATCGGCGAAGACCGTTTCGGCCTGGCCGAACTCCACCGGCTTGCCGAGATACATGACCAGGATCTCGTCGGCGATATGGCGCACGACCGACAAATCGTGGCTGATGAAAAGGTAGGCGAGACCGAATTCCTTCTGAAGATCCGCAAGGATGTTGAGCACCTGTGCCTGGATCGAAACGTCGAGCGCGGAGACGGGTTCGTCGAGGACGAGAATCTTCGGGTTGAGCATTAGGGCGCGGGCGATCGCGATGCGCTGGCGCTGGCCGCCTGAGAACATGTGCGGATAACGCTCGTAATGCTCGCTGCGAAGGCCGACGCGGGAGAGCATCTCATGCGCCTTGGCCCGCCGCGCCTTGGCATTTTCCGACGTGTTGATCTTGAGCGGCTCTTCCAGGATGTCGCCGATCTTCTGGCGAGGATTGAGCGAGCCGTAGGGGTTCTGGAAGACGATCTGGATCTTGCGGCGCAACTCCTTGGAGCTCTTCGTCACCGTCTCGCCGTCGATCTCCAGTTCGCCCGAGGTAGGCGATTCGATCATCGTCACGAGCCGTGCGAGCGTGGACTTGCCGCAGCCCGATTCACCGACGACAGCCAGGGTCTTGCCGGCATTCAGCTTGAAGCTGACGCCGTTCAGCGCCTTCACGGTCGCCGCCGGACGAAACGCACCGCGCCGGACTTCGTAGTGGCGCGTCAAATCGCGACCTTCGAGAACGATATCGCTCACGTCAGTTCCTTTCTCGTCTCGTCCGTTGCGTGCGACTGGCTGGGATGATTCTGCGGTCTGCCGGCTACCAGCGGGTAGTTGCAGAGCGCCTGTCCCAGCGCTTCGTCCTGCCGCTTCACTGTCTGCCGGCAAAGATCGGTGGCAAAGGTGCACCGAGGCTCGAAAAGGCAGGCCGGGGGCCGGTCGCTTGGCCCGGGCACGACACCGGGAATGGACGGCAGCCGGTCACGTCCGCGTGCGCGCTCGGGCAATGCCGCCAGAAGGGCGGCGGTGTAGGGGTGATGCGGATCGCGGAAAAGAGCCTTCACGTGCTGTTCTTCGACCTTCTGGCCGGCATACTGCACCTGTACCCGCTCCGCCGTTTCCGCAACGACGCCCATGTCGTGCGTGATGAGGATCAGGCCCATGTCCGTTTCTTTCTGAAGTCGGACGAGGAGGTCGAGGATCTGTGCCTGGATCGTCACGTCGAGCGCGGTCGTCGGTTCGTCCGCGATCAGCAGTTTTGGCTTGCAGGCCAGTGCCATGGCGATCATGACGCGCTGGCTCATGCCGCCCGACAACTGATGGGGAAAGGTCGACAGACGGTCCTCGGGAGCAGGTATGCCCACCAGGTCGAGAAGCTCGATCGTGCGCGCCCGGCGCGCCTTGCGGTCCATGCCGAGATGCTGGCGAAGTGTCTCACCGATCTGGAATCCGACCGTGAAACACGGATTGAGGCTCGACATCGGCTCCTGAAAGATCATCGAGATGTCCTTGCCGATGATCTTGCGCCTCTGGCGTGCCGACATGGTGGCGAGGTTCTGCCCGGCGAACTGCATGCGGTCGGCGGTAATCGTCGCTGTCCAGGGCAGGAGGCCCATAAGCGCCAGCATCGAAACCGATTTTCCGGACCCGGATTCGCCGACGATGGAAAGGATTTCACCGCTGTCCACGCTGAGCGTGATCCCGTCCACGGCCTTGAACGGGCCTGACGACGTTTCGAACGTGACGGAGAGATTCTGGATATCGAGGATCGGCATCACGACCTCTTCAATTTTGGATCGAGCGCATCACGCAGGCCGTCACCCATGAGGTTGATGGCCAGCACGGTGATGAGGATGGCAAGCCCCGGAAAGGTCACGACCCACCAGGCACGCAGGATGAACTCGCGTGCCTCGGCAAGCATCGTGCCCCACTCCGGTGTCGGTGGCTGTGCGCCCATGCCGAGAAAGCCGAGCGCGGCGGCATCGAGGATGGCGTTGGAGAAGGAAAGCGTCGCCTGAACGATGAGCGGCGCCAGGCAGTTCGGCAGAATCGTCACGAACATCAGCCGGAAGCGGCTAGCACCGGCAACGCGTGCCGAGGTCACGTATTCACGCTCGCTTTCGGCCAGGACCGATGCCCGCGTCAATCTGACGAAATGCGGCTGCAGCACGAGCGCGATGGCAATCATGGCGTTGACGAGGCCTGGCCCGAGGATCGCCACCAGAACGAGAGCGAGGAGCAGGGATGGAAAGGCGAGAATGACATCCATCACCCGCATAATCGTCGTATCGATCCAGCCGCGGAAGAAACCCGCTATGAGGCCAAGAATGACGCCCGAACTGACCGACAGCACGACCACCGCGACCCCGATGAAAAGTGAGAACTGGGCGCCGAACATCAGCCGCGAGAGCACGTCGCGTCCGACAGGGTCGGTCCCCAGAAGGTATGCTGCCTTGCCGCCATCCTGCCAGGCAGGGGGAAGGAGCAGCGCGTCGCGGTTCTGGACCGTCGGGCTGTGCGGCGCCAGGACAGGCGCCAGCAATGCGATTGCGATGATGGCGAGGAAAACACAAAGACCGATGACGGCACCCTTGTTCTGGCTGAAGTAGTACCAGAATTCGGCAAGGCCGCTGCGTCGTTTCGGCGCCGAAGCCGTCGTCTGCGACGCCTCCGCCGCGTCGGGCTCTTGGTGCATGCCCGGCTTGTCTGCTTCCACATGTGTCATTTGAGTAATCCTAGTGCCGGATGCGCGGATTGATCAGGCCGTAGAGCATGTCGACAATCAGATTGACGAACATGATGATGATGGCGATCAGGAGCAGGCCGCCCTGGACGACCGCATAGTCGCGCCGAAAGACCGAATCGACCATCCATTTGCCGATTCCGGGCCAGGAGAAGATTGTTTCAGTGAGGATCGCACCCGCCAGGAGAACGCCCACCTGAAGGCCCACAGTCGTGATGACCGGAATCATAGCGTTGCGAAGTGCGTGAAGGCCGATGACGCGGCGCGGCGAAAGGCCCTTGGAGCGCGCCGTGCGAACATAATCCTCGCCAAGCACCTCAAGCATCGCCGAGCGGGTTTGGCGCGCGATGACGGCCAGCGGAATGGTCGCCAGCACCACGGTCGGCAAAATGAGATGGCTGAGTGCCGACGTGAAGGCGCCTTCCTGTCCGGAAAGCAGGCTGTCGATCAGCATGAAGCCCGTAACGGGAGGAAAGAAATACATCAGCGAGATTCGACCGGATACGGGCGTCCAGCCGAGCGTGCCGGAGAACAGGATGATGAGCAGAAGACCCCACCAGAAGATCGGCATGGAGTAGCCGACGAGCGCTGTTCCCATGACCGTCTGGTCGATCCACGATCCGCGCTTCACCGCCGCCAGAACGCCGAGCGGTATGCCGATCGTCGTGGCAAGGACGATGGCACAGAAGGCCAGCTCGATCGTTGCCGGAAACAACGTGAAGAACTCTTCGAGAACCGGCCGCTTGGTCACGATGGACGTGCCGAGGTCACCTTGGAAGAGGCCGAGCAGATAATCGAAATACTGGGCCACGATCGGACGATCGAACCCCATCTCGGCCTGCAATTCCGCATAGCGCTCCGCGCTCATTCCCCGCTCGCCGGCGAGCAGCATGATCGGATCGCCAGGCAACAACCTGATGAAGGCGAAGGCGACGATCGAGACCCCGATGAAGGTCGGGACGATCAGCGCCAGACGGGAAAGTGCGAAGCGAAACATGGCAAACACCGGGGGCGACGCATGTCACCCCCGGCACCCTTATTGATGTTGAAACGTACTATTCCGCGATGTCGACGCCGTCGAACGTCATGTCGCCGAGCGGGCTCTGGACAAAGCCGCTGACGGAACTCTGCATCGGAACGTAGACGATCGAGTGAGCGATGGTCGCCCAGGGAGCCTCTTCCTTGAAGATTTCCTGAGCCTGCATGTAGAGCTCGGCACGTTCTTCCTGGGATTCCAGCGACTTGGCATCCTGGACCAGCTTGTCGAACTCCTCGTTGCACCACTGTGCACGGTTGGCGCCGCCGACCGCGTCGCAGCCGAGCAGGACGGCGAGGAAGTTGTCCGGGTCACCGTTGTCGCCCGTCCAGCCGAGCAGAACGGCACCATCGCGGTCTTCCGCCGAAGACCGTTCCAGATACTCGCCCCATTCGTAGGACACGATCTCGACATCGACGCCGATGCGGTCGAAGTCGGCCTGGATGAGCTCGGCCATGCGGCGTGCGTTCGGGTTGTACGGACGCGAGACCGGCATCGCCCAGATCTTCATCGACAGGTCGGTGACGCCAGCTTCCTCGAGCGCGGCCTGCGCAGCTTCGGAATCGTATTCGTCATCGACGAGATTGTCGTTGTACGACCACATCGTCGGCGGGATCGGTGCCTTGGCCACGGTGCCGGCGCCCTGATAGACGGCGTCGATGATGGCCTGCTTGTTGATCGCCATGTTCAGCGCGCGGCGAACGGCAGGATCGTCGAAAGGCTCCTGCTGCGTGTTGTAGGCGAAATAGCCCACATTGAGGCCTTCCTGCTCCATGACCGTCAGGTCCGGGTTCTCCTGCAGGCTGGCGACGTCGGCCGGGTTCGGATAGGCCATGACGTGGCATTCACCGGCGACAAGGCGCTGCTGGCGGACGGAAGCGTCGGTCGTGATCGCAAAAACGAGATCGTCGATCGCTTCAACGCCGTTCCAATAGTCGTCGAACGACTGGTAACGGATCGTCGCGTCGGTCTGGTAGGCGACAAACTCGAACGGGCCGGTGCCGATTGGCGCCTGGTTCAACTGCTCGGGCGTGCCGGCTTCCTGCAACTGATCGGCATATTCCTTCGACATGATCGAAGCGAAGGGCATGGCGAGGTTGGCCAGGAACGGTGCATTCGGCTCGGACAGCGTGAACTTCACCGTCATGTCGTCCACCTTCTCGATGGATTCGACGAGGTCCGGCATCGACATGGAATTGTAGTATTCCCAAGACGCGCCGGAAACATAAGCGTTATAGGCGTTTTCTTCGTCGAACTGACGCTCGAACGAGAAGACCACGTCGTCCGCATTGAAATCGCGGCTCGGCGTGAAGGCATCATTGGAGTGGAACTTCACGCCTTCACGCAGCGTGAAGGTGTATTCCAGGCCGTCTTCCGAGACTTCCCAGCTCTCTGCAAGGCCCGGCTCGGTCTCGGTCGTGCCCTTCTTGAATTCGAGAAGACGGTTGTAGATCGGGTGGGCCGAAGCATCGAATGTCGTACCGGCCGTGTAAAGTGCCGGATCGAAGCCCTCGGGCGAGCCTTCCGAGCAATAGACGAGCGTCTTTGCCTGGGCTGCAGCACCGAAGCAGGCCACGAGCATGGTCGTTGCCATCAGCGTTTTGAGATTCCTCATGGATACGTTCCCCTGTTTGGTTGGGTAGAAGTGTTTTTTGAACGCCTGAACAGTGTCGTTCCGGTGGAGAAAACGGCCGCTTGGCAGCGTTCCGGCAACGAGCAAACGCCAAAGTCCGGCGAAATGCAACGGGAATCAGGCCGGATTTTGTGGCGAATGAAGATAACGTAAAGGAAGGTCGCAAGAAAATTTCAAGCTTGAAGCATCTGTCGATTTAATCGGTCGAAATTATTGCGCCGCAGCATTTCGAATGTGTGGATGATCCGCTCGATCGACTCTCGGATCAGGCTTCAACCCCACAAATCCGAGTCTGGTGGATGCATGATCGAGCCGTCATATCGGATCGCGCAGTCCCGGTCCTCGGCCAGCAGCAGTGGGCCGTCGAGATCGACGAAGGCAACGTCCTGGGCAACCAGAAATGCCGGTGCCATCGCGAGTGACGAGCCGACCATGCAACCGCTCATGATCGAGAAGCCCGCCGCCTGGGCCTCACGCTTCATGGCTAGCGCCTCGGTCAGGCCGCCCGTCTTGTCGAGCTTGATGTTCACCATGTCATAGCGCCCCTTGAGTGCGGCGAGCGAGGTGCGGTCGTGGCAACTCTCGTCGGCGCAGACCGGGAGCGGACGGGCGATCTCGGCCAGTGCCTCATCGGCGCCGGCCGGCAGCGGTTGCTCGACCATGGCCACGCCGAGCTTGATGAGATGCGGGGCGATCTCCTCGTAAAGATCGGTGGTCCAGGCTTCGTTGGCGTCGACCACGATCGTCGAAGCGGGCGCGCCCGCCCGAACCGCTTCCAGCCGCGCGATGTCGCCTTCGCCGCCAAGCTTCAGCTTCAGGAGAGGGCGGTCCGCGCTTTCGGCAGCTTTCGCGCGCATGGTCTGTGCGTCGGCCAGCGATAGTGTGAAGGCGGTGGTCACAGGTTTCGGCGCCGAAAGGCCAGCCAGAACATGCACCGGCTTGCCGCTGATCTTGGCTTCCAGGTCCCAGAAGGCGCAGTCGAGGGCGTTGCGCGCAGCGCCGCCCGGCAGGCGGTCCTGCAGGCCGAGGCGATCGAGCCGCCCCGCGGCGATGTCATCCGCAACACCCTCCAGATTGGCCATCACGCCGTCGACGGTCTCGTCATAGCGCGCGTAAGGCACGCACTCGCCGCGGCCCGTGACACCGTCCCTCGACAGTCGCGCCGTCACCACCCGCGCATGGGTCCGCGATCCGCGAGAGATGGTGAAGACGTCTTTCAACGCGAAGGAATCGGCGCTGAGTTCAAGGCGCGTCATCAGTTCCGTCCGCTCGCCAGCGCTTCGACGAGCCGCTCGGCTCCGTGCCGGTAGGGATCGACCGTGGGAAGGTTCATCCGCGCCTCGATGTCCTTGACCAGCGTGTGGGCTTCGTCATCGTCAAGCGCGGCCGTGTTGACGGATATGCCGGTGACCCGGCATGCCGGGTTGACAATCCGGGCCATCGCCAGCGCCGTGTCGTGCAGGTCTTCCAGCGAGGGCAGCGAATAGCCGGGCAGGCCGCGCATATGCGTTCGTGTCGGTTCGTGGCAGAGCACCAGCGCATCCGGGGCGCCGCCGTGGATCAGCGCAAGGGTGACGCCTGAGAACGAGGGATGGAAGAGGCTGCCCTGTCCCTCGATGATATCCAAGTGATCATCGTCATTGTCCGGCGTCAGCCATTCGATGCTGCCTGCCATGAAGTCGGCGATCACCGCATCGAGCGGCACGCCTTCGCCCGTGATGAGTATGCCGGTCTGGCCGGTGGCGCGGAACGTTGCCTTCATGCCCTGCTTGGCCATCGCCCGTTCCATGGCGAGCGCCGTGTACATCTTGCCGACCGAGCAATCGGTGCCGACGGCCAGGCAACGTTTGCCCGTGCGCTTTTCGCCATTGGCGATCGGATATTTTACGGTCGGGACACGGACATCGTGCAAAGTGCGCCCATGCTTTTCAGCCAGCCGCACCAGCTCCGGTTCGTCTCGCAGCAGATTGTGAAGTCCCGAAGCGAGATCGAGCCCGGCCTCAAGTGCCTCCGACAGCACGGAGAGCCATGATTTGGAGATCACACCGCCGCGGTTGGCGACCCCGACCACCATTGTCTTCACGCCGGCTGCAACGGCCTCGTCGATCGTCATGTCCTTGAGTTTCAGATCCGCCTTGCAGCCTTCGAGCCTCAACTGCCCGACTGCATAGTCGGGCCGCCAGTCACGAATGCCTTGCGCCACCTTGGCTGCCAGAGGATCGGCAGCGTCGCCGAGGAAAAGAAGATAGGGGGTTGGGATCATGGACGATACTCGGATGTTGCTGGATCATGGCAAGGGTAGCGCGTGCGCCGGAAGGTGCAATGGCAGAAGCCGCGTTCCGGTTCTTCAGAACAGCGAGCCCTGCACAGGCTTGCTCGGCTTTGCTCGCTTCGGTCTGGCTTTTTCGCCGCCCGTGCCGTCCGCACCCAGCGTCTGTGCCTGAATCGTTCCGTCCGAAAACTGCAGCGAAACGGGCGAGTCAGCTTCGATCTGGCTGGCGAGGGGGACAGGACGGCCGCTTTCATCGCGGACGATCGCATAACCGCGCTTCAACACGTTCTTGTAATCGAGGGATGCGAGGACTCGTATCTGTTCGCCCATCAGGCTGCGCCGTCTTTCGAAGAGTCGCTCCATTGCCCGGTCGCCGCGCAGCGCGCGCGCGGCGATCGTTTCACGGGCGCGCTCTATCCGGATTTGCGCTGGCCGCAGCGTCAATTGCGAACCAAGGCGCCGCATGTCGGCGCCCGCGCGGTCGAGCCGGCGCTCGACGATGCGCTCTGCCCGGACGGCCAGGTCGAGCACGCGCCGGCCCCTGTCCCGCAACCGGGTTTCCAGTGCGCCCGGCGTCAATTGCGCCGCACGCGCCTCGAAGGCGCGACGCTTGTTGAGCGTGTTGAGTTCGAGCGCCCGGCCCAGTTTGCCCGCCGCTTCGTCGAAACGGCGCCGTGGCAGGGCGAAGAGCATGTCGATGGAGGGAAGGGCGCGGGCTGTCTGCCGCAATGACTGGCGGCGTTGGTCGAGATGGCGCGACACGCAGCCAGCAAGGCGGGCGCCATACTGCGCAAGGGCCGCCTCAAGATCTGCGCGGACGGGCACGGCCATTTCCGCAGCTCCGGTCGGTGTCGGCGCCCGGCGGTCCGCAGCATGGTCGATCAGCGTCCAGTCGGTCTCATGGCCAACGGCTGAAATCAGCGGGATGGCAGAGGCCGCGGCGGCCCTTACGGCAGCTTCGTCATTGAAGCCCCACAGGTCCTCCAGACTGCCGCCCCCGCGCGCGACGATGATCAGATCGGGCCGGGCGATCGGGCCGTCGACAGCCAGCGCGTTGAAGCCGTGAATGGCGTTTGCCACCTCCATGCCGGTCGTCTCGCCCTGAACGCGCACCGGCCAGACGACGACATGCACCGGAAACCGGTCCCTTATTCGATGCAGGATATCGCGGATCACGGCGCCGGTCGGGGAGGTCACGACCCCGATCACTTTCGGCATGAAGGGCAGAGGCTTCTTGCGGTCTTCGTCGAACAGGCCTTCACCGGCCAGCGTCTTGCGGCGCTCCTCCAGTAATGCCATCAGCGCACCGGCGCCGGCCGGTTCCAGTGACTCAATGACGATCTGGTATTTCGACGAGCCTGGATAGGTCGTGACCTTGCCGGTCGCGATCATTTCCATGCCTTCTTCGGGCTTGAACTTCAGCTTGGAAAACGCTCCACGCCAAATCACCGCCTCGATCCGTGCGCGGTCGTCCTTCATCGCGAAATAGGCGTGACCCGAGGAATGCGGCCCCCGATAGCCGGAAATCTCACCGCGGATGCGGACATGGCCGAACGCGTCCTCCACCGTGCGCTTGATGGAGCCGGAAATCTCGCTGACGGAGTATTCGGTGATGTTGGAGACCGGCGCGGACGCCGGCGAATCGCTCGAAAAGAAGTCGGTCATCGCGTCATTGCGCCCGTTCGCTGCCGGCCGGTCAAGACCGATCACCAGCCCGGCATCATGTGTCCAGGGCGAAGACGCGCGCTACGCAGCGGTTGGTATCCCGGATCGACCTCTTCCTTTGCCGCGATCGGCATCGGCGTGATGTTGTCGAGGCTGGCGGAGATATGCTGCGTGATGGCGTTCATCAGCGATGCCGGCACGCCCGGCCGGCGCATGATGCCGATCTGGGCCGGTGCAAGGGGCGGAAAGCCGTCGGCGGGCGAAAGAATGCGCATGCCGGGGCGAAGCGCGGCTTCCGGAAGCAACGAGACCGCAAGGCCCGCAAGCACAGCCGACGCCACGACTGTCGAGGACCAACTCGTGAACAGGATCTGATATTCGCGGTCGACCGAGTCGAGCGCGGCGCAGGCCAACTGTCGCCACTGGCAATTGCGGCGGCCGACGGCGAGCGGCAGCGGCGTCGTCTCATGCGCCGTGTGGCTGGCCGAGGTGACCCAGTAGAGTGGTTCGGTCCGCACCACCTCCGACTGACGAAGCCGCGGATTGTGGGTGACAAGCGCGATATCGAGTTCACCGCGCGCCATTTTCTCGCCGAGGTCGTTTGAAGACTCGCACACGATATAAAGCTCGACATTCGGGTTCGATTTGGCGAACCGCGCGATGATCTCGGGAAGGTAGCGGTCGGCATAATCGTCTGGCGTGCCGATCCGTATCAGGCCTTCGAGGCGATTCTCGTCGAACGCCGCCAGCGTCTCTTCATTGAGCCGCAACATGCGCCGCGCATACACCAGCAGCTTTTCACCGTCTTCGGTGAGCCGGTTGGAGCGCCCATCCTTGACGAAAAGCGGTTTGCCGATCCGCTCCTCCAGTCGCCGCATCTGCATCGATACCGCCGATTGCGTCTTGTGCACGCTTTCGGCGGCCCGGGTGAATGATCCGGCATCGACAATGGCGGCGAAGGTTCTGAGCTGATCGATATCGAGCGGCGCGGGCATGGCAACACCATCATGAATATTGATGCTTATCATTAGAAACATTCGCTGGAACGATCAATGAATTTCTGCGATCACCAGCCTGTTCACTTCCGCAGAAATGCGTCTCGCAAAGCTCGTGCCCGTCGCCTTTGAGGTCGCCGGGGGCGTCAGCCTGCGCGCTGGCGGGAAGTGGGGGAAGGCATCACGAGAGCACGTGCCTTCGCCAGCCTGAACGCTCTCTGTCACGGCGCCGGATGGAAACCGGCGCGAAGGAGCAATGCCATGAAGACGATCGATACCCGCCCCGACCTCGATATCGCCCCCGCCCGGATCACGTTCGCGATCTTCGCGAAAGCGCTCGGCGTGCGTCTTCTGGTGCTCCTGCGCGCGCTGCGCAATCGGCGCGAGGTCATGAACCTTGAAGACTTTACCGAAGACCAACTGGCTGACATCGGCCTGACACGTGAAGACGTCGACCGATCGCTGGCAACCCCGTGGTACGCCGATCCCTCCACGCAACTGACGCGGTCGGCCTGGCAGCGGCGGTCGCACCTGCGCCGCCTTGGCTGACATTCAGGCGTTTCCCCGGCGCGATCGTCGAGCCCTCTGTGATCGCGCCCCTCGCATGCCCTGCGCCGCCCTGCCGCGTGGGGCATGCCCTTTTCGATCACCGATGCCGCTGCATGCCTTCCAGATACTGGTTGACGATCGCTTCCATCGACTTCTGATAGCCTGCCTGAACCTCGCGCCCCGCTTCGAACATCTGTCCGAACACTGCATCGCCTGCGCGGGGATTGCCAGCGGGTGCCCCATCGGAGGCGTCGCGTGGCGCGGCGAACATGGCATCCATCATCTCGGCAAAGGGGTTGGGGAAGGGCGAGGGCTTTGGTTTTTCAGGCAGGTCCGTCCGTCCACTCGCCTGATAGCGGATCATCTGCTTCAAGATGTCGCCGATGACGTTGCCCGATTGCGGCGGAGCCGACGCCGATGGTTCGCTTGCCTCACCCATCGCCTGTTTGAAAAGGCCACCCATCAGCACATTGGCCACGACGGGCAGCATCGCCTTCAGCGCCTCCGGTCCGATGCCGGTCGCCTGCGCGGCCTGGGCGGCGATCTGGCGGCTGAGGTCTTTCGAACCGAAGAGGTGCCCCAGGATGCCGTTGCCCTCGCTGATCGCTTGCGGCGTGAAGGCTGACTGAACATCCTCGAAATACCGGCGATGGTGTCCCTCTGCCAATGCGGACAGAAAGTCCGCCATCGGCTGAGGCGCGGCGGTGTTGCGTTTCAATCCGGCAGAAAAGGCTGGCGCGAGCGCGGCGATCGCATCGGCCATCTGGCGATCGTCCAGACCGAACTGTCGTCCCATCTGGCGCAGGGCCTCGCCCTGTTGTGCCTGGCGAATCATGTCGTAGATCGGCAGCATCGTCTGTCCTCCCGCTGAGCTGTGGAAAGACTATAGGCCGATGACGGGATGAACGAAACGATCGCGGTCAGACCGTTTCACGCTGGCGGGCGCAAGCGGCCTAGTAGGCGTACTCGTCGAAGACCGGTTCGACCGAGCCGTTCCAGCGCCCGTGATAAAGCGCCAGCATTTCCTCAGCTGCCGTCTGGCCGCGCGCCACGATCTCTTCCAGGGGCGCCAGGAAATGCGTTTCGTCATTGCCGTCTTCGTTGAGCCGTCCGCGGTCTCTGAGGCCCTCATGCGCGATGCCCAGAAGGTCGCGGCACAATTGGTGCAGTGATTGACCGGCCACCGATGCATTCAGTCCATCGGTGGGAACCGCATCGCGCAGGGCGTTGACGTCCGCAAATGTCCAGTGTCGGGTGAGAGCGTCGGCCGCGTCGAGCGCTGCCGGGCTGTAGAGAAGTCCGACCCAAAAGGCCGGAAGTGCGCAGATCTTGCGCCAAGGCCCGCCGTCAGCGCCCCGCATCTCCAGGAAACGCTTGAGCCGCACGTCAGGAAAGAGGGTCGACAGGTGGTTGGTCCAGTCGCCCATCGTCGGCAGGCCATCCGGCAGCGCGTCCTTGAGAGCTCCATCCATGAACTGGCGGAACGTCACATGCGTGCAGTCGTGGTACTTGCCGCCGCGGGTCACGAAGTACATCGGAACGTCCAGCGCCCAATCGACATAGGGCTCGAACCCGAAGCCGTCTTCCATCATGAAGGCGTGCAGACCGGCCCGCTGGTTGTCCGTGTCGCGCCATATGTCCCCGCGCCACGACAGCAGTCCGTTCGGCTTGCCTTCGGTAAAGGGAGAGTTCGCGAAAAGGGCGGTCGCGACAGGCTGCAGCTTGGTCGAGACGCGCATCTTGCGCACCATGTCGGCCTCGCTGGAAAAATCGAGGTTTACCTGGATCGTGCAGGTCCGATACATCATGTCGAGACCCTGGCGACCGACCTTCGGCATGTAGTTGGTCATGATCTCGTAACGCGACTTGGGCATGCGGGGTGTCTCTGCCAGAGACCATGTCGGACTGCCGCCAAGCCCGAGGAAATGAATGCCCAGCGGTTCGGCGATTTCCCGCAGCTGCGCAAGGTGGGCGTTCGACTCGCGGCAGGTCTGGTGGATGGTTTCCAGCGGTGCGCCGGAAAGCTCGAACTGTCCGCCAGGTTCCAGCGAGATCGCGCCTTGTCCCGTCGGTTCGACGAGCCCGATGATCCGGCCGGCATCCATGATCGGCTCCCAGCCGAGCATCCGGGCCATGCCTTCAAGCAGTGCCCTGATGCTGCGTTCGCCGTCATAGGGAACAGGGGCCTTGTCCCCAACGAAGAAGGCAAACTTTTCGTGTTCCGTCCCGATACGAAAATCCGCTTCCGGCTTCGAGCCGGCTTCGAGATAGGCAACGAGTTCGTTCTTGGAGGTAATCGGGGTGAGATCGGTCGTGTCGCGTGCCATGCAGTTTCCGGTCGGCCTTCTCACCATTCATGCGCGGCCTACCGATAACGGCAGAGCTGGCGTTTGAACGACAAGACAATAGTGCTATGGCCCGTCGGTTTGCAGGCCGTCTCATTCGCCCGTTGCTTGGACCATAAGGCGCGCGCCGCGCAAGCGAAAATCGTTGAACGTCTCGTCAACGTTATTTGTTCGCGACAAACCCTAATCCGTGCGCCAGTCTCCGAGCGTCGCCTGAACGATCGCCATGGCCGCGACAGCGGCTGTATCGGCGCGCAGGATTCGCGGGCCGAGCGGGATTGCAGTGACGAAGGGCAGAGCGTTGAGCATCGCGCGCTCTTCGTGCGAAAATCCGCCCTCGGGGCCGATCAGTACGCCCAACTGTGCATCCTCGATAGCTTCCAGTATGCCGAGCGGATTTGTGGTATCGTCCGCCTCGTCGCAAAAGATCAGGCGGCGGGCCTCGGGCCAGTCGGCTAGGAGGTGTTCGAGTTTCACCGGCTCGCGAACGGTGGGCAGGCTGAGGATGCCGCATTGTTCGGCGGCCTCGCGCGCATTGGCGGTCACACGGTCGAGGTTTACGCGTGTGACCTGTGTGTGGTGGGTCAGGACCGGCTGCAACACACCCGCACCCATCTCCACGGCCTTCTGCACCATATAGTCGAGCCGACCCTGTTTCAGGGGCGCGAAGACATAGT
Source organism: Neopararhizobium haloflavum (assembly GCF_002750855.1). Classification (GTDB taxonomy): domain Bacteria; phylum Pseudomonadota; class Alphaproteobacteria; order Rhizobiales; family Rhizobiaceae; genus Georhizobium; species Georhizobium haloflavum. Next base: position 74,583 of record NZ_NWUC01000004.1, on the reverse strand, counting down.
GAAGGTCGCATGGCGCAGGCTGCGTTCGTGTCTTCTCAACGGGCACGAGCGCGCCGCGCTTGCGGCTTGCCTGTGACAGCCGGACCAGCCATTCGCCGTCGGCACCGTTGAAGGCCAGGAGCTCCGCACCGTCGGAAAGGCGCATCACATTGGAAAGATAGTTGAGCTGGTCCTTGTCGAGTTCGACAGCCTGCCCTTCAGACAGTTCGGCACCGACGAATACACGCTGCATCTTGAAGTTCGCTCGCATGCGAATGGGATGCACGAGATGCTGCCGACTGACAAGAAGGACCGCCGTGATTTGACCGCACGGCGTCAGGGCTGCAGTCTTGGCTGATGATCGACCTGAAGATAACGCCGGCCGCCACGCAGGACCGCGCCGCCGTCGAGGCACTCGTCGAGGCAGCATACCATCACTATGTCGCGCGCATCGGCAGGCCGCCGGGTCCGATGCTGGACGATTATGCCGCCCACATCGCCGCAAATGCCCTCTGGCTCGCTCACGATGAAAAAGGCCTTGCCGGCCTTGTCGTGCTGCTCGAAGGGGATGGACATCTTCTGCTCGACAACGTGGCGGTGCATCCGACCCGGCAGGGCGAGGGCATAGGCAAGCGGCTGATGGCCTTCGCCGAATTTGTGGCAATCGACCGCGACCTGCCGGAAATCCGCCTCTACACGCACGTCGCCATGACGGAAAACCAGGCGATCTATCAGCGGCTGGGCTATAGCGAAACACACCGGATACGCGAAAAGGGCCTGGACCGGGTCTACATGGCCAAGCGTCTCAACTAACGACAGCGGTCTCGTGCAGCGCCGGATGATAGCCGGCGCGCAGCGCCGCCACGGTGGATGGCGGGGTCAGCATGACGGTTAGGCCGGTCGGCCGGACGTCTGCATCGTCGTAGCCATGAAACGACCATCGCCGAAAACGCCCGCCGATCACCAGATACGTTTCCCGTTCGCATCCGATCATTGACCCATCCGGCAATTTCTCGGCGGCCCTTGCGTCAATGGCGGCCGGTTCGTGGCCGGCCGCTGTGCGTTCGCAGTGCAGTCTGCTGTCGATCTGGCCGGCAAGCGCGCCATCAAGGTCGTTGCCTGATCGAAATGCGTCGGCAAAAGCCTTTGCTCTTGTCCTCTGGCATTCGAAACACGGACGATGGCCGGCGGCAAGGGCAGTCGCTTCATCCAGAAAGAAGAGTTCGGTGTAGCCGGTGGGCCCCATGACGGTGCGGCTGCGTCCATGGAAGTCCAGGAGGCAGATGATCCAGGCCTTGGAGGCCCAGCGCCGCGCCGTCAACCGGCGGCTGTCCGGTTCATGGATCCGTCCTCCGCGATTGCCCATGAACATGCCGCGTGCCGGCGATGCATGGATCATGCCGAAGGGATCGACCCGGTTCTGCAGCGCCATGAAGATCGTCTCAGGCGCGGTTGGTCAGCAGTGTGGTCACGCCCGCCATGACCAGCATCGCACCGCCCGAGCGCGTGATGACCCGCAGGACACCGGGACGGGCGATGGCATCGCGGGCGCGGTTGGCAAGCAGGATATAGCCGTAGATGTTGGCCATCGCGATGAGCACGAACGTCGCGACAAGCATGGCAGCCTGTGGCGCGAAGGCACGGCTCGTCTCGATGAACTGCGGCAGGAAGGCGACGAAGAAGATGATTCCCTTTGGATTGAAGAGGGTGACGAGGAACGCCTCGCGCATCAGCCGCAGCCGGCTGCTGGATGCGTCCGATGGGGTGTCATGGACGGCATCGAAGGCCGGAGAGGGGGCCCGGCTGCGCCACATGCGGATGCCGAGATAGATCAGGTAGCCGGCACCCAGCCACTTCACCGCCGTGAAGACGGCAGCCGACGTCGCAAGAAGTGCGCCAACGCCGATGACCGACAGTGTTGCCGCGCCCAGATCGCCGAGACCGACCCCAAGAACGCTGGCGAGTGCGACGCGCCGGCCATGGACGAAGGCCTGCGTCACGACGGTGATGACGGTCGGTCCGGGAATGATGATCAGCAGAAAGCTGGCCATGGCGAAGGCCAACAACGTCTCGAATGAAACGGGCATGGGTGCGCTCGCGGGATGAATTGTGAAGATCGGCCACATCAAGCCATTGCACGCTGATGAATGCAACCCTCAGAGCGCCAGCCTGAAGCAGTTTCAGCGCGAAACCGTGATGACGTCCCTGCGGTCGTCTTCGAGCACCAGCCCCGCCAGGGACTCGCGGATATAGACGCCGGTGTCGATATTGATCCGGTTCGCTCTGAAGTCGACCGCGGGCTGAGGTGTGTGACCGTGCACGACGATCTTGGGGTGCGGGCCGGTCCAGTCGAGAAATGCGTCGCGTATCCACATCAGGGCGCGGGGCGATTGCTTGGAAAGCGCAACGCCCGGTTCGATGCCCGCATGACAGAAGAAATAATCGCCAAACGAGGCAGAGAAGGGTCGCTCGGCAAGAAAGCGCGCGTGAATGGCTGGTACGGCCGCGCGAAAAAGCCGGGCGGTTCGCTCGAACGCGGGTCCCGGCGCCAATTCCAGTTCCACGCCATAGGAACGCGCGGTTGTCTCGCCGCCATTGTGCGCGAAGACGCTGATTGGCTGGGGCTCCTGCAGGAAGTCGATCATGCCCTGATCGTGATTGCCGCGCAGAGCGATGATCCGGTCATCCTCGGCAAGCCGTCTCAGAAGGAAATCGATGACTCCCTTCGCGTCGGGGCCGCGGTCGACATAGTCGCCGACATGGACGATGCGCCAGTCGGCGACCGGTCGTGCGGCGAGATCTGCCGCGATGCGCTCATGCATGGCGCGTAGGAGGTCGGCATAGCCATGAACGTCGCCAATGGCGTAGATGCGCATCCCCGGAGGCGCGCGGGCCTCTGAAAGTTCGATCGTCACCGGTCTTTGGCCGGATCGACCACAACGATGTGAAGCGCCCTCGGGCCGTGCGCCCCGAGCAGAATCTTCTGCTCGATGTCACCGGAGCGCGAGGGACCCGTCACGAAGTTGACGACGCGCGACATCTCGCCCTTGCCAAAACGCGTCCTCACGCGGTCCCAGATGCTCTCCATGTCACCCTCGACGTCATCCGCATGGATCACGACGATGTGGTACTCGGGCAGGAAATTCAGCGTGGTCGGGTTGTCGCCGCCGGCAGTGAGGGCGAGCGTTCCCGTTTCAGCCACGGCGGCGAAGGCGTGGCTCAGCCCTGCCATGTCGCTGCCGTCGGTGGGCCCCTTGAGGATCTCCAGCGTGCGCTCGCTCAGCCAGTCCGCCGCGCCGAGCCGTGCGTCGTCACCCATCCGGATCGCGGCCGGCAGGTTGCGCTCGCGCAGATAACGGCTGACGCTGTGCGGCAATTCGCTGTAGTCGCCCACGGTCTCGACCGTCGCATTGACGCTTTCGGCCTGCGCCCGGAAAAGATCAATCCGCTCGTTGCGCGGCAATTGTCCGCGCTGCGGCACGATCCCGCGCGGCGCCCCAGAAAGCCGGGCCTCCACCACCTCGCGACGACCGGCAGCCTCGCCTTGGGAGCCAAGCGCGGTGCGCACGCGGGTCAGGATATTGTGCTTTGCCGTCATGGTCGATGCGATGCCTGGTGTTTTCGGTATTGCTGCATGAATGTCGGGCCCTCCGGCGCCGGCAGGTCGCGGTGGTCCGTCCATCCGCCCGCAAGCGGCAGGGCGCCCAGGCGGTGCCGCTTGCCCGCAAGACGTGAAAGCAGCGGCATGGCGAGCGATACGGCTGCCCTGTAGAGCTTTGGCCGGCGGGCGAAGAAGGCCCAAAGGCCAAGGCCGTAGCGGCTTGCCCTGGCGCTCAGGTGCTTTTCGAATTCCTGCTCGCGCCAGTGCCGCATCATCTTCGGCAGCGGAATGCGCATCGGGCAGACCGCCTCGCACCGCCCGCAGAACGTCGAGGCATTGGGCAGATGTCCGGCCTTGTCGATGCCGTTGAGCGAGGGGGTCAGCACCGCGCCCATCGGACCGGGATAGACCGACCCGTAGGCGTGACCGCCCACGGCATGGTAAACGGGGCAGTGGTTCATGCAGGCACCGCAGCGAATGCAGCGCAGCATGTCCTGATATTCGGTGCCCAGCATCGATGAGCGCCCGTTGTCGAGCAGGATGACGTGGTATTCCTCCGGCCCGTCCGGGTCGTCGGGTCTCTTTGGGCCGGTCGAGAAGGTGGTGTAGACGGACATGTCCTGACCGGTCGCCGATCGGGCGAGCACCCTCAGAATCTGGCTCGTGTCCTCAAGCGTCGGCACGATCTTTTCGATCGACGCAACGACGACATGCACCTTGCCGAGCGTCTGGGTGAGGTCGCCATTGCCTTCATTGGTCACGATCACTGACGAACCCGTCTCGGCAACGAGGAAGTTGGCTCCGGTGATCCCGACATCCGCCTCGAAATAGCGCTGGCGCAGCACCTCCCGCGCTTCCGACAGGAGCGCCGTTGGTTCCGTCAGGTCCCTGAACTCGGGCAGATGCGTGTGCACGCGCCGGAAATCGCCCTCGACCTGGTCCTTGTTGAGGTGAACGGCCGGCGCGATGATGTGGCTCGGATGCTCGCCCCGCAATTGAATGATGTATTCGCCGAGGTCGGTCTCCACCGGCTCGATGTCGTGCTGCGAGAGAAAATCGTTGAGTCCGATCTCCTCGGTGATCATCGACTTGCCCTTGGTCACCGTGCGCGCGCCACGCCGTTTGCAGATGTCGAGCACGATGTTGCGCGCATCGGCCGCCGTTTCGGCCCAATGGACCGTTCCGCCCGCCGCAGTCACCCGCGCTTCATAGGTTTCCAGGTAGAGGTCGAGATTGGCGAGCGTGTGATCCTTGATCGCCTTGGCGTTGTCGCGCAGGCTCTCGAATTCCGGCAGCGCGCCCGCGGCCTTGGCCCGCTTGTCGATGAAACCCTTCTCGACATTGCCGAGCGCCTTTTGCAGTTGCGCGTCGACCAGCGCCTTGCTCACATGGCTCTTGAACTTGTGGGACGTAAGTTGCATCGCGCGTTCCTATTTGGCCCTGCCGGCGATCGGCGGTGTGTCGGTCAGCCCGGCCAGCACCTCCGCGACGTGGCGGACCTCGGTTGCGGCGCCCTGGCGGCGCAGCTTGCCCGCCATGTTCATCAGGCATCCCATGTCGCCGGCAAGCAGCAGATCCGTTTCTGCGGCCTCGATGTTGGCGGTCTTCTTGCCCACGATATGGTTGGAGATGTCGGGATACTTCACGCAGAATGTCCCGCCGAACCCGCAGCACACTTCGCTGTCGCCCATCTCCTTCAGCTGGATGCCGTTCATCGAGGCCAGCAGCGCCCTCGGCTGCGCCTTGACGCCGAGTTCGCGCAGCCCCGAGCATGAGTCGTGATAGGTCACCGACGCTTCGAGCCGCGCGTCGACGGACGAAACGCCCATCACGTCGGTCAGAAAGGATACGAGTTCGTGGCACTTGGCGGCAAAGCTCTGCGCGCGCGCCTGCCATTTCGGGTCCCCGTCGAAAAGGCCGGGGTAATGCTTGCGCAGCATCGAGGCGCATGAGCCTGAAGGCGCCACCACATAGTCGAACGCTTCGAATGCCTCGATGACCTGCTCGGCGATCGCGCGCGTGTCCTTTCGGTCACCCGAGTTGTAGGCCGGCTGGCCGCAGCAGGTCTGCGCGTTGGGAACATCCACCTTGCAGCCGGCATTTTCCAGCAGTTTGAGGCTGGCAAAGCCGACGCTCGGCCGGAACAGGTCGACCAGACACGTGACGAAAAGGCCGACATGCGGCGGTGAGCCATTTGTTTCTTGTGCGCCTGTCACTCGGCCGCCTCCGTATTTTCGTCCCTGTCGTGTCCGGCCACGGGGCCGGTGCGCTGGCGCAGCCTGAGACGCGCGATACGCTCCCAATCGCCGGTGCGCTCGGCCTCATGCATCGCAGCCGTCACGAAATCGATATGCGCCTCCGCTGCCGTGCGGGCCGCATTTGGATCGGCCGAAACAACAGCTTGTGCGATCGCGAGATGCTGCTGGAGAAGCTTCTCCCGTGCGCCGGGCAGTCCGTAGATCAGCGAGCGATTGTAGAAGACGCCGTCGCTGAGCAGCCGGTAGCATGAGCGAAGCGTGTGGAGAAGCACGATGTTGTGCGCGCATTCGCCGACGGCGTTGTGCAGCTCGACGTCCAGTTCGGCTTCCTCGGCAAAGTCGCCGCGTTCGTGAGCCGCACGCATTCGATCGATTACCGTCGTGAGCATCGCGCGGTCGGCCGGTGTGGCACGTCGGGCGGCGAACGAGGCCGTCATCGCTTCGATCTCTCGGCGGTATTCGAGATAGTCCAGCGTCGCCTTGCGGTGTTTGGCGATGAGCGCGATCAGCGGCCGGGCAAAGACCTGCCCGATGATGTCGGCGACATGCGTTCCCCCGCCAGGTCGGGTCACCAGCAATCCGCGTGCTTCGAGGTCCTTCAACGCCTCGCGAAGAATTGGCCGCGATACCGCGAGGCGGCGTGACAATTCCCGCTCGCCCGGCAGCCTGTCGCCGACGCGCAGCACGCTGTCGAGAATGAGCCGTTCGATCTGCAGCACGACTTCGTCGGCCGTTCGGCCGTGCGCCACGCGATCGAAGATCTCCGCTGTCATCGTTGAACTCCAGACGGCAGTCTTTTCCGCCAGGTCGAACGTATCAATTCGGTCGAAAGCTGGTCAATAATATTATCCAGTTGCGCCCGGCGCGGTGCCGGGGCCCCACAGCGCCAGCCTGTCGCACTTGCCTGGCGGGCCGCGCGCACAGCATAGTGGAGGAAATGGATCAGGCAGGTGGGCGGATCGACGTGGGCAAGGGCAGTTTCGGTTTTCCGGTCGCCGATCAGCGCGCCAAGGCGCTCGGCGAAATTCACGCTCGGCCATCGCCGCTGATCGAGGCGCCTCGGCTGATCGTCCAGCTCGCCTTCATGACCGATGGTGGCCAGGGTGTCGACCAGGCCGTTCTCGGTGAACTCGCGCGTATGCGTGGTCTGGCCGCGCCGCAGAAGGATGCGCGTCACCATGCGATGACCTGGGGCCGCGGGACGCTGCGTTGGGAGCGCCATGCCGAATTTTCCACCTATGCCTGGGAAGGGCCTGTCCCGAGCCGATTCGGCGGCCCCATCGATGGCCATCCCTTCGGCGACGGCTTCAACCCGCCCGGCACGCTCATCTCCGGTGTGCGGCTTGAAATTAGGCCCTGGACCGACGCGACCGAGCGGGCGATCACGATCTTCGACCCGGCAAGCCTTTGCTACTCGCTGGTCGAGGACGACCGCGCCGCCGCCGTCACGGATTTTCGTCAGGACAAGGACGGTCTGACACGGATCCTCGTACTGGATCGCGGGCTCTCGCCGGCACGCGCCGGTGCGTTGTCGCAGCGTCTTATGGAGGTTGAGACCTACCGCACTCTCGCCATGCTGGGTCTGCCGCTCGCCCAGTCGCTCTCGCCGGAAATCCGCCGGATCGAGGACGGGCTGACCGAGATCACGCAGCGTATGCGCTCGGAGGCGCGGGCGGAAAGCGATGCGCTTTTGGAGCGGATATCGGGCCTGGCCGCCGAATTGGAGGCCAATGCGGCGGCCGGCCTCTACCGGTTCGGTGCCACCCGCGCTTATGACGGCATCGTGGAAGAGCGGTTGAATGCGTTGAAGGAACATCCCGTAGCCGGTTACGAATCCTGGGGCACCTTTCTGCGGCGGCGCATCGCGCCGGCCATGCGCACATGCCGATCGCTCGAGGAACGGCAGATCAACCTGTCCCGCAAGCTCGCCCGCGCCACGACGCTGCTGCGAAGCTGGATCGATGTCGAACTGGAAAAGCAGAACAGCGCCCTGCTGCAATCGATGAACCGGCGCGCCAAGCTTCAGTTGCGGCTGCAACAGACGGTGGAGGGCCTGTCAGTCGCGGCCATTTCCTACTATGTCGTCGGTCTTGTGTCCTATCTAGCAAAGGCGCTCTACGAATGGGGGCTGCCGCTTCGGCCGGAGATCGCAACGGGCGCCGCAGTCCCTGTCACCGTTCTCGCGATCTGGTGGATCGTCCGTCGGATCCGCCGCCATCACGAGGAAGAGGACAGGGCAGGGGCATGAATCCGCCCTTGAGCGGCCTGCACAAACATAAGGACGCCTAGAGGACCGGGTCGATTGGCCGGGCATCCGCATCGCGTTCGGCCTCGATGGCGTGGTCGCCGCGGCTTTCGATCGCGGTTCCCTTGTCCCAGTAGGGTGTTGGTCCGAAAAGGTCGGCGAGAAAGTCGATGAATACCCTGATCTTGGCCGGCAGGAAGCGTCGGCTGGCATAGACGGCATGGACCGCCACGTTGCGCGATCCTTCGAACTGCGGGAGCACGCGTACCAGTTTCCCGGCCGCAAGCTCTTCGCCGATGTCCCATGTCGAGCGCAAGGCGATGCCGACGCCGCCGATGACGCATTCCCGTACCACTTCGGACGAATTCGTCAGCAGCGGTCCCGAAGGCCGGTAGACCAGCGGCCCGTCGGTCCCGTCCAACCTCCATGGTTCGCTGTTGTGCGAGGGGATGCATAGATGTGCGTCGAGATCGGCGATCGTCGATGGTAAGCCGCAGCGCGCGATATAGAGCGGCGAGGCGCAGAGGATACGCTTTACCGGCGCGAGCTTGCGGGCCACGAGGCTCGAATCGGAAAGCTCTGCGATCCGAAGCGCCACATCGTAGCCGTCTCCCACGATGTCGACGAAATCGTCGCTGAGCACGAGATTTATGGCAAGATCCGGATTGGCCAGCATGAATCGATTGATATGCGGGGCAATGTGCATCCGTCCGAAAGAGGTCGGCGCGGACACTTTCAGCGTGCCGCGCGCCAGCGCCGAGCGCCGCGACACGAAGGCTTCCGCTTCCTCGATGCCAGCGAGAATGGCGATCACGCGCTCGTAGAAGCCATGGCCCGCCTCCGTCAGGGATATTTGCCGCGTGGTGCGCTGCAAGAGCCGGGTACCCAGCCGATCCTCCAGCCGCCTCAGCCTTTTAGATACGACAGCCGGCGAGAGCCCAAGCTCGCGCCCTGCCGACGACATGCTGCCGGCAGCGACCACGCGGGCGAAGATTTCCAGATCGCCGAGATTGTTCATGGCTCTGTCTGCAATGGAATTGCCTTGCCCTCTATCCCCTTTACGCCGGGGGCTCCTGCTTGGATTTGCCCGATCACGACGCTAGTCATGAATTCGCATGAAACCGCTCGGATATGAAATGAGTCAAAAGACACATTGTCGCGAGCGGCTGTCATCTGGTAAAAAATTTTCACCAGTCAGGCCATGACCGACGGAGGAGACACCACGATGCTCAAGATGCCGGAGCAGGATTCAGGCGTTGTCGCGCGCCGTGCAACGATCGTGTCCGACCTGAGGGACATCGTTCCCGGCGAGGGTGTCGTCGATACGCTGAACGAGATGCGCGCCTTCGAGACAGACGCGTTGACAGCCTACCGGCAGATGCCACTGGTCGTCGTGCTGCCGGAAACCGTCGACCAGGTCAGTAGAGTCCTTGCCTACTGTCACAAATACGGCATCCGCGTTGTCCCAAGGGGCGCAGGCACCTCGCTGTCCGGTGGCGCGTTGCCGCTCGGCGACGCGGTGCTTCTCGTCATGTCGCGATTTAATCAGGTGCTGGAAATCGACTACCCGAACCGGGCCGTCGTCGTGCAGCCGGGCGTGACCAACCTCGGCATCACCCATGCCGTCCAGGAGGAAGGCTTCTATTACGCCCCGGACCCGTCGTCGCAGATCGCCTGTTCGATCGGCGGCAACATCGCGGAAAATTCCGGCGGCGTGCATAGCCTGAAATACGGCCTCACCACCAACAATGTGCTCGGTCTCGAGATGGTGCTGATCGATGGTGATGTGGTGCGCATCGGCGGAAAGCATCTCGATTCCGAAGGCTACGATCTGCTGGCGCTGATGACAGGCTCCGAAGGCCTGCTCGGCGTCGTCACGGAGGTCACGGTTCGCATTCTCCAGAAGCCGGAAACGGCGCGTGCGGTCCTTGTCGGCTTCCCGACTAGCGAGGAAGCGGGACAATGCGTCGCCGACATCATAGCCGCGGGAATTATACCCGGCGGTATGGAAATGATGGACCGTCCCGCGATCCACGCCGCCGAGGACTTCGTGCACGCCGATTATCCCCTCGATGTCGAGGCGCTGTTGATCGTCGAACTGGATGGACCGGAGGCCGAGGTCGACCATCTTCTGGCCGAAGTGGAGGCAATGGCCTCGCGCAACGGCGCATCGACCCTCAGGGTCTCCCAGTCGGAGGCCGAACGGGCGACATTCTGGGCAGGCCGCAAGGCAGCCTTTCCAGCGGTCGGTCGCATCTCGCCCGACTATTTCTGCATGGACGGGACCATCCCCCGCAAGGAATTGCCACGCGTGCTCGCCGGGATGCGCGAGCTGTCCGAAAAGCACGGCCTGCGCGTCGCCAACGTCTTTCACGCGGGCGACGGCAACCTGCATCCGCTGATTCTCTATGACGCCAACAAGCCGGGCGAATTGGCCGCGGCGGAAGCCTTCGGTGCCGATATCCTCAGACTGTGCGTCGCTGTCGGCGGGGTTCTGACGGGGGAGCACGGCGTCGGCGTGGAAAAACGCGATCTGATGCCCGAGATGTTCAACGAGGACGACCTTGATCAGCAGATGCGCGTCAAATGCGCATTCGACGAAAAGCATCTGCTGAACCCCGGCAAGGTTTTCCCGCAGTTGAAGAACTGCGCGGAAATGGGCCGCATGCATATCCATCGCGGCCAACTGCCGTTCCCCGATATTCCGAGATTCTGACAAGTGATGTCCGACCAGACCGTGATTGAACCGGCGCCGAGCGCCATGCTGCGCCCCACGACGGAAGACGGCGTTCGCGATGCCGTTGCCTGGGCGATTTCCGAGCGCGCGCCGCTGGAGATCGTCGGGCATGGGTCGAGGCGAGCCATCGGCCGGCCGATGCAGACGGCCGAGACCTTGTCGCTTGCCGATCTTTCCGGCGTCACGCTCTATGAGCCCGAAGAACTGGTGCTCTCGGCGCGCGCTGGCACTCCGCTCGCCGATCTGTCGACACTGCTTGCCGAGCGCGGTCAGCAATTCCAGTTCGAGCCGATGGACTACGGGCCGCTTCTGGCCGAGCCACCCGGCGTCGGCACGCTGGGTGGCATGGCGGCGTCAAACCTGTCCGGTCCTCGGCGTCTCAAGGCCGGGGCAGCGCGCGATCATGTGCTGGGCATGCGGTTCGTCACCGGGCGCGGCGACATCGTCAAGGCCGGCGGCCGGGTCGTCAAGAACGTCACCGGCTACGATCTGTCCAAGGGTCTGTGCGGCTCATGGGGAACCCTCGGCGCAATGACCGAAGTCACCATGAAGGTCATGCCGCGTCCCGAGACGGAAGCGACGCTTGTCCTTTCGGGCCTCGACGATGGTGAAGCGACGGAGGCGATGGCGGTTGCGATGGGATCGAGCGCCGAAGTGGCGTCTGCGGCCCATCTGCCGGAAAGTGTCAAGGGACGGTTTCTGGACAAGGCATTGGCGGCATCTTCGACGGTGCTACGCCTTGAAGGCTTTGCTCCGTCGGTCGAATACCGTTTTTCGCGTCTGGCGGCACTTTTGAAGCCTTTTGGCCCCGCCGAGCGTCTTGACGGGGACGAATCGCAGCGGCTGTGGCGCGAGATACGCGACGTCGAGCCGTTCTGCGATGGAACGGCCCGCCCGGTCTGGCGCGTTGCCGTCGCCCCGTCGGTGGGACACCAGCTCGTCGGTGCCTTGCGGCTGCGGGTCGGCGTTGATGCATTCTATGACTGGCAGGGCGGGCTCGTCTGGCTGCGCATGGAAGCCGAACCCGGCGCCGAACTGCTGCGTGCGACGATTCGTGCGCTCGGCGGCGGGCATGCAACGCTCATCCGAGCAAGCCGTGAGGACCGTGCGTCGATACCGGTGTTCGAGCCGCAGCCGGCACCGCTGGCGGCACTCGCCGGGCGGCTGAAGGCCCAGTTCGATCCGCACGGCATTCTCAATCCGGGCCGCATGGCCAGCACATATTGAACGCCTGGCCGCCTGGCCGGCACTTCATGAATTATTGGCGGGATCGCACAAGACGATGGAAACCAACTTTACCGAGAAACAGCTCAGCGATCCGGCAACCCGCGAATCGGAACAGATTCTGCGCAAATGCGTGCATTGCGGTTTCTGCACGGCCACTTGTCCGACCTATGTGACGCTGGGCAACGAGTTGGATAGCCCGCGCGGGCGCATCTATCTTATCAAGGACATGCTGGAGAACGACCGGCCGGCCGACAAGGAGATCGTCACGCATATCGACCGGTGCCTCTCATGCCTTGCCTGCATGACGACTTGCCCATCGGGCGTCAATTACATGCATCTCGTCGACCATGCCCGCGCTCATATCGACAAGACCTATCGCCGGCCGCTGGCCGATCGCACGATTCGCGCGGTGCTGGCGCGGGTGCTGCCCTATCCCGATCGCTTTCGCGCAGCCTTGCGCGCGGCGGCCCTCGGTCGACCCTTCGCCGGGATCTTCCGGCGTATCCGTCCGCTCCGGCCGCTGGCCGCGATGTTGGCGCTCGCTCCGAAGTCGGTGCCGGCCAGGTCGAGCGCTTCGGGGCCGGGCGTCCACCGGTTGGTCGGCGAACGCCGGGGTCGTGTCGCGATCCTCGGAGGCTGCGCCCAGACCGTTCTCGATCCGGACATCAACGCAGCGACGATTCGGCTCCTTACGCGGTTCGGGATCGAGGTGGTCGGCGCCGAAGGCGAGGGATGTTGCGGTGCCCTGGTCCATCACATGGGCAAGGAAGGGGCCGCGTTGGCCGCCGCCCGCCAGAATGTCGATGCGTGGACACGCGAGATGGACAAAGGCTTGGATGCGATCATCATCACCGCATCAGGCTGCGGCACCACGATCAAGGATTACGGCTACATGCTGCGCCTCGACCCTGCCTATGCCGAAAAGGCACGGCGGGTGTCCGAGATGGCACTCGACATCACCGAGTATCTCGCGCGGCTCGATCTTCCGCCGACGAGCGCGCCGGCACCGCTGGCCGTCACCTATCATTCGGCCTGTTCGATGCAACATGGCCAGAAGATCACTCGTGAGCCCAAAAGTCTTCTGACTGCCGCTGGATTCACCGTCAGCGAGCCGCTGGAAGGGCATCTGTGCTGTGGTTCCGCCGGGACATACAACATCATGCAGCCGGAAATTTCCGCCCGCCTGCTCAAACGGAAGGTGACCAACCTGGAACGCACCCGTCCGGACGTCGTGGCGACAGGTAACATCGGCTGCATCACGCAGATTGGCGCCGGAACGGCCGTTCCGGTGGTGCATACGGTGCAACTGCTTGACTGGGCACATGGCGGGCCGCGCCCACACGCCCTGGCGGGCGCAAGCACGACTACCGCTGCCGAATAGCCCGACCGGCCGGAGCACACGAGGAGATCACCATGAACCTTTACGCGAAACTGCGCGCCCGCGCTGACGAGGGCAGGCCCGTTCGCGTCGGCCTCATAGGCTCTGGCAAGTTCGGCTCGATGTTCCTGGCGCAGGTGCGCACCGTTCCCGGCATGCACCTGATGGCGATTGCCGATCTCGACCCGGCCCGCGCAAGGCGTGCGCTGGAAGAGACCGGCTGGGATGCCGGGGCTGTTGTCGCCAGCTCTTTCGAATCGGCGCGTCGATCGAATCGCATTCATGTCACGGAGGACTCCGAGGCGCTGATTGCCGCCGACGGGCTCGACGTCGTCATCGACGCCACCGGCAACCCGGCTGCCGGCATTCGTCACGCGCTACTGGCGGCGCGGCATGGCCGCCATATGGTGATGGTCAATGTCGAGGCCGACGTGCTGGCCGGACCCTATCTGGCGGCTAAGTTCCGAAAGGCCGGTCTCGTCTACAGCATGGCCTATGGCGACCAGCCGGCCCTCGTCTGCGAAATGGTGGACTGGGCGCGCACCTGCGGGTTCGAGGTCGTGGCAGCGGGAAAAGGCACCAAATATCTGCCGCACTATGCCGCCTCGACACCGGAAACGGTCTGGCAGCACTACGGGATCAGCGCCGAGGATGCGGCGCGCGGGGGAATGAACCCGCAGATGTTCAATTCCTTCATCGACGGCACCAAGTCGGCCATCGAGATGGCGGCGATCGCCAACGCGACCGGCCTTGACGCGCCCGCAGACGGACTGCTGTTTCCCCCGTGCGGCGTTCAGGACCTGGCGCAGGTCCTCAAGCCGGCCGGCGATGGCGGTGTGCTTGAAAAGTCCGGCATGGTCGAGGTCGTCTCCAGCCAGGAGCGCGATGGCCGCCATGTCGTCGGAGACTTGCGCTGGGGCGTATTCGTGACGTTCCGCCCGCATGATTCGGATGCGAGGGGAGACTACGCGCGGCGATGCTTTGGCGAATACCAGGTGGTGACCGACCCGTCCGGCCGATATGCCTCGCTCTTCCGCCCCTCCCATCTCATCGGCCTGGAACTTCCCGTCAGCGTTGCCTCCGCCGCATTGCGAAGCGAGCCGACCGGACATTGCGCGGAATTTTCCGCCGATGTCGTCGCGGTTTCGAAGAAAGCCTTGAGAAAGGGTGAGAAGCTGGACGGCGAGGGCGGACACACCGTCTGGGGCCGCATCATGCCGGCAAGTCGGTCGCTGGCGCAAAAGGCGCTGCCCATAGGCCTTGCCCATGGCGTGACGTTGAAGGCGGATATCGCCGAAGGCGGGGTGGTGACGTGGGACGACGTGGAGGTCGCCGACAGTCAGGCCGTCACGATCCGGCGGGCCATGGAAAACGCCTGCACACAGGACACGTTCGATCGTTGAACGGCGTTGAAAATGGTGGGCGGTGAGAGACTCGAACTCCCGACATCCTCGGTGTAAACGAGGCGCTCTACCAGCTGAGCTAACCGCCCCCGCGCCGGTTGCCCCGGCGTAGCGTGGGCACCGTTTAGGCGGTTTGCGGCTTTAGCGCAAGGGGAAAATCGAGCCGATTTTCAGCCGCTTTCATGAGACACGGGTCACCTTTCGCACCTTCGTGCATCTTTGTTGGAAAAGCGCGTGAACTTGCCTTGACAGCCTCAGTTGGAGGTCCTATTCAGCCGCCACGAACGAAACAGCAGACGCGTTCGCAGCGTCGTTTCGATCGGTTGCGCGGGTGTAGCTCAGTTGGTTAGAGTGCCGGCCTGTCACGCCGGAGGTCGCGGGTTCGAGCCCCGTCACTCGCGCCACTTTCCTTTTCATCGATTTGAATTCCGGAAAGTGGCGCCCGCCGCACCAAGCAAGCTCACCTCACAGATTTTCCTGCACGTATCGCATCTCTCTCGGGCGAGGTTTGTCGCTTCGCAAACGATGCCCGAGCACGTTGCTGCGAACACTGCGTTTTGACCGACGCGCCCTTGCTTCACGCGGCGCGCTGCTATAACCAAGCCGCGATGCAACATACACGATGTCCCGGCCGGCGATCGAAGGTCGCCCGGCGCGCTTTTCAGGCGGGCCCAAGGTAGGGATCAGAGGCAGCCAGCATGAACGAACTCCTGAGTTCCTATGTCCCGATTGCGATCTTTCTCGGGCTGTCGCTCGTAATAGGTCTCGCGCTTTTGATCGCGCCGTTCGTGGTCGCCTATAAGGCGCCCGATCAGGAAAAGCTGTCGGCCTATGAGTGCGGCTTCAATGCCTTCGACGACGCGCGCATGAAGTTCGATATTCGCTTCTATCTCGTGGCGATTCTCTTCATCATCTTCGATCTGGAAGTTGCTTTCCTGTTCCCATGGGCCGTTTCCTTCGGTGAGGTGGGTTGGATCGGCTTCTGGTCCATGATGGTATTTCTTACCGTCTTGACGGTCGGCTTTGTTTACGAATGGAAAAAGGGAGCGCTGGAATGGGAGTAGCTGACGCCCGCCCGCCCTTGAAGAGCGGTGATCGCGGCGCGACGATGGTCGCGCCGGCCGCAACGGGGATCATCGATCCCAACACCGGCCGGCCCATCGGGCACGACGACGCATTCTTCGGCGAGATCAACAACGAGCTTGCTGACCGTGGCTTCCTCGTCACTTCGGCGGACGAGCTCATAAAATGGGCCCGCACCGGCTCGTTGATGTGGATGACCTTTGGTCTGGCCTGCTGCGCTGTCGAGATGATGCAGATGTCTATGCCGCGCTACGACGCCGAGCGCTTCGGTTTTGCCCCGCGCGCCTCGCCGCGCCAGTCCGATGTGATGATCGTCGCCGGCACGCTCACCAACAAGATGGCGCCTGCGTTGCGCAAGGTCTATGACCAGATGCCGGAGCCGCGCTACGTCATCTCGATGGGGTCATGCGCAAATGGCGGCGGCTACTATCACTACTCCTATTCAGTGGTCAGAGGCTGCGACCGCGTCGTTCCCGTCGACATATACGTGCCGGGCTGTCCGCCGACGGCCGAGGCGCTGCTTTACGGCGTGATGCTGCTGCAGAAGAAGATTCGCCGCACGGGCACGATCGAGCGCTGAGGCGCGGGGTTTTCGGGCGCTGGGATGTGCCTTGCCAGCCCAGCCCGACTCTCCCGGCTTTAGAGATAGCAGGTGGTTATGGATCATTTGAATGACGGGCTGAGGGATCTTTCAGCCTATATTACGGAAGAGAAGGGCGATCTGATCGACAGCGCCGGCATCACCTTCGGCGAATTGACGGTGACCGCAAGTGCGACTTCGATCGTTCCGCTCTTGACGTTTCTGCGCGACGATCCGCAATGCCAGTTCGTCAACATAATCGATATCTGCGGGGTGGACTGGCCGGGCCGCGCCCAGCGCTTCGACGTCGTCTATCATCTGCTGTCGCCGCGCCAGAACAGCAGGATCCGCATCAAGGTTGCCGCCGGCGAGGACGAGCCGATCCCGTCGGTCTGTGGTGTCTTCCCCGGCGCGGACTGGTTCGAGCGTGAAGCCTATGACCTTTACGGCATTCTCTTCACTGGGCATCCCGACCTGCGCCGCATTCTCACCGACTACGGATTCGAGGGTCATCCGCTGCGCAAGGATTTCCCTCTGACGGGGTTCGTCGAGGTACGCTACGACGACGAGATGAAGCGCGTCGTCTACGATCCGGTGGACCTGCGCCAGGAATACCGCGATTTCGATTTTCTCTCTCCTTGGGAAGGCACGGACTATGTGTTGCCGGGAGATGAGAAGAAAAGTTGAGTGAATGGTGAATGGTGAATAGGGAAGGCCAAGCAGATTGTTGATCCGATAAACGATTATCGGGACTTGAAGGTCTGGAAGGATTCGATGGAGCTTGCTGTCAACATTTATGGGATGACCGACCGCTTTCCGCGGGACGAGGTCTATGGTTTGACGGCACAGATGCGCCGAGCCGCCGTTTCCATCCCGTCCAACATTGCCGAAGGCTTTGGACGCGGTCAGCGGCGCTCGTTCATTCAGTATCTGCGTATCGCACAGGGGTCGCTGAAGGAACTGGAGACGCAGACCGTTCTCTCTGAACGTTTGGGATTTGCAGATTCCGCCGCCACCGGCGCACTGGCGCTACGATACGAAGCGCTTGGCAAGATGCTTCGCGCTTTCATTGTTTCGCTCGAACGCAAGGGGGAAGGGTGATGGAGCTTTCTTCGCCTCTATTCACTATTCACCATTCACTATTCACCTCCTTGCGGAGCAGGCCATGACCGAACACAACGTTCGCAACTTCAACATCAACTTCGGACCGCAACATCCTGCAGCGCATGGTGTTTTGCGTCTGGTTCTGGAGCTTGACGGGGAAATCGTCGAGCGTGTCGATCCGCATATCGGCCTTTTGCATCGCGGCACCGAAAAGCTGATCGAGCACAAGACCTATACTCAGGCGATCCCCTATTTCGATCGCCTCGACTACGTCGCGCCGATGAACCAGGAGCATGCCTTCGCCCTGGCCGTCGAGCGGCTTTCCGATGTCGAAGTGCCAGTGCGCGGCCAGCTCATTCGCGTGCTCTATTCGGAGATCGGCCGGATCCTGTCGCATCTGCTGAATGTGACGACGCAGGCGATGGACGTCGGCGCCCTGACGCCGCCGCTCTGGGGCTTCGAAGAGCGCGAGAAGCTCATGGTCTTCTATGAGCGCGCGTCCGGTTCGCGCATGCACGCAGCCTTTGTGCGCCCTGGCGGCGTACACCAGGACTTGCCGCACCAGCTGGTCGAGGACATCGGCAACTGGATCGATCCGTTCCTCAAGACCGTCGACGACATCGATGCACTGCTGACGGACAATCGAATCTTCAAGCAGCGCAACGTCGACATCGGCGTCGTCTCGCTTGAAGAATGCTGGGCCTGGGGCTTTTCCGGCGTCATGGTGCGCGGCTCGGGTGCGGCATGGGACCTTCGCCGCTCGCAGCCCTACGAGTGTTACTCAGATTTCGATTTCGAGATTCCGATCGGCAAGAACGGCGACTGCTACGACCGCTATCTCATCCGGATGGAAGAGATGCGCCAGTCGGCCCACATCATGCGCCAGTGCGTCGATCGCTTGCTCGGAAAGGACAAAATCGGGCCAGTCTCCTCCCGAGACGGCAAGATCGTCGCTCCGAAGCGTGGTGAGATGAAGCGTTCGATGGAAGCGCTCATCCACCACTTCAAGCTCTATACGGAAGGCTATCGCGTGCCCGAAGGCGAGGTCTACGCGGCAGTGGAAGCCCCGAAAGGGGAGTTCGGCGTCTATCTCGTATCGGACGGAAGCAATCGTCCCTATCGCTGCAAGATCCGGGCGCCGGGCTACGCGCATCTGCAGGCCATGGACTTCATCTGCCGGGGTCACCAACTGGCCGACGTGTCGGCGATCCTCGGCTCGCTCGACATCGTTTTTGGCGAGGTGGACCGGTGAGGACGGCGGCTCTGCAGGCAGCTTGTGGGATGCTCACCCTGCTGATGGCCTTGCCGGCCATGGCCCAGACCCCCGTCACCGGTGGCTCCAGCAGCGAGGAACCGATCGGCAATGCAACAATGGGCGCGCTCTTGCAGCGCGGCTTTGAAATCAAGGCGTCGTCGCCCTCGGGCAACAAGTTCGTCGTCTTTCTCCAGAAGGATGCGCAGGCGTATGCCTGTGAGTTCGTGACCCTGACGAATTCGCGCTGCGGCGCCATCGATCAATAGAGGCTTATCCGCATGTCCGTCCGCCGTCTTGCAGAAGACACAGTCCAGCCCGCCGCCTTCGCGTTCAGCGATGAGAACATGCGCTGGGCGGAACAGACCATTCGCAAGTATCCCGAGGACCGCCAGGCCTCAGCCGTCATCCCATTGCTGATGCGTGCGCAGGAGCAGGAGGGCTGGGTTACGCGAGCGGCGATCGAGAATATCGCCGACATGCTCGGCATGCCGTATATACGCGCACTCGAGGTGGCGACGTTCTACACCCAGTTTCAGCTGAAGCCGGTCGGCACGCGCGCCCATATCCAGGTCTGCGGCACGACCCCGTGCATGCTGCGCGGTTCGGAAGAGCTGATCGATCTGTGCAAGCGCAAGATCAATGCCGCGCCGTTCCAGACCAATCCGGAAGGTACGCTGTCCTGGGAAGAAGTGGAGTGTCAGGGCGCCTGCGTGAACGCACCCATGGTGATGATCTTCAAGGATGCCTATGAAGACCTGACAGCCGAGCGGCTGGAAGAGATCATCGATCAGTTCGAGGCGGGCGAGGGAGCGGCGGTTCCGCCCGGTCCGCAAAACGGGCGGCATCTGTCGGCCCCGTCAGGCGGGTTGACGACCCTCACCGACGATGAGGCCATCGAAGGCGGGAAGGCACGCAAGCCTTCGTCGCGGGCCAGGGGCACTGGCGATGAAGCCCAGGCTCCGACCCAGGTCGGAAAGCCCCTTCCAAAAACCCCGCCGGAGGCAGATCCACAACTGGCTGAGCCGAAGGACGCGAAGGGTCCGGGCGGACCATCCAAGACGGACGACGAATCCGGCGGAGAGCCGGAAGACGCCAGGTCCGCTTCCAAGAAGGTTCCTGACCCCGCGGTGAGCGGGCACTCCAGGGCTCGTCCTTCCACAGCGCCGAAGGGCCAGCCTTCCGGCACCGATCGTCCCGACCAGCCGGACGATCTCAAGCTGATTTCGGGCATCGGACCGAAGATAGAGACCAAGCTCAACGAGTTGGGCATCTGGAGCTACGACCAGATCGCCGCTTGGAAGAAGGCGGAACGCGAATGGGTGGACGACCACCTTCGTTTTTCCGGCCGCATCGAGCGCGACGACTGGATCAAGCAGGCCAAGGCGCTCGCCAAGGGCGGCGAGGCCGAATACATTCGTGTCTTCGGCAAGAAGCCGCGGTAAAGGCAGGATAGATCGATGCTTGCAGACAAAGACCGCATCTTCACCAACATCTATGGGCTGAGGGACAAGTCTCTCAAGGGCGCGATGAAGCGTGGCCATTGGGATGGAACGAAAGGGCTCATCGACAAGGGTCGCGATTGGATCATCTCCGAGATGAAGGCGTCCGGCCTTCGCGGTCGTGGTGGCGCCGGTTTCCCCACTGGCCTTAAATGGTCGTTCATGCCCAAGGAAAGTGATGGGCGTCCGCATTATCTCGTCGTCAATGCGGACGAATCGGAACCCGGAACCTGCAAGGACCGGGATATCATGCGCAACGATCCGCACACTTTGATCGAAGGCTGCGTGATCGCCGGCTGCGCCATGGGAGCCCATGTCGCCTACATCTATCTGCGCGGCGAATACATGCGAGAGCGCGAGGCGCTGCAGGCAGCGATCGACGAATGCTACGAGGCGGGACTGCTGGGCCGCAACAACAAGTG
Organism: Neopararhizobium haloflavum; assembly: GCF_002750855.1. GTDB lineage: Bacteria > Pseudomonadota > Alphaproteobacteria > Rhizobiales > Rhizobiaceae > Georhizobium > Georhizobium haloflavum. The sequence goes on along the minus strand of NZ_NWUC01000004.1, from coordinate 53,812 downwards.
TGGCTGGGATTTCGACGTCTATCTGCATCATGGCGCCGGCGCCTATATCTGCGGTGAGGAGACAGCTCTTCTGGAAAGCCTCGAAGGCAAGAAGGGACAACCTCGCCTCAAGCCGCCTTTCCCAGCCAATGTCGGTCTCTATGGTTGCCCGACAACGGTCAATAACGTCGAATCGATTGCCGTTGCTCCGACGATCCTGCGGCGCGGGGGCGCCTGGTTCGCTGGCATCGGGCGTGAGAACAACACCGGCACCAAGCTGTTTTGCGTGTCCGGGCATGTCAATCAGCCCTGCACCGTGGAAGAGGCGATGTCGATCCCGTTCCGCGAGCTGATCGACCGTCATTGCGGCGGCATTCGCGGCGGCTGGGACAACCTCATGGCGGTCATCCCTGGCGGGTCTTCCGTCCCGCTCGTGCCTGCCGACCAGATCGCCGATTGCCCGATGGATTTCGACAGCCTTCGCGACCTGAAATCCGGTTTGGGCACGGCGGCGATCATCGTCATGGACAAGTCGACCGACATCATCAAGGCGATCGCCCGGCTGGCCGCGTTCTACAAGCACGAAAGCTGCGGCCAGTGCACGCCATGCCGGGAGGGTACCGGCTGGATGTGGCGCGTCATGGAACGCATGGTGGAAGGCCGCGCGCAGAAGCGCGAGATCGACATGCTCTTCGACGTGACGAAGCAGGTGGAAGGCCACACGATCTGCGCCCTCGGCGACGCTGCGGCATGGCCGATCCAGGGCTTGATCCGTCATTTCCGCCCGGAGATCGAAGCGCGGATCGACGCCTATACCCATCGCGCCGACACGGGCAGAAGCCCCGTCATGCAGGCCGCCGAATAGGCCGGAATCGAACAAGGGCCGCGATCAAGCGGCCATCAAGCGAGGAAACGTCGACGAAGGGAATGAGAACCGCACGAACGACAGCAAGGAGCTCTCCAATGTCGCAACAAGCGAGTCCCTTTGAAATGACAGCTGAAGCAATGACCATGCCGATGAGCGAGATAGAGGACTGGATGAAGGGGATGGCCAAGTCCATGCCGACCATGCCGCTGTCGCCCTTGATGTCCCATCCAACGGCTGCGGCCGCCGCGGCGACGGCGCTCGGATTTGGTGCTGCCGGCCAGATGATGGGCCTGATGATGGGGTCGATGCAGGGCGCTCTTGAAGCCTCGCGCAAGCTTGGCATGCCGGTCACGCCGGTTGATTTCGAGGCGGGCCTGCGCTTCTGGGACGGCGAATGGGTTGTCGCGGCAGGAAAGGCCGCCCGTGATGAAACGGAGCAGACCGTCGCTCGCACGATAGACGCCGCGAAGGACGTGTCGGCGGACATGCGTTCAGATGCCGAAGACGCGGGCACGGCGGTCAAGAGCGCGTTGAAGGAGGCCGCCGAGGTTGTCGCGACGGTCAGCGCAGCCGCGACGGCTCCCGTGCGCAAGACGGTCACGAAGGCGGCCGAACCTGTAAAGCGGACACCGGAGCCGGCGGCGAAGTCTTCCTCGGTCGTGTCTGCCCCCAGCGCGCCACGCAAGATGGCCAGGCCCGAAAGTCCGGACGATCTGAAGCAGATTTCCGGCATCGGCCCGAAGCTGGAAGAGGTGCTGAACCGGATTGGCGTCTGGTCCTTCGAGCAGGTTGCCGGCTGGAGCGAGGCCGAGATTGCCTGGGTCGAGGATTATCTGCAGTTCAAGGGCCGGATCGATCGGGACGGTTGGCTCGATCAGGCAAAGGCGCTGTCAAAGAAATAGGTTGCACTGAAAGGCGCTTCGGTGTGAAAGCCGGGGCGCCACTTGCACGATGGGAAAAGGCGGCAGCGGCCGCGAAGGACTGAGAATGGCAAGGTTGAAAGTCGACGGACGCGAAGTCGAGGTTCCGGATCACTACACGCTGTTGCAGGCGTGCGAGGAGGCCGGCGCCGAGGTGCCGCGTTTCTGCTTCCATGAGCGGCTGTCCATCGCCGGCAATTGCCGTATGTGCCTTGTCGAGGTGAAGGGCGGGCCCCCCAAGCCGGCCGCGTCCTGCGCCATGGGCGTGCGCGACATGCGCCCGGGTCCCAATGGCGAGCCGCCGGAAGTCTTCACGACCACGCCGATGGTCAAGAAGGCCCGCGAGGGCGTCATGGAGTTCCTGCTGATCAATCACCCGCTCGATTGCCCGATCTGCGACCAGGGCGGCGAGTGCGATCTTCAGGATCAGGCCATGGCCTTCGGGATGGACAACTCCCGCTTCCATGAGAACAAGCGCGCCGTCGAGGACAAGTACATCGGCCCGCTCGTCAAGACGATCATGAACCGGTGCATCCACTGCACCCGTTGCGTCCGCTTCACCACTGAAGTCGCCGGAATCTCCGAACTTGGCCTTGTCGGGCGTGGTGAGGATGCCGAGATCACCACCTATCTCGAAAGCGCGATGACGTCGGAACTGCAGGGCAACGTGATCGACCTTTGCCCGGTGGGCGCGCTGACCTCCAAGCCGTACGCGTTCCAGGCGCGACCATGGGAACTCGGCAAGACCGAATCGATCGACGTCATGGACGCCTGTGGCTCGGCGATCCGCGTCGACACCCGCGGCCGCGAGGTCATGCGCATCATGCCGCGCGTCAACGAAGCGATCAACGAGGAGTGGATTTCCGACAAGACCCGCTTCATCTGGGACGGTCTGCGCACGCAAAGGCTCGACAGGCCCTATGTCAGGAAAGACGGCCGGTTGCAGCCCGCCAGCTGGGGCGAAGCCTTCGGTGCCATCAAGGCGGCCGTTGCCGGAACCTCGGGTGACCGCATCGGTGCGATCGCCGGTGATCTGGCAGCCGTCGAGGAAATGTATGCGCTGAAGCTTTTGATGGAGAGCCTCGGCTCGTCCAACATCGACTGCCGCCAGGATGGCGCCGCGCTCGATCCTGCGCTCGGTCGCGCCTCCTATATTCTCAACGCTTCGATCGAAGGCATCGAGGATGCCGACGCGTTGCTGATCGTCGGCGCCAATCCGCGTTTCGAAGCGCCGGTGCTCAATGCCCGTATCCGCAAGCGCTGGCGCCAGGGCAATTTCCCTATCGGCGTCGTCGGCGAACTGGCCGATCTGCGCTACGATCATGCCCACCTCGGCGCAGGTCCGGAGACGCTGTCCGGCCTTCTCGATGGCTCGCTCGACTTTGCTTCGGTCCTCAAGGACGCCAAGCGTCCGATGATCCTCGTCGGGCAGGGCGCGCTCGCCCGCGCCGACGGCGGCGCCGTGCTGCAATCGGCTCTTCGGCTTGCCGGCGATATCGGTGCGCTCGAAGCCGACTGGAACGGCTTTGGCGTGCTTCACACCGCAGCCGCACGTGTTGGAGGCCTGGACATCGGCTTCGTACCGAAAAAGGACGGGCTGGACGCGGCGGCCATGGTCGCCGAGAGTGACGTCCTGTTCCTGCTCGGCGCCGACGAACTCGACATGACGGCGCGCCGGGCTGGTTTCACGGTCTATATCGGAACGCATGGCGACGTCGGTGCCCATCACGCCGATGTCATTCTGCCCGCGTCGGCCTATACCGAGAAATTCGGTACCTATGTAAACACCGAGGGCAGGGTGCAGATGACCGCGCGTGCCGGTTTCGCGCCGGGTGATGCCAAGGAGGACTGGGCGATCCTGCGCGCGCTGTCCGATGTTCTGGGCCACAAGCTGCCGTTCGATTCACTGGGCGCACTTCGGGCGAAGCTCTACGAGTCGCATCCGCATCTTGCCGCGATCGACGAAATCTCGCCGGGCGATGCAGCCGACCTGAAGGGACGGATCGCGAAGCCGGGCAAGCTCGGCAGCGCTGCCTTTGCCTCGCCGGTGAAGGACTTTTATCTCACAAACCCGATTGCCCGCGCTTCCGCGGTCATGGCCGAATGCTCGGCGCTTGCGCGCGGCGAAGCACAAGTCGCTGCCGAATAGGCGCTGGGGGAAACGATTATGGACGGATTTTTCGCAACCTACGCCTGGCCGGCGATTGTCATCATCGGACAGTCGCTTCTGCTTCTGGTCTCGCTGCTGATCTTCATCGCCTATATCCTTTATGCCGACCGCAAGGTCTGGGCCGCCGTCCAGATGCGGCGCGGTCCGAACGTGGTCGGCCCGTGGGGATTGCTGCAGTCCTTCGCCGACCTTTTGAAGTTCGTGCTGAAGGAGCCCGTCATTCCGGCTGGCGCGAACAAGGGCGTGTTTCTTCTCGCCCCGCTCGTCTCGGTGACGCTGGCGTTGGCCGCATGGGCCGTCATTCCGGTCAACGAGAACTGGGCGGTTGCCTCGATCAATGTCGGCATTCTCTATGTGTTCGCCATTTCCTCGCTCGAGGTTTACGGCGTGATCATGGGCGGCTGGGCGTCGAACTCGAAATATCCGTTCCTCGGCGCGCTGCGCTCGGCGGCCCAGATGGTGTCTTACGAGGTTTCCATCGGCTTCGTCATCGTCACCGTCCTTCTGTGCGTCGGCTCGCTCAGCCTCACCGACATCGTCCTTGCACAGCGCGACGGCCTGGGCACGATGCTTGGCCTGCCCAATTCCTTCCTGGACTGGCACTGGCTGGCGCTTTTCCCGATGTTCATCATCTTCTTCATCTCGGCGCTCGCCGAGACGAACCGCCCGCCATTCGACCTGCCGGAAGCAGAATCCGAACTCGTTGCCGGCTTCATGGTGGAATATGGCTCGACGCCGTACATGATGTTCATGCTCGGCGAATATGCCGCCATCGTTCTGATGTGTGCGCTGACGACCATCCTGTTCCTCGGCGGCTGGCTGCCCCCGGTCGATTTCTGGCTGATCAACTGGATCCCGGGCATTTTCTGGTTCGTCCTCAAATGCGCGCTCGTCTTCTTCATGTTCGCCATGGTGAAGGCATTCGTGCCCCGCTACCGCTACGACCAGCTCATGCGCCTCGGCTGGAAGGTCTTCCTGCCGCTCTCGCTGGCGATGGTCGTCATCACCGCCTTCGTCCTCAAACTGACCGGCTGGGCCTGATCGGCCGGAAAGGGTTCTAGTCACATGGCTCTCGCACAAGCCGCCAAATCGCTGTTCCTGAAAGAGTTCGTCGGGGCCTTCTTCCTGTCGATGCGCTACTTCTTCGCGCCGAAGTCGACCTTGAACTATCCCTTCGAGAAAGGACCGGTCAGTCCGCGCTTCAGGGGCGAGCATGCGCTGCGCCGCTATCCGAACGGCGAAGAGCGCTGCATCGCCTGCAAGCTGTGCGAAGCGATCTGTCCGGCCCAGGCGATCACGATCGAGGCGGGACCGCGCCGCAACGACGGCACGCGGCGCACGGTGCGTTACGACATCGACATGGTGAAGTGCATCTATTGCGGCTTCTGCCAGGAGGCATGCCCCGTGGACGCCATCGTCGAAGGGCCGAATTTCGAGTTCGCCACGGAAACCCGCGAAGAGCTCTACTACGACAAGGACCGGCTGCTCGAGAACGGTGACCGCTGGGAACGCGAGATCGCGAGCAATATTCAGATGGATGCGCCTTACCGCTAGGCCGCCAGCCCTAGACGGGGCGTCAGCCCTGTTTTATGAGAACCGCGCGCGGGGACACCTCTCGCACTTGCGAAATGACATTCAATGACGCCGCTGCCGGTGCACTTCGCCGGCGTTAAGGTGGGGAAGACAAAAGGCACCGCCATGGGTCTCCAGGCCGTATTCTTCTATCTCTTCGCGTTCGTCGCGGTGGCGTCGGCGTTCATGGTGATCGCAGCGCGCAATCCCGTGCATTCGGTGCTTTTTCTGATCCTGACCTTCTTCAACGCGGCCGGACTGTTTCTGCTGACCGGCGCGGAGTTCCTGGCGATCATCCTGCTCGTCGTTTACGTCGGCGCCGTGGCGGTGCTGTTCCTCTTCGTCGTCATGATGCTCGACGTCGATTTCGCCCAATTGCGTTCAGGCTTTCTGGAATATGCGCCGGTCGGCGCGCTTGTCGGGCTGATTCTTGCGGGCGAACTCATCATCGTCCTTGGCGGCGCGACATTCTCGCCGGAGATCGCCGCCTCCGGCGCTCAGGCGATACCGGCACTCTCCGATCGGTCCAACACGGGCGCGCTCGGCGACGTGCTCTATACGGACTACATCTATTTCTTTCAGATCGCCGGACTGATCCTGCTGGTCGCGATGATCGGAGCCATCGTGCTCACCTTGCGTCACCGCGAGAACATTAAGCGCCAGGACATCAGCCGCCAGGTTGCCCGCACACCCGCGACGTCGGTCGACGTCGTCAAGGTCAAGCCGGGGCAGGGCATTTAGGAACGCGACGGGGCTTCAAACATGGAAATCGGTATTTCCCATTATCTGACCGTCGGCGCGCTGCTTTTCACGATCGGCGTCTTCGGCATCTTTCTCAACCGCAAGAATGTCATCGTCATCTTGATGTCGGTCGAGCTTATCCTGCTCGCGGTCAATCTGAACATGGTCGCCTTTTCCGCCTTCCTCAACGACATTGTCGGCCAGGTCTTCGCGCTGTTCATTTTGACGGTGGCCGCGGCGGAGGCTGCGATCGGCCTTGCGATCCTCGTCACCTTCTATCGCAACCGCGGCTCGATCGCGGTCGAAGACATCAACACGATGAAGGGCTGAGCCGGCCATGTATCACGCGATCGTCTTTCTGCCCCTCATCGGCGCGATCATAGCCGGCCTGTTCGGCCGCTCGATCGGCGCCAAGGCCTCCGAATATATTACGTCAGGCTTCCTGGTATTCGCTGCCTTCCTGTCGTGGATCGCATTCTTCACGGTCGCGCTGGGTGAGGGCGAAACACTTCGCATCCCGGTGATGCGCTGGATGGAATCCGGCGCGCTGTCGGTCGACTGGGCATTCCGCATCGACACGCTGACCGTGGTCATGCTGGTCGTCGTCAACACGGTCTCCTCACTGGTGCACGTCTACTCCATTGGCTACATGCACCACGATCCGCACCGGCCACGCTTCTTCGCCTATCTGTCGCTCTTCACTTTCGCGATGTTGATGCTGGTGACGTCCGACAACCTGCTGCAGATGTTCTTCGGTTGGGAAGGCGTCGGCCTCGCCTCGTATCTGCTCATCGGCTTCTGGTACAAAAAGCCCTCGGCGACAGCTGCCGCCATGAAGGCCTTCATCGTCAACCGCGTCGGCGATTTCGGCTTTGCGCTCGGCATCTTCGGCGTGTTCGTGCTTTTCGGATCGATCAATTTCGACACGATCTTTGCCGGCGCGGCCGATTTCATTCCGACTGAGGACGGCAGTGGCGGCGATGTAGTGCTGAACTTCCTCGGCTGGCAGCTCGATCGCGCCGACGCGCTGACCGTCACCTGCCTGCTGCTTTTCATGGGCGCCATGGGCAAGTCGGCGCAGTTCCTTCTTCACACCTGGTTGCCGGACGCCATGGAGGGCCCGACCCCGGTTTCCGCGCTCATTCACGCGGCGACGATGGTCACCGCCGGCGTCTTCCTCGTCGCCCGCATGTCACCGATCTTCGAGCTCAGCCAGGCGGCACTGACCGTCGTGGTCGTCATCGGCGCCATCACGGCGTTCTTCGCCGCCACGGTCGGCCTGGTCCAGAACGACATCAAGCGCGTCATCGCCTATTCGACCTGCTCGCAGCTTGGCTACATGTTCGTCGCACTTGGCATCGGAGCCTATGGCGCCGCGATCTTCCACCTCTTCACGCACGCCTTCTTCAAGGCCCTCCTGTTCCTCGGCGCGGGATCGGTCATTCATGCCGTATCCGACGAGCAGGACATGCGGCGCATGGGTGGCCTCCGAAAGCACATCCCGCGCACCTACTGGATGATGGTGATCGGCACGCTGGCTTTGACCGGCGTCGGCATTCCGGGTCTCTATTTCGGCACGGCCGGGTTCTTCTCCAAGGATGCGATCATCGAAAGTGCATTCGTCGCGCACAACGCGGCATCCGGCTTCGCTTTCACGCTGCTGGTCGTGGCTGCACTCTTTACCAGCTTCTATTCCTGGCGCCTGATCTTCATGACGTTCCATGGCAAACCGCGCGCTTCCGCAGACGTCATGCATCACGTCCATGAATCGCCCAACGTCATGTTGATCCCGCTCTATATCCTGGCGGCCGGCGCGCTTCTGGCGGGCATACTCTTCCACAAGCAGTTCTTCGGTGACTACTATGACGGCTTCTGGCAGGGCGCCCTCTTCACGCTGCCGGAGAACGAGATCGTGCACGAATTCCACCACGTTCCGTTCTGGGTCAAGATGAGCCCGTTCCTGGCGATGCTGATCGGTCTCGTCACGGCGTGGTACTTCTATATCCGCTCGCCGCAGACCCCGCGCGCGCTGGCAGCCCAGCATCACGGCCTCTACCAGTTCCTGTTGAACAAGTGGTATTTCGACGAGCTCTATGACTTCCTGTTCGTCCGCTCCGCCAAGGCGCTTGGTCGTTTCCTCTGGAAGCAGGGCGATGGCCGCGTCATTGATGGCCTGGGGCCGGACGGTGTGGCGGCCCGCGTTCAGGACATCACCGGCCGGGTGGTCAAGCTGCAGACCGGCTACCTCTATCACTACGCATTCGTGATGCTGATCGGCGTCGCTGCGCTCGTCACCTGGATGATGCTCGGGAGTTCCTTCTGATGACCGATTGGCCGATCCTTTCAACGGTCACCTTCCTGCCGCTCGTCGGGGCGCTCCTGATCCTGATGATCCGGGATGACTCCTCGGTGGGCCGGCGCAATATCCGCAATGTGGCGCTTCTGGCGACCGGCTGCACCTTCATTCTGTCGCTGTTCATCTGGGTCAGTTTCGACAACCAGGAAGCCAGCTTCCAGATGGTGGAGCGGGCCGAGTGGCTCAACACCGGCATTGCCTACCACATGGGCGTCGACGGCATTTCGATGTTGTTCGTCATCCTGACGACGTTCTTGATGCCGCTTTGCATCCTGGCCAGTTGGGAATCGGTCCAGAAGCGCGTCAAGGAATACATGATCGCGTTTCTGGTTCTCGAAACGCTGATGATCGGTGTTTTCTGCGCGCTCGACATCGTCCTCTTCTACATCTTCTTCGAGGCTGGCCTGATCCCGATGTTCATCATCATCGGTGTGTGGGGCGGCAAGCGCCGCGTCTATGCCTCGTTCAAGTTCTTCCTCTATACGCTCGCCGGCTCGTTGCTGATGCTTCTGGCGATCATGGCGATGTATTGGGACGCCGGCACGACGGACATTCCGTTGCTGCTCAACCACGACTTCCCGGAGTCCATGCAATTCTGGTTGTGGATCGCCTTCTTCGCGTCCTTCGCGGTGAAGATGCCCATGTGGCCGGTCCATACCTGGCTTCCCGATGCCCACGTCGAGGCGCCGACAGCCGGCTCCGTCATCCTCGCGGGCATTCTCCTGAAGCTCGGCGGATATGGCTTCATCCGCTTCTCGCTCGCGATGTTCCCGCTGGCCTCGGCTGATCTCGCCCCTTTCGTGTTCGCGTTGTCGGTGATCGCCATCATCTACACCTCCCTGGTCGCGATGATGCAGGACGACATCAAGAAGCTGATCGCCTATTCGTCCGTCGCGCACATGGGCTACGTGACGATGGGCATCTTCGCCGCGAACGCTCAGGGCGTTCAGGGAGCGATTTTCCAGATGCTGTCGCACGGCCTCGTATCCGGCGCGCTCTTCCTCTGCGTGGGCGTCGTCTACGATCGGCTGCACACACGCGAGATCGCGGCGTATGGCGGGCTGGTGAACAACATGCCCAAATATGCCGTCGCCTTCATGGTCTTCACCATGGCCAATGTCGGTCTGCCGGGCACGTCCGGTTTCGTCGGCGAATTCCTGACGTTGATCGGCATCTTCCGGGCAAACACCTGGGTCGCCCTTTTCGCGACCACCGGCGTCATCCTGTCGGCGGCCTATGCGCTGTGGCTCTATCGCCGCGTGATTTTCGGCGCGCTGGAGAAGGAAAGCCTGAAGGCGATGCTTGATCTGACGCGCCGCGAAAAGATCATTCTCTATCCGCTCGTCGCGCTGGTGATCTTCTTCGGCGTCTATCCCATGCCGGTTTTCGACGTCACCGCCGCGTCCGTCGACAACCTGTTGAACAATTACACCGCTGCGATCCAGTCCGCGAACGATCTCGCGCGCGCAAACTGACGCCTGGGGACATTCATGACCGTCGACATTCTCCTCCTAAGCCTCGAGCTCTCGCTGCCGGAGATCATCCTCGCCATCGGCGCGATGGCGCTCCTGATGGTTGGCGTCTTCACGGGCGAGGAATCGACCAGCATGGTCACCGGCTTGGCGGTCGGCCTGCTGATCATCGCCGGCGGATGTCTGCTGCTGGTTACGGGCGAGGGGGCGGCCTATGGCGGTGCTTTCCTCTCCGATCCGTTCTCCCGCTTCATGAAGGTGCTGATCCTCATCGGCTCCGTGACGGCCATGGTGATGTCCGTCGGTCAGGCGAAGGCGGAACGCATCAACCGGTTTGAGTTCCCCGTTCTCATCGTACTGGCAACCCTCGGCATGATGCTGATGGTCTCGGCCAACAATCTCATCGCGCTCTACCTCGCCCTCGAACTGCAATCACTGGCGCTCTACGTCGTCGCCGCCATCAATCGCGACAGCGTGCGCTCGACGGAAGCCGGCCTCAAATACTTCGTCCTCGGGGCCCTGTCTTCGGGCATGCTGCTTTACGGTGCGTCGCTCGTTTACGGGTTCACCGGCCACACCGGCTTCACCGAGATCGCGGCGGCCCTTGCGGGCGGTGAGCGCTCGCTCGGGTTGATCTTCGGACTCGTCTTCGTGCTGGCCGGCCTCGCCTTCAAGATATCGGCCGTGCCCTTCCACATGTGGACGCCCGATGTCTATGAAGGTGCGCCGACGCCGGTCACCGCCTTCTTCGCAGCCGCTCCGAAGGTCGCCGCCATGGGCATGACGGTGCGCATCGTCATCGAGGCGTTCGAACCCATCACGCCTGACTGGCAGCAGATCATCGTCTTCATCGCGATCGCGTCCATGGTGCTCGGTGCGTTCGCGGCCATTGGCCAGAAGAACATCAAACGGCTCATGGCCTATTCGTCGATAAGCCATATGGGCTATGCGCTCGTCGGCCTGGCCGCCGGGACGATGTCCGGCGTATCGGGCGTCGTGCTCTACATGCTCATCTACATGGTCATGACCCTCGGCACCTTCGCCTGCATCCTGGCGATGCGGAAGAAGGAAGAGGGCAATGTCGAAGAGATCGAGGATCTGGCGGGCCTGGCGTCCACCAATCCCTTCATGGCGACCGTCCTGACGATATTGATGTTTTCGTTGGCCGGCATTCCGCCGCTGGCCGGCTTCTTTGCCAAGTATTTCGTCTTCGTGGCGGCGATCGAGGCAGAACTCTATGCGCTCGCCGTGATCGGTGTCCTGGCATCCTGCGTCGGGGCCTACTACTACCTGCGCATCATCAAGATCATGTGGTTCGATGAGGCGACGGAAGCGTTCGTGCCCGTCTCCGGGGAACTGCGATTGGTCTACGGCCTGTCCGGTCTGTTCACCCTTGGGTATCTCTTGATCGGCGGGCCGATCGGAGCAGCAGCGGAAGCCGCCGCCACGACATTCTTCTGACCATTGGAGGCCGGACCCGCAGCTTCGATGACGTTTCGCCTCGCGCCCACGGCCTTGCAGGCCGGATATCGTCTCGAGAGCCTGGAAGCAGCCGGCTCGACCAATGCGATCGCGCTGGAAAGAGCCGGTAGCGGAGATGCAGGCGGCTTGTGGGTCGTGACGGATCGGCAGGAAGCCGGACGCGGGCGACGGGGCCGGCCATGGCAGACGGAGAAGGGCAATCTCGCGGCCTCCCTGCTCGTTGTCGGTGATCATGATCTGAAGCGCACGGCGACGCTTGGTTTCGTTGCCGGCCTTTCGCTCCATGATGCGTTGAGCGCGATCGTGCCGTCGGCGAATGTGGCGGTGGCTCTCGACGCTGGCCGATCGGCCGGTGGTAGTGCGCGCAACCGCTTTGAATTGAAATGGCCGAACGATGTTCTGGCGGCCGGCGCCAAACTCTCCGGCATCCTCCTGGAATCGACCTTGCGCCAGGACGGGAAGCAGGCAACGGCCATCGGGTGGGGTGTCAATGTGGTTTCACACCCAAGTGACACGCCATATCCGGCATCGTCCTTGCTGCAGCTTGGTGCGTCGTGCGATGCCAGTGACGTCTTCACGGCCCTGTCGGATGCGTGGCAGGAAAATTACAGCGTCTGGAACGGTCCGGCAGGTCTCGATCACATCCGCCTGCGCTGGCTGGATAGGGCGAGTGGAATTGGCAGTTCCGTCGCGGTCAATCTGGACGGACGGGTCGCCAGGGGCATATTCGAGACGATCGACGAGGATTGCCGCTTCGTCATCCGCCAGGACGATGGAACCCGGATGCACATTGCAGCCGGCGACGTTCATTTCGGCGCCGTCTCCTCGGCGCGCAACTGACCAAGGAAAGAGCTTCACACGCGATGGCTAAACAGGACGAACTGGTCTTCCTTCCGCTTGGCGGCGTCGGCGAGATAGGAATGAACCTGGCCCTTTACGGTTTTGGTCCGCCCGGTCATCGCGAGTGGATCATGGTCGATTGCGGCGTGACTTTTGCCGGCCCGGATCTGCCCGGCATCGACCTCGTGCTTCCCGATATCGCATTCGTGGAAGAAGAGCGCCGCAACCTCAAGGCAATCGTCATCACTCATGCGCACGAGGACCACTACGGCGCGCTGGCTGATCTATGGCCCGGGCTGAACTGTCCCGTCTATGTCACCCCGTTCACGGCCGGCATGCTTGAGGCAAAACGGGCCTTCGAGCGCGAACGCAATGAAGTGCCGGTGACCGTCTACAAGCCCGGCGAGACGTTTCAGGTCGGCCCTTTCACGATCGAGGCGATCCCGGTCAACCATTCCATCCCCGAGCCTGTTTCACTGGCGATCACGACGCCCGCTGGGCGCATCATCCACACCGGTGACTGGAAGATCGACGAAGCGCCGACCTTGTTGCCGAAAACGGATCAGCACCGCTTCCAGGCCCTTGGAGACGACGGCGTCCTCGCCTTGATCTGCGATTCCACCAACGCGATGCGCGATGGCGTCTCGCCGTCGGAGCGCGAGGTCAGCGCCAGCCTGAAGACGATCATCGAACGCGAGGAGGGCAGGGTGGCGATCACCACCTTCGCCTCGAATGTCGGCCGGATCCGTTCGATCGCCGAGGCTGCTCGCGATGCCGGCAGGCAATGCCTGCTGCTCGGGTCGTCGATGAAGCGTGTGGTCGATGTCGCCAGCGATCTCGGTCTGATGGAAGGTTTGCCACCCTTCATCGCGGAGGATGAATTCGGCTACATCCCGCGCGACAAGATCGTTGTTATCCTGACCGGTAGCCAGGGCGAGCCGCGTGCGGCGCTGGCGAAGATCGCGCGCGACGAGATGCGCCATGTCGCGCTGGCCGCCGGCGATACGGTGGTCTTTTCCTCGCGCACCATTCCCGGCAATGAAAAAGCAATCCTGGAGATCATGAACGGCCTGATCGACCAGGGCATCAAGGTCATCACGGACAGCCAGGAGCTCGTCCATGTGTCCGGTCACCCGCGGCGCTCAGAACTGCAGCAGATGTATCAATGGGTGCGGCCCGAGATTCTGGTGCCTGTCCATGGCGAAGCGGCCCATCTGACGGCACATGCGGAACTGGCGGAAGCGTCCGGCATTCGCCGCGTCCCGCGGGTTCGAAACGGGCAGATGCTGCGTCTTGCGCCCGGTCCCGTCGAGATCGTCGACGAAGCCCCGTGCGGCCGTCTCTACAAGGACGGTCGCCTGATTGGCGACTTCGATGAAATGGCGATCGGTGAACGGCGCAAGCTGGCATTCGTCGGCCATGTCGCCGTCAACATTCTGCTCGACGGCAAATTCGAGCTCGACCGTGATCCTGTCGTCGTCGCGCGGGGGGTTCCCGAACTTGACGACGAAGGCGATGCGATCGCCGAGCTTCTGGTGGATGCGGCAATCGGCGCGGTCGACTCGATCCCTCGGGCCAGGCGAAAAGACCTCGATACGGTACGCGAGGCGGTGAGACGGGCCATCAGGGCCGAAGCCAACAGCGTTTGGGGCAAGAAACCGGTCACGACGGTTTTCCTCACCCGCATCTGAGGAGGGCGACAATGATCGGCAAGCTCAATCACGTGGCGATCGCAGTCCCCGATCTCGCCGCCGCCAGCGCGATCTATCGCGAGCAGCTCGGGGCAAAGGTCTCCGCATCGCAGGCCTTGCCCCATCACGGTGTCACGGTGGTTTTCATCGATCTGGGCAACACCAAGGTCGAATTGCTGGAGCCGCTTGGCGAAGACTCGCCGATCGCGGCATTTCTGGAGAAGAACCCGTCCGGCGGCATGCATCACATCTGTTACGAGGTGGACGACATCAATGCCGCGCTCGATCGGATGAAGAGCACCGGAGCCAGGGTCCTTGGAAGTGGCGAGCCCAAGGTCGGGGCCCATGGCAAGCCCGTGGTCTTCCTGCACCCCAAGGATTTCTGCGGAACGCTGGTCGAACTCGAACAAGTCTGAATGGTGCCGGAGCATCCATAGCGATCATGTCGATATTTTCTGCCTTCGCCGTCTACTTCATCATCTGGTGGGTCACGTTGTTCGCGATCCTGCCGATTGGCGTGCGCACCCAGGCCGATGACGATGACATCATCCTGGGCACCGCCGAGAGTGCGCCTGTCAAGGCGAACCTCGGCCAGAAGGCGCTTTTGACGACACTCGTGTCTGCGGTCGTTTTCGCAGTCTATTTCGTGACGACGTCGGTCTATGGCCTGTCCTTTGAGTCCATTCCCCGCATCGTCCCCATCTTCGACTGATGGGTCCTTCAACAATTGCCTGAAGCAAAAAAAAACAAGGCTGAAAGCCTTGTTTTTGAAGTCCCGCGTGATCTGTACCGATGGTTCGGTGGCAGCGGATAAGTCGCGCCGAGATCTGATCCTCCCAAGACTTGACCGCGAATGGGCAGAAATTCATCGATCTCTGCCTCGTTTGTGGGCACAACCTAACGCAAGGGAACCGGACTGTCACCAGCAAATTCGCAAATTTGTCACATTGACGCCGTGCCGTCGTCGGTCATCTGTGAGTTGGCGAAACAGCGGGAGAGGCTGAACCGTCGGGTTTTCTTCACGCCGGGAAGCCGCTATGAACGCCGAGACTTCCTCATCGCCATTCTGCCTGATTCCGTTCGTAGATCAGGGCCATCACAGCCGGACCGTCCATGCGCCTGTCACGTTATTTCCTTCCCATCCTCAAAGAAAATCCCAAGGAAGCGGAGATCGTCTCGCATCGCCTGATGCTGCGCGCCGGCATGATCCGCCAGCAATCTGCCGGGATCTATTCCTGGTTGCCGCTCGGCAAGCGCGTGCTGGACAAGGTCAATCGCATCGTGCGCGAGGAGCAGGATCGCACGGGCGCCATCGAGGTGATGATGCCGACGATCCAGTCGGCCGACCT
Source organism: Neopararhizobium haloflavum (assembly GCF_002750855.1). Taxonomy (GTDB): domain Bacteria; phylum Pseudomonadota; class Alphaproteobacteria; order Rhizobiales; family Rhizobiaceae; genus Georhizobium; species Georhizobium haloflavum. The sequence goes on along the minus strand of NZ_NWUC01000004.1, from coordinate 38,372 downwards.
TTGGATGGAGAGTGGACGCTACGACGACTACGGCAAGGAAATGCTGCGCATCGAGGACCGGCAGAGCCGCCCTATGCTCTATGGCCCGACCAATGAAGAGATGATCACCGACATCTTCCGCGCCTATGTCCGTTCCTACAAGGCCCTGCCGCTCAATCTCTACCATATACAGTGGAAGTTCCGTGACGAGATCCGTCCCCGTTTCGGCACGATGCGCTCACGCGAGTTCATGATGAAGGACGCCTATTCCTTCGACATCGACAAGGAGAGCGCGGTCCACTCCTACAACAGGATGTTTCTAGCCTATCTCAGGACCTTTCATCGCATGGGCCTGAAAGCTATCCCGATGCGTGCCGATACCGGCCCGATCGGCGGCGATCTCAGCCACGAATTCATCATTCTTGCCGAAACCGGTGAATCGGAGGTCTTCTGCCACAAGGATTATCTGGGCTTCGACATTCCCGGCGCCGAGACGGATTTCGACGACCGGGCGGGGCTTCAGTCCGTCGTCGACAAATGGACGTCGCTCTATGCCGCGACCTCCGAAATGCACGACGAGGCTGCCTTTGCCGATGTGCCCGATGCGGCCAGGGTGTCCGCTCGCGGTATCGAAGTCGGCCATATCTTCTATTTCGGAACGAAGTATTCCGTACCCATGAAGGCCTCGGTCACCGGCCCGGACGGCAAGGACCATCCGGTGCACGGCGGGTCCTACGGCATCGGCCCGACGCGTCTCGTGCCAGCCATCATCGAGGCTTCGCACGATGAGGCGGGGATCATCTGGCCGGACGGTGTGGCGCCGTTCCAGGTGATGATCATCAACATGAAGAGCGGTGACGGCGCCTGCGAGGCGGCCTGCGACGATCTTTATGCAAAGCTGACGAATGCCGGCGTCGAAGTGCTCTATGACGACACCGACGACCGCGCCGGCGCCAAATTCGCTACGGCGGACCTGATCGGGGTGCCGAGGCAGGTCATCGTCGGTCCGCGCGGTATCGCGTCCGGTGAAATCGAGATCAAGGACCGCAAGACCGGTGAACGTCAGACGATGTCGCTCGAAAGTGCGATCAACCGGCTGATCGCGGAGCGCTAGAACGCGCCGTCGACGCCAGATTGGGAATGCTGAGATGACCGATGCGAGTGCCGTTGCCGAGGGCCCACCCGAACGCGGTACACCACCCTCCGCCGGACCGTTCTCCGCTTTCGAGCGCATGGTTGCCTGGCGCTACCTGCGCTCGCGCCGCAAGGAGGCCTATATTTCGGTTATCGCCGGCTTCTCCTTTGTCGGAATCGTGCTGGGTGTTGCCACGCTGATCATCGTGATGGCAGTCATGAACGGGTTTCGCACCGAGCTGATCGACCGCATCCTCGGCATCAACGGGCACATGATCGTCCAGCCGATTGATCGGCCGCTCGACGATTATGAGAACCTGGCCGCTGCCTTTGAAGGCGTCGAAGGCATTGAGATGGCGATCCCGTTGGTCGAAGGACAGACGCTCGCATCCGGCGCCCAAGGGGCCGGCAGTGGCGCCATCGTGAAGGGCGTGAGCGCAGACGACCTCACGCGCATGACCACGATCTCGGAAAACATCGTGTCGGGAGACATGGTGGGCTTTGCGGCAGGCGAGGGCGTCCTGGTCGGCTCGCGCATGGCAGAAGCACTCGGACTTGGCGCCGGCGATCTGATCACCCTTGTCGCCCCCGAAGGAGACGTGACACCGCTCGGCGTCACGCCGCGCGTCAAGGCATACCCCGTGTCCGGCGTCTTCGAGGTCGGCATGTCGGAGTTCGATGCCTCCATCGTGTTCATGCCGCTGGAGGAGGCGCAACTCTATTTCAATGCCGATGGCCTCGTCCAGTCAATCGAGCTATTCGTGGCCGATCCCGACCTTGTCGGCGAATATCGCGCCGGCATCGAGGCGGCGGCGGGACGTCAAATCTTCCTGTCCGACTGGCGCCAGCGCAATCAGACCTTCTTTTCCGCGCTGGAAGTCGAGCGCAACGTCATGTTCATGATCTTGACGTTGATCGTCCTTGTCGCCGCGCTCAACATCATTTCCGGCCTGATCATGCTGGTGAAGGACAAGGGTCGCGATATCGCGATCCTGAAGACGATGGGCGCGTCCTCGGCTTCGGTCATGCGGATATTCTTCATGACCGGCGCGGCCATCGGCGTCACCGGCACCATCGCCGGCGTCGTTCTCGGTGTCATCGTCTGTCTCAACGTGGAGTCGATCCGCTGGTTCTTCTCCTGGCTGTCCGGCACGACGCTCTTCGATCCCGAACTGTATTTCCTGTCTCAATTGCCTGCCGAGATGGATCCGGGGGAGACCGTCGCCGTCATCCTCATGGCATTGACGCTGTCCTTCCTCGCCACCCTTTTCCCGGCCTGGCGCGCCTCCCGGCTCGATCCGGTCGACGCCCTTCGCTATGAGTAGAAAGTGCCAATGAGCGCAGTTGTCAGCCAAGACGTCCTTCGCCTCGAAAAGGTCGAGCGTCACTACAGCCAGGGCGATACGCAGCTGGCGATCCTGCGCGGCGCTGATTTCGCTTTGAAGCGCGGCGAGATTGTCGCGCTCGTTGCCCCTTCCGGCGCGGGAAAGTCGACGCTTCTGCATGTTGCGGGCCTTCTGGAGCGACCGGACGACGGCGAAATTTATCTGGACGGCGAGCCCTGCGGGCGCCTTGGCGACGATCAGCGCACGGCCATGCGTCGCCGCGACATCGGCTTCGTCTATCAGTTCCACCACCTCCTGCCGGAATTCACGGCTCTTGAAAACATCATGATGCCCCAGCTCATCTCCGGGCTGAGACAGGCGGATGCAGCGGATCGGGCGCGACAGCTTCTCGACTATATGCGCATCGGCCATCGTGCCGATCATCGGCCGAGCGAGTTGTCGGGAGGCGAACAACAGCGCGTGGCAATCGCACGCGCCGTTGCAAACGCGCCGCTCGTCCTGTTTGCCGACGAGCCGACCGGCAACCTCGATCCCGAAACCGCGGGTTATGTGTTTGAGGCGTTGCAGGCGCTGGTCCGCCAGTCCGGCCTCGCCGCGTTGATCGCCACCCACAATCACGAACTCGCCGCACTCATGGATCGATGCGTCACACTCGCCGAGGGTCAGGTCGTTCCGGCCTGATCGACTCCAGCCCCGCTCACACGCCTTTGTGATTGCCGTGGTCACAAGCTGACCCATATGTCCGTGCTTCTGGTCATTCCGGCAGCAGGAGGGACGCTGCTGCCGCCCGACCCAAGCGAGCAACCGGCACCGGAGAGCCCCCACATGAAGTTCGTTCTTGCCCTGTTGACCATGATCGTCCCGCTTTCAGCGCCCGCGAGCGCTGATGAAAGCGTCTTTCTGCAACCGCTCAGCGGAAATTGGAGCGGCGAGGGATCGGCCCGACGGACTGCTGACGGCAATCCGATCGGTATCAACTGTCAGTTCACCACCGAGGCCGACGCCAACACCCTCAATCTCGACGGGCAGTGCCGCGCGCTGGCGATCGTGCGCCAGTCGATCTCCGCGACCCTCAACAATACCGGCGGAAGTTCCTACCAAGGCACGTATGTCGGCCCCAACGGCGGTCAGTCGGGCCTGACGGGAGCGCGTAGCGGCAATACGATCGATCTGGAAGTTGCTTGGGCAGAACCTGTCAATGGCGACAACCAGGCGCGCATGCAGTTGGAAGTGACAGGCGAGAACGCAATGGTCATCCGCACGATCGACACCAGCCCGACGACGGGCTCTCAGGTCGTGACGAGCGAGATCAATCTGACGAAGAACTGAAGCCCGGATCGACGCTCAACGCTGCGTCAGGACGACGAAGTCGGTGCCCTTGCCAGTTTCAGGCCCGAGACCGTTATCCGAAATGGCCAGTGAGGATCCGGGCGTGAGATTTCGGCCAATTCGCTGACGGGTCGCAGCGTCGATCTCAAGTCGATCGAGCAACGCTGCGGCAGACGTATCATGGTCATTGTCGGCTTCGATCGGCATGATCGCCGTGCCGTTGACAACCGAGCGTAGCGGGCGGTCGGCGAGCGACAGGGCCAACCATCTCGCCGTGTCGCCCTCCATCTGGTCGACGGTGAAGAGATGTGCGCCGAGCGGGCGCTCCGGCTGGCGGATCGTGACGGGGACATCAAAGATCGGCTTGAAGGCTTGGCGCGCATACAGGTGCCCCGTCGGGGCAGGTCCCTTGCCGGTCGCCGCATAGAGCTCGTCGATATCGGCTTTGGCGATGACACCGTTCGCCGGGCGCGCGACGGCTTTTTGGAACGCCTTAAGAGCAGCGCCTGTCTGCGGTCCGATGAAACCATCCACCTCGCCAGCATCGAAGTCGAGCACGTTGAGCAGGTGCTGGACGTCTCGGGTGAGATCGTGGTGCGTGCGCCGTGTGAGAAGCATGCGGATCGGCGCTGCGGGCTCGGCGGCAACCGCGTCGGAGGACGTCTCGGCATTCATCGAAGCTGCCGACGCGATTTGGACCGGGTCCTCGCCGCTTTCCTTCATCGTGAGCCGGAGCCCGATCGGGCCGGACAGCATCCGGTCCAGCGGCTGCGGCGGCTGGAACAATGTCTTGTGGCGAATGGGACGCGGCGCGGGCGCTTCGTCCGCGATGACCACATGCACAGCAAGCCCGGTCATCGCATAGAGTTCGCGCGCAAAGGCATCGGGCATCCGCACGCAGCCATGCGAGGCAGGATAGGACGGCACGTGGTTGGAGGCATGAAGTGCAATCCCCGACCAGGTCAGCCGCTGCATGTAGGGCATCGGCGCATCGGAGTAGATGTTGGAGCGATGATGGCGCCGCTTGTCGAGGATGGAAAAGATGCCGCGCGGTGTCGCATGTCCCGCCTTGCCGCTCGAGATCGGAGATGTCGCGATCTGTCGGTCTCCGGCATAGACGGTCAGCCGCTGCGCACCGAGCGAGACAATAATGGTCAAAGTGCCGTCGACCGCGGCATGGGAGATATCTGGGCGGCCCAGCGACACGGCTGCTGCACAAAAGGCAAGGAACTGGCGACGATACATCGGATCGGACTCGGAACATGACGATAGCGTCGTCAGTGTCCCGAAAAGAGCTTAAGAATTCTTGTGGTGGTTCGGAAGAATTGGTTCGGCTGCGGTAAGTATCACGTTCCGTCTTGAGACGGCCGACCGCGCGATGACCGCCCGAACGTGTATCCGGTCTCCAGGCTCTGCCGTCCGAATTTCTCGCGCACCCTGTCCATCGCCGTCTCCGCCACCGCGCGTCGCGATGCTGCCGGGTCGACAAGGTCCGGCGGATCGGCAAGACCGGCATCGCTGAGATCGGCAACGCCGATACCGAGCAGGCGGAAGCGTGTCCCGTCCATCTCGCGTTCCAGAAGCGAAAGACCGGTGCGGAATATGCGGTCGGCATAGCGGGTGGGATCGTCGAGCCGCCGATTGCGCGTCCTGATCTTGAAGTCCGACGTCTTGAGCTTGAGCACGACTGTCTGGCCCGCGATGCCGGCCTTCTTGAGCCGATGGGCGACGGACTCCGAAAGGGCCCTGAGAACCGGCACGAGATCGGCCGGTTTCGACAGGTCATGGTCGAACGTGGTTTCGGAGGAAACGCTCTTGGCGCCCTCTCGCGGCTCGACACGCCGCTCGTCGTGCCCGCGCGCAAGGCGCCATAGCCGCTGGCCCATCGTACCGTAGCGCCGCATCAACTCCGCTTCTTCCATCGCCTGCAACTGACCGATGGTGCGAATGCCATCATGGGCGAGTTTGTCGGCGAATGCCTTGCCGACGCCCCAGATCAGCGTCACCGGCTTGTCGGCGAGAAATGATGGCGCTTCGGCCCGGCCGATGACGGAGAAGCCGCGCGGCTTGTTGAGGTCGGATGCCACCTTGGCCAGGAACTTGCAGTAGGACAGGCCGATCGAAACGGTAATGCCGACCTCGCGTTCGATCCGTTGCGCGAATTTCGCCAGCGTGCGCGCTGCGCTGTCGCGATGGAGTGCCTGCGTGCCAGCCAGATCGAGAAACGCTTCATCGATGGAGACGGGCTGCACCATCGGCGTCAGATCATCCATCATCGCCCTGATCTGGCGGCCGACGGCGACATACTTCTCCATGTTCGGCTTGATGATCACAGCATCCGGGCATGCCTCCAGGGCCTTGAACATCGGCATGGCCGAGCGCACGCCGTTGATCCGCGCGATATAACAGGCCGTGGAGACGACGCCACGCCTGCCGCCGCCGATGATGACCGGTTTGTCGACGAGTGAAGGATCGTCGCGCTTTTCCACCGCGGCATAGAACGCATCGCAGTCGATATGCGCCAGCGTCAACGTGTCGAGTTCACTGTGGCGCACCAGCCGTGGGCTGCCGCAACGCTTGCAACGGCGCGCGTGCGGCTCGATGCCGGTAAGGCAATCCCTGCAAAATCCGATCTGTGGGTCGGTCATGATGCTGTCGCGTGAAAGCGGAACATAAATTGAACATCCGCAGGATACGCGTTAGTATCGCAGCGCTCAAGCGGGGGAGTCGGCTCGCGTGTCCGTGGCTTGGCTGTCGAGAAAGTCCTGGATGATGATGCAGGCCTCCCGCCAGTCCGCCGGCCGCGCCACGGCCGGCCCGGGATCGGGTGCGAGGGCGCGGAACTGGCGGTTCGCCATGAGATTGACGAGCAGAGTGTTGGGCAGATGACTTCGAACGGAATCAAGGTTCCTGAAAATATCGTCGATGAAGACCACTGGCGTCATCCGGTCGCCATGGATCAGTCGAAGGACGTCGCCCTTGGGATTTTCCGTCGCGATCATCGGGTAGTCGAGGCCATGGCCGTCGAGGAGGGCGCGGCGGACATCGAAGTGGCGTGGTGGCATTGCCGTCATGAACACGATGTCGGCCCGTTGGCTGATCTTGGCAAGGCTTCCCCTCACATCCTCGACCGGGGTCTGCCAGTCGTGTTGCTCGGCGAAGAACGCATCGAGCATTTCGGCGAACGCCGAACGCTCGATGGGTGCGCCGTTGGCTTCATCGAATATGTTGCCGTGCAGCCGGAACGATTTCGCCTCAAGACGATATCCGGCATTTTTGAGAAAACTCGTGAAGGGTGTCACGAACTCCAGCACGACTTCGTCCACGTCGCAGACCACAAGGGGGCGAGCGGACTGGGCGATCCATTCGAACGCGATGAGGTCTTCCGGAAGAGCAGTCGGCATCGCTCAAAAGCTGTTGGTGTCGAGGCCAGGCGGACCGGACAGCGCGCGGTGGGCCCGAACGATATCCTCCGGCGCGGTGTGCGTCGCCTCGCAATAGGCGATCAGCGTCGGCTCGTGATCCATCAGGAAATCCAGCAGGGCGAGATGAAATCCCGGCTCTCGTGCCGATCGGCGCAACGTATCCGCCGTCATGCCTGTCAAGGCGAGAAAGCGGCCCATCATGTCGGGCTCGTCGGCAAGCCAGGTCAGCACATCCACCGCGCGATCCTGCGCAGCATTCCGCTCTTGAGCCGGATCATTCTGTTTTAGAGCCAAGAGTTTGCGTTTCCTCAACCAAATGGCGTTACTGTAACATGCAAGTAGATGCGGTCAGCGTCATCAACCAGGCCCTGTTTGGCCCTTGCCGCACCCAGCCGCCGCATCTTCAACGGGAGCATCTATGCCCAAGACGGTACTGATTGTCGAGGACAACGAACTGAACATGAAGCTGTTCCGCGACCTCATAGAGGCGTCCGGCTACGACACCGTGCAGACGCGCAACGGCACCGAAGCGCTGGATTTGGCACGCCTTCATCGTCCCGATCTGATCCTGATGGACATCCAGTTGCCGGAGGTTTCCGGTCTCGACGTGACACGCTGGCTGAAAGAAGACCACGAACTCCACAAGATTCCGGTCATCGCCGTCACGGCGTTCGCCATGAAGGGCGACGAGGAACGCATTCGTCAGGGCGGATGCGAAGCATACATCTCCAAACCGATCTCCGTTCCGAAGTTCCTGGAGACGATCAAGACTTATCTGGGCGACGCTTGAGGGGGCGACATGACGGCAAGAATTCTGGTCGTCGATGACGTTCCAGCCAATATCAAGCTTCTGGAAGCGCGGCTTCTCGCCGACTATTTCGATGTTTTGACGGCGCAGAACGGCGCCGATGCGCTGGCCATCTGTCGCCGGGCGCATGTCGATCTGATCCTGCTCGACATAATGATGCCCGAGATGGACGGATTCGAGGTTTGCGGCCGCCTGAAGTCGGATCCGCGCACCGCCCATATCCCCGTCGTCATGGTCACCGCCCTGGACCAGCCGGAAGACCGGGTGAGGGGCCTGGAGGCCGGTGCCGACGAGTTTCTCACCAAGCCGGTGAATGATCTCCAGCTGATGACACGCGTGCGCAGCCTTCTGCGTCTCAAGACGCTCACGGACGAACTGCGCATTCGCGCCGAGACGGCGCACCTCATCAACACGCAGGACATGCTGAATGGCACGCGAGAGGGCGAGCGTGAGCCCGGCCATGTGTTGCTCGTCGACGAACGCGTCACCTCCCAGGAGCGCGTCACGCGCATTCTCGAGCCGATCGCCGAGGTTGTCGCCATGTCAGATCCGCAGGCCGCGCTGTTTGAAGCAGCCGAACGGCCCTACGATCTCGTCGTCGTCAGCGACAATTTCAGCGCTTATGACCCGCTGCGCCTTTGCTCGCAGTTGCGCTCGGTGGAGCGGACACGGTTCCTTCCGCTGATGCTGATCGCAAAGGGCAACGCCTCCCACACGGTCACGCGCGGCCTCGAGCTTGGCGTCAACGACTATATCCTGCGGCCGCTCGACGGCAACGAACTGCTTGCCCGCGTGTCGACCCAGATACGCCGCAAACGGTATGACGATTATCTGCGCCGCAGTGTCCGCGAGACCATAGAGCTCGCCGTCACCGATGGACTGACGGGCCTGCACAACCGGCGGTATCTCGACAGCCACATCCAGTCGCTCATCGAGCGGGCGGCAGCGCGCTCGCGGCCCCTGTCGATCTGCATGGCCGATATAGACCGGTTCAAGGCGATCAATGACACGCACGGGCACGAAGCCGGCGACGACGTTCTGCGCGAATTGGCCCGGCGCATCCGCCAGACGGTGCGCGGCGCCGATCTGGCCTGTCGTTATGGCGGAGAGGAATTCGTCGTCGTCATGCCCGACACCGATGCCGCGCTGGCCGAAAGCGTGGCCGAGCGGTTGCGGGTCGGTATTGAATCGGCGCCCTTTTTCCTGAAGGCCCGCAATCTGGCGCTGCCGGTCACGGCGTCGCTCGGAACGGCGACGCTGAGGGCCGGGGAGTTGACGCCGGAGCCGCTGTTCAGGCGCGCTGACGACGCGCTCTATACGGCCAAGAGAACCGGCCGCAACAAGGTCGTTGCGAACGCTGCTTGAAGCGTCATTGCCAAAATTGCGCAAGCCTGCGGCGTCGAGACCGACGTGACGACGGCGCCGTGTCGAGGGTCGGGCGGCGAACTATCTGCAGCGGCATATATTTGCGTGTATAGAATGCAGTATCCAATCGAAGTTAATCGATTTCATAGTCATTAAGCATGTTAATGTGGACCTAAACCGTGCCAAAATTAACCAACGACGTCGATGCCGACAAAAATGATTAATAGATGATTGATTTTTCGGTGTCGTTGCGCGAGAGTTGCCTATAGGGGCACTGAAGCGAAAATTCACATCAGATACCCCGTGATGTTCAGGTCCGCCGCATCTCCTGGGTCATGGGGTCGGTCGATCAGGACGCCGACATTAACGTGGCCTCCTCGTACCGCGGTCTGCGTGCTGATCGACCCCTTTCAAACACGAAGAAGCCGCCGGAGCGATCCGGCGGCTTCTTCGTATTCACGTGTCGACGAAAAAGGAAGAAAGATCCTTACTTGATCTTCGTTTCCTTGAACTCGACGTGCTTGCGCGCGATCGGGTCGTACTTCGTCTTCGACATCTTGTCGGTCATCGTGCGGCTGTTCTTCTTCGTGACGTAGAAGAAGCCGGTATCTGCCGTCGAAAGCAGCTTGATCTTGATCGTGGTTGCCTTGGCCATGGGACGTCCTGCTCTTCAAAAATGAAGCCGCGGAATGCCTGTCGGCTCCACGGCGAAAACTTGGCGCGATACCTACCCATCGGCGTGGGAAAGTCAAGGCCAAACCGGACCCTTTCCGCCTTCGAAGGGTCTCAGATGACATCGCGCGTGAAAATGCCGCCCTTCACCAGATAGAACGGCACGGGCTGGCCATAGGCCAGGCCCGGATCCCTGCGCATCTCTTCGGCAAGGTCGAGGAGCACGGTGCGGGTGATAACGGGCAGCTTGAATGTCTCGATTTCGTCGAAACCGACCCATTTCAGATCATGGAGTTCCGTGCTTTCGGCGACATCCTTCGGATTGGCCGAGATTTCATCGAAGAAGCATGCGAAGAACCGCGTGTCGAAGCGGCGGCTCTGTCGCGGCGGGGTGATGGCGCGCGCGATGTATCGCAGACGCGACAGATCCGGCCCGACGTCCTGTTTTGCAAAACCCGCCCAGGCCGCACTCTTGCCGACTGCACCGGGCGCCCCGATCGTCAGCCCGACTTCTTCATGAGTCTCGCGGATGGCGGCGACGGCCAGCGCCTGTGCCCGCGTCGGTGTCATGCCCCGGCCACAGCGCTGCAGAAGCTTCTGGAGCACGGCCGGATGAAGCGCTTGCGCCGGCCTGATACGCGAATCGCCGGCATCGCGGCGGCCGCCGGGAAAGACATACGCGCTCGGCATGAAAACATGCGCCTTGCCGCGCTTGCCCATGAGGACGCGCGGTATGTCGCCGGAACGGTCGACCAGCATAATGGACGCTGCATCCTTCGGCCGCAGCAGGGGATGCTCGGAAGACCCCGCATAGGGCTCGCCGATGCGCGGCCGCATCTCAATACTCATCGTTCGTCTTCATCATCGAGATCGTCGGCGGGTTTGTCGGGTTCTCCGCCGAACCCATGCATTCGCGCGGCCCATTGAAGCCCGATCACGCCGCCCTTGATCGGCTGCATCATCGCAAATGTCATGGCCAGCGTGATCGGCACCCAGATGCCCAGATGCTGCCAGGAGTTGAGATCGACGAGGCGCTCGCCGAACATATAGCCGCCGACGACGATATGGCCGACGATGAAGATCGACAGATAGGGCGGCAGATCGTCCGCGCGCTGATGATGCAGTTCTTCATGGCACGAGCTACAGCTGTCGACCGGTTTCAGGAACGCGCGGAAAAGGCGTCCCTCTGCGCAGTTCGGGCAGCGTCCCTTGAGGCCGTTGAGGATGGCCGGCAGCAGACGGCGTTGCGCGCGATCGGGGGAAAGGGTTGTTGCTGGGGCAGGCCCGTAGTGCATCATCGCTTGGTCTCGATCATCAATCCCTGGGATGAGGGGACATATAGGGCGTTGCGCCGCGCCTTGCACCTGCCATGGCGCCGCATCTCAGCGCCGCCCGCGCGGAGCCCGCGTGCCGGGCTGCCGTCGGCCGCGCGCCGACGCGCCCTTGGCCTTGTGGAAGGAGCGCGCGCCCTTTGGCATCTTGCGGCCTTCGCTCAGCATCTCGAAACGCAGTGCACCGGCCAGCGGCAACGCCTCGATGAGCCGGACCTCGACGCTGTCGCCAAGCCGGTAGCCAAGGCCCGTTTCCTGACCGGTAAGCGCCTGATGCGCCTCGTCATGGACGAAATAATCGAGCCCAAGGGTGGATATCGGCACGAAGCCGTCGGCGCCGAACTGAGGCAAGGCGATGAAGAGGCCGGATCTGGTCACGCCCGATATCCGGCCATCGAACGTGTCTCCCACCTTGTCGGCGAGATGGTGCGCGATCAGCCGGTCCACCGTGTCGCGCTCGGCCGCCATGGCGCGGCGTTCCGATGTCGAGATGTCTGCCGCGATATCGGTCAGCGCCGCTTCCTCTTCCGCCGTGATCCCGCCGTCGCCCAGCTTCAACGCCCCGATAAGGGCGCGATGAACGATCAGATCGGCATATCGGCGGATCGGCGAGGTGAAATGCGCATAGCGCATCAGATTGAGCCCGAAATGGCCGAGATTGTCGGGGCTGTAGATCGCCTGGCTCTGGGAGCGCAGCACCATCTCGCTGACCATCGTCTCATGCGGCTTTCCAACGGCGTTGGCGAGGATCTGATTGAAATTGTTTGCGCGCAGGTTGCCCCGCGACAACGACAGGTCGAGCGTCGCCAGAAATTCGCGAAGCGTTTCCTGCTTGGCGAGCGAGGGCGCGTCGTGAATTCGGTAAATGAGGCCCTGGCGCTTGCGTTCGAGCGATTCCGCCGCGGCGACGTTCGCTTGAATCATGCACTCTTCGATCAACTTGTGGGCGTCGAGGCGCGGTGGCACGACGACCCGGTCGACCTTGCCCTGCTCGTCGAGCAGGATCTTGCGTTCAGGCAGGTCGAGCTCGAGCGGCTGGCGCTTGTCGCGCCCCGACCGCATCGCCTCATAGGCGTCCCATAACGGGCGCAGAACGCCGTCGAGCAACGTTTCGGTCCTGTCGTCCGGCGTGCCGTCGATTGCGGCCTGCGCCTGGCTGTAGGAAAGCTTGGCAAGGCTTTTGATCATGACCCGATGGAACGAGTGGCGCAGCTTCTGCCCGGTGCCGGTGAACGTCATGCGCACGGCAAGCGCGGGCCGGTCGACCCCTTCCTTCAGCGAGCACAGATCGTTGGAAATCCGCTCTGGCAGCATCGGGACCACCCGATCAGGGAAATAGACCGAATTGCCGCGCTTCAGCGCCTCGCGGTCGAGTGCCGACCCGGCGAAGACATAGTGTGACACATCCGCGATCGCGACGGTGACGATATGGCCACCCTTGTTGTCGGGCGAAGGGTCGGGCTCGGCATGGACGGCATCGTCATGGTCCTTGGCGTCCGGCGGATCGATTGTGATGAGCGGCATCTGGCGCCAATCCTCGCGCCCCGCCATCGTCGCCGGTTCGGCCGCCTCCGCCTCCGCGGTGACGCGGTCGGGAAAGATGTGCGGAATTCCGTGATCGTGGATGGCGATCATGGAGATCGCCTTTTCACTGGCAACCGAACCCACGACATTCAGAACCTGCGCGCGGGCCAGCCCGTAGCGGCCGGCGCGCGAAACCTGGATTTCGACCAGATCGCCGTCGACCGCTCCTTTCGCGTGGTCATCGTCCACCACGAGTTCCTGTGCCTGCCGTGCGATCGGCATGATGCGCCCGCCGCCTCCCGGCATGGCGCGAAAGACGCCAAGCGAGGCATCCTTGCGCCGATCGATCAGCTTGATGACACGCGCCGTATAGGCGGGCCCCGTCTTGTCCTTGGAGGGAAAGATCTTGGCCAGCACGCGGTCGCCTATGCCCGCAGTCGGCCCTGCCTTGGCACTGCGTCCCGTCGCACGCGCCGTGCGGACCGCGACGGCGGGGGCGACCTGGCCTTCGTCGTCCCAATTCGCGGGACGGCCGATCAGCCCGCCGTGCGAATCCCGGGTCGTGATGTCGATCAGTGTAACGGGCGGCAACCTGCCGGGCCGGGTCAGCTGCTTTCGATCCTTCTGCACCAGCCCTTCATCTGCAAGTTCGCGCAGCATGGATTTCAGCGCCACGCGATCGTCGCCCTTGAGCCCGAATGCCTTGGCAATGTCCCGCTTGGTCGCACGGTCGGGGTTCTCCGTGATGAAGCGAAGCAGTGTCTCTCGGTCGGGCAGGGCGGTCTTGCTAATCGTCATTCTCCTCGGGAGTTACCCGTTGTTACGCCTTCTTGGCCTTGGCGGTCGTCTTTGTCGTCGTCGCTTTCGCGGCGGCGCTCTTCTTCTTGGCAGGTGCCTTCTTGGCCGAGGCCTTCTTCGGCGCCGCCTTCTTGCCCTTGCCGGTCTTGGCCGCCCGCTCCGCGATTAGGGCAAGCGCCTGTTCGACCGTCACGCCGGCCGGATCCTGGTCCTTCGGCAGCGTTGCATTGACCTTGCCCCAGTTCACATAGGGACCGTAACGGCCGTCACGCACGGTGATCGCGCCACCATCGGGGTGTTCGCCGAGCTCTTTCAGTGCGGCCGGGGTGGCGCGTCCGCGGCCGGGCCCCTTGGCCTTCTTTTCAGCGATCACGGTCACCGCTCGGTTCAGGCCGATGGTGAAGACATCCTCGACGGTTTCCAGATTGGCGTAGCCCCCGTCATGCAGCAGGAACGGGCCATAACGCCCGATCCCGGCCGAGATCATCTTGCCGCTTTCGGGATGCTTGCCGATATCACGCGGCAACGAGATCAGCGCCATTGCCTTTTCGTGGTCGATATCGTCCGGCTTCCAGCCCTTGGGGAGGCTAGAACGCTTGGCTTCCTTGCCGTCGCCGCGCTGGACATAGGGCCCGAAGCGGCCCGTACGCAGGGTTATCGGTTCGCCCGTATGCGGATCGTTGCCGAGATCCTTCGGCTCGTTCGCCAACTGCGCGTCGCTTCTGTTGACGGAGTCGGCCGAAAGCTGGCGCGTGAAGTTGCACTCGGGATAGTTCGAGCATCCGACGAAGGCGCCGAACTTGCCAAGCTTGAGCGACAGGTTCCCCGTTCCGCAGGTCGGGCACAGCCGCGGGTCGCCGCCGTCCTCTCGATTGGGAAAAACGATCGGCGCCAGTTCCTCGTTGAGCACGTCGAGAACGTCGGAGACGCGAAGTTCCTTGGTGTTCTCGATCTGCGCGAAGAAATCCTTCCAGAAGTCCCGCAGCACGTCCTTCCACGCCAGGTCGCCGTTCGATATCCGGTCGAGCTGCTCTTCCAGATTGGCGGTGAAGTCGTATTCGACATAGCGCTCGAAGAAATTCTGCAGGAATGCGGTAACGAGCCGGCCCTTCGCCTCGGGAATGAGCTTGCGTTTGTCGATCACCACATAATCGCGATCCTGCAGCGTCGAAAGCGTCGCCGCATAGGTCGATGGGCGGCCGATACCGAGTTCTTCCATCCGCTTGATCAGCGTGGCTTCCGAATAGCGCGGCGGCGGCTCGGTGAAGTGCTGCGTCGCATTGATCTTCTCGCGGGCAAGGTCCTCGCGGGCGTTGATTTCCGGCAGCCGGCCGTCGTCGTCTCCATCGTCGCTCTGCTCGCCGTCCTCCTTTTGGTCCGTATAGGCGGCGATAAAGCCGTCGAAACGAATGACGGAGCCAGTGGCGCGCAGTCCGGCTGTCTTGTCCGCGTTCCGTGCCGTGATCTCGGCGGTCGTGCGCTCGATCTCGGCGGACGCCATCTGGCTCGCGATCGCGCGTTTCCAGACCAGGTCGTAGAGCCGGAACTGGTCGGCATCGAGATAGCGCTTCATGTCCTCCGGCTTGCGCTCGAACCCGGTCGGGCGGATCGCCTCGTGGGCCTCTTGGGCATTCTTTGCCTTTGTGGAGTAAAAGCGCGGCTTCTCGGGGCGATAACGGTCGCCGAAATTCGTCGCGATCTCATCGCGGGCAGCTTCGATGGCGCTGATGTCCATCTGGACCCCGTCGGTTCGCATATAGGTGATGAGACCGACCGTCTCTCCGCCGATATCGATGCCTTCATAGAGCTTCTGCGCTACCTGCATTGTCCGCTTGGCATTGAAGCCCAGCTTGGAAGAGGCCGCCTGCTGAAGCGTCGACGTGGTGAAGGGCGGTGAAGGGTTGCGTTTCGTCGGCTTTGCCTCGACGCTGTCGACGGTGAAGGCAGCACCTTCGAGCATCGCCTTGATGACGTCTGCTTCGCCGGCCTTGCCGATCGTCTGGCGCTGGATGCGCTTGCCCTCGAAAGCGGAAAGGCGCGCGTTGAAGACGTCGTTGCGCGGCGTCTTGAGATCGGCGCTGATCTGCCAGTATTCCTCCGATACGAACCGCTCGATCTCCGCCTCGCGGTCGCAAACGAGGCGCAGCGCAACCGATTGCACCCGGCCGGCCGAGCGGGCGCCCGGCAGTTTACGCCACAGCACCGGCGAGAGATTGAAGCCGACCAGATAGTCGAGCGCGCGGCGCGCCAGATATGCTTCCACAAGCGGTGCGTCGATGTCGCGTGGATTGGCCATCGCGTCGAGGACGGCCTTCTTGGTGATCGCGTTGAAGACGACGCGCTGGACAGATTTCTCCTTCAACGCCTTCTTGCGCTTCAACACTTCCAGCACATGCCAGGAGATCGCTTCACCTTCGCGATCCGGGTCGGTCGCGAGAATCAGGTTGTCGGCCGATTTCAGTGCGTCGGTGATGTCCTTCAGCCGCTTGTTGGAGGCGGTATCGACCTCCCAGCTCATCTCGAAATCTTCGTCGGGTTTCACCGACCCGTCCTTGGCCGGCAGATCGCGCACATGGCCGAACGAGGCAAGCACCTTGTAGTCCTTGCCCAGATATTTGTTGATGGTCTTGGCCTTGGCGGGCGATTCGACAACGACAACGTTCATGAAAACCACTCAAATGAAATGCTGGCAAAGCGCTCCCTGCATCGGTCTGATGGTGCGGAACGGACTTGGGCTCCGAAATGGACAGGGATTGGTCCCCGGTCAAGGCCTACTGCCGAACTAACCGCCGATCAACCGGATATGCAACCAAAGCGAGAGTTGCATTGAAACACAATTATAGGTAAACAATTCGGGATGGCTGCTCGCTTGGCAGTCATGGGACAAATCGCTGTCGCATCGCGGCAGAGGGGACGCGGAGCTGGGATAGATGACCTCGCAGAACAATGGCGAGCATATGGAGAATATTGCCTACGTGCGGCACATGCTCGGAGAATTGCGTGCCGTCGCCGAGGCCGAAGGCTGTGCCATGCTGTGCTATCTGATCGAGATGGCCTATGTCGAGGCGGGCGACATCCAGCTCGGCCGGCGTCCCTCACGCGTCAGGGACATCAAGTCCGACGCGCCCCCCGGCGTGTCGATGTAGACGCCCTGCAAGGTCGAGTTCGAGCAGAATGAGATAGACACTCGGCGCGGAAAGGCCGGTGTGGCGGATGATGTCGTCGATGTCGACGGGGGTCGGGCCGAGGGCGGCCAGAACGATCGCGCGGTCGTCTTCGCTCGGCGGCGCTTGAAACGCTTCGCCCTCGATCTCGCTTTCTTCCACCAGCGCGGGCGGCTCGCGATCGCGGCCGACGACGGGCGCCAGCGCGTCCAGGACATCGCGAGCCTCGGTCGTCACGATGGCGCCATCCTTCAGCAGGGCATTGGTGCCGTGGCATCTTGGGTCGAGCGGCGAACCGGGCACCGCGAAGACGAGCCGGCCGAAGTCGGCGGCACGCCGCGCCGAGATCAGTGATCCCGATCGGTGCGCCGCCTCCACCACGATCAGGCCATGCGATATGCCGGCGATCAGACGGTTGCGTCGGGGAAAATCGCGGGCCCGTGGCTCCCAGCCGAACGGCATCTCGGAGATCGCCAACCCCTGACCGGCGCAAATGTCCTGATAGAGAAGCAGGTTCTCCGGAGGATAGGGCTTGTCGAGGCCACCGGCCATCGCGGCGATCGTTCCGGTTTCCAGGCTAGCATGATGGGCGGCGGCATCGATCCCGCGTGCCAGCCCGGAGGCGATGGCATAGCCATCCGCCGCAATCGAGCGCGCTAGCCGCGCTGCGAACTTGCAGCCCGCAATCGATGCATTGCGTGCGCCGACGATGGCCACCGAGGGCATGGCCACGACATCGCTGGAGCCTTTCGCTGCGATCACCGGCGGGGCCGCATCTATGCTGCGCAGCAACGGCGGATAGTCCGGTTCACCAATGCCGATGAACCGCGCGCCGAAGCGCTCTGCGATGTCCAGTTCGCGCTCCGCGTCGTCCTTGCTGCAGACCTTGATGGCCCGCGCCGCTCCGCCTCGCCGTGACAACTCCGGTAGCATTTCGATGGCGGCTTCGGCGGTGCCGCAGTGATTGATGAGATCGCGAAACGTGGCGGGGCCGACATCGTCGCTTCGGATGAGACGTAGCCAGGCCAGGCGCTGCCGGTCGGACAGCACGATCCCTCCTGGCCGCCCCATCAGCCCTTGGCTCCGATGCGGCTCTCGGTGCCGTTCATCAGGCGCGCGATGTTCGTCCGATGCTTGATGAACGTGATGATGCTCATGATCACGAAAAGTTCGGTCAGCCGGCCTTCGCCCATCAGAAACAACGAGATCGGAACCACGATTGCCGCGAGGAGCGCGGCAAGAGAAGAATAACGCGTCAGATACGCCGTTGCGATCCACACCACGGCGAAGACGACGACCATCACCGGCATCAGCCCGAGAAGCACGCCGACATAGGTTGCCACGCCCTTGCCACCCTTGAAGCCGAGCCACATGGGGAAGAGATGTCCCAAGAATGCGCCGAAGCCCGCAAGCACCGCCGCCTCGAAGCTGAAATGCGCAGCGACGACGACCGCAACCGTTCCCTTCAGCGCGTCCAGAAGAAGCGTCACGGCAGCCAGCATCTTGTTGCCGGTACGCAGTACGTTCGTCGCCCCGATATTCCCCGAACCGATCTTGCGCACGTCGCCAAGCCCGGCCATGCTCGTCAGGAGCAGCCCGAACGGGATCGATCCGAGCAGATAGCCGAAGGCCAGAGCGGCGGCAAAGTGCGACAGGGGCAACTGGGTGAAGATGGGTTCCGGCATCGGGAACGGACTTTCGTGTCAATCGATGGTGAAAACTGTGCGGCCTGCAACCATGGTTTGCAAGACCCTGCCCTGAAAGCGGGCATCCTCGAACGGTGTGTTCTTGGATGTGGAGACGATCCGATCCTTAGCGACCACGAAAGGATCGTTAAGATCGACGATGGCGATGTCGGCTTGCGCACCCTTGCGCACGGTGCCGCCTTCCAAACCGAATATCTTGGCCGGTCGCGTGGACAGCGCGTCGATCAGGCGAAGAAGGTCGACCTCGTCGCTGTGATAGAGACGCAGCGCCGCCGCCAGCAGGGTTTCCAGGCCGATGGCGCCCGGCTCGGCGTCTGCGAAAGGGAGCCGCTTGGTGTCGACGTCCTGCGGGTCGTGCGACGAGGAGATCACGTCGATCGTTCCCGTCTTCAGCGCTTCAACCATGGCACGTCGATCGTCCTCGGCGCGCAGTGGCGGCGAGGTCTTGAAGAAGGTCCGGTATTCGCCGACGTCGTTCTCGTTCAGCGCCAGGTTGTTGATGGAAATTCCCGCTGTCACGTCAAGGCCCTTGTCCTTGCCCCGCGCGACGATGTCGGCGCAGTCCGAGACGGAGATCTTGGCAGCGTGATAGCGCCCGCGTGTTAGCCCCACGAGACGCATGTCGCGTTCCAGCGGGATGATCTCGGCTTCGCGTGGAATGCCGGGCAGGCCAAGCCAGCTTGCCAAAAGACCTTCGTTCATGACGCCGCGGCCGGCAAGGTCCCGGTCCTGGGTCTCGCAGGCGATCACTGCGTTGAAGTCGCGCGCATAGGTGAGGGCGCGGCGCAGGACGACGCTGCTGGACAGCGTGTGCCGTCCATCGGTCAATGCCACCGCGCCAGCACCGGCAAGAAGACCGAACTCGGTCATCTCTTCGCCGGCAAGGCCCTTGGTTATGGCGGCGGAGGGGTGCACGCGTACGAGCGCCTCGTCGCGCGCCGTCTTCAGCACGAATTCCACCAGGGCGATATCGTCGATCACCGGGTCCGTATCGGGCATCATGATCAGCGACGTGACGCCGCCCGCCGCCGCCGCCCGACTTGCCGATGCGATGGTCTCGCGATGCTCACCGCCGGGCTCGCCGATGAAGACACGCGAATCGATCAGGCCGGGAATGACGAGCCGGTCGCGGCAGTTGATCACGCTCGCGCCGTCCGGAACCCCTTGATTTGTAGCCTCCGCCCCGGCCGCCGCAATGCGGCCATCTACGATGATCACCGTTCCGATTTCGTCGAGATCGCGCGACGGATCGACGATGCGGGCGTTCTGGAGGACGGTTGTGGTCATCGGCCTGCCTCCCTGTCCGGGCCGTCAAGCAGGAGCGTCTCCATCACCGCCATGCGCACGGCGACACCCATTTCGACCTGACTTTCAATGACGCTCTGCGGTCCGTCGGCGATCTCCGATGCGATCTCCACACCCCGGTTCATCGGGCCGGGGTGCATGACCAGCGCATCGTCCTTCGCGCGCTTCAGCTTCTCCGCGTCGAGGCCGTAAAAGCGGAAGTACTCGCGCACGGACGGCACGAATGCGCCGGCCATCCGCTCGCGTTGCAGGCGCAGCATCATGACGACGTCGGCATCCTTGAGACCTTCTTCCATGGAGGTGAAGACCTCGACGCCCATCTGTTCGATGCCCGATGGCATGAGCGTGGAGGGGCCGACGACGCGGACCCTGGCGCCCATCAGGTTGAGAAGGACGATGTTGGAGCGCGCAACGCGGCTGTGAAGCACGTCGCCGCAGATCGCGACGATCAGTCGGCCGATCCGGCCCTTCGCGCGCCGGATGGTCAACGCGTCGAGAAGCGCCTGGGTCGGGTGTTCGTGGGCGCCGTCGCCCGCATTGATCACCGAGCAGCCCACCTTCTGGGCAAGCAGCGCCGTGGCGCCGGCCGAACTGTGCCGCACGACGAGAATGTCCGGCCGCATCGCGTTGAGCGTCATCGCGGTATCGATCAGCGTTTCACCCTTCTTCACGGACGAATTGCCGACGGCCATGTTCATCACATCCGCGCCGAGCCGCTTTCCGGCCAGCTCGAACGATGATTGCGTGCGCGTTGACGCTTCGAAGAAGAGGTTGATCTGGGTCAGCCCGCGCAGTGTGCTGGATTTCTTCTCCCGCTGCCGGCTGAGCTTGACGGCCTCGTCCGCCTTGTCGAGCAGATGGATGAGATCGGGCTCGTTGAGACCCTTGATCCCGAGGAGATGGCGGTGCGGAAATGGCATGGGCGGAAACGCTCCGGCTTTGGGCTCGCGGTTCTATAGGGGGCGCCGTCCATCCCGGCAAGCATTGCGGGCGGTAGCCCCGGTGCAGAGGCGCGAAAATGGGCGCGCCGACCCCTGCATTCGCGTTCGAATCCCTGTAGGAAAGGCCATGAACAGCCGAACCAGCCGCCCCACCCACAGCGTCGAGAACCAGCCGCCTTCATTTTCGGGCCTCAATGCCTATCGCAATGATCCTTTGTTGCTGGAACTCAGCCTCGATATGCCACGCGCGCTGCGCGAGGATTTCGAAACTGTCGGCCGATTCGTGATGTCTGCCGAGGCGCAGGATCTGGCGCGCCTCGCCAACCGGAATCCGCCTGAGCTGCGCGCCTACGACCATCAGGGTCACCGGCTCGACCAGGTGGATTTTCATCCTTCCTACCACGCGCTCCTGCGCCGCTCCGTTGCCTCCGGGCTGCATGCATCGATCTGGGAGGACGGCGCTGCTGAAAAGGGCATGCGCCATAGGGCCAGGGCCACCCGATTCTTCATGATGGCGGGCCTCGAAACAGGGCACCTTTGCCCCGTGACGATGACGAACGCCTCCCTTGCCGCGATCATGTCGGCGCCGCGCGTTGCGCGCGATTGGACCCCGAAAATCCTCTCGCGAACCTACGATTCCTCGCGCCGGCCCGCCATGCAGAAATCGGGGGTCACGCTCGGCATGGGCATGACCGAAAAGCAGGGCGGTACCGACGTGCGCGCCAACACCAGCCGTGCCGAGCGGGTGGGCGAGGGGATCTATCGGCTATCCGGCCACAAATGGTTCATGTCGGCGCCGATGAGCGACGCCTTCGTCATGCTGGCGAAGGCCGATGACGGCGTCGGCTGCTTTCTCGTTCCCCGCATCCTCGAGGATGGATCGCCCAACGGCCTGGAATTCCAGCGTCTGAAGGACAAGCTCGGCAACAGGTCGAACGCCTCCAGCGAAGTCGAGTTCACTTCGGCCTACGGATTTCTGCTCGGCCGTTCCGGCGAGGGCATTCGCACCATCCTGGACATGGTGACGCTGACACGCCTCGACTGCGCGGTCGCCTCCGCGGGGATCATGCGCGCCTCGCTCGCCGATGCGGTTCATCACACCCGCCACCGGCAGGTTTTCGGCAAGGCGCTGATCGACCAGCCGCTCATGACCCGCGTTCTGGCCGACATGGCGCTCGATGCGGCGGGCGCCACGGCGCTGGCGTTTCGCCTGGCCCGCGCCTTCGATGAGGCTCGGGACAACCCGGAGGATGCCGCCTTCGCCCGCTTGATGACGCCTGTCGTCAAGTACTGGGTCTGCAAGATCGCGCCGGCGCTTGTCTATGAAGCGATGGAGAGCGTTGGCGGCAATGGCTATGTGGAGGAAAAGGCGCTTGCGCGTCATTACCGGGAAGCACCGGTCAACGCCATATGGGAAGGCTCCGGCAACGTGATGGCACTCGATGTGCTGCGCGTCCTTTCACGCGGGCGTGACCTGTTCGATGTCGTTGTCGACATGATCGCGCGTGACCTCGGACCTGCCGGGGGGCGCACGCGCGACGTGCTCGCGGCCGCCATGGCCGTGTGCGAACGCGATGAAGGCGCCGCACGCATGCTGACCGAACAACTCGCCCTGACGGCGGCGGCTGCCGAACTGTATCGGATCGGCGCGGGCCGTGTCGCCGATGCTTTTGTCGAGACGCGGCTTGCCGGCTCCTGGCGGTCGACCTACGGCATGCTGGACGCGCGCTTCGACGCGCGCCAACTCCTGGACCTGCTCTATCCCGAACCGAGTTGAGCGGCCAGCGCCAGGACCAGCGGGATCGTCAGGAAGGAGGCAGCGGTCTGGACCGTCGTGATCGCTGCGTAGAGCGGCGCATCTCCGCCCATCTGCCGCGCGAGCAGGTAGCCATTCATTGCCGTCGGCACCGCGCCGCACAGCGCCATCAGGAGCAGCGATTCACCGTCGATCCCGACCAGGAGCGAGAGGAGAACCATCAGGAGCGGAAAGGCGAGCAGCTTCAGCGCGACCGAGACCAGAACGATTGGTCGCGGCATCAGCGCGTCGCGGATCCTGAGGCCGGCACCGACCATCAGCAGCCCGAGGCCAAGCGCAGCGCGGGCAATGAGGTCGATGGCATCGACGAGCGGTGCGTAGAGCGGGAACGGCAGGAAACGCAGCGCAACGCCGGCGATGCAGCCGAGGATCAGCGGGTTTGTCGCGAATCGCACGGCCAGAGCCCTAATGCTGCGCGACTGCGAGCCCATCACGGCGAGCACCGAGACATTGATGACGTTGATCGGCAGTATGATGAGCGCCATCACCAGTGCCACCAATGCGAGCCCGCCCGAGCCGAAAAGCTTGTCGGCGATCGCAAGCGCCACGAAGGCGTTCCAGCGTGTCGAGGTCTGAAAGAGCGTCGAAAATGATCCCGAGGCAACACCGAGCCGTTTGGCGAGCGGCCAGAAAGCCAGAATCGCGATCGAGGAGACGATGATCGATCCGATCGCGACAAAGGCCACGTTGCCGATCGCGAGCCCGCTGAAATCTGCTCGATAAAGCGTGACGAAGAGAAGCGAAGGAAAGAGAACGAAATAGCCGAACTGATCCAGACCTTCCCAAAGCCCTGAGGAGATCGTGCGCCACCGCTTCAGCAGGACGCCTAGAACGACGATCAGAAAGATCGGAAGAATGCTTTCGAAGATGACGGACACGAGCGGTATCGGCGTTGGGAGGGGCTCACCTGCTTAAACCCATTTGGCAATAAGGCGCAATCGCGCGTGGCGCCCCTGCTTGTCCGTTAACCATAACGGGCGTTTCCCGCCGCCGCGCGTGGCCGTGGATCGATCGCTGCCTTATGGTTACTGAGATGTTAATGCGCTGCTGCGGATCGAAAGTGCGATGAGGCAGCCTCGCAGACATCGAGCGATAAAGCGGATGATGCAAAGACCATGCGCGCATTCTTGAGTACGCTAGCCCTGTTCTGGACGGCCCATTTCGCGCTGTCGGGTCTGGCGCGCGCTGTCGTGCCGTCGTCGACCGCCTTGCCGTCGGGATTGCTGCAGGCATTCGGCGTGGCGGAGTTTGCAGTTTCCGGCTTGTTCGCTCTCGCCTTCCTTCAACTGCTCGTCGGACTGGATGAGGAGCGCGGCGAAGCGGCCAGGTTCGTTGAATGGGCGGGTGCCGGCGCTTTGGCCATTCTTGCCGCCGAGCACGTCGTCGCCGGATTGGTCGCGTCGCAGAACGGCCCACCTTATTCCGCAGCCATCCTCCTCGTAATGACGACGCTCGCGTTTCGCTGGACGATCGATATTCAGCCGGCGCGCGGCACCGACGAGGCGGGGCCGGCGCACGGAGCGGCCGGGGCGCGCGCCAGGCTTGCCGCCATGACGACCGACCTTGCCTATCTGCGAAGACGGAGGCCTATGCCATGAAGTGGTTTGTGATCCTGTGGGCAGGCCCGATCGCGTTCCTGGGCGCTTGGTATGGGCTGTCCTACCACGACATCAGCTTCGGCTTCTTCATGCTGACGCGAGAGACGCACGACCTCGTCTTTGAGATCTACGGCAACATTCTGGGCATGGAGCCGGATGCGATCCCGCCACTGGTCGCCCGCGCGCTGATCGTCGATACGCTTCTGGTGATCGCTATCCTGGTATTCAGGCGTCGAAGGGTCATTGCCGCCTGGTGGAAATCGCGCCGCGCTTACGATCCGGCTGTCGTCTCGCGGGACAGCGACGCAAGTCTGTCGAGCGCGCCCTGAAGGATGAAGGCCGCTGCCGCCGCGTCGATCCGTTCGGCCCGTTTCGCGCGGGAAACGTCCATGTCGATCAGCTGACGCTCTGCGGCGACCGTCGATAGCCGCTCGTCCCAGAATGCAATCGGCAGATCGCTCATCTGTCCGATATTGCGCACGAAGGCGCGCGTTGCCTGGGCGCGCGGCCCTTGGCTTCCGTCCATGTTCACCGGTAGGCCGATGACCACGCCGCCTACGTTCTCGCTTGCCAGCAGCTTCAGCAGCGTGTCCGCGTCCTTGCTGAATTTCGACCGCCTGAGCGTGCCGCGCGGTGTCGCCAGTTGCAGGCCCAGATCGGAGATGGCGATGCCGATCGTCTTCGTTCCGAGATCGAGCCCGGCGATGGTGTATCCCTTGGCGATGCTGGCCGGAAGTTCTTCGAGCGGGATGATCGACACCTGATGGGCCTTTCGCAAGGTTTGCATTTCGCACTATCTGCGCCATCTATGCGGGCTGCGCAATCGCATGAGATATTTGAACGATGGGAGTGTGACGAATGAAACTGACCTGGCTCGGCCATGCCGCCTTTCGCATCGAGACCGGAAAATCGACAATCCTCGTCGATCCTTTCCTGTCAGGCAATCCCGGTTTCGAAGGCCTTGATCGGAAGGACGCGACGAAGGATGTCAGCCACATCGTTCTCACGCACGGCCATGCCGACCATGTCGGCGACACGGTCGCGATCGCCAAGGAGACCGGTGCAACCGTCGTCGCCAATGCCGATCTTGCAGACTGGCTCGCCACCCGTCACGGCGTGGAAAAGGTCGACCCGACGAACACCGGCGGCACGGTTTCGCACGAGGGATTTTCGGTCACCTATGTCAATGCCCTGCATTCTTCTGCGACGGTGACGGAGGATGGCGTTGCGCATGGTCTCGGCAATGCCAATGGCTGCGTCTTCCACTTTTCGGATGCACCGACCCTGCTGCATATGGGCGACACCGACATTTTCTCCGACATGGCGCTGATCAACGAACTGCACAAGCCGGAAATCGGCATCGTGCCGATCGGCGATCGCTTCACGATGGGCGGCGCCGTTGCGGCTCTGGCCTGCCGGCGCTATTTCGATTTCCGCACGATCATCCCTTGCCACTATGGCTCGTTTCCGATCATCGACCAGACGGCCGACAAGTTCGTCGAGGCGCTGGAGAGCCAGGCGGATCGCGCAAAGGTCCAGACCGCCGGCACCGCCCAGCGCTTCTGAGCGAGACGGCGCAAGGCGCGGCACGCCGCGCCTTGCTCTTCGCGTGACTGGTCGCTATAGCGGGCCCAAATCCGAACCGTCGAATGGAGCCTGCTTGAAATGTCCGTCGATCTCGCCACGGTGAAGCGTGTCGCCCGGCTGTCGCGCCTGGCTGTCAGCGATGAGGAAGCCGCCCGCATGGAAGGCGAACTCAACACCATTCTCGGCTTTGTCGAACAACTGGACGAAGTCGATGTCACCGGTGTCGAACCGATGACGTCGGTTACTCCGATGGCGATGAAGAAGCGCGTCGATCAGGTCACCGATGGCGACAAGGCTGCTGACGTCGTCGCGAACGCGCCTGCCAGCGATGAGGGTTTCTTCCTGGTCCCCAAGGTGGTGGAGTAGGCGCGATGGCGATCGCGATCGCCGTCGAAACGCCCCTGCAGGATGATGTGCGGGCCATGGTGGCCGAGCTCAACGAGACCATGATCCCGCTGACGCCGCGCGAATTCCAGTTTCAGCTGTCCGCCGAGCAGATGGCCGAGCCATCCGTCACGGTCCTCATCGCGCGAGACGAGGCGGGCAGGGCGGTCGGCATGGCCTCGCTCAAGGAGCATGGCGATAGGCTCGGCGAGGTGAAACGCATGTTCACGCTGCCCGAGGTCCGCGGCCGTCGTGTCGGCTCGCAACTGCTGCAGCGGATCGAAGAACTCGCCGTCGCCCGCAACGTCGCCCGTCTCGTTCTCGAAACGGGGGAGGCGCCGGGTTTCGAGGCCGCCTGGCGCGTTTACGAGCGTGGCGGCTACAAGGTGTGCGGAGCCGTGCTCGACTACCCGGATTCCGGCTATTCAAGATTTTATGAAAAGAAGCTGTCCCAATGAGTGAACTGACGAAACTGACGATCGCCGAAGCCCGAGAAAAGCTGCGCGCCCGGGAGGTGACGTCGGAGGAACTGACGAACGCCTATATTGACGCCATCGAGGCCGCGAACCCGACATTGAACGCCTATGTCACCGTCACCTCCGAGAAGGCGCGCGACATGGCCAGGCGCTCGGATGCCAGATATGCCGCTGGCGAAGCCGGCGCGCTTGAAGGCATTCCGCTCGGCATCAAGGATCTTTTCGCCACCGAGGGCGTCCACACCCAGGCCTGCAGCCATATCCTCGATCATTTCGAGCCGCGCTATGAATCGACGGTTACGCAGAACCTCTGGGACGATGGTGCCGTCATGTTGGGCAAGCTCAACATGGACGAGTTTGCCATGGGCTCGTCCAACGAGACCTCCTACTACGGCCCGGTGACCAACCCCTGGCGGGTCGAAGGATCCAACCGGAACCTCGTTCCGGGTGGCTCGTCCGGCGGTTCTGCCGCGTCGGTCGCAGCCATGCTTTGCGCCGGCGCGACAGCAACCGACACGGGCGGCTCAATCCGCCAGCCCGCCGCTTTCACCGGCACGGTGGGCATCAAGCCGACCTACGGCCGCTGCTCGCGCTGGGGCATCGTCGCCTTCGCGTCTTCGCTCGACCAGGCCGGACCGATCACGCGCGACGTGCGCGATGCGGCGATCATGCTGAAATCCATGGCCTCCAGCGATCCCAAGGATACCACCTCGACCGATCGCGAGGTTCCCGACTACGAAGCGGCGATCGGCCGCTCGGTCAAGGGGATGAAGATCGGTATTCCAAGGGAATACCGGGTCGACGGCATGCCGGGCGAGATCGATGGCCTTTGGCAAAAGGGCATCGACTGGTTGAGGGACGCCGGCGCCGAGATCGTCGACATTTCATTGCCGCACACGAAATACGCTCTGCCCGCCTACTACATCGTCGCGCCCGCCGAGGCCTCTTCGAACCTGGCCCGCTACGACGGTGTGCGCTACGGCCTGCGCCACAATGGCAAGGACATTCTCGACATGTACGAGAAGACCCGGGCCGATGGCTTTGGCGCCGAGGTGAAGCGGCGCATCATGATTGGCACCTACGTTCTTTCGGCCGGCTATTACGATGCCTATTACCTCAAGGCCCAGAAGGTGCGCACCCTGATCAAGCGCGATTTCGAGACAGTGTTCGCCGACGGCGTCGATGCGATCTTGACGCCTGCGACGCCCTCCGCCGCTTTCGAGATCGGCGATGCTGAAATGGCAGCGGACCCGGTGAAGATGTACCTGAACGACATTTTCACCGTAACGGTCAACATGGCCGGCCTGCCAGGCATTGCGGTGCCGGCAGGGCTGTCCGAGAGCGGTCTGCCGCTCGGTTTGCAACTGATCGGTCGTCCCTTCGATGAGGAGACGCTGTTCGCGACCGCCAACGTGGTGGAGCAGGCCGCCGGCCGCTTCACGCCAAAGCGGTGGTGGTGATCCGTCCCGCCAGGCAGGACGATGCCGCGATCCTCGCGGATGTCGGTTTTCGCGCCTGGCAGGACAAGCTGTCGGTTTGGGCGTCCAGCCCCGACGACGCGGCTGCGATCATCCCGAACGCGAAAGCCGCCTTTGCCTCCTTCACGCGCGATGGCTGGCAGACCATCCTCGTCGCGCAGATCGACGGGGCCATCGTTGGATGGGGCGCACGCGAAAACGGCGACCACACGATTTCCGATCTATGGGTCGACCCTTCGTTGCAGCATCACGGCGCCGGCTCGGCCCTCCTCATCCAACTCGAAAACGACATGGTTGCCGCAGGCTATAAGGTGGCCGCACTCGAAACCCACGCCCGCAACGAAGCAGCGATCGCCT
This sequence comes from Neopararhizobium haloflavum, assembly GCF_002750855.1. Lineage (GTDB taxonomy): Bacteria > Pseudomonadota > Alphaproteobacteria > Rhizobiales > Rhizobiaceae > Georhizobium > Georhizobium haloflavum. Next base: position 9,849 of record NZ_NWUC01000004.1, on the reverse strand, counting down.
TCTACCAGCGTCGGGGCTACGCCGTGAAATGGCTCTCCACCAAATACGCCGCCGGCCTCGACCGTGATATCGAGAAGGTCGGCATGGAGAAATCGCTGACGGCGCGTGTCGAGGCGTCCGATGCGGTCGACTGAGCCGCATTGGCCTGGGTTAACGGCCAAAGTCCTTGCGTCCGCCCCATCGATGTTCTAGCCAAACGCCAATTCTTGGACGACCCAAAAAGAGTTCTTCCGATGACCATCGTCGATACCCGCACCCCTGAACCCAAACGTTTCATTCCCGGCGCGACTGGCGATTGGGAAATCGTCATCGGTCTGGAGGTGCACGCGCAGGTCACCAGCAAGTCGAAGCTGTTCTCCGGCGCATCGACAGAGTTCGGCAAGGCGCCCAACGCCAACGTCTCGCTCGTCGACGCGGCGATGCCGGGCATGTTGCCGGTGATCAACGAGGAGTGCGTCAAGCAGGCCGTGCGTACTGGCCTCGGCCTCAAGGCGCAGATCAACAAGCGGTCGATCTTCGACCGGAAGAATTATTTCTATCCCGATCTGCCGCAGGGCTATCAGATATCCCAGTACAAGGACCCGATCGTCGGCGAAGGCAAGATCGTCATCTCGGTCGGCCCGGACCGCAAGGGCAATTTCGAAGATATCGAGATCGGCATCGAGCGGCTGCATCTGGAACAGGATGCCGGCAAGTCGATGCACGACCAGCACCCGACCATGTCCTATGTCGACCTCAACCGTTCCGGCGTCGCATTGATGGAGATCGTCTCGAAGCCGGATCTGCGCTCGGCTGACGAGGCGAAGGCCTATCTCACGAAGCTGCGCACCATCCTGCGCTATCTCGGCACCTGCGACGGAAACATGGACGAGGGCTCCATGCGGGCCGACGTCAACGTATCCGTTCGCCAGCCGGGCGGTGCGTTCGGCACGCGCTGTGAGATCAAGAACGTCAACTCCATCCGTTTCGTCGGTCAGGCGATCGAGTTCGAAGCCCGCCGCCAGATCGCGATTCTGGAGCAGGGCGGCACGATCGATCAGGAAACCCGTCTTTTCGACCCCTCCAAGGGCGAGACGCGGTCGATGCGCTCCAAGGAAGATGCGCACGACTACCGCTATTTTCCCGATCCCGACCTTCTGCCGCTCGAGTTCGACGACGCCTTCGTTGCTGACCTCGCCGCCCATCTGCCCGAACTGCCCGACGACAAGAAGAATCGCCTGATCGGCGACCTCGGTCTTTCGGCCTACGACGCCTCGATCCTCGTTTCGGACAAGGCGATCGCTGATTATTTCGAAAAGGCCGCCGCGGGGCGCGACGGCAAGATGGTCGCCAACTGGGTCATCAACGACCTGCTCGGCGCCCTCAACAAGAACGGGCAGGGCATCGAGGAAACGCCGATCTCGCCTGCTCAGCTCGGTGCCATCGTCGATCTCATCAAGGAAGGCACCATTTCCGGCAAGATCGCCAAGGACCTTTTCGAGATCGTCTGGAACGAGGGGGGCGACCCCTCCGAACTCGTCGAGACGCGCGGCCTCAAGCAGGTCACCGACACCGGCGCGATCGAAGGCGCTGTCGATGAGGTCATTGCCGCCAATCCGGACAAGGTCGAGCAGGCAAAGGCCAAGCCGGCGCTCGCCGGCTGGTTCGTCGGCCAGGTCATGAAGGCAACAGGCGGCAAGGCCAACCCGCAGGCGGTCAATGCCCTGGTCAAGACGAAGCTCGGCATCGAGGAATAGGCATCCGTGTTCTTCATCCGCAGCGCCAGCGAGGAAGACCTGCCGGAAGTCGGCCGGCTGCTGACGGAAACCTGGCATGCGACCTACGATGCGATCCACGGTGCCGAGAAGGTCGACGAGATCACACAGGCCTGGCATTCCGTTGGCGCGCTGAAGGCAAACCTTCATCGGCCCGCATCGGAGTTCATCGTCGCCGACGACGGGCGACGCATTGCTGGCACCGCCTATGCGTCGGTGACGGCAAGGAACACGGTGACGCTCCACCAGCTCTACGTGCATCCGGCGCTGCAGCGACAGGGCATCGGTCTCGATCTGTTCGCTGAAATGGAAACCTGTTTCGACGGTGCCAGCCTGATGCGCCTCGAAGTGGACCCGAAAAACGCCGCTGCGGTCGCCTTTTATCGCCGCATCGGTTTCGTGGAAACCGGCGATGCCGGGAGGGACGCAGCGCCGGGATCGACGATTGAAACGATCGTGATGGAAAAGTCGTTGATCTGACCGGCAGGGCATCCGCCGCGCCACTGGACTTCGCGTTGGTGACGCGGCATAAGCGGGCCGAACGTCGGCACAATCCTCAATATGGGCGAGCGCAGTCGCATGAAACAGTTTCTCCTGCAGTTCTTCACCTGGTGGAACGGCACGACATTGAACACGAAGTTTCACACCTGGCGCTTTGGCGAAAAGGTCGGCGAAGACGAGGTCGGCAACATTTACTATCAGGGCGGCAAGGATTCGGAGGGCCGGACTCGCCGCTGGGTCATCTATAACGGCCTTGCCGACGCCTCGCGCATCCCGCCCGGCTGGCACGGCTGGATGCATCACCGCACCGACGTCACCCCTGCGAGCGCCGCCTATCAGGCGCGGACCTGGGAAAAGCCGCACAAGCCGAACGTCACCGGCTCCTCGGCGGCATACCGCCCCAAGGGATCGATTCTGACGGGCAGCGAACGGCCGCGCGTCACCGGGGACTACGACGCCTGGACACCGAAATCCTGAATCCTTTGAGGGAGAAGTTCGGCCACATTCCGCGTCTATCGCGAATTGGATCGACAATAAGGACGAACGGCGACAACGTGCCCAGCCCCTTTAGACCAGAGCCATTGAGACGAACCGCGCGGGCTGCCACATGGGTAATGCTCGCCGGTCTCGCCGCGATCGTCTCGATCCCGCCGGCTCAAGCGGCGCGGATAGAGAACAGGGTCGCCGTCTTCTCCGGCATCGACAAGATCACCGGCCGCATCACGACATTCGACGTCTATATCAACGAGACGGTGCAGTTCGGCGCGCTGCAGGTGACGCCGCGGGTCTGCTACACCCGTGACGAAACGGAGGCGCCGAAGACGACGACCTTCGTCGAGGTCGACGAGATCACGCTCGACCGCAAGATCCGCCGTATCTTCACGGGCTGGATGTTCGCCGATTCCCCTGCGCTCAACGCTGTCGAGCACGCCGTTTACGACGTTTGGCTCGATACCTGCAAAATGGAATCGGACGTCCCCGCACCTGAGACGAACTGAATATAGCGGTGAGCGGGCAGGGCGGGGCAGCCACTGGCCGCCCCGCTGCTTTGCATGAAGGGCGTCAGGCCGCCATTGCGCCTGCTTCATAAGAATCGGTGACGAGCCCGACGAGCAGTCCGGCATAACCGTCCTCTGCGACGACATCGTCCCAATAGTCGAGTTCGGCCGTATCGGCCTCACGCCCATAAGCGTTCAGATAGAGAAAATCGATTCCCTCTTCGACCGGGCCGCTGGTCACGAGCGAAACGAATTCGGCACTGTCGGCAAAGCGGTGCGCCGTCGCGATGATGTCTACGCCCGCGCTTTCATTGAGGCCGCTCCAGTACTCGGTTCCGGCTGGATCGCCCGGCCGGTCGAATGCGATTTCGTAGAGGATGTCGAGCTGCGCCTCATAGGGATCGGCCGCATTGTCGACGAACACGGCATCCTCACGCAGATCGAGGTTCTGTATCCGCAGGTCCTCGCTCTCCGATGTTTCCGCCGAGGCAAAGGCGTTCGTCGCAAACTCCGATTGCAGATAGTCGCCGAGAGCCTGCTGCTCGCCGAGTGCGTTCTCGGGCGGTGCGGGGATTGCCTCTTCACCGGCCACGAGGGCGGGATCGATCGGTTCGCCGAGCGAGCCGTCTTCGAGCAGATAGCGATAGTTGGTGGCATGCTCACGGAACGGATAGCCGTCGCCGCCATCGGCCAGGAAGTTGAGCGTCACGATCGAGATGGTCTGCGGTGCGTCGCTCGCGATCTCACCGTCAACGACAACGGGCGCAAAGACGTTTCCGTCCTCGTCGATCAGCGCGACATTCTTGATCCGGCTGCCCGATTCCGCACCTTCGTCATAGGAGTAGCTGATGCCGCCTACCTGCGGGAAAGCGCCGGCATTGTTGGCAACGCCAGCCATGAAATCGAGGATGTTGAGCAGGCCTTCCGGAGTCGTGTCGACAAGGATCAGCTTGTTGTCGAAGCGAAGGGCATTTTCGATATCGAGTTGCGAGATGCCGCCTGTCGGCTTGCCGGCATCGGGGTTTTCCTGCGGCGGCAGAGGATTGCCGGCATTGTCGACGGCACCGATCGAAGCACGGATGCCGCCGCCATTCTTGATGGAGACGACGAAGCCTTCGGCGTCGAGGGCGTCCAGCGCTGCAGCCCGGTTGGCATCGGCGGTCAGGTTCCCGAGATTTGTTTCCTCGCTGCGCACGATCGCCCGCTCGCCTTCCAGAAACACGTCGGAAAGGCCGAATACGGTGCCGTCCTTGATGTTGATGACGTCGTCGACGGCCTCGGTGATTTCGCGTACCTCGGCGCCCATCGAGCCCTCCGCGAAGGCAGCGGCTTCCAGGTCCTCCGGGGCGACGCCATAGGCTTCGGCGACAACGTCGATCGACGCGGCATAAGCCCCGCCCGCATCCGCATCGTAGCTGCCGGCCACGTAGTTGCCGTCGGCATCGAAGTCGACCACGAGGCGGCCGAGATAGGTGAACTCGTTGTCGGTGTTGACGATCAATGTCGTGCTGCCGTCGGCGTTGGCGACTTCGAGCGGATAGGCGTCGGCGAAATCAGCCGCATGGCCGGGAAAGCTGACGGCCGTGTCGTTCTCGTCGCCGAGACGGGTGTTCGACCCGGCTGCGAGAATGATGTCGACGCCGGTCAGAAGCCCAGCCAGTTCGACCTCATTGCTGATCTCCTGCAGATGCGACGTGAGGATGATCTTGTCGATTCCGTCGGCGATCATCGCATCGATGATCGGTTGCAACTGGCTGGCCAGCAGTTCCATGTCATCCTGCGAATCGCTGACGCCTTCGACGGTCGTGCCGGTCGGAGAGGAGAGGTTTTCAAGCCGCTGCGTCGTGGCGCCGAGGATGCCGATGCGCTCGCCCCCTTCGGTGACGACGGTCGCCGGAACGATGGCGCCCGGGGCAAACGTGGAAGCGTCCGGCAGTGCGCTTCCGAGGGTATCGATGAAGTTGTCGCTCAGCGCGCTGTCGGCGGAAAAGTCGAGATTTGCCGTGATGTGCGGGAAAAGAGCGCCCGCCCAGTTGCCCGATGCGCTTATCGCGTCGTTGAAGACGCTGGACCCGAGGTCGAATTCGTGATTGCCGATGGCGGATGCGTCAACGCCCAAGGCGTTGAGGATCGCGATGTCGGGGCGCCCCCGACCCTCCGCGCCGATGACGTCGGCCAGTGATGGGTCACCGCCAGCCGTGAGGAACGGCCCGGGAATGAAATTGTCGCCGCCTGAAAGCGTCAGCGAGTTCGCGTAGGTGTCGTCAAACAGGTCGATGAGCGCCGCAAGATAGGGCGCCGTGTCGCCGGCGAGCAGCCCGGCCTCGGCGTCAGCAAAATGCAGGAGCTGCAGCGTGTAATGGGAAGTCTGGTCCATGGACGGTCTCCGCTGTTGCCCGGACGCATGGACGGTTGGACACGCCCGGATTGTGGTCCATGGAGGGCCATAGCGGTGTCAGATGTAGGGTATGTGACAGCAAGGGCGTCGAGGGATGGCCGATCACGGACGCCAGCGCACCGGCGGCCGTCACTTGGGCGCTGAACATTGCCGGCCGTCGGTCTCGAGAGTCGGTCTCAAGAGAATGTGACGATCGCAACTTCGCCTTCGAGCGCGCCCTGGTAGGCCGATGCGTGCGGCTCTTCATCCGGGCTGCCGTCCAGGGTCCCGATCTGATCCAGTTCCGCTTCCTCGTAGCCTTCCTCGACCAGCGCGTTCAGCGCTTCGCGCACGGCGGTGTCGTCATCGGGCGCGGAGAGCATGATGTGCATGTCGACAGGCTCTCCGTCCTTCTCCCGCCACGCGCGACCGATGATGATGAACACCATGGGCGTCGTCGGGTCGTTCTCGTTTGCTGGAATGTCGATCATGGATGCCTCGCCTCGCGGGTGGTTGGTCGAATAGCGTCCCGGAGCGTGGATGGTTCCCAGACGGCGTCGCGCGAGGCATGACAACGGATGCCGGCTTGCGTCAATGGGCTGATTCTGCGATTTCGCGGCATCGATCATGGGAGCGGCTCGGCCGCCGGAAGAATGCGTCGCATTGAAGGCGGCAGACGAAACGATCTTGCGCCCATGCGCGCGGACCGCAGACCTGCCGCTCGGTGGCGACAATTGTGGAGCCGCGGCACTTGACGTTAACCGGCCAAATCAGTATGACCCGCCCACCAAAGCCGATGTGAGGCCGGCATCTTCGAAGCGACGCGCTTTGGAATTCGCCTCAAACAAGGCTTGAACCGCAGACGACGACACGGCTGTTTGCAAGAAGCGCCAAGCGCTTCCTCTGCCTTTTGTGGGCCATCCACCGATTTTCGGGGACGGCTCGCTTCGTGCATGTTCGCTCGTTTGTGGCTGACGGCCTTTCGCAGGGCTTTGAGATAGATTTGTCAAGGGATGGTTGAATGCCTACCGTAAACCAACTGATCCGCAAGCCGCGCCAGGCGCCGGTCAAGCGCAACAAGGTTCCCGCGCTCGAGCAGAACCCGCAGAAGCGCGGCGTTTGCACGCGCGTCTACACCACGACCCCGAAGAAGCCGAACTCGGCTCTGCGTAAGGTTGCCAAGATTCGCCTGACCAACGGTTTCGAGGTCATCGGCTACATTCCGGGTGAGGGCCACAACCTTCAGGAGCACTCCGTGGTGATGATCCGCGGCGGCCGCGTGAAGGACCTTCCGGGTGTGCGTTATCACATCATCCGCGGCGTTCTCGATACCCAGGGTGTCAAGAACCGCAAGCAGCGCCGTTCCAAGTACGGCGCCAAGCGTCCGAAGTAAGATATCCGGCGTTGCCGCCATGCGGCAGGCCACGTTCAATCAGTGAGAGACGAAAAACATGTCGCGACGTCACCGGGCAGAAAAGCGTGAGATCAATCCCGATCCGAAATTCGGCGATCTGGTCATCACGAAGTTCATGAACGCCATCATGTATCACGGCAAGAAGTCGGTCGCCGAATCGATCGTCTACGGCGCCTTTGATGTGGTCGAGGCAAAGACCAAGCAGGAGCCGGTCGCCATCTTCCACCAGGCGCTCGACAACATTGCGCCGCACGTCGAAGTGCGCTCGCGCCGTGTTGGTGGTGCGACCTATCAGGTTCCGGTCGACGTTCGTCCAGAGCGTCGCCAGGCACTTGCCATCCGCTGGCTGATCAACGCAGCACGCGGCCGCAACGAAACGACCATGATCGAGCGCCTGTCCGGCGAACTCATGGACGCGGCGAACGGTCGTGGCAGCGCGGTCAAGAAGCGCGAAGACACGCACAAGATGGCCGATGCCAACCGCGCGTTCTCGCACTACCGCTGGTAATCGCAAATTGAATGGGCGCGCTTTGAAGGCTGCGCCGACGCATTGAAAGGCTGACCAAAATGGCCCGCGAATACGCAATCGAAGACTACCGCAACTTCGGCATCATGGCGCATATCGATGCCGGCAAGACGACGACGACCGAGCGCGTCCTGTTCTACACCGGCCGTTCGCACAAGATCGGCGAAGTCCATGACGGCGCTGCCACCATGGACTGGATGGAGCAGGAGCAGGAACGCGGCATTACGATCACGTCGGCTGCGACCACGACCTTCTGGAAGGGCCGTGACGGCAAGATGCGCCGCTTCAACATCATCGACACCCCCGGACACGTCGACTTCACCATCGAGGTCGAGCGTTCGCTGCGCGTGCTCGACGGCGCGATCGCGCTTCTCGACGCAAATGCCGGCGTCGAGCCGCAGACCGAGACCGTTTGGCGTCAGGCCGACAAGTACGAAGTCCCGCGGATGATCTTCTGCAACAAGATGGACAAGATCGGTGCTGACTTCTATCGCTCGGTCGAGATGGTCAAGTCACGCCTCGGTGCGACCCCTGTTGTCGTCCAGCTGCCGATCGGCGCCGAAAGCGATTTCAAGGGCGTTGTCGACCTGATCGAGATGAATGCCCTGGTATGGCGCGATGAGTCGCTCGGTGCGCAGTGGGATATCGTCGAGATTCCGGACGACCTGAAGGAAAAGGCCGAGGAATATCGCGAGAAGATGATCGAGACGGTTGTCGAGATCGACGAAGCCGCGATGGAGGCCTATCTCGAAGGCGAAATGCCGGACAACGACAAGATCCGTGAACTGATCCGTCGTGGCACGATCAACGTCCAGTTCTTCCCGATGTTCTGCGGCTCGGCCTTCAAGAACAAGGGCGTTCAGCCGCTCCTCGACGCCGTCGTGGACTTCCTGCCTTCGCCGATCGACATCGCCGCCATCAAGGGCATCGACGTCAAGACCGAAGAGCCGACCAAGCGCAAGGCCAACGACGACGAGCCGGTCGCACTGCTCGCGTTCAAGGTCATGAGCGACCCGTTCGTCGGTTCGCTGACCTTCTGCCGCATCTATTCCGGCAAGCTGGAAAAGGGCGGTGCGCTGCTCAACACGGTCAAGGAAAAGCGCGAGCGCATCGGCCGCATGCTGCAGATGCACTCCAATTCGCGTGAAGACATCGACGTGGCCTATGCGGGCGACATCGTTGCTCTGGCAGGCCTAAAGGAAACGACGACAGGCGACACGCTGTGCGATCCGCTCGCACCGGTGATCCTGGAGCGCATGGAATTCCCTGATCCGGTCATCCAGATCGCGATCGAGCCGAAGACCAAGGCCGACCAGGAAAAGATGGGCCTTGCGCTCAACCGTCTCGCCGCCGAGGATCCCTCCTTCCGCGTCAAGACCGACGAGGAAAGCGGCCAGACCATCATCGCTGGCATGGGCGAGCTTCACCTCGACATTCTCGTCGACCGCATGAAGCGCGAGTACAAGGTCGAGGCCAATGTCGGTGCGCCGCAGGTGGCTTACCGCGAAACGATCACCAAGGCCGCCGAGATCGACTACACCCACAAGAAGCAGTCGGGTGGCTCGGGTCAGTTCGCGCGCGTCAAAATCGTGTTCGAACCCAACCCGGACAGCGAGGATTTCGTTTTCGAATCCAAGATCGTCGGTGGTTCGGTTCCGAAGGAATACATTCCGGGCGTCCAGAAGGGCATCGAGAGCGTTCTGTCCTCCGGTCCGCTGGCGGGCTTCCCGATGCTGTCGGTCAAGGCGACCCTCATCGACGGTGCCTACCACGACGTCGACTCTTCGGTTCTGGCGTTCGAGATCGCCTCGCGTGCCGCTTTCCGCGAAGGCGCACAGAAGGCCGGTGCTCAGTTGCTTGAGCCGGTGATGAAGGTCGAGGTTGTCACGCCGGAAGACTACGTCGGCGACGTGATTGGCGATCTGAACTCCCGCCGCGGCCAGATTCAGGGCCAGGAGCAGCGTGGTATTGCGATCGTCATCAACGCGCACGTGCCGCTCGCCAACATGTTCAAGTATGTCGACAACCTGCGTTCGATGTCCCAGGGCCGCGCCCAGTACACGATGCAGTTCGACCATTACGCGCCCGTTCCCTCGAACGTGGCACAGGAGATCCAGGCCAAATACGCCTGATCGTCTGACGAGCATTAGAAAACAGAAGAACGGTCCCCAGCGGGACAACAGGTAAAACGGAGAGCCTCCAATGGCTAAAGGCAAGTTTGAACGCAATAAGCCGCATGTGAACATTGGCACGATTGGTCACGTTGACCATGGCAAGAC
>NZ_NWUC01000003.1 GCF_002750855.1 Neopararhizobium haloflavum | reverse complement strand
TATCCATAGCCGCCACCACCACCGCCCCACAGTTCTACAAAATAGGCAAAATCATCGTCTTCCTTCGTGAACGTACCGGAAGACGTGAACACCTCTTTCACTACATCGCCAGCAAGAGCCGCAATCGCCTGCGCTGTCCGAAGCGGGGTCATTACGTTTGTGTTGTTCGTGCCGGCTTCTGCTTCGGCTTGTGAGGCGATGGGGGTTGCGGCTGGCAATTGCGCCGTCGGCACCTTGCCTGTCTCGTCCAACCCAGCAAACCCGTCGGGCTCTCCTTTCAGAGCCTCTGGCATCCTGGCAGCCGGCACCGTGACGAACACGTCCTTGGACCCGGCAGGGAAGTTCACCAGAGCGCCGCCGTTGGAGCTTTCCAGCACAGTGGTCCGCTGCAACGTGTCGGATGCCGAGAGCGTGCCAATGCCCGTCTCCCACTCCCCACCACCGACGATGCAGTACCAGGTCGTGTCGCCCACGGTCAGGGCATCAGAAAATGACTGATAGCCGGCCACAGCGCCGGCAAGCGTAATGTTTCCAGTGCCCGATGAGGTCGAGACCTCGCGGACACGATCAGCTATCGTCAGGGCCATTAAAGCCGCTCCTCGATTGTGTAGGGTTTTGCGAAGTGCCGGAAGAACGGCTGCGAGACCGGCGAGACCTCTTCGATCAGGCCCCAGACCGAGACCTTGCCGAGATGGTCGGCGGCCGGATCGCCGATGAAGAGCACGTCCTCATGGGCGCCGTTGATGCGGTCCAGTTCCTCAACGAAGCCATAGCGCTCATCGGGGCGGAGGAAGCCGAAGCCGAGATTGAACATCCGATGCTGGTTGTCGCGGTCGATGAAGGTCTGCCCGCCCCGGCTTTTCGTTTTGCGGGAACGGTCGATCCACCTGATCTCCCAGCCATACTGGAAGTTGATGCCGAACTGGTAGCGGTCACCGATATAGAGCCGCCCCGCCTCGATGTAGTCCGCGCCCGGCTGGTCGAGATCGATGCGCCAGTATCGGGCAGCCGTAGCATCTCCGAGAAGTCCCAGCTGGTAGCCATATTCAGGATCGCACAGGCCGTCGAAGGTTTCATCGACCACGACGCCAGACGTGACCTCGGAATTGCTGTTGGACGCTCGTACCCGCATCGATCCCGTCGCATCCATGCTGCAGCCGATCAGGGCGACGGTGTCGACGGCAGTTGCCTCGCCGAGGTCGATGAAAAGTGCTGCCGCGTTACCCGTCGAGCGCCACTTGCGGCCGACATGCCGATCGGTCAGCAGCTGGACCGGCAGGAACGGCGCTGCACTGGAGGCGCGAAGAAACGCACCGTCCGCCAGATTGCGGAAGGCCATGCATGCATTTGCCATCAGCCGAAGGCCTCCACTTCCACGATATTGTCTTCGCTGTCCTCGTCGAGCGACACGACGCGCAGCAACTTGCCGGCGCCTAAGTCCCAGCGGGGATAGGTGATGCGGATCACGTCGCCGAGATTGAGCAGGAACGGCTGCGTCTTCAGCCGGATCGAATAGAGCGAGCGGGTGCGGCGCCAGAGAACAAGGAGGCGCTGCGCTTCATCCAGCGCGTCGGCTTCCTCATCGAATGCCGCCTCCAGCAAGTCCGGATCCTGCGCCTGCGGGTGATTGGTCTTGATCCGATCATCCTTGGCCTCGGCGACCCGGTACTCCTCTTTCAGGAAGGCCCGGCGTTCGTCTGTGACCGAACCGGCAAGGTCGCCATCCTGAAGCGTCCAGTTGCGCGCATAGCCGACACGGCGGCGCCATGGCGGCGGATCGATATTGTCCGGCAGACGCTGGCGAATAATCTCGATGATCTCGATGCGGTCATAGGAGGCGATCGGCGATCCATCCTCCGGCGCTTGCAGCACCCCTATTTCAAGATAGCCATTGCGCCGGAACCCGACCCATCCGCCGATCGACGACATGACGGCCCGGCAGGCGTCGGCAACATCGATGTCGTCATCAGGCCCGATATAGAGATTGACAGGCGCCGGCTGCATCGCCGCGACCCGTGTGAATGCATTTTCCTGCAGCCGCTCCACCTCGGCCGTCTCTGTCGCGAGCCTGCGAACGATCTGGTCCGCCGTTTCGACATAAACCCCGCCAGACTTGTCGCCGCGCACGTCGCAGGTGATCGCGCCCTTCTCCGCGTCATTGGCGAATGAGATACGAAAGAGTCCGTCGACCGCCTCACAGGTATCGAACCGGCCCTCCACCACGTCAGCGGACAGCAGCTGGGCAACGGTTGCATGATCCACGCCCTTGGTCAGGGAAACGCCACGGGCATAGACCGCGACGATCTCTTCCACCGGCCCGTCATTGACTTGATAGAGCAGCTTCTGCGGCTCCAGGAACGCAGGCGTCACATTGCGGCAGTAGCCGAAGGCGCGCGGCTTGCGCTTGCCCTTGATGTTCTCGCCACCGTCCGTATCCCCTTCCCCGCCATAGGTGTTCGGCTGGGCCGGCACTTCCAGCTGATAGCCGAAGTCGCGCAGATCAACGAACAGGCTGTCCTCGTCGACGTGCCAGCCGGTGGCGGTCCCGTCGAAGATGGTCCCGAAGGCGTCATATGGTCCGTTGGCATCGCCGAGTTTCACCGTCACGCGCCGGCCGTCTATGGCGTATTCGCGGATCAGGTAGTCATAGTCCTGCTCGGCGTTGATCAGCTCCATCTCGCCGAGGCCGAAGGTGTAGGACAGGAAGTCGCCTGCCCCAACAATCGAACGCTGGAACCGGATGGCCTTGCGCACCGTGCCGATGAACAGCCGGTTGGCGATCCTGTCCGTCGGCCGCGATATGTAATCCGTCGTGGCGGCATAGAGTTTATTGTCCATGCCGCTAGACAGCGTAGCCGATCCCATCAGCTCTAGCGGCTCGAAGCGGACGCGGAAGGCATCGACCGTGGCGCGGCCGACGAGATGCGCGCGCCATTCGCTGACAGCTGCGTTCGGAACACCGGCAATCGGCTCATGTCCAAGCATTAGGCGGCATCCGAATAGGGTTGGACAGGCCATGGATCGAGTTCGACGGCATACGTCAGGCGCCGGGTCGGATCCGTGATCAGAGCTTCGAACGCCGACACCATGAAGGGCGAAACCGTCGCATCGCCCTCCATCTCGATTGAGAAACCGCGGATTGGCGTCAGGGCCGCTTCGATGCTCGACCCGGTCAGAACGAGCGAGACGAAGAACGCCTGGAGATTGTAGTCGGCGACAATCGTCGCACTGCCCTCGAGATGGATAGAGAACGCATTGATGATGCCGAAGATACCGCTGATCGCTGACTCTCCATCAAGGGCAGCAGCAAGAGCGAAGGTGCCCGCCATGGAGGCATCGAGCGATGCTGTCCCCGTGAGCGCGGCGGACAGCTCAACGAAAGATCCACCCACCGATGCGATGGGCTGGCCGGATACCGCATTGAAGCCGAGCATCGCGTGCTATCTCAGCCGAAGGACGTCGAGAATTGTGATGCGCCAAACTGGCCGCTATCCCCGGAATTGATCAGCTTTGCTGCCGGCATTTCGCCATAAAGAAGCATGTTCCCGCCGGTCTCCGCATCGAAGACACCCACATGGCTGATCATGCCCCAGTCCTCGGTAGCTGGCCCGAACGAAATTGCGGCGGTATTCGTCGATGTGCCGGATGTCGCATCGGCGGCGCTCATTGCGCCCGTGATGGCCTGGCGGGCATATCCGCCCTCGGTTACCTCGCCCGCCGCACTGCCCACTTCGCCGGGATCGCTGGTGAAGAGAGCCAAATAGACGGTCGCCGGCATGGCGAATGCCGCCTTGCCCAGCGTGTGATCGAGCAGCTTCTTTTCGAGATAGTTCGTCATGTTCGCCATGCGCACGCTCCAAGGTTGTATCTGTTGTGATAAACAGCCAGCATTACCCCTCATCGAATTCAGGAGGCAGAGATGGCTGATGGTTTGCGGGTTCTGAGAATTGAAGGCGAGGATGCTGGTGATTATTTCACCCAGCACGATTTGAAGTCGTTCGGGTACGATAGCCCAGGGACATTTGATCGCGAGTGCGTCGTTGTTCTTCTGGAGTTACGGATCGACCAGCAGATCAGCAAAGTGAGAACTTGGTTCAAACGGGCGGATGTGCCTGAGGATCAGTGGGTCAATCACGCAAAACATATAGCGTGGGGACTGTTCGTGGATGGAGCCAAAGCCGCGGATAAATGGTCATCGGCCCCCTGAGGCTTGAAGCTTATCAAGCTTCTCGTTCAACCGTTGCGTACTCTGCGCCCGACGAAACTCTTTTTCCATGGCGCCAAAGCCACCGCGCGCGACGTCCTGCTCTTCGTCGGACTTTTGCGCGATGACGTCGCCCAGACGACGAACTTCTGCTCGTAGACCGGCAATCTCTGCGCGATTATCGTTCTGCGGCAGCGTGCCGGTATGGTTGATGTGGTGAAACACATCCGGGCCGAGCTTGCGCATCGACGGTGCCTTGAGGACACCCTCACCGCCGGCCAGCGCGATCTGACCGCCGCCGGCATATCGCGCCAGAACACTGTCGCGATCCCAGATCCCGTTGCCAACGATACCCCCGCCGGCATAAGCACCGACGATCCCGCCGAGGCGCATGCCGCCGGCATTGGCAATGTCTTCAATTCGGTCGCGGATCTGGTCGTTCGTAAAGCCGCCGCCGCTCCAGTAGTCGACATCGGCCTTGCTCGGGTCGCGGCCGAGGATATCGCGATAGGCCTTGGTAATCGGGTCGATCTGGACACCGTTGTCGGCGCGGTCCTTCGCCCGCGCATCCTGCCAGGATGAGCTGCCGCCGGTTGCCTGCTGCTGCGCGAATTCCAGCTCGGCGATTGCCTTGGTCAGCTCGGCGATCGCATCGACGACAGACATCACGCTCTCGTCGATATCGATGAGCGCTTCCACCTGCCGATCGAGCGCCTTCAGCTGTTTCTGAGCGTCCGTCAGCTGCTGGCCGGCGAGCCGTTCGGTGCGGGCAAGCGTGCGGTCGACTTCCTCCCAGATCTGGAAATAGTCCTCGGACGAGGCGTAATAGTCCCGCGCCTCACTGAGATATTCCTGCGTGATGCCGGCAAGCTCCGCCTGCGCATCCTCGTCGCCTGACATCGCGGCGGCGGCGACCTCGCGAAATTCGCGCTGTGCCTCGAGCATCCGTTCGCGCGGATCGAGCGTCGACAGGTTCTCGTCGAGCCGCATGTCGAGCCGCAGATCCTTCAGCGTGTCGATGAACGCTTCTGTCCGGTCGATGACCTGCTCGATGGCCGACTTTTCTTCCTCGTAGGCCCGGCGCAGCTTTTCGCGGGCCTCGTCGACCGCTTCCTGCGCCTCGGCCACCGTCGAGACGCCGAGCGCGCCGGTGAGGCTCGATGCAATCTCCGGGAAGATCTTGGCAAGCCGGTCCAGCTCGTCTTGCGAGAGATCCGCGCTCTGGGCGATCTGGGCGACGGCAAGGTTCAGTTCGGTCAGCGCCAAGCCGCCGGATAGACCAAGTCGCTCGGCCTCTTCCAGGCGCTCATTGTAGCGCGTCTGCGCATCCGTGATCTGGTTGAGATAGGCAACGCCGGAAAGATCATTGATCGATGCTGTGAGGTCGTTCGTGAAATCCCGGCGCTGGTCGCGGAAAGCTTCCCAGACCGCGCCAAGTTCGGTTGCGATCTCAGGGAAACGGGCTGCCAGGTCGCGCATCGCGCCGACCGTCACTTCCGAATTGGAGATAACATCGACGAGCGAGGCCGAGAGCTCTTCGATCGCCAGTGCGCCGTCCATTTCCAGCTCGGAAAGATCGGTCTGACGGTCTTCGAACCGATCGGCGAAATCGTCGAACTCGTTGAGATAGCCGCGATCGTTGAGATCGTTGATGCCGGCTTGCAGGCCTTCGACATACTCATCGCGCAGATCGTCGAGTGCCGTCTGCAGATCTTCGGCAATTGTCGTGGCCGCCTCGTCGGCGCTCATGTCGAGCTTTTCCAGCACTTGCTGGAGCCCGGCCGCCGTCCCTTCGAAACTCTGGATCCGCTCCTCGATCTCGGTGAATTCCTCGGCGCCGATCAGCGAGCGCCGAGCCATCATCTGCGCGGCCTCGCGTGCCTCCTGAACAGATGGACCATTCGCGGCCTTCTCGGCCGCTAGCGTCGCCTTATCGATCGGCTCGCCCAGCTCGTCAAAGACGACGCCCAGCTCTTCCAGCTTGACGCGTAGCCCGTCGACCGAATTGAACTTGGCAATGCCGCCGACCGGATCGTTGCCAATCGTCCCCTTCATCTCGGTATAGGGGTTGAAGCCGATATCGTTGAGTGTCTCGGTCCAGCGATTGACCGCGTCGATATAGGCGCCGTCGATGCCCGCGTCAGGATTGTACGCGCGATAGAAGCTGCGGCCTTCGAAGCCGGGATTGAGCGGCTTGCCGCCGGCCGCTTCCAGCGCGCTGTCATAGGAGCCACCGGCATTCGCCATGAACTTGGCATCCTCGACGAGGCCGAGGAGGCTCTTTTCCAATTCCTTGACCGCCTCGTTGGCCTCGACGAACGCGCCACTGTAGCCGGTGCCGGCCCGGAAGCTTTCAAGGATGCCGCCGATCGAGCGCTCGTAGTCCGCGACGATCTCTTCGAAAAACGATTCCGAGGCTTCCGTCACGCGCTTGACGAGATCCTGATCGCCGGCCTTGGCGGCGAGATCGCGGATCTTCTTCAGCTCGTCCGAGGTCTCGCGGAAGCGCGAGAGATAAGGGCCGGAAAAGATCCCCGAGATCTCGTCGAGGAACGTGGTGATCTGGCCCATCTGGCTCTCAAGTTCCTGCCGGGCCTTCTGACGCTCCTGTTTCTTCTGTTTCGATTTGCCGAAAATGCCGCCGAAGATGCCGAGGATGGCGCCGCCGATCATGCCGACGGGCCCAGCGATACCAGCAAGTGCGGGGATAGCTGTGCCGATCGCAGAAGACGCGCCGAATCCGCTCATCGCTCCGGAGATGCCACCCATCAGCGGATTGCCGGATTGCGCGCCGCCGGCAAATGCGCCTATGCCCGCACCCAGGACACCCATGCCGGAACGCGAGAACAGCCCCGAGCCGCTGGGGCCGGATGTATCGTAGTCCATACCCCATTCACGTCCGACGCGATCGAACCCGCCGACAACGCCATTTTCCGTCGCGCGCGCCATGATCTCGGGCAGCTGCGTCGTCGGAATGCCGCGCAGCGACGGATCGGTGCGGTAGCCGACGACGTCGTCGATATCGAAATTGCTGAACTTCGCCGCGTTGCCCTGGTTGCCGCCAAAGAGCTGCACCGTCCCGTCTTTGAAGCCGGCGAGAAAGCCGACATGGCCGGACGCACCTGACGACTGCGGCTTCAGCACCACTATATCGCCGACCTGCGGGTTATGTGTCCCCATGCCCCAGTCAAGGAACGACGATGCGAGGTTCGATCCGGTGCCCTGCCCGCCGGCGCGAGAGATCGCAGCATTGGCAAAGGCGGCGCACCAGGCCGTGTCGGAGGCCGAAAGGTTGTTCCAGTTGCCCGATGCCATGAGGAAGCTGTCGAGCGTGCCCGTGTCGGCCCGCTCATTCAGCCCTTCGAACTGCAGCGCCACGTCCATCGCGCTCTGGCTGGTGCGCGTCAGTGCCTCATTGACCTCGCGAAACTGGCGATCGTCAATTACCGGCGCAGCCTGCGGCGTGTAGCTCGGCACGGGCGTCGGCGGCGTGAAGCTGAAAGAAGGCGTGACGGCTTCACCGCCGAACCAGCCATCCATAAGCTTGTCGAGTCCGATCTCTGCGAACTGCTGCCCGAGGCGGGCGAACGTCTCGATCAGGCTGTCGAGCGCGTTCTCACCCGACATCAACCCGTCGAGGAGATCGCCGGCAAAATCGCGCGCCAGATCATGGCTTTCACGCATCGCATCGTTTGTCCGCTCGACGGCGTCGTTGTAACGCATCGCACCGGCGATCCGCTGTCCGTCGAAACTGTCGAAGGCGACTTCATAGCGGTCGAGCGTGCGCGCGATATCCTGATCGAGATCGCTCATGTTGGCGATCGACGTCTCGAATTCGAGATCTGCAATCAGGTCGCCGACGCGCTCAGCCTGCCGCTGCGCTTCCGTCATGGCGTCGATCTGATCAGTCAGCACGCCGACAAGCTCAGCCTGCCGCTCGATCGCGGCCTCCTGCTCTGGCGTGACGATCTCGCCGGCTTCACGTGCGGCGCGCCGCGCCTCGGACAAGGCTTCAATGCGAAACTCGTTGGCGGCGATCGCGCCTTCCGACGCACCGAACATGTCGATCTGGCGGCGCAGCGCATCGACGGTCTCATCCATCGACCGTTCCTGATCGGCGATGGCATCCGAATATTCCCGCGCAGCTTTGCCCGCCTCCTCTGCGGCGTCCGCCTGGTCCTCCAGACCCGTGCGCAGTTCATTGTAGCCTTCAGGGTTCATCCGCCGCAGATAATCGACCGATCCACCCCATCGCTCCATTTCGTCACCGATCGACGGGATGCGCAGCCGCCCCATCTTCTGGTTCGCATCGGCTGCGGCCTCCCCGATAGCGTCGAGCGCCGCTTCGAGCGATCGGCCATTGTCGGCCGCGTCACTGAGACCGTCGACGATCTCGACGATCGACCGCGGCGTGGCGGGGTCGATCCGGATCTTAGCCAGCTCATTCTGCAGCTCGGCAACGGACATCCCGCCCTCAACGCCATTGTCGACGAGGTCGCGGATTTCCTGCTGCCCTTCCAGCACGGCAGGACTGATGTCCTCCCATTCTGTGATGAAAGACCGGGTGCGATTCCGAAGCCCGTCGATCTCGCGCGCCAGCGAGGCCAGCAGCTCGGTTTCCGTCCTCTGGATGCGGGCAAGCGCGACGTTCGGCCCTTCCTGCTGGGCGCGCTCGAAGAACTCGGTAGCCGCATCGGCCGCACGCTCATAGCCCGTCTCGAGCTGCGTGATCAGATCACTGTAACCCTCCAGCGCCTCGGTCGCAGTCTTCGCGGAATCGTCGGTACGGGTCGCAAAATAAATCGCGGCACCGGCCGCCGCCGTCAGCCCGCCGACGATCAGATTGGTGCGCGTCGCGAGCGAGGCGATCTGCGTTCCGATCGCCCGCAGCGATCCGCCGACACCGCCCGGCGACATGGACAACGCCTGCACGACCTGGCCGCCCTGCGATGCGATGATCTGGAACGGCGACGCACCCATCAGCAACATCGTTGCGACGTCGTTGACCTGATAGCCGAGGTTCTGCATCTGCATGCCGCTGAGGCGGATGTTGTCGTTGGCAACCCCGAGCCGCTGCGCCGTATCGCTGAAACGCTGATTGGCCATCGCCGTCGCCTGCGCCAGTTCCGAAGACGAGATCGCGCCGCTGGCAGCAAGTGCATTGTACTCGGCAAGTTCCTGATTGAGCCGCGCCTGCGCCGCGCCATACGGATCGATCTGCGCACGCAGGCGCGCGACATCTTCACTCTGCCGCGCAACCGCGTCGGCCTGCTCGGAATACGCACGCTGAGCCGCCTGCTGCTGGTCAAGCATGCCTTTGATCGTCCGGCGCGTGGCCGCATCGAGCTTTGTCTGCCCGTCGAGCAGGCGATTGATGCCACTGGCGTTGACGTCGGTTCCGAGATTCGGCGCGATCGACCGCTGCAGCCGCTGCTGCAGGTCACTGACGAGGCGGGAATATTCCTGAATGTCGATCTTGCCGGCGTCCAGAGCCCTCTGGCTCGCCTTCATCCCGCTTTCAAACTGCGCGAAGGCACGCCCCGACCCGACGAGGCCGTTTTGCAGACGATCAAGCTCGCGATCGATGTCACCGATCTTGGCTGCACCCGCAACGCTGTCATTGCCGAACTTCTGGACGCCGGCACCCGCCTGCTGGCCCGCCTGGCCGACCTTGCGCAGCTTGTCCGCAACGGCATCGAGATTTTCCTCTCTGCCGCGCACCGTCACTGTTCTGATGGTGTCTTTTGCCATTCAGGTGCCCTTGTGGACTTTGCCGTGCATTGACTATGCTCTTGCCCGCATGGAGGGCAGAGTGATGAAGTATTTTGGACTTGCAGGACTGGTAATCTTGGCGGGCTGCGCGACGACTGAAACGCAGACGACAGCTAACGTTGAGATCACGTCTGCACCCTTTGAGGTTGAAGGGTGCGAACGATTGGGGACAGTCGAGGGCAACCACAACTTGTTCGGCGGGGCCATGGTTGCGATCGCCATAGAAGCAGCCGAGAATCAGATGAAGAACGACGCCGCCGCCATGGGCGGCAACACCATCCTGATGACGCGATCATCCAGCGGATGGTCTGGCGCCAATATGGCTGGTACGGCTTATCGCTGCCCCTGACGTGAAAACATCACCAGGGCCTCGCCGAGGCTGCTGTTGAATTCATCGTCGCCCATCTCGCGATCCCAGCCGGGTTCCTTGATGTTGAACCCGCCGATCTTGTAGCGGGCACGCCATTCGCTGTCGGTCGCGTCGGAGACCACGGTCACTGCCCTGTCGAGGCGGAGGATGTCGCACTCCATGATGTCGCTATCCGACCATCCACGGAGCACGCGCACCGCCACCTCGTAGAGCTGGACGAAATACTCGTCGACCGTGATCAGATCTCGCCGTTTCCCTCATTGCCTTCGTCAGCGATGGCATCGTCATCATCCTCGCCGCTCGGATCACGGCCGCCATTCTGCAGGCGCGACAGGTATTTCGAGATCGGAGCGGTCAGCGTCGTCGTGCCGGTGCGCCAGACCATTTCATTGAGCTCCTGTGTGCTGATGCCGCGCTGATCGGGAGTGGGAATGGCCTGCCGGACAATGAACTGGATGGCCTGGAGGTTGCCGTTGGCAAGCGCCTGATAGGCCCCCATGAAGCCGCCATACTGATTGGAGATGGCCGAGGCGGCCTTGAGCGAGGGGCGCAGCGGGTAATCGTTGCCGTCGAGCGTGATCGTGACGTCGGAAACGAGAGTTTTCATGTCGGATATCCTGTTTTGCAGATGTCGGATGATCGGATCGGGATCGGATGGGGCGACGGCCTCCGATCAAGCCGCCGCCCCGCTCTCGCGAGAGTGAGGGATCAGGCCGGGTCGACTTCGATCGGCGCTTCGTTGAGGGTAAGCGAGAAGGTGATCGTCTGCGTGTCGTTCGGGCCGCCGAGACCAAACGTCTTGGACATCACCAGAGCGGAGATGTAGACGGTCTTGAACGTTCCATCGGGCTTGGCCAGCTCGATCTTGAAGTTGAACGCGTCGTAGGAATCTGCGGCAGCCTTAGCGGCCACCTGACCCGCATCGCTGTCGTCGAGGCTACAGACGAGATCCATCGTGCCGGCATTGGCGGTGCCTTTGCCGTGGCGGGTGCGGCCATCATTGACTTCGTCAACCGAGATGTCCTGGAAGGTGTCGCCGAAGTTCCCGATGTTGCGGATTCGGCCGATGAGCTCATAGGTGAGATCGGCGGCAGCGGTCGCCTCGTCCCACGTGGTGGTTGCCGCGCCGATCGATACTTTCGAACGGGCGACGGGGTTCACTTTGTTTGCCATGGCCTTTGATCTCCTTTGGCTTCAAGGCACGGGAAAAAGGCCGCCGGATTGACGGCAGCCATGGGCTCGCGGATGCGAGGTCGGGTAGCGCTGGAAACGGCGCCTATTCTGCGGGGTCTGTACCGGTGACGGGTTTCGCCGCGGGCGTCGTCTTCGTCGTTTTCCGCTTGCGGGTCCGAGCTGGTGCGGCCGAGCCTGTTGACTGGGCTGCCGTCTTTCCCTGGCGTTTGCCGCCACCGAAGACGATCAGGCCGGCGCGGATCTTGGCGCGCACATGAATATTGTCTTTGTCGATATCGACCGGCGCACTGTCGCCGGGCGCAATCTCGATCCGCTTGCCGCCCTTCTGCGTGAAGCGCTGCGGGTGAAACGACACATTCTCAATCATCGGCATGATCGTCATCCTTGGATCAGATACTGATAGGGAACGACGATCGAGAGCCGGTAATAGCCAGCCCCGTCATTGCGATCGTCGCTCGTCGGCGAAGTCGGCGCGAATGTCTGCACGCCGCCAAAAGCTTGGCCCCGGAAAAGCGTGGCGATGTCGTCGAGCCAGGGCCGATAGCGATGCGTGCCGCGTCCAGCCGGAACGGCGAGCACGAAACGAATGCCGCCTTCCTCGAGGAAGTCGCAACCGCCAGCACCTTCGATCGTCTCCCATTCGGAGGTCGACCAGGGAAACTGCACCATCACGAATGCGGTATCGGTATCCGGAACCGTCTGATCGCCGTCGTTCTCGATCGCGATCGGACATTGATTGAAGCCCGCCTCCAACCGTGCCTCGACAGCCTGCACGACATTAAAATGCGCCATCTATCGCGCCCTCACGATGATCGCCGGCTGCCGGTCGGCCGAGGCTTTCGACCCGCTGATAGAGCGGAAGGAGAAACGGATCTGCGCCTGGTTGCCGAAGCGCTTTTTCGCGATGGCGGCGATAACCTCATAGACGCCGTCCGGCGCCTGCGCTGACTGGCCGCGCTCGATCTTCCGGGCGTAAGGCTGGCTGTTGACAAAGACGAATTCCGCCGCGCCGTTCGGCAGCGCAGCGCCGGGCGTATGCTCGACCCCATCGACAAAGAGCAGATGGCTGCGCATGAACCGCCCGGTCAGGATCGGCGAAGCCTTGAGCAGCTCGTCGCCGATCCATTCGATGACCGCGCCGATCAGCTCGAATTCGGCGATGACGACACCATCCGGCGCGACTTGGTCGATCGGCTTGCCCTTCTGGCGGTCGACGGTAACCTCATACGGCACGTCGCGGCCGGTCGCGCTGCGATTGAATGTCTGCGCCTCATCGATCGCTTCGCGGGCGAACCTGGCAAGCCGCGCCGATCGCGCTTCCGGCGAGGTCAGATCTTCCGCGAGATCGTTGAACGTCAGGACAGGGTCGCGGTCCCAGCTCATCAGGATGCCCCAGACGCCCGGCAGACATAGGCGAGGATCGTATCCCCATCCATGTGCGTGCTGCCGTCAACGGATTCGATAGTCAGGACCGCCCCATCAGCACGCGCCAGCCGATCATTCTTGCGAACGGGCGGATCGAACGAAGCGACGTCTTCGGCGAGCAGGATCACCTGCCGTTCGCCGGCATCGATACCAGCGGCGATTTCCTCGGCCTTGTAGCCCGAGATCCGCGCATGCACGGCCCCGAGATCCTGATCTGGCTGATTGGCAACGATGCGTCGCAGAACGACCACTTCGCCACGCCGACGAAAGAGACTGCGATACTTTCCCGCGCTCATAGGCTGTACCTGCGGTACGGCGCGAGCAGGCTATCAACGATCCGCCGCGTGTTCTCGCTGACGATCTGCGGGCTGCTGTAGTCCTCGCGCCAGGCGTCCTGCACCTCGAATGACCGAAGGCCGCCATTCTCGGCCGTCGCTGCGAGCATATCCTTTACGGTGAAAAGGAGCGCCGTCTTGATCGGGGCCGGAACGGTCGAGACACCCTCGACGGTCGGATATCCGGCCTTATAGGTCACCGAGAGCACACTGTTCCGGTCGATGCCCGAAGGCGGACCGTAGGCGTCAACGAAGCGGAAAAAATCCCGGCCACCCGCATCGATGACATGGCGATACGCCGACGAATCGATGACCGTCTCGTCGCCAACCAGATCAACCCAGGCGACCTTTTCGATCGACAGCACCGGCCCGAGCTTCAGTTCCATGCACCGATCGAACCGCTCAATATCCTGCCGCCACGTCTGCTCTGCCAAAGCCCGGCCGAGCACACCTGTCCAGCCGTCCAGTTTGGCAATGGCCGCATCAATCAATCCCTCGATCAGGACGTCATCAGCGTCAACGCCAGGCAGAAGCTTGACGTCGGCAACAGAGACGATCCGAACCGCCGGCGGGGTGACGAGGACAGGACGAAGCATGTAAAGACCTTTCGACAAGGGCGCGCGACCTGCGCCACGCGCCCATAGCTGCGTGCAGCGGCTACTTCTTACGCTTCTTCGACGACTTGCTCGGCTGGCCGTAGGGGGTCGGGTCGAGCCCCTTGCCGGCAAAGTCCTGCGCGTTCGGCTTGCGGCGGCGCGGGTCGTTCATGTCGCGGCGGTTCTGTTCCGCCGATGTGCGAGCACGCGGATTGTTGTCGATCGCGGGATGCTCGAGGTCGATACCTTCCGTGATCTGCGGCTCTATGATTGCGCCGCTTGCCTCATTGGTTTCCGTGGCCGGAGCTGGCGACTGATCGGCACCGGCGGCAGCTGCGGTATCACTCGTTTTCTTCGCAGACATTGTCTTGTCTCCAGATTGAAATGAGGATGATGGCGAGGATCGCCATCATCATGGTCGTGCGCCGGTTTTAGACGGCGGCCATCTTAAGGAGGCGCATCACGGTCGGATCCTGGACGCCGCCGCCGACCCGCTTCGTGGTGTAGAAGTGGACGTATGGCTTGTTCGTGTAAGGATCGCGGAGAACGCGAACGCCAACGCGATCGACGATCAGATAGCCGCGGCGAAAATCACCGAAAGCGATCGGGATCGCACCGGCGGCAACGTCAGGCATCGCGGGCATTTCCGTGATCGGATAGGCCGCGAGCGTCGCCGGCTGGCCAGCCGCAAAAGATGGCTGCCACAGATAGTTGCCCTGCCCGTCCTTCAGCTTACGGACGGTGCCCTGTGAGGTACGGTTCATGACGAACCGTGCTGCCGACGTGTATTCGCCAGGCAGCGAATAGATCATGTCGAACAGCTCGTCGGGGTCGATCGCCGCCGCAGCTGCAGCATCGATCGTCGGGATATTGCCCCACGGGTGATGACCGTCGCTGGCGCCGGCATCTACATAGGTGAGGAAACCGCGTGGCTTGTTGACGCCATCGCCGGCAACGAAAGCCAAACCCTCCTGATAGGAGAATTCGGTCTCGACCTCGCCCGCCATCCAGGCCTCAAGGTTGACCTCGGCATCATCCAGCATCTGCTGTGTTGCCGCCGGGTTGGCGTAGATCTCACCCGGCGTGAAGGTCAGAGAGCTGAAGTCCGGCGTATTGGTCTGCGGCCGAGCTGCCGTTTCACCGACCCATCCGGAACCCATCCCACGGTTGTTGAAGAGCTTCTTGAAGCCGGCCGTGGAGATGTTCTGGATCTGGGCAATCTGGCGCATGGGCGAGACTTCGACCAGCGCGTCGGTGATCGTGCGATCCCACTCGACAGGGGCAAGATAACCGCCCTCGTCGTCCGCGCCCTTGTTGAGAGCCGCCTGCACTTCGCCCTTGCTGAAATGGGCACGGAAGGCCTCGGTATATTCCTTGTCCTTCACGGCATGCTCACCGCCGGCGCCGACAGACATGGCCGCCAGCTGCGCATTGGCCTGGTCGACCGCCGCCTGGAGTTCCGAAACGCTCGAGTTGACGCGTTCCAGCTTTTCAGTGGTGACGACGTCGTCGAACTTCTTCGCCATCTCCCTGTCCTTTTCGGACATGGTGGCCTTGAAGGTCTCGAAATCCTTGTTGAGGTCGCCGAGCAGCGCCTTGATGTCGCCGGACGCATCCGCGCGAACGGCGACGATGCCACGTGGACGCGGCAGGCCGGGAAGCATGGCGCCCATGGCGGCGGAGGTCTGCAGAAGTTCATTCGCTAGGAACTCTGCAGAAAATACGGGTTCGGCGCCGAAGAGTGTCACGCACGCGGCAGCGCCCGCAATCGCCAGACAGGCGATCGCGATACAGTTCATTTTCATGGATATCTCCTAGTTTTGGAGCGTTGATCGAAGCTGCGTAATCGCAGCCCTGAGATCGTCAGCGTCGTGCGTGACGGTGGGGGTAGCGCAAGGCGTGCCCCCTTTCGCCTCGGACAGAAGCGCACGGCGTTCTGTCCGAGGGATTCCTTGCTTGGCCAGCAGCGCGTCGACGCGCCTCGTCGCGTTTACGCGGCGGCCTTCCGTGGCCTTCGCCGTGTCCTGGCCGATCATGTCGGCCGGCAGGAAGGCGTCGGCCAGACCTTCGGCAACGGCCTGCTCGCCGTTGAACCAGGTCTCGTTGTCCATCCACTCGGCGGCCTTCGATTTCTTGACGCCCGCGCGCTCGGCGTAAACGGTTGCCATCGCGTCGTCGAAGGGCTCCATCGTTTTTGCCGCTTCATTGAGATCATGGCGGTTGCCGATCGCAACGACCCAGGCGTTGTGCACCATGATGAAGCCGGCCTTGCCGATCTGGATCTCGTCGCCCGCCATGGCGATGACCGACGCGGCCGATGCGGCGAGGCCGAGAATGCGCACAGTGACCTTTTTCGGGTGCTCGCGCAGCGCGTTGTAGATCGCGACGCCCTCGAAATAATCGCCACCTGGCGAGTTGATGTCGACGAAGACTTCCTGATCGCCGATGGCGCGGAGCGCTGCGGAGACCCGTTTTGCGGTCACGCCCTCGCCCGTCCAGAAATCTTCACCGATCATATCGAGGATCGTGATGGTGTTTTCCGGCGAGCGCTCCGCCTTCAGCCCAAGATCCCAGCGCTCGATCGCCTCGATATCCGGCTCGAATGCGCAAACGGCCGGCAGGCGCTCGGCCTTCAGTGATGGGAGATTACGAAGGCTCATTGCCGTCTCCGTTCTGCTGCTGGCCCATCGGACCGGGAATGTCGCTGCGGTTGGGCAGCTCGGCGAGGTCGCGGACCTCTTCGTAATGCATCCATGGCTGATGCCCGCCGGCGCCGAGTGCCTTGGCGAAGAAATTGGCCTGTTCGGTCATTGAGCCACGCAGGAGCGCGCCGGCGTTGAACTTGGCCTCGTAACGATCCGCCTCGGCCGGCGTCAGCAAAGAGCGCTCGATCGCCTGCTGCCATGCCTCGAACCATGGATTGAGGCCGTAGCGGACGAAGAACTGGCCGAGGACATCAATGCCCGATCCCCATGACGTGTCATCGACGCCGAGCAACGGACGCGGTACTCCGAACGGGCGGGCGATATCTTCGATCTGGTGTTTTCGCTGCTCGATCGCCTGGCTGTCGCGGCCGGACTGGCCGCCATCGCCCATCTCCATGCCTTCCTCGAGGATGAGCCATCGGTGCGCGTTGGCAGCGCCTTCGCGCTCATCCATGCTGGATTTCAGGCGCTCATAGGCTTCCTGTGAGAGCTTGCCCTTATGCTTCAGTGCGCCGCCAACCACCATGCCGTTGCGGAAGAGGCGCGCGGCCGCTTTCTCGGTCTGGACGGCGAGCGCAATCGCCTCGGCCGCCTGGCGCACCAGAGACAGCCCCGAAAAGCCGTCTTCCGAAAGGCCATAACGCAGGTGAAAGATGTCGCGCTGCGCAAAAACGGTCCGCCCACCATCCGGCCGACGATATTCATATTCGAGCGACCAGTCGGCGCGCTGACGCGGCGTGACATGCTCGGTTTTAAGCGGCACAAGCTGCGTGATCCGCGTCCCACTGCGCACGATCAGAGCGAAGGCGTCTCCGCGATTTCCGTCGCCGCTTGCGCCGAGGGCGCGCTGCTGCATCAGGCTGCGGAACTCGTAGGCGGTCTGCCATGCATTCGGTCGACGGTGCAGCACCGGAAAGAGCGGGTGATCATCAGCCTTTTGCTTGGTTGCCTTGTCATAGAGATGCAGCGGCAGCATGCCGATCGCGAAGGAGATCAGCGACACGCACCGCAGCACCGTGGTGTTCTTCATGGCCGTGCGAGCCGAGACCGATACCCCCGCTTCCGTCGCTGCGCCGTGGCCGGATCGGATGAACTCGAGCAACTGCGGATCGTCGAGACCCTGAAAGCCGTGGCTGTCGCCCACCATGGCACGAACTGGACCGGCATCGTTTCGCGACACCTGCGGCACCAGGCTCGCACGCGGCTGCGGCGCCGTCGATCGGCTCAAGATGTCGAGAAAACCCATCCGCTACACCATGAGTATGCCGCGCTCCTCGTAGACCGAAGGTCCACCGGCAGCGACAGGATTGAGAAACATCAGCATGGCGGCGTTGAACGTCGCCATGAGCGGGTCGATCTTCGATGCGCCGGCGGCCTGCTTCGTCACCAGGTAGTTGGATCCGCGCAGCTCGGTTTTCGCGTTGCCGACCACCCAGGTCATGAGCGGCTGGCCGCAATGCACCATGGTGCGATCCTTCAGCTTGCGCGGCAGCGTGTTGACGGCCGTCTGCAGTTTGTAGCCCTGCGCCACCGCCATAGTGAGATCGCCCGCCATCTCACGCTCGTCGAGCGCGTCCAGGATGCTGGCGACGCCGTAGGCATCGAGACCGATCCCGGCTTTCTCCGGCAGCAATCCGCAGAGAAACAGTCGCTCGCAAATATCGGCGATCTCGATCACGTCCTGTTCGGTGTCCTTGCAGACGATCAGATCCCCACCCTTCTCGAAATCACGCAGCTTGCTGGCGATCTCCTTGCGCCGGTCGAAGACATCGGGCTGCGCCCAGGCACGCGCCCAATGGAGCCATCGGCGGCTGCCCTTCTCACGCCCAATGACGGACAGCGCCATGAGATCGTCGAGGCCGCCGCCGTCGATACCGATCGTCGCAACTTCCGATCGCGCGATGATCGCGTCGAGCGACAGCTTCTCGTCGGTCGCGCCCGGCCAATACATCGTGCCGGCCCAGCGATCCTTGTTCAGCGCAATGCCGATCTCGACATTGAGATGCTGCGACGCCCAGATCGAGAGCTTTTCGATTCCGGCTTCACGCGCCTCACGGTATTTCGGCAGGAGGCGCTCGACCGTGATAGACTTGCCGACATTCGGCAGCACCATCGGCCAGTTGTCCGGGTTCGCCCAGGGCTGCGCCTCGTCGGCCTGCATCTCGCGCGGAAACTCGTAGATCATCGGCAGCGTCTCGCTGTCGAGGAACTCGCCGTCGCGCACCGCGCGCGCCAGCTTCAATTCGTCTTCGAAAACGCCGCATGGCGGCTCGTCGGATTGCGTCGTGATGATGATGACGAACCCTTCGGTGTTGGCGATGATGCCGCCCTCGATCTGCGTCATCACCTTGGAGGCGTAGGCGATCTTGCCGAGTTCGTGCAGCTCGTCGACCAGGACGCCGACCGGCTTTGCCCCCGTCATCACCTTGTTGTCGAAAGACCTGATGCGCAGTTTCGCGCCGTTGTTCCGGTCCTCAATTGTCTTCAGGTGCTCGCGCAGGTGAAACCGTTTCGTGAGATACGGATCGGCCTTCACCATACCCTCGGCCTGCTCATACGCCCGCTCGGCCGTCGCCTGCGTCGGACCAACAAGGAGGAATTCGCCGTTCGGCCGGCGATTGCGGATCATCGCCGTCATCATGATCGCCGCGCCGTTCGTCGTCTTCGAATTTTTCTTCGGGACGAGCTGGAAGAACTTGCGCGCCTTACGGTCGACGATGACGGACCGATCCTCGCTCATATCGACCAGGCCGAAGATCGCCCCGACGAAATCCTTTGCCCAGTCGCCAGCGACGTCCCGCAGGAGCGGCTTGCCGGGCACGTCCGGCAGGCGCAGCTTGTTGAACGCCTCGATCGCCAGCCGCGCCTCTTCCTGGTCGAGCGGCAGATTGTCCGGCAGCGGCGGCCGGCCGGATTTCAGCTTCTCAAACCAGTCAAGGCAGGCGAAATCGCCCATGTCAGTGTGCCATCCGTGGCGTTACCGATTCCCAATCGTCCGGCGGGTTCTCCGCTTCACGACGGAGGCGCTCCTTCTTGCCAACCTTTTCGGTCTCGCGCGCCACGCTGCGGTCGAAGGCCTCGGCCATGATCGCGTCATGGCGGCGGAAATATTCTTTCATCGCCGCCATGTTACCGGCCCGGCCCTGTTCCCAGAGCGTGAGCAGGCCGATCGCCTCGACCTTGTCACGCGCCGCATCACGCACCGCCAGCTCTCGGCGATAGTGCTTGCGCAGCGTCGGCTCCGTGATGCCGAGCGCGTCGGCGATCCGGCCGTTCGGCCAGCCCTGCGCGAGCAGCAGTACGACCTTGTTGCGGTTCTGCGTCGTCGGCATGTGTGGCGGGCGCCCCCGCCCCCCGAAGTTCTCAGGGATCGGGTCGCCCAGGAGATCGAAAGCCGGATCCATGGGTAAACCTCGAAACGAAAAATAATGGGCCGATCACCGGCCGTCTTGGCGACTGCCCGATCGGCAACCGCTGCGAACAAAGGCGTCCCGATCACCGCCTCCAGCGCTGAGCCTCAAACCGTCATCGTCAAATTCCGAGCGACGAAAAAAAACCCCTGAATGAGAGGGGCGGGGGTCTAGCGGCGATGACCTCGGGAACTTTTGACCCGCCCCCCTGATTTCGGCGAGACTCGTCCTAGTCTCGAGAACCACGATGGAAAGCCGATGCACCTACCGCCCGTTGACGAGTACCGCGCTCCATTTATCGAACCACTCGGGCACCTCGCGATGCAGGCAGCCTATGCAGACAATAACCTCATCAACCTTTGCGCCGTGATTCCGTTTGAAGGCTCACCCAACAACCTCGCCATCGAGGTATCAGCGGCTGAACTCCGAAATTGGAACCGGGAGAGTCGGCAATTTGTCCGCGATCGCATTGCTCTGATCTCGCAGCCAGATCTTCGGCAATCCGCCAACGCTCTAGTGGATAGGTTCAGCAACCTTCGTATGCAGCGTCATCGCGCCATTCACGATGCGATAGACGTCGGCCTGTTTGGCAATGAGCGCGCTGGCTACTACGCAAAGCCTCTCGCCATCGAATACGCGCAGCCCCGCAAAGAACCGCCCCAGCAACGCTTCAACGCGGTGACGCCCGACAAGATCGCCGCACTCGCATGCGAGTTCTACGAACTCCAAAAGGATCTCGATATGATCGCGTTTCAGCTAGATCGCTGCTAAGCCTCGCCGCTCTTCGGCCTGCTTGACCTTGTCGTGGCACGGCTTGCAGAGGCACTGCAGGTTGCCTTCATCCCAGAACAGCCGCTCGTCACCACGATGCGGCGTCCTGTGGTCGGCTACGAGTTGCGACGTGGCCGCCTCGATCCGTCCGCATCCTGCCATCTGGCAGGTGAAGAGATCGCGCACCAGCACAGCCCATCTGAGCTTCTGCCAGCGTGCCGTCTTGTACCAGGCGCGCCATGGCTGCGTGCGGTCACGCTCGCGGTGCCGCGCCCGCTCGTCGGATGGCGCACGGCCGAGCCGTGGTGCGACCGCGCCGATGCGCGGCTTGACGCTCTTCAAACGTCCCATCGATGTTCCGATTTTCAGACAGATTCCCGGATGCGGGCGCAAGATGCTTTCCGGCAGATCGCCGTCTCATCAAGCAGGGTTGCCGGGCGTCGAACCGGCATCGCCGGCCTGCGTCCTAACGGCAGTGGCCTATGGGCAGGAATCGCTATGTGAGTCGTGCCAGATCATCAAGAGCGCATCGCGTCTCGATCTCGCGTCCGAAGAGCAGCGTGGAGACGAGAGCCTCGCGCTTGCGGGCATCGATCTCCACCACATGGCTGACCAGTTCGGCGAACGTTCCGACCGGATGAACGACCTGGTCGCCGACCATGATCGGCGCGATTTCGCTCACCGGCTCAGCCGCGCCAATCGAAGCCAATTCAAGGATTTGCTCGATTTCCTTCGTGCGCACCGGCACCGGCCTTTCGCCGTTGCCCTGCAGGCAGTGGATGCCGTCGAAGGTCATCAACCCAACCCATGCAGATTCGGCCATGAGAAGCCGCACGAAGAGGTAGTGGCCGAACAGCGGGTATTCCACAGAATACTTCGCGCGAGACCGTGGATAGCGCTTCCAGCGCCGCTCTGTCGGGCACACGGCCTCAATGCCGCGATCGCGCAGATCACCGGCCACCGTGTCCGCCCGGTACGTCGTGCGCGCGACATACCACGCCATGTCGCCATCCCGTGCCGCCGCCTCGGCCTGCAGCCAGGCGATCAGCTCGGCCTTCCGCCTGCCCCGTTCCAGCGCCTGCAGCTCGCGCTCGCTCAACTCCGCCCGCTGATGCATCATCGTCATTCCGCCGCCTCGGCCTCGCCCCCGCCCAATGCGCCCAGCGCATCCATGAACCGTTTGATCGCCGCTTCGGGATCCTCACCCTCAGGCATCCAGACGAATTCCTGCTGGCCCGGATCCGGCAGGAAAGGCCAACCGCGCCGCTCATGCGCCCGCCGCCAGGCTTCCCAAAGCTCGCCGCCCACCTTCACCTGACGGAAAGGCGCGCCCAGCGGCAGCAGGTGCACCGGCACGGAATAGCCGCGCCGCTCTGCCGCGTTGGCATGCATCCGGTTCACGGTCGGCCAGCCATGGCGGGCAAGGTGCGCCAGCTTCTCGCGCTCGCCCTGCTCTCCGCCTGCATCGATGATCTGCTGGATGAACCGTGTCGGCGCTGGCATCGGCCCCGGCTCGCGCAGCAGCTCGGCAAACCGCATCGCGCCCCATCCCTTGCCAAATGGCGCTTCGCTGGCATGGGTTGCCGGTGCCTCTGCCTCGCGGGCCGGCAGCTTCTCCCAGCGCCTTTCGCCGAGATAGACCCCGAACGAACAGACCGCCTTGCGCCCGCCGGCCTTGGCAGCGTTGACGTAATCGCCAATCCGGGCGACAGCCTCTGCCCGCTCGCCGGCCGTCAGCGCAAACCACGCCGCCCGCGCCGCTGGCTCGCTGTCGCCCACATAGGTCGGCCACTGTGGGAACGCCCGGCGGAATTCCCGCTCGACCGCTTTCGGGTTTTCCCCTTCCCCATTTTTGGCATCGCCAGCGCGCTCGCGCGCCTCTCTCTCTCTTCGTTCTGCTTGGGCCGTTAAACAGGGGTCGTTCTTATAGGGTGCCGATCCAGGGTCGGCAGGGGGTGCCGATCCAGGGTCGGCAGGGGGTGCCGATATATCGGCAGGGGGGGTGCCCGCATTCCCGCCGGCCGGGGAATGATTTTCTACCGATTCGGCCTCGTCGCCCGCCTCGTCGCCTTCCCATGTCGCCAGCTCTGCAGCCGGCGTGTCGCGGTCATAGATGACGCGGTAATGGTAGGAGCAGTCGCGGCCGTCCCGGCTCTCGCCCGCGCGCCTTTCGACAGCACCGATCGAAACGAGCCGATCGAGCGACAGCTGCACCGTAGAACGCGCGCAGCCGAGCTGCCCGGCCATCTTCACCTGGCTGCGAAAGCACCAGCCGTCGCGGTTCGTATAGCGGCCAAGCAGGCAGATCACCTGCAGGTCGCGCCCCTTGAGACGCGCATCTGTGACGATCCAGCCGGGAATGATCGAGAATTTGGTTTTGCTCATTGGGTGCCCGCCTTGTCGTCAACGCCGCGCAGAACGATCTCGCCGACGCAACACACCCAGCCGAGAGTTAGGAAGAACTTGCCATCATGGCCTGCAAGGCTCGCGACGATGGCGGCCCCGAACAGGATCCACCTCCAGAAGGCGAGTGATTTTCGCGCGCTCTTCACTCTGCTGCCTCCCGTGCTTCCGCCAAGTGCGCGCAGTTCGCGCCGACCAGCGCCGCCGCCAATGGCGGGCAGACCGAATTGCCACAGCATGAGCCCTGCGCCGTCCCCGTGATCGGCGAGCCGTCGATGCGCCGGTCGATCACGTAGTCATCGGGAAAGCCCTGCGCGCGGAAACGCTCACGCGGTGTCAGCATGCGCATGCCGATATCGGCTATCGCGTAGGTCGCGCCGTCGATCTCGACGGTGACGAGCCCCATGCGATCCTTCACGGTGTCCGTGTGCATCGGGCCGTCGACCCGCGCACCGTCGCCCGTGCCGTAGTATTTCGTCAGGAAAGGCGCGATCAGTGCCGACTTGTTGACGCCAGCGGTATCGGTCGCGGCCGGCTCGCGAAGAGCATGACCGATCGAAGCGGAAAACTGGCGGGACATGAACGCACTGACAACCTGCTGCTGCGCACCGCTCGCCGTGAGCGTGGCCAGCGGCTCACCGGCCGGGCGACCCGGATTGACGCCGCCGATGCGTCGGCTGTCGTTGTTGTGCTGCGCAAGAAACGCCGCGACGACGCCATGCTTGGCTCCGCCGGCAACCTGTGTGCCGAGCGGCTTGCCGATATCGAGCGCGCGCGGCACCTGTCCCTCGCGCTCGCCATAGCCGGTCTGGACCATGGTCGCGGCGACGACGGCATTCTGATCTTTCGAGCTGGCGGTGATCGTGTGATGCGGTGCATCGACAGGCCGATTGCCGCCTCCTTGCTGCCCATAGGTCAGATGCGCCGTCACCACGCATCCATCCGGCTTGGCCGTCATGGTGCCAAGCGGCTCGTCGCCGCACCGCGGCGCGCTCTGCCCTGCCCGGCCGCCACATCCGACGAAGGATGGAACGACCACGGCATGGCTGCCGGCCGTCGTCTGGGTGCGCAGCGGATCGTCTATCGGATTGACGCCGTTCCGCGACGCAGCGCTCGCCATATCGGTCCGCACGATGAACGGCCTTTTCGCTTCCAGCACGTAGCGCACCACGCCCCGCGCGATCCGCCGCATCGTCGCGTCCGCCAGAGGCCGGATGGCGCGAACGCCGAAGAGCTGCTTGATCGTCTCGCTGCTGTCGAAGATCGACGGGCATGGAATCGACCAGTCGATGATCTCGGCCGCCGTGCGCCATGGCTTTTTCTTGCCGGCGATCACATCCGGATCGTCAGGCGGCCCATGCGTCGGATCCGGCCAGACGATCGGTAGGCCGTCGCGCCGCGCGATCATGAAGAACCGCTTGCGGATCGTCGGCGCGCCATAGTCGCAGGCGCGCAGTTCGCGGAATTCGAGCTTGTAGCCGAGCCGCCGCAGCTCGCTGGTCCATTTCTTGAAGATCGCGCCCTTGCGCTCCGGGCACGGCACCCAGGTTCCCGGCTCGCGCTCGATCAGCGGGCCCCAGTCGCGAAATTCCTCGACGTTCTCCAGCATGATGACGGCGGGCCGCACGCGTTTCGCCCACAGCACAACCACCCAGGCAAGATCGCGGATGTTGCGCTTGACCGGCCTGCCGCCCTTGGCTTTCGAGAAATGCTTGCAGTCTGGCGAGAACCACGCCAACCCGACCGGCCGGTAGCCGACCGCTTCGAGCGGATCGACCTTCCAGATGTTTTTCGAAAGGTGCAGCGTCTCGGGATGGTTGACCTCATGCATCGCCAGCGCATCGGCATCATGGTTGATGGCGATGTCCGGCGAGCGCCCGAGCGCCATCTCGATCCCGGTCGAGGCACCGCCCCCGCCGGCGAAACTGTCGACAATCAATGGCCGCATTTACCCCCTGCCCCCATGGTCACGGCTCCGCGTTTCACGGGAACCAATTTCTGTAACAGCCGGATTGGACGGCGCTTTTTCAGCCGCCAGATAGTCGAATGGATTGAGAGCGAAGGCGCGGCAGAGCGCCAGCAGATTGCCCGCCGAGAGCACCTGCCCGCTGCAGGCGCGCGAAAGCATGGCAACGTTCAGCGCAGGCCAGACGAAACAGGCCTCGCGGTAGGAGTAGCCGCGCAGCTTCAGAAATTCGGCAACGTCGCGCGCCAGCCGGTGGCGGTCGATCTCAGCCATCCTCGCCCTCGCCAGCTGGCTTGAGGTAGGACTCCAACTCCCCGACCGCGATCGCGAGATCGACATGGATCTTGTCGTAGAACTCACCGTCGAACAGGCCGTGCGCGTTGCGCACGCTCCGCATGACGGTCAAAACGCCGTCGAGATAGTCGACGCCAGCGAGGAAGCCCGCCACCTGGAGCCGGTTGCGGATCGTGAAATCATAGGTCATCAGGATCGAGAGCGGGCAGCGGCGCAGCCAGTCGGCCCGCGCCTGGTCGCTGTCGGCATCCGACAATTGCTCGATGATCGGCAGGAGGTCGGCCATCAGTCGCACCCCGGCCCGACAGCGCCGCTGTCGCCTTTCGCAACGAAGTCCTGCCAGCGCCGCCAGCCTTGCGGGCAATGGAAGCCCCATTCACGGATCTTCGGCCCGGTGATGAACAGCGTTTCGCAGGTCTGATCGGGCGGCAGTGTTAGCCGGTGCGCCGTCGAAGCCCGCCGCAGCCTGAATTCGCCCTTTTCGATCAGCCGCAGCTTGCCGCCCGGCAGCACTTCGCCCATCCAGCCATTCAGGCAGACCGAAAAGCTCCACCACGGATGATCATGCAGCGCGCGATCGTCATCGGAGCGCAGCACGATGTGGCGATAGATGTTGAACCAGCGATTGCGCGGGATGACGTACCAGCGCAGCATGTAGGGCCGTCCGGCCCCGCCGATGATGAAGTCCGGCTCACGGCGCGTCAGACGCCGCACCGCCTTCGCCAGTATGGATGCGATCATTTTGCTTCGCATGGCGCTGCCCTTTCCTCTTCGATCGCGGCAGGCGCCGCCGGGTAGCCGAGCGCCAGCCACAAGGCGGCACGGTGCTCGGGGTGGTTCATGGATCCGCGATGCGCGATCGCAACGCGCGTGACCGACAGGCGGGACGCTTTGGCAAGCGTGCGGAAGAGCCGGCCCATGGCCTGCTTGCGGCTCTCGCCATGCATTTGCATGCGGAAGACGATGCGCGCCTCGAGGAAGAGCCGCAGCATCTCGGCGCTGTAGAGCCCGCCGCTCATGACTGGGCCCCGCTGCCGGCGGCGGCACAGGGAGGCGCCGCCGCCGGTGTATCCGCGCCGCCGCTAGAGGACATCAGCGTCGCGAAATCGGATTCGAACCCCCAGAAATCCCATTGCCCGGACCGCCGCGGGTCATCCTCGGCAAGGCTCTCGGCGCGCTGGAAGAGCTCCAGCTTGCGCATCTCCGGATAGAGCCGTTCGATCATCGCGGCAAAATGCACGGGCTTGGCCGAATGCCGGCCCTTGCGCTCAGCATGCACGCTGGCCGCCTGCGTGCCGGGCAGCGGCGCGGGGAAATTGCCGCGCTTGCCAAGGAGCAGGATCTCGTGGCGGTCGCGCACCCAGCGCCCCATGCCAATCGTTTCCTTGTCCCAGACAAGGCAGGTGACGTAGTCGAAGCCCCAGGTGCGCAGGACCTCGATGCCGTCATCGAGCCGGTTGGCCGTCACCCAGAGAAAGAGCAGCGCGTCGCGCGTCGCCGGCGACGCATCGCCCGCACAGAGCGCCTTGATGGCGTCGAGCGGCATCGGCGGATACATCAGCCCGCGATCCTGCCCGGTCTCGTCCGACCAGGCTTCCTGCTCCCAGGGCGGATCGGCATAGAGGATCGGATAGGCCGCGCGCGGCATCGTGCCGGCCGAAGCCTCGCCCCGCGCCGCGATCTCGTTGATCAGATCGGTGCGCACCTTGCGGCCATGCTCGCGCTGGCGCGTCCGGATCGCTTTTGCCGTCGCCATCAGCTCGCGCGCATTGTCCGGCTCGGGCAGGAACGCCGTGCGGATCGCCTTGCGCGCTGGCTGGACGATCCCGTCCCGCCCTTCGATTTCTTCATGGTGGCTAATTTCGCCACCATCGACGAGTTGCTGACGAACCTTCTCGACGGTCGAATGATGCGCGCCGAGCATCGCCGCGATCGCCCGCGACGAGATCGACGGCGTGTCGCGCAGCTGGTCGGCGATCAGCGCCCGCTTCTGTTCCGCATTGAGATGGCGCCGCGAAACATTGAGTTCGCGCGCTAGCGTCCGCTTTTCTTCTTCCGCCAGCCCCTTGCGCACGAAGCGCGGCCAGTCGACGAGGCCAAGGCTCTCGCAAATCTCGACGCGATGATGCCCGTCGAGGATCTCGCCCTGCTCGTCATACTCGACCGGGACAAGCACGCCATGCTGGACGATCGAGGCTTCAAGGGCGGCCCGATCGTCAACGGAAAGCGGCGGGAGAAGCTGATACTTCATTCGCTCGGCTCCGGCCCCATGCCGAGCGCGTGCAGATAGGTGTCGAGAATCGCCTCCTGTTCGGCCCGCTCGACCGGATCGAGCTTGCGAAGTGCGATCACCTTGCGGAGGGCTTTGGTGTCGAAGCCGGTGCCCTTGGCCTCGGCATAGACATCCTTGATGTCATCAACGATCGTCTTCCGCTCTTCATCGAGCCGCTCGATCCGCTCGACGAAGGCGCGCAGCTGGTCGCGGGCGACCCCGTTCGTGTAGGGCGATGACTCGTCCCGCTGACTGCGCCTCACGGCGTCGACGGCTTCCTTCATTTCTGACATCGTCGCCGGCGGCGTCTCTGTCCCGTCCGGCAGGCGGATCGTCACAGTCGCCTCGGAATCGTCGGCGGCCGCTGCCGCCTTGCCGCGCTTCGGGCTGCGTGGCTCGTATGGATCGTAATCGCCCATCAGCGCGCCCTCGCGCCAATGAGGATCTGGTTCTTCGAGAGACCCTTGTTGTAGAGATCACAGATCGTCCGCGCGATTGCGTGCGCCGCGTCGCCGCCGGAGATTTTGCGGATCGTTTCGGCATCCGAGGAGAGCGCCTGCCGCGTCGTTGCCGAAAGCACCTGCTGCAGCCGCGCTTTCGAGACGCTCGCATTGCCGCGAAGGACCCGCGCCAGCGCCTGGATCAGAATGCCCTTTTGCGCGTGGACATCATCCGGCCAGGACGTGCGCAGCAATTCGCAGGATGAGGCCGTCGCGCCCTCGCCGTAGTATTTGATCGCCCGGCCGACAGCGGTGACGGCTTGCGTCCGGTTGGCTTTCAGCCCGATGCCCTGCGCCGGCACAGCCTCGCAGCCCGCCTCTTCCAGCACGCTGCAGATCCGCATCATCTCGGGGTCGCCGGCCTCCAGGCCCGCATGGTATTTCTCTATCGTCGAGACGGCCGAGCGGTTGACGTTGACGCCAAGGAAGGCGCCCGCCTCCTCCCGCATGCCGCCGAGCCGCACGATCGACGCCGGCACGGCATCGACGAGTGGATGAAGGCGAGCCGCCTCGACCCGGTGCTGCCCGTCAAAGACATTGAAGGTGCCATCGCCGCGTTCGGCAAGTTGCACCGGCGTGAAACGCGACCAGTGAAATTCGCGCAGGATCTGCTTGACCCGCGCCGGTCGGAGCTCGCGCTGGTAGTTGTGGTCGACATGAATCTTGTCGACGGCAACCCATTCAAGCGCCGGCTTGTCGCCGGGATGCATGCTGATTGGATCGGCTTTCATGGCTCATGCGTCTCCACTGAAGGAAAAATCCGCGCCGGCGAGCTCACGCGCGACGCGCCAGCCATCCGGCGTCAGGCCGAAGCGGCGGATGCGGCTGCCCTCGGCCGGGCGCGCCAGTTCGATGAGGCCGAGCGAAATGAGCTTGTTGCGCAGCGAGAACGCCGAACTCGGCTTGGAAAGCCCGAGCAGCGCGGCGAGCGCCTCGCCCGACATCTCGACGAGGCCCTCGCGGCCGGCATGGAGTGAGGCGATGTAGATGAACCCGGCCTGCATCCGCGTCAGCCCGGCCGCATCGCGGCATGTCGGCGTGGCAAGCTCATCCGCAGGCCGACCATCGAAGATCGCCGGTAGCAGGTCGTCGGCCAGTGCAGTCTGGACAATGGCCGAGACAAGACAGGTCGGCGTCACGCCATGGGTCTCGGCCGCGCGGTTGATCGCCGCCTCGATCGGCCGCGCAAAGGTGAAATGCCTGGCCGAGGCAATCGGCACATAAGGCGTCGGCATGTGATCCTGTGCCGCCTTCATCGCCCCGCCCCCGTCAGGCTGAACGCACGGGCGATCTCGGCGGCAAGGCCGGCATGCAGCAACTTGTTACTGATCACATCGGGCAACCGATTCTTGACCCGTCCGCGAGCGGCCATGTCCTGCGCGTGATGCTCGACTTGAGCCCGCGCGACGGCATCGGCGCATGGCCCGAGCGCGATGCGCGGGCCGAGATAGAGGTTCGGGCGCGGACGATCGCGCTGCGCCGGCGACGTCGCCACCAGCACCAGGCCCCTGCCCTTGAACGGCCCGCGCATCACGCGTCCCCGTTGACGACGCGCAGCACCTTGGCGTTCGCCAGCACCATGCGCAGATCGTCGAGGCTGCGATCGAGCATCGAGCAGGCGCGGTCCATCTCCGCCGCCTCGGCCGGCGTCACCTTGCCATCGGACAGCGCTCGCGCCCCGACGCTCATCAGCTCGCTGGCCTTTGTGATCGTCGCGGCATGGGCGGACAGCACGCAGG
Organism: Neopararhizobium haloflavum; assembly: GCF_002750855.1. Lineage (GTDB taxonomy): Bacteria > Pseudomonadota > Alphaproteobacteria > Rhizobiales > Rhizobiaceae > Georhizobium > Georhizobium haloflavum. The sequence continues at coordinate 439,895 of NZ_NWUC01000003.1, read as the reverse complement.
CCGACGCGCCGGTAATTGTGACCTCGTCGGGATCGGCGATCCGCCGGCCGTTGATGCCCGCCATAACGGCAGAGACGAGCGGTGCATCGCAGTCCGCTTCCAGCATCAGCACGGCCGGCAGGCTGATCAGATCCGGGTCGCCCGGGTTGTTCCAGCGGCCGACCTGGCTGCGCGAAACGGAGGTCAGTTCGGCTGCGCGGTCGATGCCGCCGCAGCGTTTGATCAGGTCTTTCTGCGCTGTTTTCAGTCGGTGAAACCAGGCATCGGAAAACGGTGCGCGCATCAGTTCGGACATGGCATCGGCCTCGTTCAGACAACAGAAATCCCGCGCCGGGATTTTCCAGCGCAAATCCCGTGGTGGGATCGGTTCGAAAATGGTCAGGTCATCTCACGCGGAAGCCATCACGGCCCGCGCAAGGATGGAGGGCCGCAAGGTGGCCGCAAAATTCGGGATACGGCGAAACGCATCATGCGACCTCGCCATTGGCGGCAGCGGTGAGAAGAGCCGCAAGATGACGGGCATGGTGCGGTGTGAGCGTGTAGCTGAGTTGGGTTTCGCCGCGCATCGCCGTCACGACAACTGTCTTGAAAGCCCGCCTTACGGTGATACCGTCGATTTCCGCCCGCCATTGCATCACCCCGGAAGCATCGGCGAAAAAGGTCTCGGGAGGCAAAGGCATGGTATCCGTATCAGACATCTTGAAGCTCCTCGATCAGGTGCCGATTTGGAAAAGCCTGACGAGTCTGCCGAAGCGTGTCGCCGAGCTCGAACAGCGGATAGCGGCTCTGGAGGCGACAAAAGCGCTGAATACAGCGCCTGGTCCACGCGAGTGCGCGAAGTGCGGCGCTCAGATGGCTGTGACAGACGAGCGACCAGACCGACAGTTCGGTCGGCAGGGAATGATGGAACACGCCATGCGGTGCGATGCGTGCGGTCACGAGGTGAAACGGCGCTATCTGGCATCGAAAGGATATATTTAAGCAGCCATCCTCGGATGCAGCGGCTGGACCACAACCGGCGCTCTCCTGGTTTTGAGCCAGGCGGGATAACCACTTCCCCACGCAGCTGGATGTCGAGCCGATCAAGAGACGCTCTCCATCGGTTCGTCAAAAAACAGACAGTCCCGCCAATCGAGCCGCAAGGATACCGCCGCAGCGCGTATCGCGCGCATTTCGTCGAGCGTTGGCGCGCTATCACCGCGCTCCCAACGCGAAACGGTTGACTGCGCGACTCCAATCATCTCGGCAAACTCGGATTGCCGCTTTTGGAAGAGGTGCTTCCTGATATGACGGATGGTGTTCATTGTGGCGCATATTATGCGCAAACAGATAATTTGCAACAAGCATTTTATGCGCGGACGGATTTTACCGTATCCGGAAACGGATGTAGCAACAAACACATGGAGATCGCAGACCAAGTCAAGGCACTGCTAGGCGAGCCGCACTGGAACCAGCAAAAGCTGGCCGAGCGGCTCGGTGTATCCCAATCTACTGTTTTTCGCTGGAAGAGCGGAGCTCAGCCTGAAGGCCATCATCGCGACGCAATCCGCGAACTTTACGCAGAACGCTTCGAGTCTCCGGACGATGACGGAACCGACATTCCGCTAATGGGCTTCATCGGTGCTGGAGCTGTTATCGAGCCAGAATTCGAGCAAACGCCGCCCGAGGGATTAGAGCAGATTCGGCTCATGATCCCTATCCCCGATGACATGATGGCATTTCAGGTCCGCGGTGTCTCCATGCTGCCGCGCTATGACGAAGGCGATGTGATCATTGTCTGGCGAGAACAGAAGCGCGGAACTGACAGCTTCCTCGGCGAAGAAGCCGCCGTACGTACGCTGGATGGCCGTCGGTACCTGAAAACCATCCGCCGCTCAGAACGCGGCTACACCCTCGAGTCTTGGAATGATCATCCCATCGAGAATCAAGAAATAGCCTGGGTAGGTGAAATCTACGTCACAATCCGGGCGAAACAACTTGGCCGGATGGTGCGTCAGATACAACGCCAAGGCGGTTTGCAAGGTCAGTTTGCATTGCGATCGACCGGATAAGATCGTCCCTCACCCGGATAAAGAGCGCGTCAAAAACGAGGGCAATAATCCGTTTGCGCATTTTTGTGTTGCATATTATCCGTTTGCGCATAATATCCGCCCTGTTCCCGACCGGAACGGCCGCGCGGATCCTCCCATGACCTGAAGCCCGCCGCGCGGCCTCCTTCTTCGAACAGGAGCCGCCCGGCATGATTCAACGACGCTACCGCCCCGCCGCCTCGCCCAATGGCACGACGCCCCGCACATCCTGCGCCGGCAACATCCGCGCCAAGCTGGAGGCAAAGCTTGCCGACCATATGCGCCTGCTCGCCGGATCCGGCGTGCTGGTCACGGTCGAAACTCTCTCGCGCGAAACCGGCATGTCAGATGCCCTCATCGCTCGCCTCGCTCCGGGGGCCGCCGCACGCGCCCGCCGCGCCTCGATCCGACAGGTGCAGGCATGAGAGCTCGCGTTCCGAACATGCACCTGGCCATCGAGACGGTTTCACACCGCCCGCCCCGGGACTACGCCGAGCCCATCGTCTTGCCGACCGAGGCCGGCGTGCACCTGGCGCGCGAGCATGCCTCGGCCTGGACGCGCGGCGCTGTCATCCTCGTCTATACGATCGCCGTCCTCGCTCTCGGCATCGTCGGCGGTCAGCTGCTGCAGCAGCTCGTCACGGACGCCCACGCTTACGCGGCCGCTGCGAGGGTATGATCGTGCAGCAACATGATGCTGTACATTCCCTCACTGCGGCTCAATGCGAGCAGCTGCGCCCGCGCGTCGAGAAAGGCGCGCGGGAGCGCCGCCTGCAGCAGATCGACCGGCGCATTGCCGGCGGCCATGGAGGCCTGACGCTGGCGTTCACCAGCGATCGATACGAACTCCACGGCCGCGACCCCATCAGCCGTGAGGACGGATGCCTGGCGCGCTATGAGGCGCATGCCGATGTCGGCCTCGTCGACATGCACGCCAGCGCGCATGAGGATCTTACCTTCCTGCGCCAGCTGCTCGCCGAGGCCTTCGGCAAGATCCGTGATCTGCAGACCGAGATCGCTCGCTTGGCAGCAGCAGGAGCCAACCGGCGACCGCCCGACCATTCGGCCGCGCCCGCGCAGGCCAGCGACGAAGCCGCGTGCGGCCGTGAGCGCCAACCAGACTATTCCGCCGAAGCCGCGATGAAATGCTCCGACGCGGCCTTTGTCGCCTACCTCGTTGCCAAGCACAGCCTGGAACAGGATGCGCCGCCCGAATTTGTGGCCGGCGCGCTGCGCAACGCCCTCGGCATCGCCTCCCGCAAGGAACTCAACACCGACCCCGCCGCCGCCACCCGCTGGCGCGACCTCAAAGCCGACTTCGACGCCTGGAGGATGCATGACTGACCTCGCCCCCTTCGATCCCGGTGACGATTTCGACGCAATGGCCGAGCGGTTCCGGCTGGAGATCGCCAATATGGCGATCCGCGCTCGGTCATCGGCGGTTTTCCGTGGCCTCACGCAAGTGCAGCAGGTGCAGTGCCTGATGGCCGGCATCATGACCGGCCTTGTCGGCACCTGTTTCGCCTATATCGAACCGGCCGGACGCGACGCCATGATCGAGGCGATCGCCGACTACCTCCCATATGCGCGCATGAACGCCGAGGAAATCACGGAGCCCAGCTCATGATGCCCGTGATGCTCCTCCTCGCCATGGGAATGGGCGCCATGATCGCCATCGCCTTCCTTCACGCATTCGGAGATCGCTCATGACGATCGAGCGCCACGAAGGCCGCCTGCAGGTCAGCTGCGACCACTGCCCCGCCAGCTATCCCGCGACTTACGCCGAAGAGGATTTCCCGGTGATGGTTGCCGACGCGATGACGGCCGGCTGGAAGATCCGCAAGGTCGAGGCGGCCGCTGCCGCCAGGCGCGGCGACGGAACGGCCGACTTGTTCGGCGCGCCGCCGAAGATCGCTGGCGCCCGCCGGCATGAGAGCTACACCCACACCTGCCCGGACTGCGCCGATCGGCGGAAAGGATCGCTGCTATGACGCCTTGGACCCTCAGCTATCGCTGCGGCGAGACCAGGCACGGCCAACAGGTCGAACTGACTTGGAACGACGGCGCCTGGCGCATCATCAAGCACGCCGCCAACCAGCGCGACGAGACGCAGACGCTCGACGGTCTCAGCGACAGCGCCATCCTCATGATGGCCGAGGCCGTGCGCGATCGCCAGCGCAGGAGCAAGGGCTGATGGCGCACGCTATGCAGGCAGTCGAGGCGCAGCATGCGTTTCCACGGTTCATGACGGACGATCAGCTTCGCGCCTATTTCGGTCTGTCAGACCGCGCCCTGCAGCGCCTGCGGGCGACCAGGGCGTTCCCCCAGCGCGACAATCTGATCAACAAGACCGATCGCCGGGCCGTCGAGCTTTTCTTTGACCGCCGCGCCGGGATCGCATCTTCTATGGGCGTTGGCACTGTCGCCACCGCACTTGATGGAGATGAGAACTTCGATGACCAGTCATAGAAAAGCCAGCCATAGGAAAGATCGGCCCGGCTACAAATACCGAAAACGGACGAACGGTAGCCTTGCCCATTACTGGGATCCGAAACGCGCCTGCCGCAAGGCGCCCTCGACCCTGCCCGCACGCGCCATCCCTGATGGCAGCACGGATGAAGATATCGCCCGGATCTGCCAGGCATGGACCGACGAGTTGCTCGCCGACCTCGAGATGCTTGAGGCGACACCAGCCTACGACGGCACGATCGGCTCGCTGATCACACTCTACATGACCGATGCGGAATCGCCCTACCAGGCGCTGAAGCACCCGACCAAGATCCGCGACTACCAGCCATCGCTGCGCCTGATCAGCCGGACGGTTGGCAAGCGTCTGATCGTGAAGCTGACCGGAGCCGACTTTCGGCGCTGGTATCGCGAATGGGCGAAGGACGGCAAGATCCGGCGGGCCCATGGCGCGATCCGCAAGCTGCGGTCGGTCATGTCCTACGGCGCGGAGCAGCGGCTCGCCGGCTGCGGACAGGCGCGCGAGATCCTGTCGCTTATACGCTTCTGCCCGCCCGGCGCCCGGGCATCGAAGATGGAGTATGCCCACGCCCGCGCTATCTGCGAGAAGGCGATCGAACTCAAACGGCCGTCAATCGCCCTCACGCAGGCCATCCAGTGGGATACGGCCCTTCGCCGCATCCATGTCATCGGAGAGTGGTTGCCGGTCGCTGGCGGCGACGAGGGCGGGATCGTGCGCGGCCGCACGAAATGGCGCGGCGTGACGGTGGCCGATCTCTCGGCCGACCTGGTGCTGACCGTGCCGCACACCAGCCGAAACAAGGTGGCGACGCGGCACGACCTCAAAGCCTGCCCGCTGGTCATGTGGGTGCTCGATCGAATCGATCTGCCGAAGATGGGCCCGCTCATCGTCTCGGAAAAAACCGGCCTTCCCTATCGCGAGAACTATTATGCGTCGGACTGGCGCGAGATCGCGACGGCAGCGGAGATCCCCAACGATGTCTGGTCGATGGACAGCCGCGCCGGCGCGATCTCGGAAACCGAAGAGGCCATGGACCTTGATTCGGCCCGCAAGCTGGCCGGCCATACCAACGCCCGAACGACGCTCGGCTATGTCCGGAACGACGATCTCGAGCACAACCGGAAAGTCGCGGCGGCACGGTCGCAATTGAGGAAGTGACACGGCAGTGACACGCCTTTGACACGGCGGCACGCGCCCAATTGTAGAACAGCAATGATTTCAGGCAGTTAATTTGGAGCGGGTAGCGGGAATCGAACCCGCATATTCAGCTTGGAAGGCTGCTGCTCTACCATTGAGCTATACCCGCACGCTTTACGACCGGCAGAATGGTGGAGAGGGCTGGATTCGAACCAGCGTAGGCTAAGCCAACGGATTTACAGTCCGCCCCTTTTAACCACTCAGGCACCTCTCCGAAATTCCGCTGAGGTCACAAGCGTATAGGCACTTTCCGGTGCCGCGTTTCATCCTTGAAGGAAGCGGCGCGGAACCGGGCCGCGTTATGCCGGGACGGTCGGAGCCTGTCAACATGAGCGTTCAAATTATTCCGCGGTGGTTGCGTGGTTCCCTCCATCGTCGGCCTTGCACCTTCACGGAATGGTTTGCCAAGCGGTCCGGTGGGTCTATAAGCGCGCCATGACCGCCAGCAAGCCGCCACGATCACCCGCCAGCCATACGCCGCGTGACACGCATTACGCCAATCTGCGCCGCACGCACCGGGACCAGAAGGCAACGGCCAGCAAGCCTTCCCCCGGCGGGCCGCCGCAGCCGCCCGAGCGTGTTCATCTCTATGGCCTGCATACGGTCCGCGCAGCGATGAGCAATCCGGCGCGGACCATCGAACGCATGCTCGTGACGAAGAACGCACTGATGCGCCTTGATGTCGACGATCCGGCGTCCCTGCCCTTTCCCGTCGAAGTCGTCCATCCGAGCGTCATCGACCGTGCACTCGGCGGCGATGCGACGCATCAGGGCGTGATGATCGAGGCAAAGCCACTTCCCGTGCGCAGGCTTTCGGATCTGAAGAACCGGCCGCTCATCGTCGTGCTCGACCAGGTGACCGATCCGCACAATGTCGGTGCCATCATGCGCTCGGCCGTTGCTTTCGAGGCCGGGGCCGTCATCACGACGATGCGCCACAGCCCGCAGGAGTCCGGCGTTCTGGCGAAATCTGCATCCGGCGCGCTCGAGCACATGCCCTATATCCAGATCACCAACCTTGCCGATGCGCTCAAGGAATTGGCCGATCTGGGTTTCGTGACGATCGGACTGGATTCGGAAGCGGACGCTCCCCTGGAAGACGTTTTTCAGGGTGACCGGATCGCGCTGGTCTTTGGCGCGGAAGGTAAGGGTCTGCGCCAGAAGACACGCGACACCGCCACAGCGCTTGCGCGCCTCGACATGCCCGGACCGATCAAGTCGCTCAACGTGTCGAACGCGACCGCGATTGCCCTTTATGCAGCGCGCCGCCATCTGGGAAGCTGACGCGAAAAGCGGGCGAGAGCCTTCGTCTCCGCCCGCCGATCATCGGCCTCAAACTCAGGCGCGGTCGATCGCCTTTTTCACAGCGCCCTTCGCGTCACCCTTGGTCTCCTGGGCGTGGCCCTTGACCTCCTGCGCGACGCCTTCGGCCCGAAGCTTTTCCGAGCCAGTGGCCTTGCCGGCTGCCTGCTTCACCTTGCCGGCGGCCTGATTTGCCAGGCCGGAAATCTTGTCACCGGTGCTGCTCATGTCGCACTCCTTGCTTTGCATTTGAGATGCGACATCAATGGACCAGACGGCCATCCGATCCGCCATCACACGAACGTGTTGCCCGATAATGGAAGACGCCGCCGGATCGGCTGATCCGGCGGCGTCTGGCATAATTGTCCGGTCCTCAGAAGCGAAGCGACATCTTCACCTGGATGGTGTGGAAGTCGAAATCGTCCTTGGTGCCAACCGAATTGGTGAAGCCGGCGGAGCCAGCGCCCGAGAACGGCGCGACGCCGCTGAGGTTTGCACCGAAATCGCTGTCACCGAGATTGACGTACTGATACTCGACGCCGAGCGATATCATGTCGGTGACCATGGTTTCGGCACCCGCGCCGACGACATACCCGAAGTCGTCGTCGTCACCGCCATAAGGCTCGACCGTTGCCGGCGTGTCGGACAGGTAGCTGTAGTCGATATCGCCATAAGCGACACCGCCCGTGCCGTAGACCATGAAGCGGTCATTGACCGCATAGCCCAGCCGCAGCCTTGCCGTTGCGTAATAGTCGAGTTCACGCTGAACCGTGTAGAACGCCGGCGTTGTGGAGAAGCCGCTCTGCGTGTCGCCGATATCTGTCGCCGTGATGTCGAGGACACCACCGACGATGATGCTGCCGAACTGCTGATCGTAACCGACATGCGCGCCACCGACGAAACCGGAGTCGAACGCGCCATCGAAATTGTTGCCGAATGCCGAGCTGCCGGTCGCCGTCGGGATCGTATCGCCGAAGATGCCATCGCCATCACGATCGAAGGTGAGCACACCGGTGTCGGGATTGAATGCGCCACCCGCATGCACACCCACGAAGAAGCCGCTCCAGTCGCGGGCCATCTCCATCGGCGCTGCCGGCGGGGCCGGTTCGTTATACACCACGGCGTCAGCAGCCACGGCAGGCGCGGCAAAAGCAACAGCCGCAAGGGAAAGAACCAATCGTTTCATCGCCTGTAAATCTCCTCAGACCATTTGGGCTGTCCGGCCTGGCAAGACTATCCGCGAAAGATCTTAATCGAGCAATCACACAGCGTCGCCCAAGATGAAACGCCTGGCGACTGTTGCCGTTATGGCACTTTCTTGGTCGATACGCTGAAATATGCAACTTCTCTAATTGACAATACCCCTCTCTTTCTAGGGTAAAATTGCTTCCACTTTCGGCACGCGCCCCATGGAAAGCATCGATAGCTTGCGCAGATGACATCGACCGGCGGCATCCAGGGATGATTCCCAAGGCTTAAGGCCCTCTCCGATCGGATGGCTTGCGGCATTCACCCAGCAGAACAACACTTTCTTCTTTCCGCCTTGGCGCAGCCGATGCAGGCGCCTGGAGCAAGAAGGAGCTTTGGATGCTCGCCCCCCTTCCAGATAGCGGAACCACTATGCCGGCGCGCTGGCTCCGGTGGCTGCCCAATGTCGTGACGGCCGCCGCGTTATGCTTCGGCCTTTTGTCCATCAGGTTCTCACTTGAAGGGGCATTCGTTTCGGCGGTGATCGCGATATGCATCGCCGCCATTCTCGATGGTTGCGACGGCCGCCTGGCGCGCCGCTTCGGCGTCGCGTCTCGCTTCGGTGAGGAGTTCGACAGTCTGGCCGATTTCCTGAGTTTCGGCGTTGCGCCAGTCGCCCTCATCTTCGTCTGGGCCGGTGAGAGCGCTCCGCATTTCCTGCATCTCTGCCTGATGACGTTTGCCCTCGCCTCAGCGATGCGACTTGCCCGCTTCAACACCTCGGCCGGCGAAGACAAAGAGGCCTGGCAGCGAAATTATTTCATCGGCATGCCGACACCCTGCGCTGCGATCGCAGTCCTGGCCCCGACCTATCTCATCGACGCTCAGTCGACAGCAGACGCCTCGACGCTGATTGCGGCCTATATCGGCGCGATCGCGCTGCTCATGGTCTCCACCGTTCCGACCTATTCGGGAAAGTGCTGGAAGCTGCCAGCCGCGCGTGCACAGCGCCGACTGGTGATCGCTGCGATGGCCGGGCTGATCGTTTTCGCTGCGATCGCTCCCCGCTCGGCGTTGCTGGCGGCGACCCTTGGGTACTTTGCTTCAATACCGGTCAGTTGGCACAGCTACCGCCGCAGCCACGGTGAATGACGGCGCCATTGCCCGGCGAGCCCGCAAGTGATGCGCGCTGACGATCCAGACATGGCGGCGACGTGGAAAATGGTGCCCCCGGAGAGACTCGAACTCCCGACCCACTGATTACAAATCAGTTGCTCTACCAACTGAGCTACAAGGGCACGGCCGGCTCATTATCACACCTGTCGCGCGTGTAAAATACAAATGGGCATTCCACCATCGCGAAAATGCATCCTTTCTTTGCCGCCGCTTCTTGCCGCGCGCGCTTCACCCGGCCAATGTGCGCGCGGCGTGCGGAGGAATATCGATCAATGACGCGACGGACGGCCAGGCTGGCCTTCATTTCAAGTTCGGCGCCGGAAGCTCGCGCGGCGGAACGGGAGCTTTCGGCGGCCTACGGACAGGTGGAACCAGAAACGGCCGACGTTATCGTCGCGCTCGGCGGCGACGGCTTCATGCTCCAGACGCTGCACCGGATGATGAATTCCGACAAGGTGCTGTACGGCATGAACCGGGGGTCTACCGGCTTCCTCATGAACGAGTACCGGATCGAGGGGCTTCGCGAGCGTATCGAGGCTGCGGTGGAGAGCGCGATCCACCCTCTCGAAATGGTCGCGACCGGCGAAGACGGACGCGAGACTCACGCCTTTGCGATCAACGAGGTCTCGGTGCTGAGGCAATCCTATCAGGCCGCCAAGCTCAAGGTGAGCATCGACGGGCGTACGCGGCTCGAGGAACTCGTATGCGATGGCCTCATGGTGGCGACGCCCGCAGGATCGACGGCCTACAACCTTTCGGCCCATGGGCCGATCCTGCCGCTGCAGGCGCCGCTGCTTGCCCTGACGCCGGTCAGCGCGTTTCGGCCGCGGCGCTGGCGCGGCGCGCTCCTGTCGAACCGGGCGAGCGTGGAAATCGAGGTCCTCGAACGCGACAAGCGCCCCGTCAATGCGGTCGCCGACAACACCGAGGTAAAATCGGTTCGCAAGGTCCGCATTTTCGAATCGGCCGGAACGACGGTGAAATTGTTGTCCGATCCCGATCATTCCTGGGACGATCGGATTCTTGCCGAGCAGTTTCTCTACTGACGGAGCCTCCGGCGCGGAGCGATATCGTTGATCCCGCGGGCGATTGTATTACCTTTACTTCGCATGGATGATCGATGCGGAGGACTGGAGGATGATTCTTGCGCGATACAGTGCACTCGGCAAAGTCCATTCGACGGCTGTTCTTCCGATGATGCGGCGCGGTGCAGGCGCGCTCATCCTGATCCTCGCAGCTTCGGGCAGCGCCTTCGCCGATGAGGATCTCATCAACAAGCTCAGTCCGCGCATTCTCTTCACCATCAGCGGTGGATACTGGGAAGCCCCGCAAGAGACCGGCGGTGACGACGCGCAGGCGGACGAGGGCGCGGCGCAACGTGGCTATTATCGGACCATCGCCTATCGCGCCGAGGATGACACCTCGCGCCTCTATCTGCAGCAAATCGCGCTTGGCGCGGACGGACCAGCGGTGCTGGAAACCCGGGAAATCGAGGCAATCGGCGAAGCGGCGGGGTATATCACCGACATGCGGCCGGAGAACGCGACCGGCGCCGCCGCGACGCCCGGTTTCACCGCCTTCATCTACATGAAGTCGGACCGGGAGGCAGCCGAGCCGGACATGTGGGAACTTTTCATCGATGAGTTCGGCGAAGTCAGCGTGAACGCCGCGAGCAACTGACCGCCGGAACGTGATCAGCTGCGGCCATCATTGCCGCCGCGCAGGAAGGCCCGTTCAGTCGATATCCTGCACGGCCCCCTCGCCGCCTTCCACCCGATGCGCCAGCGCCGCCTCCATGAAGTCGTCCAGCTTGCCGTCGAGCACGTCCTGAGGGCTGGTGCTTTCCACGCCGGTCCGCAAGTCCTTGACGAGCTGATAGGGCTGCAGGATATAGGAACGGATCTGGTGGCCCCAGCCGATGTCGGTCTTCGAGGCTTCGGTCGCGCTGGCCGCTTCCTCGCGCTTTTGCAATTCGGCCTCATACAGCCGCGCGCGCAGCATCGCCCAGGCCTTTTCGCGGTTCTTGTGCTGCGAGCGCTCCTGCTGGCACTGAACAACGATCCCCGTCGGAATGTGCGTGATGCGCACCGCCGAATCGGTCGTGTTGACGTGCTGGCCGCCAGCACCCGACGAACGGTAGGTATCGATCCGGCAATCGGATTCGTTGACGTCGATCTCGATGGAATCGTCGATGACGGGATAGACCCAGGCGCTCGAGAAAGACGTGTGGCGCCGTGCCTGACTGTCGAAGGGCGAAATGCGAACGAGGCGGTGAACACCCGATTCGGTCTTCAGCCATCCATAGGCATTGTGGCCCTTGATCAGCAGCGTGGCGGATTTGATGCCGGCTTCCTCGCCGTCATGCACTTCCATCACCTCCACCTTGAATTTCCGCCGCTCTGCCCAGCGCGTATACATGCGCAGCAGCATGTTCGCCCAGTCCTGGCTCTCGGTACCGCCGGCGCCGGAGTGGATTTCAAGATAGGTGTCGTTGGAATCGGCCTCGCCCGCGAGCAGCGCCTCGATCTGCCGGCGATCGAGCTCCTCGCGCATTGCCTTCATCTGCTCTTCGGCTTCGCGGACGAGGTCCTCGTCCTCCTCTTCCTCACCGAGTTCAATCAAGGCGAGGTTGTCGTCGAGCGAGGCTTCCAGCGCGCGGATGCCGGTTATGGAATCCTCCAGCGACTGACGCTCACGCATCAGTTTCTGGGCTTCCTGCGGATCATTCCAAAGCGAGGCGTCTTCGGATTTGTGATTCAGATAGTCGAGACGTTTGACAGCTGCATCCCAGTCAAAGATGCCTCCTCAGCAGGGCCAACCCCTGCCTGATGTCGTCGACGATTGATGCGGTTTCTGAGCGCATGGGACTTGAAGGTCACCTTGTCGAGAATTTGGTACTTGGCGAGTGCGGCGGAACCTAGTTGCGCCCCCTGCCGATGTAAAGCCCTTGCGGGCTCACGGGCCGGCCTCGCCACAAAAGCGGACGGATCAGTAGAGCCCCCCGGAACCGGAGGTCACGGCGCGGTTGGCCTGGGGCGACGTCTGAATGATCTCCTCGCTCGTCTGGTACGTGTCGAGTTCACCGATGACGTAAAAGTTCTCGGCCGGACCGGTTCCAGGCTTGAAGGCCTCCATGATCACGTCCCCGCCGGTGGCGCCATTCGCGGCCATGCCATTTGAACGGTGGATTGCGATAAGGTTGAGACCCTCCGGCACCCGGAAGTCGGCAGGCGGCACGTCTTCCAGTACTTCGTTCATGAACTCGTTGAACACGGGTGCGGCGAGGCCACCGCCGGTCGAGCCGCGGCCCATCGGGCGCGGGTTGTCGTAACCGATGAAGACGCCGGTGACGAGGTCGGGCGTATAGCCGACGAACCAGGCGTCCTTTTCTTCGTTGGTGGTGCCGGTCTTGCCGGCGGTCGGACGGTTCAGGTTGACGGCGCTCGCTGCGGTGCCGCGCGTGACGACACCCTCCAGCATCGACGTCATCTGATAGGCCGTCATCGGGTCCAGAACCTGCTCGCGGTTGTCCGCGATCACCGGCTCTTCCTGACCTTGCCACTCGCGCGCTTCACACGTCTCGCACACACGCTCCTCATGACGGAATACGGTGCGCCCGTAGCGGTCCTGGATGCGGTCGATCAACGAAGGCTGTATCTGCTTGCCGCCGTTGGCGATCACCGAATACGCACTGACGAGCTTGAGGACGGTCGTTTCGCCGGCGCCGAGCGACATCGGCAGGAACGGCATCAGGTCGTCATAGATGCCGAACCGCTCGGAGTATTCAGCGACCAGATCCATGCCCATGTCCTGGGCCAGGCGCACGGTCATCAGGTTGCGCGAGCGCTCGATGCCGAGGCGCAGCGTCGATGGGCCGGCCGATTCGCCGCCATAGTTCTTAGGCCGCCATATCTCGTTGCCCGATACGATCTCGATCGGCGCGTCCAGAATCACCGAGGCGGGCGTATAGCCGTTGTCGAGCGCAGCCGCGTAAACGAACGGCTTGAAGGCCGAGCCTGGCTGGCGCATGGCCTGCGTCGCCCGGTTGAACTCCGACTGCGCGTAGGAAAAGCCACCGGTCAGCGCCAGCACCCGGCCCGTATGCGGGTCCATGGCGACAAGCGCACCCTGCACCTGCGGCGGCTGACGAAGGCGGTAGCCCGAGTCCTGCTCCTCGACATAGACGACGTCGCCCGCTTCCAGCACACCCGCGGGGCTGCTTGCGGTCGAGGTCTCGCCGTCGATATTCTGGCGATAAGCCCACTCCATCCCCGATGCCGGCAAGGTGGCCGTCTCGCGCTCCTCGGAAATCCCGCCGGCGCCGGTCGCGTCGGGACGCAATCCAATTGTCGCGCCGGTTTCGCTGACTTCCAGCACCACGGCAACGTTCCAGGCAGCGACGTCTTCCAGCGGCTCGATCTCGCTGACCGCGACACCCCAGTCATCCGAAATGTCGACGGTCTCGATCGGCCCACGGTAACCGCGGCTTTCGTCGTAGGAAATGAGGCCGCGGCGCAACGCTGCCCGCGCGGCGAGCTGCATATCCGGGTTGAGCGTCGTACGGACCGACAACCCGCCTTCATAGAGCGCATCGGTACCGTACCGATCGACGATCTGGCGGCGTACCTCCTCGGCGAAATACTCCGAGGCGGCAACCATCGATCCGGAGGAGCGCGGCACGACTTCAAGCGGCGTGTTCTTTGCCTCAAGCGCCTCGTCGGCGCTGATGTAGCCGTTTTCCTGCATCCGATCGATCACCCAGTTCCGTCGCTCCGTCGCGCGCTCGGTCTCGCGGTAAGGGTGATAGTTCGCGGGCGCCTTCGGGAGCGCGGCGAGATAGGCTGCCTCGGCGATCGTCAGTTCGTTGACCGACTTGTCGAAATAGGAGAGCGCGGCGCCGGCGATACCGTAGGCGCCATAGCCGAAGAAGATCTCGTTCAGGTAGAGCTCGAGAATCTTGTCCTTCGAGTAGGCCTGCTCGATACGGAAGGAAAGGATCGCTTCCTTGACCTTGCGGTCGATGGTCTGGTCGGCAGTGAGCAGGAAGTTCTTGGCGACCTGCTGCGTGATCGTCGATGCGCCGACCGGGCGCCGCCCCGTGCCGAGATTCTGGACGTTGGTGACAACGGCGCGCACGAGCCCGATCGGGTCGATGCCAGGGTGCGAGTAGAAGTTCTTGTCCTCGGCCGAAAGGAAGGCCGCCTTGACGCGGTCAGGCACGGCCTGGATCGGCAGGAAAAGGCGCCGTTCGCGCGCGTACTCGCCCATCAGCTCGCCGTTGGCCGCATGGAAGCGTGTCGTCACCGGCGGCTCGTAGCTGGCAAGCACTTCGTAGTCGGGCAGATCCTCGGTGACGTCCGCGAGATACCAAGCAAGGCCGGCGGCAGCCATCAGCGCGAAAACGGTCCCGATGCCGAAGAAATATCCAATCAGTCTGATCATGTCGCGTCTACCGGACCCGTTCCTGTTCTATTGCCGTCGACCATCGCGGGGTCGGAGCCAACGCCGGACCGGCGTTCGCGCGAGTTTGTGATTCCGTCCGTGTCCGAGCGCGCACGGGACTCCACGTCCGGTCCGCTCTTCCTATCGCTGCTTCGGCCCGGATCGGCAAGGGAGTCATCCCTGTCCTCTAGTCAGGCGAATGTGCACAAAATAGGGCTTGGAAGCCCGATCGCGCCGGCACGCGCCACCTTCTTGCATCGGTGTTACCCGGCGGTCACAGCATACCGTGCCGGGTCGCGTTTCACAAATCCTTTGCCGCCGTGTAAATCTGCTCGCGAAAGTGCTGAATCGCCTTTGCGAGAAGGCGCGCCGTCTGCTGGCGCCAGGCCGGATCATTCAAGAGCCGCTCGTCCTGTCGATTGGAAAGATAGCCGAGCTCGACCAGCAGGGACGGCACGTCGTGTGCCCTCAGAACGCTGAAACCGGCGAAACGGTGGGCGTTGTTGATCAGCCGGATCTCACCGCGGAGCGAATCGAGGACAGATCGCGCCAGACCGATGGAGAAGACCTGCGTTTCACGGCGGGTCAGGTCCATCAGAATATCGGCGACATCCGCCGTTTCCTCCGTCGCGGCCACGCCCGCCAGTTCATCGACGCTGTTTTCCTGACGCGCCAGTTCGGCGGCCATGCGGTCCGACGCCTTGTCGGAAAGCGTATAGACGGTCGCGCCACGGATATCCGGCAGGCGGATCGAATCGGCATGCACCGACATCATCAGGTCGGCCTCGTGCTGTCGGGCAATGCGGACACGGCCGGCAAGCGGAATGAAGCGGTCGTCCTCGCGCGTCAGCACCACGCGAATATTCTCGAATGTGGCCAGCTCCGCCGCGATCGCCTTGGCGAAGGCGAGCGTCACGTCCTTTTCTTCCGTGCCGGCCTGGCCGCGCGCACCGGTGTCGATACCGCCGTGACCGGGATCGAGCACGATGGTGAAGGGCTTGCGTCCGGTCGGTCCGTTCGTGTCCACCACTTCGTCGCCCTGCGCGGTCGATCCCGTCGGCTGCCAGTCCTGTTGCGACACGAGTTCGGCAAAGCGCCTATCGCTGGTTGCCACCGCGTCGAACACCAGCCGGTGACCGCGTCCGTCCTCGCGCGGCTCGACCGTCATCATTTCGAGTTCGACCGGGCCAACAGCGGACAGGACCATTCGCGACCGTCCGGGCCCCATCGCACCGTAGCGAATCGCCCTGAACAAGCCGCGCGGCTCCAGTGCATCGTCATCGAAACCGAAGATCGTTTCGGGAAGATCAATGATGACGCGCGCCGGATCGTCGAGATAGTGGACCGAATAGCTCGGCTCGCTCTCAAAATCGATCACCACGCGCGTGCGCATCTGATCGCCGGCGATGCGTGCCGCGAAGGCAAGGTGGCTATCGCCCTTGGCCACTCCATCGGCTGCCTGCGCGGGCGGCGACAATGCAATGACCACAGCCAGCGCCGCGACCAGCAACGCAGCACCCCATCCTGACCCAAATCCATGCGTCTTGCGCGCACCCACGCCGATCACCCTATTTACCTGCCCTCGTCCTGCCGGCGCCGTTAGCTCGGCGCATGTCGCGACTCGCGCATAGCAGGGTTGCAGAGTATGGTTAATCATTCCTGACGGGGAAAGCACCGCGCGGCGATCAAGTAAATGTCATGCCGCAAACTGACGCCCCTTCGGCCATCCGTCCTTCGCAAGCCGCTGATTTATTTCCTTGCTTCATAAGCAGCGAATACATAAAAGCAGGATGAGGAAATGGGACGATGACGGGATAGCGAGCGGCCCCGGAAGGCAGCCATCCCATCGTTTTTATTGGGATCGTAGCGCCCCGAAACGCTGGCATCCGACGTCCGTCCGCCCCGCTTTCTCAGAAGACGATTTCGAATTCGCCCGGACAGAGACGGGCATCGATATTGGCCAACCGGCCGAAACAACGCCCGTGATCGGGCATTTCATCGATCCCGCCAGGGATCATCTGAAAACGCGCTTTCACGTTCGGTCCATCCATGGTGCTGCAGAACAAATCGGTGACAGGCAAGAGCACGCGGCCCGATGCCGCGGTCGCCTTCCTCGCACCGCTGCAGGCGGCAACGCGACCGGCGGAAAGCACTTATTCCGGCAGCACGTTCGACGTTCCCTCAGGTTCGGGAGGCTCCCTGACGGGACCGCCCGGCCTTGGTCCGCGGCCGAACGACGCTGGCCGAGGAGCGCATTTGCAATGGCAGACAAGATGCTTATCGACGCGTCCCACGAGGAAGAGACACGCGTCGTCGTCGTTCGCGGAAACCGCATAGAAGAGTTCGACTTCGAATCGCAGCACAAGAAGCAGCTGCGCGGCAATATCTACCTGGCCAAGGTGACACGGGTCGAACCTTCCCTCCAGGCCGCTTTTGTCGACTACGGCGGCAACCGGCACGGCTTCCTGGCCTTCTCCGAAATCCACCCCGACTATTACCAGATCCCCCTCGCCGACCGGCAAGCATTGCTCGCGGCGGAAGCCGAAGCAGAGGCTGAGCGGGCGCGTTCGGAAAATGACGAGGATGACGACGTCGAGGCGCCGGCAGCGGCAGGAGAGAGCGCCGAGGAGCCTGATGAAGAGACGCCAGCTCGCGCAGCGCGCGGCAAATCAAAGCCGAAGCGCAGCCGCAAGCCGCGCAAGAAGAGCGACAACGAAGAACTGGAAGGCGCTGTCAAGGATCTCGAGGCATCGTCCGATGATGACGCCGATGGCGCCGACGGTGGCAACAGCGGCAGCGACGACGAGAGCGGCGGCACCGGCGGCCGCGGCGAAATGGCGGCCATGGTGGAGACCGAATCGGTTTCCGAACCGGCGCCCGGAATTGATGGCGACGACGAGGAGCGCGACCCCGGCGAGGTCGACCTGGAAGCTGCCAAGCATGTCGAGGGCAAGGCCAGCCAGCAAACGGTCGCGGTCACGCGCCAGTCGGACGAAGACGACGACGCAAGCGATGCGGACGACGATGATTCGGCCGAGGAACGCTCTGGCAATCGGCGCAAATCAAGGCGTCGCGGTCGCAATGAGGACCAGGACGACGAACAGAACGGCAAGGTCGAATCGGTCGGCGCCGAAGACGCGCTGGAGGAGGTTCCCGATCGCTCGGTAGCCCGCAAGCCGCGCAAGCAATACCGGATCCAGGAAGTCATCAAGCGGCGTCAGATTCTGCTTGTGCAGGTCGTCAAGGAAGAGCGCGGCAACAAGGGCGCGGCGCTGACGACCTATCTGTCGCTGGCCGGACGTTATTCGGTGCTCATGCCGAACACGGCCCGTGGCGGCGGCATTTCGCGCAAGATCACCAATGTCGCGGACCGCAAGCGCCTCAAGGAGATCGCCAAGGGCCTTGAAGTACCGCAAGGCATGGGCGTCATCCTGCGCACAGCCGGTGCCAACCGCACCAAGGCAGAGGTCAAGCGCGACTTCGAATATCTGATGCGGCTTTGGGAAAACGTGCGCAATCTGACGCTCGCCTCGACGGCTCCATGCCTGGTCTACGAGGAAGGCTCGCTGATCAAGCGGTCGATCCGCGACCTCTACAACAAGGACATTTCCGAAGTCATCGTCTCCGGCGAGGAAGGCTACCGCGAAGCCAAGGACTTCATGAAGATGCTGATGCCGAGCCACGCCAAAGTGGTTCAGCCCTATCGCGAGGTGCATCCGATCTTCTCGCGCTCGGGCATCGAGGCCCAGCTCGACCGGATGCTGCAGCCGCAGGTGACGCTGAAATCGGGCGGCTACATCATCATCAACCAGACCGAGGCGCTGGTCGCCATCGACGTGAACTCCGGCCGCTCCACCAAGGAGCATTCGATCGAGGACACGGCGCTTCAGACCAACCTTGAAGCGGCCGACGAGGTCGCCCGCCAGCTTCGTCTGCGCGACCTTGCCGGCCTCATCGTCGTCGACTTCATCGACATGGAGGAAAAGCGCAACAACCGCTCGGTGGAAAAGCGGCTGAAGGACGCGCTGAAGAACGACCGTGCGCGCATCCAGGTCGGCCGCATCTCGCATTTCGGCCTTCTGGAGATGTCGCGCCAGCGCATCCGTGCATCGGTGCTCGAATCGACCACACAGGTCTGCGAGCATTGCGGTGGAACCGGCCATGTACGCTCGCAATCGTCTGTCGCACTGCACGTCATCCGCTCGATCGAGGAATACCTGCTCAAGTCGACGACGCACAACATCACGGTCCGCACGACGCCGGACACCGCGCTCTATGTTCTCAACCACAAGCGCGAGACCATTGTCGAAATGGAACGGCGCTTCGGTGTGTCGGTGGTCATTGAGGCCGACAACACGATCGGCTCGGCCCATCTGGCCATCGATCGGGGCACGGCAGTCGAAACGCCGGTCAAGATCGCCGACATCGTCAACGTCGATATCGAGCCGGAAGACGATGCCGGGCCGGAGCCGAGCTGGGACGAGGACGACGAGGCCGAAGGCACCGCACCTGCCCGCGCTCGCGTCAGCGACGGAGACGGCGAGAGCGAGGAAGATAACGACGGCGACCCGCGCCGCCGCAAAAGGCGCCGCCGGCGCCGTGGCGGCCGTGACCGCAACCGCGACGGTGACGCGCCCCAGTCGGCCAAAGGCGATTCGGACGATGACTCCGACGACGGGGAGAACGGCGATCGCACGCAAATGGATGGCGGCGAGGATGACGGTGACAAGCCCAGGAAGCGTCGCCGCCGTGGCAAGCGGGGCGGCCGCCGCAACCGCAACGGCGACGAGGGCGCCGCGTCGGAAGAGTCAAACGACACGACAGCCGACGACCAGCCTGTCGCGGCATCCGCAACCGAGGCGGCAGACGATGCGACGGCGCGAGCCGAGCCAGCGGTAGAGCAGGCACCGGCAGCCGATTCGAATGCGGATGCGCCCGAAAGCGCGGCCGCTGCATCGCAGCCATCCGAGAGCGTCAGCGCCACGCCGGCAGACACGGACGGCGTAGAGGAAAAGCCGAAGAGGAAACGGGCACCGCGTCGCAAGAAGAGCGAACCCGTCGAAGAGGCTGCCAAGGCGCCGCAAGCCAGTGCCAGCGAGGAGCAGGCCGAAGCGCCGGTCGTCGCTGCCGAGCCGGCCGATGCGCCGCAGGAAGCCGAGAGCGCGCAGCCCGATCCAGTGGTCGTCTCAAACGGCACCGAGGCCAGCGACGACGAGGAAGCCGCCGCACCCAAGAAGAAGAAGGCGGGCTGGTGGCAGCGCCGCGGCTTCTTCTGATCGGCTGACCATTCCACCGGATGACATAAAAGGCCCGTCGGCTCTCTTGCCGGCGGGCCTTTCTTTTCCTCAAGCGGGCTGCTTGTTGCGGCGAAACCGTTTCAGAGCCAGCCCTGCATCCGATCAAGCGCCTCTGTGATCTCCTCGGTCGATCCGGCATAGGACAGCCGCATCGTGCGATGGCCGTTCTCGGGATCGAAATCATGCCCCGGCGTGGCCGCAACGCCGATCTCGTCGAGCATCCTTCGGGCAAAGGCCATCGAATCGTTGGTCAGGCGCGTCACGTCGGCATAGGCGTAGAAAGCGCCATCCATCGGCGAGGCGATCTGAAATCCGAGTCCCGGCAAGCGATCCAGCAGGATCTGGCGGTTGATCCGGTACGTCTCGCGCACCGTGTCGAGCTCGGCGCGGCCCGCGAATGCGGCGGCGGCAGCAATCTGGGAAAGCTCGGGCGCGGAGATATAGAGGCTCTGAGTGACCCGCTCGACCGGACGCACCAGATCATCCGGCAGTACCATCCAACCGATTCGCCAGCCGGTCATGCAGTAGTATTTGGAGAACGAGTTGATGACGATCGCCTTGCTTGAGATCTGCAGCGCACTCGTCTCCTCACCGGCAAAAGTCAGCCCGTGATAGATTTCGTCGGAAATGAAGGCCATGTCGCGCTCTGCGCAGTAATCGGCCAGTGCCTTTAGCGCAGCCTTCGACGTGACGGTTCCGGTGGGGTTTGCAGGACTTGCCAAAAGCACGCCGGCGATCTTCCCGCCGGCCTTCCGCTCGGCTTCCGCCAGCGCCTGCGGCGTGAGCGTGAACCCCGTCTCCGCTCCGACGGGAATCTCGACCGCCTCCAGCCCCAGCGCCGCGAGAATGTTGCGATAGGCAGGATAGCCCGGCCGCGTGATCGCGACCCGATCCCCCGCATCGAAGAGCGTCAGGAACGCGATGTTGAACGCCGCCGATGATCCGGTGGTCACCGCAATGCGCCCGCCCTCCACCTCCACGCCATGATGGTCACGATAATGGCCGGCGATGGCGGCACGCAGATCGGCCGTACCGAGCGCATCGGTATAGCCGAGACGACCGTGTTCGAGCGCGGTCCGCGCGGCGGCCAGCGCTGTCTGCGGCGCGGGATGCGATGGTTGCCCCACTGCCAGCGATATGACCGCGCCGCCTGCCAGGCGTTTGCGGTTTGCCGCGGCGAGGATGTCCATGGCGTGGAACGGTTCGACGGCACTGCGTCGGGAAACTGCGGTCAATGGTGCCTCTCATGGGATGGTGGCGGCAGGATTCGAGCCTCACATTTGCCGGATTGCTGGTGCGATCACAATGGTGCGATTTGACGGGCGCGCCGCACGCCCGCGGGTTCATTTTCCGCGACGAACTGTTTAGCCTCGGCGCAAGGGGAGTTTGAGGGCCAGCCATCATGACCACTTTGACGATACGCTCCATGCGGCTGATCGCGGCCGTCGCCATTGCGATTTCGTCCTTTTTTGCCGCTCAGCCGCCGGCCCTCGCGCAAGGCACGATCGCCATCGTGCGCGACGCGGAGATCGAGGCACTGCTGCGCGACTATGCCGAGCCAATCTTTGCGGCCGCCGGCCTTACGCGACAGAACATCGAGATCGTTCTCGTCAACAATCGCAGTTTCAACGCGTTTGTCGACGGTCGACGCATCTTCATCAATACAGGTGCACTGGAACAGGCCGAGACGCCGGGCGAGATCATCGGCGTCATCGCGCATGAGGCCGGCCACATCGCCGGTGGCCACCAGCAGCGCCTGCGCGAACAGATCGCCCGCGCACAGATCTTCGGTGTCGTCGGCAGCCTCCTCGGCGTCGGTGCCATTGCGGCTGGAACGCTCACGCAGAGCGACGGCGCGGCTTCGGCGGGCATGGGTGTTGCCGCCGCTTCGGGTGGCATCGCCCAGCGCACGCTTTTGAGCTATCGCCGCTCCGAGGAGATGAACGCCGACCAGGCCGCGATTCGATACCTCAACGCGACGAGCCAGTCCGCCGCCGGCATGCTGCGCACGTTCCAGCGTTTCTCTCAGGGGCTCGCGCTGACCGGCGTTCAGGTCAATCCCTATGAGCAAAGCCACCCGATGCCGCGCGAGCGAATCGCCATGCTGGAGGAACTCGCCCGCCAGAGCCCGCATTTCAATGCGCCCACCTCCGCGACGCTTCAGATGCGGCATGATCTCATGCGGGGCAAGATCGCAGCCAACACTGGCGGCGGACAGGCCGTACAGCGCGCCTTCGCAGGCAATCCCGGCAGCCTAGGCGCGCGCTATGGCGATGCGATCGCCACACACATCAGGGGCAATCCGGCCGATGCGCTGCGCAAGATCAACGCGCTCGTCGCCGAGCAGCCGTCCAATCCCTATTTCCACGAAATTCGTGGCGAGATTCTCCTGGAAGGTCGTCAGCCCCGTGAGGCCGCCCAGGCTTTCGATCGAGCCGCCGCGCTCGCCCCCGGTGATGCAAGCCTCATTCGGGCTCAGCGTGGTTTTGCGCTATTGCGGTCGGGCGATCCGTCCCTGCTCGATCAGTCGATCGCCGATCTTCGCGCCGCGATAAGCAGTGATCCGACGAACCTCAATGCGTATCGGCACCTTTCCCAGGCCTACGGCCAGGCCGGCGACATCGGCAATGCGGAACTGGCGATGGCGGAAGGCCACTTCAGGGCCGGAAACGTGCGAGACGCCAAGGTGTTTGCCGTGCGTGCCCAGCAGAAGCTACAACCCGGCACGCCCGGTTGGGTGCGTGCCAACGATATTTTATCGCTCGGGCAATGAACCGCGGCGCAACGACAAGGAAGCGACGACCATGACGACAATCCTGCGCCGCCTGATGCAGGCGGGCCTTCTCTGTGGCGCGATGCTGGCTAGCGCCCTGCCCGCGAGCGCCCTCGACGCGACGGAGAAGGAAGAACTCGGCGCCTTCATCCGCGAATACCTGATCGAAAATCCGGAAGTCCTGGTCGAGGCGCAGCAGGCGCTGGAAGCGCGTCAGCAAGCAGCCCAGCAGGCGCAGGCCGGCGAAGCAATCACGGCCCATGCCGAGGCCATCTTCAACGCCCCGGCCGACATCGCCGTCGGCAACCCTGAGGGTGACGTCACCATCGTCGAATTCTTCGACTACAATTGCGGCTACTGCAAACGCGCCCATGCCGACATGCAGGCGGTCGTGGCGGCGGACGAGGACGTCCGCTTCGTTCTCAAGGAATTCCCGATTCTCGGCCCCGATTCGCTTGAGGCGCACCGGGTGAGCATGGCTTTCCGCAAACTTGCGCCAGAGCGTTATGCCGAGTTTCAGGATGCGTTGATCACCAGTGACCACGCCGACGGCGACGTTGCACGGGCCCTTGCCCTTGAGCTCGGCGCCGAGGCCGCTGCCCTCGATGCTGCGATGCAGGACCCTGAGATCGAAGGCGAGATTCGCCAGGCCTATCAACTGGCAGACGTGCTCGGGATTTCCGGCACGCCATCCTATGTGGTGGGCGACGAGGCCGTCTTCGGCGCCATGGGGGCCGACGTTCTGATGGAAAAGATCGCAAACATGCGGCGCTGCGACAGCGCCACTTGCTGAGCGATTGCGCCGGCGGGCGGCGATTTTTGACGCTTGTGGCCCGAATTTCCGCGCCGCGTTAAAAGCAGATGCCTTTCCCTTGACATCGGGGACGTCTATACCACCGGCACTCTGGCTATTTGGACTTCATGCGTGGCTGTCTTCGGCCACCCATGGGCATGACGGAAAGGCATCTCGTGACCAAGACGATCTTCGTCATAAACGGACCCAATCTCAATGCGCTCGGCAAGCGCGAACCCGGCATCTATGGCGCCAAGACGCTGGCCGATATCGAGACTGATTGCCGCGAGGCAGCCCGGCGCCTCGGCTATGAGATCGAGTTCCGGCAATCCAACCATGAAGGTGATCTGGTCGACTGGCTGCACGAAGCGGGCGACAAGGCTGTGGGCGTCGCGCTCAATCCCGGCGCTTACGGCCATACATCGATCGCCCTGCACGACGCGATCCGGGCGATCGGCGTGCCCGTGGTCGAGTTGCACCTGTCCAACATCCATGCGCGCGAAAGCTTTCGTCACACGACCAGGATCGCGCCGGTGGCGACAGGCGTGATCTGCGGATTCGGACCATCCAGCTACACTCTGGCGATCACCGCGCTCGCCGAGCTGGCCTCCTGAACCATTCGAGAAGAAAACAATCAAAAAGGGCGATGAGCCGATGACACACAAGAAGGCGGAGATCGATCAGACCCTGATCCGCGATCTCGCGAACATTCTGAACGAAACGGACCTGACCGAGATCGAGGTCGAACAGGACGATCTTCGGATCAGAGTTTCGCGTTCGGGCACACCTCAGTACGTGCAGGCAGCGGCGCCTGCGCCAGCGGCCCAACCCGCCGCAGCCGCGTCGAGTGCGCCATCATCTTCGGATGCGCCGGAAAGCCCCTCCGTCAATCCCAAGGATATCGTTTCCTCTCCGATGGTCGGCACCGCCTATCTCGCCCCCTCGCCCGGCGCGCGCGCTTTTGTCGAGGTTGGCCAGCAGGTCAAGGAAGGCCAGACCGTGATGATCATCGAGGCCATGAAGACGATGAACCAGATCCCGGCTCCAAAGTCCGGCACGGTCGGCGCCATCCTGATCGAAGACGGACAGCCCGTCGAGTTTGGCGAACCGCTCATCACCATCAGCTAGGTCATCGCGCATGTTCTCCAAGATCCTTATCGCCAACCGGGGCGAGATCGCGCTTCGCGTGCTCCGCGCCTGCAAGGAGCTCGGCATCCAGACGGTTGCCGTCCATTCGACGGCCGACCAGAACGCGATGCATGTGCGCCTGGCCGACGAGAGCGTCTGCGTCGGGCCGCCGCCCTCGCGCGACAGCTATCTCAACATCCACCAGATTGTCGCTGCCTGCGAGATTACCGGCGCAGACGCCGTCCATCCCGGTTACGGGTTCTTGTCCGAGAACGCCAAATTCGCCGAGATCCTGGAAGCCCACGGGCTGACCTTCATCGGCCCGACGTCCGAACATATCCGCATCATGGGCGACAAGATCACGGCCAAGAAGACCGCCGAAGCGCTCGGAATACCGGTCGTCCCGGGCTCCGATGGCGAGGTTACCGACGAGGTTGATGCCGCGCGGATCGCCGCCGAGATCGGCTATCCGGTGCTCATCAAGGCGACGGCCGGAGGCGGCGGTCGTGGCATGAAGGTCGCGCGCACCGCTGCCGAACTGTCCGAAGCCATGTCGACGGCCCGAACGGAAGCCGGCGCCGCATTTGGCAACGATTCGGTCTATCTGGAGAAATATCTCGGAAAGCCACGGCACATCGAGATCCAGGTGCTCGGCGATGGCGAGGGCAATGCGATCCACCTTGGCGAGCGCGACTGCTCGCTCCAGCGGCGCCACCAGAAGGTCTGGGAAGAGGCGAACTCGCCTGCGCTCAACGCCGATGCCCGTGCCCGCATCGGTTCGATCTGCGCCGAAGCGATGGCGAAACTGAAATATCGCGGTGCGGGAACGGTCGAGTTTCTCTACGAGAATGGCGAGTTCTATTTCATCGAGATGAACACCCGCCTTCAGGTGGAGCATCCGATCACCGAGGCGATCACCGGCATCGACCTCGTGCACGAGCAGATCCGCGTCGCTTCGGGCGGCGGGCTCTCGGTGCGCCAGGAGGATGTCCGCTTCAGCGGGCATGCCATAGAATGCCGGATCAACGCGGAAGATCCGCGCACCTTCGTGCCCTCTCCAGGTCAGGTCACCCACTATCATACGCCCGGCGGCCTCGGCGTGCGCGTCGATTCGGCCGTATATCAGGGGTATTCGATCCCGCCCTACTACGACAGCCTTATCGGAAAGCTGATCGTGCATGGTCGCACGCGGGTCGAATGCATGATGCGGCTCAAGCGTGCCCTTGACGAATTCGTGGTCGACGGCATCAAGACGACGATTCCATTGTTCCGCGAACTGCTCGACAATCCTGACATTGCCAATGGGGAATATGATATCCATTGGCTGGAGAGTTTCTTGCGCGAGAACAGTTGATCGTGGGAGCGTGATGGCGCGGGGACAGGACAAGCGCATCGACCTTACCCCGCAGCTCCTGCTGAAGGCCTATAGCTGCGGCCTTTTTCCGATGGCCGAGTCGGCGGACGACCCGACGATCTTCTGGGTCGAGCCGGAAGTGCGCGGGATCATCCCGCTCGACGATTTTCATCTGCCCCGGCGTCTTGCGCGCACCGTGCGCAACGCACCGTTCGAGATTCGCGTCGACACTGCCTTTTCAGCTGTCATCGACGGCTGTGCCGAACCGGCGCCTGGACGAAAGTCGACCTGGATCAACAGCACCATTCGCCAACTCTACTGCGAGCTCCATCACATGAACCACGCCCATAGCGTGGAGGCATGGCAAGACGGCGATCTGGTCGGCGGCCTCTACGGGGTCAAGCTCGGCGCCGCTTTCTTTGGTGAAAGCATGTTTGCGCGCAAGACCGACGCATCCAAGGTGTGCCTTGTGCACCTGGTCGAACGGCTTCGCGCCCGAGGGTTCGTTCTGCTCGACACGCAGTTCACCACCGATCACCTCAAGCGGTTTGGTGCCGTCGACGTTTCACGGGCGGAATACGATGAGCTGCTTTCCGAAGCAATTCAGTATCCCAATATAACGTTCTGAAATATAACGTTTAATGAACGCCCGATGAACGGTCGCCGCAGCATGCGGCAATCGGCCACCATCCCATGTTTCACGCATCACCGTCCGGAACCTCGCCACTTTTCACGCGTTTGTGACATCAGGGACGGATCGTTCAAAAGGGAAATCAATATGTCAGTCATGAGAAAGCGGCTGCTCGCCACCGCAGCCATGCCGTTGCTGGCGGCGGGCCTCGCGTCCGGCGCTGCGTTTGCCGCGCCGACGAGCGCGGACCGCACACCGGCTGGTCAGGCTTCTGGCACGATGTTGCTCGCACAGGGCGAGGCCCCGGCCCCGGCCGAGTGCCCGCCGGGGACTGTGCCCAGCGAAGGCGGCTGCCTCGGCGAGGCGCCTGCTGAAGAACCAGCTCCAGCGCCAGCCGAAGAGCCTGCGCCGGAGCCTCAGCCCGCGCCGGAGGCGGCACCAGAACCTGCGCCGGAGCCTGCACCTGCGGAGCCGCCGGTAGAAGAAGCGCCTGCTCAAGAGGCGCCTCCGGCCGCCGAACCTCAGCCGGCGCCACCGCCCGCTGCCGAGGAAGCTCCCGAGCCTGCCCCGGCACCTGAGGCCGCCCCCCAGGCAGAGGAAGCACCAGCGGAGCCTGCCCCTCAAGAAACCGCTCCCGCCGCCGAGGAAGCCCCGGCGGAAGCACCTCCGGTCGAGGAAGCTCCAGCAGAAGAGCCCGTGACCGAGGAAGCGCCTGCCGAAGAACCGGCAGCCGAGGAGGCACCTGCGGAAGAGCCGGCGATGGAAGCACCCGCAGCCCCGGCCCCTGAAGCCCCGGCCGATGCCGAACCGCAAGATGCGCCGGCAGCCGAGGAGGCACCTGCAGAGCCGGACGCTCCCCCTGCCGAGGAGGCACCTGCGCCAGCCGGCGAGGAAGCCCCGACCGATCCGGTTCCTGTGCCGGAAGAAGCCCCTGCAGAACAGCCGGCGGCCGAAGAAGCGCCTTCAGAAGAACCGGCAATGGAGGAGGCGCCCACCGAAGCCCCTGCGGCTGAAGAAGCGCCAGTCGATCAAGCTCCGGCGGAAGGCGAAGCCCCGGTTGACGGACAGGCCCCTGCCGAAGGTCAGCCGCTGCCCGAAGGCCAGGCTCCTGACGCCTCCGGCGGCCAGGCCGCCGATGGTCAGCAGCCGGCGCCAGAGCCCGAAATGCTTCCGGTTGAAGGTGGCGCACCGATCCTCGACAGCGCCAAGGAGCAGCCGGTCCAGGCAGCCCCTGCCGCGCCTGAGGGTCAGCAGGGTGAAGCGCAACAGCAACAGGCAGCGCCGCAGCAGGACCCGGAAGAGGTCGAGCGCCTTCGCCAACGCATCGAGCGCCTTGAGGCCGAGCGCGGGCAGCGTCCGACATCCGACGCCGAAGCACAGGCGATCGTGCGTGAATTCAGCCAACCGGTCGAATTCCAGTCCGTGACCGTTGAAGAAGGCCAGCGTCTGCAAGCTGCGCCGGAGTTCAACCGTCCCGACAACATCACGATCATCAACCAGACGGAGAACCGGTACGTCTACGAGGTGAACAATCAGATCATCGTCGAAAACAACGACCGTGATCGTCTCGCCCGAAACGCGCAGGACGTCTATTACGAGGAACTGCCGCGTGGTCGCACGCGCGAAGTTGTCGTGCGCGAAAACGGTGCGCAGATCGTCACCATTCGCAACCGCTACGGCGACATCATCCAGCGCTCGCGCATCCGTCCGTCGGGTGAAGAGGTCGTCCTCGTCTATGCGCCGGAATACGACACGGAAGAGGTCTACGTCTATCAGGACCCTGCGGTCTATCTGCCGCCGCTGGAACTCAACGTTCCTGTCGAGGAGTATATCTACGACTCGACCCGTGCGGACGACTACACCGACTACGTGACCTTCCTCGAGCAGCCGCCGGTCGAACCGGTAACCGAAATCTATTCGGTCGAGGAGGTGAAGCGTTCGGCCCGCGTCAGGGACATCATGCCGCGAGTCGATCTCGATAACATCACCTTCGAGTTCGGCAGCGCATCGATCGCCGAGGACCAGGTCCGTGCCCTGGAAGAGATCGCCAACGGCATTCTTGCGATCCTGGAAGAGGACGAAAGCGAGATCTTCCTGCTTGAAGGGCACACCGACGCCGTGGGTACCGACGAAGCCAATCTGGTTCTGTCGGATCAGCGAGCCGAATCGATCGCCATCGCGTTGACGAACGTGTTCGGCATTCCGGCGGAAAACCTGCAGACGCAGGGCTACGGCGAGCGCTATCTCAAGGTGAATACCGAAGAGCAGGAGCGTCTCAACCGCCGCGTGACCGTCCGCCGCATCACGCCGCTGGTACAGAGCGCGCAGGCGCAGCAGTAAGCGAGGACGTCTCGTCGAAAAGAAGGGCCGCCGGATATATCCCGGCGGCCCTTTTTCGTTATCGACCTATTCGGCGGCCAGACGCCGACGCTCGGCTTTGCGCTTCAGATCCGGTGGAGTCGCCTCGCCCTTGAGCATCGCGATGGCATCGGCCAGCGACAGCGAAGACTGGTCGCGGCTGCCAAGACGGCGCATGTTGACCGAGCGCTCTTCCGCCTCTCGGTTGCCGCATACCAGGATTACCGGCACCTTGCTCAGCGAGTGCTCGCGCACCTTGTAGTTGATCTTCTCGTTACGCGTGTCGGTCTCGACCACGAGACCGGCTTCGCGCAACTCGGCGGCCACGTCTTCGGCATAGTCGTTGGCATCCGACGTGATGGTGGCCACGACGACCTGCAACGGCGCGAACCAAAGCGGCATGTGACCGGCGAAGTTCTCGATCAGGATCCCGAGGAACCGCTCCATCGATCCGCAGATCGCCCGGTGGATCATCACGGGCTGGCGCTTTTCGGAATCCTTGTCGATGTAAAACGCCCCGAAGCGTTCCGGCAGGTTGAAATCAACCTGTGTCGTGCCGCACTGCCACTCGCGGCCGATCGCGTCCTTGAGGGTGTATTCGAACTTCGGACCGTAGAAGGCACCCTCGCCCGGCAGGATATCGGTCTTGATGCGTCCGGCCGATTGCGCTTCGATCGTCTTCAGGACATCGCCCATCACCTTCTCCGCGCGGTCCCACAGCGCATCGTCGCCGACGCGCTTTTCCGGCCGCGTGGAGAGTTTCACCGTGATCTCGTCAAAGCCGAAATCGGCATAGGTCGACAGGATCAGCGCGTTGATGCGCAGGCACTCGGCGGCAAGCTGCTCGTCGGTGCAGAAGACATGCGCATCGTCCTGCGTGAAGCCGCGAACGCGCATCAATCCGTGCAGTGCGCCAGAAGGTTCGTAACGGTGAACGTTGCCGAATTCGGCAAGTTTTACAGGCAGCTCACGATAAGATTTCAGACCATGCTTGAAAATCTGGACATGCCCTGGGCAGTTCATCGGTTTGAGGGCAAAGACGCGGTCGTCGTCGGTCTCGTCGCCAGCGACAGTCACCTTGAACATGTTGTCGCGGTACCAGCCCCAGTGGCCTGAGGTCTCCCATAGCGACTTGTCGAGCACCTGCGGGGCGTTGACCTCGTCGTAACCTTCCAGATCGAGCCGCCGGCGCATGTAGGACACGAGGGTCTGGAACATCCGCCATCCCTTGGCGTGCCAGAAGACGACGCCCGGCCCTTCTTCCTGGAAATGGAACAGGTCCATTTCCCTGCCGAGTTTGCGATGGTCGCGCTTTTCCGCCTCCTCCAGCATGTGGAGGTAGGCGTCGAGTTGCTTCTGATCGGCCCAGGCCGTGCCGTAGATGCGTGTCAGCATCGGGTTGTTGCTGTCGCCGCGCCAGTAGGCGCCGGCCACCTTCATCAGCTTGAAGGCGCCGCCGATCTGACCGGTCGAAACCATGTGCGGCCCACGGCAGAGATCGAACCAGTCGCCTTGCGCGTAGATCTTCAGATCCTGACCTTCAGGGATCGCATCGACGAGCTCGACCTTGTAGGCCTCGCCCTTGTCGGCGAAGACCTGCCGGGCCTTGTCGCGGCTCCACACGTCCTTGGTAAAGGGGGCGTTGCGCGCGATGATCTCGCGCATCTTCTTCTCGATGACCGGCAGATCGTCCGGCGTGAAGGGACGATCGCGCGCGAAATCGTAATAGAAGCCGTTCTCGATCACCGGGCCTATGGTCACTTGGGTCCCGGGCCAGAGCTCCTGGACCGCTTCGGCCATCACATGGGCTGCGTCGTGGCGAATGAGTTCCAGCGCGCGCGGATCATCGCGGGTGACAATTTCGATCGCGCCATCGCTGACCGGATCGGCCAGATCGCGCAGTTCGCCGTCGAGCGAAATCGCGACGGCCTTCTTCGCCAGCGACTTGGAGATCGATTCGGCGACGTCGCGGCCGGTGGTTCCGGGCTCTACGCTGCGCCTTGAATTGTCGGGGAATATCAGGGTAATGGCATCGGCCATCGTCTCAGATCCTTTCTATCCAGTCCCGCCAACGGATGCGGGTGGTTTGCGTCATGGGCCGCATCTGGGCGACGCGGGCCTGTCTAGACGGTTGGGACAGAGAGGTAAAGACGAAGAAGTACGGCGCTGGGGCCAGTTTGACCCCATCGTGGCTTTGCCTGCGCAGTCCGGCGGATCGTCAGCTGTTGTCTTCGACCGCAGCCTCGGGACCGTTCTTCTTGATCGACTCGATCGCATTCTTTGCGCTCGATTTGGAGGCATAACCCTCCGTGGCGAAGATCGTTTCGCTGTTGTATTTGAACCGCACGCGGAACTCTCCCGCCTTATCGCGATAGATCTCGAACTTGTGCGCCATGTCAGCCTCCGTGCAAGCTACACGTGCATAATATCAGACAGTTCGAAAATGATTGCAATCCAGCGCGCTCATGCGGCAGGTCGGTCGGGATCGTTGGCCGCGGGCGGGACCGGGTCGAGGCCGGACGAGCCGAAAGGGCCGCAGCGAATTACCCGCCAGAACGCCATTGCGGCACCGCGCGGCAAACCATGACGGGCGATCGCCTCATAGGCATACTCCGAGCATGTCGGCAGGTGGCGGCAGCTGTTTCCGACAAACCCGGACAGCGTCAGCTGATAAAGCCGCACCACAGATGTCCCGAGGATCCTGCCCGGCGTCCGGCGCCAGGGCCCGTCATAATTGCGGGTCCAGCGCTTGGGCGCTGCCTGACCGTGTGCATGATCGTCGTTGCAGCCCATGGCCAACTGGCGGTCAGGCCGCCGCCTCCGCTGCGCGCTTGGCCTCGATCTGGTCGATCGCGTCGACAACCGCGTCGAAGGTCAAGAGGGTCGAGGCATGACGCGCCTTGTAGTCTCGCACAGGTTCAAGGAACCGAAGGTCGCAGAAGCGTCCTGCTGGCGGTGGCCCGCCCTCCTTCAGCATTGCGCGCATCGCCTCGCGCACCGCGCGCAGCTCGCCGGCGGTCGATCCGATAATGTTGCGCGCCATGATGGATGAGGATGCCTGGCCGAGCGCGCAAGCCTTCACGTCATGGGCAAAATCGGAGACCTCGTCGCCGTCCATCTTGAGCCAGATGGTCACCTTCGACCCGCAAAGCTTGGAGTGCGCCATCGCGCTCGCGTCGGCGTCGTCGAGCCGGCCGATGCGTGGAATGTTGCCGGCAAACTCGAGGATGCGGCTGTTGTAGACGTCGTCGATCATTGCTGGCCTTCATCACACTGAGCGGCTTGGCGCCGGCGCTGTCAGGCGCATTTTTGTCGCCGGCCACTTCATTTGGTCAACCACGGAACTATATTCTATTTCGTGGCTTCGGCTGATGCTTTCAAGCGTAAGGCACTTGGTGACCGAGGGAAACCGTGCTCAAGGCTTGTATTGCGGAGAAGCCCGGAGCCGGCTGGCGAGACCCCGAAATCCGATCGTTCGGACATTTTGGCAGCAGCGATGGTCCGAGATAGGAAAGGCGCCGTAAAGGGTGAAAAAGCGGGAGTTCGACATGGACGCAATCGTCAAGACCTTTCCCAACAAGGAATCGGAATCAGACCGCCCGAGCCAGGCCGAAGCAGAGGCCGCGGTGCGCACGCTGCTGCGCTGGGTTGGCGACGATCCGGATCGGGAAGGCCTCATCGATACGCCCAAGCGGGTCGCCAAGGCCTACAGGGACCTTTTCGGCGGCTACGATGAAGACCCCGAAGATGTCCTCGGCCGCACCTTCGAAGAAGTTTCCGGCTATGACGACATCGTGCTCATGCGCGACATTCCGTTCTTCTCCCATTGCGAACACCACATGGTGCCGATCATCGGACGGGCCCATGTGGCCTATCTGCCCGACGGTAAGGTCGTCGGTCTTTCGAAGATCGCTCGTGTGATCGACATCTTCGCGCGCCGCCTGCAGACGCAGGAGGCCATGACGGCGCAGATCGCGCATTCGATCGATGAAACGCTTCGTCCGCTCGGCGTTGCGGTGATGGTCGAGGGCGAGCATATGTGCATGGCGATGCGCGGCATCCGCAAGCAGGGGTCGACAACGATGACGACCACCTTTACCGGACAGTTCAAGTCCGACGCGCAGCAACAGGTGCGCTTCATGACCATGCTGAAGGGCTTCGCCGCACGGTAGGGCCCCGCAAAGGAGCCCCCATGCCGTCCGTTTTCGACCGACCATCGGAAGACAAGTCAGTCCTGGAGGAAGGTTCGGGCCTTACCCCCCGCTTTGACGCGCACGGCCTCATTACCGCTGTCGTCACCGATGCCGACGGGGGCGAGGTGCTGATGCTTGCCCACATGAACGATGAAGCCCTTCGCCTGACCATCGATACCGGTGTCGCGCATTTTTTCAGTCGCTCGCGCCAGCGGATCTGGAAGAAGGGCGAAAGCTCCGGCAACGAGCAGCAGGTCGCGGAGATGCGTGTCGATTGCGACCAGGATGCCGTCTGGCTGAAGGTCAGGGTGGCCGGCCACGGGGCAAGCTGCCACACGGGCCGGCGCACCTGCTTCTATCGGCGTGTCGAAGGCTCTGTTTCAGCGGCACGTCTCGTGACCGACAGCGAACGGTCCTTCGATCCCGAAAAAGTATACGGGGCGTGAGGTCGCATTGATTTTTTCACGAAACTGAAACCATGTTTCGTGGATGATTGGCCAGTTGTGCAAATATCGCGTGGAGCGTGCCCATGCTGAACTGGCCGATACGGTGGATGGGCCGCGAGACCGGCATCGAGGCGCGTGCGCTTTCCGACATGCTGCCCGGAATTGATTTTTCATCGGCGGGCAGTGATGTGACTTCGACCAATCCAACCCTTCCGCAAGCGACCGACGAGCCTCCTGCCAAGGCCCGCATCGCCCTTGCGCTCGGCGGCGGGGCGGCGCGCGGCTGGGCCCATATCGGCGTGCTCAGGGCGCTGGACGAGGGCGGCATCGATATCGGCATGATCGCCGGCACATCGATCGGCGCGCTTGTCGGCGGCTGTTATCTTGCCGGCAAGCTGGACGAATTGGAAGCCTTCGCGCGCAGCCTCACCATGCGGCGCATCGCCGGCCTTCTGGATTTCACCATTCGAGGCGGTGGCCTCTTCGGCGGCATGCGGCTCAACAATCGTATGCGCGATCATCTCGACGGCTTGACGATCGAGGGACTCGACCGGCCGTTCGTCGCGGTTGCCACGGAGGTAGCGACCGGTCACGAGGTGTGGGTCACGCATGGCGCGCTGATTACTGCCATCCGCGCTTCCTACGCCCTGCCCGGCATTTTCGAGCCGGTCACCTGCAACAACCGCACGCTGGTCGACGGCGCACTCGTCAATCCGGTTCCGGTTTCCGTTTGCCGTGCGCATGAAGAGCCGCTGGTCGTCGCGGTCAATCTTCACTACGACCTCTACGGCCGGTCCGCCGTCGTCAAGCACAACGCCACGGACCATTCGCCCGACGTGACGCCGATCGCCCGACGCATGAGCGAAACCCCTATGGAGCAGGCGAGCCGCCGGTTCGGCATGACCGGCGTAATGGTGCAGGCCTACAACATCATCCAGGATCGCATCGCACGGGCCCGCCTTGCCGGGGATCCCCCGGACCTGTCCTTGATGCCGAAACTCGGCGATATCGGCCTGTCGGAATTCCACCGTGCCGGCGAGGCGATCGATCGCGGCTATGAGGAGACGCGGGCGAAGATCGGGGAGTTGGAGCGCCTCCAGCGCGTCATGGTGCGGTAACGCCAGGTCCTGCAGGTCGCTGCTCTTCGACAAGCCGCGCCAGCCGGTCCATCAGCCGCTCGCTTTCTGCTTCCGAGAAGAGGTCGATCTCGAACAGGCGCTGACTGCGCAGCCCTTCGACGGCGAGAAACACGATACAGGCAAGATCCGGGTCGTCCGAAAGCGCCTTTAGCTCGGCGGCCATCTGTTGCTGGTGGCGTCGCACCGGCTCCAGAAAGCCCGGATTTTCCGCAATCGCGGCAAGCACGCCGGAGGGTCTCGGCCCCTTCTCCGCGCATTCGATCTTGAAAACATCGATCAGGGCGCGCGCCAGGGCATTCGGCTTGCCGGCATGCGCGTCCCTGGAAACCAGCAAAGCCTTGCGGCTGCGCGTGACGTGGTGCTCGACCAGCGCTTCCATCAACTTCGCTTTCGTCGGGAAATTGTAGAGCAATCCGCCTTTGGACAGCCCCGCCCGCTGGGCCACGGCGTCGAGCGAAAGATTGCCCGGCCCCACTTCGCGTGCCAGCGCCTCTGCTGCTTCGAGGATGCGCGTTCTTGAATTTCGGGCGACTGGTGGCATTTAATCCGGGACCTTACGACTATAAGCACGTGCTTATCATGGGTTGACAATACCGTCCAGCCGGTACAGTAAGGCGCGTGACAAAGATAGTGCGGCGCAGCATTGCGCGCATCACGAATTCTTCCGACCATCCATCTCAGCGAGCCGCCGGAGCTTCTGCGCCATGATAAAAAGATTTCTGATCGCCTTCGTCTTGCTTGCGGTCGTGTGCGGCGGCCTGGTCTATTTCAACATGTTCCGGAACCAGGCAATCCAGGACTTCTTCGCAAACCAGCAGCAGCCAGCCGTGCCGGTCGCGACGGAAACGGTGGAAGCCCTTTCCTGGCAGCCGGGGATCGAGGCCATCGGCACGCTGCGTGCCGTACGCGGTGTCGATCTTTCCGTCGAAGCGGGCGGCGTCGTCCGTGACGTCACATTCACCTCGAACGATGAGGTCGAGGAAGGCGAGTTACTAGTCCAGATCGACGATACGATCGAGCAGGCCGATCTGATCGCGGCGCGCTCGTCCGTGCAGCTTGCCGAACAGACGCTCGATCGCGCCGAGGCACTGCGCACGCGTGGCGTCAGTGCCGAGTCCAGTCTGGAGGAAGCGCAGGCCAGCGCCGAGTCGGCCCGCTCACAGGTCGAGCGGCTCGAGGCGGTACTCAGCCAGAAGTCGATCAAGGCCCCCTTCTCCGGGACCATCGGCATCCCGCAAGTGGAAAGCGGACAGTACGTCACCACCGGGACCGTCGTCGCCACGCTTCAGGATCTTGACACCATGCGCGTCGATTTCACGGTGCCCGAGCAGCAGCGCAACCTTGTCGAGATCGGCCAGCCCATCAGCCTCGGGGCCGAGCAGGACGCCCTCGACTACAACGGCACGATCATCGGCATCGAGCCGCGCATCGATCCGCAGACGCGCCTCGTCGCCATCCGTGCGGAAGTCGGCAATGAGGAGGAGGCTCTGTTCCCTGGTCAGTTCGTGCGTGTGCGCGTTGAATTGCCGGAAGAGCCCGAAATCATCGCCCTCCCCCAGACCTCGATCGTCACCAGTCTTTATGGCGACTACGTCTATGTGGTCGGCCCTGCCGAAGCGGAAGATGCGTCCGAAGCGGAGCAGGCAAGCGACGCCGAGCAGGCGGACAGCGACACCGGTTCGCAGGACACGGAAACAGACACCGCCGCGCCTGCTGAGACAGACGAGGCGGCCACGGCCGACGATGAGCAGGGCGAAGCGCTCGAGGTGCGCCAGGTCTTCGTTCAGACGGGACGGCGCAACGGCCAGCTGATCGAGGTGACGGAAGGCTTGAGCGAGGGCGACATGGTCGTCACCGCCGGTCAGAACCGGTTGTCCAATGGGATGCCGGTCACCCTCGATGACAGCGAAAGCCCCCTTGAAGGCAACTCGGTCGAACAGGTTTCGCGATGAACATCTCCCGCACCTTCATCCAGCGGCCGGTCCTTTCGACGGTTCTCGGCGCAATGATCCTGCTTCTGGGTTTCCAGGGCCTCTTCAATCTCTCGGTGCGCCAGTATCCAGAGGTTGAAGAGACGGTCGTCACCATCAACACGGTCTATCCCGGCGCGAGCGCGGAACTGATCCAGGGTTTCATTACCGCGCCGATCGCCTCGGCGGTCTCGACCACCGAAAACATCGACTACGTCACGTCCCAGAGCCGTCCGTCCAGCAGTACCGTCACCGTCCAGATGGAACTCGGCGCTGACCCCGACATCGCGCTTACCGAGGTGATGTCGAAGGTTCAGCAGGTTCGCGGACAATTGCCCTCGCAGTCCGAGGATCCCGTCATTACCAAGGGGACGGGTCAGCAATTCGCGATCATGTATCTGGCGGTACAGAACCCGGAGATGACTCCCGAACAGTTGACGGAGTATCTCGAGCGCGTCGTGCGGCCGCGCATGTCGACCATTGAAGGGGTCGCCGAAATCCAGATCCTCGGCGCCGCGAACTACGCGATGCGCGTGTGGATCGACCCTGTACGCCTTGCCGGTCGCGGTGTCACCGCTTCGGAAGTGACGCAGGCGATCAATGCCTCGAACTTCCTGTCGGCACCCGGCAAGACCGAGAACGAATACGTCGCCCAGGCGATCACGCTGGAATCCACCTTGCAGACGCCGGAGGCCTTCGGAGCGCTTCCGATCAAGTCGGATGGCGACGACGTCGTGCGGCTGCGCGATGTCGCCAATATCGAACTGGCTGCCGAATCCGACGACACGATCGTGAATTTCAACGGCGAGCCGGGAACCTTCATCGGCATCTTCCCGACGCCATCGGCCAACCCTCTGGATACGGCGAGCGCCGTGATCGACGAGTTGCCAGCGATCGGCGAGACGCTGCCCGACGGCATGACCATCGAAATGGTCTACAACGCGACGGAGACGATCAGCGCGTCGATCGAAGAGGTCTTCAAGACCATCGCCGAGGCCGTCGCCATCGTCGTGGTCGTCATTCTCCTCTTCCTCGGGTCATTCCGTTCGACGCTGATGCCGATCGTCACGATCCCGCTGTCGCTGATCGGCGTGTGCTTCTTCCTTCTGGCGCTTGGCTACTCGATCAACCTTCTTTCGCTGCTCGCGATGGTCCTGGCGATCGGCCTCGTGGTCGACGACGCCATCATCGTGGTGGAAAACATCCACCGGCACATTGAGGAAGGCATGTCGCCGAAGGATGCCGCGGTCAGGAGCATGGAGGAAATCTCCGTCGCCGTCATCGCCATGACGCTGACGCTCGCGGCCGTGTTCGCACCGATCGGCTTCACCGGCGGGCTGACGGGTTCGCTGTTCCGCGAATTCGCGTTCACCCTTGCCGGCGCCGTCATCATTTCCGGTGTGGTCGCGCTGACCATCACGCCCATGATGAGCGCTCGCGTGCTCAAGGCCGGCGGCCACAGCCGGTTCCAGAACTTCGTCGACCGGACGTTCGATCGCCTGGCGAATTTCTATGAGCGCCGGGTCGACGGGTCGCTGAACTATCGGGCCGTGACCATGATGGTCGTCATCGCGCTCGGCGCGCTGACCGGCTATCTGTTCTTCCAGACATCGAGTGAACTCGCACCGGAAGAGGACGAAGGCGGCCTGTTCTCGCTCGTCACGGCGCCGCGCTACGCGACCAGTGACTACACCAACAGCTATATCGAGCAGATCGGGCAAGCCACGCGCGACATCGACGAGGTGAAAGCCCAGTTCTCGATCGTTGGCATGGGCGGCGAGACCAACACCGGCTTCGCCGTCTGGGCACTCGACGATTGGGGCGACCGAGAGCGCACGCAGGCCGAGATCCAGCAGGATATCCAGGGGCGCATCAGTGGCGTCAACGGCGTGCAGGCCCTCGTTTTCGCCCCGCCGTCCCTCCCCGGCGCCGGCGGCGGCCTGCCGATCTCCATCGTCATCCAGTCGACCGGGGAATCGAGCCAGGTCTATGAGGTGGCGGAGGAAATTCGCCAGAAAGCCCAGGAATCGGGGCAGTTCATCGTTGTTCAGAATTCCCTGTCCTATGATTCGCCACAGGTGACGATGACCATCGATCGCGACCGCGCGGCCGCGCTCAACGTGCCGATCAGCGATATCGGCAACACGCTGAACGTTCTGGTCGGCGGTGGCGCCGTCGCCCAGTTCGACCGCGATTCCAACAGCTACGACATCATCACCCAGGTGCCGCAGCGCTATCGCAACAATCCGCAGGCGCTGACCGACTTCTTCATTCGCTCGACCACAGGCGAAATGATCCCGCTTTCCTCAGTCGTCAGCGTGACGTCGGGCGCGGCGCCTGCCTCGATCGAGCAGTTCAACCAGTTGAACGCGGCGACCATCTCGGCATTGCCGGTGCCCGGCGTGACCACCGGCGACGGCCTGCAGACCATCGTTGACATCGCCCGTCCGCTGCTGCCTGAAAGCTTCTTCATCGAATATTCCGGGCAATCGCGACTGGAAATCGAACAGGGCAACACGATCCTGATCGCCTTCGCATTGGCGATCCTGGTGATCTATCTGGTGCTCGCCGCCCAGTTCGAAAGCTTCCGCGACCCGTTCATCATCATGATGTCGGTGCCGCTGTCGATCTTCGGCGCGATCCTGCCGCTTAATCTCGGGCTGGGGACGCTGAATATCTACACCCAGGTGGGTCTCATCACCCTGATCGGGATCATCACCAAGCACGGTATTCTCCTGGTGGAGTTCGCCAACCAGCGGCGCGAGGAAGGCTATACGATCCGCGAAGCGATCGTTGCCTCGGCCAAGGTTCGCCTTCGCCCGATCCTGATGACGACGGCGGCGATGGCGCTGGCGGTGGTGCCGCTGATCATCGCGTCTGGCGCCGGCGCTGCCGCCCGCCAGGCCATGGGCCTCGTCATCTTCTCGGGCCTTTGCATCGGTACGCTGTTCACGCTTTTCGTCGTGCCGATGTTCTACACACTCATCGCCAAGCCCGAGGAGGACATGGCGCACGCCAAGGGGCGGCCGGGCGGCGACGCGACATCCCCTGCCCCCGCGGAATAGCCGGACGGCAGCCCCCCAATCAAAGAACCCGCCGGAGCGATCCGGCGGGTTCTTTGAGTCATGGGAAATGTCTGTCTTCCAGGCGCTCCGCTTATTGCGGCAGTTCGTCGTCAACGCCCTCGACGTAGAAATTGAGACTGCGCAATTCGCTGTCTTCGGCCACGGCGCCGTCGGCCAGCCATTCACTGCCGTCCTGCTTGTTGATCGGGCCGGTGAAGGGATGGAACTCGCCGGATTCGATGCTGGCCTCGGTCGCTTCGGCCTGGGCCTTCACCTCGTCGGGCATGTTGGCGTATTCCGCCATCACGACATGTCCTTCGGCAAGTCCGGCCCAGGTCTCGGTCTGTTCCCAGGTGCCGTCCAGAACGGCCTGGATGCGCTCCAGATAATACGGGCCCCAGTCATCGACGATCGAGGTCAATTGGGTTTCCGGGCCAAACTCGGCCATGTCGGAAGCCTGGCCGAAAGCGTAGATGCCGCGCTCGGCAGCCACCTGCATCGGCCCGGTTGAGTCGGTGTGCTGTGTCAGGATGTCGACGCCCTGGTCGATCAGCGCCCGGGCCGCATCTGCTTCCCGGCCAGGATCGAACCATGAATTGACCCAGACGATCTTGAGTTCGAAATCGGGGTTGATCGACTGCGCGCCGAGCAGGAAGGCATTGATGCCCTGCACGACCTCGGGGATCGGGAACGAGCCGATGTAGCCGGCCGAGCCGGTCTCCGACATCTCCGCGGCGATCTGCCCGATGATGTAGCGGCCCTGATAGAACCGGGAATCGTAGGTCGCGACGTTCGGATGCTCGCGCTTGTAGCCGGTTGCATGCTCGAACTTGATGTCCGGATAGCGTTCGGCCACGGCGTTGGTCGCGTCCATGTAGCCGAACGACGTGGTGAAGATGATGTTGCAGCCTGAGCGGGCGAAGCGCTCGATCGCGCGTTCCGCATCAGCACCTTCCGGCACGCTTTCCAGGTAAGCGGTCTCAACCTTGTCGCCGAGCTGTTCCTCGACATAAAGACGGCCCTGGTCGTGCTGGTAGGACCAGCCGAAATCCCCGATCGGGCCGACATAGATGAAGCAGGCCTTCACCTGACCCATCTGTGCCTGCGCGGGCGCGGCCATGGCGAACATGCTGGCCGTCGCGGCCAGAGCGAGAATGGTCTTCTTCATGGTTTCCCCTTGCGTTTTGATGTGTTGAAGCGAAATCCGGGCATGGTTCTTCATTGTCACCGTTCCGGCACGAATGGCTGTGCGAGCGAGGCGGGCCGGTTGATGAGTGTCAGGCGGCGATCCATCGAGATCAGCACGAGAACGAGGATCGTCGCAAGATAGGGCAGCATCGACATGAACTGCGATGGAATGCCGATACCGAGGGCCTGTGCGTGGAGCTGTCCGATCGACACCGCGCCGAAGAGATAGGCGCCGGCCAATAGACGCCATGGCCGCCAGGATGCAAAGACCACGAGCGCCAACGCGATCCAGCCGCGGCCGGCCGACATGTTCTCCACCCATTGCGGCGTATAGACGAGAGACAGATGCGCGCCCGCGAGCCCGGCGCATGCCCCGCCGAAGAGAACGGCGAGGTAGCGGGTGCGAATGACCGGCACGCCAAGCGCATGGGCCGAGCCGTGATTGTCGCCGATGGCGCGCAGCTTCAGGCCCGCCCGCGTGCGGAAAAGGAACCACGCGACCCCGACGACCAGCGCGATGGACAGATAGAACAGAAGGTCCTGGCCGAAGAGCACCCGGCCGACGATCGGGACATCGCTGAGGCCCGGAACATTCAGCACCGGAAGACGCACGCCCGGCAGGCCGATGAACCGTTCGCCGATCATCCCAGAAAGCCCGAGTCCGAGAATGGTCAATGCCAGTCCGGTGGCAACCTGATTGGCCACCAGCGTCAGCGTCAGGAAACCGAAGAGCAGCGAGAACGCCGCACCGGCGAGGAGACCGCAAAGGACGCCGACGAAGGCCGATCCGGAGAGCTGTGCGCCGGCAAAGGCAACGACGGCGCCCATGATCATCATGCCCTCGACGCC
Source organism: Neopararhizobium haloflavum (assembly GCF_002750855.1). Lineage (GTDB taxonomy): Bacteria > Pseudomonadota > Alphaproteobacteria > Rhizobiales > Rhizobiaceae > Georhizobium > Georhizobium haloflavum. The sequence continues at coordinate 397,849 of NZ_NWUC01000003.1, read as the reverse complement.
GAGATTGAGGACCCCGGATCGCTCGACGACCAGTTCGCCTATCGCAGCCAGCACCAGCGGCGTCGCTGCGGTCATCACCGAGAAGAGGATCGCCTCGAAAAGACCCATCAGTTCGTCTCCGCCTGGGGCCGCGCATCAGCGATCGCAGAGCCGGCAGCGGCCGGTCTTCGAATGCGAATGCGGTAGTGAATGAGCGTGTCGCAGGCCAGCACGAAGAAAAGGAGCGCGCCCTGGAACAGACGCGCCACCTTGTCCGACACGCCGATGGAAATCTGCGCGGCCTCACCGCCGAGATATGTCAGTGCCAGGACCAGCCCCGCGGCGACGATGCCGAGCGGATTGAGGCGGCCGAGAAAGGCGACAATGATGGCCGTAAATCCGTAGCCGGGTGATATGACGGGACGAAGTTGCCCGATCGCGCCGGACACCTCCGATATCCCCGCCAGCCCCGCCAGCGCGCCAGAGAAGAGAAAGGCGAAAATGACCATGCGCGCGGCCGAAAATCCGGCGAAACGCCCTGCCCGCTGGGATTGTCCAAGCACCGCGATCTCGAAACCCTTGAGCGTGTGACGCATCATAAACCAGGTAAGCAGCGCGGCGATGATCGCGAAAACGAGCCCAAAATGGGCACGCCCGCCGTCGACGATCTCCGGCAGGATGGCCGAGGCGTTGAAGTTTCGCGTCTCGGGGAAGTTGAAGCCTTCCGGATTGCGCCACGGTCCACGCACCAGCCAGTCGAGAAATAGCTGCGCAACATAGACCAGCATCAAGCTGGAGAGGATCTCGTTGGTGTTCAGCCGCGCCTTGAGAAGCGCCGGAATGGCGGCATAGGCCGCACCGCCCAGCATGGCCGAGATCATCATCAGCGGCAGCACCAGTAGCGACTGCCACTCGTGGAAGACGACCGGGATCACGGAGCCAGCGACGGCGCCCATGACGAACTGGCCCTCCGCTCCGATATTCCAGTTGTTGGAGCGAAAGCAGACCGAAAGGCCGACGGCGATCAGGATGAGCGGTGCAGCCTTGACGGCGAGCTCGTGCAACGACCAGCCGTAGAGCAGCGGATCGATGAAGAAGAAGAACAGCGCCTCGACCGGATTCTTGCCGAGCGAAAGAAACAGGATCGCGCCGGCGATCAATGTCAGGCCAAGCGCAATGAAGGGCGACAGGATCGAAAACAGCTTGGAGCGTTCCGGACGCTTTTCCAGTTCAATGCGCATCCGCAGCCTCCCCTGGCCCCGGCGACGCGCCATCCGGCGCAGCTCCGCCCATCAAAAGTCCGATGCGCTCGCGCGACATGGATGCGGCCGGTTCTGGCGCGCTCAATCGGCCGTGATGGATGACGGCGATTCGATGCGCGACCTCGAAGATTTCGTCGAGATCCTGGCTGATGACGAGCACCGCCGAACCGGAACGGGCGAGATCAACGAGCGCCTGACGTATCCGGCTCGCCGCGCCGGCATCGACACCCCAGGTCGGCTGGTTGACCACGAGGAGCACAGGCTTCCTGTCGAGTTCTCGGCCGACGATGAATTTCTGCAGATTGCCGCCTGAGAGCGCCGAGGCGTGGGGATCGTCGCCGGACTTGCGCACATCCATGGCGTCCACCACCCGCGCCGCGGCCTTGGCGATCGCCCCGCGCTTGAGCACCTTCAGAATCCCACCGGCAAGGAACGTCCCCGCATCGGAACGGTGCCGGGCGAGAACCATATTGTCGGAAAGCCGCATCTGCGAAACGGCACCGTGGCCGTGTCGTTCTTCCGGCACGAAGCCGGCGCCGAGCAGCCGGCGCTGCGTGATACCCTTCTGACCGACCGCCGCGCCGCCAATCCGGATGACATCGGGCGTTCCGGCCAGTACCTCGCCCGACAGAGCGTCGAACAGTTCGCTCTGGCCGTTCCCCGCGACACCCGCGATCGCCAGCACCTCGCCGCGACGAACCGTCAGGTCGATATCGCGCAGCGTGACAGCGAAGGGTGAGCGTGACGGCAGGGACAAATGCGCCACCTCAAGCAGAGCCTGGTCCGTGCCCGCATTGGGAGAATTCGTCACCGTCGCGACCTCCCCACCCACCATGAGGCCGGCGAGCGAGGCGACGGTTTCGGCGCGCGGGTCGCAGGCAGCGACGACCTTGCCATGTCGAAGCACCGTCGCGCGGTCGCAGATGCGGCGCACCTCGTCGAGCCGGTGGCTGATATAGAGGATTGATTTGCCTTCGCCCCGCAGGGTCTCCAGCGTCTCGAACAGACGATCGGCTTCCTGCGGCGTCAGCACCGAGGTCGGCTCGTCGAGGATGATGAGTTCCGGCTTCTGCAGCAGCGTGCGCACGATCTCGATGCGCTGGCGCTCGCCAACGGAGAGGTCCGCGACATGAGCGAAAGGGTCGAGCGGCAGGCCGTAGGCCTGCGACAGGGACCGGGCCTCGTCAGCGATCCGGGCGATCGACACCGTCTCGTCGAGCGATAACGCGATGTTCTCGGCGACCGTCAGCGCCTCGAACAGCGAAAAATGCTGGAAGACCATGCCGATGCCGAGTTGTCTGGCTTCGAACGGGCTGGTTATGGCGACCGGGCTACCCTTCCACCGAATCTCACCGCCATCCGGGGCCAGAACGCCGAACAGCATCTTGACCAGAGTCGACTTCCCGGCGCCGTTCTCGCCAAGCAGCGCATGGATTTCGCCCGGGCGGATATCGAGGTCGACGCCATCGCATGCTCGCAGCGAACCGAACGTCTTCGTCAGTTCCTGCAATGCAAGCAGGCGATCGCCTTCACTCGTCGCACTCGCCTGCACGTGAACTCTATCCTGAAATGGCATGACGCAATGGAATACCCGAACTGGCGCGAGAGCGACCAAGCATTAGGCATATTTCGCGCATGCTCATCAGTTCACCAATCGCGCGCTGAATTCAAGGGATCAACAGCGTCGTCCCCGTTGTTTTCCTCGCTTCCAGGTCACGGTGGGCCTGCGCAGCATCCGCAAGGCGATAGCGCTGGTTGATGGCGATGGTCACTTCGCCGGCGCGCACTTTGTCAAACAGAGCCGCTGCCGAAGCCTCCAGTTCCTCGCGCGCGGCGACGTAGGCAAAAAGCGTTGGCCGCGTCGCGTAGAGCGAGCCCTTCTTCGACAATAGGTTGATGTCGAGCGGTACGGCCGGTCCGGAGGATTGCCCGAAGCTCACCCACATGCCGCGCGGGCGGATGCAATCGAGCGATGCGGGAAAGGTGTCCTTGCCGACCGAGTCGTAAACGACGTCGACGCCGCGCCCACCGGTGATCGCCCTCACCTCGTCGACGAAGTCGCTTTCCCGGTAGTTGATGATGTGATCATAGCCGGCCTTTATCGCCAGACCCGCCTTCTCCTTCGAGCCGACCGTGCCGATGATCGTCGCGCCGATCGACTTGGCCCACTGCCCGGCGATCAGCCCGACGCCGCCGGCGGCGGCATGGAAGAGAACGGTATCGCCCTTCTTCACCGGGAAGGTCCGGTTCAGAAGATATTCCACCGTCATGCCCTTCAGCATCATCGCCGCGGCGGTTTCCAGCGACACTTCGTCGGGCACCTTCACGAGCCTGTCGGCCGGGATCAGTCTCTCCTCGGCATAGGCGCCGACATTGATTGCGTAAGCGACGCGATCGCCGGGTCTGAGGTGTTTCACGCCCTCACCAACCGACACGATTTCCCCGGCACCCTCGCCGCCCGGCGTCAACGGCAACCCGTTCGGTGCGGGATAGAAGCCGGTTCGGAAATAGATGTCGATGAAGTTAAGGCCAATGGCAGCCTGCCGTACCTTTGCTTCGCCGGGACCCGGTTCGGCGCATTGTACGTCTTCAAGTTTCAGAACTTCCGGTCCGCCGTGCTCGCGAACAACGATTGCCTTGGCCATACAACCCGCCTTCCTTCTATTCTATGATTTCAAGCTCTTCTTGCGCCAAGCTTTGGAAACAGTTGAAGCACGCCGCCGATCACCGCGAGGTACAGGCCGGTGACGCTGATCAGAACCGCAAGCCATGCGGGGCTATCGAAGTTCATCAGCAGCGAGATTCCGGAGAAGATGCACCAGGCGAAAAAGACCGTCAGGTTCAGTGTCCGCAGCCTCACGACGCGCACCGGGTGCAGGAAATATATCGGCAGGAAGGTGAAGAACACGGCGAGGAATACGACGATCATCGCCGTCCACTCGGATGCGTTGATGGCAAAGAGCGTGAAAACCAGCATGTTCCAACACACCGGAAAGCCGGAGAAGAAGTTCTCCGCCGTCTTCATCCCCATGTTCGCGTAGTAGATCGCACTCGATATGACGATGAGCGCGGCGCAGACGAATGACATGATTTCTCCGATCATGCCGCTCTGATAGAGCGCAAACGCCGGGATCAGGACGTAGGTCACATAGTCGATCACATTGTCCAGTTGCTCGCCGGACCAGGTCGGCAGGACTTCCTTGACCTTGAGCTTCCGAGCGATCGGGCCATCTATGCCATCGACGAGAAGCGCAAAACCGAGCCACCAGAACATGGCCACGAAGCGCTCTTCGGCCGCCGCGACGACAGCGAGAAAGGCAAGGTAGGCACCCGATGCCGTCAGGATGTGCACCGAGAACGCCCGAATTTCCGCATAGGGAAGCCGGCGATAGCTGTAGAGTTTGGTGCCAAGCGGTCTTAGAATGTTCATGAAAGTGACGGTATCGAAGGGAAAAGATGCAGGCAATGCGCCCGCGGCGGGACCACGATTGCCCGACCTTTCGCTGCTTTCCTAGAACAACCGACGAAAAAGACACATGGCTTCACAGATTTGTTGGTACACCGGCTCTTCATCGCCCGCTCACGATGATGCACCACACAAGCTTTGGCAGTTCCGTCATTGCGGGAGCGCGCATCGATGACATCGCGGACATTCGATATCGCCGTCATCGGTGGCGGTTTGGCCGGTCTCACGGCGGCGCTCGCGCTTTCCCGTTCGGGGCATGCCGTTGCCCTTCTCGCGCCACCGGCGGGCAAGGCAGATGGCCGCACGACGGCGCTGATGCTGCCGGCGATCGAACTGCTGACCCGTCTTGGCGTCTGGCAGGCCGTCGCCGAGCAATCGGCCCCTTTGCGCACGATGCGGCTGATCGACGGCAGCGATCGTCTCATCCGTTCGCCAACGGTGTCTTTCCACGCCAGCGAGATCGGCGAGGCTGCGTTCGGCTACAACATTCCCAACGCCGCACTGACGCGGGCCCTTCATTCGGCCGTCGCTGCCAATGGTGCGATCACGCTGTTCGAGCAGAGCGCCGACACCATCGATGTGCAGGCGAGCCCCACCAGGCTCGACCTTGCAGATGGCCAGAGCATCACCGCTTCGATGATCGTCGCGGCAGACGGCCGGCGCTCCCTTGCACGCGAAGCCGTCGGCATCAAGGCACGCACCTGGTCCTATCCGCAGTCGGCGATCGTCCTGACCTTTGCGCACAGCGTCCCACACGAGGCGACGTCGAACGAGTTTCATCTGGAGAGCGGGCCGTTCACCCAGGTTCCCCTTCCCGGCGACCGCTCAAGCCTCGTCTGGGTGCTCGCGCCGGACGCCGCCAATCGCATGGAGATGCTGGATCGCCCGGCACTCAACCGCGCGATCGAGGCGCAGATGCACTCCATGCTCGGCGCCATAGAAGTTGACAGCCCTTTGCAGCAGTTCCCGCTCTCCGGCATGGCGGCAAGCGCGTTCGGACGTGGGCCGGTCGTCCTGGTCGGCGAAGCGGGTCATGTCTTCCCGCCGATCGGGGCCCAGGGCCTCAATCTTGGAATGCGCGACGTGATCGCCCTCCTGGACATTCGTCTCGACCTTGGTTCGCCCGATGGGGTGCGTCGGACCGTCGAGAGCTACGACCGGGCGCGACGAAGCGATATCCGCACCCGCACGACGGCCGTCGACATCCTCAACCGGTCGCTGCTGACGCATTTCCTTCCCGTACACCTTGCCCGTGCCACGGGTCTGTCGCTGCTGTCATCGTCCAACCCCTTGCGCGGCTTTGCCATTCGGGAGGGCATGCGACCAGGCAGCGGCCTGCGCGATCTGGCGCGCAGCGTTCGGGGCAAAAGCGGCGAGCGACACCGCTCAAGCCGATAGACTGGTCAGCCCGGAAAGAGATCGGCGGGGATGTGGCCGCTTGTGATGCCGTAGAGCAGCGCGGCGACGGTCAGGACCGACAGGAACGTGGTGACGAGGATCGTCGCCGAGGCGCGTTCGATCCACACGCCGTATTGCTGGGCGAGCACGAAGACGTTCGTCGCCGTCGGCAGCGCGGCGAGCAGGACTGCGGTGAAGGCCCAGGACGCAGAGAAATCGCCCACCCAGCTCAGCGCCAGGTACATGGCCAACGGGTGAACCAGCAGCTTGATCGGGACGATATAGCTCAACTCCACCGGCACGCGTTTCAAGGGCCGAAGGGCGAGCGTCACGCCCATGGCAAAAAGCGCGCAGGGCGCGGCGGCCTGCGCCAGGTAATCGACAAGACGTGTGGCCGGTTGCGGCAGTTCGATGGTTGCCCACGCCGCCAGAACGCCCATCGCCGTGGCGATGATGAAGGGATGAAAGACGATCTTGCGGACGATGTCGACGACCACGCCGCCCACGCGCTGGCCGCTGCCGCCGGAAATCGCCATCAGCGTCGGCGCCAGCGTGAAATGCATGATGTTCTCGAAGCAGAAGATCAGGGCAACGGGAACGGCGGCCCGCTCTCCGAACGCGAGGATGGCCAGGCCGGGGCCCATATAGCCGATATTGCCATAGGCTCCGGCAAGTCCTTGGATCGTTGCTTCGGCAATGGCTGCGCGCCGCACGGCAATGCCGACCGCGAAGATCAGGGCGAAGATCGAGAACGTGACGCCGATATTGGTTGCCACGAAGTCCCAGCGGGTCAATTCCTCCATCGGCGTTTGTGCCAGCAGCTTGAAGAACAGCGCGGGCAGCGCGAGGTAGATGATGAAGGTGTTGAGCCAGCCAAGCGCTTCTTCGGGCTGCCTGGTGATCCTGGCCGTGACATAGCCAAGCAGAATCAATCCGAAAAATGGCAGGACGAGACCGGAAACTTCAGCCATGCGCGGATCGAGCTTTCAGGGCGGGCCGTGAGGATGCAACCCGTATGCCCTATGAGGCCGCTCGCGCAACGTCAAGACGCACGGCCCTTGCCGAGACCCACCAGCCGGCCCATCTTGGCAAGGAAAGGGAATACGCCATGAAGCACAGAGCCGCGAAATTCAGCATCGGCCAGATCGTGCGCCACCGGATCTATCCGTTCCGGGGTGTCATCTTCGACGTCGATCCGGAGTTCGACAACACCGAGGAATGGTGGAACGCCATCCCCGAAGCGGTGCGTCCCAGCAAGGACCAGCCGTTCTACCACCTCTTCGCCGAGAACGCGGAAACCGAGTACGTCGCCTACGTCTCCGAACAGAACCTCGTGCCGGACGACAGCGATCAGCCGATCCGCCATCCGCAGGTCAAGCAGGTCTTCAGCGGTCCGGAAGATGGCCTTTACCGCCCGCGCGCGCCGATGGGCCACTGACCGGGTCTGAAACGCGATCGGGCCCGGCATTGCTGCCGGGCCCGATCGACATCATCCATCAGGAATAAACTATTCCGCCTTGGCGCGTTCCTGCGCATCTTCCAGACGCTGGCGGGCCTCGGAGGCCTTGCGCTGCATCTCCTCCTGCAGCACGCGCTGGCGCTCTTCGAGCTCGGACTGGGCCATCGCTTCGCCGTCGAAGGCTTCGGTGAAACCGGACAGCGAGATGCTGATCGGGTTCGGCGCACGCTGATAGTTGACGGAGGTGAAGACGACCTCGCCGCCACGCTTGAAGGAACTGACCATCTGGTCGTTCAGCGGAACCTCGGCCACGCACTTGTCGGGCATGCAGACGGCGAAGTCGAGCTTCGTTGCCTGGCCGCCATCGACCTGCATGTTGATGCCGGGCTGAATCATCCGTGCGGAGGGCACCGAGACCTGCAGCACGCGCTGATTGGTCGACCCTTCCACCGAAATCAGGCCGACCGCGGTCAACAGCTGGCCGTTCGAGGCAGCCACGATGTTCTGGACCACGCAGACGTCGTTGTCGGCTTGCTGGGTGCAGGCCTTGAACCAGCCTTCCGGCGCGCCCGACGGCTGGCCGCCGGCTTGCTGGGCGAAGGCCGCTCCGCCCATGGCGCTCGCGCCCACCAGCGCCGCCAGGAACAGGCCACGGCTGGCGCGGGTGGTCCGGTGATGTGCGTTACGGTCAGTCATTGGCTTGTTCGTCTCCTGATCAAACTTCATATGGCCCTGAGGCGATGAATGCCGCCGTGCACGGACCCTCGTGCGTTGGGCGTCTCCTGTCGGCGAATTGCGGCATTAGGATGACCCAACGCCCTCACCGATCCCCGCCCGGTCGCATGGCCCTCGCATACGCGCAAATGCGCCGGATATCCACCACCAACACGGCATTTTGACAGCAACTGCCCGGCTGATGCCATTGTCTGCGCGCAGGAGCGACGCTCATGATACGGTTTGCGCGAATCGATCCCTGCATTTTCTGATAGACGAGACCGGATGCAAGTCGCCCAGTTCCGAATGCCGCTATGCCTTGCCATCGCCCTTGCTGCCGTGGACCCGACGCTTGCCGCCGCTTCAGAGCCCGTACATGCCATCGCCATGCATGGGAAGCCGGCTCTCGGGCCGGATTTTGACCATTTTCCCTATGTCAATCCGGATGCGCCGAAGGGTGGCAGCATCGCCTATGGCGTCGTCGGCACGTTCGACAGTCTGAACCCGTTCATCCTGCAGTCCATGCGAACGACGGCACGCGGCGTGATCGATCAGGAATACGGCAACCTCGTCTTTGAATCGCTGATGCATCGTTCACGCGACGAGCCGTTCACGCTTTATGGCCTGCTCGCCGAAACGGTCGAATGGGACGATCAGCGCAGCTACATCCAGTTCAACATCAACCCCAATGCGCGGTTCTCGGACGGAGAGCCGGTGACGGCGGATGACGTCGTCTTCACCTTCGAGCTCCTGGCTGAAAAGGGTCGCCCGCCCTACAGCAACCGCCTCGACCTGGTCGAGACGATGGAGAAGGTCGATGCCGACAGCGTGCGCTTCACCTTCACCGAGGATGCCAATCGCGAGTTGCCGCTCCTGATCGCCAGCGTCCCCATTCTTCCCGAACACGCCACGGATGCGGAAACCTTCGATCGGTCGAGCCTGAAGCCGCCGATCGGCTCGGGTCCCTATGTCGTCGGCGAGATTCGGCCCGGCGAGCGTATCACCTACGAGCGCGATCCCGATTATTGGGCAAAAGACCTGCCCGTCAAACGCGGGCACGACAATTTCGACGAGATCACGGTCGAATATTTCCTTTCGGCCAGTTCCCAGTTCGAAGCGTTCAAGAAGGGGCTGTTCGACGTCTTTCCGGAGGGCAGCCCGACGGCATGGGCCCGGTCCTATGATTTTCCCGCCGTCCATCAGGGCGACGTCATCAAGGACGAGTTCCGGCCAGAGCTACCATCCGGCATGCTCGGCTTCGTCTTCAACACGCGCCGGGACGTTTTCGAAGACCGCCAGGTGCGCCGCGCGCTGACCATGCTGTTCGATTTTGAATGGGCCAACAGGACCCTTTTCAACGAGGCATACACCCGCACGCAGAGCTATTGGCAGGGCTCGGTGCTCTCCAGCCTCGACCGCCCGGCCGGGGAGAAGGAACACGCACTTCTCGCGCCCTATCCCGATGCCGTCTTGCCCGACATCATGGATGGCACCTACAGGTTGCCCCACACCAGCGGTGCGGGACGCGACCGCAAAATCCAGCGTGAAGCGTTCGATATCCTGCGCGAAGCGGGTTACCGGATCGAGGGCGGGCGCATGGTCGACGAAAACGGCCGGCAGCTCACGTTCGAAATCATGACGCAGAACGAGGGCCAGGAAAAGCTTGCCCTCGCCTATCAGCGCACGCTGGCATCCCTCGGCATCGTCATGCGCATCCGCACCGTGGACGATGCTCAGTATCAGCAGCGCAGTCTGGCCTATGACTACGACGTGATCATGAAGTCCTATCCCTCCTCGCTGTCGCCGGGCGCGGAGCAGATCTGGCGCTGGCATTCACGCGCCCGTGATCCGCAGGGCACGTTCAATTTCGCCGGCGCTGCAGACCCGGCGATCGACGCGATGATCGACGCGATGCTAAATGCGCGCAGCGAAGACGATTTCCAGGCAGCCGTCAGGGCCTTCGATCGCGTGCTGCTGTCGGGCTATTACCTGATCCCGCTCTACCATGTCGAAGAGCAGTGGGTGGCGCGCTGGAAGCACATTCAAAGACCGGAGGAAACGCCTATATACGGTTACACATTGTCGACCTGGTGGGACGCGCGGGCCGAATAGCGCCAATGTCCCGCCCAAAAGGGAGCGCCCCATGAAGACAATCCGGATCGACGTCGTCTCCGACGTCATGTGCCCCTGGTGCTATATCGGCAAGAGACGGCTGGAAAAGGCGATCGAGATGCTCGGCGAGGACGTCGCCGTCGAGGTCAATTGGCGGCCATTTCAGCTCGATGCGACCTTGCCCAAGGAAGGCAAGGACCGTCGGCGCTATCTGGAGGACAAATTCGGCGGCAGCGAACGAGCGGCCGAGGCCTATGCCAATGTGCGCCGCGCCGGGGACCTGGAAGCCATTCCATTCGATTTCGACGCCATCACCGTTTCCGCCAATACGCTCGACGCTCATCGCATGATCCGATGGGCCGGAGAAGTCGGCCGTGTCGCGCAGGATCGGCTCGTAGAGATTCTCTTCCGCAGGTATTTCACTGAAGGAGCGCAAATCGGCGACGACGATGTGCTCGCCGATGCCGCTGAGGAAGCCGGCCTCGACCGAACCGTCATCGAGACCAAACTGAGGGGCGACCTTGACCGCCAATCCGTCGAAGCGGAAATCGCCAGTGCGCAGCGCATGGGCGTTCAGGGCGTGCCCTGTTTCATTCTGGACGGCAAATATGCTGTGAGCGGCGCGCAGCCGGCCGATGTCCTTGCGGACGCGATCCATCAGGTCGCGGGACAAAAGGCGGCCTGAAGCACCTCGGCTTCAGGTCCGCCGTAACCTTCAGCCGTTGACCGCCTTCTTCGTCTGATCGTCACGCCCGCCCTTCATGCGTTCAGCAACGAGGAATGCAAGCTCCAGAGCCTGGTCGGCATTGAGGCGCGGGTCGCAATGCGTGTGGTAGCGATCCGAAAGGTCCTCGGCCGAAACGGCGCGCGCGCCGCCCGTGCACTCCGTCACGTTCTTGCCCGTCATCTCGATGTGGATGCCGCCCGGATGGGTGCCTTCGGCGCGGTGGATCTGGAAGAAGCTTTCCACTTCGGACAGCACCCGCTCGAAGGGGCGCGTCTTGTAGTTGTTGAGCGTGATGGTGTTGCCATGCATCGGATCGCAGGACCAGACCACCTTGCGCCCTTCCTTCTCCACGGCGCGGATCAGCTTGGGCAGGTGATCGGCGACCTTGTCGTGACCGAAGCGCGCGATCAGCGTCAGCCGGCCGGGCTCGTTGGCCGGGTTCAGGAGATCGATCAACCCAAGCAGATCGTCCGGCTGGAGGCTCGGGCCGCACTTCAGGCCGATCGGGTTCTTGATGCCGCGGCAATATTCGAGGTGGGCGTGATCGGCCTGGCGGGTGCGATCGCCGATCCAGATCATGTGGCCGGACGTGGCGTACCAGTCGCCGGATGTGGAATCGACCCGCGTCATCGCCTCCTCGTAACCCAGAAGCAGCGCCTCGTGGCTGGTGAAGAAATCGGTCTCGCGCAGCGACGGGTGGCTTTCCGATTCGATGCCGATCGCTTTCATGAAATCCATCGTCTCGGAGATGCGATCGGCCAGTTTGCGATAGCGCTCGGCCTGCGGACTGTCCTTGACGAAACCGAGCATCCACTGGTGGACATTATCGAGATTGGCATAGCCGCCCTGCGCGAAAGCGCGCAGCAGGTTCAGTGTCGCAGCCGATTGCCGGTAAGCCATGATCTGGCGCTCCGGGTTCGGGATGCGCGAGGCTTCATCGAATTCGATGCCGTTGATGATGTCGCCGCGATAGGACGGCAGCGTGACACCGTCCTTCGTCTCGTTGTCGGACGAGCGCGGCTTTGCGAACTGGCCGGCGATGCGCCCGACCTTCACCACCGGCTGCTGTGCGCCGAATGTGAGCACCACGGCCATCTGCAGGAACACCCGGAAGAAATCGCGGATGTTGTCGGCGCCGTGTTCGGCAAAGCTCTCGGCGCAATCACCGCCTTGAAGCAGGAAAGCCTCGCCCTCTGCGACCCGGGCAAGAGAGGCCTTCAGCTTGCGCGCCTCACCCGCAAAAACCAGTGGCGGAAAGGAAGCCAGCCGCGCCTCCGCCGTCCGCAGCGCGTCTGCGTCGGGATAGGCGGGCACCTGAAGGATAGGCTTGTCTCTCCAGCTGCCGGGATTCCATGTCTGCGCCATAACGTTCACCTGTCTGTCGTGCCGGGGGCTTTCCCACTCTGCAATCCGATTGAAGCGGGGCTTATAGAGCCTTTCAGGCTTCTACGGAAGCGCTGTGTTCGTCGCGCGGCTCAGCGGTCGACGAAGCGCACGCCGCGCGCTTCGAGCAAGGTGTCGATCAGAATGCGCTCCTCGTCTGCCAGCCTTACCGCGCGAGGATAGATCGGCCAGTCCCGATCGCGCAGGATCGGTGTTTGGAAATTCGCCGTGCCATCGATGAATGCGCGCAGTCCCTCCTCTCCGTGCTCGCGGTAAAAGCCCTGCAGGACCGCGTCGAGATAAGAGTGGAGGATCGGATAGACCGACTGTTGGTCCTCCGGCGGATCGGCTTCGTAGATATAGACGGGACATCCCGCCGGGACCGTGTCGTCGACAAGTGTGAGCCGGTCGAGCGGCACGAGGCATCGCTGATAATCGCTCTCCCGCAAATCGACGGCCGGCAGATTCTCGATATGGTCGAAGACGAGAAGACCATCGATCGTCGCCGCCGCATCACGGCGCGCCGTCAGGAGCGATGCGTGGATTGCCGTCTCGGGATCGAGCGTGAGATCGGGTCGCGGTTGCCATTCGCGGCGCCAGCCCGATACACGCGCGGCGCTGGCCCCTACAATCTTGGTGCGCAGCGTGTCGCGATTGACGAGCGATCCATATCCGAAATACGCGATGAGATCGCCGCCCGTCGCCAGCCGCTCGCGTTCGCGGCGCCAGTCATCCTTAAGCGCTTTATCGACCAGGGCGCTCATGGATCAACCCGTTCGCCGTCTCTTACGCGATAGCTTGGCCGATACATCGTCACGAGCTCTTCCGACGCGGTCGGATGAACCGCCATGGTCCTGTCGAAATCGTCCTTCGTCGCTCCCGCCTTGAGCGCGATCGCGACGATCTGCGCCATCTCACCCGCTTCAGGGCCGAGAATGTGAACGCCGAGCACCTTTCGGTCCTTCGCATCGACCACGATCTTCATGATCATGCGCTCCTGGCGGCCGGAAAGCGTATGTTTCATCGGCCGGAACTGAGCCCGGTAGATCTCAAGTTCCTTGTGCGAGCGGGCGGCCTCGTCCTCGCTCAGGCCGACAGTGCCGATCTCCGGCTGCGAGAACACCGCTGTCGCGATCAGATCATGGTCGGGTTTCGTGGGATTGTTCTTGAAAGCAGTCTCGACGAAGCACATCGCTTCATGAATCGCGACCGGCGTCAGTTGGACCCGATCGGTGACGTCGCCGACGGCAAAGATGTTGTCGACGTTTGTGCGCGAATAGTCGTCGACGACGATCGCCCCCTTGTGATTGGTCTCCACCCCGGCGGCTTCCAGCCCCAACCCCTTGGTGTTGGGATCGCGGCCAAGCGCCAGCATGACCTGATCCGCCTTCAGCACCTTGCCGGATGAGGTGTGCGCCGAGAGGCGGCCGTCATCGGAGCGTTCGATGCTTGAGAAGACGTCCTGGCAAAGCACCTTGATCCCCTTGGCTTCCATGGCTTCGTGCAAACCACTGCGCATGTCGTGGTCGAACCGGCCGAGAATCTCCTTGCCCCGGTAGATAATGGTCGTCTCGACACCGAGCCCGTGGAAAATATTGGCGAACTCGACCGCGATATAGCCGCCACCGGCTATGAGGATCGATTTTGGCAAAGTCTCGAGGTGGAACGCCTCGTTGGACGTGATGCACAGTTCGTGGCCTGGCAGCGCGGCGTGGGGATTGGCAAATCCGCCAACCGCGATAAGGATTCTTTCCGCGGTGACGCGCTCGCCCGTCTGCTTGATCTCCACCGTATGGGCATCGACGAGTTCGGCCCGGCTGTCGATGATCGTCGCACCGGCATTGTCGAGGCCTTTTCTATAGAGGCCCTCGAGCCGCGCGATCTCGCGGTCCTTGTTGGCGATCAGCGTCGGCCAGTCGAAACGCGGCGCGTCGACTGTCCAGCCGTAACCTCCTGCATCCTCGAAGCTCTCGCTGAAATGCGACGCGTAGACGAACAGTTTCTTCGGGACGCAGCCTCGGATGACGCAAGTGCCGCCGTAGCGGTATTCCTCTGCGATCGCGACCTTCTTGCCGAGCGAGGCTGCAACACGTCCGGCGCGCACGCCGCCCGATCCGCCGCCGATGACGAAGAGATCGTAGTCAAAATTTGCCATGAACTGCTGATCCGACTGGGAGATGAACTGCCGCCCTCTTAAACCATTTCGGCCTAAGGAGGAAACCTGCCGTACCATGCCCTCAGCCATTGGAGCCGTTTGACGACGGCACTTTATGTTGATATCAACTCTTTTGCTGGGAACACACAGAGGAGACGATCGATGGCTTACGTGGATGGGTTCGTGGTCGCAGTGCCGGCTGCCAACAAGGAGCGCTACCGCAGCCATGCGGAAGAGGCTGCGCCCTTGTTCGAGGAATTTGGCGTTACCCGAATGGTCGAGACTTGGGGCGACGATGTGCCGGAGGGCAAGCTGACCGATTTCCGCCGCGCCGTGAAAGCTGAGGACGATGAGGTCGTCGTCTTTTCCTGGTTCGAATATCCATCCCGCGAGGCGCGGACGAAGGCGGTCGAAAGGATGATGAACGACCCGCGCATGAAGGGCATGGGCGAGACGATGCCATTTGACGGCAAACGCATGATCTATGGGGGCTTCACCACCATCCTCGACGAAGATGATGGCAAAGACATGGGTTATGTCGACGGTTCCCTGCTGGCCGTACCGACGAAGAACAAGGATGCCTACGAGGCGATGGCGCGAAAGACCGCGGCGATCTTCAAGTCGCATGGTGCCACGCGCGTCGTCGATTGCTGGGCCGACGACGTGCCGGACGGCAAGATCACCGACTTCAAGGGCGCGGTGAAGGCTGAACCCGACGAGGCCGTCGTCTTCTCGTGGGTGCAGTGGCCATCCAAGGCCGCGCGTGACGAGGGATGGAAGAAGGTCATGGCCGATCCCGGCATGCAGCCCGGCGCCCTCTCGATGCCGTTCGATGGCCGGCGCATGATCTATGGCGGGTTTCAGCCGCTGGTCGATCGCTGAAACCTGAGCCGGACAGCAAAAGGGGCCGGTCGATGACCCGCCCCTTTTCCATCTCGAACCGACTGATCGGATACTACTGCGCAGGCGTCGCGGGTTCTTCGACCGCCGGGGCCTCACCTTCGGCCGTGCCGGTCTGCGGATCGATGCCCGCATCGGCGCTCGACGGTGCTTCCGCGCCAAGGCGCGCTTCCAGCGCGGAATCGGCTTCGACAGCCAGATCGCGCGCGATGCCGTTTGCCCAGATTTCCGCGGCGCGCAGCAATTCGCGCGTGACGACGGATCCGTTCTCGAGCAGCTTCTGGCCAGCCGGAGAGTTGTAGAAATCCGTGATGGCCGTCAGTTCTTCCTCGGTGAAGTTGCGTGCGTAGATCGCACCCGCCTCGCGCTCCAGGTCCGAACGGCGGCCTGCAAGCGTGATTGCCACTTCGTCGACGGTTGCGGAGATCGCCTCCTCGAAATTCGGCGTCGCCTGGATCAGCGTGCTCTTCAACTGGTCGGCCGCGCGCGGCAGGATCATGTCGAACTGATCGGTCGCGCCGAGAGCACGGATCGCTTCGCGGGCAGCCTGGCGGTGGGAGTCGCTCAATTCCTCCTGTGCCAGCGCCGACGAGGCGACCAGCACTGCCGACGACATGAGGATGGCGCCGAACGCGCGATTCAGACTTCTTGCGAAAGTCATTCTGACCTAGCTCCTATTCGTTGCCTTGACGCCTCAGTTCCTCGATCCCACCGTTGCCGGCAATGATCGCGACCTGGGCCATAGTGATGAATAATCCGTGTTCGACCACGCCCGGAATGGCGTGAAGGGCCGCCGAAAGCGCTTCTGCATCCGGAATGCGGCCAAAAGATGCGTCGAGAATGTGGTGACCGCCATCGGTTTCGAATGCCTCGCCGTCGGTCGCGCGCAACGCGATGTCGCCGCCCAGACCGAGGCGCGCCGCCGCCTTCTCCACGGCGATGCGCGTTGCCGTCAGACCGAACGGATTGACTTCGATCGGCAGCGGGAAGGCCCCCAGAACATCCACCAGCTTGGTCCGGTCTGCGATGACCACCATTCGCGTCGACGCGGCCGCGACGATCTTCTCGCGCAGAAGCGCCCCGCCGCCGCCCTTGATCAGCCGCAATTCGTGATCGATCTCGTCGGCGCCATCCACGGTCAGATCGAGCTCGGGCAGTTCGTCGAGGGAAAAGAGCGGAACGCCGAGCTCGACGCACAGCCGCGCCGTGCGCTCCGATGTCGGAACGCCCTTCACGGCAAGCCCGTCGGCAACCTTTTCGGCGAGAAGCCTGACGAATTCTTCGGCGGTCGATCCCGTGCCGATACCAAGATGCATACCATGCTCGACATGCTCAAGGGCGGCACGCGCCGCCTCGATCTTCATCTGCCTGGCATCCATCGTCACACAAACTCCCCGCTCCGCGGCATTGGCCGCCGACGCTCGATAGGGCGCGGCGACGGGCTGTGCTGTTACCATGCCTGTTCCCACATTCAAAGGCTGGTCGAGCCGCTGCGTGAAGACCGCTGTGGCCATCAGCATGGCATGGGCAAGCGCGATGGACCGGACGGGCGGCGTTATCTATAAGACGGCCCTTGTCTGTGGAAGAAGGATGCCCATGACCCTCCGCCACCCTCACCCGCTCGTCATATTCGATCTCGACGGAACGCTGGTCGATACGGGACACGATCTGCTCGACAGCCTCAATCACACCATCGGGACCATCGGCATGGCGCCTATCGCGCTTTCCGATCTCGACCATCTCGTCGGCCAGGGTGCGCGGGCGATGATCGGCCGCGCCTTTGCCCTGCGCGCCGCCCCGCTGTCGCAAGCCGAGAACGACCGGCTCCTGGCGGTCTTCCTCGACCACTATGAAGCGGGCATGCCCGGCAAGTCCAAGCCCTTCCCCGGCCTCATCGATGCGATGGCCCTTTTCGACGCGGCCGGTTTCACGATGGCGGTCTGCACCAACAAGACCGAGGCGCTGTCACGCCAGCTCCTCGATGCGCTCCGCCTTACACCGCGGTTTCGCGCCATTGTCGGCGGCGACAGCCTCGCCTATCGCAAGCCCGACGGCCGCCACATCCTCGGCACCGTGGAAAAGGCCGGCGGCGTTGCCGAGCGATCCGTGATGATCGGTGATTCGATCAACGATATCGAGGCGGCGCGCGATGCGGGCGTGCGTTCCATCGGCGTGCCGTTCGGCTACACCGATGTCCCAATCCACGACTTGAAGCCCGATCACGTCATCGACCACTTCGACCAGTTGACGCCCGAGCTCGTGCTGCAGCTCCTCGACCGGCAGGTGGCCTGCTGATCGGTTGAATGATGGAAGGGCACGCCATGCGCCCTTCCAGCCCCCCATTCAGCTTTCGGCGTGCCTTGCCGCGTCGGTCGCTGCTTCGGCGCGCTTGAGATACATGTCTCGCTCGTAGACGTCGCCGAAATAGTCGATCCCGCCGTCGGCGTTCGGCCAAGCCGTGAAATAGCCGACATAGACCGGGATGTCCGCCTCGACCTTGACGGCCTTGTTGCGGCCCTGCGCGATTTCCGTGCCGACATTCTCCTTGGTCGAGCCGAGGATAGCGGCGGCCATCGCCCGGGGATCTTCCAGCCGGACGCAACCATGGCTGTACGCGCGACTGTCACGGCCGAAGAGATCCTTGGCCGGTGTGTCGTGCATGTAGATCGCGTGCGAGTTGGGAAACAGGATCTTCAACTCCCCAAGCGCGTTCGAGGCGCCAGGAGGTTGGCGCACATTGTACGGCACGTTCGCGCCGACGCCGTACCAGTTGACCGAACTCGATGCGACCTGCGTGCCCGAACGGGTCGTGACCTCGTAGCCCAGCCGATCGAGATAGGATGGATCGCGCCTGAGTTTCGGAAGCATCTCGTTGACGATGATCGAGCGTGGAACGCCCCAATAGGGATTGTATTCGACCGTCTCGATCTGGTCCTGAAAGAAATATGTCTGATTCGCCTTGGTGCCGACCACGACGCGCATGTTCAGCGCTTCCTCGTTATCCTCGACATAGGAGACGCGATAGGAAGCGGCGTTGATCAGGACGTGACGGTCGCCAAGGTCGCGGTTGAGCCAGCGCAACCGCTCCATGGAAAAGGCCAGCTTCTCCAGCTTCTCGGCGTTGGTCATCTGCGACATCGCAAGCACGGTGTTGCGACCGACGATGCCGTCGCTCATCAAGCCGTTCTCTTCCTGAAACGCCTCGACCAGTTCGACAAGCGCTCCCTCATAACGCTGGCTGCCCTTGTAGTCGGCAAAGGTCAGCGCATGGTCGGTCTTCAGCTTGTCCGAACCGCGCGCACGAATCGCCGCGACGACATTCGGCAGTTCTTCGCTCTCGCCGCCCGGGCGCATGAACGTGCCCTCGGCGACGATGATGAGGTCGTCACGCTCGTCCTCGGCCGCCAGCCGGGTCCATTCGGCGCTCAACGCCTGGAATGTCTCGTGGCGCGGGCTGCGCGCCTCCAGATAATGCGCGACATCGCCGACCCGCGCGATGACCCGCATTGCGGCTGCAAGATCGACGCTCTTGCGCTTGAAGTCGTGATAGCCGGAAATCTTGTTCGGATCGATGCGCCCGCGCGTGGCGTCGAGCACGTAGGTCAGCGCCTTGACCGAGAGGTCCATCTCGAAGCGCATGCGATCGCGCATCCGGGCGTCCTGCCCGCCCGTGCGCTTCAGCGGCGCGACACGATAATCGCTGGCGTCAAGACCGACGCTGTCGGCCGCTTCCAGCACGCTGAGCGCTGCGCGGGCGCGGTCGTTCGGCCCGCGTTCGTCGATCCAGATGAACGCAGCGGCCTTTGCATAATGGGCCTCTACAGCGCTCGCGACCTCGTCCAGCGCATCGACGCGCAGGTCCGAAACATAAGGCAATGCGCGCACGAACGGGGCGACAGCGCTGCGCGTGGCAGCTGAACTGTCCACCGCTCCGGTCGTCAACGGCGCGGCCAGCGCAGCGAAATCCACCGTCGTCAGGCCCTCGGCCTTGTAGGTATAGTATTTGGGTCCGGCGACCACGGGCTGCGGCTCGGCACGAACCGCCTCGCGCTGCGGGCTGACGTGCTGCTCGTAACCCGGCGCAGGTTCGCTTCGGATCAGCGGGCTCTGGCGTTCGCGCACGATGCGTGGACCGCCGCGGAACAGATCCATCAGCGTCTGGGCTTCTGCCGGTGCGGGCGGCACGACGAAGGTGCCGGCAGCCAGAAGGGTTGCCAGGGCGGCGACGGATCCTCGCTTGATCGAATTCATGTCAATTCCGTTGGGCTCGAACACGGATGGGTCGGCAACGGGCCGACCGACGAACTGGCCTGACCCTGGGGTCAGGAACCATCAATACGATCGAAATGGTCGATCCTGATCGGTGCGGATGCGCGGAGCGGGCCTGCAGAAAGGCTGGAGGCCTTTCAAATGCCCGCGACAACGCAGTCCGTGCAGATCGGTTCGATCCGAAGGACGTTCGATCTGGCGTCGACCTGCAACGTCGAAGCCCTCGACCGGGGCAAAGGCCCCGCCCTTCGCGCTTCTCATTGCATCTCTCGCCATGTCGAACGCCATTTCGATCGCATTTATGGTTCCTGACCCTAAACCCGTCATGGCAAACAAATCGTAACCAAGCTGAAGTTTCAGGCAAAGGCCGCAGGCAACGGAGCGGGCCGTGGATCGCGGATTTTGAAGCAGCCGTGGCAGTTTTGCACTGCCCGACCCCTCCTCGACGCGAATTGCAAAGGTTCGGCAACCGCATTAAACGATCGCCATTCCCGAGGAACCGCAGCGAGGACCGCGCGCATGGCAGACGATCTCTTTCCGCTTGGCGAAGACAAGACCCCTTACCGCAAGGTCAGCGACGCACATGTCGGCGTCGAACGCTTCCGCGGCCAGGAGGTCCTGACCGTCGAACCGGAAGCGCTGCGCCTTCTTTCCGAACGAGCCTTTGCGGATATCAATCACTTGCTGCGTCCGGGCCACCTGCAACAGCTGGCCAACATCCTCGAGGATCCGGAGGCGACCGAGAACGACCGGTTCGTTGCCCACGATCTCATGAAGAACGCCAATATCGCCGCAGGCGGTGTGCTGCCGATGTGCCAGGACACAGGCACCGCCATCATCATGGCCAAGAAGGGCCGCCGGGTCTGGACGGAAGGCGGCGATTACGAGGCTCTGGCGCGCGGCGTTCTCGACGCCTACGAGAAGAAGAACCTGCGCTATTCGCAACTTGCTCCCCTCGCCATGTTCGAGGAGAAGAACACGCGCAACAACCTGCCCGCACAGATCGATATCTATGAGGAAGGGGAAGACTGCTACGATTTCCTTTTTGTGGCCAAGGGCGGCGGTTCGGCCAACAAGACGTTTCTCTATCAGGGCACGCCGTCGCTGCTGACGCACGACCGCCTGATCGAATTCCTCAAGGAAAAGATCCTGACGCTCGGCACCGCGGCCTGCCCGCCCTATCACCTTGCCATCGTGATCGGTGGCACCTCGGCGGAGATGAACCTCAAGACCGTCAAACTCGCCTCCACGCGCTATCTCGACGAATTGCCGACGACCGGTTCGCAGAGCGGCCATGCGTTCCGCGACCTCGAGATGGAGGCGGAGGTGCACAAGCTGACGCAGCAGATGGGTGTCGGCGCCCAGTTCGGCGGCAAGTATTTTTGCCATGACGTGCGCGTCATCAGACTGCCGCGCCATGGCGCCTCGCTTCCGATCGGGCTTGGCGTTTCCTGCTCGGCCGACCGTCAGGCGAAGGGACGCATTAGTCGGGACGGCATCTTCATCGAGGCGCTGGAAACCAATCCGGCACGCTTCATGCCGGAGATCGGCGAAGATGCGCTTTCCGGCGATGTCGTGAAGATCGACCTCAATCAACCGATGTCGGAAATTCTCACAGAACTGTCGCGCCATCCGGTCAAGACGCGGCTGTCGCTGAGCGGTCCGATCATTGTGGCGCGCGACATCGCGCACGCCAAGATCCGCGAGCGGCTTGAGGCCGGCGAGCCGATGCCCGACTATTTCAAGAATCACCCGATCTACTATGCCGGCCCCGCAAAGACGCCGGAGGGTTTTGCTTCGGGCTCATTCGGACCGACCACCGCCGGACGTATGGATTCATATGTCGACCAGTTCCAATCGTTCGGGGGCTCGATGGTCATGCTCGCCAAGGGCAACCGCTCCAAGGCGGTGCGCGATGCCTGCGGTCGCCACGGCGGCTTCTATCTCGGCTCGATCGGCGGTCCCGCCGCACGGCTCGCACAGGACTGCATCAAGCATGTCGAGGTGGTGGAATATCCCGAGCTCGGCATGGAAGCGGTCTGGAAGATCGAGGTCGAGGACTTCCCCGCCTTCATCGTCATCGACGACAAGGGCAACGACTTCTTCAAGGAACTCAACCTGGGATAGCCAAGGCAACCGCACCGCGACCTGGCCGTACATGAGGAAGTGCAAAAGTTAAACGAAATGAGAACCTTTTGCTCCTAGATTTTGCGAATTGATCACTTTCGACATGATCGGAACGTAAATGAGTGGCACGGGGCACAAGTCAGCATCGATCGATGTGGCGGCGCGCATATCGGTCACGTTGCGGCGCCTCGGCCTGCCTGGTCTGCCACGAAATTACGAGCTGGTCTACGAAGCCTATTCCGGATCGAATGCCGATCTTCAGCAGGCATTCCAGGCACTTGGCGACACCGTCACCCAGGCGCAGATGGACGCGCTGGGTCGCCGGTTTCTCGTTCATCACCATGGCGAGGGAATCGTCGCGGATGCACAGGCAAGAATCCAGTCCAACATCGAAGAATGCCTCGCGCTCCTGCGCAACGGACAGAGCAGGCTGGAGGATTACGGCCGTGTGCTCGACAAGGCGAGCGGTGACATCGCCCGCACCGACGCGTTGAAAGTCGACATCATCCGCAATTTCATCGAGGTGCTGACGACGGCCACGGATACATCGCTGTCCGATTCGCGCGGCACCATCAAAGCCATGGTCGCGCGCTCGGGCGAGATCGAGCGCGTGCGCACCGAGCTCGACGATTATCGTCGCATGGCCCATACTGACGTTCTGACGCAACTGTCGAACAGACGCGCCTTCGACGACATGCTGGCACATGTCTACGACGACCCGAAGAACGCCCTCTATTTCGCACTGGTCATCGCCGATATCGACCATTTCAAGCGGATCAACGACAGTTTCGGCCATCCGGTCGGCGACAGGGTCATCAAGCTGATCGGAATGCTGTTCCGTGCCGCGTTGCGCAAGGACGTCTTCATCGCCCGAACCGGCGGCGAGGAATTCGCGTTCATTCTCGCCGGAACGACGGCGGAGGAAACGCTGCGCATCGCAGACCGGATCCGCACATCTGTCGAAGCCACACCGTTCGTCAACCAGCGCACCGGCGCAAACTACGGTCCGATCACCCTTTCCCTCGGCGTTTGCATGGCGTCGGACGCCGACAACGCGGAAGACCTCTACCGCAAGGCCGACGCCGCGCTCTACGGCTCCAAGAACCGCGGGCGAAACCGTGTCACGATGCATGGCGCGGGCGTCGAAGGCGCGCTTTCGGATGCGCGCGCGATGTATCGCAAGGAATCGGCCTGACCCGTCGTCAGCCGCGGCGCCCGGCCGGATCGCGCGACAGCCCCTTGGCCTGCATGTCGGCGAGGTATTCCTCCCAGCGCTCTTCGCGTTCGCGTCCGATCTCACGCAGGAAAAACCACGAGAAGATGCCGGTGTTGTGCATGTCGTCGAAGGTGATGCGCACGGCGTAGTTGCCAACCGGCTCAACCTTCATGATCTCGACATTGCGCTTGCCGTAGACCGTCACCCGCTGTCCGGGGCCATGGCCCTGCACCTCTGCGGACGGCGAGCAAACGCGCAGCAACTCGGCCTCCAGACGATAGCGCTCGTCATCGGAGAACGTCACGGTCAGGCTCTTCTTGTCCGCGGCCACGCGCAGTTCGCTCGGAACAGGGCCGGGCCGCTCATTCGCGCTCGTCATGTCGCCGTCCTTTCATCGCTGTGCGTTCATAGAGCATGCCGGTCTCGCGTTGAACTGCTCCAAAGCGGAATTTGCCTGAAAAGCCGCACTCTTGACGTTGGCGGCAATCATCGCAACATAGGTGGCAAGGGAGTAGGCAATTGAACCAGATGACGGCACATCCGGGCAACGCTGCGGCGCTCGGCCCTGGCGATCAACCCATGATCGACCCATTCGGCCGGGCGATCACCTATCTGCGCGTCTCGGTGACGGACAGGTGCGATTTTCGCTGCACCTACTGCATGGCCGAGAACATGACGTTTCTGCCGAAAAAGGACCTTCTTACGCTGGAGGAGCTTGACCGGCTGTGCACCGCCTTCATCGAAAAAGGCGTGCGCAAGCTGCGGCTGACGGGCGGGGAGCCGCTGGTTCGCAAGAACATCATGCAGCTCATCCGCGATCTCTCCCGACATCTTGAGACCGGTGCGCTGGACGAACTGACGCTGACGACCAATGGCTCGCAGCTGCCGCGCTTTGCCGAGGAACTCGCCGCCTGCGGCGTCAGACGCATCAACGTTTCACTGGATACGCTCGATCCCGCCAAGTTTCGCGAGATTACCCGCTGGGGCGATCTTGCCCGCGTCATGCAGGGCATCGAGGCCGCGCAGGCCGCGGGCATTCACGTCAAGATCAACGCCGTCGCGCTCAAGGGTTTCAACGATCACGAAATCCCCGAGATGATTCGCTGGGCCCACGGGCGCGGGATGGACATGACGGTGATCGAGACGATGCCCATGGGCGAGATCGAGGAAGACCGAACCGACCGATACATGCCGCTCTCGCTGCTGCGGGCTGAACTTGCGAAGCAGTTCACGCTCGTCGACATTCCCTACAAGACTGGCGGACCGGCACGCTATGTCGAAATATCCGAAACGGGCGGACGTCTCGGCTTCATCACGCCGATGACCCATAATTTCTGCGAAAGCTGCAATCGTGTTCGCCTGACCTGCACGGGCACGCTCTACATGTGCCTCGGCCAGGACGACGCGGCCGATCTGCGCGCGCCGCTGCGCGCCTCGGAAGGCAACGAACTGGTCTCCAATGCCATAGACGAGGCGATCGGGCGCAAGCCGAAGGGCCATGATTTCATCATCGATCGCCGGCACAACCGACCTGCCGTATCGCGCCATATGAGCGTTACGGGCGGCTGAGGCCGAGGTGCGGGCTCCGGGCTCCATCCGCTGATGGCGCGGCGCTGGCGCATCGCCCGACGGGTGCTTGTGATCGCCGCCATCGCAGTCGCTGCGATCATCATCATGGGTCCGCGCATCGAAACCGATACGACCATCCGTTTCGACCCGGCCACGATCGGACCGGATGTCGAAACCTACCTGCAGCGCCGTGAGGGGCAATTTGCAGATCTGCGCGCGGGCTTGCAGAAACAGATCGTCTGGGCCGACCCGGCCACGAAAGCGCGCACGGCACTTTCCATCGTCTACGTTCACGGCTTTTCCGCATCGCCGGGCGAACTGCGCCCCCTGCCCGACCAGGTCGCCGCGGGGTTGGATGCGAACCTCTTCTTCACCCGGCTGGCCGGCCACGGACGATCCGGCGATGCGCTGGGCGAAGCAAGTGTCAACCAATGGATCAACGACCTGGCTGAAGCCGTTGAAATCGGACGCCGATTGGGTGACCGCGTGGTTCTCGTTGGCACATCGACCGGCGCCTCGCTCGTCACATGGGGCGCGGCCCAGCCGGCGTTGATGGCCGATGTCGTCGGCGCGGTGCTCATCTCGCCGAATTTCGGCGTCCAGGCGCCCGGCTCGTTCATTCTCACCCAGCCATGGGGCGGACATATCGCGGAGTGGCTGACCGGGCCCCGGCGCGGTTTCACCCCGCGCAACGATCTTCACGCCCGGTTCTGGACGAGCGACTATCCCACGCGCGCATTGCTCCCGATGGCCGCCCTCGTCGAACTGGCCAACGACGCCGAGATCCACAACATCCAGATCCCCGCCCTTTTCGTCTATTCTTCCGAGGACAGGATCGTACGGCCCGACAGGACCGAGGCGGTCGCTGCGCGCTGGGGCGCTGCCACGCAGACATTGCTCGTTGGCGAGAATGGCGATGCGTCGAATCACGTCATCGCAGGCGATGCGCTTTCCCCGGAGACGACAGACTCTCTGGCGCGCGCGATCGTCGACTACCTGCGCGCCGTCGCCTCACCGGGCGGCGCCGGTCGTGCGTCCCTGGAGAACAGATAGACGGCCAAGCCGATGGCAAGCAGCAGCGCGTAAAATCCGAACAGCGTCGAATAGCCCGCTGTCGGGTCCGACGGCACGCTTCCGGCAAGAAACACCGGCCCGGTGATGAACTGGATGACGCCGGCGCCGCCGATCGAAAAGAAGTTCATCAAGGTCACGCCACGCCCTGTCAGGTGGGCCGGGAAGAACGCGCGGGCATGCGCCATCAGGACCCCGTAGCCCATTCCGAACAGCCCGATGACCAGGAGCGCCGCCACCGCCATCGCAAATAGCGGCATCGGTACGAGCCAGAGCATCATGAGGGCTGCCAGGCTGAAGAGGCTGCCGCCGAAAGCCACCCATTTTCGCGTCCTGAAGAATGTGTCGAGCGGGCCATAGGCGAAGCTGCCGACAACCATGGCGATCGCCATGAAGAAGGTGACGTTGCCGATCGCCAGTGCGTTGGCCCCGAAGACGTCGGCGAGATAGGGGCCGGCCCACAGCCCGCGGATCGTCGCCGCCGGAGCGTAGTTCACCGCGGTCAACGGGATGATCGCCCAGAGAACCGGCATCTTCAAAAGCTCGATGTAGCCGGCAAGCCCCGTCGCGCCTGCCCCGTCCTCCAGCTGTTCGGGATCACGAACGAGAAAGAAGATGCCCGCGGCGACCACGAGGCTGGCCAGTGCCAGTCCGAACATCGATCCGCGCCAGCCAAATGCATCGACCGAGGCCGCCAGTGGCGCTGCGCCCAGCACGTTGCCGGCGTTGCCGAACGCAATGAACCAGGAGGCGAGCGCAGCAAACCTCAGCGGCGAATAGGTACGCGCGAAAATGAACAGCGAGGCCATCAGCAGCGGAGAGCAGCCAATGCCGATCAGGGCCATGGCGAGGACAATGATCTCTGGCCTCCAGGCGACAGCAAAAAGCAGCGCCCCGCCCCCGCCGCCGAATGCCAGGAGGATCGAGGCCGTGCGACGCGGGCCGAACCGGTCGAGCGACATGCCGACGATGAACTGCATGGCTGCGAAGGCAACGAACCAGATGCCCGAGGCCAGCGAGAACTGGGCGTTGGTCATGCCGAGTTCGTCGGCCAGCGTCGGCGTCATCACAGCCAGGAACGATCGGTAGAACTGCGAGAGGACATAAGACAGAGCGAGCGTGATCAGTCCGGCCATGGCAGAAATCCGTCGAGATGGGCTGGAGCCGCGCCATCGTGGCAGCGCGAAGCGAACGAAGAAAAGCGGCCGCAGCCACCATTTTTCTGTGTCATCATTTGTCCGGGTTGGCAATCGCGTGGTCGCAAGCGTCCGATGCAGCGCCAAGACATGGTACGGGCGGCGGGACTCGAACCCGCACGGCCTGCGGCCTCAGGATTTTAAGTCCTGTGTGTCTACCATTCCACCACGCCCGCCCGTCCGCAAACTCAATATCTCGCCGCTGCCGCCGAGGAAACCCCCGCCCGCCGATGCCGAACGTCTTGCATCTGGCGGCGATCGCATCTTGTCCCCTGCCTCGGCGATCTTTAGGCGGGTATCCATCCGATCACCTGAACTGGACCCGGCCCTTGCATCAGACCATCGGCGAACTCGTCGGCCTCATCGCGCTTCTTCTTTGCATCGCGGCCTTTGCCAGCAAGGACGATGACCGCTTGCTGACCATCCTGATCGCGGCCAACGTCGCCTTTGCGGTCCAGTTCGCAGCGTTCGGAGCCTTCGTCGCCTCCGCCATATCGGCCGTCATCATTCTGCGGATCGTGCTTGCGCGTCGGTTCCCTGGGAGCAGAACGGCCACTGGGGCCATCCTCGTCCTGACCGCCGCCGTGGCGGCCCTGACATGGTCCAGCCCGATCGACATCTTCCCGTTGACGGCCGGTCTCATCGGCACTTACGCCATGTTCATGCTGAGGGGGATTCCGATGCGGCTCGGGCTCGCCGCGGCCGCAACCTGCTGGGCCATAACGAATTTCCTTGCCGGTTCGATGGGTGCGCTGGCGGCGGAGACCCTTGTCCTTGCCACCAATGTCGTGACCATCGTGCGGCTCGCCCGCGAAAAGCCGGCCTGAGCCTTATGAAGCTCGACCGTCAGAGCAGACCAAGGATGTCGAAACCCGTCTTCGCATCGGCCATCGGCCTTGCCCTCGGCCTCATCGTCTTCAACGACATTGGCCTCGGGATCATCATCGCCATAGTCCTTGGTGTTGCGGTCACGCTCGTTCTGCCTGACCGGTAGGAGCGGCACGCCCCTCGCCGCTTGCCTTTGGCAGCGGCAAAGCCGATGACTAGCCAATTCGCCGCAGTGACATCATAGAGCGGCTGAGGGATAGGAGGCGATGCGGACCGACTGGAACCATCTCGAGAAGCGGGCACGGCAGGCGATCTTCATCGTCCTTCTGGCCTATCTCATGGCGTTCCAGGGCGCGGTGTCCCTGCACGCCCGCACGGCCATGGCCGCCTCCGGCGACGAGCTGGCCGAAATCATCTGCTCGAAGTTTGGCACCAGCGATCGCAAGCAGGATCATCCGCTCAAGGATCTCACCCACGATTGCTGCGCCCTCCTCTGTCAGTCAGCCGGGGGCATTGCCCATGCGCTGGCGCCGCAATCGCTTGTCTACACGCATGTTCATCAGGACCCGGCCTTACGGGTCTTCTGGACGCATTCGACGCGAGATCCACCCCCTTCGCCCATCCTGCACGCCGAAGCGCGCGCGCCTCCCTTCTTCGTTGCATGACACCTGAACACCGGACCACGACACCGAGGTCCGGCGAGCTTTCTGCATGCAAACGGAGATTTTCATCATGCACGTTTTTTCGCTCATCCGCGCGGCCGTCGCTGCCTGCGCCATCACTGCCACGTCCCTTATCGTTGCCCTTCCGGCCAACGCGCATGACTACACCGTTGGCGACATCGCCATCGGCCACCCATGGACGCGCGCAACTCCGCCATCGGCGACCATCGGGGGTGGCTATCTGACGCTGGACAATGGCGGCGCAACGACCGACCGTCTCGTCGGCGGTTCATCGCCGGTGGCCGAACGGGTCGAAATCCATACGATGGAGATCGACGGAGGCGTCATGAAGATGCGCAAGCTGGCCGACGGCGTCGAAATTCCGGCTGGCGAAACCGTCGATCTTGCCCCAGGTGGCCTGCACATCATGCTGATCGGGCTCAAGCAGCCGATCGCGGAAGGCGACATGGTCCCCGTCACGCTGGAATTCGAGCAGGGCGGATCGGTCGAAGTCGAGTTCGCCGCAGGCCCGGTCGGCGCCCCTGCGCCGGATGGTGGGCATGGCATGGAACACGACCACGGCGAAATGGACGGCGGCGACGCTCAGTCCGACGATCACTCCGGTCACTGACCGGGTATTTTGCGCTGGGCATCCCTTGGAACGCCCAGCGCTCTCTGCTGTGCATCTGGCGCTGCGACGGCCGGCACTGCTTCCCTCGGCGGCTGCAATGCCGACAACGTGCCACGCACCTTCATTCGATCGATAGCGGCAAGTCTTCGACGCTTTCGTCCAAAATCACCGAGTAACGAAACGATTGCTTAAAGCACAATCTTTAAGTGTGCGCCCGTTCAACGGGCAAGCCGAATGAATCGTTGCTTTCAAATGATCAAGGCATTCGCCGGCGCACGCGGCGGGAATTTCGCGGTCCACTTCGCTCTTGCGGTCCCATTGCTGCTCGCCTGCGCCACGCTTGCCGTCGACTATTCGCGTGCGCTGACGGCGAAGAGCCACGCAACGGATGCGGCCGACGCGGCAACGCTGGCCGCCGCCTCGCAGCTCGCGCGCGGTGAGATCGAACGCAAGGAAGCGCGCCAACTCGCCAAGACCTACTTTCTTGCCCAGATCTCGCAGAGCCCCGACATTGCACAGGACACCATCGATGCGGCGCCGCCAAAGGTCGAAATCATGGTCGATGAGGAAGGCGGCGCAAAAAACGTGGAGGTGCGCCTCACCGCATCCGGGCGTGTGGCCACCACATTCTGGCATCTCGGCAATGGCGGCCTCGACTATTCGATCGCCCGCTCATCGGTGAGCGCCAGCGAGACCAGCAGCGCGTTGTCGCTTGCGCTGGCGCTCGACCAGTCCGGCTCCATGGCTCAGTGCACCCTGCATCGCGACCAATTGGGTCATCTGAACCTGTCTGAAATGCTGGTCATCTATTTCGGGAGCAGTTGGGACGGCGACTTCGTCACCGTCCAGAATGCGGGCTTCTGCGCCGCGCGCAGCGTTCCGACACGCATGGTGACCTTGAAGCAGGCGGTCGCCAATCTCGGCGTGCAATTGACCGAAGCCGATCCGGAACAGATGTTCGTACGGACCGGCGCGATCTCCTATGCGGAAGACTTCAAGGCCATGGAACCGATGCACTGGGGCACGCAGCGCACCGTCGGGTTTGTCTCGCGCCTGAACGCCGGCGGCAATACCGGCTCGTCCGAAGCCTTCGCGAAGGCATACAATGCCCTGATGCGGGACCAGGAGATATTCGCCCACCGCGAACGCAACGGACAGGAACCGGCCCGCGCGATCCTTTTCATGACGGATGGCGAGAACAATCTTGACGGAGAGGATGAGGCGACGCTGCGCACCTGCGAGGGCGCGCGCGAGGATGGCGTCGTCATCTACAGCGTGGCCTTCGAGGCACCCCCCAAGGGCCAGTCCCTGCTCCGCGCCTGCGCCGGGAAGGCGGAAAACTATTTTGAAGCCGCCAACGCGTCCGAACTCATCTCGGCCTTCAACGAGATCGGCACGAAGGCAGCGGACCTCATGGTTCGGGTCGCTCGATAGAGGTTGCGCGCTGACGCTTCAGGCATTTTCGGGCGGCGCTCCCTCGCGCATGACCTCGCTTTCCTCGGCGAAAAGCGCGGCCAGCGGCATGCCGAAATGTTTCTGCGCCGTCTCCTCCGGGTCGAGCACGACAGGGTCGAGCGGTGCTTCACAGCCGTTGAGATAAAGAAGGGCCGCCGCCTCGTATCCGACGGTCGAGCGGATGATCAGAAAGAGCCGGGAGGACGATCCCTTGCCTTGCTCGATGGTGAAGCGATAGCGGGCGCGGCCGATCGCGCTTTGCTGCTCGATCACGGCAATGCGCTGGTCGAGCGTCAACGTTCCCGCGCATCGCGGCGCCGCGACGGCGTTCTGGCCAGCCCCGATCAGGAGCAGCAAAGCAAAAAGCCCCGCCGCAATGCGGGGCCGTTGCCGGCTTGACTGGAGCAGCGACACAACCATCGCCGCAAGGATGCCCCGATCACGCCGCCAAGCCAACCGGACTTTCGGTCGGCCTGACGGGCGAAAAGGTCAGGCCGCCAATTTCGCGGCGACCTTGGCGACGTGGTCACCCTGATAGCGCGCCCCCTCCAGTTCGACGGCCGAAGGCTGGCGCGATCCGTCCCCGCCCGCAATGGTGCTGGCACCGTAGGGCGAGCCACCTTTCATCTCGTCGACACCCATCTGACCCTTGAACGCATAGGGCAAACCGACGATCACCAGGCCGAGATGCAGCAGAACCGAATGGAAGCTGGTGATCGTCGTCTCCTGGCCGCCGTGCTGGGTCGCCGTCGAGGTGAACACAGAGCCGACCTTGCCGACCAGCTTGTCTTCCGCCCACAGGGCGCCGGTCTGGTCCAGAAAGTTCTTCATCTGCGAGGCCATGTTGCCGTAGCGGGTCGGCGTGCCGAAGATCACCGCGTCATAGTCCGCCAATTCTTCAGGTTTGGCGACCGGCGCGTCCTGGTCGAGCTTGTAGTGGGCGTTCCTGGCCACCTCATCGGGCACGAGTTCGGGAACGCGCTTGATGGTCACCTCGGCGCCGGCGCCCCGCGCACCCTCGGCGACGGCTTTCGCCATCGTTTCGATGTGTCCCCAGCTCGAATAGTAAAGCACCAGTATCTTTGCCATCAGCGATTTCTCCGTGTTGCTTGAATTGCCAACCGACCTTTGCAATCTATGCCCGCACAGATAGGCGTTTCGGCGTTCAGGGAAAGAGAACGGATGCTCTACGCATTGTTCACAATCCCGGCGCCATGAGATCGGAAAGCGGCAATGACGGAGCAACAGGTAACCGCGGGCATGCTCGCCATCGGCGACGAGCTGCTGTCCGGCCGCACCAAGGATCGCAACATCGGTTTCCTGGCCGAGATGCTGACCGCCGCCGGCATCGACCTTCTGGAGGTGCGGATCGTCGCGGATGACGAGACCGCGATCGTCGAGGCGCTGAATGCGCTGCGCGCGCGCTACACCTATGTCTTCACCTCCGGCGGCATCGGTCCGACCCATGACGACATCACCGCGGATGCGGTGGCTACCGCTTTCGGCGTTGCCTGCGAACACGACGCCAAGGCCATGAAATTGCTTGGGGATCACTATGCGGGCCGCGACATGGAGTTCACCGAGGCACGCAAGCGCATGGCCCGTATGCCGGTCGGCGCGGTTCACATCGACAATCCTGTCTCCAAGGCGCCCGGCTTCATCATCGGCAATGTCCATGTCATGGCCGGCGTTCCGTCGGTCTTCCAGGCCATGGTCAATCAGGTCATCGGCACCCTGAAAACGGGCGCACGGCTTCATTCCGACAGCGTCGTCTGCCCGCATGGCGAGGGCGACATCGGCGGGCCGCTCGGCGAAATCCAGAAGAACCACCGTGATGTCGTGATCGGGTCGTATCCACGCTTCGACGGGCGCAAATTCTCCACCGAGATCGTCATGCGCAGCCGCGATGAGGGCGCCATCGCGGCGGCGAAGAGCGATGTCGAGGCCATGATCGCGGCGATCGCGGCCCGGTGAGGCTACCCGCTTTGCCTTGCACGCCGGCGACTATCCGGTTAAGCGCCTGCAACGCCAGAAAAGCCGGAGAGCCCATCGATGTCCCTGCCCGACAAAGCCTTCCCCGTATCCTGGGATCAATTCCACCGCGATGCGCGCGCCCTTGCCTGGCGCCTGTCCGACAACGGATCGAAATGGAAGGCGATCGTCTGCATCACCCGCGGCGGTCTGGTGCCGGCCGCCATCATCGCCCGCGAACTCGGCATCCGGCTGATCGAGACCGTCTGCGTCGCCTCCTATCATGACTACACGAGCCAGGGCGAAATGGAGGTGCTCAAGCGGGTCAACGAAGATCTGCTCGAGCATGACGGCGAGGACATCCTGATCGTCGACGACCTGACCGATACGGGCAAGACGGCAGCCATCGTGCGGGCCATGTTGCCCAAGGCGCACTTCGCCACCGTCTATGCCAAACCAAAGGGCCGTCCGCTCGTCGACAGTTTCGTCACCGAGGTGAGCCAGGACACCTGGATCTATTTCCCATGGGATCTTGGCTTTTCCTACGTCGAGCCGATCGCGAAGGACCACAAGGGCTGATCCGCCGGCTGCGACGGCGCATCGCCGCGAACCCTGCCTGAAGAGCCGGAGTCGACGGCGGCCAAGTTCTGCGACATTCTGTCACCCAAGCGGTGCGCCGGTGCGCGATGACCTGCGCTCGGCTTTCTGCTGGCGGAAAGGAACGGGCCATGCGGTGCTTCGCAGTTCTCGGGCCGGTCGGGGCCGGAAAGACAACGCTTGTCGCGCGGCTCGCCGCGATCGACGGGGCCGGCCAGCGCGCCGAGACGCGAAATGGCTTCGCCCTCACCACGCTCGGCTTCATGGACGATGCCTGGTGCGCCATTGACTGCCCCGGCGATATCGAAGCCCTTCCCGATGCACGCGCGGCGCTCCTTGCCTGCGACGCGGCCCTTGTCGTCGTACCGCCCGATCCGGACGCGGCCGTTCTGGCGGCGCCATTTCTCAGGGCGTTCGAAGTGGCCGGCACCCCATGTCTGGTCTTCGTCAATCGCATCGACGAGGCACGCGGCCGGCTGCGCGACATCGTTGCAGCATTGCAGGCCTATTCTGGCCACCCGCTCGTGCTGCGTCAGATGCCGCTGCGCGAGGACGGGCGGATCGTCGGCTCGGTCGACCTCGTTTCGGAACGGGCATGGCGTTATCGAGAAGGCGGCCCGTCCACCCTCGTGGAGGTGCCGGACAGCGCTCTTGCCCGCGAGCAAGAGGCCCGGACCGAGATGCTGGAGCATTTGTCGGAATTCGATGATGGCCTGCTCGAAGAGATCATCGAGGATCGCACACCGGCTATCGGCGGGCTTTATTCCCTCTGCGCGAAAGTTCTGGGTGAAAACCGCGCGACTCCGGTCCTGATCGGTTCGGCGCTTCGTGGCGCGGGTGTCATCCGGCTTTTCAAGGCACTGCGGCACGAAACGCCGGGACCGGATGTCCTGCGCGCAAGACTTGCGCAAACAGCGTCGGCCGGCAAGGTCGCGCCGCTCGGCGTGTCCTTTCACGCCCAGCATCGCCGCCATATCGGCAAGGCGACGTTCATTCGCGCGCTTGGCGAGGGAATCGCGGCAGGCAGCCAACTCGGCGGCGGCGGGATCGGCGCCCTTGTCGACATCGGCCTGGACAAGAAGGTGACGCCTCCGCTTCCGGTGGGCGGCGTCGCGGTTGCGCTCAAGTCGGATCATCTCGCCGCCCCGCGCCTCCTCTTGGCCACGCAGAGCACCTACGCACCGGCCTTCGCGCTTTCGCCGATGCCCATGTTCGCACGCCGGATAACCTGCGAGAACGCCCGAGACGACGCCAAGCTGTCTCTTGCGCTGGCACGCATCGCCGAGGACGATCCGGGCTGTGCCGTTTCCCAGGACGAGGCGAGCGGCGCCGCCTTGTTGCGGGTTCAAGGACCGATGCATCTTCGCCGCGTCATCGCCGCTCTCGCCGACGAGTTCGGCGTCAACGCCACCGATGGACCGCCCGACGGTATCTGGCGCGAGACGATGACGCAGCCTGCCACCGTCCACTACCGCCACAAGAAACAGACCGGCGGCTCGGGCCAGTTCGCCGACGTGCGCATCTCGGTCAGGCCAAATGCTCGGGGAGCGGGGTTCACCTTCGAGGAGACCGTCAAGGGCGGCGCCGTGCCGCGCAATTACATCCCGTCCGTCGAAGCAGGCGCGCGCGATGCCCTGTCGCGCGGCCCGCTCGGCTTCCCCGTGATCGATGTCGCCGTCACGCTGACCGACGGTCAGCACCACGCGGTCGACAGTTCCGATTTCGCCTTCCGCGCCGCCGGCCGAGCCGCCGTGACGCAGGCGCTTTCGGAGGGCACGCCGGCGCTGCTGCAGCCGATCCACGAGATCACGATTCATGCGCCCTCCGTCTTCAGCGGCGCGCTTGTCGCGCTTGCCGGCACACTGCGCGGCAGGGTGCTCGGCTTTGACCGCGACCCACAATCGCGCGGATGGGACGTATTTCGGGCCCAGCTCCCGGCTGCGACGCTGGAGGAACTGGCGCAGTCGCTGCGATCGGCGACCCAGGGTGTCGGCTGGTTCGAGAGCCGATTCGATCATCTCGAAGAAGTCTACGGCCGCGAGGCGGACCGTGTCGTGGCCGCCCGCGCCGAACACGCCTGAACCTTGATATCAGGCGTAGGGAAGGCCGGGATGAGCCCGGCCTTCCTGTCCAAGGTTTGCTCCACCTCGCCTACATTTGCTGCATCTTGCCGATCGACCAGAAGAACGTCTCACCGGAGGACTCTTCGACACCGTCATTGTCGGTGATGACATAGCCTTCCCCTGCGGCATCGACGGCAAAGCCCTCGACCTTGTCGACGACATAGCCGTTGAAGCCTGCAAGGTCCGGGAGGAAGTCGTGGACCTCTTCCTTTTCGACAACCGGCAGTTCGCCACCGATCTCGGCTGCCTGCATGTCGCTGACCGCAACGCGGTACAGTTTCTTCAATCTGGCAGCCGCGCCGATCTGGTTGTCACGCTCGACGATATAGATGTGATCGCCCGAATGCGTGATCTCCGAAAGGCCAACCCAGCCCGCCTCACCCGGTGTCTCGAGCGGGTAGTGCACCGCGCCCCACGTCTCGCTCTGCGGATCATAGGACAGCAGCTTGACCATCCCGTCGGGATCATCGCCCCATTCGCGCTGAATGGCGACCCAGAGCACGCCGTCAATCATCGTGATGCCTTCCGCGCCGGAACGCGTCGCGCCCTTGAGCAGCGCTTCGGGCATCGTCACTTCGCGCTGGATCGCTCCCTTGGCATCGACATGGTAGAGCGCATGCGGAATGCCAGCTTCGGCGTCGCCTTCATTGGCGACCCAGAAACCACCCTCGCCATCGGCCACGATGCCTTCCATGTCCATGTTCTCCGCCGGCTCCCCGTCGCGCGTCACGCGGATCGCGCCGGTGATCGCGGCGGGGGTGACTGCCGCGTCGATCGTGAAGATCGTCGGCTGTGCGGAGTAGAAGGAGTCGTTGACGGCGAAGAGCTGACCGGGGTTGGCGGGGTCTGCGGTCAGGCCGGACATCGCGCCCCAGCCAAGCGGCGCGCCGTCCGCGTTTGTCGACGAAGTGATCGTCGGATAGGCGGCATCACCCTCACCCAGTTCGAAGATCATGACGTGGGACCGCGCGCCGCCATCCTCGACGAAGTCTTCCTCGTTTGCGGTGACGAGAAGGTTGCGAGCGGGGATCGCGACCGCCGATTCCGGTCCAACGCCCGATGGCAACAGCTGCACGAACTGCGGATCGCCATCGGTGACGCGGTAAACGCCGACGGCGGAGCCGCGTTCCGACATGACGAAGATGTACTGGCTGTCGCCAAACGCCGCGACCTCCATGCCCTCGGGCTCGATGCCCTTGGCGTCCGAACGCCCTTCGGGATAGTGGCCGGCGCGGATCAGTTCGTACTCGAAGCCGTTGCCGGATTCGAATAGCACCTCACCGGCATCGCTCATGATCGTGAAGCTGCGCGATCCGCCCTTGTAGTCGCCTTCGTTGGCGATGGCGAAACGATCCGTATCGAGCCACTGCAAGGCGTCGGGCTCGCGCGGGATGTCGGTTTGACTGTCGGCGAAAGTCAACTTGCCGTCCTCGGCCGTGTCGACGCCGTCAAGGCTCACCGTTCCGGCGGAGAAATCTGCCAATATCGCCCCATCCTCGCCGTTGATGACGACGATATGGTTGTTCTCCTGCAAGGTGACGGCCAGTTCATTCGCTTCATTGAAGTCGACGAATTCAGGCTCGGGATCCTCAGGCGCAACGTCAGACAGACCGGTCAGGTCGACCCGCATCAGCGCGTCGCAATCCGGCATTCCCTGCCGGAGCGGCAGAATCGCGACGTATCCCGCCGGCTCCTGGGGAATTTCGCCGTCGTTCAGGTCTTCGTCACGCTCGTTCTCGATGGCGATGGCAACAAGCGAGCCGTCGGGCGAGACGGCGGTCGAGTCGGGCTGGCCGCCGAGATCGCACGTCGCCTCGATCCTGCGGCTTTCCACATCGATCACGGCAAGATGCCCTGATGGCTCGGTAAAGCTTTTGGACGTGTTGACCCCTGCCAACACTTTTCCGGCAACGAATGACACCGCCGTCGGCTCGCCCGCCTCCATGGCAACATATCCGGCGGGCTTCGGCATGCGCGGATCGGAAATATCGATCAGGCCGATGCCGCCGCCGGGGCTGTCGGAATAGATGATCGTCATTCCGTCGTCGCTGGCAGTGATGATCTCCGAGGAGGTGGGGTCGCCGGCGTTCTCCGTCTTGTTTTCGGCAACGGGAAAGGAAGCGATGCGATTGAAGGTTTGGCTGGATTGCGCCTGCGCGACGCTGCAGCCGACCAGGGTCGCTGCCAGCATTCCGGCCGTCAGTTTCGATGTCATGTCGAGAGCCCTCCATTGGGATCATTGTCTGAATTACCTGATCGTGATGGCGCTTTCGCATGACAGAGCGATGACAGCGGGCATCGCCGCCCGCATGCCGGGCCAACGGCCGAAAACGACGCGCGGGGGGTGGATTTGGCAGACTGTTGAACCAGGTGATTGGTCCAAGGGCAGCCGTCACGCTGTCGCCTGCACGTTATGGAAGGAAGCGACCATGCCCACCACCGTCAGCATCCTGGAAACCCAGGACGTCACGCACAACGTCAAGCGCCTGCGGGTCGAAAAGCCGGACGGCTTCACGTTCCAGCCCGGCCAGGCGACGGAGGTCAGCGTGGACAAGGATGGCTGGCGGGAGGAGAAGCGGCCGT
The DNA here is from genome assembly GCF_002750855.1 of Neopararhizobium haloflavum. Taxonomy (GTDB): domain Bacteria; phylum Pseudomonadota; class Alphaproteobacteria; order Rhizobiales; family Rhizobiaceae; genus Georhizobium; species Georhizobium haloflavum. The sequence goes on along the minus strand of NZ_NWUC01000003.1, from coordinate 359,996 downwards.
TCACCTTCACCGCCCTGCCCGATTGGGACGATCTCGAATTCACCATCAAGATCTATCCCGGCCATGACGGCGTCACCGATCAGATAGGTAAGCTTCAGGCCGGCGATCGCCTCATCCTCGACGATGCGTGGGGCACGATCACCTACAAGGGGCCCGGCGTCTTCATCGCGGGAGGGGCCGGCGTCACGCCGTTCATCGCCATCCTGCGCGACCTTGAGAAGAAGGGCGCGCTCGACGGCCACACGCTGATTTTCTCCAACCAGCGGGAGCGCGACATCATCCTGCGGTCCGAATTCGAATCGATGCGCGGGCTCGCCTGCGTGTTCACCACCACGAAGGAAGACGTCGAGGGGCTGGAGCACGGCAAGGTCGACCGTGCCTTTCTCGCCAAGCACGTCAAGGATTTCGACCAGCGGTTCTATGTTTGCGGTCCCGATGCGATGGTGGACGACATCAAGGCGCAGCTTGAAGAACTCGGCGCCGACGCCGACGGGCTCGTATTCGAGCAATAAGGGCGGGCTGTGAATTCCTGCGGGCAAATTCTTGCAGTTGAATCACTGGCAAGCCCTAATCGACAGGCCATTGCTCTATCCCCATTATCCACCCTTCCCGCCCACAACATCTGGTATTCACAAATCTGACAGAGACCACCCCTTGACCGGATCGGCGAGTCGGCGTCTATTGATCGACAGGCCGCGACGAGCGGTCGGCCGGGATGTGAAACCGGCGAAAAATCAATTCAGTAAAGCGTTCAAACCCGTTCCGGCGGCGCGCTTGTCGTGCGTTCGGATGGTGGTTTTCCCATGGCTTGACGGGGGTAGCCGTTTCATACGGCAAGGGCTGGTGGAAAGCGGGGTTTAACACTATATTTAGTGTTGCCAGCGACCATCGACACAACATACGGTTTGACGGGATAACGATTCCAATCACGACCGATATTCGAGGGCCGGCTGCGCCATGACAATGCGCCGCCGGGAGAGCACAATTCGTGCCTGCGGCGGACCATTTTTAGGCAGGCACAACGCACAAGGACGACGGCAATGCGCATCGAGCGGCGGTTCACCGAAGCGGGACAATCAGCCTATGCGGCGATCGAGTTCCGCAAGGCGGTGAGCGAGATCAAGAACCCGGACGGCTCCGTCGTTTTCCGGCTGGACGACATCGACGTGCCGGCCCAGTTTTCCCAGGTCGCGGCCGATATCCTGGCACAGAAATATTTCCGCAAGGCCGGCGTGCCGGCGCGCCTGAAAAAGGTCGAGGAAAACGACGTCCCGTCCTTCCTCTGGCGCTCCGTCGCCGACGAGAAGGCGCTGGCCGATCTGCCCGAGGACGAGCGCTACGGCTCGGAGACCGACGCGCGCCAGGTCTTCACGCGTCTTGCCGGCACGTGGACCTATTGGGGCTGGAAGGGCGGCTATTTCGACAGCGAGGAAGACGCGGCCGCCTTCATGGACGAACTCGCCTACATGCTGGCCACCCAGCGCGTCGCGCCGAATTCGCCACAGTGGTTCAACACCGGGCTTTTCTGGGCTTATGGCATCGATGGTCCCGGCCAGGGCCACTACTATGTCGATCCCTTCACCAAGAAGCTGGTGCAGTCCCAGTCGGCCTATGAGCATCCCCAGCCGCATGCCTGCTTCATCCAGTCGGTCGAGGACGATCTCGTCAACGAGAACGGCATCATGGACCTTTGGGTCCGCGAGGCGCGTCTGTTCAAATACGGCTCGGGCACGGGGTCCAACTTCTCCCATCTCAGGGGCGAAGGCGAGAGGCTTTCGGGCGGCGGCAAGTCGTCGGGCCTCATGAGCTTCCTCAAGATCGGCGACCGCGCGGCAGGCGCGATCAAGTCCGGCGGCACGACGCGCCGTGCGGCCAAGATGGTCGTCGTCGACATCGACCATCCGGACATCGAGGCTTATATCGACTGGAAGGTGAAGGAGGAGCAGAAGGTCGCCGCCCTCGTCACTGGCTCCAAGATCGTCGCCAAGCATCTCAAGACGATCATGAAGGCATGCATCAACTGCGAGGCCGAGAACGGCGAGTGCTTCGATCCCAAGGTGAACCCGGCGCTCAAGCGCGCCATCAAGGATGCCAAGCGCGACGCCGTGCCGGAGAACTACGTCAAGCGCGTCATCCAGTTCGCGCGGCAGGGCTACACCGACCTCGACTTCAAGACCTATGACACGGACTGGGATTCGGAAGCCTATCTCACCGTTTCCGGCCAGAACTCCAACAATTCCGTTTCCATCAAGGATGATTTCCTGCGTGCCGTCGAAGCCGATGGCGACTGGAACCTGACGGCGCGCAAGGACGGCCGCACGATCAAGACGCTCAAGGCACGCGACCTTTGGGAAAAGATCGGCGAGGCTGCATGGGCGTCGGCCGACCCGGGCCTGCATTTCAACACGACGATGAACGACTGGCACACCTGCGTTTCCGCCGGTGCGATCCGGGCCTCCAACCCGTGCTCGGAGTACATGTTCCTCGACGACACGGCCTGCAATCTGGCTTCGCTGAACCTCCTGCAGTTCAAGGACCCGGCAACCAAGAACATCGACATCGCGGCCTATGAGCATGCGGTCCGGCTGTGGACCATGGTGCTCGAGATCTCGGTCATGATGGCGCAGTTCCCCTCGCGCCAGATCGCGGAACTCTCCTACAAGTACCGCACGCTCGGCCTCGGCTACGCCAATATTGGCGGCCTGTTGATGACCTCGGGCATCCCCTACGATTCCAAGGAGGGCCGCGCGATCTGCGGCGCGCTGACGGCGATCATGACGGGCGTCGCCTATGCCACCTCGGCGGAGATGGCGGGCGAGCTCGGCCCCTTCCCGGGCTACAAGGCCAATCGCGACCACATGCTGCGCGTCATGCGCAACCATCGCCGCGCCGCCCATGGCGAGAGCGAGGGCTACGAGGCCCTCTCGGTCAATCCGGTGCCGCTCGCCCATGGCGAATGCCCCGATTCCGCGCTCGTCGCCCATGCCACCGCGGCTTGGGACAAAGCGGTCGCGCTCGGCGAGAAGCACGGCTATCGCAATGCCCAGGCCACCGTCATCGCGCCGACCGGCACGATCGGCCTCGTCATGGATTGCGACACGACCGGCATCGAGCCCGACTTCGCTCTTGTGAAGTTCAAGAAGCTCGCCGGCGGCGGCTATTTCAAGATCATCAACCGCGCCGTGCCCGAGGCGCTGCGCACGCTCGGCTACACCGAAGCGCAGATCGCCGAGATCGAGGCCTATGCGGTCGGCCACGGCAATCTCAACCAGGCGCCGTCGATCAACCCGACCAGCCTCAGGGCCAAGGGCTTCGGCGACGACAAGATCGCTGCGCTCAATGGCGCGCTGAAAAGCGCATTCGACATCAAGTTCGCGTTCAACCAATGGACGCTTGGCGCTGATTTCCTTAAGGAAACGCTCGGTGTCAGTGATGAGCAGATGAACGATTTCTCGTTCAATCTCCTCGAGCATCTCGGCTTTTCGAGGAAAGACATCGAAGCCGCCAACATCCATGTCTGCGGTGCGATGACGCTGGAAGGCGCGCCGTTCCTGAAGGACGAGCACCTGCCGGTCTTCGACTGCGCCAATCCCTGCGGCAAGATCGGCAAGCGCTATCTCTCTGTCGAAAGCCACATCCTGATGATGGCGGCGGCCCAGCCCTTCATCTCCGGTGCCATCTCCAAGACGATCAACATGCCGAACGAGGCGACCGTCGAGGACTGCAAGAGCGCCTACATGCTCTCGTGGAAGCTGGCGCTGAAAGCCAACGCGCTCTACCGTGACGGCTCCAAGCTCTCCCAGCCGCTCAACGCCTCGCTGATCGAGGACGATGAGGCGGAAGAGGACGATGCCGTCGAGGCGATCATCCAGGCGCCGGCCGCCGAGCGCGCCGTGGCTATCACCGAGAAGGTCGTCGAGCGGGTCATCGAGCGGCTTTACCGCGACCGCGAGAAGCTGCCGAACCGCCGCAAGGGCTACACCCAGAAAGCTGTCGTCGGCGGCCACAAGGTCTATCTGAGGACCGGCGAATTCGACGATGGGCGCCTCGGCGAGATCTTCATCGACATGCACAAGGAAGGCGCCGCCTTCCGCGCCATGATGAACAATTTCGCCATCGCCATCTCGCTCGGCCTTCAATACGGCGTCCCGCTGGAGGAGTATGTCGAGGCGTTCACCTTCACCAAGTTCGAGCCGGCCGGCATGGTCCAGGGCAACGACGCGATCAAGAACGCGACGTCGATCCTCGACTACGTCTTCCGTGAACTGGCCGTCTCCTATCTCGCCCGCCACGACCTTGCCCATGTCGATACGTCCGATTTCGGCAACACGGCTCTCGGCAAGGGCGTCAAGGAAGGCAAGGCGCAGGCCATCTCGACCGGCCTGACACGCGGCCACAAGCTGACCATCGTGCCGGCCGACGCGGTGCGCACCAGCGGTGATCCCAAGGGCGCGGCCACCCCTGCCCCGGCAAGGACCGCAGCCGCGCCAACGGCTGCCCTTTCCAACGTCACGGCGTTCTCCGGCAGCAAGCAGCCGGCTCCCGCCGGCACGGTCCGCTCCAGCGTCACCATGGCATCGGGCGCGGCCACCGCCTTCAAGCGCGACTACGAGGAAAAGCCCGACGATCTCAACGCCGGCGTCATCGCAAACGACCCGGCGACCGAGCTCTTCTCCGACCGCGCCGAGGAGGAGGCCGCCAGGGCCAAGGCCGACGCCAAGAAGCTGGCCGCCGACCGCCGCGCCAAATCCATGATGCAGGGCTACACCGGTAATTCCTGCCCGGAATGCCAGAACTTCACCATGGTGCGGAACGGAACCTGCGAGAAGTGCGACACCTGCGGCGCGACGAGCGGGTGCAGCTGAACCGTTGACGGCGCCTTTACGCGCCACGGCATAGGGGTCACAACACCATCCGGCTGCTGGAAGCGGCCGGATGGTTTCTGTTTAAATCCGTCCGATAGTCTGGCGCCGGGTCGCCTTTAGCTTTACCCCCCGATCCTGCCCCATTGCCCTTGCCCCGCCCTCGGCGCACAATGCGACTTCAGTGGGGGCGGCATGTCTGGCGGGACACGGGCATGAAGCGCATCGCCATCTTCTGCGACGGCACCTGGAACCGGCTTTCGGCCGAGCAGCCCACAAATGTGGTGCTGGCGGCGCAATCGGTGCTTCCAGCCGACGAGACGGGCACGACGCAGCTCGCGTTCTATTCAGAGGGGGTCGGCACCACCTATCTGGTCAACCGCACGATAGAGACGGCACTGGCCGGCGCCTTCGGCTGGGGCCTTTTCGACAAGATCGCCGAGGCTTATCGTTTTCTTGCCTTCAACTGGCGTCCGGGCGACGAGATCTTCATCTTCGGGTTTTCGCGCGGCGCGTTCACCGCCCGCTCGCTCGCCGGCCTCATCCGCAAATGCGGCATCATTCCCAAGGCGCGCGCCAGCCAGATCGCCGCCGCCTTCGCATTCTACAAGAACCATGCGATCCATCCCGACGACCCCGAGGCGCAGCAGTTCAGGCTGCGCCATTCGCCCGAGACGGTGATGAAGAGCGCCGAGCGCAGCTTTCGCGAGGATCGCGGCGATCCGGGCAATGCGGCCGATCGGCCGCTCTTTTCCATACGCTATGTCGGGGTCTGGGACACGGTCGGGGCGCTCGGCGTGCCACGCCACACCCTTTTCGAGATGATCGTCAACACGGCGCGGCGCTATCAGTTTCACGATACGCAATTGTCCTCGATCGTCGAGGCGGCCCGTCATGCCGTCGCGATCGACGAGGACAGGCGCAGCTTCGAGCCGGCGCTTTGGGACAATCTGGACGAACTCAACGCCGCCTCCGGCCATCACGGCCACTACCAGCAGCTCTGGTTCCCCGGCGATCACGGCGCGGTCGGTGGCGGTAGCGATGTCTCCGGGTTGTCGCATGCGGCCCTCTTGTGGGTCATCGACGGCGCCGAGCGGATGGGCCTGCGCTTCGATGCCGAGCGGCTCGGCGGCTTTCGCGCCGCAACCGATCCCTTCGCCCCGCTGACGGGCCGCACGAAGCGGAATTGGCTCGGCCAGGTCTACCGGCGCGCCCCGCGCCAGGGGCCGTCGGACAGACAGGCCCTTTCCGACACGACGCTGAAGCGGCTCGCGGGGCCGGCCGACGATCCATCCTGGGAACCCTACCGTCCGGCCGCGCTGAGGAAACTGCTTGACCTGCCGGCCAGCGGCTGATGTCTGCGCCATGGCGTGGTACCCGGCAACGCCCCAAGGGCGCCATGTCATGCAACGCTCAGGAGACCTCGCTTCATGACATCCAGCCAATTGCGCATCATCGCCGTCCTTGCCGGTCTCCTTGGCGCGGCGGGCGTTGCGCTCGCAGCGGCGGCCTCGCATGGCAGCGACGCACGTCTCATGGCATCCGCCGCGGCCATGTGCCTTGCCCATGCGCCCGCGCTGCTGGCGCTCGGTGCGCTTAGCGATCGCCTCCGCCTCGCCTTCCCATCCGGGCTGCTCCTTGCCGCTGGAACTCTGCTTTTTGCCGCGGACCTCGTTCTCAGAAGCCGCGTGGGAACCGGTGTCTTCCCAATGGCCGCGCCGGCTGGCGGCATGGGGATGATCGCTGGCTGGATCTTAGTCAGCCTTGGCGGTCTCCTCGGACCCGGCCAACGGCCCGGCCGCACCTGAGCGCTCGATCAGCCCATCACCGCCCCACCATCTCCGTCATTCCTGTGCTTGTCACAGGAATCCATACCGTCAAGCGCCCCGCAGCAAGGCTTCTTCGGCAGAACCACCCGAGCCGATGGGGGAAGACGCGCCGCCTGTATTCATCCCTCCTTTTCCCCGCCCCTCGAACTCGTGGCATACTCACCCCGTCCTTTCCGGCTGGAAGTATTCGCGAGACGTTCGGATGCGGGAAAGGACCGGCGCTTCCGGTTACAGCTAACGTGGCTGCGGCCCGGAGCCGGGCAAAAAAGGGCTCCCGCCGGCACTATGACCGGCTTTGACTGCGTGCTCATGCAAGTCGCTCGGGTTTTCGCGGGCCGACACCCGCCATGAACCCGGGTCGACGCAGAGAGCTTCGACCTGCCCGGAGAGGGGGAGACCCCTCGCAGAACGCTGAACGGAGCGCGAAACCCGCGCCATCTCCATCCAATCTGCATCACGGCACGGTCTTCGCGCTCCGTATCCAGATTGCCTGTTGCACCCACCGGGCGGCCAAGGCCGTGCCGGGCAGAAGGCGTGTGCGGGACCCGAACGGGCGAAGCCGCGGCATCGCGGCCCCCTCACCAGCAAAATCTAGCACTTGGCTTGCGCCAAGCGCTGATTTTGCAACCTCTCCCACAAGGGGAGAGGTAACACGAGGAGAGCGCAGCACCCAACCTCTCCCCTTTGTGGGAGAGGACGCGATTTCCTGGGCTTGGGCGAAGACCAAGTCCTTGGAAATCGCTGGTGAGGGGGTGAGGAACGATGACTGCAAATCTAAAATCACACCCCAATTTCAGTGACGAACGCCCGGAGCCATAGCGAAGGGCCGACATGCGATGACCGCAAATCTAAAATCGCACCGCGATTTCAGTGACGAACGCCCGCAGCCATAGCGAAGGGCAAGACCAAGGCTCCACGCGTAGAACGATTGCTATGAGAAAGGCAGCATTCCGCCCGCCAGGCTCAAGAGCGAGCCGCCCGGTCTCAGCGCGCGGCGAGGTCGGTGATCAGCTGCTGCATCATCGGGGTCTCGGGGTAGGAGAGCAGCCCGGCGATGCCGATGGCGATCCCGTAGGGGATGCCCTTTTGCTGGGTGGCGATGCGGTGGGTGAAATCGAAGCGGGTCGCCAGATACTGCACCCGGTCGGTGCGAAGCGACAGTATGAGAATCGTCAAGAGCCCGCCGAGAACGCTGGTCGTCAACAGAAAGGAAAGAAGGTCGGCGCTCAGCCCGAACCAGAGCGAAGCGGCGGTCAAGAGCTTCGCATCGCCGCCGCCCATCACGCCGGCCGCGAAAAGGCCGAAGCAGACGAGAAAGACCAGCGCCGCCGCCGCGCCATGCATCGCCATCACCGAACCTGCCATCCCGGTCGCCAGCGCCAGCCCGGCGAAGGCGGCGATCAGGATGAGCGACACCCGGTTGGGGATCGTCATCGTGAACATGTCCGACAGCGCGGCATAGGCCATGCAAAGGGGGAAGATAGTGAGTACAGTTGCCGCAAACAAACATTCACTCTCCAAAGGGGTGGGTCGCCCAACAATGGGCGACCCCTATAGCTTCATTGCTCCGTGCCAGCCGCCTTCTCCTGACTGAGGAACGACGAGATATTTTCAAACTGGGTATTCAAGCTTCCACCCAGAGTCGTCGCGCCACCAATGATCGCAACCGAAATAAGCGCGGCGATCAGGCCGTATTCAATGGCCGTCGCACCGGATTCGTCCTTCATGAACCGTGCAAAAAGAGTCTTCATGTCCTTAGCTCCTTGCTCCAACACTGATGTTCAGCACCTGCCGCCGACGTCTTGTCATGCGTCGATCGGATGGCGCCATATTTAGGCGAGGGCGCTTGAAAACAGCTTAATAAACAGGGTTACCGAAGTATTGTGCGGGGCTGTCCCGTTTTGTGGTTAAACAAAATGGAATTGATTGCTTACAGATTGAGAGATCGATGACGCAATGGCGGAGCCGGCCGGGCGGAGATGGCCTTAAGCCTTCATTCACCATTCTGCGCGATGGTCGTTCAAGCGGCACGCAGCCTCAATTCGCGCGCGCCGTGCGAATGGCGAAGGGGTGAAGACATGGTCCATCTGGCAAGTTGCGCGCTGAGATATGCGGCATCGCTCGCTTTCGCCGCGTTGCTTTGCGGCGCCGCGCCCGCTGCGGCCGACAGCGACATCCGCGTCATGATGGATCACGCGCGCATCCTGAAACTCGACCGCTCGGTCAGCAAGGTCATCATCGGCAATCCCGAGATTGCCGACGTCACCGTCAGCGATCCGCAGACCATCGTCCTGACCGGCCGTTCATTCGGTGCGACCAATCTCGTCATCATCGACGGCGCCGGCAACGCGCTGGTCGACGAGCGGGTCGTCGTCTCGCGCGACAATGCCGATACGCTGCGCGTCTACCGCAACACCGATCCCACGATGCTGACCTGTTCGCCCGGCTGCGAATCCACCGTGCGCAACGCGCCGGTCAACTAGCGCTTCGAACCGGCACTCGCCGCCGCACCGTTCGAAAATGACAATCGGTGCAATGCGAGCCATTGCCATTACGGATTGTAAAGGCGTTTTTCCTATTCTGCGGCCTGCATGAAGCAAGGCTGCGGGGTTTGATCAGATGAACGCCACCATGGGCAAGGGCCGTTCGGCGCGGGCGCGATCGCCGGCCGATCTCGTCGCCCGGTTTCGCCGCTCGCAGGACGGTGTCGCGGCGATCGAGTTCGCCATGCTGGCGATCCCGTTCTTCCTGCTGCTTTTCGCCATCATCGAATCCTGTGTCGCCTATGCCGCCGAGCAGGTGCTCGACAACGCCGTCGACACGCTCGGCCGCCAGCTGCGCACCGGGCAGATCACCTTCGACGATCCGGCAAGGTCGTCCTACATGGACGAAGCCGCCTTCCGCGATGCTTTCTGCGCCGAGATAGAGATCATGCTGGATTGTTCGGAAGACCGGCTTTATCTCGACGTGCGCGGCTTTCAGAATTTCTCGCAGATCCCGGTCGCCATTCCGCGCGTCGGCGATCGCCCCTATGGCGATCTCGACCGCACCGAGTTCGACTTCGCCCCGCTCGGCTCGGGCAAGATCAACATGGTGCGCGCCTATTACCGCTGGCAGATCATCACCGACCTGATCCGCCCTCACATCACCAACATCCGCCCGGCCGATGGGTCGATGCCGACCGACTATCTCATCGTCGGCACCGCCGCTTTCCAGAACGAGGAATACGGCAATGCGGTCGCGGCGGCGGGGAGCTGAGCGGATGCGCGAGACACGAAAAACTCCAGGCGGCATTCTTTCGCGCTTATGGCGCGACCGGCGCGGCGTTGGCGCCATCGAGTTCGCCTTCATCGCACCGGTCATGATCGTGCTCTACATCGGCGCGGTGGAAATGTCGGTCGCCATGTCGGTCAACAAGAAGCTCGCCCGCGCCACCAGCACCGTCGGCGACCTGATCACCCAGCGCAGCACGCTGGAAAAGTCCGACCTTCCGCCGATGGTCAATGTCGCCCAGTCCATCATGGCGCCCTATGACGTCGATCCGATCCAGTTGAAGCTGACCGGCATCGCCGTCGACGAGGACGGCGAAGCGACCATCGATTGGTCGTGGATGCCCGACAACGAGGGCGGGCGCCGCGCCTATGAGAATGGCGACGAGGTGGAGATACCGGACAGTCTGCGCATCGCCGGCGCCTTCTACGTGCGCAGCGAGATCGCCTATCGCCACGACATGATCACCTCGTTTCCGATCACCGGCAAGACGATGACCGCCATCGACATGGGCAAGACTTACCACTTGCGTCCGCGCCTCGGATCGGACCTGCCTTGCGATGGGTGCTGACCTTCGCTTAAGAGTCTTTCTTCCTCGGTTTCGAGGCTTGAGAGGCATTGCACCATGGCACGCGCGTTCCTGTTCGTTCTTGATTCCGTCGGCATTGGCGGTGCGCCCGACGCGCCGGCCTTCGGTGACGAGGGGGCCGACACGCTCGGTCACATCGCCGAGTTCTGTGCCTTCGGCGCCGGCGACCGGGCGGGCCTTCGCGAAGGGCCGCTTGAACTGCCCAACCTCACCGCGCTCGGCCTCGGACACGCCATGCGCCTTGCCCGCGGGTCGACGCCCGAGAGCCTGAAGACGCGCGACCGGCCGAAAGCGATCTATGGCGCGGCCAGCGAGGTTTCGCGCGGCAAGGACACCCCCTCCGGCCACTGGGAAATCGCCGGTGTGCCGGTCGACTTCGACTGGGGCTATTTCCCGCAGGAAGGCGAGGCCTTCTCCGCCGAGCTCGTCGCCGAGATTTGCGAGAAGGGCGACATTCCGGGCATTCTCGGCAATTGCCACGCATCGGGCACCGCGATCATCGAAGCCTTCGGTGAGGAGCACGTGCGAACGGGAAAGCCGATCTGCTACACCTCGTCCGACAGCGTCTTCCAGATCGCCGCCCACGAAACGCATTTCGGGCTCGACCGGCTCTATGCGCTCTGCGAGACGGTGCGCGCGATCGTCGATCCGCTCAATATCGGCCGCGTCATCGCCCGACCGTTCGTCGGCACCCGCTCGGACAATTTCGAGCGCACCGGCAATCGTCGCGATTATTCCGTGCTGCCGCCCGAGCCGACATTGCTCGACCGGGCAAAGGAGGCGGGTCGTGGCGTCCTGGCGGTCGGCAAGATCGGTGACATCTTCGCCCATCAGGGCGTCACCGACCTGCGCAAGGCGTCCGGCAACATGGCGCTTTTCGACAAGACGCTGGAAGCGATCGACGATGCGCAGGACGGCGATATCGTCTTCACCAATTTCGTCGATTTCGACATGCTCTACGGCCATCGCCGCGATGTGCCGGGCTACGCCGCCGCGCTGGAAGCCTTCGACGCCCGCCTGCCTGAGATCGACGAGAAGCTGAAGCCCGGCGATGTCGTGCTGATCACCGCCGATCATGGCTGCGACCCGACGTGGCGCGGCAGCGACCACACCCGCGAGCGGGTCCCGGTGCTGGCCTATGGGCCCGGCGTCTTCGCCCGTTCCATCGGCGTTCGCGACACGTTCGCTGACATCGGTGAAAGCATCGCCGCCCACCTCAGGCTGCCGCGCGGCAAGCACGGGCGGTCGTTCCTGTGACGGCGGCCATCGCGAAGGCCGAGCTTCATTGCCACATCGAAGGGGCAATCGTACCGTCGCTCGCCCGTGCTCAAGCGGATAAGTACGGTGTCGACATCAGCCCCTTCATTCGCGACGATCGATACGTCTGGGACGATTTCACCAGCTTCCTCGCCGCCTATGATGCAGCTGCCGGGCTGTTTCGCTGCGAGGAGGATTATGCGCTGCTCGCCGAGACCTATCTGCGCGAACTGGCCGAGGCCGGCGCGATCTACAGCGAGATCTTCGTTTCGCCCGACCATGCCCGCTCGGCCGGGCTGGCGCCCGAGGCCTATCTCGACGGCCTCGGCGCGGGCATGGAACGGGCGCGGGCAGCATATGGCATCGAAAGCCGCATGATCGTCGTCGGTGTCCGTCATTTCGGCGCTAACGCCGTCGCAGGCGCGGCACGCTTTGCCGCCACAAGGCCGCATCGCCTCGTCACCGGCTTCGGCATGGCGGGCGATGAGCGATCCGGCCGCGTTGCCGATTTCGCCGACGCCTTCGACATTGCCCGCGACGGCGGCCTCGCCATCACCATCCACGCCGGCGAACTTTGCGGTGCCGACAGCGTGCGCGATGCGCTCAATCACATACGCCCCGCGCGCATCGGCCACGGTGTGCGCGCCATCGAGGATCGCGCTTTGGTCGATCGTCTCGCCAAGGCCGGCACGGTGCTTGAGGTCTGCCCCGGCTCCAACATCGCGCTGAAGGTCTTTCCCGATTTCGAAAGCCATCCTTTCACGGCGCTCGCTCAAGCCGGCGTGCGGCTGACGCTCAATTCCGACGATCCGCCGTTCTTCCATACCTCGCTCGCCCGAGAGTACGAGACCGCATCGCGGCACTTCGGCCTGAACGACGATGCGCTGCGCGCCGTGACACGCACCGCGATCGAGGCCGCCTTCGTCGACGAGGAGACGCGCAGGACGCTCGTGACGCGGATCTGAAATCGTCTTGCTCGCGCCTTGTCGCGCTGCCGCCTTCTGTGGCTTAAGGAGGCAAGGCAGGCACAACAACAAAGACAGAGGTCATTCATGGACGGCGTCACGATCATCGACCACCCCCTGGTTCAGCACAAACTGTCGATCATGCGCCAGAAGGACACGTCGACAGCCAGCTTCAGACGCCTGCTCCGCGAAATCTCGACATTGCTCTGCTACGAGGTGACGCGCGATCTCGAACTCACGATGGAGACGATCGAGACGCCGTTGATGGAAATGCAGGCGCCCAGGCTGGAGGGCAAGAAACTCGTCTTCGCCTCCATACTGCGCGCCGGCAACGGCCTTCTGGAAGGCATGCTCGATCTCGTGCCCTCGGCGCGCGTCGCCCATATCGGCGTCTACCGGGACCATGAGACGCTGGAGGCGATCGAGTATTACTTCAAGGCGCCGGAGGACGTGTCCAACCGGTTGGTGATCGTCGTCGACCCGATGCTGGCGACCGGAAACTCCTCCATCGCGTCCATCGAGAAGCTGAAGGAGCGGGGCGCGCGCAATATCCGCTTTCTCTGCCTGCTGGCGGCGCCGGAAGGCATCCGCAATTTCCGTGACGCGCACCCGGATGTCCCGATCTACACGGCCGCCGTCGATGAGCGGTTGAACGAAAAGGGCTATATCGTTCCCGGCCTCGGCGATGCCGGCGACCGGATGTACGGCACGAAATAGAGCGTGCGTTAGGGCCGCGTTAACCGCCGGCCCGATCGAACCGGCCGCATTAGGGGCTTCTTAGCGATCGCATGATGAGCTTGCCGTCTTGGGAAAGGGCGGTGGCTGACATGATCCGACTGGTCGTTTGCACGGTGCTCGGCGCAAGCCTCCTGGCTGCGTTGCCGCACTATGCGTCCCGCATGCAGGAGACGCTGGAGGCCCGGCGCCAAACGGAAGCGGCGGACGCCGCAACGGCGGCGCAACAGGCGCAGGCGCGGCTGGAGGCGGATGCACAGCCGGCATACCGCGCAAGCTATGCCGGCGGACGCTCCATGCGCATTGCGCCCGATGCCCAGGGGCATTTCAATGGCCAGTTCCGCATCAACGGGCGCACCGTCGAAGGACTGGTCGACACCGGCGCGACCTATGTCGCGATGAACATGTCGACGGCCCGCAAGCTTGGTGTGGCGCCGGCCGGCGATGCCTTCACCTTCGGCGTCAGCACGGCCAATGGCGAGACGCGGGCCGCCCGTGTCACGCTCGACCGCATGGAGATCGGGCCGATCCGCGTGGAGGATGTCGAGGCCTTCGTGCTCGAGGACGCCAACCTCGCCATAACGCTCGTCGGCATGAGCTTCATGAGCCGTCTTGAAACCTATCGCGTCGAAAACGGCGAACTCTTGATGATGGACTGAGTGATGAGACCGCTTCCGCTCGAGCGGAATGGTCTATATCCCATCGATCCTGCGGATCACGGCGTCGAAGGGCGTCGGCCGATCGCCGAAACGGTAGGCGTCCCTGACGGCCTTTTCGGCCGCGTCCGCTGCGCTCTCGTCGCGCGCATGAATGCGGGCGATGGCGTCGCCCCTTTCCAATGAGGAGCCGATCGCGGCAAGGCCGCTGATCCCGACGCTCGGATCGATCCTGTCGGCCGCGCGGCGCCGTCCGCCACCAAGGACGATCACCGCGACCCCGATGCCGCGCGTGTCGACTGCCTCAACCGTTCCGGCCGTCTTGACCACGACGTCCCGGACGATTGGCGCGGCGGGAAGATGCGTTTCGGCGCGCTCGACGAAGTCGCCCGGTCCGCCGAGGGCGGCGACCATCTTGCCGAAGATTTCCGCCGCCCTGCCGCTTGTAAGAGCCTCTTGGGCGCGCCGGTCCGCGTCCTGCCGGTCGCCAGCACAGCCCGACAGCAGGAGCATCTCGGCGGCAAGCGCCATGGTGACAGCTTCCAGCCGCGCATCGCGGTGGCGTCCGCTGAGGAAGTCTACAGCGTTGCGCACTTCCACCGCATTGCCTGCCGCCGATGCGAGCGGCTGGTCCATGGCGGTTATCAGGGCATGCGTCGGCAGCCCGGCACCGTTCGCCACCGTGACGAGCGATCGTGCCAATGCCTCGGCCTTGGCTGGATCGTCCATGAATGCCCCGTTGCCGCATTTGACGTCCAGCACCAGCGAGCCGAGCCCGGCGGCGAGCTTCTTGGAAAGAATGGAGGCGGTGATCAGCGGGATCGATTCCACCGTGGCCGTAACGTCCCGGATGCCGTAGAAGCGCTTGTCGGCCGGTGCGAGGGCCCCGGTCTGACCGATAATGGCGCAGCCCACCTCTTCGACCGTTCGCCTGAAAAGCGCATTGTCCGGCATCACGCTGTAGCCGGGGATCGATTCCATCTTGTCGAGCGTGCCGCCGGTATGGCCGAGGCCCCGGCCCGAGATCATCGGCACGGCGCCGCCGCAGGCTGCCACGATCGGCGCCAGCATCAGCGAGACATTGTCGCCCACACCGCCCGTCGAATGCTTGTCGGTGACCGGTCGGTCAAGGCCCGGCCACTCGAGCACATCGCCCGAATCGCGCATGGCGAGCGTCAGGGCCACCGCCTCTTCGGACTGAAGGCCCTGGAAGAAGACCGCCATGGCGAAAGCGGCGATCTGGCCCTCCGAGATCGTCTCGTCCGTGATGCCCTTGATGAAATCGGCGATATCGCCTGCGTCGAGACGGCCACCGTCGCGCTTCTTCCGGATCAATTCCTGCGGCAGCATGCTCAATAGGCGCTCTCCGACGGGGTGGCGGGCGAGGTGTCGTGGAGCTTTGCCCGGATATCGTCGAGCAGCCCCGACGCTCCGAACCGGAAGGTCGACGGCGTCGGCCAGCCGCGACCCATGACAGTTTCGGCAAGATCGAGATAGGCCGCCGCGTCCTCGACTGTGCGCACGCCGCCGGCCGCCTTGAAGCCGACGTCCCGGCCGCTTTCGCGGATCGCGGTCAGCATGATGTCGGCCGATTCGAGCGTCGCGTTGACAGGCACCTTTCCGGTCGACGTCTTGATGAAGTCTGCTTCGGCCGAGATCGCCAAATGCGCGGCATTGCGGATGAGGGCCCGGTCGCGAAGTTCGCCCGTTTCCAGAATGGCCTTGAGCAGGATCCGATCGGTGCACACACTGCGGATTGCGCCGACCATAGCCTTCACCGGCTCTTCCTCGCCGGCGAGCAGGGCGCGATAAGGGATGACCAGATCGATCTCGTCGGCACCGTCGGCGATTGCCTGGACCGTCTGCGCGATCACATCCGAGACGGCCATGTCGCCCGATGGGAAGTTGACCACCGTGGCGATCTTCACTTCGCTGTCCGATCCGAGGATCGAGCGGGCTTCCGCGACGAAGCGTGGCCATATGCAAATTGCCGCGACCGCGCCATCCGACCCGCGCGCATCGGCGCAAAGCTTGGCGATCGCCGCGGAGTCGCATGTGTCGGTCAGGTCGGTCAGGTCCAGAAGAGAGAGCGCCTTGGCCGCCGTCACCTTCAACTCATCGGCCATGTCAGGCATCTCCGTTTCGCATCATATCCGTTAGCACCCGGGCCAGACGCTCGCCGCCGATGGGGGCCATGTCCTTGGTTTCCTGGTGGCTGAGTTCGCTGCCGGTCATGCCGGCGCCGAGATTGGTGATGACCGAGGCCGCGGCCACCTTCAGGCCGAGAAACCGCGCCATGATGACCTCGGGCACCGTCGACATGCCGACCGCATCGGCACCAAGCGTGCGGGCCATCCGGATTTCCGCCGGCGTCTCGAAACTCGGTCCCGAGAACCACATGTAGACGCCCTCGTGCAGTTCAACCCCGGCACGTCCGGCCGCTTCGTTCATCTTCTTGCCGAGCGCGGCATCATAGGCGCTCGTCATGCCGACGAAACCGGCGTCGCTTTCCTCGCCGATCAGCGGGTTCATGCCGGAATAGTTGATGTGGTCGGTTATTCGCATCACCGAGCCGGGCGGCATGTCCTCGCGCACCGAGCCGGCCGCGTTGGTCAGGATCAGGTTGGCAACCCCCAGTGCCTGAACCGTCTCCAGCACCGGACGCATCGCCGCCGCCTCGCCCTTTTCATAGTAGTGGACCCGTCCGGCGAGCATGACGATGGGGCGGCCGGCCAGCCGACCCCCGACAAGCTTGCCGGCATGGCCGGAGACACCGCTTCCGGGAAACCCGGCGATCGTCTGATAGGGGACCGAGACCGCGTCCTCCAGGCTGTCCACCAGACCGCCGAGCCCCGAGCCGAGCACGATCGCGGTTTCAGGTTTCAGCCCATCGAGCTTCTCGTTGAGGATCTCGGCCGCGTATTTCATTTCAGCGCCTCGCTGTCGAAGGCCAGCGGCAGGAGTTCGGCCAGCGTCACCGTCTCGACGATCCCGCTCGCGTCGCAAAGGTGAATCCTGGTGTCAGGCGTGCCGAACTCGGCGAGCCGCTGGCGGCACCCGCCGCAAGGGGTGCATCGCGCCATCTTCTCGGCAATGACGGCCACTTCCTCAATGCGCCTGCCGCCTGCCATGACCATGTGGCCGATGGCGGTCGTCTCCGCGCACCAGCCTTCCGGAAAGGAAATCACCTCGATATTCGCGCCGGCATAGACCTTTCCGTCATCGGCGCGAATGGCGGCCCCGACGGGAAATTTCGAATAGGGCGCGTGCGCGCGGCCCATGGCCTCGCGCGCCGTCTTGAACAGGTCATCGGCCATGGATCAACGCTCTTTCACATAGGGCACGCCGCCGGCCTTCGGCGGAACGGCCTTGCCGATGAAACCTGCCAGAAGGATCACTGTCAGGATATAGGGCAGGGCCTGGATCAGTTGCACGGGCACTTCACCGATGAGCGGCAGCGGCCGTCCCTGCATGCGGATCCCGACAGCATCGAGGAAGCCGAAAAGCAGGCAGGCATACATCACCGGCACTGGCCGCCACTTGGCGAAGATCAGCGCGGCGAGCGCGATGTAGCCCTTGCCGGCCGTCATGTTTTTCACGAAGCCCGCCGTCAGCGCCATGGAGAGATAGGCGCCGGCGAAGCCGCAAAGGATCCCGCAGCAGATGACCGCGCGGTAGCGCAGCCAGGTCACCGAGATGCCGGCGGTATCCACGGCTCCCGGATTCTCGCCGACCGCCCTCAGACGCAGGCCGAACCTTGTACGGTAGAGCACCCACCAGGAGATCGGCACCATCGCGAAGGCGAAATACATCAAGAGCGGATGGCCGGAGAGCAGGTCGGAATAGATCGGGCCCAGAACCGGGACGTCCGCCACGGCCTGCGCAAACGGCAATTCCACCGTGTTGAGGCGGCCGGCAGATGAAAGTGCCGGTGTACGCCCTCCCTGCTGAAACCATGCCTGGCCGAGGATGACGGTCGTTCCCATGGCGATGAAGTTGATGGCGACGCCCGATACGATCTGATTGCCCCTCTGCGTGATCGAGGCGAAGCCGTGAACGAGAGACAATGCCACCGACACGACAAGTGCGGCGAGCAGGCCCATCAGGGCCGACGAGAAGGTGGCCGCCGCCGCGCCGCCGGCGAACGCCGCGCCCAGCATCTTGCCTTCAAGGCCGATGTCGAAGATGCCCGAGCGTTCGGAAAAGAGCCCTGCCAACGCGGCAAGGAGCAGCGGAACCGACAGCCGCAGGGTGGATTCCAGCGTCAACAGCAGCATGTCCATCAGCCGGCACTCCCAACGCGGACCGGTTTGGTTCGCATGGCGCGCGCACCGAAGAAGCGGGAGAGCGCCGGGCGGAACATGTTTTCGAGAGCGCCGGCGAAAAGGATCACCAGCCCCTGGATGATGACGATCATGTCGCGCGAAATCTGCGGCATCTCGAAGGATATCTCCGCGCCGCCCTGGTAGAGCATGCCGAAAAGGATGGCCGCCGGGATGATGCCGGCAGGATGTGAGCGTCCCATGAGCGCGACCGCGATGCCGACGAAGCCGGCGCCAGCTACGAAGTCGAGCTGCATGCGCGCCTGCTCGCCCATGATCGGATTGAGGGCCATCATGCCGGCGAGGGCCCCTGAAATCAGCATCGCAATGACGATGATCCGGACCTCATTGATGCCGGCATAGCGTGCCGCCTTTTCCGAAAAGCCCATGGTGCGTATCTCGTATCCGAGCTTGGTGCGCCAGATCAGCACCCACACGAAGATCGACGCGGCGATCGCCAGCAGGAACGAGAAGTTGAACGGAGCGCCGCCGATGTCGAGTCCGAATATGGCGAGCAGCCAGTCGAGCTTCGGCAACTGCCCGCCCTCTGCAAACGTCCGGGTCTGCGGCGACATCTGCCCGGCCGGCTTCAGCACCTCGACCAGAAGGTAGATCATCAGGCTGGAGGCGATGAAGTTGAACATGATCGTCGTGATGACGATGTGGCTGCCGCGCGTCGCCCGGAAATAGGCAGGGATGAACGCCCAGGCGGCGCCGCAGATCGCCGCGCCGATCGTGGCCAGAACGAATGTCAGGTACCAGGGCAGGATGTTGTCGAAGGTGAGACAGACGAGCGCCACCCCGATGCCGCCGACATAGGCCTGGCCCTCGCCGCCGATATTGAACAGCCGGCAATGGAACGCGACGGCGACGGCAAGGCCGGTGAAGATGAAGGTCGTTGCGTAGTAGAGTGTGAAGCCGATGCCCTCGCCATAGCCGAAGGCGCCGTCGAGCAGCAGATAGGCCGCGCGAAACGGGCTTTCGCCGACCAGCAGGACGACGAGCCCCGCAACGGCGAAGGCAACGACGAGATTCAAGAGAGGGATCAGTCCGTAATCCACCCAGCCGGGCAGTTTCGCGTAGGGAGTCGCCATGCCTTACTCCGCCGCCTCCTTCTCTTCAACGCCGGCCATCAGCAGGCCAAGTTCGCCTTCTGCCGCATCGCCATCGCGTTCACCGACGATGCGCCCCGCGAACATCACCAGGATGCGATCGGAAAGCGCACGGATCTCGTCGAGCTCCACCGAGACCAGCAGCACGGCCTTGCCCGCGTCGCGCATCTCGATGATGCGCTTGTGGATGAATTCGATCGCTCCGACATCGACGCCGCGCGTCGGCTGGCCGATGATGAGGACGTCCGGGTCCTGTTCCATCTCGCGGGCGAGCACGATCTTCTGCTGGTTGCCGCCGGAAAAGTTGGCGGTCTTCAACCGGGCATTGGCCGGGCGGATATCGTATTTGCGGATCTTTTCTTCCGCGTCGGCACGGATCGCCGCGGCATCGAGGAATGAACCGTTCAGGTATTGCTTCTGACCGTGATAGCCGAGAATGGCGCTCTCGCATTCCTCGAATTCCAGGATCAGCCCCATGTGGTGGCGATCCTCGGGGACGTGGGCAAGGCCGCGTGTGCGAAGCTCGCCGGGATCTGCCTTGCCGGAAATGTCCACCGGCCGGCCGTTCAGCATGACCTCGCCCGAAACCGCGGTGCGAATGCCGGCGATGGTTTCGAGGAGCTGCGACTGACCGTTGCCGGCCACGCCTGCAATGCCGACGATTTCTCCTGCCCGCACATCGAGGGAGACGTCGTCGACCACTGTCACGCCGCGCGAATCCTTGGCCGTCAGGTTGCGCACAGAAAGCTTGACGTCGCCGGGTGTGGCCGCGTCCTTCTCCACCTGCAGAAGAACCCGCCGGCCAACCATGAGGCTCGCCAGTTCTTCCACCGATGTCTCCGAGGTGTGGCGTGTGCCGACGATCTCGCCCTGACGCATCACCGAGACCTCGTCGGTGATCGCCATGATCTCGCGCAGCTTGTGCGTGATGAAGATGATCGTCTTTCCCTGCGTCTTCAACTGTTCGAGGATACGGAACAGGTGGTCGGCCTCCGGCGGGGTCAGGACCCCTGTCGGCTCGTCCAGGATCAGGATGTCGGCGCCGCGATAAAGCGCCTTGAGGATTTCCACGCGCTGCTGCAGCCCGACGGGGATCTCCTCGATCACCGCATCCGGGTCGACTTCGAGCGCATAATCGCGTTCCAGGCGTTTCAGTTCTTCGCGCGCACGGGCGATGCCCTTGTTCAGGATCTGGCTGTCTTCGGCGCCCAGCATCACGTTCTCAAGAACCGTGAAATTGTCGACCAGCATGAAGTGCTGATGGACCATCCCGATACCGGCCGCGATCGCGCCGTTCGGATCGACGATGTGCACAGGCTTGCCGTCCACCACGATCTCACCGCTGTCGGCCTGGTAGAAGCCGTAGAGGATCGACATCAGCGTCGACTTGCCGGCGCCGTTCTCGCCGATGATCCCGTGGATCGTGCCTTTGCGCACCTTGAGACTGATGTCGCGGTTTGCCTGCACCGGGCCGAAGCTCTTGTTGATGCCGCGCAACTCGATAGCTAATTCATTCATGCCAAACCGCTTTGATCGTCGGAATTGCGCCAATCTCGCGCAGCCGAAGCTTCAGCGCAACAATCGGTTTTCCACTCTCGACAGTTCTTCCCAGAAAGTCCAGTTTCCCGAAGCCATGCGGGCCGCCTCTCATTCGGCGGCCGCCGAGTTTCAAGTCACGATCCGGTGAGCGATGCCCCGTCCCGAGCCTTACAAGCGAAATGCGTTCAGATGCTTCAGGCCGATGCAGACCCGCTGGGCCGACAATGACCAGTATGGCCATATGAACAACGTCGTGCATTACCAGCTGTTCGATACGGCCATCAACGGCTGGCTGATCGAGGCCGGCCTTCTGGATGTCAAGGCGGGAGAGACGGTGGGACTGGTGGTCGAGACCGGGTGCCACTATTTCGCGGAGATGGCGTTTCCTGATCAGGTGACGGCGGGAATTGCCACCGAGCGGATTGGGACGTCGTCCGTCAGCTATCGCATCGCGCTTTTCCGTGCGACGGAGGAACGGGCCGCTGCGCAAGGCCGTTTCGTGCATGTGTATGTCGACCGCGTCAGCCGCCGCCCGCGTCCTCTCGACGGCATCTGGCGCTCGAAACTTCAGGAGATCGCGCTTTGACGACGACAGAAGAGCGGTTGATAGCGCTGGAAGAGCGCGCGGCGCATCAGGCGCTGACGATCGAGGAATTGTCCGACCAGCTTGCCGAACAGTGGAAGGTGACCGAGCAACTGAGGGCCAAGCTCGACCGGCTGACCGAGCGTTTCCTGTCGCTTGAGGAGGCGAGCATCGAGGCGCCCGCTGTGACCCGGCCGCCGCATTACTGAGCTTCTTCTCTGAACCGGTCCGCAAAAGAAAAAGGGGCCGAGGGCCCCTTTTTCGCATTCCTTGCGGATTGCCGCCCTCAATAGGGGCAGCTGTCATCCGACATGTAGTCGTGCACTTCGATCTCGCCGGCGATGATCGCTGCCTTGGCTTCTTCCACGGCTGCCTGCATCTCGTCGGTGATGAGTTCCTCGTTGTTCTCGTCCACGGCGTAGGCGACACCGTCTTCGGCAAGTCCGAGCGAGGTGACGCCATAGTCGAATTCGCCGTTCATCGCATCGGTGAAGGCTTCTTCGACCGCGACGTCGACGCGCTTGACCATCGAAGTCAGGACGCTTCCGGGATGCAGCGCGTTCTGGTTGGAATCGACGCCGATCCCGAAGACGCCTTCGTCCGCTGCCGCCTGCAAGACGCCGACGCCGGTGCCGCCGGCCGCGTGATAGACCACATCGGCGCCCTGGCTGATCTGCGAGCGGGTGATCTCACCGCCGCGCACCGGATCGTTCCAGGCCTCCGGCGTCGTGCCCGTCATCGCTTCGATGACCGTCGCATCGGCATTGGCCGCCTTGACGCCGCCGACATAGCCGCAGGCGAATTTGCGGATCAACGGGACATCCATCCCGCCGACAAACCCGACGGTGCCCGATTCAGACTTCAGCGCCGCCAGCATGCCGACGAGGTAGGAGCCTTCCTCTTCCTTGAAGACCACCGAACGCACATTCGGCAGGTCGACGACCGCGTCGATGATGGCGAAATCGGTGTCCGGGTTTTCCGCGGCGATCTTTTCAAGCGCGGCAGCCCAGTTGAAGCCGGCCATGACGATCGGGTTGTTGCCGTCGCGGATGAAGCGGCGCAGCGCCTGCTCGCGCTGGGCGTCGTTCTGAATCTCGAATTCGCGATATTCGATTCCGGTTTCCTCGGAGAAGCGCTGCGCGCCCGTATAGGCGGCCTCGTTGAAGGATTTATCGAACTTGCCGCCGAGGTCATAGATGATGGCCGGCGAAATCTCGTCCTGTGCCAATGCCGTCGTCGACATGGCGGCGAGCGCAAAAAGACTGATGAGCGTGCGCTTCATGTGTTCACCCTGTGGTTGTTGTTGCGTTGGTTTCGGTCCCACCCCGCGGCCGTTGGCCGGCCGTCACGGCAATTGCGTCGGAGGCCGTTGCCGACCGCCGGTGCGGCATCCTTGCATGCCGATTTTGAAAGATCACGCGAAAATTTGACCAGTCAGACAACTTTGCGCCACAGGCGCGGGCGGGTCAGATCGCCGCCTCACCCGCGCAGGCGACGCCGGTTCCGCGCAATCCGCAATAGCCACCTGGATTCTTGGCGAGATACTGCTGATGGTATTCCTCGGCGAAGTAGAAAGCGCTGGCCGGCGCGATCTCGGTCGTGATCCGCCCGGAGCGTCCGGCCGCTTCCAGAGCGGCCTGATAGCGGCGCCGGGACGCCTCCGCCGCTTCCTGCTGGGCATCGTCGAACGTGTAGATCGCCGAACGATAGGTCGTGCCGATGTCGTTGCCCTGCCGCATGCCCTGGGTCGGATCGTGTTCCTCCCAGAAGACCTTGAGCAGATGGTCGTAGCCGATCACCTTCGGATCGTAGACGACGAGCACCACTTCCGCGTGACCGGTCTGGCCCGTCACGGTCTCGTGGTAGGTCGGGTTCGGTGTGAAGCCGCCGGCATAGCCGGCCGCCGTGACATGGACCCCCGGCAATTGCCAGAAGAGCCGTTCCACGCCCCAGAAACATCCCATGGCGAACATCGCCTGTTTGAGGCCGTCAGGGTAGGGCGGGTGCAGCGCGTGGCCGTTGACGAAATGGGTCGTCGCCGTCTCGATCGGCGTTTCCCGGCCCTTGAGCGCGCTGGCGCGGTCGGGCATCGTCGTCTTCTTGTTGAACATGTCGATCAGGAACATCGTCGGTTCTCCCTCGCGCGGCGAATGGACATGACCCTGAATATAGGAACTATCGGCGCCAGGAGAAGCGGCTTGCCCGCTGGCGCCGGCGATGGCCGAGGAGATAGAGCAGGAAGGCGAGCGCCAGCAATACCGCCGTCGCCGGTTGCCCCAGAATCAGCCTGAGGCCCGGATCCCAGAACGCCGCCGGCAAATGCGCGAGCACCCAGTCTTCCAGCGCGGCCAGCGTCGCCGGGCTGACATCGCTCCAGGCAGCCCGGAGCGGGGTGAGGACGAGCCGGTCCGCCGCAACCGACTGGATCGCGTCGATGACGCCCGCGATCACCGCGACGACGAGCGCGATCAGGCTGAGGAACCGGAAAAGAAGTCGCATCATGCCCCCGACGGTCTTTCAATTGGCCCCGGCGGCACGCCGAAGCAGGAAGCGTCTCGCCGCGCTTCGCAGCAAAGGTTTAGCGCCGCCGCACGGCTCGAAGAAAGCCGAAAAAACTCTCAGCGCCCGTCACGGGGCGCGTCGTCCCCAACGTTCAGGCGTCCGAGCACCGGACAATCCGCATGACCCCTCTTGCCTGCCCGCCCGCCATGACTATAGTGCCGCCCGACTCGCCGGGCCCTTCAGCCCGTGCCGACGGAGAGGTGGCCGAGTGGTCGAAGGCGCACGCCTGGAACGCGTGTAGGCGGGAAACCGTCTCGAGGGTTCGAATCCCTCTCTCTCCGCCACTTGCCTTCGCTAAAGCGTTCTCCCGATTCAGCTGCGGCCGGATTTTTCCGTTGTTTTCTAGGGTTATGCGGGAGGGGCTGAGCACTGGCCCCGGTGCGCGGTGGCCCGGAAGCGTTCTCTCAAGGCCGATATTCTCCGGACCTCATGACTGCGCCGATTTGGTGAATAGCTTTCAAGGCACTGGTATTGCGATGTTCTTCCGAGGTCGCCCTGAACACTTCGACGCCGGTGGCGTTCGGCGTGATGGAACAGAAATCGAACTTTGGGTCGGAGCAAAGGAAGCCAAAGTCGTCAGGCAGGCAAAGCAGTCTGCGCTCGCCGTGACGCCCGGCGTGGTGAACTAGGGCAAACCCCGCTCGAAGTGGACGCGATGAGGAACGCTTGGCAACCTGCCGGGTCTGGGAGATAGCAATACGGGGAGTATCTCTACCCGCGCGGTCCTCCGATCTGCACGCTTCTCGACCGCATAGGCCGCAAACATATCGCGAGGCGCTCATCTCATGTTTACCGGGTCGAGCCAAGCTGCCATCATTAGAACATGAGCCTGATAAGATCAAAGAAACGAGTTGCCGACCATGGCGAAGTGTTCACGCCGCCATGGCTGGTCGATGCCATGCTCGACCTTGTCAAGGAAGAGACGGACAGAATTGACTCACGTTTTCTCGAACCGGCCTGCGGGAGTGGCAATTTTCTGGTTCGAGTTCTGCAGCGAAAGCTTGCCGCCGTCGAAATCAAATTCGGGAAATCTGATTTCGAGAAGAGGCATTATGCGCTTCTAGGCTTAATGTGCATCTACGGCATTGAACTGCTCGAAGACAACCTCGCTGAGTGCCGGGCAAACCTGATCGAGATATTTTCGGACTATCTCGGTTTGGATACATCGGACGACTTGTATCGCGCCGCATCCTTCGTGCTGTCGTGCAATCTCCTCCATGGTGACGCGGTCACGATGCGAAGGCATGACAGTGAGCCGATCACATTCGCCGAATGGGGCTATATCGGCAGGGGCAAGTTCCAGCGGCGCGACTTCCGCCTAGACGTCCTTACTGGCTCATCAAGGTTCAGCGCGGAAGGATC
This sequence comes from Neopararhizobium haloflavum, assembly GCF_002750855.1. Lineage (GTDB taxonomy): Bacteria > Pseudomonadota > Alphaproteobacteria > Rhizobiales > Rhizobiaceae > Georhizobium > Georhizobium haloflavum. The sequence goes on along the minus strand of NZ_NWUC01000003.1, from coordinate 334,353 downwards.
GTTGTTCGCGCATCTCGGCAAGCATGAGCTCTTCACCCCAATCAGGACCTACCCGCCGATGACGGTCCGCGACCTCGCCGCTGGCTGCGGTGGCACGCCGATGGAGGCTGCATGAGCGTGCGGGCTGGCTTTGCCCTGCGTGGGCGCAATCCCGACGTGCTGACCTGCATCGCGAACCTGTCGAACGACGAGGTCTTCACGCCACCCGAGTTCGCGAACCGGATGCTTGATACACTTGCGGAGGCTTGGGCGGCAGGGCACGACGGCGCGAACATCTGGGCCGACCGGAATGTGAAGTTTCTGGACCCCTTCGCCAAGTCTGGCGTGTTCCTTCGCGAAATCGCCGTCCGCCTCACCGCGGGGCTGGCTGACGAAATCCCGGACCTTCGGGAACGCGTTGACCATATCCTGTCGCAGCAGGTGTTCGGCATCGGCATTACCCAACTGACCGCCATGCTGGCGCGACGCAGCGTCTATTGCTCGAAGCATGCCAATGGCGCGCACTCCGTGACTAGGCGCTTCAATAGTGACGCTGGAAACATCTGGTTCGAGCGCTCCGAGCACACTTGGACGGACGGAAAGTGCAAGTTCTGCGGCGCCAGCCAGGCATCGCTCGACCGCGGCGAGGGACTCGAGACCCACGCCTATGCATTCATTCATACCGACAACATCAAGACTCGGGTTGCCGAGCTCTTTGGAGGCGACATGCACTTCGACGTGATCATCGGAAATCCACCGTATCAGCTGGACGATGGTGGGCACGGAACCAGCGCCGCCCCGATTTACCAGAAGTTCGTCGAGCAGGCGAAGAACCTCGAACCACGCTACCTGACCATGGTTATCCCATCCCGCTGGTTTTCCGGAGGCAAAGGTCTCGACGACTTTCGCGAGTCGATGCTGAAGGATGATCGCCTTCGCTCGATTGATGACTTCCTGAGCGCTGCGGACGTATTCCCGGGCGTGGGCCTGAAAGGCGGTGTCTGCTATTTCCTGTGGGACAAGGACAACCGCGGCCCTTGCTGGGTCGCCACGCATTTCAAGGATTGGCCGGTTTCAGAGGCCACGCGGCCCTTGCTCGAAGAAGGCGCCGAGATCTTTATTCGTTACAATGAAGGCGTTTCCATTCTTCGCAAAGTCGTTTCGCGAGAAACTGGGCAGGACAAGGTCTTGTCATTGCCAGAAGCTCAGCGCTTTGGGAGGCTCGTTAGCTCCCGAAAGCCGTTCGGACTTGAGACCAAGTTCAAAGGCAAAGAGAAGAAGCAGTCTGCTGATGATTTGATGGTCCACCAGAATGGTGGCATCGGCTACACGCCACGAAGTGCAATCACTACAGGTCTTGGCCTAATCGGCGCATGGAAGCTCTTCGTGGGTTATGCAGCACCCGGTACGGGGAATAGGGACACCTATCCACACCGGATCATCAGCACGCCGTTTATCGGAAAGCCGGACTCTATCTCTTCCGAGACCTACCTTTGCATTGGCCCGTTCGACACCAAGGAGCAGGCGGAAAGCGCGCTTTCCTACCTTTCGTGCCGCCTTACGCGCTTCCTAATCCTGCTACACAAGTCCTCTCAGCACGTGACCCGTTACGTCTATTCCTTCGTGCCAGTTCAAGACTGGACTCGGACGTGGACCGACGAAGCTCTGTATGCCCACTACGGCCTGTCGGAAGACGAGATCGCCTTCGTCGAGAAGATCGTCCGCCCCATGGAAGTGGCGAGCGATCTGTTGGGCGACGTCTCGGTGGACGACGGCGACGATGCATAAGCCCAGCATCGATGAAATCCTCGCCCCGAAGCCTGAAGCCCGACCCCGCATCTACGCCTATTCCATCGCCGACGATGCGCACGCCGGCCTTCTCAAGATCGGGCAGACGACGCGCGATGTGAAGCGGCGCGTAGCCGAGCAGCTCAAGACGGCAGCCATCAAGAACTACCGCATCGAGTTGGACGAACCCGCCGAGCGGGACGACGGCCCAGTCTTCACCGACCACGAGGTCCGAGCCGCCCTTGCCCGCAAAGGGTTTGCGGACAGCGAATTGGAGTGGGTGCGCTGCACGCTGAGCGACGTGAAGACCGTCCTGACCGAGCTGCGGACTGGCAAGAAGTTCAGCGGCAACCATCACCTGACGTTCCCGATGCGCCGGGAGCAGGCCGAGGCCGTGGACATGACGCACGGCTATTTCATGACCCGCTGGGCAGAGGACATGCACGCGGTGCCGCGGTTCCTCTGGAACGCCAAGATGCGATTCGGCAAAACCTTCACGACCTACCAACTCGCGAAGAAGCTCGGCGCCAAGCGGGTGCTCGTGGTCACCTTCAAGCCCGCAGTTGAGGATGCGTGGCAGACCGACCTCGAGAGCCACGTCGATTTCGATGGCTGGCAATACTTGTCGAAGAGCTCCGGCGGCGACCCAACCCAGATCGATCGTTCCAAGCCCGTCGTCTATTTCGGGTCGTTCCAGGACCTCCTGGGCCGCGATGCGGCAGGGAACATCAAGGCGAAGAACGAGTGGCTCCACCAGGTGAACTGGGACCTCGTCGTGTTCGACGAGTACCATTTCGGTGCCTGGCGGGAGACCGCGAAAGAACTGTTCGAGGGCGAGGAAGAGGCGGTCGCCAAGAAGGAGGCTAAGCTGGAGTATGATCCCGGCCTCGACGGCGTGAACGAAGACCTCAATGTTTTGTCCAACGACGAGACCGAGTTCCTGCCGATCGCGACGCGGGCATACCTTTATCTGTCCGGAACGCCGTTCAAGGCGCTCGCAACTGGCGAGTTCATCGAGGAACAGATCTTCAACTGGACCTACACGGAGGAGCAACGCGCCAAAGCGGACTTCGCTGCCAAGCATCCGGACAAATGGAACCCCTATGGCGCACTGCCACAGATGAGGCTCCTGACATATCAGATGCCCGATGAGCTCCTGGCCATCGCAAGCGCCGGGGAGTTCGACGAATTCGATCTGAACGAGTTCTTCTCCGCGACCGGCATCGGGACAGGCGCTCAATTCAAGTACAAGGACGATGTACAGAAGTGGCTCGACATCATCCGCGGCCAATACGCACCGCGAGCTGTCGAAAGTCTCAAGACGGGCACTCGGCCGCCATTCCCGTACTCGGATGTGCGGTTACTGCCATACCTACAGCACGCGTTCTGGTTTCTGCCCAATGTGGCGGCGTGTCACGCGATGGCGAACCTGCTGGCTGAGAAGCACAACACCTTCTGGCACGACTACGACGTCATTGTTTCTGCCGGTGCTTCGGCAGGGATCGGCCTAGATGCGCTGCCGCCAGTACGCAAAGCGATCGGGAGCGGCTTCGACACAAAGACGATCACCCTATCCTGCGGCAAGCTGACGACCGGCGTGACCGTGCCGCAATGGTCCTCGATCATGATGCTCCGCAACCTGAAATCGCCGGAGACTTACTTCCAAGCGGCGTTTCGCGTTCAGTCTCCGTGGTCCATCAAAAACCCGAATGGCGACAATCCCAACGAGGAGGAGATCCTAAAGCCGATCTGCTTCGTGTTCGACTTCGCGCCGACGCGGGCGCTGCGTCAGCTGTCCGAGTACGGGATCGGCCTGGCCCCGAATGAGCCCAACCCCGAGAATGCCGTAAAGGACCTCGTGTCGTTTCTGCCGGTGCTGGCCTACGACGGCGCGAACATGACGCAGATTGATGCTGGTGGCATCCTCGACATCGCGATGGCCGGAACCTCGGCGACGCTGCTCGCGCGCAAATGGGAAAGCGCGATGCTGGTGAACGTGGACAATGAAACCCTGCGTCGTGTCCTAGACAACCCCGAGGCAATGGCAGCGGTAGAACGCATCGAGGGGTGGCGGACGTTGGGTGACAACATCATCGAGACGATCATCAACAAGAGCGAGAAGGTCAAGAAACTCAAGAACAAGGCCAAGAATGGCGGTCTCACCGATAAGGACAGAAAAGAACTCACCGCCGAGGAAAAGGAGTACAGATCTAAGCGGAAGCTTGTGCAGGAGAAGCTGATAAAGTTCGCGACCCGGATTCCGGCGTTTATGTACCTTACCGATTTTCGCGAGAATACTTTACAGGACGTAATCACCAAGCTTGAGCCCGACCTGTTTCTGATTGTCACAGGACTGACGGTAAAGGATTTTCATCTGCTCGTGCGCCTCAAGGTGTTCAATACCGAGCAGATGAACCAGGCGGTCTTCGCTTTCCGACGCTACGAGGACGCCTCATTGCGGTACACGGGCATCGAAAGCCACAAAGGACTGACGCATTATGGGTTGTATGACACTGTGGTCGCGAGAGAATGACTACGATCGAAGACTGAAGCGGACGACAAGCCGAACTGTTACGCGCCAATGTGACGGTACGTGAACCCAGCGCGATGCAATAGCTGCGCATGGACCCTCCAAAACGAAAGCGCTAGTCGCTAGACGCTTGGCAGTCCCAAGCGGTCGAAGAAAGCTCGATTGCGCTCGGTAGCTGACGCCACCAGTCCGTCGAATGAGATCACTTGAATATAGGCATTGTAAAAGGAGCTCGGGTGGTAGCCGAAGTAGCCCATACCGTCGGCCGTGATCTTGAGATGGTGGAGTTCACAGCAACGCCTGAGATGATCGGACAGGTCCGCAACCACGTAGACGAACCCCGGAATCTTGTCGGCATTCGGAATCGGTCGGCCGTTCTTCGCCTTCGCGCCCTCCCGTAACCGCCTTAGGTAGCCCAACGCCTGCAGGATCGGATCGTGCTCTTCGGACTCTCCCGCCTTGAAGCCGCTGCGCATTGGCCGCTTGATCTCCACGACCGTGAGCGATGCGGCTGGTCCGGTCACCTTGTCCGATACGAGAAGCGGGTTGTCGAACGTGCGCAGGGAGGCAATGTCAGGCTCCTTGCCGCAAGCGCTCTCGGTTATCGGCATGGTCGCAATGGGCTTGTCTGATGCGAGGAAGTCGTGAAACGCGAGCCGTTCATCGAGAAGCCAAAGGCTCTGGCGGCGAAACGCAAGGTCGTCCGACGTGACGCGCATCGGCACAATTAGTTCATGGATAACGTCCTCGCGGACGTATCGACCCGATGCGTCCCGTTCGATGGCCTTCGCTAAGAGGTCAATGATCACGCGCCTGTGCGTGACATAGTTTGCCAAGTCGGACTGCTTCAGGTCCGATACCTTCTGCAAGTAGTCGTCAAGGCGCTTCTCGTATGCCTCCTCAGTTTCATCGTCGCCAGGCGACAGCACCTTGTGCCCTTCCCTTAGAAGGTTCTGCTCCACTCGGAACAGGTGCTTGTGCAGCAAGGCGTCCAGGTTGGCGTCCGAGATGTTAGCGTCAACGACCAGTTCGTCGGAGGGTATATGCGCAAGGATGGGGCGGTATCGGGGCGCCTTCTTAGCGACGAACGTCGCCACCCGCTCTTTGCCGGCCGCAATGTTCTGCTGGAGCGCATCTGAAAGGAACTCCTGAACGCGTGGTAGGACCGCTTCTCGGATGTCCCCGAAAGAAATGTCAGTGGCGGCAAACATTCCGTCCACCTCGTCCTCAATGTTGAAGCCTATTCGCTGCTCAACGACGCGATCGTCCAGGAAGGGGCTCGTAAGGTACGCGGCATAGGTGAACTGTCCTCGATCGTCCGTCACGGCCCCGGCCAGCCCGCGGATCTTCCCTTGGATAGCCTCTTCTTTCACGAGTCTCCCTGCTGCGCAGTAGTTTAACCCGTGAGTTTTGTTGACGGCAGCGCGAAACTTTACGTGCGTGATCTCGAAACGCTCGCCTTTGATTTCGATTGGTTCCGCGTGAGCGGCGGAGTGCATGTGCTCATCATACAGTTCATCCAAAACCAGGCGATCGGTCCCGTCCTCGACTAAAATCTCAGGCGTGCCCTGCTCTCGGACGAAGTACCAAAGGCAATGCTCTAGGAGACCCACGGCGATCATCCGTGCTGTTTTCGGTGCCTGCTCGGCAAAGCGGGGTTCGAAGCCTTCAAGCCAAAGTACGGTCCGCTTGGGACCGGAAGCAGCCCCAACGTCCCCTTCCGGCTTCACACCGTGCGCGACATCGAAGCGAAACCGTCGGCACTTGAGCTCGTCGTCTTCCGTGAACACTGAGTCGACCCGCACGCGTTTGAATGCCTTCAGCCACATCAAGCGCCCGATACCGCGGCAGCCTCGCTGAACCTTCCACAAACTGTCCAGCGTTTGAAAGGACTTCCAGTTATCGTCCGTGAAGCCGATGCCGTCGTCCGTGACCTCGAACCCCATAATCTTTTCGCGCGCACCGCCTCGCCCTTCAATTTGAAGCGAGCTCTGCGGTGATCGGATCACCTTGACCGTGATGTTGTGTGATCGGACGGACCCCGCACCTGCGGCGGCATCGTCCTCGATCGCTTGGATCGAGTTGACCACCGCCTCGTACAAGGGGATTATCCCCTTCGAGGCACCGAGGTAGGTATTACGAAGGCGACCTTGCAGAAGGCTTTCCATGAACTCAACCGGCCAATCAATTTTGCTCGCCCTACGCCCGTACCGGGACGCAGCCACGTCTATGCAGCTTTTCATGGACGACCTCCTCAGAAAAGAGCTTTCAAGGCCTAAGCGACAACGCATGAAAGTATTTCGTCACGCGCGTTGGTGCGAAGACGGCGCTGAGCCGAAGTGCATCGCCTGGTGTTCCCACTCCAGCGGGAACGGCTCGAGCACCCGCGCCAATGTCAGCTCGGGCCCCTGCTCCCCTCCCAAGTTCGCCTCGACGATGTCGGGAGCAATGAGGGTCAGTTGTAGAACGCGCGTCGTGTAGGAGGGTGCGATGCCTTCGCGCACGGCCAGTTCTGAGATGGTTGCGAACTCTCTGGACTCCAGCATCCGCTTTCAGCAGAACGCGCGTGCCAGCGCCGTGACCAAGGCGTGTTAGGTCCGCCGCGATTGCGCGGCACTCTCGGAAAGCTGTATCTCCTTTCGTCCGCCGTGCCTCATGATGCAAAACGGGATGTGCAACGTCACAGTGTACAGAATCGGCGTGCTGCGGGTCATGCGGCCTGCTGCTCCGGAGGGGCAATTCGGCCCCACAGTGGATCAAGCGTCCGCAAGGCAGCGTGAGCGTCAGCTTCGCTGATGCCATCGGCATGAAGACGCGCCGCCTTCCACGTGCCGACGATAATCTCGGGCTGGCGGAACACGAAGCGGAGCTGATCGATGACCGCCGCTTCGAAATCTCCCGCAGGCATGCGGCCGACCGGGCATGATCCTGCGCCGTGTTTGAGAATAGTTTGGCTGACCTCGTACCGATAAAGCTTGCCGCCCCTTGCGGGTGTGGGTCGGTGAGAAAAAGGCGCCGTTCGGACCCTAAAGCAGCCCCTTCAGCATCGCGGACGGGTCGGCGCGTGTGCGGGCGGCGCGGTTCCGGGACCTTGAGGATGCGTCCCGAGGAAGAGATGTCACTGATCGTGGGGCGGCCACGGCTCGCATGCGATCCCGTCGTCGTCTCTGTCATGTCGATCGTAGTAGCCAGGCTGCCCCCGGCTCGACGGCGCGAGACCAAAGTTGCGCGCAGCGTCACAGTTCGGAGCCGACGCGATGTGCCTTAGTGTTATGCCAAGCGGCCACGAGCTCCTCTCCAGAACGATGTAGGTCAGGGTAAAGGAGCTGACGGCTATCATAGCGACAATGCCGACTTGCTTTGCCAGCCACCGCATTTGCGCAGGGCGCTCAATCCGCGCGCTGACAGCTTGGAACCGTCGCTTTAGGTCTTGCGTGCGCCGCTCGCGACTGTCGTTCAAACGACCCCATTGTTTCGGCGCCCCCCAAAGCGAATGTCGCATCATCATCCTTTGTCGTCGTTAAGGTTCGACCAGTATCACGCGTCAGTTGAAACAGGTGGTGAAGATGCATGGTTATGGGTATGTGAACGTATTCGCTAAAGAGCTGTGCTCTTCCGACGCGGGTTGTTCGGATACTGGTGTTTACTTCGCCTCTGAATGCCAGTGATGCTGTCTCTTCCACTCCACCGGAAACGGACTGGTCACTTTCGCCAGCGTTATCTCAAGCGCCTGCCGACCATCCAGGATTGCCTCCACGATGTCGGGTGCAAGCAGCGTCAGGCGCAGGACGCGGGTCATATAGGAGAACGCCAGCCGTTCGTGCTCGGCCAGTTCCTTGATGGTGGAAAACTCGCCCGACTCCAGCATCCGCTTCCAGCGGAAGGCGCGCGCCAGCGCCTTGACCAGCGCATCGTCGGTCCGTCGTGGCTGCGCGGCGCCATCGGGAAGTCGCATCTCCTTGCGCCCGCCACGCTTCACGACGCGGAAGGCAACGTGGACCGTTACCGTCTCGGGAACTGGCGTCGCGCAGGTCATGCCGCGCGCTCAATCTCACCGGCCATCATCTCGCGTGCTAGCCCGGCGAGGCCATCGATCCTGAGGCGGATATCGAATCCTTCCCTACCGATGTCGACCCGCTCGACTAGCAGCGTGACGATACGCGTCTGCTCGGGCGGAAACAGCTCGTCCCACAGCGGATCGAGTTGCTGTAGCGCCGTCCGCGCATCGGCTTCAGTGACATCGCTATCGCGTGCCTGTGCCGTCTTCGACGTGCCGACGATGATCTCGGGTTGGCGTAACACGGTGCGGAGCTGATCGATGACTGCCGCTTCGATATCTCCCGCAGGCACGCGGCCGATCGGACATGATCCAGCGCCGTGCTTAAGCACGGTCTGGCTAACATAATACCGATAAAGCTTGCCGCCCTTGCGCGTATGGGTCGGCGAGAAAACAGCGCCGTCCGGACCATAAAGCAGCCCTTTGAGCAGCGCCGGCGTCCCAGCCCGGGTGCGCGCGGCGCGCTTCCTTGGGCTCTCTGACAGGATGATGTGGACCTTGTCCCATGTGGCACGATCAACGATCGCTGCGTGCTCGCCGGCAAAACTCTCGCCCTTGTGCACCGCCTCGCCGATATAGACCCGGTTATTTAGGATCCGGTAAAGATATCCCTTGGTGATTACGTTGCCGGTCTTGGTGGTGATGCCACGAGCGCTCAGCTCCTTCAGCATGGCGGTGGCGGAGCCGATCTCGATGAAGCGGTTGAAGATGAAGCGGACATGATCCGCCTCGGACTCGTTGAGGACCAGCTTCCTGTCCGTCACGTCATAGCCGAGCGGCGTCCACCCACCCATCCACATGCCCTTCATTCGGCTTGCGCGGACCTTGTCGCGAATGCGCTCGGCCGTCACCTCCCGTTCGAACTGCGCGAAGGACAGGAGGACGTTCAGGGTCAGTCGCCCCATCGACGTCGTAGTGTTGAAGGACTGGGTCACCGACACGAAGGTAACGCCGTTCCTGTCGAAGACGTCCACCAGCTTGGCGAAATCCATCAGCGAGCGCGATAGCCGATCGATCTTGTAGACCACGACCACATCGACCAGACCGTCCTCTACGTCGCAGAGTAGCCGCTGCAGCGCGGGCCGTTCCAGCGTACCGCCGGAGATGCCGCCGTCATCATACTGATCGCGAACGAGCACCCAGCCCTCGGAACGTTGGCTGGCAATGTACGCCTCGCAGGCTTCGCGTTGCGCGTGGAGCGAATTGAACTCCTGGCTCAGACCTTCCTCGGAGGATTTGCGGGTGTAGACCGCACAGCGGAGTTTCCGCACGATTTTCGATGTCTCCGGCGGCTTGGTCATACGCTCCTCCGGTGGTTTTTGAGACCGAAGAACAACCACCCGTTCCACCGCGTACCGGTAATCGCGCGGGCAATGGCAGAGAGCGATCTGTAGGGACGCCCCTCCCATTCGAAACCGTCGGCCGTTACCGTGGCGACGTGCTCGACGCCCTGCCATTCGCGGATGAGTCGCGTGCCGGTGATGGGCTTCAGGTCGGCGCGGATGCGGCTCTTTTTGCGATCGCCGCCATCGAGTTCCTCTCCCATCCGTTCCAGCCGTCGGATTGTCTCGGGCTTCAGCCCGCCATAGGCCAGCTCTTGGATCCGGTAGGCCAGCCTGCTCTCCAGATAGCGGCGATTGAACGCCGGCGGCTCGCTGTCGAAGAGATCGCGCCACTGCGCCTTTAGTTCGAGCGTCGGCGTCGTCTTCAGCGCCGTAAGACGCGCGGGGATGGGATCATGGTTCGTCATGTAACTTTCCGCTCCATTGCGGTTGCATGACGGCATGGATCGGGCCGGTAGTGTAGGCAAATGTCTCCACGTTCACTGGAGAATTCATCGCGCTGTCGCAGGCGCAGCCGGATCAGCCCAAGGGCGAGAATCGCGCAGATCTGAGCACGACGTTCGGCAGGCGTCATATGGTTGGGATGGAGTGGGTTCATGAAGGCTCCAGCATTGTGTCGTTCGCCTGTCATTTACCGGTCGCCAACTGATCTCCTCTCACATGGCATGAATCTCAAGCGCGCTTGCTCCGGACGATCGGCGCCTCGATCTCGCGCGGAGCGATCTGCCGCCAAAGCGGGCTCAGCTTCTTCTTGACCGTGCTTTGATCCGGCTCAGCCATGTCATTCTTGCCAAACCAGTCGAGCATCAGGCGAACAAACTCGCCTTGCGTTGCCGGCACACCTTCTTCGTGAACCCGGCGGCAGACCTCCGTCCAGAACCGGTCCCAATCGTATTTCTGGGGCGCACCGCGGCGGGGAGCATACTCTTCTCGCGCCGCTGCGCCGGCCAGATGAACGGCTGCGAACCGTTCCATCTCCTCGCGGCGCACCACGAGATCGTCGCGGTCAACCACGTGCACGCCTCCCGAGGCATGGTTGTCGATCTCGATGAACTTGTCGTCGGGAGCCTGGAGTTGAGTAATGCCATGGTTCCCCTTGCGCAACACAGTCCATGCGTCATCACGTTCGAGATTGGCCGTACCAATGATGACCCGGCGTCCTTCCGGAATTCGGATCACCTCATCGACGTCGATACACTCAAAATAGCCGTAGACGACACGCAGCCCCGCTACCGTGGCTGATAGGGTCAGATCCCCGGAAAGCACGAACGCCGTCAGGTCTCGCTCGTTAAGACCCCATTGCGTGCAGACTTCATCGAGATCGTAGAACGGCTTGGTGAGTATCGCCATGACGCATTCCCCGGTTAGCGATGGACGGCGCGCATGCGCCTGTAGACCTGGACGACGCTGCCAATATCGCGTTGCATGTCAGGCGGCAGGCGCTCTGCCTCGATGAACAACTCGTCAAGACGCACCCCGAGAATTGCAGCCGTGCGTTCAATCAGTTCGTCGCGCGGGGGCTTCTCGCGATCACGTTCAATCCGCGACCAGTACGCCGGCGACACGCCGATCCGCTCAGCGAAGTCGTTGAGCCCGATCGCCAGATCATTGCGGCGGCTCCTGACGATGGATCCGAAGCTCATGACCTGGCTCCCTGTTGGTCGGCCACGAGGCCGTAGCGCCGCAGCCGCACATCAACGAAGCTGTCGGAAACATTGAAGCGCTCGGCGAGCGCTGCAACCACCCCCGCAAAGGCATCCGGCCGGTCGCCAACACAAACGACGGGACAACCGGGCCGGCCATGATTGGGGGCGCGGACTAGTCGCAATCTCTCCGACTGCGCCAACCGTAGCAGTTCGCGATGCAACTGAAACGCGGGCGCAAGCAGCGCCCCCATGAATTCATTGGCGCGCCATTCCGAGACGCGCTCGTTTGCCAGCAATGCACCCGCCGAGGACGTCACGGCGCGGTAGCGTCGATAGCCAGCCGGTACGTCGAAAATGACATGGCCGAGTTCGTGGGCCGCGGTGCTGACCAGAAGATCGGGTCGGCCAGCAAGCAGGGGACCGTTGACCGAGACATAGGCTTGGCCCGGAGTGTCGTGATCTGTTTCACACACCCCGAAAACGGGCTGGCCGGCATCGTCATGAACGGGATGATCGCTATCCCAAACGACGTCAAACCGGTAGCCGTTGATCGCCACGCCGTCGATGGCATCCATCAGCAACTCGGCATTGATCGCGTTCGGGGTGCCACCAACGAGCTGCCGACGCACCTGCGCGGCGACCATCCAGATCGCCGGCGCGGACGTCATCCGTGGCGCGCCTGTCGTGGGGTCTTCGGGATAGTGAACGGCGATGGTCATGACGCCTCCTGTTGCGCGTTCAGTTAACAGTTATGTTCACATTATGTTCTCAACTTTCCCGAGTCGAGTCGCGCTGTCACACGCTGGGGAATAAATCCTAATGTGAAGAGCCAGCGATCTCCGAAGCCGTTGGCGATGACTGGTTAAGTCATTGATCTGAATTGGTAGAATAAAACGGCGGCATTCAAGAACGCCCCTTTACACCCCATTCGTCCTCATCGCTGGCAGTCGTCTCGTGGTCTTCTTTGGCCATCGAAACGCAACGCGACGAGGCCGGACACCGACATGATCCGTCAACAGCCAACTGACCAACAGATGAACGGACCGCAACTCGATGCGGCCCTGCGCACGGCCGCCTTTCAGGCGCAACGACTTGTCAGAACACTTTCCATGCCCGAGGCGGACAGGGATGATCTGCGACAGACCATCGTCTTGGTCGTCATGGGCAAGGCAAGACGGTTCGACGACACCAAATCGTCCTGGCCAACCTTCATCGCACTGATTGCGCGGCATGCGGCAGCCGATCTGGCGCGTCGAACGCATCGCGCTCCCGTCCTCGAACCGCTCGATGGCGCTGAGTACGCAATTGCCGATCCATCGGCTCCAGATCAGGACCTTCGCGTCGACATCCGAGATGCCATGGCTCGGTTGCCGCCGGCACTTGCGCACCTCATTGATCTTCTTGCCGAGACCGGCAGCGTGGCGGCCGCTCAAAGAAAGAGCGCCCTCTCGCCCGCCACCTTCTATCGCCGGATGCATGACCTGCGCATGCAGTTTCTCGCGGCCGGCCTCGCCCCCGATGAGAAGAACGAGCTCTCCCCTCGGTAGATAACCTGCAGCCCCCAGACCCCAGGATCGATCTCCATGCACGCATCAGCCGTCAGTCCCACAACAAGCACACCGATTCCGCAGCGGTACTCATTCAACGACATGGCAGTCGGCGTTCCAGACTTCGATCGGCCGTCATCCGGTATGATGAGTGAAGTGGAATTTTGCGCCTGGGTCGCGGCGGCCGCGCCTGGCGACTTCGTCGTCTACTACCGAGGTCATCTGAGCCACGACCGGACGAAGAGTGCCAAGGTCCATACCGACATTGCCCGCAGGCGGCTTTCCACTCTTGCCGGCCGAGCGCTCTCGCTGGCCGAGGATGGTGTCGTCCACCTTGTCCAGCAGCGGACCGGCCTCGTCGGAGAATGGGCTTACATCGCCGTCAAGTGCCGTAAGCGGCGGCTCTCGGTTCCAGCAGCATTCAAAGGTGCGGCATGAATCCGTTCGAGCGTCACGGCATCACACATATTTCTGTCAGCCAGCTCAATCTTTGGGCTGCGGCACCGGGCGTTTACGTGATGGAGCGGCTGCTGGGGCTAAAGGCTCCGGTTGGCGCGGCCGCACATCGGGGCACGGCCGTCGAAGCGGGCGTAATCGCCGGTTTGATGGGCGAGGCCGTCAGTGCCGCTACCGATATCGCCAACGCCGTTTTCACGGAAAAGACTGCACTATCGTCCGACCCGCGCCTCGACAAGGAAAAGGGCAGCCTCGCAGGCATGGTCGAGCAAGGCATTCGTCTTCTTTCGCCCTGGGGCAGGCCTGATCGGATACAGGTACGAAAAGAGTGGCGGATGGACGGCATCGTCGTTCCTGTCCTCGGCTTCTCGGATCTCGAATATGACGCGCACGGCCTGATCGTCGATCTGAAGACCGCACACGCACTGGCCTCGCAGATTCGCACCAGCCATGCCCGGCAGGTCGCCTCCTATCTTGGTGCCGGCGCCAATATGGGTGGCGGCGTCGCCTACGTGACCGCGAAAAAGAACGCGCTCTACCGGCTGGAGAACGCAGCGGCGCACGTCGCCGCACTGACGCGCATGGCGCATTCGCTGCAGAACTTCCTCGCCATCAGTGCCGACAGCCACGAGCTGGCGAGTCTCGTCACCGTCGACACCGACAGCTTCTACCTCAGCGATCCGCGCGCCAGACAGCACGCATTCGATGTGTTCGGCGTCTGACTGTCCGGGCGGACCGGACCGGCCAGCCGGCGGCCTGATGCCGGCACAATGCACGCAACGCAAAGGAACGATGATATGGGCTTTGGACTGAGCATTGGTGGAGGCGGCGATTTCCTGCCGTCGATCCGCATCAACGGCAAGGACGGCGGCGTCGAGCGCTCCACCTGGGATGGCACCGAACGCGGTCTCGAGGTGATCGACGATTTCGTGGCGCTGTTCGACTTCGCCACCCTGAAGGTTGGCTGGATCGAGTTTACCGACAGAGGTCCCGACAAGCGCCTCGTCGCAATTGGTGATCCGCTGCCAGACCGACCTTCCGAGAAGCACAAGCAGGGTATTCAGCTTGTCGTGCAGCTCCCCGGTGGCCTCGGCTGCCATGAGCTCTGCTCGACCGCCATCGGCGTCGTGGCGGCGCTGGAGACGGTCTATGACACGGCGATCGCCACTGAAGAGTGGAAGAACGGCGAGGTGCCGGTGGTCCGCCTCACCGAGTTCGTGAGGGAAAAGACCAAGCACGGCAACCGCGCCGTTCCAGTGTTCGAGATTGTCGCCTGGAAGGATCGCCCCGCGGAGCTGGAAGAACACCGGGCCTCGCCGAGGCCCCGCGCGGCCATGCCGGCTTCTGGCAGTTCGAGCCGTCCCGCCATGACCGGTTCCACTCAGATGACGCCACCGAAACCGGAAACGTCCCGTACCTCGGTGCCGGACTTCGGCTGAACACCGAAGGGGATCGGGAGGGAACAACCTCCCGATCCCTGCGCGCCAAACATTCGATTTTAGCCTTGGACGTGAGGACGCGGGCGATGGCGATAGATCCCCCGGATGATTTTGCAAGCGCGGCGAAATGGGCGAACAGCTATCGCTCGCTTAATCTGGCGGTGATACCTGCCGAAAACCAGGAGAAGATCCCACTCGGCAAATGGCGCGAATTCCAGAGCGGCATTCCGCAAGCCGTCCATGACCGCTGGTACGGCAATCAGGGGGAACACCTCAGAAACTACCGCATGGGATTTTTGACCGGCGCGGCCTCGCTCGGCAATGGCTGCAAGCTTCTGGTCATCGACCTTGATGAAAAGGGCAGCGCCTCCGGCTCTTTGACCTGGGACAGCTGGATTGCCGACAACGAGCTCGGCTGCGATCTGGAAACCTGGCGGGCCAGAACCGGCGGTGGAGGACAGCACATCTACTTCCGTTATCCTGCTCATCTCGCCATCAGGAATACACAGAAAACCATCGCCGGCATCGATGTGCGGGCCGAGGGCGGCTTCGTCGTCGCGCCACCATCGCTTCATCAAAGTGGCAAGCCGTACCGATGGCTGTTCTCGCCCTTCGAGACCGAACTGGCCGACGCGCCAGAATGGCTGTTGGAGAGGGTCGGCGCCTCGGAAAAACCGATGCCGGCTGCGACGCGCGCAACCACGGAATCGTCGCCGTCGGAACAGATAACCGATGCCTGGGGCCACATCGTCGACGGGCGTGATGCCTATATGCGCGACATCGTCTGGGCAGCAATTGTCGACTGGTATCGCGAATGCCCGATCCCGCCCTCGGAGTGCGAGATCGAGCGGAAGATGCTCGAGAGCTACGCTGTCTATGAGCGCAAAGTGCGCCCGCAGGATGGTGCAAACACGCTGGAAGCCGAAGGGCGCGGGCTTACCGCCTTCAAGGCCAAATGGGCGTACGCCATGCGGCAATGGGACAGCAAGGTTGCGACGGCGGCGAAGGCGAAGAGTGCGGGACGCGCCGCCAACGACGGTACCGCGGTAATCGCGACGCCAGCCCATATTGATGATCCTGTCGACCTCTGGGCGAAACTCGCGCCGCCGCCGCTACCGACCGGCATACTGCCGCGCCAGATCGAGGCGTTCGCCTTTGGTCAGGCCGAGCAGATGGGCGCCGATCCGGCCGGGCTTGCCATGGCCGCACTTGCCGTTTGTGCGGCGGCGATCCCCGATCGCGTTCGGATCAAGGTCAAGCGGCACGGTCACTGGTACGAAAACGCCCGGCTCTGGACCGCGCTGATCGGAACGCCCAGCACCAAGAAGAGCCCGATCATCAACCAGGCTGTGCGTCCGATCACCCGTCTTGATGGCCGGTTGGTGCGCAGCTATCTCGCCAATAAAGACCGCTATGACAGCCTGACGAAGGACGATCGCAAGGAAGAAGAACCGCCGGAACACAAACGCCTGCGCATCGAGGACACCACCATCGAGGCCGCCCAGATCGTGCTGGCCGACAGCCCGGACGGCGTGTTGCTCGTCCAGGACGAGCTCTCCGGCTGGTTCGGCGCGATGGACAAGTACAACAGCGGTGGACGGGGTGCGGCGAAGGACCGAGCCTTCTGGCTGCAATCCTTCAATGGTGGCCAATATGTCGTCGACCGCGTCACGCGCGGCGTCACGATGATCGACAATCTGTCGGTCTCGATCCTCGGCGGCATCCAGCCGGAAGCGATCGCTACTGTTGCGAGGGAAACGGTCGATGACGGGCTGCTGCAGCGCTTGCTGCCGGTCGTCCTTAAGCGCGCATCGGTCGGCAAGGATGCACCTCTTCCCGGTGTGACCGATCATTACGAGACTCTGGTTGAGAAACTGAACGCGATCAGCATCTCCGGCACCGCGTCCTTTGGTGCCAGTCGCGCCGATGCCGAATGCCTCACGCTTTACTTCTCCGACGATGCGCTGCGCATCCGCGAGGAGCTGGAAGAACGGCATCTTGCCCTGATGGACATCGAGGGCATCAATCGCAAGCTCGCCTCGCATGTCGGCAAGTATGACGGCATCTTCGCCCGGCTCTCAGTGATCTGGCACGCAATTCTCAACATCAATTGCGGGGTGATCCCGCCGGAGGTGTCAGTCGGCACGGCTGAGCGGGTGGCTGCCTTCCTGCATCAATTCCTGCTGCCCCATGCGGCATCGTTCTACAGCGGTATTATCGGCATGTCGGACGACCAGGACGAGCTTCAAAGCACAGCCAGCTACATCCTCACAAACCGCCCCGACGTGATGACCGTCCGCGACTGCCAGCGCGGCTCACGGGTCATGCGTGCCATGACCCGCCAGCAAATTCAGCGCGTGATGGAGCAGATGGAAAGTCTTGGCTGGGTCGAGCCGATCGCCCCACCGAAGAACTCCGTCACCCTCAGATGGGCAATTAATCCCCGCGTCCACGATCTCTTTGCAAATCGTGCCGTCGACGAGACGCGGCGCAGGCAGGGGCTGCGGGATGTCGCCAACCAGATTTTTGGGAGAGACCAATGATCAGTCGTCACCATTCGCGACACCCTGCCGGAACGGCCGGATGTCACCATTCGCGACAGCTACAAACGGCAGCTGTCACCATTCGCGACGGGTTTTTGTCACCATTTGGCCTCGCGCACAGAGACACAGACAAAGCTTCCGGTCCTTCGGACTTTGGCGACAGGTTTATCTCTCTCGCGCACGCAAGGCCAAATGGTGACAAACGGCTCGAGGTGAGGGTTCGACATGGGCTTTGACTTCGACACCGCTCAGCTGACGACCCGAAGCAGATCCCAGATCGTCGTCGACATGATGGCCGCGCTGCACAAGCTCGACGCTCTGGCCCGCGAGATGGAACGCAAATGGGGCGCCTGCCGGCTGCCGTCGCTCGTCCCCGACGAACTGTCCAAACGCTTCTATTCGCAGCACCGCAAACTCGCCATGGCGCTGCGCGAGGGGCGCGACCAGGACGCGCTTCATGAGATCGACCGCATGGTCAATGCATGGCGCTATCTCGACGGTGAAGCCGATCGGCTCGGCGCCGAACCGATCCATCCCGGCGTGTGGGAGGTGGCGCTCGGCGATGGAACCGTGGCGGCGATCGTCAAGGACGAGGATGTGGCTGCCGCCGTCGATCCGCAGGATCGCAGCGTGCGGGTCTACCTGCTGTCGGAGATCGCAAGACTGATAGACGCCGTGCCAACCGTGATAGCGATCAAGGATGAATGGCCCGGCGCAAAGGTCGTTCCGACTCGCACCATCACCGCAGACTCATGGTGGTGGGAGAACGGCGATGAACTGCCGTTCTAATCTCACCACCACCGTTTCCCGCGTTCGATCGACGCCGCCAAAAATCAGACGACGGCAGCCCCGTACCGCCAAGCACCAGGCCACCGTCGTCTTCCACCCGAGCAGCCAACCCAAGAAGGAGACCACTCATGGCTGATCCTACTCTGATGATCGCGAGCCACAGGGCAATCCCCCCGCAGCCCAATGTGGCGCGGAGCCACCGCCCCATCCTCGCTCTCGACCTCGGTACTCTTACCGGTTGGGCTCTGCGTGACGCAGATGGGCTGATCGCCTCTGGAACTGTTTCGTTCCGGCCAAGGCGTTTCGATGGCGGCGGTATGCGGTATCTCCGCTTCACGAACTGGCTGGCCGAGATCGAGCGGCTGTCCGGACCGATCGCGGCCGTCTGGTTCGAGGAAGTTCGCCGTCATGCTGGCACCGATGCCGCTCACGTCTATGGCGGACTGATGGCAACGCTCACCGGGTGGGCGGAACTCCACGGCGTTCCATACGAGGGTGTACCGGTCGGTACGATCAAACGTCATGCCGCCGGCAAGGGCAACGCCGACAAGGCTGCGATGATCGCCTCCATGCGCGCCCGCGGCTTCTCGCCCGTCGATGACAACGAGGCCGATGCCATCGCCATCCTGCTTTGGGCGATTGAGACAGATGGAGGTGTGCGATGAATGGCGAAACGATGCTGCGAGAAGCCGCGAACGTCGTCATCGAGCGCCGACGCACATATGGCGATCCGTCAGTCTCGATGGACATGGTTGCGAAGCGTTGGTCGATCACCCTTCGTCGTCCGGTGACGCCGGCTGAGGTGGCGCTCTGCCTCGTCGATTTGAAGCTTGCTCGGCTGGCGCATGATCCCGGACATCATGACTCACTCGTGGATGTCGCCGGGTACGTCGCGGTCCTGAAGGAGGTGACGCGATGAGGTGGCACCAGAAAGGTTATGGCGGGGAGCGACGCTCGCCAGAGGAAGTCAAGCGGGACGGCTGGCGTGAACAGGGCTTGCTTGCCGTCGCAGTCGACGATGAGCGGCTCAACTGGCCCGAGCGCGAACTCATCCGTCAACTCGGCGAAAAGCTCTATGGCGCGCGTCCTCAGACAAAGGCGGTGCGCAATGAGTGACTGGACACCCAAGCTGGTCGAGGAACGTCTCATTGAAGCTGCCGACGTGCTGAAGCGGCTGCCAGGCGAACGCATTCGCGGCTTCTTCAATACCTGGCCGGAGATCATGGTGGAGTTCTCCGATCTGGTCGGCCGCGAAGCCGAACCGATGAAGCGGCCGCCGCCCCATCCAGCGGCAATCGCCCGTATGGACGAAACGCTCACCTGGACGGTCGGTCTCGAAGCGATCGACGGCAAGATCGTCTGGATGCGGGTGCACGGGGCGTCGTGGAAAACGATCTGCTGGGCGGTCGGGTTGCAGCGATCCGCCGCCCATGAACACTGGCACTATGCGCTTTGCCTCATCGCCATGAGGCTCAATCGACAACCCGTGCCGCCGAACCGCTCGCGCCGCTATGTCATCGATCGCATGCGGGACATCGCCAGTTGCCCACGTGCCTGAGGCGCCAGTCATACCGTTGACGACCAATCGGGATTTCGCGATGGTCTGCAACGCAAGAAGGGGGCAAGAATGATGATGTTACGGGAATCCATCAGGCTCGCTTGCGCGCTGGTATTCACGCTCATGCTTGCGCCTGTCACGTCGGCGGCCCCACTGCCGGTTTGTGAAGGAGGCGATCGTGCGGCACGCATGCTCACCTGCATCGTGGACGGCGACACGGGATGGGAGAACGGCGTGAAGTGGCGCTATGACAGCATCGACACGCCGGAAATGCCTGGCCACGCGGAATGCGATGCAGAAGCACAGATGGCTGTCCAGTCGCGCGACCGGTTGCGAGAGCTGATGGGCGACAGCTACACGATCAACTGGAGCGGCGATGAGGGATCCTACGGACGCGCGCTCGTGACCATTGAGCTTGCCGATGGGCGCTATGCAGGCGAAGTGTTGATCTCCGAGCAATTGGCGCAACCTTGGCCCAATCAGGGGAATGTCTGGTGCGGACGATGACTGTCGCGCTCTCGGCACTTGCCCTCGCCTCGGCCGGACTGGCGTTCTACCGGCCGACGACACCGCAAATGTTGGCCGCCTGCGTGATGAACGCGTTGGCGGCATGGGTCTACTTCGCCTGACATGGCGGTCTTGCATCCAAATGTCCGCCGGACATTTCCTGGCCGGACAAATCCGGATCGATTGCGGTATGAACTCGATAGGCTGAGGAGAAGCGCGCACGGACGATGGCGACGGCTTGCGACCGGTCGTTGATAAGCGAATACCCGCTCCGGACCGACTGCGTTAACGGCCAGGTTTTGGATTTCGCGGGTCCTTCCTGGCGACAATTGTATGCTGGCGGGCGAAGCGCGGAACATCGCCAGCGACAGGGCCAGATTTTTGGGAAGCCACCGGAGTCCGATCCACTTTAGTGGTGCGAATACGTATTAAGTAACAGTGGCTTGCCGGGCGGATGCCGGGGCGGATTCCTGGAGACCGGAATCCCGTTGGAAACCATCTTAGCCAAGGGAATGAAATACTAGGGCAGCGTGCCGGTCAGAACATAACGCAGGACCTGGACCACCTGTTCGGGACGTTCCGCAACAGCAAGGGCTGCAGCATCAATCTCCTTCAGAGCATGCTGATGCTCAGGCCCGTGCAGCACAATGAGAGATTTTCCCAATGCGGATGCAATACCTGCATCGAATGCGGCATTCCATTGTCGGTATTTCTCGCCGAAACGGACCACCACCACGTCAGCCTGGCTGATCCCGCGCCGGGTGCGTATTGCATTGATTTGGGCACCCTTGTGGTCATGCCAGAATTTTTTGTCTTCCTGTCCCAGAATCTGGACACCACAATCATCGCTGGCAGCGTGATCGGTTACCGGACCCTCAAAGCTGACATCGAGATCGCTTGCGCCTTCGATGATCTGGTCGCGCCAATCTGTGTGAATCTCGCCGGAGAGATAGACCTTCAACGTCATGCTGGCTTTCCTTGTGGTTCGCATTTTGCGGATACGACTACTGCGGCGCGCGGGTGACATGCAATTGTCTTGGGAAAGACGGGCGAGAATTCTCATCGACCATGAAGCCAAGTTGTCTCGCCGGATTTTACTCCGGTCGTGAGCCCCAACCTCCGTAAGAAACCGATCGTCGATAGGAACAGCATGACCCTCGCCTTCGCACCCGAGCGGATCGAGACCTGGGCGCTTGCGCGCCTGCAGCCCTATGCGAAGAACGCAAAGGTGCACGGGGCCGACCAGGTCGCGAAGATCGCTGCGAGCATGGCCGAGTTCGGCTGGACTGTGCCTTGCCTCGTCGGCGAGGACGGCGAGTTGATCGCGGGTCACGGCCGCGTGCTGGCGGCTGAGCAGCTCGGGCTGACCGAGGCGCCGGTGATCGTGCTCGGGCACCTTACCCACGCGCAGCGCCGGGCGTACCGCATCGCGGATAACAAGCTGACGGAGCTTGGCACCTGGGACGAGACCCTGCTTTCGGCGGAACTGAACGACCTGCTGGCAGAGGATTTCGACCTGTCGCTGGTCGGGTTCTCCGACGGCGAGTTGGACAAGCTGCTGGCCTACGTTGCGGAAGACGAAAGTGAAGAAGAGGGCGCCGGGGGCTCCCTGCCGCCGGTGACTATCCCGGAGCCGCCGCGCAATCCGGCCTCACGGACGGGCGATCTCTGGATCCTCGGCGACCATCGTCTGCTGTGTGGTGACAGCACAAGCGCGGCCGATGTGCGCCGTTTGATGAATAGCGAGCGGGCTATCCTGTTCGCGACCGACCCGCCATACCTCGTCGACTACGATGGTTCGAACCATCCGACGCGGAATAAGGACTGGTCGGCGTCCTACGGCACGACGTGGGACGACAGTTCGCAGGGGGCCGAGCTTTACGACAGCTTCATCGCCGCGGCAGTCGCCGAGGCGATCACCGAGGATGCGGCCTGGTATTGCTGGCACGCCTCCCGCCGACAGGCGATGCTGGAAGCCTGCTGGGAAAAGGCGGGCGCCTTCGTCCATCAGCAGATCATCTGGGTGAAGGACCGGGGGGTCCTGACCCGATCGCACTACCTCTGGAAGCACGAACCCTGCTTCATGGGTTGGCGCCGAACGAACCGCCCGCCGAAGGTGGCCGAGGAAACGCTGCCCTCGACATGGGCGCTGCCGAGTTTCGCCAAGGATGACCGGCCCGACCACCCGACGCCGAAACCGCTCGACGCCTTCGGCATCCCGATGCGCCAGCATGTTGCGCGCGGTGGGCTTTGCTACGAGCCATTCTCTGGCTCCGGCTCGCAAATCATAGCGGGCGAAGCCAACGGCCGCCGCGTCTTCGCGATGGAAATCAGCCCGGCTTACGTCGATGTCGCCGTGGAGCGCTGGCAGGCCGAGACCGGCCGCGACGCGATCCTCGACGGTGACGGTCGGACCTTCGCGCAGGTGAGGACCGAGCGGCTGGGCGACGATGCCGAAGCCCCGGCCGATGCCTCGGCAAAGGACGCAGCCCCCGAACCCGCGCGAATGCGCAAGTCCGCCGCATGAAGCAGTCACGCCTCATGTCTCTGGTCGAGTCCGTCGCCAACGTGATTGTCGGCTACGGCGTCGCGGTCGTGACGCAGATCCTCATCTTCCCAGTCTTCGGGCTGCACACGATGCTGGCGCAAAACCTGAAGATGGGGACGTTCGCTCCGGTCGCGACGCCTGCAAATTTGATAAGCAAATGATTCTAAATGATAATCTGGGCCGTTAATGCAGGGCATGAGCGAGCGCCAGTACGCCGCGCACGTCGGGCTGTCGCGAGGCGCAATCCAGAAGGCAAAGACCGCCGAGCGGCTGGTTCTCAATCCCGACGGCAGCATCAATGCGGCCGCCAGCGACGCCCGGCGTGCCGAGACGACTGACCCGTCCAAGACGAGGAAGGCGCCCGCGCCAAAGCTGAAGCCGGTCCCCGAGGCGGCGGTCGCTGCAGTTGGCGACACGCTCCGCGAACAGGGACTGGCCGTCCCGCCAGTGGGCGGTGGCACGACCTTCCTGCAGGCCAAGACCGCCAACGAGGTTCTGAAGGCGCAGGAGCGGCGCATCCGGCTCCAGAGGCTGAAGGGGGAACTGGTCGAGCGGGCCCGCGCGCTCACGCTGGTGTTCCGGCTGGCGCGGGAGGAAAGGGATTCATGGGTGAACTGGCCTGCGCGCGCGGCGGCGCTGATGGCGGCCGATCTGGGCGTCGAGCCTGCCGCGATGCAGAAGGTCCTGGAAAAACATGTACGCGCCCACCTCGACGAACTCGCCGAGGTCCGGCCCGACTTCCGGTGAGAGCGGCGATGGCCTGACGGACTTCGACGGCGCGGGCGAGATCCTGCGCGCCTGGGGCAGCGGGCTGCGGCCCGACCCGGACCTGACCGTCTCGGAATGGGCGGACCGGCACCGGATGCTCTCGGGCCGCGCCTCGGCCGAGCCGGGGCGATACCGCACGATGCGCACGCCCTACATGCGCGAGATCATGGATCGGCTCTCGCCCGGCGATCCGGCGCAACGGATCGTGTTCATGAAGGCGGCGCAGGTCGGCGCGACCGAGGCGGGGAACAACTGGATCGGGTTCGCCATCCACCAGGCGCCGGGGCCAATGCTGGCCGTCCAGCCGACCGTGGAACTGGCGAAACGCAACTCGCGCCAGCGCATCTACCCGCTGATCGACGAAAGCCCTGAGCTGCGCGAGCGGGTGAAGCCCGCGCGGTCCCGCGACGCAGGCAACACCATGCTGTCCAAGGAATTCGCGGGCGGGATCCTGATCATGACCGGGGCCAACTCGGCCGTCGGCCTGCGCTCGACCCCGGCGCGCTACATCTTTCTCGACGAGGTCGACGCCTATCCGGCGTCCGCTGACGAGGAAGGCGATCCGGTCACGCTGGCCGAAGCCCGGTCGCTGACCTTCGCGCATCGGCGCAAGGTGCTGCTGGTCTCGACCCCGACGATCCGGGGGCTGAGCCGGATCGAGCGCGAATACGAGGCGAGCGACCAGCGGCGGTACTTCGTGCCGTGCGCGCATTGCGGGGCAATGCAGTGGCTGAAGTTCGACCGGCTGCGCTGGCAGAAGGGCAAGCCGGAGACGGCGGAATACATCTGCGAAGGCTGCGAGCAGCCCATCGCCGAACACCACAAGACGGCGATGCTGGAGGGCGGCGAATGGCGGGCGACGGCCATCGCCGCCGATCCGACCACGGTCGGCTACCACCTCTCGGCGCTCTATTCGCCGGTGGGCTGGCTCAGCTGGCCGCGCATCGCCCGCGGCTGGGAGGCGGCCCAAGGGTCGGACGAGGCGATCAAGGCGTTCCGCAATACGATCCTGGGCGAGACATGGGTCGAGAGCGGCGAAGCCCCGGACTGGCAGCGGCTTTACGACCGGCGCGAGCGCTGGACATCCGGCACTGTGCCCGCGGGCGGGTTGTTCCTGACCGCTGGGGCCGACGTGCAGAAGGACCGGATCGAGGTCGATGTCTGGGCCTGGGGGCGCTCGCTGGAAAGCTGGCTCGTCGATCACGTCGTCATCGAAGGCGGGCCGGATCGCCACGACGCATGGTCCGACCTAACCGCGCTGCTGGATCGATCGTGGCCGCATGAAGGCGGCGCGCATCTTCGGATCGCGCGTCTCGCCATCGACACCGGCTACGAGGCCCCGGCGGTCTATGCCTGGTCGCGCCAGGTGGGCTTCGCGCAGGTGGCGCCGGTGAAAGGTGTCGAGGGGTTCAACCGCTCGAGCCCGGTGTCGGGCCCGACCTTCGTGGACGCGACCGAAGGCGGCCGCCGCCTGCGGCGCGGGGCGCGGCTCTGGACGGTGGCGGTCTCGACCTTCAAGGCCGAAACCTACCGCTTCCTGCGGCTGGCGCGCCCGACCGAGGAGGACATGGCCGACGGGGCGGCGTTCCCGCCCGGTTCGATCCACCTGCCGCATTGGGTCGAGAATGAATGGCTGAAGCAGTTCGTGGCCGAGCAACTGGTGACGGTGCGCACGAAACGTGGCTTCGCCCGGCTGGAATGGCAGAAGCTCCGCGAGCGCAACGAGGCGCTGGATTGCCGGGTCTATGCCCGCGCCGCCGCCTGGATCGCGGGCGCGGATCGCTGGCCGGACGAGAAATGGCGCGACCTCGAGGATCAGCTCGGGGCGGTGCTGACCGACAGCGATCCCGCCGGGCAGATCAACCGGCAGGGACAGGCCCCGCAGGGCAAGCGCCGTTCCGACTGGCTCGGGCGGCGGGAGGGGTGGTTTTAGGCCGGTGGCGTGACGGCCACGAGGCCCGGCAAGGAAAGCAGCAATGACGGACTGGACGGAAACCGAGCTCTCGGCGCTGCGCCGGGCCTATGCCAGCGGCACGACCCGGGTCAGCTATGACGGAAAATCCGTCGACTACGGCTCGGCCGAGGATCTACTCGCCCGCATCCGCACCATCGAGCGGGCCATCGCGGGTGTCGGTCGACTGCTGCCGGTCGCCGGGCTGGCGGGCTTTTCGCGCGGGGACCGCTGATGCCCGCGAACTGGATGGACCACGCCATCGCATCGGTGGCCCCGCGCATGGCCGCTCGCCGCGTGATGGCCCGTCAGGCGTTCGAGACGCTGACGCGGGGCTACGACGGCGCTGCGCGCGGGCGACGGACGGAAGGCTGGCGCGCGCCGGCATCCTCCGCCGACAGCGAGATCGGCATGGCCGGGGCGCTGCTGCGCGACCGGATGCGTGATCTGGTGCGCAACAACCCCCATGCGGCGAAGGCCGTCGCGGTGCTGGTGAACAACATCATCGGCGCCGGCATCATGCCGCGCGCCGCGAGTGGCGATGAGGCGCTGGATCGCCGCGTCGATGCCCTGTTTGAACGCTGGACAGCGGAGTGCGATGCCGACGGCCAGCTCGACTTTTATGGTCTGCAGACGCTGATCTGCCGCGAGATGGTCGAAGCGGGCGAGGTGCTGGTGCGCCGGAGATTGCGGCGGGCAAGCGACGGTCTGCCGGTGCCGCTGCAGTTGCAGGTGCAGGTGCTGGAGGCCGATTTCCTCGACGCCACCAGGACCAGCACCACCGGGGCCACGCGCATTGTGCAGGGGATCGAGTTCGATGCCTTGGGCAAGCGCCGCGCCTATTGGCTGCATGCCGAACACCCTGGCGACGCGCATGGGGCGCTGCGTGGCGGCTTCGACAGCCGCCCGGTCTCCGCGTCCGACATCGCCCATGTCTATGAAAAACAGCGCACGCAGGCGCGCGGCGTCCCTTGGGGCGCGCCGGTGATCCGCAGCCTGCGCGATCTCGACGATTACGAGGTGGCGGAACTGGTCCGCAAGAAGACCGAAGCCTGTGTCACCGCCATCGTCTTCGGCGATGACGAGGCGCAACAGGGCATCGCCCCCGCCGTGGTCGATGCCGATGGCAACCGCGTCGAGCAGTTCGAGCCGGGGCTGATCGCCTATGCCCGCGGCGGCAAGGACATCCGCTTCAACCAGCCGGCCGCCACCGGGGGCTACGCTGAATACAAGCGGGCAAACCTGCACACCATCTCGGCCGGATTCCGGGTGCCCTATGAGTTGCTGACCGGGGACCTCAGCCAGGTCAACTATTCCTCGATCCGGGCGGGACTGGTCGAATTCCGCCGCCAGATCGACGCCGTGCAGTGGCAGCTGTTCATCCCGATGTTGTGTCAGCCCGTGTGGCGCTGGTTCACGGAAAGTGCATGGGCAGCGGGCCAGATCCCGACACCGGAGGTGCCGGTGGAATGGTCGCCGCCGAAGTTCGACGCCGTCGATCCCTACAAGGACGCCATGGCCGATTTGCTGGCGATCCGCTCCGGCACCATGACCTTGGCGCAGGCCATCGCCCGGCAGGGCCACAACCCGGACGCGGTGCTGGCCGAGATCGCCGCGACCAATGCCAGGCTCGACGAGCTGGGGCTGGTGCTCGACAGCGATCCGCGTCGAGTGACGAAAACCGGCAGCGCGCAGACCAGCGATCCGGCCGGTGAACCGGATGCCGACGACACCACCGCCGACGACCCGGCCGCCGACGCGGATGAAACTGATCCGGCGCAGCCCGACCAACAGGACTGACCTTCATGGACACGATGATCGAACTGCCGGCCATGCGTCGGTCAGCGGAGCTTGCGCCGAACACAGCCGACGCCGACAGCCGGACCGTCGAGGTCATTTGGTCAGCCGGGGCCCGCATCCGCCGCGCCACCTTTTTTGGTGAGCCCTATGAAGAGGAACTGAGCCTCGACCCGGCCCATGTACGGCTCGACCGTCTGAACGCGGGCGCACCCTTTCTGAAGGTGCATGAGCTCGACACGCTCGACGCGGTGATCGGCTCGGTCGTGCCCGGCTCGGCCCGGATCGAGAACGGTCGCGGCTTCGCGCAGGTCCGCATCAGCGAGCGCGCCGATGTCGAGTCGATCTGGCGCGACATCCAGGCCGGGCACATCCGCGCGGTCTCCATCGGCTACCAGGTCCATCGCTTCGACATCTCGAAGCCAGACGGCGGGCGGGAGCTCTGGCGGGCGGTGGACTGGACGCCGTTCGAGGTCTCCGCCGTCGCGGTCGGAGCAGACCCCGCCGCCGGTTTCCGCGCCCAGCATCCCCTTCACGACTGCGTCCTTCACCGCCGGGACGCCCCTTCAAGCACGAAAGGACCGATCCCGATGACGGACAAGACCCAGACCCCGGCGCGCAACGCCGCAACCCCCGCCACCACCCAGCCGACCGAGCCGGTTGAAACCGAGGACGCCATTATGACCGAGCCGAAAGCGGCTGCGCCCGACCCGAAGGTCGCGGCCAGCGAACCGACGGTCCACGCAAGTGAGACGCGCAGCCAGCCGACGACGCAAGCAACTCCCGCGCCCGACACCGAGGCTGTCGCCACCCTCGCCCGCGAGGCGGAGCGCGATCGCGTCTCCACCATCTACGATCTGGCCGGGCGGCTGAATCTCGAGCGCGGCTTCGCCGAGGATCTGGTCAAGCGCGGCGTCGGCGTCGACGAGACCCGCCGCCTGATCCTCGACCAGGTCGCCGCGAAATCGGACGAGACCCGGACATTCCCCCATGTCTCCGTCCCGCTCGGCGGCCGGGATGAGCGTGTCACCCGCCGCGACGCCGTGGCGAATGCGCTGCTGCACCGCTACAGCCCGACGCTGTTCCAGCTGGAGGATGCCGCGCGCCAGTATCGCGGCATGACGCTGCTGGAACTGGCCCGCGAAAGCCTCGGCAATGCCGGGGTGAACACACGCGGCCTGTCGCGCGACGAGGTGGCGACGCGGGCCCTGCATTCGAGCTCGGACTTCCCCGAGATCCTCTCGGCGGTCACCAACAGGACCCTGCGGCAGGCCTACGAGGCCTATCCCCGCACGTTCATGCTGTTTTGCCGTCAGGTGCTTGCCACCGACTTCAAGGCGATGCACCGGGTGCAGCTCGGCGAGGCCCCGCAGCTGCTCGAGGTCGGCGAGAGCGGCGAGTTCAAGCGTGGGACGCTCGGCGAGAGCAAGGAGAGCTACAAGGTCAAGACCTATGGCCGCGTGGTCGCGATCACCCGCCAGACGCTGATCAACGACGATCTCGACGCGTTCACCCGGATCCCGGCGATGTATGGCAACTCCATCGCCCAGCTGGAGTCAGACGTCGTCTGGGGCATCATCACCGCCAATCCGGCCATGGCCGACGGCAATGCGCTGTTCCACACCACACATAAAAACCTCGCGGGCACCGGCGCGGCGCTTGCGGTGGATGCGGTGGGCGCGGCGCGGGCGGCGATGGCCAAGCAGACCGGCCTCGACAAGAAGTCGGTGCTGAACGTTCGGCCCGCCTTTCTCATCGTACCAGCCTCGCTGGAACTAAAGGCCGAGCAACTGGTGGCCCAGAACCTCGTGCCCGCAGCGACCGCCAGCGTCGTGCCGCAGTCGATCCGGACGCTGGCGCCGATCAGCGAGCCGCGCCTCGACGCCGCCAGCGAGACCGCCTGGTATCTGGTCGCGAGCCCGAACCAAATCGACACCATCGAGTACGCCTATCTCGAGGGCCAGCAGGGGGCCTATATCGAGACTCGCAACGGCTTCGACGTCGACGGTGTGGAGATCAAGTGTCGCCTCGACTTCGGCGCCAAGGCCATCGACTGGCGCGGCCTATACAAGAACCCCGGTGCGTAAGGCGCAAAGGGGTTTCTTCTCAATTGCGGGCTCATAACCTAGACTTCCGAGGGGAATCATTCAGAGGCATCGTAATGAGTCGCGTTATTCTTGTGTCCTGCGTAGCAGGGAAGAGGTCGAGAGCAACACTGGCGGCAAACCTCTACACTTCGGCGTGGTTCGTGAAGGCCCGTGTACTTGTAGAAGCCAGTGGTGACCCATGGTTCATTTTGTCGGCGGAGCACGGACTGCTCGCCCCCGACCGCGTGATCGAGCCATACGAGCGCACCCTGAACACCATGTCAGTTGCTGACCGGCGCGCATGGGCGCAGCAAGTGCAGGAGCAGATGGAGGAGACCATCCCCGAGGTTGGCGAAGTCGTTGTGATGGCTGGCAACCGCTATCGCGAGAACCTTATGCCATATCTACGCGAGCGTTTTACGAAGGTGACCGTGCCGATGGATGGACTGACAATTGGCCGACAGCTGAGCTGGCTGCACCATGCCGCTGCTCTCTGACCTCAACGCGTTCTATGCCTTGCTCGATGAACTCGAAGCCAAAATCGGCGGACGGCTACGATTAGGTGATTGTCACGGGCGGATGCCCTGGCCCCAGCGGGGGGTTTATTTCTTCTTCGAGCCCGATGAACCCCGGGAAACTTCTTCGTCGCAACAACGTGTGGTGCGGGTTGGCACGCATGGGCTCATATCCAGATCACGCACGACGCTCTGGAAGAGGCTCGGCCAACACCGTGGCACCAGCAATCCCATTGGTGGAAATCATCGTGGCTCAATCTTCAGGTTGTTGGTCGGGGAGGCTCTTTTAAACGCAGCCGGATTGCCAAGCGTCGAGAGCTGGGGGCGAGGTTCATCGGCCACGCGAGATCTGCGCGATCACGAGCGAGAGCATGAGGTGAGGGTGAGTGAATACCTCGGTAAAATGAACCTGCTGTTCCTGGACGTTCCGGACAAACCAGGTCCTGATAGCGCGCGCGCTATCATCGAACGGAACAGCATTGCCCTTCTGAGTAGCGTTAGAGACTCGACGCAAGATCGGCCCAGCGCCGGATGGCTTGGAAACCATAGCGGACGAGAAAGGGTTCGCCGATCTGGCCTATGGAACAACAACCACGTCGAAGAGACGTACGATCCGGGATTCTTGGATCTTTTCGAAGACTTGGTCAGGCGTATGCCGGCACACTAAGCCCAAACATAAAAAATGCAGATCTTGGGCGGCCAAACGGCCGCCCTTTCTCTTTTGAGGAAAGATTTTTTGTCATGAAAAACCACGTCCAGCCCGGCAACACCATCACCCTGACCGCCCCCTACGCCGTCGCTTCGGGCGATGGGCTGCTCGTCGGCTCCATCTTCGGCATCGCCACCGGAGGCGCCACCCTTGGCGAGCCCGTCGAGGCAGCACTCGTCGGCGTGTTCGACATCACCAAGATCGGCTCGCAGGCCTGGACGGCCGGCGCGAAAATCTATTGGGACGACACCAACAAGCGCACCACCAACGTGGCCACCTCGAACACGCTGATCGGCGTCGCCATTGAGGCAGTCGCGGGTGGGGCCGGTGATACCCACGGCCGGGTGCGGCTCAACGGCAGCTTCTGATGGCTGCCTTCGCGGCCGCCGTCGGCGCGCTCTTCGCCGATCCGAACATCGGCCGGGACGCGGTCTACATCGCCGATGGCGGCGCGCCCATGCTGGTTCGTGCCGTCGCCCGGCGCGCTGACGTCATATCGGACTTCGGCGATGCCCGGCTCTGGTCCGAGACCACCCGGATCGATCTGCGTGTGGCCGAGGTGGCGAACCCGCGTCCCGGCGATCGCTTGGAAATCGACGGCGATGCCTTCCTCATCCAGGGCGAGCCCGTCCGCGACCGCGAACGACTGGTCTGGACCGTCGATCTGCGCCCGGCGTGACCGCGATGAAGCTGAAGCTCGACATCGATCCTGACATCGTCGCGATGATGCAGGCCGAGATCGCTGCGGGCGAACGCGCCGTCACCGCTGCCATGCGCGAGGCCGGGACCGGGCTGAAGACCGCGTGGCGGCTGCAGATCACCGGTGCGGGGCTCGGCACACGGCTCGCCAATTCGATCCGAAGCCAGAACTTCCCGAGGTCGGGCGAAAGCCTGGACGCGGCAGCGCTGGTCTGGTCGAAGGCGCCGGTCATCGTGGGCGCGCATGATGCCGGCCCGCTGATCCGCTCGAAAGACGGGTTCTGGCTGGCGATTCCGCTGCCCGCCGCAGGCAAATCCCTGCGAGGCAGAAGGATCACGCCCGGTGAGTGGGAGCGCCGCCGCGGGTTGCGCCTGCGCTTCGTCTATCGCCGCACGGGGCCGAGCCTCCTGGTGGCGGAGGGACGGCTGAACAGGAAAGGTCAGGCGGTGGTGTCGCGCTCGAAGACCGGGCGTGGCAAGGTCACCGCACCGATCTTCCTGCTGGTGCCGCAGGTCAAGCTGCCCAAGCGGCTGGATCTCGAATGGGACGCCGAGCGTGCGCTCGACAGGGTGCCGGGAGTGGTTGTGGCGAATTGGGTGGAGGGGCAATTTTAAGTCGATGAATCTGCGGGTTCCGGGAAGCCATGATACCACTCCTGGTGATTCCCTTCATGGTTCGGCATTCCGGGTTTGGTCAGGCAGCCCCTTGGTTCAGCGTAACTATTGATCCGTCGTTCGGGGTTTTCATGCCATGAGATATTGAATGCAGCCATGCGCGGGAAAAAGTACAGGCTCGAGTATGGCAAATGGTCATGTATCCACCATGCAAGCGCGCGCCAATCCTCGCCCTTATCGTAGCGGTCGGCGAACCAAGGGATGACAATGCAAGCCGTTGCACCACTGAAGCCATCGGCGTCTCTTCGATCCCAGATATGACCAGCGAAATTAGCTTCGTTCGATGCACAACTATAGCCTTTCTTTTTTGCGCGCTGTTGTTGGTTGCAGAAACCGTTCACCTCACTAGACCGGAACGCTGATCGGATCACGACCTTTCCAAAAGTAGCATGAAGCGGTTCGAGAAGCTCTTCGCAGAGGCGCTTGCCGACGGCCACGGCAAGGGTAGGATCCTCGGGGAGGTTCGGGATACCGTGGAGGTTTGCAACCTCGCTATAGAGGAACTCGCGCATGAAGAACGACTTTGAGAGACGGATACGGCCGAACTCATCGAGGGCAGAAACGCTTTCAGGCTTCTTGGTCAAAAATATGCTCCGATCTTTCGTTTTTGCATTTCATTCGGATGTTCAACATTCAACCGGATTAAGTGCAAGTTGCACGGTTCGCCCACCTGCGCCTGACTCCTGATGCCTACCTCACGCGAAACCATCCTCGCCGCGCTGCACGCGCGGCTCTCGGCGCTGCCCGCCACCGCGCTCCGCGGCGAGGGGCTGCCCGAGCGCGTGCCAGCCGAGGGCCTGCTGATCCTGCGCGACGGCGAGCCCGGAGAACCGGAGGTTACGCTGTCGCCCTTGCGGTACCACTACCAGCACCGCGCCGAGATCGAGGCAGTTGTGCAGGGCACCGATCGTGACGCCGCCTTCGACACGTTGACCGCCAGAATCGCCGCGGCGCTTGCCGCCGACCGGACGCTGGGCGGCCTCTGCGACTGGGTCGAGGCCGGAGCCCCGCGCGCGGTCGATCTGCCGATCGAGGGCGCGGCGAGCCTGAAGGCCGCAGTGGTCCCGGTGGTGCTGCACTATTCCACGGCCGACCAATTGGCCTGACCACGACAAGCCGAGGAGAACACCATGGCACGAGCCCAGGGGGCGCGGGCGCTGATGGCACTTGCGTTCGAGACGACCTATGGAACGCCGCCCGCGAGCGGCTTCACCCGCATGCCCTTCGCCACCACCTCGCTCGGTGCCGAGCAGCCGCTCTTGAACTCCGAGCTTCTCGGCTACGGCCGCGATCCGCTGGCGCCGATCAAGGACACGGTCACGGCCGATGGCGATGTCGTCGTGCCGCTCGATGCTTCAGGCTTAGGCTTCTGGCTGAAGGCGGCCTTCGGCGCGCCAACGACCACAGGCGTCGAGGCCCCGTACAGCCACGAGTTCCACTCAGGGTCCTGGACGCTGCCCTCGATGTCGATCGAGACCGGTATGCCGGAGGTGCCGCGCTATGCGATGTACCCGGGCTGCGTGCTCGACCAGCTGACCTGGCAGATGCAGCGCTCGGGCCTGCTGACGGCAACCGCGCGGCTGGTCGCGCAGGGCGAGACGGTCGGAACCACGACGAGCGCGGGTACACCGGCCACGCTAGAGTTGAAGCGGTTTGGTCATTTCAACGGGGCGATCACCCGGAACGGGACGGCGCTCGGCAATGTCGTCTCGGCAGATATCACCTATGCCAACAACCTCGACCGGATCGAAACCATCCGCTCGGACGGCCGCATCGACGGGGCCGACCCGTCTATCGCGGCGCTGACCGGCCGGATCGAGGTGCGCTTCGCCGACCAGACGCTCGTGACGCAGGCGATCAACGGCGAGGCCTGCGAGATGGACTTCGCCTACCTCCTGCCGTCCGGCGAGAGCTTCACCTTCACCGTGCACGCCGTCTACCTGCCGCGACCCCGGATCGAGATCTCCGGTCCGCAGGGCGTGCAGGCCACCTTCGACTGGCAGGCCGCCCGCGACAGCGTGGTCGGCCGGATGTGCACCGCAACCCTGATCAACGACATTGAGGAATACTGATGCTCACGCTCGACCTGACCAACGCGCCACGCTGGCATGACCTCGCCCCCGGCGTTCGGGTGCAGCTTCGCCCGCTGACCACCGCGCTGATGGTGGCGACACGCAGCGCCCCGGCCGTCGAGGCCGTGCCCGAGGAGGCCTCCGACGAGGAGCGCGCGGTGGTCTTCGCCAAGGCGCTGGCGCGTCGGGCGGTGCTCGCCTGGGAGGGCATCGGCGATGCCGACGGCAATTCCATCGACCCCAGCCCCGAGGCCATCGACGCGTTGCTCGATGTCTGGCCGATCTTCGAAGCCTTCCAGCTGAGCTACGTTTCGAAGGGTCTGCTGCTCGAACAGGAAAAAAACGCCTCTGCGCTCTCGCCGAATGGTCCTTCGGCGGGGGCGAGCGGTACTGCCAAGCCTGCCCATCCTACAAGGGCCGCGAGCAAGCCTGCCCGGACTGCCCAGCGCGGCTGAACCGGCCTCTGACGCATGAAGGCTGGCAGGTCTGGGACCTGGTCGGCCGTCTCGGCGGCCAGCTGCGCGTGTTGCCCGGCGCGGTGATCGGCTGGGACATGTCGGCGGCGCTGGCACTCGGTGATGCGCTCGGTGTGCTGCCGCTCGCCATGGCCGAACTGCTGCCAGAGATCGAGGCGGTGATGGTCCGGAAGCTGAACGAGGAACTGGCGGCGAAAGGCGTTTCGGATGTCAGGCCTTGATCTTCTCAATATAGGTGACGGCGGGAAGTTCTTCGAAATGTGCGTCGCAGGTCAGGAGTGTCGCGCCTTGTGCGCGAGCTGTTGCGAATATGATCGCGTCGGCGGTCGCAAGCTTGTGCTCGCGGCAGGCCTCCGCCGCCGCCACCGCGATCTCGGTGTCCAGAGGCACAACAGTGCAGACCTGCGTGAAGGCGATGACCTGATCCGCCTTGTCCTCGCCGACCTCGCGGGTCAGCCATTTCGCCAGCTCCAGCTGGACCATGGTCGGGACGAGCCACTCAGCCTGTTCTGGCAACTGCCTGGACAGCTTCTCGCCTGTTGGCGAGTCGATGAGCCATTCGATCCACGCCGACGTGTCGACGAGGATCATCAGAACCGGTCCGAGCGGTCGCGATAGTCTTTGGGCGATGCCCCTCGTGCCAGGCCTTTCAGCGCCTCCCGCTTCGGCACTGGCACCAGCAGGACGCCCGTGCCCTTCGGGATGAAGGCGAAGGTCAGCCCGGCCTCCCATTGCTGCGCGGCCCGGATCGCCTTGGGAATCGAGATCTGGAACTTCGAGGACAGAGTTGCGGTCTCGGCCATGGTCATACGCTCGTTTGATCGATAGCGGAAACGTAAGACGCGGATGCGGCGAAAGCAAGGAGCCTGCCAATGGCCGAAAAGCGCGTTAGTGTCCGGCTAGCCGCGGTCGGCGGACGGCAGGTGCGCGCCGAACTGGAAGGAGTTGGTGAAGCCGGAACACGGGGCTTCGGACGGCTCTCCCGCGAGATGGAGGCAGCGAATAAGCGGCTTGCTGGTTTTGCACGTGGGATCACGGTCGCGATGAGCGCGGCTGCCGCGGCCGCTATTCCGGCCATGGGGGCAATCGCCAGGGCAACGATCCAGGCTGCCGCCGAAACCCGTGAGCTCGCGCAGGTGGCAAATGCCACACCGGAGGCGTTCCAACGCTGGGCTGGGGCTGCCCGTTCTGTCGGCATCGAGGAGGAAAAGCTTGCTGACGTTTTGAAGGACGTCAATGACCGTGTGGGCGACTTTCTGCAAACCGGCGGCGGTCCGATGGCGGACTTTTTCGAGAATGTTGCGCCGAAGGTCGGTGTCACCGCCGATCAGTTCGCCCGGCTTTCCGGCCCGGAAGCCCTGAAGCTCTTCGTGGATAGTCTAGAGAGAGCCGGTCTCTCCCAGCAGGAGATGACCTTTTATCTCGAAGCCATGGCCAGCGACGTCACCCGATTGCTGCCGCTTCTTCGTAATGGCGGGGCGGAGATGCAGCGGCTCGGAGCCCGTGCCAGCGATCTCGGCGCAGTGATGGATGCCAGTACCATCGAGACGATGCGCCGGGCACAGATCGCTCTGATCGGTGTCGGCCAGGTGTTCGAGGGCATGCGCAACCAGATCGGTGCGGCATTGGCGCCTGCGATGATCAGGCTGTCCAATGCCTTCATTCGACTTTCCTCCTCAGGCGGGATGCTGCACAGCGCGTTTCATGGGCTGATCGACAATCTCGATCGGCTCGCCACCTATGCTGCAACCTTTGTCGCTTATCTCACCGGGCGTTGGGTGGCAGGCTTCGCAGCGGCAGCGTTCTCCGTCCGCGGTCTTGCCACGGCACTCGTTCTCCTGCGCGGCGCTCTCATCCGCACCGGCATCGGTGCGCTGATCATTGGTGTCGGCGAGCTGATCTACCAATTCGGTCAGTTGGTTCGCGGTGCCGGTGGGTTGGGCAATGCATTCCAACTGATGGGCGGCGTGGCGAAGGCCGTCTGGAACGGCATCAAGGCCTCGGCCGGATCCTTCGCCGACGACTTCCGGGCGCTGCGCGCAGAGGTGGAATCGATCTGGCTGCGACTAATGTCATTCCTCTCCCGCAAGTGGGCAGACTTCCTCGGGCAGATCGGGCCGACCTTCAACGCGGTGGCGCAGACGATCGGCGCGGATGCGCGGGTCGACTGGTTCGGGGCACAATCCTATGCCTCGAGGCTCGGTCATGCGGCCAGCAATGCCGGCGCCTCGGCCGAGGTATTCCGCCGGCAGGCGATTGCCACGCGCGCCTCCGCCTTCGACGGTGTCGGTCCGGCGATGCAGGCGCTGCGCGATGCGATGCGTGGCGGCAATGATATCGGTGCAGATGCGCTCACTGAGGCGACGCGGGCTACCGAGCGGTTCGAAACGGCCCTTGGAGATGCTGGCAGCGCCGCAACGGGTGCGGGGACTGCCACGAAGGCAGCCGCCGAGGCTGCAAAGCCGACGTCCGAGGCTGCTGCTACCGGCTGGCAGGCGGTCACAGCGGCGCTTTCCAATTATGCTGGCAGGGCACGTGCTGTCGGCGACGATATCGGCAAGAGCCTGGTCGGTGCTTTCCAAGGTGCCGAAAATGCCGTCGCCGACTTCGTCAAGTCCGGCAAGCTGAAGGTCCGTGATCTCGTCACCTCGCTGATTGCCGATCTTGCCAAGCTCGCCGCACGGCGTTTCATCCTCGCTCCGCTCTCCAATGCGGTCAGTGGTATTTTCGGCGGTATGGCTGATCCTTGGGCGAGCCTGCGTGCCGTCACAATGCATTCAGGTGGCATTGCCGGCCGCGATGGCACAGCGCGCATGGTGCCGACATTGGCCTTTGCCGGGGCGCCGCGGATGCATTCTGGCGGCTCGGTCGGGCTCCGCCATGACGAGGTGCCGGCGATCCTGCAACGCGGTGAGCGTGTGCTTTCTCGGCGTGAGACGAGAGACTATGGCACGGCGAGTAGCACGCCGGCTGTCAACATCACCATCATGACCCGTGACGCGGAAAGCTTCCGCCAGTCTCGCACGCAGGTCGCGGCTGACATCGCCCGTGCCGTGTCGCTCGGCCGGCGTGGGCTCTGAGCTCACCTTCGATCACAGTCACGAATTCACAAGAGATACGCTATGGCCTTCCACGAGGTTCGGTTTCCGGACGACGTCAGCCGCGGCGCGCGCGGCGGGCCGGAACGGCGCACCCAGATTGTCGAGCTGGCGAGCGGCAATGAAGAACGCAATGCCAGCTGGGCGAACAGCCGTCGTCGCTATGATGTCGCCTATGGCATCCGCCGCGTCGACGATCTTGCCGCGGTGGTCGCCTTCTTTGAGGCGCGCAACGGCAGATTGTTTGGCTTCCGGTTCAAGGACTGGGCCGACTACAAATCCTGTCCACCGTCGCAGATACCGGAGCCAACCGATCAAGGGATTGGCAATGGCGATGGCACGACGACCGCCTTTCAATTGGTGAAGCGCTACACCTCGGGTGGCCAGTCGTGGAGCCGGACGATCGCAAAGCCTGTGACTGAGACGGTCCGCATTGCCCTGTCGGGAGTTGAACAGCCCTCCGGTTGGTCCGCCGACACCACGACCGGCGTCGTCACCTTCACCGCCGCGCCGGGTGCTGGCGTCGCCATAACTGCATGCTTCGAGTTTGACGTTCCCGTCCGCTTCGACACTGACAAGCTCGACGTGACGCTCGATCTCGAGCGGCTCGGCTCGATCACCTCCATCCCGCTCGTGGAGATCCGACGATGAACGATGACCAAGGTTTCGTTGCGGCCGTGCTGCGCGAGCTTGCCGCATCGACGGCGGTGATCCTCGCGGCCTGGGGTGCGCTCGGCGGTGCCACGAACGCGCTGACGACGAGGATGCGTCTGCGCGATGCGCTGCGTCACATCCTTCTCGGCGGGTTGATCGCCGCCGGCATGGGAAGCCTTTCGATGGCGCTCGTCACCTTTTGGTTGGGCTTGCCGCCCGAAACAATCCCCGCCGGGAGCGCTGCAGGCTCGGCCGCCTATCTCGTCGGCGTCTTTGGCCCTGCCTTCATCGAAGTCGCGCTCGCGCGGCTCAAAGGAGGAAGAGGAGGCGCCGAGGGAGATGGGGGCAATGCGTGAGCTTCTGCATCTTGCCCGCCAACTTCGTCGCGACAGCCCCGATCCGCTTGAGACCTTCGCTCATCGACTGCGTGTCGGCGTCGTCGCGGCGCTCATCATCCTGCTCGCTCTTTCCTTGAGGTGATCCATGCATGGAAACTTTGAAAACTGCCTGGCGGTGACGCTGGGCTACGAAGGCGGCTGGGCGGACCATCCCTCCGACCCGGGCGGTGCCACCATGAAAGGCATCACGCTCGCCACCTATCGCCGCTACCGGCCGAACGCGACGCGAACGCAGCTGCGCAACATTCCGCAGGAGGATGTGGCACGGATCTATCGCACTGGGTACTGGGATACGGTTGGCGGCGACCGGCTCGCTGCCGGCGTCGATCTTGCCACCTTTGATGCCGGTGTGAATTCCGGGCCCTCTCGCGCTCGCAAATGGTTGATGAGCGCGATCGGCGGGCCGGATCATGAGACGGTGCAAAAGCTCTGCGCCAAGCGCCTCGGCTTCATGCGCTCGCTCGCCATCTGGAAGACTTTCGGCAGGGGGTGGTCACGCCGGGTCGCAAACATCGAGGCCAAGGGCGTTGCCTGGGCGCTGGCGAAGTCGACCGGGCGGCAGACGGCGCGCGAGGAACTGGTGAAGCAAGCCAAAGCCGCCAAATCCAAGGCAAGCAATCAGGCCGCGGGTGCCGGTGCATCCGGCGCCACGACGACGGCGGGTGGCGGTGATGTGCTGATCAATCCGCAGCACGCCGACCAGATCGCTGGCTGGGTCCTCAGCGTGATCGTCGCCGCCGGCGCGTTCCTTGTCTTCATTCTCATCGTTCGAGCGATCGTCCATAAGCAGCGCGCGTCAGCCTATGCCGCCGAGGCGGAAAGGATCATGCTGTGAGCCCCGTCCTTGCATCCATGTTGATTGAGGTCGCCGCGAAAGTCGGCGCGCCGATCGTGAGGCAGCTTCTCGAAACCCGTGTTGGCGGCATGGCCGGTGAGATGGGCGGCATGATCATCGACACCATTGCCAAGAAGGCCGGTGTTGCCCCCGATGATCTTCCATCGCTGCCCGCTGAAGATCTGGAGATTGCCGTCGCCGCGGCCGAGGCGGAGACACCCCAGCTTGTGGCTGCATGGGTCGAGCAGCAGCGTGAAGCCAACAGGCTGATGCTGGCCGAATTGGGCAGGAGTGAGAGCTGGTGGACATGGGCTTGGCGGCCGGCCTGGATGTGGTTCCTCGGCTTCCTCTTTCTCTTCCGGCTGGTCCTGGTGCCGACCTTAGATGCCGCGATCGGCTCAGACATTGCGGCAGACATCGACCTTTCCACGATGATGACGCTGACCGCCTGGTTCATGGGCCTCTATATGGGCGGGCACACGGTCAAACAGGCGCTCAACCAATTTGCGGGGCGAGGATGATCGTCGGTGATAGTTTATGAAATTGCTCTCTCCACACTTGCAGGCCCATCTCGACGAGGGCACGACGACGCTCGCCTGGTGCTGGCGGATCATGCGTGCCGATGGCATAACTTTCGGCTTCACCGACCACGACCGGACGCTCGGCTTTGATGGCACGGACTTCGAGCCCGAGAGCGGGCTGACAGCCTCTGAAGTGCGTTCGGGATCGGACCTGTCGGTCGATGCGCAGGACGCCGAGGGCGTGCTGACTTCCGACCGGATCACCGAAACCGACATCCTTGATGGCCGTTGGGACAACGCTGAGATAGAGGTCTGGCGGGTGAACTGGGCGGACGTCTCGCAACGCGTGCTGATGCGGCGCGGCGCGATCGGACAGATCCGGCGCGGGCGGCTGGCTTTCGTCGCAGAGGTACGCTCGCTTGCGCATGTCCTCGGCCAAACAGTCGGCCGAACCTTCCAGGCAAGCTGTGACGCTGCACTCGGCGATGGGCGCTGCGGCGTCGATCTCGAGGCCCCGGCCTTCAAGGGCACGGGCGCCGTCATCGATCTCCTGCGAGACCGTGCCTTCACCGCCTCGGGGCTCGACGGATATGCCTCCGGCTGGTTCACCTTCGGCACGCTTAAGTGGACGAGCGGCGCGAACGCAGGGCGGCGCACCGAAGTGCTGGGCCACGGTGTCACGGATGGCATCGCGGTGCTGACGCTGCTCGAGGCGCCGGTGCGCGCAGTCGGCGAGGGTGACGGTTTCACAATTCGCGCCGGCTGCGACAAGCGCATCGAGACCTGCGGAATGAAATTTGCCAACACCGCCAACTTCCGCGGCTTCCCGCATATCCCCGGCCAGGACGCAGTTCTCCGCTACGCGACGAAGGACGGCGGGCACGAGGGGGCGATTTTGTGACGATTGTTGATTGCGAGCGCTTTGTATGGGTTTGGTCAGTTGCTTCCGCTCAGCTGTTTACTTGTCCAAGTGTCGGCTTTTAACCTGCATCCGGCTGTGCCTGGAGGATCGATGTGAAGCTTGACCAATTTGAGAATAAGCTTGCCGACATGATCGGGAGGCCGACTGACCTTCGACCATTTGTGTGCGAAGGCTCGCCTCTCGACTGCAAGATATTTCTGGTTGGCTTCAACCCGGCAACAGAACTGGCAAACGATTTTTGGCACTTCTGGCGACCCGGATATGGCTTCGACAAGCAGGAATGGTTGCGATCCTACGCCGCCACCCGCTCAGTGCCAAAGCCGGGAAAAACACGGCGGCTTGCGATCAGTCCGACGCGCCTTCGCATCGAATCCTTTGTCGAGGGAGCCAGCCCTGTTCGCATACTGGAGACGAACATTTTCTCGGCCGACAGTGCAGACATGCAGACCCTCCATCCCTCCCGGCGAGAAATCGCGCCGTTCCACTTTCTGCTCGAGACCATCATGCCGGAGGTGGTCGTTGCACACGGAAAGACTGCGACTGCTGCCGTTGAGGTCCTCAAGGGCCCGTGGAAATTTGTAAGTGCAGGACATTTCTCTCGCTACGAAACAAAACGATCCGCCGGCAAGCTCGGCCGTGAAGCGGCAGCTTTCGTCCAGGGAGGCGGATAGGGAGTTCCACAATCGAACATCATTACAAGATTTTGGCGCACCCCGAACTGCTGTGAGAACCGCCAATTCTGACTGCATCATCGCGGTTGCGCGCTCATGGCTGGGCACGCCCTACCACGATCAGGCGAGCCTCAAAGGTGTCGGCTGCGACTGCCTCGGTCTCGCCCGGGGGATCTGGCGGGAAGTGGTGGGTCCGGAGCCGTTTCCGATGCCGCCCTATAGCCGCGACTGGGGCGAGACGGGCCCATGCGAGGTACTGGCCGAAGGCGCGCGCCGGCTAATGATCGAGATAGAGCCCGCGGCGGCCAGCCCCGGCGCCTTGGTCCTTTTTCGGATGAAGCCACGCGCCATCGCCAAACATGTCGGGCTCATCACCAGCACCGTCACCTTTATCCACGCCTATGGTCGGCTCGGCGTGATCGAGCAGCCCTTGAGCGAAGCGTGGCGGCGGCGCATCGCCTTTGCCTTCCTGTTTCCGCAACGCTGAGCCCCAACCATGACCACTCTCATTCTCGGCGCAGCCGGCGCCGCCATTGGCGGCGGGATTGGCGGCGCGATCCTTGGCGTCGGCGCCGCGACCATTGGCGGCGTCATCGGTTCCACTATCGGATCGGCAGTTGACAGCTGGCTCATCTCGTCGCTCACGCCGACGCAGCGCATCGAGGGCGCGCGACTCGACACGCTCCGCATCACCTCTGCCACAGAAGGCGCGGTGATCCCGCGGCTCTACGGTCGGATGCGGTTGGGCGGAAACATCATATGGGCGACGGACTTCCGCGAAGAGACCGAGACGACCACGCAAGGCGGTGGAAAGGACAGTGGCGGCATCGAAACCACCGAGTATCTCTACTATGCCAGCTTCGCCGTGGCACTTTGCGAGGGTCCGATCACCGGCATCGGCCGCATCTGGGCAGACGGCAAACTACTCGATCCAACCGGCATCACCTGGCGCTGGTATCGGGGCGATGATACACAGTCGCCCGATCCATTTATCGCGGCGAAGATGGGTACTGCGAAGACACCCGCGTATCGTGGCACGGCCTATGTCGTCTTCGAGGATCTTGGCCTTGGCAAATTCGGCAACCGCCTGCCGCAGCTCTCGTTCGAAGTGTTCCGTCCTCTGAGCGATCCAGACACGCTGGAAGGGCTGATCGAAGCGGTCACCATCATCCCTGCATCGGGCGAGTTCATCTACGCCACCGAACCCATCCGCAAGGAGGAGGGCGGTGGGCAATATTTCGAGAACGTCAATGCGCGCGCCGACATTCCCGACATGGTGGTGGCGCTCGACCGGCTGCAGGCGATGGCACCGAACGTCAAGAGCGTCAGCCTTGTTGTCTCCTGGTTCGGCAACGACCTCCGCGCCGGCGAATGCGTTCTGCGTCCCGGTGTCGAAGTCGCAGACAAGACGACACTTCCGAAGCCGTGGATCGTCAATGGCGTCGGGCGCGAAGACGCGCATGTCGTCAGCGTGGATGGCGAGGATCGACCCGTCTATGGCGGTACGCCGTCAGATTTCGCGGTCGTGCAGGCGATAAGAGAGATGAAGGCGCGCGGCTTTCGCGTCACCTTCTATCCGTTCATCCTGATGGATGTGTCGCCCGGCAATACGCTGGCGGACCCATATTCCGATAATGCCGGGGAGGTGGGACAGTCCGTCTATCCCTGGCGCGGCCGGATCACCTGTTCGCCGGCCGCAGGCTATGCCGGAACGGTCGACAAGTTGATCTCCGCTGCTCAGCAGGTCTCGGCCTTCTTTGGCAGTGTCAGCCCGTCCGACTTCTCGGTTTCCGGCGAGAGCGTAGCCTTTACCGGCGGGCCTGGCGATTGGGGTCTGCGACGCATGGTGTTGCACTACGCCCATCTATGCGCGGCCGCAGGCGGCGTTGACGCCTTCCTTATCGGCACCGAGATGGGTGGACTTACAACGGTCCGCTCGGATGCCAGCAGCTATCCGGCGGTCGAAGCCTTCCGCGATCTTGCCGCCGACGTGCGCAGCATCCTCGGCCGGGCGACAAAGATCAGCTACGCTGCCGACTGGGCGGAATATTTCGGGCACCAGCCGGGCGATGGTTCCGGCGACGTATTCTTTCATCTCGATCCGCTCTGGGCGGACGGCAACATCGATTTTGTCGGGATCGACAACTACATGCCGCTGTCGGACTGGCGCGACGGGTTCGAGCATCGCGACGCTGCCGAGGGCTGGCCCGCGATCTACGATCGGGCCTATTTGCAGGCAAACATCGCGGGCGGCGAAGGCTTCGACTGGTTCTATGCCAGCGCCGCAGACCGTGCCGCGCAGGTCCGCTCCCCGATCACGGACGGAGCCGCCGGCAAGC
Source organism: Neopararhizobium haloflavum (assembly GCF_002750855.1). GTDB lineage: Bacteria > Pseudomonadota > Alphaproteobacteria > Rhizobiales > Rhizobiaceae > Georhizobium > Georhizobium haloflavum. Next base: position 290,436 of record NZ_NWUC01000003.1, on the reverse strand, counting down.
CATGGGTTTTCCGCTACAAGGATCTTCACGCCTGGTGGTCGAACCTCCACTACGAGCGCCTGGGTGAGGTGGAGAGCGGCACGCCGACGGCATGGGCGCCGCAATCAAAACCGATCCGATTTACCGAGATCGGCTGTCCGGCCGTCGATCGCGGCAGCAACCAGCCGAATGTCTTTCCCGACCCGAAATCATCGGAAAACGCACTGCCGTATTTTTCCCGCGGTTGGCGCGATGACGCCATCCAGCGCGCCTATCTCGAGGCGACATATCTCTGGTGGGGCAACCCGGCGAACAACCCGGTATCCGCGGTCTATGGCGACCGGATGGTGCATATGCCTGAATGCGCCGCTTGGACCTGGGATGCGCGGCCCTATCCGTTCTTTCCAGCGCTGACCAACGTGTGGTCCGACGGTGCGAACTGGCGGCTCGGGCACTGGCTGACCGGACGGCTCGGTGCAGTATCGCTCGCGGCGCTGGTCCGGCATCTCTGCCTGCGCTCCGGCATGCCCGGGGCGAGGATTGACGTCTCCGGGCTTTGGGGTGCGGTCGAGGGTTACGCAATCACGGCACTCGAAAGCCCGCGCGCCTCGATCACCACATTGTCGCGTCACTTTAGCTTCGACGCTGTGGAGACCGAAGGCGTCATCCGCTTTGTCATGCGCGGCAGGGCATCCGTCGCCACCCTCGAGCCCGACGATCTGGTCGCCGCCCGCGAGGGCGACGTGCTGGAACTCACACGCGGACAGGAGACTGAACTGCCGCAGGCTCTGAAGTGGCAGATTGCCCGAGCCGACGAGGATTACGACGCTGCCCTCGTCGAGGCCCGGCGTATCACTGTCGATACGACGCGCATCGCCTCCGAGACCTTCCCGATGGCGGTGCCGCCAGAGGAGGCCGAGCACCGCTGCCGCCGCGCGCTGATGGAGGCGTGGGTCGGGCGCGAGACGGCAGCGTTTCGATTGCCGCCCTCGCGCTTGGCACTCGATCCGGCCGATGTGGTGATGCTCAATCATGACGGGCGGTTGGTCGATCTGCGGCTCGTCTCCATTGCCGATGCAGGGGCACGCGGCATCGAGGCAATTCGCCAGGATCGAGAGGCCTATGACTTGCCGTCCGGCGCGCCGCGTTCCTCAGCTGTCTCGCAGGCCGTCGTCTTCGGCGCGCCCGAGGCGGTGCTGATGGAGCTGCCGCAGCTGACCGAGGGCCAGCCCGCGCACCGGCCCCTCATTGCAGCGCACGCCGTCCCCTGGCCTGGTGAGATCGCGGTGTTTCGCAGCCCCTCGACTGATGGTTTCGAGCTGCTGACCACGTTCGGCAGCCGCGCTCGCATCGGCAAGCTCGTCTCGGATTTCTACGCAGGCCCCACATCGCGATTCGATCTCGGCAATGCGCTGGTGGTCGATCTGCTTACCGGCACTCTGGAAAGCGTCACCGACCTCAAGCTGTTCGGCGGGGCCAATGCGCTCGCCATCGAGACCTCGCACGGTTCCTGGGAGATCGTGCAGGCGAGTGCAGCCGAGCTGCTTGCGCCCGGCCGGTATCGCTTGACCCGTCTCCTCCGTGGCCAGCGCGGCACCGAGGACGCGGTGAGCAATCCCGCGCCCGCAGGCGCGCGGGTGGTGGTTCTGGACACCGCGCTGGGGTCGCTGCCCATCGCCGAAGCCGATCTTGGGCTCCCGTGGAACTGGCGCATCGGACCATCGAGCCGTCCGGTTAGCGACGAGACCTATGTGGCGCAGACCTTTTCCCCCTCGGGCGCGGGACTGCGGCCGTTCTCCGTCGCCCATGTCGAGCAGCCGTGGCGCACGCCACGTACGCCCGGCGATCTGACGATCCGCTGGACCCGCCGGTCCCGCGCGCTCGCGGCGGACAGTTGGGGCGGGCTGGAGGTACCGCTTGGGGAAGAGCTCGAAGCCTATGAGGTCGAGATCCTCGACGGCGCCATTGTGAAGCGGGTGCTGAGCACCGCCACCACCAGCGCCGTCTACACCGACGCAGACCAGACCGTCGACTGGGGTGCGCCGCTCGCCGCCGGCGACACACTCGACATCCGCATCTTCCAGCTCTCCGCTCTCGTCGGGCGGGGCGGGCCGAAAACAGTCACGCTCACGTTCTGAAGGTCATTCCATGTCCGACGCCACGACCCATCTGTTGCTGCCCTATATCCTGGCGGCGCAGGCACAGAAGCACGTCACCCACAATGAAGCGCTGCGGCTCCTCGACGGGCTCGTCCAGCTCTCCGTCCTCGACCGCGACCTGACGGCACCGCCCGGGAGTCACATCGACGGTGACCGCTATATTGTCGCCTCGGGCGCGACTGGCGACTGGGCGGGCTGGGACCTGAACGTCGCGCTCTGGACCGAGGGCGCATGGCTGCGCCTGCCGCCACGGACTGGTTGGCGGGCATGGGTCGAGGATGAGGGCCTGCTGCTGGTCTATGATGGCGCCGGCTGGATCGGAACGACGCCCACGGCGCTGCAGAACATGGCGCTACTGGGTGTCGGCACGACAGCGGATGCCTCGAACCCGTTCTCGGCCAAGCTGAACGCCGCACTCTGGACGGCGAAGACCGTCGCCGAGGGCGGGACCGGCGATCTCTTCTACACCATGAACAAGGAGGCTGCGGGTGACGATCTCGGTCTGACCCTCCAGACTGGCTTCGTGACCAAGGCGCTGGTGGGGCTGTTCGGCTCGGACCGCTTCCGCCTCGCAGTCTCGGCCGACGGCAGCACCTTCTTCGACGGGCTGAGCATCGACAACGCGAACGGCATCGTCGATCAGCCCCGGCTGCCGCGCTTCAAGGCGTACACGAACTACGACAACTATGTCGGCGTCGGCACCTGGACCAAGATCGGCCTGAACAACACCGACTACAACGATCAGGGGGTGTTCGACGCCGCGAACAACCACTTCGTGGCGCCGGTGGACGGCACCTACCTCTTCGGCGGGACGCTCCTCTACAAGGTGAACGCCAGCACGACCGCGCGCATGCGGGGACGGCTGGTGCTGAACGGCACCACCGAAATCCGTGGCTCCCTCGGCGAAATCTCCGCCACCCACGTCTCGCTCGCCACCGCGATCTGGCTGCAGACCATGGTCCCGCTCACCGCGGGCGATACCGTAGAGCTGCAGGGATATTTCCGAGTCGCGGACGGCTACTTCGCGGCCGACCACACGTCCTTCTGGGGCTGCAAGATTGGTTGAGCGGTGGAGGGAGGATCCCATGACAACACGCCAATCCGACGGCTTCGTCCGCATGCCCGACGCCGAGTTCGAAGCGATCCTGACCCGGGCGGCGGAGGAAGGCGCGAAGCGGAATCTTGCGCCGCCGTTCCCAGCATTGCTCTCCTTGGTGATCAGGGCTGCGTGTTGCTGAGAACAATTCTTGTCCCGATCCCAACCTACATGCCAAGTTGCATGAGTGGGTTGGACAACAATGTGGATTGGCATTCGTCTTACAACTGTAAGTAGAGGCTAGCAGAATACCGCACGGTTCTGCGTGGATATAAGCAATTGGGAGTAACGACATGACCTTCACGACTGACGCGCTGGCGGGGCGTGTGGCGCTTATAACCGGTGGCGGGAGCGGAATTGGATTTGGCATTGCCAAGGCCTTCGCTAGCACGGGGGCGCGGCTTGTACTTACGAGCCGGAACGCGGAACGGTTGGAAGGGGCGGTGAACGAACTGAAGGGCATGGGCGCCGAGGCAATAGCCGTGGCAGCCGACGTGCGCGACCCAGAGGCTATAGACGGCGCGGTGCAGGCAGCCATCGATACTTACGGCACGCTGGACATTGTGGTAGCCAACGCGGCGGGCAATTTTGTGGTGCCCACAGCGGAGATGTCAGCCAACGCATGGAAGACAGTTGTCGACATCGACCTGAACGGGACCTTCCATTGCGCCAAGGCGGCCTATGTGGCGCTTAAGGGATCGAAGTTCGGCGGGCGGTTCCTGGCGATCTCGACGACGCGAGCGCTTGAGGGCTGGCCGGGATGCGCCCATGCAGGCGCTGCGAAGGCCGGTATCATGTCGCTGATGCGGACACTCTGCTGCGAGTGGGGCAAGGACGGCATACGCTGCAACACCATCGCGCCTGGTCCCATCGGCGATACTGAAGGCGTGAAACGACTCTATGAAGATTCTGGGCGTAAAGAACTAGAGCTCTCGTCGATCCCGCTCGGAGAGTTCGGCAAGACCTCGGATATCGCAAACGCTGCTGTCTTCCTTTGCTCGGATGCGGGCGCCTACATCACCGGGGCGGATATCGTCGTTGACGGTGGCCGTAGTCGCAGCCGGTCGAGCGCAGGCGTCATGGCGGCAGCCAGGTAATCAAAGTAGCATCTACACCCGAAGAACAAGCATTGCAGCGATGATGATCACAAGTCTCGCAATGGGGCAGCGCCAGCACTTGTCGATACCGACCGCAGGAATTGCATCATCGTGTCTAACTTCGGGTCTGATGGCCAAGCTTAGATGATGCCGGGTTCTGGCTGCGCGCGTGTTTGGCTGAGGCGTTCGATCTCTCGAACTGACTTACCGAAGTCGCCAACTGTTCGGCTCACAAACGGGAACACTGCGGCAGCCGCGGGTTGCACGATGTGTTCCCTGCGACTCAGCCGAAGGATCGCGGGCCTCCGAGCGGCTCGGTCATCTCTCTGAGCAGATCACGAAACGCGCGCGCCTCGCTCGAAAGCTGGCGGTGGATAGGCACGAAAAGTCCGTAGTCGAAATGTAACCGCGGTCGAAAGGGGCGTATCACAACACCCAGATGCTGGAATGCTTCGGCGTTCAGCGAGTCGATCACGGACACCCCTAGTCCGGCGGCGACCATCTGGCAGATCGAGGCTCCCGACTGCGTTTCCAGCAGCAACTTACTGCGGTCGATGCCGAGGCTGGTGAACGTCTGATCGATTCGGGCCCGAAGCGTCGTCCCCGGGACGATCGAGATGAAATGCTCGTCGGCAAGATCGGTCGCGTCGACGAACTTGCGGGCCGTGAGGGGATGAGCCGGAGGCAGGATGCAAACAGCATCCACTGTCGCGACATGCTGGGTGCACGCGGCTGGATATTCGATCGGCATGGTCAGGAGCGCGAGATCGAATTGCTGCGATTCCAGCCATTTGGCCGCTTCCCGCTTGACAATCACACGCAGGGATAGGCTGGCGTTCGGGCGACTTGCTTGGAAACGAGCAAAGACTGCCGGCAGAAAACGTTGCGCCATGGGCGTGGATGCAACGATCCGCAAATGCCCATCGCCGCTGGGCCTGATTGTCTTGAGAACATGCGCAATGTGGTCAAAGCTGGAATAGAGTTGGTCAAGTTCGGCGAACAACCTTTCGGCCTCAGTAGTCGGATAGAGCCGCCCGCTCTTGCGGATGAAGAGCTGATAGTCGATCGCTTCCTCGAGGTTCTGAAGCGATCGGCTGACCGCCGGCTGGGACAGGTGCAGCATAAGGGCGGCATCGGACGTGGAACCAGTGACCATCACAGCGCGGAAAGCGTCCAGTTGTTTCAGATTCAGTCTCATTCATCATCCGTGCGGTTATTCCGACATGCGAGCGTCGAGTCGGTCGGTTATCAAGTGTATGCAACAAACGCATATTTAGATGTCATTTTAATATTTGACCAAATAGATCGGTACATCAATCCTTGCCATTCTCCGGCGACGGGGGGGCGCGGAGGAGAGCCGGGCTCGGCAATAATCCGGAATTGGAGGAGTTCAATGAGAAAGATCCTGTTTTCGCTAATTGTACCGCTGGTGCTGGGTATGGGCGTCTCCACGACTGTCGCCCAGGACTATCCCAGCGGTACCATTGAGATGATCACACCCTTCGCGCCGGGCGGCAGCACCGATACCTCGGCACGTCTCTTCGCCTCGGCGCTGGGGAAATACCTGCCCAATCAGGTCGATGTCGTGGTGGTCAACCGCCCGGGCGGCTCCACGACGGTGGGCATGTCTGCGATCCAGAATGCGCCCGCCGACGGCTACACGATCGGCCTCACGTCCAACAGTCCGGTGACCATCCAGCCACATTTCCAGGGCGCGAGCTACTCCTACGATAGCTTTGAGCCGATCGTACGCCTAGTAGACATCCCACAGGTGCTTCTGGTCCAGGCCGATGCGCCATGGGCCGATTTCGACGAATGGCTAACTCACGTGAAGGAGAACCCGGGGGCTTTCACTTATGCCACTCCTGGCAATGGCAGCATATCCGATCTCGCCATGGCGGTGCTTAACGAAGCGGCCGAGATCGAGACTAGGGCCATTCCCTATGATAGCGGGGGCCGCGCCATGGCGGCGGTGCTCGGCGGCAATGTAGGGGGCGTGGCGACGTTCCAAGGCAATGCCGACCCCAGCTTGGTCCGTCCGCTCATCAATTTCTCCAGCACGCGCAGCAGCATGCATCCCGACATACCGACTCTTAGGGACGCGGGCTACGAGGCGCACAAGGACGCCTTCATCGGCATCGTGGCGCCCAAGGGGGTCGACGCCGAAATCGTGGAGGTGCTGCACGATGCCTTCACCCAGGCGCTCGAGGACCCGGAAGTGGTCGAGGCGCTTGCCAACCAATCCTTCGAGATCGCCTATGAGGGACCCGAGGAATTCGCCGAGACCCTCAAGGAGGACTTCGAGCACAACGGTCAGCTTTTGCGCCGTGCCGGTCTCATCGACTGAGGCCATTCTCGCCATCCCCGTCGCGTGGCGCCGCGGGGACGGCGAAAGTCTTTCGCGTGCCGAAACAGGAGCGTGTCGCCGATGACCTACAAGCGGGCTAGCTATATCGCGCTAGGCATCCTGTTCGTCGTCGGCATCGCCTATTTGTGGCATGCCATTGGCCTCACTGATGCCAGGGCCCGGGACGCCATCGGACCCGCCTATTTTCCCACGGTCCTCGGCGTGCTTCTCTTGGTGCTTTGTGCCGCCTCCTTCCTGAAGACGCTGAGGTCGAGCGACGAGAGGGTCGTCACAATTCCAAATGCTGGCCTCGTCGCCCTGAGCGTCGTGCTCGCAGGCCTGTTCATCGCCGCGTGGCAATATTTGAGTGCCATCTTCTACCCTGTCGTATTTGCCCTTTGTCTGATCCTGATGACGCTGTTCTCACGGGCCGGCGGTTGGAAGAGACATGCTGTCAACGTGGGCGCGACCGCAGCTCTGACCGTCGGCATCTACCTTCTCTTCGACTTGGTGATGCAGGTTCGGTTCTGACTATCGAAGGACACGATCGTGACGCTGTTCGAATTTGACTTTCTCGGGCTCTTCTCGCTCTCGAATCTGAGCGGCATCGCGATCGGCACCTTCGTGGGCCTGCTCATCGGCGCGCTGCCTGGCCTTGGCGCGACGGTGGCGATAGTTCTTCTGCTTCCCTTCACATACAGCATGGAACCGCTCGCCGCGATCCTGATGCTTGTCGCCGCTTACCAAGGCGCTGAGTATGGCGGGTCGATCTCATCGATCATCTTGGGAATCCCGGGGACGCCGGCGGCTGCGGCGACGCTCATCGACGGCAACGCCCTGGCCAAACGTAGTTCACCTGGCAAGGCCCTCGCCTATTCGCTCGCGGCATCGACCGTGGGTGGCCTGTTCGGCGGCCTAGTGCTGCTATTCATGTCGGTCCCCCTATCGGTCGTTGCCCTTCAACTCGGCGATCCAGAATTCTTCCTGATCGGGATTCTTGGCCTCGTCGCCGTGGCAGGCCTCAGCTCCGTTGATGTGCTGCGCAGTTCGATTTCGGTGGTTCTCGGCCTCATGACAGCTACGATCGGAATCGACGTGATTTCGAGCGCACACCGTTATACGTTTGGCTCGCCCCTGCTGTTCGACGGTCTCCATCTGGTGGCTGTTTTGGTTGGCATATTCGCTTTTGCCGAGATGTTCTCCATGATCAGCACGGACCTGCACCGTAAATATGTGACAGACAGGCGTGGCCTCAGCACACGGCTTAACATTGCGGAGCTGCGCCGCGTTCTGCGCGCCATGTGGATCGGCTCCGGCATCGGCTCAGTCATCGGCTTCCTGCCCGGCATGGGGGCCGGGGCTTCGGCCTGGTTCGCCTACAGCTTGGCCCGCAACACCTCGCGTAAGCCCGAAACTTTCGGAACCGGCAATCCCGAGGGCATCGCGGCCCCGGAAGCGGCCAATAACGCAACTGTCGGTGGCGCGATGCTTCCCGTCATCACGCTGGGCATACCGGGATCGGCCTCGACGGCCATCATTATGAGTGCGTTCATCATCCACGGCATCCAGCCGGGACCGACCGTCTTCACTGCGAACCCCGCGCTCGTAAACGGAATTTTCTATGGTTTCCTAGTCGCCACCTTGGCCATGTTCGTGATCGGTAAGCTGCTGACACCCTTCTTCGCCCGCGTGCTTGTGGTCCCGAATTACATCCTGGTGCCGATCGTCATGATCCTGGCGATGGTGGGCGTCTACGCCTCGAGCTATGTCCATGTCGATCTGTGGGTCGCGTTGATCTTCGGCGTCGCCTTCTTCCTTCTCAACAAGCTCGACTTCTCGGCGCCGGCCTTCATTCTGGCCTTCGTCCTGAGCCCGATACTCGAAGAAAGCCTGCGGCGGGCCCTGTTGATCTCGGACGGCAGTTACACAATGTTCATCACGCGCGGCTATTCGATCGCGATCCTTGCGGTCATCACACTCGTCGTTGTGCTCGGTATTGCGAGTAGGCTTCGAAGATCCTCGCAAGAGACTGCCCGGCCGTCGGCAGGCAGTTGAGAGCCGCCAGTTGAAATCATCATTCGCAATGTCGCTCCCCATTGTGCCAACGGCGTCCTTCTTTCTGGTCGCCGGCGTGATGGGTACGCGCCCCCTGGTGCCGCTGCTGGCAATCGAGCTCGGCATCGGCGTGGCTGAGATCGGTGTGCTCGTCGCGGTGTTCGCCATGATCCCGCTCCTGGCGGCTGCGGTGGCGGGGAGCTGGATGGACCGGCACGGCGTCGTCCGGCCTCTGCTGCTAGGCGCGATCGTCACCGCGCTGGGGCTCGCCCTGCCTTTCGCGCTGGGCGGCCGCGTCGGCCTCTATCTATCCCAGCTCGTGGCAGGCACCGGCTTCACGCTTTTCATATTGGCCGCGCAGAAGCACTCCGGCCGCGCCGCCCCCGGCCTTTCGCGCGAGCGTTCGGTCGCCGTTTTTAGCATGGGCGTGGCGCTCGGCTCACTGGCCGGACCGCTTCTGGGAGGACCTGGAGGCGACCATCTTGGCTATGCGACGACCTTCGCAATCCTGGGTGGCGTGGCGCTCGTCGCCGCCTCCCTCGTCCTACCCCTTATGGCGGGGATGCGCCCCACACCCTTGCCCCAGAATGGCGAACCGGATAAATCCGGGCACAATCCGTTGCGGGTCTTCGGCTACAACAAGTACATGGCGCGCGCCTTCCTCGTCAGCTCGCTTATCCTGATTGGCAAGGACATGTATGTCGCCTATTTCCCGCTCTACGCCGTTCAGGCCGGGATGACCGCTTCGTGGATCGGCATAGTAGTGGCTATGCACAACGTGGGCGGCGTTATTATGCGTTTCTTCATGGTGTCGCTGGTCATTAGGTTCGGCAAGAACCTCGTGATCATCACCTCGGTGATCGGCGCAGGTGTATGCTACCTATTGTTGCCGCTCACCCGGGACCCCCTTGCGCTCGCGGCGATCTCGATCGCCATGGGGTTCGGCCTGGGGTTGGGTCAACCGCTATCGATCACGCGGACGATCAACTTGTCGCCGCCCCATAAGGTCGGCGAGGTCCTGGGCATCCGGCTTGCGTGCAACCGTTTGACCCAGTTCGTCACCCCGCTCGCCATTGGCGGGGCGTCGATCTTCGCCGGCGTTTCTGGAATCTTCTTCTTAATAGGAGCGGTGCTCGTCGCCGGCGCGGCGAGGCTAAAGGTGCCGGCCGAGGCCGAGAGTGCCGCTCCTTTGCGGCCCGACGATTAGTAGTGTCGGGCCGCGCGCCATCAACGCATGGTGCGCCGCTTGGGGCCGAGTTGGGTTGTCGTCAGAGCGTAGGCGTCCTCAATCCAGTCGCACAGGATGGCACGCGTCTCCGCGGGCCGGATTACGTCAACGATGCCGAACTTCTCCGCCGTCCGGAACGGCGAGGAGAGCTCGTGATAGTAACTCTCCAGTTCCATGCGCCGGGTATCGGGATCAGCATCTGCTGCGATATCCTTCTTGTAGGCGGCCGCGACGCCGCCTTCGATCGGGATCGAGCCCCAGCGCGCGGAGGGCCATGCAAAGCGATGGTTGAGGGAGCGCCCGTCGGGGCCGTGTTTGGGACCGTGCGCGCCACCACCGACGCCGAAGGCGCGGCGCACGATGATCGAGCACCAGGGCACTGATGCTTGCTCGATCGCGCCGAGAAGGCCGATGGCAGAGGTGAGCGTACCGGCCGCCTCCGCAGTGGGGCCGGTCATGACCCCGGGCTGGTCAACGAAGTTGACAATCGGCAGGTGGAACGTGTCGCAGGTGTCGACGAAGCGGGCCATTTTCTGCGCCGCCTGATGCGTCAACGCCCCGCCCATCACGGCCGGATCGTTGCAGATGACGCCCACGGAATGGCCGTCGAGCCGAGCATAGCAGGTGACGACGGACCCGCCGAAGCGCTTGCCCACCTCGAAGACACTGCCGGTATCCATGACCAGCCGGACGATGTCGCGTGCGGCGTAGATCTTTCGCCGGTCGCGGGGCACGAGCCTGTCGAGCGCCGCCTCGGCGCGGTCGGCCCTATCCTCCGGCACGACGCGCGGGGGGACTTCCCAGACGTTGCGCGGCATGTAGGACAGGAAGCGCCGGACCTGCTCGAAGGCGTCCTGTTCATCCCTAGCCATGTTGTTGACCACGCCGCTGCGGGTGTGGACCCTGGCCCCGCCGAGTTCCTCCTTGGTCACGTCTTGGTTGAGACCTCGTTTGACCACCGGGGGTCCGCCGGCGAACACGAAGGCGGTATCGCGCAGCATGACCGAGAAGTGAGAAAGTCCGACCTTGATCGCTCCCAGCCCGGCACAGGCGCCCAGTGCCATACCGACCACCGGGACCCGCCCTAGCAACGATATGGAGGGCCAGCGCGCATAGCCGGGTATCTTGGTCGCCTGCTGCTGTTCGAGGATCTTGATGCTGCCTCCGGCGGTATCGACGAGCCGCACTAGCGGCATCCGGTACTCGTGAGCCAGACGTTCAGCATAGACCCATTTGTCGGAGACGGTGGCTTCGGAAGAGCCCGCGCGGATGGTGAAATCGTCGCCCGACACGACGACCTTGCGACGGTCCACACGTCCGGTTCCGATGACGGCGTTGGAGGGAGTGAAGTCGACGAGGCGCCCGTCGTCGCCGTAGCTTCCCTTGCCGGCAAGCGTGCCCAGTTCCCTGAAGGTGCCTGCGTCGAGCAGGTCATCGAGGCGCTCGCGAATGGTGTTCTTGCCGCGATCATGCTGAAAGGCGATCGCCTCCTCGCCGCCCATGGCCATGGCCTTGTCGCGGCGGAACGCGAGTTCCTTCATTTCGGCGGACCAGTCGCTGCAAAGCGCCTCGTCCGTCGCCGCGACCGGCCCGGCGGCTGCAGGTCTGCTGTCCTTCGTCATCGTCAAACCCCGTGCGTCATCGATATTCGTCGTTGTGCTGGCCCAGAAGGGGCGGCGATTTGTGCTGCCACGTTGCATAGGTGCTGAAGCGGAACGGATTGTTGATGGTGCGTATCTCGCCCGATCGGGGATGTTCAAGCCGCAGGTCCATCTCGCGATGCTGGAAATGCGGATCGTTCATCGCGTCGGCCAGTGTGTTGATAGGTGCGATCGGCAGGCCGAGGACGCTCATCTGTTCAACCCATTCGGCGGATGGCTTGCTACGGAACACGGGCGTCAGGATCGCACGCAACTGCTTGCGGTTGGCGATGCGCGCCTCGTTGCTGGCAAAGCGCACGTCCTCTGCCAGATCCGGTCGGCCGACAGCGGCGCAGAAGCCGGGCCACAGCCTGTCGCTGCCACCCATCACCTGGACGTATCGGTCGTCGGCGCATAGATAGCTGCCGGTCGGGCTGCGGCCTGGATTTTCCGATCCCGCGCGCCCGGGCGACTTGCCGGTAGCCATGTATTCGGCCGCGTTTGTCGAGTAGAGGCTCAAAAGCGCGTCCGACATCGAGAGGTCGATATAGTTGCCGAGGCCGGTGCGCTCGCGCGCGTAGAGCGAAACGAGAATTGCTGAGAGCGCATACATGGCGCCGGTCAAATCGGCGAACATGAGCCCGCTGCGCAGCGGCGGTCCGTCAGCTTCGCCGGTGATTGACATGACGCCGGCGAATGCCTGGATGATGGAGTCATAGGCCTTCCGGTTGCGATATGGTCCCGTCTGCCCGTAGCCCGATATTGAACAATAGACCAGCCGCGGGTTCACCACCTTGGCGCTCTCGTAGTCGAGGCCGAGCTTCTTCATCGCGCCGGGGGTGAAGTTTTCGACGACGACATCGCTGGTCTTCATCAACGTGATGACGCGCTCGCGGTCGGCCGGGTCTTTAAGATTGACCTCAATGCTCTTCTTGTTGCGGTTCATAGGATAGAAATAGTCTTCGTCGTGGGGCTGGCGCCCCGCATAGCTGCGCATGCGGCGGTTTTCGTCGCCGGTGCCGGGTCGCTCGACCTTCACCACTTCGGCGCCGAGATCGGCAAGCAGCATGGTGCAGTGCGGACCGGACAGCACATGCGAGAAATCAAGCACCTTGACCCCTGCCAGGGGATAGGGCCGTGTGTCGTGTTCGCCACTCGCCGGCGCGTGGGTTCGTGCGTCCATTTTCGTGGTCTCCTCTCGGCGGCGCTCAGAAGCCCGTGGGCCAGTTGCGCAGATGATGCTGGCCGACACCTCCCGAATAGCTGTCCTCATAGACGTCCAGCATGTTCTTGAGATATTGGCGAGTTTCTCTCGGATCGATGACTGCGCGCGCGCCATTAATTGAGGCGAGATCGTAGGCAGAGGTGTCGCGACTCATCTCCTCTAGATGGGCCGCATGCGCCTCCGGGTCGTCCTCCGGCGAGATCCCGTGCACCACGGCAACGCCCGAACGGGGGTCCATGAAACTGACCTCTGCACTCCACCATGCAGCAACTTCGTTGGCGTTGTTGCTTCCCCCCATGTTGCGCACGGCAAGGCCGTAGCTCTTGCGCATAATCACGGAGAACTTGGGGACGGTGCACTGCGCCAAAGCGTTGAGCCAGTTCATAACCTTGCCCGGCATGCGCCGCCGCTCGGCCTCGATGCCGATGAGGAAGCCCGGCTGGTCGACCAGGAACACGACAGGGATATTGTAGGAATCGCACTGGACCAGTAGGCTAATTGCCTTGTCGCAAGCATCCGCGTCGATCGCCCCGCCCTTGAAGAAGGGATTGTTGGCGATGATGCCGACGCTGCGCCCGTCGATGCGGGCGAGAGCGGTGACCAGCGTCTTTCCGAATCTGGGTTTTAGTTCGAAGGTCGAGCCTTGATCGACGATGCGGTCGATGACCTTGCGCACGTCATAGACCTGCCCCTTGGCTTCGGGGATCAGGTCGAGAATGCCTTCGCAGGCTTCGTCAGAGCCTTTTGGCACCTCGTGCCGCGGCGGTGCTTCGTTGGCATGCGAGGGTAGGTAGCCAAGATAGTTCCGGATCGCATCGAGTGCCTGTTCGTCCGTGTCGACCACCATGTCGACGAGACCGGTCACCTCGCTGTGCAGACGCCATCCGCCCAGTTCCTCGAAATCGACCTCCTGGCGCGTGGCGAGGGCCACGAGACGTGGACTGGATACCGCCATGCAGGCGCCCTTCTTCATCACCGTGAAGTCGGCCATTGCCGAATACCACGTGGCCGAGCCGAAGGAGAGGCCTAGCACCGCGGCTGCCCACGGGTTGGTGCGCAAACGCATATATTGCTGCGGGTCGTTGTTGACGCCGATGATGCCCTTAGCGCCCATGATGTCGGGCATACGCGCACCGGTGGATTCGCCGAGGAAGACGACGGGGAATCCACTGCGGGCTCCGACCTTCTTGACGTGCTCCATCTTGTTAGAATTGACGGGGCTGCTGGAGGCGCCCTTCACCGTGAAGTCATTGGAGACGATGCCCACCCGGCGCGATTCGATTCGGCCGAAACCGACGATCTTTCCGTCGGCTGGAGTGCGGTCGCGATCCTTCGGCTGCATCGAGGTGCTGAACAGGCCGCTTTCCACGAATGAACCTGGATCAAGAAGGTAGTGGACGCGTTCGCGCGCATTGAGCATGCCCTTCTCGCGACGCTTGGCGAGCTTCTCCTCCCCGCCCATCGACAGGGCACGCTGCTTTCGCTCGGCATGCTCCTCGATCTTCTCGACGAATTTCATGGTTCCTCCCCGCTCAAGATGGTTCATCCCGACTAGCGACAAGGATAGGTTTTCGGATGTATGCAGTCGAATATAATTGCATCATCATTCTATGCATTAGTCTTATAGCTAAGGCGCACTTCCTTGGCCGATCAGAAGTAGGCCTCCAAGAACAATTGCCGCCATGAACACGGTTTCGGCCACGAGGAGCACGATCGCCGTGGTGCCGACCGAGGATAGGGAACTCAGCGACGTCTTCATGCCGATTGCCGCGATCCCGAGCACCAGCGCCCATCCCGACAGCGCGACTAGAACTTCCGCCACCGGCCGCGGCAGCAGGCCGCTCGCATTGAGCGCCGCTAGGGAGATAAAGACCAACACGAAACGAGGGACGAGCGGCGCCCGGCCTGCGCTGCGGCGACCCGATGGCGCACCGCCCCTAAACACGAGCGACAGGCAGATCACGGTCGGCGCGAGCATGATAACCCGCAACATCTTAACGAGTGTGGCAGTCTCGCCGGTCTCTTCCGAAACGGAGAAGCCGGCGCCGACGACCTGGGCCACGTCGTGGATGGTGCCGCCGATAAAGACCCCAGCTGTGCGGTCATCGAGCCCCAATGCCGCACACATCAGCGGGTAGACGATCATCGCCACGGTCGAGAGCACGGTCACGCCGATGACGGTGAATGTAAGGTTGCGCTCGGAACGATCGTTACTCGGCAGGACCGCGGCAATGGCCATTGCTGCAGAAGCGCCACATATCGCGACGGCTCCGCCGGTTAAGATTGCGAGTCTCCATCCGCGATTCAGCGCCCACGCCGCTGCCAGCGCGAAAAGGATAACGGCCGCGACCGCCGCCGTCACCAAGGCGATGTCTGCGACATCGATACCGGCCATCAGTTCTGGGGTGATGCGCGCCCCCAGTAGCGCTACACCGATGCGCAGCACCCGCCTCGCCGTGTACTCGATACCGGCCGAGGCACGTTCGACATCCGAAAGGAAATGCAGGGCGATACCGAGCATCAGGGCGAGCAGCATAACGGGCGCGCCGTGATGGTCGGCTAGGAACTGAGCGGCAACTGCCACCGTCGCACAGATGAGGAACCCCGGTGTTAGCCTGGAAGCGGAGCGATATGCGTTCCCCGCCGACGATAGGTGATCGAGCTGCATGCGGGAATGTCCGATGTCAAAATGCGCGCGTCATGCGGCGTTCGGCCAGCGTGCCGGCGACCGCGGTCACGGCGAGAAAGCCCCACAGATAGCCCGCTGTCGGCCCTGCGGTATTCACGAGCACACCACCTGCGGGAAAGACCGGCACGTCGATGGCGCCCTGAAGCAGGTGGAGCCCGTCTGTGACGACCGCGAGGTGTGCGCTGCAGACGATGGCGATGATGAGTACGGCGAATGTCTCCATCGTCGTCGGCGCTGGCCACATCGGGACCTGGTCCCGTGCATTCAGGGCAAACAGCATCGTACCCGTCAGGACGATCACAATGTGCTCGAAGGTCCGCAGACGGGTTGGGTGAGCGACGATAGCATTGTTGAGAAGCCTGTCCGATCTGCGGGACATGTTGCCTTATTTTTCTACGCAGCCAGCAACTGCTGGTGGTTCATATCGATGAAGGCCGTGTGCACTGCTCCTTTCCTAAAGGCGTCGTCGCGGAGGCAGGCGATCAGGAAGTCGCGGTTTGTGGCGACCCCCTCGACGTCCACCTTACCGAGCGCCTCGATAGCTGTCGCACACGCCAGCTCGCGATCCGCGCCTTTGACGACGATCTTGGCCAGCAGCGGATCGTAGTATGGCGTGACCATGTCACCAGCGCGATAGCCGGTATCCACCCGCACCGTCGCGGAGTCGGCGGGCAACGCGAAGCGCTCCAGCCGCCCCGGCGACGGCATGAACATCTTTGCCGGGTTCTCGGCGTAGAGGCGACATTCAAGAGCGTGGCCCTCGGCGGATATCCCATGCTGTTCCATGGCGGCGAGCCGCCCGCGCGCGAAGTCAATCTGCATCGCCACGAGGTCCCTGCCTGTGATCATCTCCGTGACCGGATGCTCGACCTGGATGCGGGTGTTCATCTCGAGGAAGAAGAAATCCTCACTCTCGACGTCGAGGATGAATTCGACCGTCCCGGCTCCGGCATAGCGCGTGGCGCGGCAGAGCGAGATCGCGGCTTCGGCCATCGCTGCACGCCGGGCCCGCGACAGGCCGGGGGCCGGCGCTTCCTCGATGATCTTTTGAAATCGCCGCTGCAGGGAGCAGTCGCGTTCGAAAAGATGAACGGCGGTCCCGTCGCCAAAGCCGAAGACCTGGATCTCGACATGCCTGGCGCGCGGAACATAGCGCTCGAGAAAGACAGTGCCGTCACCGAAGGATTTGGCAGCCATCGACTGCGTCGCCTTCACGGATTCGACCAGCTTTTCGATCGAGTCAACGCGGCGCATGCCAATGCCGCCGCCACCGGCGGAGGCCTTCACGAGAAGCGGAAAGCCGACGGCCTCGGCTTCCGCCTCGGCCCGCGACAGCTCGCCTTCGGCGATTCGACCGCTGCCCGGAACCACAGGAACGTTGGCCGCGACGGCGATTTCCCGTGCTCGCTGCTTGTCACCCATGGCGCGCAACGTGTGGGGGGCGGGGCCGATCCAGCACAAGCCTTGTCGCAGCACCGCCTCGGCGAAGTCGGCGTTCTCCGACAGAAAGCCGTATCCGGGATGCACTGCATCGGCGCTTGCCCGGCTGGCGGCCTCAAGTATGCGGTCGGTATCGAGATAGCTTTGGCGCGCGGGTGCGGGGCCGACATCAACGGCATGGTCGGCGTCGACAACGTGAGCCGCCTCCCGATCCGCTTCAGAATAGACCGCCACCGTCTCGATGCCCAGTTCGTGCGCGGAGCGAGTAATGCGACGCGAAATCTCCCCGCGATTGGCGATCAGGATGCGCCGCACGTTACACCTCCAGCCGCGCGATGGTCGCACCTTCTTGGACCGTATCTCCCTCGGATACGAGAATGTCCACGACCTTGCCGCCATCCGTCGCTACGATAGGAATTTCCATCTTCATCGATTCTAGGATCAGGATCGGCGTGTCCTCGTCGATTTGGTCACCCGGCCGCACCTGAATCGTCCAGACATTTCCCGTGATTTCCGCCTTGATCTCGATAATCGCCACAGCTGCTCCTCTACATCACGCGGGGGCCGAAAGCCCCATCGGCGCCAATCTGATGTCGTGATATCTATTTGGTCAAATAATAATACTTCATCATCTTATGCGCTTGACGCATTGCATACCTACCTGTGCAATCGGGCGTGGTAGGAGCGGTGTCGAGGCCCCGTAGACATCGGTGGGCAAAAGATGTGAATCTTGGACCGTAGTTTTTTCCGAAAGCGACTGATTCCGGATCAGTGGGAACGACCCGCGGACTAAAGTATCCTATCCCCGCCGAGCGCATTACCGACCAGCGTGGTCTCATGTCCAACCTCGAAAATGTTGCGAAAGAAGCTTGGGGGTCTGACGCTGCCATTTCCACCCTAAGTTGGAGAAGGTTCGACGTCAGTTATACTTCCTCCGCCAGACACTGCCGATTGCCCTCTATAGTGCGATATTGCCGCCGATTACCGCATCACCACCAAGTGGCAGAGAGCCAACTATGCCGCTGTTTCCACGCTACAGCTCACCTATTTCTACTAGCGGTTAGGCTGGGGATGAAAAGAGCTATCAATAAAGCACACAGACTCTTGACTCATCTCCTTTATGTGGCCTGCTGCCGGTTTTTCGGACACCAGGTAAAGCGCCAGTTCGCTGCGGTTACTCGAACGGCCGCTTTGGCGTGAATCTAAATTCAAACAGCAAAGCGCCCGATGGGTTTCACCGGGCACTTCTTTCTCAAGTCACCTAGAGATTACTTGGTAGCGAGGATGTCGAAATTGTGAACGTTTGCCACCACACCGTCGTCCCATCCGCCTGAGACCAATTCTGAAGCCTTTTCATTCAGGAGTCCGGCGACTTGTCCGGCAAAGTGCGCTTCGCGGCCAGAGTTGTCGGCAAAAATGTCGAAGATGGCGAAGTTGTTCTCGTCAATCTGCAGCGCCGCCCAGAACAATGTCTTGGGTTCGGTATCTGCGACGATGGGGCCGGCGGCGGTCAGCAAGGCTGCCAATTCGGGGCCTTTACCTGGAGCAGCTTCGAGCTTGATGTAAGTTGCGGTCGTTGCCGTGTAGAGATCAACCGGCGCTTTTGCCGACAGTACATCGGAGTTGTTGATATTCGCGACAACACCGTCGTCCCATCCTCCGTCGACCAACGTGTCGGCGTTTTGGTTCAAAGCCGCAGCAACCGCTCCTGAGAAGTGAGCGTCGCGTGCTTCTTCATCTGCGAAGATGTCAAAGATTGCGAGCGTATCGTCGGCTTGCAGAGCAAACCAAAGTACAGTGCCCGGCTCTGTTTCTCCCACGATAGGTGCGGCACCAGCCAGAAACTCCGCGAAGGCTCCGGTCTGGCCTTCGGCGGCGGGCATGGCGATGTAGCTGGCAGTGTGATTTTCCATTGGGTTGTCCTGTGCAGTTGCAGAAGTTGTGATCAGAGCCAGTGCGGCGAATGTCTGGAGGATTCGCGTTTTCATGGTCGTCCCCTGATTTGAAGTGCATTGTGTTTGGTTTCGATGCACTCTTGTCCCATGCCGGATGCGCCGGGCTCCAATTCCGAAATTCTATTCTTTGATAGACGTGGACTATCGAACTTGTTTTGATGGCCTGAAATGAGATGTGACGGAGAATGCGGCGATGGAAATGAACCAGATCAGGTATTTTCTCGCTGTCTGCGAGCACCGAAACTTCTCCCACGCAGCCAGTGCCTCCAACGTCTCCCAACCTTCCTTGACGACTGCGATCAAGAAACTTGAAGACGAGCTTGGAGGTAACCTGTTTGTCAGGGACCGTGCGGGATGCAGGCTTACGGCCCTCGGAAAACTCATGCAGCCAAGGTTGCAGAAGGTTCACGATGAGACGCGACAGGCTAAGGCAGAGGCGGTCCGTCATATGCGCTTGGAGCGGGTTCCAATCTCTGTCGGTGTCGGCGAAACGATTGGCCACAACAGGATTTCGGCAGCTATGGAGCGTACTCGTAAGAGATTGCCGCAAGCCGAAATCGAATTGATCGTTGCATCATCCTCCGAGCTTCTTGCCGGGTTGCGAGATGGTGAATTTGACGTTGTGGTGACCGCAGAGAAGGTCAGTGAAGACCTCTATCGTATAGACCACCTCTATGAAGAGGACTACAAGGTCGTGGTGTCAAAGTCGCATCCGTTGTCTGAACTAGATGCGATTTCTCTTTCGACTCTTGCTAAAACTGACATGCTTGACCGACCAAATTGCGAAATGCGGGATGCTTTGCATGGGGCCTGCGCGGATCATGGTCACGAACTCTACGCGGCCTATCGGTCAAATCGCGTGGATTGGTTAGTTGAACTTGCTCGGCAAGGGTCAGGTGCGGTGATCCTGCCAGCCACCGCTATTCCTTCGGACATGGGCCTGGTGTCGAAACCCATCGATGGCCTTGAAATATCAAGAACTGTTTTGGCCCTTCGATATCGGCACCAAACGACGAGACCAGAGACAAATGATCTGATCCGTGAGATGACGCGCACGCCGGCGTAGTGCGGTCGGTAATCGACATTCGCCCATCGTGCAGCATTCGTCACTTCATGGGGCTCGCAACGAATGTCTGCTTCGAGGCAGTCCTTCCTTACCGACGCTACGGAATACAAAAACGACCGTTTCGGCGGATCTGGCCCGACCAGGCGGTGCCCCTCTTCCTCGACTGCAATGATGTCGCCGTGCCGATGCGTCGGATAGAACTCCGGGAGCGCGCCGTCTCCTGACAGCTGGTTGTCGCCGAGATCGCCGAGCAGAGTAGCGAATGTCCTGGTTTTGGGCAGCCAGCAGCGGTGGAACCGTCGGCGAAAGCTGATAATGTCTGGTTATGACCGATCCGCGACACTCCGACCGCCCGTTTAAGATACGATCCGAGAAACAACCGATCGAAGTGCGTGAGCGCGACAGCGCGGCATCGGGTGCGCCTGCCGCCGGGTGGGCGACAGGCGACCGGTTCTCATGGGAGGAAATCCACCAACGCTTATTGGCGGGCGCCGACGAAGAAATCGCGCACAGAACGCGAATACTATTCTTCAGCGGCCTGACCGCGGGTTTCGCGATCACCCTGACATTTCTTGGCCTTGCCACGGGATTGGCAGCCTTCCCGGACAATCCGTTCCTGGCTTCTCTGCTTTACCCGATCGGCTTTCTCTATATCGTGCTGGGGCGGTACCAACTCTTTACAGAGAACACGCTGCCGCCCGTCAAGCTGGTGCTGACGAGGTTGGCGAGCCTGCCACTGCTGCTCAGGCTGTGGTCGATTGTGCTGGTATCCAACATACTCGGTGCCATTGGCGGCGCCTTCATTCTGGCCGAGGCCGGGGTCGTTTCCGAGGCCGGGGGTGACGCAGCGGCCATCTTGGTGGAGCACAGCTTGGCGACGGGCTGGTGGTCGGTGTTCTTCAAGGCATTTTTCGCTGGCTGGCTTGTCGCCGGTCTCGTCTGGCTCAGCGTCGCGGCAAGGGACACGATCTCGCGCGTGCTGATCATCTACTTCGTCTTCTTCACCATTACTGCGACGGGCCTCTACCATATCATCTCTTCGACCTGCGAAGTGTTCTTCGTCTACTTCCGCAGCGGGATCGATCTGAGCGCTGCTGTTTGGGGGTTTCTGCTCCCGGTGGGTCTGGGCAACACAATAGGCGGCGTGGTCGCCTTCTCACTGGTAGGCTATGTGCAATCCGATCAGCATCGCTACCCGGAGGTCCGCGTGCTAAGCTTGCGGGACGTGTTGTTCAGTTGGAAGGGAGGGCGGCCTTTCGGAACACCACGCCCGCGGGCACTGCACACCGAGCAATCCACCGGTGAGGCAGACGGAGACACCCTTCGAGAGCATTGACCCTGCTGCTTTAGGCAGGTGCGCCGGCGGCGAAAGCCCGAACAGCCCCGCTAAGCTGCCATCGGCCAACAGTCTCGCAAATGGCTGCTTTCCACCCCCGTTGTAGCCATTCGCTCTTGCCTCAATTTTAGAGGGCTATGGCGTAGGCGTAGCTCTCCGTTTCGTCGGCTTCGGCCCGCCATTTCACGCTGTGCAATTGTGATTTGTAATAACCATTCTGAAACATGGATACTTCAGAATTCTAATCTGCCGCATCTATTTGAAGCAAATTGAAGCTGCTGTGGATTTGCGGCTGAGCCGGCGGTAGCCTTGAAGAGCGCCAAATCGGTGTCTGCGGCGTCGTGCTTGCCGACATGTTGCTGCAGAAAACATCCCAGCAGTTAAATTGACGCCAACTCAATTTTTATTAACCTCCCAGATAACGTCAATTATTATTATAATTACGAGTATTATCGGTAGCAAATGTGCCGCAAAATACAAAATGCCAGCAGATAATGAATCTTCCGGGTTCAGTGCGAAGCCATAATATATCAATAAGGCCAAGGGTACCGCGGCGATTTCACGCAAGCGCTTTCTAATGGATAAGGCAATAACGGATTTCAATCGGTCCATGTTCGAAGCCACAAGATAACCTCTCCAAGCTGGCTTATGCGTCTTTCATTCCTTAGCACACCGCTCAAGCTCGCTGTCATCACCGCCTGATTGCTCTTAAGCAGCCTTGCATCGGGACCATACGTGTGTGACCTAACGCATAGATCGGATCTAAGATCTCCCGCCAGCGCTCCATAGCCTCCCGGTAATTCTCAACCACCTTTGCCTCTGTGTCGGCGAAGACGGCTATTTGCGGTCCCCACTCCTGTAGCGCCATGTAATCTCGGACAGATGGCGGGCGAGATGCTTGTCCGAAATCCAGTGGTGGATGCCATAAATCTGCCGCTCCATTTGCGACTAGGCACGTCCATCCGTCGCGCCGAACGCGCGACAGACAGAGCCGGTCAGCGATATCCGCGCGCCCGCTGCCGAGCGCTCGTGCTGTCGCGCGCCATTGCTGGCTCGCTAGCGTTGTCGAGATAGGCAGTCAGCGCGATCCACCTTGGTGAGTGAAAGGACGATGGGTCCGGGCAGCGGTGGTGGAACATTGGCGCTTTTTCCGGTGATCGTCATATGATCGCCCGCCGCACCCTGGAGGAAACCCATTCCGAGGCGATGACGGTCGCGAGGATCAGAGCGAAGATCACCGAGACCTGCGACCAGGCAAGTGTGTTGAGCGAACTTTGCAATTGCAGCCCGATGCCGCCGGCGCCGACGAGCCCGAGAATGGTGGATTCGCGGATATTGATGTCCCAGCGGAAGACCGTCATGCCGGCGAAGGCCGGCAGTATCTGTGGCACGATCGCATAATCGATGATCTGCGAGCGGCCGGCGCCGGTGGCGCGCACCGCCTCCACCTGCGTCTCGTCTATCTCCTCGATCGCTTCATAGAGCAGCTTGCCGATGAAGCCGATCGAGCGCAGCGCGATCGATAGGATCCCAGCGAGGATGCCGGGGCCGATGATCGCGACCAGAAGCAGCGCCCAGATCAGCGAGTTGATCGAGCGTGAGGAAACGATGACGAAGAGCGCCATCGGTCGAAGAAGGAATGCGCTTGGCGTCGTGTTGCGGGCGGCGAGAAACGCGGTCGGAACGGCCAGCGCGGTTCCGAGCAGGGTGCCGAGCGTCGCCATGTTGAGCGTGTCCCAGAGCGGGCGCCAGAGATTGTCCACATAGTCCCAGCGCGGCGGCCAGGCGCGGGACAGAAGATCTGCGCCCTGACGCGGTGCATCCTGGACGAACGCCCAGATGGTTCGCTCGTTCATCACCTGCCAGGACAGCACGAAAAGGACGGCAAGGGCGAACCAGCCCGCCCAGACGGTCCATTCGGCTGCGTGGGTGCGCCGGGTCCAGACGCGTTGACCGTTGCGCGGCGCGACCGGCATCTACTGGGCCCATCTGCGAATGTGGCTGGAACTGTATTCAGCCAGCATGACGAAGACGATGATGAGGATGATGATCGCGCCGGCCGTGTCGTAGTCGTAGCGCTCCATCGACGTATTGAGCGTCGCGCCGATACCGCCCGCACCGACGATGCCGATCACCGAACTCTCGCGGAAATTGATGTCGACGCGGTAGAGCGACAGCCCGATGAGGCGGGGCATGACCTGTGGCTGGATGGCGTAGTTGACGATCTGCCACCAGCCTGCGCCGGTGGAGCGAATGGCCTCGGCCTGCGCCTCGTCCACCTCCTCTATGTCGTCGGCAAGCAGCTTGGAGATGAAGCCGATCGTGGCGAAGGAGAGCGTGAGAAAGCCGGCGAACGGTCCGAAGCCGAACATCGCGACGAACACGATCGCGATGACGATCTCCTGGAACGCGCGCGAGATCGCGATCACGCCGCGGCAGAGCGAATGGATGGGAAAGGGCGCGATGTTGCGCGCCGCACCGATGCCGATCGGCACAGAGATGAGGATCCCGACCACGCTTGCGGTGACCGTCATGGTGATGCTCTCGACCATACCTTGCCAGATATCGCGCGAGCGGGTGGTGAAGTTCGGCGTGAGGAACCCTTCGGCAAAGCGTGCGCCGCGCTCCAGCCCCTGCGATATGCGCGCCCAGTCGAGTTCGACGGACCCCATCGCGGCGGCGAGATAGACCGCTGCGCATCCATATATCACGATGCGCCATGCCGGGCTCTTGATGAGAGCCGGGGGCCGGCGCCATGTGCGCCCCGGCGAAGATCGGGTCGGGGCGGTCATGCCGGTTCGGCCATCCGTTCAAGTCGCTCGGTCTCAAAGGCGTCGGCATCGGCTGCATCTTTCGCGTCCGCCTCCTTCTCCTTGCGCATCGCGGCCCAGTCTTCCTCGCCGTAGATTTGCGTCAACGCGTCGCTGGAAAGATCGGCGGGCGGGCCGTCGAATACGACCGCGCCGGCGCGAAGGCCGATGATCCGGTCGACGAACATCTGGGCGAGAACGACATCGTGGATGTTGATGATCGCGGGCAGCTCTCGCTCCCGGCACACTTCGCAGATCAGCCGCATGATCTGGCGCGATGTTTTCGGATCCAGCGAGGCGGTCGGCTCGTCCACGAGCAGCAGTTCCGGGTCCTGCTCGAGCGCCCTCGCGATGCCGACGCGCTGGCGCTGCCCGCCCGAGAGCGCATCGGCGCGCTTGTCGACATGGTCGGATAGACCGACGTGATCGATGAGGCCGAAGGCCTTGTCCACGTCAGTCTGCGGGAAGCGGCGAAAAAAAGAGCGCCAGAACGAGACATAGCCAAGCCGGCCCGACAGGACGTTCTCCATCACCGTCAAGCGTTCGACGAGCGCATATTCCTGGAAGATCATGCCGATCCTGCGGCGCGCCTTGCGCAATGCCGCACCGTTCAGTCGCGTCAGATCGGTATCGTTGAGCATTATCTTGCCGCCAGTGGGCTCGATCAGCCTGTTGATGCAGCGGATCAGCGACGACTTGCCGGCGCCCGACGGTCCGATCAGGCCGACCACCTGGCCGCGCGGCACACGGAAGGATACGCCGGTCAGTGCTCTGTCGCCGGTCTTGTAGCGTTTTTCGAGAGACTGGACTGTCAGCATGAGCGCTCCCGTCAAGAAGGGGAAACGGACGGAGATGCATGGAACCCCCGCCCGGTCATCGAAATCGTCGATAAAGGCCTATTGGCAGGTGTAGGAAACACCGTTCGCGTCATCGATCTGGCGGATCACTTCCCAGTCTTCCTCGAAGCTGATCTCGATGAATTGCTCTTCTCCTGAAGCATTGAACTCCTCGGCCAGCGTGGAGCCTTCCCAATCGAAGGAGAAAAAGGCTTCGCGGATCTGTTCCTGCAGGTCCGGCGTCAGGTTGTAGACGGTGCCGTAGCCTGTCGTCGGGAAGGTCGCGGACTGATAGATCGAGCGGATCTGGTCGGCATCGACCACTTCGCGCTCGACCATGCGGGTCATCACCGAATTGGCGATGGCGGCTGCTTCATAGTCGCCATTGGCGACGCCGAGTATCGAGGTGTCGTGCGAGCCCGAAAAGGCCGGGGTGAAGTCCTCATTCGCCACCATGTCGAACTCGGAGGAAAGGATCGCCGACGGCGCCTTGAAGCCGGAGTTGGAGGTTTCCTGAGTGAAGGCGATTTCTCCGCCGCGCAGGTCCTCGATTTCCTGCGCGTCGCTGCCGGCCGGCACGATGATTTCCATCTCGTAGCCGAACGATCCATCATTGGCGGCCATCATGGCGAAAGGGCGGAATCCGGCGCAGGCGACGGCAATCGGGTTTGATCCCGTGTTGAAGCCGGCAATGTGCAGACGGCCGGCGCGCATGGCTTCGAGCTGTGCGGCATTCGACTGGACGGGGAAGAACTCGACGTCCTTGCCGGTGGCCTCGGCCAGATGATCCATGAAGCCCTGCCAGACATCTGCATAGACGGCAGGATCTTCCACGGGCGTGTAGGTGAAGATCAGCGTGTCGGGATCGACATGTTCACCCTCATCGGTCGGAACGTCGGCGATGAGGTCGCCATCCTCGTCTGCAAATCGGGAATCGAGGGCGAACTGGGCCTGCGCCGGCAACATGGTCGCGGCGCTGAGCAACAACGCGGTCACTATCGTTTTCATGGAAAGCCTCCAGCGGGTGTGAACGGTATACCCGCAGGCTTATTCACGATGCCGATGACGGCGACGCGACGAATTGATTACAGTTCCATGTCAATCGGACCGCCTGAAACCGAAGGGCTTGAAGGTCTCCCGCTCTATCGCCCTATGATGGAATGCGTCGTTCGTCGCGATCCTTACAAACCGGCGCGGGAGGCCGGGTCGGGCCGACGGTCAGGATATGGACGCTCGCTGTTTGTCTGAAGCTGCAAAATGCGCGATCTGGTCGGCTTTCGCCTTCTTGAACGCGGGTCGCGCCAATACGCGGTCGACATAGCCCTGGAGCGCGGGAAACGATCCGAACTTGCGCACCTTCGGAACGCGCAGCACGTCCGCCATCAAAAGGTCCGCGACAGTGAATCGGCCGCCGGCCAGCCATTCCCGCCCGGCGAGCACCGCCTCGAGATGAACGAGCCGCGATGTCATCCAGCCTTCGAGCGGATTGTTCTTCGGCTCCGACATGCCGACGAACCACCAGGGCACACTCACCATCTCGATCGAGTTCAAGGCGGCGACCACCCACTGCAGCGTCTCGGCCGCTCCGACACGATCGCGCGGCATCAGCGCCTCGCTCTGCTCCGCCAGGTGCAAGAGTGCCGCGCCGCTCTCGAAGATCATGATATCGCCATCTTCGATGAACGGCACCTGTCCGAACGGTTGACGCGCAAGGTGGGCTGGTCCGCGATCCTCGAAGTTCACTGAACGGACCGCATAGTCGAGGCCGGCCTCCTCGCAGGCCCAGCGCAATCTGAGGTCGCGAACAAAGCCGCGCGGGCCGCTATCCCCGCCGGGCACCCAATCAAACGTCCAGATGATGATCGGTGAAGGCATCGCTGAGTCTCGCTCCTGTCGCGCTGGTGCTGTTCATGATGGAAAAGGCAGTGCCCTCAGGCGCTGTTCAGATGCAGCAGATTGCCGTCGGGATCCTTGAACCAGACCATCTTGAACCCGCCCGCATTGTGGATGCCGTCGCGATAGGAAACGCCCTCCATTTCGTACCGCTGAAACGCAACGCCCTTGTCGCGCAGCTTTGCAGCAATGGCGTCGAGATCATTGCCGCAATCCCAGACAACGGCATTGGCCTTGTTGGTGCCGGCAAATTGCGAGGGATAGACGACGAGATGCGTCGCCCCGGTCCTGTAGACCAGCACGCCTTCCATTCCGTCTTCGCTGAGCTCAAGGCCCAGAACGTCGCTGTAGAACTGCCTCGAGCGCGAAATGTCACTGACCGCGACGATGGCAGAGGATGACTTGTCGTTGAGTGCATTCATGGTCTGTCTCCTCAATTGACATCCCAAGGACGCAGGAGCGGTTCGGGTTCCGACACGCCGATCTGATTTTTTTGGTTGATCAGTGCGAGCGGCATTTTGCACGCATGCACCATCATCGAGATATGCAGCCGAAAAGCATGACGCGGATGCGCCCTCGTCGCTTACGAACGCTCTTGCTTGCCGTCGATGAGAACCGCTTGCTGCCAGCGGCTCGGGGATTTGTCGGTGCGGTGAATGCAACCCGCCCAGCAGCAGGGCCGCTTCTTGCCCTCCGTGAGTTCCTCGCATGTCCGCCTGATGCGCTTCTCGCGTGTTGCGGGGCGCTTGGCATCCTCCACCCAGCAGATGAATTCGTTTCGCCCAAGCGGTGTCAGACCTTTCCACAGGGCGAAGACGTCCGGGCTCGATCGCAATGCCGCCTTAAGGTCGTCGTCTGCTTTGTGCACGGTGCCATGGGGAAAAACGTCTGCCACGAGACCTCCAAACCACAGTGGCTCGGCCGCCGAGCCCGTCTGTGCCGCGTTGTGGGTGGGGTTAAGCATTAGCGCGAAATGTCGGAAAGTCCACGATGGCAACCAGGCGCCGTTGCCCGCCGTGGCATCGCGCCCGGCCGTCCATGGGCTTTCGCCAGTTTTGCCGCGAGCAAATCTTGCCGGCCAGCCGCGCCCGATCCTATAGTCCCGCCGCCCGGCGCCGGGCACCCATCTTTTTCGGCACGACCCCTCTTAAGGAACAGGCATCATGGAATTGACCAGCGAAGCGATCGACACGCTGAAGGGCGTATCCACGGCGACATTGACCACGGTTCTTCTGAAGAAGGGGCTGCGCAATGTCTGGATTCGTGGCGCCCGGCCGTTCCGCCCCGGCCAGCCGCGCCTCGTCGGTCCGGCCTTCACCCTGCGCTTCGTGCCGGCTCGCGAAGATCTTGCCACGCCGGCGTCCTGGGGCTCGCCCATCTCGACGCGCGCGGCAATCGAGGCCATGCCGGAAGGCGCGATCGTCGTCGCCGATGCTATGGGTGTGAGCGACGCGGGCATCTTCGGCGACATCCTGTGCGCCCGCATGGCAAAAAAAGGCGTTGCCGGTCTCATCACCGACGGCGTTGTGCGCGATGCCGCCGGCGTCCTGTCGACGGGACTTGCCGTCTGGAGCAGCGGCATCGCCGCGCCGCCCTCGGTGGCGGGCCTGACATTCGTCGGCTGGCAGGAAACGATCGGCTGCGGCGGCGTCGCCGTCATTCCGGGCGATATCGTGGTCGTCGATGACGACGGCGCGGTCGTCATCCCCGCCGGGCTGCTGGAAGAGGTCCTTGCCGAAGCGCCGGAACAGGAAGCGATGGAAGCCTGGATCATGACGGAGATCGACCGCGGCGTTGCGCTGCCCGGCCTCTATCCCATGAACGAAGAGACGAAAAAGCGCTACGAAGCGCACAAGTCCGGACAATAGGCGCGCAGGCGCCCCGGCGCTAATCGCAGAGCGCCGCCAACCCGTCGCGATCCAGAAGCTCGATGGAACGGGCGGTGTCGCGGGCAATCAGCCGCATCTCGCTGAGACGCGTGAAGACCCGTGATACCGTTTCGATCGTCAATCCGAGGAAATCGGCGATGTCGGCGCGCGGCATTCCAAGCGTGACCAACCCGTCTCGGCCCTGACGGCTGTCCAGATCGAGCATGAAGCGACTGATCCGCGCCAGTGCGTTGGCATGGCCAAGCAACATGAGATGATCGCCAAGGCGGCCGAGGTCAGCCTGCGCCAGCGCATAGAGTGCCTCGGCGCCGGCCACTTCCGTTCGCTGGTCGAACGGCCTGATGGCGCATTCTTCAACGGTCTCTGCGAACAGACGGTGCCTTGGCTGAGGCTCCAACCCGAAAACGTCGCCAGCGAAATAAAAGCCGCTGATCTGTCGGCGACCATCGCTCATCATGTGATAGGTACGCACTGTTCCGAATGCGATATCGTAGAGTGTTCCGGTCCGGTCGCCCGGCCGATAGAGCATCGAGTTGGCGCGATGAAAGACTGCCTGGCGCACGCGATGCGGCGGCGAGCCGGGCGTTATCCCACGGCGTTCGTTGAGCGTGTGAAGCGAGAGCGACAGCATGACCATGACCCCTGAGCCTTCGAGCGCCATTGTCGCAACTTGCAACGCAAGGCAAAATTGGGGTCTCTGCTTAGGGGATATTACGTAGGTTGTTTCGCGTTGCAGCCGATCGCATCGCGCACCGCTGCCATCAGCCGTTCGCCGAGTTTCGGTTTTTCAACGAAGTGCTGCTTCTCAAGCGACTGAGAATGCTCTCGATTGACGAGCCAGATCAAAGGCAGTCCCGTGGAGACCAACCGGGCGACTGCCTCGTCTGGTGGCATCGGGTCGGTGTCGATGATGAAGCATATGCCGCCGCTCGTACTGGCAACCTCCAGCGCGCCATCCGCTGTGTCGCAAGGTGCGACGCTCAGCCTCTCCGTTCCCAACATGAAGACGATCGATTCCCGAAGCTCGGGGTTGGCGACGGCGAGAATGATCCCGATACTGGCGGTAACGCACACGCGACTGATCCATCGCCGGAATCCAAAGCGAGCCGGCTCCTCGATCAAATCTAGCTCCCCACCGACTTCGAACCATTGCTATGAATCAACGGTTTATCGGATTTCGCACTGGCGACGTGATGTCATATCCGGCCGCCAACGCAAGCCGCACGAGCTCCGGCAGGTTGCGGGCCTGCATCTTCGTCATCACATTGGCGCGGTGCACTTCCACGGTACGGGGGCTGATGTCGAGTGCGTGGGCGATCGTCTTGTTGGGCAGTCCGCCGACAACGGCTTCGAAAACCTCCACTTCGCGCGGCGTCAGCGTGTCGAGCCGTGCGACGATATCATCGGCTATGCCGCCATCGCCGGCCGGCGCATTGCGCTCGCCTGTCGCCCTGGCAATGGCCTCCAGGAGCACTGCATCGTCGAACGGCTTCTCGATGAAGTCGGACGCGCCGACCTTCATGGCTTCCACAGCCATCGGAACGTCGCCATGGCCGGTGATCACGATCGCGGGCAGTGCCGCATCGGCCGCTTTCAGCCGTCGGATCAGTTCGACGCCGGACATGTCCGGCATGCGCAGATCGGTCAAGAGACAGCTGTGGCGCAAGGATCGGGCGACAGAAAGAAATTCCGAGCCGTTGGGATAGGTCCGCACCGCAAAGCCCGCGGCAGCGAGCATGAATGCCAGCGAGTCGCGCACGGCGGCGTCGTCATCGACGATATGAACGGTCCAGTCACCCATCGCTGTCCCCCATTTGCTGCAGCGTCGGCAGGATGAAACGGAAGGTGGCCCCGCCATCCTGATTATTGAAGACCGAGATTGTTCCACTGTGAATGCCAATGATCCGGCGCGAAATGGACAATCCAATCCCGATTCCGTTCGATTTTGTCGTGACGAACGGTTGAAACAGTCTTTCGATGGTCTCGGGTGCGATGCCGGTGCCGGTATCGGCGACGTCGACGACGATGTTGCGCATGTCGCCGTCGTTGCGTGTCGTCACGATCAACTCGCGGCGGGTGGTATCTCGCATCGCGTCGAGGGCGTTTCGCATCAGATTGATCAGCACCTGCTGGATCTGCACGCGATCGGCGATCACCGTGTCATGGCTTGCCATGTAACGGAATTCCGTTCGAACGCCCTGGTCGCGCGAACCAAGAAGCGCCAATCCAGCCGCACCCTCGATCAGGGTGTGCATACTCTCGGGAAATTTCTGTGTGCCGCCGCGCACCACATATTCGCGCAGATGCCGAATGATGTCGCCGGCCCTCAGCGCCTGGCGTGAGGCTTCGTCCATCGCCGCGCGCGCCCGTTCGGCGTTCGGATTGTCGATGTCGCGAAGGAGAATCCGGCACCCCTGGACATAGTTGATCGTCGCCGCCAGGGGCTGGTTGAGTTCATGGGCCAGCATCGAGGCCATCTCGCCCATCTCGTTGAGGCGGGAAAGGCGCGCCAACTCGCCATGGGCCTGCTCCAGGCGGGCCGCCGACTCCTCTCGCTCCGTCAGGTCACGGATGAAGCCGGTGAAATAGTGCCAGCTCTCTGTCTTTGTTTCACCGACAGCAAGCTTCATGGGAAAGGTCGAGCCGTCCTTTTTCTGGCCGACGACGATCCGGTCCGTGCCGATGATGCGCCGTTCTCCGGTCTCCAGGAAGCGTCGGAGATAGTGGTCGTGGTCACTGTGATAGGGCTCCGGCATCAGACATTTGACGTTGCGCCCGAGAACCTCGTCGAGACGGTATCCGAATTGCCGCTCCGCCGCAGGATTGAATGAGATGATCACGCCTTCGGCATTGATGACGACAGCGGCGTCAAAGGCGGTTTCCAGAATCGTTCGCAACTGCGCTTCGCGTTCTTCCAGCGCTTCCGCGCTTGTGGTCGAGGCGATCGAAGCCCTCAAGAAGGCTTCGCCAAGCCAAGCGATCGCGATCCCGACGGACAGGAAGGCGATGAAGTCAAGCAATCCGATCTCACGGCTCAGAACGAGTTGTTCCAGCACCATGACCATGATCAGCGACAGCCCGACCGCAGCGAGCCCTGGACCGATCCCGCCGAACATCGCCGCCAGAAGGATCGTCGGCGTGAAGAAGAGGAAGAGCGCCCCGTCATCGAAAACGTCGCTCAAGGCGTAGCGCAAGAGAAAAACGGTGAGGACGGATGCGATGGCAACCATCAGGCCATAAAGCGGGCGGTGCCGTCCCGCGAGCCAGAACGAGCGAAAAGGTTTAGAAGAAGAAACGCCCTGCCCACCAACCATAATTACTGATGGCTTTCAAAAGCCGGAATGTTTTTCGCTTTGAAAGTATAAAGCATCGCCAAGTGGAAAGCGATTGCTAAATGGGCTCATGGCGATCGACCGCTGCCGGTTACTGTCATGGCGGCAGACCAATGGCACTGCGCGCGCGACAAGGGGTTCAAATGCCGCTCTCCGCGTCGCCGGCCCATCGGCGCAGGGCAGCCAGGTTTCTGATCGCGAAGAGATGCGGGCCTTCCGTCAGCAGAATTCCCTGCGTCCGCAGCCTTCGAATGCCGCGACAAACCGTTTCGACTGTCAGGCCAAGGTAATCGGCGATATCGGCGCGCGACAGATCGAGGCGAAAGCGGGTGCCTTCGGCCATGCCGGGAGCGAGGCGCTCTGCCATGCGAAGAATGAAATGCCCGATGCTCTCATCGGAATCCTTGTGCAGCAGGAGCAGCATTTCGCCTTGCAGGGCCCACGCCTCGCGCTCCAGCCGATCGACGATGAAACCCCGTGTGCCGTCGGCTGCGAGTTCTCTGCGGGTCATGCGCCGCAACTGGCAGTCCGAGGCCGCTTCGGCAGTATAGAGATAGTGGCCGCGATGGGAGATGCTGAACGCTTCTCCGCCGACGGCGAAACCTGCGATCATGCGCCGCCCGTCCAACTGGACGGAAACGAAGCGGATCGTGCCCGATACGATCTGGAAGACATCATCGCCTGGATCGCCGTCGAGAAACAGGGTTTGGCCCATCTTCAGCGATTCTATGCGGCGGCGATGCAGTGGTGTTGGAAATCCGGATGATCGGATCGCCGGAGCACGTGCGGCCGCTTCGGCCGACGCCGATCCCGTGATCCTTCCCACACCGGGGTCGAAGCGGAATGTTTCGCCGGTGACCTGCTCGATTAGACGCATTGGAGTGCCCTTCCACGTCAGCAACTCGTTAACACTTAATCCTTGGCATGACCATGAGATACAAAAATTGACGCACATCAACGAAAAATAAACTCTGATTTCCAAATATAAAACCGAAGTGATCTGCATTATGGATGCATGTTCAAAGCACTTTGATGTGATCGCGTGTACAGCGATGGCAAAGCGGATCACATTTCATCCAATGATTGCGCTGGTGGCGCGCACGCTTGATCCCGGTCTTCCGGTTGCCCCAAAATGAAACAGGGCGCGTCGCGGGCAAGGCGCAAGAAAATGGATCAGATCGGATACGATTGTTGCGCCCGGGATGTGCAACTGGCTCACCGGCCGGACGCTTGGGCGAAAAGCGCGCGCGAGGTCAACCGCGCTGACCGCTGAACCTTCGCAGAAGGATGAGTCGCAGCATTTCGGCTCCCGTACCGAAGAGGAGCCCGATGAATGGATCGAACGCAAAGGTGGCGAGCGCCGTCGCGGCGATGACAGGCCAGCATGAGGGACGGCTGTCCAGGAGCCGTCGACTGACCGATAACTCGAACGCGGCAATGGCGATGAGGACGCCGAGAACGGCCGAGGGGACCAAGGCAGGCACAAGAGAGCCGCCCGGAACGATAGCCAATGTAAGGAGAAGAGCCCCGATCACCAGCGGCGCGCCGCCGCTGCGGGCACCAAAGCGGTGATGCGCGGCAAGGCCTCCCGCGCCATGGCACATCGGCATCGCCCCGAACGGGCAAAGCAGGATGTTGGCAAGTCCACTCGTCACGCAGAGCCGGCGCGGCGTCACATGCCTGGCGCGGTCCTGGAAATAATCCCCGGCGACCAGTGCCGTCAGGATGATCGCGTTGGTCAGGGTCAGGGAGAGTTGCGGAAGAACGAGTTGTGTCAGCGACCGTTCCCATTCGGCCGCCGTCGGCAGCGCGATGGCCCCTGCAAACGCGTGCGTTTCCGGTTGGCCGGGGACGGTGCCGACGAACACCGATCCGCTGCAGGCGACGACGAGGAGTATGAGGACGGCGGGAGCCGCGGGCCTCGTCACGCTGACGACCAGCATGGCGCCGGCCGCGATAAGGGCCAGCAAGGGCGACGTGCCCATCAGGTTGAGTGCGAGCAGGGCAAGAGACAAGCCGAGGCCCAGTTGCAGCCCTGCGATGATCGACTGAGGCACCAGCCGCCGCAAGCGTTCGATCCAACCCGTCAGGCCGAGGACAAGCAGCACGAATCCCGTCAGGAAGCCGGCAAGTGCCAGTTCGCTCGGCGTCACCGCGGCCGTCAGCGCAAAAGCGGCGATGGCTTTCATCGGCTGCACGGGAATGGGCAGGCGATAGATAAAGGCGACGGCGATATAGCAAAGCCCGAAGCCGGCGAGAGCAGCCTGAGGCGCGACAACGCCAACGGCCACTGCGCCCAGGAGAAGCGGCAGCAGCGTGCCGAGGTCACCGAGCGCGCCGTTGATCTCGCTCATGTCGAGCCGGAAGCGTGCGCCGTTCCTGCCGGGTGTCGTGACGGCCAACGTGGTATCTCCTGCGCCGGACCGATACTGGATCGCGCGAATGGCGATGTCCAGCGGGCGTACCGGTCAGCGTCGCAATGCGCGCCGGATCGCCTCCTCCACGGGCGCACCACTGGACGGACCATCGATCGGGTAGGGTTCGGTCAGTTCCAGCGGGGGCTGCGCCATGAACCGCGGATTGCGGCCGCTATGCGGCTGTGCGGCATGGACGATGAACGGATGGCACAGATAGACCGTTCCTGCCGGGCCCGTTGCCAGCACCTCCCGGCGATGCGCGGTTTCAGCGAAGCCGCCTGCCGCAAGCTCGCGTAGCGTCAGACCTGCTTCCCCGGCGTGCTCCAGCCGTCGTGCAATGTCCTTGTGCGATCCGGCGCGGATGCGTGTCGGCGCATCGTCGTGGCCGACATCGGAAAAGAGAAACAGCATCAGCAATGCCCGCCCTTTGGTATGGACATTCGCCCGCCAGCCGAAGAAGTCGTCGGGATCGTCGTCCTCGTCGCGGAAGCTGACGTCGATATGCCAGCCCGCGTCCCCCGGATCGTCGGGCGAAGGGAACCGGATGGGGAATGTTCCGAGGCCGCCGCGCGGCTTCCACCGGCCGCGCCCCGCAAGCTGGTCGAACGCCCTGAGCAGGCGGGGTGCGTTGGCCGCACGGGCAAAGGGCGGCGCGTCATAATGGCCGAGGCGAACGACCGGCATGGTCCAGCTTGACCGATCCTGCGGATCGAACCCCGTATCGCGCCACAGGATGGCACGCGCCTCATCGGCCGTTTCACGGTCGAACGCATCATCAAGTCTGACGTAGCCGTCCTCGATGAAATCCTCGATCTCGCCAGCGTCGAGTCCGCCATGCCCGTCGTGGTCCGCCATTTGAGGTCTCCTGGTCGATCCGATAACGCCGATGATAGATCGAACGGAAGGCTGCGCCTATCGGCCAATGGCCGTGCAATTGACAGGGGGCCGCCCGCGTCGGAAGGAAGCAGGCGGGGGCGGCGCGCGGACCGCCGGCGGAGATGCGATCGGCGATGCACGGCGGGATGAAGAATCATGATGGAGCGGGTCGCGGACCGGGCATAGGTCCGTTCCGTCCCAAGGTTCTGACGACCTTGAGAGGGTATGACCGGACGGCCCTGATGGCGGATCTTTCGGCGGGGCTGACGGTGGCGGTCGTGGCGATTCCGCTTGCCGTTGCGATTGCCATCGCCTCCGGCGCCGAGCCGGGCGCCGGCCTGCTCACGGCGGTAATCGCGGGTTTTCTCATCTCCGCATTCGGCGGCAGCCGCGTCCAGATCGGCGGGCCAACCGGCGCGTTCATCGTCGTCGTCTATTCGGTCATCGCCGCCCATGGCTATGACGGGCTTGTGATTGCCACCTTCATGGCGGGGACCATCCTCATCGCCGCCGGCTTCCTTCGTGCCGGTCGCCTCGTCGCCCTCGTGCCCGACAGCGTGATCCACGGCTTCACGTTGGGCATCGCCATCATCATCGCGGTCAGCCAGGTCGCGGACTTCTCGGGCATGGACGCTGCCGGCCTGCCGGCGGACTTTCTGCAAAAGACAGCCGTCCTGATGCGTTCGCTGCCGACGGTCGAGCCCGCCGCGCTCGCCATCGGCCTTTTCACGCTGGCGCTCATTCTCGTGCTGCGCCGCCTGGCGCCGCGGCTTCCCGGCTTTGTCATCGCCGTCGTCCTGGCCTCGGCGATCGCGCCGTTCCTCCCGGGCGATGTCGCGACCATCGGGTCGCGCTTCGGCGGTCTCGATATCGCCTTTCGCGCTCCCGGCCTGCCCGAGTTCGATGTTGCCCGCCTTGTCGAACTGCTGCCCTGGGCCCTCGTCATCGCGTTTCTGGCCGGTATGGAGTCGCTGCTATCAGCGGTGATCGCCGACCGGATGACAGGCTTTTCCCATCGCTCCGACACGGAACTGGTGGCACAGGGGATCGCCAACACCGCCTCCGCGCTTTTTGCCGGTCTTCCGGCCACCGGTGCGCTTGCCCGAACTGCCACCAACGTGCGCGCCGGTGCCAAGACGCCGGTAGCGGGCATGGCCCACGCCGCCTTCATCCTCGCCTTCATTCTCATCGCCGCGCCGCTGGCTGCGCACTTCGCCTTGCCGGCGCTTGCGGCCGTCCTTCTCGTCGCCGCCTGGGGCATGGCCGAGCCGCAGCATCTCTTCGAACGCCTGCGCGGCCCCGGCGCGGACACGGCCCTGCTGCTCCTCACGCTGTTCATCACCGTGCTCGTCGATCTGACGGTGGCGATCGGCGTCGGCATCGTCCTCGGTCTCGCGCTCGCTGCCTGGCGTCGCCGCCGCGGAGCCTGAAACGCGCAAGACATGCAAATACCGTTTCATTCCGCCGCGCCTTGCGTGACAGCGCTTCCGTATGGGGCGGAAAGGCTCTATATGGCCGGGCCATGAGCAAATCAGTCAATGAAACTCCGCTGAAGAACATCCGCAACTTTTCCATCGTCGCGCATATCGACCATGGCAAGTCGACGCTCGCCGACCGGCTCATCCAGATGACCGGTTCGCTGGAAGAGCGCGAGATGAAGGACCAGATCCTCGACGCGATGGATATCGAGCGCGAGCGCGGCATCACCATCAAGGCGAACACCGTCCGCCTCGAATATGATGCCAAGGATGGCGAGCATTACGTGCTCAACCTCATCGACACGCCCGGCCATGTCGACTTCGCCTACGAGGTCTCGCGGTCGCTGTCGGCCTGCGAAGGCTCGCTGCTCGTCGTCGACGCCAGTCAGGGCGTGGAGGCGCAGACGCTCGCCAACGTCTACCAGGCGCTCGACAACGATCACGAGATCGTTCCGGTGCTGAACAAGATCGATCTGCCCGCCGCCGAGCCCGAGCGCATCCGCGCACAGATCGAGGAAGTGATCGGTCTCGACGCCTCCGATGCGGTGGAGATTTCGGCCAAGACGGGGCTCGGCATCGAAAAGGTGCTCGAGGCGATCGTCACACGGCTGCCCCCGCCGGAAGGCGGTGACCGCACCGACCCGCTGAAGGCGCTTCTGGTCGACAGCTGGTACGACACCTATCTCGGCGTCATCGTGCTCGTCCGCATCCTCGACGGCCACATGCAGAAGGGCCAGGTGATCCGCATGATGGGCACCGACGCCAAATACACCGTCGACCGCGTCGGCGTGATCACGCCAAAGATGCTGGAGGTGAAGGCACTCGGACCCGGCGAGATCGGTTTTCTCACCGCCTCGATCAAGGAAGTGGCCGATACCCGCGTCGGCGATACCATCACCGAGGACAAGCGCCCCACCGCCAAGATGCTGCCGGGCTTCAAGCCGGCGCAGCCTGTCGTCTTCTGCGGGCTCTTTCCGGTCGATGCCGCCGATTTCGAGGATCTGCGTGCCGCAATGGGCAAGCTGAGGCTCAACGATGCGAGCTTTTCCTTCGAGATGGAGACGTCCGCCGCGCTCGGCTTCGGCTTCCGCTGCGGCTTCCTCGGCCTGCTGCACCTGGAGATCGTTCAGGAAAGGCTCGAGCGCGAGTTCAATCTCGACCTGATCGCGACCGCTCCGTCCGTCGTCTACCATCTGACCATGACCGACGGCTCCAAGCGCGAGCTGCACAACCCGGCCGACATGCCTGATGTCGTCAAGATCGACTACATCGAGGAGCCGTGGATCCGCGCCACCATCCTGACGCCCGACGACCATCTCGGTGCCATCCTCAAGCTGTGCCAGGATCGTCGCGGCATCCAGGTCGACATGTCCTATGTCGGCAACCGAGCCATGCTGATCTACGATTTGCCGCTCAATGAGGTCGTGTTCGACTTCTACGACCGCTTGAAGTCGATCAGCCGCGGCTATGCCAGCTTCGACTATCAGATCACCGAATATCGCGAGGGCAATCTCGTCAAGATGTCCATTCTCGTGAATGGCGAACCCGTCGACGCGCTTTCGATGCTGGTGCACCGATCGGCGGCCGAAAAACGTGGCCGGGACATGTGCGAGAAACTCAAGGATCTGATCCCCAAGCACATGTTCAAGATTCCGATCCAGGCTGCGATCGGCGGATCGGTCATCGCCCGCGAGACGATTTCCGCCCTCAGGAAGGACGTAACCGCCAAGTGCTATGGCGGCGACGCGACACGCAAGCGCAAGCTTCTGGACAAGCAGAAGGAAGGCAAGAAGCGCATGCGCCAATTCGGCAAGGTCGACATCCCGCAGGAGGCGTTCATCCAGGCGCTCAAGATGAGCGACAGCTGATGGCAATGCGTCTTGGCCGTGTGGTCAGGACGCCGCAAAGCCGGTAGCGGCGCGACCAGCGGATGCCGGCGAACGGGTAGGTCTCGTCGTCACCCTGTCAGCCATTTGAAGGCCCGTCGCAAATATGCCGGCGCGTCTGCGGTTACCGGTGTTCCGTGCGCCATCATCACGCGTTTCGCAGGCCAGGCGAGGACTGCCTCGATTGCTCTGCGAGCGCTCCGGCGATCCGTGAATGCGAGGCGAAACTTGCGCGGCACGGCCGGCTCCGGAGCCAGCATGAGGTCCAGCCGCGCCACGATGGCGCGCCAGCCGGAGAACCACCCGCGCGGGAATTGCTGCAGGAGGTCGGTAAAGAGCACCGTTCCGCTGGAACGGTGGAAGAATATCACCTCCGTGGCAATGGCGTTCCCACGCACCACCACTTGTTCGATCTCCCCTTTCCACGCGTCTGGCGCCACATCCGACAGCTCCTCCTCGAAGGAAAAATCCTTGCGCCGCTCGATGAGCCCGGGAGCTGCATAGAGCCGGGCTTCGGGGAAAACGCGGGCCCAATCCGCGATGAACGTATCGTGCAGCCCGTTAGGCGCCACCAAGTGGCGGACCGGACCGAGCGTCATGATCTGCGCATGCAAATCCTCCGTCAGCGCCACCGGTGACCAGACGAAAAGTCCGCCTTGCGAAAGACGGATGACGACCATGCGTGTCGGATAGCAAAAACCGAGGGCGGCAGACACTGGCGACCCGTCAACGCTCCAGATGTTCTGGTCCAATTCTGTGAGCATATCGGCTCCACCAAGCTCGCTCGTCAGTCACGGTTTTGCCGATCGGACACATGATCCACGGTTAAAGAAACTCGATTCCCTCGCATTTGAAATCGCCGAGCTTGGTTTCCTCCGCCAGGAGATTGCCATTGACGTCGGCCGCGCCGATCCAGCTTTCCACCCGGTCGCCGATCTCCAATGACTTCATGTAGAGGAACTCGTCGGGGCGGCCGGGGACGAGCTTGAGCGACGACGGCCCGAGCTGTGGGGTCGGTTCTCCGACGGTTCG
This sequence comes from Neopararhizobium haloflavum, assembly GCF_002750855.1. Classification (GTDB taxonomy): domain Bacteria; phylum Pseudomonadota; class Alphaproteobacteria; order Rhizobiales; family Rhizobiaceae; genus Georhizobium; species Georhizobium haloflavum. The sequence continues at coordinate 250,675 of NZ_NWUC01000003.1, read as the reverse complement.
AACGTCGATACGCTCGAATTCGGCGTCGGCCACGATCAGCCGGTTGTTGCCCTTTTCGCGCTCGTCGACGGGTTCGTCGAACGGCTCAAGGGACAGTTTGCGCGGGAAGAAGTACCAGCGCTCCTGCAGCGGGTCCCATTCCGCGGCCTCGTGGGTCATGTAGCCTTCGGGCCCGACGTCGCATGCGTCACGCATGCGCTGATATCGCGGCCCCCAATCCTCGCTGACGACCTTGAAGCCGTCCGGATCGAGCCGCTTGACCCATTCCTCGTGACGCACCTTTCCGTGGGACCCGACGATCAGTTCGTTGCCGAAGAGCGTCGCCCATTCGCACTTGAACCCCTTCTGGCGCTCGTCGCCGGCTCCCGTCATGAGGATCTGGCGCGGTATGATCATGTTGTTGTCGCCACGAATCTCGCCGACGATCCCCGTTCGGTCATCGAACGTCATCAGGTGGCGTCCCCAACGCACCAGTTCGGAGAACTCGCCGCCGCGGAAGGTCTCGTTGTCGACTTCGCCGAACTTGGAATGGACGTGAAACTCGCCGCCTTCGTCGTCCGGGATCATGTCGAAGGTGTAGCGGACCTTGCCATTCTCATCGACATGACGGTGGGCTCGGTCGTAGCGCAAGCGCGCCTGGAAGAAGGTCTCGCCATCGTCGAGGCGCACCTGCGATGCGTGATCCTCGTCGGTGATCTGGATGACGGTATAGGTGCTCGTCTGCGCATCGTAGCGCTCGCGGCGCTGACGGTCATAGGTCTGCATTCTGGCGCTCCCTTGTTTCTGCACCGAGTTCGACCATGCGGAGGGTGCAAGAGCAAGGGTTGGAGCGGCGATGGCGACACGCGGGACGATGGATTCACCCTTCTGCAACCGACTTGCCCCTATGCTGGCTTTGCTTGCAACGTCAGGGAGGCACCATGTCCACTTATCAACTTCTCTATGTCTCCGGCGCGACCCGCCCGATGCTTCCGGCCGATATCGACGCCATCCTGGCCGCCTCGCGGGCGAACAATGCGCGTCTGGACGTCACCGGCCTGCTGCTTTACGCCGATGGCACCTTCATCCAGATCCTGGAAGGAGAGCGTCACGTGGTTCAGTCGCTTGCCCAGACGATCCGGAAGGATCAGCGCCATCGCAACTTCATGGTGCTGGCCGAGCTGCAGGCAGAAGCGCGCGCGTTTTCCGATTGGCAAATGGGCTTCAAGCGCCTCGACCCGAAGCTGAAGGACGATCAGGCGGTGTTCGAACTGTCGCGTCAGGCACTGCAGAACCGCATCGGCGACGCTGACGGCGGCATGATGCTCGAGATGGTGCTTGCCTTTGCCGGTCGGGACTTTCTGGCAAAGGCCAGCTGATCAGCCCGCCCGGTAGCGCATCTCGTCGAAACGTGCCGCTAGCCCATCATAAAGCAACAGCCTGCCGACAAGCGGCTCGCCGATCCCCGTGACGAGCTTGATCGCCTCCATCGCCATCAGGGTGCCGATGACGCCGGTCAGCGCGCCGATCACGCCTGCCTCGGCGCAGGAGGGCACGAGCCCTGCCGGCGGCGGCTCGGGAAAGAGGTCGCGATAGGAGGGGTTGGGCTTGCCGTCATCGCCCACCTCGTAGGGTTTGAGCACGGTCAGCGACCCGTCGAAACGCCCGACGGCGCCAGTGACGAGCGGCCGTTGAACGCTGGCAGCGATGTCGGCGCAAAGGTAGCGGGTTGCGAAATTGTCCGAACCGTCCAGCACGAGCGTATAGGCCGAGAAAAGCGCTGGCGCATTGGCAGCATCTAGGCGCGTTTGATGCGCAACCACCGTTGCGTGCGGGTTGATTGCACGCGCCGCCGCCGCCGCGCTGTCGGTCTTTGCCATGCCGATGCGATTGGTGTCGTGGATCACCTGCCGCTGCAGGTTGGACAGCGAGACATGATCATCATCGACGATGCCGATCGTGCCGACGCCCGCCGCGGCGAGGTAGGCGATAACCGGCGCTCCGAGCCCGCCCGCTCCGACGACGAGCGCACGGGCCGCCTTCAGCTTCTGCTGGCCGGGGCCACCGACTTCGGGCAACACGATGTGGCGGGCGTAGCGCTCGATTTCCTCACGCGAAAGGGTAGGGGTATCGGTCATGGCGTGCCGGCCTCCGCTATGCTGCCACCGGTGACGCTAAAGAATTGTGCGCGGCCCTCAAGGGCAGAAAACATCGCCGCATCGGTTCCCGTCATGAAAGCCTGACCGCCAAGCGTGTCGATGAGGTCGAAAAGCGCCGCGCGGCGTCCGGCGTCGAGATGGGCGGCGATTTCGTCCAGAAGCAGGATCGGCGCAGCGCCCGTCATCTCCCGGACAAGGCGCGCATGAGCGAGGATGAGACCGGTGAGCAGCGCCTTCTGTTCGCCCGTCGAGGACGACGCTGCCGGCATCGCCTTGGCTTCGTGAAGCACGATCAGGTCCTGGCGATGCGGCCCGGTCAGCGTGCGGCCGGCCGCCTGGTCGCGCCGCCGCTCTGCGCCGAGAAGGTCCATGAAGCGGTTCTCCAGGTCGACCGCCGGCGCCAGTTCTTCCTCATCGAAGAATCCGGCCAGGGCGACCGCGGCGCGGGGGAATGGCCCCTCCTCGTCGCTCGTTCGGGCGGCGAGGCTTCTCAGCATGCCGACGAAATCACGCCGCGCCGCAAGGATCGCGATGCCGAGCTCGGCCATCTGCGTTTCCAGGCCATCGAGCCAGACGGGATCGAGCCGGCCCTCCGACAAAAGCCGGTTTCGGCCCTTCATGGCCCGTTCGTAATCGATCGTGCGGCGCGCGTGCTCAGGATCAACGGCGAGCACCATGCGATCGAGGAAACGCCGCCTGTCGCCGGCCGGCCCGGTGAAGAGGCCGTCCATGGCCGGCGTCAGCCACAGGACGCGCAGATAGTCCAGCAGCTCTTCATTTGCCTTCACGGGTCCGCCATTGATCCGCACACGGCGCTGGCCGCCCTCCGCCGCTCCGCCCGCCGTGGTTCCGATGCGCGCCGGTCCGGCCAATCCCTCGATCTCGGCGAAGATCGTGAACCCGTCAGGCGCGCCTTTGCGCACCGCCTCACCATAGGATGCGCGCCTGAGGCCGCGGCCGGGCGAGAGGAATGAGATCGCTTCGAGCAGATTGGTCTTGCCCGCGCCGTTTTCACCGGCAAGAACCACATGCCGCCCGTCGAACGCAACGCTCAGCGTGTCGTAGTTGCGGAAATCGGTAAGCGACAGCCGCTTGATTGCAACGCATTCCGGCATTGGCGGCTCTGCTTCTGGCAGACGGCGCGGCTCAAACCCGCATGGGCATCAGCACATAGAGCGCGTCGTCGTCCTTGGTCTCGCGCACCAGCGTCGGCGAGCCGGGATCGGCGAGCATGAAGACGGCTTCAGACCCCGAGAGCTGATTGGTGATGTCGAGGAGATATTTTGCATTGAAGCCGATCTCGATGGGATCGTGCTCGTAGCCGACCGCGAGTTCTTCGGTGGCGCTGCCGGAGTCGGGATTGTTGACCGTCAGAACGAGCTGACCGTCCGAGATCGCGAGCTTCACCGCGCGCCCGCGCTCCGACGAGATGGTCGAGACGCGGTCCACCGCCTGAGCGAAGGACTGGCAGTCGATCGTCAGTTCCTTGTCGTTGCCCGTCGGGATCACGCGCTGGTAGTCGGGGAAGGTTCCGTCGATCAGCTTGGAGGTCAGCACGACCGAACCGATGGTGAAGCGGATCTTGGCGTCCGACAATTCGATCGTGACCACCGCATCCGGATCGTCGACGAGCTTCTGCAGTTCGCCGACGGTCTTGCGTGGAATGATGATGCCGGGCATGCCTTCGGAGCCGGAAGGCGCCTCCACATCGGCGCGCGCCAGCCTGTGTCCGTCGGTGGCTACGGCCCGAAGCTTCAGCTTGCCGTTTTCTTCCATCGTATGGACATAGATTCCGTTCAGATAGTAGCGCGTCTCCTCCGTTGAGATCGCGAACTGCGTGCGCGCGATCAGCATCTTAAGCGCGCTCGAAGGCAGCCGGAAGGTGTGGGAAAAGGCACCCGCTGTCAGGTCGGGGAAGTCGGCCTCCGGAAGGCACTGCAACGTGAAGCGCGAGCGGCCCGACGTGACGGTCATGGATCCGGCATCACCGCTCATCGTAAGCGACACCTCGGCCCCGTCCGGCAGCTTGCGCACGATCTCGTAGAGCAGGTGCGCGGGAACCGTGGTGGACCCGGCCTGCTCGACAACAGCGGCGGTGGCCTCGGTGATCTCAAGGTCGAGGTCCGTCGCGCGCAGCGACAGGCTCGCGCCCTCGGCCTTCATCAGGACATTGGACAGGATCGGGATCGTGTTGCGCCGTTCCACCACGCGGTGAACGTGGTTCAGCGATTTCAAGAGGTTCGACCGCTCGAGTGTGACGCGCATGAGACTTGTCCGTTTCTTGTGTCGCCCCGTCCGGATATCAGTGAATCGTCGATCCGGCCATGGCCGGTTTGCCATCGATCGCTTGTCCGGAAGGCTCGCCCAAATGTGGACGAGCAAAATGGCAATTCACACGGTGCAACGCAAGGCCGGCAGCAATACGGCCGATCAACTTGCACCGGTTTTTGAGGATCGGGCGGTCTTCAGACCGGCTGGCGGGTCGGACCCACGAATGCAGGCCCGACCCACCAACCATCCCGCCGCCCTCTCCGGGATGCCGGGCGATGCCGTGACGGCATCGCCGGTTGTCTTGCAGCGCGCCTGATATCAAACCTGGCGCAGGCGCTCGGCGCTACTCGTTGATCAGGCGCTTGAGGAGTTCGACCTCATGCGACAGCTTGGTGTCCTTGCCGATCAGGTCTTCGATCTTGCGCACTGCGTGCAGCACCGTCGTATGATCGCGACCGCCGAAGCGGCGGCCGATCTCCGGGAAAGAGCGCGGCGTCAAGGTCTTGGCGAGATACATGGCGATCTGCCGTGGCTTGACGATGACGCGTGTGCGCCGGTTCGACACCAGCTCCTGGCGCGAAACGTTGTAATGCCGAGCGACGACGCGCTGGATGTCCTCGATCCGCACACGTTTGGGTTCGCCGGCATTGACGAGGTGGCCGAGAAACTCGTCGACGCGGTCGATCGTCAGGTTCGGCTCGAACGAGCGGCGGAACAGCAACTGGTTGAAGGCGCCTTCCAGTTCGCGGCCGCTGGCCGTGATGCTCTTGGCGACGTGGTCGAGAACCGGAGCGGGAATATCGATGCTCGGGTCCTCGGTCTGCGCGGTCGACAGCCGGCGCTTGAGGATTTCAAGGCGCATCTCGTAATCCGGTCCGTCCATCTCGATCGCAACGCCGCCCTGCAGGCGCGAACGCACACGCGCATCGAGCGATTCCAGCTCCCAAGGTGCACGATCAGCGGCAACGACGACCTGCTTTGCGCTATCGAGCAGCATGTTGAGCAGATGGCAGAACTCGTTCTGGATCGCCTTGCCCTGAAGGAACTGCATGTCGTCGATGACCAAGAGGTCAATATTGCGCAGGGATTCCTTGAACGACAGCGCGTCATTGTCACGGATCGCGCTGGCAAAGCGCCACATGAAATATTCTGCGGTCAGATAGACCACGCGCGGATTGCGCGGGCTTGCCAATGCGGCCGAGGCGATGGCCTGGAGAAGGTGCGTCTTTCCGAGCCCAACGCTGGAGTGGACGAACAGCGGGTTGAATCTGACGGCACCCGAGCCGGCTTCCGCGATTGTCTTGGCGGCAGCGAGCGCCACGCGATTGGAGGAGCCCTCCACGAAGGTCTCGAAGGTATAGCGCGCATCCAGCGGCGAACCGATGACCGGGTTGGATCCGGGGCCGCGCTTCGCGGCCGCATGGGCCGGAGCCGAGGACGGAATGCGGATATGGACTGGATTGACGTTTGTCGTGTGCTGTCCTGTCGGTGCCGCGGGCCGCTCGCCCGTTGCCGCCACCACCGGTCGCGCCTGCCGCGTCGCGGAGCGCACGACGATCTCAACACGCAGGATGTCGGCGTTCTCTTCCTTGTAGAGCTGCGTGATCAGGTCGAGATAGCGGTTCTGAATCCAGGATTTCAGGAAGGTGGTCGGAACCGAAAGCCGGACGACGCTCTTCGACGTGGAATCCACCTTGAGGCGGCCGAACCAGCTTGCGAAGATTTCCTGCCCCAACTGGGCCTTCAGCCGAGTCCGAACCCGGTCGAACAGTGCATCATGCACCATCTCGTCGCCCCCTCTCTCCTTGGGAGGGCAAATGTCGGCCGAAACCGGTTCAACAACGTCCTTACGCGCATTCCAATCGCCGCCTTTCGCGACGGACGTCTGGGTCGATTGCATGTTTTGCCGCCTTTTTGCCTGTTCTTCGCCTAATCCCCCCGATCCCCGCTCTACCTCGCACAGGATCAGGCCTTATTGGCCGGCCGCTCTTTGTCGGTCTCTGGCCTCTCCGGGGAACTGTCGCCAAGCCCCGGTCACCGTTCTCGCCATCGCCTTGCCCGAGGCGGATGCCGAAAGCGGATTTGGAAGAAAAAACGTCCTCGTTACGTCTTCGCCACCGTCGAACCTCCTTAATGTTGCCCCGGCAATGCGGCACAATTCGACCGTCGGCCGGACGGGTCCGGTCGGGAACGAAACATGCTGCAATGATAAAGCGCGCGTAAAACGCCGCGCGACAAAAAACTGACCGTGGCGAGACATGCAGGCTTCCAGATCGTCGTGCATTTCCTGCCGCTATCGATCGTGGAGGAGTGTCTCTCGGCCGCCCCCTGTGAGCTGTATTAAGGCAGGCTGACCGGGAGAGATCAACCCGAGAATTTACGCCATTTTAACCTGTGGGAGGCTTGACACGATTGCCGGGCAACGGCCGCATGCAGTGCGTTTTCGGTAAGGCTTTGAAGACAAGGCTTTTTCAAATTCAAAGCCCCGGTCCGGCCCATCCCGCACAAAGATAATTTATTTTTCGCTTGACGCCAAAGCCATCGGCGGCGCCCTGAGAACAAGAAGCGTACAAACAAAAAGCTCCTGCAAGCCTTTGATTTTATTAACAATATCCTGCAGGTGAAAAAGTTACCTAACGGCAGCGAGGCGCCGTCGGCCTTGGTGTATAAGGCACGAATCGGAACGGCCCGGTCGCTGACCGGGCTTGTCGATGTGCGGCAAATTAGGTGTGGCGTTCAGCCGGGATCAGGCGCCGAGCGACTTGACCCGTGCGGCAAGCCGCGAAACCTTGCGCGATGCGGTGTTGCGATGCAGGACGCCCTTGGTGGCGGCGCGCATCAGCTCAGGCTGGGCAGCCTGGAGCGCATCCTTTGCAGCATTCTGGTCGCCCGAGGCAATCGCCTCTTCGACCTTGCGTACGAAGTTGCGCACCCGCGAACGGCGCGACTTGTTGATCAAGGTGCGGCTAGCGATCTTGCGGGTCGCCTTCTTCGCCGAAGCTGTATTGGCCATCAATGCCTCTCTTCAAAACCTGTCCAGTGCGCCCATGACAGCGGAGAGCCTCGAAGGCATCGTCGTCATCGTCTCTGGGAGCAATACGCGAAGGCGGGCACATGGCCCGCCAAATCCGTGAGGCGCCGTATAGCTGGATTGGCGCGGCGCGTCAACGCGCAATCGCGCAGATCAGCTTCGTCTTGTCATCGGTGGCGGAAATCAGGCTTCCGCTTCTCGACAAAGGCGCTCATGCCTTCCTTCTGATCGTCCGTCGCAAAGAGCGAGTGGAAGACACGGCGCTCAAAGCGAAGACCTTCTTCCAGCGTGGTTTCGAAGGCGCGGTCGACGGTTTCCTTCGCCATCATCGTGGCGGGCAGCGAAAAGCCGGCGATTTTCTCTGCGGCCTTGACCGCGACATCCAACAGCTCGGCAGCCGGAACGATCCGCGCCACGAGGCCGGAACGCTCGGCTTCCGCCGCATCCATCATGCGCCCCGTCAGACAAAGGTCCATGGCCTTGGCCTTGCCGACAGCACGCGCCAGACGCTGCGTGCCGCCCATGCCCGGCAGCACGCCCAGCGTGATCTCGGGCTGGCCGAATTTCGCATTGTCGCCCGCGATGATGAAGTCGCACATCATCGCAAGCTCGCAGCCCCCACCCAGTGCGTAGCCGGCGACGGCGGCGATCTTCGGCTTTCGGGTGCGGGCCACGTCGTCCCAGCCGCCGATGAAATTGCCGACATAGTTGTCGATGAAGGTGAGATTCTGCATCTCCTTGATGTCGGCGCCGGCGGCAAAGGCTTTTTCCGAGCCCGTCATGACGATCGCGCCGATATCCGGGTTCTCGTCGAACGCCCTCAGTGCTTCCAGCAGCTCGCGCATAAGCGTCGAATTCAGCGCGTTGAGCGCTTCGGGCCGGTTGAGGGTGATCAGCGCAACGCGTCCCCTGATATCGGTCTTGATGGTGCTGTGGCTCATGGTTCCTCCGGGTAGCGTTCCGGCCAGTGTCTATCGCTGGCAGCGCGGACAATAGAAAGTCGAGCGTCCGCTCTGGACGATCCGCCGGACCGTATCGCCACAGTCCTGTCTCGGGCAAGGCGCGCCTTCGCGATCATAGACGGAAAAGCTGTGCTGGAAGTAGCCGAGCGACCCATCGGCGCGCACGTAGTCGCGGAGCGACGAGCCGCCTGCGGCGATCGCGTCGGCGATGACGGCGCGGATTGCGGTGCTCAAGGTGACGAGACGTTCGCCGGGTTGCCCGTTCACACGCACGAGCGATCCTGCAAGGCGCCTCGGCGACAGGCGGGCCCGCCAGAGCGCTTCACAGACATAGATGTTGCCGAGCCCGGCGATAACGCGCTGGTCGAGAAGGGCTGCCTTGAGCGGCGCGCTCTTTCCGGCAAATTTTCGGGCGAGATAGGCGGCGTCAAGGTCGTTGCCGGTCGGCTCGCGTCCCATGCCGGCAAAATAGGGGTGGGCGTCAAGGTCGCCCTTGGTGGCGACAATATCCATGAAGCCGAAACGCCGCGGATCGTTGTAGATGACCTTGCAGCCACCGCTCGTATCCCCGGCGTAAAGGTGGAAGACGACATGGTCGTGGCGGGCGAGCTTGGACCGCTTGTGGTGAAACGTTGCGGGGGCGGAGGCGAGGGTTTCGGTTTCGACCCGGAACGAGCCCGACATGCCGAGATGGCAGACGAGGACGCCGCCGTCGTCGAGTTCGATCAAAAGGTATTTCGCGCGGCGCCCGAGCGCCACGATCGTGCGGCCGGCAAGCCGGTCGGCGAAATCCGCCGGGAAGGGAAAACGCAGATCGGGACGGCGCTGGTCGACGGCGACGATCCGGGCACCCTCCATGGCCGGCGCAAGGCCCCGCCGCACGGTCTCAACTTCAGGCAGTTCGGGCATCGCGCCTTAACCCAATCTCGCGTCACTTTGTTCTTTGCGGCCGACCGCGCTTTCGTTTTGACGTGGATTGCCCATATAAGACCTCGCAAGTCCACAAGAAAGCCGGACGCGATGACACTGCATGAGGCCTTGAATGTCTGACGAGCGCACCAGCGCAGCTGGCGGAATGGATACGTCCTATGGATTTCAGTCCGTTGCGAGCGGCGAGAAGCAGGGACTGGTGAACGACGTGTTCCACCGTGTCGCAAAGCGCTACGATGTGATGAACGACGTCATGTCGGGCGGGCTGCACCGTTTGTGGAAGGAGGCTATGGTCGCCGCGCTCAATCCTCCAGCGCGCCACGACTACCGAGTCCTTGATGTGGCGGGCGGCACCGGCGATATCGCCTTTCGCATCGTCGAGGCGTCGCGGCGCGAGGCGCATGCGACGGTGCTCGACATCAACGGCTCGATGCTGGCCGTCGGCCGCGAGCGGGCGCAGCAGCGCAAGCTCTCCGGCAATGTCGATTTCATCGAGGCGAATGCGGAGGAGCTTCCGTTCGACGACGCCAGCTTCGACGCCTATACGATCGCCTTCGGCATTCGCAACGTCCCGGATATCGCCAAGGCACTCGGCGAGGCACGCCGCGTCCTCAAACGAGGCGGGCGCCTGCTCGTCCTGGAATTTTCCGAGGTGCAGATGCCGATTCTGGACAAGGTGTACGAGGCCTGGTCGTTCAACGCGATCCCGGCGCTCGGCAAGGCGATCGCCGGCGACGACGAACCCTATCGCTATCTGGTCGAATCGATCCGCAAGTTCCCCAATCAGCGCGATTTCGCCGACATGATCGCGCGCGCCGGCTTCGATCGCGTCAAATGGACCGATTATTCGGGCGGGATCGCTGCGCTGCATTCGGCCTGGAAGCTCTAGACTTCATGGGGCGGCTTTATTCCTATCTGCAATTGGTGCGTGTTGGCTGGGTCTTCCTGCGCGAAGGGGTGATCTCGGCGCTGCCCGCCGAAGAATTGCCGCCATCGGCGCGCATGGTTCAGTCGCTTTCGCGGCATTTCGCCCGCTCCAAGGCCAAGCATGCGAGCCGTAGCGATCGGCTGGCGCGTGCGGTGGCGCGCCTTGGTCCGTCCTATGTGAAGCTCGGACAGTTCCTGGCCACCCGTCCCGACGTTGTCGGTGCCGAAATGGCGAGCGATCTGTCCCTGCTGCAGGACCAGATGGAGACCTTCGCGCAGGACAAGGCCGAGGCGAGCGCGGCCATGTCCATCGGCCGGCCCATACCGGAAGTCTTCAGTCGCTTCGACGCTCCCATCGCTGCCGCTTCGATCGCACAGGTGCATCCTGCGGCGGTCAGGACCGACGCCGGCGATCACAAGGTCGCGGTCAAGGTCGTTCGACCCGGCATTCGCCGAAGGTTCGCCCAGGACTTGCAGACCTTCTATCTCGTCTCCCATCTGGTCGAGCGTCACGTGCCGCAGGCGCGCCGCCTCAAGCCGGTGGAAGTCGCGCGCATCCTGGAGCAGACGACACGGATCGAGATGGACCTTCGCCTCGAAGCCGCTGCACTCTCGGAACTCGGCGAGAACACCCGCGATGACCCGGGCTTTCGCGTGCCGGAAGTCGACTGGGAGCGCACCGGCCGCGATGTCCTGACGATGGAGTGGATCGACGGCATCAAGATGTCGCATGTCGACGAACTGCGCCGGGCCGGGCACGACCTCAATCACCTGGCCGATGTGCTTATCCAGTCGTTCCTGCGCCATACGCTTCGCGACGGTTTTTTTCACGCCGACATGCATCAGGGCAATCTTTTCGTCGAACCCGACGGCACGATCGTCGCTGTCGACCTCGGCATCGTCGGCCGGCTGGGCAAGAAGGAGCGGCGCTTTCTTGCGGAGATCCTGTTCGGCTTCATCACCCGCGACTATCTGCGCGTTGCCGAAGTGCACTTCGAAGCCGGATATGTGCCGCGCCACCACGACGTGCGCAGCTTCGCCCAGGCGATCCGCGCGATCGGCGAGCCCATTCACGGTCAGTCCGCCGAGACGATCTCGATGGCGCGCCTGCTGACGCTGCTTTTCGAGATCACCGAACTGTTCGAGATGCAGACGCGGCCCGAGCTCGTGATGCTGCAAAAGACCATGGTCGTTGTCGAGGGTGTCTCGCGCAGTCTCAACCCGCGCTTCAACATGTGGAAGGCCGCAGAGCCGGTGGTCGGCGAGTGGATCCGGCAGAATCTCGGCCCCGCGCGCCTGCTGAGCGACGCCCGCGAAGGGCTGGGTGCCGCGTTTCGCCTGGCCGAGCAGGCGCCGGAGCTGGCTGCCCGCGCCGAGCGGCTTTCGCGCGAACTGGATGAGATGGCCGAGAACGGCGTTCGCTTCGACGCGGAAACCGCGGAGGCGATCGGCCGCTCGGAGGCGCGTCACGGCCGCAGCGGGCGCATCGCGCTCTGGATCGCCGCGCTGGCACTGGTCTTCATCGGCTGGCAGCTGGCCTGATTTCGATGGCAACGCCGCGGCCGATGGGTGGGCGTTCAGACCCGCGGCCGTTTCGCTATCGCTGTCCCGCGAATGGCGACTTCTTTTCAAGCGCGACGATTTTGTCCATACCAAGGTCGAGCGCGTCATGCCGGCGGGCTGAACGGATGGTGCCATGAGCCTGAACGCAAAACGTATCCTGCTGATCATCGGCGGCGGCATCGCGGCTTACAAGTGCCTCGACCTCATTCGTCGGCTGCGTGAGCGCGGTGCGGCCGTGCGTGTGATCATGACGGCCGGCGCGCAGGAATTCATAACGCCGCTGGCTGCAGGCGCTCTTGCCGCCGACAAGGTCTTTACCGATCTTTTCTCCCGCGAGGACGAGCACGATGTCGGTCATATTCGCCTGGCGCGCGACTGTGATGCGATCGTCGTGGCGCCTGCGACGGCGGACCTTATGGCCAAGATGGCGAACGGCCTTGCCGGCGACCTTGCCGGCGCCGTTCTTCTGGCGAGCGATCGGCCCGTTCTGGTCGCACCCGCGATGAACCCTGCCATGTGGGCGCATCCGGCAACGCGCCGCAATGTCGAAACCTTGAAACGCGACGGCGTGCGCTTCATTGGGCCGGAGGCCGGCGAGATGGCGGAGCGCAACGAGGCGGGCGTTGGTCGGATGAGCGAGCCGCTTGCCATTGCCGAAGCGCTGAGCTCGATTCTCGATGGCGGCGAAAAGCCCCTTTCCGGCAAGCGGGCGGTCGTCACATCGGGGCCGACCCATGAGCCGATCGACCCTGTGCGCTACATCGCCAATCGTTCCAGCGGCCGGCAGGGTCACGCCATCGCCGCCGCGCTTGCGCAGCTGGGCGCCGATGTCACCCTCATTTCCGGGCCGGTGACGATCCCGGATCCCGATGGCGTTGCGACGGTGCATGTGGAGACGGCGCGAGCCATGATGGAGGCGGTCGAGGCCGCCTTGCCGGCCGACATCGCGGTGATGGTCGCCGCCGTTGCAGACTGGCGCACGGAGGCAGACAGCCGGCAAAAGATCAAGAAACAGGCGAGCGAGGGGCCGCCGGCGCTGACGCTCGTCGAAAATCCGGACATCCTAAAGGCGGTCGGTCATCATCGCCAGCGGCCGGCACTGGTTGTCGGCTTCGCCGCCGAAACCGAGAACGTCATTGCGAACGCTGAGGCGAAACTGGCCCGCAAGGGGGCCGATATCATCGTTGCCAACGACGTGCAGCCGGAAAAGGGTGTCATGGGCGGCCTGCGCAACGCCGTGCACATCGTCACGGCGGATGGCGTCGAGGACTGGCCGGAATCGGGCAAGGAAGAGGTTGCCGCGCAGCTTGCGCGCCTGTTCGCCGACCGGCTTGCGTCGGCGGAAAAGGGCTAGAGCCTCAGGAGGCGAGCGCCAAGCTGCCCGCGGATCCGAAGAACGGCCGGATGTCGATCCCGCGATCGTCGACCGTGACGAAACTGCCGGCCGGCACGGTTTCCCATTCGGTGATTTCGTCCAGCGGTTCGGAAACCAGCGTGAAGCCGGAAACCGAGCGGCCCACATAGAGCGTCGGCGCGAAAACGTCCGTTGCGTAACGGATCGCATAGAGCGTGCATCCGTCCGAGAACGCGGCGGTAAAGCGGATCAGCGGGGCAACGCCGAGACTGCGAGCTTCTGATGTGATCAGGCCAATCACCGTTTCGAAAGCGCGGAGCGGATCCTCGTTCAGCCCCGCATCGCGCGCCAGCAGAAAGACGAGTTCGGAATCGGTGGTGCCGATGCGCTCGCGGTAGAAGCGATCCGTCAGTTTTCCTTCGAGCGTCCTCTTCAGGGATTCGTAGGCGCCTATCTGGCCGTTGTGCATGAACGACCATTGTCCCGATACGAAGGGATGACAATTGTCGCGCCGCGTGCCACCCGACGTTGAGGCACGGACATGAGCCAGGAACAGCGGCGAGCGGATCTGGCGCGACAGGCTCCTGAGGTTGCAGTCCGACCACGCTGGCAGGATGTCGCGGTAGAGCCCCGGCTCTGGTCGCTCGCCATACCAGGCGATGCCGAAGCCATCGCCGTTGGTCGCGGTCTTGGCCTGGCTGGCGCAATGGGACTGGGCGATCAGCGAATGCGCGGGCGAAGCGACAAGGTCTTCAAGGAATCGCGCCTGACCGCGAAAGGCTGCCCAGCGGCACATGACGTTCCTATCCAGCCCTGTTGTGCATGCGATGATGCAGCCGATCGATGATGCGGCTCGCGGTGCGCTCGAAAAGAAATGGCAGGATCGCATGCGTCAGCGCCGCAAGGCCGGCAATGAGAAGCTGACCGGCGAACCAACCCGCAAAACGCATATGCTCGATGTAGCTTTCCTCGACCGAGGCAGGATGATCCGTGAAAAGGCGTGTGAATGTGCGGCTCATTGCAGGTCCTCTCGTTGGATGGCAATGCGCAATCCTAACGATTCGCTGGGCCGATTTTGTCCCGAATATCCTTTCGTGAGCCTTAATTTTGGGATATCCATCCCAACTAATGACGGAAATGGATGACATAGATCGCAAGATACTCGCCGTCCTGCAGCAGGATGGAACGCTCTCGGTCGAAGCGGTGGCCGAGCGGCTTCCGCTTTCGCGCAACGCCTGCTGGCGCCGGATGAAGGCCTTGGAGGAGAAAGGCATCATGCGGGGGCGGGTCGCGCTGGTGGATGCCGAGCGGGCCGGCTGCGGCCTCAGCGTCTTCGTCTTCATTCGCACCGCCAATCACGACCCCGGCTGGCTGGCCGATTTCCGCAGTGCGGTGACGCAACTGCCGGAGGTCGTCGGCGTTTACCGGACCTCGGGCGATCTCGATTATGTCTTGAAGGCGAGGGTGCGTGATGTGAAGGCCTATGACAGGCTGTATCAGCGCCTCATCGAGAAAGTGCCCCTCTCGGACGTTTCGGCTTCCTTCGTAATGGAGGAAATAAAGGAAACGACAGCGGTCCCACTCTAGCAGGAGAAGACCATGAAGGTTGAAGGGCAGTGCCATTGCGGCGCCATCGCCTATGAGGCGCAGGTGGACCCTGCGAATGTTGCGATCTGCCATTGCACCGACTGCCAGCAACTGACCGGAACGGCATTTCGCGTTTCAGTGCGGGCCGAGCGCCGCGATTTCGCGCTGTTGCGCGGCGAGCCGCGCGCCTATGTCAAGATGGCCGAGAGTGGCGCCAAGCGCCTGCAGGCCTTCTGCGCAGACTGCGGTACACCGCTCTATGCATGCGATGCACACGATGATGCGTCGCCGTTCGGCCTGCGTTGGGGCGCAATCCGCCAGCGTCGCGACCTCGTTCCGACCCGACAGATATGGTGCCGATCCGCTCTGGAATGGACACAGGACATCAGCACTCTGCCCGGAGCGCCTGTCGAGGCGTAGTTCGGCAACAATTTTCCGCGTTTTGCGCTTTCGTCCGCAACGCTTGCCTCACGCCTGGCCGGACTTTGGCGTATTCTGCTGCTCAAAATTGCCGACCGGGTTCCTACATAACGGTCAGCACGATCATCACAGGAAGGGAGACGAAACATGGGCCTTCGCATCAACGACACCGCGCCCGACTTCACGGCCGAGACCACGCAGGGAACGATCAATTTCCATGAATGGATTGGCGATGGCTGGGCCGTGCTCTTCTCGCATCCGAAGAATTTCACGCCGGTCTGCACGACCGAATTGGGCTATATGGCCAGCCTCGCCGGCGAGTTCGAAAAGCGCAACGCCAAGATCATCGGAATTTCGGTTGATCCGGTCGCCGACCACGGCAAGTGGAAGGAAGATATCAAGGTCGCGACGGGGCACAGCGTCGATTACCCGCTGATCGGCGACAACCAACTGAAAGTTGCCAAGCTTTATGACATGCTGCCGGCTGGCGCGGGCGACTCCTCGGATGGGCGCACGCCTGCTGACAATGCGACCGTGCGGTCTGTCTTCGTCATCGGGCCGGACAAGAAGATCAAGCTGATCCTGACCTACCCTATGACTACGGGGCGCAATTTTGACGAGATTCTCAGAGCGATCGATTCGATCCAACTGACGGCCAAGCACCAGGTTGCGACACCGGCGCAGTGGAAGCAGGGCGAAGATGTGATCATCACCGCCGCCGTGTCGGACGAGGACGCGGAAAAGCGCTTCGGCGGGTTCGAGCGCGTGCTGCCCTATCTGCGCAAGACCAAGCAGCCGTCTGCCTAGCGGCCTGCTACCGAACAAGACAAAAGGCTGCGGACACAAATGGTGCCCGCAGCCTTTTTCATGTCTGGCACCGGCTCAGAAGCGCTTGTCGGCTTCACTTGCCGTGGTGTCGCGGGCCGCCTTGGCGACATGCTCCACCTTCTCAGCCACCGTCTTGTCGTCGGGGCCCTTGGTGAGGCCTTCCTCGGAGGCCGCAGCGCTGGCGCTGTCGTACGCCTTACGGGCTACCGCCTCGGCTTCGTGCCCGGCATGGCGAGCGTAGTCGGCGGCTTCTCCCGCCAGCCGGTCGCGCTCTTCGCCCAGCCACTCGTCCTCGCGCCGCGTCGGCGGCAGCGCGGCACCGATCGCCGCACCGACGGCGACCGCGAAAGCGCCGATGATCAGCGGTTCATTGCGCATCGCATCGACGAACGCGTTCTCGACGCGCCGTCCGTAGCGACCCGCGGCCGTGCGTGCCTGATGGCCGCGCTCGGAAACATAGTCGGCGGCGTCGTGAAGTCCCTCACGGCTGCGGTCGTAGCCGTGCCTTGCGCGCTCGCGCGCCGCCGATGCGCTGTCTGCCGCGCCGTGTGCGAGGGATGCCGCACCCTGGCGCACCGAATGGCTGGCGGCGCTTGCACGGTCTTTGGCGCGCGATGAAATGCCCTCGCCGCCCTGCGTGTTGATCGCTGGCTCGATGGGCACGACGCCTGGCGTTGCGGCATCACGACGGACCGGGGCATGGCGGCGGTCCAGCGGACGCACACCTTCGCGATCTTCGATATAGCCGACGCCGTAGTCGTCGTAGTCGGATCGCAGACGGTCGGCACGGTGGCGAACGCCATCTCCGAACATCAGCCAGGCAAGTCCCGCGCCTACAAGCCCAAGCGCCAGCGGATTGTCCCGCATCTGGCGTCCGACATTGAGGGCAGCGTCCCGCGCCTGATCGGCGTGAAGATAATTTCCGGCCTCTTCGGCCAACTGTCCGAAGCTCAACTTGCCCTTGAGACTATCCAGCGTGCGCTCGACATCCTGGCGCTTGCTTTCGGCCTCGCGTTCCAATTCTGCCGAAGACTTGCTCATTTGACAGATTCCTTCCTGGTTTGGTCCGAGGACATCTGGCTGCGTGCCAGTTCGGCATCGCGGCTTGTCTGGCCGAGCGTGCGCTCCGGCACCAGCGTGTTGGCGCTGAGGTCGGATTTGCCGCGCGCAACCATCACCGCGCCGATCACTGCCAGCGCGCCGCCGACGGCCAGCGCTGCCCAGCCGGGACCCATGATGTTGGAGAGTGCGATCACCAGCGCCTGGGCAAGAACCACCAGCGAGACCAGAAGTACGATGCTGCCGGCCCCGATGAGTTCGGCCCCGGTCGCCATCCTGCCGAGCGCTTCGGAAATTTCTGCCTTTACCAGGCGGCTCTCCGTCCTGAAGAGCGCCGAGAGATCGCGGATCAGATCGCTGAGAAGATCGGGGATGGAGCGACTGATGGGCGTGCGCCGCGTTTCGGGATCATCGCTGTGCATCGTCATCTCCCATTGCCGGGCGGTCGGCGAGAGGACGGGCGACAGGCAGGCCTCCCTCGAAATCCGACTCGCTGTCGAGGTCGCGCTGGCGCTGGCGTTCGGCCGACGCCTTGGCGAAGCGTCCGATGGCGATGCCTGCGATGACCGCGCCAGCGAGGAAGGCCGTCGGGCGCTCCAGTCCGAAGCGTGAGACCGAGCGGGCCATGTCGTCCACCGAGTGTGTCCGGATGGATCGCGCGACGCTTTCGATGCTCCCGGCTGCCTCCTGCACGAGCCGGGAGACGATGGATTGATCGCGCTCCGCCAGTTCGTCGGAGGCGTGCCGCACGGCTTCGGCAAAATGGTCGATATGGGTCGCGGTCTCGTTCTTGCGCTTCTCCGCTTCGTGATGGGCCTTTGCCTTCAGGCTGTCCCCAAGCCGGTGCGCCTCTTTGCCTGCGGCCTCGCCGAGATTGGAGGCACGCCGCTTGGCGTCGTCGACCTCTTGTCGGATCGTGTGCCGCGTCGATTCGATATCGGAGGAGAGCGGGTCGGTTGCTCCCTCGCGTGTGCTGTCCGCAATGCTCATGTCGGTCTCCCGGGGTTCGTCCGTCATCCGCCAGATGGCGTCGATGACGGTGTCGAACCCAACGGTGGGCAACGGCGATGGTTCCTGCCGGCGCTGCGGGCTTCAGTGAAAAGAAAAGGACGAGACCGACGGCTCGAAGGGCGGCGGACGAAAGCGTTCCTTGAGTTCGCTGATCTCCTCGGCGCTCCAGCCTTCAGGCTCGGTCAAGGCGATCCAGGCGTCGATATAGTCGGCGGCTCCATATCGATGACCGTAGCCGACAGGGGTCTTGACGGCATTTGCCATGTCGAGCGCCAGTTGCAGGAAGGTGACCACGGGAAACCAGCGGAAATCTTCTGAAACGTCGGCGGCCCGCGCCCCTTCCATCCAGGCGGGCGGCCGGTAGAACGCGGCCGGCTCGAAAAACGTCACCGGATCGCTGCCATACTGGAGGAAGGCGATGCGAAACGGCCCCCAGTGTGCGCCGCCCCGGGCAAGACCGTTGTATCTGTTGGCAAAACGGATGACGGACCCGTCGCGGAATGTCGGCAGCCAGGCCGGGGATGAGGAGTTCCGTTCCGCCGTTGCCAGACGCCAGGTTTCCATTGAGAAGGGCGGGCCGCTCCACAATGCGCCGTCGATCGGGTCCGCAACGATATCGTAGAGATCGACGGAGAGATCCGAGTTGAGAGCGCCAAGGCTGAGGCCATGCAGATAGAGGCGGGGACGCTCGTTGGGGGGCAGGTTTGTCCAATGCTCGTAAATCTTCGTGAAGAGCGCGCGAGCCGTGTCGGCCCCGTAGCCGGGCTCGATGAGCAGCGACAGCCAACTGGTCAGATAGGAGTACTGGACCGCCACGCTCGCGACGTCGCCTCTGTGAAGATACTCAAGCGTGTTCATCGCGCCAGCATCGATGCCTCCGGTGCCGATCGGCGTCACGATGACGAGCAGCGAGCGATCGAACGCCCCGGTACGCTTCAGTTCCTCAAGCGCCAGCGTTGCGCGCTCCTCCACCGTTTCGGCGGAATTCAGGCCGACAAAGACGCGGATCGGTTCTTCCGCGTCATCGCCGGTGAATGAGGATATGGCGAAGCGCGACGGGCCGGATGCGACGAACCGTCGACCGGCGCGGCCGATCTCGTCCCAGTTGATCAAGGACGCATCACTGCCGGTGCGAAGAATGCC
The DNA here is from genome assembly GCF_002750855.1 of Neopararhizobium haloflavum. Classification (GTDB taxonomy): domain Bacteria; phylum Pseudomonadota; class Alphaproteobacteria; order Rhizobiales; family Rhizobiaceae; genus Georhizobium; species Georhizobium haloflavum. The sequence goes on along the minus strand of NZ_NWUC01000003.1, from coordinate 231,451 downwards.
TTGCGGCTGCATAACGGTGTCCTCGACCAGCGCGTCGAGTTGCTGGAACGAGGAATCGACGGCACGCAGCGCCAGTCGGAAGACGACACCGTCCAGAACGGACCACAAGGCCAGAGCGCCGAAGATCGTCCCGAAGATGGCAGCCGTGCGCGGCGGAACATAGCGGCCGAGCAGGCGCGACGAGCGGATCGGCACCAGCAGGACGAGCCGGGTGAGAAGGACAATGACGGCGAAGACTGCGATTGCCAGCGCGCCGATCTGAAGCGGGCGCGATTGGGCGACCGGCTCAAGGTCCATGAGTGCCCGAATATCGTTTTGCCATTCCGACGCCTGCAGCAGGAAGGCAGCGGCTGTCGACAGGCAGGCGGCCGCGGCAACGAGGCGCAGCCTCTGCTTCCAGCGCCGCGGCGGCACCGGCAATTGAATGATATCCCAGGCGAAGCGCGCCGCGACTCCGACGCCGTATCCGGCGGCAAAGGAACAGCCCGACAGGACGCCCTGCAAAAGGTCGGTGCGCGGCAGGAGGCTCGGCGTCAGCGACGCAGCGAAGAAAAGCGTGCCGAGCAGAAGTCCGGTCACGGAGAAGCTGCGCCCGGTCCTGGCTGCCAAATCGACGATCATGCCGTCGATGCTCGCCGATGAATATGACTCCGCTTTGACCGGTGCGGATGAATCAGGCCGCGATCCCGATCTGATATTCCTTTACCGCATCGAACCGGATGGCTTTCCAGCGATCCGTCTCATAGTTGAGAGAGAAACCGTCCGAGGCGAGGAACACCGGATCGCCGTCGAGATCTCGCGCGATGTCGCCGCGCTTGGCGTTGATGAACCGATCCAGTTCCGCCTTGTCGGTGGCTGAAATCCAACGGCAGACGTTGAACCGTGCCGTTTCGAACGAGACCGGCAGACCGTATTCCACCTCGAGCCGCGCCTTGAGCACGTCGAGTTGGAGCGCGCCCACCACACCGACGAGAGGCGGCGAGCCGTCTTCTGGCTGGAACAGCTGGACGACGCCTTCTTCCGCCATCTGGGCGAGGGCCTCTTTCATCTTCTTTGCCTTCATCGCGTCTTCCAGACGCACGCGACGCAAAATCTCCGGAGCGAAATTCGGCACGCCCTTGAAGACGAGCGGCTCGCCGTCCGTCAGGGTATCGCCGATGCGCAGCGTTCCATGGTTGGGGATACCGACCACGTCGCCGGCAAAGGCCGTGTCGGCCAACTGACGCTGATGGGCGAAAAAGAACTGTGGCGCGGACAGCGACATCGGCTTGCCTGTACGGGACAGGCGCGCCTTCATGCCGCGCTGCAGCTTGCCGGAACACACCCGCACGAAGGCGATGCGGTCACGGTGGTTGGGGTCCATGTTGGCCTGGATCTTGAAAACGAACGCCGACATTTTCTCGTCCGTCGCCTCGACGACGCGCGTGTCGGCGACCTGGGCGCGTGGCGGCGGCGCATAGCGCCCGAGCGCATTGATGAGGTCGCGCACGCCGAAGTTCTTCAGCGCCGAACCGAAATAGACGGGCGTCAGATGTCCCTCGAGAAAGGCCTTGTGGTCGAAGGGCCGGCAAGCCTCCATCGCAAGCCCGCATTCCTCGATGAAGGTCTCGCGCTCGTTCTCCGGCAAGAGCCCGGCCGCCGCATCCGATTCCGGCCCATTGGCCGGCGTGGTCCTTTCCTCGCCGTCCGAGCCGCGCACCGTGTTGTCGGAAAGGTGGTAGGTTCCCGAGAAGGTCTTGGCCCGCCCGATCGGCCAGGTCATCGGCGCTGTGTCCAGCGCCAGCTTCTGTTCGACTTCATCGAGTATCTCGAAGGGATCGCGGCTTTCGCGGTCCATCTTGTTCACGAAGGTCACGATGGGGATGTCGCGCAGGCGGCAGACCTCGAAAAGCTTCAGCGTGCGCGGCTCGATGCCCTTGGCGGCGTCGATGACCATGATCGCGGCGTCGACGGCTGTCAAAGTGCGGTATGTGTCGTCGGCAAAGTCTTCGTGGCCCGGCGTGTCGAGCAGGTTGAAGACATGCTCGCCATATTCGAAGGTCATCACGGACGTGACCACCGAGATGCCGCGCTCGCGCTCGATCTTCATCCAGTCGGAGCGGGTATCCATCCGATTCTTCTTCGCCTTCACTTCACCGGCGAGCTGGATCGCACCGCCGAAAAGCAGCAGCTTTTCCGTCAGGGTCGTCTTGCCGGCGTCCGGGTGCGATATGATCGCGAAGGTGCGGCGGCGGGCAACCGCCTTTTCCAGGCTCTCGGTCATTCTGTGGATATCCTGTTGTTGGCGGGCTTCTAGCGTTTTCGCCCGGCCCTTGCAATTGACCTGAAGTTCGTGCGGCACACTATGGTGCCATGAGTGCATCTGAGATTCGTCCGCCTGCCGAAGCCACCGCCCCGACCGTCGGGTTCGTGCGCTTGCCGCATGGCGAGGGGCTTGCCCTTCCTGCCTATGAGAGCGATGGCGCCGCGGGAATGGACTTGCGCGCCGCCGTTGCCGGCGAGGCACCGTTGATCCTGGAGCCGGGGACGCGCGTATTGGTCCCTTCGGGGTTCGTCATGCATATTCCGGCCGGCTATGAGGGCCAGATCCGGCCGCGGTCCGGCCTCGCGTTCAAGCATGGCATCACCTGTCTCAATACCCCCGGCACCATCGATTGGGACTACCGCGGCGAGGTTAGGATCCTGCTGGTCAATCTGGGTGAGGCGCCGTTCACCATCAGCCGCGGCATGCGCATCGCGCAGCTCGTGATCGCGCCCGTTTTGCGAGCGGTCGTCGAGGAACGCGCGACGACTGACGAGACAAGACGCGGAGCGGGCGGTTTCGGCTCGACGGGCACATGAGTGCGTTCAATCCATCTCCGGGCGATCGCTTCCTGAGCCTTCACCGCAAGGGCGATCCCGTGATCATGCCCAACCCGTGGGACGTCGGTACCGCCCGCCTTTTCGCCGGTCTCGGTTTTGAGGCCATCGCGACCAGCAGCGCCGCCCATGCCTTCACCCTCGGCAGGCGCGACGGCACCGTGTCCTGGAGCGAAAGGCTGGACCACGCGCGCACGATGGTCTCGGCAACGTCGCTTCCGGTCAACGCCGACCTGGAAAACGGCAAGGGCCACGATCCCGATACCGTGGCCGTGGGCATCGCCGAAGCCGCAGAGACCGGGATGGCAGGCTGTTCCATCGAGGACCATAGCGGCGATCCGCGCGCCCCGATCTATGACTCCGGCCTTGCCGTCGAACGCATCGCAGCCGCATGCGAAGCCCGCGACCGGCTGGGCCGCACGTTTGTTCTGACGGCACGGGCGGAGAATTTCCTGTGGGGCCGCCAAGACCTCGACGACACGATCGCTCGGCTGCGCGCCTTCGAGCTGGCCGGCGCCGATGTGCTCTATGCGCCCGGGCTGCCAAGCCTTGCGGCAATCCGCACGGTCTGTTCCGCCTTGTCGAAACCCGTCAACGTGCTGGCCGGAATTCCCGCCGATCCGCCATTCACGCGCGATCAACTGGCCGAGGCGGGGGTGGCGCGCATCAGCCTCGGCTCGCAATTGTCCAAGCTGGTCTATGGGACGCTGATCGATGCCGCGCGGGCGATGCGGCAGGATGGTAGCTTCGCCTTCGTCGAGAAAGCGGCGCCTTCCTCCCTGATCGAAGGTTACATCTCCAATCCGGCGCCCGCCGATGAATAGCGGACGGCCCGATTTACGCACGCCGAATGGAACTCGAGGCGGGTCCACGCGTTACGCGCGCAAGGGAGCGGTTCGCATGTTCTCATGCGGCAGAGCGTCGATTGACGATTTCTCAATGCCGCAGCGACACACTGTGTCCCTTGGCGGGTCTGAAACGGAATAGCTGGGTTCTTATGAATGTCTTGATTGTCGAAGACGAAATCTTCGTCGCGCTGGATGTGGAGAACGCGGTCGAGGATGCAGGCTACACCGTTATCGGGATAGCCCCGGATAGCCATAGCGCATTGCAGCTCGCCGAGAATGCGGACATCGCCTTTATCGATCTCAACCTTCGCGATGGATTGACGGGGATCGCCGTCGGCCGTCGTCTGGCAAGCGAAATGGGCGTCACGGTCGTCTACATGACGGCAAACCCCTCGCTGCTCGGCGAAGGCGTCGACGGCACCATTGGGGTGCTGACCAAACCATGCTCGCATCGGGTGATCGTGGCCGCGCTCGACTTTGCCGCAGCAAAACGCGCGCCGCGCGGTGCTATCGAACCGCCCGCCGACCTGCGCCTTTTTGCCTGACCTCTGGGTATTCGCGCCAAACCGACGCCTGCCCAGCAGTGCGTGAGCGAACGGTCTAGGTCCGGCTGAACGACGACGCCGGTATCTCGATCCGACTGTGGAGGCCGTCCTGGCACCACAGTGTCTTGATCGTCCCGCCCAATTGTGCCTCTACGCTGAGCGAGGTCAGGCGTGATCCGAAGCCGCGTCGCTCCGGGGGACTGGTGATCGGCGGGCCGCCGGTCTCTTTCCAGTCGACCGAGACGGATTCTGGCCCGGTCGCGATGGTGATCGTGACCCGTCCCTCCCTTGTCGAAAGCGCGCCATATTTCGCCGCGTTGGTCGCCAATTCATGAAACAGGAGAGCAAGAGGCGTGGCGGCGCGGTCGTCGATCGGCAGATCGTCGCCAAGGAGGACAATGGGCGAGCCTTGGTCATCGCCATAGGGTTCGAAAATCTGCGCTGCCAGCCCTTGCAGCGTCGCCGCCGGTGCGCCGATTGCCCGGTTCTTGTTGGGGCGGACGAAGTCGTGGGCCCGGCCGAGTGCGGCAATGCGCTCACGCAATTTGTCTGCAAGCGGGCGCGTCTCCGGGTAGGTTCGCGCCGAAAGCCCGATCATCCCCGATATGACGGAGAAGATGTTCTTGATGCGGTGGCTGAGTTCCTGCGCCACGACCTCCTGCTCCTCAAGGGCGCGCACATCTTCCGAAATGTCCATCGCGGTTCCGATGACGCGCACGGATCCATCCTCGCCGAGCACGCGCCGGCCTGCCGAAGAGACCCAGACATCGGCAGGTGAACCGGCTGGGCGGATTCGGTATTCAAGGGCCAGTTCCTTGCCGGATGCGGCCGCCTCTTCGATCGCGGCCCGCACCCGTTCGCGGTCGTCCGGGTTGACGAGTGGGAGAAAATCGCGGCTGAACGAAAAGGGGCCGTCCTCATTCGTGCGACCTGTTGCAGCGCGAATCCGTTCATCCCATTCGACAAGGTCGAGCGCTGGATCGTATTCCCAAACGCCGATGGCCGCCGCTGCCAGTGCCAGTTGCAGACGCAACTGCGCATTGTGCAGCCGATCCGTATGCATGCGGGTGTCGTGAATGTCCGTGCAGGTGCCAAACCAACGCAGGATCACGCCTGCTTCGTCGCGGATCGGCAAGGCCCGCCCGAGCGTCCAGCGGTATTGCCCGCTGTGATGGCGCAGCCGATACTCGATCTCATATAGCTCGCCGGTCTCCAGTGATCGACGCCACTTCTCCCATGCGCGTGGCTGGTCGTCGGGATGGAACATGCCGTTCCAGCCCTCGCCGTCGGTCGAGCCCTCCGGCACGCCGGTGAATTCGTACCATCGCGCGTTGTAGTAGTCATGCAGACCGTCGGGTGTCGTCGACCAGACCATTTGCGGCATCGTGTCGGCGATCGCACGGAACTTGCTTTCGCTGACGCGCAGCGCGTCCGTCATTTCTCGGGACCCCGAAATGTCGCGCGCCACTGTCGCATAGGCGACGGTCCGTTGCCCTGCATCGAGAACGGGAAACAGACTGTAGTGGACCGGCAGCGCCTTGCCCGAGCGAAAGTCGCGCAGTTCGACTTCGCCTTCCCAGAAGCCTTCTCGCTCCATCACCGGTACGGCCGTCTCGCTCATCCGGCGCCGCGACTCCGGCTGGAAATAGTCTGCCATCGCTGTTCTGCCGGCGCTTGCCATATCGGGCAGGCCGACCATGCGAAGCCCGGCATCGTTGACGAAATCGACACGGCCGTCGGGGTGGCTTATGCCGATGAAGTCGGCGGATTGCTCGACGATGACGGCAAGCCGCTGCGCATGGATCTGCTCGCGGCGCTGCTCGGTGATGTTGGTGAACCGCACGAGAACCCCGTCACCATGCTTGACGGCGATATTGCGCCACCATCCATCGAGACCGTCGCGGTCATAGGGAAACTCCACGTCGTGACCTTCCCCGCTTTCCACCACGGCGCGATACTTGCCGAAGAGGCCGTCGACGCCGTCGTGCCCCGGCAGGATCGTCAGGAGGGAAGCGCCGAGGACGCGCCTGCGTTCGGTCTTCAAGACACGGCAGGCTGCCGGATTGAGCTCCGTGCAGGTGAAATCGACAATGTTTCCGGATGCGTCGCGCCTGGCTGTCAGCATGGCGATCGCGTCGCTCGAAAAATCGAGCATGGCACGCAGCCTGGCGGCATCCTGGGCTTGGGGGGCCGCATGGTGGGACGTGGTGGGCTTTTCGGCAGTTGATGTCATGCAGGCGTAGTCTCATCACCGAAGGCCGGCTTCATCGGGATCGACGTGTCGTCCGGCAGAGTTGTGTTCGTCGTGATTCTAGCTGCAGAGGTGCCGGTTTGTGAACGGGCAAAATCGGCGCGGCATAAAGTGCGCCGGGGGAATTCGCTGGTCCTGACTGGTCGTGGGCCGGCGTCAGGCCGCCGCGCTTAACCGCTCGCCCGGCATCCGGTAGGAAATCGCTTCCGCCAGATGAATACGTCCCACCGTGTCGCAGCCATCGAGGTCGGCGAGGGTGCGTGCAACCTTCAGGACGCGATGGTAGGCGCGTGCTGAAAACTGCAGCTTGTCGGCAGCGTCGGAAAGAAGGGCCTGGCCGGACGCGTCCGGATGGGCGATCCGTTCGATTAGGGAGGTGGAGCACTGGGCGTTGGTCGTGGCCTGCTTTATACCTTCTTCGGTGAAGCGCTCCCTCTGGAGCGCGCGTGCACGCGCGACCCGGACAGCAACCTCGACGCTCCGCTCGGCCGGTGCGGGCTTGATGAGATCGGCGGCCGAGACCGCTGGAACGTCGATGCGCAGGTCGATTCGGTCGAGCAGTGGGCCGGAGATGCGCGCCTGATACTCGCTCTGGCAGCGTGGCCCGCGCGCGCAGCGATGGCCCGGCTCGCCCGCCATGCCGCAGCGACAGGGGTTCATCGCAGCGATCAACTGAATTTTGGCCGGGTAGGTGATGCGATGATTGGCGCGCGCAATGACGCACTCACCGGTTTCCAAGGGCTGACGAAGGCTGTCGAGGACCTGCGGCGTGAATTCCGGGAGTTCGTCGAGGAAAAGCACGCCGTGGTGGGCGAGCGACATTTCTCCGGGACGAGCTTTCAGCCCGCCGCCGACCATCGCCGCCATCGAGGCGGAATGATGCGGTGCGCGAAAGGGCCGACGGTCGGAAAGCTTGCCGCCCGCCAGTTTGCCGGCGATGGAGTGGACCATGGACACCTCGAGCAACTCGGCCGGCGGCAGCGGCGGCAAGATGGCCGCAAGGCGCTGTGCCAGCATCGACTTGCCCGATCCTGGCGGGCCGACCATGAGCAGATTGTGCCCACCCGCAGCGGCAACCTCGAGCGCACGTTTGGCGCTTTCCTGCCCCTTGATGTCAGCAAGATCCGGCAGATCGGCCGGCGGCGCGTGCAGCGCCGGCTCGGGGCGCGAAAGCACCTGCGTGCCGCGGAAATGATTGGCCATCGCGATCAGGCTGCGGGGCGCCAGGATGTCGAGTTCCGCGCCGGCCCAGGCAGCTTCCGGCCCGCTCGGGGCCGGGCAGATGAGACCCTTGCCGAGCGCATTGGCGCCGATCGCAGCCGGCAGCGCCCCGGCGACCGGCGCAATCGTCCCGTCGAGCGCCAGTTCTCCAACGACGACATAACCCTCCAGAACGTCGCCCGGAATCGCGCCGAGCGCCGCCATCAGAGCCAGTGCGATCGGCAAATCATAGTGGCTGCCTTCCTTCGGCAGGTCGGCGGGCGCAAGGTTGACCGTGATCTTCTTGGGCGGCAGCGTCAGTCCGGATGCGTGCAGGGCGGCCTGCACACGCTCGCGGCTTTCGGCCACCGCCTTGTCGGGAAGTCCGACGATGTGCGTGTTGACCTTGCCCGGACCGATCATCACCTGAACGTCGACCGGTACAGCCTCGATGCCCTGAAATGCAATCGTCGCGACGCGTGCTACCATGCGCCAAGCCCCTTGCCCGGGCCGCCATCCTCACGCTCCTCAACGTCCGGACAACCGCCTGTTTCACCACGCCGCCCATGCAACTTGACACAATGACGAGAATGAAACAAGAACATTGTGGAAACGAAGCGTTGTTTCCGCAATCGGCAGTTGCCGGCAGTTCCCGACTGCGCAGTCGCTCAGCGCCGCTTCTCGATCGCGTCCCACATCAGGGCGGCGATGTTGGCACCGCCGAATTTCTCGACCTCGCGCAGACCGGTCGGAGACGTCACGTTGATTTCGGTCATCACGTCGCCGATGACATCGATGCCGACGATCAGGAAACCCCGTTCCCGCAAGGCCGGACCGATCCGCGCACAGATCTCGCGCTCGCGATCCGTCATCTCGGTTCTGACCGCCTTGCCCCCGACATGCATGTTGGATCGGGCATCGTTTTCCGCAGGCACCCGATTGATGGCGCCGACAGGCTCACCGTCGACGAGCAGGATGCGCTTGTCACCTTCGCGCACCTTCGGCAGGTAGCGCTGGGCGATGATCGGTTCGCGGAACATCTGCGTGAACATCTCCAGCAGCGACGAGAGATTGCGGTCGCTTTCGCCGAGATGAAAGACGCCGGCACCGCCATTGCCGTAGAGCGGCTTCAGGATGATGTCGCCCATTTCCTGGCGGAACGCCCGGATTTCGGCCCAGTCCCGCGTGATCAGCGTCTCCGGCATCAGGTCGGGGAACTCCGTGACGAAGATCTTCTCAGGCGAGTTGCGGACCCACGCCGGATCGTTGACGACCAGCGTCTGGGGATGAATGCGCTCCAGCAGATGCGTGGACGTTATATAGGACATGTCGAAAGGGGGATCCTGACGCAGGAGGATCACGTCGAGCGTCGAAAGGTCCGTGCGCTCGGCGTCGCCCAGCTGGTAGTGCGCGCCTTTTTCGTCCTTCACCGTCATCGGCTCGATGCGGGCGAACACGCTGCCGTCTCGCAGCGTCAGCCGGTCGGGTGTGTAGTGAAAAAGCGTGTGGCCGCGCCGCTGCGCTTCCAGGCACATGGCAAAGGTCGAGTCGCCTTCGATATGGATGGAGGAAACATGGTCCATCTGGACCGCGACTTTCAGCGACTTCGCCATGACCTGACCTTCATTGTTGGCAATCGGTGCTCAGATAAGGCCGACCGGCCGATCGCCGCAACCGTTCATTCGCACAAGGCGCTGGCTTCAGAATGCATCGGTGAAATGCGTCGGCCAGCGCCTTGGCCGGATCACGACGATATCGTAGCGCCACGTATAGCCCGAATAATCGCGCCCGCGGTCATATTGCTGGGCGAGCCATATGTCGCCGGCGGCGCGAATCCGGCGCTGCGTTGCGGCCGGCACCGCATCGATGGCAAGGAGTGTCCCCGCGCGCGCCTTGACCTCGACAAAAGCGATGACGTCGCCCTTGCGGGCGATAAGGTCGATCTCGCCGGCCCGCGTGCGGAACCGGCGCGCAAGGATGCGATAGCCTCTGAGTCGAAGCGCGATTGCCGCGAGCGTCTCGCCCCTGTGGCCGCGCCGCTCCGCCTGCCGTCGCCGTGCGCTTTCCTCCTCGCGCGTCCGGGCCACCGTCAGTCCTTCTTCATCGCAAGGAGCCGGTTGTAGAGCGTCTTGCGGGGAAGACCAGTGATCCGGGCAGCTTCGGTCGCCGCCTGCCCAGGCGCCATCGTTGCGGACAGATCCTTGAGCAAAGCTTCGGCCTCGTCGGCGCTTGCCGACGGCGGCTCGTAAGGGGCAATGAGAAGAACGATTTCACCCTTGACGCTCGCCGCGTCGGCATAGAACGCCGCAAGCGCGTCGAGGCTGCCACGCCGAACGTCCTCGAATGCCTTTGTCAGTTCACGGCAGACGACAGCGCCGCGCCCGCCGCCGAGGACAGCGGCGCAATCGGCGAGTGTCGCTGCGAGACGATGCGGCGACTCGAAAAAAATGATCGTGCCGGGAATCGTCCCGACTGCCTCGATCCGCTCGCGCCGCGCTTTTTGCTTGGCGGGAAGAAATCCGGCGAAGAAGAATGCGTCGGTCGGCAGGCCGGAGGCGGCCAACGCGGCGAGCGGGGCCGACGCGCCGGGGATGGGGATGACGGCGTGCCCGGCCTCGATGGCGCTGCCGACGAGGCGGAATCCCGGATCGGAAACCAGCGGCGTGCCCGCATCGCTGATCAGCGCGACGCTCCGGCCGGCGGCAAGCGCCTCCAGCAATGCCGCACCCGATGCCTCGGCATTGTGCTCGTGATAGGCGACGGGGCGGCGCTCGATCCCATAACGCTGGAGAAGCACACGGGAAACGCGTGTGTCCTCGCAAGCCAGGATGTCGGAAGCTGCCAGCACTTCAAGCGCGCGCAACGTGATGTCGCCAAGATTGCCGATCGGGGTCGAAACGAGATAGAGCGCCGGCTCCAGCGGCCGTGCGGGGATCGCGTTTCGTCCTATGCGAAAGTGAGCGCGCTGGTCCTGGCCCGATCCTTCCGCCGGACGGTCAGTGTCGTCATTCGAGATCGATTCAGCCATTGCGGGCAGTTGCGACGAAAGCCGCCAAGGTTGCAAGCCTCGATTTGACTTCCATCGCGTCGTGCCGGGAGAGAGATACGGTCCCGACCCTAAATGTCACGCTCACCATGAGGGGCGCACTTCCAGCGCTTTACCTGCAGGCCGGGGTGCGTATCGGCCCAGCGCGCGATCTCCATCGGTGCCAGAAACATGCAGCTGTGTGCCGTATCGCCCTGGTCGAAGCCTATGCGTTCGAGGCGGCAATCGCCCGGTTGGGCGATGAGGCATACTGTCATGACGAGGTCGAAAAGACCCATGGCCGGCTCTCCGGGGCGCAGCGAGCGGCTGATGCCAACCAACCGCAACACTGGCAAATTAAGGCCCGTGGCGGTGATCGTCAATCGACCGAAAGTCGTGCGCGCCGGACAAGGATCGCTGAGATACGCGACCCATTGGCAGTGAAACTCTAAAGAGCGAGATCGGCGACCACGGCGTCGAGGATCAGCATCCCGGCTGGTGTGCACCGGATCCTGCTGTTGCCGAGCCGTTCAAGAAAGCCCTGCTCGATGAGGAAGGCTTCCCGCTCCGTGTCGATCGCGTGGCCAGACAGCGCCTCCCAGCGCGACAGGTCGAGGCCTTCCGTCAGCCGCAGTCCCATCAAGAGCAGCTCATCGGCCTGTTCTTCAAGCTCCAGCTCCTCGATATCGACATGGCCGGCGCCGCGCGCCTCGACCATCTCCAGCCATCGCTCCGGCAGCCGTTCGGTGGCCGTCGCGACCTTCGAACCGTTGAGCGTCAGGCGTCCATGCGCACCGGCACCGATGCCTGCATAGTCGCCGTAGCGCCAATAGGTGAGATTGTGCCGGCTCTCGGCGCCGGGCCGTGCGTGGTTGGAGACTTCATAGGCGGGCAGGCCGGCATCGGCGGTGATCGCCTGGGTCGCCTCATAGAGCTCCGCCGAGACGTCGCCGTCAGGCACCACGAGTTTGCCGGCCTTGTGCAGCGCGTAAAACGGCGTGCCTTCCTCGATGGTGAGTTGATAAAGCGAGAGGTGGTCGACCGCAAAGGAGATGGCCTGTTTCAGCTCCGCTTCCCACGCCGCGACTGTCTGGCCGGGTCGGGCATAGATCAAATCAAAGGACAGGCGGGGAAACGTCTCACGCGCCAGGCGAATTGCCTTCAAGGCATCCGCCACATCGTGCAGCCTGCCGAGCACCTTGAGGTCGGCGTCGTTGAGCGCCTGCACGCCCATGGAAACCCGATTGACGCCTGCATCGCGATAGCCGCGAAAACGTGTGGCCTCGACGGATGACGGATTGGCCTCGAGCGTGATCTCGATCCCATCGGGCACCGTCCAGTTACGCGCCACACTGTCGAGGATCGCGCCGACAGTGGACGGCTCCATCAGGGAGGGCGTGCCGCCACCAATGAAAATCGACGTCACGGTGCGTGGCCCGGTCATTCCGCTCGTATACGCTATCTCCTGCCGAAACGCCTCGATGAAGCGCTGCTGGTCGACGGGCTTGTGGCGTACGTGGCTGTTGAAGTCGCAATAGGGGCATTTGGCCGCGCAGAAGGGCCAATGCAGATAGACCCCGAAACCGGGATCTCCCGTGTCGGCGAAAGGCTCGAACACGCCACCGAATCGCGTCATCTCATTCATGTCGCAATCGGTCTCACGCTCCGGTCCTGGCCGCAAGTCCGGTTTCGGCAAAGCGCTTGAAAGCGCGTGCGCGATGCGAAAGGGCCTCGCCGTCTCCCGGCTTCCACCCGTGCTTCTCCTCGGCGCTCATCTCGCCGAACGTCTGCTGCCGGCCTTCGGGCAGGAAGACGGGGTCGTAGCCGAACCCTTTTTCTCCGCGCGGCGGCCAGACCAGCGTGCCCTCGACTTCGCCGCGGAAATACTCGACATGGCCGTCCGGCCAGGCAAGGCACAGCGTCGAAACGAACCTGGCGGTCCTGGCTTCGGGCTCGCGCGCACCCTTCTCTATCAGCAAATCCTCGACCTTCTGCATCGCCATGTTGAAGTCGCGCCCGCTGCCTGTCTCCGCCCAATCGGCGGTGTAGACGCCCGGCTGGCCGTCCAGCGCGTCGACCATGATGCCGCTGTCGTCGGACAGCGCAGGAAGCGACGCGGCCCTGGCCGCAGTCAGCGCCTTGATCGCGGCGTTTTCTTCGAAGGTCGTCCCGGTCTCTTCCGGCTCTTCCAGGCCAAGCTCGCCGGCTGTGACCACCTTGAACCCGAACGGTTCGATGAGATCGCGAATCTCTCTTATCTTTCCGGCGTTGTGGCTGGCGACCACAAGGCGATCGCTGTCGAGTTTTCTCATGATAGGCCCCAGATTGAGGGTTCGGCGAATTCGATGCTGTTTCCGGCGGGGTCGCGGAAATAGATGGAACGCGCGCCATTCGGCCAATGAAAATCGGCTTCGATCACCACGTCGTTTGCCCGCAGATGGTCGGCCCATTGCGCGATCGCCGCGGCGTCGGCGCGAAAGCACAGATGGCCCGGACCATGTGCGCCGTGCGGTGGAACGGGCATGTCGGGATTGGACGGCGCTTCGACCGTTGCGCGCGGATCGAAGATCAGCAGGACGCCGTCGCCGCAGCGGAAGAAGACATGGCGGCTTTCGACCGCGACGATCTTCTCCAGTCCCATGATCCCGGCATAGAACGCCTCGGCCGCGGCGAGATCCTCGGCGTAAAGCGCCGATTCCAGGATGCCCGCCGGAGCCAAAGGCGCCTTGCTCATTGGGCGATCGCCGCCTTCTGCATCGCGACGAGCTCGCCGACCCCATTTTTGGCCAGTGACATCAACGTGCCGAACTGTTCCTCGCTGAACGGGTCCTTTTCGGCCGTTCCCTGGATTTCGACGATGCCGCCAGTGCCGGTCAAGACGAAGTTTGCGTCCGTGTCGGCTGCGGAATCTTCCAGATAGTCGAGATCGATGACCGGTTGACTGGCGAAGATGCCACAGGAGACGGCCGCAACGTGATCCTTGAGGACGCGGTCGGTCTTGACCATCTGCCGCGCTTCCATCCACTTCAGGCAGTCATGCAGCGCCACCCAGGCACCGGTGATCGAAGCGGTGCGTGTGCCGCCATCGGCCTGGAGAACGTCGCAATCGATCGAGATCTGACGCTCGCCCAATGCCTCGAGGTTGACGATGGCACGAAGCGAACGGCCGATCAGCCGCTGGATTTCGACGGTGCGGCCGCCCTGCTTGCCGGCAGCGGCTTCGCGGCGCATGCGATCGCCCGTGGCGCGTGGCAGCATGCCGTATTCGGCCGTCACCCAGCCGCGGCCACCGTTTCGCAGCCATGGCGGAACGCGCTCTTCCAGAGAAGCGGTGCACAGCACGTGTGTATCGCCGAACCGGACCAGGCACGATCCTTCGGCATGCTTGGAAAAGTTCCGCTCGAAGGAAACGGCGCGCATCTGGTCTGGCTTGCGTCCGGATGGTCGCATTGGGATCTCCCTGTCGTTTGGTTGCCGCCTTCTATCGCCGCCGCCGCCGCCTTGCAAAGAAAAAGCCGGCGATGCGCGGTACACTCTTGCTTGAAGTGCCCTTTTTCGACTCGCACGGAAACGCTATATCTGTTGAATTGAAGGAGGCGCCGCCCATGGCGGAGCGATTTTCAGCGGTTTGATGGTGAATAGCTTTACCTCCGTATCCGACCTTAGAAACATTGCGGGTGACCTCGACGATCGCTCGCGAGAGATTTTCCGGCGCATCGTCGAATCCTATCTCGAGTCGGGCGAGCCGCTCGGCTCGCGCAATCTCTCGCGCATCCTGCCCATGGCGCTGTCGCCAGCGTCAGTGCGCAATGTGATGAGCGATCTGGAGCATCTGGGCCTCATCTACGCGCCGCATATTTCCGCCGGGCGGTTGCCGACCCAGCGGGGCCTGCGCTTCTTCGTCGACGCCTTCATGCAGACCGGCGACCTTTCCGAAGACGAGCGCGCCCGGATCGAGACCGAAGTGCGCGCCCAGCATCGCGATCAGTCGGTGGAAACCCTTCTGACGGATGCGAGCCAGATGCTGTCCGGCCTGTCGCGCGGCGCCGGCCTCGTGATCACCGCCAAGAGCGACGCGGTGCTGCGCCATATCGAATTCATCAGGCTGGAGCCTACCAAGGCGCTCGCGGTGCTGGTCGGCGAACATGATCAGGTCGAGAACCGGATCGTCGAGCTTCCCGCCGGCACGACCGCTTCGCAGCTGACGGAAGCCTCGAATTTCCTCAACGCCCATCTGTCGGGACGGACGATCGGCGAGGTGCGCGCCGAGCTTGAGAAACTGAAGGGTGAGGTCTCGCGTGAACTTGACGTGCTGTCGCGTGATCTCGTCGAGCGCGGGCTCGCCGTCTGGTCCGGTGCTGGCGACGGCCACCCGGCACGGCTGATCGTCAGGGGGCGCGCCAATCTGCTCGACAGCGTGTCGGGAAGCGAAGACATCGAGCGCCTGCGGCTCCTTTTCGACGATCTGGAAACGAAGGACAGCCTCATTGAACTGATGACGCTCGCCGAAGAAGGCTCGGGCGTGCGGATTTTCATCGGATCGGAAAACAAGCTGTTCTCCCTCTCCGGCTCGTCGCTTGTGGTCGCCCCCTATCGAGACAGCGATTCGCGCGTCATCGGCGCCGTGGGCGTCATCGGTCCAACGCGGCTGAATTATGCGCGGATCGTGCCGATGGTCGACTATACGGCGCAGCTCGTCTCCAAGCTCTTGCGATAAGCACCGCCAATGCGCATCCGCGCTGCCACCCCGACCGACATCGATGCTCTGGTAGACCTTGAAAACGCGGCGTTTTCCGCCGACCGCATATCGCGGCGATCCTTCCGTCTGCTTGTCTCCCGGCCGACCGCTGCGACGCTCGTTTGCGAAGATGAAGGCGGCATCCTCGGTTATGCGATGATCCTCTTTCGCAAGGGAACGGGTTTGGCGCGGCTTTATTCGATCGCCGTTTCGCCCAGGGCCACCGGGCGGGGCGTCGGACGTGCACTTCTGGAGGCTGCCGAGACCGAAGCGCTTGGACACGACCGCTATCTGCTTCGGCTGGAGGTGCGCGAGGACAATGCAGCGGCGATCGCGCTCTACCGGCGCGCGGGCTATCGCAAGATCGGGCGTTACGAGGATTATTATGCCGACCATACGCCCGCGCTTCGCTTCGAAAAGCTCCTGCGTGAGGAAGAGCATGCCGTCTACGAGACGCCGTTCTACGAACAGACGACGGATTTTACCTGTGGCGCCGCTTGTCTCAACATGGCGATGGGTCGCTATGTCTCGGCGGACTATCTCGACCCGGTGTGGGAAATCCGGTTCTGGCGCGAGGCGACGACCATCTTCATGATGTCCGGCATGGGCGGTTGCGAACCGTTCGGTCTTGCGGTGGCAGCGCATCAATATGGACTCGATCCCGAGATCTACGTCACGGACACGCGCGTTCTCTTTCTCGATACGGTGCGTGACCCGGAAAAGCGCCAGGTGATGGAACTGGCGCAGCGCGACTTCCGCCAACGCGTGGTCGAGGCTGACATTCCCGTCATGAGCCATGCAGCTTCGTTGAACACCATCCGCGCTGCGATCGCGCGCGGTCACTCGGCGATCGTTCTGGTTTCGGGATACTTCATGTTCGGCAAGAAGGTGCCGCATTGGGTGCTGGCGCATGGCGACGACGGGCGCCACATCATCCTTCACGATCCATGGGTCGAGGACAAGATCGAGGAAACGGCGTCAGACGCCGCAAACCTGCCCGTTCCTTACGAAATCTTCGACCGCATCACGCGATTCGGCAAGGCGCATCTGCGCGCCGCGGTCATAATCAAGGGCAAGAGATAGCAATGTTCAACTGGGTCATCCTTTCCAGCCGGATGAACGACGTCGACCACGCCGCCACTTCGCACAAGGTCCTGGCAACGCGCGACTATCTGGCGCGGCCCGAGCTCTTCCGCGGCGCCCGTCCAAACATCATCAACCTTGCCAGGTCCTACAGCTATCAAAGCCGGGGGTACTACGCATCGCTGCTCGCCGGGGCGCGGGGGCAAAGGGTGATCCCGTCGGTCGAGACGATCATCGATCTGTCGGCGCGAAAGCTCTACGAAAACGCGATCCCGGAGCTTGAAGACGCGTTGAACAGAGCCTGCCTCAAGGATGGCTTGAAGCCTTCCGTCATCCGCATCTTCTTCGGTTTCACCGCCGACAACCGGCTGGAACGTTTCGGCCGGCTCGTCTTCGACTGGTTTCGCGCGCCCTATCTCGATGTCGCGATCAAGGACAATGGAAGCTGGCTGACGATCACCCGGATCGCGCTCGGCTCGACAGCCAAGCTTGCGGGCGACGAACGCGCCTTCTTCTTCGATTGCCTTGCCAGATATACCGGTCGCCAATGGCGGGACGCGAAGGTCAAGACCCCGGCGCGCTATTCCTTCGCGACACTGGTCGACCCGTCCGAGGCCCTGCCGCCGTCCTCGATTTCCACGCTGAAGCACTGGTCCCGCATAGCCGCGCGCATGGGCGTCGAAGTCGAACCCATCGGCAAGAAGGACCTTTCCCGGCTTGCCAATTACGACGCGCTCTTCATTCGCGAAACGACCTCCATCTCCAACCACACCTACCGCTTCGCGCGGCGCGCCCAGCAGGAAGGGATGCCAGTCATCGATGACCCGGTGTCCATGATCCGCTGCACCAACAAGGTCTTTCTTGACGAGTTGATGGCATCCAACGGTATCGCCGTACCGAAGACCGTGATGATCGCAGGGTTGGAGGATTTGCCGCGCGCGGCTGATCTTCTCGGATTCCCGATGGTCCTCAAGATCCCGGATTCATCGTTCTCCCGCGGCGTATCGAAAGTCGCCAGCATGGAGGAGCTCCGGCAGCTCGCCACCACATGGCTTGAGGATTCCGACCTGCTTCTGGCGCAGAAATTCATGCCGACCAGCTACGACTGGCGCATCGGCGTGCTTGGCGGAAAACCGCTCTTTGCCGTGCAATACCTGATGGCGAAGAAGCACTGGCAGATCATCAAGCACGACACCGCGGGCGGCAAGCCGCTGGAAGGCGGGTTCAAGTCCTTCTCCCTCGCCGCCGCGCCGCCCCTCGTCGTGGACACCGGCCTGCGCGCGGCCAGGTGCATCGGCGACGGCCTCTATGGCGTCGATCTCAAGGAAACCGACGACGGCGTCTTCGTCATCGAGGTGAACGACAACCCGAACATGGAACACGGCGTCGAGGATCACGCGGAGAAGGACGAGGTCTGGATGCGGCTGACCAACTGGTTCATCGAACGGTTGGACAGCTAGTCAAAGACTGCGGGCCTCGCGGTGGATGGCAGATGTCAGGATGCGAATGGCGCGCTCAAGGCTTCAGTCACCGCGTCAGCAAGCGGTATGGATGGCTGGGCGCCCGGCTTGAGGCAGGCGAGGCTGCCGGCCGCCGCGGCGAGGCGCAGCGCCTCTGGCAGGGCAAGGCCCGTGTCGAGGCCGGCGGCGAGATAGCCGCAGAATGTGTCGCCTGCCCCGACCGTGTCGACGGGCTTGATCTTCAAACCCTGCACCTTGTGCAAGGCGCCCTCATGGGCGGCTACAACGCCGTCGGCGCCAAGCGTCACGATGAAGCTGCGGCCGGTCTCGCGCTGGCGGGTCATCATTTCCGCCTCGCGCTCGTCCGCACCAAGCGCCTCGCGTTCGATCAGAAGCGCGAATTCGGTTTCATTGGCGATGACGATATCGGCGAGCGCTGCCAGGCGCGCTGCGTCGCTTGTCAGCGGCGCGGTGTTGAGGATGGTGGTGACGCCGGCTTCGCGCGCGGCCGTCAAGGCAGCCTCGACCGATGGTGCAGGGACTTCCAACTGCAGGAGAAGTATGTCGCCGCGCGACATGGCCGCGATAGCGTTTCGCGCGTCATCGGGGGAGACCATGTCATTGGCGGCGGCGACGACCACGATGACGTTTTCGCCATCCTCGTCACCAACGAGAATGGAAGCGGTGCCTGTCGCGCCTTCGACGCGTCGCACGCGAGAAAGGTCGGTGCCCGCCTCGCTCAAAAGGCCAAGGGCTCCGTCGGCAAAGGCGTCGTCGCCCACCGCCCCGCACAGCGCGACTTGCGCCCCGGCGCGTCGCGCCGCCAGTGCCTGATTGGCTCCCTTGCCGCCTGCGGCGGTTGTGAAGCTGCGTCCGGCAAGCGTCTCGCCAGGCTTGGGAAGTCTGGGCGTCGTTGCGATCAGATCCATGTTGATGGAACCGAAAACCGTGATCATGGTCGGCTTGTCCTGCTGTCGGGTCGAAAGGCGCCGCAGTGTGCCGCTTTCGCGCGCCGAGGCAAGTGCGGCACCTCAATCCTCGTCGACGATCCGCAGTTTAAGTGAACCGGTGCGCTGTTCGACGTTGCGCAAATCCGCGCCCTCGCTCCGTGCGGACCGCTTTTCGGGGGCCTCGAACTCGAGCGCTTCGATCTTGGCACCGCGTTTGGTCAGCTTGTCGGTCGAGGTGAGGATCAGGTCGACGTCCTTCTGCGTCTGCGAGAAATGCGACTGCAATTTGCGCACCCGGTCGTCGAGCCGGCCGAGATCTTCCATCAGGCGGATGACTTCGCCCTGGATGAGATGCGCCTGCTCGCGCATGCGGGCATCCTTCAGGATCGCCTGGATCACCTGGATGGACAGCATCAGCAGCGATGGCGACACGATGACCACGCGCGCCTTGTGCGCCCGCTGGATGACACCCTCGAAATTCTCGTGGATCTCGGCGAAAATCGATTCGGATGGAACGAAGAGGAATGCGGTGTCCTGCGTCTCGCCCTGAATGAGATACTTCTCAGCAATGTCGCGGATATGCACCTCCATGTCCCGGCGGAATTGCTGCGACGCCGTCTTGGTGGCGTCGGCCGAGTCCGCGGACCGGATGGCATTCCACGCTTCGAGCGGAAATTTCGCGTCGATCACCAGCGAGGGCTGTCCGTTCGGCATGTCCACGGTGCAGTCCGGCCGCGATCCGTTCGACAGGGTCGACTGGAAGGCATAGCTGCCCATCGGCAGGCCGTCGGCGACGATGGTTTCCATGCGCGACTGGCCGAATGCGCCGCGCGTCTGCTTGTTGGACAGGATCGCCTGCAAACCGACGACGTCCTTCGCCAGCGCCTGAATGTTGTTCTGGGCCGTGTCGATGACGGCTAGGCGCTCCTGCAGTTTGGCAAGATTCTCGTGCGTCGATTTCGTCTGCTCGCTCATCGTGCTGCCGAGCCGCTGCGTCATTCCGTCGAGGCGGGATTGGATCGACTGGTTGAGCTCGGCCTGGCGCGAGCCGAAAACGTCGGCGATGGTGGCCATTCGGCCCTGCATCTCGGACTGCGTCTTCAAGATTTCCGCCATGCGGAATTCGGCATCGCGCGCAGCGGCCGCGGCCTCCTCCTGGGCGTCGGCACGCTGACGCGCGCTCCGCCATAGCACGATCAGCATGATCAGAAGGATCGCCAGCATGGCTGCGCCGGCGAAGACGAGCGCGTCTTCGATCGGGATGGTGATAGCGCCGATGGCGATGGTATCGGAAGTCGTGGCAACAGGATTCATGCGCGCGACGATACCCGATTCTCGCCGGAAGGCCAGATCAAAACAAGAACAACTGGCCGCGTGCAGATTGACGGCATGGTTTTCCATGCTTAATTGCGGGCCATGACGATCAAGCCTCTCATCCTTCTGCCCGATCCCGTCCTCCGCCAGCCATCCGCAACAGTCGAGCGCGTCGACGACGACCTGCGCCGGTTGGCCGACGACATGCTGGAGACGATGTATGATGCGCCCGGCATCGGGCTTGCCGCCGTTCAGGTCGGCATTCCGCGTCGGCTGCTCGTGATCGATGTCGCGGGGGAAGAGGAGGGACGCCGACCACAGGTCTTCATCAACCCGGAAGTGGTCGCAACCTCGGATGAGCGCTCGATCTATGAAGAGGGTTGCCTGTCAATTCCGGACTATTACGCGGAGGTCGAGCGGCCGGCCCGCGTCACGGTCCGTCATCTCGATCGCGACGGCAAGGAACAGACCGTGGAGGCCGAAGGCCTGCTCGCCACGTGCCTTCAGCACGAGATCGATCACCTGAACGGCGTGCTTTTCATCGATCATATATCGAAGCTGAAGCGCGATATGGTCGTCAAGAAGTTCACCAAGCTGGCGCGCCAGCGCGCCTGAGCCCGGTGAACGTCAGGTAAAGTCGAAAAGCCTGGCGGGTGTCTCCACCAGCACCTTTCGTCTCACCGCTTCGGGAATCCAGCCCGTGACGAGATCGCACAGCGCGGCGTCGTCCGGATAGTCCGCCTCCTCGCGCATCAGGACGTGCGGCCAGTTCGTGCCCCAGACGACCCTGTCCGGTGCGTGCGCGAGGATTGCCCGCGCCACGGCCGCGACATCGGCATAGTCGGGCGGGCCGCTCTGCGAGGATTCATAGCACCCCGCCAGCTTGAAATAGCAATTGCCGCGATCCATCAAACGCTTGAGCGTGTCGATGCGCGGATCGTCGGGACCAACGTTGCCGAAGAACTTGCCGTGGTGATCGATGATGTAGTCGCCCTCGATCGTTTCCAGTGTCGCGACGTGATCCGCAATGTGCATGCCGTCGAACTGGACGGCAATGACCCAGTCGAAATCGCGGATCAGCGGTTCGACGTCCCGCAGGCAACTGAGCCCGACAGCGCCGCCCGGCAGGTCCATGATGCGCGCCCCGCGCACGCCCACCGCGTCGAGATGCGCAATGTGTTCGCGTGTTGCGCCGGGCTCGATGACCGCCACGCCGCGTGCGATATCGCCGAGTTCGCCGAGGCAGTGGATGAGCGCGGCATTGTCTGCCTGGTGCGCGTTGGCCTGGGTGACGACGACACGCTCGATTCCGAGCCATTGCATCACCGATCGGTACGCTGGCACCGATGGTGGGTTCGGCGGCAGGGCAGGGCCGCCCGGTACGGCGTCAAAGCCCGGTGGGTAAAGATGCATCTGCGTGTCCACCGTGCCGGGCGGCAGCGGGCACCGAGGCTTCTTGCCTGTGAAGGGGCGCTTCATTCGCTGGTCGATCCGCCGACGCGGTACTGCGCGACGATCTCCGGCACGATGTCGATTCCAAGCCCCGGCTTCAGCGGCACCGCAACGCGGCCGCCCTTCTGGACGATCGGGGTCGACAGGATCGCCTGGCGATACGGATTGTGGGTCTGGTCGAATTCCAGCCAGGGCGACCTGGCGCCGTGCCGCAGCGGCGCCGGTGGCAGGACGGCAAGCATGTGAAGCGAAGCGGCGAGCGCGACGCCGGTGCCCCAGACATGCGGGACGACTCGAACGCCGGCCGTCTCGGCCAGAGCGAAGATCTTCTTCATTTCCGTGATGCCGCCGCAGCCGCAAACGTCTGGCTGAAGGATATCGACGGCGCGCTTTTCGATCGCCTGAGTAAAGGCGAGACGGCCGTGCCAGGTTTCGCCGCCGGCCACCGGCAGGGGTTGGCGCGCCCGAACGTCGCAATAGGCATCGAGCGTTTCGGGAACCACCGGCTCCTCGAACCAGTCGATATCGAAGTGAGCGGCCTTGTTGCCGAGCGCGATCGCCTCGATGGCATCGTAGCCGTGATTGGCGTCGATCATCAGCCGTGCACCGGGGCCGATCGCTTCGCGCACGGCGGCGATCAGCGCCAGGTCGTCCGCGACGCTAAAGCCGATCTTGATTTTCGTCGCCGAGAAGCCGGCCGCCATATAGCCCTTGACCTCCTCGACCACCGTCGCGACGCGGTCCCTGCCGACCGGGCGGAAGCCGCCGGTTGCATAGGCCGGGATCGAGGTCCGGTGGGCGCCGCCCAGTAACCGGTGGATCGGGGCGCCGAAATGCTTGCCGGCAATGTCCCACAAAGCGATGTCGATGCCCGACTGCGCGGTCATGGTGGCGCCGCGCTGACCCTGATCGCGGAACTGGTTGTAGATGTCGGCCCAGATCGGCTCGATATCGAGCGGATCGCGACCGATCAGACGCCCGGCCATCGCCTCGACCAGCGCGGCGTTGGGACCGGCCGGTCCAAGGCACTCGCCCCAGCCGACAACGCCGGCGTCCGTCCCGATTTCCACGAGACAAGCCCAGCGATCGTGAAAGGTGGAGAAGGCGCTGTCGAACGCCTGCTCAAGTTGGTGCCTCAGAACGTGGGTCGCGACGGAAACGATCTTCATTGCACGTTGCGCCCGATCAGGTCTTCGAGCATCGCCTGTTCCTCCTCGGTGAGGTCCGTGAGGGGTGGGCGCACCGGTCCGGGGTCATAGCCGGCCAGCCGCGCCCCTGCCTTGATCGCAGAGACCGCATATCCGGTCTGTCGGTCGCGGATCCGCGCGAAAGGATAGAAGAACCCGGTGAGGATGTCTTCCATGCGCTTTGTATCGTTGGCGCGGAACGCGTTGTAGAAGGCCACGGCGAGGTCGGGCACGAAGTTGAACACGGCCGACGAGTAGGTGGTGACACCCGCTCCGTGATAGGCCTCGGCGTAGAGTTCGTGTGTCGGCATGCCGCCGATGTAGCAGAGGCGATCCTTGAGCCTTGCCGAAATTTCCCGCACGACATCGATCTGCCCGGTTCCGTCCTTGAAGCCGATCAGGTTGTCGCAATCCTCCGCCAATCGCGCCATCGTATCGGCTTTCACGATGGAATTGGCGCGATTGTAGACCACCACGCCAAGACCCGTGGACTGGCAGACCGCCTTGATGTGGCGATAAAGCCCTTCCTGCGGAGCGCCGATGAGATAGTGCGGCAGAAGCAAAAGCCCATCCGCGCCCGCCGCTTCGGCATCGGCGGCAATTTCCTTCGCCATTTCTGTGCCGTATCCGCACCCGGTAATGATGGGAACCGTGCCGGAAGCTTCCTTCGCCGCACGGGTGAGCCGGGATATTTCTTCGCGCGAAAGCGAAAAGAATTCGCCCGTACCGCCTGCGGCAAACAGGGCGCCGGCGCCGAACCCGGACAGCCATTCGATGTGTCTGCCGTAGCTGTCCAGATCGAGCGTCAGGTCGTTTTTGAAATGTGTGACGGGAAAGGATAGCAAGCCGGACGAAATCCGCTGCTTGATGGCATTAGGCGTCATCTGAGATCAATCCACATATATTCGTATGATGATCAAGTCATAGTATGACTATGAAATGACGTCAACTGTCGCCTGGCTTTGCGCGGGCTGCGCGCGGGGAGCGTGTGATGGCCCTGTAGCGCTCCATTCCGCCGACAAGATGCTGGCGCATTGCGTCGCGTGCAGCCTCTGCATCGCGCGCGAATATGGCGTCGGCGACGCGCGCGTGCTCGGCGTTGAGTTCATGGTCCCGATTGGGGAGGGGGTCGACGCCGCCGAGCGCGCTGCGAAACTTCACCCGTGGAATGGTGCGGCGCCCAAGGTGGGCGAGAAAGGCCTCGAAGCGGGCATTGTTGGTCGCGCGGGCGACTGCCATGTGGAAGGCGAAATCGGCTTCGTCCGTGGCGCGCCCGGCCTCCATGTCTGCGGCAAATGCATCGACGCAGGCCTGAATTTCGGCCTCCTGCGCGGGCGAGGACCGCTGCGCTGCAAGGCCCGCCGCCTCGATCTCGACGCCAGCCCGCAGTTCCAGTTCCTCGATGATGTCGGAAATCTTGTCGCTGACCTGTGTGAGGAGGTCGAGTCCGGATGGCGCCGGTTGCGCCTGAAGCACGAAGACGCCGACCCCGTGGCGCGATTCCACCAGGCCGTCGGCGCGCAGCGCAGCGATCGCCTCGCGCACCACCGTGCGGCTGACGCCGTGCTGGCGGATCATCTCGGGCTCGGTCGGCAGCTTTTCCCCGGCGGCGTATCGGCCGCTTTCGATATCATCGCGCAGCCGGCGCACCAGTGTCGCCGTCAGGCTGATCCGGGGCTTGTCCTGTTGCGGGGCCGCCATGAAAATCCTCTTCCTTGTCGTTCCGGCATTCTGGGCGACGGCGCGGGTAAAGGCAAGCCGGTAAGATGTCTCGTTGACAAGTCATACTATGACATCTAGAAAAGGATCACATTGGCCGCCGGAGGTTTGTTGCGGCCTTGCCCAACACCATCGACCCTCGGGAGGAGCCACCGATGTCCCATTTCACGAACAAGCTGTCGATCGCCGCTCTGCTGGCCGGAACCACCCTGACCTTCATGGCGTCCGCGGGCGCGCAGGAATTGCGCGGCTGGAACCAGCATGCGCCCGACTATCCGGTGTCCACCGCGATGGAGCGCTTTGCCGAGCTGGTGGAGGAGCGGACCGAGGGGCGCATCACGGCCGACGTCTTCCACAATGCCGAACTCGGCGAGCAGGACTTCGCCATCGAGCAGATGCAGTTCGGCGGCATCGACTTCGCCGTGTTCAACATGGTTCCGCTCAACAACATAGTCCCAGCCTCCCAGGCCACGACGCTGCCCTATGCGTTCCGGTCGCTCGATCACATGCATACCGTCATGGACGGCGAGATCGGCCAGGAGATCGGCGCCGCGATGGAAGAGGCGGGCATGGTGGCGCTGGCCTGGTACGACAGCGGCGCGCGCTCATTCTATGCCAGCGTTCCGTTGGAGACGATCGATGATTTCGAGGGTCTGAAGATCCGCGTACAGTCCTCCGACATGTTCGTCGCCCTCGTCGAGGCGCTCGGCGCCAACGCAACGCCGATCCCCTTTGGAGAGCTGTATTCCGCGATCCAGTCGGGTGTGGTCGAAGGCGCCGAGAACAATTGGCCGTCCTATGAATACACCAACCATTACAGCGTGGCGCCCTATTACATCCTCGACGAGCACTCGATCGTTCCGGAGATTTTCGCCGTCTCGAAGCCGGTTTGGGACGGGCTGAGCGCCGAGGATCAGGAAATCGTGCGCGAAGCCGCTCTGGAATCGCAGGCCTTCCAGCGTGAGGAATGGGCCAAACGCGACGAGGAATCGGAAAAGATCGTACGTGAAGCGGGCACGACGGTCATCGAGGTCGAGGACAAGACACCGTTCATCGAGGCGATGCAGCCGGTCTATGAAGAGTTCGCCGCCGATCCCGTCGTTGCCGATCTGCTCGAGCGCATTCAGAACACCGAATAACATCCTTTGCTGAATCCGGGCCGGCGCGCTTCTGGGCTGGCCGGCCCATCTGCCATAGGGAGCCTTCATGCACTGGAAGCCATTGAACCATCTCGCCGCGGCGGTCGTGGCTTTGGGCGGTCTGGCGCTGATCGTGATCATCGCGACGACAGGCTGGCAGGTCTTCGGGCGTTATGTCTTGAACGATACGCCCACATGGGCCGAGCGCCTGTCCTTGATCCTGATCCTCGTCGTTTCATTGCCGATTGCGGCCATCGGATTGCGGGAGGATTTTCATCTCGGCATTTCGCTGATCGTCGAAATGCTTCCGAAGCGTATTCAACGGAGCCTGCAGATCGTCAATGCGGTGATACTGGCGGCCTTCGGCGCCGCGATGGCGTATTTCTCGTGGAGCCTCGTCACCTCCACGTGGAATCGCTCGATCCCGCTTCTGGGAATACCCCAATCCTTCCAGTACCTGCCGCTGGTCATCTGCGGCGTGCTGATCTTCATCTTCATGATCGAGCGCTTGGTCGGGCTGATCGGTTCGTCCGCCAGGGTCAGGACGCCGGGTGAGGCTTTGCTGGACGAAGCCGTCGACGCGCCGCGTCAGGATTGATCCGGCCACAGGAGCATTTGCATGGGCCTTGCCATCCTTCTCGTCAGTTTTGCGGTTGCCGTCGTGATCGGCCTGCCTATCGCCTTCGGCCTGGGGATCGCCGCGCTCTTGGCCGCATTCTACGAGGGCGTGCCGCCCATGATCGTGTTCCAGCGCATGGTCGCTGGGATGAATGTCTATTCGCTCCTTGCGATCCCGTTCTTTATCTTCGCGGGCGAATTGATGATGCGCGGCGGCATCGCGATCCGGCTGGTCCACTTCGCCGAAGCGCTGGTGGGCCGGGTGCGCGGCGGCCTCGGCGTCGTCAACGTCTTTTCCTCGATGCTGTTCGGCGGCATTTCCGGCTCGGCGGTGGCCGATACGTCGGCACTCGGTTCCGTCATGATCCCGATGATGCGCGAGCGCGGCTACGACGACGATTACTCGGTCAATGTCACGGTCACGTCGTCGATCGCAGGCGTCATGATCCCGCCCAGCCACAACATGATCCTCTATGCGCTGGCAGCGGGGGGCGGCATTTCGATCACCTCGCTTTTCCTGGCCGGGGTGGTGCCGGGCGTGATCATGTGCTTCTTCCTTGCGGTGGCGGCCTATCTCGTTGCCGTCAAACGGGGATATCCGGCTTCGCCGTTCCCCGGGATGCGGGCGTTGGTCGTTGCCGCGACAGCCGCACTGCCGGGCTTCCTCACCGCCGTCGTCATCATCGGCGGGGTATTGTCGGGCATCTTCACGGTTACCGAATCGGCAGCGATCGGCGCTATCTACGCGCTTTTCGTCACCATTGTCGTCTACCGCTCCTTGTCGCTCTCGGCCTTCTGGGAGTGCATCACGCAGGCAATCCGCACCACCGCGATGGTGATGACCCTGGTGGGCACGGCGACGGCATTCGCCTATTTCCTGTCGCTTTATCGAGTGCCTGCTTCGATCATGGACATGTTGACGGGCGTCTCGGAAAATCCCATCGTCATCCTGCTGCTCATCAACCTGGCGCTGCTCGTGCTTGGCATGTTCATGGACATGGCGGCGCTCATTCTCATCTGCACACCGATCTTCCTGCCTGTCGTTTCGTCATTCGGGATGGATCCGGTGCAATTCGGCATGGTGATGATGATGAATCTCGGGCTCGGATTGACGACGCCGCCCGTCGGAGGCTGCCTGTTCGTCGGTTGCGCGATCGCCAAGGTGAAGATCGAGCATGTCCTGAAAACCGTCTGGCCTTTCTATCTGGCGATCCTCATCGCATTGATGCTGACGACCTACGTCCCCGCCGTCTCTTTGACCCTACCCGACCTGCTGCAGTAAGGACGCCACATGAAACGATTGCTCATAACAGGCGCCGGCGGAAATCTCGGCCGCATGGCACGCAGCCGCTTGACGCATCTGGCCGAAACGATCCGCCTGTCCGACGTCGCCGAAATGGCGCCCCAGACGTCGGGAGAAGAGGTCGTGCCGTGCGATCTCGCCGATTTCGCTGCCGTGAAGGATCTCGTCGACGGATGTGACGGCATCGTGCATTTTGGCGGCATGTCGGTCGAGAACACGTTCGACGTCATTCTCGATGCGAACATTCGCGGGCTCTACAATGTCTATGAAGCCGCGCGCCAGACCGGCTGCCGCCGCATTGTCTTCGCCAGTTCCAATCATGCGATCGGGTTTCATGAGCGCGAGACCCGGCTGGATGCGGATTCGGTGCTGCGGCCCGACAGCCTTTATGGCGTATCCAAGTGTTTTGGCGAGGCGGTGGCGCGGCTCTATTACGACAAGTTCGGCATCGAAACGGCGATCGTCAGGATCGGAAGCTGTTTCGACGAGCCGAAGGATCGCCGCATGCTGGCGACATGGCTCAGCGCGGATGATTTCGTTTCGCTGATCGAGCGTGTCTTCGCTGCGCCGCGGCTCGGCTGTCCGATCATCTATGGTGCATCGGACAATGACGAGAGTTGGTGGGACAATTCCAAGGTCGCCTATCTGGGCTGGCGGCCAAAGGACAATGCGGAGAAATTCCGTGCCAAGTTCGCTGGCGATCCGCCGGACGAAGGCACCGCCCCAGCCGTCAGATTTCAGGGCGGCGGATTTGCCGCCAAAGGACATTTCGAGGATTGAGTGACATGACCGACGGAAAGCACCTCATCGCCGGCGAGTGGGTCGCCGGATCGCAGACCTTCGCCTCGCGCCCGGCAACGGGCGAGCCAAGGACCTTCGCCGAAGGTGGCGCGGCAGAGGTCGACCGCGCGGCCAAGGCTGCCGAGGATGCCTTCTGGACCTATGGATACCTGCCGGACAGCAAACGTGCTTCCTTCCTGAACCGCATCGCCGAAGAGATCACCGCGCGCAAGGCCGCGATCGTGGAGACCGCCATGGCCGAGTCGGGTCTGCCGCAGGCGCGCCTTGAGGGCGAGTGTGGCCGCACCACGGGACAGCTCCAGCTTTTCGCGCGCCACATCGAAAAGGGCGACTACCTCGACCGGCGGCATGACGAGGCCCTGCCCGATCGCCAGCCGGCACCGCGTCCGGATCTGCGTCTGATGCAGCGGCCCATCGGCCCGGTCGGCGTCTTCGGAGCCTCGAACTTTCCGCTCGCCTTTTCCACGGCTGGCGGCGACACGGCGTCGGCTCTTGCTGCGGGCTGTCCGGTGGTCGTCAAGGGGCACCCTGCCCATCCGGGGACAGCGCAGCATGTCGCAGAGGCGATCGATGCCGCGATACGGGCGGAAGACATGCCGCCCGGCGTTTTCTCGCTGATCCATGGCAGCACGAATGCACTGGGCGAGGCGCTGGTCAGCCATCCACTGATCAGGGCCATCGGTTTCACCGGATCGCTCGGTGGAGGCCGGGCGCTTTATGACATCGCGCAGAACCGTCCCGAGCCGATCCCCTTCTTCGGCGAACTCGGCAGCGTGAACCCCGTCTTTGTCCTGCCGGCTGCCGCAAAGGCACGTGCCAGCCAGATCGGCAAGTCCTGGGCAGGCTCCCTGACCATGGGTGTCGGTCAGTTCTGCACCAATCCCGGCGTTGTCGTGATGCCGGAGGGCGAAGCCGATGCCTTCATCGCCACGACCAGCGAGGCGCTGGAAGGTGTTGCGGCCCAGACGATGCTGGGCGACGGCATCGCCGATGCCTATCGCAAGGGGCTCGACCGCATCGCCGCGCATGGTGGCACGCAGACGGTGTGGGCCGGCGAAAGCAGCGGCCGCAACAGCGCGCCGGCGGTTTTCGTCGCCAGCGGCGAGACCTGGTTGGCCGAGCCCGACCTCCACCACGAAGTGTTCGGTCCGCTCGGCATTGTGGTCAAGGCGAAGGATGTCGATCAGATGCTCGAAATCGCCCGAGGGCTCGAAGGGCAGTTGACCTGCACGCTGCAGCTCGACGAGGCCGACCACGCGGATGCGCGCCGCCTTCTGCCCATCCTGGAGCGCAAGGCAGGCCGGCTCCTGGCAAACGGCTTTCCGACGGGGGTCGAGGTGGCGGATGCGATGATGCATGGCGGGCCGTACCCGGCTTCCACGCAAGTCTCGACCACATCAGTCGGAACGCTGGCGATCCGGCGGTTTCTACGACCTGTCTGCTATCAGGACATCCCCGCCAGCCTTTTGCCCGAGGCGTTGAACTGAGGCGAAATACGTGGCGGTGCTTGCCCTCGGAGCGCCGGCTGGGCATATGTGACCTTCGCTTGAAGATCGCAGTCCCGCGGATGAGGCATGCCGTTGAAGATCGTGTTCATGGGAACGCCGGCTTTTGCCGTGCCGACACTGGCTGCCCTCGCCCAGGACGGACATGAGATTCTGGCTGTCTACACGCAGCCGCCTCGCCCCGGAGGACGGCGCGGACTGGCTCCGGTGAAGTCTCCGGTCCATCAGCAGGCTGAACTGCTGGGTTTTGACGTGCGCACGCCGACGTCCTTGAAGGGGCAGGACGAGCAGCACGCATTTCGCGCGCTCAAGGCGGATGTCGCAGTGGTCGTCGCCTACGGTCAGTTGCTGCCTCCCGCGATCCTCTCGGGCACACGGCTCGGCTGTTTCAATGGGCATGCTTCGCTGCTGCCGCGTTGGCGCGGTGCCGCGCCGATCCATCGGGCGATCATGGCCGGTGATGGCGAGACCGGCGTGATGGTCATGAAGATGGATGAGGGGCTCGACACGGGACCGGTCGCGATGAGCGAAAAGGTTTCCATCGGGCCGGACATGACCACCGGGGAATTGCACGACAGGCTGATGGTGGTCGGCGGCGGGCTGATGGCTCGCGCGATGAAGGCGCTGGAAGCGGATGCGCTGACGCTGACGCCGCAGTCCGACGAGGGCGTCACCTACGCACGGAAGATCGAAAAGGCCGAAGCACGCATCGATTTCACGCAGCCCGCGCGCGACGTCCACAACCATATTCGCGGACTGTCGCCGTTTCCTGGCGCATGGTTCGAGGCCGATCGCGGAGCGGGGCCGGAGCGGATAAAGGTCCTGCGCAGCGAGCGGGCCGGCGGCAGCGGCGAACCGGGAAACGTTCTAGACGACAGCCTGACCATCGCATGCGGCGAGGGCGCGGTGCGGCTTGTTACCCTTCAGCGCGCCGGCGGCAAGGCACTTCCGGCCGATGCGTTCCAGCGCGGCACTGGCCTTTTCGAGGGAATGAAGGTCGCGTAATGCCGCGCTATCGTATCATCGTGGAATATGATGGGACCGGCTATGTCGGCTGGCAGCGGCAGGAGAACGGCCCTTCCATTCAGGCCGCGCTCGAACAGGCCATCGCATGTTTCAGCGGCGAAGCGCCGCGTGTTTCCGGGGCAGGGCGCACCGATGCCGGTGTCCATGCGCGCGGCCAGGTCGCGCATTTCGATCTTTCGAAGCAATGGCCGTTTGAGACGGTGCGCAATGCGATCAACGCGCATCTGACGATGGCGAGGCAGACTGTCTGCGTTCTGGACGCGGCCGAGGTTGCCGAAGATTTCGATGCCCGCTTTTCCGCCAGGAAGCGACATTATCTCTATCGCTTCATCAATCGTGCCGCGCCACTGACGCTGGAGGCGGCCCGCGCCTGGCGCGTCGCCCGCTCGCTCGATGCCGCCGCGATGAACGAGGCTGCGCAATTGCTGGTCGGCCGTCACGATTTCACGACGTTCCGTTCGGTTCAGTGCCAGGCCAACAGCCCTGTGAGGACAATGGACCGGCTGGACGTGACCCGCTGCGGTGAGCGGATAGATCTTCAAGTGACCGCCCAGAGTTTTCTCCACAATCAGATCCGTTCTTTCGCAGGATCTCTCAAGCTTGTCGGAGAAGGCAAGTGGCGGCCGGACGACCTCCGCACGGCGCTCGAGGCGCGTGACCGGAAGGCATGCGGCCCGGTTGCGCCGCCCTGCGGGCTTTATTTCATGCAGGTCGATTATTGATCGACCGTCCATTCGAAGAAACGAGATCGGAGCTCATGACTACCATCGACGTTTTGTGCATCGGCAATGCGATTGTCGACATCATCGCGCGCTGCGAGGAAGAATTTCTGACAGATAACGGGATCATCAAGGGAGCGATGAACCTGATCGATGCCGAGCGCGCCGAGTTGTTGTACGACCGCATGGGTCCGGCACTCGAAGCCTCCGGCGGTTCGGCTGGAAACACCGCCGCCGGCGTTGCCAGTTTTGGCGGAGCGGCAGCCTTTTTCGGCAAGGTCGCGAAGGACCAGCTTGGCGATATCTACGCCCACGACATCCGCGCCCAGGGTGTGCGTTTTGCCACCGCGCCGCTCGCCGGGCCACCGCCGACGGCACGCTCGATGATCTTCGTGACGCCGGATGGGGAGCGGTCTATGAACACCTATCTCGGCGCTTGCGTCGAACTGGGGCCGGAAGACGTCGAGGAAGCCGTCGTGGCCGCATCCAAGGTCACGTATTTCGAAGGTTATCTTTGGGACCCGCCGCGTGCCAAGGAAGCGATCCGCCAATGTGCAAGCATCGCGCATGCCAATGGACGCGAGATGTCGATGACGCTGTCCGATCCATTCTGCGTCGATCGCTATCGCGAGGAGTTTCTGGATCTGATGCGGTCGGGCACGGTGGATATCGTCTTCGCCAATGCCAGCGAAGCCAAGTCGCTCTACCAGACGGACGACCTGGAGGAAGCATTGGCGCGGATCGCGAAGGACTGCCGGCTCGCCGCCGTGACGCGCAGCGAGCTTGGCTCGATCGTGCTGCGTGGTGACGAGCGTGTCGAGATCGATGCGATCGAAATCCGCGAGCTGGTCGATACGACCGGAGCCGGCGATCTCTATGCCGCCGGGTTCCTCTATGGCTATACCAACGGCAAGACGCTGGACGAATGCGGCCGACTTGGCAGCCTGGCCGCCGGCCTCGTCATTCAGCAGGTGGGACCGCGTCCCATGCAGCAGCTGTCAAAGGAAGCGGAGAAGGTTGGCCTTGCCTGATGCACCCGCTCACATCACGTCGTCGGGCGGGCGGCCCGGACGCGGGCGATAGGGCGAAAATGCCCAGCCATAGCGCAGCGCACCGCCGCGGACGGTGAAGGCAACGGCAAGGCCTGCAAGCGAGGCGGCGATGATCGGCGTACCGATCGCGGCGGTGACGGTGTAGGTGGAAGCGCCGGCAAGAGCCGCCGTCACATAGACCTCCGGCCGCATCAGGACGGAGGGTTCGCCCGAGAGCAGATCCCGCAATATGCCGCCGAACGTCGCCGTGAGCATGCCCATGACGACCGCGACGGTCATCGATCCGGTTGCGTCGAAACCCTTCGCGGCGCCCATCACGCAATAGGCCGAAAGCCCGACCGCATCGAGCCAGATGAGGAGACGGTACCGCGACTCCACAAGGTGCGCCGTGAGAAAAACGATTACGGCGACGCTGGCGCATACGATGAGATAGGTCGGGTTCTCCACCCAGAAGACCGGCACGCCCAGAATGACGTCCCTCAATGTTCCTCCGCCGATGCCCGTCACGCCGGCAAGAAAAAGGAAGCCGATGATATCCAGCAGCTTGCGCGAAGCCGCCAGTGCGCCGGTCGCGGCAAAGACAGCGACGCCGGCATAATCCATCAGTTCCAGGATCGGCATGACGGGCCCCCGATGACCAAAACCCGGCCAGAACGGCCGGGCTTAAGCGCTCTAGGCGTCCTTCTCGGACTGCGCGTTGGGCGCGCCGGGTTCGGCCTCGCCGTCGGCGCTCTGTGCCGCAGCGCCGCCCTCTGCCGCTGCTTCTGCCGATTGCTTCGGGCCACCCTTGGACACGCCCACCATTGCGGGCCGCAGAACGCGCTCGCCAATGACATACCCATCCTGGACGACCTGGACGACCGTGTTGTTCGCCACGTCCGTATTGGGCACCTCGAACATTGCCTGATGGAAGTTGGGATCGAACTTCTGGCCTTCCGGCTCCTGCTTGCGCACGCCATGGCGCTCCATCGCGGAAAGCATGGCCCGCTCGGTCATCTCCACGCCCTCGACAAGCGAATTGAAGCCGGCATCGTCCGATTGGCGCTGTTCGTCCGGTATGGCGTCGAGTGCGCGGCGCAGATTGTCCGAAACGGCCAGCATGTCTCGCGCGAAATTCGCGATGGCGTAGCTCTTGGCATCCTTGACGTCGCGTGCCGTGCGGCGGCGCAGATTGTCCATCTCCGCTGCGAGCCGCAGATACTTGTCCTTCAGATCGGCGTTCTCGCTCTTCAGGCCGTCGACGAGGATCGTCAAGGCTTCGCCGTTGTCCGCAATCTCGTCGCCAAAGGGCTGATCTTCCTCACCGAGCGCGGCTTCCGCGGCTTCGCGGGCCTCGTCAAACCCGTTCTGGGTTTCCTTTTTATCGTCCGGCGCGTGCTTCTTGGTCTCGTCGGTCATGACGTTATTTTGATCCCTGTCCCGTCGTCCGATTATCGGCTCGCTGGCAGACCCGGTCGTGCGGGGAGCCTGGCCAAGCCTTTCCGTGCGCCGGATATCGATGCTTCCGGTCCAAAAATCAAGGCATCGTCTGCCTCATTCATGGCTCGAAAGCCAAGCCTTTCAGGCGATAGAGGGCTTCCATGGCATCGCGAGGGGTCATGTCGTCCGGGTCCAGCGCATCAAGGGCCGTCTTCAAACGGTCGTCGGATGGCGGCAATGCCGGGGGCGGACGCGACATTGCCGCGAAAAGCGGCAGATCGTCGATCAGGCTGATAGCGGGGTTCTTGCGCTCGGTGTCTTCCAGCCGTGCCAGGACGTTGCGCGCGCGTTCAACGACCGTTTCGGGAAGGCCCGCCAAGCGTGCGACCTGAATGCCGTAGGAGCGGTCGGCTGCCCCCGGTCCGACCGAGTGAAGGAAGATCACGTCACCGTTCCATTCCTTCACCCGCATCGTTGCATTGGCGAGGCGCCCAAGCTTTTCCGAAAGCGCCGTAAGCTCGTGATAGTGGGTGGCGAAGAGGCCGCGGCAACGATTGACCTCATGCAGATGCTCGACCGAAGCCCAGGCGATCGACAGTCCGTCGAATGTCGCCGTGCCGCGTCCGATCTCGTCGAGGATCACCAGCGAGCGCTCGCTTGCCTGGTTAAGGATCGCGGCCGTCTCGACCATCTCCACCATGAAGGTCGAGCGTCCGCGCGCCAGGTCGTCCGAGGCGCCGACACGGCTGAAGAGCCTGTCGACCACGCCGATATGCGCGCTTCCGGCAGGTACGAACGAGCCGGTCTGAGCCATGATGGCGATCAGCGCATTCTGGCGCAAGAACGTCGACTTGCCGCCCATGTTCGGTCCGGTCAAGAGCCAGATCGCCCCGTTGCCCGCCTCGCCCGAGGGGGAGAGGTCGCAATCATTGGCGACGAAGGGCTGGCCCGCGCTGCGTCTCAGCGCCTGTTCCACCACCGGATGCCGGCCGCTCACGATCTGGAATGCGAGTGAATTGTCGATGGTCGGTCGGCAATAGCCTTGTTCCTCCGCAAGGACGGCGAGGGCGCCCGCCACGTCGATGACGGAAACGGCTTGTGCCGCCTGACGAATCGCGTCCGCGGCGTCCACCACGGCAGCGCTCACGGCGTCGAAGATCGAAAGCTCGATTGTCAGCGCCCTGTCGGCGGCATTGGCGATTCGGCTTTCGAGGTCGGACAGTTCCGTGGTGGTAAAGCGCATGGCGCTCGCCATGGTCTGCCGGTGGATGAACCGTGCGCGCGCATCCTCGCCAGTCAGCGCACCCGCATTCCCGGCCGTCACTTCGATGTAGTATCCGAGCACGTTGTTGTGGCGGATCTTGAGTGATTTCACCCCGGTCTCGTCCGCGTAGCGCGCCTGCAGTCCGGCGATGACCTTTCGTGACTGGTCGCGCAGATCGCGCAGCTCGTCGAGTTCGCCATGATGTCCGGCCCGCACGAAGCCGCCGTCGCGCTTCATCAGCGGCAAGTCCTCGGCAAGCGTTTCATGCAATCGCTCGATCAGTTTCGCCGGCAGGCCGATCAGCGCCTTTCGGGCGCTTGCCAGTTCGGCGGGAAGATCGCTGGCCTCGAGCAACTCCGCAATGTTCCGCGCGGTCGCCATGCCATGCCGCAGCGCTCCAAGATCCCGTGGGCCGCCGCGGTTGAGCGCGATGCGGGACAGCGCACGCGGCATGTCCGTCATTGATTTGAGCGCCGTGTTCAGGCGGTCCGCCTGACCCGGAGCCGCCAGGAAATGCGCGACGGAATCAAGACGTGCGTCGATCGACTTCGGTTCCGTCAGCGGCGCCATCAGCCGTTCCGCCAGCAGCCGTGCACCGCCCCCTGTCACCGTTCGATCCAGCGCCTTGAGCAGACTGCCCTCGCGGCTGCCGGCGAGCGTGCGCAGCAGCTCCAGATTGGCCCGTGTCGCCGGATCGATATAGAGCGCGGATGATGTCGCTTCCCGTTCCGGCCTGGACAGCGCAGGGCGTTCGGCGATCTGCGTCTTTTCCACATAGGCGATGGCAGCGGAGGCCGCGGCGAGTTCGGCGCGCGAGAAACTGCCGAAGCCATCGAGGGTCGCAACGCCAAAGAAGCGTGCGACGCGCCCTTCTGCCGACGAGCTGTCGAAGAGAACGCCCGGCTGCGGGACGGTGAGACGACCGAGCGCATGGAAGACCGCTCGCATCTCGTCGTCGTAAAAGACGGTGTCGGCGACGATCACCTCGCGCGGGTCGACGCGCATGATGTCGGCGACGAGCCTTGCCGGGCTTGTTTCCGCCAGCCGGAAGACCCCGGTCGAGATGTCGATCCAGGCGAGGGCAAACCCGTTCGCACCGCCGGATCGAACGCGGGCAAGAGCCATCAGATAGTTGGACTCGGAGGGGTTCAGCAATCGCTCTTCGGTCAGCGTGCCGGGCGTGACGAGCCGTGTCACGTCACGCCGCACGACCGATTTTGCGCCGCGTTTTTTTGCTTCTGCGGGATCTTCGACCTGCTCGCAGACCGCAACGCGATAGCCAAGGCCAATCAGCTTCTGCAGATAATCATCGGCCGCATGCACCGGTACGCCGCACATCGGGATGGCCTCGCCCATATGCTGGCCGCGCTTGGTGAGCGTGATGCCGAGCGCGCGCGAGGCCTCGACGGCATCGTCGAAGAACAGCTCGTAGAAATCGCCCATGCGATAAAAGAGCAGGGAATCGGGGTTGGCTGCTTTGATCTCGATGAACTGGGCGATCATCGGCGTCGCACTCGACAGGCTTTCCGTCGAGGCAAGGCGTGCCGCGCGCTCGGCTTTCGGGTCCGTCTCTTTCAGCAAAAAACCTTGTCCGTCCAATCGAATTGCGGTTTCGGTCCGATAGGGTAGTCTGCGTTTCCCCGTGGCGAAAGAACAGCCGGCCGCGGGCCTGGCTCCACAGGAAGTTAAGGCCACAAAAACGATCAGGATGCGATGGCGCAAGAACCGTCGCCCACAAAAGGTTTGAGGAAACATGCCCATAGAATTGCAGCCGAAGAAGCAACGCTCCGGCCAGTCGCCGACGACCGTCTCCGATCAGGAGGCTCTGGATTTTCACGCGCGCGGCCGACCCGGCAAACTGGAGGTCAATCCCACCAAGGCGATGGCGACGCAGCGCGACCTCTCCCTGGCCTATTCACCGGGCGTCGCCGTGCCGGTCAAGGCGATCGCCGAAGATCCATCCAAGGCGTTCGATTACACCGCGCGCGGCAACATGGTTGCCGTGATCTCCAACGGAACCGCAATTCTCGGTCTCGGCAATCTCGGCGCGTTGGCCTCCAAGCCGGTAATGGAAGGCAAGGCGGTGCTGTTCAAGCGCTTCGCCGACGTCGATTCCATCGATCTGGAGGTCGACACGCAGGACACGGACGAATTCATCAATTCGGTGCGTTTCCTCGGTCCCTCCTTCGGCGGCATCAATCTGGAGGATATCAAGGCGCCGGACTGCTTCATCATCGAGCAGCGCCTGCGCGAAGTGATGGACATTCCCGTCTTCCACGACGACCAGCACGGCACCGCCATCATCGCCGCGGCAGGGTTGATCAACGCCCTGCATCTGACCGGCCGCGACCTGAAGTCGACCAAGCTGGTGTGCAACGGCGCGGGCGCAGCCGCGATCGCCTGCATGGACCTCATCAAGGCCATGGGCTTTTCGCCGGAGAACGTCATCCTCTGCGACACCAAGGGCGTCATCTACGAGGGCCGCACCGAGGGCATGAACCAGTGGAAATCGGCCCATGCGACGGACACTGAGGCGCGCTCGCTCGCTGACGCCCTGAAAGGAGCCGACGTCGTCTTCGGGCTTTCGGTCAAGGGCGCCCTGACGGAAGATATGATCCGCTCGATGGCGCCGCAGCCGATCATCTTCGCCATGGCCAATCCCGACCCGGAGATCACGCCGGAGGAGGTCGCCGAGTTCCGCAACGACGCGATCATGGCGACCGGGCGCTCTGACTATCCGAACCAGGTCAACAACGTTCTGGGTTTCCCCTATATCTTCCGCGGCGCGCTGGATGTGCGGGCGTCCACCATCAATGACGCCATGAAGATCGCCGCCGCCGAGGCACTCGCCGCGCTTGCCCGCGAGGACGTGCCCGACGACGTCGCCGCCGCTTATTCCGGCAACCGCCCGCGCTTCGGCCCGCAATACATCATCCCGGTGCCCTTCGATCCGCGGTTGATCTCCGCCATCCCCGTTGCCGTCGCCAAGGCTGCGATGGACTCCGGTGTCGCCAGCAGGCCGATCCTCGATCTTGAGGCTTACGCGCACGAACTGTCGGCCCGCCGCGATCCGATCGCATCGACGCTGCAGCGCATCTACGAACGCGTGAGGCGCCATCCGCGCCGCGTCGTCTTTGCGGAGGGCGAGGAAGAACAGGTGATGCGCGCGGCGATCTCCTATGTGAATCAGCGCCTCGGCACAGCCATCCTGCTCGGCCGCGACGAGGAGATGCAGGAGACCGCGCGGCGGGCCGGCATCGACCTCGATCGTCCGGGCATCGAACTCGTCAATGCCCGGCGCTCGCACCGCGTCAACGCCTATGTCGACTATCTCTATGCGCGATTGCAGCGGAAGGGCTTTCTCCAGCGCGACTGCCAGCGCTTGATCAACAACGATCGCAACCACTTTGCTGCCTGCATGGTTGCGCTCGGCGATGCCGACGCGATGGTTACGGGCACGACGCGCAACTATTCGACGGCGCTCGAAGACGTTCGGCGGGTGATCGACACCAAGCCCGGACACCGCGTCATCGGCGCTTCCCTGGCGCTGTGCCGCGGCCGCACCGTCCTTGTCGCCGATACGGCGGTGATCGACATGCCGACGGCGGACGAACTGGCCGATATTGCGGAGGAGGCGGCGCACATGGCACGGCGCATGGGCTATGAGCCGCGCGTGGCGATGCTTGCCTATTCGACATTCGGTCATCCCTCCGGCGAGCGGTCGGAAAAGGTCAAGGAGGCCGTGCGCATTCTCGATCGGCGCCGCGTGGATTTTGAGTATGACGGCGACATGGCCGCCGATGTCGCGCTCAATGCCAAGCTGATGGAGCAGTACCCGTTCTGCCGTCTGTCGGGCACCGCCAACGTCCTCGTGATGCCGGCGTTCCACTCGGCATCGATCTCGACGAAGATGCTGCAGGAACTGGGCGGCTCGACGGTGATCGGCCCCTTGCTTGTCGGCCTGGACAAGTCGGTGCAGATCGCCTCGATGGGCGCCAAGGACTCCGACATCGTCAACATGGCCGCTATCGCTGCGTTCAACGCCAGCAGCTGACGGCTGGCATGAATCGGGTGGCGGCGGATCGCGGACCATGGTCCAATCGGACCAATTCAGGAGAACCGCCATGACCGTCGCCGCCCGCTTGCATCAAGACATTACGCCTGACGGGTCCGACTACGAGACCGTTCGACGGGTGATCGAGATGATCACGCAGGACTACCGCTCCCAGCCGACGCTAGACCGGCTT
This sequence comes from Neopararhizobium haloflavum, assembly GCF_002750855.1. Classification (GTDB taxonomy): domain Bacteria; phylum Pseudomonadota; class Alphaproteobacteria; order Rhizobiales; family Rhizobiaceae; genus Georhizobium; species Georhizobium haloflavum. The sequence continues at coordinate 191,727 of NZ_NWUC01000003.1, read as the reverse complement.
GCGGCCGACCTTGGACAGTCTCCGAGCCAGTTGCAGAAGGTGTTCACGCGTTGGGCTGGCCTGTCGCCCAAGGCCTTTCTCCAGGCGGTCACGCTCGACCACGCCAAGAGGCTGCTTGGGACGGAGGGGTTGCCGCTTCTCGATGCCAGCTTCGAGGTCGGTTATTCCGGGCCGGGCCGGCTGCATGATCTCTTCGTCACCCATGAGGCGATGTCGCCAGGCGTCTGGAAAGCCAGGGGCGAGGGCCTGACCATCCGCTACGGCTATCATCCCTCGCCCTTTGGTCTCGCGCTGATCATGATCACCGACCGCGGATTGGCGGGGCTGGCGTTCGACGACCCGTCTCTCGGCAAGGATGCGTTCGAGGATATGGCGAGCCGCTGGCCGAAGGCCCGCTATGTCGAGGACGCGGCGGCGACGGCGCCCTATGCCGCGCGGGTCTTCGATCCGGCCCGCTGGCAAGCCGACGAACCGCTCAACGTCGTTCTCATCGGCTCGGACTTCCAGATCCGGGTGTGGCAGGCGCTGATGCAGATTCCCTTGGCCAGGGCGTGCACCTATTCCGACCTCGCTCGCAAGATCGGCCAGCCCACCGCCTCACGCGCGGTCGGTGCTGCAGTCGGACGCAATCCGATTTCGTTCGTCGTTCCCTGCCACCGCGCGCTCGGCAAATCCGGTGATCTCACCGGCTATCACTGGGGACTGACCCGCAAGCGCGCAATGCTCGGCTGGGAAGTGGGCCAGGGGCAGGCGTGAGGGCTCAGTGTGCCTTCGACATGTCGCCCAGAACCTCTTTCGAGGCGACAGTCGAATCCGCATTGAGCTTGTAGACCATCGGCACGCCGGTCGCCAGATTGAGCTTCAACACTGACTCGCGGCTCAGGCGATCAAGGATCATGACCAGTGCCCTCAGAGAGTTGCCGTGGGCGGCCACGAGAACCTTCTCGCCGCGCAGCACCCGCGGCAGAATCTCCATCACGTAATAGGGCCACACGCGCGCGCCGGTATCCTTCAGGCTCTCGCCGCCCGGCGGCGGGACGTCGTAGGAACGTCGCCAGATGTGCACTTGCTCCTCACCCCATTTTTCGCGGGCATCGTCCTTGTTGAGACCGGACAGATCGCCATAGTCCCGCTCGTTCAGGGCTTCGTCGCGGATCGTCTCAAGGTCGCGCTGGCCGATCTCCTCAAGGATGATGTCCAGCGTCTTCTGCGCCCGTGAGAGCGCCGACGTGTAAGCGATGTCGAAGTCGATCCCATAGGCCTTGAGTGCCTTGCCGCCTTCGCTGGCCTCCTGAACCCCGAGATCGGTGAGACCGGGGTCCTTCCAGCCGGTGAACAGGTTCTTCAGGTTCCATTCGCTCTGGCCGTGACGCACAAGCACGAGGGTTCCGGACATTGGTATCGCTCTCCTGATGGCAAACGGATCAATTGTGGCTGGCAAGCCCGAGAACATCGAGCATGGAATAAAGGCCCGGTTGTTGCCGGCTGGCCCAGAGTGCGGCCTTGATGGCGCCGCGAGCGAAGATCGCGCGGTCGCTTGCCTTGTGGGTCAGTTCGATGGTTTCGCCTTCGCCAGCGAGCAGCACAGCGTGTTCGCCGACGACGGAACCGCCGCGCAACGTGGCGAACCCGATCGTGCCCAGGGGGCGGGCGCCGGTGTGGCCATCGCGCACCCGCACGCTCTTCTCCGCAAGGTCGATGGCGCGCCCCCGCGCAGCAGCCTCGGCAAGAAGAAGCGCGGTTCCGGACGGCGCATCGACCTTGTGGCGATGATGCATCTCCAGCACTTCGATATCCCAGTCCGCTGCCTCCAGCGCGCGGGCCGCGTCTTCGACAAGAACCGACAGGAGATTGACGCCGAGGCTCATATTGCCCGACTTGACGATCCGCGCCTTCTCAGCGGCCTGAGAGATCGCGCGCTCCACGTCCTCGTTGCATCCCGTCGTGCCGATGATGTGTATGAGCCCGCCGGCTGCCGCTCTGGCGGCGAATGCGGATGTGGCTTCCGGCGTGGTGAAATCGATGATGCCATCGGCACCGGCGAGCGCTGTATCGAGGTCGTCGGTGAGCGCGACGCCCAACTTGCCCGACCCTGCAATCTCACCGGCATCGCGTCCAAGGTCGCTGGAGCCCTGCCGCTCGACGGCACCGGCAAGACGCACGCCGTCCATCGCCGCGATCACTCTGATGAGCGTCTGTCCCATGCGCCCACCGGCACCGACGACCACCAGCCCCAGATCCTTCATCTCGCTCATGATGCACTCTTGCCCTTGCGTTCGGTGTCGCCGGTTTCGGCGGCCGCTTCCAGCGCGGCGTCGCTGTCGAGGCCTAGCGCCTGCATGCGATGGAAGCGGGCATAAAGCCCCTCCTCACGTCGCGCCAGTTCCTCGTGGCGACCTTCCTCGGCGACACGGCCATTCTGCATGACGATGATCTTGTCCGCCCGTGCGATCGTGGAAAGACGGTGCGCGATGACGATGACCGTGCGCCCTTCCATTGCGGTCTCCAAGGCGCTCTGGACGAGCGCTTCGGATTCGGTGTCGAGCGCCGATGTGGCTTCGTCCAAGAGGAGGATCGGAGCATTGCGCACGAGGGCGCGGGCGATCGAGAGACGCTGGCGCTGTCCGCCGGAAAGCGTGATGCCGTTTTCGCCAACGGGGGTGTCATAGCCCTGGGGCTGGCTCAGAATGAACGCATGGGCATGCGCCTGGTGCGCGGCCGCCTCGATCTCGGCATCCGTGGCGTCGGGCCGGCCATAGCGGATGTTGTCGCGAATGGTGCCTTCGAAAAGGTAAGGTTGCTGCGAGACATAAGCGATCGCGGCGCGCAGCGAATTCTTGGTCACGGCCGCGATATCCTGGCCGTCGATCAGGATGCGGCCCCTCTCGGGGTCGTGAAAGCGCGGGATCAGCCCGATCACCGTTGATTTTCCAGCGCCCGAGGGGCCGACAAGCGCGGTCGTGCGGCCAGCTTCGGCCGTGAAGCTGACATCGGTCAGGATAGGCTCGCCTTCGGTGTAGGCGAAGTCGACGGCGTCGAAGACGACCCGCCCGCCTTCGACCTTGAGCGGCACCGCATTCGGCGCGTCGGCTTGTGTCGGCACGATGTCGAGGATCTCGTAGATCATCCGCGCATTGACGATCGCGCGTTCCAGATTGACCTGCAGGCGCGCCAGCCGCTTCGCCGGCTCATAGGCGAGGAGAAGCGCCGTGACGAACGCGAAGAACGCACCGGGAAGGACGCCACCATAGATCGAGCGGAAGGCGGCATAGGCGAGAACGCCTGATATGGCGATGCCGGCGAGCGTCTCGGTAAGGGGAGACGTGCGCTCGGTGAGGCGGACGATGCGATTGGCCCGTCCTTCCGCCGCATCGATCAGCACCCGCATCTTGGCGCGCAGTTGCTCCTCCATCGTGAAGGCCTTGACGATGGTGACGCCCTGCACTGTCTCCTGCATGGCGCCGAGAACGTGGCTGTTGAGTTCCACCGATTCCCGCGTCGCGCTTCGCAGACGCTTGGAGATGTAGCGCAATGCGATCAGCAGCGGCGGCGCGACGGCGAAGACGACAAGGGTCAAGAGTGCGTCTTTCGAGATCATCACCCCGATCAACGCCACCAGAGTCAGCAGGTCTCGGGCCAGCGACGTGATCGTCAGGTTCAGCACATCGCGGATGCCGGTGACATTCTGGCTGATTTGCGCGGCGATCTGGGCTGAGCGCATGTCGGAGAAAAAACCGACGCTAAGCGCCATCAGATGATCGAACAGGCGCTTTTGGTAGCGGGCGACGATGTTGTTACCGACCTGTGCCAGCGCAACGGCCTGCCCGTAGGACGCAAGGCCGCGCAGGATGAAGGCGGCGAGGATCGATCCGCAGATCAGCCAGACGACATCGGCGCGCTGATTGGCGAACGCCTCGTTGACGACCGCTTCCATGATCCATGCCGTAAATGCGGTCGTCAGGGCCACGATCACCAGGCACACGATGGCGACGGCGTAGGTGCCCACATAGTCCTTGCCGTTTTCGGCCAGGATGCGCTTCAGCATGCCGAGAACGGTATCGGGGTCGAGCCGGGTCTTCTTTGCTCGCTTCTGTTCCAAAAAGCGTCCAGTCCGCGCGTTGGTGGCTGCAAGGCAGCCGGGTGCAGACGGGTCTATAGCCTCTCGGCGAAGCTTTGCCTATGGCAAGAGCGCCACGCCGGCAAAGGGTCTACCGCTTCCAATGCCGTCCCTCGGTGGCGACGCCGAACAGTGCCGGGGTGCGCGCATATGCGGCGAGCCCGGAAAGCGCTGCCAGAGGGTGCGTCATGACGAAGGTCGGCATGGCGCGCAGCAGAGCCGAATGCGGCGCCTTGTCCTCAAAGGCAGCGCGAAAATCCGGGCGCTCGAGGGCCGGGATGACCTTCTGCGAGATACCGCCGGCAAGATAGACACCGCCCTGCGCCATGAAGATCAACGCCAGATCGCCCGCGCAACGGCCGAGATAGGTCGAGAACAGAGAAAGCGTTTCCTCGCTTTGCGGGTCGGCCGCCTTGAGACCGGCCGTCGTGATCTCCGCCGGCGTGCCGAGCGAGGCATCGCGGCCATCCGCCTTGCAGACGGCCCGGTAGATGTTGACGATGCCGCGGCCGCACAAAAGCTGCTCGGCGGAAATGCGCCCCTCGATCGCTTCGAGGTGGGGGAATATCTCGAAATCGCGCTTGGTACGTGGTCCCATGTCGATATGGCCGCCTTCACCGGGGACCGGGATCCATTTGCGCTGCGCATAGACCAGGCCCGCGACGCCGAGCCCGGTCCCGGGCCCCACGACGACGCGCGAGGCGTGCAACGCGATCCTGCCCTCGCCGATCTGGTGGCGATTTGCCTCGTCGAGCGAGGCGACGGCGAGCGCCTGGGCCGCGAAATCGTTGACGACCATCACCTCGTCGAAACCCAGTTCGGCGATCATCTGACGAGGCTTGACGATCCAGGGACAATTGGTCAGGTCGATCTCGTCGCCATCGACCGGCCCGGCGACTGCGAGAATGGCGGTTTTGGGCTGCAGGGAGGTCTTGTCCAGCACGCTGGCCTGAATGGCCTCGTCGATCGCCGGGAAATCGGCCGTTGCGACGATCGGGAATTCCTTCGGCTCGGCCAGGGCATCGACGAGAATTGCAAAGCGGGCATTGGTGCCGCCGATGTCGCCGATCAGGATCGGAAATGGATAGGTTTGGTCCTGTTCGGTCGATTGAGCCATGAGGTTATCCGTTCAAACTCCCTGTTCGGGTCGAGTATGGGTGCCGCGTCTCAGCGGCGCAACAGCACTTCGGCGGTCGCCTGGTTGAGCGCCATCGGAATGTCGTAGACGATCGCCAGCCGCATCAGCGCCTTGACGTCGACGTCATGCGGCAGAGGCGTCAACGGATCGACAAAGAAGATCACCATGTCGACGTCCCCGGTAGCGATCAGGGCACCGATCTGCTGGTCGCCGCCAAGTGGGCCGCTCTTGACGCGCATGACGTCGAGTTTCGGGCAGGCGGCAAGAACCAAGCCGCCAGTCGTACCGGTGGAGACGATCCGATGGTCGGCAAGGACGCCAGCATGCGCGGCTGCGAATGCCACCATGTCGTCCTTCTTGCTGTCATGCGCGATGAGCGCGATGGTCCTTCGACGCTCCAAGGCGTATGGCTCCAGCTTCGATTTAAATCGATTTGAATAGCTCTATAGCCAATGCCGCGCGCGATGAAAAGATGCAGGAGCGTGGACAGAGGTCGTCTCAGCGCGGCCGGGGCGTGGGAACGGGCACATCGACGGCCTGATAGGCATTGGCCGCGGAGGATGCCGGATAGGTCGCGGCCTCTTCCGATACCGCGTCGCTGTCGAGCACGATGGCGCAGGCGTTGGGGAGCTCGCTCAGCTGCGTGAGGCGAGGTTTCGTCGGTGCGGGAGGCGGGTCGTCGGGTTGCGCCCACGGCTCGTCGGTGAACCACCAGGCAAGCGACTCGTCGCAGCCGGTTCCGCGACCGATCGGGGCTTGCGGCGTGCAGCCCGGCGAGCCATCCGGGCAACGCATGCGAATGTGGAAATGGTAGTGGTGCCCCCAATAGGGCCGGACCTTGCCGAGGTGGCTGCGATCACCCTGCCAGCTGTCGCACAGCTTCTGCTTGATTCCGGGATGGACGAAGATGCGTTGCACCTCGCGATAGCTCGCGGCCCGCATGATGACGCGTGCATGGGCCGGCGTCCAGACGGATGGATCGACCTGGAGCGTTCCTTCCCGCAGGACGGTTCGAGCGCTGATGTCCTCGCGCTCGCGATAGCTGAGCCGGCGGTCCGGCATCGGCGTGAGCCAGATGTCTGCATCGAGCCCGATCTGATGGGAGGCGTGGCCCGACAGCATTGGTCCGCCGCGCGGCTGCGATATGTCGCCGATGAGAAGTCCCGGCCAACCGTCCTGCGCCGCGGCCTCCCTGGACAGCCGGTCGAGCAACGCGATCATGTCCGGGTGACCCCAGCGCCGGTTCCGCGAAAGGCGCATGGCCTGCCAGGTCGGACCGTCGGTCGGAATCGCTACGCCACCGGCCAGGCACCCCTTGTTGTAAAAGCCGAAGGCGGCGGGCGCAGCCTGCGAAGGCAGGGACTTCGACCCGAAAAGATCGCGCGCGGCCGGCCCCTGCGCCAGTGCATCTCCGGCAAACGCGATGATGAGCAACGCGCTCAACGCATTGGTCCAGGCCGTCATGGTCTTGGCTTTTCCCATACGCGTGCGCTCCGAATCGGCCTCTTCCTTGCGAAGGCTATCGCCAAATCGATAATGAGGGAAACGCTCAGCGCACGCGATAAATCGTCATGGCACCATTGCCGCCTGGAACGGGCGCCAGGTAGTCGGGCACATCGCCCCGAGCGAGACTTGCATAAAGCCCGTCCGGTGCCGCGCGGATGATCTGACGTGTTTCCGGATCGCCGGGGCAAAAGACGACGAGCGTGACCCCGGCACCATTCAGGAAAGCTTGCGCCGTCTGCGGCCCTTCGGTGGCGATATGCAACTGCGTCAGCATTCCCGCCTGATTGCGATGATAGGGGGCGGACAGAACCCGATGTTCGGTGTGGCGCAGGATGTCGTCGCCGATATTGGAGACGGCGGAAACGACGCCGGTGGGGGCATCGGCGAGGGCCGCCATCTGGGCTTGGGACCGGCAGCCCTTTGCACTGTCGGCGGTCGCGGGGCCGCTGATGCTTTTCCCTCTCAAGCTGGAGCCGATGAGGTTGCCAGCGAGCGCCCAACTCGCCGGCGCTGCCAGCACGATCGACAGACAGAAGGCTGCCGCTGCCCGAAGACTGCGCGGACTGGCTCTGAGCCTGGCCCTGGCGCGCCCTGCCACCAGAGCGAGCACAGGTATGGCGAACAAGGCGGCAAAGACGGCACCTCGGACCTGGACGAGAGCAATGGCAAGAGCCGCCGCAACGAGGAGCGCCGAAACGAGATGAAACTGCCGCGCGTCATCCCTCCAAGCCGCACGGAGCGCGATCGCAAGGGCAATGATCGGGACCAGATAGTGCCCTGCGATCATGGCGGGGCTAGTGGACCACATCGCAGCGATCGACTGCGCCTCGCCGACATGATCCAGCCACATGGTCCTCAACATCGGATCGAGGCCGGCGAGCGGGTCTGCGACGCACTGCGGCGCGACCAGGAGGATCGCAGCCGCGATCGCCAATGCCGCGCATCCGCAGCCGACGAGGCGCGCGGTGAAGGATCGTCCGCTCAATGTGACCGCGAGGGCAAACAGCGTTCCGCCGCCGAACACGCCGATGGCATAAAAACCGGTCGAGAAGCCGTCGCACACGACGCGGCCGTAGTCAGCTGGCGCAACGGTCGCATAGAACGCCGCTGTCAGCGTCAGAGAGAGCGAAAGCGCGAAGGTGACCGCGCCTTGGCGCATCTCGGACCCGTGACGAAGCCAGATCAAGGCATAGGCGCCGCACATGGCGGCAACGATCGGCACCGTCTCTGCGCCGATGGCTATCGCCAGAGCAAGCCCGGCGCCCGACAACCCCGCCGATCGGGGACATGCGGGGCGGGCCAACCCGATCAGCCCGACGGCGAGAAGGGCCAGTTGCACGTTGTGATGATCGATGGCGCCGGGTGCGAAGCGGTGCGATGTCGCCGCGAAGATCCCGGTCAGCAGCATGGCGGCAAAGACGCAATGTTCATCGCCGAGGATGGCTGCGACACGGGCGATGGCTGCCAGAAGCACCAGCATCGTGACCAGCGGCCAAACCGTCAAAGCGATCGCTTCGGCCGTTTCCCGGTCGGCGAACGCGGAAAAGAATGCAACGAGGTTGGCGATGGGCAGATCGACGAGCCGGGACCAGTGCATCACCGTGCCGCCTTCCAGGCCGAGACGCAGCTGGGTGGTGTCGAACCAGGCTTGTCCTGCGAGCAGATCGCGAACCTGAACGAGGCGCATCGTGTCATCGTTGTCGAGGCCGACGTAATCCGCCCCGAACATGAAATGGCGCAGGAGAATGACACCCGCTACGGCCAGGAACGTCAGCAGGACCACCGTCTTGCAGCGGGCCGCTTGTTGCCCAGAGGGGCGGACCGTATCGGTCGCCGCGCCGCTTGTCGTTGCGATCGGTGTCATCGCGCGCCCCTGCCTTTCTTCGTGGCGCGCAACCTAGCCTTAACCTTCCGAAGAAATAGTAAAGCAGGCTCCTTGCGGAGACCGGCCACGGGCGCCGTGGCGATCCGACCCCGGAACGAAGACGATGCCAGAACGCTTTCCAGCCGACCTCGATATCGCGGTGCTGATCCCCTGCTACAACGAGGAATCCACCATCATGGAGGTGGTCGCAGGATTCATCGCGGCTTTGCCGGGCGCGAGAATCTATGTGTGCGACAACAACTCCACGGACCGAACGGCGTTGCGGGCCGCTCTTGCGGGCGCAACGGTCGTGCGCGAGAGTCGGCAGGGCAAGGGCCACGTCGTGCGGCGCATGTTTTCCGACATCGAAGCCGACATCTACATCATGGCCGACGGCGACGGCACCTACGCGGCCGAAGACGCGCCCGAACTTGTTCTGACCCTGCTCAGCGAACGCGCTGACATGGTGGTGGCCACACGCCGCAAGGTGACGGTCGACGCCGGTCGTGCCGGCCATGCCTTCGGCAATCGGATATTCAATACACTCTACCAGCGCCTGTTCGGCCGCGATTTCACCGACATCTTCTCCGGCTATCGTGCTTTCTCACGCCGCTTTGCCAAAAGCTTCCCGGCCTTGTCCGGCGGTTTCGAGATCGAAACGGAGATGTCCGTCCATGCCGGCCAGCTCAAGATGCCAGTCTGCGAGATCGGCGTCGATTACGGCCGCCGGCCGCTTGGCTCCATGAGCAAGCTTTCGACCTTTCGCGACGGGGCGCGCATTCTGTGGACGTTCGTGCTCCTGATGAAGGAAACGCGGCCCTTCTATTTCTTCTCCCATGTCAGCCTGACGTTCCTCGGATTGTCGCTTGCCTTCATGTTGCCCGTATTGGTCGACTATTTCCGCACCGGACTCGTTGACCGCATGCCGACCTGGGTGCTGTCGATGGCGCTCTTGATGATATCGCTCATGATCCTGGTCGCCGGAATTATTCTCGATTCGGTCGCCAGGGGACGTGCAGAACACAAGCGTGTGCAGTATATGACCATCCCGGCGCTCCGCCGCTCCGATCCCGGTGATCCGATCGTGCCCGGCAAGCGTGTCAGAAGAGACAAGCAGGACAAAGCAGTCCACGCATGAGAAAGCTTTTTGCCTTTGCCGTCGTTGGCGGCACAGGCTTCATCGTTGATGCCGGGGTTCTCACAGCACTCCTGGAATACAGGCTCGCGGACAAATTCAGCGCCCGCGTGGTCGCAATCGCGCTTGCCCTTTGCGTGACGTGGACGCTGAACCGGCGGTTCACCTTCGGCGCGAGCCGTCATCACGTCGCGATCGAGGGTATGCGCTACGGCTCCGTCGGGATGCTGGGCAGCCTGATCAACTATGGCGTTTATTCCGGACTGCTGATCGCATTTCCGCGGATCGAGCCGCTGATTGCGCTAACGCTCGGCTCCGCCTCTGCGACGATCTTCGCCTATACCGGCTATTCCAAGCTGGTCTTCAAGCGCTGAAGACCGCAAAGGGGCCGGAACCTGAGGCGTGTCAGACCGTCTCCCAGCCGTCATGCTTTCCGGCGCGGAAGATTGCGTCGATCGTTGCCTGGTTGGACCGTGAACTTTCCAGCGTGAAAACATCGACATCCTCGCCCGACAATTTCTTGACGAAGGCCTCTGCCTGCAACCGGTATTGCCGCACGCCGGGAAAACGGAACGTTTCGGCATGATCGTGCCTGCGCCCATGCAGGGTAATGGCGGCATGGCCGTAGTCTCCGGCATTGAACGGTGCGTCGACCTCGATCAGGCCGGCATCGCCATGGAAGACCATCGACTGGCGGAGCGACATCTGCGTCGAACAATAGAACTGTAGATCGAAAGCGCCGAAATCGGCTTTCACGCTGGCATAGCGGTCCGTGCCGAAGGTCGGATCGCGATCGATCGTTGCCTGGATGCGCTTCGGCTCCGCGCCGGTGGCGATGCGCGTGGTGACAGTCGGGTAAACGCCGATGTCGAGCAGGCCCCCGCCGCCGAGCTCGACCTTGTTTCGCATATTGGCCGCATCCGTGTTGAAATAGGTGAACGCGCCTTGAACATGCCTGAGCGTTCCGATCGCGCCTTCGGCAATCAGCGACCGCACCTTCTGCCATTGCGGATGGTAGAAGACCATGAAGGCCTCGCAGATCAGGACACCGTTGCGCTCGCGCGCCGCGATGACCTCGTCGATCGATGCCGCATCGAGGGCCAGAGGCTTCTCGACAAGCACGTGCTTGCCTGCGTCGGCAGCCCGGATCGCCCATTCCACATGCTGGCTGGTCGGCAGCGGAATATACACACCGTCAACGGTGTCCGAGGCGAGGAGTGCATCGTAGGAATCGAAGACATGCGCGATGGAGAAGCGCTCCGCGACGCTGGCGCCGCTGTCGGCACTGCGGCTGGCGATCGCCGTGACCACGCAATTCTGCGCATCCAGCAATTGCGGGATCACCTGATCGCGGCCGATCTTGGCGGTCGACAAAATTCCCCATCGGAACATGTGGCAAGTCCTCTTCATGTTGGGCGACGCGCCTCAGCCAGCCGCCCTTCGGCGGATTGTCTCGAGCGTCCAGTCCTTGAGCAATTCGCCGTTGCGCCATACCGGCTGCAGCAGGTTCTGGCGTTCGCCGAGGTCACGCAGCGGGACCGCCACGGGGCTCTCGTTTTCCATGACGACCGCCTGCCGTGACCGCTTCGATGCCTTGCCGGGGTCGGTTTTCGGATCCTTGTGAATCCCGGTCCATTGACCGTCCCGATCCTGGCGGGCATTGGCCTTCATGGCGAAACGCAGAGTATCGCGATTGACCTTTTGCAGCAGACCGCCACCCATGCCGAAGGCGAGGTTCTCAGACGACCAACCGCGATCCTCCAGGCCTGTGAGAAGGCGCTTGATCATCGCCGGTGATATGCCGTCGCCCTGAATGACGCGCACCGCCGGATTCAGCACTTTGTAGCCCTTGCCGTTCACCGTGAAGCCGAAGATTTCGCCCAGCATCTCGATGGTGTCGATGGGCACGCGGGCGGCATCTCCGGAATCGGGCCGGACCACCAGCGTTCCACCGGTCGCCTCGACCTCGGCCCGCAATTCCTGGCCCCAGATCTTCTTCACCGCGCGATAAAGATCGTAGCTGTCGGATACGACGGCGACCAGTTTGTCCTTGCCGCCGAACTGAACAAGCATGTTGCGATAGGCGTCCGCTTCACGGTCCTCGCCCCAACTCGTCATCGTCGAATGCTCGGCGGCCGGGATGGAAAATCCCGCCATCGCTTCGTGGTAGTAGCGCCGTGCATAGACGACGCCGGCCACCGTGTCGGTTCCGAGGAAATTGACGAGATGGGCAACGCCGCCGATGCCGGCCTGCTCGGCCGAGGTCGCGCCACGAGCTCCGAAATCGTGGAGCCGGAACGGCAGGACCTCCTCGGGCGTCTCGCAGGTCCGCTCCAGCGATGCTGCGATCATCTGGCGTACGGCGTGCGAAACGGTAGCGACGGTTGAAGGATACCATACGGCACGCAGCAGGGCGGTCTCGATGAACGTCGGCAGCCAGAAGAAGTCGGGATCGGTATTCTTGACCTGGACGAGCGGCGTTCCCGATGGCACGACCATGCCCTCAGGCAGCGCTTCGATCTCGATCGGCATCGCCCCGCCATGGCGCGCAACGAGGAGTTCCCACCCCTCGCGGTGAAAGGGCAACCCGTGCGCGGTTACGAGATCGGCTGCCTCTTCGACGTCTTCGAGCGTGACGAGCCGTGTCAGATAGGCCTTGAGAAACATCTGGAGGCCGAAGAACAGCACGTGGTCATAGACCCCGCCCGGCCGCGATTCGATATAGGCGGATATGGCCGCGGTGTCCGGCGGATACTGCGCGAAATGCGAGTACTTGTAGCTGTCTGTGTTGAGAATGGGGTTCATGTCGGCTGTCCCTTCACGCGGAAGAGAGGCATAGCCGACGCGGCGCCCATCGAAAAGGGCAGGAGGCCGAAGGAGGCCTTACCCCGTCGCCGCGACATACAGTCGTCGGAGACCTGCTACTGATCCTGCGCACCGTCTCCGTCGTCGACGGTCCCTTCTGGCTGTGTCGCGGGGGCAATGTCCGTCTGCGACGGCTGCCCCTCGGCCGGTGCCTCGGTGTCTGCCGGCTCCCCTTCGCCCTGCGCTGCTGGCTCACCAGCATTTTCGGGCTGAGTCGGCTGAGAATCGACGGCCTCCTGCGGCGCGGCTGCGTCGCTCTCTGCTGCAGCGTCAGCCGCCTGCTCGATCCGGTCCGTCGGCACTGGCTCATCCGTGACGGATCCATCGGCGGCGGCAACCCTCCAAACGGTGTTCCCGGCATCGTCGGCGACGAGAAGTGCACCTGTGCCGTCGATCGCGACACCGACCGGACGGCCCTTCGCCTGGTCTCCATCAAGGAAGCCCGTCACGACGTCCTGCGCCATTCCGGCGGGTTCGCCATTCTCGAAAGGCACATAGACGACCTTGTAGCCGTTGAACGCACTGCGGTTCCAACTGCCGTGTTCGCCGATGAACGCACCGTTGCCATAGGCTTCCGGCATCGCGGAATCGTTGGAGAATGTCAGGCCCAACGCCGCGACGTGGCTCGATAGCGCATAATCCGGTGATGTTGCGGATGCCACCATGTCGGGACGTGGTGGATGCACGCGTTCGTCGACATGCTCGCCGTAATAGCTCCACGGCCAGCCGTAGAAGGCCCCATCCTCGACCGAAGTCATGTAATCGGGGACGAGGTTGGGGCCCAGCTCGTCGCGTTCGTTCACGACGGTCCAGAGTTCTCCGGTCTCGGGATGGATGTTGAGGCCGTTCGGATTGCGAAGGCCCGAGGCGAAAACCCGCGCCGCGCCGGTCTCGCGGTCGACCTGCCAAATTGCCGCGCGGCCCTTTTCGGCTTCAAGTCCGCGTTCGGCGATATTGGAGTTCGAGCCGACGGAGGCGTAGAGAAACCGCCCATCCGGGCTGACGGCCAGATCCTTGGTCCAGTGATGGTTGATGGGCCCGCCGGGAAGCGGTGTCAGGATCTCCGGCTCGGCCGAAATTTCGCTCGTCCCCAGCTCATAGGGATATGCAAGGATCGCATCGGCAGCGGCGATGTAGAGTGTGCCGTCGTACCAGGCGACGCCAAAGGGCGAGTTGAGGCCGGTCAGCAGGTCGCTTCGTTCGTCCACCGTACCGTCGCGGTCGGTGTCGCGCAGCAAGGTCGCGATGTTGCTTTCCGGTTGCGCGCCGCCACCGCCGCCATGGGCAATCGACATGATCCAGCCGCGAATGTAGTCCTTGGGGCGATCGAGTGGCTTGCCGGCCGGCGCGCGCGACTGGATGACGATAACGTCTCCATTGGGCAGCGTGTGGACCGTGCGCGGGTTGGCGAGGTCTTTCGCGTAGGCGGATACAGTCAGCCCCTCTGGCACGGTCGGCGTCTCGCCGTCTTGCCAACCCGTGACTTCAGCCACCTTGAGATCGGGCCAGAGGCTCATGCTGGGTTCGGGCAACTCCGGGTCGGGCCCGATCTGCTGCGTCACATCGAAATCGGATCCATTGCCGCAGCCGGCAAGTGCCAGAAACATCGTGCAGCCACCGGCAAGGACAATGCCTCGGCTCCAAAGACGGTCAGTCATTGACGTATACTCCCGCGCCGCGTCGGTGGATTGTCGCGTGGCCGATGACTTCGGTAACGACCAGAGCGATGACCGTGATGGCCGACAGCGCCAGCCCATAGGGCATGACACCGGTCCAGCCGTCACCGGCGTGAACGAAATTGTTAATGAAGGCGAGCAGAAGAACCAGGCCGGAGCCGATGGCATAGGGCCAACCTGCGCCCGGAGAACGCATATGGCGATGCAGCACATGGTCGACGATGCCCGCGACGGCGGCCAGCGCTCCCATGACCACCCCGACAAGCAGCAACCACTCGGCGAAATGCTGCCAGAGCAGATTGGACGTCTGCCAGTAGGCGACATCGCTGAGGAGCGTCAGCGTGAAGCAGACGATGGGGAAGGCGACGAGTGCGCCGTGCACCGGATGGCGACCGACGACGATAGGCGAAGGAGAATAGGAAGGCATGGCATCCGCTCGGATTCGGTGTCTCTGCACCAGACGCGGGAAAGGCCAGTTTGTTCCGAGATCGGCTGTATTCGTCCTGCGGAGATGCGATCGGATGTCCCTGCCGGACGGATGGTTTCGGCAGCGACATCCAGGATCGATCAGCGCCTCAGCGTGCCGCCGGTGGATTTGGTGACGTTGTCGACGACCTTGCCGGCCAGTGCCTCCAGGTCCTCGTCCGTCAGTGTCCGGTCAAGCGGCTGGATCGTGACCTCGATGGCCACAGATTTCTTGCCTTCGCCGAGCGCCGCGCCTTCGAAAAGATCGAACACGGTGATGCCGGCGATCAGCTTCTTGTCGGCGCCGGACGCGGCCTTGACGAGGTCGGCAGCCTTGACGGCCTTGTCCACCACGAAGGCGAAATCACGCTTGACGGCCTGCAGCGGCGACAGAGTGAGCGACGGCTTGGTGCGCGTTGCCTTGCGCTTTGGCTCGGGGATGGCGTCGAGGAAGACCTCAAAGCCGGTCAGTGGACCAGAGACGTCCAGCGTTTCGAGCGTGATGGGATGAAACTCCCCGAAATGGGCGAGCACCATCTTCGGTCCGAGCCTGATCGTGCCCGAGCGGCCGGGGTGATACCATTCAGGGCCGCCGGGTTCGATCTGCAGCTTGTCCACCGGCGCGCCGGCCGCTTCCAGCGCGGCGATCGCATCGGCCTTGGCGTCGAAGACATCGACCGGCTTGGCCGCCCCGTCCCAGTGGCGGCTGGCGCCACCGAACTTGGCCGTGCCGCGGCGCACGCCGCCGGCAACGCGTCGCTGACCGTCAGGCGCATCGCTTTCATACGTCCCCGACACTTCGAACAGCGCGGCATCACCGAACCCGCGATCCGTGTTGCGCTGGGCAGCCGCCAGTAGACCAGGCAGCAGCGATGGGCGCATGTCCGACATGTCGGCTGCGATCGGGTTGGCAAGCTTGAGGCCCGCGGCGCCCCCGCCGAACGCTTTCGCATGCGCCTCGGGAATGAACGACCACGTCACCGCTTCCAGCATGCCGCGGGCAGCAAGTGCGCGGCGTGCCAGGCGCGTGCGGATCTGCAACGTCGTCAAGATCCTGCCGTTGACCGCACTGTGGGTTTCCAGCGGCAATGGAGCAATGTGGTCGACACCTTTGATGCGCATGACCTCTTCGACGAGGTCGGCCTTGCCGTCGACATCGGGGCGCCATGTGGGGACCTTGACCTCGATCACCTCGCCGCTGCCGATCGGCTCGAAGCCGAGGCGCGTCAGGATGTCCGTCGCTTCACCCGCCGGCACGTCAAGGCCGGTCAGCCGCTTCACCTCGGAGAACGGGAAGCTGACGACCTTGCGCTCCGGCGGCCGGTAGCCCGCGACTTCCATCTCGCTCGGCGTCCCGCCGCAAATCTGCATGACAAGGTGCGTTGCAAGATCCAATCCGGGGATCATGAACTCCGGGTCGACACCGCGTTCGAAGCGATAGCGCGCATCCGTGATGATGCCGAGCGACCGGCCAGCCTTTGCGGTCGCGATCGGATCCCAAAGTGCCGATTCGATCAACACGTCGGTCGTGGTCTCGTCGCAGCCAGAATGCTCCCCACCCATGATGCCGGCGAGCGATTCCACACCGCGCTCGTCGGCGATCACGCACATCTCCGGGGTGAGCCGATAGGTGCGTTCGTCCAGAGCCAGAAGGGTTTCGCCATCGCGTGCGCGGCGGATGGTCAGGTTCCCCGCGACCTTGGCGGCGTCGAAGACGTGCAGCGGACGTCCGCGGTCGAACGTCATGTAGTTGGTGATGTCGACCAATGCATTGATCGGACGCAGCCCGATGGCCAGAAGGCGCTGTTGCATCCAGCGCGGGCTTGGGCCGTTGGTCACACCCTTGACGCGCCGCAAGGCAAAACCGGGACAAAGATCGCCGGCCTCGATCGCGACATTGACCGGGCACGCACCTTCCGCGCGGACAGGCTCGATCGCCGTCTCCTTGAGGCGGCCGATACCGGCTGCCGCCAGATCGCGCGCGATGCCGTAAACGCCCGTCGCTTCCGGGTGATTGGGCGTCAGGCCGATTTCGATGACAGGATCGTCAAGGCCCGCATAGGCGGCGAAGGACTGACCGACAGGTGCGTCGTCATCAAGATCGATAATGCCCGAATGCTCGTCCGACATCTGCAATTCGCGTTCCGAGCACATCATGCCCCGGCTTTCCACCCCGCGAATGTTGCCGACCGAAAGCGTGACGTCGATTCCAGGCACATAGGAGCCGGGCGCGGCGAATGCGCCAACGAGGCCAGCGCGCGCGTTCGGCGCGCCGCAGACGACCTGTACCGGCGTGCCCGATCCAGTGTCGACCGTCAGGACCTGAAGCTTGTCGGCATCCGGGTGCTTTTCTGCGCTCAGCACGCGCGCGATGGTGAAAGGCTTCAGCGCCGCCTTGTCATCGATGCTTTCAACTTCAAGTCCGATCGCCGTCAGTCGCTCGGCGATCTCTTCCAGCGTGGCATCGGTCTCAAGGTGCTCCTTGAGCCAGGAGAGTGTGAATTTCATTGGTCTGGTCGTCCCTTGAGGGTTTCAGCGTTCCGGCGGGAAGCCATCGAAATGGGGCAGGTCGTCGGCGAGTTCGACAAAGGGAAGCTGCCGCTTGGTAAAGGCATGGAAGGCGGGCGGATGGTTCTGCGGTTCGTCCATGAAGCCCAGCGTCAGATAGATGCGGCCGGGCAGTTCCTCGTCGCGATAGCCGATCTGGCTGCCGCAGCGGCCACAGAAAACCCGCTCCACGCCGCCGAAACGATAGCTCTGCGGCTCTCCGAAAAAGGTCAGGTCTTCATCCTTGAACCCGACGAACGCCATTACGGGCGCGCCGGTTTGCTTGCGGCAATCGCGGCAATGGCAATAGGCCCGGCGAAAGGGTTCGCCGTGTGCATCGGCGGATATGACGCCGCAGCGGCAGGATCCGGTATGGGACATGGTCAGCTCCATTGTGACGCAAAGATGCGGACGGTCGCGCTCCCTGCCGGCACCTAGCTGCTGAGGCCGCCGAACAGGGTCGGCATGTCGAGCGGGCGGAAACCGTAATGGTTGAGCCAACGCACATCGGCGTCGAAAAAGGCGCGCAAATCCGGCATGCCGTATTTCAGCATGGCGATGCGGTCGATGCCCATGCCCCAGGCAAAGCCCTGGTACTCGTCGGGATCGAGACCGCCGGCCCGCAACACGTTCGGGTGAACCATGCCGCAGCCGAGGATTTCCATCCAGTCGTCGCCTTCGCCGAATTTCACTTCCGATCCCGACCGGTCGCACTGGATATCGACCTCCAGGCTCGGTTCGGTGAATGGGAAGAACGATGGCCGGAAGCGCATCTTGACCTGCGGCACCTCGAAGAACGTCTTGCAGAATTCCGTCAGGACCCACTTCATGTTTGCGACATTCGCGGTCTTGTCGATGACGAGACCCTCGATCTGATGAAACATCGGCGAGTGCGTGGCGTCGGAATCCTGACGATAGGTCTTGCCGGGGATGACGATGCGGATCGGCGGCTTCTGGCTTTCCATCGTACGGATCTGCACGGGAGAGGTGTGGGTGCGCAGCACCTTGGCCTCGCCCTTGTCGTCCTTGGCGAAGAAGAACGTATCGTGCATCTCACGCGCCGGATGGCCTTCGGGGAAGTTCAGCGCGGTGAAGTTGTAGTAGTCCGTTTCGATATCCGGGCCTTCGGCGATCGAGAAGCCCATGTCCCCGAAGATTGCGGTGATCTCATCGATGACCTGGCTGATCGGATGGATGCGGCCGGTCTCGACCGGCGACGGCCGTGTGGGAAGCGTGACATCGACCCGCTCGCGCTCGAGCCTTGCCTCGATCGCCTTGGCCTTCAGTGCCTGTTTGCGCTCGGCGATGGCGTCGGCGATCCTGCTCTTGAGCCCGTTGATCGCCGGACCCATGGTCTGCCGCTCTTCCGGGCTCATCGCCCCAAGCGTCTTGAGCTTTTCGGAAACCGACCCCTTCTTGCCGAGTGCCGCCACTCGCACCGCTTCGATGGCGGGCTCATCATCGGCGGCGGAAATCTCCGCCATGATCTGTTCTTCCAGTTGGACGAGATCGCTCATTCCATGTCCTGCATCTTGCGTGTCGCCTGAACCGTTGTGCCAGGCTTTAATCAGAAAGGGCGGGCCGGTGAAAGGTCGTCCGACCACCCCTGAAAAGCAAAAACCCGCGCAAGGCCTCGAGCCAGCGCGGGTTTCCCAAATCCATGTATGCTTGGAAAAGCGCTGACTAACGGACAGCGCTTTCAAAAGCGTTCGGCGTCGTATCCTTGAGGTATTCCAATGCCTTCTTGGCGCTGGCAACCAAGGCACCGAATGCTTCGGGCTCGTGGATAGCCATGTCGGAAAGAACCTTGCGGTCGACCTCGATGCCGGCCTTGGTCAAGCCGTCGATGAAACGGCCATAGGTCAGGCCGTGTTCGCGAACGGCCGCGTTGATGCGCTGAACCCAGAGCGCACGGAAGTTGCGCTTGCGGACCTTGCGGTCGCGATAGGCGAACTGCATCGAACGATCGACGGCAGCCTTGGCTGCGCGGATCGTGTTCTTGCGACGGCCGTAAAAGCCCTTAGCTTTCTTCAGGACCTTCTTGTGCTTGGCGTGGGCGGTAACGCCTCTCTTGACGCGTGCCATGGTATGATCTCCTTAAATGTCGGTCTGATCGAAGGTCTCAAAGACCGTTCGGAAGGAACTTCTTGACGATCTTGGCATCGGCCTCGGAGAGAACCATCGTGCCGCGGGCGTCGCGAATGAACTTGTTGGACCGCTTGATCATGCCATGCCGCTTACCGGCAGCTGCCGCCAGCACCTTGCCGGAGCCGGTGATCTTGAACCGCTTTTTCGCGGATGCCTTCGTCTTCATCTTGGGCATTTTGCTTCTCCTATGCGCGTTCGAGGCTATGATCAGTGCCGCGATGTCCTTGGACGTCGGGCCTGCCCTGAGGCTGGCTGACCGAGACTGAGCCGGAACGCTTGGTTGTTGGTCTGCGGAAACGAGACGAACCGTCCTCCGCAAGCATTGTGAACCGCCACGGCATGCCCTGCCGGCCGGTTCGAACGCGCTCCCTTACCCATAAGCGCGCGAATGTGCAAGGCCTCGCCGTTCGAAAACCGCCATCAAGCGTTCACTCATGCTGCCCAATGCGTTCACTTGACCATCGGGCTGCCGTCCCCATGTCCAAGCGATCGATTGACGCCCTATGGCGCACCTTCAGATTTGAGGCTTAGTTCATGACACATCAGATGTTCTCGCCGACGGAAATGGGCGAGCTCACAATTCCAAACCGAATTTTCATGGCGCCGCTGACGCGCAACCGTGCAAATCCCGACGGCACGCCGAAGCCGCTTGCCGCGACTTACTATGCGCAACGCGCTTCGGCTGGTTTGATCGTCTCCGAAGCCACGCAAATATCGCCCTTGGGCAAAGGATATATCGATACGCCCGGCATATATACCGACGCGCAAGTCGAGGCATGGAAGCCGATCACCTCCGCCGTCCATGCCAATGGTGGCCGCATCTTCTGCCAACTTTGGCATGTCGGCAGAATTTCTCACACGTCCCTGCTTCCCGACGGCCAGGCCCCGGTGTCGTCCAGCAACCGCCGCGCCCGGTCGAAGACGTTCACGAGCAATGGGTTCGAGGATACGTCAAAGCCGCGCGCTCTTGAAGGCGACGAGATCGCCGCGCTGATCGAGGACTATGGCCATGCGGCGCGGTCCGCCATTGCCGCCGGTTTCGACGGTGTCGAAATCCATTCCGCAAATGGCTATCTGCTCGACCAGTTCCTTCAGGATGGCGCGAATGACCGGACAGACGCCTATGGCGGATCGATCGATAATCGCATGCGTCTGACATTGGAGGTGTGTGATCGCGTGATCGCGGAGATCGGTGCCGGCCGCGTCGGCATCCGGCTGTCGCCGCGAGGCCAAGCCAACGACATCACCGACAGCGATCCGCACGGGCTGTTTTCCGCGCTTTACAAGGCGCTCGACACGCGCGGGCTGGCCTACCTGCATGTGGTGGAAAGCTTCGGGACGGCGGGCGACGAGAAGGGCGAGGCGCTGATCCGTACACTGCGTTCCGATTGGACCGGCTTTTATATTGCCAACGGCGAATACGATGCCGAACGGTCGGCGGAAGCGATCAGGAGCGGCCATGCAGATGCTGTGTCAGTCGGCAAGGCATTCATCGCCAATCCTGATCTGCCGGAGCGATTCCGCACGGGAGCGGCGCTCAATCCGCAGGACAAGGACACGTTCTATGGAGGTGGAGCGGAAGGTTACACCGACTATCCGTTTGCCACGCTCGGCCGGGGAGATGCTGTCGCCAAGGCTGCATGATGGGACGCCGCTCAGTAGAGGTGCAGAATGACCGGTAGCACACCACTGTCCTGAAGGTATTCGACCGTCTCGAGAAGCGGCATCGCCAGGAAGAAGACGAGGCCGTCCGCAAAGGTCCGGTAAAGCCGGGCCGGGCGGACGGTCAGCACGTCGTCGGTCTGGAAGAGGCTTGGCCGCGGAAGGAAGCGCGGTACTCGCGCCATGTAGGCCGCATACGGGTCGCCAAAGCGTTCTGCCAGATACTGTTCCTCACGGGCGATAACGACGTGAAAGGCGAGAGCCGAGCCGATGGCGAAGAATGCCGTCACCAAAAGGCTTCCGGTCTGGGCTCCGACACCGGCGGCAGCGAGCGTCGAAAAGAGATAGAGCGGATTGCGTGTGATGGAATACGGCCCGCCGTCGACGATTTCGTCCGCCTTTCGCCCGCCTATATAGAGCGTGCACCACAGGCGGCCCAATATCCCGGCGGCAATGCAGGCGAGCCCGAGAATCTCGATCGTTTCGTGAATGGCTTCTGATTGCCAGCGTGAGCGCACGAACAGCAGCGCCAGAATGACGGCGCCAAGGATCGAGGCGAGAACCAGTCGGCGCAACCGCTGAAACTTTTGCAGGACCACGCGGGAACTGGCTGGATCATCCATCGGGGAAAATCGTCCGAAAAACAAAATGCCCCTCCCGCATTCTTTGTGGGGAGGGGCATTGATCAGCGGAAGCGGCCGCCTCTAGCGCGGCGCCAGCACCATCATCATCTGACGGCCCTCGAGCTTCGGTTCGGCCTCGACCTTGGCGATCTCCGCCGTCTGCTCCTTGACCTTCTGCAGCAGCTTCATGCCGAGTTCCTGGTGCGCCATTTCGCGCCCGCGGAATCGCAGCGTCACCTTGACCTTGTCGCCTTCGTCGAAGAAGCGGTTCATGGCGCGCATCTTCACGTCATAATCATGCGTGTCGATGTTCGGGCGCATCTTGATTTCTTTGACCTCGACGGTCTTCTGCTTCTTGCGCGCCTCGGCGGCCTTCTTCTGCTTTTCGTATTTCAGCTTGCCGAGGTCCTGGATCTTGCAGACCGGGGGATCGGCGTTCGGCGAAATTTCCACGAGATCGAGACCTGCGTCGGCGGCGATTTCCAGCGCCTCGCGAATGGGGACGACGCCCCGGTTCTCACCCTCGGAATCGATAAGCTGGACCCGGTCGACCCGGATCTCCTCGTTGGCGCGCGGCCCTTCCCTGGTCGGCGGTGGGGCTCTGAATGGTCTGCGAATGGTCGTATTCTCCTCGAATTGTTGAACCGATGCATGGAATATCGCATATGCCGGCCCTCGGCATTGCGTGATCTGCCGCAATGTCGTGATCGAACCGGGCAAGTCAATAGCATGCCCCGGCGAAAAAATCATCCCGGACAGTGAGTGGGCTTCGGGAATTACTGAGATCAGGCCATGTTGAGGGATGAGACATGACGGTTGAAAGCCACGGCACGACGACGCTGACTGTAGGTGAGGGCGCAACCAAGCGGACGATTGCATTGGTGCGCCGCGCGCCCCGTGATGCTGTCGGCCGGCCGGGACTTGTATGGCTCGGCGGCTATCGCTCCGACATGGATGGGACCAAGGCTGTCGAACTCGACCGCTATTGTGGCGCGGAAGGCCTTGCCTGCACGCGGTTCGACTATTCGGGGCATGGCCGCTCAGGCGGCGATTTTCGCGACGGGACGATATCGCGCTGGCTGGAGGAGAGCCTGGCGGTGATGGGTCAGGAGGCGCCCGGCCCGCAGATTCTGGTCGGCTCTTCGATGGGGGCCTGGATCGCGCTGCGGCTCGTTCAGGAATTTCAGCGCCGGGGCGAGGCCGATCGCATCGCTGGTCTCATTCTCCTGGCGCCTGCGCCCGATTTCACGATCGAACTGATGGAGCCGGAACTGACCGAGGCGCAGAAGAGCGACCTTGAATCCAAAGGCTATTTCGAGGAGCCGACTCCCTACGGTCCGGAGCCGAACGTCTTTACCCGCGCGCTGTTCGAGGATGGCCGTCGCAATCGCGTACTCAACGGCGTGATCGATGCGGGCTGCCCGATCCATATCATCCAGGGCATGGCCGATCCCGACGTGCCGCATACTCATGCGCTCCGTCTGGTCGAACATCTGCCTGCCGATGATGTCGTTCTCACACTCGTTCGCGATGGCGATCACCGTCTCTCCCGCCCGCAGGACATCGAGCGGATGCTGCAGGCGATTCGCGATCTCATCCACCAAGGCTGATCAGCCGATTGGCTGTGTGAGGGTCATAAAACGTGCAACGGGCACCAGCTGGAAATTGCCCGGAAAGCGCCATCGCTTCCAATAAGCCTCACGAAGTGTTACGCTGTGAACACAGTCCGTGGGCTTTTGGTAACCATAACGGATGAACGCCTTTTTCGTCGATTGACTTTCCCTGCTCACCAAATTTAACTCTTTATTAACGATAAGAGTGGGGTGAACAGGTGGTCTATTCGCTTCGAGGTCTGGGCGCGGCCGGACTGGCTGCAATGGCAGCTGTCGCGCTTTTTTGGACGCCTCCGGCCGACGCAGTCGAGCCGGACCACCGTTCGATGATGGTTGGTGCGGTCACTTCGCAGCCGATCGGGCACTACGAGTTCTGCAAGCGCAACGTCTCCGAATGCAATCTTCGGGCCCAGCCCACCGCCGCGCCGCGGGTCACCGACTTCGGATGGGAGGTCGTGCGTGAGGTCAATCTGAGCGTCAACGACGCAATCGTCCCGCGTACGGACGAGGACATGCATGGCATTGAGGAATTGTGGTCCTATCCCGAGCTTGAAGGCGACTGTGAGGATTACGTGCTTCTGAAGCGCCTCATGTTGATGGAGCGCGGGTTTTCGGCCAACGATCTGTTGATCACCGTCGTGCGCAAAAGAGACGGCGAGGGCCACGCTGTCTTGACGCTTCGCACGTCCGAAGGCGATTTCATCCTGGACAATCTGGACCGGGAGGTCCGGCTCTGGACGGAAACGCCCTATGTCTTCTTGAAGCGGCAGGCGTCGTTTCATTCAGGCCGCTGGGTCTCCATCGAGTACGGCAGCGACGTACCGGTTGGCGCTCTTCAGTAGAGCGGCATCTCCGCGATCAATGGTAAGGCTATTTCGGTTGGTCCCGCGGGTGTCGGGGCCATCTGCGACATGCCCTTGTGTTTAAGATTTTCGAAATATTGTATTTACCGTTTCGGGTTATTACTTCTTGGAACCATTGCGGCATCCGAGGGTTTCACGGTCCTGAAACACAAGACTGAACCGATCATGCAGAGACAAAATGCAAATGAGCGCGCGGCTGATCCGGCCATCGACCGTGCGGTGCTGAACAACATTCAGACCGCACCGAACCGTCGCATGCTTGGACGGATTCCGTCCTTTCGCCTTGAAGACGAGACGCCCGAGCCGATGCGTGACTTGTTGCGCCGAATGGAGCAGGCGGAGCGTCGTCGCACGCGCTCCAGCTAACGGCTCTGGCCGGAGGCGGCCGCTACAGCCTTGTGGGCCGCGCGTACTCTTTCCCGATCCTCTTCCATCTCCAATGCACCAACAGCCCGCTTGCATGCGCCCGCCGCATGGTTGATGGCCGAGCGGCGCATCGCGCCGTCTCCCATGTGGTAAAGCGCCGCGAACGTCTTCTGCAGCCTGAGCTGAACTTCGATCATGCCGGCTCCATCGCGTGCGATCGGCGTGAAGGCATGGTCGAAGCATTCATCGATCGCGATTGCGGGCAGGTAGAGACGGTCGAAGGTCACCGGAATATCGGCCGGTCGCTCACGCCACAACGCCAGAAGCCGGACCAGGCGGCCAAGCACATCGATTGCCGTCCCAGGGTCATTGATGCCGGGCGACAGGGCACGGGACGCGATTTCTGCCATGACCGCCAAGCCGAAAAGCGGATCCTGATCATAGCTGCGCTCGTCTTCGACCGTGAAGGCGGCACGAACTGCGTCCGGATCCAGCCGGTCGTCGCTGACATAGGCGATCGGTCGGCCGGGGTGCACGAACGTACCAGGCGCGGCGACGATGTAGATCAGCGCGCCCGCCTCCTCGGCCGCCTTCTGCAACTGCGCCATGTCCGCATGCTGTATGTAGCCGATCTGCGCCATGGTGACAGCGCTCGCATCGGCAGGGACGTCGCTTGCAGGATCTTCGAGAGGATTGGCCCCGAGAAAC
This sequence comes from Neopararhizobium haloflavum, assembly GCF_002750855.1. Classification (GTDB taxonomy): domain Bacteria; phylum Pseudomonadota; class Alphaproteobacteria; order Rhizobiales; family Rhizobiaceae; genus Georhizobium; species Georhizobium haloflavum. Next base: position 166,431 of record NZ_NWUC01000003.1, on the reverse strand, counting down.
GGTTGCTCGCGGCGGCTTTCAAGTGCGCCCCGAACCGCCTCTTCCACCGATTTTGTCGTGTCGTTGACGCGGCCGAAATGCGTCAGGTGGTCGATCCAGCGTAACAGCGCGGTCACCACGGCGAGAATTACCGCCAGCGTGACGATAAAAAGCACGACACGCCCGCCACCCCCATAGGCTTCCATCGACAGAACGATGATGCCGACGAGACTGTAGAGAAACGTGCCGATGAACGTCGCCAGCACGTTATGGGTGGTCGTATCGGAGACGAGCAACCGCGTTGCACGCGGGGTTACAGTCTGCGTCGATGCGGAATACGCGGCGACCATTGTGCTGAGCGAGAACGTCGTGATCGTCAGCATGCTCGTGGCGAGGATGTTCAGGATCTGCTCGATCGAATCGGCACCGATGATCTCCTCGACATCGTCGGGGATCATCGGATCGAGAAGGATCCCGGCAAATGCCGTGGCAACGCCGAGCAGGGAGAGAAGCGTGGCACGAACCCAGAGGCGGCGTGTCCATTGGCGAAACCGCCATTGCCATTGTCGTAACATGCGGGGTCGGGTGCTCAGAGGTGTGGGATTGGAAGCTGCGGCGGATGGCCCAGAAATGGCGTCGTCATCCGCCAAGGCAATGGCGTTACCGTCAGATATGCGTTTTCAGCCAGTCGTTCACGCTGGTTTTGAGATGGCGGCTGGCCCAGTGGTTGCCGTTCTTGAGTTGCATGACGATGATCGCATCATCATCGTCCATCATGTCGTGAACCCAGTCGCGCAAAGAGGCGGCGTCGCTGTCGCATTCCAGCGCCCATAGATTGTCGATGAGATGGACCCCGCCGCGTTGGTCGATGGCCTCCTGCAGGCGATCATAGGGACGCTCTCCCCGGCCTTCGTAGCCAATCAGATACATCACCATCACACCACCTCCTTCGACGCGAAGGCTACCATAACCCGAAGTCGTCAAAGGAAAAAGCAGCGACGCGGCGACTGGTGGCTTGCAGATGAGGGGGGCTCTGCGACATTCTGGCGGTGCGACAGAATTGACGCTGGCGGAATGCGGCACGGGCGCCATATTCTTGCGATCGAGGAGAGAAAGTGAGCACCGAAATGGACGCCCTCATCCTGTCTCGCATTCAATTCGCGGCGAATATTTCGTTCCACATCCTGTTCCCGACCATAACCATCGCGCTTGGCTGGGTGTTGCTGTTCTTCAAGTGGCGTTACAGCCGCACCGGCGACGACGCCTGGATGAAGGCGTATTTCTTCTGGGTAAAGGTCTTTGCCCTCTCCTTCGCGCTCGGCGTCGTCTCGGGCATCACGATGAGCTTCCAGTTCGGCACCAACTGGCCTGGTTTCATGGAAACGGTCGGCAATATCGCCGGTCCGCTCCTGGCCTATGAGGTTCTGACTGCCTTCTTCCTGGAAGCCGTGTTCCTCGGCATCATGCTGTTCGGCTTCTCGCGCGTTTCCAATTTCATCCACTCGCTGGCGACCTTCCTGGTCGCCTTCGGCACGACCATGTCGGCTTTCTGGATCATCGCGCTCAATTCCTGGATGCATACGCCGCAAGGCTTCGAGATGCGTGACGGGGTCGCGCATGCGACCGATTGGCTCGCAATCGTCTTCAATCCGTCGATGCCGTATCGGCTGGTCCACATGCTGCTGGCCTCCGGCCTGACGGTCGCCTTCCTCATCGCGGGCCTCTCGGCTCTCCGGTGGCTCTATGGCGACCGGTCCGAGCAGATGTACAAGGCCTTGCGAACCGGCGTTTACATGGCTGCCGTGCTCATCCCTCTGCAGATATTCGCCGGCGACATGCATGGGTTGAACACGCTGGAGCACCAGCCGCAGAAGGTCGCCGCGATGGAGGCCAACTGGGAGACGCAAGGCCATGCGCCGCTGATCCTGTTTGCGATACCCGACGAGGAAACACGGGAAAACCACTACGAAATCGGTGTCCCCGGCGGCGCCAGCCTCATCCTGAAACATCATCTTGACGGCGTCGTACCGGGCCTCAACGATTTCGTGGCAGAGGACGGCACGGCGGAACATCCGCCCGTGCTGCCGCTCTTCGTCTCGTTCCGTGTCATGGTCGGCATCGGCATGCTGATGCTCGCGGTTTCATGGGCCGCCGGTTGGATGCTCTGGCGCAAGGATGACATCAACCGCCCTATGGCGTTCATTCTCGCCGGCATGGCGTTCTCCGGCTGGGTGGCGACGCTTGCCGGCTGGTACACGACCGAGATCGGGAGGCAGCCCTGGCTCGTATCGGGGGTCATCAAGACCGCTGACGCGGTCGCACCGGTCCCCGGATCGCATGTCGGACTGACGCTTGCGACATATCTCGCGCTCTATGCGGTGTTGATCGTGACCTACCTGACGGTGCTCTACAAATTGGCGGTGCGGGCGCACCATAGCAATCTTGAGCAGGATTCCGATCCGCGCGACGACACGATGACGATGGGCAAGGCTGCCGGCGGCGCGCTGGCGGCGGGCGAATAGAGGCTGACATGGAACTGGACGGCGACTTTCTGCTTCCTCTCATCTTTGCCGGTCTGATGGGCGTGTCGATCCTCATCTACGTCATTCTCGACGGCTTCGATCTTGGAATCGGCATCCTTTCGCTGTTCGCAGACGACGCCGAAAAGGACACCATGGTCGCGGCCATCGGGCCATTCTGGGACGCCAACGAAACCTGGCTGGTGCTCTCCATCGGTCTGTTGCTGGTCGCGTTTCCGATCGCGCACGGGATTATCCTCACCGCGCTCTATCTGCCGGTCTTCGTGTTGTTGGTTGGGTTGATCCTGCGCGGTATTGCGTTCGATTTCCGCTCCAAGGTCAGTGCGAAATCGAAAAAGGTATGGAACCGCCTGTTCTTCGTCGGATCGCTGATGGCCGCGCTGTCGCAGGGCTACATGCTCGGCATCTACGTTCTGGGGCTCGACCTCGCCATCGCCTCGATGGCGTTCGCGGCGCTGGTGGCGCTATGCCTCGCCGCATCCTACGGCGCGGTGGGCGCAGCTTGGCTGATCTACAAGACCGAGGGAAAGTTGCAGGAAAAGGCCGTTTCCTGGATGCGTGCCTGCCTGGCGCTGACGGCGCTCGGCATGGTCCTGATCTCGCTGGCAACGCCATTCGCATCCGGCCGCATATTCGACAAATGGTTCACGATGCCGGAGATCTTCTATCTCATGCCGCTGCCGATCGTCACCGCCGCGGTGTTCGTCGGACTATGGTTGCTGGTCGCACGTCTTCCGCGCGCCGATGATCGCTTCGCACTCGTCCCGTTTCTTGGCATGGGCGTGATCTTCTCACTCGGATTCGCCGGCCTTGCCTATTCCTTCTACCCGTATGTCGTTCCTGACAGGCTTACGATCTATGATGCGTCGAGCGCACCCGAGAGCCTGTTGATCATCCTCGCCGGAACCGTATTCGTTCTGCCGGCCATCGGCGGCTACACGATCCTCGCCTACCGGATATTCGGTGGCAAGGCGACCGAACTCAAATACGACTGATCCGGATCGACCATTTGCGCGATGGGGCCTGCGCCGAGGTCTGCAGCGCCCGCGCGCCGCCCTTTGTCATGCGCGCGATGGGCGTGTGCTGATCGAGATGCAGCTCCAGAAGAAAGCGCGCCGCGAAAATCCTTCTGTCATCGATGCCGCAAGGCATCGGCGCATCGGTGGGCGCTTCGCTCAAGGTCGCGTGCAGCCACTCCAGAAGCGGCGCTTCTTCCGATCCGAGCGTCGTGAGGGTGGAGAGGATTGGCGTGGGCGCCGCCGCCTGCCGCGGCGGATCGGCGATCCAGACGTAACCTTCGCCGTATTGGGTCGCGATGAAACGAGGCGCGCGTGCATTGTCGCCCAGCTTGCGCCGCAGGCGGTTGACCAGAAAGTCGATCGTCCTGTCGCTGGTGCCAAGATCATGCGAAGGCAAGGCTTCGAGAAGCTGTCCGCGGCTCAATAGACGGTGACGCGCAGACGTGAACTTCACCAGCAGCGCACGCTCGTGTCGGGTGAACGCCAGTTCCATACCGTCGTCGCGCAGAGCGCGCCGCATGGATGGGTCGAAATGGATGCATCCGAAACGGTGCATATCCATGGTGAGGTCCCGCAATGACAGAACGGCCGCAAAGCGACCGACACGCGTCGATACTGTTGAACGGGCCCCAACTGATGATGTGAACATACGCTAAATCGCGCGTCTCTCAAATACTCGCACAACAATCGGCTGCGACTCTAAAACGGTCCACGCTGGGGGAGCGGGCGCGGCGGAGGGACGTATGAGGAGACGGTGGGTCATCGGGTCTTGGATGGCATGCTGGCTCGCGGCCAGCGCATGGAGCCCCGTTCGTGCACATGACGTGCGAGCCGTCGATCTGGCCCTGGTCATCGCCGTGGATGTCTCCACGTCGATGGACCGCGAGGAGCGTATCCTTCAGCACGAAGGATTTGCCGGTGCGTTCGAAGATTCCTCCGTCATCGGCGCGATAGCCGAGGGGCCGCACGGCCGTATCGCGGTGACGTATTTCGAATGGGCGGGCAACACCCGCCAGCGTCTGATCATGCCTTGGACCATCATCGACGGCGCGCAATCCTCCGAGAACTTCGCAGCCCGGCTGCGCCAACGGATACCTGGGACGATGGATGGGGGGACGGCGATCGGTACGGCCCTGCTTTACGGCGTCGGATTGCTGGATGCCAAGCCGTTCTTTGCCGACCGAAACGTCATCAACCTGTCCGGCGATGGCGTCAACAATCGCGGTGCAGATCTTGACGCCGCGCGCACGGCCGCGCTTTCGCGCGGCATCACGATCAACGGGCTGGCGATCGTCTACAAGGATATGATGGAAGGGCTTGTGGAGGTCGTCGAGCCGGTATCGCCCGAAGTGCTGATCGACTATTTCGATACCGAGATCATCGGCGGCACGGGTGCTTTCGTCGAACCGGTAACGGCGCTGGAGAACTATTCGCAGTCCATCCGGCGTAAAATCCTGCGCGAGATTCAGGACCCGCGCCAGTTGGCGTCCCGCTGAATTCAGGCAAACAGAACCAGAGCGACAACGCCGAGCACGATCAAGGCGCAGCCCGCGATTTCAAGACGGGTGATGGTCTCCTTGAAGACGAAGACGGACGAGGCGAAGGTGAAGAGCATTTCCACCTGGGCGAGAACCTTCACATAGGCGGCTTGCTGCAGCGTCATCGCCGTGAACCAGCCGAAGGATGCCGTCGCACCGGCGAGCCCCACCAGCACCGCCGGTTTCCAGGCGCGCCTGATGCGTCCGAATTCGTCCGGTTCGCGCATCGCCATCCAAAACGACATGACCACCGTCTGGAATGCGATCGTGACGACGAGGGTGGTGGACGCCTGCATCAATGGGTTGGGACCATCAAGTGAAAGCGACGCGGCCCTGACGGCAACGGCGGCGATGCCGAAGCACGTGCCCGATGCCAACCCGATGATGGCGGTGCGACTGCCCAGCGACGTGACGAGGTTCTTCAGCGAAAAGGCTGTCCTGGCGATCGAGATCAGCATGACGCCGAAGACGGCGATCACGATGGCGATGATCGTGCCGACGCTGACGCGCTCGCCGAGAAACACGAGACCGAACAGTGCGGCCTGGGCCGGCTCGGTGCGCGAATAGGCGGTTCCAACCGCAAAATTGCGAAAGGAAAAGAGATGGACCAGCAGGGCGGTTGCCGCGATCTGAGCGATGCCGGCGACCACGGCCCAGACGATAAACGAGGCGTTGACCGCCGGAACCCTGTAGCCGAGGCCGAGGTTGAGGATAGCGAGAAACAGAAGCGCAAACGGCAGCCCGAAGCCGAAACGGACGAAGGTCGCGCCGGTCGTGCCCATCACGTTCTTCAGATGCTTCTGCATCGCCGAGCGCACATTCTGCACGAAGGCCGCCGCGAGAGTGATCGGTATCCACAATTCCATGGCATGGCCGTTAGCATAGGCGGAGGGCGACGGGTAGCGGGGCGGCCACACCGGGTCGAATTTGTGCGCGCGCCCTTTTTATTTACGATACCCGTGCGATAACCGGGCAATGACAGACAAACTGCACAAGCCTGCGTCGAACGATTTTACCCATGTGACCGACTGGGTCTTCGATCTCGACAACACGCTCTATCCTCGCCACACCGACCTGTTTTCGCAGATCGACGCGCGCATGACGGCCTATGTCGCCGAACTCCTGCAGTTGCCGGAGGACGACGCCCGTGCGCTGCAAAAGCGCTACTACCGCGATCATGGGACGACGCTGAAAGGTCTCATGACCCTTCACAAGATCGATCCGAATGCGTTTCTCGAACGCGTCCACGACATCGATTACTCCTGGGTGAAGCCGGATCCGGATCTCGGTGAAGCGATCCGCGCGCTGCCGGGCCGCAAGTTCATCTTCACCAACGGAGATACGAAGCATGCCGAGCGCACGGCCACGGCTCTCGGAATTCTCGACCATTTCGACGACATTTTCGACATCGTCGCAGCCGATCTGATGCCCAAACCCGCCGCCGAAACCTACGACAAGTTCATGGGGCTCCATCGCGTGGACGCCGCGCGGGCAGCGATGTTCGAGGATCTGCCGCGCAACCTGACCGTGCCGAAGGCGATCGGGATGAAGACGGTGCTGATTGTCCCCAATAACCTGGAAGGCCCGCTGGGCGAGGTCTGGGAGCACGAAGGCTACGATGGCGATCACATCGACTACGTGACCGATGATCTCGCCGCGTTTCTCAAGTCGGCCCTCAAGCAGTTGGAGCCGGGCGAGTAGGCTTGCGTCGGCCCGGCTTTCAGTCCGGTTCCTCGAAGCTGTAGTGATCCGCGATGACGGCCCAGGCCTCCTCGGCCGTCTCCACGAAACTGATCAGATCGAGGTCAGCTGGGGCAATCGTCCCGAAATCGGCCAGCGCCTCGAAATTGACGATGCCCTGCCAGAAGGTCGGGCTGAAAAGGATGAAGGGAACGCGCTCCATCCGGCCGGTCTGGATCAGCGTCAGCGCCTCGAACATCTCGTCCATCGTTCCGAACCCGCCGGGAAAGACGACAATCGCCTTGGCGCGCAGCAGGAAGTGCATCTTGCGGATCGCGAAATAGTGGAAGTTGAACGAAAGATCCGGCGTTACATACCGGTTCGGCGCCTGCTCATGCGGCAGGATGATGTTGAGGCCGATGGTGGGGGCCCCGGCCTCCGCCGCGCCCCGGTTGCCCGCTTCCATCACGCCCGGTCCGCCGCCCGTGGTGATGACGAATTCCCGGTGCCCGCTCGCCGCTGAATGCTCCGCGCAAAGCCGCGCGAACTGGCGGGCCTCTTCGTAGTAGACCGATGCGGCCGTCAGGTTCTGGCGCTGGGTTTCGTTGCGCGCCGCCCATGCATCACCGCCCGGCTCGGGAATACGCGCACCGCCGAACAGGACGACCGTGGACTTGATCCCGTACTCGTCAAGCAGCATTTCCGGCTTGAGCAGCTCAAGTTGCAGCCGGACCGGCCGGAGTTCTTCGCGGCACATGAAGTCTTCGTCGACATAGGCGAGCCGGTAGGCGGGGTTCTCCGTCTGCGGCGTCGAAGGTGAGCGCTCGGCACGTCGACGGTCCTCGCCCGAGGTTTTCAGCGGGTCCCACACATCGTCTCTGCGTTTCGCACTCATACCAATGGCCTGTATCGTTGTCGGGGAAGGCGGCACGGCTTGTGTCGATCCGTGCTTGTCCTTAGGAGAGGGGCATCCTCACAAAACTATATGGTCGGAGCGTTAAGGAACTTCCATGATCGACACCGTCGCCCTCTCCCAAACCATCGATGAAGCGTTCGAAAAGCGCGATGAATTGACCGCTTCCACCAAAGGCAAGGTGCGTGAAGCGGTCGAGGCCGCGTTGAACCTGCTCGACAGCGGCAAGGCACGCGTGGCCGAAAAGGGCGCAGACGGCAACTGGACGGTGAACCAGTGGCTCAAGAAGGCCGTCCTCCTGTCTTTCCGGCTCAATCCGATGGAGATCATCAATGGCGGACCTGGAGACGCCGTCTGGTGGGACAAGGTGGCGTCCAAATTCGATGGTTGGGGCACGCTTGATTTCGAGAAAGCGGGGTTCCGCGCCGTGCCGAACTGCACGGTGCGCCGCTCCGCCTTCATTGGCCGCAATGCCGTCTTGATGCCGTCCTTCGTCAATCTCGGCGCCTATGTCGATGAGGGCACGATGGTCGATACCTGGGCCACCGTCGGATCCTGCGCGCAAATCGGCAAGAACGTGCATCTTTCAGGCGGAGTCGGAATCGGCGGCGTTCTCGAGCCGCTTCAGGCCGGGCCGGTCATCATCGAGGACAACTGTTTCATCGGAGCCCGTTCGGAAGTCGTGGAAGGCTGCATCGTGCGCGAAGGTGCAGTTCTCGGCATGGGCGTCTTCATCGGGAAGTCGACGAAGATCGTCGACCGGGAGACGGGAGACGTGACCTATGGCGAGGTACCGCCTTATTCGGTCGTTGTGGCAGGATCGATGCCCGGCACCAAGCCGATGGGCAACGGCCAGCCGGCCCCGCATCTCTACTGCGCCGTGATCGTCAAGAAAGTCGATGAAAAGACGCGCGCCAAGGTGTCCATCAACGAATTGCTCAGGGACTAGGCGATGGCGAACAGGCCGGCACCCGGTGGCGGTTTCTGGTCTGTTCGCCATGCCGGCATGCGCTGGCTCCTCTTTTCGCCATCGGGACGCATCGGCCGAAAATTGTTCATTCTGGGCTGGCTGCTGCTGACGGCGATGAACGGTTTCATGCTGTCGGTGCTGCTGGCGCAGGACGAGGGCGGTGCGGGACTGGCGGTATGGACGATCGTGGCGCTCGGCGCTGGGGTGATCACGGTTTGGGCCTCGGCGATGCTGTCGGTCAAGCGCCTGCACGACGTCGACATGGCGGGCGCTCTGGCGGTGCTGATCTTCGTCCCTGCCTTGTCGATCCTGGTCCTCGTGGCACTCGCCGTATGGCCCGGAACACAAGGCCCGAACAGCTTCGGCACCAAGCGCGACGCCCCGCACGCGTGAAACGCCGCTTCGATACGATTTTTAATCTGGCTGGTAAGAAGTGATGACCGAACGCCTCGATACGACAAACCCCGTTGAAGCGCTTGCCGCGTTGATCCGATGCCCTTCCGTCACACCCGATGAAGGCGGCGCGCTCGCCACTCTCGAGGCTATGCTGGAGCCGCTCGGCTTTGCGGTCGAGCGCGTGACGTTCCGTGAACCCGGTACGCCCGATGTCGAAAATCTGTACGCCCGCCTCGGCACGGCTTCACCACACATCATGTTCGCCGGCCATACCGATGTGGTGCCCGTGGGCGATGCCCGATCCTGGACGCATGGACCCTTCGACGCGGCCATCGTCAATGGCGAGATGGTCGGCCGGGGCGCTGTAGACATGAAGGGCGGCATCGCCTGTTTCGTCGCCGCGTGCGCCCGTAATGTCGCTCGCCACGGCGCGCCGTCGGGATCGATTTCTTTCCTGATCACCGGCGATGAAGAGGGGCCTTCGATCAACGGCACCGCCAAGCTTTTGGAGTGGGCGGCAGGGAAGGGCGAGCGCTGGGACGGCTGCGTCGTCGGCGAGCCGACCAATCCCGCAGCCCTCGGCGACATGATCAAGATCGGCAGGCGCGGGTCGCTTTCCGCAACACTGGTCGTCAACGGCGTTCAGGGCCATGTCGCCTATCCGCATCTGGCGGACAACCCGGTGCATTCCATCCTTTCACTGTGTCAGGCCCTGCTGGCCCCGGCGTTCGACGAAGGCACCGACAATTTTCCGCCGACCAATCTCGAAGTGACCTCGATCGACGTCGGCAATGCGGCGACGAATGTGATTCCCGCTCGTGCAACGGCTGCCTTCAACGTGCGTTTTAACGATGTATGGGAGGCAGAGACGTTGCAGACCGAGATTCACAACCGGCTCGACCGTGCAGCTGAAGATTTGCGCGCCGGCAGCAGTGCTTCGCCGGTTGACTTTGAGGTTCAGTGGCGCGAGCGGCCCAGCCACGTTTTCCTGACGCGCGACGAAAATTTGATCGCAACGATGCAGGATGCTGTGACGGCGGTGACTGGCAGCAAGGCTGCCCTGTCGACGACTGGGGGGACCTCCGATGCAAGGTTCATCAAGGACTATTGCCCCGTCGTGGAGTTTGGCCTTGTAGGCAAGACCATGCACATGGTCGATGAGCGCGTGGCATTGGCGGACCTGGAAACGCTGACCACGATATACTCGGACTTTCTCGATCGCTGGTTCGGCGGATGACGACGAGCTCCGACATCGGCCGTTATCTGTCCGGCGTCGAACGGCTGACGCGCAACGACGCAAAGGGCTTTCATCGGCTCGACCTGACGGCTGACGGCTTCTGGACCTCCTTCGCGGCAATTCCATATGCCTTGCCGGCCTTTGCCGTCTCCTGGATGCATTATCGTGGGGCGTATGCCGCGGCGGCTGGTGACGCGGCGCTGACGGGTCTCGGCTTCTACGTGCGCCTGGCGCTGATCGACATCGTCAACTGGCTGGCGCCGATCCTGATTGTTGCCTTCGTCGCTGCGCCGCTCGGCCTGTCTGCCAATTTTGCACGCTGGGTGATCGCAACCAACTGGCTGAGCCTGCCGGTCGCCTACGTCATGGCCGTGCCAGTCGCGTTGATGATGATCGCGCCGTCGCTGGAGACGATCGCGGTGATCATGTCGCTGGTCTTCTTCGTTCTCGTCATCGCGGTCTTCTTCAGGGTGACCCGTCTGGCATTCGATAACGACGTGCCTGTCGCCTTGGCTATCACCGTCGGTCTCGTCGTCCTCTCTTTTGCGATGACGGGGATGTTGCAGGCAGCCTTCGGACTGAGCTTCGAGCCCATACCTTCCTGACGATCGCCTCAGATCGATCGTTGATTGACGCGCTCCGACAGGGCCTTCGCGGTCTCCACCCGCTCGGAATAGCGATCGGTCAGATAGTCCGTCCGGCCGCGCAGCAGCCAGGTGAACTTCATGAGTTCCTCCATCACGTCGACCACGCGATTGTAGTAGGGCGACGGTTTCATCCGGCCGTTTTCCTCGAACTCGGCAAAGGCCTTCGGCACGGAAGACTGGTTCGGAATGGTCACCATGCGCATCCAGCGACCGAGAACGCGCAACTGGTTGAGCGTGTTGAAGCTCTGCGACCCACCCGAAACCTGCATGAGCGCCAGCGTCCTCCCCTGCGTTGGCCGCACACCACCGAGCGAGAGCGGCAGCCAATCGATCTGCGATTTCATCACACCGGTCATCGCGCCGTGACGCTCGGGCGAGCACCAGACCTGGGCCTCGGACCACAGCGACAGGTCGCGCAGTTCGGCGACCTTTGGATGATCAGCCGCGCTTTCATCGGGCAGCGGCAATCCGCTCGGATCGAAAAATCGGACCTCGGCACCGTAGCCCATGAGGATGCGGGCGGCCTCTTCCGCCAGAAGGCGAGAATAGGAACGCTGGCGCAACGAGCCATAGAGCATCAGGACCCGGATGGGATGGGTCGGTTGCGCGGGATCGAACAGCGCCGCGCTGTCGATCGGGTGGAAGGCCTGCTCGTCGAGGTGCGGTGTCTTGGGGTCGAGAGGTCGGTTCACGAGTTGCCGCGCTCACGCTGACGCGGAGCGACCGCAGTTCCGTCTTCCTTCCGGAATGCCCCGATATCGGGGTTGGGAAGGATGTCGAGCACCACCTCGGAAGGGCGGCAAAGGCGCGTGCCAAGCGGTGTTTCAACGATCGGACGATTGATCAGAATGGGATGATCCATCATCGCATCTATGATCTCGGCATCGGTCAACCGCAGATCATCAAGATTGAGCTCGTCATAAGGCGTGCCTTTCTGCCGCAGAAGATCGCGCGGCGACATATCCATGGCGGCGATCAGGTCCATGAGACGTTCCCGCGAGGGAGGTGTCGCCAGGTACTCGACGATGTGTGGCTCCTCGCCTGACGCACGGATCATGGCAAGAGTGTTGCGCGACGTGCCGCATCGCGGATTGTGGAAGATCGTGATCGTCATGGCTGAAGCCCAATTCTATAAAGCGATAAATCCAGATTTTTGGATATATCAAGCGCACCGATGAAGCAATAGGTGGCGTGCGCTTGTAGGGGGTGCTGGCGTTGCCTACATCGGGCGGGAAGAGAAGGCGGAGCATGCCCATGATCGTCAAGGCCGCGCGACTGGCCGTCGCCAATCTGTTTGCCCCGGAAACGCGATCCGCCTTCTGGAAGGTGATCGGGCTGACGCTGCTGATGCTCATCGGTCTCTGGTTCCTCATTACCGGGACATTCAGCGAGTTCACTCTTCCGTGGCTTGCAGGCTTTTTCCCCGAGATGCCGGAATGGGCTGGTGTCGCCGGCTTTCTTTTTGCCATTCTTGCCTCGATCGCGCTTGCCTTCGGGCTGGCTTTTCTCATCGCACCGATCTCGGTGCTGATCGCCGGTTTCTTTCTCGACGACGTCGCCGAGGCCATCGAGCGCGATCACTATCCGGGTGGCCCAACGGGCAGGGCGCTGAGTCTCAGGGACTCGTTACCCCATACCATCAAGTTTCTCGGCGTCGTGATCCTTGGAAACCTGCTTGCCTTCTCGCTGCTGTGGGTACCCGTGGTAAACCTGGTGGCATTCTTCACCGTCAACGCCTATCTGCTGAGCCGCGAATTCTTCGAGTTCGCTGCCATGCGCTACCACTCCCCCGAAGAAGCCAGGCAACTGCGCTCGCGGTACGGCACAACGGTCTTTATGGCCGGCCTGCTGGTAGCGGGGTTCCTGGCCATTCCGCTGCTCAACATCCTGACCCCGCTTTTTGCAGCCGGGCTGATGGTGCATCTGCATCAGATGATCGCGCAGAAAGATCCGGAAATCTCGCTCCAGCCGGGTCCGGCGACGACCTGAAGCGCTTCACGCCGGCAACTGATCCAGTTCGACGATCGGAGCAGGAACGGCGCAGGTCTTCTCCTTGGCCTTGCAGATATCGGCGATGATGCAGCGTTCGCACTCAGGTTTGCGCGCTTTGCAGACATAGCGGCCGTGCAGGATGAGCCAATGGTGGGCGTGGTAGAGGTATTCAGCCGGAATGATCTTCAAGAGCGTCGCCTCGACCTCGTCCGGAGTTTTGCCGGGCGCAAGACCAATCCGATTGCCAATGCGGAAGATATGCGTATCGACGGCGATCGTGGCCTGCCCGAATGCCATGGAGAGCACGACATTAGCCGTCTTGCGCCCGACGCCGGGCAGCGTCACCAGAGCCTCACGGGTCTGCGGCACCTCGCCGCCGAAATCGTCGACCAGTTTCCGACTGAGCGCGATCACGTTTTTGGCCTTGTTGCGATAAAGACCGATCGTCTTGATGTGCTCGCGCACAGCGTCTTCTCCGAGCGCCAGCATTTTCTGCGGCGTGTCGGCAATGGCAAAGAGCTGGCGCGTGGCCTTGTTGACGCCGATATCCGTTGCCTGGGCGGAAAGTGCGACCGCGACGACAAGCGTGAATGGATTGACGTGCTCCAACTCACCTTTCGGTTCGGGGCGTTGCAGCTTGAACCGACGGAAAATCTCGTGGATCTCGTCACTGTTGTAACGGCTGCGGCGCGTCCTGCGACGGACGGAAGTGGCGGCTTGGGGCGAGGAAGTAACGGTTTTTGACTTGGGCTTTTGCATCGGCCCTCTATAATCAGTGGTCATGACAGAAGGCAATCAGGCGGCCGCAATGGCCGATACACCGGTTTTCGAGGCACTTCTGACACCCCATCGCTCGCTGGGGCGTGGTGGCTTTGCGATCCTGATGAGCATCACCGCCGCATTGTGCCTTGCGCATGGCGCCGTCTTTCTGGCAGCGGGTGCCTGGCCGATCTTCGCCTTTTTCGGCCTCGACATCCTTTTGCTCTATGGCGCGTTCTGGCTCAATTATCGGTCCGGGCGCGCTCGCGAGCATGTCAGTGTATCCCGCACCAACCTGTCGATCCGCAAGATCGCGCCATCCGGGCGGATGGCGGAGCATCGATTCAACCCGTTCTGGGCCCGCTTTGCCGTCGCGCGCCACGACGAGATCGGCATCACCCGCATGCAGGTAAAGGGCGAGGGCCGCGCGACGGATGTCGGCTCCTTCCTCAATCCCGATGACAGAGAGAGTTTTGCCCGCGCGTTCGCCGGCGCGCTGGCAAAGGTCAGGGGGCGTTAGAGCGCGAAGCGTGTGGCGTCGGCACCGTAGTAGTTGACGTAGCGTGGATTGATTGCGCTGCGCGGCAGGACGACCACGACATCGGTCGTGCCGAAGGCGCGGTCGATGACGGCACCTTCACCGAATGTCGCTCCAAGCCGCAAATAGCCCTTGATCAGCGGTGGCATTGCCGACAGCGCCTCACGCGGCCGCACCGCCTCACTCGGCATCAGGTCCATCTTGCGGAAAAGCTCCGGCAGGGCGCTGACCGACCACGCCCCCTTCGTCGGGGCATGATGGTGGAGGAACGAAAGCGCCAGTGCATGGGCTTCCGGCCTCGTGCCCGGAAAGGATGCGCAGCCGAACATCGCATCGATACCATGCCGCTGGCAGTAGGCCCAGATGCCCTGCCACAGCAGTTCGACGGTCCGGCGCGTGCGGTAGGCGGGCAGGACGCAGGACCGGCCAAGTTCGAGAAAGCGTTTTTGCGGATGGCGCGCGAGCATGTCGTCGACGGCAAACTCCGACGCGGAGTAGAAACCGTGATGCTCCTTGGCGACGGACTGGCGCAAGAGGCGGTACGTTCCGACGATCTGATCCTCGCAATCACCGTCGATCGCGGGGTCGATGACGAGCAGATGGTCGCAATAGGTATCGAACCCGTCCATGTCCCGCCGCGCGCGCGCGGAGGCAGGCGACATGTGCGCGCCCATCTCATCAGCAAAGACGCGGTAGCGTATAGCCTGTGCCGCACAAATTTCCCGCCGGCTCTGCGCCAGACGGGTCGTCAGCCCGCCCATGCGGCCGAGGATCCGCGGGTCGGCGATATCTTGCGGGGCAGTCGTTCCAATGGCCAGGGCGGCGGAACCAAGGTGGTCGCTCGAGCCTTGGCGAAGGTCGATCGTCATGGCGAATCTTCCGTATCGAATGTCTGGGCGCCTTAAATCATGGCTGTGCGACAGCATGGTGACAACCCTTGACGCAATCGTCGCGGCCAGAGTCCTAACGGCGGGCGGCGAGATGTTCGATCGCCTGTGTCAGGCGGACCGGGTCGATGGGCTTTTCCAGATAGAGGTCGGCGTCGGAAGCTGCGCCTGTCTGGCTGTGCACGGTGCGTCCATCGGCGGTCAGCAGCGCCACAGGAATGCGTGGAAGGTCGAACGCCGCCTGATGCGCGCGAATGTGCTTCAGCGCCGCAAGGCCGTCGAGGCGCGGCATGGCGACATCTGTGATGACCAGGTCGAAGCGGCAGGCATGAGTCTGTGGATCGAACAGGGTCTCGATGAGCGCCTGCCCGTCTTCGACAAGCGTGACAACGTGTCCGGCCTGGCGCAAAACGTTGCATACGATCAGCGCGTTCACCGGATTGTCCTCCGCCACAACGATCTCAAGCTTGCCGCCGGACCTTTCAGCCTGATGGAGGCGGCTGGCGTCAGGATGCGGCTGGGGTCCGGCAAACCGTCCCTCGATCACGGCCCGCAACGACGCCTGCCGGATCGGCAAGACCAGCCAGCCGTCGAAGCCGTCCTCGGCGAGGCTCTTCAGCCGCTCACGCCTGGCGGGCGTCACGGCCAGCAAACGGCAAGGGCCGCCAGCGGCGCGCGCTGGCAAGCCGGGAAGGGCGGAGCCATGGTCCCCGGCACTTTCATCGTCAATGATGATGTGGGTGGGGTCGCGCATCTCTCCTGGCTGATCGATAGCATCGACGATCTCGACAGCCGCTCCGTCCGCCAGCAGTCGTTTAGCGATGGCGTCGGCCGTTTGTCGTCGCTGCATGAGGATGAGCACCCGATGCTTGCCGCCCCCGTCAACCGGCCGCACGGGCTCCGGTCTGTCGAGCGGAAGGCTTACGGTGAAGCGGCTACCGATGCCTTCCGCGCTTTCAACGTCGATCGAACCGCCCATGGCCGCCACGATGCGCGCGGAGATGGAAAGCCCGAGGCCGACGCCCGAACGTCCCTGGCGGCCGTTTCCTGCCTGCTCGAATTCCTCGAATATGCGCATGCGGTCACGCGGCGCCAATCCCGGACCGGTATCGCTGACATGGATCGATAGGACGCCGCGGGCATATCCCGTTTCGACGCCGATTCCGCCGGCTTCGGTGAACTTCACCGCGTTGCCGATGAGGTTGAATAGCACCTGCCGCACCCTGTCATGGTCGATGACGGCGCATTGGGGTGTGTCGGGCATGATGCAGGCAGCGATGTCGAGGCCTTTTTCGTGGGCGCGTGCCGACATCAGTTCGGTCGCCTCTTCGATGAGCCGATGCAGATCGCCGCGCTCCGGATTCAACTGGAAGCGACCCGCTTCGATGGCCGAAAAATCGAGCAGGTCGGAGACGAGATCGAAAAGAGTATCGCCGGACCGACGCACCGCCGCGACATAGCTCTCCTGCTCCGCCGAAAGCGTCGTGCGCTCGAGAAGGTGGGTCATTCCAAGGATGCCGTTGAGCGGAGTGCGGACCTCGTGGCTCACCATCGCAAGAAATCGAGACTTGGCCCGATTGGCTTCCTCTGCCCGGTGACGCGCTTCGATCAGTTCGTCGGCGTAATCAAGCCCGGGCGCGGGGGATCGCGAATGACGGGGCGCGGCGAATGCGGCAATAACCGCAACGATGGCGCAACCGCCGAGAAGGATGGCGAGCAGGTCCGGCGCGAGCCGTGCACCCCACGCCGCTATCGCCAGGAACAACGAGATGCCGATCAGCACCGGCGCCGCGGTCGGTGCCGCGCGCACCCGCTCGATCGC
This sequence comes from Neopararhizobium haloflavum, assembly GCF_002750855.1. Taxonomy (GTDB): domain Bacteria; phylum Pseudomonadota; class Alphaproteobacteria; order Rhizobiales; family Rhizobiaceae; genus Georhizobium; species Georhizobium haloflavum. Next base: position 149,514 of record NZ_NWUC01000003.1, on the reverse strand, counting down.
GCTTTGCGAGCGCGGGGCGTCGCCATGCTTGCGGTCGGGTTGGGCGTCGTCGACATAGGCCATGCCGTGAGGCTAGCAGGCTGGGCCTAGAGAAGATTTTCGCCTTTTCGTAAGAATTTACCGGTTTCCGAAAGGATCAGACCGCCTCCACTTCCTTCACTTCGGGAATGAAGTGGCGAAGAAGATTCTGGATGCCGTGCTTGAGTGTCGCGGTGGAAGAGGGGCAGCCGGCACAGGCGCCCTTCATGTTCAGGAAGACGGTGCCTTCCTTGTAGCCCTTGAAGGTGATGTCGCCGCCATCCTGGGCAACGGCCGGGCGGACCCGTGTTTCAAGCAGTTCCTTGATCGTCGTGACGATCGTGGTGTCGTCGGCGTCGAAGAACTCACCGTCACCGTCGGCCTGCGGCGCATGCGTCTTCGCCATGACCGGATCTCCGGACATGAAGTGTTCCATGATGGTGCCGAGAACCGCCGGCTTCAGGTGCTGCCATTCCGGCCCTTCGTCCTTCGTGATGGTCACGAAATCATAGCCGAAGAAGACGCCATTCACGCCGGGAATGGAAAAAAGCTTGGCGGCGAGCGGCGAGGCCTCGGACGCTGAATCTTCGTCGCGAAAATCGGCGGTGCCATCGTCCATGACGACCTTGCCCGGCAGAAACTTGAGGGTTGCGGGGTTCGGCGTGGCTTCAGTCTGGATGAACATCGGGGTGTCTCCCTCGCGCGGCTCGGAGCATCGAGCGGATGCCAGTTTGGAATGTTTCCAAACAAGATATGCGGTTCCGATGGTGCATTCAAGCCGCCGGCCCCGGAAATGTGGAATATGAGAGACTACAATAGCGAGGGATGCGCGTCAGCTCAACGCATCGATATCCTCGTCCGACAGGTCGGTCGGGATGACGGTAACCGGAACGGGAAATGCGACCGAGCCGCGTGCCGCTATCGCTGAAACAAGCGGACCGGGGCCTTCTTTCGTCGATCCGGCTGCCAGAACAAGGATGGCAATGTCCTTGTCTTCCTCGATCAGCGCGTTGATTTCCTCGCGGGTCGTGCCCTGGCGGACGACCGTCTCCGCGTCGATGCCGATCGATTCCCGGACATTGCTCGCCGATTTGGCGAGGCGCGTCTCCGCTTCCTCAACGGCCTCGGCCTTCATGATCTCCTCGACGCCGAGCCAATGCTGGAAATCACCGGGTTCGACCACATAGAGAAGGACCAGGCCGCCGCCCGAATTCTTGGCGCGCATCGCCGCGTAGCGAACGGCTCTCTCGCATTCGGGGGTGTCGTCAAGCACCGCCATGAACTTGCGGCGGTGCCCCTCTTCGCGCGAAAGTCGTCTTGATACCATGGCGCGGACATTGCCACTGCCGCGACCAGCCGGCAAGTGCGCAATTGGTTCTTCGGCCCGGAGTGTTTATCGTTGGCGATCGTCTGCTCGAACCCGATGGCGCTAACGCACTGGCGAGAGCTCCAAAGCCTCATCGTCAGATGAACCCGATGATCTCCTTGACGTCCCGCATCGTCTGCGCGGCAATGGCATTGGCTTTCTCGGCCCCAGCCCTCAGCACCTCATCGATATGCGCAGGATCGTCCATCAACCGCCGCATCTCGCCGTTCATCGGCGCCAGCTTCTCCACGGCCAGATCGGCCAGCGCTGGCTTGAACGCAGAAAATTGCTGACCTCCGAACTCCGCCACGATCTCTGCCCGCGTCTTTTCAGCCAAGGCAGCATAGAGCGTGACAAGATTGTCGGCCTCTGGCCGCCCCGCAAGTCCTTCCACTTCGGACGGAAGGGCATCCGGGTCGGTCTTGGCCTTGCGGATTTTCTTGAGGATCGTGTCGGAATCGTCGGTGAGGTTGATGCGTGACAGGTCCGAGGGGTCCGATTTGGACATCTTCTTCGTGCCGTCGCGCAGGCTCATGACGCGCGGCGCCGGCCCCTCGATCAGTGGCTCGGTCAGCGGGAAATAGGCATCGACGCGTTCCTCGCCGACGACCGTCTCGACAGCCTTGCCGGTCTGACTGATCTTGCGCGAGAAATCGATGTTGAACTTCATCGCGATGTCGCGCGTCAGCTCCAGATGCTGCTTCTGGTCGTCTCCCACCGGCACGTGTGTGGCGCGGTAGAGCAAAATGTCCGCAGCCATCAAGCTGGGATAGGCAAGGAGCCCGAGCGAGGCGTTCTCGCGGTCCTTGCCGGCCTTGTCCTTGAACTGCGTCATCCGGTTCATCCACCCGATGCGTGCGACACAGTTGAAGATCCAGGCCAACTCGGCGTGTCCGGAGACGGCAGACTGGTTGAAGACGACATGCTTGCTCGGGTCGATCCCGGCGGCGAGAAACGCTGCGGTGATGGAACGGGTCTGTCCCGGCAGGTCCTCATGAACGAGCTGCGCGGTGATGGCGTGCAGATCGACGACGCAATAGATGCAGTCGTAGCTTTCCTGGAGCGCGACGAAGCGCTTGATCGCGCCGAGATAGTTGCCGAGGTGGAGATTTCCCGTCGGCTGGACGCCGGAAAAGACGCGCTGTTTGAATTCGGCCATGCCATGCCGGGCTTGTGGAGGGCCCGCTCCCTGTTGTCGGCCAAGTGGCCCATTGAAATCGCCGGCCTTATGCATGGTGGAAGGCGCCGCTGCAAGGGCCGGCGGCGACGGGGTGGGAGAGCTGCCTGTCAGCGTCGTCGAACGATCTTCAGGAGATGGCGCTTTTCGATGGCGCCCGTCGCCAGGGTGAACGCAAAATAGACCGCAGCGCCAGCCGCGATGGTGCCGCTGACCGAACCGATCCGGACCAGGATGTTGGCATCGAGCAGAACGGGCTCGAGGAACCGCATGGCAAGAAACAGCGCCACGCCCATGAGCGCGCTGCCGAGCGCGATCAGAACGATCCGGTTGAGCGTCGTGCGCGAAGGACGAAAGAGATCGCGCCGCCACAGCGTCATGGCGAGCAACACCGCGTTGACCCAGCCGAAAAGCGCCGTTGCGATACCGATGCCGACCACGCCGAAACTGGGAAAGAGCGTCAGGCTGGCGGCGATGTTCACGATGACGCCTAGGCCGGCGAACCACATCGGCGTGCGCATGTCCTCGCGGGCGTAGAATCCAGGCTGGAAGATCTTGATCAGGACGAAGGCCGGAAGGCCGATCGCGAAGGCTCTGAGCACCGCGGCGGTGATCTCTGTCGTCTCACGCAGAAAGGCGCCGCGTTCGAAGAGCAAAGCGACAATGGGTTCCGGCATGATCGCGAAACCGACGGCGGCCGGAACGGTGAGGCCGAGACCGAATTCCAGGCTGCGGTTCTGCAGCAGGGCCGCATCGGCCAGATCTCCCGCCTTCAGCGATCGCGCCAGCTCGGGCAGCAGGACGACACCGATTGCGATTCCAATGACGCCGAGCGGAAGCTGCAAAATGCGATCGGCGTAATTCATTACGGCGATCGCGCCGTCCTGGCCCGAAGCGATGATCTGACCGATCAGAAGGTTGATCTGCGTGATGCCTCCCGTGATCGCTGCCGGCAACGCCAGCCAGAGGAGGCGCTTGACGGCGGGCGTTGCCCTCGGTCGCCTCAGGCCGAAAGAAAAGCCTTCCCTGTGCACACCGTGGATGAGGAGTGCCAGCTGCAGCGCCCCCGAGGTCACGACCGCAACGGCCAGAGCCATCCCGAAATATTCGGCTGAAAAGCCGAGCTGGAGACCGCACAGCAACGCAACGATCATCGCGACGTTGAGCAGAACCGGAACGATCGCTGCGAGAAAGTACCGGCGAAAGGAATTCAGAACGCCCGACAGCATGGCGACCAGCGACATGGCGGCGAGATACGGGAACATGATCCGGGTCAGAACGACCGTCAGTTCGAACTTGTCCGGCGTATCGGCGAATTTGGGAGCGATCACCGTTCCGACGAGGAAGGGCGTGAAGATCATGGCCACGGCGCTGAGCAGGATGAGGATCGCCACCAGGACCGAGGCCACCTCGGATGCGAACCTTCGCGCCTGCGCCCGTCCGCCTCCTTCAAGCTCCTTGGCGAAAAGCGGAACGAAAGCCGCGTTGAAGGCGCCCTCGGCGAAGAGCCGGCGGAAAAGGTTCGGAAAACGGAAGGCCGCATAGAACGCATCGGCGACCGGTCCGGCGCCGAGCGTGGCTGCAATCAACGCCTCACGCACAAAGCCCAGCACGCGGCTTGCCAAAGTCGCGCCGCCGACGGTGGCGAACTTCCTGAGCACACTCATCGAGACATCATCGAGCGCGGCGCGCGGGATGCCGCGCGGTCTGCGGTGGCGCAACCATGCCGTTGGGCATCTTCTCGCGCATCTCGTCCTCGATATTGGCCATCACTGCCTTGAGACGGGCGACGATGTTGGCCTGACGGGATTCGCTCACAATCTTGTGGCCGACGAGATCGGTGACGTAAAAGTTGTCGATCACCTTCTCGCCGAATGTGGAGATGTGGGCCGAGGCAATGTCGAGCGACAGGTCCGACAGGCAGGCGGTGATGTCGGCCAGAAGGCCCGGCCGGTCGAGACCCTCGACCTCGATCACGGTGAACTTGTTCGACAGCGCGTTGGAAACGGCAACGGCTGGAGCCACGGTGAATGCTCTTGCCTTGCGCGGCTGGCGCGCTTTCGGCGCCATGACGTCCGGCAGGCGCTTGCGGCCGGCCAGCATGTCCTCGATCAACCGGCCGATGCTCATGCCCCGGCGTACCTCGTCCGCATCGTCGGAAAATTCCCGGTTGATCAGGATCGTGTCGAGTGCGCGGCCGTCCGACGTCGTGAAGATCTGGGCATCCGCGATATTGGCGCCCGCCGCCGCACATGCCCCCGCCACGAGGGTGAGAAGACGCGGATGGTCCGGTGAGAGAACGGTGATCTCCGTGATCGCATGAAAGGAATGGGTTCGCACCATCGTGGCGAGAACCTTTTCCGCGCGGTCTGCGTCGCGAATGAACGCGGCATGGCGGACCTGGTCATCGATCTCGGTGGAAAGCAGATAGGGCTCGTAGTGCAATCCGAGATAGCGCTCGCGCTCCTCGTCGTCCCAGTCCGCCAGCGCCTTCTCCAGTTGCTCGGCCGCAAATGTTGCCCGCTCCCTGCGCGAGACCTCCGAAAAGCCGCCGGAGAGGAGCAGTTCGGTTTCATAGTAGAGCGTGCGGAGCAACTGGCCCTTCCACCCGTTCCACACGCCCGGACCGACGGCGCGGATATCGCAGACGGTCAGGATAATGAGAAGCTTCAGCCGGTCGAGCGACTGCACCTTTCCTGCGAAATCCTCGATCGTCTTGCGGTCGTTGAGGTCGCGGGCCTGAGCGATCATCGACATCGTCAGATGCTCCTCGATCAACCAGGCGACGAGGTCGGTCTGCTTTTGTGACAGGCCGAGCCGGGGGCAGAGCTTTCGCGCCACTTTTGCACCGGCGATCGAATGATCCTCGGGACGCCCCTTCGCCACGTCGTGCAGGAAGACGGCGACATAGAGCGCTTCGCGTTCCTCGATGCTCGGCATCAGTTGCGACGAAAGCGGATGCGCATCACCGTCCCGGCCATTGTCGATGCCGGACAGGACGGCCACCGTTCGGATGAGATGCTCGTCGACCGTATAGTGGTGATACATGTTGAACTGCATCATCGCGACGATCTTGCCGAATTCTGGAATGAACTTGCCCAGAAGGCCCGCCTCGTTCATGCGCCTCAGGATCAAGGCCGGATCGCGCCGTGAGGTGAGGATCGAGAGGAAGAGCCTGTTGGCTTCCTCGTCTTCACGCAGGCCGCTCTTGACCAGTTTCAGCGATCGGGTCACCCGTTTCAGCGCATCGGGATGGAATTCCAGGCCATTGATGTCGGCCAGATGGAAGAGCCGGATCAGGTTGACCGGATCGCGCTTGAAGACGTCCTTGTCGGCGATAGTGATACGGCCGCGGTCTTCCAGAAAGTCGAGCGTGCCGGCGATCTTGCGGGTGCGGTGCGCGAACCGGCTGATCATCGCCGTCAGCCCGGGCGCTTCCTTGGCCTGCTGATCCTCCAGTTCGGCACAGATGATCCGCGTCAGGTCGCCGACGTCCTTGGCAACGAGGAAGTAGTGCTTCATGAACCGCTCGACCGCCGACAATCCCGGATGGTCGTGATAGCCGAGCGCCTCGGCGATCTCGCGCTGGATGTCGAACGAAAGCCGTTCCTCCGCCTTGCCCGTCAGGAAGTGCATCTGACAGCGCACCGCCCAAAGGAAATCCTCGGCCTTGCGAAAGATCTTCATCTCCGTGCGTGACAGGACGCCGAGTTTGACCAGATCCTCCGTATGTCGGATCCGGTAGAAGTATTTGGCGATCCAGAACAGGGTATGAAGGTCGCGCAGTCCGCCTTTGCCTTCCTTCACATTGGGCTCGACGAGATAGCGCGTGTCGCCGGCCTTCATGTGACGCTGGTCGCGTTCGGCGAGCTTGGCCTCGATGAATTCGGGCGCCGTGCCCTTGACCACCTGTGTGTCGAAGCGCGCGGCCAGCTCATCGAAAAGCGCGCTGGATCCGCAGACATAGCGCGCTTCCAGGATGGCGGTGCGGATCGTGATGTCGCTGCGTGAAAGGCGGACGCATTCGTCGATGCTGCGCGTGGCATGCCCCACCTTCAGCCCCATGTCCCAGAGCAGGTAGAGAATGAATTCCACGATGCGCTCGGACCAATCGGTGCTTCCCTGCGGCAGGATGAAGAGCAGGTCGATATCCGAACCGGGCGCCAGCGTACCACGGCCATAGCCGCCGACCGCGGCGACAGCCATCCCGTCCTCTCCCTTGCTGTCCTCGCCGTTATGGACGTGGCGGACCGCGAAAGAGAAGAGCGCGGAGATGATGACATCCTGCAGATGCGATATCCGCGCCGCACAGAGCGTGCCGCTGCCATCTTCCGCAAGAAGGTCACGGGCGCGCTGGCGACCGGCCTGGCTGACGCGCCGGATTTCCGCTAGAACCGCCTGGCGGGTTGCGTTCGCATCGATGCCATCGACCGCCAATTGCTCCAGCATCGCGTGCAAGGCAGGCGTGTCGACGATATCGTTGAAATTGGAACGCTCTGCGGTCATTGGGCCAGCCGGTTAAAAGGGTCTGTGCGCGCTATAGCGCATTTTTCCCGCTGCGCGCCATCAGTCGCGTCGCGAAAAGCCGGTGTCGAGCCGCGATGTCAGCAGCTCGAAGAATCCCTCGGCATCGACATCGCGCATGACCATGGCGTTCGCCGCCTGACCGGTCACGCCCCACCAGTCGACGACGGTCATGCCGCGCGTCAGCTCCGACATCGTTTCGATCTCCACATTGCACATCCGCCCGGAGAAAAGGTCAGGCTTCAACAGGTAGGCGATGACGCACGGATCGTGAAGCGGTCCGCCGTCCGTGCCGTATTTCTCCTCGTCGAACCGCTCGAAGAACAACAGCATTTCGCTCAACGCCTTAGCCGCGCGGGAGGGCAGCTGTGCGATGCGCTCGGTGCGCACGCGGGTGGTCAGCACCTTGTGTGTCACATCAAGCGGCATCATCACGATCGGAATTCCGGAGCGAAAGACGATATCGGCTGCCTCCGGATCGACGTAGATGTTGAATTCAGCGGCCGGGGTGATGTTGCCTCCCTCGAAGAAGCCGCCGCCCATCAACACGATCTCGCGAACCCGCCCCGCGATCTCCGGCGCGTCATGCAGCGCCTCGGCGATGTTGGTGAGCGGACCGAGGGCGCACAGCGTGACCGACTGTTCCTCATTTTCCAGAATGGACCGCACGATGAACGCCGACGCATCCTCGACCTGCATGGCCATCGTCGGTTCATCGAGCGCAGGACCGTCGAGTCCGGACTTGCCGTGGACGTGTTCGGCGGTCACCAGCGGGCGGGTGAGGGGACCTGCGGCACCGGCGAATACCGGCACGTCGCGGCGCTCCGCCAGTTCGCAGATGATCCTTGCGTTGCGGGCCGTGAGATCGAGCGGCACGTTGCCGGCGACCGCCGTGATGCCGAGAACGTCCAGTTCGGGACTGGCGAGCGCCAGGAGGATGGCTGCGGCGTCGTCCTGTCCGGGATCGGTGTCGATGATGATCTTCTGGCGTGTGTCGTCAGCCATGATGATCCCCAATGCTGATAGGTGATGATTCTGTCACGCCCGGACTATCGTGTGGGCTGCCTGCGACCGCAAGGCGCTTGCACTGCACAATGCGCCCTCCCATATTGGAGACAACGAAGATGCCGAAATCGGGTCTTCTTTATCAGGTCGCTTGACAGCAAGGACTGACGGACGATGTCACGCATGACACCATTCTCGAGCCCGCTTCTGCTGGGCTTCGACACCATGGAAAAGACGCTGGAGCGTATCGCCAAGGCGTCCGATGGTTATCCGCCCTACAACATCGAGCGCATTCGGGCCAACACCACACGGGGCACGGGCGACCGCCTGCGCATCACGGTGGCTGTCGCCGGTTTCGCCGATGACGAGCTTGACGTCACCACTGAAGAGAACCAGTTGATCATCAGAGGTCGACAGGCGGAAGCCGATGATCGCGAGTACCTCCACCGCGGGATCGCCGCGCGCCAGTTCCAGCGCGTTTTCGTCCTCGCGGACGGCATTCAGGTGCTCGCGGCCGAACTCAGGAATGGTCTGCTATCCATTGATCTCGCCCGTCCGGAGCCGCAGCGAATGGTAAAGAAAATTAATATTTCGGTCCCAGACTGAAACTTGTCGAGCGAGGTCCGGCAATTCCCAACCGGGTTCCCTCGCTTCTGGAGAAAAGCAATGGCTTTCAAGGAATTGACGCAAAAGGACCCGGCAGGCCACGCATTGGCTGCCACGATCACCGCAACGGAACTCGCTGACCTTGGCAATGGAGAGGTCGGCTACATCCGCAAGATGCGTTCCGATGAGGTCGCGGAGAAGTTTCCTCAGGCACCCGATCTGGAGCCAGGTCTCGATCTCTGGGCACTCTTTGGTGCGGATGGTACGCCGATCCTGCTCAGCGACAGCCGTTCGAGCGCCTTCTACAAGGCAGCTGAAAACGAGCTCAGCACGGTTAGCGTACACTGACCTCGATCAGTGGCAAAGGCACGAGTCCATCGTGCCTTTGCCAAAGCGAGCGACACGGCGTTCAGGCCGCGTTCGAAGCTTCGGTTTGCGTGAGGAAGGTGTAGATCGCCGAGGCGGAATTGCTGGCGCGCAGCTTGGCAACCGTATCCGCGTCGCGAAGGACGCGGGCGATCCGTGACAGCGCCTTGAGATGATCGGCGCCTGCGCCCTCCGGCGCAAGGAGCAGGAACACGAGGTCCACCGGCTGGTCATCGAGCGCTTCGAAATCGATCGGCTGATCAAGCCGCGCGAACACCCCGACGATATGGTCGAGCGAAGGCAGCTTTCCGTGCGGAATAGCGATGCCGCTGCCGACGCCCGTGGAGCCGAGCCGCTCGCGTTGCAGGATGACGTCGAAGATTTCCCTCTCTGACAAACCGGTGATTTCAGCGGCTTTCGATGCGAGCTCCTGAAGGAGTTGCTTCTTCGAGTTTGCCTTGAGCGCGGGCAACACCGCGTCCTGGGCAAGCAGATCAGCCAGAGCCATTCCTATTCCTCGCGTTCACCCTCGGACGGGCGGCATCGCCGTTCTGGCAGGCGCTGCCGCCTTTCGTTGTCGTCAGGATTTTGTGTTGGCTGCATCAACCCAGCCAATGTTGCCATCTTGCCGGCGGTACACCACGTTCAACTCGTCGTTGCCGGCATTGCGAAAGATCAGAACCGGTTCGTCCGTCAGGTCGAGTGCCATGACGGCGCTTGCTACAGTCATCGTCCTTAGCACTTTGGAGCTTTCTGCGACAATGACGGGAGCATAATCCTCAGGAATTTCGTCGTCCTCGTCGATTCCGCCGTCCATGACGCGATAGGCCACTTCGAGGTCCTTGGCCTGGCCATTGCCGGCGTGGTGGTCCTTGAGGCGGCGCTTGTAGCGTCTCAGGCGCTTTTCGATACGCTCCGAAGAGCCGTCAAATGCGCCTTGGGGATCCTGCGATTCTCCGGTGGCCTGGAGAACCACGCCCGTGTCGAGGTGGACCTTGCAGTCAGCCGTGAAGCGCGAGCCGGACTTTTCCACCGTGACCTGGCTGGAATAGCCGCCGTCGAAATATTTGCGCACGGCATCAGCTATGCGATCCTCGATCTTCGTGCGGAAGGTCTCGCCGATTTCCATATGTTTTCCAGACACGCGCACATTCATGGAGAACCCTTTCCTAATCCCGTGATTTGCGATTTCAGCTTATGCCAAGCTTCGAATGCATCCAAGCGGCACGAGGTGCATTTGCCCCTGCGCAGCATCGCATCATCGGTTCTGAATGCCTGTCTGGTACCGGTTTCCGATATAAAGGTCATTTCTGGGCACGTTGGTCCCGAAAAAACCAAAAACCGGCCCTTTCGGCCGGCTGGGCGGGGCACTTACGCGCGATGCCCATCGATGTCAATAACACAAGACGTACGGTCCGCCTCCCGACCGGCCGGCTTCCGGCCTGCAAGGCTCAGCCGGCAGCACGCGCAGCCAGGACCCGTTTCTCCCGGCGGCGCTGGACGGATGAGGCAATGGCCATCGATTCCCTGTACTTTGCGACGGTTCGGCGCGCCAGTTCGACTCCTTGCGCTTTCAACGCCTTAACGATGTCGTCGTCGGACAGCACGGCGTCGGCCTCCTCCCGCGCGATCATTTCGCGGATGGACTGACGCACCGCCTCGGCCGAATGAGCGTCGCCGCCCGCCGACGAGGCGATGGAGACGGTAAAGAAATATTTCAGTTCGAAGATGCCGCGCGGCGTCATCATGTATTTGTTCGACGTCACCCGGCTGACGGTCGACTCGTGCATGCCGATCGCATCGGCGACGGCGCGCAGGTTCAAAGGGCGCAGATGCGTCACACCGTTCATCAGGAAGGCGTCCTGCTGGCGAACGATTTCGCTCGCCACCTTCATGATCGTCTTGGCCCTCTGGTCGAGACTGCGGGTGAGCCAATTTGCGCTTTGAAGGCAGTCGGCGAGAAACGCCTGGTCATCCTCGCTCCGTGCGGCCCTGGTGGAGACTTCGGCATAGTAGGACCGGTTGACGAGGACGCGGGGCAGGGCATCCGAACTCAGTTCGACATGCCACTTGCCATCCGCCGAGGGTCGAACGATGACGTCCGGCGTGATGGTTTCGCTGTGGCTGCCATCGAAGCCGAGGCCGGGCTTGGGGTCGAGCGCGCGGATTTCCGCGAGCATCTCGATCAGGTCTTCGTCATCGACGCCACAGATCCGTCTCAGAGCGGCGAAGTCGCGCCGGGCGAGCAGGTCGAGGTGCTCAAGCAGCGCCGTCATGGCCGGGTCTAGCCGATCGCGTGCCGCCAGTTGCAGTGCGAGGCATTCCGCGAGCGAACGGGCGAACAGGCCGGGCGGCTCGAACTGCTGAAGAATGCCGAGAACCCGCATGAGGTCGCTTTCGCAGACCCCCAGTCGGGCGGCCAGCGTTTCTGGCTCGAAGGCAATGTAACCGACCTCATCGAGATGGTCGGATAGTTCTGCCGCGATCAGGCGATCCGCCGGGTCCCTGAAGGTCAGAGCGATCTGTTCTGCGACGTGGTCGCGAAGAGTCCGGCGTCCGGCGACAAACTCGTCGAGGTCGTGAACGTCGCTGCTCGCGGCTCCGTTTCCGCCGGGCATCGACTTCCAGCTGTCCAGAAGCTCCGGCGATGCGGCGCGCACGGTCGAACTGTCATCGGGAAAGACGTTCTCGTACGTGGTATCGAGCCGGTCGGAGAGGCTTTCCCCATCCTGCGTGACCCCCGCGGCAGCCCAGTCGGTCTCGTCCGAAGCAGGGGCGGCCTCGAACGGCACATCGGGCCGGTCGGCAGAGCCCGCCGGCTCGCCGTCCTCGTTCGCCAGTTCCAACAGCGGATTGCGCTCCACTTCCTGCTCGATGAAGCGGTTCAGCTCGAGATGGGTCAATTGCAGCAGCCGGATCGACTGGATCAGCTGCGGGGTCATCACCAGAGACTGGGCCTGACGCAATTGGAGACTGGCTGAAAGGGCCATGGCGAACAGAAAGGCTCCCTGAACACCACCGGAGCGCAGGGGAATTGCGCGATAGCCGGCGAACTGGCCCGAAAATTGCTTTTTTAGCCGGTGAGGTCAAGTGGCGCGGCTTTTGGCCGCTGGACGGCTCAAAGTGTGAAACGCTCGCCGAGATAGAGGCGCCGTACGTCGGGATTGGCGACGATTTCGTCCGGCCGCCCATGTGTGAGCACCTCGCCCTGATGGATGATGTAAGCTCTGTCTATCAGTCCCAGCGTCTCGCGGACATTGTGGTCGGTCACCAGAACCCCGATGCCACGCCGCGTCAGATGACGCACCAGATTCTGAATGTCGGACACCGCGATCGGATCGACCCCGGCGAAGGGTTCGTCGAGCAGCATGAAGGTTGGGTCGGAGGCGAGCGCCCGCGCGATCTCCAGCCGTCGTCGCTCGCCGCCGGACAGGGCGATCGACGGTGATTTGCTCAGATGCGAGATATGGAACTCTTCCAGGAGTTCGGCGAGCTTGCGCGCCCTTTCCCGGCGGTCCGGCTCGACAACTTCGAGGACGGCGCGGACGTTCTCCTCAACGCTCAACCCCCGGAAAATCGACGCCTCCTGGGGCAGATATCCAACTCCCAGCCGCGCCCGACGATACATCGGCATGGCTGTGACGTCGTGCCCGTCAATCTCGATCGTGCCGTGATCGACGGGCACGAGGCCGGTGATCATGTAGAAACAGGTTGTCTTGCCGGCACCGTTGGGGCCGAGAAGACCGACCGCTTCGCCGCGCCGGACGCCAAGGGAAACGCCGTTGACCACGGCGCGCGACTTGTAGCGCTTGGTCAGGCCGCGCGCGATCAGCGTTCCGTCATAGCGGCTGGCCGGTGCGTCGGTTTCGGCGCGTTCGATGGTCGGGGACTTGCCCCTGAAGAAGCGTGCAAACAATCGGGGGTCCCCGCTGGCGGCAAGAGTGGCTGCCGCTACTGGCCGTTGCGCTGCGAATTCGGATTGAGCTGGATCTGAACGCGGTTGCCACAGCTTTCTAGGCGGGCATTGCCGCTTGCGACTTCGACGGTCAGCTTGCAGCCGACGAGGACGTTGTCGCCTTCCGACAGCACGACGCGATCGCCGCTCAATGTCAGGAGTTCGGAATCCATCTGATAGGTGCCGGCGTCGGCTGTCGCGGTCTGTTCACCTGACTGCAGATAGACGCTCTCGGCGAGTTCGATCCGCTCGATCGCGGCCGTTCCGGTCGATACCGATCCGCTCTCGCCGCTGTAATAGACAGTCATCAGGCCGGCCTTCAGCAGCATGTCACCCTGAACGACATTGACGTTGCCGATGAAGTTGGCGCGACCGTCCTGTTCGCTCACTTCCAGTTCGTCGCTCTCGATCTGGATCGGCTCATCGTTGGAGAGGGCGAAATTGGAATTGCGCTCGATGCCCTGCTGCGCATCGGCAGGGGAGAGGGCGGGACCAAGCATCAGCAGCGCACTCAGCATCGCAGTGGCGGCATATCTGGATACCGACCCGTCAAAAGCTTGCCTGATCGTCGCTTCAGTCGCCATTGTGTTCGCCGTCTTTCTGGCTGTTCCTCAGGGTTGAGGGGTCGATTGTCATCCGCACGTCACGCGTGAAGCGGATGGTCTCGCCGTTATCCCTTATCCGAACCGACTGCGCAACAAGCGAGGTGTTGCCGTTGCGCAGCGTTATGGGCGCATCGGAGCGCATCTCTCCGGCCGCCAGGTCGAAGGCGGCCGATTGCATCTCCACTTCCAGCCCGTCCGAGCTCTTGATGCGAAACGGTGCATCGAGTGTCAGAGTTTCGGCAGTCCGGTCGTAAAGGCCGCTTTCGGCCTCGACCTTGGCCGTCTGCGTGGTGCTGACCGGAAGCTCGGCGGATATGGCGTTCAGCGTGATGAGGTTGGGGCTGCCGACGCTTTGCAGGGCCCGGAATGCATTGACGGTAAAGGTTTGCGCGTCGCCGGTCTGGCCGGTCAACACGGGATTCTCCATGATGATCGTGCCATCCGAGATCGATGCGCGCTCGACGGTGACGTTGTCGGGTAGGGCACGGCTGAGCAGCGAGACGGCGACGAGCGCACCGACGACGAGCACCGTCAAAGCGGGGAACAGCCACTTGAGCATGACGACACGCTGTGAGTGTCGCAGAGCCCGCTGGTACTGAACCGCCGAGCGACCGGCGAAACGGCCGCTCTGGCCCATCTGATGTTCGACACTGGCCATGGTGGGGTGCGTCTGTTTCGTCTCTGGTCCGGATGCGGTCATGATCAGGTATTGTGCCAGACGGCCCGACCTCATCAAGCTTTGCTTCGCTCTACATCGGGCCAATATGGTTATTTTGCGGTTTACCGGCGAGCCGAAATCGACATGCAAAGCTGAAAATCCGGTCCACCAGCAGGACCGAAACGATCGAACCGATCCATCGCGAATGCGCGATCCACCCTCCGCCTGCCGCGTTGAAGCTCTCGCCAAGCCAAGGTAGTCGCCCTTCGCGCGTCTTCTTTCATCTCTCGTATATCGAACACCGGTGCGGCGATATTGATGAGGCCTGTCCCTAGTTGCTTCATTTTAAATGGCAAACGACCACGCACTCTGGTAGACCGACGGCCAATCGGCCCGCGATGGGTCAGCGACGAAGGATGGAGTCCCGTGGACAATCTGGGCATCACCGACCGGCGGCGCCTCAGGCGCAAACTGACCTTCTGGCGCATTGCGGCCTTTGTCGCGCTCGTTGCCCTGGTGGCAGGGCTTGGCCGAATGAGCGGCCTTGCCGGCGAGGGCGAGCGCACACGCGACCATATCGCGCGCGTCGAGGTTTCGGGTGTGGTCACCGCCGACGAAGACCTGCTGGAACGTCTTGAAGACATTAAGGACGACCCTTCCGTCAAGGCACTGATCGTGGCGATCGAATCGCCCGGCGGCACGACCTATGGCGGGGAGCGCATCTACAAGGCCGTTCGCGACGTCGCCGAGCAGAAGCCCGTGGCTGCCGAGGTGCGTGGCCTTGCCGCTTCCGCAGGCTACATGATCGCCAGTGCGACCGACCACATCGTCGCCGGCGAGGCGTCGATCGTCGGTTCCATCGGCGTCCTTTTTCAGTACGGCAATGTCTCGGAGTTGCTGGACAATCTCGGCATTTCGGTTGATTCCGTGAAGTCCGCCCCGCTCAAGGCCGAGCCGTCTCCCTTCGAGCCTGCCGATCCTGCCGCCGAAGAGATGATCCGCGCTCTGGTGATGGATTCCTACGAGTGGTTCGTCGATATCGTCGCCGAGCGCCGTGAGATGAGTGAAGGTGAAGCGTTGGCCCTGGCGGACGGCAGCATCTTCACCGGACGGCAGGCGCTCGACAACGGATTGATCGATGCCCTGGGTGCGGAGCAGGAAATCCGCGCCTTTTTCGAGGAGCGCTCGGTTCCGGCCAATCTCGAAATCATCGAATGGGAGGAAGAGCAGGAGAACCGCTTCTTCTTTGCCGAGGCGCTCGCCGCCGCGATCTCGCAGTGGGCAGGAGCCAACCTCCCCTTCGGCGAGGCATTTGAGGGGCTTAGCGACCGGAAGTTGTTTCTTGACGGTCTTGTCTCGGTTTGGCAGTTTGGCGGCGGACAAGCACGAGACGACTGGGGGAATACACCGTGATCAAGTCGGAACTGGTGCAGATCATCGCATCGCGCAATCCGCATCTGTTTCACCGCGATGTCGAGAACATCGTGAATGCGATCCTGGATGAAGTCACCACCGCGCTGGCCGATGGAAATCGGGTCGAGCTGCGCGGGTTCGGAGCTTTTTCGGTCAAGAACCGACCCTCTCGGTCGGGACGGAACCCGCGCACCGGCGAAACCGTTTTCGTCGAGGAGAAGTGGGTACCCTTCTTCAAGACAGGCAAGGAACTGCGCGAGCGGCTCAATCCCGATCAGGCCAGCTAGGGTCAGACCCAAGCGCCTCCGGGAGACGTATCCGCCACACGCCGATGTTGCTGTCGCGCCTGCCTCTGGTTGTAACCCCGTTCTGAGGGCCGTTGAATGCTCAAGAGACTCGTCAATCTCGTCATCCTGTTGCCGGTCGCCATCGTGCTGATCGTCCTGTCGATCGCCAATCGCGGGCCTGTCACACTGGCCCTGAACCCGTTCGAGCCCAGCGACAGCGTTCTGTCGGTGACCGGGCCTTTCTTTGTTTTCCTCTTCGTCGCCCTGATGATCGGCATCGTCGTCGGTGGCATGGCGACATGGTTTACGCAGAGCCGCTATCGCAAGCGCGCCCGCAGCGAGCATTACGAAGCAGCCAAATGGCACATCGAGGCCGACAGGCAGCGTGAGCGAGCCAACGATCTGGCGCGCCAGACGACGGCGCTGCCCGGTCGCGGCTGAACCGCGCAAGGTCCGGAGAAAGCATGCAGATCATATCCGCGGCCGAAGTCGATGCGGCCTTGAGCTACAACGCCCTCGCCGATGCGCTGGCGCGAACGTTTGCAGAGGGCATCGAGGCGCCGACGCGGCATCACCATACGATCGAGCGGCCCGACGGTGCCGATTCCACGCTGCTGCTCATGCCTGCCTGGACGAACTTTTGCGATCGCGGAAGCTCGTCCCAGGGCTATATCGGCGTGAAGCTCGTCACCGTGAGCCCGGACAACAATGCGCTCGGCAAACCTGCCGTGATGGGCGCCTATCTCTTGAGCGATGGCCTGACGGGCGAACCGCTTGCGCTGATCGATGGCCAGGCACTGACAGTCTGGCGCACCGCCACGGCCTCGGCGCTGGCCGGCCGGTATCTCGCCCGGGAAAATGCCAGCCGCATGACGATGATCGGCGCCGGCAAGCTTGCCCCACACCTGGTGCGTGCGCATGCCGCGATGCGGCCGATCTCCCACGTCACGCTCTGGAACCGCAGCCGCGACAACGCGCAGGCTGTCGCCGAGGTGCTCGCCGACGATCCGTTCGAAGTGGAAGTGGTCGATGATCGGGAGGACGCGATCAGGCATGCCGACATCGTTTCCGCGGCGACGATTTCGGACAAGCCCTTGATCGAGGGGCGCTGGCTGAAGCCGGGCGCGCATGTCGATCTGGTCGGCGCCTTCACGCCGAAGCTGCGGGAAAGCGACGACGAGACGGTACGGCGCGCGACGCTCTTCGTCGATACGTTCGATGGCGCGCTGAAAGAGGGCGGCGACATGGCCCAGCCGATCAAGTCCGGTGTCATATCGCGCGACGACGTGGTGGCTGACCTCGCGATGCTTTGCCGCGGCGACCATGCCGGTCGCACACGCGATGACGAGATCACGCTGTTCAAGTCGACCGGCGCCGCGCTGGAAGACTTCGCGGCGGGCGTGCTGGTCTACGAGACCGTCAGACGAGCGTCGTAAGGCCGCGAGAGGCCGGTTCCGCACCGCTCACGCGTTTGCTTCGCTGACCACCTGGTTGAACTTGGTGAAGAACTGGCCGGCGAGCTTCTTGGCCGTCGAATCGATCAGCCGTGATCCCATCTGCGCGATCTTGCCGCCGACCTGCGCCTTGCAGGCATAGTTGAGCACCGTCTCCGTGCCGTGATCTTCCAGCGCGACATCGGCGCCGCCCTTGGCGAAACCGGCAACCCCGCCCTGTCCCTCACCCGAGATCGTGTAGCTTTCGGGCGGGTTCATGTTCTGCAGCGTGACCTTGCCTTTGAAGTTGGCGGAAACCACACCGATCTTGAGTTTGACCGTTGCCGCCATCTCGTCGTCGCCGGTCATTTCCAGCGTCTGGCATCCCGGAATGCACTGCTTCAGAATGTCAGGGTCGTTCAGCGCTTCCCAGACTTTCTCGCGTGGCGCCTGGATGCGCTCGCTTCCGCTCATCTCCATGGGTGCTCTCCTCAGGCAGGCCTGTTTGTCGGACCTTTCTTGCAATTCGCAGACGCCTTTGCCAAGAGGAGAACCGATAATGTGTCAGAAAGTATGAAGCGCCCGGCCGCTGACGCCGCGCTGCCGACGGATATCTCCTTGAACGAAAAGCCGCGTCGAAACCGCAAGAGCCGCAAAGATGACCGGCAGGATCAGCCGGTCCTGCTCGACCGCCCGATCATCAGGCGCGAAGGCGAGCGGCCTGCAGAGACCGTTCCCCTTGTTCTCGAAAGCCCGGCCGGTGCCGGATTTGCCCTGATCGACAGCGGCGATGGCGAGAAGCTTGAACAATACGGACCCTACAGGATCGTGCGGCCGGAGGCCCAGGCGCTCTGGCCACGCAGTCTGTCGGACAGAGATTGGCGCGATGTCGACGCTGTTTTCACCGGCGATGTCGACGAGGACGGCATGGGACGCTGGCGTTTTCCCCGCGAGCCGCTGGGCGAGACGTGGCCGATGCGTCTCCTCGACGTGGATTTCCACGGCCGGTTCACCGCATTTCGGCATGTGGGGGTGTTTCCGGAGCAGATGGCGCACTGGCATTGGATGCGCGAACGCATCGCCGAGGCGAAACGACCGCTCAAGGTGCTCAATCTGTTCGGTTATACCGGCGTCGCATCGCTGATCGCGGCGGCAGCCGGCGCACAGGTGACCCATGTCGACGCATCGAAGAAGGCGATTGGCTGGGCCCGCGACAACCAGGCGCTCGCCCACCTCGACGATCGACCGATCCGCTGGATCTGCGATGACGCCATGAAATTCATTGCGCGCGAAGAGCGGCGTGGCAACACCTACGACATCATTCTCACCGATCCGCCGAAATTCGGCCGCGGACCAAACGGCGAGGTCTGGCAACTCTTCGACCACATCGCGCTCATGCTCGATATCTGCCGCGAATTGCTATCGCCGAAACCGGTCGGGCTCGTGCTGACCGCGTATTCCATACGGGCCTCGTTCTATTCCATCCACGAACTGATGCGCGAGACGATGCGCGGCGCCGGCGGGCGCGTGGAATCGGGCGAACTCATCTTGCGCGAGGCCGAGGCCGGACGCGCCCTGTCCACCTCTCTTTATTCGCGCTGGGTGCCACAATGAACGATCACCGCCAGGAAAGGCGCCGCATCGGGCAGGTCAAGGAAGTCACGAGCCTGACAAACCCGATCGTCAAGGATATCCGGGCGCTGTCGCAGAAGAAGCATCGAGAGGAGACAGGCCAGTTCATGGCCGAGGGCTTGAAGCTCGTCATCGATGCGCTTGAGCTGGGCTGGACGGTGCGCACCCTCATCTATGCC
The DNA here is from genome assembly GCF_002750855.1 of Neopararhizobium haloflavum. Taxonomy (GTDB): domain Bacteria; phylum Pseudomonadota; class Alphaproteobacteria; order Rhizobiales; family Rhizobiaceae; genus Georhizobium; species Georhizobium haloflavum. Next base: position 130,290 of record NZ_NWUC01000003.1, on the reverse strand, counting down.
AAGGCGGCGAAGGGCAAGCCGAAGGTCGAGGCCGCGGCATTGAAGGCGCTCAACGCCGGTGCGCTGGTACTTGAAGTGAGCGAGAAGGTCCTGACGACCATCACGCGCCGCGACAATCCGCAAAGCGTCGTCGGCATCTTCGAGCAGCGCTATCTCCCGCTCGCCCGTCTCCAGCCGTCGAAGGATGAAACCTGGATCGCTCTCGACCGGGTGCGCGATCCCGGCAACCTTGGAACCATCATCCGCACCGCTGACGCGGCGGGCGCTTCCGGCGTCGTTCTCCTGGGCGACTGCGTCGATCCATTCTCGCTTGAGACGGTCCGCGCGACTATGGGTTCGGTCTTCGCCGTGCCGCTGGTCCGCACGGGTCTTTCCGAATTCATTGACTGGGCAAGGCGAGGCGACGTGCAACTCGTCGGGACCCATCTGGAGGGGGCAGTCGACTATCGCAGCATCGATTACCGCCGGCGGGCGACCATCATCGTGATGGGCAACGAACAGCAGGGCTTGCCGGGCGAACTCGCCTCCGCCTGCGCGGCATTGGCGCGCATTCCCCAACAGGGCCGCGCCGACTCCCTCAATCTCGCCGTCGCGACCGCCGTCATGCTGTTCGAGGCGCGAAGGCATCTGCTGACACTGGAAAGCAAACGCTGATGGCCGCAACATCTCTCGCCCGCCCGCTTCCCGCCGCAGCCCTTGTGGCTTTGCTCGTGGTGTTGGACCAGGCGATCAAGATCGTCGTCGAGACGAGCCTGCCCTTGCACGAGCCGGTCGAAGTGATCCCGATGCTGGCCCTCTTCCGCACCTATAACGAAGGCATCGCATTCTCGTTCATGTCCGGTGCGTCCGAATGGGTCTTGCTGGCCTTTACCGGAGCGATTGTCGCCTTCGTCCTCTATCTCTGGCGCTCCACATCGCCATCGCGCTTTCTGGCTCATCTGGGATATGCCCTGATCGTCGGTGGTGCGATCGGCAATCTCATCGACAGGGCCGTCTATGGTCATGTGGTCGATTACATCCTGTTCTATACCGACACGTGGTCCTTTGCCGTCTTCAACCTCGCAGATACGTTCATCACGCTCGGTGCCGCCGCGATCATTCTCGACGAGATCGTGCATTTGAGGCGCTCTTCCACCGCGTCGAAAGACGAAGGCCACTGAGGTTTTTATGGGTCGTGCCATGCTGTAGGCAGGAGACCAGCGATATATCGATTGAGGAGGAAGCCGATGCAGGAGCCGTTCAAGGCCATTCTCGTCTCGCGAGACGAGGACAAGAAGCAGTCCGTGGCCGTGGCCGATCTCACCCTGGCCGAACTGATGGAAGGCGATGTGGTGGTCGAGGTCGAGGCGACTACCGTCAACTACAAGGACGGGCTGGCGATCACCGGCAAGGGGCCTGTCATCCGCCGCTGGCCGATGATCCCTGGCATCGATGCTGCAGGAACCGTGGTTTCAAGCGAAGGCGATGCGTTCAAGGCCGGCGACAAGGTCCTGCTCAACGGCTTCGGTGTAGGCGAGACGCATCTTGGCGCCTACGCGCGATATGCGCGGCTGAAATCGGACTGGCTCATCGCGCGGCCGGATGGCATGAGCGCAATGGAGACGATGGCGGTTGGGACCGCCGGTTATACGGCCATGCTCTCGCTCATGGCGCTTGAGCGGCACGGGATCACGCCCGATAGCGGTCCGATCCTCGTCACCGGCGCAAACGGTGGCGTCGGCACGGTCGCCATTTCGCTGCTCTCCAAACGCGGATATTCCGTCGTCGCCTCGACGGGCCGTCTGGGCGAGGCAGACTTTCTCAAATCGCTCGGAGCCTCCGAGGTCATCGATCGAGCGGAACTCTCCGAACCGGGCAAGCCGCTCGGCAAGGAGCGCTGGGCCGGTGCGATCGACGCCGTTGGCAGCCACACGCTCGCCAATGCGCTTGCGATGACGCAGTACGGCGGTGCCGTTGCCGCGTGCGGTCTTGCCCAGGGCATGGACCTGCCGTCCAGCGTGGCGCCCTTCATCCTGCGTGGCGTATCCCTTCTGGGCATCGATTCGGTGATGGCGCCGAAGCCCCTGCGGATCGAGGCGTGGAAGCGCCTTTCGGCCGAGTTGGAAAGGGACAAGTTGGAGTCCCTGACGACGACGATCGGTTTCGATGGCATCATCGATGCAGCTCACGCGATCCTGGAGGGCAAGATTCGCGGACGGGTTGTCGTCGACATGATGCGCTGACATTCCGACGCACTGTTCCGTTTGATGCGCAGTTGTTCTAAACCGTCGCGATGCTGATCCTGGCACTCGATTCCGCATCTCACCTCTGCGCTGCTGCCGTTTTCGATACGGATGGGGAGCGTGTGCTGTCCCGCGCCGTTGAGGATATCGGTCGCGGTCATGCGGAGCGGATGATGGCGGTGATCGACCGCGCGCTCTCCGAGGCCGGCGTCGGTTATGCCGACCTCGGCCGCATCGCCGTCACGGTCGGGCCGGGCTCATTCACCGGCGTGCGGGTCGGCGTGGCAACGGCGCGTGGCCTGGCGCTTGCGCTGGGCCTCACCTCTGTCGGCATATCCAGCCTCCATGCCATTGCCGCGCCGCATCTGGCTGCTGCGGAAGGCCGTCCGGTCTTCGCCCTCTTCGACGCGCGCAGGAACGAGATTTACGGCCAGCTCTTCGCTTCCGCCAAGAAGGTGATGTCGCCAGCGGCCGTGCTCGACCTGGACACTGCGGCCGCAATGGTGCAACGCCACGCCCCGATACTGGTCGGCTCGGGCTCCCCGCTTGTTGCTAGCCATATCCGGGGCGGCGAGCACGAGATCGTCGGAACGGCATCTGCTCCCGAGATCGGCGACGTCGCACGCCTTGCCGCCAGTGTCGATGCGACATTGCCGCCACAGCCGCTCTATCTGCGGGCGCCCGATGCAAAGCCACAGGCGGGTTTCGCGCTCGCCCGACGGACGTGATCGCCTACGATGATTGGTGGCCTGTTCTCCCGCAGCAGCGAATTCGATGTGGTTCCCATGGAGGAGCACCACTATGCTGCAGCCGCTGAGATTCACGGCATGGCCTTCGCGCGCCCTTGGAGCGTCGAGGAGATCGATGCCTTGTCGTCTCAGACGAACGTCCATGGCTTCGTTGCAAGGCCGGTGTCCGGGGCGCGAACGGTGGTCGCCGGCTTCGTGCTTGCCCGGTTCGCTGCCGACGAGGCGGAAATCCTGACGATCGCGGTGCGTGAACGCTTCAGAAACCGCGCGATCGGCTGGCGGCTTATGCTGGCCGCGATCCGGCAGATGCGCGCCGATGGCGCGGAAACGATGTTCCTTGAGGTCGACGAGGCCAATGCCGCGGCCATCGCGCTCTATCGCCGTCTCGGGTTCCGCAAGGTCGCCGAACGCAGCGCCTATTACAAGCATCCCGGCGGCGAGCGTACCAGCGCGCTTGTCATGCGGCTTGATCTTCGCTAGTCGACAGCCACCCGACAGGAGCGCAATCGGTGAGCCAAGACCTGAAACCTCTGGAAGAGCGTTGCGCCGACCGCGGCATGCGGATGACGGAGCAGCGGCGCGTGGTGGCACGCGTGCTGGACGGCGCAGCCGATCATCCAGACGTGGAGGAATTGTACCGCCGCGCATCCGAGGTCGACCCGAAGATTTCCATCTCGACGGTCTACCGCACAGTCAAGCTCTTCGAGGATATCGGCATCATCGAGCGGCACGACTTTCGCGACGGCCGGTCGCGCTACGAGACCGTGCCCGAAGAGCACCACGACCACCTGATCGATCTGAAGACGGGGACCGTGATCGAGTTTCACTCCGCCGAGATCGAGGCATTGCAGGAGCGCATCGCCCGCGAGCATGGCTTCAAGCTGGTCGACCACCGGCTGGAGCTCTACGGCGTCCCGCTCAAGAAGGACGAGCGCTGAGACCGTCGGGGCGCAAGGGAAGTGGACGTTCTCTGTGATCGGAAAGCTGCGCATTTGCCTCGCCGCCGCCGTCTTCCTGCTCGTGACGCTCGTCATGCTGCCTGTGCATCTGGTGGCGCTCGCGCTTGATCTGCCGCTGGCGCGCCGCCTGCCGCATATCTGGCACCGGCTGATGTGTCCTGTGCTCGGATTGCGCGTGACCGCCTGCGGCGAGCTTTCCACACGTCGTCCATTGATGCTCGTCGCCAATCACGCGTCCTGGCTGGACATCGTGGCGCTTTCCGCCGTGGCGGAGGTTGCATTCATCGCCAAGGCGGAGGTGCGCGACTGGCCGTTCTTCGGCTGGCTGGCGCGCTGGCAGCGATCCGTTTTCGTCGATCGCGATCGGCGCCGTTCGGCCGGCAGCCAGATCGCAGCGATCGCCGAGCGTCTGGACCGCGGCGAGATCGTGGTATTGTTTGCCGAGGGGACCACGTCCGACGGGAACCGGGTGCTGGACTTCAAGTCATCGCTGTTCGGCGCTGCGCGCGACGCCGCCGGTCGCAGCGAGCATGGCGAAATCATCCTGCAGACCGCAACCATCGCCTATACGCGCATCCATGGCTTGCCGATGGGGCGTCGCCACCGAACGCTTGCCACATGGCCCGGGGACGTTGACCTGTTGCCGCATCTGCTGACCGTTCTGAGGGAGGGGGCGATCGACGTCGACATCCATTTTGGTAGCCCGGTCCCGTTCTCTCCCGAAAGCGACCGCAAGACGGTGACGCGCGGTCTTCATGGCGAGATCAGCCGGTCGCTCAGCGATGTCCTTCGCAAGGGTTGAGACGCGCCGCAGTTATCGGGGATTTTCTTCCAGCGCGATTGCGACTACATAGCCGCCCATGGCACAGCACCAGACATTGACGAAAACAGGAGCGACCGCGCCCGCCGAGGAGGGCCAGCGCAAGGTCTATGTGAAGACCTATGGCTGCCAGATGAACGTCTACGACTCCGACCGGATGGCCGACGCCCTGGCCTCTGACGGCTATGTACGGGTCGAGACGCCGGAGGAGGCGGATCTTTACCTCATCAACACCTGCCACATCAGGGAAAAGGCTGCCGAGAAGGTCTATTCCGAGCTCGGCCGGCTGCAAAAGCAGAAGCGCAGGGCAACGGCTGGCGCCAAGGATTTCGTCGTCGGCGTGACGGGCTGTGTGGCGCAGGCGGAAGGAGAGGAAATCTTCAACCGTTCGCCTGTGGTCGACCTGGTCGTTGGCCCGCAGACCTATCACCGGCTGCCCGCTGCCGTGGAGCGAGCGCGCGCCGGGGAGCGCGTGCTGGAAACCGACTATGCCATGGAGGACAAGTTCGACAAGCTGCCTCCACCGAGGGAGAAGGCAGTCCGCGCCCGCGGGGTCAGCGCTTTCCTGACCGTTCAGGAAGGTTGTGACAAGTTCTGCGCCTTCTGCGTCGTGCCGTACACTCGCGGCTCGGAAGTCTCGCGCTCGGTGGCGCAGATTGTCGGCGAGGCGAAAAAGCTCGTCGACGCCGGCGTGCGCGAGATCACCTTGCTCGGCCAGAACGTCAACGCCTGGCACGGAGAGGGCGAAGACGGACGAGAGTGGGGGCTCGGCGAACTGCTCCACAGGCTTGCGGCGGTCGATGGCCTGGAGCGGCTGCGCTATACGACGAGCCACCCGCGCGACATGGATGACGCGCTGATCGCCGCACACCGCGATCTGCCCCAGCTGATGCCCTATCTCCATTTGCCCGTTCAGTCCGGGTCGGACCGGATCCTCAAGGCGATGAACCGGCGGCACAAGGCCGAAGATTATCTGCGCCTCATTGATCGGATTCGGACGGCGCGACCCGATCTTGCGCTATCGGGCGACTTCATCGTCGGGTTTCCCGGTGAGACGGATGCCGATTTCGACGCGACGATGCGCCTGGTCGAAGAGGTCGGCTATGCGCAGGCCTATTCGTTCAAATATTCGCAGCGTCCGGGCACGCCGGGGGCCGAGTTCGGTGATCAAGTCCCCGACCCGGTCAAGGCCGAACGGCTGGAAAGACTGCAGTCTCTCTTGACCGAGCAGCAATTCGCATTCCAGCGCCAATGCGTTGGCCGCGAGGTGGACCTGTTGCTCGAAAAGCCCGGTCGCTGGGAAAACCAGACCGTCGGCCGTTCGCCGTGGCTCCAGCCAACAATTGTTGATGCAAGAGGCGCTGAGATCGGTGACATAATAAAGGTGCGAATTATCCGGACCGAGGCCAACAGTCTCTTTGCCGAGCGGCTATAGGACTGTTACGATGCCTCGGGGCATTGAAAGGAGCCATATCGTTTGCAAACGCACGATCCTGTCATGACATCGCCGGGAACGCGGGCCTCGGGGGCCTCCGATACCACTCACATCGTGCTGACATTCGAGAACAACAGGCTCGCCAGCGAACTCTTCGGACAGTTCGACCAGAATTTGGCATTGATCGAGCAGAAGCTCGGCGTCGATGCCAGGGCGCGCGGCAACCAGGTCTCCATCCGTGGAGGCGAAGGCGCAACAGCGCAGGCCCGCCGTGCCCTCGACTTTCTCTATGACCGGCTGCAGAACGGCAGCGACATCGCGGCATCGGATGTCGAGGGCGCCATTCGCATGTCCATCGCAGCCGATGACCAGCTGACGCTGCCGACCATGGAGCGCAAGGGCAAACTCGCCTTCGCGCAGATCGCCACGCGCAAGAAGACCGTCGTCGCCCGCACTCCGACGCAGGACGCCTATATCCGCGCCATGGAGCGCGGCGAGTTGACCTTCGGCATCGGTCCGGCCGGCACCGGCAAGACCTATCTCGCCGTGGCCTATGCCGCCCAGTTGCTCGAACGCGGAGCGATCGACAAGATCATCCTGTCACGACCCGCCGTCGAAGCCGGCGAGCGGCTCGGCTTCCTGCCCGGCGACATGAAGGAGAAGGTCGACCCTTATCTGCGGCCGCTCTATGACGCGCTCTACGACATGATCCCCGGCGACAAGGTCGAACGCTCGATCACTGCCGGCGTGATCGAGATCGCGCCGCTGGCGTTCATGCGGGGACGCACCTTGACCAATGCCGCCGTCATTCTCGACGAGGCGCAGAACACGACGTCGATGCAGATGAAGATGTTCCTGACGCGTCTTGGCGAAAACGCCCGCATGATCGTCACCGGCGATCCGAGCCAGATCGACTTGCCGCGTGGCGTCAAGTCGGGCCTCGTCGAGGCACTGCGCATCCTGAAGGGCGTCGAAGGCGTGGTCACATGCCGCTTCCGCGATACCGATGTCGTGCGGCATCCGCTGGTCGCCCGGATTGTACGCGCCTACGATGCCGACAACACGATGGTCGAAGACAGCCACAAGCCTGGCGACTGATGGCTGCCGCGTCGACCGGGATTGATATCCAGATCGCGATCGAGAGCGAAGGGTGGCCGTTGGAAGCAGAGCTCGGCCGCCTGTGTGACAAGGTTCTTGCCGCGGCGGCGGTCTATCTGGAGAGGGAGACGGGACAGCAAGCGCCGGAAACGCCGCCTGAGCTTTCGCTGCTCTTCACCGATGATGAAGCGATGCGCGCGATCAACGGGGAATGGCGTGGCAAGGACAAGGCCACCAATGTCCTTTCCTTTCCGGCTTTCCCCATCGAACCCGGCGCGCCGCTCGGACCCATGCTCGGCGACATTGTGTTCGCTCGACAAACAATAGCCAGCGAAGCCAAGGACTTGGGACTAAGTTTCGACGATCATCTGGCGCATCTCCTTGTCCATGGCTATCTTCACCTTGTCGGTTACGACCATGTCGATGCCGATGATGCGGATTTGATGGAATGCCATGAGACTCGCATTCTTGCCACGCTTGGCGTATCAGACCCTTATGGGGACAGTGATCCCCGATAGCTTTTGAAGAGACAATGAACGATCCAGTTCGAATGCCCATGCCGTCTCCCGCTTCCGAAGAAAGCGGCGAGGACGGCGCAAAACCTCCGAGTACGAAGCCTCAGCAGCGTAAGTCAGATCGCGTCAGGCCGACATTGTGGTCACGCGTGTCGCGCTGGATGAGGCCCTCGGATCCCAACAATCTACGCGATAATTTCGCCGACGCGCTCCTGACGGACGCGGAGAACGGCACGGCCTTTTCTCCTGAGGAGCGGGCCATGCTGCACAACATCTTGCGCCTGCGCGAAGTGCGGGTGGAGGACGTGATGGTTCCGCGCGCCGACATCGAGGCGATCGACCAGTCGATCTCGATCGGCGAGTTGATCGTGCTGTTCGAAGAATCCGGCCGCTCGCGCATGCCCGTCTATTCCGATCATCTCGATGACCCGCGCGGCATGGTGCATATCCGCGACCTTCTTGGCTACATCACCAAGCAGGCACGCTCGAAGCGGCGCGCTGGCTCCAAATCGCCCGCCAACGGCAACGGCAGTGCGGGCAGCGCTTCGTCGAGAAAACCCGCGGCGCCCTTCGATCTTGGCCGGGTCGATCTGTCCAAGACGGTTCAGGAAGCGGGCATCACCCGCAAGGTGCTGTTCGTGCCGCCGTCCATGCTGGCGTCCAACCTCATGGAGCGCATGCAGGCGACGCGCACACAAATGGCGTTGGTCATCGATGAATACGGCGGGACCGATGGTCTCGTTTCGCTGGAGGACATCGTGGAGATGGTCGTCGGCGATATCGAGGACGAGCACGACGACGAGGAAAAGATGATCACAAAGGCGTCCGACGACGTGTTCGTGATCGATGCCAAGGCCGAGCTCGAAGACATCGCCGAAGCGGTCGGGCCCGATTTCGACGTCAGCGAGCAGATCGAGGACGTGGATACTCTTGGGGGCCTCATCTTTTCCGAACTCGGCCGGATTCCGGCGCGTGGCGAATTGATCCAGGCCTTGCCGGGGTTCGAGTTCCATGTTCTCGACGCCGACCCTCGCCGCATCAAGCGCGTGCGCGTGGTGCGCCGCCGCCATGGCGAACGTCGACGCCGCCCCGCCCGCCCGGACGTCGAAGAGAGTACCACGCCGGCGGCGCCCGATCATTCGATCGGCGAGCACGGCCCTGCTGCAGGCGATGCCTCGCAGAGCGCGCGTCAGATCGAGCGCGCCGGCGGGGCTTGATCCGGCAGCCGCATACATTGCCAGAACCGCCGCGTCGTCGAGACAGCGGCGGTTTTTTTTGAAAGGATTGCGCCGGACGAATCGGGGCTGAAGGTCAAGACATATGGGGATGCTGGAGCGGTTCGCCGGCCGGATCATGCTGCAATCGGGCTGGCGTCGGGCGCTGACCGCCTTTCTGGCAGGTGCGTTCGCGGTGCTCGCGCTGCCACCTTTCGATTTCTTTGCCGCGATGTTCGTATCGTTTCCAGTCCTGGTCTGGCTCCTCGACGGAGCGAGCCCCGATCCCGATCGAGGATTTCTCGGCCGTTGCAGGCCCTCCTTCGCCTGCGGCTGGTGGTTCGGCTTCGGCTATTTCGTTGCCGGGCTGTGGTGGCTCGGCGCGGCGTTGCTCGTGGAGGCCGACAGCTTTGCCTGGGCCATACCTCTGGCCGTGCTCGGCCTGCCCGCTCTTCTCGCCATCTTCTTTGGATTGGGCACGACGCTGGCGCGTGCGATCTGGTCGGATGGATTCGGTCGGATCGCGGCGCTTGCCTTCGGATTGACGATTGCCGAATGGCTGCGAAGCTTTGCTTTCACCGGTTTTCCCTGGAACACGATAGGCTATGGTGCCATGCCCGTCCCGCTGGCCATGCAATCGGTCACGGTGGTCGGTCTTATCGGCGTCACGCTCCTCGCCATTGTTGTTTTCTCCGTGCCGGCCCTGGTGGCGACCCGGCGCGGGCTTTTCCAGGGCCTTTCCTGCGCTTCAGTCATCGTTGCCGCGCATCTCGGCTTCGGTGCGTATGAACTCTCGCAGGCTGCAAGCGATGCCGCTGGCGCCAACGCCGCTATCGTGCGCATCGTCCAGCCGTCCATTCCCCAGGAAATGAAATGGAGCGCGGCCGAACGCGATGCGATCTTCAACGCCCATCTGGAACTGACCAACCGACCGCCGGAGGTCGAAGGGGCGGTGCCATCGCTGATTGTCTGGCCGGAGACCTCCGTCCCCTATATCCTCACGGAAGCGCCGCGCGCGCTGGGCGCGATCGCCGAAGCGCTCGATGACGGACAGCATCTGGCCGCCGGTGCGGTGCGGGTGGACGACAGCCGGCCGGCGGCCGGCACCCGGTATTACAACTCGATCACGGTGATCGGCGACGGCGGCGAGATCACCGCAGCGGCCGACAAGGTCCATTTGGTGCCCTTTGGAGAATACCTGCCCTTCGAGGATTTTCTGACGTCGCTCGGCCTTTCTGCTATCGCCGAGACGCCGCAAGGCTTCAGCGCAGCGGCGGAACGGACGCTGCTCGACATTGGCGAGACAATCACGGCGTTGCCGCTCATCTGCTACGAGGCGATTTTTCCCCTGGACTTAGCCGCCATCGAGAGCCCGCCCGACATCATTCTCAATGTGACCAACGACGCCTGGTATGGCGCGACGCCTGGCCCTTACCAGCATTTTCGGCAGGCGCAGATCCGCGCGCTGGAAACCCGCACGCCCATGGTCAGGGCAGCCAACAATGGGATATCTGCCGTCACGGACAGCTATGGACGAATCGTCGACGGCCTTGCGTTGAATGCCGTTGGCGTGATCGATGCCCCAATCCCGGAGCGTGTTGTGCCGAATTGGAACAGGACGGAGCGAATGCGGAACCTCTGGTTGCTGATCGGCATGATTTTGTTCGTTGCAATCGTTTCCCGTGCAAGTTTCAACACGCAATGAATTGACCAAAAACCCCTAAAATTGCATAGTCCTTAGCGATGACATTCTAGCGTATAGTCGGCATCCCGCTGTTGGGTCCATGGGAGGGGTCGGCGCTCCTGCGCAACTATATCGGGAAGGTCTCAAAGTTTCGGGGATGGGCGTTCGCGCAGAGGTAGTGTCATGATCGTCAACAAGAAGAAGCCAAATCCTATCGACATTCATGTCGGTAGCCGCATCCGGCTCCGCCGGACAATGATGGGGATGAGCCAGGAGAAGCTGGGCGAGAGCCTCGGCATCACCTTCCAGCAGATCCAGAAATACGAGAAGGGGACCAACCGGGTCGGCGCCAGCCGGCTGCAGAACATATCGTCCATTCTCAGTGTTCCGGTGTCGTTCTTCTTCGAGGATGCGCCGGGCGAAGACGGCCTGGCTCGTGGCGGGATGTCGGAATCGGCCAGCCCCAATTACGTCGTCGACTTTCTGTCTTCGTCGGAAGGCTTGCAACTTAACCGGGCATTCGTAAGGATCGAGGATCCAAAGGTCCGGCGCAAACTCGTTGAGCTCGCGAAGGCTCTGGCCGCCGACGAGCACGTCGACTGACGGCAACGCCGCGTCAACGCATTGCTATGACAAGAGGGCATGTCGACGTTTGGCGAGTCCTCGCCCCGTCATATCAAGATATATTTATGTCGTTCTACGCTTGTCTTTGAGCGGCGCTTTCACTATCAAATGAGGGAACTTCTCGCCTCGGAAGGGTCCCTGAATGTCCCGCGAAAATTACTACTTTACCAGCGAATCCGTCTCGGAAGGCCACCCCGACAAGGTCTGTGACCGTATATCCGACGAGATCGTAGACCTCATCTACAAGGAGGCCAAGAAGACGGGCATCGACCCCTGGACCGTTCGCGTGGCGGCAGAGACCCTGACGACCACCAACCGTGTCGTCATCGCCGGCGAAGTACGCATTCCCGAGACCTTGATGAAGACGGACAAGAACGGCAATGCCGTCATCAATCCGTCCCGCTTCCGCTCTGCGGCACGGCGCGCCATCAGGGATATCGGTTACGAGCAGGATGGCTTTCACTGGAAAAGCGCGAAGATCGATGTCCTGCTGCACTCGCAATCCGCCGATATCGCGCAGGGCGTCGACAACGCGTCAGACAACCAGGGTTTCGAGGGTGCGGGCGATCAGGGCATCATGTTCGGCTACGCGTGCCGCGAAACGCCGGAGCTGATGCCGGCACCGATCTACTATTCGCACAAAATCCTCGAAACGCTCGCCAATGCCCGCAAGAAGGGTGAAGGTGACGTGGCGGGACTTGGTCCCGACGCCAAGAGCCAGGTCACCGTGCGCTATCAGAACGGCATGCCTGCTGAAGCCACGCAGATCGTGCTCTCGACCCAGCATTATGATCCCGACTGGGATTCCAAGAGGGTTCGCAGCGTCGTCGAGCCCTATATTCGCGAAGCGCTCGGCGATCTGAAGATCGCGGACGATTGCAATTGGTACATCAATCCCACCGGCAAATTCGTCATCGGCGGCCCCGACGGTGACGCCGGGCTGACGGGCCGCAAGATCATCGTCGACACCTATGGCGGTGCAGCGCCGCATGGCGGCGGCGCATTTTCCGGCAAGGACACGACCAAGGTCGACCGGTCCGCCGCCTATGCCGCGCGCTACCTTGCCAAGAACGTCGTTGCGGCCAAGCTCGCCGATCGCTGCACCATCCAGCTGTCCTATGCCATCGGCGTGGCGCAGCCACTTTCGGTCTATGTCGACCTCCACGGCACCGGCAAGGTCACCGAGGAGGTCGTCGAAAAGGCGCTTCGCGAGGTGATGGACCTGTCGCCGACCGGAATCCGCAAGCATCTTGATCTGAACAAGCCGATCTACGCCAAGACGGCTGCCTACGGGCATTTCGGTCGCAAGGCGGGGCGCGACGGCTCGTTCTCGTGGGAGCGAACGGACCTCGTCAAGACGCTCAAGGATGCGGTCAAGGCCCTGGTCTGAGCGCGCGGCAGGTCGAGCAATGATGCACGAGCGACGACAGCGGGCGACCGAAGCGTTCTTCGGCCGCCGGCGCGGCAAGGCCTTGACGGAGACTCAGGCAGGGCGCCTTGATGCCGATCTGCCGCGTTTGCGGCTCGATCTTTCCAAGGCCGCCCCCGCCGATCTGGCGACCTTGTTCCCTGGTCGCCCGTCAAGCGTTCGCATGGAGATCGGCTTTGGTGGCGGTGAGCATCTGATGCGCCGCGCCGCCGAGGCGCCGCAAGATGGCTTTATCGGGGTGGAACCCTTCGTCAACGGCATGGCGAAGCTCGTTCGTGCGTTGCGGCAGACCGACCTCGACAATATCCGGCTCTATGACGACGACGCCACCCGCGTTCTGGACTGGTTGCCGGCGGGGTCGATCGACCAGATCGATCTGCTTTACCCCGATCCGTGGCCGAAGCCGCGCCATTTCAAGCGCCGCTTCGTGTCGAAGGTAAATCTCGACCGTTTCGCGCGGGTGTTGAAGCCTGGCGCGCGCTTTCATTTCGCCTCCGACATCGACACCTATGTCGACTGGACGCTGAACCATTGTGACCGGCATGCCGCTTTCGAATGGCTGGCTGACGGACCGGACGACTGGCAAAGGCCCTATGAAGGCTGGCCGGGAACAAGATACGAGGCAAAGGCGATCCGCGAAGGACGCCCGCCCGCCTATCTTCGATTTCGGCGGATCTGATCTCTTGCAAAGGTGCTCGTCGCCGCGTATATGAACCGCAAATTCTTGGTCATATGAGCAAGGGTGGGCCCGCGAGGACCCGCTCTTTTTTATTACCTGCGGCCAGGGCGGAGCGGTGCTGCTTTGCCGGTCGCACCGAACCGACGGACAGGAATGACGCAGAAACCACCCGCATTCGATCCCGATGAAGAACGTCTCGTCACCGAGACCGGTACCGATGCGCGCATCGCCGCGATTGTCGAGCCTGTCCTGGCGTCGCTCGACATGCGCCTGGTGCGCGTGCGGCTGTCCGGCCAGAACGGTCTGACCCTTCAGATCATGGCCGAGCGACGCGACGGCATGATGACCGTGGAGGATTGTGAGGCGCTGTCGCGTGCCGTTTCGCCGGCGCTCGACGTCGATGACCCCATCGACAAGGCCTATCATCTCGAGGTTTCGTCCCCCGGCATCGACAGACCAATGGTGCGGCGTCACGACTTCGAGCGGTGGCAGGGCCATCTGCTGAAGCTCGAGACGTCCGTTCTCGTGGAGAACCGCAAGCGGTTTCGTGGTACGATCGAAAGTGTTTCCGAGGATGGCTTCGTTCTGGCACGTGACCAGGCGAGTTACGGCGATGAGCCGACAGTCAAGATCCCGTTCGAGACGATCGCCGATGCGAAGCTGATCCTGACCGACGATCTCATCCGCGATGCGTTGAAAGCGGACAAGGAAGCCAAGGCCGCCCGCGCGGCAAACCAGAACGAACCCGCGATCGACGGCGGGGAAGGCGAAATCGAATAATTCAAACGGCCGAGCGCCGAGAAAAGCGGCCGCCGCAGGCGCCCTTTGATGGAGAAGACCATGGCAGTCAGTGCAAACCGTCTCGAACTTCTGCAGATCGCCGATGCGGTCGCGCGTGAAAAGCTGATCGATCGCGAGATCGTCATCGATGCGATGGCCGACGCGATCCAGAAGGCGGCGCGCTCGCGCTACGGCCAGGAAACGGACATCCGCGCCGACATCAACCCCAAGACCGGCGAGATCAAGTTGCAGCGCCGCTTGCTGGTGGTCGATGAGGTGGACGATTATTCCACGCAGATCGCGCTCGAACTGGCACGCGACCGTGACGAGAACATCCAGCTCGGCGATTACATCACAGATCCGCTGCCGCCGATGGATTTCGGACGCATCGCCGCACAGTCGGCCAAGCAGGTCATCGTGCAGAAGGTGCGCGAGGCCGAGCGGGACAAGCAGTTTGACGAATACAAGGATCGCATCGGCGAGATCGTCAATGGCACGGTCAAGCGCGTCGAATACGGCAATGTGATCGTTGATCTTGGGCGCGGCGAGGCGATCATCCGCCGCGACGAGACGATCCCGCGCGAGAATTTCCGCTACGGCGACCGCGTACGCGCCTATGTCTACGATGTGCGCCGCGAGCAGCGCGGCCCGCAGATCTTTCTGTCGCGCACCCACCCGCAGTTCATGGTCAAGCTCTTCACGATGGAAGTGCCGGAAATCTACGACGGCGTCATCGAGATCCGTTCGGTCGCGCGCGATCCGGGCTCGCGCGCCAAGATCGCCGTCATCTCCAACGATTCCTCGATCGATCCGGTCGGCGCGTGCGTTGGTATGCGCGGCAGCCGCGTCCAGGCGGTGGTCGGCGAGCTGCAGGGCGAGAAGATCGACATCATTCCCTGGAGCCATGATCCGGCATCCTTCATCGTCAACGCATTGCAGCCGGCGGAAGTCGCCAAGGTGGTTCTGGACGAGGATGCCGAGCGCATCGAGGTCGTCGTTCCGGACGAGCAGCTGTCGCTGGCGATCGGCCGTCGTGGCCAGAATGTCAGGCTCGCTTCCCAGCTGACCGGCTGGGACATCGACATCCTCACCGAGGAAGAGGAATCCCAGCGCCGGCAGAAGGAATTCGTCGAGCGGTCCAACCTCTTCATGGATGCGCTCAACGTCGACGAGATGGTCGGGCAGGTTCTGGCGTCCGAAGGCTTCAGCCAGGTCGAGGAAGTTGCCTATGTCGACCTCGACGAGATCGCCTCGATCGAGGGCTTTGACGAGGATACGGCCCAGGAACTCCAGACCCGCGCACGCGAACACCTGGAAAAACTGGAAGCTGAAATGGAAGCCAAGCGCGTCGAACTTGGCGTGGCTGACGACCTCAAGCAGATCGAGGCGTTGACGACGCCGATGCTCGTTGCCCTCGGCGAGAACGACATCAAGACCCTTGACGATTTTGCCGGATGTGCGGCGGACGACCTGGTGGGCTGGACCGAACGAAAGAATGGCGAGACCAAGCGGTTCGACGGCATATTGATGGATTTCGGCCTGACGCGGGTCGAGGCCGACGAGATGATCATCAAGGCGCGCCTGGCTGCTGGCTGGATTACGGAAGCCGATCTTCAAAGCCAATCCGAAGAGGCGGATGAAGAAGCCGAAAGCGCTGACGAGCAGGAACAGGCCTGAGGCAACGTGGTGACGGGCGGCGCGGATCCGATGAACGATCGCATGTGCATCGTGACCCGCCGCGCCGGCGAGGCGGATGACCTGATCCGCTTCGTCGCTGGACCCAACGGCGATGTGGTGCCGGACCTCAAGAGACAATTGCCGGGACGCGGGTGTTGGGTCAGTGTCGACCATACGGCCGTGGAGAAGGCTGTAGCGAAGAATATGTTCGCCAAAGCCTTGAAATCGGCCGTTAAACCCTCATCTGACTTACCTCAGATGGTCGATCGGCTGCTGATGGACCAGGTGCTGGGAATGATGGCCATGGCCCGCAAGGCCGGCCAGTTCGTGACGGGCTCCACGAAGGTCGATATCGCGGTTCGAACGGGCGAGGCGCTCGCCGTCTTCCACGCATCCGACGCGGCTGCGGATGGTGTTCGCAAGATCGACCAGGCACGCAAGGCGATGGCGCTGGGTGCCGACATCCACATTCCTGCCTTCCATCTCTTCAATGCCGATGAGATGGCAACTCATCTGGGTGATGGCGCGTTAATCCACGCCGCGGCGCTTGCGGGACAGGCCGGAGAAGGTGTAGTGAAGCGCGCAACGATGCTGCAGCGCTATCGCCACATCGAGGGGCGAAGCCAGGTTGGCAGCTGAAAACCGTGGGAACCGGTATGACTACCAGGATTGAAAACGTGGCTGTGGCATGAGCCCGCGCCGACGACAATGAAGCAGAAACAGCGCTGCGCCTGATCCAACTGTCGCGCACCGTCTGTTTCAAGGAAACGGATACGGAATGAGCGACACCAAAGACGACAAGACCCTGAGCGTTTCGAGCAAGACGACCCTGACCCTCAAGCGGTCGGGCGTGGGCCAGGGCACGGTGCGTCAGGACATGGGGCGCGGGCGGTCGAAGGCGGTTGTCGTCGAGACCCGCAAGCGCCGCATTCACAAGCCCGAAGATGACAAGCCGGCAGCGCCGGCTCCGGTTGCCAAGGAACCGGTAGCCCCTGCTGCCACGCCGCGCCCGACGCCGCCGCCGGTCCAGGCCCGCCAGCCCGAACCGCCGCGCCCGCAGGAGCCGGCCCGCCGGCCATCGCCGGGCGGCAACCTCTCGGCTGGAGAGATGGACGCGCGTCGTCGTGCGCTTGAGGAAGCGCGTGTGCGTGAGGTCGAAGAACGCAAGCAGGCCGAGGAAGACGCCAAGCGCCGCGCCGAGGAAGAAAAACGCCTTGCCGCCGAAAAGGCCGAGCGCGAGCGCGCCGAGGCGGAAGAGGCGGCCCTGAAGCAGGCGGACGCCGAAGCTCAGGCGATTTCCGCCGAAAACGATCCCCGTGCCAAGCGTGCACCGGCGCCGAAGGAAGAGCCGGCACCCGTGCGCGGACGCAAGGCCGAGAGCGAGGACGACGATGCGCGCGATCGGGGCGCCAAGGCCAAAGGCGCCCGCGTCGAGGCACCCAAGCCGACCCGCCCGCGTACCGACGGTGAGCGTCGTCGCGGCAAGCTGACCTTGACCGGGGCGCTCGATGAGGACGGAAATCAGCGTGGACGCTCGCTGTCGGCCATGCGCCGCCGTCAGGAAAAGTTCAAGCGTGCTCAACAGCAGGAAAGCCGGGAGAAGATTCAGCGCGAGGTGACGCTGCCTGAAACCATCACCATTCAGGAGCTGTCCCAGCGCATGGCCGAGCGGTCGGTCGAAGTCATCAAGTATCTGATGAAGGAAGGGCAGATGATGAAGCCCGGCGACATCATCGATGCCGACCTAGCCGAACTGATCGCGACCGAATTCGGTCACACCGTCAAGCGCGTCTCCGAATCGGATGTCGAGGAAGGCATTTTCGACGTGAAGGACGAGGACGGCGACCTGCGTTCGCGCCCGCCGATCGTCACCATCATGGGTCACGTCGATCACGGCAAGACGTCGCTTCTCGATGCCATTCGTCACGCAAATGTGGTGTCCGGCGAAGCAGGCGGCATCACCCAGCACATCGGTGCCTATCAGGTCGAGCAGGATGGTCAGAAGATCACCTTCATCGACACGCCGGGTCACGCGGCCTTCACCGCCATGCGTGCACGCGGCGCCCAGGCGACGGACATCGCCATCCTGGTCGTCGCCGCCGACGACAGCGTGATGCCGCAGACGATCGAGTCGATCAATCACGCGAAGGCCGCTGGCGTCCCGATCATTGTGGCGATCAACAAGATCGACAAGCCTTCCGCGGACGCGAACAAGGTCCGCACCGAACTGCTCCAGCACGAAGTCTTCGTGGAATCGATGGGCGGTGAGGTTCTCGACGTGGAGGTATCCGCGACCAAGGGGACCAATCTCGACAGGCTGCTTGAAGCGATCCTTCTCCAGTCCGAAATCCTCGATCTCAAGGCCAACGCCGATCGCACAGCCGAAGGCATCGTGGTCGAGGCGCAGCTGGATCGTGGTCGCGGCGCCGTGGCAACCGTGCTTATCCAGAAAGGCACGCTGCACCCCGGCGAAATCATCGTCGCGGGCGACGAGTGGGGCAAGGTCCGCGCCCTCGTCAATGATCGCGGTGACAACCTGAAGGAGGCCGGCCCCTCCATGCCGGTCGAGATTCTCGGTCTCTCGGGAACGCCTATGGCGGGCGATCGCTTCGCCGTCGTCGAGAACGAGGCGCGTGCCCGCGAGATTTCCGAGTATCGTCAGCGGCTTGCCCGCGAAAAGGCGGTGGCGCGTCAGGCTGGTTCGCGCGGTTCGCTCGAGCAGATGATGACGCAGTTGCAGGACAGCGGGCTCAAGGAGTTTCCGCTGGTCATCAAGGGCGACGTGCAGGGCTCGATCGAAGCGATCGCCGGAGCGCTGGACAAGCTCGGCACGGACGAAGTCCGCGCACGAATCGTGCATTCCGGCGCCGGCGGCATTACCGAGTCGGATATTTCGCTGGCGGAAGCCTCCGATGCGGCGATCATCGGCTTCAACGTCCGTGCCAACAAGCAGGCTCGCGATGCCGCGGAACAGGCCGGGATCGAAATCCGCTACTACAACATCATCTACGATCTCGTGGATGACGTGAAGAAGGCGATGTCGGGTCTGCTGTCACCGGAGCGCCGCGAGACTTTCCTCGGCAATGCGGAGATTCTCGAGGTCTTCAACATCACCAAGGTCGGCAAGGTCGCTGGCTGCCGGGTCACGGAAGGCAAGGTCGAGCGTGGCGCCGGCGTGCGTCTCGTACGCGACGACGTCGTCATCCACGAAGGCAAGCTCAAGACGCTCAAGCGCTTCAAGGACGAGGTTTCGGAAGTTCCTGTCGGACAGGAATGCGGCATGGCTTTCGAGAACTACGACGACATCCGCGCAGGCGATGTCATCGAGTGCTTCCGCGTCGAGCATGTGACCCGCACGCTCTAGCGCACACTGCTCGCCACCTAAAATGACGGGCGCCGCGTTGCGCCCGTTTTCATATCTATTGAATGCCCGCCAAGTGCGAAGGCGCGCGGTTCATTCACTGAAAGTGTGAACACCCATGGCCCGATCTTCTTCATCCGATCCTTCCCAGCGCATGTTGCGCGTCGGCGAACAGGTTCGCGCCGCGATCACGCAGGTCCTGCAGCGCGGCGAGATTCGCGATCCGCTGATCGAGAACACGGTCATCGCCATCTCCGAAGTGCGTATGTCGCCGGATCTCAAGCATGCGACGGCTTATGTCACGCCGCTCGGGGAGCGTGACCACGCGGCGCTTGTCGATGCGTTGAACCGCAATGCCAAGGCCGTTCGCAAGTACATCACGCCGGCACTGCGCCAGATGAAATACATGCCGGATGTGCGTTTCCGCGACGATACCAGCTTTGACAACTACCAGAAGATCGACGAACTCCTGCGCTCGCCCGAAGTCGCTCGCGATCTCGACAACGAAGACGGCGACGGTCGCGACTAATGGGACGTAGAGGCAAGAACAAGGGGCGACCCGTTTCCGGCTGGCTGATTCTCGACAAGCCGGAGGATTTCGGATCCACTGAGGCGGTCTCCAAGATCAAGTGGCTCTTCAAGGCGCAGAAGGCCGGTCATGCCGGCACGCTCGACCCGCTCGCCTCCGGCATGCTGCCGATCGCGCTCGGCGACGCGACCAAGACCGTTCCTTATGTGATGGACGGTCGGAAGATCTATGAATTCACGGTCAAGTGGGGCGAGGAACGCGCGACCGACGATCTTGAAGGCGAGGTGACCGCGTCCTCGCACGCGCGGCCGTCTCAGCCCGATATCGAGGATCGGCTGTCACACTATACCGGCAGAATTGAGCAGATTCCGCCACAGTTCTCGGCGATCAAGATCGAGGGTAATCGCGCCTATGACCTGGCGCGCGAGGGCGAAGCCGTCGATATTCCCGCTCGTGAGGTCGACATTCATCGGCTCGTCCTTATCGGGTGCCCGAATGCCGATGAGGCGGTGTTTCTCGTCGAATGCGGCAAAGGCACGTATGTGCGTTCGCTGGCGCGCGACCTCGGCCGCGATCTCGGCTGCTTCGGCCACATTGCGAGACTGCGCAGGATCGCGGTCGCTCCCTTCGCCGATTCCGACATGGTGCCGCTTTCCACTTTGACTGCACTCGAGGAGATGCAGGACGATACAGAGCGTCTGGAGGCGCTCGACAGCTATCTGGTCGAGACCGGCGACGCACTCGCCAACCTTCCACATTTCGCCGTGACAGACGAGCAGGCGCAGCGCATCCGGATGGGCAATCCGATCGTGCTGCGTGGTCGTGATGCGCCCCTTGACGAGCCCGACGTATGGATCACCGCGCGCGGCAAGCTGGTTGCAATCGGAACGATCGGCCAGGGCCAGTTTCATCCGCGTCGAGTCTTCGGGAACTGATTCGGCGCCGCTCCGTTGCCTAGCGTGATGAGAACGAACCGGCCGCCTTTGAGGGCGAGCCGGAAAATTCCCGTCTTTATGAAGAAACACTTAAACGTGCTCTCCAATTCCGCGGTGAAACGTGCCATGGAGGGCCATCGTTCATTAGGTTTGAAGAGCCGGCGTCATGTCCAACTGGTTGCCGATATCGACTCGACGACCGATCCGGGCCGACGCGGGCTGCGGGATTCTTGACGCATGAACGATGTTCGTTCCGACGTGGACGTCCATGAGCCGCCGGATGCGGCTGCGCCATCGGGGCCGGTCGCAGCAACCAAGAAGCCCGCGCCGCGATCCCGGCCCGTCGCTCATTATTTGTCGTTCCTGGTTCTCGTTTGCCTCGTTCCCTCGCTCATCTTTTCCGGCTACCTGCTGCTGCGCACGAATAACGTTCAGCAGGAGGGGCTGCAGACGCTGTTCCAATCCAACACCCGTTCGATCGTTCAGGTGGTCGAGCAGGAAATTTCGGGCATGTTGACCACGCTTCGCGTGCTCTCCTCCGACCCGACCTTCCACGCAAACGACCTTGAAGCTTTCCACGGCCGCGCGCAGCGCGCGCTGGTCGGACGAAGCATGCGCCTCGTCGTGCTCGACGCCGGACTCAATCAGGTCATGAATACCGACGTCGAATTCGGGCAATCACTACCGGGCGTATCCGATCGAACTACGCCGCGTCGGGCGCTGGAAAACCGGACCCCGGTGATTTCCAACGTCGTCTTCAGCGAAACGTCCCTCAGTTGGGTCTTCTACGCGGCGCTGCCGGTTTTCCGCGAAGATGCGCCCCCGCTTCTTCTTGTTCTGTCCCGAGAAGCAACGTCCCTGTCCGAATCCGTCGAGGATGGGCGATTGCCGGGCGCATGGCAGGTGGCGATCGTCGATGCGGCGCAAAACGTCATCGAGTCGTCCGACGACCGGCTCAACCCCGGGGCGACGCTGCCCTTCACCTTCGCTGACAGTTTCGACCGTGGCATCACGCAACTCGACATGTGGGGGCAGAGCTACCAGATCATCCGTGAACGATCGCCGTTGACGCAATGGTCCGTTGTGGCATGGACACCGATGACGACGATCTCGGCGCCCATTATCCGTTCCATCATGTTGCTGCTGATCGGCGGTCTGACGATCGGGGTCGCCGCATCCATCGCCGCCTGGTTTGTCGGTCGCCGTGTCACGCGTTCTGCAAAGCGTCTCTCCGAAAGCGCCAAGCAACTCGGCGCCGGTGAGCCGGTCCAGCCGGTGAACCACACGATCTCTGAATTTGCAGTTGTGTCCACCGCGCTAACGGAAGCGGCCAGCGATCGTGAGGAATCCGAGAATGAAATTCGGCTGCTGATGCGGGAAGTGGCCCACCGATCCAAGAACCAGCTCACCGTTATCAACGCGATGGTCGGGCAGACCGCCAAGAACGCCGTCAGCGTGGACGAATTCGTCGACAGCTTCCGCCGCCGGATCAGCGGTCTGGCGCGATCGACAGACCTGCTGCTGGCCAATGCGGCGCGGGGCATCGATTTCCGTGCATTGGTGGAGAGCCAGCTGGAGCCGTTTCTGCCCAGCGATCCCGAGCGCGTTCGCATGCTCGGCCCCAAGGTCAAGGTCGACGCGCAGCCGGCCCAGACGATCGGCATGGCCATCCACGAGCTGGCGACCAATGCTTCGAAATACGGCGCGCTGTCCGATGAGGAGAGCCGCCTGGAGATCACCTGGTGGAAACGCGAGGGCATGCTGTCGCTCACCTGGCGCGAATATGTCAGGACATTGCCTCAGATGCCCGACCGCAAGGGTTTCGGATCGGTGGTGCTCGAGCGCATGATGGGCGGAACGATGGACGCGGAGATCACGCGCAATCTGCACGCCAACGGCATCGAATGGCACTTCGCCATTCCGCTCGACCGGCTGCGCACCGAGCCCGACGAGGGCGAGAGCTAGACACTGCCCCGGTCAGGCGGCCGAATGGCGCTGCACCGTCTTTCCCCTTTCAATTCTCGCGATTTTCCCCTATAGCCACGCCAGCGCTCGCGGTC
This sequence comes from Neopararhizobium haloflavum, assembly GCF_002750855.1. GTDB lineage: Bacteria > Pseudomonadota > Alphaproteobacteria > Rhizobiales > Rhizobiaceae > Georhizobium > Georhizobium haloflavum. Next base: position 107,520 of record NZ_NWUC01000003.1, on the reverse strand, counting down.
ACAGACCGCGCGCCCTTGAAAGCATGGCCTCCGCTGGACGACATCCCGGCCGCAGGCGACCCGACAAATCCTCAAGACAAGAAAGGATGCCCGATGTCGATCACTGCTGAACGCAAGGCAGAACTCATGAAGCAGTACGCCACGAAAGAGGGCGACACTGGCTCGGCCGAAGTGCAGGTTGCGATCCTTACCGAGCGCATCATCAACCTCACCGAGCACTTCAAGGACCACAAGAAGGACAATCACTCCCGCCGTGGTCTTCTCAAGCTCGTTTCGAGCCGTCGTTCCCTTCTGGACTACCTGAAGAAGCAGGACGAAGGCCGGTACAAGACGCTGATCTCCAGCCTCGGCATTCGCCGCTAGGCCATTCATGCCGGCGGGCCGACAGCGATGTGGCCCGCCGGACTTCGTTTCGGCGAGGCCTTGCAGGCGTCGTCATCCAAACGCTCCCTTGCGATGCAATGGGGCGCCCAAGAGCCCAAAGGCTCAAAAACGCGACCTGTCATGGGGCAGGATTGCAGGACGCTTGTCAGAGCGCGGAGCACGGCAGCAACGCCCGCGCATTGTCAGACAAACAAGCCTCCCGTTGTCTTGCCCGTGGCGCGTCGAAAACCGCAGCAGGGAACGGTGCTGCGCCCGCACAACGGCCGCGCCCGATCCCCGAAAGAACCCAAGGACAATCCATGTTCGATCATCACAAAGTGGAAATCGAGTGGGGCGGTCGCCCTCTCATCCTCGAAACAGGCAAAGTCGCACGTCAGGCCGACGGCGCGGTACTGGCGACCTATGGCGAGACGGTCGTGCTCGCCACCGTCGTCTCCGCCAAGGAGCCCAAGCCTGGCCAGGACTTCTTCCCGCTGACCGTGAACTACCAGGAAAAGACCTATGCGGCCGGCCGCGTTCCCGGTGGCTACTTCAAGCGTGAAGGGCGTCCGAGCGAAAAGGAAACGCTCACCTCGCGCCTCATCGACCGTCCGATCCGGCCGCTTTTCCCGGATGGCTACAAGAACGACACCCAGGTCATCATCACTGTCATGCAGCATGACATGGAGAATGATCCGGACGTGCTGGCGATGGTCGCCACCTCGGCGGCATTGACGCTTTCCGGCGTTCCCTTCATGGGCCCGATCGGTGGCGCGCGCGTCGGCTACATCAACGGCGAATACGTTCTGAACCCGCATGTCGACGAAATGCCCGAGTCGAGCCTGGACCTCGTGGTCGCCGGCACGCAGGACGCCGTTCTCATGGTGGAATCGGAAGCCAAGGAACTCGACGAAAAGACGATGCTCGGCGCAGTCATGTTCGGCCACAAGAACTTCCAGCCGGTCATCGATGCCATCATCAAGCTCGCAGAGGTCGCAGCCAAGGAACCACGTGAATTCGCTGCGGAAGACCTCTCGGCACTGGAAGGCGAAATGCTCTCCTTCGCAGAAAACGATCTGCGTGAAGCATACAAGAACACGGACAAGACGACGCGCTACGCCGCGGTCGATGATGTGAAGGCAAAGGTCAAGGCGCACTTCGCGCCGGCTGAAGGCGAAGAGCCCCGTTTCACGCCAGAGCAGATCGGTTCGGTCTTCAAGTCGCTGCAGGCGAAGATCGTTCGTTGGAACATCCTCGATACCAAGAGCCGTATCGATGGGCGTGACCTGGAAACCGTCCGCCCGATCAATTCGGAAGTTTCGGTTCTCCCGCGTACCCACGGCTCGGCCGTCTTCACCCGCGGCGAAACCCAGGCGATCGTCGTTGCCACGCTCGGCACGGGCGAAGACGAGCAGTATGTCGACGCGCTGACCGGCATGTACAAAGAGCGGTTCCTGCTGCACTACAACTTCCCGCCCTTCTCTGTCGGCGAGACGGGCCGCATCGGTTCGCCGGGTCGTCGTGAGATCGGTCACGGAAAGCTGGCATGGCGCGCCATCCGCCCCATGCTGCCGGCTCCCGAGCAGTTCCCCTACACGCTGCGCGTAGTGTCAGAGATCACCGAATCGAACGGATCCTCGTCGATGGCGACGGTCTGCGGCACATCGCTTGCGCTGATGGATGCGGGCGTTCCGATCGCCAAGCCGGTCGCTGGCATCGCGATGGGCCTGATCAAGGAAGACGAGCGCTTTGCCGTGCTCTCCGACATCCTCGGTGACGAAGATCACCTCGGCGACATGGACTTCAAGGTCGCCGGCACCGAAGATGGCGTCACGTCCCTGCAGATGGATATCAAGATCGAGGGCATCACCGAGGAGATCATGCAGATCGCTCTCGGCCAGGCTCGCGATGGCCGTCGCCACATCCTCGGCGAGATGGCCAATGCGATCACGTCGAGCCGTGACGAGCTCGGCGAATATGCCCCGCGCATCGAGGTGATGCAGATCGCGGTCGACAAGATCCGTGACGTCATCGGCTCGGGCGGCAAGGTCATTCGCGAGATCGTCGAGAAGACCGGCGCCAAGATCAACATCGAGGACGACGGTACGATCAAGATCGCCTCGGCATCGGCCAAGGAAATCGAAGCGGCGAAGCGTTGGATCCATTCGATCGTGGATGAACCAGAGGTCGGTCACATCTACGAGGGAACGGTCGTCAAGATTGCCGATTTCGGTGCCTTCGTGAACTTCTTCGGACCGCGTGACGGCCTGGTGCACATCTCGCAGCTCGCGGAAGAGCGCGTCGGCAAGACGGGCGATGTGGTCAAGGAAGGCCAGAAGGTCTACGTCAAGCTCATGGGCTTCGACGAGCGTGGCAAGGTTCGTCTTTCGATGAAGGTCGTCGACCAGGAAACCGGTCAGGAGAAGGAAAAGGCGGACGCCTGATCTTTCCTGACGGAGCATTTTTGGAAAGCCCCGTGGCCCCGCCACGGGGCTTTCTTCGTGCAGAGCCCTTCACGACGGAACCAGTCCGTGGTGATTAATGTTGTTGCGGCAGGTCAATGGAGGAACAAGACCATGCGCTGCCGCTCACTGCTCCTTGCATCTGCCGCTCTGCTTTTGGCTTTTCCAGCTTTCGCCCAGACCGCGCCATCGCCAGAGCCAGACACGTCTCGGCCGCCGGCCATGGACGTTCCGGGTGTCGATGCACCACCGGAAGCTCCCGCCGAAATGCCTGCGCCACCGGCACCCGACGGCGCGCGCCAAGACGACCGGAGGGGTCCGGGAGGCCCTGGCATGGAGCGGGAAGAACGAAGGGAAGGGCCGGCGCGCCACCATGCAAATGGGCCGAAGGAGCGCGGTTACCATCATATGCGCGGTCACCACCGCATGATGGTGGGCGGCGCCGAGTTCCATCTCAAGGCCGGTCGACACGACGAACTGCACGTCAAATGCGGCAGCGCGGATATTGAGACCTGTGTGCGTGGAGCCCAGCCGCTCATCGACGCGATGGAGCGCAAGAGCCGCAATGAACGGCGTGGTCCGGGACGTGACCGCGACGACGATTGACCGGCAGGGCAGGCCCGGCCGCTATTTGGCGGCCACGGCCTCCTCGCCCTCTTCGGGATCCTGACGCTTCAGCTCCTCGAGCACCGGCATCGAGGTGATGTGATAACCCGAATCGACGAAATGCACTTCGCCGGTCACGCCGCGCGACAGGTCGGACAGGAGATAGAGAGCCGAGCCGCCGACGTCGTCGATCGTGACGGTGCGCCGCATGGGCGAATTGCGGGCCTGGTAGCTGAACATCACGCGCGCATCGGCTATGCCGGCGCCGGCAAGCGTCCTCACAGGGCCCGCAGATATGGCGTTGACGCGGATCTTCTTCGGGCCATAGTCGGCCGCCAGATAGCGCACACTGGCTTCCAGAGCCGCCTTTGCGACACCCATGACGTTGTAGTTGGGCATCACGCGCGTCGAGCCGGCGTAGGTCAATGTCAGCATCGAACCCCCGTCGGTCATCATCTCGGCCGCTCTCTTGGCGATCTCGGTGAAGGAGAAGCATGAGATCACCATGGTCCGCGAGAAATTCTCGCGCGAGGTGTCGGCGTAAAGCCCTTTCAGTTCGCCGCGATTGGAGAACCCGATGGCATGAACGATAAAGTCGAGCTTGCCCCACTTCTCCTTCAGTGTATCGAAAACGGCATCCACCGTTTCGATGTCCTCGACATCGCAGGGCAGCAGGATATCCGACCCCAGTTCCGTGGCGAGCGGGCGCACGCGCTTGCCGAATGCGTCGCCCTGGTAAGTGAAGGCCAGCTCCGCTCCTTGCGCGCGCAACGCCTTCGCAATGCCCCAGGCAATGGAGTGGTTGTTGGCGACCCCCATGATGAGGCCGCGTTTTCCCTGCATCAGTTCCGTCATCGTATCTTGCCCCGGTCTCAGCCCTGATAGCGCTGGAAGACCAGCGTTGCGTTCGTTCCGCCGAACCCGAAGGAGTTCGACAGAACACGGTCGATCGTAGCATCGTCGATGCGCTTGCGGACGATCGGCGCGCCTTCGAATTCCGGATCGAGTTCCTCGATATGCGCGCTCTCTCCGATGAATCCGGCATTCATCATCAGGATGGAATAGATCGCTTCCTGAACGCCGGCGGCGCCCAGCGAATGGCCCGTCAGAGACTTGGTCGAGGCGATATGCGGCATTTTCTCACCGAACACCTCTCGGATCGCACCGATCTCCTTGGAATCGCCTACCGGCGTCGAGGTGCCATGCGTGTTGATGTAATCGACATCGCCGTCGACGGTCTTCAACGCCTGGCGCATGCAGCGCACAGCGCCTTCGCCCGACGGCGCCACCATGTCATGGCCATCCGAGGTCGCGCCATAGCCGACGAGTTCGCCATAGATTGTCGCGCCGCGCGCCTTGGCATGCTCCAGCTCTTCAAGGACCAGTACTCCGGCGCCGCCGGCGATGACGAACCCGTCGCGCTTGGCATCATAAGCCCGCGATGCGCGTTCGGGCATCTCATTGAAATCGGATGACATGGCGCCCATGGCATCGAACAGGTTGGACATCGACCAATGCAGGTCCTCATGACCGCCGGCGAACATGATGTCCTGCTTGCCCCACTGGATCAGTTCCGCCGCATTGCCGATGCAGTGCGCGGAGGTCGAACAGGCCGAAGAGATCGAGTAGTTGACGCCGTGAATTTTGAACCATGTCGCCAGGGTCGCCGACGCGGTGGACGACATCGCCTTCGGAACCGCGAACGGTCCGATGCGCTTCGGGCTGCCCTTCTCGCGCGTGGTGTCCGCGGCCTCGACGATAGTCCGGGTGGAAGGTCCCCCCGAGCCCATGACGATCCCCGTCATCTCGTTGGTGATGTCGGATTCTTCGAGCCCGGAATCGGCGATCGCCTGCTTCATGGCGACGTGGTTCCAGGCGCCGCCCTGCGAGAGGAAACGCATGGCGCGACGGTCGACGAGCTCGGAGGTGTCGATGTCGGGCGCGCCCCAAACCTGGCAACGGAATCCGTGTTCGGCAAAGTCTTCCGAGCGTGAAATGCCCGAACGGGCATCGCGCAGCGACGCCGTCACTTCCTTGGTATCATTACCGATGGAGGATACGATCCCCATTCCAGTGACAACCACTCGTCTCATCCGGGTCATCCTCTTCGTTCTTTCGCTTGATGGTGTCCGGCTGCGGACATGGGCATTTGCGCGCAGATTTGCGACACTAGTCGGTCTTGTCCTTGAACAGGCCGACCCGGAGGTCGCTGGCCTTGTAGATCGTCTCGCCATCGGCCTTCAGCCAGCCGTCGGCAGTGCCTAGGACCAGTCGGCCGCGCATGACCCGTTTGAAATCGATGCCGTATTCGACGAGCTTCGTTTCCGGTGTCACCATCGCGGTGAACTTGACCTCGCCGGTCGAGATCGCCCGGCCGCGACCGGGTTCCCCGAGCCATCCGAGAAAAAAGCCGGTGAGCTGCCACATGGCATCAAGGCCGAGACACCCCGGCATCACCGGATCGCCTTGGAAATGGCAGGGAAAGAACCAAAGGTCAGGGGTGATGTCGAATTCGGCGCGGACGTAGCCTTTGCCGTGTTCGCCGCCGGTCTCGGAGATTTCGGTGATGCGGTTGAACATGAGCATCGGTGGCAACGGCAGTTGGGCATTGCCCGGGCCGAACAATTCACCGCGACCGCATTTCAGAATCTCTTCGTAATTGAAACTGGATTGTCTCGTGTCCATTAAGACTCGCTTCTCCCTGACGCCCGCCCACTCGAAATCTTCCGTTAGGTCATCAGCCGGCGGTCGCGCAACCTATCACAGCAGTTCAGGCGGACAAAACCGGCCCTTTCTCGCCGACACCGCTTAACCGATGTTTCAGGCAAGCACCAGATGCGTGGCCGAATTCAAGCGCGCGCCATGCGTCGCATCGATCGAGAAGGCAGGTTCAGAGATACCAGATGCCATCATCGATCATCGGCGCGACGCCGGTAATGTTCTCGTTGCTCTGCGCAATGCTGGCCAGGACATGGGCGCGCGACGCGCCTGCTTCCAGTTCGCCGGTCCAATAGGCGATTCCCGCCGGTTCGCCGTCCCGCCCCAGAACATTCTCATAGAGCTTCTCGACGAATTGGGTGTTGGACAGATCGCGGCCATAGCGCGCTTCGAACTCGGCCGAGTCCAGAAAGCCGCCGGTGACCCGAAGCAGGTCCATGCCGTTGTCCATCGCCTCGATCCAGTAACCGAGCCCCGCTGCATCGGGAACGCGATCGAAGGCGGCCTGGTAGACCCGGTAGGCTTGGCCGGCCGTGCCGGCGAAGTCGAAAGCGAGCGTTCCGTCGATAAACGCGATCCGCTCGACATTGTGGACCGACTGGATCGAGGATTGATGCGCCAACGTCATCTCAGATCCGTCACGCTCCAGACCGACATCCGATCGCGCCTCGGATATAATGAAAAAGTCGAGTCCGCCGCGACCGTCGATCGTGGCGCCGCTGCTCGAAGCGTGGATGCGATCGTCGCGATCGCTCGTCGGCAACTGAGGCAGGTCGATCGCGCCGCGTTCGTGCACGTCCAGCCGGCCATCCCCGGCGCCGAGTCCGACATATTTCAGCGTATCGCCATCGCGCACGAAGGTGGAATAGCCCAGCAGCCAGCCATCGTCCTGACCAAGGAAGTCGCCCGCGCGAAGGGGCACGAAATGGCCGGTTCCGTCACCGAACCAGGCCAGCGGCGTATCGAGCGTCACCATGCCGCCGCTGAGTCCCTCCACGACGAGATCGATATGACCGTCATCGTTGAGGTCGCGGGCGGTGAGATAGACCATCCAGGCACCATCGGGATTGGACAGAGGTCCTTCGACGAAGCTGCTGGAAACGTCGGAGAAGTTTCCCGCTCCGTCATTCGCCAGCAATTGCAGCCCCCAGCCAGAACCGTAGGGATCGGCGCGCTGACTGAGCATGGCAATGTCGAGATCTCCATCCCCGTCCAGATCCACGTCGAGTATCTCGACGATGACGCTGTTCGCTCCGAAATCGGCGTGATGGGGAAGGTCCGAGCGCGTGGTGTCGGAAAACCGGCCGCCGACATTGTAGAACACGTGACTGGCCGTCGAGTTGAAGAAGTCGCGCTCCTTGCCGGAGATCATGTCTGCCAGCCCATCCCCATTGACGTCGGCCAATCCCAGCCAGTGAAAGCGCTGATGGGCATAGGTCTCATCGCCGATTGCCAAATCCGGCATTTGGTCGCGCGCCAGCTGAAAGTATCCCTGGCCGTCATTGATGAGGAAATAAGGGCTTGTCTTGTTGTTGCCGTACTGAGCATTGACGAGGATATCGAGGTCGCCGTCCCCATCGATGTCGCCATGATCTGCGCCATGTGCGAAGTCGATGATCGGGGGCAGGCGATCCGACGCGTTGGCAAAGCCGCCGTCGCCCTGAAGGAAGAGAAAGTTCGGTTCGCCGACCGCTGCCTCGTCGTCGAAGCCATGAGCCGACAGAAAGATATCCGTCCGGCCATCGCCATTGAAGTCGGCAAACTCGAAATCCCGCGTCGCGAAGGCCGCAAATCCGGCCAATTGCTCGACGCGGTAGCCGTCTGTGTCGTTCCAGACGATGAAGCCCGGGCGCGCAGCCGCGTCCTCGCGGCCGGGAAACGTTCCGCCCAAGGCGACAAGATCATCGTCGCCATCATCGTCGAGATCGAAAACCCTGAAATTGTCCATTCGCGCGAGGCCGTCAGCCGATAAGGCATAAGACTCGATCGACGCGAAAATCCCGGTTTCACGAAATGGCATGTTCCCCCCAGACCCGTGCGCAAGTTACTCTATAATTGACACCTTGCTGAAAAAGGGAAGCCTGAATCGATCCGACCCCAACGGGTTGTATTGCTGATCTCCGCTAAGGTCGCTGATGAGACCGTCACTGGTCTCGCCGCGCCGCTCTCTTGCATGCGTTCAGCGGAAAAGTTATATCGAAGCAAGTTCTGGACCAATACGTGACCTGATGACCAATAACCTCGACACCCATGCTGCCCTTTGCCCGACGCGCACGATCGACGAGCGACTGCGTGCCGCGGGCCTTCGCCCGACGCGCCAGCGTGTCGCCCTGGGCGGGTTGCTGTTTGCCAAGGGCGATCGGCATCTGACGGCTGAAGAGCTGCATGAAGAGGCCGTGAAGGTCGGCGTCCAGGTCTCGCTGGCGACGGTCTACAATACGCTGCACCAGTTCACGGAAGCTGGCATGCTGCGCGTCTTGGCGGTGGAAACCGCAAAGACCTATTTTGACACCAACACCTCGGACCATCACCATTTCTTCATCGAGGGATTGAACGAGGTGCGCGACATCGAAACCGGCGATGTCGAGGTGGGTAACCTGCCGGCGCCGCCGGAAGGGATGGAGATCGCCCACGTCGACGTCATCATCCGGCTGCGTCGCAAATCCTGACGTTTTCAGATCGTTGTCCGGCCGCCCTGGCGTGAGTTCCGCTTCAGCGGAAAGCCTCGCCGGGATAAGCGCCCCACAACTCGTTCTGCGCGACCCATCCTTCGACGCCGTCAACAGATGTCTCGCAGAATTCGCCGTCGCAGCCGATGATATGGACGACCACACCCGGTTGAAGCCTGGCGACAGTGCGCCCCCGGTCGTCTTTCTGGCTTGTCATGGAGACCATCGCCGCCTCTGCCTGGTCCCGCCGCCAGGGCGCGATCATGGCCGTGCGCTCGCCGGACAGCAATGCCTGATTGATCCAGCCTTCCGCGCCTTCTGCGTCGCGGACTTTCCGCCAGTTGTCATACTCCTGGATGATCTCGATCGGAATGCCCGAGCGCATGTATCGCCAGGCGATGGCATAGTCGATCCCCGGACCGATCCGCATGTTGACCTTCTCGGCCTTCAAGCTGACGAATCGCGGCAGCGGCAGGCCGCTCGCACCACGCGCGCCACTTTGCGCGTCGGCCGGCGAGGGCGAGGCAAGCAACACGAATGCTGAAAGCAAGATAGCGGTGAGGCGTGTCGATGGTTGCTTACGCATGGCTGGTAGGAAAAATCCCGGCATTGGTGTCTTGGTTCGGCTTGCACTTCGCTCAACCGCGCGCAGCGCGCTGCCAGATGTGATTGTCATCGCCGGGCGGTCTGGTAGAAGCTTGAACTGACGGGAATTGTCGCTGAGTTTGGTTAACGAGCTCTCAACGAAAGGGACCGAGGCCACCATGTCGAACCGGAAGAAGCCGAAAGTCTTCATCACACGCAAGCTTCCCGATCCGGTCGAAACGCGCATGCGCGAACTGTTCGATGCGACGCTCAACATCGACGACAAGCCGCTGACGCAGCCCGAGCTCGTTGCAGCCATGCGCGACTTTCAGGTGCTGGTGCCCACCGTGACGGATCGGATCGATGCCGCGATGATCGAACAGGCGGGGCCGGACCTGAAACTGATCGCCAATTTCGGCAATGGTGTCGACAACATCGATGTCGATGCGGCGGCAAGGAAGGGCATCACCGTCACCAACACGCCGAACGTCCTGTCGGAAGATACGGCGGACATGACGATGGCATTGATCCTCGCCGTCCCGCGCCGTCTGACGGAAGGCGCGAGGATTCTCGCTGGTGATGGCGTCTGGCCGGGCTGGTCGCCAACATGGATGCTCGGCCATCGGATCTGGGGAAAGCGCCTCGGCATCGTCGGCATGGGCCGGATCGGAACGGCGGTCGCCCGTCGTGCGAAGGCATTCGGCCTGTCGATTCACTATCATAACCGGCGGCGCGTCGATCAGCGGACCGAGGACGAACTGGAGGCGACCTATTGGGACAGCCTCGACCAGATGCTCGCGCGGGTCGACATCGTCTCGGTCAACTGCCCGTCGACGCCGGCGACCTTCCATCTCTTGTCCGCGCGCCGCCTGGCGCTGTTGAAACCGGGCGCTTACATCGTCAACACGGCACGCGGCGGGATCATCGATGAAACCGCGCTGATCCAGGCATTGCGCGATGGCGCCATCGCCGGCGCTGGCCTCGACGTCTTCGAGCACGAACCGGCCGTCGATGCAAAGCTGGTTCGCTTGGCCGACGAGGGCAAGGTGGTGATCCTGCCGCATATGGGATCGGCAACCGTCGAAGGCCGGATCGACATGGGCGAGAAGGTCATCGTCAACATCCGCACCTTCGCCGACGGCCACCGGCCGCCCGACAGAGTGCTGCCGGGGCGGCTCTAGAGCGGCGGATCGGCGCGTATCGCGCCGGTCCGAATGCAATTGGCCTGTTCCTCAGGCGATGAGATCGGTGAGGGCCGTGCCGCTCAGCTGGACCACTTCGTCGGCCGTGCCATCCCCATCGCGGTCGACGAAGACGAAGGTGCTGCCATTCACTTCGTCGGCGAAATAGCGCAGTCCGCCAAATCCGGCATTGGCAGCGACGTAGGCGTCTTCATAGCTGGCCGAACCGTCGCCGAAGGAGGTGTTTTCCGACGATTGCACGGCCGGCACGCCGCCATCGGCGCCAAAACCGAGAAGGTCCACGCCGACTTCGAAATCGGTGATGATGTCAATCACCGAGTCGTCCTCTGTCGATGAAGCAAGTGTGTGCGTTCGATTGAAGATATAGGTATCGATGCCGTCGCCGCCTGACATCGTATCAGCTCCGCCGCGACCGGTGATGCGATCGTCGCCGCCATTGCCGCGGATTTGATCGCCATCATCCGAACCCTGAATCTTGTCTGCCATGCTTGAGCCGGTCACAACCTCGACGTTCGAAACGACGTCGATGTTGCCGTAGGTGTCGATATGCGTTCCGGCGCGCATGTCGACGGTAACGCCCGCGGAACCAGACTCAGTGGAGTGGTCGACCTCATCGATACCGGCACCGCCGTCAATCGTGTCAACGCCATCCAATCCACGAAAGCGGTTGTCGTTGCTGTCTCCGAGGAGCAAATCGTCTCCGTTCGAGCCGCGAACGCGATCGATGTTTGAGAGCGTATCGGTATTGAAGCTCTCATCGTCGTAGAACTTGATCGCTTCGCCGGTCGTCAGGTCGACTTCCACACGTGCGAAAAGATTGCCGGAGCCGTAATTGATTTCCTTGAGACCGCCGACTCCACCGTCGATCGTATCGTCTCCGCGTTGCGGACGGATAATGTGCAGCAGGCCGTCCTGACCGACAAAAACATCGTTTCCATCCGTCAGTGTGAAACCTTCGAAATCCCAGACGGTATCAAGATTGCCATAAGTGTCGGTGGCGTTACCGGCGACCCTTTCGCTGAGGTCTATACGGACGGTGCCACCGCCTTGCTCCTCGACATAGATGAGTTCATCAAAATCCGCGCCTCCGTCCATTTGGTCAGCCCCGTCGCCACCGATAAAGGCGTCTTCGCTATCGCCGCCCGACAGGAAATCCGCCCCGACTCCGCCGAGAAGGAAATCATTCCCGTCGCCCCCGAGCAGATCGCTGTCGCCTTCGCCAGCGATGAGTTCATCATCACCACCTAGCCCCACGAGACGCGCCGGTTCGGTCAGGTCGGTCGCGTCGATTGCGTCGCCATCACCCGTGCCGACGATGAGCGTTCCAAGAATTCCGCTCTCGTTTCCGCTGGCATCCATCGCGGTTGCGGTGAAACGGGCGGACGCGTCCAGCGTGTCAAGCGCGATCTGTCCAGTGCCCTGCCCATCCAGCGTAACGGACGCAAACGCTTCGCCATTACGCAGTATGTCGATGCGCGAACCGGCTTCCCCGACCACGCCAATCGAATAGGTGCCATCGTCATTCTCGATCACGAATATGTCGGGTGCCGTCGGCGGATCGGTGTCCTCGCCTGCGATCGCCTCGATCTCGTCGATCGCCGCGTCGATCTCATCCTCGCTCGGAATGCTTGCCGGGTCCGAAGTTACCGGCACGAGCAGCGCGCCCGCTGCATCGGCGGCGGCCTGGCCCTGATAGGCGGCGATCTCGGCGTTGCTATCGAGCGCCATGGTGAAGGCGGTGGCGGCTGCTTCCTTGTTGGCGGCGGTGGTCGCATCCGCGCCCTGCGCGCCATCGAGGATGCCGACCGCGATCGATGCGAGGTTGAGCGTCCCGTCCTCCAGTGCGTCGAGAAAATAGGCAAGCCCGGCATCGTCCGGTCCGCGATTGAACAGCGACTGATACACTGAGGTGATGATCTCCGTGTTCGTCATTTCCGCGAACCGCGCCTGATACTCAGCGGTGTTGGACAGGGCCGCGAGCATGACGGACAGGTCCTGTCCGCCATTCGTCGCTTCCGTCCAATAGACGAGCCCCGCCGGATCGGCCGGGCGGCCGAGCACCGCGATATAGATACCCTGGATCGTTGCCATCTTCCTCAGTCTCCCTGATGAGGTCCAGCGGCCATCTCAGCGTTGACCGCGAAACCGGTTGTCCCCAATGCAACCGGGCGAAGCGCCGTTTGACCTCACGAGCGCAATCCCGTTGCAGGAATGATGGTAGGGGAGGCTAAAGTGACTTGTCGGCTCCCATATGGGGGATGCCGGGGGTTTTACTTGAAGGCGAGCATGGTCCGCACCAGCTCCGCCTGCCTACCGACACCTGCTTTGTGAAAGATCGTCTTCAGGCGTTGGCGGGCGGTGTTTTCGGTGATGGCCAGCCTTCCGGCTGCCTCAACGGGACTGTCTCCAGCGAGCAATCGTTCGCAAAATCTTGTCTCCGCCGGGGTGAGGCGGTGGTGACGGGCAAAGCGGGCCACGGCACCGCCTGACGTGCTTCGCGTGACATTCTTGAGAAGAATGAGCGCGTGCGGCGGGTAGGGAAACAACACGCCGACGCGGCTGGCGGGCAGCCGGATCCTGCACAATTGCATAAGGTGGACGTCGCCGTCCGCGACGAAACAATATTCGTCGCACTCTGGCGCATGACCCGCGACCAACGAATGGACATGCCGCGCGAGAACGCCGTGGTGGGCCGGGTTTGTCATCGACAGCTTTCCGCCGACCGATCGGATCACCCGGCCTGAACCAAATTGGGCCAGCGCCCGTTCATTCGCCTCGATAACCGTCATTCGGGCATCGCAGACGATAGCCGCGTGGTCGAAGCGCTGGGCGACGGCACCGGCAGCGGCGGCAGTGCGGCACGCATCGCTGAGGTGGCGGGCCAGGCGCACGGCGCGCCGCAAGGGGCCGGCGATACGTTTTAAGACAGCCGATGTCGCCGGATCGTAGCCCTTGCGCAGATGCATGGGATAATGCACGGGCACGTGGACAAGGTCGCGCAGCCCGCCGTCGATCTTCACGCCGGACGCCGCCTCGACCGTTCGCTGCGGCAGCACCCAGTCATTGTAGAATTCCGAATCTGGAAAGGCACGCGCCGGACAATGCTGCTCGGCCACGAGCACGACGCCGGCGGGCGTGCGCGCCCAGATGTCCACCCACGGATTCACGTAGGCATAGTGCTCCATGTAGCTTGCGAGATAGTCGGGCGCGACATTGCACTCGGCGAAGAAATTGACCCTGTCGTTCGTGAAGTCCTGATTGATGATCGAGAAGAAGGCGGCGGGAAATCCGTCGACAAATCGGGCGGCAACGTCGCTCCAGTCCGCCTGGCCCAATGCAGCCAGTTCGATCGCCTCGCTCACGTCGGCGCTGATGCGGGCAATGCGATCGTCGTCATAGGCCCGCATCATCGCCTCACCCAAAGGCCAGCATGCGGCGCATGAGTTCCGCCTGGCGGTTGGTATCGGTTTTCTGGAAGATGGTCTTGAGACGCTGACGTGCCGTGTTCTTGCTGATTGCAAGATGCGCCGCGGCGGCCTTGACGCTGTCGCCCGCGGCGAGGCGCTCGCAAAAGCGCAGTTCAGACGGGGTAAGCTGGTGATGGCGCGAAAAGCGTTCGAGTGCCGTCGAATGACGCGGATCGTCGATGTCACGCGCCAGAATGAGAACGAGCGGACGTGGGGGCATCAAGGCCGCGCCGGGCGCTGCGTCAACGCGGATCGAGGCGAGATGGACGAGAAAGCGCGTTTCACCATGCGTGACGAGCAGACTGTCGAAAGCGACGGCCTTGCCGAACGCGATCTGCCTGACGCTTTGGGCCAGCACCGAATTGGCCGCTGCAGCGGGCAGATGCAGCCGGCCCGCCAGCGAGCGCATGAAACCGGCGGCCTGGAAACTCGCCAGCGCATCCTCGTTCGCATCGACGATCGCCAAATTGGCATCCACCACGACCGCCAGCCGATCAAGCCGGTCGACCACCGCGCCGCGTCCAGCACCACGCTCCTGGGCATCGCTGATCTGACGCGCAAGCCGCACCGCACGCTTCATTGGTCCGCGTATCTGGCGATAGAACGCAGCCAGGGCAGGGCCATACGACGCTTGCCAGTCGGGCGAAAAATGCGTTGCCCAGAAGATCATGTCTTTCGGCGAACCGTGGATGCGCATTCCGGCTCCGGCGTCGTAATGGCGCTGAGGGCGAAGCCAATCCTGATAAAATTCGGTATCAAGAAACGAGCGCGCCGGTGCAATTTCTTCCGAGATCAAGAGACCGCCGGAGGGAAGCCGCCCAAAGACCGGGAGCCAAGGATTACAGAAGGCGTAGTGGGTCAGATAGCTGTCCAGATAGTCGGGAAGGATATTGCAGACCGAGTAATGATTGAGCCGATCCGCATTGCTGTCCACGTTGATGACGGCGGCGTAGGAGCCGGGAAAGCTGTTTGCGGTAAGGGATGTTACGGCATCCCAATCGCCTGCGCCGACCGCTGCCAAGTCGATCGCCTCACCGACTGCGGCACCGATACGATTAATCTCTGCTTCGTCAAAGCGTTTCACCGTCGTCTGTCCCCCTGTCAGACAACAAACGGTGCGGCGGGCGAGTAGAGCGTCCACCACCGGCAAAATATACACGGAATTTCTGAGAAGTAAAACTTGTGGCCGCAGACTTTCGTCTGGCTAAACCAAGGCGTGCGGCAGCATCGATGTGCGTCCGGCTAGCCGACGATCAACGTTCCTGCGCCGTGCTCGGTATAGAGTTCCAGCAATACGGCGTGGGCGACCTTGCCGTTGAGGATGACGACACCTTCCACGCCGGCCTCGATCGCGTCGATGCAGGTCTCGACCTTCGGGATCATTCCCCCCGAAATGGTGCCGTCGGCGATAAGGGCGCGGGCCTCCCTGACGGAGAGTTCCTTGATCAGTTCGCCAGACTTGTCGAGCACACCCGGCACATCGGTAAGAAACAGGAGTCGCGTCGCATTCAGCGATCCTGCGATCGCGCCGGCGAACGTATCGGCATTGATGTTGTAGGTATGCCCGTCGCGGCCCGGCGCGACCGGCGCGATCACGGGGATCATTTCCGAGCGTGCGAGCAGGTCCAGCAGCGTGCGGTCGACTTCCACCACCTCGCCGACAAATCCGAGATCGAGCACCTTCTCGATATTGCTGTCGGCGTCGATGATCGTCTTTTTCGCCTTCTCGGCGAAGACCATGTTCCCGTCCTTGCCGCACAGGCCTATGGCCCACTCTCCCTCCGCGTTGATCATGGCGACGATCTCTTTGTTGATCGATCCGGCCAGAACCATCTCGACGATCTCGACCGTCTTCTGATCGGTGACGCGCAGGCCGCCTTCGAATTTGGATTCAATGCCCATCTTCGTCAGCATCGCGCCGATCTGCGGCCCGCCGCCATGCACGACGATCGGGTTGACGCCCGATTGCTTCAACAACGCGATGTCGCGGGCGAATGCCTGGCCGAGTGCGGCGTCACCCATGGCATGTCCGCCATACTTGACGACGACCGTGCGGTTCTCGTAGCGCTGCATGTAGGGCAGGGCCTGCGAAAGAAGTTCCGCCTTGATCTCGCTGTTGTTCGTTGTGTCGCTGTCGGCCATCCGCATCGTCCCGGAGAGAAAATCACGCGGGTTCTTATCGGGAATGTCGGCGCCGGGCAATCGCCTGAAGCCCGGCCGAAATGTCACGTGGGGTGTCAATTTGCAGTTGCCACGCTATGTTCGCTCGACATCCACTGCGAAGTGCGAGCCCCGGAACGCGACGGCACCATGGCCGATGAAGAGATAGACAAGCTGCTTGCCCGCGTGGCGCTGAAGGATCGAAAGGCCTTTTCGGCGCTCTATGCAAAGTCAGGCGCGAAACTTTTCGGCATAACGTTGCGTATTCTTGGCGAAAGGGGCGAGGCGGAAGAGGCGCTGCAGGAGATTTTCGTCAAGGTCTGGCGGCGCGCCGACCGATTTTCCTCTGGAAGGGCAAGCGGTTTGTCCTGGCTGTCGGCGATCGCGCGCAATCATGCGATCGACAGGATTCGTGCGCGTCGCGCCGTATCTGTCGACCTTGACGAGGCGTACCATCTCTCCGACCCGGCGCATGATCCGGAGGAACTGGCCGTCCTGGGCGGAGAGGGGCGCCGCATCGCCAAGTGCATGGAGGAGTTGGAGCCGGCCAGGGCGGAAGCCGTGGTCAAGGCATATGTGGAAGGGCTGAGCTATGACGAGCTTGCTGCTCGCTACGATGTGCCGTTGAACACCATGAGGACCTGGCTTCGCCGGTCCCTGATGAAGCTGAAAGAGTGTCTGGAACGATGAGTGTCGTTGGCCCGGATGATGGCAGGTTCGAAGGCGGGGACGACGTCCTCGCCGGCGAATATGTGCTCGGTGTCCTGGACGCCGAGGTGCGTCGAGCGGTGGAAATCCGCATCGCCCGCGATCCGGTATTCGCAAAGCTTGTTGCGGCATGGCAGGAGAGGCTGGAGCCGCTCGATGCTGCCTATGAGCCGGTTGCGCCGCCGCGCGCCCTCTATACACGGATCGAACAGCGTCTTTTCCCGGACGAAAAACGCGCGCGGCCGGGGCTTTGGCATTCGCTCACCCTATGGCGCGGTCTGGCCTTCGCCTCGCTGCTCGTCACCATCGGCCTTCTGGCGGCCACTGTCGGTTTCAGACCGGGCGGCGGAGATACGCTCACGGCCGAGCTGACCGCCGAGAATTCGGCGTTCGATCTCGTTGCGCACTACGATGCCGCAAGTGGATCCATCGAAATCGTGCCCGCTGCCTTCGGTGCACCGGAGCGTCAGTCTCTGGAGCTCTGGCTGATCGAAAACGAGGGCGCGGCACCGTTGTCGCTCGGCGTGATACCGCCGACCGGCCGAGGGGCAATCGTCGTGCAAGACGATGTGCGCGCCCTGATGGCCGAGGGCGCGATCCTTGCGCTCAGCCTCGAACCGGAGGGCGGCTCGCCGACTGGGGCCCCAACCGGGCCTGTGGTCGCATCGGGAGCGGCCCGCCGGCCGTAAACGTCCCAGACGGTCCATTTCAACATTTTCGGGGCGCCGTGAAACTTCTTCGCGGCGGACCCCGTAACTGATGCGCGAGAAATGAATTCACCTCGCGTCGCTGCCACGCTGTCCGGATGCGGCGCGAACTGTGCCTCCTGCCGTGTGAGCACCCCAACGCACTCCAAACACACGGTAGGGGGCCTTTTTCCGGGCCACACGCGAGCGTGAGAAGGTTTGGTTCGCCTGTGAGCCGATATCGCCCTAGATTGGTGGAAGCGATACTAGGACTTTTTGAAGCCGAAATGCTGGCCGGGAGAACGCCATGACGATCAAGCGACGCGATTTTCTTTTGTCCGGTGCCGCACTGGCTGCGGTGACGGGAGTGGGTCTCATGTCGATGCGCCGCTTTGACGCTCACGCCGCAACGGAAGGCGACTTCGAAGTGACGAAGAGCGAAGCGGAGTGGCGCGCACTGCTCAGCGACGAGCAGTTCGACGTCCTGCGCAACGAGGCCACCGAGCGGGCCTTCACAAGTCCTTTAAACGAGGAAAAGCGCGCCGGCCTCTTCCACTGTGCCGGCTGTGACCTGCCGGTCTATTCCTCGGAGACGAAGTATGACAGTGGCACCGGATGGCCCAGCTTCTGGGAATCGCTGCCGGACGCAATCGGCACGAAGGACGACAACACGCTCTTCATGACCCGCACCGAATGCCATTGCCGTCGATGCGGCGGCCATTTCGGCCACATCTTCGATGATGGCCCGCCGCCGACCGGCAAGCGCCACTGCCTGAACGGGCTCGCCCTGACCTTCAAACCGGGCGCGGCGACACCTGCCTGACGCATTGCGCTGCCATTGCCGTCGCCGGCTTGTCTTGGACGGCAAAGCGGTCGAAAATCGCCCTGCTGCAGGAGACCGGGGTGATGGATATCCGAGCGACGCTTGCGGAGCTCTGTTCTGCCTTCAATGCGCACGACATCGATCGCATCATGGCATGCTTCCACGACGATTGTATCCTTGAGATGCCGCGTGGCGAAAAGCCGTGGGGCGCCCGCTTCACGGGCCGGAGAGACGTGCGCGCCGCCCTCCTGACACGCTTTGAGGGCCTTCCCGACGTCCATTACGCAGACGAGGAGCACTTCGCGGACGAGGCGGCCAGGACGGGCATGTCGAAATGGCTCCTGACGGGAACCGCGCGGGACGGCACCCGCAAGAAAGTGCGCGGCTGCGACTTCTATACGTTTCGCGATGGCAAGGTGGTCCGCAAGGACTCCTACTGGAAGATCGTCGAGTAGGCGCCGGCCGCAGGCGCGCTACGACCGCACAGCGGTGACGATGGCATCACGCATTTCGACGATGCCGGACCCCTTTTCCGACGAGGTCGCCAAAATCTCTGGGAACGTCGCAGGCCGTTTGGCGATCCGATCAGTCGTTTCGTTCAGCAGGCGGGCCACCGCGGGTTGCTTGATCTTGTCGATCTTGGTCAGCACCACCTGGTAGGAGACGGCTGCCTTGTCGAGCAGTTCAAGCACCTCGATATCGTTCGGCTTGATGCCGTGCCGGGCATCGATCAGCACATAGACGCGTTTCAGCGTCGCGCGCCCCCTCAGGTAGTCGAACACGAGCTTGGTCCACTGGTCGACCTGCGCCTTCGGCGCCTTGGCGTAGCCGTAGCCAGGCATGTCGACGACGGCGAGCCCCGGCAGGTCTTCGCCTTCACCGGTATGGCCGTCGGGAACGAAATAGTTCAGTTCCTGCGTCCGTCCGGGCGTGTTCGAGGTGCGCGCCAGACCTTTCTGGGCCAAGAGCGCATTGATCAAAGATGATTTGCCGACATTGGACCGGCCGGCGAAGGCGACTTCCGGCGGGCCCTCGGGCGGCAGGAACTTCATCGCCGGAACGCCCCTTATGAAGACCCAGGGGCGCAGGAAGAAATTGCCGTCTTTCGGTATCGCCATGTCGTTGGTCATTTCTCGTATGCCCGGCCGCTCGCGGTGCGTCGTTGCAAGCAAAAGACCCCGATCCTTCGACCGGGGTCCCAGCTTTCCTCGAACTATTCCGCCGGTTTCGGCTTCTTCCGGAACAGTCCCTTGAGATTGTCCCAAAGCTCGATCTTCGCACCCTGGCGCTTCATGATGAAGCCCTGCTGGATGATCGAGAGGGTATTGTTCCATGCCCAATAGATGACCAGACCTGCAGGAAAGGTCGCCAGCATGAAGGTGAAGACCACCGGCATCCAGTTGAAGATCATCTGCTGGGTCGGATCCGGCGGCGTCGGGTTCATCCGCATCTGCATGAACATCGTGACGCCCATGATCAGCGGCCAGACGCCGATGAGCAGGAAGCCTGGCACGTCATAAGGCAGGAGCCCGAACAGATTGAAGATCGAGGTCGGGTCCGGCGCGGAAAGATCCTGGATCCAGCCGAAGAACGGCGCGTGGCGCATCTCGATCGTGACGTAGATCACCTTGTAGAGCGCGAAGAAGACGGGAATCTGGAGAAGGACCGGCCAACATCCGGCAATCGGATTGATCTTTTCCTTCTTGTAGAGCTCCATCATGGCCTGCTGCATGGCCATCCGGTCGTCGCCGTGCTTCTTCTTGATCTCCTCCATCTTCGGCTGAACCTTCTTCATGTTCGCCATGGAGACGTAGCTCTTGTTGGCGAGCGGGAAGAAGATGAGCTTGATGATGACCGTCGTGATCAGGATCGACACGCCGAAATTGCCGAGCACGCGATAGAAGAAATCGAGCACGTAGAAGAGCGGCTTGGTGATGAAATAGAACCAGCCCCAGTCTATCATCAGATCGAAGCTCGGAATCTGGAACTGTTCCTCGTAGCCGTCGATGATCGGCACCTGCTTGGCGCCGGCAAACATCAGATTGCTGACCTCGCCGGTCTCGCCGGCGCCGATCGTAATCGGCTCGGAGCGAAAATCGGTCTGATATCGTGCACGTCCATCGTCGAAATAGGCAAAGCGGGAGGTGAACGGATTCCCCTGATCCGGGATGAGCGCCGTTGCCCAGTATTTGTCCGTGATGCCCATCCAGCCTGCCGGGACCGTCGCGACATCGATGCGGCCATCTTCTTCGATGTCACCGTAGTCAACTTCCTGCAGGCCGTCCTCGCCGAAATAGCCGAGCATGCCTTCGTGAAGGACGAAGATGGACGGTGTCGTCGGTTTCGAAAAGCGGGTCGAACGCCCGTAGGACGACAGCGAAACGGCGTCCTCGCCGGTATTCTCGACAGCGTCGTCGACCTGGAACATGAAGTCGTCGTCGACCGATATGGTACGCGTGAAGACGAGGCCCGCTTCGTTCTCATAGGTCAGTGTCACGGGCTGGTCGTCGGTAAGCGTCGCGCCCTCCGGTGCTTGCCAGACCGTATCCGGTCCCGGCACCGTGCCGGATGCTTCGTTCCCGATGAAACCGAATTCTACGAAGTAGCCGGTGTCGATTGCGGCCGGCGAGAGGAGCGTGATGATCGGGCTGTCGTCGTCGACGGTCTCTCGGTAATCCTTGAGGCTGAGGTCGTCGAACCGCGCTCCGCTGAGGTTTATCGAGCCGGACAACGACGGTGTATCGATCTGAACGCGATCGCTGGCGTCGACCGCCGCCTCGCGGCTGACAGTCGTGGGAGCTGCGGTTTCCTGTTGCGCACCCTCCGGCAGGTTGGCCTCGGGCGCCGGCTGGCCTTCGGTGCCGGGGCTCGGATCGCGTGACACGCGCTCCTGCTGGACTTCGTTGGCGCGACGCTCGTCTTCAACGCGCGGATTGATGTAGAAGAACTGCCATACCACGAGCACAAGCACGGAAAGTGCGATTGCCACGAAGTAGTTGCGGTTGTTATCCATCATGTTTCCCTGGATTGGGCATTGGACTTCGCCGCCCTCGGGCTGTGTCCGCCGATCGGCGACGGAAGGCGAGGCGGTGGTCGTCTACCGGGTCGCGCCCGGTGGCCGGTTGGCACGCTGACCTTCGATGCGGGCTTTGAGTGATGAGGTCAAGCGCGAAAAGGACGCACGCAAGGTGTCGCGGCGGGCGACAAGAACATAGTCATGCCCCGCCTTCAGGCACGGCTCCGCAGACACCCGCACCGCTTCGCGCAGACGTCGGCGCATGCGGTTGCGCTCGACGGCATTGCCCTGCCGCCGTGTGACCGTGAAGCCGACGCGTGCCGGTGTCGTGTCGGCTGGCGCCTGCCGCTGCAGGACCTCCAGCAGAAAAAACGGGCCTTTGCGCCGCTCGCCCTTTTGCACGGCAAGAAAGTCCGGGCGGCGTTTGAGCCGCTCGGACTTTCCTGAATGCGTTGGCTTGCGCATAGACCGTCTCTGTCGCGCGACTATGCCGACAGACGCTTGCGGCCGCGTGCGCGGCGTGCGGCGAGGACCTTGCGGCCGCCGGTGGTTGCCATGCGCGCGCGAAAGCCGTGACGGCGCTTGCGCACGAGTTTGGAAGGCTGGAATGTACGCTTCGTCATTTATTTGAATACCGCGGGGTGCGGCCCTTCTTGATCTGTCGAAAACAGGAGCGTGTGAATATCGCCCGCATCCGGCTCTCAATCGAGACCGTCATCGGCATTGCCGATCGCGGACGTGGCCGGCTTATAGGCAAGGTCGGCCGGCAAAGTCAATGATTGGTGGGATTGGCGGCAAGGCGCTTTCACGCAGACGTGCCCGTCCGCGAGCGATCGTCATTGGTGAGGCAGGCCGCAAGGCGCTACGCGTTGCCTATCGTCGGCCACGCCAAATAGCTAGGGTTCTGTCCCTGGGCCGGGAGTATGTTGAACCGCCGACCTCGCGAGGGCTGAGATGAGCAGGCAAGGCGCACGAAGCGTGGCGCAGATGAACGAACGACCGAACGGGTGGCCGCGGGCACTGAAATTTCTGCCGATCATGGTGATCCTGTTCGGTCTGACCATCGGCTATTTGCTCGGACTTCACCAATATCTAACGCTGGACGCGCTGGCAGAGCGCCGGTTGGCGCTCCTTGGCTATGTTGAGGCCAACCGCCTTCTGGCCGTCTCGCTCTATTTCGTCGTCTATCTGTTGGCGGTCGCCTTTGCATTTCCTGCCGCGTCTGTGCTGACGATCTTCGGCGGGTTTCTCTTCGGCTGGCTCACCGGGGGCATCGTGACGGCACTCGCCGCCACCCTCGGTGCCACCGTTCTGTTCATCGCGGCGCGCTCGGCCCTCTCGGACCTGCTGCGCCGCAAGCTCGGTCCACGTCTGGAGCGACTGCGCAGCGGCTTTTCCGAAGATGCCTTCTCCTATCTGCTGGTTTTGCGGCTTGCGCCGGTTTTCCCCTTCTTCCTGGTCAATATCGCCCCAGCCTTTTTCGGCGTGAGGACACGCACCTATATGGCCGCGACGCTGCTCGGCATCCTGCCCGGAACGTTCGCCTATGCCTATCTCGGCGCCGGCATCGACAGTGTCCTGGCGGCGGCGGCCGAGGCCGGACGCTCCGTCACGCTTGCCGATATCGTCACGCCGAAGATCACCATCGCCTTTCTCCTTCTGGCCGCGGTCGCCGCGCTGCCCGTCGTGATCCGGAAGTTGCGCCTGCTCAAGCGCCCGTGACGATCCTGAGCGTGTCGGTGCGCGTAAACGATCTGGTTGCGTCGCTGTGATAGAGCCTTTCGCCAGGCAACGTGCGAGCGGCAGAAAGGTCAGGCCATGAAAGAGCTCAAACCCGACATTTGCGTCATCGGTGCCGGATCGGGTGGCCTGACCGTGGCTGCCGCCGCGGCAGCTTTCGGCGTCAAGGTGGTCCTCGTGGAAAAGGGTGCGATGGGCGGCGACTGCCTGAATTTCGGATGTGTTCCGTCGAAGGCCATCATCGCCGCAGCAAAGCATGCCCATGCCATCGGCGAGGCGCCGGCATTCGGCGTCAGCGCCGGCGCACCGAAAGTCGATTTCGGCCGCGTAAACCGGCATGTGCGTAATGTCATCGCCGCCATCGCCCCGAACGATTCGGTCGAGCGGTTTACTGCCCTGGGCGTAACGGTCGTCAAGGCCGAGGCCCGCTTTGCCGACCCGCACACCGTGGAGGCTGATGGCTACCGGATCCGTGCCCGCCGCTTCGTGATCGCCACCGGCTCGGCGCCGTTCGTGCCTGACATACCGGGACTTGCCGAAACCGGGTTCCTGACAAACGAGACCCTTTTTGATCGGACGACCAAACCGCAGCACCTGATCGTCATCGGCGGCGGACCGATCGGATTGGAGATGGCGCAGGCTCATCGCCGTCTCGGCGCCGAGGTCACGGTGATCGAGGGAGACCGGGTGCTTGCGCGCGAAGATCCCGAGCTTGCGTCCCAGATCGCCGACTGCCTGCGACGGGAAGGCGTGACGCTGATCGAAACCGCCTCCGTGAAAAGGGTCGAGCGTCGCGGCAAGACCAGGATCGCTGTGCTTTGCCGCAAAGGCGATGACGAGATCGTGGTGCGCGGCAGCGACATTCTTCTTGCCACCGGTCGAACGCCGGCACTGGGCGGTCTCGACCTGGCGGCGGCGAAGATCGCCTTCAACGAAAAGGGTGTGAAGGTCGGCGCCAATCTCAAGACGAGCAACCGCCGTGTCTTCGCCATCGGCGATGCCGTTGCCGGCGGGCTTCAGTTCACACATGTCGCCAACTACCATGCCGGACTGGTCGTTCAGCAGATCCTCTTCCGTCTTCCGGCACGCGAGAAGCGTCACCTCGTCCCACGCGTTACCTATACCGATCCGGAAATCGCGCATGTCGGTCTTGGCGAGGCCGAAGCGCGCCGGTCCCATCGCCGCCTTTCCGTCCTTCGCTGGCCGGTGGCGGAGAACGACCGGGCGCAGGCGGAGCGGCGGCTGGATGGCGAGATCAAGGTGATCGCGGATCGCAAGGGCCGTATCCTCGGTGCCTCGATCATGGCGCCGGGCGCCGGTGAGATGATCGGCGCCTGGACGCTCGCCGTGACCAAGCGCATGACACTCGGCGACATGCGCGCCGTCATCGCGCCCTATCCGACGATCGCCGAGATAGGAAAGCGCGCCGCGATC
This sequence comes from Neopararhizobium haloflavum, assembly GCF_002750855.1. GTDB lineage: Bacteria > Pseudomonadota > Alphaproteobacteria > Rhizobiales > Rhizobiaceae > Georhizobium > Georhizobium haloflavum. The sequence goes on along the minus strand of NZ_NWUC01000003.1, from coordinate 82,881 downwards.
TCCTATTATGCCCCGATGACGCGCAAACCGTTCGTGCGAAGGATCGTCGCTTTTCTCCGGCGGTTCGGCTGAGGCGGGCCGCGCGCCGTGTCGCCAAGGGCTGGAGACGGAATGACAGCAAGCACAGCACCGCCGGCAGCTGGGAGCGCGACAGTGACGGGGTCGCATCAGGGTCCGCGACCGGGACGCGGCTTGTCGGGCAAGCTGCTCTTGTTGACGGTGCTCTTCGTCATGATCGCCGAAGTGCTGATCTTCGTGCCCTCGGTCGCCAACATGCGTATGCGTTGGCTGCAGGACAAGCTCTCCACCGCCGCGTCGGCGAGCCTCGTCATCGAGGGCTTCGACGAAATGGACTTGCCCGAACCGGTCGAGACGGAAACGCTCATGAGCACCGGAACCAAGGCGATCGTGCTGAGGCGCGACGGCGCCTCGCGCCTCATTGCCAGCGCCGACATGCCGACCGAGGTGGACGGGCAGTACGACCTTGCCGCCGTAGGGCCGGCGGGTGCGATGATCGATGCCTTCGATACGCTTTTCTTCGGCGGCGACAGGCTGATCCGCGTCTTTGGACCGGTCGGTGAGAGCCAGATGGTTATCGAGGTGGTGATGGAGGAGCGTCCGCTGAGGGACGCCATGCTCGTCTACGCCCGCAATGTCCTTTTTCTGTCGCTGATCATCTCCTTCATTACCGCCGGCCTCGTCTTCTTCGCCATCAATCGGCTGATGATACGCCCGATCCGTCGGCTGACGCGAAGCATGGAAGCATTTGCCGAGCATCCCGAGAACCCGGATCGCGTCATCATCCCGCGCGGCAGCGACGACGAACTGGGCGAAGCCGAAGACCATCTGGCTGCCATGCAGCGCCAGCTCCAACGCACCTTGAAGCAGCAGAAGAACCTGGCCGATCTTGGCCTCGCCGTCTCCAAGATCAACCATGACATGCGCAACATCCTGGCATCTGCCCATTTGATGTCGGACCGCCTGGCCGGCGTCGACGATCCCGTCGTCAAGCGCTTCGCGCCCAAGCTGCTGCGCACCATCGATCGCGCGGTCGCCTATTCGGGCGAGGTGCTCGCCTATGGCCGCGCCCGCGAGGCCGAGCCGAAACGCCGTTGGGTCGATCTCACTCGGCTGGTCGAGGACGTGCGCGACCTCGTCATGGTCGAGCCGCAGCCCGATATTGCTTTCGTCGTCGATGTCGAGCCGGGCCTGGAGGTAGAGGCCGACAGCGAACAGCTTTTCCGCGTCATCCACAATCTGGTCCGCAACGCGTTCGAGGCGCTGCGGGCGATGGAAGGCGACAGCGCCCTAGTGCGCCGCATCACGCTCACCGCGCGCCGATCGGGCAGCGTCGTCACCATCCTCGTCGACGACACGGGACCAGGCATGCCGGCCGAAGCACGCGCCAACCTGTTCACCGCCTTCAAGGGGTCGGCCCGCTCCGGTGGTACGGGGCTCGGTCTGGCGATCGCCCGCGAGCTGGTCACCGCACATGGCGGCACGCTCGAACTGGTCGACAAGCCGGACCCCGGCACCGCCTTTCGCATCGTGCTGCCCGACCAGCCGGTTTCCATGTCCGCCTTCCGCGCCCGCAAGGACCCCGGCGACGACTCCGGTCGCCACAGTCTGCCCTGAGCGCTGCGGCGAAAAATTTGCCTTCAAGCCTTGCAATGCCCCCGCCGAGGCGATAGGAGACGGCCTCGCGGACGAAGCGCCACGTCTTCTCCGCCAACGCGCCCGTAGCTCAGCTGGATAGAGCACCAGACTACGAATCTGGGGGTCAGAGGTTCGAATCCTTTCGGGCGCGCCATTTTCCTAAAATTATCAATGTATTGCCCGTGATCGATCCGTGCGGGTCAGCTTGGGTCCGGCTCCCAGGCCATCCTTGTCGCGACATAGGTGAAAGAGGCGGACCAGCCGATCAGGACGAAGCCGTTCAGCGCCTGGAATCCGCTGATGAGCCGCAGATTGCCGGTCGGGTATATGTCGCCGACGCCGAGTGTCGTGAAGCTCATCAGCGAGAGATACAGCGGATCGAGCGGATAGCCCTCGGTCTTGCCGGCGATCGTGCCGAGGTGTCCGTCAGCCACCCCGTAGGCGAAGGCGTAAAGCAGCACAGAAAGGATGTGCGCGATCAGCACGCCGGCCATGCCGATGCCGATGCGGCCGCGATGGATTGCCGGAAAGGCATTGATGAGCCGTCCGGTGATGCGCAAGGTCTCGTAGTGCATGAGCACCGAGAGCGCGGTAAGGAGAAGCGACAGGCCTATGGCGACGACGAATTCCATTGTTCCACTCTAGTCTCCGCGACCGTGCAGCAGAACCCGCCGGTGCCTCCGCCTTTCGGGGAGCCGGGGTTCTGGAACTGGAATGCCTCTCGAAAATGGCGCGGCGGGGGGATCTACACCATAAGGTGCTAGCGTTGCGTCTTGTCCTGCCCGTCCTCTTCGCCGAACAGCAGTTCGTGTGTCAGCGGGTCGTAGTAGCGCATCAACTCGCGGACGAAAATCTGCGGGTCGATCTTGAAGGCCTTGGCAAAGGCGACGTAGCGCTCCGGTGGAATGCGGCCACGCCCGGTTTCGATCTGAGAGATGAAGGAATAATATTCGATCCCCACCTGGTCGGCCAATCCCCGCTGCGACAGGTTGGCGTTCTCGCGCAGTATCCGCAGCCAGCGCCCGCCCAGATGGCGAAGGCGTGTCACCTCGTCGGTGTCCATGCCGTGTTGTGGATGACCATACATCTGTCCGCTCCCTGCCCAAGACCAGCAGCCACACGGCTATTCAGGTCACTATACTGCTTAGACGGGAAGCGTCCCAGGGGCAACCGTCAAACCGTCTCTATTGGAAAGAAATACTGCGGTGCAGCAATAATGTCTGATTCTGCCGCAATTGGTTATTCATTCAGTGATGTGGAATAATTGAAGCGACGAACAACGATCGCCATGCCAAATCCGATATACAACCGTGGAATTTCGGGAGGCGTCGACGTTGTCCGGCGCCCTAGCTCGACGGCTTGGTTTGGTCCCCACATGTGACGATACGATAAAGCCAGCAATGTATAAATGTTGCTAAACCGTCGAGCGGATTCGTGCGGCCAGTTCGCTGTTGGGCGGCCTCAGCCGGCATGGTGCCGCAGCCAGTTCGTGTGCACCCAGCCCCGGTTGGGATGCGTTACCTCGCGGGTGACGATCGAGTCGCAGCCGAAGCTGCCACGGTAGACGACGCCGGCCCATTCGCCTTTCTGATCGTAGACGAGAACAATTTCGCCATTGTAGAGCTCACCGAGCTTCGGGTAATGGCTGCCGGGGCCGGCGCGCACGGCAAGGAAGCCGTCGCCGTTCGGGTCGAGCCCGCTGACCATGCTGGACGAGCAGGAGGCCATTTGGCCGTCCGAGGCATGTTCGATGATTGGTACATGCAGATCGTTGGCGCTTGCACCTGCCCCAAGGGCGATGAATAGAAGTGCGCCCAACGGACCATTCGTGCGCTGCATGGTCTTGCCTCCCCTTGCCGGCCAACTGCGCCGTTCCTGGACGCGAGGCGGCTTTCGCCCCGCAAAAGGATGCCCTGCCGCCAAGGATGCGACAACGCAATCCAGGTCGAAAATGGCAGCGAAAGCGACATTTCAGGTCCATTGCGCGTTGCAGTTGCGGCAAACCTGACGGGGGCGCAAGGACCGACCAGGCTGGCTTTGACCGTCCGCCTTTCGCCGGGCCGCTTTTGCCTTTATGGCTCGACCGCGCGAGACCGATCAGGGAGCCTGTCATGCCGCTAGCCATCAACCGCGAGGTTTTCATCACATGCGCCGTCACCGGTTCGGCAGACACGGCCGGCAAGTCGCCGCATGTGCCGGTGACGCCGAAGGCGATCGCCGAGGCGGCCATCGATGCGGCCAAGGCCGGTGCGGCGGTTGTCCACTGCCATGTTCGCGATCCCGAGACCGGCGCGCCGTCGCGCGATCCGGCACTCTTTCGCGAGGTGACGCAGCGCATCCGTGACGCCGAGACCGATGTTGTGCTCAACCTCACAGCCGGTATGGGCGGCGACCTTGTGCTTGGCGGGACTGAGCATCCGCTGCCGCTCGACGACGCGGGCACGGACATGGCTGGCGCCGCCGAGAGGCTTTTACACATCGCCGAATGCCGCCCCGAGATCGCAACGCTTGATTGCGGCACAATGAATTTTTCGGCCGGCGACTATGTAATGACCAACACGCCGGCCATGCTGCGCGCCATGGCCGTCGGCATGCGCGATCTGGGCGTACGTCCCGAGATCGAGGCTTTCGACACAGGACATTTGTGGCTTGCGAAGAGCCTCGTCGAAGAAGGATTGATCGAGGCGCCGGTGCTGCTGCAACTGTGCATGGGCATTCCCTGGGGTGCGCCCGACGATCTGACGACCTTTCTCGCCATGGTGGCGAACGTGCCGGACGGCTGGACTTTCTCGGCCTTCTCCATCGGCCGCAACGCGCGCGCCTATCCCGCGGCAGCTGTCCTGGCCGGGGGCAATGTGCGCGTTGGATTGGAAGACAATCTCTATCTCAGGAAAGGTGTGTTGGCGACCAATACCGACCTCGTCGAAGAGGCGGTGAAGGTGGTGGAGGGCATGGGCGCAAGCGTCGTCGGCCCGGATGCTGTGCGCCGGCGCCTCGCGCTGAAAAAGCAATAGGAGACGAACGATGATCGACAAGGCCGCAGCCATTGGGGGTGGTGTGATCGGCGGTGGCTGGGTCGCCCGCTTCGCGCTGAATGGCATCGACGTTGCCGTCTTCGATCCGGCGTCTGATGCCGAGAACGTGGTCGGAGAAATCCTCGCGAACGCCGAACGGGCCTATCGCCGGCTCACCGATGCACCGCTGCCGGAAAAAGGCAGCGTCACCTTTTGCGCAAGCCTGGAAGAGGCCGTTGCCGGTGCCGACTGGGTACAGGAGAGCGTGCCGGAGCGCCTCGATTTGAAGCACGAGGTCCTAGGCTCGATCGGCAGGGCGGCGGGGCCGGACACGCTGATCGGCTCGTCGACCTCCGGCTTTCGCCCGAGCGTGCTTGCCGAAGCGTTCGGCAGCGGGCAGGCGGCGTCTGGTTTCTTCGTCGCCCACCCCTACAACCCGGTCTATCTGCTGCCCGGCGTTGAGTTGGTGGCCGGCGAAAAGACAGCCCCCGAGGCGATCGAAAAGGCCAGGACCGCGCTTGCGGCCATCGGCATGAAGGGCCTCCTCGTTCGGCGCGAGATCGATGCGTTCATCGGCGACCGGCTTTTGGAGGCGCTCTGGCGCGAGGCCCTGTGGTTGATCAAGGATGGGGTTTGTGACACCGAGACGCTAGACGATGTCATCCGCTACAGTTTCGGTCTGCGCTTTGCGCAGATGGGCATCTTCGAGACCTACCGTATCGCGGGCGGAAGGGCCGGTATGGCCCATTTCCTTGCCCAGTTCGGCCCCGCGCTGAAATGGCCGTGGACGCATCTGACCGATGTTCCTGATCTTGATGAGGCGCTTGTCGGCCGCATCGCCGAGCAGTCCGACGCGCAGGCCAGGGGCCGTTCGGTGCGCCAACTGGAAGCGATACGCGACGACAATCTGACCGCGATCCTCAACGCGCTGAAGGGCGCCGAGGACGGCGCTGGGTGGGGCGCAGGTGCGCTCTTGCAGGCATACGAGGCCGGCCTTCGCGCCGGACGAAAGGATGTGCCATAGTCGCCTGAAAGATCTCAGCATCAAGAAGGACAGACGATCGATGTGGACCGGAATCCTCCCCGCCGTCACGACCAAGTTCAAGGCGGACGACACGCTCGACCATGCGGAGAACGCCCGCTGCTACGGGCTGCAGATGGATGCAGGCTGCGACGGCCTCATCGTCGCAGGATCGCTGGGCGAAGGTCCGATGCTGTCGCTGGAGGAGAAGCTGGACCTTTTGAAGACTGCGCGGGACGCAGCCGGCGGGAAGCCGGTCCTGATGACGGTCGCCGCAGCGGCCACACGCGATTCCGTCGCGCTCGCCAAGGCGGCAGCGAAGGCCGGCGCCGATGGGCTGATGGTGGTCCCGAGCCTCGTCTACGAGACCAACAGGGCCGAAACCCTGGCAACGCTCCGTGCGGTGACGGAGGCGGCCGATCTGCCCGTGATGATCTATTCCAACCGCGTCGCCTACAAGGTCGATATCACGCCTGACCTGATGGAGGAGTTGGCCAGCGATGCGCGGTTCGTCGCGATCAAGGAATCGTCGGACGACATTCGTCGCACTACCGAGATCATCAACCGGCTTGGAGACCGCTACAAGATCCTGACCGGCGTCGACAACCTTGCCTTCGAGGCGCTGTCGGTCGGTGCGGTCGGCTGGGTGGCGGGCCTTGTCTGTGCATTCCCGAAGGAAACGGTGGCGATCTACAAACTCGTTCAGGCCGGCCGTACCAGGGAGGCGCTTGAAATTTATCGCTGGTTCCGCCCGCTGCTCGATCTCGACGTCTCTTCCTATCTGGTCCAGAACATCAAGCGGGCCGAAGTGCATGCGATCGGTTCAAACGATCGCGTCCGCGCCCCGCGTCAGCCGCTTTCCGGCCCGCTTTCCGAAGCGGTCGACCGCATTATCACCGCCGCCATGGAGACGCGTCCGGCGTTGCCGGAACTCTAGCGGCTAGCTGACGCTCTCAGGCCCGCCATTTCCATTCGCGCCCACCCGTGCAAAAAGCGCTGCGTTGCAAGAAAGGGAGGGCCCGATGGGGATCGCAATCTGCCGAACGCGCGAGGAACTACGCGATCGGGTTCGAGGCTGGAAGTGCGACGGGCTCAAGATAGCCGTGGTGCCGACGATGGGCGCGCTGCATGAGGGTCACCTCAGTCTCGTGCGCGCAGCGCTCGCGCGCGCCGACCGGGTGATCGTTACTCTCTTTGTCAATCCCAGACAGTTCAACAGCGCTGCCGATCTCGCCGCCTATCCGCGAACGGAACACGAGGACGCGGAGAAGCTGGCGCCGCTCGGCGCGCATCTGCTGTATGTTCCGGACGGCGAGGAGGTCTATCCGCCCGGTTTTGCGACCAGCGTTTCGGTGACGGGCGTTAGCGAAGGTCTGTGCGGCGCGTTCCGCCCTGGCCACTTCGACGGTGTCGCGACGGTTGTGGCAAAGCTGTTCCTTCAGACCGCGGCGGACTACGCCTTCTTTGGCGAGAAGGATTATCAGCAACTGCTCGTGGTGCGCCGCATGGCATGCGATCTGGATATCCCGATCGAGGTGGTTGGTTGTCCCACAGTGCGCGAAAGCGACGGGCTGGCGCTTTCGTCGCGCAACCGGCGTCTGCCTGATGATACGCGCGGCGCTGCTGCCGGTCTGTCGGCGGCTCTGATCGCCGCGCAGACCGATATCGAGGCAGGCGTGCCGGTCGCCAAGGCGCTGGACGAGGCACGGGTCGCTATCGCAGCGCTTCCCGGATGTCGGCTCGAATATCTCGAACTGCGCGCTGCACATGATCTTGCTCCGCTGCCGGAAGCAGACCGCCCGGCGCGGCTTCTCGTAGCAGCCTGGTTTGCCGATATCCGCCTGATCGACAATGTCGCCGTGAACCATTCCGGCTGAGAAAATCGAAGCGCACGGAAGAAATTCAAACTTAAAATTTCATACTTGAAACTGTTTTGCCGCTCTGCCATTGTCGAGATGACAAAAGGGAGCGAGCGCGATGCGTGTTGCATGTCTGGGCGGAGGACCCGCAGGGCTTTATTTCGCGATCTCGATGAAATTGCGCGACCCGTCTCACGAGGTCGTCGTCTTCGAGCGGAACAAGGCCGACGACACATTCGGCTGGGGCGTTGTGCTGTCGGATGAGACACTCGACAACCTGATGACGAACGACGCGAAAAGTGCCGAAGCGATCCGCGGCCACTTTGCATACTGGGACGACATCGCCGTCTTCCACAAGGGAACGCGAACAGTCTCGACCGGACATGGATTTTGCGGCATCGGCCGCCAGAAACTGCTGATGCTGCTCCAGGAGCGCGCCCGCGAACTCGGGGTCGATCTCAGATTCCAGACCGAGATCGAAGACGTGACGTCCTATATGGACGCGTACGATCTGGTGATCGCGGCCGATGGCCTGAACTCCAAGGCGCGCAAGACGTTCGAAGAGGTCTTCAAGCCCGATATCGACGTGCGCGAATGCAAGTTCGTATGGCTCGGCACCCATCAGAAATTCGACGACGCCTTCACCTTCATATTCGAGAAGACGAAGCACGGCTGGGTCTGGGCTCATGCCTACCAGTTCGATCCCGACACCGCGACCTTCATCGTCGAATGCTCGCAAGAGACCTGGGACAATTTCGGCTTTGGTGCGATGAGCCAGCAGGAGTCGATCGCGGTCTGCGAGGAGATATTCAAGGACCATCTCGACGGTCATTCGCTGATGACCAATGCCAACCATATCCGCGGTTCGGCCTGGATCAATTTTCCGCGCGTGCTTTGCGAGCGCTGGTCTCACGAAAACCTTGCCTTGATGGGAGATGCGGCCGCTTCGGCACATTTCTCCATCGGTTCGGGCACCAAGCTGGCGCTCGAAAGTGCGATCGCCATGGCCGATTACGTTCATTCCGAACCAACGCTGGAGGCCGCCTTCACCAAATATGAAGACGCGCGGCGCCTCGAAGTGCTGCGACTCCAGTCGGCGGCGAAGAATTCGCTGGCCTGGTTCGAGGACGTCGAGCGCTATCTCGACCTCGATCCGGTCCAGTTCAACTATTCGCTGCTCACCCGTTCGCAGCGGATCAGTCACGAGAACCTGCGGCTGCGCGATGCCGAATGGTTGGAAAGCGCCGAGGGCTGGTTCCGCAGCCAGGCCGGTCTCAACGGCAATGAGCCGGTGCGCCGTCCCATGTTTACGCCATTCCGATTGCGCGATCTGGAGCTGAAGAACCGCATCGTGGTCTCGCCGATGGCGCAGTACAAGGCGGTCGACGGCTGTCCGACCGATTGGCACCTGGTCCACTATGGCGAACGCGCCAAGGGCGGCGCCGGTCTCGTCTATACCGAAATGACCTGCGTTTCCCCCGAGGGCCGCATCACGCCGGGCTGCCCAGGCTTCTACGACCCTGCGCACGAGGCAGCCTGGAAGCGGATCGTCGATTTCGTTCACACCGAAACCGATGCGAAGATCTGTGCCCAGATTGGCCATTCAGGCGCCAAGGGTTCGACCCAGCTCGGTTGGCAGGAGATGGATGCCCCCTTGAAGACGGGCAACTGGCAACTGCTCGCCCCCTCCGTGGTGCCGTGGTCGGATCGCAATTCTGCGCCGAAGGAGATGGACCGCGACGACATGGACCTTGTCCGCGACCAGTTCGTCGCGGCCGCTGAAATGGCCCGTCGCTGCGGTTTCGACATGCTCGAAATCCATATGGCGCATGGCTATCTGCTCTCGGCCTTCATTACGCCGCTGACCAACCGGCGCACCGACGAATACGGCGGCAGCCTGGAAAATCGCATGCGATATCCGCTGGAGATCTTTCACGCCGTCCGCCAGGTCTGGCCGGAAGGCAAGCCGATCTCCGTGCGCATATCCGCCAATGACTGGGTCGAAGGCGAGGGTGTTGGGCCGGCCGAAGCGGTGGAAATCGCGCGCATGCTGCAGGCGGCGGGGGTCGACATCTGCGATGTCTCCGCCGGCCAGACATCGAAGCGGGCGAAGCCTGTTTACGGCCGCATGTTCCAGACGCCCTTTTCCGACCGCATCCGCAACGAAACGGGCATGGCGACCATGGCCGTCGGCAACATCTACGAGCCGGATCATGTCAACTCGATCCTGATGGCCGGACGCGCTGACCTGGTCTGTCTCGCCCGACCCCATCTCGCCGATCCCTACTGGACGCTGCATGCGGCGGCGCAGCTCGGCGACCGCGCAGAGGCTTGGCCCGCACCTTACTGGCCCGGACGCGACCAGCTCAATCGTCTGGCCGAACGGGCCGACCAGACAGGTGGTGCGGTGTGACGGATCGGCTTGCAGATCGTCACGCCCTGATCACGGGCGGTGGTTCCGGTGTCGGCGCTGTGATCGCGCGGACCCTCGCTGACGCGGGCGCGAGTGTCACTATCCTGGGTCGGCGCATCGACGCGTTGCAAGATGTTGCGCGATCGAGCGATCGCATCCATCCGGTCGTAGCCGATGTCACCGACGAAAGTGCGTTGGCAGGCGCCTTTGCCGAGGCGACGGCGGCGCGCGGCGCGCCCTCCATCGTCGTTGCCAATGCGGGTGCCGCGCAAAGCACACCCTTGCACCGCATGGAAATGGCGGACTGGCAGGCGATGCTTGCGGTCAATCTGACCGGTGTCTTCGGCACGTTCAGGGTGGCGCTGCCTTCAATGCGCGCGGCAGTACATGGACGCCTGATCGCCATAGCCTCCACCGCCGGCCTGAAGGGCTATCCCTATGTGGCCCATTATTGCGCTGCCAAGCACGGGGTCGTCGGCCTCGTGCGGGCGCTGGCGCTGGAAACGGCCAGGACCGGGATCACCGTGAACGCGATCTGCCCCGGCTTCACCGAAACGCCTCTGCTCGAGCGCTCGATCGACAACATCATCGAAAAGACCGGAAAGAGCCGCCCGGAGGCCGAGGCCGCCTTGACGGCCAACAATCCCCAAGGACGTTTGATCCAGCCTTCCGAGATCGCCGACACGGTGCTCTGGCTTTGCGGGACAGGTGCGGCATCCGTCACCGGACAGGCAATCTCCATCTCCGGGGGGGAGACATGAGCGACATCGAGCCAATGGATCTGGCGCGTCCCGACATCGCGCGGCAGCGCCTGCGTGTCTGGCTCAAGCTACTGAAGACGCAGCGCGGCATCGAGGCGGAGTTGCGTGAGCGCCTTCGTCTGGAGTTCGGCACCACGCTGCCGCGTTTCGATGTGCTCGCGGCGCTCTATCGGGCCGAGAAGGGCATGAAGATGAGCGAGCTGTCGGCCGAACTGATGGTCTCGAATGGCAACGTCACCGGCATCGTCGAGCGTCTCGTCACCGATGGCCTTGTGGTGCGCGTTTCGGTCAAGGGCGATCGCCGCGCCATGCTGGTGCGCTTGACCAACAAGGGCCGGGCGGACTTCGCGGCAATGGCGACCGTTCACCGCGGTTGGGTCAGCGAATTGTTGCAGGATGTCGATGACGGCACCGCTGACGAATTGCTTTCGCTGCTGGGATTGATCGACAGGAAACGGGAACGCGAATGATGACGTCAATGAAGGGTCTGAAGCCGACACATTTCGAATGGGAAACCGACGGATCGATCGCACGCATTCGATTAAGCCGTCCCGACCGCAAGAATCCGCTGACCTTCGAAAGCTACGCCGAACTTCGCGACACCTTTCGCGATCTCCATTATGCCGACGATATCGACGCGGTGGTTTTTCTCCCCAATGGCGGCAATTTCTGCTCCGGTGGCGATGTGCACGACATCATTGGCCCGCTGACGGGGATGGACATGAAGGCCCTCTTGTCCTTCACGCGTATGACCGGCGACCTCGTCAAGGCCATGCTCAATTGCGGCAAGCCGATCATTTCGGCTGTCGATGGTGTCGCCGTCGGTGCCGGCGCGATCATCACCATGGCATCCGACATCCGGATTGCCACGCCTGCCGCGAAGACAGCGTTTCTGTTCACAAAGGTGGGTCTTGCCGGTTGCGACATGGGCGCCTGCGCCATGCTGCCTCGATTGATCGGGCAGGGAAGGGCCGCAGAACTCCTCTATACCGGCCGCTCGATGAGCGCCGAGGAAGGCGAGCGCTGGGGTTACTACAATCGGCTTGTGGACGCCGACGATCTTGAGACGGACGCCATGGAGATCGCCAGCCGCATCGCTGCCGGTCCGAACTTCGCCCATTCGATCACCAAGACCCAGCTCAACCATGAATGGTCGATGGGTCTGGAACAGGCGATCGAGGCTGAGGCGCAGGCACAGGCAATATGCATGCAGACCCAGGATTTCCATCGCGCCTACCACGCATTCGTGGCGAAGCAGAAGCCGGTTTTCGAGGGCAACTGATGGCTGACGGCTCCTTCCTGGAATGGCCCTTCTTCGAAGATCGCCACCGCGCACTTGCTGGACAGCTGGAAGAATGGTGCAAAACGCACCTGCCTGTCGACCACAGCGACGTCGACGCCGCCTGCAGGGATCTTGTCATGGCGCTGGGCAAGGCCGGTTTCCTCTCACATTCGGCGATCGAACCGGACGGTGGCGGCCCGCTCGACGTGCGCTCGCTGGCACTGATCCGCGAGACCCTGGCGCGCCATGACGGTCTCGCCGATTTCGCCTTCGCCATGCAGGGGCTCGGCACCGGCGCGATATCGCTGTTCGGCACGGACGAGCAAAGGGGATGGCTCAGAAGGACGCGGGCTGGCGAAGCGATCTCTGCCTTCGCACTGTCGGAGCCCAAATCCGGCTCCGACGTCGCCAATATGGAGATGATCGCGGAACGAGATGGCGACAGCTATGTACTGTCCGGTGAGAAGACCTGGATATCCAATGGCGGGATCGCCGATCTCTATTGTGTCTTCGCGCGCACCGGCGAAGCGCCGGGGGCGCGTGGCATTTCCGTTTTTCTGGTGGCGGCCGATACACCTGGACTGGCAATCGCCGAGCGGCTCGAGGTCATCGCCCCACATCCTTTGGCCAGACTGACGTTCCGTGACTGCCGTGTGCCGGCGTCGGCCATGATCGGCAAGCCGGGCGAGGGCTTCAAGATCGCGATGTCGGTGCTTGACGTCTTTCGCTCCACGGTCGGCGCCGCGGCGCTGGGCTTTGCCCGCCGGGCGCTTGACGAGACGATCCACCGCGCGCGCAATCGCGAGCTTTTCGGCGCCCCGCTCGGCGACCTGCAGATGGTCCAGGGGCATATCGCCGACATGGCGCTCGATGTCGATGCCGCCGCACTTCTGGTCTACCGGGCGGCCTGGACCAAGGACATGGGCGCCCCGCGCGTGACGAGGGAAGCGGCGATGGCCAAGCTCTATGCCACCGACCGCGCACAACAGGTCATCGACAAAGCCGTGCAGATTCATGGCGGTGACGGCGTTCGCAAGGGCTCCATCGTGGAAAGCCTTTACCGCGAAATTCGCGCACTGAGGATCTATGAGGGCGCCTCTGACGTCCAGAAGGTCGTGATCGCGCGCCAGGTGATGGGAGGATGACGATGCAGCTGGGACCGACGGGTCACGTCGACACGTTCGCGCGGGACAACTTGCCGCCCTTCGACCAATGGCCTGAAATCGACCTGTCCGGGTTCGACTACCCCGACTATCTGAATGCGGGCGTCGAGCTCACCGACAGGCTGGTCGAGAAGGGCTACGGCGACAATACGGCGTTGATCGGCAATGGCCGCCGTCGCACCTACAAGGAACTGTCGGACTGGACCAACCGTCTGGCGCATGCGCTGACGGAGGATTACGGCGTCAAGCCGGGCAACCGCGTTCTGATCCGCTCCGCCAACAATCCGGCGATGGTCGCCTGCTGGCTTGCCGCGACCAAGGCTGGCGCAGTTGTCGTCAACACCATGCCGATGCTGCGCGCCGTCGAATTGGGCAAGATCGTCGACAAGGCGGAGATTTCGCTGGCGCTGTGTGACACGCGGCTGATGGATGAACTCGTCGCCTGCGCCAAGGACAGCCGCTTCCTCAAGAAGGTCGTCGGTTTCGACGGCACCGCGAATTTCGATGCCGAGCTCGATCGGATCGCGCTCAACAAGCCGGTTCGATTCGATGCCGTGAAAACCGGCCGCGACGACGTGGCGCTGCTCGGCTTCACCTCGGGCACGACCGGAGAGCCCAAGGCGACCATGCATTTTCACCGGGACCTCCTGGTCATTGCCGATGGCTATGCCAGGGAAGTCCTGAACGTCACGCCGGACGATGTCTTCGTCGGCTCGCCCCCGCTTGCCTTCACCTTCGGTTTAGGTGGGCTGGCGGTCTTCCCCTTGCGGTTCGGAGCCGCGGCGACGCTCCTCGAAAAGGCGACGCCGCCCGACATGATCGAGATCATCCAGACCTACCGCGCGACGGTCTGCTTCACCGCGCCGACGGCCTACCGCGCAATGTTGGCGGCGATGGACGAGGGGGCCGACCTTTCCTCGCTGCGCGCCGCGGTGTCGGCCGGCGAGACGCTGCCCGGCCCGGTCTTCGAAGCCTGGGCAAAAAAGACCGGCAAGCCGATGCTCGACGGGATCGGCTCGACGGAAATGCTCCACATCTTCATCACCAACCGGTTTGACGACGCCAGGCCCGCTTGCACCGGCACACCGGTCAATGGGTATCGGGCAATCATCGTCGATGACGACATGCGGGAGGTGCCGCGCGGCACGGTGGGCAAGCTTGCCGTCAAGGGGCCGACGGCCTGCCGCTATCTCGCCGATTCAAGGCAAAGCAACTATGTTCGCGACGGCTGGAACCTGACAGGGGACAGTTTCTTTCAGGACGAGGACGGCGCATTCCATTTTGCCGCGCGCTCCGACAACATGATCATTTCCGCCGGATACAACATCGCCGGACCGGAAGTGGAGGCGGCTCTGCTTGCGCATGACGACGTGGCCGAATGCGCCGTCATCGGTGTTGACGACGAGGCACGTGGACAGATCGTCTGCGCGCACATCGTCCTGAACGACCCGGCGCTGGCCTCGGATGCGATGGCCAAGAGATTGCAGGATCACGTCAAGGCGACGATCGCGCCTTACAAATACCCCCGTCAGATACATTTCGTCGACGCGCTGCCGAAGACCCAGACAGGGAAAATCCAACGATTCAAGCTGCGCGAAGGGGCATGAGATGACGCATTCCAATGAAGTGATACAGCCGGACGGGTGGGCGCCGGCCAAGGGTTATGCCAACGGCGTCAAGGCGACGGGAACCATGATCTTCGTCGGCGGCCAGATCGGCTGGACGGCCGACCAGGTGTTCGAGACCGACGACTTCGTGGGTCAGTGCGAGCAGGCGCTCAAGAACGTGCGTGCCGTTCTCGAGGCGGGTGGCGCGGGTCCTGAGCATCTTGTCCGGCTGACCTGGTTCGTCACCGACAAGCGTGCCTATCTCCAAACGCTGAAGGAACTCGGGCGGGTTTACCGCGACGTGATGGGACGGAATTTTCCGGCAATGACGATGGTCGAGGTGAAGGCGCTGGTCGAGGATCGCGCCCGCGTCGAGATCGAGGCGACAGCGGTCCTTTGAACGCCACAACGGACTAATATTCGCTTTATCCTATGTTTTGAATGGCAAAGCCTGCCGAATGGCGCTAGCAGTCGGTCTGTCGATGGCAGGGGAGGCGACTGGCAGCTGTGTCTGGCAAGCAAACGGCAACGCTCATCGTTGCGGCGAGTCTCGTCATTTCGGCGGCTGGCCTTGTTGTCGAGATCGTCGGCGGGCGCATGCTCGCGCCGTATCTCGGCATGTCCATCTACACGTGGACGGCCGTCATCGCCGTGGTTCTTGCAGGCTTTTCCGCCGGCCATGCCGTCGGTGGATACTACGCCGATCGGAGCGCCGGGGAAATTTATCGGCTGACGGGCCATTTCATGGCTCTGGCAGCCATGACGACCGCTTTCGCGCCACAACTGCTGGCAGCTGTCGCCCAGCCCGTCATCGGCGCTTCGGGCACGGCCCTGACCGCGATTGTTCTGCTCGCCACGATCATCTTTTTCGTCCCGAGCCTGGCCGTCAGCGTGCCGTCGGCGCCGTTCGCCAAGCTCTTGATCGGATTGACGGGGGAGCGTTCGGGCCCCTGGCTGGGCGCGCTCTTCGCGGCAGGCTCGCTCGGGGCCATTGGCGGCACCGTGGCGGCGGGATTCCTGTTCATCCCGTTCTGGGGGACGCGCACGACGCTCCTGACCGTGGCAGCGATCGAAATCGCTCTGGCGCTCGCCTTCTATCTCGCTGCTTCGCGCGCGTCGCGCCCTGCCATGGGCCTGGCGTCCGTGCTTCTTGCCGCCTTCCTGCTGCTCGCGACCGCCGGCGCCGGCCTGACGATTGGACGCAGTCCATGCGACGTGGAGAGCCAGTATTTCTGCATCCGCACGATGGACTACAGCGCCGAGGCCGGACAGGAGGCACGCCTCATGGTGCTGGATCATCTTGGTCACGGCATCAATCTGGAGGAGCCGACCGCGCTCTATCACGCCTATGCCGCCATCATCGACAATCTGGCGAATGTTCATCTTGGCAACGCCCCACGCCGGGCGTTCTTCGTCGGCGGCGGCGCTTTCACGCTACCGCGCGCCTGGGCCGAGCGACAGGAAGACTCCGCATCCATTGTCGTGTCCGAGATCGATCCGCAGGTTTTGGAGGTTGCCGATGACGAGTTTTGGGCTGAGAGCGCTCGCTTCACCGTGCGCCAGGAAGACGCGCGGCTGGCGTTGAGCAGGGAAGAGGGCGGCTTCGATGCCATTGTCGCCGATGCGTTCACCGACATCGCCGCCCCACAGCATTTGATAACAAGGGACTATGTCGAGCTCGTTCGCGCAAAGCTCGCCGATGACGGCGTCTTCATGATGAACATCATCGACCATACCGATCGCCTCGATGCCCTCGCCTCGATGGTTGCGACGATCGAGGCGGTGTTTCCTGTTGTCGAGGTATGGGCGGAACAGTCCGAGATCATCCCGGGCAATCGCGTGACGTTCGTGATCTTTGCAGGCGGGAACCCGACGCCGAAGCCGACCTTCGTCGATCCGCTCTTCGGCCGGTTGATGAGCCGGATGCCGGCGCGATCGATGCAGGCGTTGCTCCAACGCGACACGATCGTGATGACCGATGATTTCGCGCCGATCGATCGGCTTTTGGGCTGGGACCTGCCGCCCGATTGACCGCATGGCTGCGGCGATGCAAATATTCAATAAATTCTATGTGGGAGGCACGCATGCGCAACCAAACGGCCAGCCGGACGATCAGACTGACGCGGCGGCGCTTTGTCCAACTTTCGGCGTTGACCACGCTCGCGGCCGCACTACCGGGCTTCGCAGCAATACGAGCGCGGGCGCAGGACATGTCCCTGGCACTCGGCGAGAACACACTGACCACCGTCTCCGACGGCAACCTGATGCTGCCGCTCGACTTCGCCTTTCCCGACGTCGATCAGCAGGAGCTCATCGCGTTGCTCGAGGCAAGCGGCCTTTCCGCCGATGGTCTGGAGCCTGATTGCAATGTCTCGGTACTGCGCACGCCGAACGGGCTCGTCGTCTTCGATCTGGGCGCCGGCGCGAACTTCATGCCGAGTGCCGGCGAATTCCTGCAGAATTTCGAAGCTGCTGGCTTTTCGATTGATGAGGTGACAGATGTCGTGTTCACCCACGCCCATCCCGATCACCTCTGGGGCCTGCTCGACGATTTCGATGAGCTGATGTTCCCTGATGCGGCCTATCACATGGCCGAGGCCGAACATGCCTATTGGACGGCGCCCGATACGCTGGAAAAGACGCCTGAGGCAGCGCAGAGCTTCGTCGTCGGCGCCCAGAGCCGGCTGGACGTCCTCGCCGATCGGATCAATCTCTTCAAACCCGGCGCGGAGGTCCTGTCTGGCGTGGAGGCCATGGACACCGGCGGGCATACGCCCGGCCATACGTCCTTCGTCATCCATGGCGGCGACGAGCCGGTGATGATCGTCGGCGATGCGCTGAACAATCACGTGGTCTCCTTTCAGCGTCCCGATTGGCGCTCCGGCACCGATCAGAACCCCGACCGTGCGATCGAGACACGCAAGATGCTGTTGGATCGATTGGCTGCTGAGAATATGCGGATTGTCGGCTTCCATATGCCGGAACCGGGCAATGGGCGTGTGGAAAGGGACGGTGAAGCCTACCGCTTCGTCGCGGGCGAATAGCCGAAGGACACTTCAGCCCGCTGGCCGCCCGAAGGCTGCCAGGGCTGATCCCTCAATCAGATGGGCAAGGCCGAGACGTGCGCCGGCTCCGATCGACACCATGACGATCGGGGCCGAGACCGCCAGGGTCGACATGGCCGAGATTCCTTGCCCGATCGTGCAGCCGAGGGCAAAGACGCCGCCAATCCCCATCAATGCAGCGCCGCCAAGGTGGCGACCAAGCTCGCGCGCGTCGTCGCAGGCTTCCCAGCGCATGTCGTTGCTGCGCCAAGCCGCAAAGGCTGCGCCGAGAACCGTGCCGAAGACGACACCGACGCCATAGTCTGGGAAGCCTCCGCCGGTATGGATGCCGAAGAGCATCACCAAATCGGCAACGGGCGTGACGAACGATGCGGATTCGACCTGGACAGGATAGAAGCTGTGATCGGCAGCGATGGATGTGGCGAGCCACCCGAACGCGATGGCGAGGGCGATGGCCACGGCTGCCGCGATCCCGGATCGATGAACCCGGTAATCCGCATCGGTAAACACCCATAGAACAAGAGCCAGCACGGTGAGGATACTTGCCGCAGCACCGAGTTCGATCCCAGTCGCCGCGGTCGCTATCGCTCCGATCGACTGGCTTCCGGCGCGAGTGAAGTCGATCGTGGCAGTGCTTTCCATGATCTGGCGCAGCGGTGCGATGACGCCCCTCTGCGTCACCAGTCCCGTCAGCGCGATGACGATGAGCACAATCAGGCCGCGCAGCGAACCGCCGCCAAGGCGGATGAGTGCGCCGAAGCCGCAGGTGCCGACCAGCGACATGCCGAGGCCGAACATGAGCCCTCCGGCAATCGCGCCGAGCCAGCCGAAGCTCGGGGACAGATAGAAGGATTGCGATAGGTCCACCGCGCCGGCGGACGCGAGCGACTGTGTGAAGACGATGGCCAGCGCGGCCGACAGGACCCATGTTCTAAGCCCGCGGCTGTCGCCGGCATACCAATGCCGCTCCAGTGCTGACAGCGTGCAGAAATGCGCTCGACGTGCCGTGTAGCCGAGCAGCAGACCCGCGGCCAGCCCGGCAAGCGGCAACCAAAGGAATGAATCCATCTGTCCTCCCCACCGGCAAAAGCAATGCTCCTCGCTCTGCCTTTATTCGTTTGAGCGCACGTCCGATGCCTCTTCGATCTGCGGCGGAAGTGCCTCCAGCATCTCGCCAATCAACGCGTAGAAGAATTCATCGCCCGGATATCCGCGCAGCCTGTCGATCTCCCGTCCATCATCCATCAATATGAAGGTGGGCGTGAAGCGTTCGATCGTCAGATGCTGCAGGTCCTGCGGGATGGGCTCGGTGATATCCACACGTCGCAACGGCGCTTGCTCGCCTTCCTCGCTCTTTGAATAGCCCGGGGCGATCTCCTCGTTGAACCGCGCGCACCACGGGCATCCGGGCTGTTCGAGCATGACAAGCTCGGCCGCCGATACCGGAAGCCCCAGCGCGACATGGCCGACGACCGCCAGAACAAGTCCTGCCGTGCGTGACTTTGAGGCTGTTTTCGGCCAGGACATCGCAAAACTCCGCAAATTTGTTTGCAACATATAGAAAAATTCGAATATCTTCCAGCGTGATCGTTGCTGTTCGCAGCATGCGAAACGCCGGTTGGGGAGAGATCATGCTGGACGTAACGATCGGTGGCGCATTGCTGGCAGGTTTGCTTTCGTTCGTTTCGCCCTGCGTCTTGCCAATCGTTCCCCCCTATCTGGCATACCTTGCCGGAATGAGCTTCGACCAGCTGCGTCAGGACGATCTGGGACGCGAAGCTTCGCGCCGCATCGTTTGGGCCGCAATTGCCTTCGTGCTGGGCTTTACCACGGTCTTCGTTGCCCTTGGCGCCACGGCCAGCGTCATCGGCCAGTCGATGGCCCGCTATTTCGACACGCTTTCGCTGGTCGCCGGCATCGTCATCATCGTGATGGGTCTGCACTTCATCGGGGTCTTCCGGATCGGTCTTTTGTATCGTGAGGCCAGGGTGCAGGTTGCGCGAAAGCCGGCCGGCCCTGTCGGCGCCTATCTGATGGGACTTGCCTTCGCATTCGGCTGGACGCCCTGCGTCGGCCCGGTCCTCGCTGCCATCCTGTTCATCGCGGGGTCGGAGGATACGATCGCGCGAGGCGCGGCACTTCTCTTCGCCTACTCTCTCGGGATCGGCATTCCTTTCGTCGTGGCCGCGCTCTTCGCCAGTCGGTTCCTGTCGGCGGCGGCCCGCATGCGCCGCCACATGCGCAAGGTCGAGATCGCGATGGGCGTGCTGCTCGTGATCACCGGAGTTCTGTTTGCGACGGGCCAGATGGCGAATATCGCGTTCTGGCTTCTGAACACGTTTCCCATCTTTTCCACCATAGGATAGGAGTGGACCTCATGACGCGTCTCTTTGCTCTCGCTCTGACTTTCCTGACCATCGTTGTGCCGGTGCATGCCGTGGAAATCGGCGATGATGGGCTGCACAAGCAGCCCTGGTTCTCGCTGACGTTTCGCGATGTCGCTGAAGACATCGAGGAGGCGAATGCGGCCGGCAAACGTTTGGCCTATGTCTTCGAGCAGCGCGGCTGCATCTATTGCCGCGAGATGCACGAGACCCTGCTTTCCGATCCTGAAGTCGCCGATTACATCCGGGAAAACTTCATGGTCGTGCAGTTCAACATGTTCGGTGACGAGGAAGTCACCGATCTTGACGGAGAGGTATTGACGGAGCGCACGGCGGCCCGCAAATGGGGCTACGTTTTTACGCCCACGATCGTCTTCCTACCGGATGACGTTTCAGAGGACAGCGTCTCACAGGCGGCCGTGGCGACGATGCCAGGCGCCTTCGGCAAGTGGACGTTCCTCAATATGTTTCGCTGGGTCAATGAAAAGGGGTATGAGAGCGACGAGCATTTCCAGACCTATCATGCACGGATCATAAACGAGATGCGCGCAGAAGGGCGTCTGGAGGGCGAGGAATGAGTGCGGATGTTCGAAAATATCCGACATATTCAAAAATTCATATTTGTATTGTCATGCAGGCGAAGCTGCTTTAACGTCCAGAACGATCGGGCGGTCCGAATAGATTGGGCGCCCGGGGCACGGGGAGGAGAGTTGTGATGATCGAAGGGCTGAACCGTCCTTTTTCCGTTGTGGTCGCAGTGGCGGCGGGTATCCTTTGGACGGGCGCCGCAGGCGCCCAGACCGCTCCCGACGAACTCGACTATTCCGAGTATGCCATCGAGGCATCGTTGACGGGTGAGGATGGCGCCGTGGCCAGTGGCCGCGAGATATTCGCCGATCGGTCGCGCGGCAATTGTGTGGCATGCCACGTCAACTCGGAAATGCCGGAAGCGGACTTCCAGGGCAATGTCGGCCCATCCATCGATGGTGTCGGCGATCGCTGGCAGCCGGAACAATTGCGCGCCATCGTATCGGATGCGAAGAAAATTTTTGGCGATCAGACGATCATGCCGGCATTCTATAGCTTGGACGTCGGCATCAATGTCCGCGAAGATCTCAAAGGAAAGACGATCCTGACCGCGCAAGAGGTCGAGGACGTCGTCGCATATCTCTCGACCCTCAAGGAAGAGCAGTAATCAGGAGAATGCACATGAAGATGAACAGACGCCAGATGATGGCGGCAACGGCAGGCGCGGCCGCCTTCGTGGCGACTGGCTTCAGGATTTCGCCGGCCCGCGCCACGCCGGAAGCGACCCAGGAAGCGATCGACGCGTTTACCGGGGGTGCAAAGCCAGAAACCGGCCGGATCACGCTCGATGCGCCGGAAATCGCCGAGAACGGCAACACCGTTCCGATTTCGGTGTCCGTCGAGAGCGATATGACGGAAGAATCCTACGTGGAAGAGGTTTCACTCTTCGCCGAAGGCAACCCGGAAGCGCACGTCGCGACCTTCAAGTTTTCGCCGATGAGCGGAAGCGCGGACGCGACCACCCGGATTCGCCTTGCCAGTTCGCAGAACGTGATTGCCGTCGCCAAGATGAACGATGGCTCCGTTTTCATGGATACCAAGGAAGTCAAGGTCACCATCGGCGGCTGCGGCGGCTGAGGACAGACCGGACAAGGAGACACACAAATGGCATCAAGACCACGCGTTCGTGTGCCGAAGACCGCTTCGGCAGGTGACGTCATCGACATCAAGACCCTGATCTCGCACCAGATGGAGTCGGGGCAGCGCAAGGATGCCGATGGCAACACCATCCCGCGCCAGATCATCAATTCCTTCACCTGCGAGTTCAACGGCCAGGTCGTGTTCGCTTGTGATATTCAGCCGGCCGTTTCGGCGAACCCCTATATGGAGTTCAAGGCCAAGGTGAATGAGAGCGGTACGTTCAAGTTCACCTGGGTTGACGATGACGGCTCGGTCTACGAGACCGAAGAGCAGATCGAAGTCAGCTGACGTCGAAGGGGCAACATGGATCGCGGACGGGCCTTGCCCGTCCGTTAATGTCCGGGGAGGGAATTCGCGTGAGAACACCAGGTATCTTGGCTGCCGCCGCCTTGGCGCTGGCAATGGGAGCAACGTCGCTCGTCTTTGCCGAGCCGGCGGACGAAGAGCTTGTCATTGACGGCGAGATCGAAATGCAGACACGGGTGGAGGCTGCCGAGGATCACCCGTTCGATGAAGTCATCTCGGGGTGGCACTATCGCACGGAAGAAACCCGCGCACTCGAAGCCGACAGCTTCGCCAATCCAGGCATGCTCTACGTGGAGGAAGGCGAAGAAATCTGGAATACGGTCGAGGGCTCGCAGGGCAAGTCCTGCGCTTCCTGTCACGACGATGCCGCCGAAAGCATGGCTGGCGTCGGCGCCTCCTATCCGAAGTGGAACGAGGAAGCAGGCAAGCCTTTCAACATCGAACTGCAGATCAACGCCTGCCGCGAACAGAACATGGGGGCAGAGCCCTACAAGTTCGATGCGCCGCAGCAGAAGGCCCTCACGACGTTCATCAAACACCAGTCGCTGGGTGAGCCCGTGGACATCGATCTGGAAGCTGGCGAGATGCAAAGCTGGTGGGACCGAGGTGAAGATCTTTACTACACCCGCACCGGTCAGCTCGATCTGGCATGCGCGACCTGCCACGAGGGCTATAACGGCCAGTATATCCGCGCCGACCATTTGAGCCAGGGCAACGCCAACGGCTTCCCGACCTACCGGCTCAAGCAGGCGAACATGGTGTCTCTGCACAACCGTTTCCGCGGCTGCATTCGCGACACGCGCGCAGAATTCCCCGATGCGTTTTCCGATGAGCTGATGGCGCTCGAAGTCTATGTGACCTGGCGCGGCGAGGGGCTTTCGGTCGAAACCCCGGCTGTCCGCCAGTAGCATCTGTGTGCGGCATCATGTGTGCCGCACCATCATGGTTCAGAACGATCGTTGAGAAGCAGTGTGGCCGCGGGGCAATCCCGGCCGCCCGATAGTCCGTGCTTGGAGGTTAGTCCATGTTCAATCGCCGCGAGTTCCTGACAGCCACCGTCGCGCTTTCCGCGCTTGCCGGCTCCGGGCTGGCGGGGAACTGGTCGCGCGCCGCCGCCCAGCAGCGACTGACCGAAGACGATCTCCTCGGTTTCGAGAATTTTGGAAATGTGACGCTGATGCACATTACCGACATTCATGCTCAAACGAAGCCGCTCTATTTTCGCGAGCCTTCGATCAACATCGGAGTCGGCGAGGTCCAGGGACTGCCGCCGCACGTCACCGGCAAGGACTTCCTCAAGCTATATGGCATTGAGGCCGGTACGCCCGAGGCCTATGCGATGACCTATGTCGATTTCGCTGCGCTTGCCGAGAGCTATGGCCGCATGGGTGGTCTCGACCGTATCGCGACGATCATCAAGCGTGTGCGCGCCGAACGGGGTGACAACATGCTGCTTCTCGATGGCGGCGACACCTGGCAGGGCTCCTACACGGCAGAGAAGACGAAAGCCGCCGACATGGTGGAACTCATGAACGCGCTTCAGCCGGATGCGATGACCGGTCACTGGGAGTTCACGCTCGGCACGGAGCGGGTCCAGGAGATCATCGACGGGCTGCCCTTTCCCTTCCTCGGAAGCAACATTTTCGATGCCGAGTGGGACGAGCCGGCTTTCGAGGCCTACCGCATGTTCGAAAAGGGCGGAGTGCAGATCGCCGTCATCGGACAGGCCTTTCCCTATACGCCCATCGCCAATCCCCGCTGGATGTTTCCCGAGTGGTCGTTCGGTATCCGGGAGGAAGAAATCGCCGCCAACGTGGACGCAGCGCGCGCCGAGGGGGCGCAACTTGTCGTTCTGCTTTCCCACAACGGCTTCGATGTCGACCGAAAGCTGGCGAGCCGCGTCGAAGGGATCGACGTCATCTTGACCGGCCATACGCACGACGCCTTGCCAGAGCCTGTCATCGTCGGCAAGACGCTGGTCGTCGCGTCCGGTTGCGCCGGCAAGTTCCTCAGCCGTCTCGATCTTGACGTCGCCGGCGGTGAGGTCCGCGATTATCGCTATCGTCTGATTCCGGTCTTCTCCGACGTCATCACCCCCAACGCGGATATGGCGGCCCTCGTCGACAAGGTCCGCGCGCCCTATGAAGAGGAATTGGCCCGCGAGCTTGGGACGACGGATTCGCTTCTCTATCGGCGTGGAAACTTCAATGGCACGTTCGATGATCTCTTCTGTCAGGCGCTGATCAGCGAACGCGATGCGGAGATTTCGCTGTCTCCGGGGTTCCGGTGGGGAAATTCCTTGCTGCCCGGGCAGTCGATAACGGTCGAGGACCTGCACTCGGCCTGCGCCATGAGCTATCCGAGCGCATATCGCCAGCCGATGAGCGGCCAGATGCTGAAAGACATTCTCGAGGATGTCGCGGACAATCTCTTCAATCCCGACCCCTACTACCAGCAGGGCGGCGACATGGTCCGCGTCGGCGGGATGGGCTACACGATCGATGTGACGGCGCCGATGGGATCGCGTATTTCGGATATGACCCACTTGGCCAGTGGCGATCCGATCGAGCCGGAGCGGGAATATGCCGTTGCAGGCTGGGCTTCAGTCAACGAAGGGACCGAGGGCCCGCCGATCTGGGAAGTGGTCGAGAGCTATCTGAGCCGCAATCCCGATGTCGCGATCAGCGAAAACGAGACGGTGATCGTCCGCCCGTGATCAGGCGTTCCGGCGCCGTGCGATTGCTGCGCGGGCCGGAAGCCTGAACCGTGTCCATCCGCTTCCGTGCAAGGTTGAAGCACCTAGTGGTGCCGGCCGATCGCCAGATATTTTTCACGCCGCTCCTTCAGCAGCGTCGGGCCGTCCTTGGTGGTAAGGTCGGCGAGCGCCTTTGCGATCGTCTTGCCCGTCTGCGCGATTGCGGCAGCTGCATCGCGGTGTGCGCCGCCCACGGGCTCCTTGATGATCCCGTCAATGATACCGAGCCCTTTCAGGTCATCGGCGGTGATCTTCATGCTCGTGGCGGCCTCCTTCGCCTTCGCCGAATCCCGCCAAAGGATTGACGCCGCGCCTTCCGGCGAAATGACGCTGTAGATCGCGTGTTCGAGCATGTAGACGCGGTCCCCCGTCGCGATCGCTATCGCGCCACCAGAGCCGCCCTCGCCGATGATCACCGAGACGATCGGCACCTTGACCTTGAGGCACATCTCGGTCGACCGGGCGATGGCTTCCGCCTGGCCGCGCTCTTCAGCGCCGACACCTGGATAGGCCCCGGCTGTATCGATGAGCGTGACGATCGGCAGGTGAAACCGGTTCGCCATCTCCATGATGCGGATCGCCTTGCGATAACCCTCGGGCTTCGCGCTTCCGAAATTGTGCCGGATGCGCGACTTTGTGTCGTGCCCCTTTTCCTGGCCGATCAACGCGATGGGCGCACCTTCGAAGCGGGCAAAGCCGGCCTGGATGGCCTCGTCCTCGCCGAAATTGCGGTCGCCCGCCAACGGCGTAAACTCGGTGAAGAGCTCGCGGGCGTAATCGAGAAAATGCGGCCGTGCCGCATGGCGTGCCACTTGAGTCTTCTGCCAGGGCGTCAGCTTGGCGTAGATGTCCGCCATCGCGTCTCTCGCACGCGCTTCCAGCCTGGCGATCTCCTCGTGCGTGTCGACGCTCTCGTCTTCCTCGCCAAGCTTCTTCAGCTCGTGGATCTTGCCTTCGAGGTCGGAGAGCGGCTTTTCGAAATCGAGATAATTATGCATGAGGCCTTTGGATCAACGTGGAAAGGATGAGAAGAAGCCTGAAATGATGGCGACAAGGCGGCCATGCGCCCGACATGGCCGTTATGAGGCCTGTCCCGTTCTATCGGTTCTCTTCGGGCTTTTTGGCCTGTTTTGCAAGAGGGTGGTGCTCACTCACAAGGCGGTGCAGCCGCTCTTCGAGGACGTGCGTGTAGATCTGGGTCGTTGCGATGTCGGCATGGCCAAGAAGCTCCTGCACGATGCGCAAATCGGCTCCATTGGCCAACAGATGGCTGGCGAAGGCATGCCGCAGAATGTGCGGCGAGACGGCGGCGGCAGGCAGTCCGGCCCGCATCGCGAGCGCCTTCAAATCCCGCGCGAAGACCTGCCGCGCCAGATGCCCGGAAGCCGAATCTGCCGGGAATAACCATTTTCGCTGATCCTCTTCCCCCTCGGGATCGAGCGCGCGGAAAGCGGTCATCGCGTCGCGCGATCGGCTCGAAAGCGGAACGAGCCGCTCCTTGTTGCCCTTGCCGCGGATCATCAGGAAAACCCCATCCTGCGAGAGGACGTCGGCCGGCAGGCTGACGAGTTCGCTGACGCGCATGCCCGTGGCGTAGAGCAGTTCCAGCAAGGCCAGGAGCCGCAAGCGCCGCTGCTGCTCGAAGCGTGATAGTTCGTCCTCGCCAGCCTCCCGTTCAGCCTGCGCGATGAGGCGGTCGACCTCGGCGATGGACAGTGTCTTCGGCAGCGCTTGTGCCTTGCGCGGCGAATCGAGTGTTGCCGTCGGATCGTCGGCGCGCAGACCTTCCCCATAAAGAAACCGAAAGAACTGCCGAAGCGCTGACAGGCGCCGGGCTTGCGAGGCTGGAGCAAGACCACGGCCGGCGACGTCGGCGAGATAAGCCTTCAGATCGGAAACGCCCGCCTCGGTCAGGCTTCGTCCGTGCTCGCGCTGGAAAGACAGCGCATCATCGAGATCCCGGCCATAGGAGGACAAGGTGTTGACCGCCGCGCCGCGTTCCACGCTCAGCATTTCCAGGAAGGCTTCTATGTGGGCGGCGCTGAGATCACGCATCGCTTCGATCCGATGTCACGTCAGTTGGCGACACGGCTCCCGGGCTCGGGGTTGACCCGCTCCGTCGGGATGCGCACCGTGATTTCCCGCGGTTTCGGCTCGACGAACATGATCAGCGCGAACATGGCACCGTAGACAAGCCCGGCCACGATGCCACAGAAAACGAGAAAACGGATGAGAGACGGCATCAATTCTTCCGGCCGGTTCGAGGCGCGCTGCTGATTCCCTTTATGAGCGAGGGGCAGAACGAGTGCAAGTTGCGCAACTGCATGGAAGACAGTGCGATGCCGCTGCTGCTTGACCCTATCGGCCGATTTCGCGATAGGAAAGACCATGATGAGAAAGCCGAGCTTCCATGTCGACGGCCGCCGCCCTTAGCTTGCCTGATCTATGTCGCCAGGCGCGCGAAGCGATCGGCACACGCAACCTCGTTTTCGTCGGATTGATGGGCGCGGGCAAGTCGGTGATCGGCCGGATGACCGCAAGCGCGCTTCAGATTCCGTTCATTGATTCCGATGCCGAAATCGAGCGTGTGTCACGCATGACCATTGCAGAACTCTTCGAAACATACGGCGAAACAGAATTCCGTTCGCTTGAGGCGCGGGTAATCCGCCGTCTTTTGAAAACCGGCCCACGCGTTCTGTCCACAGGCGGCGGCGCCTTCGTCAACGGCGAAAGCCGTACACTCATCAAGGAACGCGCTCTGTCGGTGTGGCTGGAGGCCGATCTCGAAGTGCTGTGGGAGCGCGTCAGCAAACGCGACAACCGGCCGCTGCTGAAGACGCCCGATCCGAGAGGCACGTTGCAGACGCTGATGACGGCGCGGTACCCCATTTACGCCGAAGCCGACATCACGGTGCGTTCGCGCGCCGTGCGCAAGGAAACCATCGTGGAGGAAACGCTGGCGGCCATCGCCGGCCGAGGCTGCCAATGACATCCATCGAAGGCCGCACCGGAGACGGTGCAAGAACGGTTCGTGTCGCGCTCGGCACGCGTTCCTACGACATTCATATCGGGCCGGGGCTGATTGCCCGGGCGGGAGAACTGATCGGCGCGCGGCTGCCTGGCGTTCGGGCTGCGATCGTCACCGACGAGACCGTCGCCGCCCACCATCTGGCAACCCTGCATCAGGCACTCGAAGCCGCGGGCATCAAGGCCTGCGATATCGTCGTTCCCGCCGGTGAAAAGACCAAGAGCTTCGATCGGCTGGTCGAGGTGACGGGGACACTGCTCGATGCGCGGCTCGAACGCGCCGACGTGGTGATCGCGCTGGGGGGAGGCGTGATCGGTGATTTGGCGGGCTTTGCGGCCGGTATCGTGCGCCGCGGCATGCGCTTCGTCCAGATCCCTACCTCGCTGCTTGCGCAGGTCGACAGTTCCGTCGGCGGAAAGACAGGCATCAACATGCCGCAGGGCAAGAATCTGGTTGGCGTCTTCCATCAGCCGCATCTGGTCATCGCCGATACGGCAGTGCTCGATACGCTGTCGGACCGGGAATTTCGTGCCGGCTACGCCGAGGTCGCGAAATACGGTCTGATCGACAAGCCAGAGTTTTTCGCCTGGCTGGAATCAAACTGGCGTGACGTCTTCACCGGCGGCGCGGGAAGGGTGGAGGCGATCGCGGCGAGTTGCCAGGCCAAGGCCGATGTTGTTGCGGCCGATGAGCACGAGGCCGGCGCGCGCGCGCTGTTGAACCTGGGCCATACCTTCGGGCATGCACTGGAGGCGGCGACCGGCTATGATGGCGCGCGTCTGGTCCATGGCGAGGGCGTCGCCATCGGCATGGTGCTGGCGCATGAATTCTCCGCACGTATGAACCTTGCAAGCCCGGATGACGCCCACCGCGTCGCCGCACATTTTGAGGCGGTCGGACTGCCGACGCGGCTGGACGAGATTCCAGGCGGGTTGCCCCCCGCCGAAACGTTGCTGGACCTGATGGGACAGGACAAGAAAGTCAAGCGCGGCAAACTCACCTTCATTCTGACGCGTGGCGTCGGCGAGGCATTCATTGCTGACGACGTACCGCCATCCGAAGTTCTGGCCTTCCTAAAGGATAAGCAATCCCGATGACCATCGATGGTTTCATGTCCATTCTGTCGGAGTATTGGCTCACCGGGCTCGCGATCCTGGTGCTGATCGGAACGTCTGCTTTCTTCTCCGGCTCGGAAACGGCGCTGACGGCCGCGTCGCGCTCGCGCATGCACACGCTCGAGGCGAACGGTGATCCGCGTGCCGGCGTGGTTGCCCGTCTGATCGATAGACGCGATCGACTGATCGGCGCATTGTTGATCGGAAACAATCTGGTCAACATCCTCGCCTCGTCGCTGGCAACGAGCCTGCTCCTCGGGATATTCGGTGATTCCGGCGTGGCGGTCGCAACGATCGCCATGACCGTGCTGCTCGTTATCTTTGCCGAAGTTCTGCCCAAAAGCTGGGCGATCTCGACGCCCGATCGGTTCGCGCTGACGGTTTCGGCTCCGGTCAATATTTTCGTGCGTGTCGCAGGACCGCTGTCGACAGCGGTCAATTGGATCGTGCGCCGCATTCTGGCGCTTTTCGGCGTCACCCTGTCAGCCGAAAGCTCGATGCTGACGGCGCACGAGGAACTTCGAGGCGCCGTCGACCTGCTGCACCGGGAAGGCTCTGTGGTCAAAGCCGATCGCGATCGGCTGGGCGGTGTGCTCGATCTCGACGAGCTGGAAGTCTCGGACATCATGGTGCATCGCACGTCGATGCGCATGGTCAGCGCCGACGACCCTCCGGAAGCTGTGGTGAGGACGATCCTGGACAGCCCGCACACGCGCATGCCCGTATGGCGTGGAGAAACCGACAACATCATCGGCATCGTCCATGCCAAGGATCTGCTGCGCGCGCTCGCCGATGTCGGCAACGATCCCGGCCGCATCGATATCTCCAAGATAGCGCAGAAGCCGTGGTTCGTCCCCGATACGACGAATCTCAAGGATCAGCTCAACGCGTTTCTGCGGCGCAAGGCGCACTTTGCCATCGTTGTCGACGAATACGGCGAGCTGGAAGGTCTTGTGACGCTGGAGGACATTCTGGAGGAGATCGTTGGCGACATCTCCGACGAGCACGATATCGACATGCAAGGCGTGCGCACCGAGGCGGACGGTTCGGTGGTTGTCGACGGTCAGGTGCCGATCCGCGACCTCAACAGGGCCCTCGACTGGAGCCTTCCGGATGAAGAGGCCACAACGATCGCAGGTCTCGTCATCCACGAATCGCAGACGATCCCCAATGAGCGTCAGGCGTTCACCTTCCACGGCAAGCGATTCATCGTGATGAAACGGGAAAAGAACCGCATCACCCGGCTCAGGATAAAGCCCCTGGAAGAGGGAGAATTGGGTCGATAGACAAGGAAATGCGGCAGCGACTGCCTACCAGCGGGTCGGCTCGCCCGGCGCTGCCGGCTCCAGAGCCAGCGCGTGAACCCCCGCCTCGATTTCCGGCCGAAGCAACTCATTGAGTGCACGGTGACGCGCGATGCGCGACATCCCGGCGAAGCTGCCGGACACGATGCGGATGCGAAAATGGGTTTCGCCGCTGCCATTGAACTCCGGTTTATGGCCCGCGTGAAGATGGCTCTCGTTGATCACCTCGATGCGTTCGGGTGCGAAGGCATCGCGAAGCTTGCGGTCGATCGTCGCTGCTATGGTCATGGCAAGGTCCATTTTCGAGATGGTGAGGCGCAGCTTTCCTGCGAAGCTCGATGGCGCGCGCGATCCATGCCACGAAACGGCGAACCTGTTTCGCTGCGATAGAGAGCAACCTTGCGCATTGTCAATCCTTGTTCGCGCTCGGGGCGCACTCCATAATACGGGAGATGAAGCTGGATTCGAAATATTTTGACGGCATCCGCACGCGTGGCAAGAGCCGTGCGCGCGCCGAGCCGTCGACGCCCGTGTGTCAGTGGGACGGGTGCGATGCCAAGGGCACGCACCGTGCGCCCGTGGGCCGCGATGCGGAAGGTGAGTATTTCCTTTTTTGCGTCGACCATGTGCGTCAGTACAACAAGGGATACAATTATTTCTCCGGTCTGTCGGATGGAGAGATCGCGCGCTATCAGAAGGAGGCGCTGACGGGCCATCGGCCAACCTGGACCGTCGGTGTCAACAAAGCCGCGCGCCACGGCCCGGCACACAATCAGGCGCGCTCGGGCAGCGCGGCGTCCGCAGCCAGAATGCGCGACCCTTTCGGCTTCTTCAACGAAAGCCGTGCACGGCGCCAGCGCGGCGGTCCACCGCAGCGCAAGCTGAAATCGCTGGAAGCAAAGGCCTTCGAGACGCTCGGCCTCGACGGAGGGGCGGACGCGGCCGACATCAAGGCGCGCTACAAGCTGCTGGTCAAGAAGCACCACCCGGATGCCAATGGCGGCGACCGTTCCTCCGAGGAGCGTTTTCGCGCTGTTGTGCAGGCCTATCAATTGTTAAAGCAGTCCGGTTTCTGCTAAGCGATCCTGCAAGCCTCGCCAGCTGAGAGCCCAAGTCCCAGATCAAGAGAAACCGCGTCTCGCGGAAGGCATGATGAACAAGATCGATCTCGACATTTCGAATTTGCCGGACACGACCGTTTCGGTCCGCGAAACCTTCGGCATAGACAGTGACATGAAGGTGCCCGCCTATTCGGCAGGCGACGCCTATGTCCCGGATTTCGATCCGGATTACCTTTTTGACCGGGATACGACGCTCGCGATCCTCGCCGGCTTCGCCCACAATCGTCGCGTCATGGTTTCGGGCTATCACGGGACCGGCAAGTCGACCCATATCGAGCAGGTCGCCGCGCGCCTCAACTGGCCGTGCGTTCGCGTCAATCTCGACAGCCACGTCAGCCGCATCGATCTCGTCGGCAAGGATGCCATCGTCGTCAAGGACGGGATGCAGGTCACCGAATTCAAGGACGGCATCCTGCCATGGGCTTACCAGCACAATGTCGCGCTGTGCTTCGACGAATACGATGCCGGCCGCCCGGACGTCATGTTCGTTATTCAGCGTGTGCTTGAATCGTCGGGCCGACTGACGCTGCTCGACCAAAGCCGCGTCATCAGGCCGCATCCGGCCTTCCGGCTGTTCGCGACGGCCAACACGGTAGGGCTTGGCGACACGACCGGTCTCTACCACGGCACGCAGCAGATCAACCAGGCACAGATGGACCGGTGGTCCATCGTCACGACGCTCAACTACCTGCCGCACGACAATGAGGTCAACATCGTCATAGCCAAGGTCAAGAGCTTCGATACGGAGGACGGCCGTGACACGATCTCGCGCATGGTGCGCCTGGCCGACATGACGCGCGCAGCATTCATGAACGGCGATCTTTCGACGGTGATGAGCCCGCGCACGGTGATCACCTGGGCGGAGAACGCAGAGATCTTCGGAGACATCGCTTTTGCATTCCGCGTCACCTTCCTGAACAAGTGCGACGAGTTGGAGCGGACACTGGTTGCCGAGCAATATCAGCGCGCCTTCGGTGAAGAGCTGAAGGAAAGCGCCGCGAACATCGTGCTCGACGCGGCGAGCTGACGAGCGCACGATGGCCGGGCGAGGCGACAATCTGCGAGGCAAGCCGGGCGGGCCGGTGGATACAGAGCCGTTCAAGCGGGCGTTGACCGGCTGCATCCGTTCGATCGCGGCGGATCACGAACTCGAGGTCGTCTTCGCCAACGATAAGCCTGGTCTCGCTGGCGAGCGGGCACGCCTGCCTGACCTGCCGAAGCGACCCAGCCGGCACGATCTGGCCGTAACACGCGGCATCGGCGACTCCATGGCCTTGCGAAAGGCCTGTCACGATGCCCGCGTCCATTCGACGATGGCGCCTGCGGGCACGGAGGCGCGCGCGGTTTATGATGCCGTCGAGCAGGCGCGCGTTGAGGCTATCGGAACCCGCCGAATGTCGGGCGTCGGCGACAATCTCGCCTCGATGCTCTCGGATAAATATGCCAAGGCCAACTACAAGGGCATTCTGCGCCAGGAAGACGCTCCGCTGGAGGAAGCCGTCGCATTGCTGGTGCGCGAGCGGCTGACGGGGCGCAAGGCGCCCGTCTCTGCAGGTCGGGTCGTTGATCTCTGGCGTGACTGGATCGAGGAGAAGGCCGCCGGCGATCTGGAAGATCTGGTCGGTTCGGTGGATGATCAGCAGGCCTTCGCCCGCACCATGCGCCATATCCTCGCCTCCATGGAGATGGCCGAGGATTACGGCGAGGACGAGGACCAACAGAGCGACGAGCAGGACAGCGACGAGGACGATCAGCCCCGCTCCAACGAAGAAAACGAGCAAGGTGCCGACGAGCAGGCCGGCTCGGATTCGGCGCCGGCGGAGGAAAACGATTCCGCCGAGGAGCAATCCGAGGCGGGTGAGATGGATGGCGCAGAAGTCTCCGACGAGGAGATGGACGACGACATGGACGACGAGGCCGAAACGCCCGGCGAAACGCGGCGCCCCAATATCCCGCTGTCCGATATCAACGAAAAGGTGGACTATCGGGTCTTCACCGAGGCCTTCGATGAGGAAGTTGCCTCCACCGATCTGTGCGACGAAGCCGAACTCGACCGCTTGCGTGCCTTCCTCGACAAACAACTGGCTCATCTGCAAGGCGTGGTCGGGCGCTTGGCCAACCGTTTGCAGCGCCGCCTGATGGCACAGCAGAACAGGGCCTGGGACTTCGACCTGGAAGAAGGCTATCTCGATCCGGCTCGCCTTTCGCGCCTGATCATGGATCCGATGCAGCCGCTTTCCTACAAGATGGAACGCGACACGAATTTCCGCGATACGGTCGTGACGCTGCTTATCGACAATTCGGGTTCGATGCGGGGTCGGCCGATCACCGTCGCGGCCACCTGCGCAGACATTCTTGCTCGTACCCTGGAGCGTTGCGGCGTCAAGGTGGAGATACTCGGCTTCACCACCAAGGCCTGGAAGGGCGGCCAGGCGCGGGAGAAATGGCTGGTCGACGGCAAGCCGGCCAATCCGGGCAGGCTCAACGATCTGCGTCACATCGTCTACAAATCGGCCGATGCACCTTGGCGGCGTGCCCGTCGCAATCTCGGCCTGATGATGCGCGAGGGCCTGCTGAAGGAGAACATCGACGGTGAGGCGCTGATCTGGGCGCACAACCGTCTTCTGGCAAGGCCGGAACAGCGCCGTATCCTGATGATGATTTCAGATGGCGCGCCGGTCGATGATTCCACCTTGTCCGTCAACCCCGGCAACTACCTCGAACGGCACCTGCGCGCCGTGATCGAGGAGATCGAGACCCGCTCCCCGGTAGAACTCCTGGCAATCGGCATCGGGCATGACGTGACCCGTTACTATCGCCGTGCCGTGACGATCATCGATGCCGAGGAACTGGCGGGCGCGATGACCGAACAGCTCGCCTCCTTGTTCGAGGAAGAGGCCTGGACGCCCGGTGGGCGAATGGTGCGCGGCATGCGCATGGCAGGCTGAGGTGCCGGTCCGGCATCTGGCGGCCGGCGCGCCGCTGCTTGTTGCGCTGCTTCTTTCGTCCTCTGCCATCGGGCAGGACACGTCCGGTGAAATTCCGATCAATGCCCGCGTCATCGAACATTTCGAAGTCGGCTCGGACGAGACGCGTTTCGGCTCGTTCAAGTTTGTCGGTGGCCTGGAACTGACATCGTCGAGCAGGCATCTCGGCGGCATGTCGTCGATCCGCATGGACAGCGATCGCCAGCACTTCATTGGCGTCATGGACACCGGAAAATGGTTTTCAGGCCGCATCGAGCGCGACGATGGCGGACGCATGGCGGCGATCGGCGATTTTCGCGTGACCGTGATGCGCGATGCGACCGGCAGTGAAGAAGACCGCAAATGGCTGGTCGATGCCGAAAGCCTCGCCGTGAGCGAAACGGATCTGTTCGTGGGCTTCGAGCGGGAGCATCGCGTCGATCGCTACGAGCGCCAAGCGTTTTCCTATGGGGCTGCCGTAGAAAGTCTGCCCCTGCGCATCCCGATCGAGGAGTTCCGCAACAATCGGGGACTGGAAACGGTGGCGCTCGCACCGCCGGAAGGGCCCCTGGGTGGTGCGCTGATCATCATCAGCGAGCGCAGCTTGAACACTGCGGGCAATATCTACGGCGCAGTCTTGGACGGCCCGCGTGCTGGCGTCTTCTTCGTCCGCCGGGATCCGCCATTCGACGTCACGGACGGTGCATTCCTGCCCGATGGGGACCTGTTGCTGCTGGAGCGCCGGTTCAACATTGCCGATGGCATCGGCATGCGGATTCGACGGATCGAGGCCGATGCGATCCGTCCCGATGCCACGGTTGACGGTGAAATCGTTCTGGAAGCCGATTTCGGCTTTCAGATCGACAATATGGAGGGGCTGGACGTCGTCGAAGGGCCGGACGGGGACGTGTCGCTCATTCTCGTATCCGACGACAACCACTCGATCCTGCAGCGCAGCCTGCTGCTGGAATTCAGGCTCGCTGAGTGAAGCCGTCGACCGACGCCTTCGGCTTCACTACGGTGATCAGTACGCCGTAAGGGATCAGCATCACGGTGCCGACCGCCAGCTTGACGCCGAGGTCGCCGAGCGCCCAGGAAACCCAGCGGGGTGCCTCCAGAGCGGCCATGCCAAGGAGCGGTGCCAGCGAAATGGCAAAATCGTCATTTGCGCCAAGGAAGGTAAAGCTGGCTGCGAATGCCATCGAGAAGAAGATGGCCGTGTCGACGAGCGAGCCGACAACGCTCGAGATCAGCGGCGCTTTCCACCAGCGCTGATGGCGAAGTCGATCGAAGATCGAGACGTCCAGGAGTTGCGCGATCAGGAAGGCCGATCCCGATGCGATCGCGATTCGCGGGCTCGCCAGCAGGAAGGACAGGGTGACGGCAATCAGGAAGCCGACAACGACGACGCCTCGCGCCACCCGCGCGCCGAAGCGTCGGTTGGTAAGGTCCGTGACGAGAAATGCGATCGGATAGGCGAATGCGCCCCAGGTGAACAGATCGGCCAGATTGAATCCGGCGATCGTCGCATGGATCGGGAACTGAACCAGATAGTTTGAAGCGATGACCACAATCGCCATTGCGGCGACGAAGGGCGCGTAAGACCGTATGCCTTGCATTTTTTTATCCTGGGTGATGCCACCAGTTGCAGATGTGGAGCGCGTGCGAAACACGCGCCCGGATGGACGCGTCAGATCAGGCGGCTGCCTGCTCGCCAACCTTCTTGGCGATCTGGCGCTTAAGGAGGCGTGCGCGCATGGAGAGCTCGCCATCCTTTGCCTTCGCCAGAAACGCATCAAGACCACCGCGATGCTCGACCGTGCGCAGTGCGGCTGCCGAAACGCGGAGGCGATAGCTCTGGCCCAGAGCTTCGGAAATCAGCGTCACGCTGCACAGGTTCGGCAGGAACCGGCGGCGGGTCTTATTGTTGGCATGGCTGACATTGTTGCCCGACTGGACGGCCTTGCCGGTCAATTCGCAACTGCGGGACATGGGTACACCTTCGTTCTTCGCATATCGTCAGGGCTCTGAACGACAAGGTCGCCGGGGCCATCGCTCCGGCCGCATGTCGCCGCCCGTTATCGGAAAGTCGCGGTTCTATAGTCAGCATGACCGTTCCAGTCAAGCCGAGACCGCCTGTTTCCTTCATCGGCGGGAGTGTTGCCGCGTTCGCGCCGACAGCGCAAGAGGCGATCCCCAAAAAAGGTCGCATTGATCGACCTATGGTGTGGGCGGTTGGAGCACGGTTGAGGAGATCGATGATGCGCCATGCATTCGGCGGAATCGCTGCCGCACTTGTCCTTTACGGCGTCACGGTCGTTGCGGCGGGCGCCCAGCAGACGATACATCGAGCCGACTACCGGATATCCTTTATCGGGTTGCCGGTCGCCGAGGCCACATTCAGCACGATCTTCGACGGCGAACGCTTCTCTATAGCGGGCGAGATGAATTCCGCCGGCGTCGGCAATATCGTCGGCCGCACGAGCGGGTCGACCAGCGTGACCGGGGTGAAGACGGACGACAGGTTGCAGGCGTCGAGCTATGTCGTCGCCTACAACTCGGGCCGCAAGTCGCAGCAGATGGCTGTCGCGTTCGATAACGGGACCGTCGTGTCGGCAAAGTTGACGCCGGAAAAGAAACGTACGCGCGAAGATTGGATTCCCGTCGAGCAGGCCGATCTTCAGTCTGTCATCGATCCGATCGGAGGGCTCATGGCCCCCGGCGGCGCTGACGTGTGCAACAGGACGTTGCCGATCTTCGACGGCGAGACACGGTTCGACGTGGTCCTGACCGAAGCCGGGCGGCAGCCTTTCTCCACGCAAGGTTTCGAAGGCGAAGCGATCGTCTGCAGCGCACGCGCTGAGCCCAAATCCGGTTATCACGCCAAGCACAGTTCGGTCGCGTTCGTGCGTCAGA
The DNA here is from genome assembly GCF_002750855.1 of Neopararhizobium haloflavum. Lineage (GTDB taxonomy): Bacteria > Pseudomonadota > Alphaproteobacteria > Rhizobiales > Rhizobiaceae > Georhizobium > Georhizobium haloflavum. Next base: position 45,417 of record NZ_NWUC01000003.1, on the reverse strand, counting down.
CCAGCGTTGAGGTCTGGTTTGCCAAGAACGAGGCGGCGGACGTCTATGCCCCTGTCTACGCGCGGGTGCCCACTAAGCTGGGTCCGGTGACGATCACCGCAACGCATTTCGGTTCTTGACGATGAGAGTCGCGGCTCGCTAACCCTCGCACAGACCCGTCGTTGACGACGTGGAATAGTTGCTGCGAAGGGGCAAGATGGAAATCAGGGCCACGGCAATCGGCTTCACCGCCATCCTCATGTGGTCGTTCCTCGCGCTCTTCACGGCTGCGTCGGGAACCGTCCCACCATTTCAACTGGCCGCGATGTGCTTCCTCGTCGGAGGGGCCATCGGCGTTGTCTTTCTGATGCGCCACCCCGAACGGCGCGTCGCTCTGCGTCAGCCCTTGCCAGTCTGGCTCGTCGGCGTCGGCGGGCTGTTCGGCTATCACTTCCTGTACTTCACCGCGCTCAGAAATGCTCCGGCTGTCGAGGCGGGGTTGATCGCCTACCTCTGGCCGCTGCTGATCGTTGTTGGTTCCGCGCTTCTGCCTGGCGAAAAACTGGTATGGAATCATGTCGCGGGTGTGCTCGCGGGGCTTTTGGGAACGGCGCTGATCATCGCGCGTGGAGGGATGAGCTTCGACAGTGCCTACGGCTTTGGCTACTCGATGGCACTTCTCTGCGCATTCACCTGGGCCGCTTATTCTCTGCTGTCGCGGCGCTTCGGCAGCGTTCCGACGGATGCGGTCACCGGCTTTTGCCTGGCCGCCGCCCTTCTTTCGCTGCTGTGTCACGTACTGCTGGAACAGACCGTTTGGCCAGCAGGACCGATGGAATGGCTAGCAGTGCTCGGCCTCGGACTGGGGCCGGTCGGTGGCGCCTTCTACGTGTGGGACTATGGCGTGAAGAATGGCGACATCCAGGTTCTCGGCGCATCGAGCTACGCAGCGCCGCTCCTGTCCACGGTGATCCTCATCCTTTTTGGCTATGGCGAGCCTTCCTGGCGTATCGCCATAGCATGTCTGCTCATCACAGGCGGCGCTGCCCTCGCCGCCAAGAACCTCATCTTCGCCGATCGGCGGAACGGCTCCATGTAGCCCACGAAGAGCGCTAGAAGCGGTCCTTGCGGCCGCGGATTTCGGCGAAGACATCCACGTCGCTCGCATCCTGCATGCCCAGCGTTTTGCGAATCCCCGCGTCGCCGGGCCGCAAAAAGGGGTTGGTCGCCTTCTCGATACCGAGCGTGGTCGGAGCCGTGGGCCGTCCATCCGCTCTTAGCGTCTCGATCTCGGCAAGCCGATCAGCCAACTGTTGGTTGTCCGGATCGACGGTGACCGCAAACCGAGCATTGGCCAGCGTATATTCATGGCCGAAATAGACGGTCGTATCGTCCGGCAAGGCGATGAGCCTTTGCAGCGACGTCCACATATCGTCAGCCGTTCCTTCGAAAACGCGACCGCAACCAAGTGCAAACAAGGTGTCGGCGGAAAAGAGCAGCTTGTCTTGCGGCAGATGATAGCAGACGTGGCCCATCGTATGACCCGGCGTCGCGATGACGTCGACGGGACGTCCGGCGAATGTGAACCGGTCTCCATCCTTTACGGTCCGGTCGATACCGGGAATGCGGTCCGCTTCCGACTGCGGGCCGATGATGGTGGCGCCGAAGCGTTGCTTCAGATTGACATTGCCTTCGATGTGGTCGCCGTGACGGTGGGTCGTCAGGATGTGTGTGAGCGGCCAGCCCTTGTCGTTGAGCGCGATGCGGATCGGCTCTTCTTCCGGCGCGTCGATCGACGCCGTCTCCCCGGTTTCGGGGTCGTGCATCAGAACGCCGAAATTGTCGGTCCGGCACATGAACAGTTCTATTTGAAGGGGTGCCATCAGCTCTCCTCTTTTTCCCAGTCGGCCCAATGTGCTTATCCGCCGGCCGGGTTCAAGAGGGATGCATGACGCGCCTTACGCCGCAGCCTGATTCTCATGGTGTCGCATTTCGGCGGCCTCATAGACATTCCAAAGATGTCCGAAGGGGTCGACGATGCTGCTGGCCAGCCCGCCATGGACGGCGATTGTCGGACGCACGCGAACGGTCGCGCCAGCTGTTTCGGCCTTGTCGACGATAGCACCGACATCGCCGACGGCGAGCGTCATGAGGCAGGTGGAGGCACCGAGAAATTCTGGCGACTTGGGTCCGGTCGGTACTTCATCGGCCTGCCGGCGTGGATTGGCGCCGGATACACCGAAGACCTGTTCCCCGATGCGCATCTGGTAGGAAAACGGCGTACCATCGCGCAGCCGGTGGATCTCGACGATCGACGCGCCGAAGGCGCGTTCGTAGAAGCGGGCGGCTGCGGGTTCCTCGCCGTGCTCGACGATCAGGATGGGTTTCATCATGGCTGGGTGCCTCCATCGGGCAAACATGGTCGTCCCTGATCTTCAGAGTGCTCCGACAATTGGCCCATATCGGGCCGCTGGCGTGGCAAGCCTGGGGCAGGGCGGGGCAGTTCGACGCAGTCGCAAATCGCTTGATGTCCGCTGCCGCGCTGCTACGGTCCCGAAATGAGCGTCGACATCGTTGATTTACGCCAGTTTTATCACTCGCCGCTCGGCCTTGCGGCATCGCAGGCCATTGCCATGGCCCTAACCGGCATGTGGGTTTCCGTCGGCAATGAGCGATTGTTGGGCCTTGGCTATGCCCTGCCTTATCTTGATCGGTTTCGTGCCGATACCGAGCGCACATTGGCATTCATGGCTGCGGGGCAGGGGGCGGTGAACTGGCCGATCGGTGAGCCGTCCGCCACTGCTCTGGTCTTTGATGAGGAACTGCCGCTGCCCGATGCATCGCTGGACCGCATCCTGATGGTTCATTCGCTGGAATTTGCGGAAAATCCACAAGAGACGTTGAAGGAGATGTGGCGGGTGCTGGCGCCCAACGGGCGGCTGGTCATCGTGGTGCCCAACCGTCGCGGCCTGTGGGCCCGTTTCGACAACACGCCCTTCGGAGCCGGGAGGCCCTATTCGCGCGGCCAGGTCACGCGGCTGTTGCGGGAAACAAACTTCACGCCCGGTCCGGTCTCCGAGGCGCTTTTCTTCCCGCCCTCGAGGCGCAAGTCGATGATGCGGATGAGGATGGCGATTGAGCGGCTCGGGCGCAGGCTCTGGCCGGTTTTCTCGGGTGTGATCGTCATCGAGGCGCAGAAAAGACTCTATCAGGGTCTGCCTGTCACGGCGCGCGCTTCGCGCCGCGTCTTCGTACCGGTTCTGGCGCCGCAAGGCGTGCGGGCCGGGCGTGCATTGCCGCGCCAACGCGCCGCAAAGGCCAGGCGCATCGGCGAGCCGTAAGACAAGCGATCAGCGTCTCAGCAGGAAGACGGCCTGTTGGCCAAAAAGGTTCCAAAGTGACCAGGGCAGGGAAACGGCGATTTTCTGGCCGGAGGCATCCAGTGCTTCTGCCCGCTCGATCTTGGCTCCGACCTCTTCGGTCAGCCGGACGAAGTCCTGCAGCGTACAGAAATGGATGTTGGGCGTATCGTACCACGAATAGGGCAGGTCCTTCGTCACCGGCATCTGCCCGCCGAAAAGCAGCGAGAGCCTGACGCGCCAGTGCCCGAAATTCGGGAAGGAGACGATGGCATAGCGTCCGATCCTGAGGAGTTCCTTCAGTACGATCTTGGGATTGTGGGTCGCCTGGATAGTCTGGGACAGAATGACGTAGTCGAAGCTCTCGTCGGGATAATAGACGAGGTCGTGGTCCGCATCGCCCTGGATGACGGAAAGACCACGGGCCACACACTCGTTCACCCCCTGCTGCGACAATTCTATGCCACGCCCGTCGATGCCGCGCTCGGCTGCAAGAAGTTCGAGCAAGGAGCCGTCGCCCGAACCGATGTCGAGGACGCGCGCGCCTTCTGCCACCAGATCGGCGATCACTTGGAAATCGACACGCTGCGTGCTGTTGACGCTCATCTGGCAAGCCCCCGTGCCTTCGCGGCCGACATCAGGAAGCCGCTGATCGTGGCATACATCTCGGGTTCGTCGAGCAGGAAGGCGTCATGGCCCTTGTCGGTCTCGATCTCGACGAAGGAGACGGATGCGCCTGTCGCGTTGAGCGCATGGACGATGGCGCGGTTCTCGCCGGTGGGAAACAGCCAGTCGGAAGTGAAGGAGACAAGGCAGAACCGGGTGCGTGTACCGCGAAATGCCTCGGCCAGTTGCCCGTCATGATCGGCGGCCAGGTCGAAATAGTCCATCGCCCGCGTCATGTAGAGATAGGAATTCGCATCGAAGCGATCGACGAAACTCATTCCCTGGTGTCGCAGGTAGCTCTCGATCTGGAAGTCGGCGTCGAAGCCGAACGAGGGAACATCGCGGTCCTGCAGATTGCGACCGAACTTGCGGTGCAGCGCGGCTTCCGAGAGATAGGTGACGTGGGCGGCCATGCGCGCAACGGCAAGCCCCTTGGATGGGCGCGTCCCCTTCTCCAGATAGCGGCCCTGCCGCCAGTCCGGATCGGCGATGATGGCCTGACGCCCGACTTCATGAAAGGCGATGTTCTGCGAGGTGTGCCGGGCGCCGGTCGCGATCGGCACTGCCGTGAAGACGCGTTCGGGATAGCTTGAGGCCCATTGCAGCACCTGCATGCCGCCCATCGATCCGCCGATCACGGAAAAGAGCTGATCGATGCCGAACCGGTCGACGAGCATCGCCTGCGCCCGGACCATATCCCTTATGGTCACGACGGAAAGGTCGAGCGCGAAAGGCTGGCCCGTGGCGGGATTGGGCGAGGCCGGCCCGGTCGTCCCGAGACAGCCACCGATAACGTTGGAGCAGATGACGAAATACCTGTCCGTGTCGATCGGCTTTCCGGGACCGATGAGGACCTCCCACCAGCCGGGCTTGCCCGTCACGGGATGCGTGCTCGCGCAATATTGATCGCCCGTCAGCGCGTGACAAATGAGAATCGCGTTCGACTTGTCGGCGTTCAGCGTGCCGTAGGTGCAGTAGGCGATCTGGAAAGGAGCCAGTTCGACTCCCGCGTCCAGTTGCAAAGGCTGCGTCTCGTCAAAGCGCGCAACCTCGCTCGAGGGCGTTACCGCCTCCGAACCGGCATTGACCACCGTATTGGCGCTGCTTTTCATCTGCTTTCGATCCTTCGCGTCCGCCGCTGAAGCGGAGCCGAGAGGTATGGTCGCGTGATCGGCGCTGTCAATCCCTCAAGGCCGATGTCGCTGCGAAGGATCAAGCGTTGGCGAGCGGGCGGTCGGTGGTAGCCCAACTTCACCGGCAATGTCGATGCTCTCGACTTTTCGTGCGCCAGCCGATATTCCGGCGAGGTTTTTCGTTCATTGGAAAGCCGCGAGATGACTGCCGCTGCCGAGAATGCCCTGACTGCGAACCCTGCAAACACCGCTCCCTGGCCGAACAAGGGCGTGATGGACATCGCCGCCTATGTCCCCGGCAAGGAGTCCGCTCCCGGAGTTGCCAAGGTGCACAAGCTCTCCTCGAACGAGACCCCGCTTGGCGCCAGCCCCAAGGTGAGCGACGCGCTGGCCAATGTCCTTTCCCATCTCGAAGTCTATCCCGACGGCGCCGCCACGAAGTTGCGCGAGGCGATCGCCGAGATTCATGGCCTCAATCCCGCGAACATCCTGTGCGGCAATGGCTCGGATGAACTTCTCGGCCTTCTGTGCCAGACCTACCTGAGCGCTGGCGATGAGGGAATATTCACCGAGCACGGCTTTCTCGTTTACAAGATACAGATCATGGCCGCCGGCGCGACGCCTGTTGTCGTGTCCGAAACCGATCTGACGGCTGATGTCGACGCAATCCTTGCTGCCGTCACGGAGCGCACACGGATCGTCTTCCTGGCCAATCCGAACAACCCGACCGGGACATACCTTCCGGCAGAGGCGGTGCGCCGCCTCCATGCAGGTCTGCCGCCCCATGTCATTCTGGTTCTCGACGCTGCCTATGCCGAATATGTTCGTCGCAACGACTATGAATCCGGCATCGAACTCGTGTCGGGCAACCGGAACGTCGTGATGACCCGGACATTTTCCAAGATCTACGGGCTGGCCGGCCTCAGGATCGGCTGGATGTACGCGCCGGCGGCGATCGTCGACGCCGTCAACCGGGTTCGCGGTCCGTTCAACGTCAACGCGGCGGCAATCGCCGCCGGTGCGGCGGCGGTTCGCGATCGCGCACACATCGACCGCGCCCTGGCGCACAATCATGAATGGCTGGTCAAGGTGACCGAGGCGATCGAGGGTCTTGGACTGACGGTCACGCCATCGGTCGGCAATTTCGTGCTTATCCACTTTCCCGAAACGCCCGGCAAGCAGGCCGAGCAAGCCGACGCCTATCTGACCGCCCGCGGCTATATCCTCAGGCGCGTCACGGGGTACGGCTTCCCCAACGCGCTGCGTATGACCATCGGATCGGCCGAAGCGAACCAGGGCGTCATCGACGCTCTCAAGCAATTCCTGAGATAATAGCGTCCACGACGGCGAGACGAAGGTCTCCGCAGCGGGATGCGGAAACGACTGGATTCCATGCAGACCATAATTTTTGACAAGATCGCGCTGATAGGCATCGGCTTGATCGGCTCTTCACTGGCACGCGTCATCCGACGCGAGGGCCTCGCACGCCATCTGGCGATCGCCACCCGATCCTCCGAAACGCTTGAACAGGCGCACCATCTGGACCTCGGCGACAGCTACACAACGTCCAACGCCGAAGCGGTGCGCGATGCTGATCTCGTAATCGCATCGGTTCCGGTTGGCACGTCCGAAAGCGTTGCCCGCGATATCGCCGGCGACCTGAAAGAAGGCGCCATCGTTACGGATGTCGGTTCCACCAAGGGATCCGTCATCGAGCAGATGCGGCCCCATCTGCCGTCTCATGTGCATTTCATTCCCGGCCACCCGATCGCCGGCACCGAGCGCTCCGGCCCGGACGCGGGTTTTGCCGAACTCTTCGAAGGTCGCTGGTGCATCCTCACCCCGCTTGAGGGGACCGATGCTGACGCGATGGCACGTCTTGCAGCCTTCTGGCGCGCCTGTGGGTCGGATGTCGACAGCATGGACCCGGTGCATCACGATATGGTGCTCGCCATGGTCTCGCACCTGCCGCATCTCATCGCCTACAATATCGTCGGCACGGCAGACGACCTCGAGACGGTGACCAAATCGGAGGTCATCAAATATTCGGCCTCGGGCTTTCGCGACTTTACTCGTCTGGCCGCGTCCGATCCCACCATGTGGCGCGACGTTTGTCTGCACAATAAGGATGCGATCCTGGAAATGCTGGCCCGCTTTTCGGAGGACCTGGCCTCGCTTCAGCGGGCCATTCGCTGGGGCGACGGCGACAAGCTGTTCGACCTTTTCAATCGCACACGGGCGATCCGCCGTTCGATCATCGAAGCGGGTCAGGATGTCGATGTGCCGGACTTCGGCCGACAGGCGGGCAAGGCGCCGGCCGAGTAGCTGTCAGATCGGTGGAATTTCACCGATGGGGATAATGCCGAAGGCCACCCGGCCTTCGCGCACCTGCAGAGTGACCGAAAGACTTTCGCCGTCGCCCATCGACTGCATCAGGCCACCGGCCGTGCGCACCATGCTGCGCGCGCCCGGCAGCAACTCGCTGAGCGTCGTTGTCCAGATCTCGAGCTGATCGATCGCCACATCGAATTCGCCGCTGAGCAGCCCGCTTTCGGTGAAGGCGAAAGGGCCGCTCAAACGAAGCGATGCTCCCCCATCCAGCACGACACTGACATTGGTCAGCCGGCCGCTGGCGCCGCGAAGCGCCTCGACCTCTATTGCCCGGCCGCTGAGGAAATCCCGGCCGTTCGTGATCTGCGCTTCTCCGACGAGATCGAGTTGCGGCAGGTCGACCGGCAACGCCGGATTTTCCAGTATCGCGCCGGTCGTCCGTATGGCGAAGTCGAGGTCGGGACCATTGGCACGACCATGCATTTCGAGCGTTGACGCATCGAAGCCGACCGAGCCGATATCCGGGCTGTTGATCGCCGCGTCGACGTCGCGCCCCTCGATCGATGCACGCTGAAGGCCGGATGTTCCGAATACGGTGCTGGCCCGCAGCGAGGACCAGTCTGCGGTGACGTTCTCTCCGTCAGGGCGCGAAACTTCCATCGGCCCGTCCAGTTCGGAAACGATGTGACCCGGCCGATAGATTTGCGCCGCAGACCTGAACGAGGCGGCCGAAACACTGCCTTCCTGTGCGCCGTCGGCAGTTACGCGGCTGCAAAAAACGCCAAGCCTGAACGGATAGCCGCGGACTTCCAGGTCGTCGCAACTGGCGACGACCTCTTCAGCTGCAAGATCGGCGATCAGACCCTGCACACGCCCCTTGAGCTGATCGGCGAGGTAGTACCAGACGGCGGAATAGCAGAGGATGGCCGCGAGAATGAAGATGGCCAGGCCGACGAGCTTCGTCGATGGTTTGCGTCTTCCGTCCGTGCTTGACCTCACCATGCCGATCTCCAATTGTGCGCCTCGTGAATCATGCGGCGACCGTGAGCGGCGATATGGACGAATTTTGGGTTTTTGGCTACGGCTCGCTGATGTGGCGGCCAGGCTTCGACTACGTCGATGCGTCCCACGCGCGACTATATGGATACCACCGTGCGCTGTGCGTACGCTCCCATGTCCACCGCGGCACGCCGGAGCGGCCGGGCCTCGTCCTGGGGCTGGACAAGGGTGGCTCCTGTCTTGGTATCGCATTTCGGGTCAAGATGGATCACGCCGACAAGGTGGTCGACTATCTGCGCGCGCGTGAACTGGTGACGCATGTCTACAAGGAGCGGCACGTCCAGCTGCAATTGAGGTCCGGGCGCCGCGTTCCGGCGCTGGCTTTCGTCGTCGATCGTGGCCATGCGCAATATGCCGGGGCGCTGTCCACCGAGGAGGCTGTTCGCCAGGTTTGCGGTGCTGTGGGCGTCTCCGGGCCGAATGAGGAATATGTGATCAACACCGTCAATCACCTCAACCAGATGAACATCCGCGACCATTGGCTGGAACGTGTGGCGAGCGCGGTCGAAAGGCCGGGCGCTAGCGCGTCGGAGTAGGGGCGGGTATCTGCCCGCTTGCCGGCTGTGCGGCCCTCAGCTGCGCATAGCGAATGCGCGCCGTTGGTGGCAGCGGTACATGCGGATTGGCCTCGATCGTCTCGACGAGCAACCGGTCGCTTTCTTCTTCCATCTGGGCGATCAGGGTTTCCAGAAAGGTGTCAGGATCCAGTCCCGGCGCAATCGGCGGCAAGACCTTGACCTTGAAGTGTCCTGGATAGCGCAGAAACTTGCGGCGCGGCCAGAAAAGGCCGGGATGCATCACGACGGGCACCACGGGGACGCCGACATTCGCATAGATCCGCGCGATCCCGTATTTGTAATCCGGCGGTGCCCCGGCCGACCGCCGCGTGCCTTCCGGATAGATGATCAGCTGGCGGCCCTTGGCCATCTCGGCCCGCGTGCGCTCCATGACCTGAGCCATGACCCGGCCCCTCGCGCCGCGATTGACCGGAATCATGCGCATCTTGGCGATATACCAGCCGAAGAGCGGAATCCACATCAGTTCGCGCTTGAGAATGTAGACCGCGTCGGGGATCCACGGCAGCAGCGCGTAGGCGTCCCAGAACGATTGGTGCTTCGGCGCGAGGATGAAGCCACCAGCGGGAATGTTCTCCAGCCCCTCGATCTCGAAGGTCGTTCCGACAAGACTTTCCATCAGCCAGTGGTTGGAACGCACCCAGTTCTTGGGCACCGACCAGGCCTTTCGTCTCGGCGCCAGGAAGTAGTACGGCGACAGGACGATCATCCGAGCGATGAGATTGAGGTAGAAGGCGAGATTGAAGAGAACGGAGCGGGCGGCGATCATTCCAGGCATTGCATCTCAATCGGCAGTTTCAGCGAACGGGCGACGAGCGAACGGTACGGCGGATGCCGGTTCACTCCGTGCCCACCTGCACCATATCGTCTTCGGGCAGACTTGGCTCCTGGTCGGTGCGAAGTCCACTGGCCGTGCGGGTGCCCGCCACTTCGCTGAGCCGTGCCCATGCGTATTTGCTGTACTCGCCGATCATCAGCCGCAGCACTTCCGGTTTGGTCAGCCAGTTCTCGGTCTTCAGATTGCCGAATGCCACCGGATACGCGGTATAGGTCGTCAGCGGGTCGACCCTTCGCAACTCAAGCAGGCTGCGGGGTATGTGATAATCGCTCGTGACAATGAGGACGCGAGAAAAACCATGCTCGCGAATCCATCGTGCGGTTTCGTTGGCATTGCCGATCGTGTCGATCGCATCGTGGCCGATATCCACGCAGCACTCGAAAAGCGCATCCGATCCAGACGTCATGTTCTTGATCTGGTTGCCGGTGGTCAGCGGATTGACCCCGGAGATCAGCAGCCTGTCGCCGACACCATCGTTGAAGAGCCGGATCGCGTGATCGATGCGATGAGATCCTCCGGTGAGAACGACAATCGCATCGGTTTCGCTGATGGCTGCCGGGGGTTCGAGCATGGCCACCTCTTCGGCGAAACGCAGGAAGCCGCCAACTGCCAGCCCGGAAATGAGAAACAGGCACAGGAGAACCAGCGATACAGAGCGCATCGCCCATCGTCCCGTCCTGCCCTGCACTCGAACCGGAGTCTCCTGAGTTTTCTCCCGGGGTGGCGCCGTGTCGTGTTCGGGAGGCGTCTTCGCGTTCGTCGACACTTCCACCATGCTCCAGATTTACCGTGCGATTGCGGCGAGGGATAGACCGGCCCCGCCGCAGCCCCTTGCCAGGATTGGCGCGCTCAATCGATGTGCCCCAACATCATGCACGGTCGCTATTCCATTCTCGACGGGTCCGACCGCACGACATCTATCTCGCGAATCGTTCGGATTACGGTAATGCGCGTCGTCAGCGCTGTCAGCAGGCCGATGACGGCGATGATCGCAAGAATGCCGAAAAAACCGCTGAGGCCGATGCGGAACGCCCCGAACAGCGCCATCGCCTGGTCGCTTTCGGGCGTTGCGGGGGCATATCCGGTCCAGAAATTGGCCGCAAGGAAGACAAGCGCTGCCAGAACGCCGCCCGCGATCGCGCCCTTGATTCCGATGATCAGAAAATGGTTCTGGAACTGGCTGGCGACAAACCGGGCTTCGGCGCCGACGAAGTGCAGCACCTCCACGATATGCTGGTTGCCGGTGAGTGCGCCGCGTGTTGCGAACACCACGGTTAGCACCGTTGCGATGAAGACGAGGGCCAGCACGCATACGCCGATTAGCACGGTGGTGCGGGCCATGGAGACGAGACGGTCGACCCAGGTGCGGTGGTCGTCGAGATAGGCGGCAGGGACGGCCTGGGCGAGCGCTGCCCGCATCGCGTCGAAATCGGGTGGGTCGGAATGGTCGATCGTGACGATGACGAGACGTGGAACAGGCAGCTGATCGATGTCGAAATTGTCGCCCAGCCAAGGCTCCAGCAAACGAGCGGTCGCAGCGTCTCCGACGATCTGGGCGTCCCGCGCGCCGGGAATTGCCAGTGCAGTCTCACGCGCCGTCTCCAGTGCGTCCTGCATGTCGAGTCCATCGGCCGGCTTGATCTGGATCGTGATCTCACGCGAGATCTGGCTTTGCCAGTTTGCGGCCGTGTCCTGGATCATCGAGACCGCGCCGAGCGTCAGGCAGGCCAGAAACGCCATGATGGCGATCACGATGGTCAGCGCATTGGCCGAGACATTGGCCGGAGGCACGATCGGCGCCATCGCCCGCACCTGCAGTTGCGGCCGCGATGCCCGCTTGTCCTCCGCGGCTTCGTCGGCTCCTTCGGCCGTGGGGCGGGCGGGTTTTTGTTGAAGACTAGTCATAGATGTCGAGCCGCCCCTGCGAGAGGATCATGCGCCGCGCATCGATCTGATCCATCAGAGACAGGTCGTGCGTGGCGATCACCACGGCCGTTCCAAGCCTGTTCAATTCCATGAAGAGACGCAGCAGGCGGCGCGCCATCGGCGGGTCGACGTTGCCTGTCGGCTCGTCTGCCAGCAACAATTGCGGCTGATCGATGATGGCGCGGGCGATGGCCACACGCTGCTTCTCGCCGCCCGAGAGAACCGCCGGCAGGACGTTGATGCGGTCGCCCAGTCCCACCCAGTTCAGCAATTCCAGCACGTCGCGGCGATAGGTCGCCTCTTCCTTGCCGCGCACCCGCAGCGGCAGAGCGACGTTTTCGAACGTCGTCAGATGATCGAGCAGCCGGAAATCCTGGAAGACGATGCCGACCCGCCGGCGCAGCAGCGGGAGTTCTTCGCGCGGGATCGTGGCAATGTCGCGCTGGAACATGTTGATGAGGCCGCGTGTGGGCTGCAATGACATGAACAACAGCCGTAGCAGCGTCGTCTTGCCGGCGCCTGACGGTCCGGTCAGGAACTGGAACGACCGCTTCGGAATGTCGAACGTCAGGTCGCGCAGAATCTCGGGCCCCATCCCGTAGCGCAGGCCGACATTTTCAAAGTGTATCAACGCTGGGTTCCCAACTCTCGCAAACGCGATACCGATGCCCCAAGGGGCCCGACCCCAGATGGGTAACGCGATATCGCCACCGTCGCAATTGGCCCTCATTGCCCAAGCGTCGTTACCAAATCGTTAACCATTGGCGTTTACGCTTGGGAAAGGACTTCGCCGCCGCTGAATGAATCCCGCTCTTGCGACATTCAGACCCTGATGCGGGTCAAAGGCGGCAAATGCTTGACCGTGTCGGAGGAGAAATCGCTGATGTCGGTGTTCGCCCACAACCTCTTCGGCTTCGGCGTCGCCAATCCTTTCACGGCGCGACCCATGGCAATTGACATCATTCCCCCGGAACGCGGTGCGCCGATGCGTCTGCAGCCGCTTTTCCTCGATGACGCGAGAGTGAGTGATGCCGAGTTTCGCGATCTCGGAAAGTCCGTTGGGGTTCCAGGTGATGGGGAGCGCTTTCACGAGGTTCCGAGGCATTCCGCAGCGTCCACCCCTCAGCCAGCGCCGCGTGCCGATCGCTTTGCAGCCTCCCGCTTGTCCCTGACCGGACCTGGAATGTTTGCCGCCGGTGTTGTCGTGCTCTCGGCCGCCTCGTTCTGGCTTTTTGGTGGTCATGCGCTGGCGGGGCGCGCCGTTGCCGATCAACTGGCGATCAGTGACGTCGAAACGAAATTTGTCGAAGCCGACGGGCAGTGGCTGCTGGACGTCAAGGGGAAGGTGGAGAACAGGGGCCGGCGCGGAGCCGCCGTGCCGCTCATCCTGCTGGAAACGGCAAACGGGCGGGCAGTCGCCGTCGAGCCGGCGTCATCGCGGCTCGGCGCTGGCGCCTCGCTTGCGTTCGCCACGCGCCTGGCGCTCGGCGAGGACGAAAGCAGCCATCTGCGCATTTCCCTGGCGCAAGAGGCCGACCTGGCGCATCTGGCGTCATTGCGCTAGCCGATGAGCACGATCGTGGCCAAAAGAGCGGGCATGCAAGCGCCGGGGCGGCTTCCGTATGGCCGGGAAAGCGGCTAAAGCGGTGACTTCGTCCCGTTCTCCAGGAGGATCACCGCTTCATGCCCGTCGTTCGCGGAAAGATCATCGAGCCGCTTTTTTCGACCAACGCAATCGCTGAACGCAACCTCGCGATTGCAGCCGAAATCGCCGGCAAACCAAGACGCGACCTGCTGGTGGTGGCGATCCTGAAAGGCTCCTTCATCTTTGCCGCCGATCTCATCCGTGCCATGCACGACGTGGGCCTTGCGCCCGAGGTCGAGTTCATCACTCTGTCGAGCTACGGCAAGGGAACGCAGAGCCAGGGCGTGAAGATCATCAAGGACATCGACAGTTCGGTCGAGGGCCGCGATGTGCTCCTGATAGACGACATTCTGGAATCCGGACGCACGCTGCGGTTCGCCCGCGATCTCATGTATGAGCGCGGAGCGAACGAGGTCTCGATCGCCGTGCTGCTCGACAAGCATTCAAAGCGCGAGGGGACTCTCGACGCCGACCACGTCGGATTTGAATGCCCGGACTACTTCGTGGTCGGCTACGGCATGGACGTGGCCTATGCCTTTCGCGAACTGCCATTTGTCGGCGTGGTCAAGGGGGATGCGCCCAGCGACGGCTGAGCCGAGCGTGCCGGTGTTGGAAACAGCGGCAAATTTCACAGCTTGTCTTTACTCGACGAAAACCAATCGGTGGTTACCTCGGTGGCGGCTGGGCAGAAGAAACCGGCGAGCCAGGCGGACCGCATCGCGATCTCCTGGCGCAGTGGCACATGGAGATGGTGATGGCGAAAATCCTGCTTGCGGAAGACGAATCGGCGCTACGCTCCTTCGTGGCCAGAGCACTGAAACTGGACGGCCACGACGTAGAGGAAGTCGGCGACGGTGCCGAAGGACTTGATCGGCTCGACACCGGTCAGCGCTATGACTTGCTTTTGTCCGACATCCGCATGCCGGCGATGGATGGCATCGAGCTTGCCCACAAGGCATCGGGCATGGCGCCCGCGATGAAGATTCTGCTGATGACCGGTTATGCCGAGCAGCGCGAGCGCGCCGACGGCTTGGCGGCGGTCATCGTTGACGTCGTCTCCAAGCCCTTCAGCTTGCCGGAAATTCGCGCTGCGGTCAGTCGGGCTCTCGCTGCCTGAAGCTCTTCTCAGCGCATCGCTCAAGGCTGTCGATCGCGGCTATTGCAGATCGAGAAGCCGTTCGAGGTAGCGTTTCTCCAGTTCAGGGCTCAGCGCATTGCCGAGCCGGTCCCGGATGGCGTCGAGAATTTCACGGGCTCGCTGGATGTCGATCTCGTCAGGCACACGAACGTCGTCGCCGAAATCCGGTCCCTGCGTGGAGCGAGGTCGACCGAGCGGATCGGTTTCGGACCGGCGCATCTGCCGAGGGCCCTGGCCTTGTCCCTCGCCTTCGCCCTGACCCTGTCCCATGGCCTGCATCATCTGGTTCATCATGTCCTGGGCGCCCTGACGCAGTGCCTCGAGCGCCTGCCCTTGTTCGCCGACGGCCTGTTCGCCGCGTCCCTCGCCGAGTGAACGGGCGGCATCGCCCATCGCTTCGCCAGCCTGACCGAACCCTTCGCCCGGTTCGATCCCCAAGCCTTCAAGCTCCTGCTGCAACTGGCCCAGCTGTTCCTGCAGGGCTTCCTGCTGCTCGCGCAGGCTACGCAATGCCTGCTGAAGTTCCTCGGTGGTCATTTCTCCCGCGCCGCCGCCCTGCTGACCTTGCTGACCGGGCTGCTGGCCCTGTTCACCTTGTTGGCCTTGCTGACCCTGTTGTCCGGGTGGCTGCTGGTTCGGCATGCCCTGCTGCATGCGTTCGCGCAGCGCCTGATCCATGCGGAACGTTTCATCCATCAACTGCTGCTGCTCGCGCATCAGTTCGCCGAGTTCGTCCATCTGCTGGCGCATCGGGCTGTTGCCCTGCTGCTGCTGACGTCCGGCCTGCAGGTTGTCCATCATGCGCTGCAGTTCCGAGAGCATCTGTTGCGCCTCGTCGCGTGCGCCCTGACGCGCCAGATTCTCGATCTGGTCAAGCATGGAGTTGAGATCCTGCTCGCGCAGCAGATTGTCCATGGCGCCTTCAGGCAGTTGCATGGCCTGATCGCTGTTCTGCAGTTCCTCGGCGAGCGCCTGGAGATAATCCTGCATGGCTTCGCGCAATTCATCCATGAGAGCCTGGATTTCCGCGTCCGTGGCGCCGTTCTCCAGCGCTTCGGCCAACTCGCGCTGGGCATCACGCAGACGCCGCTCGGCAAGGGAAAGGTCGCCGTCCTCAATGCCGAGGGCGATGTCCCAGAGATAATCGGCCGCATCGCGCAGCATATCGTCGTTGAACGCCTGCTCGATCCGCGACCGCGCTGACTTCAAAAGCAGGAAATGGGCAAGATTGTCGATCGTCTCCTCCGGCGCGATCGTCAGCGCGTCATTGAGCGCCAGCACGTCGGGGACGGCGTTGGCGTCACGAGCCAGAATTTGCCGCTGCTCGACCACCGCGCGCGCCAGCGGCTCGCTGAAGCCGCGTTCCGGCATGACCATCTCATGTGATTCGGACCGACCCTCCTGCCCGGCAGCGTCCGTCGCGACGAGTGTGATGCGAATCTTTGTGCCGGACCACGGATGATCGGTGAAATCCTGGCTCGCGCGCCCCTCTGCCGTTCGCGCGCCACGGCGAGGCAGGCCGAGCTGGTAGTCTGGCGCGTCGTAGAGTGGGCGCGCGCCGGTGCCCGGTTCAACCTGCTCGATAATGGCTCGGGCCGCTTGCACGCCGTAATCGTCCTGCGCATTGAACGCGATTTCGAGCGCACCGTTGACCGCGCGGCGTGGATCACTGGCAAAGGCGATCGTCGGCGGTGCATCCGTGATGACGTCGAACCTCCAGCTGCGGTTGCCTTCGCCTGCTCCGGAAACTGACAGGCTGCCGCTTTCCTGCGCGCGCATTGCGTAGCTGCGGGCGGTTTCCTGGGCCGCCGCACCATCTGGCGGAGACGCGGCCGCGCTCTGGCTTTCAGCGACAGCCAGCCCCGCGGCCGCTTGCGCATTGGCCGCCTGAAAGGCGACCGTCTCCTGTCCGACTCCGCCGCTCACCCGAACGACGATCTCGCTGTCCTGCGGAATTGCGATCGGACGGCTGTCGTCCGCCTCGATCGCACTCAGAAAGATCGGCGCTCTCTTTGTATAGTCGGGCGGCGTTATCCACGCATCGATACGAGTGGCCGGCGCGTTGCTGACCGCATGGCTGACGAAAGCATCCGATACCCGGCCAGCCTGGTTGGAATGGGAGTATCCGAATGCGCAGACAAGAAGCAGCACGACGGCGGCTCTGAGGGCAAAAGGATCGCGCCGCGGCGTGTCAGGCTCGGGAAAGCCGACCTTGAGCGCCTGGATACGTTCGGCCATCCGTCGCCGATGCTCTTCCCAAAGTGCCCGCGAGAAGGGAGTTTCGCTCTCGATCCGGTCGTTCTGCGTGGAGATCGCCTGGTGGCCGATCGCGTTCGTCGCTTCCAGCCGACGGTCGGCAGCAGTGCGGTCGGGCATGCGAAAATGACGCAGCAGTGCGACGGCATAGATCAAGCCGCCGGCGAAAACGGCCAGCGTCGACAGTCTGAGCCAGTCAGGAACGCTGCGAAAGTACCCGACCCAGGCCAGCGTGACGAAAAGAGCGAGGAGTGCGAATGAGGGAAGCACCAGAAGCCAGAACCGCTCAGCCGCGATAACGGCAAGAACCGACAATCGCTTGCGCGCCAGCTTGGCCGTCAACGCGTCGGCTGTTTCGGTCAGACGAGTAAATGCCATCCGCGACTCCCGGTTCGCGGTGACAAGGATAAACGATTTTGTGTCAAAGACGAGGTGGGACACCAGAATGTGACAGGCGGTCCACCTTGGCCGATCTCAAAGCCAATCTGGCAGGCTGTCGAGGCCGATCAATGCCTCATAGGTTGGCCTTTGCCGCACGACGTGGAAGCGGTCACCCTTGACCAGGACCTCCGGTACGAGCAGGCGGGAATTGTAGGTGCCAGCCTGCACGGCTCCGTAGGCGCCAGCCGAACCGACGGCCAGCAGGTCACCCGCCTTTGGCCGGTTGATGTCGCGGTCCTTGGCAAGGAAATCGCCGCTCTCGCAAACCGGCCCGACGATGTCGGCGCTGATCCGGCCGCTATTCGCCGCTCCGATGATCACGGGACGAATCTCGTGCCAGGCTTCGTAGAGCGTCGGGCGTATGAGGTCGTTCATGGCCCCGTCCACGATCACGAAAGTCTTGCTGTCGGTATCCTTGATGTAGAGAACCTCGGTGACGAGGATACCGGCGTTTCCGGCGATCATCCGTCCCGGCTCGAAGATCACGCGGCAGTCGAGATCGCGCACGTGCCGCTTGACGATCTCGGCATAGGCGCTGGGCTCGGGTGGCGGTTGATTGTCGTCCCGGTACGGAATGCCGAGCCCGCCGCCAAGATCGACATGCTCGATCGTATGGCCGTCGGCGCGCAGCGTCTCGACGAGGTCGCGTAGCAGGCGAAACGCATCGTCATAAGGTTGCAACTCGGTGATCTGGCTTCCGATATGCATGTCGATGCCAACAACGCGAATGCCGGCCAGCGTTGCCGCGTGACCATAGACCCGACGGGCTTCGCGCCACGATATGCCGAATTTGTCGTCCTTCTTTCCGGTCGAGATCTTGGCATGTGTGCGCGCATCCACATCGGGATTGATGCGGAAGGAAATCGGCGCGACCTGGCCGGCGGCGAGCGCGCAGTCGTTCACGCGTTCCAGTTCCGGCTCGGATTCGATGTTGAAGCAATGAATGCCGGCATCAAGCGCGAATTCGATCTCGCCGCGGGTCTTGCCGACGCCCGAGAACATGATTTTTTCGGCGGGAATGCCGGCCGCCAGCGCCCGTCGCAGTTCGCCCTCGGAGACGACGTCGACGCCGGATCCGAGGTCGGCCAGCGTCTTGAGGACCGCCTGGTTGGAGTTCGCCTTCATCGCATAGCACACGAGCGCATCGATATCGGCGAACGCTTCGGCGAAGACGGTGTAGTGCCGGGTGAGGGTGGCTGTCGAATAGCAGTAGAACGGTGTGCCCACAGCCGCGGCGATCGCGGGGATCGCCACCTCTTCGGCGTGAAGCACGCCGTCCTTGTAGTCGAAATGATTCAAGGCTGGTCCTCAGTCGATCAGGGGATCGAGGATGAAGCGCCGTTCAGGCGCTTGCGGCGGTGTGTCCTGGTCGGCGTCGGCGTTGGAAAAGCCGCCCGCGATCGTGCCGCTCTGCGCGCTTGCAGAAACGCCCGGGCGCTCGAGCGGACCCTTGCGGCCGCAGGCCGAAAGTGCCATTGCCGCCGCAAGCAGGACCAGAAGGCCCGTCGTCAGCGATCGCGTCCTATTCCTTGCTATCATGGTCGATACTCCGTGCTGCTGCGAACCGTGCTGTGGACCGCGTATTCCTTAGCGGCTTTGGCAGCCGGTTGCACCATGGCTTCAGCCCATCCGCTCACGCCACCATGCAATCTGGCGACGCACATTGGCCGGGGCGGTTCCGCCAAATGAGGTGCGGCTGGCAACCGAAGCATCGACCGTCAGCACGTCGAAGACGGCGGGCGTGATGGCATCGTTGATGGACCGCAGCGCATCGAGTGACAGCTCGCCAAGCGTGCATCCCTCCCGGTCGGCCATGGCCACGGCCCTTCCCGTGACGTGATGGGCCTCGCGAAACGGCAATCCGGCTTCGCGCACCAGCCAGTCGGCAAGGTCGGTCGCAGTCGCATGACCGGATCCAGCGGCATGACGCATCGCCGTCGCGTTCACTTTGAGATCGCGGACCATCCCGGCCATTGCCGCAAGCCCGAGATCGAGGCTTTCCGCAGCGTCGAAGACCTGCTCCTTGTCCTCCTGCATGTCCTTGGAATAGGCAAGAGGCAGGCCTTTCATGACGGTCAGCAGCGCGATCAGCGCGCCGTTTACGCGGCCGGTCTTGGCGCGCACCAGTTCGGCCGCGTCTGGATTCTTCTTCTGCGGCATGATCGACGAGCCGGTTGAGAAGGCGTCGGAGAGCCGAACGAAATTGAACTGCGGGGTCGACCAGATGACGATCTCCTCGGCCAGCCGCGACAGATGCGTGGCAGTTATGGCCGCAATCGACAGGAATTCCAGCGCGAAATCGCGGTCAGAGACCGTATCGATCGAGTTGCGCGTCGGCTCGCGAAACCCGAGGGCTTCGGCTGTTTGATGCCGATCGATGGCGAAGCCGGTGCCGGCAAGCGCGGCCGCGCCGAGCGGGCATTCGTCCAGCCGTGCGATCGCGTCCCTGACACGAGAAAGGTCGCGGCCGAACATCTCGACATAGGCAAGGCAATGGTGCCCGAACGTCACGGGCTGCGCCGTCTGCAGATGGGTGAAGCCGGGCATCACCGTTTCGGCGTGCTCCTCTGCCCGATCCAGGAACGCGGCGATGAGGTCGGTGAGCGCAGCTTCCGTCCGTCCCAGTTCTTCCTTGACCCAGAGCCGGAAATCGAGGGCCACCTGGTCGTTGCGCGAGCGGGCCGTGTGCAGGCGTCCGGCAGCAGGACCGACGAGCTCGGCAAGCCGCGCCTCGATGTTCATGTGAATGTCTTCGAGCCGGCGGGAAAAGGTGAACGTATCGGCTTCGATCTCATCGCGGATCGTCTTAAGCCCATGCGTGATCGTGTCGCGGTCCTCGGCCGAAATTATGCCGGTTTCGGCCAGCATTTCCGCATGAGCGAGCGAACCTGCAATATCCTGGGCGTAAAGCTTGCGGTCGAAATCGATCGAGGCGTTGATCTCTTCCATGATTGCGGCCGGACCCGAGGCAAAACGTCCGCCCCACATCTGGTTCGAGGATTTGCTATCGGCGGTCTTGTCCGGCATGAGAAGCCCGTTGTCTTGAATGAGGATCATCGAGGAATGCACAGCCTCTCCACCGCGAAGTTGGCGATGATCGCCGTTGTCCTCGGTCTCGTGGCCGGTGCCGGGGCGGTATACGTGAAGGGAAGCGCCTCTGGCAATGATCCCGCCCCTCCGATGAGCGAGATGCCCGTCGCATCCGCCGATGTCGAACAGGGTTCCTGCCCGGCCACGAACGAGCAGGTCGCGGCGCTTACGCCGCTTGCAACCGGCGAAGTGGCCGCAATGGCGCCGCAGGAGGAGCCCGCGTCGATGGCTGGTCTGGCCTTCAAGGCGCCGGATGGATCCGACGTCTCGATCGAGGATTTCTCCGGTCGCACCCTGCTCGTCAATCTCTGGGCGACCTGGTGCGCGCCGTGCCGAGAAGAGATGCCGGCCCTCGAGACGCTTCAGCAGACTGCCGGCGGAGAGGCCTTCGAGGTCGTCACGATCAACATCGACACCGGCGATGATGAAAAGCCGCGGGCTTTTCTGGAGGAGATCGGCGTCGAGCATCTGCCGCTGTACAGGGATGCGTCGATGGGTGTCTTCAATGACCTCAAGCGCCAGGGTTTCGCATTCGGACTGCCGGTCACTCTGCTTGTCGACGAAACGGGCTGTCTTCTTGCCGCAATGAACGGACCGGCCGAATGGGCGAGCGACGATGCGCTGAGACTGGTCGAGGCCGCAAAGGGAATCTAGACCGCCGCCGTGCAAGAGCGAGGCGCTTTAGCGGGTCGGCACCGGCGTGTCGCCGCGATAGTCGTAGAACCCGCGGCCCGACTTGCGGCCGAGCCAGCCGGCCTCGACATATTTCACCAGGAGCGGGCAGGGCCGATACTTGGAATCGGCAAGCCCATCATAAAGCACCTGCATGATCGACAAGCAGGTGTCGAGGCCGATGAAGTCGGCAAGCTGAAGCGGACCCATCGGATGGTTCGCGCCGAGCTTCATCGCGGTGTCGATCGCCTCGACGGTGCCGACGCCTTCGTAGAGCGTGTAGATCGCCTCGTTGATCATCGGCAACAGGATGCGATTGACGATGAAGGCGGGAAAATCCTCTGCCACGGTGATCGTCTTGTCGAGTGAAGCGATGAACGCGTTGGCGGATTTGAACGTCACGTCCTCGGTCGCGATGCCGCGCACGAGTTCCACGAGTTTCATGACCGGCACGGGGTTCATGAAGTGCATGCCGATGAAGCGCTCGGGCCGGTCCGTCGCCGAGGCAAGGCGTGTGATCGAGAGCGACGAGGTATTGGTGGCGAGGATTGCCTCGGGATTGAGCACCGGACAAAGCTGCTGGTAGATCTTGCGTTTGACCGTCTCGTCTTCCGTCACCGCCTCGATGACGAGATCCATGGAAGCCAGGTCGTCGACGCCGGGCGCCGCCGTTATGCGTTCCAGGGCGGAAGCGCGCTCGGCTTCACTCAATTTGGAAGATGAGACCTGGCGAGCCAGATTGCCATTGATCGTCGCCAGCCCGGCCTCGACCTTGTCCTCGGTCACGTCATGCAGCCTGACATCGTAGCCGGCAACGGCGCAGACCTGTGCGATCCCGCACCCCATCTGGCCTGCGCCCACGATGCCGACGCTACGAATTGTGCTGCTCATCTTATCGCTTTTCCGCGGTGCCCGATTTTTGACAAGAAGCATCTAGCGTGGCCGGATGCATCACGTCCAGACCGGCCACGCGCATTTCGACGAAAGGCCGCGGATCAGAGCTTTTTCTGCAGTTCCGGCAGTGCCTCGAAGAGATCTGCGACGAGGCCGTAATCGGCAACTTGGAAGATCGGTGCTTCCTCGTCCTTGTTGATCGCGACGATGACCTTGGAATCCTTCATTCCCGCGAGATGCTGGATGGCACCGGATATGCCGCAGGCGATGTAGAGGTCCGGGGCGACGACCTTGCCGGTCTGGCCCACCTGCCAGTCATTGGGTGCATAGCCCGCATCGACGGCAGCGCGCGACGCGCCGACCGCTGCGCCGAGCTTGTCGGCGACGGGAAGCATGACCTCTTCGAACTTTTCCTTGGAGCCGAGCGCACGGCCGCCGGAGATGATGATCTTCGCCGAGGTCAGTTCGGGCCGGTCGCTCTCGGCGATCGCCTCCTTGACGAAGGTGGAGACGGCCGGATCGTCTGCCGCATCGACGCTTTCCACGGAGGCACCGCCGCCTTCCCCAGCCGCCTGGAACGAAGCGGTGCGCACTGTGATCACCTTCTTGGCCTCATCGGTCTTGACCGTCTGAATGGCGTTGCCGGCATAGATCGGACGCTTGAAGGTCGATGCGTCGACGACCTCGATGATGTCGGAAATCTGCATGACGTCGAGAAGCGCTGCGACACGCGGCAGCACATTCTTGCCCATCGTGGTCGACGGTGCGATCACGGTGTCGTAGGCGGCGGCGAGCTTGGCGACAAGCGCAGCGAGCGGCTCGGCCAGGCGATGCTCCAGGGCATCGGCCTCGGCATGCAGGACCTTGGCGGCACCGTCGAGCTTTGCCGCAGCATCGGCGGCAGCCTTGGCGTTCTTGCCGGCGACGAGGATGTGGACATCGCCGCCGATCGCCGCGGCGGCCGAAAGCGCCTTTGCGGTCTGGTCGGAAAGCGTTTCGTTGTCGTGTTCAGCGACGAGAAGAATGGTCATGATGTTCGGCCTCCTTAAAGCACGCCAGCTTCGTTCTTGAGCTTGCCGACAAGTTCCTCGACCGAGGAGACCTTCACGCCGGCCTTGCGGCCAGCCGGCTCTTCGGTCTTCACGATGGTCAGGCGTGGCTTGGTGTCGACGCCGTAATCATCGGGCGTCTTCTTGTCGAGCGGCTTCTTCTTGGCCTTCATGATGTTCGGAAGCGAGGCGTAGCGCGGCTCGTTCAGCCGGAGATCCGTCGTGACGATCGCCGGCAGTTTCAGTTCCACCGTCTGCAATCCGCCGTCGACTTCGCGGGTGACTGCCACCTTGCCGTCTCCCGGCTCAAGCTTCGAGGCAAAGGTGCCCTGGGCCCATCCAAGCAGCGCCGCAAGCATCTGGCCGGTCTGGTTGCAGTCGTCGTCGATCGCCTGCTTGCCGAGAATGACGAGGTCGGGCTTTTCCTCCTCGGTGATTGCCTTCAGCACCTTGGCGACCGTCAGCGGTTCGGTCTGGTCGTCGGTCTGCACAAGGATGCCACGGTCGGCGCCCATCGCAAGCCCGGTGCGCAGCGTCTCCTCGGCCTTGGCCGGGCCGATCGAGACGACGATCACTTCCTCTGCCTTGCCGGCTTCCTTCAGGCGAAGCGCTTCCTCGACCGCGATCTCGTCGAACGGGTTCATCGACATCTTCACATTGTTCAGTTCGACGCCCGAGCCGTCAGGCTTCACGCGGATCTTCACATTGTAGTCGACCACCCTTTTGACTGGTACGAGGATCTTCATTCTCTTCCCTCTTCTTGTCGGAAACGAAAGTGAGCAGATCGGCCATGAAACCGGCGGCCGGGCCCGCCATTTTGCGACATGGATACGCTATTTGGCACGAAATTCAATCGCGAGGGCCAGTCGGATAATGCATGCCCGATAAATTACGTTTACGTAAAAGTCAATTGCTGAGACGGTGGGGTAAAGATCTATCGGTTCTCGCCCGGCACCCACAGAACGTCCGCCTGGCCAGCGTCATTGGCGAAGCGTGCGGCCACGAAAAGGAGGTCGGATACCCGGTTGATGTAGCGGATCGCGGCGGCGTTGACGCGCTCGCCGTCCCGCTCCGCAAGCGCCGTCATCGCCCGTTCGGCCCGCCGCGCTATGGTGCGGGCAAGGTGCAGATGAGCCGACAAGGCCGTGCCTGCCGGCAAGACGAAGGAACGCAACGGTTCGAGTGATGCATTCAACCGGTCGATATCCTCTTCGAGGCGAATGACCTGGCTGTCGACGATCCGCAGTGGTTCATAGGCGGGCGGCTCATCGCCCTCGGGCGTGGCAAGATCGGCCCCGAGATCGAAGAGATCATTCTGGATGCGCGAAAGCATCCGGTCGAGGTCGGCATCGTGTGCGGCATGAAGCCGAGCCATTCCGATGGCGGCATTCGTCTCGTCCACCGTACCGAATGCCTCGATCCTGAGGTCATGCTTGGCGCGTCGCTCGCCCGTACCCAGTCCGGTCGTTCCCGCGTCACCCGTGCGGGTGTAGATCTTGTTCAGCCGGACCATGGCCTGCCTCCCGAATTCTGTTTGACTACCGGCCGCCGCCGGTCAGCCACAAGGTTATGACGATCAGCACGATGGCGACGAACTGCAACAGAACCCGCATCTGCATCAGCTTGTTCGACTTGTTGGCATCGCCGCCCTTCATCATGTTGAAAAGACCGCGCACCAGCACGACGGCGACGGCCGCCATGGCGAGAATGGCTAGAATGTAGAATACGGTTTCCATGGATGTGTCCGGCTGCTGAGCGTTGGCGGTGTCCCGCACATAGGGCCTTGAGGACCGATTGTCATGGGCGGCGGTCCAGCCACCCGCGTTGCATATTGTCGCTGCATCGCGCGATTTGCGATCAATCCTGCCGTGAAAGGAGATCGTAGAAGAGGCGCGCCGGCAACAGCCGCTTCATCGTCGCGCCGATCTTCGCCGGCCTCGTCACCAGGTAGTGGGGGCGCGGTACGGACGCTTCCAGCGCGTGCTTCAAGACGCTGTAGACAGCGTCGGGACCGAGTTTGGTGCGCGAGCGCACGCCACCCTGCTTCAATCGCGCGAGTTGCCGTTCATAGGCCTCACGGTGCACAGATTCCTTCGTGTCGATGAACTTCTCGACATAGGCGAGGGCATTGAGGGCGATCTTCGATTCGATCGGTCCCGGTTCGATCATGCTGACATGGATACCCGATCCCTTCAGTTCCATTCGCATGGTGAGGTTGAGGGCTTCAAGCGCATGCTTGGAGGCATTGTAGGCTCCGCGCCAGCGCATCGGTACCAATCCGAGGATCGAGGAGCACTGGACAATGCGTCCATGCCCCTGCCGCCGCATCAGGGGAACGACACGCCGGGTCAGGTCGTGCCAGCCGAAGACATTGGCCTCGAACTGCTCGCGCAATGCTTCGACCGGCAGATCCTCGACCGCACCCGGCTGGCTGTACGCGCCATTGTTGAACAGGGCGTCGAGCCGGCCGCCCGTGCACGCGGCGACGGCGTTGAAAACGGATTCGATGCTTTCAGGCTCGCGGTAGTCGAGGTAGAAGGCTTCCAGTCCTTTCTCCTCGAGAGCCGCTATGTCCTCGCCGCGCCGCGCCGTGGCGAAGACGCGCCATCCATCGCGTCGCAGCGCTGTTGCGCAATGGGCCCCGATGCCTGAAGAGCATCCGGTTACCAGAATGCTACGTATTTCTGTCATTGTGGCCCTCGGACATGTTCCTTCACCGGCGGTTATCTCCTATCGAGTGTGCGCCACTATTTTCGAACGGACGCATGAGCAGCATCTACAAGAAGACGTATCGGATTGCGCTCGACGCCTTCAACCACTTCAATGACGAGGATGGATGGGCGATGGCGAGCCATGTGGCATTGTCCACCATCATGGCGATCTTTCCGTTCATGATCTTCGGAACGGCGCTGGCCAGCTACCTCGGAGCCGACGCATTCTCCGAGACCGCAGTGCATCTTGTGTTCGATACCTGGCCGCAGACGATCGCCGAGCCGATCGCGCGCGAGGTGGAGAACGTGTTGACGCAGGAGCGTTTCGACCTTCTGACCATCGGTGTGCTGGCGGCTGCACTCTTTGCCTCGAATGGTGTGGAGGCGTTGCGCGTTTCGCTCAACCGGGCGTACCGCGTTGCCGATCGGCGAGCGTGGTATACGACCCGGGCACAGAGCCTCGGCTTCGTCCTCGTCGCGGCGTTCGTCTTCATGGCAATCAGTTTCCTGCTGGTCCTTGCGCCTCTTGCCGTGCGTCTTGCCCGGCAATGGCTTCCCTGGATGGAAGCGACCACTTCCATGATCGACAGTTGGCGCATCATCGTGGCGATCGTGGTCCTTGTCGTCGGGCTCGCCATATCCCACCTCTGGCTCCCCGCGGGCCGGCGAAAGCTCATCGAGGTGCTGCCCGGCGTCAGCCTGACGATCCTTTTCTGGCTCATCGCGGCCAGCATCTTCGCTTCCTATCTGCAGCGCTTCGCAAACTACGTTTCAACCTACGCGGGCCTGGCGTCGATCGTCATTGCATTGCTGTTTCTCTATATCATCGCCGCGATCTTCATCCTTGGCGCGGAAGTCAATGCGGCCATCCTGCGCTATCGGACCCTCCACGCCGACGAAGAGTAGGCGAGAAGAGGCCGCAAGGCTTATGGTGGAAAAGGATTATTTACCGCATTTCGCGGCAGCGTCTGCCGAACTGCCGGATTGTGTTATATTAGCGCCATCGAAAGAGGTCGAAGGTGCGTCCCATGACGATCGGACAGCTTTCTATTGACTGGTCGGTGATCTTCGCAGGACTTGCATTGATGGCCGGGTTCCTCGTCGGCCAGGCCATGCATTCTCTAATGGGCCGCCAAGGGTTCGGTGCCTTCGGCAACATGATCATCCTCGCGATTGGCTTCTATCTGGGCCTGACGCTCCACGATCATTCAAATCTCGGATACTCGGCGCTTGAAGTTCGTTTTGCGATCGGGATAGCCGGTGCTTTCCTCAGCCTCTTCGCTGCGGCTCTCCTGAAGCGTGTTCTGCTCGATACCTGATCCTCAGCCTACGCCGAGTTGCGATCGAATGTCGGAGGGTGTGCTTCCGCTGTCGCGAAGCGCCGCCAATGCCGTATCGTTGTCGGATTTGGAAAGCTTGCGGCCCGTCGCGTCTCTCACGAGCGCGTGGTGGCGGTATTGGGGCTCGGGCAGGCCAAGAAGCACCTGCAGCAAACGGTGCACGGCGGTGGCGTGAAAAAGGTCCTGACCACGTACGACATGGCTGATCTTCTGCGCGGCGTCGTCGGCGACGACCGAGAGGTGATAGCTGGTCGGCGTGTCGCTGCGGGCGAGGACTACATCGCCCCAGGCCATGGGATCGGCAGCAATGAGTCCGGTTTCATTGCCGGGCCCCTTCCCGTTCTCGCGCCAGGTGAGGCGAGTGCCCGTTGTTTTCAGCGCTGCTTCCATATCGAGGCGCCATGCAAAAGGCTCCCCGGCGGCGATCCGCGTGCGGCGCTCTTTCGCATCCAGATGCTTGTCGTCCGGCGGATAGATCGGTGCACCATCAGGGTCACGCGGCCAGGGCTGCCCGCCCGCCTCTGCCTCTGCGATCCGTGTCGAAAGCGCCCCGCGGCTGAGGAAGGCGGGATAGGCAATGTTCATCTCAACCAACCGGTCGAGCAATGCGCGGTAGGTGTCGAAATGCTCGGATTGTCGGCGAAGCGGCGGATCGAACCGCACGCCCAGCCAATCCAGATCGCCGATCATCGCCGCCTCGAGCGCCGGCGTGCAGCGGACGCGGTCGATGTCTTCGATGCGCAGGAGCAGACGGCCGCCTGTCTCGTCGGCCAGTGTCCTGTTGATCAGGGCTGAATAGGCATGGCCGAGGTGAAGCCGCCCGTTCGGGCTCGGAGCGAAGCGGAAAACGGGTTGCGATGATGCGGTCATTGGTCTGCATGATGAGGATTTGCTAGGACCGATTTCGCATCGAGGACAGTTCCGGGTCAATGACAGCACGACGTATCGAAACCATGGCGGATATCACCGAGGGCGTCGACGCTCTTGCCGCACTCGACCCAGGTCTCGCGGCCATCATCGAGCCGGCGGGCCTCATCCCCTTGCGTCGCCGTGGTCCCGGTATCGAGGGGCTGGCGTCCGTGGTGGTCGGGCAGATGGTCTCGCGCGCCAGCGCCGAGGCGATTTGGCGCCGCCTTGTGGCCGAAGTGGATACGGTGACGCCGCAGACCCTGCTGACGCTCACCGACGAGAGTGCCAGGACGGTTGGGCTGTCCCGCGCCAAGCGGGACACGCTGCGCGCTATCGCAAAGGCGGCCGTGACCGGGATAATCGATCTTGAGGCTGTCTGTGATCTTCCCTCGGATGAGGCAACGGCGCATCTGACCGCGCTCAAGGGTGTCGGGCCGTGGACGGCGGAGGTCTATCTTCTCTTCTGCGCCGGCCATTGTGACGTATTTCCTGCCGGAGACATTGCCCTTCAAACAGCAGCGGCCCGCGCACTCTCGCTGGACAGGCGGCCGGACGCGCGGGCGATGAGGATTTTGTCCGATCGCTGGAAGCCATGGAGGTCGGTCGCAGCTCGTGTCCTGTGGGCCTACTATGCAGGCCTGCAAAAGCGTCCCACTTCGCCGATCATGTGAGCGAAGCCTGGGGTTAATGGATCATAGGTTTCTGATTTGGCTTCACATTCCTGTAACATGGTGCCTAATATAGAGGAGAAGCGGACGAATCGATCAGGAGCAGATGCTTGACGATTGCAGTTTCACCGGAGGCCTTGCCGGCGCTTGTTTTGAACGCCGACTTCCGGCCGTTGAGTTACTATCCCTTGTCGCTGTGGTCCTGGCAGGACGCGATCAAGGCGGTCTTTCTCGACCGCGTGAACATTGTCGCCGAATACGAGCACGCCGTCTCGTCTCCGAGCTTCTCCATGCGGTTGCCGAGCGTCGTCTGCCTCAAAAGCTACATCAAGCCTTCGCGCCACCCAGCCTTCACGCGCTTCAACGTCTTCCTGCGCGACCGTTTCGAGTGTCAGTATTGCGGCTCCCCGGACGAACTGACGTTCGATCATGTCGTGCCGCGCCGCTGCGGTGGCCAGACGACATGGGAGAACGTCGTCGCCGCCTGCTCACCCTGCAACCTCAAAAAGGGTGGCAAACTGCCGAGAGAGGCAAAAATGCTGCCCAAACAGGCCCCCTTCCAGCCGACCGTGCATGATCTGCACAACAATGGCCGGCTCTTCCCACCCAACTATCTGCACGAAAGCTGGATGGACTATCTCTACTGGGACGTCGAACTCCAGCCCTGAGAACGAGCCGTAACGAGCGATCGGAAGAGGTTCGGGATACGCTCGACCGCGTGCAGCGCGATCTTGAGCTCGGCTTCCTGGCCGGGCGTCAGCGCATGCGCCTCGACCCGGTTGGAAACCGGGATGCCATCATGCAGATCACGTGATTGCTGTGCAAGCAGCAGTGCGAGAAGTTGGGCGTGCCCATCGAGGATCGCGCGCAGGTCCTCCTTTCCGCCTATATCGAGCGCCATCAGCCCTTCGATTCGCTCCTCGGTTCGCCTGACGCGCAGATCGTGCCGGATAGCAAGGGCACGGGCAAAGGCGACGATCGGGAACAGCCCGTACTTCTTCAGGTCGATGCGCCCCTCGACCAGGCGCAGTCGCCCGAAGAGGCCAAAGGGCGAGCCGAAATCGCCAAGGCGATCCCCCAAAAACTTGGCGAAGGGCGGGTGGGCATGACCGGCGTGGTAGGCGCTTTCAAACAGTGCCGCACCCAAAGCCTGGCTGCCGTGGACGGGTCTCATGTCGAAAAAAATATCGACATTGAGCAGGTCTTGAGGCTCCGAGCGGCCGATCCAGTGGTTGACCCGCTTGAGCCAGGTAGCCAGCGAACCGCGCCATGGCGGGTTCATCGCCATGACCCCACCTTTGCAATAGGGAATTCCGGCCGTGTCGAGCGCATCGGCAACGCGCTTGCCGAGTTCGGCGAACCATGCGTCGCAACCGCCCGCGGCGTCGTCCTCGTAGACGATCGCATTGTCCTGATCGGCTGCGAGAAGGCTTTCGCCGCGGCCGCCCGAGCCGAGAACCAGCAGCGCGTAGGCGCACGGTGGGGCCCCCTGGCCCGCCTCGACCATGGCCGCTTCCGCGAGCACGGCAGCGCGCCGCGTCAGAACGCGCAGTTCCTCCGAAATTATGCCTGCGACGATCCGCGCATCGATGCCTTCGTCGATCAGGCGTTCCGTAACCTCTGGCAGCATCGCCCAGGCGCGGGCCATCTCAGCCGAAGTGCGCGCCGCTTCGATCGCGTCGTCGAGGCGGATCGCTGCGCCGCCACGCAGCTTCAACAGATCGCGCGCCGAGACGATCCCCTTCAGCTGGTTGTCCTTGTCCCGCACCGCCAGATGGCGGATGCGGTGTCGCTCCATACGGCCCATTGCACGGTAGACGAACGCCTCGTCGGCGATCGTGACAAGCGGTCGGGACGCGATTTCGCCGACGGTGAGATGAAGGGCGGCAGGACCGGCTTTGGCCAAATGGCGCATCACATCGCGCTCGGTCAGGATGCCGTAATCCGACACCGCACGCGATTGCGCCTCGCCGCTGACGAGCACCGAACTGATCCGTTTTTCCACCATATCGGCGATTGCCTGTCCGGTGGTGGTGTCCGGCGGGATGATGGCAACGGGGTGGCTCATGATCTCGCCGACGCGATGGCGATAGGCGTAAGGATCGACATCGGCATAGAGCCGGCTCACCTGTGGCGGCGTGACGGGTGTCTCCCAGCCTGCGCGACGGTGATTGCCGAGTTGCTCCGTCAATTGGAGACAGGCGCGTTCTGCCTCCGCAAGGGTGCGGATGCCACGTTTCTCCAGCGATGGTAACAACCGAAGGAAGATCGCGGCCGCCGCGCGCGCGTCGCCGATGGCGGTGTGACGACCGCTGATGTCCAGCATGAGCCAACTGGCCAGCGTTTCGAGCGATTCGTCGGGAAGGGTAGGGTTGGCGATCGTGCCGAGAAGCCGCACGCAGAGCGAACGCGGCTGGCTCCAGGAGAACCCGGCGCGCTCCGCCTCACGTTTGAGAATCGCGAAATCGAAACCCACCGAATAGCCGACCAGAATGCGTTTGTTGCGGAATGTTTCGAATGCGCCATGCGCCGTGCCGATCGTCGGTGCGCCTGCGACCATCTTGCCGTCAATGCCATGGATCGCGGTGGAGGACGGCGCGATATCCATCGAAGGATCGACGAATGTTTCGAATGTTTCGCTCTCGCGAATCGCTCCGTGGCTAATGGCAATGCCCGCGATCTGCACGATGCGTGCATGCGCGGTATCGAGCCCTGTCGTTTCGGTGTCGAAGGCGACCGCATCGAGCGCCTTGAGCGGTATCGCGCCAGTCGCTGCTTTCATGACGCCGCCTCCCGGCCTGTAATTGTCACCAAGCAAGCAGAATCGCGCCGCGCCATCAAGCGCGACGCAGAAGCAATCCTCTCAGCGCGATGGCGGCCAGCCCAAGGCTTGCGATCACGTTCCAGCCGGCAAAGGACAGTCCGAGGAATCGACCTGCAGCGTCGTTGCAGGAGGGCGGGCGGGTTGCATCGAGTTGCGACAGCAGGCTGCCTGCATCGCTCGTGAAGCCGCCGCCACCGCAACTGACCGGCCCTTCCCACCAACCCCACTCGACCCCGGAGTGATAAGCGCCGAGCCCGGCCCCATATGCCATCAGCGCGAAGGCTGCCAGGAACAGGAGGCGCGTGACAAGAAAAGGCGCCCTGCCGAGGAGCGATGCCAGCGCCAGAGCGGCTATCGGAATTCCGATGTAGTAGGGCGTGCGTTGCTGCAGACAGAGCGCGCAGGGAATGAAACCGCCGATATGTTCGAAAGCCAGCGCGCCTCCGACGGTCACCATCATCCCGAAAAGCAGCAACGACGCGAGGAAGACTGGATTGCGGAGGGAGAATGTCATGATCATGATCCCTGCAGTCAGAACATGTAGCGCACGGCGTAGAACCCGCCGAAAAGCAGCACGATGAAGAGGGTGAACAGGATGCCGAGATACTTCTCGACGAAGAGCCGGATCGGCTCGCCGATCCAGTAGAGGAGGCCCGCGACGAGGAAGAATCGAAACCCCCGGCCAACGATGCTTATCACGATCAACAGTGCCAGATTGAAGCCTGTCGCACCGGAAAAGATTGTCAGCACCTTGTAGGGAAATGGCGTGACGGCGCCGAACAGGATCGCCCAGCCGCCCCATGGTGAATTGTAGAGCGCGCGCATCTCCTCGAACGCATCGGATTTGCCATAGAAGTTCAGGATCGGCTGGCCGATCGCCTCGTAGAGAAACATGCCGATCGCGTAGCCCAGCAGCGCGCCTGCGACCGAGGCGACGGTGCAGATGGTTGCAATCCGCAGCCATTTGCGCCGGTCGGCGAGGACCATCGGGATCAACAGCACGTCAGGCGGTATCGGAAAAAACGAGCTTTCGGCAAAGGAGACCGTAGCGAGACCCTTTTCGGCATGCCGGGTCGCGGCGATCGACATCGTCCAGTCATAGAGGCGGCGGAGCATGAACGTCCTGGTTCGGCTGGCAACGGAGCGGAGCGGGCGCGCAGACGGCATCGACCGCGCGCCGCACCAATGCCGCGAGAACGCGGCAAAAGCAAGTTGACGCCCGGCAGTCGATTTGTATAGTCCGGCTGCCGCTCCGCGCTCGGCAAGAACGGGCGTGGGCAGGGCCCCTGTGGCGGAATTGGTAGACGCGCTCGACTCAAAATCGAGTTCCGCAAGGAGTGCTGGTTCGATCCCGGCCAGGGGCACCAAAGGCACTTTTCAAGCTGTTTGAAACAGTTCCAATTAGAAGACTAATGGTTTGATTTTCGATGTTTTTCTTGGGCCATTACCGCCTGCTTCTATCCACTCCGTTCCATCCAAATCCACCCAATCCCGCTTGATCTGCAGTAGCTTTTGGATGCAGTTACTGCTTGTGTGGCCATGTTACTGCGTCAGGGGCTTGAGGAAATGGCAATCAGTGAATTGGCGATTCGCAAGGCGAAGGGTCGGGATAAGCCGTACCGGATTTCCGATGAAAAGGGGCTCTATGCAATTGTCCGTCCGAACGGGGCGGTTTGGTGGCGCTATGACTATGGAGTCGGCGGAAAGAGGAAGACCCTGTCGCTAGGGACCTATCCCAAGGTGAAGCTGCGTGAGGCGCGTGACGCTCGGGACGCGGCAGCCGAACTCGTCGGCAAGGGGATCGACCCTTCGGAAGTCCGCAAGCGGGAAGCCGATGAAACAGAAGCCGTGGTGCGAAACACTTTCGGCGCCTTGGCGGACGAGTACATCGAGCGTCTTAAGGCTGAGGGACGGACGGAAAAGACCCTCGCTAAGAACTCGTGGTATCTGAAGCGTCTGGCCATCGACCTCAACGACAAGCCGATTACTCAAGTCTCAGCCGCCGACATATTGGCGACCATTCGACACGTCGAGGCGAGCGGGCGCATCGACACTGCCCATCGGGTACGCTCCGCCATCAGCGCCGTTTTCCGGATGGCGGTCTCCACTCTGAGGGCAGATACGGATCCGACTTTCGCATTGAAGGGGGCGCTGCGATCTAACATCAGCACACCCCAAGCGGCGATCACGGATGAGGCTAAATTTGGTGGGCTTCTACGGTCGGTCGATGAATACGACGGCTGGGTGACGCTGCGAGCAGCTTTGCAGATCATGGCACTCTGCTACCCTCGGCGCCCATCGAACTTCGGAAGGCGGAATGGTCGCACATCGATTTTGACAGAAAGGAATGGCTGATGCCGGCGCCCCACACGAAGATGCGCCGCGATTTTGTGATCCCTCTCTCCCGGCAGGCGGTGTCGATTCTGAAAGACATCGGCGAGTTTTCGGGTAAGGCGCGGCTCGTTTTCCCGTCTATCCGGAATCTTGAACGACCACTGTCAGAGAACGCTATGAACTCTGCGCTGCGCCGCATGGGTTACGACAAGCATGAGCATACGTCCCATGGGTTTCGTTCCAGTGCCAGCACCATTCTCAACGGACGTCGATATCATAGCGACGTCATTGAAGCCTCGTTGGCACACCTGGACCCGAACGTCGTCAGGCGGACCTACAACCGTTATTCGTATTGGGACGAGCGGGTCCAGATGGCTCAGGAATGGGCCGACATTTGCGACGAACTCAGGTCCAAGAAGCCCCGTCGCGACAACAGTGATCTCGTCTAGGCTGGGGGCGAAGAGTTTCCACTGATTGCTTAGGTCCCATAGGGCTGCTTTGCGCCCCCATTGTCGCCATTCGCATCCAGGATTGGAGATCCTGAAAGCTGTCGTTTGGTCTGGACGCTCACAGGAACTTCTCCGCCAACTCGCGCTTGCCGCGGGGATCAACGTGCGTGATTCTGCGATCCTCGGGATAGTAGAAGCCGGTTACGTAGAGGTCGAACCTTCCGATCTCCACACGCACCGAGATCTCATGATTGTCGTTCCAGGTGTCCCTGAGCGACGCCTTGCACGTCTCGCCCCGCAGATCGAAGTCGAATGATGCGCTCTCTCCATCCCAGTTTGCGACGGCGGTTCGGATGAGCGTCTCGCTGATCGCATCACGCTTCTTCTGAGAGAGCATCTCAAGCGAGGACTCCTTGATCGGGCCGAACATGCCACTGGCGTTCATGGCCTCCAATATCTTGCGCATGTGCACGCCGGTGTGCTGGTTCACGAAAAGAGACGATCGCGATCCATGAGGACTGCCAAGTAAGAGCGAGCGGATGTTCCACCAGGTCTCAGCCACCTTCGCGCCGGTGGCTTCGGCGGCTGAGAGCTGCACAAACCAGGCCAGGGCGTCCCTGCTCCTGATGGTGCCGTCGGCCTCCAGCTCGACGTTAACGGCCACCACGACGACCGGATGGGCGCTGTCCGCATAGAGCGGCTGCTCTAGCCGATAGGCATCTAGGGCCGGCACCCCTCGCACCGCCTCCACGAGTCTGTCAGCTCCTTCGTCGGAATAGGGGCAGGTCACGAAACCCCTCACGAATTCCGTTGTATGGTCTGCCTCCGCATATGTCGCCACCTGAGAGAGGCTGCCGATATGCTCCGAGCCATGTCGAGTGGGAGCGGTAAGGATCGGATGCCAATCCGGGTAACCGTCGACCGCATTGCCCAGCTCCTCGATCAGATTCTCGACTGCACGCCGGCCTGTCTCAGGATCCTTCAGGTTCTTCGTGAGGTAGTTGAGCGCCTTAGCGTTCTGCTGCGCGGCGACGGTAGGTGCGCGAAATTCCATGATTGATCCACCTTACGCAAAAAGTATATGTTACGTGAATAGATCAATTCACGTTGTGTTGCAAGCGATAGCTGCGCGGGCGCTTTCATCTAACGACATGCGGTCATTCTTCGGCTAAAACTCTGCGCTGGGAGGATGAGAATGCAGATAGTGCGGGCCAGAATTGAGAACTTCCGTCTTTTGCGGGATGTCGTAGTTGGGTTCGAGCAACGTACAACGCTCATCGTCGGACGGAACAACAGCGGGAAGACTTCGATCGCGGAGCTGTTCCGGCGGCTCCTATCCGGCGGTAGTCTGGCGTTCCGGCTCGAGGACTTCTCTCTCGGGTGCCAGGAGAGCTTCTGGCAGGCGCTGCAGGCCTACCGCGCCGACCCGCAGGCCGCCGATGTCCTAGGACAGCTGCCGTCGATCCGGTTGGTTCTCGACATCGGATACGACACGGATGCGCCGGATCTCGGACCGCTGGGCAACTGCATCATCGACCTAAACGACGACTGTCACGAGGCCCGCCTGGAGTTTCGTTTCGGCCCGAAGGCGACGGCGCCCGAGGCTTTCTTCGCCGACCACCTGATACCGCTCGATGACGCCGCAGACGACCGGTCCCGCTTGTTTCGGAACCTAAGCCAACGGCTCCCGTCCGCCTATGCAGGGACGCTTGAGGCCGTCGATCCCAACGACGCCACCAACCGCAAGTTGCTCGAAACCAAATTGCTCACGACGCTGATCGGAGGCGGCTTCATCAACGCGCAGCGTGGTCTCGACGACGACACCATCCGCGAACGCGACGTCCTCGGCAAAGTTGTCGAGGTGCTGTTTCAGTCGGCTTTGACGGACGACATCAACCCGGACAGGCGGACGACCGCAGAGCAACTTAAGGACGTGGTGGAGGCAATTCAGGGCGACGTCCACAACAGCTTCAATTCTGGTCTGACCTCGTTGCTGCCCACGTTCGATTTGTTTGGATACCCCGGTCTTTCAGATCCTGGGCTTGTGACCGAGACGAGCTTCGACGTGAACAAGCTCCTCAAGGACCACACGAGGGTTAGGTATCGCGGCGTCAACGGCATGACTTTGCCTGAGACCTACAACGGGCTGGGGACGAGGAACCTCGTTTATATGCTCCTTCAGCTGCTGCGCTTCTTCCGCGAGTATCAGGCGGCACCGACGTCGGCTGGCATCCACCTCATCTTCATAGAGGAGCCCGAGGCGCACCTTCATCCGCAGATGCAGGAGGTTTTCATCCGGCAGCTCGAGCGTGTCGCGGCCGCGTTCGTGGCGCAGCTGAATGCTGATCGGCCGTGGCCGGTGCAGTTCGTTGTGACGACACATTCCCCGCACATGGCGAACGAGGCGCGGTTCGAGAGCCTCCGCTACTTCCTCTCCATTCCCGATGGCGAGGGCATGCGCAGTTCGGTCGTGAAGGATCTGCGTCAGGGCATGGCGGGCGCCGAGCCCGCGGTGCGCGAATTCCTTCACCAATATCTCACGCTCTCACGCTGTGACCTGTTCTTCGCCGACAAGGCGATCCTGATTGAGGGCACGTCGGAGCGGCTCCTGCTTCCCTCCATGATCCGCAAGACTGACGAGGCAGCAGCCGGGCAGCCGCAGCTCAGCAGCCAATACCTGACCGTGATGGAGGTCGGCGGTGCGTACGCGCACCGGTTCTACGACCTTCTCAACTTCCTCGAGTTGCGCACGCTTGTAATCACCGACATCGACTCCGTGGCTCCCAATGCCAGTGACAAGCGCGTGGCGGTCCCCGTGGCGCATGGGACTTTTACCAGCAACGCGTGCATCAAGGATTGGTTCTCGCCCGAAGTGTCCCCGGCGCAGCTTCTGGCGAAGACGGCGGACGAGAAGATCAGCGCCGGCAGGCGCCTTGCCTATCAAATCCCTGAGGAGGATGGCGGACCCTCCGCCCGCAGTTTCGAGGACGCGTTCATCCTCGCTAACGCGGAGCTGTTCGAACTTGGCGAGGGGGATCGAGCGAATCTCGCCTATGAGCATGCGGCCGAACAGAAGAAGTCTAGCTTCGCCCTAGAACACGCGATCGAGAGCACGGCTTGGAGGACACCCAGATACATCGCCGAAGGTCTGCGGTGGCTCGCCGAAGGAAATCCCGCTCCGGTTCTACCGCCCGAGGCGGTGGCAGAGGAGCTAGTCGCCGAGGTGATCGAGGTTGAAGTTGCCGACGGCGGACAGCCCGCCCATGGCTGATGGAGAGAGCCCAGCCGACGCCGCCGGCCGCGTAGCTTTGGAGCGCGTCTTCACTTGTTTCGACCACGGTCGCAGCTTCCGTCTCGAGGCCGGCGCCGGTGCGGGCAAGACCTACTCGCTGGAGAAGGCACTCCGCAGGCTTCTCGCGCTGCGTGGTACCGAGCTCCTTCGTAACCGGCAGCAGATCGGCTGCATAACTTTCACGAACATCGCGAAGGACGAGATCACGTCCCGCGTCCAGGCGCATCCCGCGGTACGACCAGAAACGATCCACGGCTTCTGCTGGTCCCTGCTGCAGGACTTCCAGCCAGAGCTCCGTGCGCTGGTGCCGACGCTAGGGGGCTGGACCGATCGGCTCGCCGACGCGGATGTCGCCGATATCGGTGTCCGTATCATCCAATATGAACTGGGCTATCCCCGTGTAACCGAAACGGAAGTGTCGTTGCGGCACGAGGACGTGCTCACGCTCATGACCGCGCTCCTCGCACGGCCCAAGTTCCGGGCCGTGATGACCGCGCGCTATCCCATTCTGCTGATCGATGAGTATCAGGACACCGACGCCGGCTTCGTGGATGCCTTGAAGCAGTACTTCCTCGACTCAGGCACCGGCCCTGTCGTGGGCCTCTTCGGCGATCACTGGCAAAAGATCTACGGCGAGGGATGCGGGGCGGTTGAGCACGCCGCGCTTGAGGTCATAGACAAGAACGCCAACTTCCGGTCGGCCGGGCCTATCGTCTCGATGCTCAACCGCATGAGGCCTGCGCTTCCACAGATTCCCAGCGACGCCGACGTGCGCGGCGAGGCGCGGCTCTTCCATACCAACGCCTGGCAGGGGCAGCGCCGCACAGGCCAGGGAGGCGGGCACTGGACCGGAGATACGAGCGCCGAGGCGGCCCGCGCCTACTTCGACCATCTCAAGGCCAGACTCATCGGCGAAGGCTGGGATTTCTCGGTCGAGCGGACGAAGATCCTGATGCTCAGCCACAGCGTCCTCGCACGGGAACAGGGCTATCCAACGATCCAGCAAATCTACAGTCAGTACAACGACGCGTGGCTGAAGAAGGAGGATCCGCACATCAAGTTCCTTGCGGATCAGGTGGAGCCCGCGTGCGCCGCCTTCCAAGCGCAGCGCTACGGCGAGATGTTCGGATGTCTCGACGCCGGTCGGCCCAACATCCGTCGTCATCAGGACAAGGCGGTTTGGTCCCAGTCCTTCCAGGAGCTCATCGAGCTTAGGCAGACGGCGACAATTGGGCAGGTAATCGACTTCATGAGGGCGCAGGCGCACATGCGCGTTCCCGAGGCGGTCGTCGACCGCGAGAATCGGCTTGCCGCCGTGGGAGCGGATCCGGTTGAAGGCGAGCCGCGCCGGGTAACCCAGTTGCGGAAGCTTCGCGAGGTGCCCTATGCGGAGCTCATCGCCGTGGACGCCTTCATCGACGGCCACACGCCGTTCGCGACGAAGCATGGCGTCAAGGGTGCCGAGTTCGAGAACGTCATTGTCATCGTCGGCCGCGGCTGGAACAAGTATAACTTCGCTCAGATGCTGGAATGGATGGATCCCGGGCCTCCTGAGGACAGGGCGGCCTTCTTTGAGAGCAACCGCAACCTGTTTTACGTGGCATGTTCGCGTCCGAAGAGGAGGCTGGCTCTCCTGTTCACGCAGGTGCTCGGCGCGGCAGCGTTGGGGAAGGTCAGCGAGCTTTTTGGTGAGGAGAACGTGATCGCCTTGCCGGCTGACCCGAACGCGGCCTGACTGACTTCATACGGCCACCGACCGTCCAATCGGGCCTGATCCGTTCGCGGCCTTGTAAGTAGTGGTGAATTGCCCTCACATTCATCCAATTGTGGTAGGGCTCCGAGAGCGAGGCACCTATTCAGTCAGAGGGGGAATGAGCTTGACGAGCTTTAAGTTTCTGCACGCCGCTGACATCCATCTCGACAGCCCCTTACACGGCTTGTCGAGATACGAGGGCCTACCGGTCGACGAGATCCGCTCAGCGACGCGCGCGGCGTTCGACAACCTGGTGCAGTGCGCGATCGACGAGGACGTTGACTTCGTGGTTATCGCCGGGGACCTGTTCGATGGCGACTGGCGCGACATGGGGACCGGTCTATACTTCGCGAAAGCGATGGGCCGCCTAGACCAAGCCGGTATTCCAGCGTTCCTGCTGGCCGGCAACCATGACGCTGCCTCCGTGATCTCGCGCACGGTCCCCTGGCCGCCGAACGTCCGGCTGTTCGGATCGCGGCGGCCCGAGACTCATCGCCTTCCCGAGCTTTCCGTCGCGGTCCATGGCCAGAGCTTTTCGACGCCGGCGGTCACCGAAAACCTTGTGCTGGCCTACCCGCCGGCCGAGCCGCATGCGTTCAACATAGGTATGCTCCACACAGCGCTGGCCGGTCGACCGGGACATGTCGGCTATGCGCCATGTACCGTCGAGGAGTTGAAATCTCGGGGCTATGATTATTGGGCGCTCGGCCACGTCCACGAGTTCGAGGTGGTCAGCACCGAGCCCCACGTAATTTTCCCGGGCAACGTGCAAGGGCGAACCATCAGAGAGATCGGAGCCAAGGGCGCGGTCCTGGTTGCAGTTGACGACGGCGAGGTTGCCTCTGTCGAGCGGATCGAGCTCGACGTTATCCGATGGGTACGTCTCGACGTGAACTGCGCCGGAGCGCGAATGGATGAGGTCGGGGATCTGCTGCGCTCTGCACTCGTGGGGCTTCACGGCGCGAACGCATCGGGTCGGCCGCTAATCGCGCGCCTCACGCTGGGCGGCGAGACGGTCGAGGCGGGCGCGCTCCATGATAGTGCCGCGACGCTGCGCGACGATGTCCGCGCGATCGCGTCCTCGATATCCCCGGATCTGTTCGTCGAGAAGGTCCGGGTCGAAGTTACCGAGCCGGCGCGCACGGGCCTCGTCGTCAGCGACGACCTGGGCACCATGATCGACGAGGC
Organism: Neopararhizobium haloflavum; assembly: GCF_002750855.1. Taxonomy (GTDB): domain Bacteria; phylum Pseudomonadota; class Alphaproteobacteria; order Rhizobiales; family Rhizobiaceae; genus Georhizobium; species Georhizobium haloflavum. The sequence goes on along the minus strand of NZ_NWUC01000003.1, from coordinate 4,898 downwards.
GGCGAGCGACCCGGACCTCATCAATGCGCTGAGCCACGACCTCGAGCGCTTCATGCTGGCGGCTAGCACGTCCCTCGGCGATCCCGACGAGGGCGAACTTCGACTCGCCGCCGCCCGCGGCGACTGGTCGGGCGTCCTGCGCACCGCGTCGACCGCGTTGCGGTCGCGCCTCACGGCGGAGGGCTAACCATGCGCTTCTCACGCCTATCGCTCGAGCGCTATGGGCGCTTTGAGGACTGCGAACTGAACTTCCGCCCGGGCACTCCGGATCTCCACGTCATCTATGGCGAGAACGAGGCGGGCAAGACGACGTCGCTGGCGGCTGTCTCCGACCTGCTGTTCGGGTTCCCCGTCCGCTCGCCGTACAACTTCCTCTTCGACTATTCCCTGCTCCGCGTCGGTGCGGTGCTGGAGGATGGCGGGACGACGTTTGCCTGCCGCCGAAAGAAGGGTACCAGCGGCACACTGCTTGGTGTCGACGACATCCCGATCGACGAGGCTCCACTCGCTGCGATGTTGCGTGGCCAAACCCGGGATACCTTCGGCCTATCCTTCAGTCTCGATCAGGAGGTTCTCCGCTCTGGCGGAAAGGCGATGGTGGAGGCCAAGAACGACGTCGGGCGGACGCTCTTCGCCGCCGGCTCCGGGCTGACCGGCCTATCCGACGAATTGCGGCGCTTGGAGGCGGAGGCCGACGCCATATGGGGGCCGACCAACCGCGGGAGCCGCACGTTCACGGTGGCCCAGCGTCAGCTCGCAGAATCCACGCGGTTGGTTCGTGACGACGCATTGAAGCCGAAGGCGTGGTCGGACGCGCGGGCCGCCACCGAGCGGACCCGCGAGGCGCTAGAGGCCGCGCGCCGCGATCGTGACGCGGTGCAGGCGGAATCGCGGGCCGCCGAGCGCGTTCGACGCCTCGCACCGCTCGTTCGTCGGCGCGAAGAGCAGACCATGGCGCTCGTTGGATATGACGGTGTCGTCGACCTGGGCCGGCAGCGTGAAACGGCTGCGGAGGAACTAGTGCGCGAGGCCGAAGAGGCAGTGCGGGCGATATCGGCCGCGGAGGGGCTTCGGGCCGACATCGCCGACCGCCGCGCTGCGGTGTCGACTGACCCACAGGTGGTGGGCGTCGCCGATCAGATCGATCGCTTGGTCGCCGATGCGGGTGCCGAAGTGAAGGCGAAGCGCGACCTCGTTGGCCTTGAGGCTGAGCATGCCGATGCCGCGGCGACGGTCCGTCGGCTTCGCGCCGAGGCCGGCCGGAACGCCGACGCGACGCCTCAACGCGAGCTGGCGGCCCGGCTGCGCGAACTCGCCCGCGTGGACAGCGAGCAGCGCCTGGCCATGCGTCAGGTCGAGGACGACCGGCGGCGCGTCGAGGATCGGCGTGGCCGTGCGGCGGCGGCGCTCGGCGCGACAATCATCAGCGACGCGGTCGATGCGCTGACCTCCGCCGTCGATCACGCGCGTGCGCTCGGAGCCGATGTCGACGCACGCTGCGATGCGTTGCGGGCCAAGCTGGACGGTGCAACGCGCCGGGCCGACGACGCCCTCGCGCGGCTCGCACCCTGGACGGGCGACGGGGACGCGTTGGCCTGCCTCGCAAGGGTTGACGACAGCGAGGTTCACGAAGCGCGCGACGCACTGGCGGCGCTGGTGGCTGAGGTCCGCCGGGAGGAGGAGGCAGCGCAGCGAGCCTCGGACCAGTCGGCTGCCGCCGCATTGGAAATCTCTCAATCGGCGACCGGCACCGCGGTGTCGTCCGAGGACATGGCTGAGGTGCGGACCGAGCGTGACCGTCTGTGGCGGCCGCTGCGCGAGCATTTGCTGAATGGCGCGGCCTTGCCGGCACCCGCTGAAGCCATTGCGGGATACGAGTCGAGCGTAGCGGCGGCGGACGACCGCGCTGATGCGCGGTTCGCCAGCGCAGATGCCTCGGGCAGGTTATCGCTGCTCGAGCAGACGCGAGCGTCGCACGGCCTCGCTGAATGCCAGGCGGTAGCTCGCGCACAGTCAGCGCGGACCCGTCACGAGGAGGTGCTGGCCGGCTGGATGCGACGGCTTGCCGATGTATGCCTACCGACGCTCGAGCCCGGCAGGTTCTACTCCTGGCAGGCGAACCGCGACGTCGCTGAGGCGGCACAGGCCGAGGTGCGCAACCTGATAGCGGATGTCGAGCTGTCCGGCGCCAGGCGCGACGCCGCCCGGGTGGCGATGAGTGCGGCACTCGGCGTCGCGGACGGAGGCGGTCCGATCGCGCCCGTGCTCGCCAAGGCGGAGAGGCGCCGCGCGGAATTCGAGGACGTCGCCCGGAAGCGGCTCCTGGCACAAGCCGAACTCGACCAACTCCACGTCGAGACGGCGGCGCTTGATTACAGGCAGAGGGCGGCCGAGGACGCGCTGGATGCGAACGGCGATGCGTGGCGCGCAGCGTTGACCGAGGCAGGTCTGGACATTGACGTGTTGGCCTGTTCGGCGGTGCTCGACCTGCTCGACGAGTTGCGCGAGGCGACGGCGTATGAGGCGTCGCTGCGGCGGCGTATCGAGGGCATCGGCCGGGACACGCGCGAGCATGCGGCGGCGGTGGGCCAGCTTGCCGATGCGATCGGCGTCCCGGCGGGGGAGGTTCAGGAACGCCTGCGCTCACTTCGCGATCGGCTCGCGGCTGCGCGGAGCGCCGAGACGCTGAACGGATCCTTGGACGACGAGGACAAGCGCCGCCATGGCGAGCTTCAGGAGGCGCAAGCCAAGCTCAAAGCGACCGAGGAGGTCCTGGCGACGCTGCTCGCCAAGACATGTTCGGCGGACAGGGTCGCGCTCGGCGCGGCGATCGAGCGGTCGCGGGCCAAGCGCGGGTTGGTCGATGAGGTCGCCGCGACCGAGCGCACGATCTTGGAGGCAGGCGACGGCCTCAGACTCGACGATCTGCTGGAGGCCGTCGGCGAGGCCGATCCCGACCATGTTGCTGCGCAACTGGAGTCACTCGGCTCCCGGCTCGAAGAGCTTAACGCCGCGGTCGACGAGGCTGCTACCGCGCATGGCGATGCACGGGCGACGTTCGCCGCCCTTGATACCGATAGGACCTCCGCAGTAGACGCGGCTGCCGATGCCGAGCAGGCCCGTTCCGAGTTGGAGGTGCTAGCGGAGGACTACATTCTGAAGCGGGCTCAGGCCGTGACGCTTAAGTGGGCGATCGAGAAGTATCGAGAGCGGCATCAGGATCCGTTGCTCCTGCGGGCGGGCGAGCTTTTCTCGACGCTCACCACAGGGCGTTACACTACGCTCAAGGTGGATACTGACGCTCCCAGCCCGCGACTTCTGGGCATGCGCGACGACATGCGGACCATGGTCGAAGTTGACGCGATGAGCGAGGGCACCACCGACCAGCTTTTCCTCGCGCTGCGGCTGGCCGCGCTTGAGCAGTCTGTTGCGGCAGGGGTCGGCTTGCCGTTCCTCGCAGACGACCTCTTCGTGAACTTCGACGACCGGCGCGCTGAGGCAGGCTTCCGTGTCCTCGCTGAGGTCGCCCGGACCACACAGGTGCTGTTCTTCACGCACCATCCGCACCTAGTCCAGATCGCGAAGTCCGTGGTTGGCGCCGAGCTTCATTCGGAATGCGCTCTCTTGTGATCCACGGGGCGATGTGACGCGGGAGGATGACGCCACTGTCCTCTTCGGTCTGGACCCCCGATCCTCGTTCGAGGACGTGGAGGCGATTGCGGTTTGAAGATCGGGCGGCCGTCCGGAGAACGAGCAGGAGAGTGGCAATACGCGATCTCTAAGCAATGCGGATTGACGATCCACCCGCATAGACAACAGTCCGACTCTGGGGGCTTCGTGCAGCTGAGTAGCCGGCTCTGGATCATCCGGGAACTTAGAACCAGCTCAACGAACGGCGGCTTTCCCGGCATCGATAACCAAAGCCTGCCATTCCGCTTCCGGCCCCTGAGCGGCAGTATATTGGGACGTTTCTCTCTCGGCCAATCAAGGCCAAGGAGAAAGTCAAATGGGCCATTCTCAATTCGATGATGCTATCCGCGAGCGAGCGGCTTGGAACGCCGGAAAGAAGGTCGGCACCAAGCGTCCGTTCACCCAGAAGCAAATCTGGGCAATTCGCTTTTTCCTCGATCGCGAGAGACGCGTTCGGTACAGAGCGCTGTTTGATCTGGCAATCGACAGCAAGCTTCGCGGCTGCGACCTGGTCAAGATCAGGATTCGCGATGTAGTCGCCGGATCAGAGGTAAGGACTCGCGCGACGGTGGTTCAGCAGAAGACCGGTCGACCCGTCCAGTTCGAGATTACCAGCGACGTGAGAGCCAGCCTTCTGGTTTGGCTTGAACGACGTGGAGGGTCGATCGAGGACTATGCATTCCCGAGCCGGGTTGATCACACCCGCCACATGAGCACGAGGCAATACGCGCGTCTGGTCGACGAATGGGTGACCGCGATTGGACTGCGTCCGGAAGAGTATGGCACGCACTCGCTCCGACGCACCAAGGCGTCGATGATCTACAGGGCGACGGGCAACATCCGCGCCATCCAGATCTTACTTGGTCACTCCAAGATCGAGAAAACGGTGCGCTATCTTGGCGTCGGCGTGGAGGACGCGCTCCTCTTGGCTGAGCGAACCGAGATCTGACGTTTGAGCGGCCATCCAACGCGGTGTGGATGGCCGCTTTCGACTCGCGGCATACCGAGTTGCTCCGACCATCATGGGGTGGACAGCGGGATATCTGCTTCCGGGCGGCGGACTGGGAAAAGGGCCATTCAGGTGGTCGTTGAGCTTCGAGCGCAAAATGGCGATGCCATGCTTGATATCTGGAATGAAGCATCCATTTACCATCCACAGGGATGGTTGAGGGCTGGCAATGAAAAATGTGACGGGTATACGGGAGCGC